>CP054186.1:0-3610409 GCA_015200025.1 Phycisphaeraceae bacterium | reverse complement strand
CCCCCCCCACCACTCCCCTACTCCGATCCACTCTTTACGGCCGCGGTGGTTGGGGCGGCCGGGCGTGGGCGGAACGGGGGCGCGGGGGCCTGACTTCACACTAGCACCGAAACCGACGTGGGCCAATGCGGGGTGGGCGGAATCGGGGGTGAACCGGGCGGGGGCGTGTTTCCGGACGCGTGGGGAGGGTTCGGGAGGGGGATGACGAGCCCCTCACCTCCCTCGTTGGCGCGAGGGCACCTCTCCCCGTTCGCTGTGCTCACGGGGTGAGGGTGGGGAAGCGGGACGCAGGAATCGGGGGTGGCGGGCGTGCGGGGGGTTAGAGGGTGGCCCAGTCGAGGTCGCGGGGGAGGGTGGAGAGGCGTTGGGGGCCGGAGGGGGTGATGAGGTAATCGTCCTCGAGGCGGACGCCGCCGATGCCGGGGAGGTAGATGCCGGGTTCGATGGTGACGACGTTCCCGGGCTGGAGGGTGGTGGAGGTGAGGAGGTGGTGGAGTCGTGGCTCTTCGTGCGTGTTGAGCCCGAGGCCGTGGCCGAGGCCGTGGCCGAAGTGCTCGGCGTGCCCGGCCTTGGCGATGATGTTGCGGGCGACTTTGTCGATCTCGGAGGATCGCTTTCCCGGGGCGAGGGCCTCGGCGGCGGCGGTGTGGGCGTCGAGGACGATGGCGTAGATCTCGGCGATTTTTTTGGGCCACTTGCCGAGGGCGAAGGTTCGGGTGAGGTCCCCTCGGTACCCCTGGTGGACGGCGCCCCAGTCGATGAGGAGGGGCTGGTTGGCGGCGGCTTTGGTCTGTCCGGTGTGGTGGTGAGGCCGGGAGCCGTTGGCGCGTGCGGCGACGATGGTGTCGAAGGCGGTGGCGGAGGCGCCGCGGGCTTTCATCTCGGCGTCGAGGCGGGAGGCGATGGCGGACTCGGTCTGCCCGGGCTTGATGGAGGGGAGGGCGGCGGTGAGGGCGGCCTCCTGGATTTTGATGGCCTTTCGGATGAGGGCGACCTCGTGGTCGTCTTTGACGCGGCGGAGGTCGGGGATGAGGCCGACGGTGGGTTTGAGCTTGGCTTTGGGGGCGGCCTTGGCGAGGGCGTCGCGGTCGACGACGGTGACGTGCTCGGCCTGGAAGGCGCAGGTTTCGGCGGCGGTCTTGGCGAGGAGGTCGGCGACGGCCTGGGTCATGGAGGTCGAGCGGATGTGGATGGTAAAGAGGGCTTCGAGGGGTTCGAGGTCTTCCTTGTAACGGAAGTCGGAGATGATGATCTTGGAGGAGGGCGAAAGGAGGAGGTAGGAATCGCCGCCGAGGAAGCCGGTGAGGTAGGCGACGTCGACGGGGTTGGAGACGAGGAGGTGGGTCAGGTCGCGTGCGCGGAGCGCGGCGGTGAGGGCGGCGAGGCGCTTGGGGAACGGAGCATCGTTTTTGGTGGGCATGGGTCGATGGTACGGAGGGGACGGGCCCCGAACCGTCCGCGCTGGCGCGAGGGCACCTCTCCCCGTACGAAGAGCCTCACGGGGAGAGGACGGGGAGTCGGAGTCCGGACGTGGGAGCCGGGAGTGGGAACGTGGGAACTGGAAATCGGAAGTGGTGCTAGTGTTGTGGCCGGGTGTGAGGGACGGGAGCGCGAGCATGGCGTCGACGTCGGCGATGACGGAGGGCGAGGTGAGGGCGGCGTGCGAGCGGTTCCGCGAGCGGTATTCGAAACTGCGGGCGGAGGTCGGGCGCGTGGTGGTGGGCCACGGGGAAGCGGTGGACGGTGTGCTGACGGCGTTGTTCGCGGGCGGGAACGTGCTGCTGGAGGGCGTTCCCGGGCTTGGGAAGACGCTGCTGGTTCGGACGCTGGGCCGTGCGTTGAGCCTGACGTTCAGCCGGGTGCAGTTCACGCCGGACCTGATGCCGGCGGACGTGGTGGGGACGAATATTGTGACGGAGGACGCGGAGACGGGGCGTCGTCGGTTTGAGTTTCAGCGTGGGCCGATCTTTGCGCAGTTGGTGCTGGCGGACGAGATCAACCGCGCGACGCCCAAGACGCAGTCGGCGTTGCTGGAGGCGATGCAGGAGGGGAGCGTGACGGTGTCGGGGGTGACGTACGTCCTGGAGCGGCCGTTCTTCGTGCTGGCGACGCAGAACCCGATCGAGCAGGAGGGGACGTACCCGTTGCCGGAGGCGCAGCTGGACCGGTTCATGTTCAAGATCGAGGTCGGGTATTCGGGGGTCTCGGAGCTGGTGGAGATCATGTCGCGGACGACGGGGACGGTGGTGGACGAGGCGTCGGCGGTGCTGGACGGCGCGGGGGTGCTGGAGATGCAGAGGCTGGCGCGTGGGGTGGTGGCGGCGCCGCACGTGATGGAGTATGTGGCGAGGCTCGTGTCGGCGACGCACCCGGGCGGGGCGCACGCGGCGGGCGGGGCGGAGGGGCTGACGAACAAGTATGTGAGGTGCGGGGCGTCGCCCCGGGCGGCGCAGTCGATCCTGCTTGGGGCGAAGGTCCGGGCGCTGGTGGACGGTCGGTACCACGTGTCGTACGGGGACGTGAAGTCGGTGGCGGTGATGGCGTTGCGGCACCGGCTGATCCTGAACTTCGAGGCCGAGGCCGAGCGTGTGGACGCGGGGTCGGTGGTTCGAGAGGTCTTGGAGAAGACGGCGACGGAGCCGGCCCGTGGCGTGGCGGGTGCGGCGTAGAGGAGGTCGGGGCGCGATGGAGCGGACGGCGAATCCCGAGCGGGCGAGGACGCTGGAGGACCTGCTCCCGGCGGGTGTGATCCGCGAGGTGGGCCGGCTGGACGTGTCGAGCCGGCGCGTGTTCGCGGGGAAGCTCAAGGGCGAGCGGAGGAGCAAGCGTCGCGGGGAGAGCGTGGAGTTCGCGGATCACCGGCCGTATTCGGTGGGGGACGACCTTCGGCGGATCGACTGGAACATTTTCGGGCGGTTGGACCGGATGTTCCTGAAGATGTTCATGGAGGAGGAGGACCTGGGGCTGCACGTGGTGGTGGACGCGTCGGGGTCGAGCGACGCGGGGGAGCCGGCGGGGGCGAACAAGTTTCTGTTCATGCAGCGGGCGGCGATGGCGCTGGGGTACGTGGGGCTGGTGAACCTGAACCGGGTGGCGTGCACGGTGATGGGCGGGCGCGCGCCCGGGGAGGCGGAAGGATCGGCGGGGGCGGTGCGGTCGGCGCGTGATCTCCGCGGGCGGACGCGGACGGTGGACCTGGCGAGGTTCTTGTGCGGGGTGGAGCCGTGGGGCGTGCTGGACTTTCGTCGGGCGGCGGAGCGGATCGCGGCGTCGCGTCGGGGGAAGGGCGTGATGGTGGTGTTGTCGGATTTCTTTTTCAAGGACGGGTACGAGGGCGGGCTGAGGCTGCTGTCGGGCGGCGGTTACGAGGTGTACTGCGTGCAGGTGCTCAGCCCGCAGGAGCTGGACCCTGGGGTGCGGGGGGATGTCAGGCTGGTGGATGTCGAAGATGGGGATGCGGCGGAGGTGACGGTGTCGGCGCCGTTGCTGAAGCGGTACGGGGAGTATGTGAGGTCGTATACGGGGGCGTTGTCGGGGTACTGCCGGAAGATCGGCGCGGGGTATGTGCTGGCGTCGAGCGGGATGAGCGTGGACCGGCTGCTGGTGGATGAACTTCGTCGCCGGGGGGCGCTGGCGTGAGTTTCTTGACGCCTCAGTGGGCGATCGCGGCGGGCGCGGTGGCGGTGCCGCTGGTGGTGCTGCTGTATTTCCTGAAGTTGCGTCGGCGGGTGGTGGAGGTGTCGAGCACGCTGTTGTGGCGTCGGGCGGTGGAGGACCTGAGGGCGAACGCGCCGTTCCAGCGGCTCCGGCGGAACATCTTGTTGTTCCTGCAGTTGCTGGCGGTGGCGGCGGGGGTGATGGCGCTGGGGCAGCCGCAGGTGAGGGGCGGGGGCTCGGCGGGGGGCCGCGTGGTGATTCTGCTGGATCGGTCGGCGAGCATGTCGGCGGGGGACGCGGGCGGTGGGCGGACGAGGCTTGAGGAGGCCAAGCGAGCGGCGTTGGGGGTGATCGAGGCGATGCGCGACGCGGGGTGGGGGTTCTTTGATGCAGGGCCGGGCGCGGACGAGGCGATGGTGATCGCGTTCGATGAGTCGGCGGAGATCGTGCAGGGGTTCACGTCGGACAAGGGCCGGCTTCGGGCGTCGGTGGAAGGGATCGAGGGGACGGATTGCGTGTCTCGGCTTGGTCCTGCGGTGGAGCTGGCGAGGGCGAGGGCCCCGCGCGCGAGTGTCGAGGGGGAGGGCGTGGACGCGGGGGCGGTGCCGCTGACGTTTCATGTGGTGAGCGACGGGCGGGTGGAGGACGGGGGGCGCGTGGAGCCCGGGGCGGGGGATGAGGTGTATTACCACCGGGTTGGGGAGGCGGGGACGGGGAACCTGGGCGTGGTGGCGGTGCGGGGTGAGCGGTCGCTGGCGGAGCCGGAGAAAGTGGCGGTTTTCTACAGCGTGCAGAGCACGTACGCGGAGGGGGTCTCGGCGGACGTGGTGGTGTCGGTGGATGGGGAGGCCCGGGGGCGGCGGGTGGTGGAGTTCGACGGGGCGTCGGGGGGGCCGGTGGAGAAGAGCGGGGTGTTCGAATGGTCGTCGCGGTTGCCGGTTCGGGTCGAGGTACGTGTGGAGAAGCGTGGCGGGGAGCCGGAGGCGTTGACGCGTGATGATTCGGGGTGGGTGTCGGTGGGGGCGTCCCGCGGGCTGCGGGTGGCGTTGGTGACGAGGGGGAGTTACTTCCTGCCGGAGGGGCTCGGGGCGTTGCCGCAGGTGAGCGGGCCGGTGGTGATATCGCCGGAGGCGTTCGAGGCGGAGTTGAAAGACGGGCGTGCGGGCGGGTACGACGTGGTGGTGCTGGACGGGTGGGTGCCGTCGTGGGAGGGCGAGGCGGGGCGGCTCCCGCCGGGGCGGTACCTGGTGTTCAACGAGGTGCCGAACCGGGTGTCGGCGGACGGCGGTGCGGCGCGAGTGGCGGGGGGCGGGGCGGTGCTGGTGGACCGCGGGACGGCGGGGCGTTCGTCGATGGTGAGGTGGTCGCGGGACCATCGTGTGCTCCGCGGCTTGGATCTTGATGCGGTGACGATTTTCGAGACGCGGGTGGTGGAGGTGCCCCGGGGGAGCACGGCGCGGGTGCTGGCGGAGTCGACGCGTGGGCCGGCGCTGGTGGAGTTGTCGTCGGGGGGGACGCGGGCGTTGGTGGTGCCGTTCGATGTGGCGGCGAGCGATTGGCCGGTGGACGTGAGTTTCGTGGGGTTTCTGTCGTACGCGGTGGATTACCTCGGCGGCGGGGGTTCGGGTGGGCTTGGGCGGACGGTTCGGACGGGTGAGACGCTGATGGATCGGTTGCCGGGCGGGGCCGCGGAGGTCCGGGTGTCGGGCCCGGGTGGTTCGTTGGTGGAGTGGGGCGTGTCGGGGGAGGGGGCGTTGGCGGTGGGCCCGATGAGGCGAGCGGGGTTGTATGAGGTATCGTGGCGGGGGCCGGCGGGGGAGGGGGACGAAGAGGCCGGGGGTCGGGCGTCGCGGGTGTACGCGGCGAACGTGGTGAGCGCGGCGGAATCGTCGGTGGGGGCCGCCGAAGAACTGGCGTTGTCGACGCGGGGCGTGCCGTCGGCGGGCGGGGGATCGGGGGATGGTGTGGCTCGTCGGTTGTGGCCGCTGTTCCTGGTGTTCGTGCTGGTGGTGCTGATGGTGGAGTGGTGGGTGTATAACAGGAAGGTGCACCTATGAGGATTCTGTCGTGGGTGCTGATGGTGTGGTGGTCGTGCGTCGCGTGGGTCGGCGTGGCGGCGGGCCAGGGTGCCGGGGACGGGGGCACGTCGGGCGGTCGTGGCGGGGTGATCGCGCGGGTGGAATGGGGCTGGGACGGGGCGGTGGCGGCGGGCCGGTGGGCGCCGGTCAGGGTGTGGCTCAACGGGGGCGGGGCGGGGGAAACATCCAAGGGCGGGATGGTGGTGGTGGAGCACGTGCAGGATCTGACGCAGTCGGTGCGGTGGATGGTGGGCGCGGCGACGACGCCCGGGCGGGTGACGGCGCACGAGGTGTTGGTGAACATGCCGGTGGGGATGGGCGGGGCGAAGGTGAAGTGGGTGGGCCAGGACGGCGCGGAGGAGGAACTGGAGTACGACGGGCTGGGGCTGGTGTCCGGCTTGTCGGGGGACGGGTCGGGGGTGCTCAACGTGTCCGGGGATTCGCGCGGGATCGTGGCGGGCGTGGGGGTGAGGTCGCTGGGGCGGGCGTTCCCGTCGCCGACGAACCTGGGTGTAGGGTGGGTGGGGGCGTCGCAGGTGGGCGAGGCGGGGGCCACGGATCGGTGGAAGGGTGTGGGCGTGGCGACGGTGGAGGCGGGGATGCTGCCGGTGACGTCGGCGGCGTACCAGGGGCTCGAGGCGTTGGTGGTGGACGGGGACTCGGCGGCGCCTTCGGGTGCGGTGTCGGCGGTGGCGTCGTGGGTGAGGTGGGGCGGGACGCTGGTGATTGTGGCGACGGGTGAAGGGGGCGGGTGGCGTCGGTGGTTGGGTGATGACGCGGGGATGGTGGAGGTCGGCGGGCCCGGGTTGGTGGACGCGCCCTCGGATCTCCGGGCGTGGATGGCGAGGGAGGGCGAGTGGCGGGCGACGGGCGTTCGGGCGGTGGAGCGTGAGGCGGCGGAGGGCGGGGAGCGTGCGGGCGCTTCCACGGTGGCGTACGCGGCTTCGGATCGAATGACGGGGAGGCTCGTGCGGGTGACGGCGGCGGGTGAGCGTCGGGGGTGGACCACGCGGTGGCGTCCCGGGTCGGGGCCGGAGGGGCTGATCGCGGAGGGGCCTGTGGGTCTTGGGTGGGTGGTGGTGCTCGGGGTGGAACCTCGCGGGGTGTACGCGGGGCTGGATGAGGGCGGGACGCGGCGTGCGTGGGAGGATGTGCTGCGGGTCGGGTTGGCGGGGTACCTGGGCAGGCCGGTGAAACAGGGCGGGGCGCACAACGAGGCGGTCGGTGAGGTCTTGAACGCGGTGCTGACGGTGCCCGAGCTGGACCGCGGGATGGTGTGGTGGATCGTGGGCGGGGTGGTGTTGCTGGCGGCGTTGCTGGGGCCGGTGGACGCGGTGGTGCTCAAGCGGCTTGGGGCGGGTCAGCGGTCGTGGCAGACGGCGCTGGTGTGGGTGGGCGTCGGGGTGGTGGTGGCGGGGGTGATGCCGCGGGTGGTGAGGACGGCGGACTCGCGGATGGACCGGGTGGTGACGGTGGACGGTGTGGCGGGCGAGGACGGGTCGGTGCGTGAGGGGTACGTGTCGGGGGTGACGGGGCTGTTCGCGGGGCGCGGGGGGCGGTGGGAGCCGCCGCGTGGGGAGGGGGCGGCGTGGTGGCACGGGGTGGGCGTGGACCCGTATGAGGAGTTCCGTCTTGGGTCCGGGAGGCGTGGCGGGCGAGGCGGGGTGAGGGTGTTCTCGCCGCTGCAGGTGGTTCAGGCGGGCGTCGAGGGCGGGGAGCGTGGGACGGTGGTGGGCGTGTTCGAGCAGGGGCCTTGGACGTACCGCTCGTTCGCGGATCAGCGCGTGGTGGGGCTGGGGTGGAGGGCGAAGGTGGAGCGGGACGCGGGCGGGTACGCGGTTCGGATCGAGGGTCTGGGGGAGGGTGTTTCGGTGCTCAGGGCGCGGGTGCTGGCGGGGGGAGGATGGTCGTGGGTGACGTTGGCGTCCGAGGGCGGGGCGTGGGTGGGGCGTGCGGAGGAGGGCTCGATGAGGCGGGTCGTCGTGGGGAGCGGCGAGGAGTCGTCGGGGCGTGGCGTGGCGCGGGACTCTGGTCCCGGGAGCGGCGAGGAGCCGGCCTTGCCGGCCTCGGTGGCGGCGGCGTCGGCGGGGGTGGCGTCCGGGCTGGTGGATTGGGACGCGGCGGGGATGCTGGCGGGCGCGATGTCGCGGGGGGCGGCGATGGGGCGGATGTCGTCGGGCGGGGCGTGGGCGGTGGTGGAGATGGAGCTGTCGGGCGGGGTGGGTTTGGGCGAGGGGATCGTGGCCGGGGGTGAGCACGTGGAGACGCGTCGGGTGTTCGCGCGGGTAGCGGCGTTGGTTAGCGGCGGGGCGGGGGCGGAGGTGCGTGTTGATTGAGATCAAGGGTCTGACGAAGCGGTACGGGGCGTTGACGGCGTTGGAGGACCTGACGCTGTCGATCGGCCCCGGGGAGATTTTCGGCTTCATCGGGCCCAACGGCGCGGGGAAGACGACGACGATGAAGATCCTGTCGTGCCTGCTGAGGGCGGACGCGGGGTCGGCGTCGATCGACGGGCTGGACGTGACGCGAGACGGGGACAAGATCCGCCGGCTGATCGGGTACATGCCGGACTTCATCGGGGTGTACGACGACCTGACGGTGGGCGAGTATCTGCAGTTTTTCGCGTCGGCGTTTGGGGTCCCGCGGTCGCGCCGTCGGGCGGTGATCGACGGGGTGCTGGAGCTGACGGACCTGACGGGGAAGCGTGACGCGATGGTGGAGAGCCTGTCGCGCGGGATGACGCAGCGGCTGGGCGTGGCGCGGGTGCTGATCCACGACCCCAAGGTGCTGCTGCTCGACGAGCCGGCGAGCGGGCTGGACCCGCGGGCGAGGATCGAGATGAGGTCGCTGTTGACGGAGCTGGGGCGGATGGGCAAGAGCCTGATGGTGAGCAGCCACATCCTGTCCGAGCTGGGCGAGATGAGCACGAGCATCGGGATCATCGAGAAGGGGAAACTGATCTACGCGGGGACGCTCAAGGACGCGTTGGAGAAGACGCGCGGGGGCGAGCGGATCGCGGTGACGCTCGAGCCGGGCGGTGCGTCGGCGGGGGCGGTGCGGGGCGTGCTGGAGCGGGACGAGCGCGTGGCGGGGGTGAAGGTGGTGTCGTCGCGTGAGGGGGAGGCGGGGGAGGCCGCGGGGGTCAACGGCGGGGCGGCGGAGCGGCTGCTGGTGGAGCTGAGGCCCGGCGCGCACGGGCACCACTTCGTGATCGAGGGGGTGCTGGCGGCGGGCGGGCGGATCGGGTCGTTCGAGCCGCAGGGGGTGAAGCTGGAGGACGCGTTCCTGAGGCTGACCAAGGGGGTGCTCCAGTGAGCGTGCGGGCGTTCGGCGGGGTGGAGTGGTTCGGGGGCGTTTTTGCGCGCGAGGCGAGGGCGTCGGGGCGCCGACGGTCGACGTACGCGGTGCGGGCGATGTACGTGCTGGTGGTGCTGGGCGCGGCGTACCTGACGTACGCGTCGCTGACGGGGGAGCTGGAGGACGCGGGCGGGCGCGGGGTCGGCGCGATGCAGAGCGTGCAGAGGCTGGCGCCGCTGATGATGATCACGGTGATGTCGGTGCAGGCGGGGCTCTTGGCGTTGCTGGGGCCTTCGATGACGGCGGGGTCGCTGAGCGACGAGCGTCAGAAGCGGACGCTGGACGTGCTGCTGACGACGCCCTTAAGGCCGTGGCAGATCGTGATGGGGAAGTTGATGTCGGGGATGATGACGCTGGGGATTCTGAGTTTGACGTCGCTGCCGCTGCTGCTGGCGGTGCGGGTGTTCGGGGGCGTGGAGGCCGGGGTGGTGCTGTCGGGGACGGCGGTGGGTCTGGCGGTGGGGTTGCTCGGGGCGAGCGGGGGTGTGTTCAACTCGGTGTGGGCGAGGAAGGCGTCGACGGCGTCGTTCATCGGGCTGCTGTACGTGGCGGGGGCGAGCATCGCGCCGTTCCTGGTGGTGGCGTCGCTGGGGTCGATGAGCGGTCAGGGGCCGACGGGGTGGGTGCTGGACGTGATGTCGATGAGCCCGATGTTCGCGATGACGGTGCTGCTGTCGCGGGCGGTGGACGCGATCGGGGTCCCGGTGCCGATCGGGACGGGGCGTGTGCTGGTGCTGTGCCTGGGGTACATGGGGCTGATGTCGGCGGTGTTCCTGACGCTGGCGACGGTGACGCTGCGGCGGGTGATGCTGGCGACGGGGGCCGGGGCGGGCCCGTCGGCGTCGGTCGAAGGGGAGGGCGCGGGGAAGGGGGCCCGGCGTCGGGTTCGGGAGGTGAGCGACCGCCCGGTGCTGTGGCGAGAGATGAGGCAGCCGATGTTCCGGAGGCGGTTCGTCGGGGTGCTGGCGGTGCTGGCGGTGGCGGGGCTGGTGATATGGGTGTTCACGACGGGGAGCCGGGTGGAGCAGTACCACTTCCACCTGGTGTGCCAGGCGTTGCTGGCGTTGGCGGTGATGCACGTGTCGGCGGTCTCATCGAGCGCGGTGAGCGGGGAGCGCGAGGCGAGGACGTGGGAGGTGCTGATGGTTGCGCCGGTGTCGGCGTGGTCGGTGCTCGTGGGGAAGTTCCTCGGCTCGCTGCGTCGGACGTACCTGATGCCCGCGGCGCTGGGGGCGGTGGTGTTGGGGCTGGGGGTGCTGGCGGGGCGGATGACGGGGATGACGGCGGCGTGGGTGCTGCTGGTGGTCGCGGGTCCGGTGGTCCTGATGTCGGCGCTGGGGACGGTGTTCGGGCTGGTGATCAAGAAGGGTGGGAACGCGAACGGGGCGTGCGTGGGGGTGGGGCTTGGGCTGTGGGCGGTGCTGCCGATCACGTTCGCGGTGATGCCGATGCTGGTGTGGGGCGGGTGGAGCGGGAAGGTGCCGGAGGGGTTCGAGCGGATGATGGAGGGAGTGCTGGTGATGAACCCGTTCGCGATGCTCAGCGCGTCGATCAGCGGCGGGTATGTCGATCGCGGCGGAGGCTCGGGCGCGGTCTCGCTGCCGTTCAGCGGCCGGTCGGTGTCGTACACCGGGTACACGGCGTTGATGGCCGGCGTGATGCTGGGGTACTGGGCGGTGGCGCTGGGGGTGCTGTGGGTGGGGCGGCGGGTGTTCAACCGGCGGGCGGGGCGGACGAGCTAGCGTCGAAGAGGCGGGGGCGGGCGTCGATGGACTCTGGGGCGGGGAGGTCCTTGGGGCCTTTGACGCCGGCGTCTTCGAACTTCCGGAGGTGGGGTTCGAGGCGGGACTGGTAGGACCCCAGGAATTTGTTGTAGGCGTCGACGGCGCGGTCGAGGTGGGTGCCGAGCGACTTGGCGTGCTCGATGGCGTCGGCGGCCCGCTTGTGCAGCTCGGCGCCGAGGGCCCGGAGTTCCTGGGCCTCTCGGGCGAGGCGGGACTGGGCGTGGACGGCGGCGACGGCGCGGAGCATCGCGATCAGCGAGGAAGGGGTCGCGAGGATGACGTTCTGCCGGGCGGCGTCGTCGAGGAGCTCGGGGCGGCGTTTGAGGGCGGCGTCGAGGAAGTGGTCGCCCGGGATGAACATGACGACAAACTCGGGTGAGCCTTCGTACTGGGACCAGTAGCGCTTGCGGGCGAGCTTGGTCGCCTGGTCGGCGACGTGGGCGGCGAAGCGGTCGAGGTGTTGGGCCTGGAGCGCGGGGTCGCGCTCCTTGAGGGCGTCGAGGAACGCGAGGATATTGGCTTTGGCGTCGACGACGATGGTGCGGTCGCCGGGGAGGCGGACGACCATATCGGGGCGGAGGGCCTGGTCCTGGCCCTGGGTCTGGTCCTGGAGGTCGAAGTCGCAGTAGGCGGTCATGCCGGCGAGTTCGGCGACGCGCCGGAGCTGGGTCTCGCCGTAGCGTCCTCGGACGGTCGGTTCGCGGAGGGCCTGGGTGAGCTGGGTGGTTTCCTCGCGGAGGGAGGTGGTGGTGTCGGCGGCGGCGCGGACCTGTTCGGCGAGTTGGGCGAACGAGTTCACCCGCTCTTTCTCGATGCGGTCGATCAGGTCCTTGGTCTTGTCGAGGGTCTGGGTGATGGGGGCCACGAGCCGATCGACCTCGGCCTTGCGCTGATCGAGGTCGGCGTTGCCCTTGGTCAGGAGCGTCTGAAAGCGTTGCTCGGCGAGGCTCAGGAACGACTTGGAGGAATCGCCCAGGGCCTTGGAGGCCGCGGCGTTGAAGGTGTCGAGCATCGCGTCGCGGGCCTGATCGAAGGCGTCGGCCTGGGCGGCGAGCCGCTCGGTGAGCGCGGCGGCCCGGGTGCGTGCGTCGGCGGCCTCGGTGCGGGCGGCGTCGAGGCGAGCGGTCAGGTCGGTGGTCTGGGCGCGGGTTTGCTCGGCCTGGGACACGGCGGCGTCGGCGCGGGCCCGCTCGGCCGCGAGCGAGGCGTGGAGCCCGGCGCGTTGGAGCAGGAGGGCCACGGCGAAGACCGCGGCGCCGAGGGCGAGGAGCGAGGTCATGACGAGGGCGAGTTCCATGGCGGAGGATAGGGTCCGGACGGGCCCCGAACACGCGTGCGAGCGGGTGGTGTGGAGTGATTGGGAGCGGGCTGCCAGTTTGGCGGGCGGCGGATGGGAGCGTGCGGTGTTGGCGATCGATGGGCACGGGGGTCGGGCGGGGGATCGGTGCTTGCGTGTCGATGAGGGGCGTGGTGGGGGCCTTGTGGGCGTGAGATGGTTCGGCATCCGGATTGCCGTGTGAGAGAAGAGATGGTGAACGTGCGCCGACATCCGGAGCGGGGGGGAACGGACGGGGTCGGGATTGGCCCGGGTGGCGGGTGCGCGGGTGGGGCGGGTGGGGCGGGTGGGCACGGCGGTGGACGGTTGAACTTGTTGTTGTCGTACGCGGGGTGGGAGGCGACGCCGTGGGTGGAGTGCCTGCCGCGGATGCTGGACCCGATGGGGGTGGTGAGCCATCGGGCGGGGACGGGGCGCGAGGCCACGGAGTTGTTGAAACGGACGCGGATCCATATCGCGGTGGTGGACCTTGGGCTGCCGCTGGACGGGGTCCCCGCGGGGGGCGGTGGCGGGGTGGTGGAGGAGGGCGGGTCGAGGCTCTTGGAGTTGCTGGCGAGGCAATCGGAGCCGACGCCGACGGTGGTGGTGAAGCGGAGCAAGAGCCACCGGGACGAGGTGCGGGAGATCAACGCGGCGTTGCGGCTTGGGGCGTTCGCGGTGGTGGACCGTCCGCGGGGTGGTGGGGATCTGGATGTGCTGTTGGAGGTTCTCAAGCGTTGTCTGGTCCGTCACTACCGGGGCGTGTGGCCCGGGTGACGGCGTCGGGTAGGAAACCCGTGCGCGGCGGTCCGCGTGCGGGCGAGTGAGTCGCAGGAACGATCAGGAGTGTTGACGATGGCGAAGGGCACGAGCGCGGCGATCCGTCCGTTGGGCGACAAGGTGTTGATCAAGCGTGACGAGGCGCAGACGAAAACGACGTCGGGGCTGTACCTGCCGGAGACGAGCAAGGAGAAGCCGATGACGGCGACGGTGGAAGCGGTGGGGACGGGTCGTCTGAACGAGGAGTCGGGGGCGCGGGTGCCGTTGTCGGTGAAGAAGGGCGACCGGGTGCTGATCAGCAAGTGGGGCGGGACGGAGGTGAAGTTGAACGAGAAGGAGTACCTGATCATCTCGGAGGAGGACATCCTGGCGGTGGTCGAGGACTGAGCGGGTCTGGGTTGAGGCGTGGGGGGGAGGTCCTTGATGACGCCGGAGCAGCTGAGGCAATCGCTGAAGGAGTTGGACGGTTCCCGGGACGCGACGTTCGGGTTCGCGGGGATGCCGAGCCACGAGTCGGCGATGGTGGTGAGGAAGGCGATGCTGATCCCCGATGAGCCGGACCACCTGGTGAAGGTGACGGACGGGGAGAGCATTTTCATCATCGAGCCGGAGCGGCTGGTGTGGATCAGGATCTCGCTGAAGAAGCCGTTGGCGTGAGTTGTTGTTGAAGGGAACCACGGAATCGTCGGGCGTCGGCGTGGCGTCCGCGGAAAGAACTGGAGCGAAGCATCATGGCGGCGAAATCGATCGCGTACAACACGGACGCGCGGGAGCGGATCCTGCGTGGGGTTCAGAAGCTGGCGCACGCGGTGAAGGTGACGCTGGGGCCTTCGGGGCGTGTGGTGGTCCTGGAGAAGTCGTTCGGGTCGCCGACGGTGACCAAGGACGGGGTGACGGTGGCCAAGGAGATCGAGCTGGAGGACCAGTACGAGAACCTCGGCGCGCAGATGGTCAAGGAGGTCGCGAGCAAGTCGTCCAAGGACGCGGGCGACGGGACGACGACGGCGACGATCTACGCGGAGGCGATCTACAGCGAGGGCCTCAAGGTCATCACGAGCGGGGCGAACCCGAACACCGTGAAGCGCGGGATCGACGCGGCGGTGTCGGCGCTGACGGACGAGCTGAAGAAGATGTCGAAGAAGGTCGAGTCGTCCAAGGAGATCGCGCAGGTGGGGACCTGCTCGGCGAACCAGGATGAGGAGATCGGGGGGATCATCGCGAAGGCGATGGACAAAGTGGGCAAGGACGGGGTGATCACCGTCGAGGAGGGCAAGAGCCTGACGACGGAGGTGGAGCTGGTCGAGGGGATGCAGTTCGACAAGGGGTACCTCTCGCCGCACTTCGTGACGAACCTGCAGACGATGGAGTGCGAGCTGTCGAACCCGTACATCCTGATCCACGAGAAGAAGATCTCGAGCGCCAAGGACCTCCTGCCTCTGCTGGGGAAGATCGCCGAGTCGGGCGCGAGCCTGCTGATCATCGCCGAGGACATCGAGGGCGAGGCGCTGGCAACGCTGGTGGTGAACAAGCTTCGCGGGGTGCTGAAGGTGGCGGCGGTGAAGGCGCCGGGCTTCGGGGACCGCCGCAAGGCGATGCTCGAGGACATCGGGATCCTCACGGGCGGGAAGGCGATCATGGAGGAGTTGGGGATCGCGCTCGACTCGGTGGAGATCGGCGACCTGGGCCGGGCGAAGAAGGTGACGGTCGATAAGGACAACACGACGATCGTCGAGGGGGCCGGGACGGCGTCGGAGATCAAGGGGCGGATCGAGCAGATCCGCCACCAGATCGACGCGACGACGAGCGACTACGACCGCGAGAAGCTCGAGGAGCGTCTGGCGAAGCTGGCCGGGGGCGTGGCGCAGATCAACGTCGGCGCCGCGACCGAGGTCGAGATGAAGGAGAAGAAGGCCCGCGTCGAGGACGCGCTGCACGCGTGCCGGGCGGCGGTCGAGGAGGGCGTGCTCCCGGGCGGCGGGGTGTCGGTCCTTCGGGCCCGCAAGGCGCTCGACCGTCTGCGGAAGAAGGTCGAGGGCGACGAGCGGGCCGGGCTCGACATCGTCTACCGCGCGGTGGCGGCGCCGGTGAAGCAGATCGCGGCGAACTGCGGGCTCGACGGCTCGGTGATCGCGAGCAAGATCGAGGAGAGCGACGAGGTCAACTACGGGTACAACGCGCTCACCCACCAGTACGGCGACATGATGAAGATGGGCGTGATCGTCCCGACCAAGGTCGAGCGGGTGGCCCTGCAGAACGCCGCGAGCGTGGCGGGGCTGCTGTTGACGACCGAGGCGGCGATCGTCGAGATCAAAGAGAAGAAGAAGCCCGCGGGCGGGCACGATCACGACCACGGGGACATGGACTACTGATCCCCCCCCCCCCCCACCGCCGTTGATCGGCCCCCTCGAGGGGAGAGGAACGCACGGAAGCCCACGGGACAGCCCGTGGGTTTCTTTCTTTTTCGACCGCCGGGGGCGGCGTGGGTTGTGGGCGACGTCGATCAGCGGGCGAGCGGCGGCCGAGGGCTCGATGGGGTGAGGGTGGGGGTAAGAGTGACGCGGACGGCGCGGTGGTCGGAGGGCCAGGGGTCGATGGGCCGATCGGTCATGGGCCCGGGCTCCCCCACCACCTCGGCGGCGGAGACGGACCAGGACGGCGTGGCGGGGGCCGGGGCGTGGTGCGGGGCGAGGGGCGGTTGGGCGTCGGGAGCGGGGGATGGCGTGGGCGTTGGGGCGGGAGGGCGGACGAGGACGAGGTCGATGCGGTCCATGACGTCGCGGGCGTCGGGGCGCGGGGTCCAGGTCCAGCCGGGCTTGGCGATGGGATCGGGGTGGACGGCGCGGAAGGCGTCGATGAACCCGGCGTCGTGGAAGAGCCGGGTGGTGGGCCAGTCGATGGGGCCGACGCGACCCCAGGCCGAGGTGGCGGCGTGGGTCCAGTCGAGGCAGGAGGGTTCGTTGAAGTCGCCGCAGAGGATGATGAGGGCGGCGGGGTCGGCCAGGGCGGGGGCCATGTCCTTGAGGGCGCGGTGCGCGTTCTCGCCTCGGGCGAGGCGGGACTCGGTCAAGGCCTCGGCGGGGGTCGAGATGAAGCGGGCGTCGTGGTAGGGGATCGATTCGAGTTGGTAGGGCTGGTAGGGGGCGGCGGGGAAGTGGACGTTGAAGACCCAGAGGGTCTGGCCGTGGGGCGTGCGCAGTTGGGCCCCCCACTTGTTTTTGGAGGGTTCGACGATTTCGAAGCGGGTGAGGACGGCGGTGGAATCGTCCTGGACGAGGACGTGGTAGCCCAGGGCGGCGGCGTACTCCTCGGCGAACCCCTTCTGCTCCTGGATCGCGAGGATATCGGCGTCCAGGGCGCGGAGGGCGTCGAGGGTGAGTTGGCGCGAGGCGGCCTTGTCGGGAAAGGCGTTCTGCCCGCCGACCCAGAGGTTGTACGTGGCGACGGAGATGGGGGCGGGCTCGGCGGGCGGGGTGAAGCCTTGCACGAGCGCGGTGGCGAGGGCGAGGTGCAGCATGCCGGGATCGTTAGGCGGGTCCGGGCGGCGGAGGCTCGCCCGGCGTGTTGAGGGTCGTTGACGATTCGCGGTCGCCGGCGACGAGGTCGGAGTAGCCGGCGGCGATGGGCTCGCCCAGGACGGGGGCGAGGGACTCTCGGAGGTGGGTGATCTGCTCGTGGCACTTCTGGGCGGAGTGGGAGGTCGAGACGAGGGCCTCGAACTCGATGAACCATCCCAGGTCGAAGACAAAGTCGAGGTGGATGCGGACGTTGGCGAGGAGGAAGAGTTCGCGGGATTTGCGGACGGTGACCCAGGGCGGGAGGGGGAGGTCGCCGAAGCGTTCCTTGGCGGCGTGCTCGGAGTAGATGGTGAAATTGGAGATCTTGGGGGTGGTGGAGTCGGCGCGGTCGTAGTGGATGAACTCGGTGGGTTCGCCGATGGTCTCGCGTTTCTTGAGGCGTCCGGAGGCGACCCGGTAGTAGGTGTCGGTCTGCTGGAGATGGGCGACCCAGGTGGCGCCCAGGGAGCGGAGGATGGCGCGGGCGAGGCCCGGGTCCCGGAGTTCGGCCTTGAACTCGACGTTTCTCACGCGGGATGGTAGGTGGAAGGGGCGGGCCCGTCGTCAGTTCGCGGGGAGTTCTCGGAGGAGGCGTTCTTCGTCCCAGGTCTCGATGTTGAGCTGGCGGGCCTTGTCGAGCTTGGATCCGGCGTCGCGGCCGGCGATGACGAGGGAGGTCTTCGCCGAGACGGAGGAGGTGACCTTGGCGCCGAGGGCTTCGAGGCGTTCGGTGAGGGTGGCGCGGTCGAAGGCGTCGAGGGTGCCGGTGAGAACGATGGCTTTGCCGGCGAAGGGTGAGTCGGCGGGCGCGGGGCGGGCGTGGGGCGGGCGGTAGTCCTTGGAGGTGAGGTCGACGCCGAGGTCCTTGAGGGCATGGAAGGTGCGCGAGGCGGCGGGGCTGTGGAGGTAGTCGTAGACGACGGGGGCGGTTTTGAGGCCCAGGCCGGTCTCGGGGCGGTCCTTGGGGTCTTCGGGGAAACCAAGGGCGAAGGCCTTGTCCTTGGAGAGGGCCTTGGGCATGAGGCGCTCGACGGGGGCGGCGAGGAGGTCTTCGAGGGAGGGGAAGAGGCGGGCGAGGGCCTTGGCGGTGGCGTCGCCGACGTGGCGGATGCCCATGCCGGCGAGGAGGCGGGCGAGGCCGCGGGATTTGGCGGCGTGGATGCCGTCGATGATGTTCTGGACTTTCTTCTCTCCCATGCGGTCGAGGGCGATGAGGCGCTCGCGGTGGTCGGGGAGGCGGAAGATATCGGCGAAGGCGTTCAGAGGGATGTCGGAGGCGCGGACCTGATCGATGGTCTTCTCGGCGAGGCCCTCGATGTCCATCTGCTTGCGCCCGCAGAACCAGACGAGTTTCTCGCGGACCTGGGCGGGGCACTCGGGGTTGACGCAACGGCGTGCGGTCTCGTGGTCGGGGGTCGGGTGGTCGTCGTCGTCGTGCTCGATCTCGACGGGGCCTTTGCAGACGGGGCAGTGTGAAGGGGGATGGATGGGCCTGGCGCCCGTGGGGCGTTTCTCGCGGACGACGGCGACGACGTAGGGGATGACCTCGCCGGCTTTCTCGATCTCGATGGTGTCGCCGAGGCGGATGTCCTTCTGGCGGATCTGGCCGTAGTTGTGGAGGGTGGCGTGCTGGACGCGCGACCCGGCGACGAGGACGGGCTTCATGACGGCCCGCGGGGTGATCTTGCCGGTTTTGCCGACCTGGTGGAGCACGTCGAGGAGGACGGTGGAGGCCCTTTCGGGTGGATATTTGAAGGCGACGGCCCATCTCGGGGATTTGGCGGTGACGCCCAGGCGGTCCTGGAGGTCGAAGCGGTCGACGCGGACGACCATGCCGTCGGTGGCGTAGTCGAGCGTCCTCCGGGTGTGGTCGAAGCGTTCGATGGCGGCGATGGCGTCGTCGATGGTTTGGCAGGGGGTGGCGTGCGGGCTGACGGGGACGCCAAGGGCGCGGAGTCGGCCGAGGAAAGCGGAGTGGGAGTCGGCGAAGGCGGGGTCGGAGCATTCGCCCTTGCCGTGGGCGGAAAAAGCCAGGCGGCGCTGGGCGACGAGTTTGGGGTCCTTGTTTTTGAGGGTCCCGGCGGTGGTGTTGCGAGGGTTGAGGAAGGTGTCCTCGCCCTCGGCGTCGAGCTGTTGGTTCAGCCGGGCGAACTCGGAGAGGGGCATGTAGACCTCGCCGCGGATCTCGAGGACGTCGGGGACGGCGACGCCCGGGGCGTGGAGGTGGAGCGGGATGGACCGGATGCGGCGGGCGTGGGTGGTGATGTCGTCGCCGGTGGCGCCGTCGCCCCGGGTGACGGCCCGGGTGAGGCGGCCGTGTTCGTAGCGGAGGGAGAGGGCAACGCCGTCGATCTTGGGGTCGGCGACGAGCCCGGGCCCACCGCCACCACTCTCCCCCCCACCGCCGGCGTGGACGGGCCGATCGAAGAGCGAGCCCTCGGGCTGGGGTGGGTCGTGGGGCTTGGAGTGGGCTTGGAAGCCGAGGCCTTTGAGGACGCGGGCGTGCCACTCTCGGAGGGCGAGGTGGTCGTAGGCGTTGTCGATGGAGAGCATGGGGACGGCGTGCCGGGCCTGCGAGAAGGACTCGACGGGCTCGCCGCCGACGCGTGCGGTGGGGCTGGCGGGGTCGTGGAGGTCGGGGTGGCGGGCTTCGAGGTCGGCGAGTTCGGCGAGGAGGCGGTCGAACTGGGCGTCGGGCATGATGGGGGCGGCGTCGGCGTAGTAGGCGCGGTTGGCGCGGTGGAGGAGGTCGCGGAGTTCGCGGATGCGGCGGGGCTCGTCGTCTCGCGTGGGGGTCACGCGGGCATGGTACGGGCCCGTGCGCGGGGTGTTCCCGGCGGTGTAGGATGGTCGGCATGACGGCGAGACCGATCGACGGGAAGGCCTTGGCGGCGCGGGTGCGCGAGGGGATCGTGGTGCGTGCCGCGGCGGTGGCGGCGCGGGGCGGGCGCGTCGGGCTCGACGCGGTGCTGGTCGAGAGCGGGGATAACGGGGCGAGGGTCTACGCGGACAACCAGGCCAGGACGTGCGCGGAGCTGGGGATCGAGTACCGGCTGCATCTTCTGCCGGCGTCGGCGGGGTTCGACGACATCGCCGGGCGGGTGATGCTGCTGTCGGCGGACGAGAAGGTGACGGCGGTGATGGTGCACATGCCGCTGCCCGAGGGCGTGGACCCGTACCGGGTGCAGAGGCTGATCGCGCCGGAGAAGGACGTGGAGGGGGTGAACCCGGCGAACATCGGGAACGTGGTGTACGGGCGGAGCAGCCTGGCGCCGTGCACCGGGCTGGCCGTGGTCCGGATGGTCGAATCGGTGTTCATGGAGGAGGGCGGGGGCGTGCCCGGGGTGATGAGCGGGGGTGTGGGTGGAGGGGGGATGTTGAGGGGGAAGGTGGCGGTGGTGGTGGGCGCGAGCGACGTGGTGGGCAAGCCGATCGCGGTGCTGCTGATGAGGCGGGAGGCGACGGTGGTGAGCTGCAACCGCTGGACGCCGGACCTGGCGGGGCTGACGCGGACGGGCGACGTGCTGGTGAGCGCGGTGGGCAAGCCCGGGCTGATCACGGGGGGGATGGTCAAGCCCGGGGCGGTGGTGATCGACGTGGGGGTGAACCGGGTGACGGACGCGTCGGGGGTGACGCGGACGGTGGGCGACGTGGATTTCGCGGGGGTGAGCGGGGTGGCGTCGCGGGTGAGCCCGGTGCCGGGGGGCGTGGGCCCGGTGACGGTGGCGATGCTGCTGGTCAACGTGCTGGAGGCGGCGGAGAAGCGGTACGGGTTGCACGGATAGCGGGTGGGCGTGGGACGGGGGGTGGGGCGGGGGTATAGTTTGGTCGGCCGGCGAGGGATCGCGTGGCCCGGGCGGGGCGAAGGAGCGGTCCATGATGACGCTGGGGTTCTTGCAGCAGATCGGGATGTGGGAGTGGTTGGCGCTTCTGGCGGTGGCGTTGCTGCTGTTCGGCGGGCGCCTCCCCGACGTGGCGCGGAGCATGGGGCGGTCGATCATCGAGTTCAAGAAGGGCCTCAAGGGCGTCGAGGACGAGATCGAGGAGAAGTCGAGCCGCCCGGCGTCGAAGCCCGCGTCGGAGTTGCCGGCGGGCGGTTCGGCGGCGTATCAGCAGCCGCTGGGCCCGGGCGGTGAAGAACGCCGCGTGGCGCACGGCGCGTCGGGCGACGCGACGACCGGCGGGTGAACGCGAGCACGCGCGTTCGTGGGGTAAACACCTATGCGTGATGGTGGGTGACTGGTCGGGTCGTTGAACCCGAGCGGCGTGTTTCGGTATGCTTGGGTCATGAAGACCAAAGCGATCATGATCGGGTATTCGGCGTTTTTCTCGGCGAGCGGCGCGGCGGCCGCGGTGCTGCCCGTGGTGACGGTGACGAAAGACAACACGGTGATCACCGAGTCGTGCGTGGTGGTGATCCCGCCGGGGACGGTGATCGAGGACGCCGACGGGAACGGGGTGATCCACATCAAGACGAACGGGGTGACGGTGGAGTTTGCGCCCGGGTCGGTGCTCCGAGGGGCCAACGTGGGGACGGGCGCGGGGCAGACGCCCTGGGACGCGTTGAAGGGGACGGGGATCCGCCTGGACGGGGCGTCGGGGGTGACGATCAAGAACGCGCGGGTGAGCGGGTTCAAGGTCGGGCTGTGGGCGGAGAAGGCGGACGGGCTGACGCTCGACGGCGGGGAGTTCGTGGACAACTTCCGGCAGCGTCTGCGTTCGACGCCGCTCGCCGAGGACGGGGCGGACTGGATGAGCCCGCACCGCGACGACAACTACGAGTGGACGCGGAATTACGGGTCGGCGGTGTACATCCGCGACGCCAAGGGCGTGACGGTGAAGGGTCTCAAGGTCCGGCGCGGGCAGAACGGGATCCTGATCCACCGGGTGAACGATTCGGCGTTCTACGACAACGACGCGAGCTTCCTGTCGGGGTGGGGGCTGGCGATGTTCCGGAGCAACCGGAACATGATCAGCCGCAACGCGCTGGACTTCTGCGTGCGCGGGCACGTGGAGGGGGTGTACAACCGCGGGCAGGACTCGGCGGGGATCATCTGCTTCGAGCAGAACAACAACAACGTGTTCGC
This sequence comes from Phycisphaeraceae bacterium, assembly GCA_015200025.1. GTDB lineage: Bacteria > Planctomycetota > Phycisphaerae > Phycisphaerales > UBA1924 > UBA2396. Next base: position 3,588,797 of record CP054186.1, on the reverse strand, counting down.
GGAGAACAGCGCGACGCACGGCGGCGACGGGTTCTTCGGGTTCGCGGGGCTCGAAGCGATCGCGGAGACACGCAACCCCCCGGCGGGGTTCGATTACACGCGGAAGGGGTGCAACGACAACCTGCTGATCGAGAACGATTTCTCGTACGCGCCGGCGCACGGGATCGAGATGACCTTCTCGTTCGGGAACATGTACGTCCGCAATCGCCTGGTGGAGAACGCCATCTGCGGGGTCTGGGGCGGGTACAGCCAGGACACGCTGATCCTCGAGAACCTCTTCGAGGGCAACGGGGGGATGGCCTACGGGCTCGAACGGGGCGGGGTGAACATCGAGCACGGGTCGCGGAACCTCGTGCTCAACAACGACTTCATCAACAACAAGTGCGCCGTGCATTACTGGTGGGACGGGCACGGGGACTTCGAGACCAAGCCCTGGGGCAAGGCCAACTACGACGGGGTGGTGGGGAACGTGATCGCGGGCAACCGGGTCCGCATCGACGACGGGCACCCGTTCAAGAACCTGCGGGAGACGGACCGGCTCATCGTGCTGCAGCTGCGGGACGACAGCTACGACCCCAACAAGCCCCCGTTCACGCCGAAGGTGCAGGGGACGGTGTACGCGAACAACGAGGTGTCGATCAGCCACCCGCAGGGGGTGGAGTTCGATGTGAAGAAGGGGATCGTGGTCGCCACGCCGGCGGCCGGGGAGTGGGAAGCCCCGTCGTTCCACGTGCCCGAGTACACGGCGCTGGGGAAGACCAAGCCGGTAGGGGCGAGGGCGAACCTGCGCGGGCGTGACAAGATCATCATGGACGAGTGGGGCCCGTGGGACCACGAGAGCCCGATGCTCCGGGCGAGGAGCACCAGCGGGTCGGAGCACGTGTACGAGGTCTTCGGGCCGCGGGTGAAGGTCGACCTGACGGGGGCGAAAGTCCCCGGCGGGCGCGTGGTGCACACCCCCGCGGCCAAGCCCGGCGAGGCCGACACGGTCAAGATCATCGGGAGCGGCGGGGTGACGGCGTACTCGGTGCCGGTGGAGTTCGCCGGGGAGCGGAAGGTGCTCGAGGGCGTGGTGGTGGCGGCGGAGTGGTCGATCACGGCGTTCGCGTGGGACGATTCCACCCCGCCGTGGGTCAAGGACAAGGGCTTCGACGCCGCGATGCTCGCGAAGTGGCGGGCGCTGGCCGAGGGGCCCGGCGCGGTGACGGCGAAGGTCTCGGGGCTCAAGTTCGATTACGGGTGGGGCGGGCCCAAGGACCAGAACTGGTCCGCGGACATGCGGGCCAAGGGCCCCGGCGGCGACAAGTTCGGGACCATCGCGAAGACCAGCCTGACGCTCCCCAAGGGCCGGTGGACCCTCACGACCCTTTCGGACGACGGCGTCAGGGTCATGGTGAACGGGAAGACCGTGATCGAGAACTGGGCGTGGCACGGCCCGACGCGCGACTCGGCGGTCTGGGAGCAGGCGGCCGACGGCCCGGTCGAGATCGTCGTCGAGCACTTTGAGATCGACGGGTACAGCACGCTGCGGTTCGATATCGAGCCGGGAAAGTAAGCCCGGGCCTCGGCGGCGCCGCGCGGACGGTGATTGGGGGCCGCGGGCGTTGAACCCCGGGGCGGTGTCGGCGTAGCATTGGGCCGCGTTGCCGAGGTAGCTCAGCTGGTTTAGAGCGCTGGATTCATAACCCGGAGGTCGGCGGTTCGAGTCCGCCCCTCGGCATTCGGATTCTCGGGTCAGGCGTTGGGGGTGGACACCCAACCGCGTTCTCGGACGGCCCCCGGCCACGGGGGTCGTTTTCGCTTTTAGTGGTCTCTGCCGAAAGGCACCGCGCCACCCGGGCGGGTAAAATGCGAATCGGATCGGCATATCCGTGTTTCGGGGGGCCTGTTCAGGGCGGGGTGTGTGGGTTCCGGCGGGTGGGCGATGAGGGCGGCACGATGACGACGGTTCTGGCGGACAAAATCGAGATGCAGCACCGGCTGTTCGGCGAGTTGTCGCGGATGTTCGGGGCGGAGGTCCCGCTGTACGACAAGTCGCTGGCGGTGAACCGCGAGTGCAACCGGGTGGTGTGCGCGGTGCTGGCGATGGTGTTCCCGGGGTTCACGATCACCGACGGGCAGATCGAGCGGACCAGCGGCGAGCGTCACGGGGCGATCCGGATCGGGACGGCGGAGGAGTACCGGTGGGTGTGCCGGTTCTTCGCGGCGTTCGGGATGGAGCCGCACAACTACTACGACATGACGAGCGTGGGGAGCAAGAGCCAGCCGATCGTGGCGACGGCGTACCGCTCGACGCTCAACCCCGAGCACCGGGTGTTCACGTCGCTGCTGCGGACGGACTACTTTGACTCGAAGACGCGGGAGCGGATCGAGGGGGTGTTGGCGACGCGGCGGGTCTTCTCCGATCGCGCGAAGGCGCTGATCGAGAAGGGTGAACGTGAGGGCGGGCTGGCGTGGACGGACGCGGAGGCGCTGATCGGGGAGGGGACGGGGCGGATCTTCAAGTGGACGGGGCGGGCGAAGGACCACGCGCTCTACAAGGACCTGTGCGACGCGGGGTTCAAGATCGCGGCGGACATCGCCTGCTTCGAGCGGCACCACCTCAACCACCTGACGCCCAACACGTTCTGCATGGACCTGTACACGTCGGCGATGAAGTTCTGCATGGGCGAGATCGGCGAGGAATCGTTCCGCGGGCGGGCGGCGACGGCGCTCGAGCGTCTGGCGTCGCGGGCCGACTGGCACACGATGCGGTTGCTGTTCCGGCACCTCTCACGCGAGGAGATCGATGGGTTCGGGCGGGGCGGGGCGGGCGGGCCGGCGATCGCGGGCCTCGTGGACGGGCTGACGGCGAGGCTCCGGCGTGAGGACCTGGACCTGACGAGGCTCAAGCACTCGGGGTTCAAGGATTTCACGGAGGGCCCGAGCGAGGACACGCCGGTGTTGCTGAGGCAGGACGCCTACAAAGCGCTGACCGAGCCGGTGCAGTTCATGAACGCGGACGGATCGGAGACGGTGACGACGCACACGGCGCGGTTCGGGGAGATCGAGCAGCGTTTCTACGCGACGACGGCCTCGGGGCGGACGCTCTACGACCGCTGCCTGGCGGAGGCCGACGCGGCGCGGGAGAAGGACCCCGGGCTCCCCAAGCGTGACTTCGCGGCGTACGAGCGTGCGTACGCGGCGCCGTTCGGGGCATTCCCCAAGACGGTGGAGGGGCTGGTGTCGGGCGGGCTGATCCACGCCCGCTACTGGGCAACTCCCAAGGGCGTGGCGGCGCGGGGGACATTGGGGACGGCGGACCTCGAGGAGCTGGTGAAACGGGGCTTCGTGCGGTACGAGGGGCTGAGGTACGAGGACTTTCTGCCGGTGAGTGCGGCGGGGATCTTCGCGTCGAACCTGAACCAGTACGGGACCCAATCGACCGCGGCGCAGAGGCCGACGTACACGCGGGGGATGCTCGAGGAGATCCTGGGTCGGTCGATCATCGACACGGACGCGGTGTACCGCGGGCTGGAGGCGTCTTCGCGGGCGGAGGTGTTCGAGGCCCTGGGGCTGACGGATCGGGTGGGGCCTGGGCGGATGCAGGAGTTGCGTCGTGAGGCGTCGGTGCTGGGCGGCTGACCCGGGACGCGGGGGCGGGAGGGGGGCGGAGGCCTCGGCGTGCGGGGGCGTGGGCGAGGGGTTAGAATGCCCACCGCTCTCCGGAACTCGTGCCGGCGGGCGTGGCTCGGGCCCGAGGGCGTGCGAGGGGCAGTGAGGACTCGATGATCGACCCGGCGAAACTGAAGGAACTGGTCCGGTTGATGGTCGACAACGACCTTTCGGAGCTGGACCTGCGTGACGAGCAGCAGAAGGTGACGATCCGGCGCGGGGCGGCGTTGGTGCCGGCCCCGGCGGTCTACGCGGCGCCCGCGGCGGCGACCCCCCCCACGCCCGCGGCTCCGCCGGCGGCGGGCTCGACGGGATCGGCGGGGGCGGCGGAGGACGCGGGGCTGGTGGCGATCGAGAGCCCGATGGTGGGGACGTTCTACGCGGCCCCCAACCCCGACGCGGGCCCGTTCGTCAAGGTGGGCTCGCCGGTGTCGTCGGACACGGTGGTGTGCATGGTGGAGGCGATGAAGGTCTTTAACGAGATCAAGTCGGGCAAGAGCGGGAAGGTCGAGCGGGTCCTCGTGAAGAACGGCGAGGCCGTCGAGTTCGGTCAGAAACTGTTCCTCGTGAGGCCCTGAACCGCATGTTCAAGAGAGTATTGATCGCGAACCGCGGGGAGATCGCCCTGCGGATCATGCGGGCGTGCCGCGAGCTGGGCGTCGAGGCGGTGTGCGTCTATTCGACGGCGGACAAGGACGCGCCGTACCTGAAGATGGCGGATCGGGCGATCTGCATCGGGCCCGGGCCGGCGAAGGAATCGTACCTCAACATCTCGCGGATCATCGCGGCGGCGGAGATCGCGGACGTGGACGCGATCCACCCGGGGTACGGGTTCCTCTCGGAGCGGCCCGATTTCTCGCAGGCCTGCCGCGACTGCAAGATCGAGTTCATCGGGCCCTCGCCCGAGGCGATGCAGGCCCTGGGCGACAAGGTCGATTGCAAGAAGACGGCCAAGGACAACGGGGTCCCGGTGTTCCCGGGGTCCAAGGACGCGGTGGAAGACGAGGAGGAGGCCGTCCGGATCGCCGGGGAGATCGGGTTCCCGGTGATCATCAAGGCCTCGGCCGGCGGGGGCGGGCGGGGGATGAAGGTCTGCCACAACGAGGCGACGCTGCGGTCGATGCTCCGCGTCGCGAGCCAGGAGGCGCAGGCGGCCTTCGGGAACGGGGCGGTGTTCATCGAGAAGTACCTCGAGCGGGCCCGGCACGTCGAGGTGCAGATGCTGGGTGACAAGCACGGCAACGCCGTGTACCTGTGGGAGCGGGACTGCTCGCTCCAGCGCCGGCACCAGAAGGTCATCGAGGAGGCGCCGGCGCCGGGGGTCGACCGCGAGCGGCTCAAGAAGGTCTGCGAATCGGCGGCGAAGATGATCCGCTCGGTCAACTACGCCGGGGCGGCGACGTGCGAGTTCCTGCTCGACGAGACGGGCCACTTCTACATGCTCGAGGTCAACACGCGGGTGCAGGTCGAGCACCCCGTGACCGAGATGATCACCGGGGTGGACATCGTGCAGATGTCGATCCGGATCGCGGCGGGCGAGAAAATCCCCTTCAAGCAGGACGACGTGCGGATCCACGGGCACGCGATCGAGTGCCGCATCTGCGCGGAGGACCCGGCGGAGGGCTTCCGCCCCAGCGCGGGAAAGATCACGCGGTGGGAGCCCCCGGGCGGGCCGGGCGTGCGGCTCGATACCCACGTGGTCCCGGGGTACGTGGTCCCGCCCAACTACGACTCCATGGTGGCGAAACTGATCGTCCACGCGCCCACCCGCGAGCAGGCGCTCGACCGCACGGCCCGGGCGCTCCGCGAGTTCCAGGCCGGCCCCATCAAAACGACGGTCCCCCTGCACCAGCGGCTCGTCGAGAACACGGACTTCCGCCGCGGCGGCGTGGATATCCATTACCTGGAGCGGCTTCTCAAGCAAGGGTGAGCGTGCGTTGGTCGCGGGCTCGGTGCGTCGCCGCGCACGATCGGGCGATGGTCGGGTTGCCTTGGTACGCGCCGATCGCGACCATGATTCGGGCGTGGGGCGCGGAAGGGAGCTGCGATGCGAGGGAGCCTGCGTTTGGCCGTGGTGTGGTGCGCGAGTGCGGCGGGCGCGGCGTCGGCGCAGTGCGGCGGGTACTGGGAGGCGGTGCCGGGAGCGCCGGGGGACGTGGACCTTATCGCGGCGTGGGACCCGGACGGCACGGCGGGCCCACGGTCGGCCGTCGTGGTCGCGCTCGGGCGGTTCACGTCGGTGGCGGGACTGCCCGCGGGCGGTGCGGCGGCGTGGGACCCGGCCACGGGCGAGTGGGCCGTGCTCGGGGGAGGTCTTGGATCTTCATCGGCGACGCCCGTGTTCACGTCGGCGGTCGGGCTGCCGAATGGCGTCCTCGTGGCGGCGGGGAGCTTCGACCGCGCGGGCGGGCAGGCGGTGTCGAATATCGCTCGGTGGGACGGGTCGGGCTGGATGGGGCTGGGCGCGGGCGTCAATGGGATCGTGTTCGACCTCGCGGTGACGGGCGCGGGGGACGTGGTGGCGGTCGGGGATTTCAGCCAGGCCGGGGGCGCGAACGCGTCGATGGTGGCCCGGTGGAACGGCCAAGCGTGGTCCGCGCTGGGGACCGGGATCTCCAGGCCCTTGTGGCCCCGAGCGGCGGCGGGCGTGCCCGGCGGCGTGGTCGTCGGCGGGTTGTTCAGCATGGCCGGCGGGGTCTTCGTGCAGAACATCGCGCGGTGGAACGGGTCTCAGTGGGGCGCGATGGGGAGCGGCGTGCAGGTGGTAACGTCGATCGTCTCACTCGGGGACGGGCGTGCGGTGGCGGGCACCCAGTTCATCAGCCCCGGCCGCCGGCACGTGTCGCTGTGGGACGGCTCGTCATGGGTGGGGATGGGCGATGGGCTCGGGGCCGGGCCTTTGGACCTCGCGGTCCTCTCCGGCGGCGACGTGCTGGCGGTCGGGCCGTTCACCCTTGGGGTTTCGCGGTGGAACGGCTCGTCCTGGTCGGTGGTGGGCGGCGGGGTCGTCGGTGGCGAGCCGAGCAGCATCGCGCCCCTCGCGGACGGCGGGTTCGTCATCGCGGGGTCGTTCGACGGGGTCGGGGGCGGGCTTGAAGTCAACGGGATGGCGCGGTGGCGCGAGGGGGCGGCGCCGGCGGTGGTGGACCAGCCGGAGGACGCGTCGGTGTGTGCGCGATCAACCGCGACCTTCGTCGCGTCGTCGAGCGGGTGGGTGTCGCGGCGGTGGGAGGTCCGCGTGGGGGACGGGCCGTACGCGGCGCTCGCAGACGGGCCTTTCGCCGACGCGGGGTCGGGGGTGTCGTTCGTCGTGTCGGACGCTGGGGGCGGCGTGATCGGGCTGTCGGGCGTGATCGCCCCGTCCCCGCCGCCGACGGTGGTGGTGCGGGCGGTGTTCGAGAACGGGTGCGGGGTGTCGGCCTCTCGCGACGCGGCCCTGTCGATCTGCCGGTCGGACTTCAACTGCGACGGGTTCGTCGACTTCTTCGACGCGGACGCGATGCTGGCGTGCTTCGAGGGCGGCGAGTGCCCGCCGGGCGTCTCGGCGGACCACAACGGGGACGGGTTCATCGACTTCTTCGATGTCGACGCGTATCTGATCGACTTCGAAGGAGGCTGCTGAGCCGGTCACGGCGAGCGGGTGAACCAGGGGAAGAAGGCGCTGGTCTCGCGTTGATACCGGCGGTAGTCGTCGCCCCGTGAGCGGAGAGACTGGGCCTCGGCCCAGGGGATACCGCTGACCTTGGTGACCAGCACGAGCATCGCGAGGGGCGCGAGCCAGGCCGACGCTCCCCACACCCACTCCCATCCGCTCTCCCTCCCCCACCACGCGGCCGTGCCCTCGGGGCGGGAGTCGGTCGCGGCGAGGGCGAGGGCGACCCAGACGAGCCACTCGAAGAAATAGTTGGGGTGGCGGGAATACCGCCAGAGCCCGCGGCGGCAGGTCCGGCCCCGGTTGGCGGGGTCGGCGCGGAACGAGGCCAACTGCCGGTCGGCGATGGTCTCCGTCGTCAGCGCCAAGGCGAAGAGCGCGAGCCCGACCATCGTGAGGGGCGAGAGGGACGGCGACGGGTCGGAGGCGATGAGCAGGAACGGCCAACTGAGCAGAACGGCGGCGAGGGCCTGGAGTTGGTACACCACGAAGAACCCGGGCTGGGCCTTGTCGCCCCAGTGCTCGCGCAGGGCGCGGTAGCGGGCGTCCTCGGGCCGGGAGCCGACGACGCGGTCGAGGACGAGGTGGGCGGTCAGCCGCGTGCCCCAGACCAGGGCCATCGCGAGGGCGGCGGCGCGCGACGCGAACGACCCGCCCGCATCCTCACCCCCTACCCCCCCCACCACCGCGTAGAACACGCCCGCGCCGGCGAGGGCGAGAGTCCAACCGACGTCGACGAGCGTCGCGTTCTTCGTGCGGACCTGATGAAGCCACAGCAACGAAAGGAACACCGCGGCGGCGGCCCAGGCGACGGCGAGGAGGATCCAAGGGGAATCGGTCATGGGCCGGTCGCTCCGCCGGGCTTGGTGAAGGCGTAAATGACGTCGCCGAGGTGACGTTCGGCGAACCCGGCCTCGCAGTAGGCGAGGTAGAACTCCCAGGTGCGGACGAAGGGCTCGTCGAAGCCCAGGGCGCGGACCTCGGGGAGCCGGGCCATGAACCGGCGACGCCACTCGCGGAGCGTGGTCGCGTAGTGCGGGCCGATCTCGACCTCGGATTCGAGCCGCAGGCCCGCGCGGGCGGCGTGCTCCCGGATGACCCGGCGGCAGGGCATGAAGCTCCCCGGGAATACGCGGGCCTTGATGAAATCGACGGAGGCGAGGCCTTCCTCGTAGTAGCGGTCGTCGATGACGATGCTCTGAAGGACGAAGCGTCCGCCGGGCCTCAGCAGGCGGGCGCAGGCGGAGAAATACTCGCCCAGGAACTGGTGCCCGACGGCCTCGATCATCTCGACGGAGACGAGCCGGTCGTGCACGCCGGGGAAGTCGCGGTAATCTCGCTCGATGACGGCGACGCGGTCGGTAAGGCCGGCGTCGGCGATCCGGTCCCGGGCGAGGCGGGCCTGCGCGGGGCTGATGGTGGTGGTGGTGACGCGGCACCCGGACGACCGGGCGGCGTGGAGGGCCAGGGCGCCCCACCCGGTCCCGATCTCGGCGAGGTGGTGGGTCGGCGCCAGGTCCAGGGCGGCGGTGAGCCGGTCGAGGTGGAGGCGCTGGGCGCGTTCGAGGTCGTGGGGCGGGACGGGCGTGCCGTCGGGCTCTTCGAAGACGGCGCAGGAGTACATCATCGAGGGGTCGAGCCAGAGGGCGAAAAACTCGTTGGAGAGGTCGTAGTGCGCGTGGATGTTCCGTCGGCTGCCCTCGGCGGTGTTGCGCGAGCGGGCGTGGCGGAGCCCGAGGACCCACTTGGCCAGCGTGGCGAAGGGGCCGTCGAGGGCGTTGAAGGCGTCGCGGTTGCGGGCGATGACGCGGCAGAGGGCGGTGAGGTCGTCGCAGGCCCATTCGCCTCGGGCGAACGAATCCGCGGCGCCGACGGTCCCCCCAAAGGCGACGGCGCGGAAAAACGCAGGCGAGAGGACGCGGACGGCGGCGTGGAGCGTCGCGGCGTCCGCGGGCTCGCCGGCCGAGAGCGTCCAGCCCCCGTCGGTGAGGGTGATGCGGCCGCTGCGGACCTTGGCCAGCGCCCGGGCGACGGCGTGGCGGGCGAGGCGTGCGCCGGGCCGCGGCGCACGCTGAACCGGCGCGGGGCGGTCGTCGTGCCGGATCATGGCGGCGGCTCCGCGGCGGGCTGAGCGAGGGCGCCCGGCGGGGTTGTCCACTTCGGGTGGGGCTGCACGGGGACGCCCTTGAGGCGGAGGCGGAGGGCGTTCCAGTAGATGGAGGCCAATACGCGGAGGGTCATGGCGGGGAAACGGGCCAGGACGAAGGCGAGCGAGCCCCCGGTGATCTCCCGTCGTCGCATGGTCATGGTGGCGTCGAAGATCTTGCCCTGCGTGTCGTGGCTCTCCATATGAACGGCGAGGGTCTCGCGCGGCTCGGTGAAGAACCACCGGTAACGCTGGTCCATCGGCATGAACGGGGAGACGTGGAAGGCCTTGCCGAAATCGAGCGAGGCGCGGGGGCCCGAGCCGGGGATGACGTACGCGTGACGCTCGTTCCACGGCGTGTTGGTGATCTCGGCGACGACGGCGTCGAGCCCGTGCCCGCCGGGGCCGAGGCAGTAATAGAACGTGACGGGGTTGAAGGAATGCCCGAAGTAGCGGAGGTGGGTGAGCATCCGGACCGGCCCGCGGAGGGAAAGGCCCGGCGGGAGGGCTTCGGCGAGGGCGTCCTTGAGCGGGAGGTCGGCGGGGCGGAGGAAGTCGCGCCTTTGCCAGGAGGCGAGGTTGGGGCGGTCGATCGACCAGAGCCATCGGCCGCGGAAGACGCGGTCGAGCTCGTCGAGGTCGAGGTACATCATGAACTGGCGGAGGCGCAGTTCGTGGGGCGTGGGGCGGGATCTGCGGTGACGGACGTCACCGACGAAGATCGCGCTGGCGAGGCTCACGCGGGGGCCTCCTGGGGACGGGCCGCGGGGGCGTGACGCCGGGCGAAAGCCTCGACCTGCAGGGCCGCCCGGGCGCCGCTCCAGTGCCCGTCTTCGTGGAAACCATAGCGCCAATACGCGCCGGCGTAGAACGTGGGCCCGGCACTGACGCGGGCGTGGCGGGCCTGGGCGGCGACGGAGGCACGGTCGAAGGCCGGGTGGTGGTAGTTGATCCTCCGGAGGATCCGGCCCGGTTCGATCTCGCCCGGCTTGGGGTTGAGGGTGACGAGGAACTGGGTCCCGTCGGGCGGGGCGAGCCCCTGGAGGATGCTGAGGTTGTAGGTGACGCGGGCGGGGTCGGCGGGCGAGTCGTGGCCGACGCGGGCGTTCCAGGCGGCCCAGGCCTTGGGACGCGCCGGGAGGAGTGAAGTGTCGGTGTGAAGGATGGCGAGGTTGTCGGTGTAGGGGATCGAGCCGAGGACGTCGCGCTCATCGTCGGTCGGGTCGGCGAGCAAGCCCAAGGCCTGGTCGCTGTGCGAGGCGATAACGGCAGCGTCGAAGTGCTCCGACCCCGCGGGCGATTCGACGATGACGCCCCCGCCGGCGGGCCGTTCGACGCGGAGAGCCGGGCACCCGGTGCGGAGGTCGTCGCCCAGACGCTGCGCGATGGCGCGGACGTAGGCGCGTGAGCCGCCGACGACGGTCCGCCACAGCGGGCGTTCGCCCATGTCGAAGAACCCGTGGTTGGCGAAGAAGCGGGCGAAGAAGATCGCGGGTGTTTCGAGGGCGGCGGCGTGCGAGGACGACCAGATCGCGGAGGTCATCGGGGCGAGGTACCAGTCGCACAGTTCACGGGAGTACCGCCCTCGCCGGAGGAACTCGGCGAGCGAGCCTTCGAGCCCGTCACCGCCCGACGCCAGCCTCGCGGTGGTGTCACGGCCCAGACGGATGATGTCGCGGGCCATGCGCCAGAACCCGGGGCGGAGGGCGTTGCGCTTCCAGGTCAGGAGGTGCGAGAGCGAGTGCCCGTTGTACTCGACCCGGTCGGGCTCGTGACGGACGCTGAAGGTCATGTCGGCGGGGCGCGAGGCGACGCCCAGTTCGGCGAGGAGCCGGACAAAGCCGGGGTAGGTCCGGTCGTTGAAGACGATAAAACCGGTGTCGACGGGCCAGTCGCGCCCGCCGTGGCGGGCGTCGATGGTGTTGGAGTGCCCGCCCGGGCGCCCCTCGGCTTCGAAGACGGTGGGCCGGAATGATCGGCGGAGTTCGAGGGCGGCGGTCAGGCCCGCGATCCCGGCGCCGATGACCGCGATCTTCATCGCCTGTTCCTTCGAACGGGGTGGGACGGGGGATTCACCCGCCGCGGGCGTTCTTGTAGACCCGCTCGGGGACGGGGTTGAGGTCCCAGACCAGGCGGCACTTGCTCATCACCCAGAGGACGTAATACGTCAGGTCGAACTCCCACCAATAGAAGCCCTGGCGGGCCGAGCCGGGGAAGTAATGGTGGTTGTTGTGCCAGCCCTCGCCGAAGGTGAGCAGCGCGAGGACGCCGTTGTTCCGGCTGTCGTCGTTGGTGTTGAAGCGCCGGCGACCCCAGACGTGGCAGAGAGAGTTGATGGTGTAGGTGGCGTGGTAGCAGGCGACGGTGGAGATGAAGAACCCCCAGGCGAGCATCTGAAGGCCGGACGTGGCCCCGCCGAGGGCCTCGATGGACCACCCCAGGGCGAACATCGCCAGGGCGAGGGCCAGGGGGACGACCCCGTCGTAGCGGTCGATCCAGCGGAGCTCGGGGTACTTGATGAGGTCGGGGACGGCCTTGGTGTTGGTCCCGGTGTTCTCGGGCTGGAGGAACCAGAGGAGGTGGGACCAGAGGATCCCGTGCAGCCTGGGGGAGTGGAGGTCGCCCTCCTGGTCGCTGTGGCGGTGGTGCTCTCGGTGGTGGGCGGCCCACCAGAGGGGCCCACGCTGGACCGCGGAGCACCCCAAGAGGGCGAAGACAAACTGCATGGGCCGGCTCGTGCGGAAGGAGCGGTGGCTGAAGTACCGGTGGTAGAAGGCCGTGATGGCGAACATGCGGACCGCGTACAGCCCGACGGCGACCGCGAGGGCCCACCAACTGAACCCGACCCAGATCACCAGCAGGCACCCGGCGTGCATCGCGATGAACGGGAGCAGGCGGACGGCGCGGACGAAGCGAGAGGGCTCGCGGGCCCCGCTGGCCGATGCGGTCGAGTCGAACCAGACCATGACGGCCCGCTTCCAGCGCGAACGGGTATCGGGGGCGGGCAGGGCGTCGGTGGTCGGGTGGGCGTGCGTGGGCACCTCGGGTTCTGAGCGTCGGGGGCGGTTGAGTCGGTGGTCGCTGGTCGCGGTGGTCAACGTGGGTTCCTCGGCCGCCGACGGCGGCGGCGGGTCGGGGTCTGTGGACGCGGGTCGGATTGGCCCGCGACAGAGCATAGGGGATGGCGGGGGTGTCGGGGTGGAGGGAGAATCCCCGGTTCACAGGGTGGAAAAACGAAAGGGCCCCGGGCGGAGGGGCCCGGGGCCGTGAGGGTTCACGGGAGGATGTCAGCCGGTCTTACCCGAGGAGCTGGAGCACGGACTGGGGCGTCTGGTTGGCGAGCCCCAGGACGTTGGTCGACGCCGCCACGAGGATCTGCGACCGGGTAAGGGCCGCGGTCTCGGAGGCGAAGTCGCTGTCCCGGATGACAGACTGAGCGGCGGTGCTGTTCTCGACGGACACGTTGAGGCTGCGGATGGTCGCCCCGATCGTGTTCTTCTGGAACGCGCCGAGTCGGCCCCGGAGCGAGGACACCTGGGTGATGGCCTCGGAGACGACCTTCTGGGCGTTGGTGAGGTTGCCGTTGACGACGTTGTTGGTGTTGCCGTTGGCGAGGGTGCTCAGGAAGCCCGAGTTGGACGACCCGAGCTTGCGGACGGCCACGTCGCCGATGCCCATGGAGACCTTACCGGCGATATCGACCTTGCCGGCGAGCTGGAAGTCGGCGCCGCCGCCGGTGACGGTGGCGGTCACCCCGCCCGAGCCGACCGCGCCGAGGGTCTGCGAGGTGGAGGTGCCCAGGGTCAGCTCCACGTCGAGGAAGTCCGTGTTGATGCGGGCGGTGCGCCCGGAGGTGGTGGCCTGGATGCCGTTGATCGTGGCCTTGATGTCCTGCCCGAAGTCCTGGACGCCGTTGGTGGCGGCGGTGAAGGCCGTGTTGCCGGTGGTCTGCGAGGCGTTGAAGTTGGTGTCGGCGAGGCGGTAGACGCCGTTGCCCGCGGCGCCGCCGTCGTTGACGACCTTGACGGAGGTGAAGGCCGAGGACCCGTAGTTGCTGCTGTAGAGCTTCACGCCCGTGCCCGAGGAGCGGGCCTCGACGCCGGTGACGTCCTTGAAGGTGTTGATGGCGGCCGCGATGCTCGACATGGTGGTGCCGGAGCTGAAGGTCAGCTCGCGGGCGCCCAACGAACCGCGGACCTCGACGGTGAAGGAGGCGTTCTGCGACGAGAGGTCGAGGTTGGCGCCGCCGAAGGACATGAACAGACCACCCTGCTGGGCGGACTGGGTCACGATCGCGTTGATGTTGAGGCTCGACCCGCCGAACTTCGCGCCGTTGATGCGGTAGTCGGCGACGCCCGAGGCCAGGCCCGAGACCCGGAAGTCGAAGTTCCCGTTGAGGAGCTTGATGCCTTGGAAGCTCGTGGCGCTCGCGATGCGGTCGATGGTCTGCAGGATCGAGTCGACCTGCAGCTGGTTCGCCTGCTTCTCCTCGTCGGAGAGGCCGGCCCGACTGGCCGTCGAGGTGATCAGGCCCTGCAGCTCGGTCAACAGGCTGCTGACCTCCTGCAGACCGCCCTCGGCGATGTTCACGACCTGGTCGGCGCGGTCGGCGTTGGCGATCGCGGCGTTGGTCGAGCGGATCTCGGAGCTCAGGGCCTCCGAGGCGATCAGCCCGGCGGGGTCGTCCTTACCCCGGCTGATCTTCGTGCCCGTCGCCAGCCGTTCCAGAGACTGGGACAGCTGGGTGTTGTTCGATCCCAGCACGCGCTGGGCGATCAACGACTGAATATTGGTGTTAATCCGGCTCATGAAATTCCTCCGTGAACATCCTCGGCCGGCCCTTCACGACGCACGCCCGCGTCACGGACCAAACCTTCGCCGGTGGGGACAACCGCCCCTTCGATCCGGCCCGTTCGAGCGGGCCATCTTCGCCGGCCCCGGTATCCTGCCCGGGTTCGACGCCCCCCGGACCATCCGGGGGGCACAACGGTCCCTGACATCGTCACCGCGCGGGGGCGAGTTCAGCCGGCGGGAGAGAAATGCGCCCGCGGCGCCCGGCGGGGGGGGATCCACCCGCGTCATTCCCGGACCACGACGCGCAAAAACAAACCGCCCCGGCCGTCGCGGGCCGGGGCGTCGAGGGGTGCGTTGGGGTGCGTTGGGGTGCGCGTGCGTGGTGGGCCGGGACTACCCGAGCAACTGGAGGACCTGCTGGGCCTGCTGGTTGGCCAGCCCGAGCACGGTGGTCCCCGAGGACTGGAGGATCTGCGCCCGGGTCAGGCGGCTGGTCTCGGACGCGAAGTCGGCGTCGCGGATCTGCGAGCTGCTGGCGGTGAGGTTCTCGAAGGCCGACTGGAGCGACCGGACGTTGGTCTGCAGCACGTCGCGTTCGAAGGCCCCCAGACGCCCGCGGAGGATGGCGACCTCCTGGATGGCCTGGTCGAGGATGTCGCTGGCGGCGGTGAAGTCACGCCTCGCGACGTTCTCGGCGATGGAGTTGCCCTGACCGGACTTGAGCGAGCTGAGGAACTGGAGCGTCCCGCTGACGAGCCGTCCGCCCAGGCGAGAGGCCGCCATCGACGGGATGCCCATGTTGGTCTGCTGGGAGGGGTTGACCTGCTGCCCGAGCTGGAACATCGCCCCGCCGCCGGTGATCTGGAAGATCGAGTTGGCGGCGTCGGGGCGAGTGGCGAAGTCCTCGCTGAGGGTAAGTTCGACGCTCAGGGCGGGGCCGTTGACGCTCAGCGCCAGCCCGCGCCCGGTGGCGAGGTTCCCGTTGACCAGGGCCGAGACGTCCTGCCCGGTGTCCCGGCTTCCCTGAACAAGGGTGTTGGCGCCGATGAGGGCGGCCCACGGGAAGGGGGTGGTGTCCGGGGGCGTGGTGTTGTTCTCGAGCTTGTAGAGCGTGAGCGAATCGCCCGAGGTCGGCCCGTTGAGACGCTTGACGGAGACGAAGGACTCGGACCCGTAGCCGGCCGTCTTGAAGACCAGGCCGCTGGTCGGGTTGTTGTTGATGAGCTGGGCGCGGACGCCGGTGAGGGTGGTGTAGGAGTTGACGGCGGCGACGACGGAGGAGAGCGGGACGCCCGAGGCGAAGGTCAGGGTCTGGACGCCGCGGTTGCCCTGGACCTCGACGGTCATCGCGGAGAGGAGGACGCCGGCGGGGGTGGTGGCGCCGTTGTAATAGAGCCCCCCGGTCTGAGCGCTGGCGACGACGTCGACGGCGACCTGGAGCGAGGGGGCGCCCACGAGGGAGGCGTTCCAGACCTGCGCCTTGGTGATGGCGCTCGAGCGGACGCCCGAGAGCAGGTAGTCCAGCGTCCCGTTGAGGATCTTCTGCCCCGCGAAACTCGCCGTGTTGCTGATGCGGGTGATGGACTCGATGGCCGAGTCGATCTGGAGCTGGTTGGCGGCGCGTTCCTCGGCGGAGTTGGCGCCGGTGTTGGCCGCCTCGACGATCAGGCTCTTGATCGAGTTGAGCAGGTCGCTCACCTCGGAGAGGGCGGCCTCGGTCGTCGAGATGACGCTGCTCGCCCGCTCGCTGTTCTTGATCCCCGACTCGACGCCCTGGATGTCGGAGCGCAGGCGTTCGGAGATGATGAGCCCGGCGGGGTCGTCGGCGCCGCGGTTGATCCGCAGGCCGGTGCTCAGCCGCTCGAACCGCAGCGAGAGTTCCTTCCCGGACTTCACCAGGTTCGACTGGGCCACCAGACTCGGGATGTTCGTGTTGATCTTGCTCATACGGCAATCCTCCGTGATTGCGTGCTCGGACTCATGAACCGCTCGGCCCCAAAGCTCGCGTCAGCGCGAACCGGCCCCGGGTGCGGGGGACTGCACCGCAATCCCCGTGCCAACCGCGGGACCGGCGGCCAACGCCGACCCACGTGACGATCGATGCTTCGCCGGCCCGGGCTTGCCCCCGGGCCGTCCCACGGGCGACGCGCCCGAGGGCCATCCTGACGGTGCGTCGAGACGCGACGCCGATTCATTCTCGCGACGGATCGCCTCGTAGACCTCCTTGCGGTGGACCGTGATCCGCCCCGGGGCGTTGATGCCCAGGCGGACCTTGTCCCCGCGGATGTCCACGATCGTGATCTCGATCTCGTCCCCGATCATGATGGTCTCGTCGCATTGACGGCTGAGAACCAGCATGGGATCCTCCTTCGTGGCCCGTGGGCGGAACTCGCCGCCCGGCTCGCGTGTAGTCGCCGCGGACGCCCCCTAGGCGCCCGCGGGCGTGTAGCACACACCCGGCCCGTGGTCCCGGGCCTTGACCCCCGATTCCCCCCCCGACGCGCGATCTCCCCGTGCGACCGCCGGCCCCCCGAGGGGGCGGGCGTCGCCCGGGTCAGGCGCTCATCGCCACCGGCGCGGACGACCCGGCCTGCGGCAGCTTCATCAGCTCGTGCCGCGTCGTCCAGCGCTTCTCGGCCAGGACGATCTGCTCGCCCCGGCGGTTGAGCGTGTTGATCACCAGGGGCCCCTGCAGGTTCCCGGTGAGCGACTGATCGATCTTGTTGACGATCACGAAGACCTGGGCGTCCTCGAGGCGGTCCAGGCCCATCTCGCTCATCTGGTCGGCCTTGATCGCGACGTTGTACCCCTCGACGAACATCGAGGGGTCGGTCACGACGAACGCCAGCGAGGGGTCGTCCAGGCTCTGGAGCCAGAAGAACGCCGAGTCGTTGCCCGGCTCGAGCAGGCAGAAGCGACGGCTGGTGGAGAACCCCAGCAGCCCCTTGGGGAAGTCGATGACGCGGTCCCCCGCGATCTCGATGGTCCCGAAGCGAGTGGTACGAACTTCCATGGGTCCGCTCCGCGTGTCGGCCTGCTCCAAAGGGTCGCGCCCCGATCCTCGGGGCGCCGGCGTCCTGCCGCCCGACGCGCCCAGGCCGGCGCCGCGTCGGGCCTATCCATTCCATGCCGTGCCGCGGGCTCTCGCCCTCCGGTCACAGGTAGTCGAGCAGGGTCCGGGCCTGCGATTGGGCCGTCACCTGCAGGGCCGCCGTCAACTGGAGTTGAACCTGGTTCATCCGGACCGCCGCGGTCGTGAAGTCCGCGTCCCGCAGCTCGCTCCGGATTTGTTCGTCCAGGTTCACCCGATCCAGCTCCAGCTCGTCCGCGAAGTCCACACGCCTCGCGTACCCCCCCACCAGCCCGCGTCTCTCCGCCAGCAGGGCGGTCATGCCTTCGATCCCCTCTCCCGCAAACGTGATGCCAGTCGTGTCGTTCGCGCTCAGCGATTCCCGAAGGTCCAGCAGGTGCGAGAAGAGGTTGTCCACACGGACCTTCGCCGGGTCCTTGCCCTCGAACGTGCCCGTGGCGGTCACGTACGTCCCTTCGAGCAGCCCAAGGTCGCGGGCCGCGTGCGAGTTGTTCATCTGTTCCACCCGGATCGGGCCCGGGAACGCCGGGTTCTGCACGAGCCTCAGCCCGTTGCCCCCGTCGCCCAGCATCACCGTCAGGTCGCCCGGGGCGAGCCCCGCGGCGGTGAGCTGCGGCAGGATCTGCGCGTTGATCGCGTCGAGGACGCCCTGCGCGGTCGTCAGGTGCGCCGGGCGGAGGTCGATCGAGATCCGCGTCCCCGCCGCGTCGCCCAGGACGATCTCGAAGTCGCGGTTGAGGGCCGGGTCCTCGAGCCCCGTCGTCGGGTTGGTCACCCCGGACAGCACACGCACGCCCCGCCCCTCGTTGAGGTCGGCGATGCGCGTCCCGGCGTAGAAACTGCGGATGCCCAGGCGTGAGGCGGTCGAGTTCTGCCCGGGGATCTCCTCGATGGACATGGCCATCGAGCGGGTCCCGGCGACCTCGTTGAGCACGTCGATGCCGGTCCCGTCGTCGTTGATGACCACGCGCACGCCGAGGTTGGTCCCCTCGATGAGGTTCTTGAGGTCCTGCAGGGTTTGCGCCCCCGAGAGGTCGACGACGGCGGTGGCGCCCAGGTTATTGACCCGGATCGAGCCCAGGGCGCCGATCACGCCCGCCAGGGCCGAGACCGGGGTCCGCCACGTAAGTTTGGGGTCGAGCGGGGAGCCGTTGGGCGAGGCCTGCGTGATGGAGAAGGGGGTGGCGGCGGTGAGGCCCAGGTCCTTCGCGGTCACGCCCGTGCCCAGGTCGAAAAACTGGAGGTTCTCGCCCGGGAGCACGTCGAAGGTCAGCGCGGCGCCGGCGATCGAGACCCCGCCGGGCCCGAGGATGGTCACACCCTGGTCGGATTCGTACGCCCGGACGGCGGCCTCGATGGCGCGGGCGACGTCGCCGATGGAATCAGCGGCCGAGAGGTCCACGCTCACGCGGACGCCGCCCGAGAGGCTCACCTCGATGGTCCCGGGGGTGACCCCCAGGGCGCGGGCGCCGTTGAGGTCGGCCAGGCGGGTGTCGGGGGTCAGGTCCGGTTCGAGGTCGACGGTGCCGCGGACGCGTGCGGAGGTGGCGCCCAGGGGGCTCTGGCCCATGGTGATGGGGACGCCCCCGCCCTCGCCCAGGTCGGTGACGAGCCCGGGCCCGGTGGCGCGGAAGCGGAACCCGCCGCGGAACTCCTCGACGGGCGGGCGGCCCGGGGTGGAGCCGCCGAAGACGTGCCCGGCGACGCCGGTGCGGTTGGCGATCCCCAGGAGCCCGTTGAGCATCTGCTGGACGATCACGGACTGGGACGCGCGGTCGGAGGCGCTGGGGCCCAGGCCCGCCATGCTCGCGGCGATGTCCTTGGCGTCCAGGGCGATGCCCGAGGCGTCGTCGAAGGCCCGGTCGAGCTCGGAGAGCGCGGCCCGGGCGTGGGAGAGGTTGCGCGAGCGCTGGGCGCTCTGCTCGAGGCGGTGGTCGAGGGCGGCGATGGTGGCCGCTTTGACGGGGTCGTCGCTCACGCGGAGGACGGACCGCCCGGTGGCGATCTGCTCCTGCACGCGGAGCAGGTCGACCTGCCCCCGCGCGATGTTGGCGAGGCTGAGCCTGGAAACCAGGGCGTTGGGGACGCGGGCGAGGTTCGCGGGGATGACCGCCATACCGGTCCGACCGCAAACCGCGTGCCGGGCGCGGGGTCAGACCAAGCGGAAGAGCTGGTCCATCAGCGCGTCGGCGACGCTGATCAGCTTGGCGGCGCCCTGGTATTGGCGCTGGAAGGCGAGGAGGTTGATGCTCTCCTCGTCCATGCTGACGCCGCTGAGGGCGAGGCGCTGCGATTCGAGGCTCTGGCGGACGGTGGCGGTGGCCTGGGCCTCGGCGTTGGCGGTGGAGGCCCGCACGCCGATGGTCTGGACCCGGTCTTGCCAGAACTGTTGGAGGGACCGCCCGCCCAGCGAGGTCAGGGCCTCGTCGGCCAGCCCGGCGAGCCGCAGGGCGGTGGCGTTCTCGACGAAGTTCCCGTCGGTGTACCGCCCGGTCATCAGCCGCCCGGGGTCCTCGACCAGGTCGGCCCGGACGCCCACGTCGGTGGCGTCCTTCCCGGTGAAGTAGGCGTTGACGCCCAGGACCGCGAGGGCGCCCGACGAATCGTCCTCGAAGGAGAACTCGAAGCCCGGGCTGGCGCGGACGCTCAGCCTCCCGTCGCTGGTCCAGGTCGCGGTCAGCCCGTCGATGGCGTTGATGGCCAGGCGGACCTGCTCGGGCGTGGTGTCGTCGCCGGTCCCGGGGGTCCCGGCGTTGGTGATCCCGTCGAGGTCGACGGGGACTCGGACCAGCCGGGCGGCCCCGCCCGAGGAGTCCTTGACGCGGACGGTGAACCCGCCGTTCTCGGCCTCGAAGGGCAGCCCGCGCATCGTCTGGTTGAGCGTGTCGTTGAACGCCCGCCCGCGGTCGGCCTGCGCGACCTTGAGCGTGGCGGTCGATTCGGTCAGCCCCGCGGCGTTGGCGCCCGTCGAGTGGAGGCGGTTGACCCGGTGGATCAGCTGCGAGGTGAGCCGGTCGAGGGACTGGATCGCCTCGTCGACGCCCCGGGTCCGCTCGGCGAGCATGGCGCCCAGGGCCCCGCTGGCGGGCGTGATCTCCTCGGGCGGGGTCTTGGTGCTCATCACCACGCGGATCGAACCGTCGACCGTCTCACGCCTCACGTCGAGCCCGCGCGAGGTCGACCCGTACACCAGCGGCGTGCTCCCCACCAGCACGTCCACGCCCTCGCGGCCGCGGTCGATCACCTGCACGTCCATGAGTTCGGCGAGCTGCGCGACGGCCTGGTCGCGTGTGTCGCGGAGGGTGTTGGCCTGCGCCTCCCCCACCTCCGCCGACGCGATCTGGCGGTTGAGCTCGGCGATGGTCGAGAGCAGACCGTCGGCCTGAACGGCGGCGGCGCCGATCTGCCGGTCGATCTGCTCACGCTGCTGATCGAGGAACCCCCGCTGGCGTCGCATGGCCGCCGCGAGCTTGTCGCCCTGCTGGACGACCGCCGCGTTGCTGCGCGTCAGGTTGGCCCGCTCGGACCACGCGTTGAAGAAGGAGGAGAGTTCGCTCGAGAGGTCGCGGTCGGAGAGCTCGCCGATGGTCGATTCGATGGTGGAGTACACCGACGAGCGGAACCGTGCGGCCGATTCGTCGGCGACGCCCAGGTACATCCGCGCCTGCAGGGCCTCGTCGATCTGCCGGCGGACGGCCTGTGTGTAGACCCCGCGCCCGATCGAGACCCCCAGCGAGGAGCCGTCGCCCGAGAACGAGCGGAACATCGCGACCTGGCGCGAGTAGCCCGGGGTCGCGGCGTTGGCCATGTTGTTGCCGGCGACCTGGATGCCCACCTGGCTGGCCGTCAGCGCCGAGCGCCCGATCTGGATGGCGGCGTTCAAACTCATGGCGTCCTCACGATCTCACGTCCAGCCCGCCCGCCAGGACGGGCCCGGCGGGGGTGAAGCCCTTACGCCCGTAGGTCCCGGCGTGGCTGAGGTGCTTGGCGACGGCCCGGATCAATCCCTCGACGTGCGACGCCAGCGCGGTGGACGCGGACCACGAGGCCCGCTGCCCGTCGCGGGCACGCTTCACGAGGTCTTTGAGGCGGGAGGCCGAGGCCAGGAGCGTGGTCCGCGCGGGCTCGGGCTGACGACGCGCCAGCGCCGTCAGCGTGATCGGGCCCGGGCCCTCCCACGCCATCGCGAGGCTCGCGGCGTCGACGAGCCGGCGCCGGCGCTCGTCCAGGTGCGCGACGGCCTCCAGCGCGTCGCGCTGCGACGAGAGGGCCGAGGCCATCGCCTTCGCGTCGGCCTTGCGCATCGCCTCGCGGTGGGCCTCGACGGCGAGCACCAGGCGTTCGTTCGCGGCGGTCAGGTCGTCCAGCAACCGCGCCAGCTCGATCCCCAGGTCCGGGTCGGGGTCGGGCTGCCGAGCGAGCGTGAGCGGGGCGTGGGTGGCGGCGGCGGTCATGCGTCCTCCCCGGCGGCGGGGGCCGTCGGCGCCTGGTCCTGGAGCAGATCCCGTGCCAGGCGGTCCACCAGCGGCCAGTTCGAGGCGCCGACGATCCGCCGCGCCAGATCGGCGTCGAGCAGCCCGCGGAACTGCTTCTCCGCCTGCGTCGGGGCGAACGGGGCCGCGGCCCCGCCCGAATCGCGCAGGCCCTTGAGCATCGGCTGGACGAAGGTCATCGCGACGAACTGCTCGGCGGCGTCCCGGGCGACGGTCTCGGGCGGCTTCCCGGCGGTGTCGGCCCGCCCGAGCACCTCGCGGAACGCACGCTGGCGGTCGGCGAGGCGGTCCGGGCTCATCGCCCATCCTCCCCCACCGCCGAGGGTGTTGATGGAGAGTGCCGGGGGCCAAACGCCCGGGGCCGGGGCGGGGGGGTTGGGTGTGGTAAGGCTCATGGGGTTATTCCACGATCAGTTTCGCGTGAAGCCGGCCGCTCTTGTGGAGGAGCTGGATGACCTCGATCTGCTGGGCGGGCGGGATGTCGAGCTGCTTGAAGGCGCTGAGCAGGTCGCCGAGCTTGGCCTTGTCCTTGGGCCTCGCGTTGGTCTGGACGGGCGCCCAGCGGTGGCGTTCGGTGGCGGGGTCCTGCGGCGTGGGCTGCGGGGCGGGGATGGTCGTCGTGATGACCAGGTCCTTGTGGCTGATGATCCCCGGGCTGATCTCGACGTCGCCCGTGACGACGATGACGCCGGTGCGGGCGTTGCAGACGACCTGGGCGGCGAGGTTGAGCCGCGAGGCGGGGACCTCGGCGGTCATGACGCGGTGGAGGAAGTCGGCCTGCGCGGTCCTCTCGTGCTCGGGGACCTCGACGCGGATCGTGCGCTCGTCGACGGCGCTGGCGGCCGCGGGGCCCAGGGGCGCGACCCACTCGTTGATCGCGGAGGCGACGAGCTGGGCGCTGGACCACCCGGCGTAGGGCGGGTCGAGCAGGATCTCGAAGGCCCCCTCGATCCGCGGCGCGGGGATGTCGCGCACGAGCTGCGCCCCCTCGCGGACCTTGCCGGTCGTGGGCGTGGACGTATCTTCGAGCTCGATCTTGCCCTGGGCGAAGGCGTACACCTCGCCGCCCGGGCGGGGGTCGGTCAGCGGCGTGACGTACAGCACCCCACCCTTGAGCGACGAGGCGTTGTTGATCGCGGTGATCGTGACGTCGAACTTGTCGTCGGCGCGGGAGCCGGCGGCCGGCGTCCGGCACATCACCATGACCAGCGCCACGGTCTTGCTCGACGCCAGTTCCTTGAGCGTCTCGGGGGCGTTGTGGTTGTTCTCGAGGATCTTGGCGAGCGGGCGGGCCAGGACCGCGTCCTTGCCCGAATCGCCCGTCCCGGGGAGCCCCATGACCAGCCCGTAGCCCTGGAGGATGGACTCGCCGTGCCCCTTGATCCGGGCGAGCTCCTTGACCTTGGGGTCGGCGTGGGCGGCCGGGGCCGCGGCGAGGCAGGCGAGCAAGGCCGCGAGGGCGAGGGCTTTCATCGGGGGCGTGTCCTTGGGGGCGGGGGGCGTGAGTGAGACCGTGATTGAGTCGGGGGAATAGGTGGGGTCAGAAGCCGAAGACCGAGTCGAAGAACCGCGTGATCCAGCCCTTCTCGGCGCCGTCGTTGACGTCCCCGGCATTCTGCTGGACGACGGTCAGGTCGGCCAGCTGCGAGGAGAGCACGGTGTTGGCGTTGGTGACGTCCTCCTTGCGGCAGACGCCGGCGAGGACGAGGGTCTGGGCTTCCTTGTTGGTGATGATCGTCTTTCGGGCCTCGAGGACCAGGGTCCCGTTGGGCTTCACGTCGATGACGCGGGCGGTGATCTTCGCGGAGAAGCGGTCGGAGCGGGAGAACTTGCCCTCGCCCTTGAACTTCTGCTTGTCGTCGAAGCCGACCTCGGCGATCGGGCTCGAATCACCCGTGCGGAGCTCGCCCTCGATGAGGTCCTTGAGGCTGGGGAACTTCTTGAGGGCCGCGTCGAGCTTGGAGTCTTTCTTGGTCTCGAGGGTCTGGCTGCTCTGTGTCCGGCTGTTCTCCTCGATCACGATGGTGACCTGGTCGTAGAGGGCGAAGTCGCGGGGCTTGGGCTTGTCGATGAACATCATGCTGACGACGCGGACCTGCTCGCCCCCGGGCGCGGCGGCGGGCGCGGGGGCCGGGTCGCGAGGACGCAGCAGGCTCTGGCCCAGGGCCGGGGCGGCCAAGAGGGCCAGGGTGAGCGCCGCGGCGAGCGCGTGGGTGCGGATGGTCGTGTGGTTCATCGGAATGCGTCCCTGAGGATGTGGGCCCAGTCGGTCGTCGGCGCGGCCGCGAGGGCCGCCGGTGGTTCGTCTCGCAACGGGCGTTCCAACGCGGTCCCGCCCCCGTCGGGGAACGTCGGGGCGGTCTGGGCCGAGGTCGTCGTCGCCGGGGGCTCCTCGGCGCCGGCGGTCGTGGCGACGGCGCGGCCCGGGCCGCTGACGCGGGCGCGGAAACTGCGCTTGCGGTCGTCGAGGGCCTCGAAGCGGATCACCTCGCCCGTGCGCGCGTCCGACGCCGCCCGTGCGGTCGTCCGCAGCGAGACCGCGCCGGCCAGGCACGTGACGGCGACCAGGTCGCCCTTGCGCACCACCACGGCGGGCTCGAGGTCGCCCGAGGCGATGGGCTGGCCCGCGGTCAGGCGGTTCTTGACGGCCGAGCCCTCGGCGTCGGCGGGGGAGGCCAGCGCCGCGGCGGGCCCGACCCAGCGGTCCTCGGCGGACACGTCGTCCGGCCCGATCGTCTGGCCCCGCGTCAGCGTCCGGCGGGCGACGGCGACGGTCCGCTTCACCTCGACCCCCACGCGGACGGTCCCCGAGGCGACGAGCCGATCGCCCTCGAAGACGCGGGCGGTCATGGGCACCCGGTCGGACATCCCCGCGGGGTGCAGGTCGGTCGTACGCCCGGTGATGGGCGTGGCCAGGAGGGCGGCCGAGGCGGGGTCAAACGTCAGGCGCAAGTCCTGCTCGTCCACGCCCAGGGCGACGGCCAGACGCGGCGCGATCAGGTCTTTGAGGGTCGGCCCGTCGGGGGCGTCGCCCGCCGGGCCCGACGGGGCGTCCCGCGGCGAGGGTTCGGGCGCGGCGCTGATCGGACGGATCAGGCAGGCCGATCCGCGGAAAGTGAGTCGTGAGGCCGAGGCGCCGGCGGCGGCGTCGAGGGCCTTTTTGACCCGTGCGGCGTCGAGGAGGGCCAGTCCCGTGTCGGGGGCGACGGCGGCGGCCCAGGCCTCCCAGACGAGGGTGTCGGCGAGGGCGACGGCGGCGGGCCCGCGGAGGTCGGCGACGTCGCGGAGGCGGATGGGCTGGGCGGGGTCGAGGCGGGCGTCGGGCCGCAGGACGACGGCGTCCTGCGCCACCGCCGTGAGGGCGAGCAGGAGTTGCGCGAGGATCGCGAGGGGTCGTGGCATCGTGCCGTGCTCCGGCGGGCTCCGCCCGCGTGGGTCCGTGCGTGGTTATGCCGCGAGGGTCCCCCGGTGGGGACCCGTGAGAGGATCAGCGGCGCAACTGGGCGACGGTCCGGAGGGTGTCATCGGCGGCGCGGATGGTTTGGCTGTTCATCTCGAAGGCTCGTTGGGTGCGGATGAGGTCGATGAGTTCTCGGGTCGGGTCGACGTTGGAACTCTCGATCATGCCCTGGCGGATGCGTCCGCGGTTATCGGTGCCGGGCTCGCCCTCGATGGGGGCGCCCGAGGCGGAGGTCTCGGTGAAGAGGGTCTCGCCGATTTGCTTGAGACCCGCCGGGTTGATGAACGTGGCGAGCTGGATCTGGCCCGCTTCCTGCGGCGCGGGGTCGCCCGCCTGCGTGTAGAGGACGCGGCCGTCCTCGGAGACGCTAAAGGCGATGGCGTCGGCGGGGATGGAGATGGAGGGGTCGAGGCGTCGCCCGTCGGCGGAGGCCAGGACGATCTCGCCGTCGGCGTTGCGGACGAAGTTCCCGGCGCGGGTGTAGGCGATCCCGCCGAGGGATTCGTCGACGGCGACGCGGAAGAACCCGTTGCCCTCGATCATGAGGTCGAACTGGGTGCCCACGAGGGGTGACCCCTGGTCGAAGTTGAGCTGGGTGCCCGAGGGGCGGACGCCCAGGCCGACGTAGAGCCCGATGGGTCGTTGGTCGCCGTTGGCGTTCTCGACGCCGGGCTGGGCGCGTTCGATGTAGAGGAGGTCCTGGAAGTTGACGCGGGAGGACTTGAAGCCCGCGGTGTTGACGTTGGCCAGGTTGTTGGCGGTGACGTCGAGGGCGGTGTTGAGGGCCGAGAGCCCGGAGGCGGCGGACTGGAGCGCGATGATGGCCATGCCGGCCCGGTTCGCAAACGGCGTGCCGGGCGGGTGGGCCGAGCCGGGCGGGTGGGGTGTGCGCGGGGCGCGGGTGGGTGTTATGGGGCTTTGGGGTAGTCGAAGACGCCGCGGCCGGTCTTGTCGCCCAGGCGCCCGGCGGCGACGAGCTGCTTGAGCAGCGGGCAGGCGCGGTAGCGGTCGTTGTTGAGCCCGTCGGCCAGGACGTTCATGATGTGGACGCAGGTGTCGAGCCCGATGAAGTCGGCCAGGCGGAGGGGGCCCATCGGGAAGTTGCACCCGAGCTTCATGATCTCGTCGACGTGGGCCGGCTCGGCGACGCCCTCCATCCAGGCGTAGAAGGCCTCGTTGATCATGGGCATCAGGACGCGGTTGCTGACGAACCCCGCGCGGTCGTTGGCCGGCACGGGCGTCTTGCCCATCGCCTTGGCCAGGGCGATGACGCGTTCGGTGGTGTCGGGGGAGGTCTGGACGCCCTTGATGACCTCGACGAGTTTCATCACCGGGACGGGATTGAAGAAGTGCATCCCGATCACGCGTTCGCCCGCGCCTTTGTGCGCGTGGTCGGCGGCGGCGGCGATCTCGGTGATGGAGATGGACGAGGTGTTCGTCGCCAGCACCTGCCCGGCCGTGAAAATCTTGGCGAGGTGAGCGAAGAGGTCGGCCTTGACCTTCGCGTCCTCGACGATCGCCTCGACCACCGCGTCGGCGCCGGCGATCAGGTCCAGGTGGTGGACGTACTTGATCCGCGCCAGGGCGGCGTCGGCGGCGTCCTGCTCGACCTGCTTCTTCTCGACCATCCGGGCCAGCCGCTTGGCGTGGTCGGACTTGCACCGGGTCAGGGCGTCGTTGGACTTGTCGAAGACGGTGACCCCGAACCCGGCGACGGCGGCGACCTGCGCGATGCCCCCGCCCATCTGCCCCGAACCGATCACCGCGATGGATTTGATCTCGCCCATTGGAACCTCCCGGGCCGACCCGGTGGCCGGCGAAGATACCGCAGGATACCCGGGCTCCCGGAGGCGGGGCGGGGTCGCCGGTTGACACCGGCGGCGTCGGGGCGGACGATGGCGCCATGCCGACGCTGGCGCAGTTGGAGAAGTTGCTGGCCCTGGACCCCGCGGACCCGTTCGTCCTGTACGGGATCGCGATGGAGCACGCCAAGAAGGGCGACCACGGGCGGGCGGTCGAGTTTTTCGACCGGTGCCTCGCGGCGGACGCGGGGTACTGCTACGCGTACTACCACAAGGCCAAGTCGCTCGAGGCGCTGGGGCGCGAGGAGGTCGCGCGGGCGGCGCTGCGGGCGGGGCTCGAGGCGTCCCGGCGGGCGGGCGACTCGAAAGCGATGAGCGAGATCGCGGGCTACCTTGACGCGCTGTGAAACCCCGACCCGACGAGAGCCCGGAGGAGTACGCCGCGAGGGTCGCCCTCTCGCTGCTGAAGGTCCGCGGGTGGAGCCGGGCGGAGCTGACGGCGAGGCTGATCGCGCGGGGGTGCGACGCGTCGGCGGCGTCGGCGGCCGTGGACCGGCTCGAACGGCTCGGGCTGACGGGGGACGCGGCGTACGCGAGGGAGGTGGTGTCGGCGGAACTGAGGCGACAACCGGCCGCGGCCGCTTTCTTGACGGAGAAGCTCGAACGCCGCGGGATCGGGGAGGAACGGGCGGCGGGCGAGGTGGCGCGGCAGACGGCCGGCGCGAGCGAGGCGGCCCGGGCCGAGGAGCTCGCCCGGTCGGCGTGGAGGCCCGGGGGGGACGACCTCAAGGAGCGGCGACGTCTGGCGGGCGTGCTCGCCCGGCGTGGGTTCGACGAGGAGACCGCGGCGTGGGCGATCGAACGGGTCATGGGACCGATGCCCGAGGGCGATGGATCGGCGGGTGGGCCGGGCGATGGGGAGCACGGGCGATGAGCGGATCGGGCGAGGACCGGTTGGAAGTCTCGGCGTCGGAGATCGCGTCGGCGATGCGGGACCCGGGGCGGGTGCTGCTCATCGACGTTCGGACGGAGGAGGAATGGCGGGTGTCGCGGGTGCCGGGGTCGGTGCATATCCCCTTGGATGAACTGGGGATGCGGGCCCCGGGGCTGGACGTGGGCGGGGCGGAACGGGTCGCGGTGATCTGTCACCACGGCCGGCGGAGCCTGCACGGGGCGGTGGTGCTGCGGGAGGCCGGGATCGAGGCGGTGAGCGTGGCGGGGGGTATCGAGGCGTGGTCGCGCGAGGTGGACCCGTCGGTCCCGAGGTACCACCGGGGCCCCGGGGGGTGCCGATTGATTTTGTAATGTGACGTGGTATGCTGGCCTCGCTCGCTGGGTCCATGGAGGCCTTGTGATGATGCGTCGCAACGGTTTGGGGTCGCGCGGGTTTACGCTGGTCGATCTGGTGTTCGGCGTGGCCGGGTGCACGATGCTGCTGTTCGCGGCGGCGGGGTTCGTGGACCAGCCGCTGGCCCCGGCGGCGGGTCAGCCCGAGGAGCCCGAGGGCGAGGCGGCGCCGGCCGATCCGGAGAAGCCCCGGTGGGTGGGGCCGAGGCGGCCGTGGACGTCGCGGCTGCAGATCCGGGACACCGCGAACCAGCGGGGGATCGGGCAGGCGTTGGTGATCTTCGCGCAGAACAACCAGGACCAGTACCCGCTGCCGTCGCGGTTGGACAAGGCGGATCACACGGTAAAGGCGGACGACCCCAAGCAGAAGGACGACACGAAGAACATCATGTCGGTCCTGGTGTACGGGGGTTTTTTCGGGCCGGAGATCGCGGTGAGCCCGGCGGAACTCAACCCGGATATCAAGAGGGACTCGGACTACGAGTTCAGCGAACCCAAGGGCGCGTCGGACCCGAGGAACGCGCTCTGGGACCCGCGGTTCAAGGGCCCGCCGAGCGCGGGGTATCAGGGGTGCCGCGAGGAGGACCCGGGGAACTTCTCGTTCGCGCACGTGCCGCCGATCGGAGGGCGTTCCAAGATGTGGTTCAACACGTTCCTGTCGACCGAGGCGGTCCTCTCGACGCGCGGGCCGTGGTATGAGTTGGCGGGCGACGGGGCGACGGGGACGTGGAAGGTGTCGGAAGGGGCGGCCCCGGGGGCGATGGCGAACGCGCGGGCGGCGGGCCGCAAGGGGACCGAGTCGGTGACCTTGTTCAAGCGGGGCGAATTGATCTCGTGGGAGGGGAACGTGGTGTTCAACGACAGCCACGCGGAGTTCCACCGGACGCCCACGCCCGAGTCGCTCCCCTTCACGTTCGCCGGGCTCGAGCCGGAGGCCCGGCGTCGGCACCCGGACCACCTCTTCGTGAACGAGAACGACCTGACGAGGGCGCCCGAGGCGTTGACGCTCGAGGGCGAATCGGCCCGGAACACGAACAACTATCTGAGGAGTTACGCGAACGTGCGCAGGCCCGTGGGCGAGTGGATCGACCTCACGGGCGCGTGGTTCGCGGATTAAGGCAAGGAGTCTCCGATGCGTCGAGCGGTGTGCGGTGTGGTCGGGATCGCGGTGGCCGTGTCGGCCGGGTGCGCCGGCGGCGGCGGCGGGCGAGGGGTGGCGGTCAAGGTCGAACCGGCGGATGCGGAGCGTCGGTCGGCGCTCCTGGGCTCGGTGGCGGACCTCGCGGGGGATTGGTACACCAAGGACGAGCAGGGCGTCGAGTTCCTCGCGCTGCAGTTCAGGGTGTCGTCGGGCGGTCACGTGGTGCGTGAGATCATGTTCCCCGGGTCGGCTCACGAGATGACCAACGTGTACCACATGGACGGGAAGGACCTGGTGGTGACGCACTACTGCGCCATCGGGAACCAGCCGCGGATGCGCTCGACCCCGGGCAGCGGGGGCGACCGGATCGACTTCCGCTTCGACAGCATCACGAACCTCAACGCGGCCCAAGACCATTACATGGGCGAGATGACGCTCGTGAGGAAGGGCCCGGACACGCTCGAGCAGCATTGGGCGTCGTTCCGCGACGGGGCGAAGGTCGAGGGGCCGATGTTCGTGGCGCGGCGGCGGGGCACCTAAGCCTGGGCCGTGGGGGGGGCCTGCGCCGGGGTGTGGCGGCGGTGACGGATGTGCGGTCTCGGGGGCCGTCCCGCGCGGGGATGCGCGGGGCGGGGTCAACCCGCGCCCGAACTTGCCGATAACCGGACCGAGGGCGCGTACGCGTGGGCGACGCCCGAGGAGACGGCCATGACCCCCCGACCGGGAGTTTCCGCGGCCCTGAACCAGCTGCAGCACGGCGCGACACTCGCGGCCGCGGTGATCGCGGTGTGCCTCGTGGTGCAGATGGTGGTGTTCGGGTTCGTGCATTTCACGGAGGTCCGCTTCGAGCGGGCGACCCGGGAATCGTCCGTGACGAGCGCCGACGTGGTGGCGTCGTCGGGGTCGGAGAACGCGGCGTCGGCGTTCCAGCCCGGCCCCGGTGCGGCGCCGGGGGGGCCGGCGGTCCGGAGTAAATCGCAGTTGCTCGAGGACGCGAAGGCGAAGGCGGCCTCGGGGCCCGTGGTGGAGCGTGAGCCGGGGCGGTGGGACCGCGTGATGGCGCAGTTCAGCGGCGTCGCGTCGAGCGTGGGGGTGCTGGCGACGATCGTGTTCACTGTGCAGCTGGCATTGGCGGTGGTGGTGGCGGCGGGGGCGTCGTCGTCGGGCGTCGAGCGGGTGGTCGGGGCGTGCACGATCGGGCTGTTCCTGGCGGCGTTCTGCCTCCCGCTCAACGAGGCGCTCACGTCGATGCCGATGCTCGGGGCCTTCTCGGGGTACAAGGCCATCACCGCGGCGAGCGAAGAGGTGACCGCGTCGGGCGGCGGGGAGTTGGGGCTGGTCCTGAACATGGGCTTCGTCCCCGCCGGCGCGCTGCTCGCGCTGGCGTGGATCGTGGCGAGGCTCCGGCAGGGCGTGGCGTCGATCGTGGCGGACCCGGGCCTGGCGGAGGCGGCGAGGCGACTGGAGGCCGAGCTGGCGCGGGTGCGGAGCGAGGGGATCGGGAGCCACTTCGCGGGTCGGAACACGGGCGCCATCGGGCGGGCGATGGAGACGCCCATCGACCCGACGAGCCCCGACGAGGTCCGCCGGGCGCTGGACGACCTGGGGCGGCCCACCACGCGACGCCCGATCTAGGGGCCCCCCGCCCGAATCTTGCGTCCGTCGGGACCCGGGGCCCGATACACCGTGCGATGTGCGGGATTGTCGGACTGATCACGCCGGACGGCGAACGGCCCGCGGGCGACGCGAGGCTCTGGGAGCGCATGCGCGACCGGCTCGCCCACCGAGGCCCGGACGGGGCGGGCCTCCTGGACCTTGGGAGCGTGGTCCTGGCGCACCGGCGTCTGGCGGTGATCGACCCGGGCGAGGGCGGGGCGCAGCCGATGCGCGGCCCGGGCGCAGGAATCGCGGGCCCCCAGGCGTGCGCCGCCGGGCGGTTCGCGGTGGTCTACAACGGGGAGCTCTATAACGACGCGGAACTGAGGCGTGAGCTCGGGACGCTCGGGTGGGTCTTCCGGTCGGCGAGCGACACGGAGACCGTGCTGGCGTCGTTCTGGGCCTGGGGGGTCGAGGCGCTGCACCGGTTCCGCGGGATGTACGCGCTGGCCGTGGCGGACACGGAACGCCAACGGGTGGTGCTGGCGCGGGACCCCCTGGGCATCAAGCCCCTGTGCTGGTGGAGCGGGGAGGTCGGCGGTGTCTCGCACGTGATCTTCGCGAGCGAGGCGTCGGCGATCCTCGAGCACCCCGCGGTGCCCCGGCGTCCGGACATGGCGGTGGTCGCCGGGTACCTCGCGACGATCCGGACGACGCTGGGCGAGCGGACACTCTACCGGGACATCCGGACGCTGACGCCCGGGCGGGCGCTGGTCATCGACCAGGCCCGAGGGAAGATCGACGAGCGGGACTGGTGGAAGGACCGCGTTCGGCGTGGGTGGGTGCGGGGGTTCGTCGCGATGGATGATGCCGGGGTGATGGGCGGGCTGGTGCGGGCGGCCGTGGAGGATTCGGTGACGCGCCACCTGCGGTCGGACGTGCCTTTGTGCGCGCTGCTCTCGGGCGGGCTCGATAGCACGATCGTCTCGACGCTGGCGTCGCGCGGGGAAGGGGGCGGGGACGGGAAGCTGGCGACGTATTGCGCCGGCGCGGAGGGTGGCGAGGACTTCGTCCACGCGCGGGAGGTGGCGGGCCTGATCGGGTCGGACCACCACGAGGCGGTGCTGACACGGGGCGAGTTCCGGGAGCGGTGGGCGTGGATGGTGTCGTCCCTCGGGACGCCGCTGAGCACGCCCAACGAAGTGGCCATCAACGCCGTGGCTCGGGCGCTGCGGTCGAGGGGGGACGTGGTGGCCTTGTCGGGCGAGGGCGCCGACGAACTCTTCGGCGGGTACGACCTGGCGCTGCGGGCGGCGGTGCGCGGGGCGGCGGGCGAGGGCGTCCAGGGGTGGACGGCGTACCTCGCGGCGAACACGTGGATCGGGCTGGGTGACCTCTCCGACGTGCTCCGGCCGGACGCGACGCGGGGGGAGGACGCGGCGGACACCATCGCCGAGGCGTACCAGTGGGAGTTCGAGGAGGCCGACGAGATGCGGCGCGAGCTCGGGCACCGGGAGATCGCGCAGACGTTCCAGTTCCTCCTGCGGCGGGTGAACCTGGAGGGCCTGCTGAGGCGGCTGGACACGGCGATGATGCTCGAGGGGGTCGAGGGGCGGACGCCGCTGGCCGACGCGGCGGTGTGCGAGGTCGCCGATGCGCTGCCCCTGTTCGAGAAGATCGACCTCTCGCGCGAGGGGGACCCGACGGCGACGAAGATCGTCCTGAGGCGGGTGTTCCGCGACCTCGTGCCGGCGTCGGTCCGCGCGAGGGCCAAGGCGAGCTTCCCGCTGCCGTTCCAGGCTTGGGCGGGCGACCGGCTCGACGACATCGAATCGTCGGCGTTCGGGCGCGAGGTCTTCACACGCCGGGCGATCGAGGCGGTCCGGGCGGACCCGATCGGCCGCTGGAACCTGCTGTGGCCCATGGCGAACCTGGGGATGTGGGGAAGAGTCTTCTGACCGCCGAGAGGCCGATCAACGCGCCCGCGGCGGCGGCGATCGCGGCGTACGCCACGCCGCGCGGGGTCAGGGCCCAGCCGGACGACGGCTTCGTGGAGAGCGACGCGAGGAAGTCCGGCCCGTGACGCTCGGCGGTCGTCGCGAGGGGCGGGGCGAGCCGCTCACGCAGCGCCGCGGTCCACGGCCCGGGCTCGGTTCCGGCGTCGGACCGGCCGTCGGCGTGGACAGCCCACCGGAGCGACCCGTCGGGCTCTCGGTCCAGCGTCCAGCGAACCGGCACGCCGCGGGCATCGGGCGTGGCGTCGGGGACGATCGGCGGGCGGTACTCGGCGTCGAGGTGGAACGAAACAACCCGGGCGTCGTCGGACCAGCGCACCACACCGCCGGCGGAAGGCGCGAGTGTCAGCGTGCCCAGGACGGCCGGGTCGTCGTTGGTCGGGATCATGAGCGTGTAATGGGCGGGGTGGAAGGCGGCGGGCACGCCCCACGAGATCAGGGCCGAAAGGCCCAGGAACGACCCGAACATCGCGGCGGCGAGGCCCGAGGCGGCCCGGCATGCGAGGGACCTCGGAGGCAAGGCCGGCGAGCCGCCCGGCGGGGGGATCGGCACGCCGCACTCGGGGCACGCGGCCTGTGCGGCACGGTCGATGGTGTAATCGCAGGCGGGGCAGCGGGAACGATCCAGGCGTGCGACGGCGACGGCGTGCCGGGCCGAGGCCCAGGACCGCAGCAGGAGCACGATCACGAGCGAGGCAACGGCCAGGAGGGCGGCGGCGAGCCAGGCGGCGTGGACCACCGTAGGGATCCAATCACGGTTCTGGAAGGCGTGGTGGAGCATCGTGAGGGACGTGCGGGCACGTTCGGGAGGCCCGAGCAGTTTAGCGTCTTTCTTATAAATCGTGCCGGCACAGACACTACCATGCCCCGATGAGCTTCGCCGCCGGTTTCATCGCCGTGTTCGCCTATCTCCTCGGGTCGTTCCCACCGCCCGCGGCGGAGGCCCCGCCCGTGGAGCGGCTCGGGCCGCCCGGAGAGGGTGTGACGAGGCTCGCGTTCGGCTCGTGCGCGAGCGACGCGAGGTTCAAGACCCAGCCCGTCTGGGATCGCGTCCGGGAGGCGAGGCCGGCCGCGTTCTTTGCGCTGGGTGACACCCCGTACATCGACACGACGGACCCGCAGACGCAGCGCCGGCGGTACCGCGAGTTTTTCGCCATGCCGGAGGTCGCGGCGCTGCGGCGTGAGGTGCCGTATTACGCGACGTGGGACGATCACGATTTCGGGCTCAACGACACGGACGGGCGGCTCATAGGCAAGGAGCACAGCCGGGCCGCGTTCGTCGAGGCCATGTCGCCCGCCGAGGGGACCCCGGGCGGGAACCCATCGTTCGGCGAGGACGGCGAGGGGATCTACACGAAGGTCCGCGTCGGGGCGGTGGACGTGTTCCTGATCGACGCCCGGTGGTTCGCCGGCACCGAGCCCTCGTTCGCGGACCCGGAGACGCGGACGCTGATCGGGCGGCGTCAATGGGAATGGCTCCGGCGGGAGTTGAAGGCCTCCGACGCGGTGTTCAAGGTGTTGGCGAGCGGGATGATCTGGAACGACGCTGTCCGGCCCAACAAAAAGGACTACTGGGGCGCCTACCCGCACGAACGCGGGGCGCTGATGCGGTTCATCGCGGAGGAGGCCATCGGCGGCGTGGTGCTGATGGGCGGCGACATCCACCGCAGCCGGGCGCTCGTCCATCCGGTGGGGCGTTGGGGCGTGCCGTACCCGATGCACGAGTTCATCACCTCGCCGATGGCCCAAGGCGTGATCGCCGCCGCCAACGCCCCGGACGAAGCCCTGGTCTGGGATATCGGCGTCGAGCAGACCGCGATGGTGCTGGACGTGGAGGGCATCGGGGAGCGTGCCGTGATGACGGCCCGGTGGTTCGACCACGAGGGGAAGGTCGTGCACCGGATGCGGGTCGAGCGGTCGGCGTTGGAGCCCGCGGCGGGGCCGGGGGGGCGGGGGGGGCGGGGTGGGGCGGGGTGGGGCGGGCGCCTGACGAAGGGGGGAAAGAGCCACCTCAGGGATTTGAACCCTGGACCTATGCTTTACGAAAGCATCGCTCTACCGCTGAGCTAAGGTGGCGTGCCCGGGGTGAGCCGGGGAGGGGAAGTATCGGGGGGCTGGGGCCGGGAGTCCAGTGGCGGGCGAAGAGGGGCCGGGGTGGGGTTCTGGGTTCATACGGCCCGGGACCGGGGGCGTCTGGGAGCGTGCGAGAGGGTGATCAGGGGTACAGGGGCGTCGTGGTGGTAGACTGGGGTGGTATGGCGTCCGGACGGGCCCCGCGGGGATTCACTCTGATTGAGTTGTTGGTGGTGATCGCGATCATCGCGATGTTGATCGGGCTGTTGTTGCCGACGCTGGGGAGGGCGCGTGAGGCGGGGCGTGCGGTGGCGTGCCTCTCGAACCAGAAGCAGATCGGGGCGGCGGCGATGCTGTACGCCGGGCAATACAAGGACCTGGTGCCGAGAGAGGGCGTGGCGCCGCTGGGCAACGGCGAGGTGGACCGCCCGCCGTGGGCCAGCGTGCTCAGGCCGTTCGTGGACACGCGGTACTCGACGGGGTTCGACGCGGACGATCGGTTCGCGGGGGCGAGGTACTACCGGTGCCCGTCGCGGTACATGGACGGGCACGCGATCCAGTACGTGGTGAACGGGGTGCCGTTCGTGGGCCCCGGGCGGTTCGATGTTCGCGGGCGCATGAACGACCGTTTCCGGCGCGGGCTCACGAAACTGACGCTGATCCCCAGGCCCGGCGAGATCGTCTACCTGACCGATTTCGCGGAGGACCGCGACGGGTCGTACGCGAGGACGTGGTACACGGGGACGAGGGACATCGACATCGCGCAGTGGTACGACCTGTGGGACGAGCGGCACATCGCCGGCCCGGCCAGCGAGATCCGCGTGTTCCCCACGCGGCACGGACGCGGGACCCACGCGGTGTTCTTCGACGGGCACGCCGGGCTGATCGCGGCGGAGGCGATCTCGGCCCTCGCACGGTGGGACGACGGGCTCTACCACCGCAGCGCTCGGTAACCCCCACACCCCCACCCCCCCACCCCCCACCCCCCACCACTCACCATCGGGTGCTGGGCGGTTCTACGCGTGCGCGGCGTTGGACCAGCCCGTGGGGCGGATGGGCCCGGCGTCCGGCTCGGGAAGGACGACCTCGCCGCCGTCGGGCGAGGCGACCGTGAACCGGGCTCCCCCGGCGCGGAGACGGGCGAGCACCTTGGCGCCGATGCGGGCGGCGAGGGTGACGTGGGTGTCGGTGTACCGGCGGTCCACGACCTCGGCCCGGTTCTCGACCAGGTGCACCGTCTTGCTCTCGGCCAGCGGGATCGTGATGTCGAGGGCTTCGACCTCGCCCCGGGCCGCGTCGAGCACGGCGCGGCGCACGGCCTCGATC
The DNA here is from genome assembly GCA_015200025.1 of Phycisphaeraceae bacterium. Lineage (GTDB taxonomy): Bacteria > Planctomycetota > Phycisphaerae > Phycisphaerales > UBA1924 > UBA2396. Next base: position 3,552,207 of record CP054186.1, on the reverse strand, counting down.
CCCGCGCGGTAGGGCGAGTGGGCCGCCTCGGGCACGCGAACGGGGTCCAGGGCGCAGATCGGGATCGCCGACGGGTCCCGTTGCTGCCAGACCAGCAGATCGCGGTTGTCGGCCAGGCGGTCGGCCTTGTTGAGCAGGAGCAGCCGGGGCGGGGGCGTGTATTTCTGGTTGAGCCGCGCCTCGCGCTCCGCGACCTCGCCGATCAGCCCGTCGAGGGTCGACGTCACGGTGTCGAGCTGCATCTGGGCGGCGGGGTCCGAGACGTCGACGACGATCAGCAGCAGGTCCGCGTGCGTCGCCTCCTCCAGCGTCGCGCGGAAGGCCGCGATCAGGTTGTGCGGCAGGTCGCGCACGAACCCCACGGTGTCCGAGAGCATCACGGTCAGACCCCCGGCGAGGTCCCACTCCCGCGTCCGCGTCATCAGCGTGGCGAACAGGCGGTCGTCCGCGTACGCGCCCCCGGAGGTCAGGGTGTTGAACAGCGTGGACTTCCCGGCGTTGGTGTACCCGACCACCCCGACCGTGAAGTGCTCGAGCTTGCGACGCTGCACCTCGCGGCGCTTGCGGTCCTGGACCTCCGCGATGGCCCGCTTGAGGTCGTCCTTGCGGGACTGGACCAGGCGGCGGTCGATCTCGAGCTGCTGCTCGCCCGGACCGCGGGAGCCGATCCCACCCGTGATGCGCTCGAGGTGCGACCACATGGCCTTGAGCCTCGGGTACGTGTACTCGAGCTGGGCGAGCTCGACCTGCAGCTTGGCCTCGGCGCTCGTGGCGCGGGAGGCGAAAATGTCCAGGATCAGCTCGGAGCGGTCGAGGACCTTGCGGAGCGTGGCCTTCTCGATGTTCCCGATCTGCTTGGGCGTCAGGTCGTGGTCGAAGATGATCGTCTTGGCGTCCAGGGCCTCGCACAGGGCCTTGAGTTCCTCCACCTTGCCCGGGCCCATGTACGTGGCCGGGAAAGGGCGGGTCAGGTTCTGCGTCAGTTCGCCCACGACGTTGGCGCCCGCCTGCTCGGCGAGCGATCGGATCTCCCCGAAGGGATTGACGCGGTCGAACCGGGAATCGGGGAGCCTGACGGCGGCGACCACCGCGCGCTCGGATTGGACGGCGAGTTCGGAGCGTTCGTGCTGGACCGGCATACGGGTTCCTTGTGGGGGCTCCGGCCGAGCCGGGGCCCGCGGACATTGTTTGGTGGTGGATCGATCATGCGCCGCCGGGGCGGTATCGCCGGCGTCCCGCGTGCGAGCCGCGGGGGCGGGGAAGGTCGGCGTGGGTTCATGTGCTTAGCGCATGTCGTTTGAAGTATAGGCCCAGGGGTTTCGGACGGGCGCGGCGCGGAGCGACGGCGAAACCGGGGCCCCGGGCGCCCCGTACACTCGGGAGACTCCGGAGGGCGTGCATGTCGAACCGTCGGGCGATTATCGAGGCGTCGCTGGTCGTGGTGCTGGGGGTGGCGGCGTTCGGGAGCACGCTGGCGCTCGTCCAGCGTTCGAACGACTACGCGTTCTTCGATCCGATCATCAGCGTGAAATCCGCCGTCTCCGCGACCTACGCCGAGGAGATCTCCGCCGAGACCGTCCGCAAGATGCAGGAAGGGGCCATCACGGGGATGCTCGAGGCCCTCGACGACCCGTACACGGTCTACGTCCCCCCGGCGGACACGGCGGAGTTCAACAAGGACCTCACGGGCGAGTATGTGGGCATCGGCGCGCAGGTCAACATCACCGAGGGGTACCTGACGATCGTCTCGCCCCTGGAAGACAGCCCCGCCTACCGCGCGGGCCTGATGGCCGAGGACAAGGTCGTCGAGATCGAGGGGCAGAGCACGCTGGGGCTCTCGATCGACGAGTGCGTCCGCCGCCTGATGGGCCAGCCCGGGACGCCGGTCTCGATCCTCGTCGAGCGCGGGGGGCAGCGCCTCCCGGTCACCATCGTCCGCGAACGCATCAACACCCGCGCGGTCAAGGGCATCGTCCGCGACCCGGCGAACCCCAACGAGTGGCGGTTCTTGATCGACCCCGAACGCAAGATCGCCTACCTCCGCATCACGCAGTTCCTCCCCCGATCGTCCGCCGAGGTGGCCAAGGCGCTCGCCTCCGTCGGGGCCGACCGCGGCGGTCTCAACGGCCTGATCCTCGACGTGCGCTCCAACCCCGGGGGCGTCCTCCAGGACGCCGTCGCCATCGCGGACTTCTTCCTCAAGGACGGCGTCATCGTCTCGACGCGCGGGCGGGCCTTCCCCGAGCGCATCGAACGGGCCTCGGAGCCCGGAACGCTCCCCGACTTCCCGATCGTCGTCCTCATCAACGGGCAATCGGCCTCGGCCAGCGAGATCCTCGCCGGGGCCCTCGTCGAGAACGACCGCGCCGTCGCCGTCGGGACGCGCACCTTCGGCAAGGGCTCCGTCCAGACCGTCCGCAACATCCGCGTGAGCGAGGGGGGCGTCGAGAAGACGGCCGAACTCAAGATCACCGAGCAGGCGTACTACCTGCCCTCGGGCCGGAACCTCACCCGCAAGGGGGCGTCGCTCCAGTGGGGCGTGGACCCCTCGCCCGGGCATTTCGTCCCGCTCACCGACGCCCAGACGCTGGACATGCTCCGCGCGAGGCGGGACGAGGACGTGCTGCGGGCCCCGGGGCAGGGCGCCAACCCCGGCGCCGAGCCGATGGGGCTCGATCTGGTCAAGAAACTCAAGGACCCGCAACTGGAAGCGGCCTACGCGGCCGTCCTGGCGCGGGTCACGACCGGCCAGTGGCCCCCGGTCGACGCCGGCGCCACGCCCGCGATGACCCAGGCGGCGGCGGAAGAGCTGTCCCGGCTCTTCGCCACGCGGGACCGCCTCACACGCGACATGATCCGCATCGAACGCCGCGCCGAGGAGCTCGAGCGGGCCCTGGGCGACGCGGCGACCAAGCCCAAGGACCTCTGGCCCGACGAGGTGGACGTCGTCGGGGGCAAGGTGCAGGTCTTCGACAAAGACGGGCGGCTGATCTCGACGCTCGAGATCACCGGCAACAGCCTGGAACGGTGGCTGATCGACGCCGAGGTCAAGCCGTACCAGGACGCCTCGCCCAAGTGACGCCGCGTGACCTCGCGGGGATGACGCCGGCATGATGATCCTCGGGATCGAGACCTCGTGCGACGAAACGGCCGCCGCCGTGGTGGAGGACGGGTCGCGCGTGCGATCGTCGGTGGTGTGGTCGCAGCACACCCTCCACGCGGCCTTCGCCGGGGTCGTCCCCGAGCTCGCCAGCCGCGCCCACGCCACCGCCATCCTCCCCGTGGTGCGAGACGCGCTGACTTCCGCGGGGATCGCGCCCGGCGGGGTGGACGCGGTCGCCGTGGGGCACCGCCCGGGGCTCATCGGGTCGCTCCTGGTCGGCGTGGCGGCCGCCAAGACGCTGGCCTGGTCGCTCGGCGTGCCCCTGATCGCCGTCGATCACGTCCACGCCCACCTCTACGCGGCCTCGCTGGCGGAACGCGACGGGCCGGGCCCGGAGGTCCACTTCCCCGCCCTGGGGCTGGTCGTCAGCGGCGGGCACACCTCGATCTACGAGCTGGCGTCGTGGCTCGAACCCCGCCGGCTCGGGGCCACCATCGACGACGCCCTCGGCGAGGCTTTCGACAAGGCGGCCACGGTGCTCGGGCTCCCCTACCCCGGCGGGCCCAACCTCGACCGCCTCGCCTCTACGCCCGGGGCCGACGACCGGGCCGCGGACCTCCCCATCAGCCGCATCGCGCCGGGCTCGCTCGATTTCTCCTTCAGCGGGCTTAAAACCGCCCTCCTCTACGAGGCCCGCGGCGTGCCGGACCCCTCGGGACGCCGGGCCCGTCGCGGCGACGACACCCCCCCACCACCCATGACCGAACGCCGACGGGCCGACCTCGCCGCCTCGTTCCAGCGCGCCGCGTGCGCGGCCGTGACCCTGAAACTCGGTCGCGCGTTCGATCACCTCCGCGGCGAAGGGCGCCCGCCCCGGTGCCTGATCGCCGGGGGCGGGGTGACGGCGAACTCCGCCCTGCGCCGCGCCCTCGCCGACCTGGCCCGCGACCGCGGCGTGCCGCTCCTGATCCCCCCGATGTCGTTCTGCGTCGATAACGCCGCCATGATCGCCGGGCTCGCGTGCCCGCTGCTCCGGACCGGGCGCTTGGCGGACCTCACCCTCCAACCCGTCCCCACCACCGCATGCTGAAACCCACCCTCGCCGTCGCGTTGATCGTCCCGGCCGCGGCCTACTCGCTCATCCCGCACGCCCCCCCCACCCCCACCACCTCCATGCCGCACGCCGCCGACGACGCCGTCGAGCCCGAGGCCGCGCCCCGACGGGCGCCGCAGGCCGCGGACTACGACGAAGTCGAGATCGCGGGCTTCGCCGTCCTGGTCGAGCGGGCGTTCCTGCGCGACGACCCGACGCACGCACGGCGGACGCTCGCGGCGCTGACCTTCGACCTCGAGCTGTGCGTGGAACGGCTCCCGGGCGACGCCGTCAACGGCCTGCGCGAATGGTCGAAGGTCTGGGTCACACGGGCGCTCCCCGGACGGGCCGGGTTCACCGCCGCGGCCCTGTGCTACCACGAGTCCGAGGCGTGGGTCACGACGCACGGGTACGGCAAAGAACGCGCCCGCGCCGTCGAGGTCTGCAACGCCGCCAACTACCTCGCCTGGCGGGCCGAGCAGCCCATGTCCATCCTGCACGAGATGGCCCACGCCTGGCACGCGAGGCTCGGCCACCCCGCGTACATCGACGAGGCCTTCGAGCGGGCCAAGGCCTCCGGCGTGTACGACCGCGTCGGGCACGCGCTGGGCGGCGACACACGCCGGGCCTACGCGATGAACAACTCACGCGAGTTCTTCGCGGAACTCAGCGAGGCCTACTTCGGCCGCAACGACTTCGAGCCCTTCACACGCCCGGCGCTCGAGGCCCACGACTCACCGGGGGCGGCGATGGTCCGCCGGGCCTGGGGGATCGGCGAAGGGCCGGGCCGTTAATCGCGTGCCGGCCGGCGCGAGCGGTCGATGATCGCGTTGACCCGCGAGGCCACCAGGTCGAGCGCCTCGCGAGGGCTCACACGCGACGAGGGGTTGAGGAATTCCGCCATCATCGACGACAGCTCGTCCTGCAGTTCGCCCTGGAAGGGGTGGCTGGGGACAAAGCCCGGGGGTCGGCCTCCCAGGTCCGGGTGCGGCGTCACCGCGTACCGGAGCCACGCCGCACGCCACGGGAACAACTCCGCGGGCATCGGCGGGACCTCCCACCCACGCGACGGGTCGGCGGGGTCTCTCGGGATCCCCGGCGTCGAGACGAACGCGTCGGAGCCCAGCACGCGCAGGTTCGCGGGCGGCGCGACGCGGAGCGTGTCCCAATACTCGGCGGCCTGGGGGTCGTCGACCAGCCAGCGGAGCAGCCGCCAGCCCTCGTCCTTGTGGCGAGACTTGGGCGAGATCCCCCACAGCACCGAGCCGCAGACCACCGCCCGCGTGACACCCCGGGGCAACGGGGCCACGCCCCAGCCGTCGGGGTCGGGGATGGCGGCGTCGAGCGCGGGGACGCGCCACGACCCGTCAAGGAACATCGCCGTCTTCCCCGCGGCGAACAACGCGTCGGCCGTGATCCCGTCGGTGTACGAGCCCATCACCGGCTGGAACGAGCCATCCGCCTGGAGCGTGCGGAAGAACTCCAGGGCTCGAACACCCGCGTCAGAGTTCACAACGCAGCGAGACCCATCCTCGGACCACATCGCCCCCCCGGCCTGGTGATGGAACGCCAGGAACGGCCACGACCACACCGCGAAGTCAAACCCGCGGACCACCACACGCCCGGCGCCGTCGCGCCGGGTCAGCCGGCGGGCCGCGTCGCGAAGGTCGTCCCACGTCCAGTCCGCCGTCGGGTACGCGATCCCCGCCTCGTCGAACATCCGGCGGTTGTAGAACAGCCCGAACTGCGCGCTGTCCTGCGGCAACGCGTAGATCTCCCCGTTGATGGTCAAGAGGTCCATCAGGTACGCGGGGATCGACTCCAACAACGCCCGGCGCTCGCCCTCGGGCATCGCGTCCAGGTACGGCGTCAGCGGCTCGAGCATCCCCCGCTCGACGAACTGCGGGTACCACGTGATCTCGAACCGCATGACCTCGGCCCCGTGCCCGCGGGCGTGCCACGCGTTGTACTTCATCCGGATGTCCGAGTACCGCCCGTAATCGACCCGCACGCCCGGGTTGAGCTCCTCCCAGACGTTCGCGTACTTGTCGAGGAACAGCCGGTCCTCGAAGGGCATCCCCCAGACGGTCATCCGCACCGGCACCCGCCCCGCGATCACCCCCTCGCCCGGCCAGAAAATCACCCCGAGCGTGAGCAGGGCGAAGACCAGGGCGAAGACTTTGGACGTTCCAACCAACGCGGGGCTCCGTGGGGTGTGAAGGCGGGGTGGGGGCGGGGTGGGGGCGGGGGTTATTCCTTCAGGCCGGTCGAGGCCAGCCCGTGCACGAAGGCACGCTGGAACACGGCGAACACGACGACGACGGGGACGGTCAGGATGGTCGCGGCGGCCATGCGCACGGGCCAGCTCTGCACGTACTGACCGCTCGACAACTCCGCCACCGCGAGCGGGAGCGTCTTCATCCCCGTGCTGTCCACGACGATCAGCGGCCAGAAAAAACTGTTCCAGCTGTTCATGAACGTGAAAATCGCCAACGCCGCCACCGCGGGCCAGACGGCGGGCCGGACCACGTGCCAGAAAATATCGAACTCGCCCAGACCGTCCATCCGCCCGGCCTCGATCAGGCTGTCGGGCACCGCCGCGATGGCCTGCCTCATGTAGAAAATCCCGAACCCGCTGGCCAGGAACGGGACCACCAGCGCCTGGAGGTTGTCGATGAACCCCAGCGACGACGCGAAGAGGTACGCGAACACAAAAAAGCACTGCGCCGGGAGCATCATCGTCGCGAGCGTGAACCCGAAGGCCACGCCACGCCCGCGGAACCGGAGCTTGGCGAAGGCGTACCCCGCCAGGGCGTTGTAGAACACGCCCAGCACCGTCGTCAGCACGGCCACGACGACGGTGGTTGAATAGAAACGCCCCAGCTCGGCGGACTCCACCGCACGCCGGTAGTTGTCGAACCGCCAGACCTCGGGCAAGAACCGGTCGGAGGTCAGGGCCTCCGAGTCGCCCTTGAGGCTCGTCAGGACCATCCACGCGAACGGCAGGAGCATGGAGAGCGCGGCGGCGTACACCGCGGCGTGCGCGGCCGCCCGGGCGGGCAACGGCGGTCGCGAGAGCCGGCTCACGCCCGCCCCCGTCGCGTGGCCCACAACTGCGCCGCCGTCACCAGCGCGGTCAGCCCGAAGATCACCGCCCCGATCGCCGAGGCGTACCCCAACCGGCTCTGCCGGAACTCGGCCAGGACCATCGTGTTGAGCACCCGTGTCCGGTCGGTCTGCGCCGACATGTTCGTCGACCCGGTCATCGCCACCACCACGTCGAACACCTGCAGCGCCCCGATCGCCGACGTGATGAACAGGAACGCCGTCATCGGCGCCACCTGAGGCCAGGTGATCCGCCTGAGGATCGTCCACCGCCCCGCCCCGTCGCACTCGGCCGCCTCGTACAGGCTCGCGTTGATCTGCTGCATCGAGGCCAGGTACAGCACCACGCAGAACCCCACGCTCCGCCACACCTGCACCATCACGATCGACAGCATGGGCCACGAGATCACGCCCAGCCCGCCCGCGTCGCCCCCGCTGAGAAAGTCGGGCGGCTCCACGCCCCACCGACGCATCACCTCGGGCACCAGCCCCCCCTGGTTCTCCAGAAGCCAGCGCCACACAAACCCGATCGAGACGATCGACACCACCGTCGGGAGGAACAGCATCGTCCGCACCGTCGTCCGCCCGCGGAACCACGGCGCGTTCACCGCGCACGCCAGCAGGAACCCGATCAGCACCGACGCCGGCACCGTCAACGCCGCGAACACCAACGTGTTCTTCAGCGCCGGACCGAACGAGGCATCACCCGCCAGCCCGCGGTAGTTCGCCAGCCCCACGAACCGAGGCCACCCCGACCCGTCCCAGTCGAACAGGCTCAGCCCGAGCCCCAACACCGTCGGCGCGAGGGTAAAGACCATCAGCACCGTCAGCGGCACGGAGATGAAAAGCCACGCACTCCTGGCCTCACGACCCATCGCACGCACTGTACCACAACGCGGGAGCCCCGGTTCCCGCCACGGCCGGGTTCATCGCGCGAATCTCGCCTCGATCGGCGGGAGCGGGGCCAGCGGACGCGACGGGAGCGTCTGGTACCACCACGCCGTGCTCGCGATGTCGTCCGTCAGCGGCTGGAACTTCCCGTTGGGCCACCACCCCAGCGCCTGCACCGTCACGCGCAGGTCCTGCTGGAACCGCACCGGGTCGGGGACGTGCCAGCGGTACAGGGCGTGCGTCGGGACCCGCGGGGCCATCAATTGCCCCGTCGTGGGCGTGGGCATGTAGTTGGCCTGCGCGTAGCCCAGGAACGGCGTCGTGTACGTCCTGGGCGTCATGTCCTTCTGGTAATCCATCACGAACCCCCACGCCCCGCCGAAATAGTCCTCCGTCCCGGTCCCGCAGATCGTCGGCGCGTCGTGCGGGTCCCCGTCGATGAAGAACTTGACCTCGCCCTCGCCCCACCACCCGTTGCTCAACTGCCCCCAGACCACGTACGTCCCCACGTAGTGCCCCGCGCCGGCCACCCCGTCGAGGATCACGTGCTCGGGCCGCTCCCGCGTCGTCATCGAGCGACGCCACGAACAGTGCAGGTACGCCGCCTCCGCCGGCACGTCCTGCTCGGCGTACGTGATCTGGAAGAACAACTCGTTGATCTTGCTCGGCCCGTCGTTGCTGATCTCGATCCGGCACGACCGCCGGAACGGCATCGGCCAGTACGAGTTCATCCCGCCCTTGGGGTTGACCGCGATCGGCAGGCTCGCGATCAGCGCGTTCCCGTCCACCCCGTTGCAGAAAAAATCCCCAAGCGGGCACTCGATGCTCGGGTGCGCCTGACCGTCGTAATACACCCGGATCGTCAGCCACCGCTGCACCGCGTCGAGCACCGTGAACCAGACGTGCTGGATCACCCCGGGGCCCGTGATGTCGGCCAGGACGATCGTCTGCCCCGGGGTCACGTCGCGCAGGCACGGGCGGACCTTCCACCCCTTGCCCAGCGCCGACGCCGCCGCCGTGCAGTGCGGGTCCTCCCCGATCCCCGCCTGCGCGCCGCCGGATTTCGCCCCCGTCGGGTTCTCGGCGGAGACGGACCGGGTGCGGGCGTTCGAGAGGCGTGCGATCTCGGCGAGTCCGGGGAACACCATGTCGAAAGTCTCCGTGAGCAAAGGCAACCGTCAACGGGCCAGAACAACAACGTCGGTGCGCCGTTCGCCGGGGTGCCAGTGCCCCTCGACGCGCGCGGGATCGATCTCGACGCCGGAGCGGCCGCCCGGCGCGGGCCTCGCCACGAAATGCGTCCGGCGGAACTCGCCCTTGAGGTACCCCATCCCGTCCCCCGCGTCCTCGTACAGCACCCCGTGCGCCTCGCCCGACGCCCCCGGCGCCACCAGCAGCGTCAACGGGTCCAGCGGCTTCTCGCCCGTGTGCTGCATCATCGGCCCCAGCGGGATCAACGCCCCCGCCCGAAGGTACAGCCGGGGCAGCAGCGGCTCGCGTCCCTCGTTCGCCCCGACCCCACGCACCCGGTCGGCCTCCACCTCAAACTCACGCCACTCGCCCCGCGGCATCGGCGGGGGCGACACGTCCAGGTCATCCGGCCCGTCCACCGGGCACCACACCAGCACGTCGTCGCCCAGCAGGAACCCATTGTCCACCCCGCGCAGCCTCGGGTCCGCGGGGTCCGCAAAGAACAGCGGCCGGCACACCGGCAGCCCCGAACGCGACGCCTCGTCGAACAGCGTGTACAGGTACGGCATCAAGCGGTACCGACGCTCCAACGCCCGCCGGCACACCCGCTCGGAATCCTCCCCGAACGACCACGGCTCGTGGTCGGGCATCGGCTTGCCGCCCCACTCCTTCATCTTGTGCCCACGCGCGAACGGCAACAAACACCCCACACCCATCCACGCCGCGAACATCGCCCCCGTCGACGGGCCGCAGAACCCGCCGATGTCCGGGCCCGAGAACGGCTGCCCCGACAGCCCCAGGTTCAGCACCATCGGCACCGACCAACGCAGGTGATCCCACCGCGCCTGGTTGTCGCCCGTCCACGTCGCCGCGTACCGGTGCCCGCCGAGATAGTTCGAACGCGTCAGCACGAACGGCCTCTTCTCGGGCCGCGCCGCCACGACCCCCTCACGCGTCGCACGGATCATCTGCATCCCGTACACGTTGTGGTACTTCGCGTGATCGCCCGGCCCGCCCAGGTCCGCGTCCGCCGCGTGCCGGTTGTCGAGCGGCATCGTCTTCGCGGGGCCGTCGAAAATCGCCGGCTCGTTCATGTCGTTCCACACCCCGTCGATCCCCGAGGCAAAGAAGCCCTTGTACAGCCCCGCCCACCACGACCGCGTCTCCGACCGCGTGAAATCCGGGAACCCGCACGCCCCGGGCCACACCCGCCCGTGGTACACCCCGCCCGATTCCGCGGGCGCTTCCACCTGACGAAGCCCCCACGCGCTCGCCAGGTCGTCCGACACCACGCTCGACACCTTCGCGTGGCTCCGACCCGTCACCAGGTGCCCGGCCTGCTTCGCGTCGCGGTACACCGCGTACTCCGGGTCCGCCGCCAGCCCCGGGTCGATCATGCACACCCCCTTGAACCCCAGCCCGTGCAGCGCCTTCATCAAACCCGACGGGTCGGGGAACTTCTCCGCGTCCCACGTAAAGCACCGGAAACGGTCCATGTAATCGATGTCCAGCCAGATCACGTCGCACGGCAGCCCCCGAGAGCGGAACCCCCGCGCGACCTCCTCCACACGCGACGCCGGTTCGTAACTCCACCGGCTCTGCTGGTACCCCAGCGCCCACCGCGGCGGCATCGCGATCGTCCCCGTCAACGCCGCGAGCGACGCGACCACGTCCTTGGGCCCTCGACCCTCGATCACCGTCACCACCGGGCTGGGCCCATCGACCCGGAACACCATCGCGCGGGGGTCGCTGACGCACAGGTCCATCTCCGTGCGCCACGTCGATTCGACCAACACCCCGAAACTCGACCCGTCCGCCCGAACCCCCAACACCCACGGGTGCGCCTGGTACAGCGACGGGTTCTCCCGACCATACCCGAACGCGTCCGTGCACCACGCCACCTTGCGCGTCCCGTTCCTCAGCAGAGGCCCCGCCTGCTCCCCCGTCCCGTAGAGCGAGGTCCCCGGCTCCACCGCCACCCGGACCTCACGCCGGCCCGCCAGCTCGCGGAACGAGGCCCGCACCACGGGCCCCCACGCCGACGGCTCTTCGCCGGGCGGCAGCACACGGGGCGGCGTCACAAACGCCGGGCAGGGAGGGATGGGATCGTGGAGACACCGCGGGTCGCGCAGCCGCCAAGCCCGCGGGGCGATCCGGCCCAGCACCACGCCGGGCCTCCATCCCGGGGCCGGGGTCATCCCGAGACGGCTTGCGAACGCGTTCCTGGCCATCGGTCTCGCCCTCTCGCCTCGGGCCCGTCGTCCCGGGCCGTGCTCCGTCCTCGCCGGATCGGACGCCAAGCGTAGCGAAACTCCCGCGTGTATTCTCCCAATCAGCACCCCGCACGCACCCCATTCGTGCACGCTCACGCCGGGCCGAACAAGACCCTCCGGGGCGAGCACCCCGGGATCCACGGAGCCTCGATCATGCTGTCCTCGCTCGTCCGGAACACCGCCCGATGGGGAACGCCGGCGCTCGCCTTGGGCCTCGCGCTCTCCGCCGGCTGCACGACCACCATCTATCAGGAGAGCCGCACCGTCGAGGTCCCGCACAGGCCGGGCCTGGGGCTCGACGCCCAGACCCACAACGGCGCGCTCACCGCCCGGGCCGCGACCGGCGAGGGGTCGGAGAATGTCAGGATCAACGCCACCATCCGCGCACGTTCCAGGGATCGCCTCTCCGCCGTCCTGGTCGACGCCGACCGCGACGACCTCGGCAACCTCGTCGTCCGTGTCCTTTGGCCCGAGCCCACCGGCCCACGCTCCGCCGAGGGCTGCGACCTCGTGATCCTCATCCCCGACGCCGTCGGCGTCACCCTCGAAACCCACAACGGGGCGATCACCACGGGCGGGCTCGCCGGCCCACTCTCCGCCAGAACCTCCAACGGCGCCATCGACGTCCAGGCCCACGCCGGACCGGTCAACGTGAAGACCTCCAACGGACGGATCGAGATCCGGGGAGCCGCCGGCCCGTTCGAGGCCACCACGTCGAACGGCGCCATCACCCTCGACATCCCCGACGGCAGCCAGGGCGCCTTCTCGCTCAAGACCAGCAACGGCGCCGTCACCGTCACGGTCCCACGCGACTTCGCCGGGAGCGTCACCCCGTCGACCTCCAACGGCGCCATCACGGTCGTCGAGCCCTCGGGCGGCCCCAAAGAGTTCACCGCCCGCAAAGGCAACCCGGTCTGGCCAGGGGGCCCGGCCTCCACGATCTCGACCTCCAACGGGTCGATCACGATCCGGAAACGGCCCTAGACCACCCCGCCCTCGTTCCCATCGATCTCGCCGCGCACCCGCGACACAACCTCCGCCGCGTGCGTCACCGCCGACTCGCGCGACGCACGCCACGCCTTCCGCCACGCCCAGGGCAACGGCAGCACCGTCAACGGGATGTACCAGATCCACGTCTCGATCCACCCCCACTCGCCGGGGATCAGCCGGTCCGTCAGCCACACCCCGGGCCACACGGTGAACGCGCACACCGCGGCGAAAATCACCGGCCCCGCCGCCTTGGCCCTGATCCGCCACGTCAGCACCGTGCCCTCGCCGTGGGCACGAAGATCCGCGAGGAGCTCGAAGTCGAAGTACGCGCCGAACACGGACGCGCGGAATCCGCGCTCCCCGTCGGGCGCAAAGCCGGGCAGTTTGCCGCGCTTGCTCAGCCCCGCCAGACGCCGAAGGACCTCGGCGGGGGCGCACGGGCTGCGCATCGTGCCGGCCGTGGTCGCCTGGGCTCCCTCGGGGCGTGGGTCCGTCATGCGGCTGGGGCTCCAACGGGGCCGGACGTCCGGGTGAGGGTTATGACGCCCGCGGGGCCCGGTTCCCGCGCGGATCGCTGGACAAACGCAGGATAGCCGTCACACTGCCCGTATCGGCATGACACGCCCGTCCAACCATCCCCCGGTGCGCCTCAGGCTGGTCAACCCCGGCGGGACGCCCGACCGAACCCCGGCGTCACGCGTCGAGGCCGAGAACGCCCTCGCCGCGGCCCTCCCGGCGGCGGACGCCCGAGCCATTTTTGCGTCCGACGTCGCCGGCCGGCTCGGGGTCGGCGCGATGCTCCGCCCCGCGGACCGCAGGAGCCTGATCGCCCGCGCCGTCGGGATGGGCTTCCGCGAGTTCGACGCCAACCTCGTCATCGCCATCGTCCAGGACCGGTCGCGCCGCGGGGTCCACGGGGCCGCCGGCGATGACGCCCGCCTCTCACTGATCGCGCCCGCCAACCCCCACCCCCACCCCAGCCCTCACGCCGGTCCAGGTCCGATGATCCGGGCGGCGCTGTGGCTGGGCCTCGCCCTCGCCGCCGTCTACATCATGATCCTGAGGGCGTGACGCCCCCGCTCAGCGCCGCATCCAATCGCCCACCCGCCCGGTCCAGCGCCGCCTGCGCCCCCTCGCGCGAGAGCCCAAGCCGGTGCATCACCACCGCGGCCTTGACGCTCCCGCCCGCCCGATCCAGCAGCCCGAAGCCATCGGCGCGCGTGAGCCCCGTCAACGCCGACACGATCCGCGCCGCACGGTCCCGCAGCTTCGCGTTGGTCGCCCTCACGTCCACCATCAGGTTCTCGTACACCCGACCGCCCCGCACCATCAGCGTCGTCGAGATCATGTTCAGCACCATCTTCGTCGCCGTCCCCGCCTTCATCCGCGTCGAGCCCGTCAGCACCTCCGGCCCGCACAACACCTCCATCACGTGCCCCGCCCCCACCCCCGCCCGCGCCGCGTCCACCCGCGCGCAGGTCAACAGCCCCGTCACCGCCCCGGGCGACAGCGACCGTGCCAACGAGATCGCCCCCAGCACGTACGGCGTCGTCCCGCCCGCCGCCACCCCCAGCACCGTGTCGTCCGCCGTGAGCGAGAGCGCCCGCAGGTCGGGCTCGGCCCCGTTCGGGTCGTCCTCGAGCCCCTCGCTCGACCGCGTCAACGCCGACGCGCCACCCGCGATGATCCCCACCACACGCCCGGGCTCCACGCAGAACGTCGGCGGCGCCTCGCTCGCGTCCAGCACGCCCAGACGACCGCTCGTCCCCGCGCCGACGTAGATCAGCCGACCACCCCGCACGAACCCCGGCTCGGCGGCCTCGATGAAGCGAGTGATCGCGCCCAACGCCCCGCGAACCGCGGCATGGACCGCCGCGTCCTCCTCGTTGATCAGGGCCACACACGCCGAGACGCTCAGCCCGTGCAACCCCATCGACTTCGGGTTCCGACGCTCCGTCTCGGCCGACGAACGATCGGGCGGTTGCAGCGGGTCGTGCTGGTTCGGAGGATGCGTCATGCGGGCGCGCCGCCTCGGGGGGCGTCCGACGCAGGATACGCCCACACGCCCGCCAGCGGCGCCGGAGCGCCCACGCCCGTCACCGACGGCAACGTGATCGCCACCCCGTCCCGGCACAACGCACCCAAAACCGCGAAACACGCGGCCTCTCGCCACCGCGCCGGCAGACCGGCCTCGTCGTACATCGACACCGCCCCGCCCGCACGCGCGACGCGGCGGGTGATCGACCCGACCAACGCCGCGTGGTTCGCGCCCCCGCCGGCCAAGAACACCCCCACGCCACCGACCGCCCGCGCGATGACCGCGCCCAGGGCCTCGCACGCCGAGGCGGCCACCACCCCGGGGTCCCGCGACGACAACGCCTCCCCGACCACGCCCGCGAGTTCGTCCCCCGTGCCCAGGCTCCGCCCGCCGCGACGCTGACCCTCCATCGCCCCCTCGAACAGCCCGACGATCGCCGGGTCCGGGGCCGACGCGAGCGCCCGGCGCCCGCCCTCGTCGTGCGGGACACGCATGCCCACGCGGGCGACCGCGTCGAGCACGTGGTTGCACGCCGACACGTCACCGGCACGCTCCACGACGCCCCCGCGACCCACCGTGACATTGCAGAAGCCCCCGAGGTTCACCGCCGCCCACGCGCCGGGGACCCCCCGGAGCCATACCGCGTCCGCGATCGGTGTGATCGGCGCCCCGCGCCCGCCGCGAGAAACATCGGCCCCGCGCAGATCGAACACGACGGGCGCGCCCGTCGCCCGCACGATCGGCCAGGGGTTGATCATCTGCCAACTCACCGGCGGCGCGTGGAACACCGTTTGCCCGTGGACGCACACCAGCTCGGGGCGGCCCCCGCCGAGGGCCTCCACGACCGCCCGGGCGTGCAACTCCCCCAACTCGAACGACGCCAGCGCCATCTCCCCGGCGCTCATCGGCCTCTGCTCGGCGATCCCCCGCAGCACGAGCCCCAACGGGCCCAGCGACGCCGACACCCCACGCACGAGCCGCGGGACCATCCCAAGCCCCCGCCCCCGGATCTCCAACACCGCCACGTCCAGCCCGTCCAGGCTCGTCCCCGACATGCACCCCACCGCGATCCTCGGCTCCTCCCCGGCCTCAGACGGGCTCATGACCCAAACCCCCCGGCGTACCCGTCAAAGTACGCGAGACTCTCCGCCAAGCCCCCCTCACGCGACCTCGCCCGCCACAACGACGCGTGCTCCTCGCCCAACGCCCTCGCCCGACCCGCCATCACGCAGCGCCACGCCGAAGTCACGCCCCCCACCCGCCGCGCGTGCCCCCGCTCCGCCGCGAACGCCGCGTACGCCAGCGTGTGCCCCAGCTCGCGACGCGTCAGGTCGTCGAGCCCCGCGGGGATCGACGAGGCCAGCCCCGCCACCCTCTCCCGCGCCCGCGCCCAGTCCTCCGCCCGCCCGACCTCCCGCTGCTCGTCCAACGTCTTGAACAGGTCGATGAACAGCGCCGACTGGTTCAGCAGCACGGGCGCAGCCCCCGGCGGCACCGCACGCGACAACGCCAGGCTCGTCCGACGCAACTCCGCATCCGCGTCGCCCAAGGCGTCGAGCCACGGGCCCAGCGCCTCGCCCGCCGGGCCCACGGTCTGGAACCACGACGCCCCGGGGTCGGGATCGGCGTCCGGGTTCCACGCCGTCGCCAGACCCTCGGCGATCCCGTGCCACGCGATCGGCCACGGCTGATGGTGCCCCGTATCGCCCCAGTCGCAGATCAAAAACCCCGCCGCCCCGCCGGCCAGGCCCGCCCGCGCCGCACGCCCGATGTTCCCGCGACGCTCGGAGGTCCGCCCGGTGATCGACCGCCACGAGCTGGTCCCCGGGCAAACCCACCGCGCCAGCCCCGCCCCGCCGAGAGCCTCGCACCACCGCTCGAAGTCCGACGAAGGCTCGTACCCCCACGCCAGCCCGATCAGGTCGGGGGGCAGCTCGCGGAGGCACGACGGATCCGACAACGCGATATCACCCCAGAACATCGCCCGCTTCCCCAGCGACCTGACCACCCCCGCCACCGCCGACACGAACCCCGCGTACACCCTCCCCCGGCCCACCCGCGCCACCTCCCCCTTGCTCCGACCCCACCCCACGTCGAACGTCTCGTCGCACCCGATGTTCACCAGCGGGCCCTTGACGTTCGGCACCAGCTCCTCCAACAGCCCACGCACGAACGACACCGACGCCGGGTCCGTCGGGCACAGGCTGAACGGCCCACGCCTCGGCCACACGTCGAACACCCACTCGCCGTGCGTCTCCGCCAGCGGCGCATACTTCGGGAGCCGGAGCCACCGCGCCAGGTGCCCGAAGCAGTTCTGGTTCGCCGCCAGCTCGACCCCGCGCGACGCCGCGTACGCGTCCAGCTCGCGCACCTCGCCCGCCGTCAGCGGGTCCGCGCCCCGCCACACCTCGGCGTGATCCGCGTACGCGAACGTGTGCTCCGTGTACAACTGCAGGTGGTTCCCCTTCAGCCCCGACACCGCGTCCACCACCCGCCTCAGTTCCTCCATCGTCGGCACCCGGCACCGCGACACGTCCAGCATCACCCCGCGCACGGGGTACGCCGGCTCGTCGGAGATCGCCAGCGAGGGGACCTCGGCCCCGTACCGGGACAGCACCTGCACCAGCGTCGACACGCCGTGCCCAAGGCCCGCCGTCGTCCCGCCCGTGATCACGCACACCGGCTCGCCCGCACGCGCCGGCCCGATCTTCAGCAGATAACTCTGACCCCGCGCCGTCCTCGGGTCCCGAGGCCGGTTGGGATCGAGACGGCACTCCAACCACGCCGGCTGATCCACCCCACGCCTCTGCCCACGCGCCACCCCCGACAGGTACGCCGTGACGTCGAACCCCATCGGCGCCCGCCACCCCAGCGTGCCCCCGGGCCCGGGCACCGACCCCCCGAGCAACTCCACCCGCCTCGGCGCGGGCGACAGCATCGCATCACCCGGATCGCTCATCCGGCTCACGATCCGCCCTCCTTCGCCGACGCGGGCGACCGGCCCAGGCAGCACACCGCCGTCGCCACCGCCGACGCCGTGATCAGGTGCCACGGCCACGCCAGCGAGAACCCGGCCTCGAACGCGGGGTCGCCCGTCCACCACCGCCCCGCCAACCTCCAGACCTCGGGCCTCATCGCCAGCACCGTCAGCGCCCCCGCCACCAACGCCGCCACCGCGCTGACGCTGTTCCCGCGCCGCGTGAACAGCGCCGTCAGGAACACGCCCAACAGCCCCGCGTACGCGAAGTTCATCACGCCCAGCACGAAATCAATGATCGTCTGCCCCGCCGCCTCTTTCCACGGGATGCACAGCAGCGCGAACGCCCCCAGCACCACCCCCCACCCCACCACCGCCAGCCTCGACACCCGCAGGTAGTGCGCCTCGCTCCGGCCCGGGACGCGGTGCCGGTACACGTCCGTGACGAACGTGCTCGCCATGCTGTTGAGCCCCGCGTTGATCCCCGCCGGGCCCGCCGCCATCACCCCGGCGATCATCAGCCCCGCCGCCCCCGCCGGCAGCTCGTGCAGGATGTACGTCAGCACCACCACGTCGCTCGATTTCGGCACCACCGCCGGCGGACGCGACATCAACTCCGGCCTCTGGTACAGCACCCACAGCAGCAGCCCCCACACCAGGAACAACGCCACCGCCGGGATCCCCACCAGCACCCCGCTGATCACCGACCACGAACCCCGGGACGCCGACTTGGTCGTCAGCATCCGCTGCACCAGGTCCTGGTCCGCCCCGTGCGACGCCAGGGTCAGCAGCACAAACCCGGTCAAGATCGTGACCAGGTTGATCGACTGCCCCCAGTGGAACGTGCCGTCGTCCCTGAATCCCGAAGGGAAAAGTTCGAGCTTCGACGCCCCGCCGGGCCCGCCCTCCCGCACCGCCGAGAGCACCTCCCCCCACGGCGCTTCCACTCTTGACGCCAGCAGCACCACCGCCAATACCGCCGCACCCAGGTACACGCACACCTGCAGCACGTCCGTCCAGATCACGCTCGTGATCCCGCCCGCCAGCGTGTACACGATCCCGAACGCCATGAACGCCGACACCGCGATCGCCATGTGCCCCGCGTCCGCGTCCCCGAACAGCGCGATCGACACGGGGATCGCCCCCACGAACACCCGCGACCCGCTCGCGAACACCCGACCGATCATGTACGCCCAGCTCGTCGCCAGCCTCGCCCCACGACCCAGCCGCGTCTCCAGTAACTGGTACGGCGTCGTCACGTTCCGCCGGTAGTACGCCGGGATGAACACCCCCGCGAGGATGAACGCCGCCACCAGCCCGCCCAGGTTCGTCGCCAGGTACGCCAGGTTCCCCGTGTACGACTGCTCCGGCACCCCCGTGAACGTCGCCGCCGACTGCGCCGTCGCCAGGATCGACACCGCCACCGCCCACACCGGCATCGCGTGGCCCGCCGTGAAGTAGTCCGCCGCGTTCGCCAGACGTTGCCGCCGGGCCCGCCACGCGAAATACGCCCCCGAGCCCGCCAGCAGGGCGAAATAGCCCGCGACCACCAGCCAGTCCGCGAGGCCAAACGTCGACCCGCTCGGATCAGCGCTCATCGAGCCCCGCCGCGGCCAAGGCCAGAGGCCCCCGGCTCAAAAATCCAAAGGTGTGAGGTCCAGGCCGCCGCCCTGATCGCCCGTCTGCTCTCATCCGGGCACACTACCACACGGCGGCAGAGGGATGGTGGTGGGTACGGGGATCGGGGTCGGGGTAGGACGTGGGGGTAGGGCTGGGGACCGTTGGTGGGGGGGCGTTTGAGGGGAGGGGGTCGAGATCAGTGGGGAACGCCCAAACCGGCCAAAAAAGAAAAAACTCGCTCGCGTGTTTCCGCCCGCGGGCGAGTCATAGGAGAGAGAGACAAGACACCGTTCGAGATCGGCCAGTTCCCCGGCCTTTCTCAGTAAACCCGGCTACGTGTTTCCGCCCGCAGCCGAGTCATAGGAGGAGAGAGAGACAAGACACCGGTAATGTGCCACGCGTTTTCGGAACGGCCAGCCCAGGGAACGATTTTTCCGAAATTTCCGGTTCGAATCGACCTAAATCGATCCCCGACAAGGGTTTAGTCCACGTCTGGCACCCCCTTTTTCGGCCCGATAGCCTCGCCCCTGTGCGCCCACGCCCGCTCCGCCGCCGGATATACGGGGCGACCGTTGAATCCGACACCCGCCGCCTTGACGAACAAGCGTATGAAACATACGTTTGAGTCTCCAATCGGACCCTGGGCACGCGAGGCACGATGGAACCGCACGTCGAGACCGAACAACGGATCCTCAACGCCGCCGGCGAGGTCTTCGCCGAGCGGGGGTTCCGCGACGCCACCGTCCGGGAGATCTGCGCACGGGCCGGGGCCAACCTCGCGGCGATCAACTACCACTTCGGCGATAAGGCCGCGTTGTACGGACGCGTCCTCGATCAGGCCCGGTGCTGGTCGGACGAGCACGACCGCCCGATCCTCGACGCCGCGGGAACGCCCCAGGACCGCCTCGAACTCTTCATCCGCGGGATGCTCAACAAACTCTTCGACAAGGGCCGGCCCTCCTGGCACACCCGGCTCATGTCACGCGAGATGGTCGAACCGACAGCGGCCTTCGACGGGCTGGTCGATTGCACCATCCGCCCCAAGTTCGACCTGCTCCGCGGGATCGTCGCCGACCTCCTCGGCCCGCCGGCGCCAGACCCCGAGGACGACCGGGTCATCCTCTCGGCGGCCAGCGTGATCGGGCAGTGCCTGCACCACCACCACTGCCGGCACGTCACCCACCGCCTCCTCCCCGGCGCCCTCGACGCCCCGGACCTGATCCCCAAACTGACCGACCACATCCTGCGGTTCTCCCTCGCGGGGATCGCCGGGCTCCGCCAGCCCGGGACCACGGGGGCCGGACGCGCGGCCGGGGGGGATCGATGAACCTCATCGCCCTCCGCATGCTCACCGGCGACCGCGCCAAATACTTCGGCATCCTCGTGGGCCTGGCCTTCGCCAGCCTCCTCATCACGCAGCAGGGGGCGATCTTCCTCGGGCTGGCCTCACGCACCTACCAGTTCGTCGCGGACACCCCCCAGGCCGACCTGTGGGTCATGGACCCGCAGATGCAGCACCACTCCGACGGCAAGCAGATGCTCGAGACGACGCTCGCGAGGGTCCGCGGCGTCGAGGGCGTCGCCTGGGCCGTCCCCATGTACCGCGCCTTCGCGCAACTGAGGCTCCCCGACGGGACCCTGCGCACCTGCCTCCTCAACGGCGTGGATGACGCGACCCTCACGGGCCTGCCCGGGGACTTCGCCGAGGGATCGCCCGAGAGCCTCCGCCACGAGGCCGCCGTCGCGGTGGATCTCGCCGCCGTCGCCGGCAAACTCTCGGTCTCGGCGCCCGGGGGTGGGTCAAGGCCGCTCATGATCGGGGATCAACTGGAACTCAACGAGCGGCGCGGCGTCGTCTCCGCGGTGTACCGCCAGCGTCCCGGGTTTTTCTGGGACCCCACGCTCTACACGACCTTCTCGAGGGCCAAGCAGTTCAGCCCGGGGACTCGTCGGCAGCTGACGTTCGTCCTGGTCAAGGTCCGGGACGGCGCGTCGGTCGCCCACGTGCAGCGGTCGATCGCGGGCGTGACGGGGATGGCCTGCCGAACGTCGGACCAGTTCGCCTGGAAAACAGCGGTCTACATCCTCACGCAGACGGGGATCCTGATCAACTTCGCCATCGCGGTCCTGCTGGGGTTCATGGTCGGGGCGGCCATCGCGGGGCAGACGTTCTACAACTTCGTGAACGACAACCTGCGCTACTTCGCGGCGCTCAAGGCCATCGGCGCGAGCGACCGGCGCCTGGCGGGCATGGTCGCGGTGCAGGCGCTGACGGCGGCGGCGTGCGGGTACGGGCTGGGCGCGGGGGCGGCGGCGTTCTTCGGGCACGCCGTGGGCGAGGGGCTCGCGTTCTTCCTCCCCTGGCACCTGCTCGTGTTCGGCGCGGTGTCGGTCGTGGGGATCGCGGCGGTCTCGGCGGTCATCGGCATCCGGAAACTCAAGGCGCTCGAACCCGCCACGGTCTTCAAGTCGTAACACTCCCCCATGTACCTCGTCGCCCTCCAGATGCTGATCAACGACAAGGCGAAGTTCGTCGGGATCCTCCTCGGCGTGACGCTCGCCTCGCTCGTCATCACCCAGCAATCGTCGATCTTCGTGGGGATCATGACGCGGGCGTACTCGGCGATCTCGGACATCCCCGCGGCGGACGTGTGGGTGATGGACCCCAAGGTGCAGTACATCGACGACACCAAGCCCATGGCCGCGACGGAGCTCAACCGGGTCCGCGGGGTCGAGGGCGTGGCGTGGGCGGTCCCGCTCTACAAGGGGATCATCCGGGCCCGCCTGGAGAACGGGCAGTTCCAGAACTGCAACGTTTTCGGGATCGACGACGCGACGCTGGTCGCCGGGCCCATCCGGATGGTGCACGGGCGGCTCGAGGACCTCCGGCGTGACGACGCGGTGATCGTGGACCGGTTCGCGGCGAACACGCGGCTGGCGCGCCCGCCGACCGAGCCCGGGGGCAAGCCCAGGCCCCTGGCGGTGGGCGACACGCTCGAGCTCAACGACCACCGGGCGGTGGTCGTGGGGATCTGCGACATCACGCGGACGTTCCAGAACCTCCCGACGATCTTCACGACCTACTCGCGGGCGACGACCTTCGCGCCCCGCGAACGCAAGCTCCTCTCGTTCGTGCTCGTCAAGGCGGCCGAGGGGGTCGACCCCGGCGAGTTGTGCGCGACGATCACGCGGCACACGGGCCTGGGGGCGTACACGGCGGACCAGTTCCGCTGGGCCACGGTGCTCTATTTCCTGCGGAACACGGGGATCCCGATCAACTTCGGGATCGCGATCGCCCTGGGGTTTTTCATCGGGACGGCGATCACCGGGTTCATGTTCTACAACTTCACGCTGGACAACCTCAAGTACTTCGCCGCGTTCAAGGCGATGGGGGCGACCGACTCGACGCTGCTGGGGATGATCCTGCTGCAGGCGCTGACGGTCGCGGTGCTGGGGTTCGGGCTGGGGTCGGGGCTGGTCTCGTGGTTCGGCGCGTCGATGCAGGGCACGGCGCTGGCGTTCCGGCTGATCTGGCAGACGCTGCTGATCGCCGGGGCGGCGGTGGTCGTGATCTCGATGCTCGCGGCGATCCTGGCCTGCCACAAAGTCGTTCGTCTCGAACCCGCCACGGTCTTCAAGGGATAACCCACCGGCACGCCATGACCACCCACCACGACATCACCGCCGCACCGGCCCGGGCCCTCGCGCACGACCGCCCCCCGGCGGTCCGCTGCCGCGGGCTGACGAAGGATTACGGGAGCGGGACGGCGCGGGTGAGGGCGCTGCGCGGGGTGGACCTGGACATCCCCGAGGGGGAGCTCCTGATGCTGGTGGGCCCGTCGGGGTGCGGGAAGACGACGCTGATCTCGGTGGTGGCGGGCGTGCTCGACCGGGACCAGGGGGAGTGCTCGGTGTTCGGGACGGACTTCGCGTCGCTCTCGTCGGGCGGTCGGACGCGTTTCCGGGGCACGAACATCGGGTTCGTGTTCCAGGCGTTCAACCTGATCCCGACGCTGACGATCGCGGAGAACGCGGCGGTGCCTTTGCTGCTCCAGGGCGTCCCGCGGCGCGAAGCGCTGGAGCGGGCGCGCGGGGTGCTGGCGTCGGTGGGGCTGGGGGAGCGGACGGACAACACGCCCGGGAAGCTCTCGGGCGGGCAGCAGCAGCGGGTGGCGATCGCGCGGGCGTTGATCCACCGCCCGAGGCTGATCGTGTGCGACGAGCCGACGAGCGCGCTGGACCACCACACGGGGATGAAGGTGATGGAGATGCTCAAGGGGGCGACGTCGGAGCGTGGGACGACGCTGATCGTCGTGACGCACGACTCGCGGATTTTCGAGTACGCGGACCGGATCGCGCACATGGACGACGGTCAGATCGACAAGATCGTCACGCACGCCAAGGACCTGTGACCCCACGCCCGTGACCTCTCGCCTTTGACCGTAAGGGAGCCGAACCGATGACCCACGCACACCACGCCGAGAGCCGGGTTTCACGCCGGGGGTATATCCGGGTGTACGCGATCCCGTTGCTGGCGATCGCGGGGGTGAGTTTCGCGGTGTATTCGGTGGTGAGCGGGAGCCGGCCGCCCGAGGCGCAGCCCCCGCTGGAGGAGCCGCCGCGGGCCTCGTACGCGTCGTTCGTGGCGGGGTCGGGTCTGGTGGAGCCGGCGTCGCAGAACATCGCGGTGGGCGCGCACAGCCCCGGGGTGGTGACGCGGGTGGCGGTGAAGGCGGGGGACGTGGTGAGTGCCGGGGACGTGCTGTTCACGATCGACGACCGGGACGCGATGGCGGCGGTGGCGTCGGCGGCGGCGACGGTGGAGCTGAGGCGTGCGTCGCTGGCGGTGCGTGAGGCGCAGGCGGGGGTGCGCGAGGCGGACGTGGAGGTGGCGGAGCGGGAGGTGGCGAGGCTGGCGGCGCTGCCGCGGGAGGAATCGGTGCCCCCGGCGCGGGCGCGGGTGGCGCAGGCGAGGGCGGCGGCGGACGACGCGCGGGCGCAGTTGGAACGGTGGGAGGCGGTGGGCGATGAGCGGGCGGTGAGCCGGGACACGATCACGCAGCGCCGGTTCGCGGCGGACGCGGCGCGGGCGACGCTCGATCAGGCGGAGGCGGACCTGGCGTTGCTGATGGCGGGTGCGTTCGGGCCGGACGTGGAGCAGGCGAGGGCGCGGGTGGACTCGGCGAGGGCGGCGGCGCGGGCGGCCCGGGCCGAGGCCGAGGCGGCGCGGGCGGAGGTCGGTGCGGCGGAGGCGATGCTGAACGCGGCGCGGGTGGAGGTGGACCGGCGGACGGTGCGGGCGCCGATGGGGGCGACGGTGCTCCAGGTGAACACGAGGCCCGGGGAGTTCGCGCCGGCGGGACCGATGTCGACGCCGCTGGTGGTGCTGGGGGTGACCACGCCGCTGGTGGTGAGGACGGACATCGACGAGCACGAGGCGTGGCGAGTGGTGCCGGGTTCGCCGGCGGAGGCGTTCCTGCGGGGGAACCCGAGGTTCAAGGCGTCGCTGCGGTTCCTGCGGTTTGAGCCGTACATCATCCCGAAGCGGTCGCTGACGGGGGACAGCACGGAGCGGGTGGATACGCGGGTGCTGCAGGTGCTGTTCACGCTGGACCGCGTGGATTTCCCGGTGTACGTGGGCCAGCAGATGGACGTGTACATCGAGGCGCCGCGGCGGGATGCGCCTCGGCCCTTTGCCGACCCGTCCCCCCCCATTGTCCCCGAATCACGATGAGCGTTGAATGGACCTTTCCTGAACATCCGACTCGGCCGTCGGCCGGGTCACTGGGCCCATACGGTGTGGGGCATTTTGGAGCGGAGCCACGCGATGACGAAGTCGAACGCTGCGATGTCTGTGCTGTTGGCCGCGGGGATGACGACGATCCCGGCGTGCACGGTGGGCCCGGAGTATGCGAGGCCGGAGGTCTCGTCGCCCGAGTCGTTCGGGTCGTCGGAGGGCGTGCGGACGGTGACGAGGCCGGGGTCTCCGGCGGAGCTGTCGCGGTGGTGGGACCGGTTCAACGACCCGGTGCTGTCGTCGCTGATCGACGACGCGGTGCGGGAGAACCTGGACCTCAAGGCGTCGCTGGCGCGTGTGGCGGAGGCGAGGGCGCTGCGTGGGGTGGCGTCGTCGGAGCAGTGGCCGACGCTGGACGCGTTGGCGTCGTTCGCGCGTTCGCGTCGGAGCGAGACGACGCCGCAGGGGCGGTTCGGGGGGAGCGACGTGGACGATTCGTACACGGCGGGGATCGACGCGTCGTGGGAGCTGGACTTGTGGGGCCGGGTGCGTCGCGGGGTGGAGGCGGCGGACGCGGAGGTGGCGGCGGCGGAGGAGGCGGCGCTGGACGCGAAGGTGATCCTGGCGGCGGAGGTGGCGTCGGCGTACGCGGGGCTGCGGGCGTCGCAGCAGAGGCTGGTGGTGGCGCGTGACGCGGTGTCGATCCGCGAGGAATCGCTGAGGCTGGCGCGGGCGAGGGCGGAGGCGGGGCTGACGGCGGAGCTGGACGTGGCGCAGGCGAGGGCGGAGCTGGCGACGCGTCGGGCGAACATCCCGGTGTTCGAGGCGCAGGAGGCGCAGGCGTCGCACCGCCTGGCGGTGCTGCTGGCGGCGCACCCGCGGTCGCTGCGTGAGCGGTTGGGGGGGGCGGGGCCGATCCCCACGCCGCCGGAGGCGATCGAGACGGGGCTGCCGTCGGAGTTGCTGCTGCGTCGGCCGGACCTGAGGCGTGCGGAGCGCCAGCTGGCGGCGTCGTCGGCGCGGATCGGGGTGGTGACGGCGGACCTGTACCCGCGGGTGACGCTGGGGGCGTCGGTGGGCGTGGAGGCGGCGAACCCGGGGGACCTGTACGACGCGGACTCGCGGTATTTCTCGTTCGGGCCGTCGGTGCGGTGGAACGTGTTCGACGCGGGCCGGACGCGGGCGAACATCGACGCGGCGGACGCGCGGATGGAGCAGGCGCTGCTGGCGTACCGGAGCGCGGTGCTGTCGGCGTTCGCGGAGACGGAAGACGCGATCGCGGACCTGGTGCACCAGCAGCGGCGGGCGGACGAGCTGGCTCAGGCGGCGGAGGCGGACCGGCGTGCGGTGGAGCTGGCCGACGCGCTGTACCGGCCCGGGCTGCGCGACCTGTCGTATGTGCTGGACAATCAGCGGCGGCTGTACGAATCGCAGGACCAGCTCGTGCTGGCGAAGCTCCAGTACACGACGGCGGCGATCGCGTTGTACAAATCGCTCGGCGGCGGGTGGGAGCCCCCCACCACCCCCCCGACCCCCACCCCCACCACCAGCACCACCGCAGACACGGCCGCTCCGGGCGTTGCATCGGGATCGTCGGCGGGCGTGGCGAGGGCGATGGGGCCGGCCGGCGAGCGGTGAGGAGGCGGCATGCCCTTGGTGAGCCCGTTGTGGTCTCGGCACGTGGAGGAGCAGGCGATGATGTCGGCGTACGGGCCGGCGATCGGCGGCGTCACGGTCGAGATGGTCGATACGTTCGACGGGGTGGGGCTGGAGTACGCGGCGCTGCGGACGTCGGCGGTGGTGTTGGATCAGCCGCACCGGGCGACGCTCGAGATCGGCGGGCCGGACCGGATCGACTTTCTCAACCGGATGGTGACGCAGGAGTTTCGGGCGCCCGCGGCGTACACGTCGCACAAGGCGTTCTGGCTGAACCGGAAGGGTCGGATCACGGCGGACCTGAGGCTGATTGTGCTGCCCGACGTGGTGCTGGCGGACGTGGACGCGCACGCGGCGGGTGAGACGGTCGCGACGCTGGGCGGGTACATCATCACGGAGGATTGTGCCGTGCGCGACGTGACGGGCGAGTGGGCGAGCCTGTCGGTGCACGGGCCGAGGGCGGGGGCGGTGGTCTCAGGGGCGGCGGGGGACCCGTCGCTCGCGGCGCTCTCGCCCGGGTCGGCGGGGTGGGCGACGATCGCGGGCGCGGGGGTGCTGGTCGAGCGGGACGACCCGACGGGGGAGTCGGGGTACGAGGTTCGGGTTCGCCCCGGGGACGCGGCGGCGGTGTACGACGCGTTGCTGGGCGTGAGGGACGACCGGGGCGTGGCGGTGGCGCGTCGCGGGGGGTGGAGGGCGTTCAACACGGCGAGGATCGAGGCGGGGACGCCGCTTTTCAACATTGATTTCGGCCCCGACAACCTGCCCAACGAGACGGGGATTCTGCGCGAGCGGGTGTCGTTTACGAAGGGGTGCTACCTCGGGCAGGAGATCGTGGCGAGGCTTCACAACCTGGGGAAGCCCAAGCAGGTGGTGGTGGCGTTGCGGGTCGAGCGTCGGACGGCGGCGCGGGCCGGCGGCGTGGACGAGGGGGCGGTGGTGATGCCGCTGCTTCCGGAGGCGGGGAGCCCGGTGCGGGCGGTGCCGGCGGGATCGCCCGGGGCGCCCGAGCCTTTGGGTTCGGCGGGTTCGGTTGTGGGGGCGGTGACGTCGAGCACGCTGAGCCCGATGCTGGGGTCGTCGGCGGTGGCGTTCGCGGCGGTGAGGTCGGACCACTCGGCGGCGGGGACGGTGCTTGCGGTGGAGGCGGAGGGTGTGGCGCTGCGGGCGGTGGTTCAGCCGGGGCTTCGGTTCTGGTCGCCGGCGGGGCCGTGAGGAGAACGATCGCGGACGCGGTCGACACGGTCGGCGACCTCGGCGGTCTGGATGCGTTCCATCATGGCGCGGCCGGCGGTTTCGTCCTTGTGGTCGAGGCGGTCGCCTGGGCGGGCGTGCTGGATGACGTCGGCGTCTCGGCGGTATGGCCCGACGAGGTCGACGCGTGTGGGCCCGTAGAGGGCGACGAGTGGGCGGTCGAAGCCGACGGCGATGTGGACGGCGGCGGAATCGTTGGCGACGACGACGGCGGCGTGCTGGATGAGGGCCATGAGGCCGCCGACGGAGGTCCGTCCGACGCGGTCGATGAGGCGGGGCTCTCGCCGGGCGAGGTCGAGGAGCGGGGCCATGGCGTCACGCTCGCCCGGCGAGCCGACGACGACAACGGCGTCGAGGCCCATCTCGAGGGAGCGTTGTGCGAGGTCGGCGAAGCGGTCGGGAGGCCAGCGTTTGCCGGGCCACCGGCTGCCCGGGGCGAGGAGTGCGTAGCGGCGGCCGGCGAGGTGTGGGTCGGCGTGGAAGGCGTCGAGGTCGGGCTTTGGGGTGTAGAGGCGCATGTCGTGGATGGGGGTGATGCCCATGGCGTGGACGAGGGCGAGCATGCGGTCGACGGCGTGGAGCCCGCGGGGGAGGCGGTGTCGCTCGTTGAGGCCGATCCACCCGAGTTCGCGGGCGTCGGCGAACCCGGCGCGGCGGGGGGCGGCGGTGGCCCAGGCGAAGAGGCCGCTGCGGGCGAGGCCCTGGGCGTCGACGACGGTGGAGTATCGTTCACGGCGGAGGGACTTGAGGAACTCGAGGGTGGGCCCGACGCGGAGCGAGGCGAGGGAACGTCCCAGGGCGCCGCGTTCGAAAGAGACGACACGGCTCAGGGCGGGGTGGGCGGCGACGGCGGGGGCGAACTCGTGTCGGACGAGCCAGTCGATGCGGGCGTCTTGAAACGCGGCCCTGAGGCTTACCAATACCGGGACGGAGCGGCAGACGTCGCCCAGGGCGCTGGGGCGGATGAGGAGCACACGCTGGGCGTTGGGGACCACGCCGTCATGGTACCGCCCCGGGACATAACATCACTGAATCCGCCCCGCGGGGGGCCGGGAGGGATTCGGGGGGGATCTGGAGCACCGACGATGCGAACGACAACGACCGCCGTATTTCTGACCGCTTCCTTGGTCGGTTCCGTGCTGGGGCAGACGGAGGGGCAGCCCCGCCCGGTGCTGGTGGCGGAGCACGCGGGGCTGGCGGCGTTCGCGTCGAGCCCGAAGGACGCGGCGCTGCGGGGCGCGTTGGAGCGTCTTCCGGAGCGACTGCGGGAGCTGCCGTTTGAGGTCGGGGCGGAGCGGGAGCCGATCGCGCTGGCGGAGATGATGCTGCGGTCGATGTCGAGGCCCGCGCGGATGGCGGTGACGTACACGCCCGGGGAGCCGACGGGCGGGTTGTTCGGGTACGGGGTGGCGGTGTCGATCGACCACGCGGACCTGAACACGGCGACGCAGGACCACCGGATGATCACGCGGCTGCTGCGGGAGGGCGGGGCGCCGCTCGTGGATTCGGCGGACATGCCGGGGCTGAGCGAGATGGACGCGGGCCCCGGGGGGACGCTGATCTTTGGGCCCAGGCAGACGGCGTCGGGCCCGAAGTACCAGGCGATCGTGGGGACGTTTTCGGATATCGAGCGTGCGTTCTCGTTCCTCCCCGCGGCGACGATCGCGGATTCGAGGACGCTGGTGCGTGGCCGGATGGACTTTGAGCAGTTGACGCCGATCCAGCAGACGGTGATGGCGATGGGCGGGGCGACGGTGCCGCAGGCGCGGGAGGTTTTTGTGCAGGTTCAGCGTCGCGGGCTGATCGGTCCCGGGGCGATGAAGCTGTCGTTCGAGCACGGGGTGACGCCGGCGGCGTCGCCGACGCGCGCGCTCACGCGGGTGGTGCTGGAGAACGCGGACCGGTACAAGAACGGGTTGAGGCTCCCGACGGAGGGGCTGACGGCGGAGGATTTGCGTGCGGTGCCCGCGGACGCGGTGCACGCGCATGTGATGAGGGCGGATTTGACGCCGCTGATCGATCTGCTGGACCTGGTGCAGACGCAGCAGCCGATGCTGTCGGAGGCGTTGGACCAGTTCCGCGTGGCGACGGGGGTTGATTTCAAGTACGACCTGCTGGATTCGCTGGGCGGGACGGTGGCGGGGTATCTCTCGGACTCGACGGGCGGGGGCGGGCTGGGCTCGGCGGTGCTGATGGTGACGTTCAAGGACCGGGCGAGGCTGCTGGCGGCGCACCAGAAGTTGATCGCGTTCGCGAACAGCATGCTGGCGAGCCCGGAGATGCTCGGGGAGTTCCACCGGTACCCGCGGGTGACGCCTTGGACGCACGAGGGGGCCCAGATGTTCTCGGTGCGTTTCCAGGGGGTTCCGGTGCCGTTGGAGGTGACGTGGGCGGCGACGGACCGGTGGCTGATCGCGGGGCTGACGCCGCAGGCGGTGATCGGCGCGGTGCGGCAGGTCTCGGGGAAGGGGGACGCGGGTCTGGGGTCGGTGGCGGCGGTGGCCGGGGCGGTCAAGGACGCGGGCGGGGCGCCGATTTATGTGGAATACACCGACACCACGCGGACGCTTCGTGACGGGTACACGCTGCTGACGATGACGGGCTCGGCGATCGCGAACGGGCTTCGGTCGCCGTCGGACCCGGCGCGGGAGCCGGGGCTGGTGGTGCCGCCGTTCCAAGACCTGGTGAAGGGCGCGGTCCCGTCGGTGACGCTGGCGTACTGGCGTGGGGCGGATTTGACGCTGACGCGTTCGGCGGACGCGTCGATCCTGGTGACGGCGGGCTCGACGCTGGGGCTGGCATCGGGGCTTCTTCCTGCGGCGGCGGCGGGGGGCTTCATGACGTACGGGGTGTCGTCGCGGGAGGTCCGGTTTGACGAGTTCGGACGGCTGTTGTTCCCCGGCGGGGACGGTGTGTTGGGGGTGATGCTGGCCGGGGCGTCGGACCCCGGGGCCGCGGCGGTGGAGCGGTTGGTGGGCCTGGGCCGGGCGGCGGGCGTGTCGACGCCGTGAAGGCGGGCGGGGTCGGTGAATCAAGGGAAAGACAAAGGCCCGGGACGGAAGCGTCCCGGGCCTTGTGTGTGTGTGCGCGTGACTCAGGGGAGTCGGGGTGCGCTGAGGTGAACCGCGTGGGCTGGGCTCAGCGGCGGCGGCGGGCGGCGACGAGGCCGCCGAGGGCCATGAGGGCGGCGGCGCCGGGGGTCGGGATGAGGGTGCCCTCGAAGGTGACGAGGTCGTAGCCGATGGTTCCGGAGGTGGCGTAGGTGCCGGTGGGGTTGGCGGCGGTGTAGGCGCCGGCGGCGGGGTCGAAGATGGCGACGACCTGGATGCGGAGGCTGGCGTTGTTGTCGGCGGCGGCGCCGAGGATGACGGAACGGGTGTTCCACTGGTCGCCGGCGGTGGCGTTGAAGGTGCCGACGGAGACGAAGTTGACGCCGTCGTAGGCGGCGAGGATCTCGATCCAGCGGGAGGAGGTGTTGGAGTTGCGGATATCGGCGGTGAAGGAGATGTTGGTGTAGCCGACGGTGGAGACGGCGTACTCGACGCCGCGGGTGCCGCTGCCGGTGCCTTGGGCGGCGTAGGTGGTGGTATTCCAGCGGTCGTCGTCGGTGACGGCGGGGTCGTTGGGGCTTCCGGCGGCCCAGGCGGCGGTGGTGCCGCCGACGAGGGAGGCGGAGCCCAGGCCGATGGAGGTGGCGGGGGCGGTGAGGTTCTTGCCCGCGCGGGGCCCGTTGAAGTCCCACTGGGTGATGATGTCGCCGGCGGCGGCGCCCGCGGTGAGGGCCAGGGTGGCCACGGCAAGGATCGTCTTCATGTCTTTCTCTCCGTGTTGAACAGACTCGCCCGGCGGGATCTCCTATGAACCCGATTCGAGCGGGACAAGTAAACGCCGCCGTGCTCGGGGCTGCGTCAAGACGGCGCTAAGGGAGCGCTGGCGCATCGACAAAGGGAAGAGACGGCGTGCGCCGCGTGCGGGCGCAGGAGCCACGGGGATCGGCGGCGGGCGAGTGCGAGGAGATCGCGGACCCTCGCGGAGTGGCGGGGGCGCGGGGCGTGGTCGGCCGGTGGGAGGAGCCGTGGACCGGGGGACGATCGGTTGTGTCGAGGCTCAGGTGGTGGGTTCGCCGACGGCCCAGCGGAGGAAGGCGACGACGCGGACCTTGGGCCCGAGGATGTCCTTGACCTTTTTGGTGGGGTCCATGATGAAGGGTTGTTCGAGGAGGGCGACCTCTTCGAAGAACTTGCGCATGGCGCCCTCGACCATTTTCTCGGCGATGTCCTTGGGCTTTCCGCTCTCCATGGCCTGGTCGATGCGGAACTTGCGTTCCTTCTCGACGAGGTTGGCGGGGATGTCCTGGGCGGTGATGCCCATGGGGCGGGGGACGGCGGCGGTGATGTGCATGCAGACCTTGCGGAGGGTCTCTTCGGTGACGTCGCCCTCGGCCTGGACGAGGACGCCGGTCTTGCCGTCGTGGTGGACGTAGCTGCCGAACATGCCGGAGCCGGAGTCCTGGATGAGTTTGTGCCCGCGGGCGTAGCTGGCGTTCTCGCCGGTGGAGATGCGGACCTCGTCGACGAGGGCCTTGACGCGGTCGGAGGCGGGGACGTCTCCGGCGCGGTCCTGGATGATGGCCTCGGCGCACTTCTGGCAGGCGGCGACGAACTTCTCGTTTTTGGCGGTGAAGTCGGTCTCGGCGCGGATCTCGACGATGGAGGCGGCCTCACGGGTGATGGCGACGGCGATGCGGCCTTCGCCGGCGGCGCGGTCGGTCTTGGTATCCATCTTGCCCTTGAGCTGCTTGCGGAGCAGCTCTTCGGCGGTGTCGACGTTGCCCTGGGCTTCGACGAGGGCGGCTTTGCAGTTCATCATGGGCAGCCCGGTTTTATTCCGGAGCAGCATCACGTCCTTGGCGTTGGGCTCGTAGGCCATTGTCCTTCACTCCGCGTTGTGCCCGCCCCCCGGTGGCTGGTGTCCGATGTCCCGTGGTCTTGGCCCCACGTCGGGGCCGAGCTCCATATCGGGCGAGAATCTGGTTCCGGCGGTCGGCCCCGACGGGGCTTACTCGGCGGTGGTGGTCGTGGCGGCGGCGCCCTCGCCGGCCGGGGCGTCGCCGGCGGCGGCGTCGTCACGGCGGTACTGGGAGCGGGTGCTGCGTCGCGGGCGTTCGCCCCCGGCGGAGCCCGCGTCGCCCTGGGCGGCGTCGCCGGCCTTGGTGGTTTCGCGTTCCTGGAGGCCCTCGGCGACGGCGAGGCAGAGCTCGCGGACGACGACGTCGATGGATCGCATGCTGTCGTCGTTGCCGGGGATGGGGATGTCGGCGAGTTCGGGGTCGGCGTCGGTGTCGATGAGGCAGATGGTGGGGATGCCGAGCTTGCGGGCCTCGCGGAGGGCGGTGACTTCGTGTCGGACGTCGATGACGACCATGGCGCCGGGGAGCTTGTCCATCTTGCGGAGGCCGTCGAGGTTCCGCTTGATCTTGTTCATTTCACGGCGGAGCTGGCTCTCCATCTTTTTGGAGTAGGAGGCGAAGTTGTCGTTGGCCTGGATGGCTTCGAGTTCTTCGAGGCGCTTGAGGCGTGTGCGGATGGTGCGGAAGTTGGTGAGGGTGCCGCCGAGCCAGCGTTCGGTGACCCAGTGCTGCTTGACACCGGGGACGTGGGTTTCGATGACGGCCTTGGCCTGGCGCTTGGTGCCGACGAAGCAGACGTCCTTGCCGGTGGTGACGCAGCGGGCGATGTACTTCTTGGCGAGGAGGAGGCCCTTGAGGGTTTCCTTGATGTCGATGATGTGGATCCCGTTGCGCTTGCCGTAGATGAACGGCTGCATCTTCGGGTTCCAGTTGCTGGCGCGCTGGCCGAAGTGGATGCCCGCCTCGATCAGGTCCTGAACCAGGGTATTGGCCACGTGACACCGTCCTTTGTGCAGCGACACCGACGGCCTGGAGTCCGGGACCCGCGGTTGTTGGACGCGGGCCAGGCCGCCCTAGGGCGCTTCTGTGTCCGCCGGCGGTGGGCCGGACGGACGATCGTTCGAATCAACAACACCGGCCCGGGCGCACGCCCGAATACCGCCCCGGAACGCCGAACCGTCGCTCCGACGCGGAACTATAGGGCCGATCCCCCGGCGGGCAATGCCCGGGAGAACGTACTATGTGCCCGTGCCCGAGCCGAGCCCGCCCATGCCTGATGCCGACCAGAATCCATCCGCCGTGTCTTCTGGTGGCGATCGGGAGCACATCTTTGCGCAGACTCCCGAGAGCCTGTCGAGGTGGTGCGAGACGAACCGGGTCCCCGGGTACCGGGCGAAGCAGATTTTAGATTGGGTGTACGCGAAGGGGGTCATCGACCCCGGCCAGATGTCGAACCTTTCGGCGTCGGACCGGGAGCGGCTGGCGGACGGGTTCACGTTTCTGTCTGGACGGACGGTGCGGCACCAGGTGGCGTCTGACGGGACGCAGAAGTTGCTGATCCAGTGGGAGCCGGGGCGGAGGGGAGGGGCCGAGGCGGGGGGCGGGGAGGGTGTGAGGCTGCCGGTGCTTGGGGCCGGGGTGGGTGGCGGGGAGGGGGATGACCCGTCGCGTCAGACCGAGTGCGTGCTGATCCCGACGGAGGCGAGGCAGACGGCGTGCATCAGTTCGCAGATCGGGTGCCCGGTGGGGTGCACGTTTTGCGCGTCGGGACTTGGTGGGCTCGAGGGGAATCTCTCGGCGGGGCGGATCGTGGAGCAGGTGTGGCGGTTGCGGTCGCTGATCCCGAGGCCGGCGGGGGGGGCGGGGAAGCCCGGGGCGTTGCCGAGGATCTCGAATGTGGTGTTCATGGGGATGGGGGAGCCGCTGGCGAATTTTTCGAACGTGACGTCGGCGATCCGGACGCTGGCGTCGCCGTGGGGGATGGGGATCTCGGCGCGGAAGATCACGATCTCGACGGTGGGGCTGCCGGCGGCGATCGACCGGCTGGCGGCGCAGTTTGAACTGCCGGTGACGCTGGCGTTGTCGCTGCACGCGCCGACGGACGAGATCCGCCGGCGGCTGATCCCGTGGGCGCAGTATTCGACGATCGAGGAGTTGCTGAGGTCGTGCCAGCGGTGGTTCGAGAAGACGGGGCGTGAGATCACGCTGGAGTACACGCTGTTGCGCGGGGTGAACGACCGGCCGTCGCACGCGAGGGCGCTGGCGGAGATCGCGTCGACGGTGCGTGCGAACATCAACCTGATCCGGTACAACGAGGTCGAGGGGATGCCGTTCGGGCGGCCGGCGGACGAGGACGTGAGGGCGTTCCAGGCGGTGCTGAAGGAACGGGGGATCAACGCGCACATCCGGGCGTCTCGCGGGCGGGATATTTCGGCGGCGTGCGGGCAGCTGCGGCACGAGACCGGCCCCAAAGCCCCCCCCCACCCCCCACACCTCTCCCACCCAAGCCCCCACCCAAGTCCCCGTTCCCCCCGTCAGGCTCCCCACCACGATTCGAGTCCCACGGGGACGGCCGCGGTGCCCCCCCCACCACCGCCCGGGCCGTTGGCGAGCGCTGAGGCGGGGGGGGAGGAGCCGTGATGGCATCGGCGGGGCCCGCGTCGCCGGTCGATTGGATGGGGACGTTTGAGCCGTTCTCGGTGTTCCACGCGTTGGTGGCGGTGCCGCTGATCGGGTTGATGATCGCGGCGTCGGTGCTGGGTCGTCGGTGGCGTGGGACGGGGCGGGAGCGGGTGTTGCGGGTGTCGTGGGGGTGGGCGTCGGTGGTGATGATGTCTGGGGCGTTTGTGTATTACGGGTTCTTTGACCCGGCGTTCCGGTGGGACTTCAACCTACCGCTGCAGGTGTGCGACCTGGTGGCGTTTTTCGCCGGGCTGGCGGTGCTGACGGGGAACCGGTGGCTGCGGACGGTGACGGTGTTCTGGGGGCTTGGGATGTGCACGCAGGCGTTTCTGACGCCGACGGTGCAGGTTGGGCTTGGGCATCTTCATTTCTGGTATTTCTGGCTGAGCCACACGATCATCGTGGGGTCGGCGTTGTACCTGCTGTCGGTGCCGCACTATCGGCCCGGGGCGAGGGATTATGTGGTGGCGTGCGCGTCGCTTGGGATGTACGTGGCGTTGGTGATGCCGCTGAACATTCACTTTGAGTGGAACTACGGGTTCGTGGGGCGGTCGAGGCCTGGGACGACGACGATCCTGGACGCGTTGGGCCCGTGGCCTTTGCGGGTGTACTGGCTCGGGGCGTTGTCGTTCGCGTCGATGGGGGTGGTGCTGGTGATCACGTCGCTGGTGGGTCGGTGGGGCCCGGGGCGTGGCGGGGCGTTGGCCAGTAAACTGGTCGCGTGATCACGGTTGTATTGATGCTGCTGGCGGTGTCGTTCGCGTTGTCGGTGGCCTTGACGCCGGCGGTGGGCCGGGTGTCGGCGCGGCTGGGGGCGCTGGATTCTCCCGGGAGCCCCGGGCACGTGAAGCGGCTGCGGGGGGTGCCGAACACGGGAGGGGTGACGATCGTGCTGTCGATCGTGCTGCCGCTGGCGGGGGCGTTGGTGGCGGCGAACGTGGTGCCGGAGGGAGTGGTGCGGGGGTGGTCGTCGTCGGCGGCGGCGCACCTGCCCGGGGTTCGCGGGCAGACGGCGCTTGGGGCGATGCTGCTGGCGTGCCTGGTGGTGCTGCACGTGGTGGGGTTGATCGACGATCGGCGGGCGCTGGGCCCGTGGGTGAAACTTGGGGTGATGGTGACGGCGGCGGCGGGGATCACGCTGTGGTCGGACACGAGGCTTTTGACGATGCTGGACGGCCCGGCGGGGGGCGCGTGGCTGAGCGTGGTGCTGACGGTGGCGTGGATCGTGGCGATCACGAACGCGTTGAACTTCATCGACAACATGGACGGTCTGGCGGGTGGGGTGGTGGTGATCGCGGGGTCGTGCTTCCTGGCGGCGTCGGTGCTTCAGGGGCAGTGGTTCGTGGGGGCGTCGCTGGCGTTGTTGATCGGCGGGACGCTGGGTTTTCTGGTGTACAACCTCCCGCCGGCGCGGATTTTCATGGGTGACGGCGGGTCGTTGGTGCTGGGTTTTATGCTGGCGTTCCTGACGGTGAGGACGACGTACGCGGGCTCGGCGGAGGGGAGGCCCGACGCGGTGGTGTCGGGGGCGTGGTACGCGTTGTTCATGCCGGCGATGATCCTGGCGGTGCCGTTGTACGACCTGGTGACGGTGTCGGCGGTTCGGGTGTGGCGAGGGACGAGCCCGCTGGTGGCGAGCCCGGACCACCTGTCGCACCGGCTGGTGCGTCGCGGGCTCTCGAAGCCTGACGCGGTGAGGGTGATCTGGGGATTGACGGCGGTGACGGGGCTGAGCGGGACGGTGCTGGGGTCGTTGCGGCCGTGGCAGGCTGGGGTGGTCGGTGGGCAGTTTGTGCTGGTGCTGGTGCTTCTGGCGTGGTACGAATGGCGGTCGCCGCTCCCGCCGGCGGGGGAGGCATGAGCGGTCTGGGCGTGAGCGCTCGCTCGTCAACGCTGGCCGCGCCGTTGATGGTGTCGTGGTCGCTGCGGGAGTCGGCGGCGCCGTGGCTGGCGCTCGGGTTGTCGGTGCTGATCGTGTTCCGTGCGATGGTGTCGATAGACCTGTTCCCCGGGTGGAGCACGGACCCGATGATCCTCGCGGCGCCGCGGGTGTCGCTGACGCCGGCGTGGTTGATGGGGATCGACGGGGTGTCGGTGGTGCTGGCGTTGGGGCTGTTGTCGGTGAGCCCGTCGTCGCGTCGGCGGACGGTGGACACGGCGTTGTTGCTGGCGGGTGTGGCGGCGGTGGCGGGGCACCTGTGGTTGAGGCCGGCGGCGAGGACGCCGGAGGACCTGGCGTTGGGCTCGGCGTGGACGGTCGGGCTGTTCTCGGCGGTGTCGCTGTCGCACGCGGGGTCGATGCCTCGGGTGCGCGGGGTGGCGTCGGGGGTGTTGCTCGGTGGGTTGATGTGCCTGGCGGGCAAGGCGGTGGTGCAGGTGTATGTGGAGCACCCGCGGACGCTGTCGGCGTTCCGCGCGGACCGCGAGATGTTCCTGGCGGCGCAGGGGTGGGAGGTGGGGTCTCCCAACGCGTTGGCCTTTGAGCGGCGGGTGTCGCAGCCGGAGGCGAGCGGGTGGTTCGGGCTGGCGAACGTTCTGGCGACGGTGTCGGTGGCGGTGACGGTGGCGCTGGGTGCGGTGACGGTGCTCGCGTGGGGGATCGGCGGGTGGATCCGGGCGGCGTTGGTCGGTGGGACGGTGGCGGCGTTGGGCACGCTGGTGCTGGCGGGGTCGAAGGGCGGGGTCGCGTCGCTGGCGGCGGGGTGCGTGGTGCTTGGGGTGGTGATGGTCGCGGGGCGGGGCGTGGGGCGAGGGTGGGTGTTGCGGGTGGCGCCGCTGGCGTTGATGGCGGCGGTGCCGGTGGGGGTTGTGGTGCGCGGGCTGGCGGGTGAGCGGCTCGAGGAGCGGTCGGTGTGGTTCCGGTGGATGTACGCGGAGGCGTCGGCGCGGATCGCGGCGAGGTCGATGCCGATGGGGACGGGCCCGGACGGGTTCAAGGACGCGTACCTGATCGAGAAGAACCCGTTGAGCCCCGAGGAGGTGACGAGCCCGCACAACGTGATCCTGGATTTCATCTCGACGCTGGGGCTTGGTGGCGTGGCGTGGGCGGCGTTGGTGGTGGTGATGGCGTGTCGGCTGGGCCCGAGCCTTGCGGCGGCGGTGGGCGGGGGCCGCGGTCCTGATGAGGGAGGGCTGTCGGCGGGGCGTGGGGGGTTGGGGCGGCTCGGGCTGTGGGTGTGTCTGGGGCTTGGGTTGGCGACGGCGTTGGGGGTTCGGATCGAGCAGGCGCTAGGGTCTCCCGAGCTGGCGGCGGCGCGTGTGGGCGGGCTGCTGGGTGCGGCGGTTCTTGGTGTGGCGGTGATGCGTGTGGGCGAGGTGAGGCCTTGGGTGCTGGCGGCGGGGTTGGCGGCGGGCGGGGTGCCATTGATGATGCTGGGGTTGTTTGATCTGGCGCCGGTGATGCCGTCGTCGTCGCCGTGGTTTTTCGCGTTGCTGGGCTTGGCGTCGTCGCGGTGGGAGGAGAGGGCTGAGGGCGTGGCGTCGGGCGGGGGGCGGGGTGCGGGTGTGCCGTGGTTGGGGGTGATCGCGGCGGGGGTGTATGTCGGGTCGTCGGCGGGGCTGGCGGCGCGAGTGGTGGGGTGGGAGCGGGCGCTGGTGGAGGCGGCGTCGGCGCCGGCGGAGTACACGAACCTTTTGGCGCGGGCGCGGGGGGCGAGCGAGGCGGGGGCGGATCCCGAGGAGCGTCGGCGCGTGGAGCGTGATCTGGCGAGGACGCTGAACTTGAGCCTGGGCGCGAGCCCCGAGGTGATGGCGGCGTCGTTCCACCGGGCGCTGACGCAGGCGGCGGTGGCGTCGTTCCCGGCGCTGCGGATCGCGTCGGAGCGGATGCCGGCGCATTTCCCGACGCGTGAGGCGGCGTCGCGGATGGCGGTGGAGCTTCTTCGGCGGGACGTGCCGCCCGGGGCGGTGGGCTTTGCGACGAGGCGTGAGCTGGCGCTCGAGGCGCTTCGGTTGGCGGGGCCTCGCGGCGGGGAGCGGCGGGCGTCGGTGTCGGCGGCGTGGTACGCGACGCTGGTGGAGGCGCTGGCGACGATCGAGCCCGGGCTCACGGCGGGCGAGGACGAGGTGGAGCGTGCGCTGCAGGCGGCGCACGCGCTGGACCCGTACTCGGCGTCGCACCCGGCGAAACTGGCGATCCTGGCGGCGGGGCGTGGTGACCGAGCGGCGGCGGCCCGGTGGGCGTTGGTGGGGCTGAGGCTGGACGAGAACCTGAGGCTGGACCCGATCAAGCGGCTGCCGGTCGGGGTGGCGGATCGGCTGCGGGCGTTGGCGGTGGGCGGGTAAGGGCGGCGTCTTGGGGGTCTTGATTCAACGTGGGCCGACGCTAGCATTCTGTTCCGTTTGATCAGGCAAGCCGGACTGCCCCGCGCGTTGCCCGCCGCGAGCGGCGATGCCGAACGGGTACCGATCAGAACCATGGATGAGGACGACGACAACTCCCCTTAGCCACCATCCGACGCTGGATCACGTCGTCCGAACCGTCCGTGCCTCACCGAACAGACCAACGGAAGGGCGCCACCCCGAGGAGGATGGCTCTCTTCGAGCAACCCGCACCCAGGGCCCCGCGTGGCGGGGCGAGTTACCCGCAAAGGACTGACCATGCCCGCTGACCTGACGCACCTCCGCAACATCGGCATCTGCGCCCACATCGACGCCGGGAAGACGACCGTCTCCGAGCGGATTCTGTACTACACGGGGAAGAACTACAAGATGGGGGAGGTGCACGAGGGGACGGCGACGATGGACTTCCTGCAGGACGAGCAGGAGCGCGGGATCACGATCCAGTCGGCGGCGACGACGTGCCCGTGGACGCACAACGGGCGGGATTACAAGATCAACCTGATCGACACGCCGGGGCACGTGGACTTTACGATCGAGGTGGAGCGTTCGCTGCGTGTGCTGGACGGGGCGGTGGCGGTGTTCGACGGGAAGGAAGGGGTGGAGGCGCAGTCGGAGACGGTGTGGCGTCAGGCGGACCGGTACCGTGTGCCGCGGCTGTGCTTTATCAACAAGATGGACAAGCTGGGGGCGTCGTTTGATTTCTCGTTCGAGACGATCAAGACGCGTCTGGGGGCGAACGCGATCGCGATCCAGTACCCGATGGGGACGGGCCCCGAGCACAAGGGCATCATCGACCTGATCACGATGCGAGCGTTCTTCTTCGAGGGCGACAAGGGCGAGGTGGTGCGGGAGACGGCGATCCCCGAGGAGTTCGCGGAGACGGCGAAGGCGTGGCGTCACACGCTGGAAGAGAAGGCCGCGGAGATGGACGAGTCTCTGATGGACAAGTACCTGCAGGAGCAGCCGCTGACGGAGGCGGAGATCCGCGGGTCTCTGCGTCGCGGGGTGATCGACCGCAAGTGCAACCCGGTGCTGTGCGGGGCGGCGCTTCGGAACATCGGGATCCAGGCGTTGTTGGACGCGGTGATCGATTTCCTGCCGTGCCCGACGGACCGGTCGGACGTGGAGGGGACGGACCCGCAGGACAAGGACGTGAAGCTGACGAGGCCGCACGACCCGGACGCGCCGTTCTCGGCGTTGGTGTTCAAGGTGGTGTCGGACCAGCACGGGGACCTGACGTAC
The DNA here is from genome assembly GCA_015200025.1 of Phycisphaeraceae bacterium. Classification (GTDB taxonomy): domain Bacteria; phylum Planctomycetota; class Phycisphaerae; order Phycisphaerales; family UBA1924; genus UBA2396. The sequence continues at coordinate 3,511,105 of CP054186.1, read as the reverse complement.
ATGCGGGTGTACTCGGGGCGGTTGTCGAAGGGGACGCGGCTGCTGAACCCGGGGAACGGGAAGCGTGAGAACGCGTCGCGGATCTTCGAGATGCACGCGCAGAACCGGCTGCCTCTGGAGGAGGTGACGGCGGGGAACATCGTGGCGGTGGTGGGGATCAAGGACTCGTACACGGGCGACACGCTGTGCGACCAGGACAAGCCGATCATCCTGGAGCGGATGCACTTCCCCGAGCCGGTGATCTCGATGTCGATCGAGCCGAAGACGACGGAGGACAAGCGGAAGCTGTCGGACGCGTTGTCGACGATCCGGCGAGAGGACCCGTCGTTCCGGTACACGTACGACGACGAGACTCAGCAGACGATCATCTCGGGGATGGGCGAGCTTCACCTGGACATCATCACGACGAAGCTGCGTCGCGACATGAAGATCGGTGTGGAGGTCGGGAAGCCGAAGGTGTCGTACCGCGAGGCGATCACGAAGAAGGTGTCGGACGTTCGCGGGCTGTTCAAGAAGCAGACGGGCGGGCGCGGGCAGTTCGGCGACTGCGTGATCACGATCGAGCCGTTCACGGCGGAGCAGGCGGCGGCGGAGGAGCTGGACTTCGAGGACAGCATCGCGTTCGAGAACGGGATCGTGGGCGGCGTGATCCCGAAGGAGTTCATCCCGTCGATCGAGTACGGGGTGCGTCAGACGGCGATCACGGGTGTGAAGTTCGGGTACCCGCTGATCAACGTGAAGGTGACGCTGACGTACGGCTCGTACCACGACGTGGACTCGTCGCAGGTGGCGTTCGAGCAGGCCGGGCGGATCGCGTTGCAGGAGGCGGTGGACCGCGCGGGCCCGCAGCTGCTCGAGCCGATCATGAAGGTGGTGGTGACGGTGCCGAACGAGTACCTGGGGAACATCACGGGCGATATCTCGTCTCGCCGCGGGATGATCATCGACACGGAGGACCGTGCGGTGGTGAAGCTGGTGACGGCGGAGATCCCGCTGAGCGAGCTGTTCGGGTACACGACGTCGATCCGCGGGATGTCGCAGGGGCGTGCGAGCGCGACGATGGAGTTCCTCGAGTACCGCGCGATGCCGGCGGGGCTGATGAAGGAGATGCTCGAGGGCAAGAACGCGGAGAAGGCCGGGAAGAAGTAAGCGCCGGCTCCCGGCTTTCGGGAGCGTCGGGCCTGGCGTTGATGGATGACCCCGCGGCCGACCGCGGGGTTTTTTCTGCGCGGCTTCTTCGGCCGCGGTGTGGGGTCAGCCGGGGAGGGCCGGGACGGACGACGGGTCGAAGGATCGGGCGCCGTCGGAGGCGTGGACGGTGAAGGTCTCGCAGGGGGATCCGAACGCGTCGAGGAATCGGGCCTTGATGGCTTCGGGGGCGTGCGTGGCGGCGTGGGGCTGGAGGAGGGCGATGGCGCAGCCGCCGAAGCCGCCGCCGGTCATGCGTGCGCCGAGGACGCCTGGGCAGTCTCTGGCGGCGTCGACGGCGGTGTCGAGTTCGGTGCAGGAGACGCGGAAGTCGTCACGGAGGGAGTCGTGGGATTGGTTCATGAGGCGGCCGAGGGTGACGAGGTCGCCCTGGGCGAGGGCCCGTGCGGCGTCGGCGACGCGGAGGTTCTCGGCGATGACGTGGTGTGCGGCGCGGTAGGCGTCGGGGTCGAGTGCGGTGCGTCGGCGTTCGAGGAAGGCGAGCGGGCCGCCGGACTCTGCGGTGTTTTGGGCGGCGGCTTCGGCGGCGCGGAGGTCTTGGAGCCCGAGGCGCTGGGCTGCGCGTCGGCAGGCCTGCCGCCGCTCGGCGTAGGCGCCGTCGGCGAGGGCGTGCTTGACGCGGGTGTTGATGACGAGGATGGAGGCGAGGTCCGGCGGGGGCATGGGGACGTGTCGTGTGGATTCGTCGCGGCAGTCGATGAGGAGGGCGTGCCCGGCGCGGGCCATGACGCTGACGGTCTGGTCCATGATGCCGCAGGGGACGCCGGCGAAATCGTGCTCGGCGTTGCGGCAGGCGTTGGCCTTGGCGCGTGGGTCGAGGGTGATGCCGGCGATGGATTCGAGGAGGGTGGCGGCGGCGGCTTCGAGCGAGGCGGAGCTGGAGAGGCCCGCGCCCAGGGGGACGGAGGAGGCGAAGGCGACGGCGATCCCGTGTGGGAGCGCGGCGTGGAGGTCCTGGAAGTGTCGGAGGACGCCGCGGACGTAGGCGGACCAGTGGCCCCGTGAGGCGGGGTCGGGCTCGATGAACGTCGTGGGGTCGACGAGGTCGGCGCGGCCGAGGTCGTCGGAGGCGAGGGCCCAGTGTGTCCCCTGTCCTTTGGGGAGCGGTGCGGCGAGGGCGACGCAGGCGAGGTCGATAGCGAAGGGGAGGACGAGACCCAGGTTGTAGTCGGTGTGCTCGCCGATGAGGTTGACACGGCCCGGGGCGAAGGCGGCCCAGGCCGGCGGGGCCGGGGTGAGGGCGGCGAGCCTTGCGGCGGCGCGAGCGGCGGGCCGGGCGAGGTGGTGCGGGAGCGGGGGGAGGCGGGTGGTCATGCTGGGGTCGTCGGGCGGTGCGTGTCGTGAGCCGCTCGCTCTGGGTGGGGGTTATGGGTTTGGGGTCATGGCGGTGTTGGCCTTGATCTGGGCCCAAGAGCCGAGCATGAAGAGGACGACGAGGATGAAGTGGAAGCAGACGATGGCGAGGTATCGGTTGCGGGCGGGCTTGAAGAGGATGGCGACGGCGATGAGGTAGGCGGCGGAGGCGATGAGGACCTCGGCGACGCGGCCGGAGAGCTGGAGTTTGACGCTGGAGAGGAGTTGGAAGCAGGCGACGGCGAGGAGCATGCGTGCCGAGGCGAGGTCGAGGCGTCCCATGGGCCTTTCGGCGAGGGCGGCGGCGACGAGGACGGCGATGATGCCGGCGAAGGTGTAGAGGATGGTCTGGTGGAGGGTCTGGAGGATGGCCCAGTACCAGACGGTGCCGGAGGCGAAGGCGCCGGAGGCGACGAGGGCGAGGAGGGTGACGATGGCGCCGGCGACGGCGATGGTCTGGGCGTTGCCGCGGCCCGGGGTGACGAAGACGTCGGGTGCGTCGTGGCTGGCGGTCGTGGGCGGGGCGGGGAGGCTGGGCGGTGGTGCGTGGGGCGTGCGTGGGGCGTGGTCGGTCTCGGCGGGTTCGAGGCCGATGGTCTGGTCGTCGTGGCCGGAGGCGTTGGTGGGCTCGGTGGGGGTCATCGTGCGGGCCTCCGGGGCTTTCGAGGGGCGCGTGGCTTGGGGGATGGTAGAGGGATGAGGAGGTCTTTGGATCGGCGAGCGGGGGCTTTCACGCGTGCGAGGCCGCCCTTGAGGAAGTATTCGAGGAGTTCGTGGGCGGGGTCTGCGGCGAGGTCGGACTCGAGGGCGTCATCTTCGGTGAAGGGCCGTTGAACGACGGCGCGGACCCAGGCGCCGCGCATGAAGAAGGGCATGGGCGAGGGTTGGGGGTCGGGCGGTTCGTGGGCGTGCGAGGGGCCGGCGACGACGAGGAGCCGCCATCCGCGGGCCTGGGCGTCGGATTCCGGGTCGCCGAAGGAGGTCAGGCGGTCGACGATGGGCGGGAGGAGTCGCTGGGCTGAGGAGGTGAGAGCCTCGTGGCGAGTGTCTCGGGGAGCGAGGTAGGGCGAGGGGTCGTGGACGATCACGAGGTCGAAGGAGCCGAGGGCGTCGGCGGCGATCCGAGCGAGGTCGGCGTGGTCGGCGGGCGCGTCGGCGGTGTGGATCGCGAGGGCGCGGGCGAGGCCTCGGACGAGCGGGTCGCGTGTCAGGAGGGTGATGGAGAGCCCGAGGCGTTCGGGGAGGGGTGGGAGCCTTGGGACGACGGAGGGGGCGTAGGGCCAGGCGAGGTCCGCGGTGGGGAGGTTGTTTGCGGCGCGAGCGGCGTTGATGTCGTGGGAGCGGAGGACGTCGCGGGAGGTCTCGACGATGGCGCGGAGTGTTTCGCTGCCGGCGGGGTCTCCGCCGCCCGGGAGGGCTCGTTTGAGGGAGGCGGGGTCGAGGTCGTCGGGCGGGGTGGTGATGACGCCGGCGTAGGCGCGGGAGGATCGGTCGATGAGGCGGAGGCCTTGGGGGGTTTCGAGGAGGTCGAGCCCGTCGACGGCGTCGGGGATTCGGGCGCGGGCGTGGGCGAGGAGGTCTCGTGCGAGCGTGGCACGCTCGGCGGGGAGGAGGTCGGTGCGGGCGTCGCCGGCGGGGGCGTCGGCGGTGATGAAGTCGAGGGCGGCGAGCCAGTTGGGCCCTGGGTGGAGGTTGGAGCCGAGGGCTTCGAGGGCGAGGTGGGCTTGGAGGACGAGGGCGGGGGGCGTGGCGAGGATGGCCGCGAGGGCGCCGGCGCGGGAGGGCTCGCCCGGGTCGTGGAAGGGGATGGCCCGTCCGACGCGGGCGTTGGTGAGGAGGGGTGAGAAGGCGGGCTGTGCGAGGGCGAGGGGGGAGGGCCCTTCGGGTGGGTCGAAGGGGTCGTCGGGGGCGCCGTCCATGATCACCGCCGCGTACTTCACGTGGAGAGGGTACGCCGATCGCGGCTACGCTCGTCCGATGAAAGCGAAGCCGAAAGCCGAGGGAGTGGGGTTCGATCCGAACGCGGCGGCGCGTCCCGGGAGCGGGGTGTTCGGGTTGCCGTGCGGGCGTGTGGAGAGCCGGGTGGTGCTGATTCCGGTGCCGTTCGACGCGACGACGTCGTACCGGGCGGGGACGGCGGGTGGCCCCGGGGCGATCTTGGAGGCGTCGGGGCAGGTGGACCTGTTCGACGTGTCGCTGGGGCGGGTGTACGAGCGGGGGATTTTCATGGAGCCGATCCCCGGGGCGATCCGTGCGTTGAGCCGGTCGGCGCGGGCGAAGGCTTCGCCGGTGATTGCGCGTGGCGGGGCGAGGGCGGGGTCGGCGTCGGACGCGAAGGCGTTGGCGGCGGTGGCGCGGGCGGGTGAGCGGGTGAATGAGTTTGTGTACGGGCGTGCGTCGGCGGCGTTGTCGGAGGGCCGGGTGCCCGGGGTGGTGGGCGGGGAGCACAGCGTGCCGTACGGGAGCATCCGCGCGTGCGCGGAGCGTTTCCCCGGGCTGGGGATCCTGCAGGTTGATGCGCACATGGATTTCCGCGAGGCGTTCGAGGGGTTCGCGTGGTCGCACGCGTCGATCATGCACAACGTGATGACGCGGGTGGGCGGGGTGTCGCGGGTGGTGCAGGTGGGGATCCGGGATTTCGGGGAGGACGAGATGTCGTTCGCGCGGGGGCTTGGCGAGCGGTGCCGGGTGTACTTTGACGAGACGCTGGCGGGTGAGATGCTGAGCGGGGGGGCGTGGGGTGAGGCGTGCCGGCGGATCGTGGGGGACTTGCCGGGCGAGGTGTACGTGACGGTGGATATCGACGCGTTGGACCCGTCGCTGTGCCCGAACACGGGGACGCCGGTGCCCGGCGGGCTGAGTTATGCGCAGCTGCGGATGCTGCTCTTGGCGCTGAGGGGGTCGGGTCGTCGGGTGGTGGGGTTCGACGTGGTGGAGGTGACGCCTGGGCGGGGGAGCATCGACGCGAACGTCGGGGCGAGGGTGTTGTACACGTTGTGCGGGCTGGCGTGAGGTGGGAGGCGAGATGGGCGGAAGCGGGGTCGAGTTTTTCTCGTCGTTCGCGTCGTCGGACGATTACGCGGACGCGTGCGGGGAGGCGTGCGCGGGGCTGATGGCGCGGGCCGGGCGCGGGGGGATCGATCTGCTGATGGTGTGGATGTCGGGGGATCTGCGTGAGATGGCGGACGAGGCGTCGCGTGAGATCCTGTCGGCGGTTTCGCCGCGGCGGATGATCGGTTCGACGGCGGAGGGGCTGATCCACGGCCCGCGGGAGTACGAGGGGGTGAGCGGGGTGGTGCTTCTGGGGGCGAGGCTGCCGGGCGTTGGGGTGCGGGTCTTTACGGACGAATCGTTCCCGGTGTTGAGCGACACGTCCGGGGAGGAGGAGACTGGGCGGATCGGCGAGGCGGCGGGGTGCGACGGGACGATGCGGGGGATGCTGGTGTTTGCGGACCCGTATAGCGTGCCGATGGTGAGGCTGATGCCGGCGCTCAACGCGTCGCGTGCGAAGGATGCGTCGGGGCGCGGGGTCGGTGTGATCGTGGGCGGGATGGCGTCTGGGGCGTCGGGGCCGGGCGTTGGGCGGTTGTTCCTGGACGATCGGGTGATGAGCCGTGGGCTGGTGGGTGTGACGCTGTCGGGGGGCGTGGGAGTGGAGGCGGTGGTGTCTCAGGGGTGCCGCGGGGTGGGGCCGACGCTGGTGGTGACGCGGGCGCGGGGGAACGTGATCCTTGGGCTTGGTGGGAGGCCGGCGCTGGAGGTGGTGCGTGAGGTGGTGGAGGGGCTTCCCGAGCACGACCAGGCGCGGGCGCGGAGCGGGCTGATGATGGGTCGTGTGATCAACGAGTACAAGGACCGGTTCGGGCGCGACGACTTCCTGATCCGCGGGATCGTGGGCGCGGACCAGACGAGCGGTGCGGTGGCGATCGGGGACCTTGTGCGTGTGGGGCAGACGGTGCGGCTGCACGTTCGGGACGCGACGACGGCGTCGGAGGATCTGGGGCTGCTGATGGACGGTCAGCGGATGAAGTCGAAGCCGGCGGGGGTGATGATGGTGACGTGCAACGGTCGTGGCGGGCGGTTCTTTCCGGTGGCGAACCACGACGCGGGGAAGGTCGCCGGGGCGCTGGGGACGACTCGTCCGGCGGAGGAGGTGGCCAAGGGCGGTCGCGCGATGGGCGTGACGGCGGGGGCTGAGGACGTGCCGATGGGAGGCTTTTTCGCGGCGGGCGAGATCGGGCCGGTAGGCGGGGAGAGTTACGTGCACGGGCAGTCGGCGTGCGTGGTGCTGTTCCGCCGGCCGGGCGAGGTGTGAGCGCGGGTCAGGCGTGGGCCGGGAGGATGGTGCCGGAGCATTGGCCGAAGCCGATGGATCGGAAGCCGTCACGCCGGCATCGTCCGGAGAGGACGACGGTGTCGCCGTCGGCGAGGAATGTTCGGGACTCGCCGGAGGGGAGGGGGATGGCGCGGCGTGGGAGGGGCTTGGCGGTGGCGGGGTCGTGTCCCTGCCAGGTGAGTTCGAGGAGGCAGCCGCGGGCGTCGGGGCGATTGTTGCTGACGGTGCCCGAGCCGAGGAGGTCGCCCGGGAGGAGGTTGCACCCGTTGGAGGTGTGGTGGGCGATCATCTGGGCGAAGGACCAGTACATGCCGGCGAAGTCGGCGGAGGCGATGGGGTGCGGCGGGAGGTCGGCGTCGCGCATGGCCTGGGTCTGGAGGGCGACGGCGAGGGCGATGTCGTAGCCGCCGGAGGCTCGGTCGGCGGGGTCGTTGAGGTAGGGGAGCGGGTCGGGGTCGCCCTGGGCGCGAGCGAAGCCCGGGGCGCGGAAGGGTTCGAGGGCGTCGCGGGTGACGACGAAGGGTGAGACGGTCGAGGCGAAGTTTTTGGCGAGGAAGGGCCCGAGGGGCTGGTACTCCCACTTCTGGATGTCGCGTGCGGACCAGTCGTTGAGGAGGACGAGCCCGAGGATGTGCTCGGGGGCCTGGTGGATGGGGACCGGCGAGCCCAAGGGGTTGCCGCGGGCGATGACGCAACCGACTTCGAGTTCGAAATCGAGGAGTTTGGAGGGGGAAAAGGCCGGCGGGGCGCCCGGGTCGTTGTCGGGCGGGCTGAGTTGTCCCTTGGGGCGGGTGATGGGCGTTCCGGAGAGGACGATGGAGGAGGCGCGGCCGTGGTAGCCGATGGGGACGTGCTTGTAGTTTGGGAGGAGCGGGTTGTCCGGCCTGAACATGGCGCCGACGGTGGAGGCGTGGGTGATGGAGGCGTAGAAGTCGGTGTAGTTGAGGAACCGGACCGGCGGGGAGAACCGGGCCTGGGCGATGGGCACGAGGGCCTTGGTGCGGAGGCGTCGGGCCTGCTGGCCGGCGGGTGAATCGGCGCGGAGGAACTGCTGGAGGACGGAGCGGAGGGAGGTCATGAACCCTGGGCGCGATGCGGCGGCGTCCCAGAAGGGGTATCGGAGCAGGGCCGGGGCGTCCTGGTCGTCGGCGGAGCGGAAGAGCCCGGATTCGGCGAGGAAGGTGACGTCGAGGAGTTGATCGCCGATGGCGACGGCGAGGTGGGTGTGGGCGTGGCCGTCGTGCTCGGCGAGGTAGGCGGCGAGGGGGAGGTTCTGGATGGGGAAATCGGTGGCGGGGTCGTTGGCGGACTCGACCCAGGAGGTCAGGCTCGGGTCGTGGGTGTGATCGGTGGGCATGGCGTGTGTGTATTTCCGTGCGTGTCGGGGGTGGATTAGAGGAGCCCGGCGGACTTGAGGTCCGCGAGGGGTTCGTCGAACGAGCAACTGCCGAAACTGAGGAAGAAGGTTTCGCGGGCCAGGGCGATCTGTGTGGGGTCGGCGACCCAGCGGTGCTTGTAGGTCAGGCCGTCGTCGGTGAAGACGAAGGCGGCGGGGTCGGATTCGTCGAGGATGGATTGCGTGTCGCGTGGGGCGAGTCGGTGGGCGAGGGTGAGCGTGGCGGCGACGGCGAGATTGACGAAGCCGTGCATGGTGGCTCTGGGGCTGGAGGGTTCGTAGGTGCAGTTGAAAGGACCGCGGAAGGGGTGATGGAGACCGGCGGTGGCCTTGAAGGGGATGGCGGCGAGGGCGCAGGCGTGGAGGAATGCGGCGACGGAGGCGGAGGAGGGGAAGGCGTCGGGGGTGAGGCCGCCGGTGCGGAGCTTGGCGGCGGCGGCGTGCCCCGGGAGCGCGGCGATGAAACCTCGCGGGTCGGGCGAGTCGGGGGCGATCTCGAAGAAGGGGTAGAGGTCGTCGGGGATTTCGTCGCAGGCGGCGTCGATGAAGTCGGGCGAAGGTGGCTTGAGCTCGATGCAATCGGCCTGGGCGAGGCCGTGGTCCTCGGCGGCGTGTCGGGTGTTGAAGGCGATGACGGCGTCGAGGTCGCGCTTGAGGGCGCCGAGGGGGTCGGCGGGGGAGTTGGTGACGCCGTCGGCGATGACGGAGACGCGCCAGGGGTCGTCGGTGGTACGGGCGTGCTCGCGGTAGCCGGAGGTGGCGAAGGTGCCGGGCATGAGCGGGGCGGCGGCGGCGGAGAGCTCGGGGAGTCGCGAGGCGGGGCAGATGAAACGTCCCAGGAGCGGGGTGTGGAGCCCGGCGCGGTCGCGGGCGAAGTTCTCGGCGGCGGTGGGCATCGGGAGCTTGGCGGGTGGGAAGAGCCCCGCGTAGTCGATGGAGGATGCCAGGAGGGTCTGGAGGGCGCGGGTCATCATGCGCGGGCGTCCGGGGGTGCGTGTTCGGGGTCGGTGGAGGACTTGGTCAGTCGGGCGATGAGCCGCCAGAGGTCGTGGGGTGCGAGGCTAAGGGCGGCGCGGTGGTTGAAGAGGTGGAGGAGGTGGTCGAACTGGGGCGTGTAGGGGAGCGAATCTCGGCGGCCGGTGGAGCCGAGGGATTCGAGGATGAGGGCGCGGAGGAGGGCTTCGTGCTCGGGGGTGATGACGGGCGGTGGCGAGGCGGCGCGGCCGAGGCGAGGGAGCTTGCCGGCCTTGCGGAGCCCCTGGAGTCGGTGGAGGATCTCGGCGTGTGTTTTGAGCGGGCAGGGGCGTGAGGCGAAGGATCGTTTGTAGGCGTCGGCGAGGCGGTCGAAATCGTCGGTGTAAGGGAGGTCGTCGAGGGTTCGGCCGACGAACCCGTAGGCGGCGACCAGCGCGAGGTCGTCGGCCCCGGCGGGGGCGTTGTCGGGGAAGAGCGAGTCCATGACGCGGGAGTGTAGTTCGCGGGGTCAGTCGGACGCGGGGTCGGTCGCGGGGTCGAGGAACTCGAAGCGGCGGCGTTCGAAGGCGGCGTGGAGGCGGGCGTTGGCGAGGCCGGCCTCGGCGTGACCGAAGGGGACGACGAAACGGGTCCGCTCGGCGGGGGTTGAGGCGAGGGCGTTGAAGAGGGAGGCCTGCGTGGGCGCGGGGACGGCGTCGTCGCGGAGGGCGAGCATGCAGAGGACGTGGCCTCGGACGGCGCGGGCGTGGAGCGAGGCGTCGGTGAGGAGGAGGGCGTCGGTGAGCTCGGCGGCGTGTCCGGGGTGGGACGCGAGGCCGTCGCGGGCGTGCGTGGTGATCGAGCCCGGGGTCGGGTGGGCGATGGCGAGTCGGAAGGGCCAGTCGGCGAGGGAGGGGAGCGAGAGGGCCAGCCTCGGGACGTCGGCGCGGTGGGCGAGCTGGGCGGCGGCGATGACGGCGATGCCGGCGCCGAAGGAATCGCCGGAGAGGTAGACCGGGGCGTGCGGGGCGCGGTCGTGGAGGTCGGATTGGAGGGCGAGGTATGCGGCGGCGGCGTCGGCGATAGCCCGCGGGAGGTGCCAATCCATGAGGTTGGGGGTCGGTGCGAAGGCCGATTCGAGGCCTCGGGTGAACAGTGGGGTGCCGGGCGGCGCCGGCGGGGCATCGAGGGTTGAACCCGGGAACCCGCGGAGGCGGACGAGGAGGACGTCGATCCCTCGGTCGGAGAGGGGCGCCCAGCGTTGGGCGTCTTGCGCGAGGGGCGGGATGTCTCGGTACCCGTGGAGGGCGACGACCCCGGCCCTTGGCACGCCGGGCGCGCGGAGGTGGGTGCACCCGATGCGGTGGTGTCGCAGGCCCGTAAACTGGTGCGTGGCGGAGGGGTCGGCGGGGTCGGCGTCGTCGGGCCGGGCGGATCGGAGCCTGGGTTCGAGGGCGAAGGTCTCGTCCCTCCAGGCGTTCCAGAAGACGGAGAAGCTCGGGGGAGGGGTGGCGTCGGTGACGTGCGCGAGGGTGGCGGCGTGGGAGAGGCCGAAGTCGTCGGGCTCGATCATGGCGTGCCCCGCGGCGTTCAGGGTTGGAGTGGCGCGGCGTCGGGCCAGAGGGCGTCGTGGTTCCAGTCGGCGACCCAGACCTGGCTCGAGGGCCTCAGGTCGGCGTCGGCCTTGGGCCCTCGCTGGGCGCACCAGATCATGAGGCGGCCGTCGGGGGAGAAGGCGGGGAGGACGTCGGCGCCGTCGGCGTGGGTGATGCGGCGTTGGGGGAGGTCGGCGATGACGGTGGAGGCGGCGCCGGGGGTGGCTCGGGCGGCGAGGGCGGGGAGGTCGATCTTGATGGCGAAGACCTCGTAGTTGTGGTGCCCGGCCTGGCTCGAGGCGTAGACGATGGTGTCGCCGGCGGGGTGGAAGAAGGGGCACCAGTTGACGTGGGGGTTGTCGGTGATCTGGAACTCGAGCTCGATGCCGGTGGGGACTCGGGCGCCGTCGTCGGCGGTGGTGAAGGCGAGCTTGGCGAGGAAGATCTGGAGTTCGTCGTTGCCGCGGCGGTCGGAGCGGTAGGTGATCCATTGGCCGCAGGGGGAGAAGAAGGGGCCGCCGTCGTACCCCGGGGCGACGACGAGGGGGTAGTCCTTTCCGGTTTTGGTGTCGAAGACGGCGATGTCGGCGTCGGGTTTGGGCGGGCCGAGCGTGGCGTGGTCGTGGTCGGGGGGCGTGTCCTTGATGTGGGCGTAGAGGACGAAACGGCCGGTGGGGTCGTAGGAGCACTCGGCGTCGTAATTGGGGCGTTCGAAGATGGGGACGGGGGGCTTGAAAAGGTCGCCCACGGCGGGGATCCCCCCGGCGGGGGAGGAGGCTTCGCGCCAACCCTCGGGGATGCGTCGGGTGACGAGTTCCATCTCGCGCGGGAAGGCCCAGCGGTAGCGGGAGGTGCCGCGCTGGTAGCCCGAGGGCTCGGGGTCGGCGGGCGGGGTGATGGTGCTGGCGAAGAGGACGGTGCTGGGGTCGGAGGGGTGGAACCACCCGCAGGTGTTGGCGGAGCCGGGGGGGCTGACGCGGAGAGAGGGGCCGAGGCCCTGGCCGTCGAAGGTGGCGACGAACATGGCGAAGAAGGGGTCGGGCTCGGCGGTGCCGCGCGGGGCGGGGACGGCCTGGAAGACGATGGCCTTGGCGTCGGGGGAGAAGTAGCTCTCGCCCGCGCGGACGAAGTCGTCGCGGGAGGTGAGTTGGCGGTGGTTGGTCAGGAGCGGGGCCTCGAGGGTGCGCCAGTCGAGTGGGGGCTGGGCCGGCGTGGCCTGCTGGGGCTGGGCGATCGCGGAGGCCGCGAGGGCGAGGAGGGTGATCATGCGGAAGGGTAGACGGGGCGGGCTAGGCGTTGTCGTCCGCGCGGCGTGGGGCGTTGGGATCACGGAAGAGGAGGGTGAACAAGACGGCGACGGCGAGCGCGGCGGTGGCGGCGTAGAGCCAGACGTTGGCCCAGTCGGTCGAGTCCATGTAGAGGTCGGTGCCCGAGTCCCAGATGGCGGAAGCGACGCGGCGGATGGCGTCGGCCTGGTCCGGGGTGGCGTCGGCCGCCGACCGGAGCGACGCGGCCACTTCGCGGGCACGGGCGGCGACGTCGGCCTTGACGGCGGCGTCGGCGAGGGCGTTGAAGCCCGTCATCGCCGCGGTGGCGCGGTCGGGCTCTTGTGCGAGGGCGTCGGAGAGGGCCGAGGCGGGCCGGTCGCCGGACACGCCCATCGATTCGGCGAGGAGCCGGACGGTGCGGGACTCGAGCGGGTTGAGGGCCTTGATCGTTTCGGCGATGGTCCGGCCCTCGTGCCCGGCGAGGATCGAGGCGACGGCGTCGGGGGCGGGCGCGAGGCGTGCGGGGAGGTCGGCGATGGTGGCCCGGGCGGCGGGGGAGACGAGGTCGGCGTAGGGCGCGGCCTCGACGAGTTGCCCGGCGACGCGGGTGAGCCCGGGGGCGGGCTCGTTGAGTTTGTTGTGGCTGACGACGGCCTGGACGACGCGGGCGCCGATGCCCAGGCCCAGGCCCTGGGTGATGAGGACGAGGAAGCCCTGGGCCTGCCCGCGGATCTCGCGCGGGGCGTGGCGGTCGGCGTAGATGAACCCGGTGACGAAGAAGAAGTCGTAGCAGACGCCGTGGAGGACGATGCCGCCCATGATCATCCAGAAGGTGCGGTCGTCGGCGGCGGCGGAGAAGAGGGTGTATCGGAGGACCCAGGCGAGCATGCCGATCAGGAGCATCCACTTGACCCCGAGGCGGGCGAAGCACAGGGGCATGAGGAGCATGAAGACGATCTCGGAGACCTGGCCGAAGGTCATGGAGAAGGCGGGGTTCTCGAAGCCGGCGTGGTTCACGTAGACGGGGGCGAAGGCGTAGTAGCCGGCCAGCGGGATGCAGAGGAGGAGCGAGCAGAGCGAGAAGACGGCGAAGGAACGGTCCTTGAGCAGGGAGACCGCCCGGAGGCCCAGGATGTCGGGGAGCGAGGCGGGGGTGCCCTTGGCGGGCGGTGGCGTGTGGGGGAGGGCGAGGGAGAAGACGGCGAGGAGGAGCCCCGCGCCGGCGGCGACGTAGAACGGGTCCACGCGTTCGTCGGCCTTGAGGACCTTGGAGACCAGGACGTTGGCGGCGATCCACCCGATGGTCCCGAAGACGCGGACGACGGGGAACTGCCGCTCGCGGTCGGTCAGCTGGTGGAAGGCGAGGGTGTTGGTGAGCCCGAGGGTGGGCATGTAGCAGAGCATGTGGACCAGGAGGAGGCCCACGAAGAGGGTGGTCGAGGCTTGCCCGGTTTCGGCGAGGTAGCCGGCGGCGGCGATGGCCAGGGCGCCCAGGAGGTGCATCAGGGCGAGGACCTTCTCGGTGGCGAAGAACCGGTCGGCGATCAGCCCGAGGAAGAAGGGTGAGATGAGGGCGGCGATGGGCCCGACGGTGTAGGCGTCGCCGATGGAATCGCCCATGCCCTTGCGCTGCATGTAGTTGCCGACGGTGACGTACCAGGCCCCCCAGACGAAGAACTGGAGGAACATCATGGCGGAGAGCTTGGCGGCGACGGCGCCGTCGGCGGGTCTGGGGGTGGTCATGCGTGTTTCCGTGGCGGGCTCGGGGGCTTGAGGCCCCGGGCGCGGGGGGCAGTGTACCGGGGGAGGCCGGAGGGAGCACGGGGGAGGGAGGGAATCCCCGGGCGGGGAAACCATCGGGATTGGGGTTGCATTGGTCCGGTGAAACCCGGTAGTCTCAGGGGGTCCGGCCGATCGTCCCCGGGAAAGTCTTTCCTCGGGGCGTGGGCGATTCTTGCCCGCGAGGCGTCTGCGTCCGAGCCGGATTTCGACCTGGAGGCCTGCATGAAGCGCTCGTTCTGGATGGTCGTGGCGTCGGGGCTGTGCGTCGGCGGTGTGGCGATGGGCTCGGACCGGACGTCGTTGGACGGGGTGGGCCCGGACAACCGGCTGGGGGCGTCGAACCTGCGGGCGCTGGCGGCGTTCGAGGCGGACCGGACGCTGAGGTACGACCCGCACACGGTCTTGGTGCGGTTCGAGGAGGGTGTGGCGGCGGTGGACGTGGACGCGGTGGCGGCGCTGCTGGACGGTGAGGTGTTGCAGCGGTACACGCTGGTGCCCGGGCTGGTGCACATGGAGGTCGGGGTGGGCGCGGACGCGGCGATGGAGATCCTCAGGGCGTGGCCCGGGGTGGAGTACGCCGAGCCGGACTGGTTCGTGACGAAATCGGCGATGCCGAACGACCCGTGGGTGAGCCGGTGCTGGGGGCTGCACAACACGGGGCAGACGGTCAACGGGGACCCCGGGACGGCCGGGGCGGACATCGACGCGCCCGAGGCGTGGGACATTTTCCGCGGGAACCCGAACTTCGTGGTGGGTGTGATCGACACGGGGATCCAGCGGACGCACCCGGACCTTCAGGCGAACATCTGGACCAACACGGGCGAGATCGCGGGGAACGGGATCGACGACGACGGGAACGGGTACATCGACGACACGTGGGGGTGGAACTTCGTATCGAACAACAACAACCCCAACGACGACAACAACCACGGGACGCACTGCGCCGGGACGATCGGGGCGGTGGGGAACAACGGGGTGGGGATCGTGGGGGTCAACTGGAACGTGAAGATGGCGGGGCTCAAGTTCCTCAACTCGGGGGGCTCGGGCTCGATCTCGGCGGCGCTGTCGGCGCTGCAGTACTGCACGCGGATGAACATCAAGGTGTCGAACAACTCGTGGGGCGGGGGCGGGTACAGCAGCTCGTTCTTCACGGCGCTGGAGAACTCCAAGAGCGTGGGGCACCTGTTCGTCGCGGCGGCGGGGAACGGCGGGACCAACAACGACGCGTCGCCGTCGTACCCGGCGTCGTACACGAACGACAACGTGATCGCGGTGGCGGCGACGGACAACGACGACCGGCTGGCGTCGTTCTCGCAGTACGGGGCGACGTCGGTGGACATCGGGGCCCCTGGCGTGAACGTGTACTCAACGATCCGCAACGGCTCGTACGCGTATTTCAACGGGACGTCGATGGCGACGCCGCACGTGGCGGGCGTGGTGGCCCTGGTGTACGGGCAGAACACCGCGTGGACGTACCAGCAGGTGCGGAGCCGGATCCTCTCGACGGCGAGGCCGATCGCGGCGTTGAACGGGCGCTGCGTGACGGGCGGGGTGGTCAACGCCCGCATGGCGGTGGTGAGCAACAACACGCCGCCCGTGGTCAATGTCGCGTCGCCCACGAACAACGCCTCGTACGCCGGCGGGTCCAACGTGCTTCTCTCGGCGACCGCCTCGGACACCCAGGACGGGAACCTGACCGGGTCGATCGTGTGGACGAGCAGCCTGCACGGGGTGATCGGCACCGGGGGCACGGTGAACATCGCCGCGCTGATGCCGGGCACGCACGTGATCACGGCGTCGGCGACGGACTCGATGCTGGCCACGACGAGCGTGAGCCGCACGATCACGATGAACGGCGGGCTGGGCACCGCGCCCGTCGCGCCGTACAACCTGCGGGCCTACCGCGTCAGCGGGACGACCGTGGACCTTCGCTGGGTCGACGCGTCGATCAACGAGCTGGGGTTCCAGGTGGAGCGTGAGCAGCGGATCAACAACGTGTGGGTCAACACCACCGGGATCGGGACCGTGTGGGCCAACCAGACCCAGATGATCACCAACACCCCCACCAACGGCTCGTGGCGCTTCCGCGTCCGCGCGTACAACGGGCTGACCTTCTCGACCTGGTCCGCGTGGTCCTCCATGTCGAACTGACGTCGCACGAACTCGCGGGGCGTGTGTGAGCGCCCTGTTCACCCGAGGCCGCGGGGAACCGTGGCCTCGGTCTTTTTTCGCCCGGTCTCCGTCGCCTCCTCCCCCCCCACCACCGTCGCGAATTCGTCAGCGGGGTCTATGCTCGGGGATGGCGCTGGAGCGGCTGTGTGTCTATTGCGGTTCGGGGGCGGGGCTCGACGGGGCGTTCGCGGACGCGGCCCGTCGGTTGGGTGAGGCGATGGGCGAGCTAGGGATCTCGCTGGTGTACGGCGGCGGTCGGGCGGGGCTGATGGGGGCGGTCGCCGACGGAGTTCTGTCGCGGGGGGGGCACGTCCGCGGGGTGATCACCCGTCAGCTCGTGGACATGGAAACGGCGCACACGGGCTTGGCGCAGCTCGACGTGGTCGAGACGATGCATCAGCGGAAGATGATGATGGTGTCGATCGCCGAGGGGTTTGTGGCGTTGCCGGGCGGGTACGGGACGCTGGACGAGCTTTTCGAGGCCCTCGCGTGGTTGCAGCTGGGGATCCACGACCGCCCGGTCGGGCTGCTCAATACGGGGGGGTTTTACGACGGGCTGATCGGGTGGCTCCGCGGGGTCGAGGGCCGTGGGTTTTTGCGTGTTCCGGTGGATCGGGCGCTGGTGGTGGCGCGTGAGCCCGGGGCGTTGCTCGACGCGATGTCGTCGGCGGCGTGCGGGCGGTGAGATCAGACCGGCTTGACGCCCTTGACGCGTTCGCGGTCGGTGTATTTCGTGAGGGCGTGTTCGAGGTCGACGCCGGTGATGTTCGCGAGGGTCGCGAGCCAGGCGAGGACGTCGACGAGTTCTTCTTCGAGGTTGGCCCGCTGGGCCGGCGTGGGGGTCGAGCCGGGGCGGTTGTCGTGGAGGGCGGTGGCGAGCTCTCCGACTTCTTCGGCGAAGAGGAGGAAGGTGCCCGCCGGGCCCCGGGCGGTGTCGGTCGGGTAATAGCGGTCCCGGATCAAGGCTTGGAAGCCGGCGACGGTGATCCCGGCGGGGCTGGGCAGCGCGTGCGGGGCGTGGCGCGGGGGCGGGGGGAAGCCGTGGGGCGAGGCAAAGGTGGTCATGGGGTCAGGTTACGCCCGGGCCCCGGGCTGGTGGGCCGTATCACGGATCTGTGGGGCACGGGGTGAGTCGGGTGGGCCTTTGGCATCGAATCCATGCGGATGCCACACGCTTGAAGGGGGCTGAAAACCCGCCCTATAGTAGAATGATTCTAAAGATCAAGACGGATGAGTCCGCTTTGGGGTTCGGTGTGCGGGGTGGGGAGGAGGCACGGGATGTCGGCGACGAGATCGATTTACATGGACCATGCGGCGACGACGCCGTGCGACCCTCGGGTGGTCGAGGCGATGCTGCCGTATTTCACGGAGAAGTTCGGGAACCCCGGGAGCCGGAACCATCGGTTCGGGTGGGAGGCCGAGGAGGCGGTGGACGAGGCACGCGAGAAGGTGGCGGCGTTGCTGGGGGCGGACCCGAAGGAGATCATTTTCACGAGCGGGTCGACGGAGGGGAACAACCTGGCGATCAAGGGTGCGGCGTCGATCTACGAGCGGGCGCCGGCGGGCTCGGCGGGGCGTGGGCACATCATCACGGCGACGCACGAGCACAAGGCGACGCTGGACCCGTGCAAGCGGCTGCAGAAGGAGGGGTTCGACGTGACCTTCCTGGAGCCGCCGCGGGACGGGGTGATCACGGCGGAAATGGTGCGTGGGGCGATGCGTGAGGACACGATCCTGGTGTCGATCATGTGGGCGAACAACGAGATCGGGACGATCAACGAGGTCCCGGAGATCGGGGCGCTGTGCCATGATCGCGGGGTGATTTTCCACACGGACGCGACGCAGTGGGCCGGGAAGATGCCCACGGACGTGGAAGAGGCGAAGGTTGACCTGCTGACGCTGAGCGGGCACAAGCTGTACGGGCCCAAGGGTGTGGGGGCGTTGTACGTGCGGCGTCGTAAGCCGCGGGTGCGTCTGCAGGCGATGATCGACGGCGGCGGGCAGGAGCGGGGGTTCCGGTCGGGGACGCTCAACGTGACGGGGATCGTGGGGCTGGGGAAGGCGTGCGAGATCGCGGCGGCGGAGATGGGGGCGGACGGCGCGAGGCTGCTGGCCCTGCGGCGTCGTCTGGAGCAGGGGGTGACGTCCCGGCTGGAGGTGACGCAGGTGAACGGGCACGCGGAGCGTCGCCTGCCGCACATCGCGAACATCTCGTTCGGGTTTGTTGAGGGCGAGAGCCTGATGATGGCGGTGAAGGAGATCGCGTGCTCGTCGGGGTCGGCGTGCACGAGCGCGAGCCTGGAGCCGAGCTACGTGCTCAAGGCATTGGGCGTGGGCGATGAGTTGGCGCACAGCTCGCTCCGCCTGTCGCTGGGCCGCTGGACGACGGAGGCCGACGTGGATTTCGCGGTCGAGAAGATCGTGACGTCGGTGCTCAAGCTCCGCGAGCTCTCGCCGCTGTACGACATGTACAAGGAGGGCATCGACCTCTCCAAGGTCGAGTGGGCCCACCACTGACCGTCCGCCACCCGACCACGAACCCCGGGCCCCTTGACACGGCGGCCCGACGCATCGGAGGACCCCCGCATGGCCTACGGCCCCAAGATCATCGAGCATTACGAGAACCCGAGGAACGTCGGGACGTTCGGCACGCAGAAGGAAATCAAGGAACGCAAGGACATCGGCGTGGGCCTCGTCGGCGCGCCCGAGTGCGGCGACGTGATGCAGCTGCAACTCAAGGTCAACGAGAAGGGTGTCATCGAGGACGCCCGGTTCAAGACCTTCGGGTGCGGGTCGGCCATCGCGTCGAGCTCGCTGGCGACCGAATGGATCAAGGGGCGGACGCTCGACGAGGCCGAGGCGCTCAAGAACACGCAGATCGTCGAGGAGCTGAGCCTCCCGCCGGTGAAGATCCACTGCTCGGTGCTGGCCGAGGACGCGGTGAGGGCGGCGATCGCGGATTATCGGCGAAAGAACGGGCTCGAAGCCCCCGCCGGGCAGGACGCCCACGCGGCCCCGGCCCACGGGTGAACCCCCCGCCCCCGGGGGACGTAGAATCGGATGACCGGCCCGCGACCGCGGGCCACGCGGAGAACCGACCATGACGACGACCACGACCGGGACCGCGACCAACACGGAGGCTCCGGTGAACCTCTCGGAGCTGGCCGCGAAAGAGATCAAGAAGATCATCGCGGAGCAGGAGCTCGACGCGGGGAAGGTCCACCTGCGGGTGGGCGTCAAGGGCGGCGGGTGCTCCGGGTTCTCCTACATCCTCGACCTGACCGAGACGGTCAAGGAGACCGACGAGGTCTTCGAGCAGCACGGCGTGCGCATCATCTGCGACCCCAAGAGCATGCTCTACCTCGGCGGCGTGACGGTCGATTTCCGCGACGAGATCATGGGCCGCGGGTTTGTCTTCAACAACCCCAACGCGACCAGCACCTGCGGGTGCGGGCATAGTTTCTCGGCATAACCCCCCACCACCCCCCACCACTCTTCACCCTACCCACCCACCACCACAGGCTTTCCCCCGAAACCCGCGCTGCTCGGCGCGGGTTTTTCGTGGGGCGGGAGGACGGCGGGGACGGTCAGGGGAACATGGGGAGCTGATCGGAGTGGAGGACGGCCTCGGCCTGCGGGTGCTCGACGTCGAGGCGGTAATCACCCGTGTAGCACCCGGTGCAATAGTCGGCGGCCGGGCGGTCCATGCAGGCAAGGAGCCCTTCGATCGTGAGGTAGTGGAGCGAATCGACGCCGAGGAAGGCGCGGATCTGCTCGACGGTGCGCCCGTGGGCGATGAGCTGTTCGCGGGTGGCGAAATCAACGCCGAAGGAGCAGGGGTGGCGGATCGGGGGGCAGGAGATGCGCAGGTGGATCTCGCGTGCGCCGGCGGCGCGGAGCTGGTCCATCTTGGCCTTGGTGGTCGTCCCGCGGACGATGGAATCGTCGACGACGACGATGCGGCGGTCGCGGACGATGTCCTCGACGACGTTGAGCTTGAGGCGCACGGCGGCGACGCGCTCGGTGTGGGTGGGCTTGATGAAGGTGCGGCCGACGTAGCGGTTGGGGACGATGCCCTCGCGGTAGGGGATGCCGCTGGCGCGGGCGTACCCGGCGGCGGCGGAGCGGCCCGAGTCGGGCATGGGCATGACGAAATCGGCGGGGACGGGCGCCTCCTTGGCGAGGCGTTCGCCCATGCGTTCGCGGGCGACCTGGACGTTCTGGCCGAAGACGACGCTGGCGGGGTTGGCGAAGTAGACGTGCTCGAACACGCACTGGGCCAGCGGGGCCGAGGGGTCGGCGAAGCGGCGCGAACGGACGCCCGAGGCGTCGATGGTCACGATCTCGCCGGGCTCGATGTCCCGGACCGGCTCGGCGTTGACCACGTGGAGCGCGACGGTCTCGCTGGCGACGACGTGCGCGCCGTCGGGGGTTTTGCCCAGGGTCAGCGGGCGCCAGCCCCAGGGGTCGCGGGCCGCCTCGATGCGGTCCGGGAAGAGGAACACGAGGCTGAAGGCGCCTTGAAGCCGGCGGAGCGTGGCGGCGAGCGGGTCGGGCGAGGCCTGTTGCTCGGGGGAGGCGAGCAGGTGGATGATGACCTCGGTGTCGCTGGTGGTGTGGAAGAGGTGACCGGCCTCTTCGAAGCGTCGCCGGAGGGGAGCGGCGTTGATGAGGTTCCCGTTGTGCGCGACGGCGACCTGGCCCGCGATGTAGGATTCCAGGAGCGGCTGGGCGTTGCAGGAGACGCTGCCGCCGGCGGTCGAATAGCGGTTGTGCCCGATCGCCGCGACGGGCGTGGCGCGGTCGAGGTGTTCGATGACGCGGTCGGTGAAGACCTCGGGGACCAGGCCCATGCCGGTGTGTCCGGCGAGTCGTCGGCCGTCGCTCACGACGATCCCGGCGGATTCCTGCCCGCGGTGCTGCTGGGCGTAGAGGCCCAAGTAGGAGAGGCGGGCCGGGGCGTGGTGCCCCCAGACGGCGAAAACGCCGCACTTTTCCTTCGGCGGAGGGTCGAGCGGCTGGGCGAGTTGAGGGAGGTGGAACGTCGGGGGCGTGGCGTCGAGGGGGGCGGGTGTTCGCGGGGGTTTGGGCATGGGCGTGAGGGAGGATAGTCTCCGGCGGGGGCGTGGCGAGGCGTGAGGTTGCTGGGCGGGTGGTGTCCGGTGCGGCGATGAGGGGCATGGTTGACGCGGCGGGTCGGGGTGTCTTCAATAGAGGCCCGAACCGGCACCGTCCCCAGCGTGGGGTCGCGTGTCCGGACCGGATCACCACGGCCGGCCCGAAGACTCGGTCCACCGGCCCGATCGCCGCGAGCGTCACGCCCGCGGCACCCCCGTGCGGCCCTCGCGCGGTGAGGACGGAGGTTCTGCATGGCCCGTTACGTCGGTCCGAAGCTGAAGTTGTCTCGTCGCGTGGGCGTCCCGATCGTGGACACCCCGAAGCACACCAGCAAGCGTCAACTGGTCTACCCCGGGATGCACGGGTACCGAGGCCGGCGGCTCCGCGCGTACGGGATCCGTCTCAACGAGAAGCAGAAGGTCAAGTATCACTACTGCGTGCAGGAGCAGCAGTTCCGGCGGTTCATCGCCGAGGCGGCCCGCCGCCCGGGCAACACGGGCGAGGTGCTGATGCAGCTCCTCGAGCGTCGCCTGGACAACGTGGTGCGTCGTGCGGGGCTGGCGCGGACGATCTGGGCCGCGCGGCAGTTGGTGGCGCACGGGCACGTGCGTGTGAACGGGAAGAAGGTCGACCGCCCGAGCTACTCGGTGGACGTGGGCGACGTGGTGACGCTCAAGGACAAGGTGCACAAGCTGGCGAAGGAGGCGATGGAGAGCCTCCCGGGGCACGAGATGGGCGAGTGGCTGGATTTCAACCCCAGCGAACTGACCATCCGGGTCGTCGCGTTGCCCACGAGCGACCAGATCCCCTTCGACTGCAACCCGAACCTGATCGTCGAGTTCTACCGCTGATCCCGGGGTCCCCGGCGTGGGGGGAGCGTCGCGCCCGGGCAGTCCCGGGGCCCGCGGCGGTCCCCCTCCACCCGCCCGCCGCGCGTGGGCGGGCGCGGAAGGAGCAGCATGGTCAAGGTCCTGAGGAAGTACAACAAGTGGATCCTGGTGATCGGCGGCTCGCTGCTGATGCTGGCGTTCCTGGCGCCGCAGGCGGTGCAGAACCTATTCGGGGATCCGCGGAAGCGAGTGGCGTTCACGCTTTCGGGTGAGAAGGTCCGGATGGGGGACCTCGAGGCGTACGACTGGGAGTACCGCGCGCTGCGCGAGTGGCCCGTGCTGACGGATGCGCTGCGTCAGATGGGCGTTCTGGGCCGCCGGCCCGACGGGTCGGCGATGGACTTCCGGGACTGGATCGAGAACACGGAGCACTATTTCCTTTTGGTCCGGGAGGCCGAGGGCGCCGGGCTGGTGGGAGGGCCGGAGGCCGGTCGGACGTTCGCGTCGGGCGAGGCGTTCATGGTCACGATGGTGCAGAGCGAGGCGATGGGCGCGGCTCGGGCGTCGCTCGAGCGTGCCGGGAAGGAACGCCCGTCGCTGGCCGAGATCGACGAGGAGTCGCGGCGGCTGTTCGGCGACCAGGCCGCGTTCGAGGGTCTGTTGACGCGGATCCGCGACACGATGCCCGAGCGTCTGGCGCGGGCCGGGGCGCAGGGGCGGCTGACCGAGGAGCAGTTTTCCCAAACGCTGGCGCGGCTCAGCGGGATCCTGACGCTGGTGCGGATGCACGACCGGGCGCCGCGGGCGAGCGAGCCTCGGGTGATCGGCCTGGCCCGCGAGGTGATGGATCGGGCGGTGGTGGACCTGGTGGTCGCCGATTCGGCGCGGTTCACGGGCGGGCCCGAGCCGACGGACGACGAGGTCGCGGCGCACTTCGATGCGTACAAGAGCGTCAAGCCCGGGGACGACGAGTTCGGCGTGGGGTATTGGCAGCCCGCGAAGGTCCGGTTGGAGTGGATGGAGATCAACCGGGCGGCGATCTCCGCGGCCATCGACGTTCCCGAGATGGTGCTCGAGCAGCGTTGGCGTGCGGACAATCCGTCGTTGTCGTGGGACGAGTTCCCGAAGCAGAAAGACGCGTACCTGAGCACGCTCAAAGGGACGTACGCGGACACGCTGCTGCGCCTGGCCCACGACGTGTTCAGGCAGGAGGCCGCGGGGTGGGACGCCTCGGGGAAGCCGCTGGGCGAGGTCGCGTCGTTGCTGGCGGAGCGGGTGAGCGCGGAGACACGCCAGCCGGATGCCGCGCGTTGGCCCGGGCCCGTGGACTTCCCGACGCCGATTGTTTCGGGCGGGGACCGCTGGTTGACGATGGACGAGATCCGGGGGCTGCCGGTGGTGGGCTCGGCGTTCGTGCAGCGTGGGGCGCAGCGTTCGCCGCTGCCCGAGACGGCCTTCAACCTCCGCGAGTTGGACCCGACGGCGAGGCAGCCGATCCGGCTCAACGCGGTGGTCATCACGGAGCGTCCGACGACGGACTTCCTGGGGAACACGGTCTACTTCCGGGTCACCGGGGCGAGGGCCGCGGGGGTGTCGGCGGAGTTGAGCGAGGTCCGGGCGCAGGCCGCCGAGGACCTCAAGCGTCTGCGGGCGTACCGGACCCTGGCCGAGAGCCTCGCGGAGTTGCAGGTGTTGGCGGCGGGCGAGGGGCTCGACGCGGTGGCCCGCGTGCTGAACGAGCGGGCTGCGTCGGCGCGGCCCGAGGGATCGCCCGCGCCCGAGCCGCTGACCGTGAGCAAGGGCGTGAGCGTCAGCCGGACGCTTGTACAGACCGGGAACGCGAAGCTCAATGTCCCGGCGCTGCGGACGGGCGTGATGGACGTGGCGTCGCGTCTGGACCCCAGGGTGAACATCGCCGAGGCGGCGGCCGCGGACCGCGTGGTGGGCGTTGCGGTCCCCGGCGCGATGAGCGTGGTGGTGGCGATGATCGAGAAGGTCGAGCCCGTGACGGTGGAGTCGCTGCGTTCGGTGATGGGCGAAGCCTCTCGCGCGGTGATGATGCGGGAGGCGACGCGTGAGGGGACCGCCCCGCCGGAGAACCCCTTCACGTTCGCGGCGATGCGTGCCCGTCACGGGTACGTCTCCACGAGCGAGAAACCCGCGGGCGAGCCCGTCCAGCCCCCCACCACCCGCACCACCCCCACCCCGACCCCCTAAGAAACCGCGACGGTCAGAAGATCAGCAACCCCAGCGTGATCCAGACGCCGGCGACGACCATGACGACCGCCGTGTACCCGACGATGTCGCGGGCCTTGGCGCCGGTGATCGCGAGCAAGGGCAACGCCCAGAATGGCTGGAGCATGTTGGTGAGCTGGTCCCCGTAGGCCACCGACATGAGCATCTTGGCGGGGTCGATGCCCGCGTCGAGGCCGGCCTTGAGGGCGATGGGCCCCTGGACGGCCCACTGCCCGCCGCCGGAGGGGATGAAGATATTGAGGCCCGCGGCGGCGAGGAACGAGAGGACGGGGATGGACCCCTTGTCCCCGACGTCGATCAGGGCGTGGGTGAAGGTCGCCGCGAGGCCCGACTCTCGCATCATCGCCATGATCCCGGCGTAGAGCGGGAACTGGAGGATGATGCCCGCGCACCCGCGGGCGGCGTTCTCGGCGGCGGCGAGGTAGGCGCGGGCCGAGCCGTGGAAGATCAGGCCCAAGGCCAGCATGGCGGCGTTGATCTCGTTGAGGCCGAGGGTCGCGGCGCCGCGGTCTTTCACGTAGACCACGAGCCCGGCGACGATGGCCGCCGCGAGGGTCCAGACGACCAGGGGGGACGTTTCGAGCCATTCGGGGACGCGGCCCGGTCGCGGCTCTCCCCCACCGCGACCATCACTCGAACCCCCGAGGGCCGGCGTGGCACCGAGAGGCATCTCGTCGAGCGTCGGCATCGTGGCCTGAGCGGGCCTGGGCGCTAGGAGGATCAGGACCACGGGGATCAGGACGATCAGCCCGCCGGTGATGAACAGGTTCATCGGCGACGCGAGCGTGGCGCCCAGCCCGATCCCGTCGCCGCCGGCACGGGCGGCGATGTCGTCGACGACGTCGCGGGGGAGCACGGCGGTGGCCGAGGTCCAGGTGGACATCGAGAGGGGTGCCGATCCCGAGAGCCCTCCGTGCCAGACGAGCATGCCCATGTACCCCGCGGCGGCGAGGAGCGGGAGGTTGGGCTCGACGCCGCGGCGTCGGAGCGCCCGGGCGGTCGCCCTGGCGAGCAGGGCGCCGGCGATGAGCCCCAGCCCCCAGTTGATGAGCCCCGCGATCGACGCCACCAGGGCGACGGTCGCGGCGGCGGCGGCGGGGGTCGCGGGCCTCGCGGCGATCGTGCCCAGCACCGACCGCACGGGCCGGCTCTCGGCCAGGGCGTGCCCGGTGACGAGCACGAGGCACATCTGCATCGAGAAGGCGAGCAGGCCCCAGAGACCGCCCGAGACCCCCCACGCGCCGATGAGGCGCCCCGTCCGTTCGCCCATCGGCACCGGCTCGCCCCCGCGGAAGCCCAGCGTGATCGCGAGCGCGGCGGTCAGGGCGGTCAGGAGGATCGCGAGAACAAACGGATCAGGGGCGGTGGCGCGGAAGACCGCCTGGACCCTCGCCCCGGCCCGCTGCACGGTCGTGTTCATCGGGGCACGATACCGCGCGGGCGGCGGTGGTCGCTCAGGCCTTGAGGGCGGAGAGGACCTCGGCGATGGTCGTCATCCCGGCCCGGACCTTGTCGAACCCGTCGTCGAGCAGGAGCGCGAGGTTGCCCTCGGCCTTGGCCGCCGCCGCGATCTTCGGGGCGCTGGCGCGGTGCATGATCAGCTCCCTGGTGTGCTCGGTCAGGGTCAGCAGCTCGTAGACGCCTACGCGGCCCCGGTAGCCCGTGTTGCGGCACGCGCGGCACCCGGCCCCGCGGCGGAGCATCCCGTCCTCGGGGAGCACGAACTCGTCGGGGACGTCGGCCGGTTCGGGGCGATAGGGCGCCCCGCAGGCCTCGCACACGCGTCGGACCAGCCTCTGGGCCATGATCCCCTCGACGGAGCTGGCGACCAGGAAGGGCTCGACGCCCATGTCGAGGAGGCGGGTCGTGGAGCCCGCGGCGTCGTTGGTGTGGAGGGTGCTGAAGACCAGGTGCCCGGTGAGCGAGGCCTGGACGGCGACCTCGGCGGTCTCCTTGTCGCGGATCTCGCCGATGAGGACGACGTCGGGGTCGTGGCGGAGGATGGCGCGGAGCCCGGCGGCGAAGTCGAGCCCGACCTTGTGGTTCACCTGGATCTGGTTGACCCCGCGGACGTGGTACTCGACCGGGTCCTCGACGGTGATGACCTTGACCTCGTCGGAGACGATGCGGTTGAGCGAGGCGTAGAGGGTCGTCGATTTACCCGACCCGGTGGGCCCGGTGACGAGCAGGATCCCGTGCGGGCGCGCGATAAGGTCATCCCACGAGCGGAGGATGCCCGGGGGCATGCCCAGGTTCTCGAGCGGGAGGAGGACCGCCGTCTTGCTCAGCACGCGGAGCACGACGCCCTCCCCGAAGAGCATGGGGATCGTGGAGACGCGGAGGTCGAACTCCTCGGGGGGCTTGCCCTGGGCCCGGGCGCGGAAGGTGATGCGCCCGTCCTGGGGCTTGCGCTTCTCGGCGATGTTCAGGTTCGCCATGATCTTGAGGCGGGAGATGATCGCGGCGCCGAAGTGGTTGATCGTGGCGGGGACGTTGGCCCGCTGGAGGACGCCGTCGATGCGGTACCTGACGGCGAGTTCCCGCTCGTAGGGCTCGAAGTGCACGTCCGTCGCCCGCTCCACGATGGCCTCGGTGAGGATGTCGTTGACCAGCCGGACGACGGAGGCTTCCTGGGCCTGCTCGATCTCGTCGGCGTCCGCCGGGGCGGCCGTCGCGGTCGCCAGGCCCTCGGACATCGCGTCGAGCGTGTCGCCGCCGACCCCGTAGTGGGCGCGGATGAAGTTGCGCAGCTCGTCCTCGTCGGAGAGCGCGACGCGGATCGAGAGACCCGTGAGCAGGCGCAGCTCGTCGAGCACGGAGAGGTCGTAGGGATCGCTCGTGGCGACCGTGAGCACCCCGCGGTCGCGGGAGACCGGCGCGCAATGCTGGCGGAAGACCAGCTTCGCGGGCAGCAGCGAGAGGACCTCGGGGTCGGGCGTGACGGCCGAGAGATCGACCACAGGGAGGTGGAACTGCTCCGCCAACGCCGCGACCACCCGGTCGCGGGGGACCGCGGCGCCGCGGAGGAGGGCACGCTCGAGGCGTTCGCCCGAGGCGGCGGCCTCGGCCGTGGCTCGGTCCAGGTCGTCCTTGGTCACCCATCCTTTTTCGAGCAGCAACGTCCCCAGGCTCATGGATACTCCTCGCGCCGCTCAGCGTCGCGCCCGATCGTCCCGCCCCACCGTCGCGCACGTCCGGTCCGTCTCCCACACCGTCACCGTGTCCAGCGCCACCCCGGGCCCGAGCCCCCGGATCCTCGGCTCGAGCAGCGAGAAGATGACCCACGCGATGTTCTCCACCGTCGGGTTCACGCCCGACCCGTCGCGGAACTCCTCGGTGTCCAGGTTTAGATGGGTGTGGTCGAACCGGTCGAGCACCGCGGCCTTTGCCTCGCGCTCGATCCGTGCCAGCAGGCCGTGCCCGCCCTCGCCCGACAGCGGGACATTGACCGCCAGTTCGAACTGATAGTTGTGCCCGTGTCCGCTGGGGTGGTTGCACTTCCCGAACAGCCGACGGTTCTCGTCGGGCGAGAGCGAGGGGACGTGGAGCCGGTGGGAGGCCGCGAAATCGAAACGCTGTCGGAGTTGAGCGTGCATGGGTCGGTCCGTCGAACACTCGATCGAGTAATACGGCGTCAGCCTCCACCGGATGGTGTCCAGCCTCGCCCCGCTCCCCCCCACCGCCGACCTGATCCAGGCGTCCACGGGGGAGACGAGCGACCCCAGGAACCCGGCGGGGTCCGCGGCGGCGGGGTTGTCCGACAGGACTTTCAAGCGGGGCACAACCACGTCCCGAACGGCGCGGTCGATGACTTTGATATCGATCAGGTACCCCGGAGAGGCCGAAACTTCGCCACGGCAGACGACCTCGAACTCATCGAACCGGCCGAGGCCGACCATGGGGGGAGATCCCGCGTAGGTGTTGCCGCCGACCCCGGGGCTTTCCCGGGCCTCGTCGTCCATACCCGGACGATCGGGGTTGGTCACGACTCGGACTGATCGGCTCAGGTACACGGCGTGTATTCTACGCGAACCCGGTTTCACTCCCGAGTCGGAACACGACTCTGGGGAGACCGCCCGAACGGAGGCCTGTCATTGAGCACCCAACCCGGTCCAGCAGAGCGTTCCAGCATGGTTTCCCGGCTCCCCGCGATCGTCGCGTGTCTTACATTCACGGCGGCCGGGTTGATCGCGGTCGTGGCGGGCCCTGGGTGCGAGAAGAAGCCCGAGGCGGCCAAGGAAACCCCTAAGAGCCGTGCACCAACAACGGATACCCAGTGAGCAAGGCGAACGCGCGGTTCGCCGCGGATCAAGGCGTGCGCGAAATGCCGGGGAGTGAAATGCCTAGAATTAACCAGACGGGGTCCGGTCGGAGGGATGTCCTTCCGGGCCGGGCACCGTGATCAGCAGCGTCCGGCACGGGCGGACGAACCAAGGGCGCTGCACGGAGTATCGAGCATGAAGCGTGGCATTCTGTCGGGCATCGCGGTGATCGGGATGGCGGCGGTTCTCGGCATGGCCGGGGCCTGCGAGAAAAAGGACGCGGACAAGGCCAAGGACGCGGTCGATAAGGCCGCCGACAAGACCAAGGACGCGATCGACAAGGGCGCCGACGCCGCCAAGGACGCGGCCGACAAGGCCAAGGACGCCGTCGCCCCGAACTGAGCGGGTGGACGAGATCAGCGGGCGGTCGCTTCACGGCGGCCGCTTGTTTTTTGGCGAGTGCGCCGCGTCGGCGCGGGCCCGTGCGGCGAAAGCCGATCGGAGGAGGTCGCGTCATGCTGACCGGATGGATCATCGTGGTGGGGCTCATCGCGTCGGTGCTGGCCCAGCCCGGCGCCCCCGCGGGGGCTCCGGCTCCCGCGACCACTCAGCCGGCCACCACTCCGCCCACCCCGGCCGAGCCCCCGGCGCCCGCCGCGGCGAAGCCCGACCCGTACGTGCTGGGGTTCACGCTCAAGGACATCGACGGGAAGGACCACGACCTCTCGAAGCACAAGGGCAAGGTCGTGCTGATCGTCAACGTCGCGAGCCAATGCGGGCTGACCAAGCCCCAGTACAAAGGCCTCCAGGACCTGTACACCGAGTACAAGGACAAGGGCCTGGTGATCCTCGGGTTCCCGGCGAACAACTTCCGCGAGCAGGAGCCCGGGAGCGACCAAGAGATCAAGGCGTTCTGCGAGAAGAACTTCGGCGTGACGTTCCCCCTGTTCGCGAAGATCAGCGTCAAGGGCAAGGATCAGCACCCGCTGTTCTCGAGGCTGGCGTCGCAGCCCAAGCCCATCGGCGGTGATCCGAACTGGAACTTCACGAAGTTCCTGGTCGACCGCGAGGGTAAGGTCGTCGCGAGGTTCGAGCCCCAGGCGGACCCGATGAGCAAGGAGATCCGCGGCCGGATCGAGGAACTGCTCCCGCCGCCGCCCGCGGGCGTGAAGTAGCCGCCGCAACGCGTGGCCGGGCGCCGGTAGAATGCGCCGGTGCCGACGTTCGAGTACAACGCGTTGAGCCGCAGCGGCGAGAGGGTCGCCGGGGTGTTGTCGGGCGCGAGTGAGCAGGCGGTGCTGGCCGAGCTCGAGAGCCGGAACCTGACGCCCGTGAGCCTCGAGGAGCGTGCCGAGGCCACTCGCCGCGGCGGGCGGGTGGGCGCCCGGGCCCTGGGCATGGCCTACGTGCAGATGGGCGACCTGCTGCGGGCGGGGGTCCCGATCCTCCGGTCGTTGCGGCTCATCGCCGGTCGCAAGTCGCAGCCCCGTCTGGCGGAAGCGTTCCGCGAGCTGTCGGAGGCGGTGGCCTCCGGTGAGGATCTTGGGTCCGCGATGGCGCGGCGCCCGGACTGTTTCCCGCCGGTGCAGGTCGCGATGGTGCGCGCGGGCGAGCGTGGCGGCTTTCTGGAAGCGGTGCTCACCCGCCTGGGCACGCTGGTCATCGGGCAGGCGGACCTTAAGGCCAAAATCATCGGGAGCCTGATCTACCCGGCGATCCTGGTGTTCGCGGGGGCCGGGATCACCGGCGCGATCCTCATCGCCTTCGTGCCCCAGTTCGAGAAATCGCTCGAACGGGTCAAGGATCTCCCCACGATCACGACGGCGTTGTTCGCGCTCAGCGGGCTGCTCCGCGAGTGGTGGCCGGCGATCCTGATCGTGTCGGGCGTGCTCGCGACGCTGGTGGTGTGGGGCTGGCGGAGGCCGGCCTGGCGAGAACGGGTGGATACGTGGCTGACGCGGGCCCCGGTCGTGGGCCCTTTGGTCCGTGCCGTGGCGGCGGCGCGGTTCTGCCGCATGCTCGGGACCATGCTGGGCAACGGGGTGCCCATGCTGGCGGCGATGCAGATCGCCCGCGAGGCCTCGGGGAACGCGCTGATGGAGCGGGCCATCGAGCAGGCCTCGGAGGCGGTCCGCGGCGGGCAGCACCTGGCCCCCCCGCTGGAGGCCAGCGGGCTCTTTGAGGACGACATCATCGAGATGATCTCGGTGGGCGAGGCCGCCAACAACCTTGACGACGTGCTGGTGTCGATCGCGGCGACGATCGAGAGCCGTGTCGATCGTCTGCTGGATGGGGTGCTAAAGCTGATCCCGCCGGTGCTTCTGTTGGTTATCGGATCTGTGGTGATGGTGGTCGCGGTGGCCTTGCTGGTGCCGATTATGCGGATGCGGAGCGGTGCGTAAGCGTTATGATCGGTATTTGTGAAGATAGGCTGAAAGATCCTAGGGAATACACCGGGATGCAACCCGGTCGGGCACCGGTTGTATGAGGGGTATCGGGAAGATAGCATGCGTTAACTTCGGCGAACAATGAGCCCACGACGGGCCGAAACGCCGGCTGTGCGAGGATGTTGACATGAACGAGTCCATGGAACGGCGTCGGTGGTCTGGTCGGGGGTTGTCGGCGGTGCGTCGCGGGGCGTCCCGGGGCTTCACGATCCTTGAGGTGTTGATCGTGATCGCGATCATCGCCGCCCTGGCGACGGTGGTGGTGCTGAACCTGCGCGGGTCGCAGGAGGACGCGGACCGGGGGATCGCAACGGCCAAGATGGAGAGCCTCAAGCAGGGGCTCGAACTGTTCTACAACAAGTACAAGCGGTACCCCACGGACGAGGAGGGCCTCGCGGCGTTGTGGGACAAGACGGTGATCCTGGAGGAGGAAGAGTCGGCCAAGTGGGTCAAGTTCGTGGACCAGGACAAGGGCGAGAAGGATCCGTGGGGGACCCCTTGGGGCTATCGCCAACGGAGCGAGCACGGGGATGAGTCGACTTTCGACCTGTGGTCGTACGGGCCGGACCGTCAGGACGGGACCGACGACGACGTGACGTCGTGGAAGAAGGACACGATGGGCGCCGGTCCGGGAGGCCGGTGACGCATGAGGGGACCCGCCGGGCATGATCGCGGCCTGCCCGAAGCGGCGCCGCGGCGTGCGGCGCGCGGGTTCACGCTGATCGAGATCGTGCTGGCGCTGGGCATCCTGGTGGCGATCGCCTCGCTCGGCGTGCCCCCGCTGTTGAGGACCTTCGACGAGCGTGTGTTTGAATCGGCGTCGCAGCGGCTTGAAGCCTCGCTGTGGACCCTTGCGGCGACGGCGTCGGACGAGGGGGTCCCCCGCGCGGTGTGGATCGAATCCGATGCCGCGGGCGGTCTCACGCTCCGCAGCGGTCGGGTCGAAGCGGGCCGGGTCATCCCGGAGGTCGCCGGAACGGCCGGGGAAGATCCGGTCGGCCCGAGCGGGAGGATCGAGATGGAACTCCCCCGCGATTGGCGGATCGAGCCGGACGACCCCGAGGCCGACGAACCGGGCGGAAGCGTGGCCACCGAGGGCCCGTCGCGTCGGGTGATCGCTGTTTTCCTTCCCGACGGCTCGGCGCATAGCGCTGGGAGCCCGCTGGTTCTCGCGGGGCGGGAGCGGGGCGGGGTGTCCCCGGCGGTTCGGCTCACGGTGAACCGTTGGACGTCACGTGCCGCGGTCGAGGCGTTCACGATCGATCGCCTTGCATCGGACCGTGGGCTGGGCGCGGCGGGGCCCGATCCCGTGGGGGGGACGCCGTGACGCGGGCTCAACGCCAACCCGGGTCGGTGCTGCTCGAGATGATGCTGGCGCTCGGGCTCTTTGTGATGGGCGCGATGGCGATCATGGGGGCGATGAACGACGGCGGGCGTTCGTTGCGTGAGACGGGCGAGCGGGCCCGGGCGCTCGACCTGGCGAGGTCGGCGATCTCGGCGATCGAATCGGGCCTCGCGAGGCCCGAGACCATCGAGCAGATGGTCAAGAGGCCCCGCGGCGGGGCGCCCTACATCGAGACCGACCCCGAGGCCGACGACGTTGAGGACGCGATCGAAGGGCTCGCGTGGGGGCTGGCCGTGACGACGGAGCCGTGGGGGACGCAGGGGCTGGTGTTGGTGACGGTCACGGTGACCCGGGGCGAGGGCGAGGGGGCGGCCGTCATGGCGAGGTTGACGCAGGCGACGCGGCTGTCCGGGCCCTCGGCGGCGTCGAGGCCAGCGGAGGACGACCTGATCCGGGCCGCCGGGACGCGCGGCGAGGGCGCGGCCGCCGGCGGTGCCTCGAACCCTCCGCCCGCGGGCGGGCGACGCGGCGAGCGCGGGGGGGCACGATGATTCGCCGCGGGTTCACGATGATCGAGGTGCTGATCGCGCTGGGCCTGCTGGCCGCGCTGGGCGGGGCGGTGTTCGCGTTCATGGGCGACTTGTGGCGTGGCCGGGACGCGTGGCGTGCCTCGGCCGAGGACGAGCGGGGCGTCTCGATGCTGATGGACCGTCTCGAGGAGGATCTCGCGTCGTGCGTCGCCGGGGGAGGGGGCCTTGGGGCGGGGATCCGGGGTGAAGCGGGTCGCCTTCTGGTGATCTCCCGCGGCGTCGGGGTCCCGGTGGGCGTGTCGGACGCGTCGTCGGCGAAGCGGGAACTGTCGGACCTGCGTGTGTGCGAGTATCGGTTCGACTCGGGGCGGCGTTCGCTGATGGGGCGTCGCACGCCGGGGACGCGGGCCTCGGGCGAGTGGTTCGAGGTCCTCCCGGGCGTGGAGCGGTTCACGATGCGGTACTTCGACGGGCGGGCGTGGGCCGAGACGTTCGACAGCGAGAAGACCGGCGTGCTCCCCGTGGCGGTCGAGGTGCTGGTGTGGCTGTCGAGCGGCGGCCCCGCGGTGGATGAGAACGCGATCGAGGGCGAGTCTTCGCCGACCGAGCCGGAGGTGGAGTCGGATCCGCTGCCGCCCGAGCCCGAGCGAGAGGGCGAGTTCGCCGACGACGCCTCGCCCGCGGCGCCCGCCGTGCTCCGCGGGGTCCGCGCGGCGGACCGTCGGCGGCTGATCGTGATCCCCGACGGGCCGCTCGTTGGGTGGAAGGAGGGGTCATGACGCGTCGCGGGGCGGTCATGATGCTGGTGCTGCTCGTGGTAACCATGGGCGCGGCGGCGGCGCTGAGCGTGCTCACGGGGGCCGTGGGCGTGGACCGCGGGGTGTCGCACACGTCGGACCGGGTGCGGTCGCGGGCGCTGGCGTGGTCGGGGTTGCAGGCGGTGATGTCGGAACTCGCGGCCCAGCGGGCGGCGATCCTCCGCGGCGAGGACCCCACGCTCACCGCCCGTCACGAATTCGGCGCCGCGGGAGGCCGGGTCGGGGTGGCGAAACTCATCCCGTTCCCGGGCGACGAACCGTCCGGACCCGGGGAGAGAGAAGCCTTGGCGGCGTCCGAGGGCTCAAAGATCGACCTGAATCGCGCGGACGAATCCATGCTCGCCGGGATCGCGTCGCTGGGCGAGGCCGGGGCCAAGGCCGTCGTGGCCGGGAGGAACACCCGCGCGTGGTCGAGCGTGGAAGAGTTGGCGACGCTCCCGTCGGTGTCGCTCGCGGCGCTGTACGGACGCCCGGAGACAGGCGAAGGCGCCGCGTCCGAGCGGGCTGGAGCACCGCGCGGCGGATCGGCGGCGGCGTCGATGGTGAGCGAGGACGCCCCGCTGACCAACCTCCTGACGGCGTTCTCGTTCGACCCGACGGTGCGGGCGGGGGTCGCCGGCGGCTCGGGCGTGGGCCTGGCGCGGGTGCCGATCGCCGGGGGGTGGAACGAGGCGATGGGCGGCGCGCTGTCGGAGTTGATGGGGGGCCAGGCCGAGGCGATGAAGCGAGTGCTGCAGACGAGACGGGCGGTCACGTCATCCTCGGCGTTCGTGGGGCTGCTGCGGGAGATGGGCGTGCCGAAGGATTCGTGGGCGGCGGCGCTGGACCTCTTCACGCCGTGGGAGGACGAGTTCGTGCCCGGGCTGATCGACGTGAATCGGGCGAGCGTCGGGGTGTTGTCGCTGGTGCCCGGGCTCTCGGCGGAGTCGGCGGCGGCGATCGCGGGGCGTCGGGAGGGGCTCGACGCCGCGGCGAAGTCCTCGATCGCGTGGATCGCCCGTCTCGGGGTGATCAGCGACGACGAGTTCCAGGCGGCGTCCGATTGGCTGACCCACCGGACCACGCAGTGGCGTGTGCGGGTCGAGGCGGGTTTCGATCGCGAGGGGCAGGACGACCCGGTCCCCGGGGCCGCGGGCGTCGGGCTCGAGGGCCGCGTGGTATGGGAGGCGGTGATCGACGTGGCCGACGATCGCCCGCGGCTGGCGTATCTTCGTGACGTGACGCACCTCGGCCTGGCGCTGGCGATGGAACGCGTGGTCTCGGCGGGCGAGCCCCGCGCCGACCTCGACGACGGCACGGACGAGGCCCTACCCGAGGCCGGTCCATCCGGACCCGGCGAGGGGATGGAGGACGTCGGCTCGTTGCGTCTGCGCGGGATGCGTGACCGGCGGATGTCGATCGACGCCGGGCTGGACCTTGAGGGTCCCGGCGCGGAGGTCAAGCCGGCCGAGGCCGATGCGGGCGGCGCGGGGACGGGCTCGACGTCGAGGGCGGACCGTCGCGCGGGTCGGTGGCGTGCGGGAGGGCGTGAACGATGATCGGGAGCGGACGGACGGTCAGTGTGGTGGAGATCGACGGCCCACGCCTCAGCGCGGTCGCGGCGCGGGTGGGCAAGGATCGGGTCGAGGTCAAGCGGTGGGTCAGCGCGATCCGCCCCGATGGGGTCTCGGGCGAGGACGGCGCGGCGGTGGGCGCGTGGGTGGGCGGGGAGTTGCAGCGTGCCGGGATGCCCCGCTCGGGCGCGGTCATGAGCGTCTCGCGCGGGGACGTGGTCCTCAAGCGGCTCACGCTCCCGGCGGGGAGCGTCGCGCTGGGCGAGGGCGAGATCGGGGGCGCGGTCCGGCTTCAGATGGCCAGGCAACTGACGGTCCCGCTCGAAGGGTCCGCGGTCGATTACGCCGTGCTGGGCCCCGAGCGGGACGAGGGCGGGGGGTCGGGGCTGGCGGTCATGGCGGGCGCGATGCCCGCCGAGCGTGTGAGGTGGTGCCTGGCCGTGGCGTCGGCGGCGCGGCTGAAACTCTCGCGGCTGTCGCTGCGGTGTTTCGGGGTCGCGTCGCTGCTGGGGGAACTCAGCCAGCGTCGTGGCGGGACGATCCTGGCGGTCGCGGTGGGGTGGGGGTCGACGGAGTTCGTGATCGTCGAGGACGGGCAGATGGCGTTCGCGCGTGCGGCGGACACCCCGCGTCCGACCAGCCGCGCCGAGGTCGAGGACTTCGCCGACCGAGTCTCGGTCGAGGCGAAGCGGACGTGGATGAGCTACCGCTCGACGCGTCCCGGTCCCGCGCCCGAGTTTGTCGCGGTCCTGGGCGAGGGTGAGTTCACGCGGCGGGTCGGCGAACGCTGCGGGTCGGTGCTCGAGGCGCCGTGGGAGGCCGTGGGCGTCCCGGGGGTGGTGAAACTCCCCGAGGGCATGCCCGAGAGCGAGCGTTCGGCGACGGCGCCGTTGGTCGGGCTGCTCGTCGAGCGGATGCTGGCCCGTTCGACGCTGGACTTCGTCAACCCCAAGCGGATGCCGGACCGGGCGGCCCGTCGGCGGCAGTTGGTGCTGGCGGGGGTGTTCGGGGCGATCGTGGTCGGGGGCGGTGGGCATTACCTCGCCAAGAAGGAGATCGCGAAGGTCGAGTCGCAGGCCGCCTCGCTCCGCGATGAGCGAGCGCGCCTGGAAGAACGCTACCAGGCCCACCTCGCTCGGCACGCGAGGCTGAACCATCTCAAGTCGTGGCTCGACACCCGGGTCGATTGGCTCGGGCACCTGAGCGTGCTCTCCGGGCAGGTCCCCGCGGGCGGCGTCGCGTACGCCGACGAGGTCCAGGGGCGGATGTACTCGTCCGTCGCGTTCATGCCCGACGGCGGCGCCAACGCGAGGACCATCTCGTACCCCAAGGGCGACTGGATCGTGCAGCCCAGGGCCGAGTTTGATTTCGAAGGGCGAGCGCTCGAGCGCGGCGTGGCGACGGATCTTCGCGCCCGGCTCCTCCAGAGCGACCTGTACACCGTCTCGACGCAAGGCGCGGAGATGTCCGACCGGTTCGCGTTAAGGTTGATCACGGCGAGGCCGTCACCGGCCCCGCCCACGCCCCCGCCGCCCGGGGAAGGGGGCTCACGATGACCGCACGCCCCCGGATCAGCCCCGGCGTCCGCCTCGCGGGCCTCGCGGCGATCGTCCTGCTCGCCGGGTACGGCGTGTACGAGTGGTCCTACGGGGCCCCGATGCGCCAGGCCCGGGCCTCGGTTGTGTCGGCCGCGGCGTCGGTGCGGGACCTCGAGGAGCGGCTCGCCGACGAGCGGGCCGTTCAGCGTGAAATGTCCGAGATCGGCCGTCGGCTGCTGGGCCTCAAGCGAGACGCGGTGGAGCACCGCCTGACGGCGGGGCTGCGGGCTGTTGCCGAGCGGGGCGGGCTCAAGCGGGTGATCGTTTCGCACGGGGAGCCGATCCGCGAGATGAACCCGCTCACGCGGGGCCGCGCGAGGGTCGATCCGAGCGGGCTGAGGACCGCGCTGAGGACCTCGCCGGACTTCATGGTCATCCGCGGCGACGTCGGCGGCCAGGGCACGCTGGCGCAGGTCCTGCGCGTGCTCTCGGAGATCGACAGCCAGCCGTGGCTGAGGGTCGAAGGGTTCCTGCTCAAGCCGATCGGGGCGAAGGACAGCGACCAGTTCTCGCTGCGGGTGGACGTCGCGATCGCGTGGGCGCCCGAGCTGCTCAAGGAGGAGACGCCGGACCCGGTGCTGGCGGAGGACCGGCCCGGGAGCGGGGCGGTGTGGCGTGCCATCGCGGCGAGGAACCCCTTCCGCGATACCCCGCGCGAGGTGGCTCGCGCCCCAGAGGTCGTCAAGCCCGTCGGGGAGCCCGCCGCCGCGGCCCCGACGGCTCCCGCGCCCGAAATCCCGCCGCCGCCGCCGCCGTACGCGGAGTGGCGTTTGACGGGCGTGGTTCGCGCGCCGCGGACGGGCGTTCAGGCGTTGCTCGTGAACACGAGGACGAGCGCGTCGGTGACGGTGCTCAAGGGCGCGAGCGTGGAGAACGCCACGCTGGTCGACGCCGAGGGCGAGACCGCGGTGTTCAGGATCGGTGAAGAACTCTTCCGCGTTCGTGTCAGCCAGACCCTGGCCGAACGCACGCCCGCGGGGTGAACACCCGGGGGCGGGGGTGTTCGGTGCCCGGGTTGGGGTGACGGATCGCGTAGACTGCGTTCGAGGTCGAGGGAGACGGGCCGGGTGGGGATTCGATCGGAGGCTGTGATATGACACGTCGTGCATCGACGAGGGCGTGGTTAAAGGTTCGCGTGGCCGCCGTGACGGGCACGCCCGTGGGGATCTGGGGCCTTGGGCGGGGCCTGGGGCTCGGCGTGCTGAGCCTCGGGCTGTCGGGACCGGCCGAAGGCTCGGTGTGGCTCGCCGCAGTTGACAGTTTTTCCACCGCCGCGTCGGCGTACGTCGTCATCGCCCAGCCGGCCGCCGAGGCTCAGCCCGCGGCTCCCGCACCGGCGCCGGTCGACGTGCCCGCGGTCGCGCCGGCCCCCCGGGCGGAACCCAAGGCCCGGCTCTCGCTCAACTTCAAGGACACGCCGCTCGACCAAGTTATCGATCTTTTCTCGCGCGAGGCCGGCCTGCCCGTGATCTTCGAGGCCCCGGTCCCCGCCGGGCAACTGACCTTCCTCTCCGGCCAGGAGTACGACTTCGACGACGCCCTGTCGATCCTGAACCTCAACCTGTCGATGCGGGGCGTGCAACTGCGCCGCCAGGACAAGTTCCTCTTCCTCGCGTCACTGGAAGAGAGCCAGAAAAAGCCCGGGATGGTTGTCAGCGGCGAACTGCCGCCCGGCGTCCGCCCCGACGAGGTCCTCACGCTCGCCATCCCGCTGCAGCACGCCCTGGCCGACACGGTCGTGAAGCAGATCGAACCGTTGCGGGGCAAGTTCGGCGCGGTGCTGGCGATCCCCGCGCAGAACATGGTCGTCGTGACGGACACGGCGGCGCAGTGCCGGCGTCTCCAGGAGATCGTCCGGGCGATCGACCAGGTCAAGCCCGCGGACACGCAGTTCCGGCTCTTCACCCTCAAGCACACGAACGCCGACGTGGTCGTCACGGCGCTCCGCGGGCTGGTCTCGCAGAAGATCGTGCGCGAGGTGGTGATGCCCGACGGGAAAAGGGTCGTGCAGGAGCAGCAGGACCTCGGGGGGATGAACCTGTACGCCGACGCCCGCACGAACGCCGTCGTCGCCGTGGGGACCACCGCCCGCCTCCGGATCGTGGAAGACCTGGTGGCGATGCTCGACGTGCCCGAGGGCGCC
Source organism: Phycisphaeraceae bacterium (assembly GCA_015200025.1). Lineage (GTDB taxonomy): Bacteria > Planctomycetota > Phycisphaerae > Phycisphaerales > UBA1924 > UBA2396. The sequence goes on along the minus strand of CP054186.1, from coordinate 3,472,140 downwards.
GCCGCCCTGGCCGGGGAGATGGTGACGGTCCAGCTGTCGAGCGTGCCCGCGGACGCGGCCGCCGCGAAGGTCAACGACCTCTTCGCGAACCTCCCGCCCGACCGCAAGCCCAGGGTCATCTCGCTCCCGCAGGCGTCGAAGATCTCGATCATCGGCCCGCGGGGGCAGCTCGCGCAGGCGATGTCGCTGCTCGCGGCGATGGACCCCGGCGCCGTCGACGAGGGCACGGGGCTGCCCAAGCCCGAGAGCCGGGCGACGGTGCTGCGTCTCAAGCACATCGACGCGGCCCAGGCCGAGACGCTGATCCGCAAGCTCCTAACCACCCGACAGACCGGGATGATCCGCCTCGCCGGGCTACCCGACGGGCGGGGGCTGATCGTGCAGGGGCCGGCGGACGACGTGGCGCAGGTGGAGCAGATCGCCGCGGGGCTCGACGTCTCGCCCGAGGGCCGGCGCGAGGTCCGCATCGTGCGACTCCCGGCGACCGGGGGCCAGGCCCTGCTCACGCGCGTGACCGGGCTGTACGCCGACCGCACCACCGGGATGCCCGAAGGCGAGGCCGGCCCGGTCGAGTGGGAGATCGACGCGGCGGGGGGCGGGGCGATCCTGCGCGGGTCCGCGTCGGGGCTCCGTGTCTTCACCGAACTGCTCACGCAGGCCCAGCAGCTCACGCCGCCCACGCGCACCACGCGGGTGATCGACGTGCAGCAGGCCAAGGCGTCGGACATCGTCGGGACGCTGCGCGAGTTGCTCGAGAAGGCCGACAGCATCGACCCCGCGCGGGAGGTCCCCGCGCCGGTGCTGGGCGTCATCGAGCAGACCAACAGCCTGCTCGTCACCGCCGAGGACGCGCAGCACGCGATGGTCGCCGAGTTTGTCCGCCGGCTCGACCGGATCGAATCGCTCGACCTGCCCCCGATGAAGCTGCTCCAACTCCGCACGGCGGACGCGGACAAGATCGCGGGGATGCTCTCGGCCCGCTACGGCGGCCGCCCCCAGACCGAGCGGGCCTCCAAGCCGGTGGACGTCAAGTCGGACGCGGCGACCAACACGTTGATCGTCTCGGCCCACCCCGAGCCCTTCGAAGAGATCCGGGCGTTCGTCGACGACCTCAACAAGGAACGCCGCGAGGGGGGCGAGAAGGAAACCCGGTTGTTCCCGCTGAAGGTCGCCAAGGCCGCGGACATCGCCGCCGCCCTCGACCGGCTCTACCCGCAGCCCCCGGTCCCGGTCGATCGCCTGGGCCGCCCGCAGCCGTGGCTTCAGGCGCCCAAGCCCGTGACGGTGTCGGCGGACCCCAACACCAACTCGCTGGTGGTGTACGCGGACGCGGACCAGATGGCGTCGATCAAGGAACTCGCGGACAAGCTCGACACCGTCGAACTCCCCCCCACCGCCCAACTGCGCACGTACCGGATCCAGGGCCCGAGCCTCGACGCGGTCAAGACCGCGCTGGCGGGGATGGCGGCCCGCGGCGTGATCGCGCCCCAGCCCCAGCCGGGCAAGCCCCCGGTCCCGGTGATCATCGACGCCGAGCCTCGTTCGAGCACGCTGATCGTCACGGGCGATGAGACGGTGTTCGCGACGGTCGAGCGGGTGCTGGCGGACCTCTCGGCGGTCCCGATCGCGCGCACGCTGCGCGTGTACCCGATCGTCAACGCACGGGCCACCGACGTGGCCCGGCGCGCCACCGACATCTACAAGGCCCAGACCGCGGGCGACCCCACCGCGACGCCCGCGGAGATCACGGCGGACGACCCGAGCAACACGGTCTCGATCGTCGCGGACGAGCCGGGGACCGCTCGCGCGGCGAGGATCCTCGACGAACTGCAGAAGCAGGCGGGCCCGGCCCGCGAGATCCGGATGATCGAGCTTCGCGTGGCCAAGGCCAAGGACGTGGTGGCGTTCCTGGGCGACCTGGTGCGCACGAGCGAGACGCTCAACGCCCGCGGCGGGCCCGCGCCGGTCTTCGAGGCCGTCGAGGCGACCAACTCGGTCGTCGTCGCCGCCACGGCGCCGCAGCTCGCGGTGATCGACGCGCTGGTGCGCAACCTCGACGCGAACTCGACGGTCGAGCGGCCGCCGCTGCGGGTCCTGCGCGTCGTGACCAGCGACGCGGCGAACCTCGCGCAGGTTCTGCAGGCGGCGTACGACAAGCGCTCGGCGGAGCAGCGCGGGCGGCTGCCGGTCGATATCCAGGCCGACGCGGCGACGAACACGCTGGTGGTGTCGGCGGCCGAGGGTGTGCTGCCGGAGATCGAGGCGATCGTCGAGCAGCTCAACCGGACGCAGGCGCAGGACCAGGCCGGGCGTGAGATCCGGATTTTCCCGCTCCGTCACGCGAGGGCGGAGGCGCTGGCGGAGACCATCGACCAGATGTTCCCCGAGCCGCCGGTGCCGCTGGACCCCCGGACTCGTCAGCCGCGCCCGGACCTGAGGCCGCCGCGTGAGGTGGTGGTTCGTGCGCACCGCGAGACCAACGCGTTGATCGTGGACGCGCCGAGCAAGCGTCTGGCGGGGTTCGAGCAGATCGTCACGAGCCTGGACCAATCCCGGGCGTCGGGGTCCGCCGAGGTCCGCACGTACCGGGTGGTGCGCGCGGACGTGGACCGCGTGGCGTCGACGCTGCGCACGCTGGCCTCGGGCGGTGGGCTCCCGGGCGTCGCGCCGACGACCCCCGTGACCGTGACCGCCGAGCCCGCGACGCGTGCCCTGGTGGTCAGCGGCCCGCGCGAGGCGTTCGCGGAGATCGAGAAGGTGCTCAAGGACCTCGACGGGACGCCCGCGGGCCCGTCGATGGTGGTCCGCGTTCACCCGCTGTCGCACGCGAGGGCGGAGAAGCTGCGCCCGCTGCTGGAGCAGTTGCTCACGGCGCGGGTCCGCGGCGAGGCGCCCGTCGGGCCCGGGGGGGCCGCGGACGTTAAGAGCCTGCTGGAGGTCGCCTCGGACGCGGCGACCAACAGCCTGATCATCACCGCGCCCGAGCCGATCCAGGCGGTGGCCGAGGAATTGATCCGGGCGCTGGACAAGGACGGGCCCGGGGGCTCGCGGAGCATGGTCCGGGTCGTGCCACTTTCATTCGCGGACGCGTCGCAGACGGCGGAGACCCTCCGGCAGGCGGCCGCGGCGATGGAACTGCCCTCGGGCGGGACGGTGTCGGTGGTGGCGGCCCCCGGGAGCAACGCGCTGCTGCTGGCGGGGCTGGACGCGGACCTTGCGAAGGTCGAGGAGTTGATCCGCCCGCTGGACGTGCGTCCGTCGACCGGCGACACGCCCGGGGTGCAGACGTTCACGATGAAGCACGCGGACGCGTCGGTCTTGGCGCGGATCGTCGAGCCGTTGCTCGTGGAGCAGCAGCAGACGGACCCCAGGATCCTCCAGTTGCAGTTGCAGTACGCGGCGAGGAACCGGCAGGACCTGTTCCGTCGTCCGTCGATCAAGGTCGAGGCGGACACGCGGAGCAACTCGCTGATCGTGAGCGGGCCGAGCTCGTCGCTCGAGCTGGCCAAGGCGGTGATCGAGCGTCTGGACCAGCCCGCGCCGCAGCAGGACCGCGTGGCGGCGACATTCACACCGGCGAAGGGGCAGGCCGTTGCGCTGGCGGCGCAGGCGGTGCGGATCGTCAACGCGACGGTCTCGCAGACGCGGGGCCCGGTGGAGATGACGGCCGAGCCCGGGAGCGGCGCGATCGTGGTGATCGGGACGAAGGCCCAGGTCGACGAATCCCTGGCGACCTTGGCGACGCTGGACGAGCGGTCGGCGTCGATGCCGGCGGCGGACCTGGCGCTGATCCCGCTGTCGCACGCGGACGCGGCGTCGGTGGCGGGCTCGGTGCAGGGCGTGCTTCGGGACCGGGGCCGGTGGCCGTCGGAGCTGTTGGCGGCGGAGCGTGCGGGGCTGACGGTGCCGACGCCGACGGTCAACGCGGACGCGAAGGGGAACCGTCTGGTGGTCAGCGTCCCGACGGTGCTGATGGCGATGGCCCGTGAGTTGGTGGGCGCGCTGGACGTTCCGCCGGCGGGCGGGGCGGTGGACGTCCGCGTGTTCTCGCTCAGCTCGGGGGACGCGAACGGGATCGCGGCGGCGCTGGGGGCGGCGTTGTCGGCGTCGGCGTCGCCCGGGGAGGCGGCGGCGACGGTGCGGGCCGAGCCGGCGAGCAACAGCGTGGTGGTGAGCGGGAGCGCGAGGCAACTGGACAAGGCCGAGCAGTTGGTCGCGGGGATGGACGGGGCCCGCAAGCCCGACGGGCTTGGGGTCCGGACGATGTACCTCAAGCACACGCGGGCGGAGTCGATCCGCCCGGTGGTGGAGAGCGTGCTGACGCAGGAGAACCTGATCGAGATGCTGCCGCAGTGGGCCCGGGCCGAGGTGATCGCCCGGCAGGGTCAGGCGGCGGCGGCGCCGAAGGTCCGTGTGGCGTCGGAGCCGAGGCTCAACGCGATCGTCGTGAGCGGGCCCCGCGCGATCCTGGACCTGGCCGAGCAGGTGATCGCCGAACTCGACACGGACCCCGCCGGGCGTGGCCCGGGCGAGGGCGACCGGGCGGTGCGGGTGATCGCGGTCCGCAACGCCGACGCCGCGGAGCTGGCGGAGAACATCGAGGCGGTGTTCAAGGACGAGCCGTCGGGGTCGGCCCCGCCGACGATCCGTGTGGACCGCGGGAGCAACGCGTTGTTCGTGCGTGCGGACGCGGCGCAACTGAGGACGATCGAGGCGCTGGTGCGCGCGGTGGACGACGCGACGCTGACGTCGAGCCGGCAGATGCGGATGGTCCCGGTGGACCGGAGCAAGGCGGACGCGGCGATGGTGGCCGAGACGCTTCGACGGATGGTGGGCGAACGCGGAGAAACGGGCGCTCGGGTCGAGGTGATCTCGACGGAGGAGTTGATCCGTCGCGAGCGAGAGAAGGCCGCCCCGGCGGACGGGAAGCCGCGTGGGATGCTGACACCGTCGGCGCCCTTGGACTGGCGGGCCGCCGCGGTGGCGTGGGGGGTGTTCGCCGCCGCCAACGAGCCCGCGGACCAGCCCGCGGCGGGCGACGAGGCCGACGTGACCATCGCGGTTGATCCGGCGACCAACTCGCTGATGATCGTGGGCAGCCCTCGGATGACGGACCGTCTGGCGGCGTTGGCCCGGCAGTTGCAGGATTCGCTCCCCGCCGAGCCCACGAAGGTTCGGGTCGTGACGCTGCCTCCGGGCGTTGACGCGCAGGCGCTCTCGCAGCTGATCGGGACGACGGTGCAGCAGATCGGGCGGGTGACGGTCGTCCCGCCGCAGGGCGACCGCCCGGGCCGGGTGGACAACCCCGGCGGGTTCAGCGGGGCGGTCAGCGTCCTGCCCGATCCTTCGGGCGGCGCGCTGGTGGTGGTGGCGAACGAGACGGACTTCGCGAGTGTGGGGTCGATGATCGCGTCGGTGGCGGGGGTCGCGGACGCGGGGCGATTGACGATCAAGGTGTACCCGCTGACGAGCGTGTCGGCCCGGCAAGCCGAGGACGCGGTCGCCGATCTTCTGCGGTCGTCGCCGCAGGGGGCACAGGCGCGCCGAATGCGTTCGGCGGAGATCGGGGTGGCGGGGGCCGACGGGGCGGAGATCGCCGCGAGGTTCGACCCCGCGTCGGTCCGCGTGACCGGGGGCCCGGGTGGTGCCTCGCTGATCGTGGCGGCCCCGCGAGAGTCCCTCGCCGTCATCGATCGGTTCATCTCGCTGATCGACCAATCGCCCACCGAGGGCCGGCTCGCGATCCGGCGGTACGCGTTGGGCAACGCCAAGGCCGCGGATCTTTCGCGGACGCTCCAGTCGCTTTTCGACGCGCAGCGTCAGGGGCCGGGGGCGAACGAGACGCCCCAGGCCCGGTTCGTCCCGGACGAGCGCGGGAACGCGATTTTAGTGACCGCGAGCGGGCCGCAGCATGAAGAGGTCGCCCGCCTGCTCGAATCGGCGGACGCGTCGATGGACGAGCAGGGGCTGGAGCTGGCGATCATCCCGCTGAGGGCGGCGTCGGCGTCGGGCGTTCGCTCGGCGATCGAGGCGGTCATCGTGGGGCGCGACCCGGGCCGGCGTGAGCGGCTGCGTCTCTCGGCCGAGGAACAGGCGGGGGTGATCGTGGTCCGTGGGCCGCAGGAGGTGGTCGCCGAGGTCCGTGAGTTGGTGGGCCAGCTCGACCGGGCGGACATCGCGGGGCTGCCGGTGCGGTCGTTCAAGCTCGAGCGGGCCGATGCGCAGAGCGTCGCGCAGTCGCTGACGCGGTTCTTCCAGGACCGTGCGGCGATGTCCGGGCGCGGGGGCGGGCGCCAGGGGCCCAAGGTGGCCGTCATGGGCGACCGGCGGACCGGGACCGTGGTGGTGGCGGCGGGCGAGGACGAGCTGGCGCAGGTGGAATCGCTGATCACGACGTTCGACGCGCCGACGCCGATGCAGGATCTGCAGTTCAAGGTGATCCCGCTGCGTCACGCGCGGGTGGCGGATATCCAGGCCACGGTGCAGAACCTGGTGAGCGAGTTCCGGTGGAGCAACATGTGGTCGGGCGGCGAGGGTCGGCGTCCCGCGGGCGAGCAGGTCTATATCGAGACCAACGAGCGGACCAACGCGGTGGTGCTGATGGGCGTGGGCGAGATGATGGCGGTCGCGGAGCGGATGATCACGCAACTGGACCAGCCGCCCGAGGACCGCCAGCAGCTGGTCGTGCGTGCGGTGGGCGTGGAGAAGGCCGACCTCCGTGCCGTCAAGGCGACGATCGAGCGTGCGATGGCGACGCCGGGGTGGCGGACGTGGCGCGGGCCTGACCCCGACGGGGTCGTGGTCGAGATCGACCAGGGGCGGCGGAGCGTGGTGCTGGTGGGCAAGGCCGAGCGGGTCGCGCAGGCGGCGGCGTACGTCGCGGAGCTGGACGCGGCGGGCGGCCGAGGCGACCAGAAGGTCGAGACGATCGCGCTCCGTCACGCCAAGGCGGGGCGGGCGGCGACGACGCTGCGGCAGTTCTTCCTGGAGCGTGCGCGGGCGCAGGGGCTCAGCGAGAGCCCGGTGAGCATCCTGGGCTCGGCGGAGGGCAACGTGCTGGTGGTCTCGGCGGACGAGGCCGGGCTCGCGCTGGTCCGCGACCTGATCGCGCAGATCGACGTGGACCAACTGGGGCAGGACCGGCGGACGGAGGTGTACGTCCTCCAGAACATTACGGCGACGGAGGCGTCCAACACGCTGCGGAGCATGTTCCCCCGGGCCGGGGGCGAGGACGAGCGGGTGGTCCTGACGCCCCAACCCGCGCAGAACTCGATCCTGGTCTCGGCGCCCGAGGCGATGTTCGAACAGATCGCGGGGCTCGTGCGTCAGCTCGACGCGGCCCCCAAGCCCGAGCAGGCCAACATCCGCACCGTGACGCTCCAGGCGGCCCGGGCGCAGGAAGTGGCGACGGCGCTGCGGACGGCGCTCCCGCCCAATGTCAAGATCGCCATCACGGCGGTCGGTCGGAGCAACTCGCTCATGCTGACGGGCAGCGACGAGGCGATCAACCTCGCGCTCGAGCAGGTGTCGAAACTGGACACCGAGAAGCCCCGGGCGCTGACGGTGTTCCGCCGGTTCAAGCTCGACCACATGAGCGCGGACGACGCGTCGTTCACGGTGCGGCAGATGTTCGCGAACCGGACGCGGACCGACGGCGAGGCGACGCCGAGCGTCGACTACGACCGGGCGAGCAACACGCTGATGATCTCCGCGTCGGCGGACGTGATGCCGGACATCGAGCGGATGATCCTCTCGCTGGACGTGGCGCCGGACCGCCCGAAGCGGACGGACTTCGTCAAGCTGGAGTACGCGAGGGCGGAGCAGACGGCCAAGGCGCTCGAGAACTTCTACGGCCGCTACGCCCTCGACGCGACGCCCGACGCGCGGAACGTGACCATCATCCCCGACCCGGCGAGCAACTCGCTCGTGATCTCGGCGGAGGACGGCCAGTGGGAGGGGATCCGCTCGCTGCTGCGGAAGCTGGACACGAAGGAGTACGACACGGCCCAGCAGTCGGAGGTGATCCCGCTGCAGCACGCCGACGCGGTGTCGGTGGCGAGGGCCATCAACGAGGGCCTGCGGGCCCCGCTGCAAGCCGAGTTGGACCGCGAGCGGGTGCGCATCGAGCGCGAGGCCCGCGGGCGTCAGGGCCGCAACAACGACGAGTTCGTGCAGCCGGCGGTGCTGATCGACGCGAAGGACATCCCCACGGTGTCGGCGGAGCCCCAGACCAACAGCCTGGTGGTGTTCGCCGGGGTCAAGATGCTCGAGCGGATCCGGGCGCTGGTGCGTCAGTTGGACGTGCCGGCGTTGACGAACATCAACGACATCCGGGTGGTCCCGCTGCGGGCGGGCAAGCCGACGGTGATCGCGCAGCAGATCCGGACGCTGTTCCAGAACCAGGGGGACAGCGAGCGGTCGTCGCGGGTGCGCGGGGTGCTGGTGGTGGGCGACGACACGGCCGGGGCGCTGATCGTGCGAGCCCCGGACGAGGAATTTGCGCAGATCCGGGCCCTGGCCGAGAGCCTGCAGACGGCCGTTGACGCGGGGCGTGTGCAGCCGCACGTATTCCGGCTGACGAGCGTCCCCGCGGCGAGGCTGGCGCCGACGATCCAGCGGACGTTCGCGCCCATCGCGCAGCAGATGGGCGAGACCCTCGCGGTCGAGGTGGAGCGCGGGAACAACGCGCTGGTGGTCGCGTGCAGCGACCGGCTGCGCGAGCAGGTGGCGCGCACGATCGAGGAGCTGGACAAGGGCGTGTTCGGGGCCGGCGGGGTGGGCGAGGGGCGGGCGCCGGGGGCGATGGGCCCCGGGGTGTTCATCGTGGACCTCAAGCACAACAGCCCCGCGCGGATGAGGGCGATGATCGAGGCGATGGGGCTGACTCGGGCCCAGCCGGCGGACCGCCCGGGCGTGGTGACCGAGCCGATCACGGTGATCGAGATGGCGACGCGTCAGGCGTTGGCGGTGCTCGCCGAGCCGGGCGACGCGCCGGCGGTGATCAGCCTGGTCAAGGCGCTCGACGCCGAGCCGGCCGAGAGCGGCGAGGTGGTGCAGATCGTGCGCCTCAAGCTGGCGGCGGCGCCCGCGTTGGCGCAGACGCTGCGCGAGCTGCTCGATCAGTCCAAGGCCGCCCAGTCGGCGGGCCCGGCGCCCGCGCTGGCGGAGCACCTTCGGCGTCTGCGGCTGACGCGGACGGGCCTGCAGGAGGCTGACCTCGAGGTGGACCTTTCCAGGCCGATCCGGCTGGTGGTGAGCCCGGAGGCCAACGCGGTGATCATCGGGAGCACGGCGGGGAACGTGCAGGCGCTGGCCCGGGTGGTCGAGACGCTCGACACGCTGCCCCTGGGCGAGGCGGTGGTGATCCGGATGTTCCCGCTGCAGAACGCGCTGGCGAGCCGGGTGAAGGTGGTGGTGGACCAGCTGTTCGCGCAGGGGGAAGCGCTCAGCCGGCTGCCCGGGACGCAACGCCGGGGTCAGCCCGTCACCGAGACGGGCAAGGCGTTGACGGGCGAGGTGGCGGTGGCCATCGACGAGCGCACGAACACGATCGTCGTGGCCGGGCGTGAGGAGGCGGTGGCGCTGGTCGAGGTGCTGGTGAAGAACCTGGACAGCGACGCGACGAGCAGCTGGATCGAGCCGGCGGTGATCGCGATCAAGCACGGGGACGCGGGGGCGATCTCGCGGAAGCTCAACGAGGTGCTGGTGCGCGGGCTGGCGACGACGCCCGAGGCGGCCGGGCTGCAGAAGCAGTACGGTCGTCTGCGTCTGGCGCAGCAGGGCCGGGACCCGAGCAAGCCCGAGGTTCGTGCGGAGGCGGACATGTTCGCGCCGCTCAACGGGCTGGTGATCACGGACGACCCCGCGCTCAACGCGCTCATCGTGGTGGGGAGCCCGGGGAACCTGGCGGTGGTGCGCGAGCTGGTCGGGCAGCTGGACGTGGAGGCGGCGAACGCGAACAGCGCGTTCCGGTTCTTCCCGCTGACCAACGCGGCGGCGGACCGGGCGGCCCGGACGGTGCAGGAGGTGTTCGCGCAGCGTGAGCGGAGCGGGGCGCTGCGGTCCGAGGACCGGGTGGTCATCACCTCCGACGCGAGGACCAACTCGGTGATCGTCAGTTCGAGCGCCCGGAGCCTCACGGTCGTCGAGACGCTGCTCAAGACGCTCGACGCGGCCGAGACCAACGCGACGGTCTCGATCCACGTGCTGCCGGTCGAGGGCGCGGACGTGACGCAGCTGGCGTCGCGGATCGAGCGGCTGATGCGCGAGCGGATCGAGGCGGCCAACCGGGGCGGGGCGGGGGGCGTCGCCAACCCGATGGACGCGTTCCGGATCGAGCCCGAGCCCCAGAACAGCCTGCTGATCGTGGCGTGCAGCGACGAGAACTTCGCGGTGGTGCGCGACCTGGTGGACGCGCTGGTCAAGCAGGGGCAGTCGCTGGCGGCGGGGCAGGAGACGGGTCTGATCCAGCTGGTGAGGACGCAGGCCGTCGACGCCGCCACTCAGGTGCGTGCGGTGTACGTGGATAAGGAGAACGCCAAGCGTGGTCCCAACTCGGTCGCGGTGAGCGTGAACGAGCGGCTCAACGCGTTGATGGTGACCGGGACGTCGCGCGACGTGGCGGAGGTCCGGGCGCTGGTCGAGAGGATGGAATCGACGGAGGTGGCGTTGGTGCGTGAGCTGGACCGGATCGAGCTGCGGTCGGCGAACGCGCTGGAGATCGTGAACCTGCTCGAGAGCGTGCTGAGCGGGCGCGGGGTGTCGGGGCGTCAGCCCGTGGGCCGGCAGGCGACGAAGATCAAGTACATCCGGGAGACGGCGGCTCGGGCGGCGGGCGTCGAGCCCGACGCGCCCCGCGCCGAGGCGGAGATCGACGGGGCCATCCGCGATCAGGTGACGCTGACGCCCGACCTTCGGACCAACGCGGTGCTGGTCAACGCCCCGCCGCAGATCCTCGCGCTGCTGCGCGAGGTAATCCAGGACATGGACAGCACGAAGGCGGACCGGCTGATCGAGCAGTTCCACCTGACGAACGCGGACGCGCAGAAGATGGCCGAGGTTCTGCGCGATGTGTTCACGCTGCGGCAGCAGGGGCAGTTGTTCGTGCTCGCGCCCTCGGAGGCCGAGCAGCCCGAGGACCGCCCCGGCGGGCCGACGACGGTGACGGCGGTGCCCGACCAGCGTCAGCAGTTGTCCGTGGCGGTCGACGCGAGGACGAACACACTGATCGTCTCGGGGACGGCCCGCTACCTCGAGCAGGTGCGTGAGCTGGTGAACCGCCTCGACAACATCGAGGCGACCGAGCGTCTCCAGACGGTGTACCACCTCAAGAACGCGCGGGCGAGGGAGATCGCCGCGACGCTCCAGGAGGTGTTCAAGGGCGAGAGCGACCTTTCACGCTCGACGCTGGGCCCGACGCAGTCGGGGGCGTTGGCGCGGCAGTTGGAGGCCGAGGTCACCGTGGTGGGCGACGAGAACAGCAACCGCCTGCTCATCGCGACCAGCCCGAGGTACATGAACAAGGTGATGCAGTTGGTCGAGGAGCTCGACGCGGCCCCGCCGCAGGTGATGATTCAGGTGCTGCTGGCGGAGGTCACGCTCGACTCCGAGGACACGTGGGGCATGGACATCCGCGTGGGCCCCTTCGGCGGGGAGAACTACAACGCGCAGAGCCTCGGCGGCGGCCCCGGTGTCGCGAGCATTTTCGGCGTCGGGAACATGTCTGTTTCCTCCGCCGACTTCTCACTGCTGATCCGGGCGCTGCAGGTTCAGGGCAAGCTTCAGGTCTTGAGCCGCCCCGAGGTCATGGTCAACAATAACAAGACGGCGAACATCCAAGTCGGCGACAACATCGCCATCGCGACGGGCACGGAGCGCACGCCGCAGGGCAGCACGCGGGCCGACGTGGAGCGTCAGGACGTGGGGATCACCCTTCAGGTCACCCCCTCGATCAGCAACGACGGGTTCGTCCGGATGGATATCAACCCCAAGATCAGCACCCTCACGCAGAAGATCACCCAGATCAGCGAGGACTTCTCGGCGCCGGTCATCAACCAGCGCAACGTCGAGACCACGGTCACCGTCAAGGACGGGCAGAGCGTGATCATCGGCGGGCTCATCCAGTCGAGCGACCAGGAACGCCGGAGCAAGGTCCCGCTGCTGGGCGACATCCCCGGGCTGGGGGCCCTCTTTAGCACCTCGCAGACTTCCTCGACCAAGACCGAGCTCTTGGTCATCCTCACGCCGCGGGTGGTGCCCGGGCAGGGCCCCGACTGGGGCGAGCGGATCCGCCGGCTCAACGAGGGAACGGCCGACCGTCTCTCCGACCCGTCCACCATCCGCCGGTACTTCGAGGATCAGGCCCAGCAGTCCGAGGACGCCAGGACGATCGACCTCAAGAGGCCGGGCGACCGCGGGCCGATCGACGGCGACACCATCACCCCCGGGGCGTCCCCGGGCAACGGCGGGAGGTAATCGTGCGGAATCCCCCAAGCCGATGGACCCGAGCCCTCGCGGCGGCCGTGTGCGCGTCGCCGCTCTTGCTGACCGCCGGGTGCGTGACCGAAGGGCCCAAGCCCCCGCCCAGGGTCACCTTCCAGGAGCCGGCGAACCCGGTCATCGAGCAGATGGTGATGAACACCCACTACCCGCGCGACACCGACGGGAACGGGCACCCCGACACGATGGACATCTTCGTCCACCTGTTCGAGGCCGACGGGAAGTACCCCCTCTCCGTCACCGCCCGGGGCACGTTCGTCTTCGAGATGTCGGATTCGCAGGGCAAGCAGGTCGGGCGGTGGGTGTTTACGCCCGAACTGGCCGCCGAGCGCAAGCACCGGGACCGGGTGGGCCCGTGCTACCTCTTTCGCGTCAGCCTGCTCGAACCCGGGATGAGCGACCGCCTGAGCACCGAGTACATCGACCTCCGCGGGCACTTTGTCCGCGAGGACGGCGTGGTCGTCAGGCCCAGCGGCGTGATCTCGCAGTACTTCGGTCGCGTTCGCTGATTGTACGGATAGCTTCGCGGCCTGTCCGGATGATCCTAACGGTAAATTAGCGCATGCCCCGGAGTGCTCGGGATACCGTTTCGTGCACCAGAATAAGGTGCATTCTGGAGAATCAGACATGCGAATCGTGCTGGCCGGCATGCTTGGGGTGTTCGGGCTTTGCGGGGTGGCTGTGGCATCCGGGCCCGAGGACAAGGCCCCGGCAAAGAAGACCTCGGCGGTCGCCATCGACTCCAAGCTCCCGGTGTACCAGCCCGTGTCCGGGGTCTCGGGGACCTACAAAAGCATCGGCTCGGACACCATGAACAACGTCATGGCCCACTGGAACGAGCTGTTCAAACAGTTCTACCCCGGGACCAACGGCGAGGTCGAGGGCAAGGGCTCGGCGACCGCGCCCGCGGCGCTCAAGGACGGGCAGGCGCACTTCGGGCCCATGAGCCGCGAGATGAAGCCCAGCGAGATCGCCGAGATCGAGAAGGCCCTCAACTTCAAGCCCACCGCCCTGAACACCGGTATCGACGCGCTCGCCGTGTATGTCCACAAGGATTGCCCGCTGAACGAGATCACGCTGGACCAGGTCCAGCGCGTGTTCAGCGTGGCCGGGCCCGTGATGACCTGGGGCGACCTCGGCGTCACGACCCCGGACTTCAAGGACAAGCCCATCAGCCTGTACGGGCGGAACAGCGCCTCGGGCACCTACGGGTACTTCAAAGAGCACGCCCTGGGCAAGAAGGATTTCAAGGACTCCGTGAAGGAGCAGCCCGGCTCGTCGTCCGTCGTGCAGGGAGTGGCCTCGGACAAGTATGCGATGGGGTACTCGGGCCTGGGGTACAAGACCGCGGACGTCAAAGCCCTCCGCGTCGCGGCAGGCTCCACGAAGGAGTACTTCGACGCGTCGGCGGAGAACTGCTACGAGGGCACCTACCCCCTCGGGCGTTTCCTCTACGTCTATATCGCCAAGGACCCACGGCGCGACCTCGACCCGCTGCGGGCCGAGTTCATCCGCCTGATCTTCAGCCGTCAGGGCCAGGAGTCGGTCGCCAAGGACGGGTACATCCCCGTGACCGCCGACATCGCCCGTGAGGAGCTGATCAAGGTCGGCCTCAAGCCGAATTTCTGAACACCCCACCCCGCCCCCCGGTCGGTTCACCCCTGGGATCGGCGGGCTGAGGTGTGGTAGTATGCGATTCGGGCCGGACGCTCGACGGCGACCGGCCCACTTTCTTCTGATGGAAACCGCGAACGCCCCCGATCAGAGCGTGCCGAGCCCGCCCGCGAGGGTCGGGCTTTCGTCGCGCCGGCGCACCAAGCGGTCGGTGCACACGCTCAACCGCGTGATGGAGGCCTCCATCACGCTCGGGGGGCTCTCGGTCATCGTGTCCGTGCTCGGGATCTGCGTGTACCTCGTGTACCAGGTCCTCCCCCTGTTCGAAGGAGGGCGGATCGATCCGATCGCCGGGGGAGCCGCGCCCGGGGTGTCGTCGCCCGGTTCCCTCGTCGCCGACGAGTATCGCACCGCGTTCCTGACGGTGACCCGGGACGGCGAGGTCGAGGTGTCTCACACGACGACCGGCGCCCCGCTCGGCCGGATGCGTGTCGCGCCGGACGGCCGGCGCATGACCGCCTGGAAGTACGAGCCCTCGACGGGCGTGGGGGTTGCCGGGCTCGACGACGGCACGATCCAGATCGGCCAGTTGGGGTTCGAGTCCGCGTTGCTCGGCGCCGGAGAGGTCCCTCCAGAGGCCTCGTGGGCCCCGATCGGGGCGAGCGTGGTGATCGACGCCGGTGAGGGGGAATGGTCGAAGTCGGTGGTCGAGCGGGTGGCGGCGAACGAGTATCGGCGGATCACCCCCAAGGTCGAGTTCCGTGATCCCGTGCGGATCAAGGAGACCGGCGAGGGCTCGATCGTGGCGGTGGATTACCGCCGGAGCGCGTCGCAGGAGTTCGTGATGGCGATGCGGTCCGACGGGACCGCGGCGCTGGACCTAATCACGACGATCCGCCCGCTGGGCGGCGGGAAGCCCAGGACCCGGGTCCGGGCGTTCGACGTGCCGCTCACCGTGCTGGAAGGCCGGGGGCTGCCCGAGCGGGTCTTCGTGACCGGGGACGGCTCGCACGTGCTGGCGTTGTGGGACGACGGGCTGTGCCGGCGGTACGCCTCGCGGAACCCCCAGGACACCCCGATCCGGTTCGCGGAGGAGGTCCGCCTGCTGCCGGAGGGACGCCGCGTGACCGCGGCGACCATGCAACTCGGTGGTCTGACGTTGCTCGTCGGGGACGACGCGGGGGGGCTCACCACGGCATTTTGTGCGGTCGATCCGAGCGCCTGGACGCCCGACGGCGAGCGGCTCATCGTCGCGTGGCGTACGCCGGTGAGTGACGCGGCGATCACGGCGTTCGGGCTGGGGCCGATCGACCGGTGCCTGGCCGTGGGCGACGCGAAGGGCCGGGTGGCCGTCGTTCACACGACGAGCCGTAAGACGGTCATCGCGCCCACCGCGTTGCTGGAAGACCCGATCGCCTCGCTCGCGTTGACGCCCAAGCGGGACGGGATCGTGGCGATGGCGTCCGACGGGCGGTACTCGTTCCAGGACTTCGAGGCCGGGTACCCCGAGGCGAGCGTCCACGCGTTGTTCGGGTCGGTGCATTACGAGGGGGCCGTCGGGCCCCGGCACGTGTACCAATCGTCGACCGGAGAGAACACCGCCGAGATCAAGTACGGGATTATGCCGCTGATCACCGGGACGCTCAAGGCCACGGCGATGGCGATGCTGATCGCCGTCCCCCTCGCGGTCCTGGCGGCGATCTACACCAGCGAGTTCCTCGCCCGCGACACGCGCCGGCTCGCCAAACCCGCCATCGAGATGATGGCCTCGCTCCCGAGCGTGGTGCTGGGGTTCCTCGCGGCGATCGTGGTCGCCCCGTACGTCGCGGACCATCTGCCGACGATCCTGCTGGCGTTTGCCGTCGTTCCCGCGGGGGTGCTGCTGGCGGGCTTCGCGTGGCAGGCGATCCCGACCGCGGCGCTCCGTGCCGTCGGGGGGTGGGTCAAGGTCGCGGCGATGCTGTCTGTCACGGTCGGGGGGGTCCTCGTTTCGTCGCTCGCGGCGCCGTGGATCGAGCGCACGCTCTTTGTCCCCGACCCGAGCGACCGATGGGTGATGGGCGGCTCGTCGGAGGTCGTCCGACCCCAGGACGCGCCCGAGTGGGTCGGCCCGCGGTCCACCATGAGCGGGGACGACCGCCGGAGGCTCCGGCTCGAGTCGGGTTTGTATTTCCGGGACGGCGAGATCCATCGGCCCGTCGTGCCCGTAACCGCCGAGGCGCGTCTCGCGGTCGAAACCTCCCCCGAGAACATCGCCCTCAAGGCCGGGAGCCTCCGCGGGTGGCTCGACGGGAACTTCGGCTCGCCCTGGCCCGGGTGGGTCGTGGTCCTTATCGGCCCGGGCGTGATCATCTCCCTGGTGGTCTACCGGCGCGGGTTCGGGCGGGTCATCGAAGACGTCGCGGCGCGGTCGTCGCGGTTCGCGGCGGCGGGCATCGACCTGATCGGGTTCGCCGCGTGCCTGTTGGGCGGGGTCGGGCTCGCCTGGGCGGGGGCGTGGGTCTTGACCTCGTCGGGGCTCGACACGAGGGATTTGATCTTCGGGCCGTTCTCGCAGCGGAACACGCTGGTGGTCGGGCTGCTGATGGGGTTCGCGGTGGTCCCGATCATTTACACGATCGCCGAGGACGCGATGAGCGCCGTCCCGGCCTCGCTGAGGGCCGCGTCGCTGGGGGCGGGCGCGACCCCGTGGCAGACCGCCCTCCTGATCGTGCTGCCCGTGGCGGGGTCGGGCGTGTTCTCCGCCATCATGATCGGGCTGGGGCGGGCCGTGGGCGAGACGATGATCGTGGTGATGGCGACGGGGAACACGCCCTCGATGGACTTCAATATCTTCTCCGGGTTCAGGACACTCTCGGCGAACATCGCCGTCGAGATGCCCGAGGCCGCCCACGGGGACACGCACTACCGTGTGCTTTTCCTGTGCGGGCTCGTCCTCTTCGTGCTGACGTTCGCGGTGAACACCTCGGCGGAAGTCGTCCGGCAACGGTTCAGGAAGCGGAGCGCGTCGCTCTGACGGCGGCGCGGGCGGTCGCGAGACGCGGAGGATCGTGGTCGAGTGAGTGATCTGGGCACGAATCTCGGTCGGGCGGACGGGGACCGCGGGTCGGCGGGTCATCACGCGCGCCGGACCCCCATGACCGCGCGGGGCGAGCCGGCCGTCTGGCTCATGGGCCTCGCCCTGACCGTGTCGCTCGTCGCTATCGCGTTGCTCGTCGGCCTGGTCGCGTACGAGGGCGCACGCACCTTCTGGCCCCGTCCGATCCATCTCGTCACGCTCGCCGACCGTGCCACGGATGCTCCGGGAGCCGCCTTCCTCGGCCTCCCGATGAAGGAAGAGGCTTACGACCCGGGCGATGAGGCCGCCGCCGAGATTGAAGCGCTCCGGCAACGAGGGGCTCTGCCCGAAGGGAGCCTCGACGCGGACGGCCGTCCCCTGCGCCGGCAATACCGCGTGGGGAACCGCGAGTTAACGGGCGTGCCCTTCCGTTGGGTCCCGCTGTACGAGATCGCGTCGGTCGAGACCCCGCCGTCGGCGGTGCTGCTGGAGCGTTGGGCGTGGGGCGTGTGGGTCGGGACGCCTCGGGCGTTGCTGCTGCAGGACGAGATCGAGGTCCCCAAAGACCAGCCGATCGTCGAGGAGGAGTGGATCGAAGCGGCCGGCGGGCGCTCGGTCCGCGTCACCCGAAGGGAGATTGAGGGGCCCGCGGGCGAGGGGATGCGGAGGGTCCGCGAGCGCCGGTACCTCGCGGAGGCCACGCCCGAGGACCCCGAAGGGTGGCGTCGCGTGTGGGACGCGTTCCTCGCGTCGCACGGCGTGGCGTCGGCCCGGCTCGCGCAGATCCGCTCGCTCTCCCGCTACGACATGGGGCGTGTGAACGACCGCATCAACGACGCGACGATCGAGATCCTCCGTGCCAAGCAGGAGGCGCTCAAGGCCGCCGACGGATCGCGCCGCCGGGCGGGGTGGGGGCTCTGGTCGGTGATCGCGGTCTCGGCGTTCGGTGCGGTGTGCGGCGCGTTCGCTCTCGGGCGCAAGGCCCGCGCCCTGGAGTTCTCCCGGCCGAAGTTTGTCGTCTGGCCCAGGGCGGCGTGGTGCGTCGCGGCGCTGCTCCTCCTCGCGGCGTGGACGGAACGCCCGTGGGGCGAGTCGGTCATGACGCCGCAGCGGCTGGCCGAGGTGATCGGCGAGCAGGAATCCATGATCGCGGGGCTGCAGCGTGAGTACGCCGAGGTGGAGTCGCGGATCCGCGAGCTCGAGTCCCAGGACGCCCGGGAACGGGTCGAGTTTGTCCAGGCCGATGGGCGTTTTGCCCCGGTCTCCCAGTCGAGCCTCGACGAGCCGATGCGGGTCTCGCAGGTGGTGCGCGCGGTCAAGCCCAACGGGGGGTCGACGGGCGAGGCCGTGGGGGTCTATCTCGCGCGGTGGGGTGAGTTCCTTTCGGGAGATCCCCGCGACGCGAACACCGAGGGCGGGGTCTTTCCGGTCATCTTCGGGACGGTGATGATGACGATGCTGTTGAGCATCATCGTCGTCCCGTTCGGGATTGTCGCCGCGTTGTACCTGCGCGAGTACGCGAGGCAGGGGGCGGTGACGAGCATCCTGCGCATCGCGATCAACAACCTGGCGGGTGTCCCGAGCATCGTGTTCGGGATGTTCGGGCTCGCGTTTTTCTGCGTCACGGTCGGGAAGTACATCGACCGCGGGCCCGAGGCGCCCATCGAGCGTGGCGGGTGGTGGTGGCTCGCCGCGGGCGCGGCCATCCTCGTCGCCGGCGCGTTGGTCATGGCCGTCATGGCCAGGCCGGCCCCCGGGTGTTCGCCGCAGCGTCGCCACGCGATGATGGGGTGGGCGGTGTCCATCCTGTGGGTCGCGGCGGCCGCCCTCGCGGTGTACCTGGTCGCGAGAACGCCGTACTTTGATGGGTTCTTCTCGGCCAAGCCGGGGCCGACGTTCGGGACGCGGGGGATCCTCTGGGCCTCTCTGACGCTCGCCCTGCTGACGCTGCCGGTCGTGATCGTGGCGACGGAAGAGGCCGTGGCGGCGGTCCCGCGGAGCATGCGCGAGGGGAGCTACGGGTGCGGGGCGAGCAAGTGGCAAACGATCCGGCGGATTGTCCTGCCCGGGGCGATGCCGGGGATCATGACGGGGATGATCCTGGCGATGGCCCGCGGCGCGGGGGA
Organism: Phycisphaeraceae bacterium; assembly: GCA_015200025.1. Classification (GTDB taxonomy): domain Bacteria; phylum Planctomycetota; class Phycisphaerae; order Phycisphaerales; family UBA1924; genus UBA2396. The sequence continues at coordinate 3,452,844 of CP054186.1, read as the reverse complement.
GGTCGCGCCGCTGATGTTCGTTGGCGCGATGAAACAGGCCCCCAAACTCCCGGTGAGCCTTGACTGGCCGTTCCTCCACGCGGAGCGGAGTTTCATGCACCTGGGGTTCCACATCTACGACCTGGGTTTCCAGGCACCCGACAGCGAGGCCGCCCGCCCACTTGTCTGGACGACCACCCTCCTCTTGCTCGCGATCGTGGTGTTCCTGAATCTTTCGGCGATCCTGATCCGTGCCCGGCTTCGCGCCAAGAATCGTGGGTCCGCCGTCTAGCCCCCCCCACACCATAACCGCCCGCCGCTTCACGTCCCCGCTCGCCGCCGCCCGACCGACGCATTCCCACCCGAGGCCACCGCGTGATCACCGAACCAAAGAACCAGGGCGCGTCGATCAAGCGGATCACCATGCCGGGGTCGGTGGTCGGGGGCGCCCCGCCGGCGTACCGCGTGATCGACGCGATCCGCCGGAACGAGCCGAGCACCCCCGAGGTCCACGACACCCTGGACCGCGAGGAGGCCGTCGTCGAGATGAAGAACTTCTGCCTGTGGTACGGCTCCACGCAGGCGCTCTTCGAGATCTCGATGAAGATCTCTCGCGGGAAAGTCACCGCCCTGATCGGCCCGTCGGGGTGCGGCAAGTCCACCCTCCTCCGGTCCGTCAACCGTCTCAACGACCTGGTCGACGGCGTCCGCGTCCGGGGCGGGATGCTGCTCAACAGCGACCCCATCTACGCACCGCACGTCGACGTCATCGACCTCCGCAAGCGTCTCGGCATGGTCTTCCAGAAGCCCAACCCGTTCCCGATGAGCATCTTCGAGAACGTGATCTACCCGCTCCGGGTCGATGGGGAACGCCGGCGGGGCGTGCTTAAAGATGCGGCGGAGCGGTGCCTCAAGAGCGCCGCGCTGTGGGACGAGGTCAAGGACCGCCTCGACGAATCGGCCCTGGGGCTCTCGGGCGGGCAGCAGCAGCGTCTGTGCATCGCCCGCGCCATCGTCGCCGAGCCCGAGGTTCTCCTGCTCGACGAGCCGTGCTCGGCACTCGACCCGATCGCCACCCTCCGCATCGAGGAACTCATCCACGAGATCAGCGAGCGCTACACGGTCCTCATCGTCACCCACAACATGCAGCAGGCGGCCCGCGTCAGCGATTTCACGGCGCTGATGTACCTCGGGCGGCTCGTCGAGTACGGGCGCACGGCGGATATCTTCCAGAACCCCCGTCTGCGGGAGACCGAGGATTACGTCACCGGCCGCTTCGGCTGACACCCCGGCACCCGAGGACCACCCCGATCCGGTGGGTGTACAATGCCTCCTTGTGAGGGCGGCATGAGCGGACCGGTCCGGACAGCAACGACCACGCTGCTCCTTGATTCTCTCAAGGACCCCGCCAATCAGGACGTCTGGACCGAGTTCGACGCGAGGTACCGGCCCGTGCTGGTGGGGTTCGCCCGGCACCTGGGGCTCGGGCCCGACGACGCCGCCGACGTCGCCCAGCAGACCTTGCTCGAGTTCGTCGCGCAGTACCGGGCGGGCCGCTACGAGCGCGGGCGTGGCCGGCTCTCGAGCTGGATCATCAGCATCGCGCGTTTCCGGGTGCTGGACGTGATGCGGACCCGGGGTCGTCGCCACGAGGCCCGCGGCGCCACGGTCCTGGGCGGGATCGAGGATGAATCGCTCAGCGAGGAGCGGGCGAACCAGGCCTGGGAAGAGAACCGAAGGCGGGCCATCATCTCGCTCGCGCTCACGAACCTGCGCGAGCGGGCGAAGATCGAAGAGAAACACGTCCGGGCGTTCGAGCTGGTCGCGTTGCGGGGCGTCCCGCCCGAGGAGGCGGCGGCCGAGTGCGGGATGACCGTCGACCAGGTCTACGTCGCCAAGAACCGCGTCACCAAAAGGCTCCGCGAGTTCGTCGACGAGATGACGCGGGCCTACGAGGAGGATTGATGCCGCCCGCCGAGCACGCCGCGGCCGACTGCCCGCCCGCCTCCCAGCTCGAACGGTTCGCGTCCGGCGAAGCCGACCCGTCGGTCGCGGACCACGTGGATCAGTGCCCCCGGTGCCGGTCGATCATCGACGAGGTCCGGGAGAACAACCGCTTCCTCGAACGGCTCTCCACCGACGCCGCCGAAGGTCGGGCGCTCTTCGAGCAGCCCGACCTCACCGTCCCGGGCTACGAGATCCTCGGCGAGATCCACCGCGGGGCGCAGGGCGTGGTGTACCGGGCGAGGCAGGAGCGCACCCAAAGGGTCGTGGCGCTCAAGATGCTGTTGCAGGGCGCCTGGGCGACACCGAAGCAGCGCATGCGCATGGAGCGGGAGGCCGAGATCGCCGCCTCGCTCCGGCACGCCAACATCGTCACGATCTACGACAGCATCGCTCTCGCGGGCGGCCGGCACGCCATCGCGATGGAGTACATCGAGGGCGCGGCCCTCGACCTGGCCCCCTGGCCGGGCCGGGCCACGCCCGCGCCGGGCGCCGAGCCCGTCGAGACGCGGGCCTCGTTCCGGGCGAAGCTCGCCGCGTTCCGGTCGATCTGCGACGCCGTTCATTACGCGCACCAGCGAGGCGTCATCCACCGGGACCTCAAACCCGCGAACATCCTGGTCGACGCGGCCAGTTCGCCCCACGTCCTGGACTTCGGCATCGCCAAACTCCGGGACACCCGCTCCCCCATCCCGACCAAGACCGGGGAGTTCGCCGGCACGCTGGCCTACGCCTCGCCCGAGCAGGTGCTGGGCCACCCCGACGCCGTCGATGTCCGGAGCGACGTCTACGCCCTCGGGGTCATCTTGTACGAGCTGCTCACCGGGATGCACCCTTACCGGATCGACGGGCCGGTCGCCGAGGTGGTCCGGAACATCCTCCAGGAGCCGCCCGTCAAACCCTCCCTGGTCGCACCGCTCGTCGATAACGACCTCGAAACGATCCTGCTCCGCGCCCTTGACAAGGACAAGGAGCGCCGGTACCCCTCCGCCGAATCGCTCGGCGAGGACATCGGGCGGTACCTCGCCGGCGAACCCATCGGCGCCAAGCGGGACAGCGCCTGGTACGTGCTGCGGAGGCTCGCCGGTCGGCACCGCCTGGGCGTTACCGCGGCCGCCGTGGTCCTGATCCTCGTCGTCGCCTCGGCCGTGGTGACCTCGGTCCTGCTGGCCCGCGTCTCGTCGGCCCGGGCCCGCGAAGCCCAGGCCACCCGCGGCTTGGCCGACGCCCTCTCCGACGCCACGCTCGAGCGGGCCCGCCTCTTGGGCGCCACGGTGGGCAACGTCCCCGACGCCGAGGACCTCGCTTGGGGAGAGTTCTTCTCGACCGGTGACCACGCCTCTCCGGGCGAGACGTCGGCATCCGCCCGCCGTGAGGCCGCCGCATGGGTCCTGGCCGAGGTCTACCGACGACACCCCTGCCTCGCGACGTTCGACGCGGGGTTTCCCGTGCTCGCGTCGGCCTGGCAAGCCGAGGGGTCGTCGGTCCTGCTCGTCGGGGCCGAGGGGGCGTGGACCAGTCTCGACCCCGCCTCGGGCACACTCGGCCCGGGAGGCCGGCTCCCCGTCGGCGGGCCCGCCCGTGTGGTCGCGGTCTCGCACCGGGGTGGGCTCGCGGCCTTCGCCGTAGACGACCGGATCGAGCTGTACGAGCTCGGCTCGGGAGCGCCGCGGGCCGTTCTCCGAGGGCACCGGGGGCCCGCGATCTCGCTCGCGTTCAGCCCCGACGGGTCCCGGCTCGCCTCGGGCGGGCTCGACGCGCGGATCCTGCTCTGGGACACCACCGCCGGCACGCTCGTCGCCGACATCGACGACCCCGACTGGCCCGTCGCCGCGCTGACCTTCACGTCCAACGGCTCACGCCTGGCCTCGGGCGAGATCGCTCTGGACGATGATCCGAAGGTCAGACTTCACGTGTGGGATCCCCGGCGTGATCGCGAGTCGTGGTTCGTCTCGGGAGGCGAGGCGGCGTTGCTCGCGCCCGCCGAATCGCTCCGCGACCTCGCGCCCGCCATCGCCCTCTCTCGCGCCGGGGACCAGATGGCCGCCGCCGTCGGAGGGATCGGGATGATCGGCCGCAGTTCCGCCGGTTTCGAACGCGCGATGCGCCTCCACGCCACGGACCGTTCGACCCTGGCCTTCTCGCCCGACGGCTCCGCCCTGGCCATCATCACCCGGGGCACCGGACCGATCATGCTCGTCGATCCTTACTCGGGCCGGACTATCCGCGAACTCGCCGGGCACCGAGAGTCCCCGGCGCTCATCGAGTTCAGCCCCGACGGCTCGACGCTCCTCTCCGCGGGACCGGACGGGATCGTCAAGCTCTGGTCGCTCTCGGGCTTCGCGTGGCCCAGGCTCATCCCGCCCCGGCCCGTTCCGACGACCTCTGACGAACTCGCCGCCGTCCGTTCGAGACCCACCGCCGCCCGTGCGGTCGGCCGGATCCCCGGGGGCGTCGCGATCCTCGAACCCTCTGTCGGGGTCATCCGTGTCGTCGCCGGTGAGAACCCGACCCCACGGGACACCCCGACCGGGTCCACCGGCGGCGGCTCGCCCTTCCTCGCCGCATCGACGCTCGGGCCGATCGCCACCGCCGATCAGACCCCGGGCCACATCGCGGTCCGCGACGCCTCGGATGGGACGGTCGTGCGGCGGATCCCGCTCCCGGACCCTTCGTCCTGGCCTTGGTCCGGGTCATTCTCGCCCGATGGCCGGAGGCTGGCCTGCATCACCGATCAAGGCGTGCTGACCGTCTTCGAGGCCGAAGGAGCATCTCATTCCCGCGTGATCCCCGGCGTGATGCGGACCCCGCCCGCCTGGGTCTTGAAGCCAGGCGAGCCGTTGGCCCGCGTCGCCTTCATCGCCGCGGACGGCCGCGTGCTGCTCTGGGACGCCGGCGAGGCCGAGCCCACGTTGCTCGTGAACGCCGATCGGGCCGCTCGGTGTGTCGCCGCCGCGGGCGACCGGCTCGTCGTCGGGACCGAACGCCACGAGGTCGTCATCCTCGAGCCCGACGGGCGTCAGCGTGTGCTGATCGGCCACGGCCGGCCCGTCACGTCCATCGCCGTCCACCCCGACCGTGCCTGGGCCGCCACCGGCGAGCGAGGGCCCATCGCCAGGGTCTGGGACCTCGAGTCCGGGCGGACCATTGCCGTGGTCCCCACGGGCGCCGCCGAGGTGTTCGGCCTCGCGTGGGCCGGCGGCGCGGGCGTTCTGGTCACCGCCGGGGGCGACTGGAACTCGTGGCACGCCGCCGAGTGGGACGTCGACGCGCACCTCCGCCACGTGGCCGGCAACGCCGCGTACCAAGCGAGACGGTTCCAACACCCCGGCGCAGACGCCGCCGAAGCCGCCGCGTGGGTCCGGAACCTCGCCGAAACCGCCCCCCGCTAGCGGGGCGTCCGCGTCCGATCATCTCCCGAGTCGCTCCCGCGGACCGCCCGCAGCAATCGCCACTCCAGCCGGTACGCGAAATCCACGTACGCCCCCACCAACGGCGGCGTCTCGAAGACCCCGCGGTCCGGGCGTTCGGGGTTGTACTTGGCCTCCGAACTCACCAGCACCGAGAGTTCGTACACCGCATCGCCGCCGTCGCGCACGACCTTCGCGTACTCACCGGGGACCGCGACGGTGAACGAGCCCCCTCGTGCCGCACGCGTCAACGGGTCGAGCACCGTCATCGTCGCGGTCGTCTTCCCCTGCTCCACGATCCGGGCCTCGCTCACGCGGACCAGCCAGTTCGCCCGCCCCCGCAGCGCCCGGTTGGTCGCCCGCAGCCACGCCTCCGCCGCCTCACGTCGGCGCGCGGGGTGGTCGGGGAGCGGGTCCTTCCCGAACTCCTCTGTGTACCTCGCACGCAACGCCGCCAGCAAGTCATCGGGTGACGCGAACGGCTCGTCCGATGACGCGGCGGGCGGATCGACGGCGCCCGCCCCCGACCGGGCCTCCCGATCGACCGCCTCGCGGATCGCCGGGATATCCCTCGCCAGGTCCCTGAGCACCGAGGCCAGGTCCGCCAGCGTCGCGTTCATCTCCGCCACCCGACGCTCCAGGCTCGCCACCTGACGAGACAGCCGCTCGTTCTCTTCACGCAGGCGGCTCAAGGCGTCGGCCGCCCCCGCGGGCTCGACCGCCGCAGGCGTCGCCCCATCGGGCTGCCCGTACGACCACCCCGGTGGGGACACCAAGACAACCCCCGCGATCAGCCCTGGCGTCCAACGAGCGATTCCGGCGGTTCGGGCTCGGTTCACGGGGCACCTCCGTACAAAGGACGATACGCTTGCCACGGGAGACCCCTCAACCCCCACCCACCCCCACGCACCCTCTCCCGCCCGCACCCGCCCAACGCACCCCCACGATGATCCTCCGGACCGCCCAGCCCGTCCCCGCGACGTTCGATGCCCTCCTCCCGCGGAGCCTCGCCGAGCGGATCGACCGTCTCGACGTGCTGAGCCGCAAGGTTTTCGCCGGCAAACTCCCGGGCGAACGCCGCGGGAAGCGCCGAGGGCGGAGCGTCGAGTTCGACGATTTTAAGCCCTACACGCCCGGCGACGACCTCCGCCACGTCGATTGGAATATCTACGCCCGGTTGGACCGCCTCGTCATCAAGTTGTTCCGCGAGGACGAGGACATGGGACTCCTCATCGCCGTCGATGCCTCCGCCTCCATGGCCTCGGGCGAGCCCACCAAACTCGAGTTCGCCCACCGCGCCGCGATGGCCCTCGCCTACATCGGGCTCGTCAAGCAGAACCGAGTCAGCGTGGCCTCCTTCGGCGGCCCCGGCGGGGTCCGGCAACTCACCCCGCTCCGCGGGCGGGCCAACGCGCGACGGGTCGCTTCGTTCCTCCTCGAATCCCTCGCCGCGGGCTCGTCCCCCAACCCCGCCCCTCCACGGGACGACCTCGCCGCCTCGTTCAATGCCTCCGTGCGGCAGATCGCCATGTCGCGCTCCGGGCGGGGCGTCATGATCGTCCTGAGCGATATCCTCATCCCCGGCGGCGTCCAGGCCCTGGGGCCCGCCCTCAACGCCCTCGCCGCGGCCGGCTCGGCCGCCTTCGATACCTACCTCCTCCACACACTTTCCGATGCCGAACTCGACCCCGCGAAGGAGCGGGACCGGGGGCTCCTCGGCGACCTGCGCCTCACCGACGCCGAATCCGGCCGGGCCGCGGAAGTCACCGTCTCGGCCTCGTTGATCGCGCGGTACCGCCGGTCCATCTTGGCCTATACCCGCGACCTCAAGCACGCTGCCGCCGCCAGGGGTATCGGCGCCTTCCTCGCCCCTTCGTCCACCCCGGTCGAGACGCTCATCCTCGATTCACTCCGACGCGGCGGGGTCCTCCGTTAGTCCGCCGACGGCGCCATCGCCGCCCGGCCGGCACCCCCCGGCCCTTGCTCCTCGCCCTCGAGTTCGGACGGGAGCACAAGGCGGAACGTCGTCCCCCGCCCGGGTTCGCTCGATACCTCGACCCGCCCCCCATGGGCCTCGATCAGCCGCCGCGTCGTCGGGAGACCCAGGCCCGTCCCCCCGGGCTTGGTCGTGAAGTACGGCTCGAACACTTTCGACAGCACCTCGGGCGGCATCCCGGGGCCCGTGTCCACCACCTCGACGACCGAGGCCTGCCTCCCCTCGGCGTCCCTGCCCGCTCTCGTCCGAACGGTCAGAAGCCTCGGGACGCCGCGCCCGGACGACCCCATCGCCTGCACCGCGTTGAGCATCAGGTTCAGCAACGCCTGCTTGAACGCCGCCACGTCGACCATCGCCGTCAACGGGCCCGGCGCGGGCTCGCTCACGAGCTTGACCCCGCCGCGTTCGGCCTGCGGCATGAAGAAATCCACCATCTCCCCAACCGCGGCGTTCAGGTCCGAACGCTGAGGATCGATGCGCAACGCGCCCGCGTACTCCAGGAAGTCCGTCAGGATCCCGCGGAGCCTGTCCGCCTCGCGGCGCAGGGCGTCGACCCGCCGCGACAGCCGGTCCTTCTCCTCGCGCGGCGCGTTCAGCTCCCCCACCGCCTCGCCGAGCAGCTGCGCGTTCAGCCCGATCGTCGACAACGGGTTCTTGATCTCGTGCGCAAGCCCGCCGGTCATCGCCCCCACCTCGGCCATCCGCTCCGCCGCCCGTGCCCGACGCTCGGCGGCCCGGACCCGGTTCAGCGTCCGGCGGGTGTACCGCGACCACACCGCCGACGCCAGCGCCACCCCGACGAACGCACCGAGAAAGAACCAGACCGCGCCTTCCACGGGCGCAGTCTAGCCGCCGGGGCCCGCCCGGCGTGCCCCCGCGTCAAGACCGGCGTCACTCACGCGGGGCCCGCGTGTACCCGCGACGGGCCACGACGGTCACGTCGATCTGTTCGACCCGTTTCACACGCGTCGCCTTCCAGCGCCCGCCGGAGTCCTCCGCGTCGTAGACGACCTGGGATCCGTCTTTGAGCGCACGAAACCCTTCGCCCTCGATCACCGAGAAATGGACGAACACGTCCTGACCCTCGGGACCGATGATGAACCCGAACCCCTTCCGGGGGTCGAACCACTTCACCGCCCCCTCCGCGTTCACGATCCGGCCCGGCCTTGCGTCGCTCATCATGCACCCCGCTCCAAGACGGGGGATCGGCGTCGGGTCGACAGCCGTGTCGGTCCCCGGCGGGCAACAGAACCCGGGGACCCGCTCACCGATCCTGCGAACGCCCCCGTCGAGGCGCCGCGAGCCTGATGGGACGCGACGACTCGGAGAGCGTTCCAAACCCGGGCCAGACGCTCCTGGCAGCCCGGACCCGTACCTTATCAGACGCAACGAGCCCAACGCAAGTAAAGTTCGCGCCGCCCCCCAAGTCGGGTGACGACGCCGCCCTCATAACCCGCAAGGTTTGCCGAGAGCACGGTTTACGCAAATGAAAAACCCCTCCCGGGGCGGGAGGGGGTTATCCACTTTCACACGGGCGGTCGCCGGGGAGGGGTCAGCGGCCGGCGGTCTGCCCCTCGGGGGCGCTGCCCTGCTGGCCCTTTTTTTCGTCGAGGATAACGGCCTTTCGGCTGAGCTTGATCCGGCCCTGGTCGTCGATGTTGATGACCTTGACCTTGATCATGTCGCCCATCTTGACGACCTCGCCGACGCTCTTGACGAACCCGTCGGCCAGTTCGGAGATGTGGCACATCCCGTCGGTCCCGGGGGCCAGCTCCACGAAGGCGCCGAAGTCCTTCATCGAGACCACCTTGCCCGTGTAGACCGTCCCGACCTTGATCTCCTCGCAGAGCGCCTCGATCTCGGCGCGGGCGCCGGCGATCGATTCGGCGTTCATGCCGGCCAGCTGCACCGTGCCGTCGTCCTCGACGTCGATGGTGACCTGGTGGCGCTCCTGGATCGCGCGGATCATCTTCCCGCCGGGCCCGATGAGCTTCCCGATCTTGTCCGGGTCGATCGACAGGCTGATCAACCTGGGGGCCAGCGGGCTGATCTCGGCCCTGGGGGCGGCGATGATCCGCTCCATGGTGTCGATGATCTCGAGCCGGCCCTTCTTGGCCTGCTCGAAGGTCCGCTCGATCTGGGAGAGCGTGAGCCCACGGGCCTTGAGGTCGAGCTGGATCCCGGTGATCCCCTCGCGGGTCCCCGAGACCTTGAAGTCCATGTCCCCGAAGAAGTCTTCCTCTCCGATGATGTCGGTGACGAAGACCTCACGGGAGTTGTCCTCGGTCGAGAACCGGCCGACCGAGATCCCCGCGCAGGTGTTCTTGATGGGCACGCCCGCGTCCATGAGGGCCAGGCACCCGCCGCAGACCGACGCCATCGAGCTGCTCCCGTTGGATTCGGTGATGTCCGACACCACGCGGATCGTGTAGGGGAACTCGTCGGGCCCCGGGAGGATCGCCAGCAGGCTCCGCTCGGCGAGCGAGCCGTGGCCGATCTCGCGGCGCCCCGGGCCCGTGATGCGCTTGGCCTCGCCCGTCGAGATCGGGGGGAAGTTGTAGTGCAGCGTGAACTTCTTCGTGTACTCGGGGAGCAGCCCGTCGATAATCTGTTCGTCCTTGGACGTGCCCAGCGTGACCGAGCAGAGGCTCTGCGTCTCGCCGCGCTGGAAGAGCGACGAGCCGTGCGTCCGCTGGAACACGCCCACCGCCCCGGTGATGGGGCGGATCTGCGTCGGGCCGCGCCCGTCGGCCCGGTGGCCCTCCGCCACGATCAGGTGACGAGTGACTTTCTCTTCGAGGCGCTTGAACGCCTCCTTGGCCATCGAGCGGGCCTTGAGGCTCGCCGCGTACTCGCCGTAGGTCCCGCCGGTCTTGAGCGCAAAGTGCGTGTCGAGGACCGTCTTGCGGAGCGCGTCGACCGCGTCGTTGCGTTCTTTCTTGCCCATGATCTTGCGGGCCTTGACCATCTCGGCCTCGCACACCGACGCGACCTTCGCCGTGATCTCGGCGGTGGGCAGCAGCAGCTCGGCCGCGGGGACCTTGGCCTGCCCGGCCTTGCCCGCCAGCTCCTCGATCATCCCCAGGAGGACTCGGATCTGGTCCATCCCGAACTCGATGGCGCCGAGGACCGCGCTCTCGGGGAGTTCGGCCGCCCCGACCTCGATCATGTTCACCCCGTCCTTGTGCCCGGCGAGCACGAGGTCGAGGTCGCTGTAATCCAGCTGCGAGACCGTCGGGTTGATGACGAACTGCGGGCCCGCGTCGGTGTGGATGCGGGCGACGCGGACCGTCGCCGTCGGGCCCTCGAACGGGATGTTCGAGAGCGCCAGCGCCGCCGACGAGGCCGTCCCCGCCAGCACGTCGCTGTCGTTCTCGCCGTCGTGGCTCATGACGAAGCACTGGATCAGCACCTCGTCGACGAACCCGTCGGGGAACAGCGGGCGGATCGGGCGGTCGATCATCCGCATGGTCAGGATTTCTTTCTCGCTCGGCGGGCCTTCGCGCTTCTTGAACCCGCCGGGGAACTTGCCCGCCGCCGAGGTCTTCTCGCGGTAATCAACCGTCAGCGGGAAGAAGTCCAGGCCCTCGCGGGGGTTGGCCCGCACGACCGCGGCGAGCACGGTCGTCCCGCCGTAGGTCGCCATGACCGTCGCGCCGGCCAGTTTGCCGACCACTCCGGTCTCGAGGGTGAGGGTCCGGCCGCCGATCTCACGGGAGACCGTGATGGAGCCCGGGAGGGTCGCGACGCCGAAGGGGGAAGGATCAGACATGACATGCACCGCGTGTTGACGCGGGTCCTTGTGGAGCGGGATCTGGTCTGGGCCGGCGGGTGCTCATCACGTCCGAGCAACGCACGCCGTTCCCGCCGAGTCCCGCCCGGCAGAACCCCGGGGCACGTCTGGTCGGTAAGGCAGAGGGCACAGCCCAGTGTCGCCTGGCTTGATCCACGGTCGGCGTGTGGTCAACGGGAGACTGATCGGTGCCCACTGCCCGACGCCGCGTGCGGCGGAGCCCGCCGTGGGTTGTGGCCTCCACGCGGAGGCCGGGTTCATTCCAACAATCCGGCCTCGCGCCATCTCGGTGCGAGGCCGGGGATCGACTTGGTTTATTTGCGGAGGCCCAGCCGAGCGATCAGCCCCTGGTACGACTCGGGGCTCATCCTCGCGAGGTACTTCAGCAGCTTGTTGCGGCGGCCGACCATCATCACCAGCCCGCGACGCGAGTGGTTGTCCTTTTTGTGCCCGGCGAGGTGGCCGGCCACCTGATTGATCCGGTCGGTCAGGAGCGCGATCTGGACCTCGGGCGAACCCGAGTCCTTGTCGTGCCGCCGATACTTGCCCCTGGTCTCCGCCCGCTGAGTCGTCGAAAGCGCCATTCGTACCTCTCGTGGTTGTCCGCAAGGATAGGCACCCGCACCCTTGCCGGACAAGCCGCACCTCGCCTCGCCGCTCATTCGTTTGGGTTATTTTCAGTCTTCGACAAGGTCTCGATGGTCCGCAGTTGAGCCCGAACATCCACCAATCGTTCTCTCACGAGCCGGAGCAACGGCCCTTCAAACTCGTCCGCCAGGACCCGCCGGGCCTTCAACCTCGCGTCGTCCAGCGACACCCCTTCCGCGGCCCGGGCCCACTGCAGGCCCTGCCCGGCCTTGAGCAGGTACTCGTCCAAAAGGTTGATCATGTGCTCCGCGTCCTCGGACCCGAACCGGGCGTTCTCGGCGGATGCTCGGCTCACCGCGTTCTTGAGTGGGCTTTCGGCCGTCACGCTCAGCCACGCGCGGAGCTTCCCGCCCCCAACATCGGCGTCCAGGATCGCACCGGCGCCTTCGTGTTCGATCGCCCGGATCAGCCGTTCGTCCACCGTTTCCGCGAAGGCGATCAACTCGCGGCGGTTCTTGAACACCGCGTCCTCGCTCGACGCTTTGAGCCGGTCGACGAGCGACGCCGGCGGCGTGCCCGAGGACCGGGGAGCGGGCGGGGTGCCGTCGGCGTTGGCCGGTGGCGTCGGGAGCGCCGCGCTCGAGAGCGGACCGTTGGCGAGGGCGAGCTTCGCTGCCGCCTTCGCCGCCCTGATGATCGGCTCGGGGTCGCCCGAGTAGTTCTTGACGTACCAGTTGCCCACGTCGTCCTTGGCGACGACGTAGTTGGTCACGCCCGAGGCGGCCACCCGCACGGTGTTGATGTTCTGCCAGAACTGTTTGTCGATGACCGCCTGCACCGGGTCCCAATCCCCGTGGAAGAAATGGTCCGCGAAGGGGAACGTCCGAGCGCCCTGGCGGCCCGGCTCGTTCTTCCACGGGCCGTACCCCCCGCGCGTCTGGCTCCCCGACACCGGGTAGCTGTTCTTGAGGAAGGCCGACGGCGGGCGGATAAAGACGGCCCCGGCCCGCGCCGCCCGCACCTCGTCCAACGAGGCTTTGATGTGCTTGGCCTTCTCGTCGGCGACGCCGGCCGTCTTGATCTGGTCGATGTAGTCCTTCTCCAGATTCGCCACCAGGCGGTCGTACACCGACGCCGCCGAGGACGCGTCCGCCGTCGCCCCGTCCGAGAGCCCGTGGACCGCGCGGAGGACCCTCGCCTCCGAGGCGCTCTCCCGCCCGTGCTGTTCCATCTCACGCAGCTCGTTGACCTGCACGAGGATCGAATTGGCGACCGCTTCGAGGACGCTGAGGTCACGCCGCCCGCGTTTCTCGTCCACCAATACCGAGTGGTTCGCCAGGAACCTGGACTTTTCCGCGAACTGCACGAGGGACTGGAACAGCCGCTCCCGGGCCAGTTGGGTCTCCGGGTCGGCCTCGCGGGGGTCGCGGTACACGCTGTTGACGTACCGCTCGATCAGCGTCTCGAGCCCGTCGTCCAGACGCCCCTTCTCGAAGGGATCACCGAGCAGGTCGGTCATCTTGCTCACGGCGTCGTCGATCGCTTTCGCGTTCAGGAGCTCGGCGGCGAGCGTCGGACCGCGGGCCAGGCCCACCCCCTCCGAATCCTTCCCGGGCGAGTCCCGCAGCAGCCGATGTTGCTTCAGGATCGCCGCCGACAAGCGGCCGGGGTCCTTCTCATACTCCGTCGGGAATCGCCGCCCGAGGTCTTCGAGGCCTTTGTCGGATTTCTGGATCGTGTTCTCGTTCTCGGGGAGCAGTTCCTGAAAATCGTCCTTGTTCGCGTTCACGACGTCCGCGAGCTGGTTCAGCGAGATCAGGTACGACGCGAAGCCCGCGAGGGCCTCCTGGACCTTCGCCGGCTCGTCGACCGTGCCGGCGTTCTCGTTGACGTACGCCGACGTGGAGAGCACCGCTTCGAGCATCTTCGCGATGCCCCGCCTGGATTCCCCGAACGCCTCGGCGATCGTCCGGGCCTCGCGCACAAACCGCTCGATCAGCGCCCGGTGCTCGCGCTCGTCCGCCCCGTCGGGCCTCGGGAACAGTTTCTCGGCCTGTGCGCGGAGCCACGATTCCGTGCTGATGACCCGGAACCTCAGGTTCGTGTTCCTCGCGCCGGGTTCGGGGTGGTGCCCCTGATCCCTCAAACCGGCCAAGTCGGATTCCGACACCAACGTCCGCTCGTATGGCTCGAAAGCCCACGACGCTCGCTCGGCGTATGACACCAGCTGCGGCGCCAGCATGTGCGCGAACGCGTGGCGCTTTCTCGTGTCGTCGTCCGCCGTGCCCGGGAGCCCCTTGAGCCGCAACTCGTCCAGACCCAATGCCCGCATCAACGCCCACCGGTCGTCCGGCGTCCGCTCCGGCCTGAGCACCCGGAGCGCGGCGAGGTACTGGTCCCGCCCCTCCCTCGCCATCGCGATGTAGCCCGCCAGCGTCGGGTCCGTCACGCGGTCCTCGTACAGCCTCAGCACCAGGTTCGCCCGCTGCGCCTCGCCGGACTCGAACGTGTACTCCCCGCGGATCGCGCGCCCGTCCCTCGCCAATCGCTTGTACCGCTCGTAGTCCTTGAAGTTCGCCCGCTCTTCCTGCTCGTCCCGGTACCGCTGAATCAACGGCTTGGCCCCGATCGCCATCACCGCCACCTGCTGCACCTGCACGCTCTTCTCGTTCGCCAGCGGGCCCTTGTACACGTCCACGTCGATCGTCAAGACCGCGCACCCCCCCACCACCCCCACCATTCCCACCGCCCCCACCATTCCCACCGCCGACAGGCCGGCCAATGCCGCCGTCACGCCCGTACGGGTCAATCTCGTTGAGGCACGGCTCATCGCGCCCCCCCTTCCGTACGGATCGTCAGCCGACGCTCGATCGACGAGAGCGTGTCCGCCTGACGCTGCAGCCTCATGTACTCGGCCATCAACTCCTTCGCGTTCGCCGAGCCCTTGGCCTCGAGCGTCGCCTGCGCGATCTCCCCGAGGCTCGTCCCAACGGCCTCGAAGTATTTCGATGGGTCCGAGCCCATCACGATCACCAGACGGTGGTCCTTTGGGGCCTCCCGGAACCCTTCTGGGCCGAAGAGGACCAGCCGGCGCCCCGTCTTGATCGAACCGTGCTCGCCCGGGTTGACGGTGATTGCGCCCGTCTTGGCGTCCGGCGTCAGCGTCGTGTTGAGCGTGTCCACCACGTTCGCCGGTACCCACCCCGACGCGAACCGCGTCGCGCTCAGCGCGCTCGCCTGCCCTCGCACGGTCACCCGGTACACCGCCGGGGGCAGTTGCTCCTGCGGATCAAAGATCCCCAGGTAGTACACCTGCTGAACCTCGTTCGACGGCGCCTGCCCCCCGTACGCCGTCAGCCCGGCCGCCCCGCCGATGTAGGGCCAGGGCGTCCCGCACCCCGGCACCACCGTCGCCAACACGCACAAACCGACCGCAGGCACCGCCGCGAACATCACACGACCGCACTTCATTCCGGCCTCCCGAATCCACATTCGTGTTTGGAACCGGGGTCCACGGTAACCGGCACATAATCTCACCCGCAAACGCACGTCCCTGTGTGGATAACTTTGTGTATGAGTCCTTTCGCTCCGAGTCGCCGAACGTCACGTCACGCCGCGGCCGCCCCGGGTGTTCAACACCGAGCCCACCTCGGCCCTCGCCGCCCCCCACCTTCCCCCAGTCCTCGGCCCTACTCTGGGATCCGTATGCCCAACCTCTCCGTTTCACGCCGCGTCCTCTCCCTCAAGCCCTCCGTGACGGTCGCGTTCATGAACCGCGCCAAAGGCATGAAGGCCAAGGGTTTAGACGTCCTCAACTTCTCCGCCGGGGAGCCCGATTTCGACACCCCCGAGCCCATCAAGGCCTCGGCGATCGAGTCGCTGAGGTCCGGGTGCACCAAGTACATGCCCACCCTGGGCACCCCCGACGCCAGGGCCGCCATCGCCCGCAAGCTGACCGAAGAGAATGGACTGCCGGGGGTGACCGCCGACCACATCGCCATCGGCTCGGGGGGCAAGCATTCCCTGTTCGTGGCCTGCCACGTCGCCCTCGACGAGCCCCGCCCCGGCGAACCCCATCAGGAGGTCCTGCTCCCGGTCCCGACCTGGGTCAGTTACGCCCCCATCGCCGAACTGGCCGGCGGGAAGGTCATCGAACTGCCCACCACCCAGGCCAACGGGTTCAAGATCTCCCCCGAGCAGCTCAAGGCCGCCATCACCCCGCGATCCCGCCTGCTGATCCTCAACAGCCCCAGCAATCCCTGCGGGACCATGTACACCCCCGGCGAGCTCAAGGCCTTGGGGAAGGTCGTGGCCGACGCCGCCGCGACCGTCGCCCCCGACCTCCTCGTGCTTTCCGACGAGATCTACGAGAAGATCGTGTACGGCGGGATCGAGCACTATTCCATCGGCGCCGACCCGGCGATCGCCGAGCGTGTGCTCACCCTCAACGGGCTCTCCAAGGCATATTCCATGACCGGGTGGCGCATCGGGTACCTCGCGGGCTCGGGCGCGTTCGGCAAGACGTTCATCAACGCCATGGGCGTCCTGCAGGGGCAGATGTCCACGAACATCACGAGCTTCGTCTACGCCTCGATCAAGACCGCGCTCGAACAGTGCGGGGGCGAGGTCGCGCGGATGCGTGACGCGTTCTCGCGCCGGGCCGGGCTCATCAACGAGTTGCTCGCCACGATCCCCGGCGTCCGCAACACCCGCGCCACCGGCGCCTTCTACGCCTTCCCCGATATCTCGGCACACTTCGGCAAGACCAGCAAGGGAGGCCGGCCCGTGCGCTCGGCGATGGAGTTCTGCGAGGTGCTCCTCGAGGAACACCTCGTCGCCCTGGTCCCGGGCGAAGATTTCGGCGGGTGCGGCAAGAACCACGCCCGCATCAGTTTCGCGTGTTCGGAGGAGCAGATCGAGCGGGGCGTCTCGCGGCTTGGCGAGTTTGTCGCCGGGCTCCGCTGAGCGTCAGTCGATGATCTCGGGCGTGATCCCGGGCGGGAGCGCGTCGAGGAACGCGCGGCCGTAGCGGGCGCGGACGATGCGCGGGTCGAGGACAACGACGCGGCCGGTGTCGGTGCGGGAGCGGATGAGCCGGCCGAAGCCTTGCTTGAAACGGATGACAGCGCGGGGGAGGGCGTCTTCCATGAAGGGGTTGCCGCCGCGCGAGCGGATGAGTTCGCCGCGGGCCTCGGTGAGGGGGCGGTCGGGGGGCTCGAAGGGGAGGCGGGTGATGATGACGCTGCGGAGGGAGTCGCCGCGGACGTCGACACCCTGCCAGAAACTGGCGGCCCCGAGCAGGACGCTGCGTCGGTCCTCGCGGAATTTCCGGAGCATGTCCTCGCGTGAGCCGTCGAGCCCCTGGGCCAGGAGCGGGAGCCCCAGGTCGTCGAGCGGCCCGCGGAGGGCCTTGGCGACGGCTCGGAGGGAGGCGAAGCTGGTGAAGAGGACAAACGCGCCGCCCTCGGTCTGGCGGAGATGGTCGAGGACGACGTCGGGGAGTGACATGCCCGCTCCCTCGTCGCCGGCGGCGCGGGTGTCGATGATGAGGCGGGCCTGCGAGGCGAAATCGAAGGGGCTCCCGAGTTGGAGGGTGTCGGCGATGCGGCCGCCGCTCGCGCCGTCGCAGCCCAGGCGGGCCATCGCGTGGGCGAAGGCCATCTCGGCGTGCTCGCGGTGGGCGGGGGCGCGGGAGCGGGTCGAGAGGGTGGCGCTGGTCAGGCTGACGCTGAACCCTTTGGAGAAGAGGTGCTCGCGGAGGAGCGGGGCGACCTCGACGGGGGCGCACCCGACGGTGACGCGGCGCGTCCGGCCGCCCGACTCGCCCCCCGATTCCACCCAGTACGCGCACCCGGGGAGGGTCTGCTCGCGGAGGGTGTCGGCGGCGTCGGCGACGGCCTGGGCCCGCAGGGCGTAGGCGTTGAGCTCGTAAGCGTCCATCTCGCCCGCGTGCTCCTTGAGGCCCATGAGCGCCAGGGCGAGCGACCGCATCGAATCACGCAGGCCTTCGTCGAGCATCCCGGGCTTTCGCAGGCGGACCGAGGCCCCTTCCGACGGGCCGAACGCCGACGCACGCGGGAGGTGCTCGAGCGCCGACTCGAAGAACCCCCGAGCGGCCTCCGCGGCCTCGAGTACCAGGCCCATCGCCCGCGTCAACCCCCCACTACCCCCCCCCCCCCCACCACCACCGCCCTCGCCCGAGGTCAGCGACAGCTGCGGGAGGAAGCCCTTGTGGCTCCGCTCCGCGTAGAGTGTCGAGAGCAGGTGCATGACCCGACCCTCGGACAGGGTGACGCCGAAGTGGTCGCTCGCCACGTCTTCGACGTTGTGGGCCTCGTCGAGGACGACGTGCTGGTACTCGGGCAAGAACCCGGCCCCCTGCGCCCGCAGCGCGAGGTCGGAGAAGAACAGCGCGTGGTTGCAGATCAGCAGGTTCCCGCGTTCCATCCACCGGCGGGCCCGCTGGTAGAAGCACGCGTCGTAGTTCGGGCACTTGCGGCCCATGCAGTTGGCCGAATCACTCTCGACCTTGTCCCAGACGCCGGGGCGTTCGATGGGCGGGAGGCTCGAGAGCGTCCCGTCCTGGGTCTCCATCGCCCAGTCCTCGATGACGTGGAGGCTCCGCCGGGCGCCCGCGTCGTTGAAGAGGCGGTCCTGCCGCTGGCTGGCGAGCTTGAGCCGGCGGAGGCTCACGTAGTTCCCGCGCCCTTTGACGAGGACCGGGCGGATCGCCCCGTCGCGCCACGCGTCCTCGTCGGCGTCGGCGGGGACGGTCACCCCGCCCGGCTCGAGCAACGACCACAGCAGCGGCACGTCCTTGGCGATGAGCTGCTGCTGGAGGGCGATGGTGTTCGTGGCGACGACGACGGTCTCGCCCGCGAGGCAGCGGAGCATGGCGGGGAGCAGGTACGCGAAGCTCTTGCCCACGCCCGTGCCCGCCTCGGCGAGCAGAACCCCGCCCCGCTCCATGGAAGCCAGGACGGCGTGCGAGAGGCCGATCTGCTCGGGGCGGGGCTCGAAGCCGTCGCCGAGGACGCGGGAGACCTCGCCGCCTGGGCCCAGGATGGAATCGACCGCCGCGCTCACGCGGAGACTGTACGGGCCGGTGGTTCGTCCGGCGTCCGACGTCCCGCCCGGCGGGAGAGGGCGTTGGTAAGCCCGACGGCGGAAAGGTAGCCGGCCGTGCCCAACGAGATGACCACGATGGCCCAGGCCCGCAAGTGGGCGGGGACGGGCTCGCCCGCCTGGTGGTGGTCGTGCATGCGGTGGGAGACCCAGTCCCACCCGGCGTGCAGGGCCATCCCCAGCAGGATCCCCCCGGGCAAAAAGAACAGGAGCAGCAACCATCGCCGGCCCGGGGCGTTCCACATACCCAGGCCCAGCGCGGTGAGCCCGCCCATGACGGCATGACCGGCGAACCCGACGAACTCGTGGAGGCGGGGCAGGCCGCCGCCGTGGCCGACGTTCCAGACGATCTCGATCCCCGCGGCCCCGAGCCCGGCGGCCGAACCGTAGATCACCCCGTCCACGGGGTCGTCGAAGCGCCGGCGGGCCCCGGCGACGAGGGCGAGCACGATCATGAACTTCGCGGATTCTTCGACGACCGCCGGGAGCACGGCGAGCCTCAGCGGGGTCAGTTCAACCCCCCGGCGGGCCCAGAGGTCAACCACCGCGACCTGCGCCCACGACGCGACCCACATGGCGGCGGCGCCCACGCCCGCGACCATCAACAGGAGCCACCACGATTCCCCGGACCGGCGGTTGTAGCGCCTCAGGCTCAGCGCGATCAGCACCACCGAAACGGCGACGACCGCGATCAGCGACCATGAGTACCCGTTCATCGCGGGCGCCCGCCGGCGGGAGGGGCGACGACCCCCAGCGGCCGGCGCGACGGTTCGCCGTCGGGCCTGGGGTACACCCGGGGCGTCTCCGACGGCTTCTCGATCACCACCACACGGCCCGTCGGCGTCGGGATGGTCGCGGCGTGGACCGCCTTGAGCGCCCGCAACGCCCCGGCGGCCTCGGCCAACTCCTCCTCGGCCTTCTCCCCCTTGATCAGCAACACCCGCCCGTGGAGTTTGGCCAGCGGGACCGTCAGCTCAAGGAGCAGCGGGAGCCGCCCCACCGCCCGGGCCAGCACGGCGTCGAACGTGCCCCGCCCCGACGGGCTCGATCCCTTCGGGGCGAACTTGGCGGACTCACGCCATCTCGCGTACCGCTCCGATCGGTCGGCCACCACCGACGTGTTCTTCAGTCCCAGCAGATCGACGGCCCGCGAGAGGAATGCGGCCTTCTTGCCCGTGGATTCGAGCAGCGTGAACCGAAGGTTCGGCATGCAGATCGCCAGCGGGATCCCCGGGAGCCCACCGCCCGATCCCACGTCGATCACCCGAGAGCCCTCATCGAGCTCGGCGAGCATCGGCAGGAGCGAGAGCGAATCCAGGATGTGGCGGGTCCAGGCCGCGTCCGGGTCGCGGACCGCCGTCAGGTTCATGGACTGGTTCGCGGCGTCGAGAAGAGCGAGGTACGCCCCGAGCCGCTCGGTCTCGCCCGGCTCAAACTCGACCCCCAGCGCCCTCGCGGCGTCGAGGAACCCCGCGGGGGGCGTGAAGGGGGCCGGGAGGCGGTCCGGCAGGATGGCGCCGGGATCCCTGGGCGTGTCAGACGTGGCTCCGGAGGGCGGCGTCGGGGCGCGGGTTGGGGCGGGGCTGGGGGCGGGATTGGGGGTGGGATTGGGGGTGGGATTGGGGGTGGGATTGGGGGTGGGATTGGGGGTGTGTCGGGGGACCTTGGGGTCGGGCATCTCTCCAGCGTATGGCGGCCGCGGGCCGGTTCATTCGTCGCGGAACTCGAAGGCGTGCCGGAGCTGCCGCTCGGGGGCGTGGACGGTGATGCTGACGATCAGGCCGGTCATGATCCAGGCGCTCAGCATGCTCGAACCGCCGAAACTGACGAAGGGGAGTGTGATCCCGACGATCGGGGCGATGCCGAGGTTCATGGCGATGTTGACGAAAGCCTGCGTCCCGATGAAGGCCGCGAGGCCGACGGCGAGGAGCCTGGCGAAGGGGTCCGGGGTCCGGGCCGCGGCGAGGAAGGCGCCCCCGGCCCAGGCGATGTAGAGCCCGACGATGGCGAGGAGCCCGACGAGCCCGAAGCGGTTGACGAGGACGGACACGATCATGTCGTTGTGGCGCTCGGGCAACGCCGAGTAGTGGACGTAAGCCCGGGACTTGAGGTCGCTGACGCCAGCGAGCCCGCCCGCGCCGATGAGCGTCTTGGCGGCGGCGGATTGGAAGTTGATGTCGCGGTCGGCGGAGGTGTCCCCCGTGAACTGCTTCCAGAGCCCGATGATGCGCTGCTGCTGGTGGGGTTTGAGGACGGGGTAGGACAACGGGGCGGCGGCGGCGCCGATGGCGACGATCACGACGAGGTGCTTGAGCCTGGCGCCGGCGGCGGCGAGGACCGCGAACAGCGCCGGGATGAACAGGAGCGCGGTCCCCAGGTCGGGCTGGAGGGTGATCAGCCCGACCGGGACGGCCGTGATGGCGGCGATGGGCAGAAGGCCCCGGAGCGATCGGTGCGTGCGCCGGAACCTCAGGTAGCGGGCGATCACCAGCACGTACACGACCTTCGCGAGTTCGGCGGGCTGGAAGTCGGAGATCCCAAGGTTGATCCACCCGCGGGCGCCGTTGCGGGGCGTGACGAGCCACGAGGGGACCGCCGGGATCAAGAGGAAGATCAGCAGCGCGACCACGGGCACCGCGGCGAGGTTGCTCAGGTACCCGAGCCAGCGGTAATGCGGGACGCACACGACCACGGCGGCGAGCACCCCGACCGCGAGGTACACGATCTGGCGGAACAGCACGCCCCGGGCCGCGGGGCTGGCTTCACCGGGCCTGAGGTTCTCGGCCAGGTCGATCCCGTACAGCCCGGCCGCGCACAGCAACGCCGACGCGAGCACCACCACCCACGCGGGGTTCCTCGGGTCCGCCACACGGCGGAACGCCTCGCCCAGGCCCGTGCTGGCGACGGCACTCCCGGGGGGCATCAGAGGTACCCCTCGGCGATCAACGCGTGGACGATCTGGTTCGCGATGGGACCCGAGACCTTGCCCCCGCTCCCGGCGTACTCCATCAGCACCGCGATGGCGAACCTCGGGCGGCGGTCCGACGGACGACCGACCAGCACGACGTACCACGAGTGGTCGCCCTCGATCCGACGCGGCGGGAGCGGGCCGTCCGGGCCATCGGGGTCCACCATCTCGAGCCCCGCGGCGGTCCCGGTCTTGCCCCAGACCCAGACGTCCGCCGCGTTGAAGGTCGGCTCGCGGACGTGGCCCTCGGGCCCCTCGTAGGTGATGTGGTGCCCGGTGCCCATCTCCTCGTTGACGCTCCGGCCGAGGCCTTCGAGCGTCTCCGCGCACGCCGCCGGATCGAGCCCGAGTCGCCTCAGCCCGCGCGGGCGGTCGTCGAGGATGACCCTGGGCGAGACGGCCACACCCATGCGGGCAAGGGTGGCGAGGGCGTCGGCGGCGTGCAGGGGGGTCCACGCGACGGGGCCCTGCCCGATGCCCATCTGGATCGCGTCGTGGATCGTCAGCGCGGACCGGTCCCCGCGCGGGGCCGAGGGTGTCATCGCGCCGATCACGCCCGTGGCCTCGAGGCCCACGCCGAGGTTGAAAGGCGTCCCGACCCCGAAATCCTCGTACGCGGCGGCGACCCCGCGGACGCCCAGGCGTTGCCCGAGCGTGAAGAAGAAAACGTTGCACGAGACGGTCAGGGCGTCGCTCGCCGAGAGAGGGCCGCCGAAGATCGCCGAGTGCGTC
Organism: Phycisphaeraceae bacterium; assembly: GCA_015200025.1. GTDB lineage: Bacteria > Planctomycetota > Phycisphaerae > Phycisphaerales > UBA1924 > UBA2396. The sequence continues at coordinate 3,430,249 of CP054186.1, read as the reverse complement.
ACCCTCGCCCCGCCCTGCGTGCGCTTGAAGACCCAGCAACGGAAGGCGTTCTCGTTGTTCGGGAAGAGGTGCCCGTGGCACTCGATCCCGTCGCCGGGGCGGTAGACGCCCGCCTTGGCCGCCTCGGGCAGCATGATCGCCTTGGCGACCGAGCCCGGGGGGTACATCCGCGCGATCGCCCGGTTGAGCGAGGGCGCGTTGATCCCGTCGCCGAAAACCCGCGAGGGGTCCTCCGCGAGGTCGCCCCTCGACACCGTCGGCGCCGAGACCATCGCCAGCACGTCGCCCGAATCGATCTCGAGCACGACAGCGGCCCCGTTGAGGCGGGTCCCCGGGGCGCGGTACGCGGGGTCGGGCGACCCGTCGGCGAACGTGGGCCGAGAGCCGTGCCACGGCTGGACGACGCCCAGCCCAACCTCGGGCGACATCACCGCCTGGACCCGGGCCTGCAAATGGGCGTCGATCGAGAGCGTCACGTCGATCCCCGGCACGGCGTCGAGGGTCTCGGTCTCCCCGGTGTCGAGCCGCCGGACCCGCTCGCCCCGCAGCCCGCGGAGCGTGTGCTCCATGGACGCCTCGACGCCGACCGCGCCGACGGATTCGGGCCCGGACTCGTCGTAGGCGCCGCGGTCCCGACCGTCGCCGGTCATCACTCGCCGGGCGAAGGCGGGATCGCCCGACGCCCGGGCCGCCCGCTGCTCGATGTCCTCGCGCTGCACGCCCGAACGCATCCACCCCACGACGTGCGACGCCACCCCTTCGACCGTGACCGCGGTCGGTCCTCGCCCGCGCAGCGGCCCGGGGAGCGTCCCCCGGTCGATCTCGACGGCCTGGATGTCCATCGGGTACAGACGGTCCCCAGACCCAACGAGCCGGACGCCCGGAAGAACCTCAACCAGCTCGGTCACCGGCTCGCCCTGCGCGTTCTCGCCCAGGGTCAGGGTCGTTGTTTGCCCGATCACGGCCGAGAGGGCCATGGCCTCATGATCGCCCAGCCGCTTCGCGATCGGGTGGGCCGCCCGCTGCTCCCAGATCGGCACGGCCGAGCGTCGTTCGGCCGCCCTCAGCTCGGCGGGAGACAGGGGCTCGCTCCGGGCCGCGGCGCGGGCCATCTCCTCCGCGTAGCGGCGCTCAACGACCGCCCGGTACCGCCGGTCCACACGCTCCACCGTCCGTTGGATCTCGGCCCTGAGGTCCGCGTCTGTCCGGCCCAGGGCCTGCGCGACCCGGACCCACGCGAGCGACAGGTGCTCCTCGTACGACCGCTCGAACGCCTCGATCACCCGACCCCGCTGGGCCTCGGTCATCTCGGGCCACTGGTGCCGGTACGCGCGACGCACCGACACCCGGGCCCGTTCGCCCGCCCACGACCCGCTGATCACCGCGAACTCGACGGCGACGTCGTACGAAGGCCGCTCCTCGGCGAGCACCCGCCCCTTGCGGTCGAGGATCTTCCCACGCACCGTCGGCGTCCATTGACGCGTCACGAGTTTGGCCTCGGCGCGGGCGCGGGATTCCCGCCCGTCGGCCAGGGTCAGCCTCGCCGCCTGGAGCGTGAGCGCCGCCCCCCCCAGCAACGACACCGCCGCGAGCAGCACGAGGCGACGATGAAAGGTTGTCTGGACCACCCGTGCCAGCATCCTGCACGCACTCCGGCGGCCTCCCGGTCGCTCCCGACCGGTCACGCCGCGCCGAGTTTATGCATCGGGCCGCCCGACCCGCCCGCATGATTCGCGGGCCCGGATCAGCCCTTCCGCCGGGCGCGGGACCCGCCGGGCGTGCGAGAGGCCGAGGACGCCCCACCACCGCCCGCCCCGCCACGCCGCCCGGCCCGCTTGTCGCGGGTGATCTGGGCGTAGGCGTTGTGGTTGTGGATGCTCTCGAAGTTCTCGCTGTTGATCTGGTACCAGGTCACGCGGTCCTCGTGGTTGAGCCGCACGGCCAGGTCCCGGACGATGTCCTCGACGAACTTCGGGTTCTCGTAGGCCCGCTCGGTGACCCACTTCTCGTCGGGCCGCTTGAGGACCGCGAAGACCTCCGTCGAGGCCGAAGACTCGAGCATCCTCGCCAGTTCCTCGATCCAGATCATCTCGGAGAAACGGACCCGGGCCTCGACGTGGCACCGCTGGTTGTGGGCGCCGTACAGGCTGATCTCTTTGCTGCAAGGGCACAGGCTGGTGGCGGGGGCCGTGACGCCCATGATGAAATCGTCGTGGCTGTTGCTGGTGCACTCGAACCGGACCTTGTAATCCATCAGCCCGACGCGACCGCTGACGGGGGCCGTCTTCTTGATGAAGTACGTGAAGGACGCCTCGAAGTGGGCCTCCTCGGCGTCGAGCCTGCGGCGGATGGCCGAGGCGACGCCCGGGATCCTCGCGGGCGTGAGCGGCTCGGCGGACTCCTCGTTGAGCACGTCGAGGAACCGGCTCATGTGCGTGCCCTTGCGCGTGTGCGGGAGGGACACGTACATGTTGATCGTCGCCACCGTGGTCTGCTCGCCGCCGTCCATCGACCTCAGCCGGATCGGGTACACCACGTCCTTGACCCCGACACGGTCGATGTGAACGCCGCGGCGGTCCTTGGCCGATTGAACATCGGGCATGGCCTGATCGCGGGCGGGGGGGATGTTCATCTCGGGGGCCGAGATCCGGGAGCGTGCCACCATCAGGTCTCCTGTCGTCAACGGTAGTCTCCAAGGCACCGGGCCGGGCGTCGCCCCCGCCGCTCGGTGACCTTCACCCTTTCGACACCGGCGCGGGTTTAGATGCCCGACGGCCCCCGGTGGGACCCTCAGGCGGTCCGGGGGGTCGCCGCCCGCTTCTCGACCATCGAACCGGCCCACCCCAGACCGATCGGGGCGCCGATCAACGCGCCCCCGAACCAATCCAGCGGGGTCAGCCTCGCCAGCGGGAGCAGTTCCTTCACCCCCACGCCCGACGCGACCGCCCGCGCGGCCTGGGGCAACCCGTCCCCGAGCATGAGCCACGCCGCGATGGGCCCCCCGACCGCGAGCAGCGTGATCGCGACCAAGGCCGGCGCCACCGTGGGCTCACGCTTGGCGTCGAGCGAGAGCGAGGCCAACTGACCCGCCGCGGCCGCCGCGAGACCGGCAACCAGCCCGGCCAAGATACCCTGCCCCTTGGTCCCCTCGATCGCCACGAGCCACGCCGCCGCCGCCCCGGCGAGAACGCCCACGCCCACCGCCGCCAAGGCCGGCACGCCCACCAGCGACGACCTCAGGTGCGCGACGAACCCGACGCGTGCCACCGGCGTAACGGGCGCCGCCTGATCGTGGGCGTGGAAGACCCAGCGCCCCGCGCTCTCGACCCGGATCACCGCCACAACCGCGAGCAGCCCCAGGATCAGCCCCTCGACCGCGACGGGCCAGACACGCCCGGACGCGCCCGGGAGGCTCCACAGCTCGCCCGCGCTCGCCGTACGCCACGAGGCCCACGCCACGACCAGCCCCGCGAGCGTGACGCCGGTCCCGTTGTGGAAGAGCCTGGCGCCGACCCACCCCGACGCGGCGGCCGCCGCCATGATCAGGACCGCCATCGCGGCCCCGAACGCCGGGGAGGACGACGTCAGCAGCGTCACGTGCGGGTCGCCGTCGGCGGCCCGGAGCGTGGCAGCGACGGCGCCGACCGCGGGCCCGATCACCAGCAGCACCGCGCACACCACGATTGTCTTGAGAAAGGCCTGGGTCATCGGGGCTCCATCGTGTCCATCGTGGGCCCCTCGGGGCCCGAAAGCAACCCGCGGGCTCATTCGAGCTCGGGATCGTACCGGGGATTGGGCACGAACCACCGGAGCCGGTAGTTCCCGCCCTCGAAAACCGCGTCGATCCCGTTCCAGGCCAACCGGTCCGCGGAACGGTCGGTCACCTCCAGGCGGAACGTGTTGGGGCCAAGGGTCTTGACGTACAACCCGGGCGTGAGCTCGCCCCCGGGCATCGAGGCGAGCAGCCGGTTGAAGTCGTCGCGGCGGGCGCGGATCGTCTTGAGGGCGTCGGCGGGGTTCAGCCCACGCTCGAGGTACTCGTCCCGTGTTCGCGAGGACAGGACGTGCCGGACAAACTCGCCGGGTCGGTCCTCATCGAGGCACCACCGGATGTTCAGGAACAACTGCCGGAAATTCCGCTGCCTCAGCGTGAACGTCCCGTCCGGGTTGGGCAACACCACCTCATCGTCGGGCACCTGCCCCACGCCGCGGGGGTTGGAGACCCCCACCACCGGCGCCCCCGTCACCGCCCCGGGCACGCCCGCCAAGGGAGGATCCGAATAAATCACCCGCTCTTCGACGCACCCGCCCCCCACGGCCAGCACGGCCCACGCGACGGCGGAACTGACCCTGCAGGGGAGAACGCGTGCGGGAAGATAAGAGCGGGTCATCACGGTCGGGCGGTCGCGGCGGGTGGGGCGGGTGAGGGTCATGCACGCACCTCGCGCTCAAGGGGCCCCTCTCGACCCCGCCTCCAGAGGTCGTGGACCGCGAATCGGGACTCGGTCGACGGGAAATCGGTGCGCGTGTGCGATCCGCGGGATTCCTCTCGCCACAACGCGGAACGGGCCACCAACGACGCGACCAAGAGCATGTTCTGGACCTCCCACCCCTCGGGATCGTCGAAAATCTTGTCGAGGGTGTACCTCGCCCAGAAGTCCAGCATGTGAACGACGTCCTTGAGCCGGGGGCCCGAACGCTCGATGCCGATGTTGCGCCACACCGCCCACCGCAGGCTCGACCTCACGTCGGCCAGATCCAGCTCGCCGTGATCGGAAAGACGGATATCCGAGACGACGGGCACCGGGGCCGAACGCCCGACGCCCCCGAACCCGGGCGGCGTGCCCTCCCGAGCGGGTTCCTTCATCTCCGCGCACACACGCCCCGCGACCTCGCCCATCACCAGCCCCTCCAGGAGCGAGTTGCTGGCCAGCCGGTTCGCGCCGTGCAGCCCGCACGAGGCCGCCTCTCCCGCCGCGTACAGCCCCGGAACATCCGTCCTGCCCGAGAGATCCGTGCGCACGCCGCCGATCATGTAGTGGTGCGCGGGGTGGACGGGGATCAGGTCCTTCGCAGGGTCGAGGTCGAAGCGGGCCGTGGTCGCGGCGAGGGCGGGGAACCGCTCGGCGACCCCGGGGATGTGACGGCAGTCCAGGAGCACGTGGCTCCCCCCCTGCCTCGCGATCTGCCGGACGATCGCCCGGGCCACCACGTCGCGGGGGGCGAGTTCGGCCAGCGGGTGCGCGTCGAGCATGAACCGCCGGCCGGACGCGTCGAGCAGGTACGCCCCCGCGCCACGGACGGCCTCGGAGATCAACGCCCGGGCAGCCCCCGGCAGGTACAAGCACGTCGGGTGGAACTGCACGAAGGCCATGTCGGCGAGCGTCGCCCCCGCGCGGTACGCCATCGCGAGCCCGTCCGCCGTCGCGCCGGGCGGGTTGGTCGACTCGCGGTAGAGCGTCCCGGTTCCCCCGCTGGCGAGGATGGTCGCCTTGGCCCAGATGATCTGCAGCCGGTGCTTGGGGTGGAAGGTGATGGCCCCCATGACGGGGCTGCCCGGCTCGCCGTTGGGGGTGATCAGGTCCAGCGCGAAGCACTGCTCGAACAGCCGCACCCCCTCGAGAGACCTCGCCCGTTCCGTCAGACACCGCTGCAGTTCACGCCCGGTCTCATCGCCCATGGCGTGCAAGATCCGGCTCACCCCGTGCCCGCCCTCACGCCCCAGCAGCACCCGACCCGCCCCGTCGCGGTCGAACCGCATCCCCCACGACAGCAACTCCTCGATCCGCGCCCGCGCGGCCCCGGCGATCAGCCCGACCGCGTCGGCGTCGCACAGCCCCGCCCCGGCCTCGAGCGTGTCCCTCACGTGGTCACCCGGCGTGTCGGCCTCGTCCCACGCCGCGGCCACACCGCCCTGCGCCCACGCGGTGTTCGTCGACTTGAGGTCCCCCTTGGCGAGCACGATGACCTCGCCGTGCTCGCGGGCCGCGATCGCCGCACGCAGCCCCGCCGCGCCCGCACCAATCACCAGCGTATCGGTGAAAATCTGCGGGAGCAGGCTCGACCGGAAGGGGATCAGGTACCGACGCTCGGCGAAAATCGCGTCCATCGACGCAAGCATAGAACGCCCGCGCTCACACCCCGCCCAGGCGGTGCAGCGCGATCGCCGCCGCCGTCACCACGTTCAGCGAATCCACGCCACCCCGCATCGGGACCCGCAGCCGCACCGTCGCCCGATCCAACGCCCCCGCGCTGAGCCCGGGCCCCTCGGCCCCCACCACGACCACCACCCGCCCGCCCGGCGGCGGGCACCACCCCGAAAGGTCTCGCGATCCCGCGCCGGGCGTCAACGCCGCCACCTCGAACCCGGCCTCTCGAAGCCCGTCGAGAGCCCCCGGCCACGCCCCCGCGTGGTGGACCGGGACCCGCAGCGCGTGCCCCATCGACACCCGCACCACCTTGCGGTACAGAGGGTCGGCGCACCCGGGGCCGAGGAGCATCGCCGAGCCCTCGGGCGCCAGCGCCGAGAGCACGCGGAACAGCCCGCCCAGGTTGTCGAAGTTCGACACCGTCTCCGCCGCCAGCACCAACGGCGCCCGCTCCACCCCCGGCCACGGCTCCCGCGGCGTCCGCGACGCGAACGCCATCACGCCGCGGTGGAACGCGAACCCCACCACCGCGTCCACCACCGCCCTCCCCGCGACAAAGACCATCGCCTCTTCGTCGAGTCCCCCGATCACGCCGGCGAGCGACTCTCGCTTGGCCTCCGAGACCAGCATCGCCCGGATCGGGTACGGGGAGGCAGCCAACTGACGGACGACGATCTCACCCTCGACCACGAACCCCCGGCCCGCGTCGGGCCCCACGCCCGCGCGGAGATCCCGGAACGGGCCGAGCCTCGGGTCGTCGGGATCTTCGATCGGGGCCACGATCACCACGGCCTTACTCCACCGTCGCCCGCACGACCGCCAGCGACGCCGCGGACACCACGACCCACAGGGCCACCGCCAGCACGAGCGACCTCCACCCGACCTTCCGGAGCGCCCCGATCGAGAGCCCCGACCCGATGAGGAAGAGCGCGAGCGAGAACCCCTGCTTCGCGACCGCCCGGATCTCGTCGGCGTGGCGCGCCACGCCCGGGACGAGCCACGCCGCCACGCTCGCGGCGATGAACAGCACGATCAGCCACGGGACCGGCACGGCGCCGGCCCGCCCCGGCGTCCCGTCCCCGCCGCGTCGCCGGCACCACCACCCGCACGCCAGCGCGATCGGGACGATCCAGACCACCCGCGAGAGTTTGACGACCGTCGCGGTCGCCAGGGCCGCCCCGGGCACCCCGCCCTCGGAAGCGACGTACACGCTCGCCGCCCCGGTCACGCTCGACACGTCGTGGATGGCCACCCCGGCCCACGCCCCGAACTGCGCATCGGTAAGCTCCAGGGCGTGCCCGATCATCGGGAAGATATAGAGCGCCGCCGCGTTGAGGAGAAAGATCGACCCGGTGGCGATGGCCATGTCCGCCGAGGCGGCCCCGATCGACGCCCCGACCGCCGCGATGGCCGACCCGCCGCAGATCGCCGTGCCCGACGCGATCAGCATGACCCGCTCGCGCCCGACCCGGAGCAACGCCCCGACGCCGAACCCCAGGGCGAAGGTCACCAGGATCGTCCCCGCGGCAATCGCGAACCCCTCCGCGACCACGCCCGCGAGCCGATCCATCGGGATCAGCAGTCCCAGCGCCGCCACGCACCACTGGATCAACTGACGCGAGACCGCCCGGGACTTCTTCTCGAACGCCGCGAGGCCCGCGAGCGCCAGGGCCGCCCCCAAGGCCAGGGCGATGGGCGGCGAGACCCAGGGCGTCAGGCACAACGCCGCGGCGATGATGAACACCGCCGGTTTCGCCGGGCTCGTCCCTGTCGAGGCGTCGGGCATGGGCCGCTACTGTAACCGCCGTGGGGAGAGGGGTCACACACGGAACGACCCATGCACGCCCATGCCGCCCCGACGCACCCCGCCCGCCCCCAACCTTCGAGGCTCGCCGACCGGTGGACGCTGGACCCTTCGGTGGTGTTCCTCAACCACGGCTCCTTCGGCGCCACGCCCCGCGCCGTGCTCGACGCGCAATCCCTCACCCGCGCCCGCATGGAGGCCGAGCCGGTCCGCTTCTTCGTCGAGGCCTACGACGCCCTGATGGACCGCGCCCGCCACGCCCTGGCGGGCTTCCTCCACGCCGACCCGCACGGGCTGGTCCCCGTCGCCAACGCCACGACCGGCGTGGCCACCGCCCTCCACCAGTGCGGGCTTGGACCGGGCGACGAGATCCTCGTCAACGACCACGAATACCCGGCCTGCCTCAACAACGCGCGGCGGGTCGCCTCCCGCGTGGGCGCCTCGGTCGTCCACGCGAGCGTCCCGTTCCCGGTGGCGTCGGCCGACGAGATCGTCCGAGGCGTCCTCGACGCCGTCACGCCGCGCACCAAGGTCGCCCTCCTCAGCCACGTCACGAGCCCGACCGGCCTGGTCCTCCCCGTCGATCGGCTCATCCCCGAACTCCACGCCCGCGGGGTGATGACCCTCGTCGACGGCGCCCACGCCCCGGGATTCATCCCCGGCCTCAATCTCACGTCCCTCTCGCCGACGTTCTACACCGCCAACTGCCACAAATGGGTCTGCTCGCCCAAGGGCTCCGCCTTCCTCTACATCGACGCGTCGCGGCGTGACACCTTCCGCCCACTCGTCCTCTCCAACTTCGCCGAGCGACCCAAGCCCGGCCGCCCCCGCCTCTGGACCGAATTCGATTACGTCGGCACGAACGACATGTCGGCGTGGATGGCCATCCCCGACGCGCTCGACGCCATGGGCGGCTTGCTCCCCGGCGGGTGGCCCGCGCTCATCGAGCACAACCGGGCCCTGGCCCGCCGCGCCAGGACGATCCTGTGCGCCGCGCTGGGCTTCGAGCCCCCCGCGCCCGAATCCCTGATCGGGTGCACCGCCTCGATCGAACTCCCCGGCCCAAGCCCCTCGCGCGACCCCGAACGCTGGGCGAGGCTCGCCGCCCGACCGACCCGCTACGCCGACGCCCTGCAGGACACGCTCATCTCGAACTGGGGGATCCAGGTGCCCGTCTGGCCCACGCTGGGCAAGCGGCTCCTCCGCGTCAGCGCCCAGGCGTACAACACCGAGGCACAGTACGAATACCTCGCGGCGGCGCTCTCGCACGAACTCAACGCCGAGGCTCGGCTCTAAGGCGTCGGCCCCAGCAGGTCGGGCCGCCGGGACCGCGTACGCGCCCGCATCTGCTCCAGACGCCACGCGGCGACCTTCGCGTGATCCCCGCTCAGCAGAACCTCGGGCACCCCGCGACCCATCCAGTCCTTGGGTCGCGTGAAATGCGGGCAATCGAGCAGACGCTCGCCGCCGGGACCGACCGCCGAGAAACTGTCGTTCCCCGCCGATTCGTCGTCGCCCAACGCCCCGGGGATCAGTCTCGCCACCGCGTCGATCAGCACCATCGCCGCCAACTCACCCCCGGAGAGCACGTAATCCCCCAGGCTGACCTCCATCGGCGAGAGCGCCTCGATCACCCGCTCGTCGATCCCCTCGTAATGACCCGCGATGATCAAAAGCCGCGGGCGACGCGCCAAATCCTCCACCAGCGGCTGTGTCAGCGGGACGCCCTGCGGCGTCATCAGCACCCGCGTCGCCGGGCGAGGGTCCATCGCCTCGACGGCGTGCACGGCGTCCCACACCGGCTGGCACATCATCACCATCCCGGGCCCGCCGCCGAACGGGCGGTCGTCCGTCTTGCGGTGCTTGTTGTCGGCGAAGGCCCTCAGGTTCGTCGCGTGCCACTCGATCAGCCCGCGGGACCTCGCCCGGGCGGGGATGCTCAGCCCCAACGCCGCCGGCGATTCAACCCCGAACATCTCCGGGAACGTCGTCAGGATGTCGATCCGCATCGCCATCGCGTCACCCGGGAATCAAAGCACCCAGACGCCCAAAAACGAAGCGGGCCCCGCCGAGGGGGCCCGAGATGCTCATCCGTTCGTGCCGACTCAGGCCTTCTTCTCGGCCTTGGCCTCGCCCGCCGCGGCCTCGGCGGCCTTCTTCGCCGCGATCACCTTCGAGCGGTGCGTGCGACGCGCCTCCCAGGCCTTGAGGTCGCCGATCCCGCGCTTGGCCAGGAAATCCTCCACCGTCTCGCTGGGCTTGGCGCCCACCGAGATCCAGTGCTTGATCCGCTCTTCCTTCAGCTCCATCTGCTTCGCCGGGTCCTTCTCCAGCGGGTTGTACCACCCGAGGTTCTCGATCACCGGCCCGTCACGCCGCTCCCGGCCGTCGATGGCCGCCAGGCGGTAGAACGGACTGCGGTGACGACCCAAACGTTGAAAGCGAAGACGAACCACGCCGGAACTCCCTATCGAATAACCACCCGGGACACCCTCCCGGGCCACGATGATAGCCCCCCACCCACGCCACGTCATCCAGACCCATTCCGGAACCCGATCACACGCCTATCAGTGCCGGATCGTGCTCGCCGCGTTCACGGGAAGTGGCCGGCGAGCCCACCAAAGAGCCATCGGCCCGAGGAGCCGGCGGGCCGTGAGCAGTCCGAGGTGACTGCAACTCCCAGCCGCACTCCGGGCAGACCCGCATCGCGGGCATGACCTCGTACCCGCACGCCCCGCACCGGCTGGCCCGACCGAATCTCACACGACGGACCACGACAAGCCCGGCCCACACCGCACCGATCCCCAACGCATACACCGGCGCGTTCTGCCAGAACCCCAGCATCGGCATGACCGGCAGAACCCGCGGCATCTCGATATGGCTCCCGTTGTGGTCCCGTGTCCACGGCAACGCGATCCCGATCGAAACGTGCTCGCGGTCCTGCGGCGTCCGCACCACCCCGATCTCGTAGAACGCCGCCATCGACTCAAAGGGCCAGCCCGAAAACTCCGCGTACCTGGGCGTGGCGAACCACCGCACCGGTTCGACCGAAGTACGCGCGAACGACTCGACGGTCGGGATATGGGTGTTGCGGAACGGGAGCACCGTGGTGTACGAGCGGCACCGGCCGTCCGTCGATTCGGCCGTGTACCTCGTCTCGATCTACCTCGGAAAGAACGCCGCCTGCGTCCACGCCTGCACAAAGGTCGCGACCATGCCGAGCCCCAGGCATAGCCAAACCGGCCTCAGCGTTCGCGGCTTCTTGAGAACCCGAGCCCAGTCCGTCTCGCTCAGTTTCATCCTCATCGCTCATCCCTCATGAATGACACGTTGACGACCGCGCCAACCCTACACCGGAACCTCGGCCTTGAACCCGACGCCACACTCCGGGCACGACGCCATCGTCGACCCCAGCGGATACCCACACCCAACGCACAGGCCCGATCCTCGACGCCGGACCTCGTTGACCCGCCGGAACCCGATCACCCCCACCAGCGACGCCGCCGCATACATCCCGGCGTTCGACCAGAACCCCCAGATCGGGACGATCGGCAACGCACGCGGGATGTGCTCCATGGTCCCGTTGTCATCTCGGGTCCACGGCAACGCCAACCCGGCATGAACCCTCACCCGAGACACCTGCCGAGTGTCATAAACAAACAGAGTGGCCATGGCGGGGTACGGCCATCCGTACACATCGGCGTACACAACACGCCGCCCGAACCAATCCATCCCCTGATACACCGCCCCCGGCTTGGGCTTCTCCTGCATCAACGGGTTGTACAGCGGTGTCCACGGGTGCTCGGTGTACCCACGGCGGCACCGCCCGTCGTCCGATTCAAACGCCCATTTCATCCTGGGTAGGTTCGGCGTCGCCACCGACGCGAACCACGCCTGCGCCACGGTCAACCCAAACCCGGCGGCCGCGAACGCCCCGATCAGCCCGACCGGGATCTTGGCCTTAAGAACACCCACCCACACGAAACCTCGCCCCGATGGACCCGTTTCTTTCCCGACGAACCCGCCCACCCGAGGTCGTTGATCCATGTCAACCCTCGGTTCCCATGTGCTCTCTCGTCCTTCCCTTGTCACCGCCACCCGCGACATCGACCTTGATGTCGCCGACGGGTCCAACCGGCCCCGTTCGCCTCCGGCCACTCGTACCCAGCGGGCGACCGTCCCGCACGCCCTTACATCCAAAGAATCACCGTCTGGCGGCCTCCTTTCAATGAGGTCCACCGATCCGAAAATAACTCGACCGAGTGCTGATGCAATGGCAAATTGCATCAGCACTGGACGAGAACTGGACATCGACGTGAACAGAGCACAAACGTACGTCGCAATTGTACGTTATCAGACGGCCGACACAGCCTCAACCGGCCGACTGAGGCCGTGTCGTCATTGTGGATAACTCCGGCGTTGCTTCTCTCAATCCGCCGGTTCGGGCGGACTCGTGGCCGGCCTATTCCACGGGCAAACCACCGACTTTGGGCGGAATGTCTTGCGGCCGAGGCGACGCGGGAACCCCCTGGAGGCACGTCGGTATCGGAGGACATGCTTGCAGCAGCGGCTCGTCGCAGTAGTCCTCCTGCTCGAACCACTCATTACTGGTCTCGTCCCAGTGCGAAACTCGGCAGAAAATGTTCACGCTGGTGCAGAATCGCTTTACTTGCCGCTTCACCAACCGCTTGTAATGGCACTGCACGCCACCTCCGGTCAGTGGGACCGAACGGTCAAATCGCCAAGGGTCGGGGTTCCACGCCCCGTTCCCGGTCGGCAGCCAACTGCTGCACTGGGTGATCGGGATGCACAACCACCCACACGCTTGCCCCATCAACTGGCCCACCGCCTCCTCGCACCCCTCGCCCCAATCCTCACACCCGGCCTGCTCGATGGCTAGCGCCAACGCCTCCAGCGTCTCTTCCTCATCGCACCCCGACACGCTCATCGGTGCGTACTCATGACCCCCACCCTCACCCGCGAAGTACGCCCCCGACAGCGGCACACACAAGGTCGACGATTCACCGTCCAGAACTGCACTATGCATGTCAAACCGTCTCGATCACCGTCGTCCCGCCTTTCACTTTGACCGGATCGCCGGCAGGAGAACTGCACTCGAGCGTTGTGTTCTCCACCGGCTCCGATCGCGTCGCCGTGTGCCGCCCCCACCCACACTCGGGGCAGTCGGGTCGACCGGTTCCGATCTCGTAGGCGCACGCCGGGCATCGACCTGACCGGAGCCTCGCCCGACGGCGTAGCAGGGTGAATGATCCCCAGACTACCGCCCACCCGCCCGCGAAGATGCTGACGTTGTACACGAAACCGATGAGCGGGAAGAGGGGGAGAACCCGTGGCATATCCGTCACATATGTCCCGTTCGACGGGCGAGACCAGGACAGACCGAGACCAACCTCGACTCTCACAGCGCGTGACATGAATGGATGAGAGAACAGTGCCGCCATGGACGGGAACGGCCATCCATAGACGTCGGCGTAAAGATCTTTCCGCCCGAACCATCGCATTGGCGTCCTTTGCTTCGAGTTCGGGGGCGGCTCGAACAAGGGGATGTGGAGTATGGTCCATGGGTACACCGGGAAGTGCTGCCCTTCCGGCACACCGCTGCGAACGCTCTTTGCGCTTCGCTGGATCGGGTTGGGCACGAACACCGCATGTACCCACGCTTGTATGAATGCTGTTGCCGCCCCGAGGCAGACCCAAACCTTCAGAGGGCGAAGGCTCATTGGATACTTGAGTAAATGAACATTTATACTTATTGAATCCTCCCCGGCGAGCGATTGTGCGTGCGTGCGACGAAACCACATTCACAATTGAATCGGGTGATACTCAGGCGGCTCGTCGTCCTGGGGCCTTGGCGAGGGAGGAACACCATCAAGGCAAGAAGGCGTTGATGGACACGGACCATTGTCCATATCGCAGTAATCCTCTTGCTTTACCCATTCCTCAGCGTATTCCCATCGGACGGTCGCGTTGCAGAGGGTACTGATGTCGATGCAGCGCCTTTTGACAGGACGCTTCAGCCAACGCTCATACCAACATTGTACACCACTGCCGCCCAGAAAGACCGTGCGAACGTAGACCCATGATTCAGGTGTGTACGTCCCAGGGTTCAGCGGCAGCCATTCCTCCTCGATCGTCTTCGGCCAGCACAACCACCCACACGCTTGCCCCATCATCTGGCCCACCGCCTCCTCGCACCCCTCGCCCCAATCCTCACACCCGGCCTGCTCGATGGCTAGCGCCAACGCCTCCAGCGTCTCCTCCTCATCGCACCCCGACACGCTCATCGGTGCGTATTCGTGCTCCCCACCCTCGCCCGCGAAGTACGCCCCCGACAGCGGCACCCCCGACGCCGCGTGACCCAGCTCGACCAGCGCGGTCACCAGCGACGCCCGCGACGGGCCCGCCGACTCGACCGAATCGGCGAACGGATCCCCCGCCAGCACGCCGAACACGTCGACCTCCGGCATCGCCGGGGCCGCCCCCCCGCCCCGCGGCTCGCTCGTCGGCCACACGCCGTCGTGCCCGTCCCCGATGTGCAGGAGCGACTTCACCGTCTCGATCGCCGTCCAGTGCGAGGGCTCGGGCCACGAGTACGCGCTCCACGACCCGCCCTCGCCCCGCACGAACCACACGCTCGCCAAGTTGTCCCCCACCACCGCCGAGGGATCCTTCAACGCCAAGAACCCGCGGACTTCGCGCCCCACCCCCGCCCCGTCCCGGACCAGCGGCGTCACCGACCAATCCCCCAGCCGGACCACCGCGCGACCCGGGCGGTGGTCCGCCGCTCGGGCTCGATCAGCCGCGAGGAGTGAAACCGCCGCGAGCGCCATGACTACCGACCAGCGACCAGCGACCAGCGACCAGCGAGATTCCTTCATATGGACCTCCGGATGAGCGTCGTTCCTTTCGATCAGCATACAAACCGAGGTGTTCGGCCGCAAGTCAATCTTCATTTCATGATGAATGACCGCTTTCATTTCTCGTAAGTCCCGCCGGCACCAGTCGTTGGGACTCTCCCGGGGGACTCCCGTGAGTACCCGGGACGGGCAGGGCCTTCCTCGTGCCCCGCGTTCGCGGCCCGGTAGGATTGGCCCATGCCCGAGTCGTTCTTCCCCTGTTCATCCTGCGGCGCGGACCTGGCCTTCCAGCCCGGGACCACGTCCCTGACCTGCGTCCACTGCGGGGCGACGACGCGGATCGACGGTTCGGCGGAGGCCGTGGAGGAAGAGGACTTCCACGCCGCCCTGAACGAGGCCTCCCGCGGCGAGGCGATGGTCGACGTGATCGAGGTCCCCTGCCCCACCTGCGGGGCCCGGGCCCAGCTGGGCCCCAACGTGACGGCCGAGGCGTGCCCCTACTGCGGCTCGTCGGTGGTCGCGCAGGGCCGATCGGTCAAGGTCTTCCGCCCCAAATCGCTCCTCCCGTTCCACGTGGACCGCAAGGGGGCCGAGGGGTGCTACGAGAAGTGGCTCTCCTCGCTGTGGTTCGCGCCGAGCAACCTGCGCAAGGTGGCGTACCTCGACGCAAAGCTCTCGGGGGTCTACCTTCCCCACTGGACCTATGACTGCACCGCGATCACCAAGTACACCGGGAAGAAGGGGATCGATTACTACACGACCGAGACGTACACCGCGATGGTCAACGGCCGCCCGACGACCCGGACGCGGACGGTCAAAAAGACCCGCTGGTACCCGGCGTCGGGGACGGTGCGCGACGATTTCGACGACGTGCTGATCCCCGCGACGACCTCGCTGCCCAAGGACCGGCTGATCGCGCTGGAGCCGTGGGACCTCAAGGCGTTGGTGCCGTACACCGACGCGTACCTGGCGGGGTTCCGGGCCGAGAGCTACGCGGTGCCGCTGGACGTGGGGTTCGAGCACGCGACGGTGCGCATGAGGCCGATGATCGAGCGGACGATCCGGGCCGACATCGGCGGGGACCACCAGATCATCACGTCGATGAAACCGGCGTACCGGGACATCACGTTCAAGCACCTGCTGCTCCCGGTGTGGCTGACGGCGTACCGGTACCACGGGAAGACGTACCACATCATGATCAACGCGCGGACGGGCGAGGTCGGCGGCGAGAGGCCCTACAGCGCGTGGAAGATCGTCCTCGTGGTGCTCGGCGTGCTGGCGCTGGCCGGGATCGTCGCGCTGATCGTGTCGCAGGCCCGGTGAGGCCGCCCCTCTGCCACAACGGCAGACCGGGGGGTCACGGGCAGGCGCCGGCCGCGAAGGACCGCCCGGGCACCCCGCCGCGGGGTGCCGGAGGCGTGCACGGCTGGCACGCGGTGTGCACCCTTGTGCCATCGATGACGACGTGGCCCGAGAGATCGCGGATGAATGGTCGGTGTTCGGATGAACCCGGCGCGGTCGTGGACCGTACGGTCCGAATACTGTTCATGCCGGGGCGGGGCGGCGGTGTCCCGGGCGGAACTGATCCGCGCGGCCCCGCGGGACGATAACAGGCCGGTGCCCCGCACCCGGGAGCGGCGCGGCTGCGAATGGAAGGACGAGGGTTCTCGGAACGTACCGGGGCCCCGACCCAAACCCGGGGGAGAACGACGATGTTCGAACGCTTCACAGACCGTGCCCGCAAGGTGATGGCCCTGGCGAACCAGGAGGCCCAGCGGTTCAACCACGAGTACATCGGGACCGAGCACATCCTGCTCGGGCTGGTGAAGGAAGGCTCGGGGGTCGGGGCGAACGTGCTCAAGAACCTGGACGTGGACCTGCGCAAGGTGCGTCTGGAGGTGGAGAAGCTGGTCAAGCCCGGCCCCGAGATGGTGACGATGGGCAAGCTGCCCCAGACGCCCCGGGCCAAAAAGGTGATCGAGTACGCCATCGAGGAAGCCCGCAACCTGAACCACAACTACGTGGGGACCGAGCACCTGCTGCTCGGGCTCCTGCGCGAGCACGACGGGGTGGCGGCCCAGGTGCTGATGAACCTCGGGCTCAAGCTCGAGGAGGTCCGCGAGGAGGTGCTCAACCTCCTGGGCGCGGGCAACGAGCAGGGCGAGCAGTCCGAGACCATCTCGGGCTCGGCGGCCCCCTCGAGCTCGGGCTCGGCGGCGGCCAAGGGCAAGAGCAAGACCCCGGCGCTGGACTCATTTGGGCGTGACCTGACCGAGCTGGCCAAGGCCGGCGAGCTCGACCCGGTGATCGGGCGCAACAACGAGATGGAGCGCCTGATCCAGGTGCTGTGCCGGCGGACGAAGAACAACCCGGTGCTGCTGGGCGAGGCCGGCGTCGGGAAGACCGCGATCATCGAGGGCCTGGCGCAGCGGATCATCGGGGGCGAGGTGCCCGAGATCCTGACGGACCGCCGGCTGGTCGTGCTGGACCTGGCGATGATGGTCGCGGGGACCAAGTACCGCGGGCAGTTCGAGGAGCGGATCAAGGCGGTGATGAACGAGGTCCGCCGGGCCAAGAACGTGATCCTGTTCATCGACGAGCTGCACACGCTGGTGGGCGCGGGCGGGGCGGAGGGCGCCATCGACGCGTCGAACGTGCTCAAGCCCGCGCTGGCCCGCGGGGAGATCCAGTGCATCGGGGCGACGACCTTCGACGAGTACCGCAAGTACATCGAGAAGGACGCGGCCCTGGCCCGCCGCTTCCAGCCCATCCCCGTCGACCCCCCGGGCGACGAGCAGACCATCGAGATCCTCAAGGGCATCCGCGACCGCTACGAGAGCCACCACCGGGTGACGATCACGGACGGGGCGCTCAAGGCCGCCGTCGAGCTGTCGGGGCGGTACATCACGGGCCGCGTGCAGCCGGACAAGGCGATCGACGTGATCGACGAGTCGGGGGCGCGGGTCCGCCTGCGCAACCTCTGCAAGCCCCCGGACCTGGCGGAGATCGAGGCGCAGCTCGAGCGGCTCAACTCGCAGAAGGACGAGGCCGTCAAGGGCGCCGATTACGAGCGGGCCGCGGAGTTCCGCGACCAGGCCGAGCAGCTCCGCAAGAAGCGCGAGGACATGCTCCGCGAGTGGCGGAGCAAGAGCCAGGAGTCCAACGGCGTGGTGGACGAGGACGTGATCACCGAGGTGGTCAGCAAGATGTCCGGTGTCCCCCTGACCCGCCTGGAGAAGGACGAGGCGACCCGCCTGATCCACCTCGAGAAGGAACTCCACAACACGGTGATCAGCCAGGACGAGGCCATCGCCGCGGTGGCCCGGGCCCTCCGCCGGGCCCGGACGGGCCTCAAGGACCCCAACCGCCCGATGGGCAGCTTCCTCTTCCTGGGCCCCACGGGCGTGGGCAAGACGCTGCTGGCCAAGGCGCTCGCGGAGTTCATGTTCAGCGACGAGAACTCGCTGGTCCGCATCGACATGTCCGAGTACATGGAGAAGCACAACGTCTCCCGCCTCGTCGGCGCGCCCCCCGGGTACGTCGGGTACGAGGAGGGCGGGCAGCTCACCGAGCGCGTCCGCCGGCGTCCCTACAGCGTCATCCTGCTCGACGAGGTCGAGAAGGCCCACCCGGACGTGTTCAACCTGCTGCTCCAGATGATGGAGGACGGCCGCCTCACGGACTCCTTCGGGCGTCACGTGGACTTCCGCAACACCATCCTCATCATGACCAGCAACATCGGGGCCGACCTGATCAAGGGCGGCGCGGGCTTCGGGTTCCAGAAGAGGACCGAGGCGACGGACTACGACAACATCAAGTCGGTGCTGATGAAGGAGGTCGAGCGGTTCTTCCGCCCCGAGTTCGTCAACCGCCTCGACGAGATCGTCGTCTTCCGCCCCCTGGGCAAGAGCGACATCTACTCGATCATCGACTACGAGATGGCCAAGCTCTCCAAGCGACTCGCGCCGCGCGGGCTCTCGCTCGACCTGGACCCCTCGGCCAAGGACTTCCTCGTCGACCGCGGGTACAACCCCGAGTTCGGCGCCCGCCCGCTCCGCCGGGCCATCGGGCAATTCATCGAGGACCCGCTCTCCGAGCTGATCCTCCGCGGCGAGTTCAACCCGCCGTGCCGCGTGTCCATCACGCGGAAGAAGGACGCCGACGGCAAGGACCTGGACTACCTCGAGTTCAAAGGCGTCCCCGCCGATCCCAAGCCCGACGACAAGCCCCAGGTGGCCGGCGCGTCCTCGACCTGACACCCCAACACTCGCACATCCAAATACTCTTGATCACCGACCGCCCGGGCTTCCCCGGGCGGTCTTTCGTTGCGCCCTCGCCGTCCCCGCAGAAACATCGGCTTCAAGGTCGGCGGGGCGGGGGGTGAGGCGCGTGGGGTAGGTGGGGGTCCGGAAAGGCGGGAGGCGGTTCGGTAAAAAGCGAAAAATACTGAGTTCGGATTCAATTGGGCTTGAAACCCACCGGCGGGGGTGGTATCAATGGCATAGAGAGAATTTCCGCCCGCTCTGGAGAGAGACAAGACACCCCCTCTACAGCAGGCAGAGTTCCCCGGCGGCGCGTTCGCGTCCGCCTTCAAACGGTTCGGGTCCGGTCATTGACCGAGCCCGGGCGATTGTGTGTATCCCCATCTCACGCCGGGTCCGCCCCGGCACGGTGGGGCGAGTGTTCTGGGAACTGAAAGAGGAGACAAGGTTATGAAGATTGCTGCTGTTCTTGCCGTGGCGGCCCTCGCCGGGTCCGCGATGGCCGATTTCAACACCGGCATCCAGGCCGGGCCCTTCAACTCGGACGGCCCCGCGGGCTTCGCCGGCAACGGGTTCTTTGATTTCAACTACACCGGGTCCAACTTCTTCGTCGGCGGCATCCGCATCCGCGGCGACGCCACGAGCGGTGGGGTTGGCTCGTTCCTGAGCGAACTGCGCTTCCGCGTCCTTCTGGGCGGCTCGGCGGTCCACACCTCCGGTCAATTGATCGCGGGCACGTCGTGGGTGGGGACTCAGGCGGTCGACCACACGGGCGCCGCGGGCATTGGCCTGGTCAACGGCAACACCTACCGCGTCGAGTTCTGGGAGTCGTTCAACGACACCGGCGTGGACGCGACCTGGACGAACGTTCAGTTCGATTTCATCGCGGGCACCCCCCCGACGCCCCCGCAGGCGACCAAGCTGGGCTTCTATGGCCCCGGCGCCTTCGACATCAACACCTTCGGCTCCGGCTTCGACACCGAGCTGGGCCTCTACAACGAGTTCGGCGCGCTCATCGCGACCAACGATGACACGGGCGGCCTCCAGAGCCAGATCCTCGCGAACCTCGGCAACGGCAAGTACTACATCGCCGTCGGCGGGTTCAACAGCACCTTCGCCGGCGCCTTCGGCGCTGTCGGCGGCGCGGCCAACGGCGACTACGTCCTCAACATCAACGGGGATCCGGTCGCCGCGGACAACCTCGGCGCTCAGCAGATCGATTGGTACTGCTTCACCGTCCCGACCCCCGGCAGCATCGCGCTGCTCGGCATGGGCGGGCTGCTCGCCGCCCGTCGTCGCCGCTGAGTGATCGACGTTCCGGCATAAGCACGGGCGAGACCGCTTCGCCCGGCCAACGTGACTCGTGAAGACCCCGGAGCCCCGTGCCCCGGGGTCTTTCTTGTATCCACCCGCCGGGTCGGTCTACGATCCGCCCCGATGCCCGTGATCCTCCGATGGCTCCTCCGCCTTGGCCCGATGAACCCCATCGCGGTCCGCCTCGTCAAGAACGGGTCACGCCGGACCCGCCACCTCTACATCCGCTCGGCCTACCTGGGCGTCCTGATCTTCGTCCTGCTCTGGTCGCTCCTGCTGATCGGGACCGGGACGCTGGGCTACGGCGAACTCGCCCAGCGCGGGGCCGCCAGCTTCACCTGGATCGCGTACCTCCAGATCGGGCTGATCTGCGTGCTGGCCCCGGTCTTCATGGCCGGGGCGATCGCGCAGGAGGCCAACCCCAAGACCTGGGAGATCATGCTCACGACCCCGATGAGCAGCCTGCAGATCGTGCTGGGCAATCTCGTCGGGAGGCTGTTCTTTATCCTGGCCTTGCTCGCCGCGAGCCTCCCCCTCTTCGCCCTGACGCAGTACTTCGGGGGCGTCCCGGGGACCGCGATCTTCACGAGTTACCTCATCGCGGGGTGCGCGGCGGTGATCGTCGGTGCGGTCGCGGTCGCCCTGGCCGTCTCTCGCCTCGCGGGCAAGAAGGCTGTCTTCGCGTTCTACATCGGGGTGGTGAGCTACCTGGCGGTGACGGCGGGGATCGACGCGTTCCTCCGCTCGCCCGCGCAGAAGGCCGGCATGGGCCCCAACGGCGAGGGCGTGACGTGGATGACGGGGCTCAACCCGTTCCTCTCGCTGCGAGCGCTGCTCAACCCGTCCACGTACCCGCGCGCCGAGCCGGGCACCTTCCGCGGGGTCGCGGCGTGGTCCCTCGAAACACCCGTCACGGCCTGGTGCGTCGGGTCGCTCGCCGTGAGCCTCGTGCTGGTCCTGGTCTCGACGATCACCGTGCGTGCCGGGGGCCTGGGAGCGCTGGCGGGCGAGTCGGGCGGCGTCCCGTGGTACCGCCGCATGCTGGGCCTGGGCGGGGCGGGGGCCGAGCACAGGCCACCCCGGGAGGTCTGGCACAACCCGGTCGCGTGGCGTGAGGCGGCGGCGCGGAACGCGACGCTCGGGCGGATCGCCGCCCGGTGGTCGTTCATCGCCGCGGGGCTGCTCTTCGGCGTCGGGCTCGTGGCGTGGTACCACACGGGCCGGCTCACGCACGAGAGCTTCCGGCTCGCGCTGATCACCACCCTGTGGGCCGAGATCGCCGTCGTGGCGCTCGTCGCCATCAACATGTCGGCGACGGCGATCAGCCGCGAACGCGAGGACGGGACCCTCGACCTCCTGCTGACCACCTCGCTCACCCCCTCGCACTACCTGTTCGGAAAGCTCCGCGGCCTCGTGGCGTACCTGCTCCCGATGCTCGCGGTCCCGATCGTGACCCTCGGGCTCGCCTCGGCCTACGTCGCCCTCGACGGGCTCGACCGTCAGGGCGGCGTGATCGTGAACCCCGCCTCCGCCACCCCCATCACCCCCACCGCGCCGGCCCCCGCGGGCCCCAGGCCGCTCGCCGTGGGACCGCCCGAGCCGGTGGTGCTGCCGGAGGCCGCGATCCTGCTCCCGCTGGTGGCGGTCCCGTTCATCGGGTGGTGCGTGATGATCGGGCTGCACTGGTCGCTGGGCAGCCGCGGGACCCTCTCGAGCGTCGTGGGCACGGTGGGCGTGGTGGGCGTGCTGGCGGGGATCGTCGGGCTGTGCGGGTACAAGGCGGCGGAGGGTCTGCAGACCATCGGCCCGTCGCTCTCGGCGATGAGCCCCGCGACGCTGCTCTTCTCGACGATCTACCCCGTCGAGGCGATGAAGGAGACGGCGTTGTCCTCGGGAGGGCTCGACGCCGCGCGGATCTCGCTGGCGGTCGGCGCGATCGTCGCGTCCATCGTGTACACGCTGGTCACGCTGGGGGTCCAGGCGAGCATGGTCCGCGGGTTCGACGTGACCGTCCGGCGGCTCGCGGGTGTACGCTAGCCTGACCGAGGCGGTGCGGCGGATCGTTCAGAACGTTTTGCGGAGGCGGGCCGGGGGGATGCCCAACTGGTCTCGGTACTTGGCGACGGTCCGACGGGCGATCTCGATCCCGCGTCGTTTGAGCTCCAACGTGAGGTGGTCGTCGCTGAGGGGCTTGGCCTTGTCCTCGGCGTCGATGACGTCGCGGAGCGCGACCTTGATGGCCTCCCACGCCATCTCCTCGCCGCCCTCGCCGCCGTCGCCCGTGGCCTTGGTCGAAAGCCCCCCGCTGAAGAACTTGCGGAGCGGGACGACGCCCCTCGGCGTGGCGATGTGCTTGTCGGCGACGGCGCGGCTGACCGTCGCCACGTGGACGCCGATGGCCTCGGCGACCTCGGACATCGGCAGCGGGCGCAACGCCTGGGGGCCCTGGTCGAAGAAGTCACGCTGCCGCTCGACGACGGCCCGCACGACCCGCAGCAGCGTCCCGCGGCGCTGATTCACCGCGTCGAGGAGCCACTGTGCGTTGGCAAGGTTGGTGCGCACGAACTCGCGGTCCCGCGTGGCGACGGCCCGGTCGCGGGCGAGCCGGGCGTACTCCTGGTTGATCCGCAGGTTGGGCAGCCTCGCGTCGTTGAGGTACGCGATGTACCGGTCGGCGTCGGGGTCGTACTCGACGATCGCGTCGGGGATGATCCCCGCGACGTTCTCCTCGACGAGCTGCTTCGCCGGCGCGAGGCTCAGGCGTCGCATCAGCTCCAGAGCCGACTTGATCTCCGCCAGCGAGAGCCCGGTCCGTTCCGCCACGCGCGGGAGACGGTTCTTCATGAGGTCGTCGAGGTGCCGGGCGATCAGCGTCTTGGCGTGGCCGACGACGGTGGGATCGGGCCTGTCCTCACCCTCGCCCAGCGCGTCGAGCTGGAGGAGCAGGCACTCGCGGACGTCCCTCGCGGCGACCCCCGCGGGTTCGAGGAACAACTGCACCGCCTGGAGCGCGCGCTCGACCTCGGGCTCGCCCGGGACGCCCGCGGCCCCCCACACCTCGGCCGGGCCCAGCTTCTCCGCGACCGCCGCGACGGGCGTCCGCAGGTACCCATCGGTTTCGAGGTGCCCGATGATCGCGTTCCCGATCCGCTTCGTGCGCTCGTCCACGTCGACCAGCGACCACTGGTGCCGGAGCTGTTCCTGGAGCGACTCCCCCCGCGCCGGCGCGGCGTTCATCGCGTCCTGCTTGGCGTCACGCTCGCCCGAAACACGGGCCCGGGTGTACGGGCCGGGCTCGCTGAACGAACGCCCCAGCCCGTCCATCACCGCCTCGGGCTCGGGCTCGGCGATCTCCAGCGTCGGGTTGCTCTCCAGCTCACGCTCGAGCCTCTCCTGCAGCTCGTCGAGCGGCATCTGCAGGATCTCCATCGACTGGATCATCCTGGGCGCCAGCTTCATCTGCTGGCCGAGTCGCATGTGCTGGGAGGTCTCGAATCTCATCGCGTCGTCGCGCCCTGCTTCCCGCCCGCGTCACCCCGATCGGCCCTCGACCCGGCGCCGGCCGACGATCGCGTCGGCGAGCACCGCCTTGTTCGCGTACTCCAACTGAGACCCCGCGGGCAGACCGCGGGCCAGGCGCGTGATGACCACGCCCCGGGCCTTGAGAGCCTCGGTCAGGTACAGGGCCGTCCCGTCGCCTTCGAGCGTCGGGTTGAGCCCGAGGATCACTTCTTCGACCTTTGACCCGCCGGGGTTTGAATCCGGATGGTCTACCCTTTGCAGCAACTCGGCGAGGGTCAGCTCCGAGGGTCCGATACCCTCCAGCGGCGCCAACCTCCCCATCAGCACGTGGTACAGGCCCCGGTACATCCCCGTCTGCTCGAGGGCGATCAGGTCCTTGGGCTGCTCGACCACCAGCACCGTCGCTCGGTCCCGCGCCGGGTCGGCGCAGACCCCGCACCACTCCCCGTCCGCGAAGTTCGAGCACGCCCGGCAGTGGCGGACCGTCCGCTTCACGTCCGCGACCGCTCGCGCCAGACCCATCCCCGTCGCTTCGTCGCACTTGAGGATGTAGAACGCCAGACGCTCCGCGGTCCGCCGACCGATCCCGGGCAGCGACGCGAACTCGTCGATCAGACGGTCCACCACCGCGGGGTACGCGGGGCGTTTACCCCCCCCCGCCGCGGGAGTTCGCGGGCGTGATCCCGTAGCCCGCGTGGCTGGTTCTGGCGGCGTTCCGTTGGTGGGCCCCTCCGTGGGTGCGTTCATGCCGCAAGTCTAAGCGACGCCGACCCGCCACCACCCCCCCACCAACGCCCGCCCCGGCTCTTTGAACCCTCGCCCGGGCCGCCGACCGTGTGGATCGCGTCCCACGCCGCCCTTACGATCCCGGTTTGAGCACGCGACCCACCACACGCGCCCGTGCTTTCATCGCCTCGGCGGCCGTGCTGATCCTCGCCGGCCTCGCCTACGCCAACGTGATCCATCCCTCGCTGGTGCCCCGGCGGTTCGCCGAGGTGGCATCGGGCAAGGTCTACCGCTCCGGGCGCCTGACGCCCGGGGCCCTGGCCCGCGTCGTCGAACGTCACGGGATCAAGACCGTGATCGATTTCGGGGCCGACCCCGAGGGCACCGACCCCGACCGTCGCGAGGCGGCCACCGCGGCGGCCCTGGGGATCGACCGCGTGGTCTTCCGCCTCGAAGGGGACGCCCGGGGCGACCCCAACGCCTACGCGCGGGCGCTGGCCATCATGACCGACCCCGCCCGCCTGCCCGTGCTCGTCCACTGCTCGGCCGGGACCGAGCGCACCGGGTGCATGGTCATCCTCTACCGGCACCTCGTCGAGGGGGTCTCCATCGACGACGCCTACGCCGAATCCCTCCGGATGGGCCACGACGCGGACAACCCCCACGTGCGGCTCATGGCCGAGGAGTTCAAGGACGACGTCCGCCGCTCGTGGCGGTCGGGCGAACCGATCGAGGGCTGGCTCCCCCGCGTGAAGTAGCGGGCCGGGCGTGCGCCGTTACTCCCGTGCGGGCGGCATCGCGAGGTCGACCAACTCGCCCTCGACGCTCGCCGTCCCGTTCCACCGGTTGATCGTGGGCTCGATCATGAGGTCGCACCGGACCCCATCCGGCAGTTCGGCCAGGCGCGCCGCCCACGAGAACGCGACCACCCGCATCACCCTCCCCGAGTGCCGAACCTGGAGCGAGGCGTGCTCCCCCGTGGCGCCCATGAGTTTGGGCCGACCGATCACGACCGCCCCGCGAAGCACCACGCGGACCTTCGGGTTGTCGCGCCCGAACGGCCCGACCCGCGCCAGATCCCCCGCCGCGGCGACCGTCAGCTCGTCCGCCCCGGCCTCGGTATCGAACGTCAACGCCGGCGCGAGCTGCTCGGGCGCAATCCCGCGGTTGGCCTCCTCGATGAACGCCTCGGCGAAGTCACGGACGCGATCGGCGCGGACGCGGACGCCCGCGGCCATGTCGTGCCCACCGAACCCGATCAGGTGCCCGCGGCAGGCGTCGAGGGCGCCGTGGAGGCTGAACCCGTCGATGCTCCGCCCCGACCCGTGGCACTCGTCCCCGTGACGCTGCATCAGGATCGTCGGCCGGTGGAAACGCCCCACCAGCCTCGAGCACGCGATCCCCACCACGCCCTGGTGCCAGTCCTCGTGCGCCAGCACGATCGCACGCCGGCCCGCGGTCGTCATGCCCGCCTCGACCGCCAACCGCTCGGCGTGCTCGGTGATCCGACGCTCGACCTCGCGGCGCTCGTCGTTCAGCGCCGTCAGGGCCGCGGCGATCTCGGCCGCCCTCGCCCCCGTCGCCGTCGTCAGCAGTTCCAACGCCTCGCGCGCGTGCCCCAGCCTCCCGCACGCGTTGAGCCGGGGCCCGAGCCGGTACCCGACGTGCTCGGCCTCGACCCGCCCCCCCGAAAGCCCGGACGCCTCGATCAACGCCGAAAGACCGGGGAACCGCGACCCGCGAAGCCGCGACAGCCCGAACCTCGCGATCACGCGGTTCTCGCCCACCAGCGGGACCACGTCGGCGATCACCCCCAGCGAGGCCAGCCCGAGCAGTTCCAGCAGCAACGCCCGCGTCGGCTCGTCCGTCCGCGTGCCCCCGCACGCGAGCGTCGCCAGCCTCCAGGCCAGCTTGAACGCCACCGCCGAGCCCGACAGATCGCCGAAGGGATAGAGCGACCCCGGTCGGCGCGGATGGACCACCGCGTAGGCGTCGGGGAGGAGATCCTCGGTCGCCGGCGGGGTGTGGTGGTCGGTGATGATGAGGTCCACACCCCGGGCTTTGGCCACCGCGGCGGGCCCCACCGCCGTCACCCCGCAGTCCACCGTCACGATCACGGCGGCCCCTTCGTCGGCGAGCGACGCGACCGCGTCCTCGTTGAGCCCGTAGCCCTCGTCGAGCCGGTGCGGGATGTAGCACGACACGTTCGCCCCGGGAACAAGGTGCCGGAGCGTGTGAAAGAGGATCGCCGAGGCCGAGATCCCGTCCACGTCGTAGTCGCCGTAGATCACGATCCGTTCGCCCGCGCGGGCCGCGTCGAACAGGCGGGCCGCGGCACGGTCCAGATCCGGCATCCGCGACGGGTCGTGGAGATCCTTGAGCGATGGGTCGAGGAACGACGCGGCACCGGGGCCCGTGATCCCACGCGACTCGAGGATCCGATCGACCAACGGCGCCCGCTCGGGTGCCCCCCCCATCGGGGCACGCCTCGCGACCCACCACCCCACCACGCCCCGCCCGACCGCCCCGCGAGGCCCGCCCGACTCGCTCACCGTCCCGCGCGAATACCCTTGACCGGATGTCAGCACGCCTGGCTCCATCGCCCGCGCACGTCGCCACGGGTGTGTCAACCATACCGCCGCTCGAACACCGATGGTCAAACTCAACAAGATTTACACCCGCACCGGCGACGACGGGACCACCGGCCTCGTCGGAGGCCACCGCGTCCTCAAATCCTGCCCCCGCGTCTGGGCCTACGGCGAGGTCGACGAGGCCAACGCCTCGATCGGGGTCGCCTTCATCCACTGCCGCGAAAGCGACGACCCGCGGACCGCCGCGCTGGCCGGCGTGCTCACCCCCATCCAGCACGACCTCTTCGACACGGGGGCCGACCTGGCCACCCCGATCACCACCGGCGAGACGCCGGGGTCGTGCCTGCGGATCGTCCCGGCCCAGATCGATCGGTTGGAATCCGAGATCGATCGACTGAATGAAGGGCTCGCCCCGCTGACCAGTTTCGTCCTCCCCGGGGGAACCCGGGCCTCGGCGAGCCTCCACGCGGCCCGAACGGCGGTCCGCCGGGCCGAGCGCTGGGCCGTGGCGCTGCGAGAATCCGAGCCCGACGCGACCAACCCCGAGGCGATCCGGTATCTCAACCGGTTGAGCGATCTGCTCTTTGTTATGGGACGTGTCGCGAACGATCAAGGCCGCGGGGATGTACTCTGGGTCCCGGGTACGAACCGTCACCCGGCGTAGCCTCCCCCCGGAAGTGGTCAAGGACCCAAGCCGCGGCGGGCCGGGTCGGTCACGGCGCACCGCCGACGGTTCGGGGCGAGGGACGGGTCGGGGGTGGAGACCATCCGACGGCACGGTTCGAGGCAAACGCCCGGGGCGGGCCGCGAGGGTGAGGGTGAGACGATCCAGTGATCAAGGGCCAGCACAGTTCCGCGTACGCACCCCCCGAACTCTCGCACGAGTTCGACGCGGACACGACGGTGCTGCTCCGCCGCCGGTTCTTGTGGTTCCTGGGGTGCTGGGGCGGGGTGTTGCTCGTGGTGTTCCTGCTGCGATGGGGCGGGCACGTGGTGGAGAAGGACCTCCTGGGGCGGGACGTCCCGGTGCTCGGGCTGGGCGAGGACGCGGCGGGGTGGACACGGACGCAGCGGATGGCGGAGGTGCTGGGCGGGGCCGCGCAGCTCGCTCTCTACGCGGCGACCTTCTTCGTGGTGCGTCAGACCCACATCCCGCGCCGGCGCCTGGCGCGGCTCACCACGATCGTCATCGTCACCGACGGGTGCATCCTGATCGCCGAGAGCCTCGCGGGGGTGACGTCGGGCCTGTCGGCGGCGACGCTCACCCACGTGATCGCGGCGATGTTCCTCCCGTGGACCCCGTGGCAGGCGGCCCGCCCGATCCTGATCCTCGCGGGCGTGCACGTGATCACGAACCTGCTGTTCCGCGACGCGTGGCGGTCGGGGTCCACGATCCTCGCCCTGGCGGCGAGCGTGCCCGCCTCGGCGGCCCCGGGGACGCTGACGGCGTGGCTCAAGCACTCGCGGCGGGTCGAACGCTACAAGCTCAAGATCCTGGCCAAGCGGTACGGGGAGTTCCGCCGAGAGCTCCACGACGCGCGGAAGATCCACGAGGCGATGTTCCCCAAGAACCGGGCCGCCGGGCCCGTGCGGTTCTTCTACGAGTACGAGCCGATGCTGGGCATGGGCGGGGATTTCGTCTTTGTCAGTTGCCCCGCCAAGCACCAAGGCGAGTGTCTCAGCGTCGTGCTGTTGGACGTGACGGGCCACGGGCTGGCGGCCGCCCTGACCGTCAACCGGCTGTACGGTGAGCTCGAGCGGCTCTACGCCGAGAACCCGGACCGCTGCCCGGGCGAGGTCCTGGGGCTCCTCAACCGCTACGTCCACCTGACGCTCTCCCCGCACTCGATCTTCGCGACCGCGTTCTGCCTCCGCGTGGACTGCCGCGAGGACCGCTTGGAGTACGCCAACGGCGGGCACCCCACCGCCTTCCTCCGCGCCGCCGACGGGAAGGTGCACGACCTGGGATCGACCTCGTTCGTCCTGGGTGCGCTACCCGACACGGAGTTCGAGCCCTCGCCGCGGCGGCTCCGGTTCGCCGACGGGGATTCGCTCCTGATCTACACCGACGGCGCGATCGAGGCCAAGGACGAGCGCGGGCGCATGCTCGGGATCGACGGGATGCGTGGGCTGGTCGCGTCGAGCTCGACCCACGTGGCGATGCTGACCCAGCGGTCGCTCGCCGCCAAGCCCATGAACCAGGCCGCGGGCGCCTGGGCGAGGACCATCCTCCGCGCCGTCGAATCGCACCGTTCGGGCCCGCCCAAGGACGACACGCTCGTCGTCGAGGTCTCGCGACCGATCGGGCGCGGGCGTACAGGGGTCTGGACGGTGGCCGAGAACGGGGTCGGGGGGGTGGCCGGGGGAGAAACCGCCGGGGCCTCCGCCCCGATCCCGGGGTAACGCGTTATTCGTCCCGGAACGTCCCGACCGAGCGTTCGCCCGAGACCAGCCGGTGCGCCGCGCGGACGAGGCTCGCCATGACCAGCGGCTCGTGAACCACCTCCACCCGCTCGGACGTGAACTCGAACGCCCCCTCCGCGGCGAGCAGCACGATCACGGCCAGCGGAGGCTCCACCGCAACCAGCCGGTGGGCGTACCCGCTCCACCCATCATCCCCGTTGGAGAGGTCCACGACGATCAACGAAGGCCGCTCGGCCTCGGGCATCACGCCCGGGGGGGCGTCGCTCGATTCCTCCACGCTGAACCCGGCGGCCCGGAGCGACGAAGCGATGATCCGCCTCGCGTACGGCCTGGGGCCGCAGATCAACACACGGTCGCCGCGGGCGCGGACAACGCTCGGCGTGGTCTCCCCGGGCTCGCCCCTGGGGAACACGATCTCGACGGTGGCGCCCTGCCCGTGCTGCGAACTGACCCGCACGATCCCCCCGTGGTCCTGCGCGATGCTCCGCACGATGGGAAGCCCAAGGCCCGTCCCCTCCCCGCGGGGCTTGGTGGTAAAGAACGGCTCGAAAAGACGGGCGAGCACCTCCCGGGGCATCCCCACGCCGGTGTCCGTCACGGAGATCGAGACCGCCCGCCCCGTCGGCGACTCGACCCCCTCGGGCGCGGGGATATCCCGCGCGACGATGCTGATGGTCCCGCCCGTGGGCATCGCGTCCCTCGCGTTGAACACCAGGTTGAGCAGCGACTGCTCGATCTGGTGACGGTCGCACGTCACCCACACGTCCTGCGGGCACGCGCGCCACACGAGCCGGATCGTCGCCGGGAGCGTGCCCTGGACCAGTCGCACCGTGTCCGAGACCACCGTCGCGATCCGCTCGGGCCTCTTCTCCGCGTGCTCGCGCCTCGCGAAGGTCAGGAGTGACTTGACCACGCGCCCGGCCTGGTCGGCCGCCTGCTCGACCCGCTCCAGGGAATCCGACGCGGGGTGCGTCGGGCCGATCGCCCGCTTCGCCAGCCCGATGTGCCCGAAAATCGCCGTCAGCAGGTTGTTGAAATCGTGCGCGATCCCGCCCGCCAGGAGCCCGACCGATTCCATCCGCTGCGCCTGCACCAGCTCTGTCTCCAGACGCTTGCGGTCCGTGATGTCGATCCCCGTCGCGATCACATACTCCACCCGGCCCTCCGGATCACGCAGGACCGCGTTCGACCAGTTCACCAGACGCCGGGCGCCGCCACGCGTCTCGAGCTCCTGCTCCAGCGGACGCACGGCCCCCGAACCGACGACCGACCCGAACTCCTCGATCATGGCACCGCGGTGCTCGGCGGGGATCAGCATCCCGAAGTGCCGCCCAACCACGTCCTCGGGGGCCCACCCCGTCAACGCCGAGCACGCCTGGTTGAACCGGACGATGCGGCCCTCGCGGTCGATCACCAGCACCAGGCACGCCACCGTCTCGATCACCGCCGAAACGAACCGCCGCTCCTCGTCGCGCGACGAGAGCGCCGCACGCTGATCCGTCACGTCCTCGCACGAGAGCACCACCAGCGGCCCCGAAGGCCCGTCGACCCTCGCGATATACGACCTCAGCCAGCGACCGGTGCCCGGCTCGGCGTACTCATCGACGGCGTTCTCCCGCACGCCCGAGGCGACGGCGCGGTAACTCGACGCGATCGTCGCGGCCCACGCCATCCCCTGGGCGGCGAGGACGTCCACCGCCGTCAGGAGGTTGTCCCCCGACGCGGGCTTCTCCAGACGCCACCGCCGGTTCATCCAGATCGCCCGCCCGTCGAGCCCCGCCACCACCATCCGCATCGGGAGCCCATCGAGCACCGAGGTCACCACGCCGAGCTCTACCCGCGACCGTTCGTCCTGACGCCGTGCCTCGGTCACGTCGGTGGCGATGCAGATCGCCCGCCCGTCGTGCAGCGTCGCCGAGTGGACCTCCGCCTCGACCAACGCCCCGTCCCCGCGTCGGAACGTGTACACCGCCTTGACCCACTCCCCGCTCCGCGTCCGCTCGGCGTCCGCGCCCGCACGGTCCAACTGATCGCGGGCGATCACGTCCGAGTGCGACATCCCGAGCAGGCGATCCTCCGGGATCCCCAGCAACGCCGACGCGGCGTGGTTGACCGACACGTACCGCCCCGCCGCGTCGATGATGAACACCGCCAGCGGGGATCTCGCCTTGAGCGCCTCGTACACCTGCTCCGCGATCTGGAGGTCTTCCCTCGCCAGCTGATGGGCCGCCGTCCGACGCCTCGCCTCGCTCTTGGCGTCCCGCAGGTGCTTGACCTGCTCGAGCAGCGCCCGCGTCAGGCGGTGCTGACGGTACGCCATCGCGATCAGCACGAACGCCGCCGTGACCACCGTCGTGATCACCACCGCGAGCCAATGCCGCTCGAACCACGTGCCCTCGACGGCGAGGAGCCACACCCTCCCGGCGTCCGGCGCAACCTGGCTCATCCTCGGTCCGATCATGCCGGCCCTCGCCTCTCACGCCCGTCGACCGCCCGGACGGTCACCCGGCCCGCCCCGGCCTCGACGTTGCCCTCGCCTTCGCCCTCGACGACGAGGGTTTGGACGATCGCCCGCCCGCGGCCGACACTTTCGAGACCCGCTTCTTCACGGCCTTCCCGGCAGCCCTCGCCGGCGCGGGCTTCGTCTTCCTCGCGTCCCCCGAACCCGCACGAGCCTTCTTCGCCCGAACGGGCCGACCGCTCCCCTCCACGCCCCCCCCAACGCCCCCACGCGAGGCCACGTACGCCGACACGTACGACGAGACCGTCGTCCGGCCCAGCGTCTCGGCGATCACCCCCAGCGGCAACGCGTCCAGGGACTTGAACCGCACGCACGACGCCCCCATATCGAGCCGCTTGCCCGTGCCCGCGAACGACGAGCGGAACCGCTCGGTCTCCTCGGGGTCCAGGTACAGGTGCATCAGGTACAACGCCATATGACCCTTCTGCGAGGCCAGGCACGCAAAGGGGAGGGGCTGTTTCGGATCGCAGTGGTACCCCGCGGGGAACAGCCGGTGCGGGACCACGTAGTTGATCCCCCCGGGGTGCGCGACCTCCTCGAAACCGGGGGCCAGGTGATCCAGGATCACCCGTCGCACCTCCCCGATGGCCGCCCGCCGATCCTGAGGCAACGAATCGAGGTACGATCGGACCGACGTGGGTTTCCGTGCCATAGGCTCAGTCTACCACGTCCCGCACCCCCCGACGCCCCCGTCACTCGCCCCTCACCCCGATCCGCCCGAAGAGCCGATCGCCGATCTCACGAAAGGACACGCCCCCGATGAAGCTCACGGCCCTGGCGACCCTCACGCTGTTCACCGCCTCGGTCCCGCACTCGCTCGCTCGGGACGACACCACGCCGGCCACGACGCCCGACGACGCGCCACCGCGGCTCTCCGCCGAGGTCACCTTCGGCGGCGTCCACCGCTTCCGTGCCGACATCGACGACGGGGGACGGGTCGCCGTGTCCTCCGCCGCCGCCGACCTCAAGCTCAACTACCGGGCCACCGACCGCGTGTTCCTTGCCGCGGGGCTCCGCTACGGCTTCTCCGAGTACGACTTCTCGGGCTCCACGGGCTTCGGCGGGCTCGACCCGTGGGACCAGATCCACACCGCCCGCCTGAACCTCACCGCCGTCTACCGCGCCGACGAGCACTGGTCGTACTTCGCCGGGCCCTCCGCCGCCTTCTCGGGCGAGAGCGACGCCGATTTCGAGGACGGGCTGACCTTCGGCGGGGCCGCCGGCGCGACCTACACCTGGGACGAGCGCACGTTCCTGGGCTTCGGCCTGATCGTCACGAGCCAGATCGAGGAAGACCTCGCCGTCTTCCCCATCGTCCGCTTCAGCCTCCCCCTCTCGGAATCCGTCACCCTTCGCAGCGCCGCGCTCGAACTCGGGGCGGCCGGCGGCGCGGGCGCCGAGATCGCCTGGAAGCCCGACGACCAGTGGACCCTCGCCGCGGGCGCCCAATGGCTGACCTCCCGCTTCCGCCTCGACCCCACCGGCCCCCAACCCGACGGCGTGGGCGAGGACCGCGGCATCCCCGTCTTCCTGCGGGCTTCCTGGACACCCTCCCGGCGCGCGAGCGTCACGCTCTTCGGCGGCGTCCTCGTCGGGGGCACGCTCCGCCTGGATGATTCCGACGGCAACGAGTTCGCCGTGCAGGACGTCGACCCCGCGCCGTTCATCGGGGCGGCCGTCGATCTGAGATACTAACATCCTGCGAATACGGCCACGGACCGGGCCGAAAGTATCACTTGTGCCCGGGCGCGGGGCATTGTATATTGAGGTCCTAAGGAAGGCGAGAGACCGACCGGGCGTGCGCTCGTGGGAGAGCCGCCGCGTCCGATCGGGATCGTGGCGTCGCACGCCCCGGCGAACGAGCGGGGCGGGGTCCGTGGCGACGCCGGTCACGACGCGAGGGACCGCCATGAGTCAGGCATCGACGCCGTTCGAGACCACGCAGGGATACGCGCCGCCGACCGTCACGCAGTTCAGTGTCTTTCTCACCAACAAGGTGGGCAAGCTGTTCGACCTGGTGAAGGCCTTCGACACGCCCCGGTGCCAGATCTGCGCGTTGTCGGTCCACGACGCGACGGACCACGCGGTGGTGCGCATCATCACCAGCAAGGCCGATCAGGCCAAGCAGATCCTGCGCGAGCACGGGATCCCCTACAGCGAGAAAGACGTGCTGGTCGTCGAACTCTCCAAGGGCCACACGCTGACGAGCCTGTGCGTGAGCCTGCTGTCGGCGGAGCTGTCGATCCAGTTCGCCTACCCGCTGATGCTGCGCCCCAACGGGACGCCCACCATCGCGCTCTCGGTCGAAGACCCGACGCTGGCCGGGCAGATCCTGCGCCGCAAGGAGTTCCGGCTCTTCGGCGAGGCCGACCTCCCCGACCGCCCCCACACGCACGACCATTGACCCCCGGTGGAGACCGGGGCGGGCCGGCGCTTACCCGTTGAGCGCACCGACGCAGCGTTCGACGATCCCGCTCATGGGGACGTTCTCGCCCTTGCCCGCGGTGTCCTTGCGGAGCTTGAACTCCACCGCGTCCTGGTCGAGCGCCTTGTCGCCCACGGTGAGGCGGACGGGCACGCCGATCAGGTCCGCGTCCTTGAACTTCACGCCCGGGCGTTCGTCGCGGTCGTCGATGAGCACGTCCACGCCGGCCCTCGCGAGCGCGTCGGCGAGCCGCCCCGCCGCGTCGGCTTGCCGGGAGTCGTCGGGTTTCATCACGGTGATGACGGCGTGGTACGGCGCGATGGCGGCGGGGAAGAGGATGCCGTTGGCGTCGTGGTTCTGCTCGACGGCGGCCGCGAGGGTGCGCGAGACCCCGATCCCGTAGCACCCCATGATGACGCTCGCGGACTTCTGCTGGTCGTCGAGGACCTTGAGCCCCATCGCGTCGGAGTACTTGGTCCCGAGCTTGAAGATGTGCCCGACCTCGATGCCCCGCGTGGTCGCCAGGGCCGAGCCTTCGGCGCGGGGGCTGGGGTCGCCCGCGGCGGCGTTGCGGACGTCGCCCACGATGACCCTCGCCGGGTCGTCGAGGGCGGCCCCGACCTCGCGGCGCCAATTGAAGTGCTTGACGTGGTGGTCCGCCTTGTCGGCGCCCGAGGCCCAGAACCCCCCGAGCGACGCGTCGGCGTCGATCAGCAACCTCACCCCCGGGACGGTGTTGACGACGCGCGGGGAGACGTACCCGACGGCGAAGCCGGCCTTCTTGGCCTCCTCGAGCGAAGCGAGGGCGACGGCGTCGACGCCCGCGAGCGCCTTGACCTTGCCCTCGTTGACGTCGTGGTCGCCCCGGACGACGGCCACGACCCACGCGGGCACGCCGCCCCCCCCGCCACCCCCACCACCGCCTCCGGCGGCGCGGAACACGATGGTCTTGAGCATCCGGTCGGGCTTGACCTTCATGAACTTCCCGACCTCGTCGATCCCGGGGAGGTTGGGGGTGTGGACCTCGGCGAGGTCGCCCGTGGGCGGCTCCTGGAATGTCCCGCGGGGTCGGGCCCCGATCTCGCACTTCTCGACGTTGGCGGCGTAGCCCGAGGCCGCGCAGGTCAGCACCGTGTCCTCGCCGCTCTCGCAGGTGACCATGAACTCGTGGCTGGCGGACCCGCCGATGGGGCCCGATTCGGCCTCGACGGCCTTGAAGGAGAGCCCGCACCGCCGGAAGATGTTGCTGTAGGCGGTGAACATCCGGTCGTAGGTGTCGCCGAGCCCGCCGGGCCCGTCGAGCGTGAGGTGGAAGGAGTAAGCGTCCTTCATGATGAACTCGCGGCAGCGGAGCAGCCCCGCTCGCGGGCGGGCCTCGTCGCGGAACTTGGTCTGGACCTGGTAGAGGTTCAGGGGCAACTGCTTGTAGCTGGTCAGCACGCCCTTCATCAGGTCGGTGATGACTTCTTCGTGGGTCGGCGCGAGGGCGTTGGTGCGACCCTTGCGGTCCTTGAGGCGGAAGAGGTTGTCGCCGTAGGTCTCGTCTCGCTTGGTGTCCTTGAAGAGCTCGAAGGGCTCGAGCGCGGGCATGAGCATCTCGGAGGCGCCGGCGGCGTCCATCTCCTCGCGGACGATGGCGGCGATCTTGGTGAGGCTCCGCCACGCGAGGGGGAGGTAGTCGTAGATCCCCGCGCCCACCGGGCGGATGAAGCCCGCGCGGTGGAGCAGGACGTGGGAGGGGACCTCGGCGTCGGTCGGGGCCTCGCGCGTGGTGGGGATGATCGTCGCCGTCCAACGCTGGATCACGCCCCGTCGGGTGGTGGAGATGGTCGTGTCGGGCATAGGGGTCAAGCGTAGGTCGGCGCCCGGGAACGGCTCGCCAGGCGGTCGGCGATCTGGACGGCGTTGAGGGCCGCCCCTTTCCTGATCTGGTCCCCGCAGGCCAGGAAACACCACGACCGCGACCGGCCGCCCGGTCCGGGCGGTTCGGCCGGATCGGGCCTGAACCGGCCCACGAGGACGGGGTCGGCCCCGTCGGCCCTTCGCGGGGTGGGGAAGCGGTTGGCGGCCCGGTCGTCGACGACGCGGAGGCCCGGGGCGTCGGCGTAGGCCCCTCGGACTTCCGCGAGGGTCGCGGGGCGCTCGAGGCGCACGAGGATCGATTCCGTGTGGGCACGGGCGACGGGGACGCGGAGGCAGGTGGGGGTGATCGGGAGGTCGGGGCGATCGAGGATTTTGCGCGACTCGGCGATGATCTTTCGCTCCTCGCCGTTGACCCCGTCGTCGGGGTCGGTCGGGCTGTTGTGGCTGAAGACGTTGCCCGTGCAGGGCTCGGGGAAGGGCGAGCCGGGCGAGGGGTCGGGCCCGGCATGGCGATCCTGGGACTCGCGGGCCAGGGCGTCGAGCCCGGCCCGGCCCGCGCCCGAAACCGCCTGGCACGTCGTCAAGACAATGGCGCCAAGCCCGAACAAACGGCGCAGGGGCTCGACGGCGGCGAGGAGGATGATCGTCGAGCAGTTGGGGTTGGCGACCAACGGCGGGCCCGCGTCGAGCTCGTGCCCGTTGACCTCGGGGACCACGAGCGGGACGGACGGATGGAGCCGGAACGCCGAGCTGTTATCGACGACCCGGACGCCGCGTTCGAGGGCGTGGGGCGCCCACTCAAGGGCCGCCCGGGACGAGGCGGCGAAGATGGCCACGCCCGCCCCGTCAAACGCCCCGGGCGTGACCTCACGGACGGTCAGGGCCTCGGGCCCGAAGGGCACCACAGCCCCCGCGGATGCGGCGGTGGCCAGCGGCGTGACACGGTGGGCCGGGACGCCCGCGCCGTGGAGGATCGAGAGGCATTCCCGGCCGACCAGGCCCGTGGCTCCCAGGACGACGATGGTGGTCTCGCGCAGGCTCATGACGCGGCTCCGATCGGGGCCGACACGGCGTCGACGCCGGATGTTCTCGGGACGTCGCGGTGGCGGGGCTCGGCGACGACCTCGAAGGCCCGCGCCAGGTCGGCGATCAGGTCGCCCGGGTCCTCGATCCCCACGCTCAGGCGGATCAGCCCCCGCGGCGGCGGGGCCACGGCGGGGCCCGCGGCGTCCACGGCGATCGGGGCGTGGCTCATGCACGCGGGGATGCTGGCGGACGACCCGACCGCCCCGAAACTGACCGTGGTGCGGAACAGCGAGAGCCCGCGGACGAGATCCGGGGCGGCGGTTGCGTCCGTGATCTCGAAGGAAAGGACCGCGCCGGGCCCCAGGGACTGCGATCGGTGCAGGTCGCCGCCGGGGTGGGTGTGGAGCCCGGGGAAATGGACCCGGGCAACCTCGGGCCGCCGGTCGAGCCACTCGGCGATCCGCTGGGCCGAGGCCTGCTGGCGGTCGAGCCTCAGCGCGAGGGTTTTGATGCCGCGCAGGAGCAGGAATGAATCGAAGGGACCAAGGACCGCCCCCTCGCCGTTCTGGATGAGGTACAGCCGGTCGGCGAGGGCGGGGTCCTTGACGATAACCGCCCCGGCGGTGACGTCCGCGTGCCCGGCGAGGTACTTGGTCGCCGAATGAAGAACAATGTCGGCGCCCAGCTCGAGCGGCTTCTGGAGGTACGGCGTGGTCGCGGTCCCGTCGACGCACGAGAGCGCGCCGGCCTCTCTGGCCTCGCGGCATCGACGCCGGATGTCGGTGATGCGAAGTCGCGGGTTGCTCGGGGTTTCGAAGTAGACGAGTTTCGTCCTCGGCGAGATGGGGAGCGGGGCGTCGGCGGTGAAATCGACGAAGCGGACGGCGACGCCGCGTGGGGCCAGGAGTTTCGTGAAGAGCCGGTACGCGCCCCCGTACAGGTCGTCGCACGCGAGGATCTCGTCGCCCGGGTCGAGGAGCCGCGTGACGGCGGTGATGGCCGCGAGCCCCGAGGCGAAGGCGAAGGCCCGCGTCCCCCCCTCGAGATCGGCGAGGAGCCGCTCGAGGACCCCGCGGGTCGGGTTCCCGCTGCGCGAGTAGTCGAAACGCCCGAAACACTCGGGTGAATCCTGCTCGAAGGTCGCGGTCTGGTAGATCGGCGTGCAGGTCGGGGCGAAGGGGTCGTCGGGGGCCGCGTCGAAGGAGACCAACCGTGTGGCGGTGTTCATCGGGCCACCTCCCCGGCGCCGGCCGCGTCATGGTGGATGGGGGCTCGGTCGTCCGCGCGGGATCCGCCCTCCCAGACCAGCGTGCCAACGGCGCGGCCCGGTGCGGCGACGGAGAACCGCAGGGCCCGGCCGGCCGCGAACCGAACGGCCTTGTGCTGCACGATGCCCTCGTCGAGCGCGAGCACGTCGTCGTAGTTGACCCGGACGAACCGCCGGGCGGCCGGATCGGCGGAGGGGTCGCGGTCGTAGAGACCGTCCACGTCCTTGAGCAGCACGCACTCGTCGGCGCCCAGCTCCGCCGCGATGAAGAGCGCGGTCAGGTCGCTCCCGCCACGGCCCAGCAGGCTCGTCCGCGACCACCCCGAGGCGTCGTCACGCCCGACGAACCCGGGGACGACCACCGCGGGGAATGAGGCCAGCGCCCGGACGATCACGCCCCGGGCCAACGCCACCGGGCGGGCGTCGTCGATCGGTCCCTCCGTGGCCAGCGCGACGCTCGAGGCATCGAGGACCGTCGCGCGGACGCCGGCCGCGTTGAGCACGATCGAGAGCGAGGCGGTGCCGTTCAGCTCTCCCACCGCGAGCAGGGCGGCCTTCGAGGCCGGGTCGGGCTCCCGCCCGCCGGCGAGCCGCGTGGCACGCTCGATCAGACGGTCGGTCGTCTCGCCCAGGGCCGAGACCACCGCGACGACGCGGCGGCCCGACTTCACGCGGCGTGCGATCTCGCCGACCGCGACCGAGAGCGAATCGTCATCGGGCAGCACGCTGCTCCCGAACTTCAGAACCGAGATGGACGGGATCATAAGAACTCCTGACCGGTATGGCCGACGGGTGTGATGAAAGGTGTCTTCACGCGGTGATGGGGCGACCCAACGGGCGGGACGCCCCCGGGCAGGCGATCGAGAGAGCGCGGTCGAGGTCCTCGATCAGGTCCACGGGGTCTTCGAGCCCCACGCTCAGACGCACCAGACCGTCGGTGATCCCCAGGCGGTCACGCTCGGCCCCGGGGATGTCCCCGTGCGTCATGCTCGCGGGGTGCGTCACCAGGCTCTCGACCGCCCCAAGGCTCTCGGCGAGCGAGATCAGCGAGAGCGACTCGATCAGCGTGCGACCGGCCTCGTCGCCCCCGCCCGCCCCGCCGCGGACCGTGAACGACAGGACCCCGCCGTGGAGCGTGTGCTGACGCCGCGCGAGTTCGTGCTGGGCGAACGACGCCAGCCCGGGGTAGTGAACGACGCCGACGCGGGGGTCGCGTTCGAGCCATCGGGCCACGATCCCCGCGTTCTCGCTGTGCTGGCGCAGGCGGATCGGCAGCGTCTTGAGCCCGCGGAGGGTCAGCCACGCGTCGTGCGGCGCCTGGATCGAGCCGACGGTCTTGCGGACAAACCGCAGGCGGTCGAGCCGCCCCTCGTCCCGCGACACCAACGCACCCCCCACCGTCGCGTTGTGCCCCTCGATGTGCTTGGTCGTCGAATACACCGACACGTCGGCCCCCAGGTCCAGCGGACGCTGGCCCACCGCGGTCAGGAACGTGTTGTCCACCGCGATCACCGGCGGTCTTTCCGGCACGCCGCTCGACCGCACGGCCCTGCACGCCGCCGCGATATCCGTCAAGACCAGCGTTGGGTTCGCCGGGGTTTCGAGGAACACCAGCCCCGTCGCCGGCGTCAACGCCCGCGCGATGTTCGCCGGGTCCGTCGCGTCGACGAACGTGGCCCCGATCCCCAGCGGCGCGAGCACGTGCCGCAGCAGGCGGTGCGTCCCGCCGTAGCACACCTCGGCGCACACGACGTGCCCGCCCCGCTCCAGGGCCGAGAGGAACAGCGCGTGCTCGGCGGCGAGCCCCGTGGCGAAGCACACCGCGGGGGACGCCGATTCGATCGCGCCCAGGTTCGCTTCAAGTGCCGAGACCGTCGGGTTGCTCGCGCGGGAGTAGGTGTGCCCGCGGTGCTCGCCCACGCGGCGTTGCACATAGGTCGCGGTCTGGTGGATCGGGGTGAGGATGCTGCCGGTGGCGGGGTCGGGCGTCTGCCCGCCGCGGACCGCGCGCGTACCGAGACCGGGGCCAGATACTGGCATGGTGATTCCCTTTCGTGGGTGGTGCCCGGGCGTGGATGACCGCGGTGGCGGCCGCGCCGGGACGGTGTTGAGGGTGGATGAGACGAAGGCCGACGACCGCGGGAAGCCCCCGGGGCGGCGTGCTCATCGGGCCTGCGTTATGGGTCGGATCAGCGGACGCCGATCACCGGAACGCAGCGACGCACGCGGCCTCGGGGGCTCGCATGGGCATCGGCATTCGGTGTTGGAGACAGGCGTTCGGCATCACAGCCCAGAAAGATAGCACAAAGCCGGGGCGTGTCAAGCACTCCCACACCCACACCCACACCCACACCCACACCCACCACCGCCCCCGCCGACGCGGCGTGCGTTCCGGCCGCCAACGACGGAGATCGACTCACGAAGAGACCGGCGGTCGTGCCGGTGTTCTTCTGCAATGCTGCCACGTCCGCGGGCACGGTCCGTTCGCGGCTGACGGCCGCGCTCTCTTGTAACGGAGGATCTGTTGTCTATCCACGGGTTTCGCGAGGTCCAAAGCGGCCTCGCTCCATCCGTGGCTACACCCCGACGCCCCTTTGGGGCGCTCAGAGCGGATCACGCGATCAAAGCCCACTCGCCGTTGATGAGCACGATGCTGCCTCGCTTCTTCAACTGCTGCTGCGCCGTCCGTGCGGCGTGCTTCCACTTCTTGCCGAACCTTTTGCCGTCGATCACGCGGTCGACGGTGTCATCGCAGAGGTCCGGGTGCATCAGCTGGATCATCGGGTGCATGGCTTCGGTGGAGAGTGGACCGTGGCGACGCAAGAGAAACTCAATGGTCTTGGCAAAGACAGTGTGGATGGGGCCCTCGGCCAAACGTGCTCGTACAAGCGCGTCTGATGCGGACTTGAGCACGGCACGCAGACGACAGGTCGATTCGCGGGAAGCCGAAGCGACCTGCGCTTTATACGCAGCGCGGGCGTCTACAGCCAGGTCACACATCTCGTTGAGCGTGGCGGCGTCCACTTCCGCTCCAAGCCCCGCATATGCCGTAACTTCATCGTCGATCTGCGCCGCAACCACCGGATCATCAACCAACAAGCCGCACTCATGGTTGCACACGAGCCCGCCATAGGTCAGATTGCCGGAGGACACGATCGCGCGAGCACGATCCGCGGTGTAGACCTTCGCATGCAGCCGGGGCAGATGAACGGATCGAGACGCCGGGGAAAGCGCACGAAGCACCGCAACGGACGCGGGATCGGTCGCGCCGGAACAGATCGCAAGTGGCGACAGATCAGTGAGCACGAGCACGCTGAGTCCACTCCCGTTCGTCTTGTCCCGAACAGTGCGGACAATGTCGGCCCCATGCTCGGTGATGTACGGTGCGCACAATGTGATCCTCTGAGATGCGGACGCAAGCACGGCTTCAAAGGTGCACTGCCATGCGCCCACGAGCACCGCGGTTCGAGACGAAGGGCTCAAGTGAGAGGGCGCGATTAACATCGTGTAAACCGACTACATGTAATGCGCACCGTGAAGGGCTGCCATCTCGCGAACTTCGCGTTCAACGACCCAGTCGGGGATGGCGTTGACGAGCTCATGCGAGCGAGCGGAGACGTCATCGAGCACGAGTTGCATTCCACGCACCGTGTTCTCGATGGAATATACCATCATGCAACGCTCGCGTCGCCATTGAAAGATGTGTTCATACATGCACACGCCTCCCGTTATGGAGCTCACTCGCAAGCGACTTGGCAAAGTCCTTCGTGCCATCGCCGATGACGACTGCGCACACGCCACCCTCCGTCGTAGCCCGGAACAACTCCGAGCCGAGAGTCTTGAAGTCGAGCGACCAGTTCTTTCCGTAGTCCCGGATGCCGTCGCAGGGCGGGCTGAAGACGGTCAAATCCACGTGGCCAGCGGGCAGGTCGGCAAGTGCTTTGAGCGCATCGGCGTGCAGAATGGCGTTACGCGGCCCATTCTCCTGGGGCTCCTTCGCTACTTCATCTCGCTGAAGCTTCGCCTTTGTCGTTGGCATCGTTCCTGCTACTTCTTCTCGTTGGATATGCACCGCGTGCGTGAGGATTGAATCCGTTGACCATACGAGCCGCGTCTGCTCTCGTGCTGGCTGAACAGGTCGGAGTCGGCGTTGCGGTAGCACGTGGTGATGTGCCGCTTGAGTTTCAGGTCATGGTACTTGCCGGCGAAGTATCGGAAGAAGTTGCTGACCTTCGGGTCGTCGCAGTTGCACAGGACCGTCTTGCCCTCGAAGTGCTTCGTGTAGTGTTTCAGTTCCTTCACGACATCAGGAAGCTGCGTGTAGAACTCGTCCTGCTTGGTCGCCTTGGCCGCATGCAAACTCCGGCTGAGCGGCTGCGGCGCCACTCCCCCCGCCCCCCTTCCCGCCGGCGGCTTTCGCTGTCGCTCGCTTGTTCACGCTCCTGGCCATGCGGCGGGATCATACCGCCCGAAATCCGAACGGGCAACCCGCCCACTCCGCCGCTTATCGAGAGGGCGCAAGAGAACATTCGCATCGCAGCCCCTGGGTGTGAGCGCGACTTCCAGGGGCTGGGTGGTATGTGGTGGTGTTCCGTGCGCTGCGGCGGAAACCGGACGAATGGGCAGAGCCGGACTTGAACCGGCAACCCCGGCATTTTCAATGCCGTGCTCTACCAATTGAGCTATCTGCCCGCGCGGACTCAACCGGTGTATCGGCCGCCCGGAGGGTCAACAGTACCCGCCGCCCGCCCACGGTCAAGGGTGTATCACCCACGCCACGCTCGGTTCTTGTCCGGTTTCGGGGCCGATGACCGACCCGGTGGATGGCCGGCCGCGGATCGTCGGGGCCGACCCCCGGTAGGATCCGCCGCGTGCCCGGGCCGTTGTTCCAGATCGATCGGTTGACCGTCGAGTTCCCCCGCCGCGGCTCGGGGCTCTTTCAGCGCGGCACGATCCGCGCGGTCGACGGCGTGTCCTTCGACGTGGAGCCCGGCGAGGCCGTGGGGATCGTCGGCGAATCCGGCTCGGGCAAATCCACCGTCGCGCGGGCGATGATCGGGCTGACCCGGGCGGCGTCGGGGCGCGTGCTCTTCGACGGGCACGGGGTCGCGGGGATGGGGCGTGCGGCGCTGCGGGCCTTCCGACGCCGGGTCCAGATGATCTTCCAGGATCCCGGGGGCTCGCTCAACCCGCGGATCCGCGTCGG
This sequence comes from Phycisphaeraceae bacterium, assembly GCA_015200025.1. Lineage (GTDB taxonomy): Bacteria > Planctomycetota > Phycisphaerae > Phycisphaerales > UBA1924 > UBA2396. The sequence continues at coordinate 3,386,271 of CP054186.1, read as the reverse complement.
GGACGCGGTGGCCGAGCCGCTGATCATCCACGGCCTGGCCCGCGGGGCCTCGGCGTCGCGGATGGCCGGCGAGGCGATGGAGCGGGTGGGCCTCCCCGCCGCGCTGGGCGTGCGCTACCCGCACGAGTTGTCGGGCGGGCAGAAGCAGCGGGCCGTGATCGCGCGGGCGTTGACGCTCTCGCCCGGGGTGCTGATCTGCGACGAGCCGACGAGCGCGCTGGACGTCTCCGTGCAGGCGCAGGTGCTGAACCTTCTCGCGGACCTCCGGCGGGCGATGAACCTGACGCTGGTGTTTGTCAGCCACGACCTGGGCGTGGTGCGCCACGTCTGCGACCGCGTGGTGGTGATGCACCACGGGCGGATCGTGGAGCGGGGCGCCTGCGGTGAGGTCTTCGATTCGCCCCGCGAGGCGTACACCAAGGCCCTGGTGACCGCGGTGCCGGGCATGCGCCCGTGAGCCGGGCCGGGCGGTGGACGCCGGCCGCGGGGGGCGGGGCGAGGGGGCAATGGGCGCAACAGGACTCGAACCTGTGACCTCGGCTATGTGACAGCCGCGCTCTAGCCAACTGAGCTATGCGCCCGTGGGTCGGCATGGTAGCCCCGGACGGCGTTCGGGCAACCCGACGGCGGCCCCGTCGCGGTCCGGCAGGTGGGTCGCATACCGTACATGTTCCATACGTGAAGACTTGGTGAGCCCTCCGGATTGTGCTTGGCTGGCCGCGGTCGCGTCACTATGCTTCCGCCAGAGACACGACCCCGCGCGGGAGTACCGCTCGGGCGAATACATAGGAGCAGAGAGATGCGAAACGTTCTGAGCGTTTTGGTGGTGGCTTCGCTGGCGGGTGCGGCGAACGCTGACCTTCTGGCCGGGTGGTCGTTCGAGAACTACGTCCCCGGCCCGGTGACGGGTCAGAATCAGGGCCCGATCGCGGCCGACTCCGGCATTTTCGCCGCCGGCGCCGAGGCCCGCGGGTTCCACGCCGCGACGGCGACCACCTGGTCGAACCCCGTCGGCAACGGTTCGAGCCGCTCGTTCAGCTCGAACACCTGGACCACGGGCGACTACTACCAGGTCCGCTTCTCGACCGTCGGGTACACCGACATCGTGATCGACTGGCAGCAGACCCGCAGCGCCACCGGGCCGCAGTTCTTCAACCTCGTCGCCTCGACCGACGGCGGGACCACCTTCTTCTCCCTCCTCTCGAACTATTCCGTTGAGGTCAACGGCGCGGTCGGCGGCGGTTCCTGGTCCAGCACCCCCGCGAACTTCCGCACGGGTTACGGCTTCAACGTCGCCGGCACCGCGGCGCTCGCCAACCAGGCCGACGTCATCGTCCGCATGGTCGCCAACTCGCAGGCCGGCGGCACGGGCGGGACCGGCCGCATCGACGACGTCAACATCAACGGGACCCTGATCCCCACCCCCGGCAGCCTCGCGCTTCTCGGGCTCGGCGGGCTCGTCGCCGCCCGGCGTCGCCGCTAAACCGTCCTGATCTCACACGTCTGTTCCGAGGACCCCGGTCGTGGTGCGCCGGGGTTCCTCTCTTTTTGGCCCGAAAGCCCCGGCCCGCGGTGGACGGCGGTTCACTTCGCGGCGCCGGCGGCCTCCCCGAGCACGACGTGGATCGACGCGTCGCGTGATTTCTGGGACGTGAACGACAGGTTCACCCGCGTGCCGCGTTCGCCCTCCACGATGAACCGGTGGTGGACCACCCCGCGCCCGGGCACGCCGCCGTCCAGTTGAACGCGCCCCGGCTCGTTCAGTACCTCGTCGAACCGTCGGTCGGAACGCGACGAGAGCCGACCGGACGTCACGACCCGCCCGCGGCCCTCGGGCTCGCACCACAACACGTCGTTCGCCCCGATGCGGTTCCGCCGCGCGTGCTCCGAACGCGTGGGGATCAGCCGGTCGTTCCGCAGCGTGACCGTGACCTCCCAGAGCCCGCCGCCCATCGCGGCCGCTTCCACGGCGTCGAACGCCACCCGCGGCATCTGGTCCGCGTGGTACACCGTGAACGCGAAGTTGCGGTGGCACTCTTCCTCGAGCATGAACGTCGGCGTCGAGCGAGACGACCACTGGTTCGGACCGCCGATGAGCACCTCGCCGTGCGTCGGGTGGTTGAAGGGCTTGTACTCGCTGAACGCCTGCCCGAAGAGCATGCGGTCACGCCAGAGCCATTGCTGCTCCTCGTTCGGCGAGGACGGCGCCCGCTGGAAGTACTTCTCGACGGTCCAGAGTTCGTTGGTGAAGCTGAAAATCCCGAGCGACTCGGCGGTCCAGTTCACGAACCCCCCGTGCACCGTGTACAGGTCCTTCCAGATCACCAGCGAGCGGTAGTACGGGAGCAATTGCTCGCCCGTCTTGGCCAGCTCCTCGTAGACCCGAGCGTCCTGCGCCGGGTACATCGACGAACGGAACTCGGCCCCGGGCCCGCGGAGGATCATGCCCCCCGTGTTGTGGTACGCCTGCGCCGCCGCGATGTTGGGCCTGGCCTCGATGAAATCCGCCACCGCACGCGTCTCCGGGGCCGAAAGTGGGTAAGGCCCGGCCCCCCACTGCACGTAGTTGGGCAGCCACCCACCGGGGAAGTTGCGGTTCATGTCGTCCCCGCCGGGCCCGTCCTCGTTGATCCGACCGTCACCGTCGTTGTCAATCCCCTCCTCGCCGAGCATCGTCCATTCCCCGGCCTTGTCCGGGGCCACCCGACGAAAGATCCGGGGGTCGTCCTTATCCCGGATCCAGCGGCCGTGCGGGTCCTTCTTCCACATCGTGGTGATCGCCCCGTCGCCGTCGAGGTCGTCGGGCCCGTCCTCGTCGAAGAGCCCGTCGCGGTCATCGTCCACGGGCCTCAGGTTGGCCCGAAAGTTGTGCGGCGTCGCGGGCGTCTCGAACCACGCCACGCGGGCGTCGGGGTTCACCATCGCGCACAGGTAGAACGCCCGCTCGTCGATCATCGACGTGAGCGTCGGGTTCACCCCGTACATCTTCGTCAGGTACCACGCCGTGTACAGCACCACCTCGGCGGCCTGGACCTCGTTGGCGTGGATGCCCCCGTCGATCCACATCGCCGGCTTCTCGGTGTCCGGGCCCGTCTTCGTCGCCGAGATCACCAGCACCAGCATGTCGCGCCCGCCGACGCTCGACCCGACCCGCCGGAGCGAGGCGATCTCGGGGTACGCCGCCGCCAGGTCGCGCATCGCCCGGTCGAGCTCGTCCGCCGTGTGATAGCGGTTGAACACGAGCGGGACCTTCGAAGGGACATCGGCCTGCGCCGCCGCCCGCCCCGCGAGCGCCGCGAACGCCGCCCCGACCAATGCCGCCATCATCGCCGTCCTCATCGCGCGTCCTCCAGCGGGATCTCGACCGTGCGGGTCCCCAGGATCGGCGAGGTCACCCTCACCACGGCCTTGCCCATCCCCTCCGTCCGCAGCGTCCACCTCGCCTCGGCGTGCCCACCCCCGGGGATCGACCACTCGATCCGCGTTTTCTCACCCGAGACCAGCCGGTCCACCGGCGCATCGATCGTGATCCGCGTCGGGGCGTTCCGCCGGGCCTTGCGCCCGATGGCGGACAGCGTCGGCCACTCCCCCGCGTTCCGCGCCCGCATCGTCACGCGCCAGAGCCCACCGGCCAACGACTCGCCCACACCCTCGACCTCGATCATGGGCAGCCGACCCGCGAGGTCCGCGACGAACGCCGACTGCCGATCCACGAGCGACGAGACTTCCTCCGGCGGGGGGTTCATCATCGCCCCGGGGATGAACCCACCGATCTCGACCGGGCCCAGTTGCGGGTGATCGAACGCCCGCCACGGCACAAACCCGGGAAGATCCGAACGCCCTTCGAAATACCGAAGCCACTTCGCCTCGTCGGTCTTGGGCTCGGGCCTCGGGGTCGGCGCGGCGTCGCCTTCCTCTCTCGTGGCCCCGGGCTTCTCGGCGGGCTTGGGTCGCTTGTCCTCGGCCACCTGATCGGGCCTGACCCACACGGGCGTCGAGAACGCCGGCACGCCCAGATGCGCGTACGCCCACGCGACGAACGATCCGTTCGTGTCGGGCCGGGGGGCGCCGTGGATACCCGTGATCTCCTTGAACCGCTTCGAGGCCGCCTCGTAGAGCGCCTTGTCGTCCTGCTCGATGCCCAGCGGGACCTGCCTCGACGCGTCCATCTCGCCGGCCTTGGGGATCGCCGTCACCGTGTCGTGCCGCCCGTACACGATCACCGCCGCGATATCGCCGCGGTCCAGCGCCCACCTCGCCAGGGCCAGCGTCTCGGGGGCCTGCAAGGGGCGTACGCCCGCGCCGTCGGAGAACTCGGGCCAGTGCGCCGGGAAATTCGAATCGAGGTCGATCCCCCCGCCCCCGCTCCCGCCCCACCCGTCCTCGTTGAACGACCCGTCCCCGTCGTTGTCGAGCCCCTCGATCAGCACCGCGTACGTCGCTCGCTCCCCCGCCGCCGCGTCGGGCGCTCTCATCAACCCGGGGAAATCGGGGTCGTCGACCATCGTCGGCGTCAGCCTCAGCGCCGGGCCCGGATCCGCCACGCGCATCATCGTGATCAACCCGTCGCCGTTCAGATCCTCCGCCGGGTCCTCGTCGGTCCTCCCGTCGCGGTCGGCGTCGCCCGGCTCATCACGCCTCGGCGTGTCCGCACGGGGCCCGCCGCGAACAAACCCGTCCGGGTTCAGGCACGGCACCACGTACACCGTCCGCCCCACGAGCCACTCCGGCGGCGACGACGCCCACGCCTCCGCCACCCCCAGCGCGGTCTCCACGCCCACGCGGTGCCTCGCGTCGATCCCCGCCACGATCAGCACCGCCGGCCTGACCTCCCCCTCGGCCCCGCGGGCGATCGTGAGCAGGTGGATCGGCCGACCGCCCAGCGACCGGCCCAACTCCTCCCGCTTCACCACCCCCCGCCCAACCGAAACAATCTCACCGACCTTCGCGTCGATCCACGACGGCTCGGCCACCCCCACCGCCCCCGCCCCCGACGCCAGCCCAACCATTCCACCACACACCCACGTCCCCACCCAGACCCGTACCCGCGACCCCCAAACGAACGATCCTGTGCGTCTCGCGCTCATGCCACGAGCATACCGAACGGGATCCTCCGGGACGCGGCCCCGCCGGGATCCGGCGACCGAACGGCCCCCTCACCCGGCCGGCATGGCCTCGCCCACGCCACGTTCGTGCGGGGGGACCGGCCCGAGGTTTGCCAGCGGTTCGGCGAGGGCTATCATTGAGGCCCGTCGCACCCCGGCGGGCGACTGGAAAGCGACACGATGCCGACGATCAATCAGCTGATCCGCAAACCCCGGCGCTCGCCGGCGATCAAATCCAAGACCCGCGACCTCAACGAGGCGCCGCAGAAGCGCGGGGTCTGTCTCATCGTCCGCACGATGACGCCCAAGAAGCCCAACTCCGCCCTCCGCAAGATCGCCCGCGTCCGCCTCTCCAACGGCCGCGAGATCACCGCCTACGTCGGGGGCGAGGGCCACAACCTCCAGGAACACTCCATCGTCCTCGTCCGCGGGGGCCGCGTCCGCGACCTCCCCGGCGTCCGCTACCACATCGTCCGCGGTTCGCTCGACTGCCTCGGCGTCGAGAACCGCAAGCAGGGCCGCTCCAAGTACGGCGCCAAGCGCGGCAAGGCCAAGTAAACACCCGCGGGGCCTCTCCGCCCCGACGACCGACCCGCCCCGCCCGGCCTGATCGCCACGCGGGGCTTTGATCCCGATCGGCGAGTAACGCGAGGACCCAGGCCGAACCCATGGCCTCCGACGCGTGAACGACGGGGCGAAGGTCGCCCCGAACGCCGAAGACCTTTCCCGCGACCCGAACCGCGGGGCTCCGATCCCTCGGAGTGACAGGAGTTTCGCATGGGCCGCAAGAAGTACGTCGAGGCCGACCGCCTCCTCCGTCCCGACCCCCGCTACGGCGACCGCGCCGTGAGCCGGTTCATCAACTGCGTCATGAAGTCGGGCCAGAAAGCCCCGGCCCAGCGCTGCGTCTACGACGCCTTCGACGTCATCGACGAACGCCTCGCCAAGGAAACCGCCCCCGAGGCACCCAAGAACGCCCTCGAACTCTTTCATCGCGCCGTCGAGAACGTCATGCCCTACGTCGAGGTCCGAAGCAAGCGCATCGGCGGCGCCAACTACCAGGTCCCCATGCAGGTCAGCCGCAAACGCCAGCAATCCCTCTCCATCCGTTGGATCCTCGAGGCCGTCCGCTCCGAGCGTGGCCGCCCGATGCACCAACGCCTCGCCGACGAGCTCTACAACGCCGCCCGCGGCGAGGGCAAAGCGATGAGCACCCGCGACCAGACCCACAAGATGGCCGAGGCCAACCGCGCCTTCGCCCACTTCGCCAACTAATCCATTCCCCTCCCAACCCAAGCCTCCCGCCCGGCGGCCACCCCGGCCGCCGGCTTTGTTTTTCGCCGCCCATACCATCCCCCGCGATGCCCCGGTTCGATCCCCGCTACCACCGTCAAGCCCTCCTCCCGGGCCTCGGCGAGCCCGGGCAGGAACGCCTGGCCCTCGCTCACGCCGTGATCGTGGGGTGCGGGGCCCTGGGGTGCGCCGTCGCCGACCACCTCGCCCGCGCCGGCGTCGGGACGCTCACGATCATCGACCGCGACGTCGTCGAGCTCACCAACCTCCAGCGTCAGTGCCTCTTCGACGAGCGCGACGCCGACGAGGGCCTGCCCAAGGTCGAGGCCGCCTCGCGCCGGCTCGCCGAGATCAACTCGCTCGTCCGCGTCCTGCCCCTCGCCGCGGACTTCAACGCCGCCTCCGCCGAACGTCTCCTCCCCGCCGGCCGTGGCCTCGCCGTGCTCATCGACGGCACCGACAACTTCGACACCCGCTTCATCCTCAACGACCTCGCCGTGCGTCGCGGGATCCCGTATTGCTACGGCGGGGCGATCGCCGCGCGCGGCGCCTGGGCCGTCTTCACGCCGGGCGAGGGCCCGTGCCTGCGGTGCGTCATGCCCGAGCCCCCGCCCGCGGGTTCCGTCCCCACCTGCGATACCGCGGGCGTGCTCGGCCCGGCCGTCGCCTGGACCGCCGCCCACCAGGCCGCCGCCGCCATCCGGATCATCACGGGCCACGCGGACGGGCTCGCCGGAACCCTCCACGAGGCCGATCTCTGGGCCGGAACCTCCCGCGGCGTGCGCATCGAACGCGACCCCGCATGCCCGTGCTGCGCCGGACGCCGCTTCGAGTTCCTCGACGGCGCCCGCGGCGTCCGTGCTGTCTGGGCTTGCGGCCAGAACGCCGTGCAAGTCTTCCCCGACCGTCGAACCATCGGCGGCGACGACGACGAAACGAACGATGCGGGCCACGCCATCGACCTCTCGCCCTTGGGCGAGCGCCTCCGCCCTCACGGCGAGGTCTCCGTCACCCGGTTCATGGCCCGCGTCACGCTCCGCGACGAGCGGGCCGACGACGGCGGGCCCGTCCTCCTCTCGGTCTTCCCCGACGGGCGGGCCCTGATCCGCGGGCTGCGCGACCCCGCCGCCGCCCGCGTGATCTACGACCGCTACGTCGGCGCCTGAACGCGAGCCCACGACGCGCGCGTACCCTACACCCGTCGACGAACGGAGGATCTCGATCATGGGACAATACCTCGACCTCATCGTGTCCGTGTCCGAACGCACCCTGGGGTACGCCGACAAGGTCCTCGCCGGCATCAACCCCGCCGACTTCGCACGCAAGCCCCGGCTCCACGACGCCCAGGGCCGGCCCGTCACCATCGACTGCAACCACCCGGCTTGGGTCGTCGGGCACCTGTCCATCTACCCCGCGCGGGTCGCCGGCCTCCTCGGGCTCGACCCTTCCGGCGTCGCCGCGCCGCCCGCGTGGACCGACCTCTTCAAGGCCACATCCGAGTGCAAGGACGACCCCGAGGGCGCGATCTACCCCGCCGCGGGCGAACTCACGCGGGCGTGCTTCCACGGGTACCGCACGCTCCACGCCATGGCCCGCGCCGTGCCCGACGAGACTCTCCTCGCGCAGCCCCCCGACGAACGAACTCGCTCGTTCTTCACCACGATCGGGGCGGCCACCTTCTTTCTGCTCAATAACCACATCGCGATGCACCTGGGGCAACTCAGCACCTGGCGACGGTGCATGGGCCTGGGCCCGGCGATGTAACGCCCCCGCACCCCGACAGGCCGAGGTCCACCGCCATGTTCTTGCTCGACCTCATCCTCGATCTGCTCTGGTACCGCCTCATCGGACGATGCACCGAGTACCCGTGGCGCACCACGGGCCTGGTCATCATCGTCCTCTTCGCCGTCGTCGCCGCCGCGTGGATGATCTTCGGCCCCTGATCACCACCCCCCTCACCCGCCGCCTTAGCGCCCCGATGCCCGGACGTACGGGTTCGAGATCATCTCCCGCCCGATCGTCGTCCCCGGCCCGTGCCCCGGCAGCACTCGAGTCTCCGCCGGGAGTGTGTACAGCTTCTCCCGGATCGACGCCGCGAGCGTCTCGGAATCGCTCCCGGGGAAGTCCGTCCGCCCGATCGACCCCGCGAAGAGCGAATCCCCCACGAACGCCACCCCGGCCTCGACGCTGGTGAGCGTGATCCCGCCCGGCGAATGCCCGGGCGTGTGCAACACCGTCCACCGCGTCGGCCCAAACTCCAGCACGTCCCCCTCCGCCAAGAGCCCATCGGGGCCCGGCGCCGTCACCGGCATCCCCGTCAGCCCCGAGAGGTTCAGCACCGGATCGCTCAGCCACGCCGCCTCCGCCGAGTGGATCCACACCGGCAGCCCCGGGAACGCTCGCCGCACCTCCGCCACCCCCGCGATGTGGTCCGCGTGCGCGTGCGTCAGGATCAGCCGCGTGGGCCTCAGCCCGCCGCGTCGCAGCGCCGCGATCATCTCGCCCGGCCCGAACCCCGCGTCGATCACCCACGCCTCGCCCCCGTGCGAGAGGATGTAGCAGTTGGTCTCGAACGGCCCGAGAACGAACGTGTCGATGGTCATCAGGCGTGATCCTTGGCCCCAAGCCCCGCCCGGACGACCCCCGCGCCCAACGCCAGCGTCCGGTAGCCTCGCACGTCCGATACGGCCCGGTCATCCCCACCCAATCGCCGCACCCCCGCGGGCGGATCGGTCGATGCAAGGGGCATGAGTCTCGACGGATGCCCGTGCTCGCGGTGGGTCGGGTTCGCCCTGGCCCTGGCGATCGCCTTCGCCGGGCCGGCGGCCGCGCAGACCGCCGAGAGCGTGTCGCGGCCCAAGGCGGCGGGTCGGATCAGCGCCCAGTTCAACTTCGACGAGCCCACGCCGCACCCGGTCCCCAACCTGTGGGCCCGCATCCACGACGATCGCCCCGGCGAATCCTCCAACCCGACCGGCTTCCCGCCGACCAACCTCGCCGAACTCGCCCCCGGCGAGGGCGTCGGCGGCACCACCGCCGTCAAACTCCCCACGCGCGGCGGGGGCACGGTCCTGCGCCTCGTGAGCGGCGTGGTCCCCGTCTTCGGCGAAACCAACTACAACGTCAGCGCCCTCATCCGGACCAACGGGCTCTCCAAAGCCAGGGCCGGAATCGAAGTCCGCCTGTACGACGCCGAAGGGAAGGCCATCGACGGGAGCACGAAGCGGAGCGATTTCATTCTCTCCCCATCGGGCTGGACCCCCGTGGTGGCCGAGATCGAAGAGACCCCGCACGGGGCCACCTTCCTGGAGATCGACCTGCTCGTGCTCCAGCCGGCCGACCTGGGCGGGTCCTCGCTCGGGACGTTCACGGTCTGGGAGCAGGACCGCGCGGGGGCCGCGTGGTTCGACGACGTCCGGGTGATGCAGATGCCCCGGCTCACGCTCAGAACACCCTCCCACACCGGGATCATCCGGGGCGGCGAACCCCCCAGGCTCGTGGCCGAGGTCCGCGACCTGACCGGGGAATCGCTCGACATCGTCGTCCGCGTCAAGGACGCCTCGGGCGTGGACATCGACGAGATCAACGCCCAGATCGGCTCGGGACGCAGCACGACCGCGGTCAGGCTCAACCTCCCGCGGTACGGGTGGTACCGCGCGACGATGGACGTCTCGAGCGACGGACGCTGGGTGGGCGCGGTCAAAACGGACTTTGTCTTCTCGCCGCCCGATCCGGGCTCGAACGCCGTCGGGCTCTCGCGCGACTCGCACCGCCTGGGCCTGGCCCTGGGCGACACGCCGCCCGCGTCGCACGCCCTGACCGCCGAACTGATCTCGCTCACCGGCATCGGCCTGGTGAGCCTCCCCATCTGGGGCGCGGGGACCACCGCGGCGACGGCCGAGCGGGACGCCGCGGCGTACGCCGGCCTGTTCGATCGGCTCCAAACCTCCCGCGTCCGGATCTGGCTCGAGATGCCCCGCGTTCCCGGATCCATCTACGCCGAGCACGGGGGCGACGTGACCGACGTGGTCTCGACGCTGGCCCGAGGGCGAGCGGTGTGGTGGCCCCTGCTCCTGCCCTGGCTCGAACGCCACGGGCAATCCGTCTCGGGCTGGATCGTCGGGGACGGACGCAACGCCGGGGCCAGCGTGCTCAGCGGGCGTGCGGGCGCCGTGATCCGAGCGGTCGCGGAGGCGATCGAGCCACTGAGCGCCTCGGAAGCGGTCCACCTGGCCGTCCCGATCGAGGTCACCACCGACAGACACGCAAAGCCAAGCCCGACACCATCCATGACCGTGACCGCGATCCCGCCCGACGCCGAGGCCCGGGCCGTCGAGGACCTGGTCGCCCGGTGGCGGTCGACCTCGCGGCACGCCGAGGATTCGCTCACGGTGGTCTTCGACCTCCCCCCGTACAACCTGTACGGCGCCGACGGGGCCGCGGGCGAGATGGTCAAGAAACTCGTGCTCGGGTGGAAAGCCGCCTCCTCCACCGGGCACAGCGGCCCCCGAGATACGGTCCGGTTCTCCCTTCGCCAGCCGTGGTCGCTCACCGCGAGGGGAGACCACGCCATCCCAAGGCCCGAACTCCCGGCGTGGACCGTCGCGGGGGAGCACCTCCGGGACCGCATCGTGACCGGCGAGTTCCCCGTTGAACACCCGCTCGTGTGCCTGATCCTCGCGCCATCTCCGTCGGCGCCGGCCGGCCGGGGGGGCGCCCTGGTCCTCTGGAGCGAGGGGCCCGACGCCGAGTTCAAAGCCTACCCCGGCGTCCGGCCCGTCGAGGTCGTCGACGTGTACGGGAATCGAAGGACACTCGAGGCCGACGAGAGCGGCGAGGTCCGGTTGATCGTGGGCGCCACACCCGTCTTCCTCGAAGGGATCGACACGCCCCTGATGCGTTTCCTCTCGACGATGAGCCTGACCCCGGGCACCCTCGCCCCGACCACCGCCCGCCAGGACATGCTCCTGTCCTTCGAGAACGAGTGGGCCCAGGGCGTCACGGGCCGCGTGCGGGTGCTAGGCCCGGGCGAGACCGACCAGCCGCCCCCGACCCCCGAACGCGTCTGGTCGATCCAGCCCAGGACCATGCCGTTCGTCCTGGGAGTGGGCGAGCGGGCGGCCCTGGACCTGACGGCCTCGTTCTCGGCGCTCGAAGAGGCCGGACGCAAGTGGTTCACGCTCGAGTTCGAGCTCGCCGCGGACCAGATGTACCCCGCGTTCCGGTTCCGCGTGCCCGTGGTGGTCGAGATGCCCACGCTGCGGATGGAGCTCGAAGCCTGGACCGTCCGTCGTGGCCGCGCCGTCGACGCGGTGGTCGAGGCGCGGGTGCTCAACCTGGGTGACACCCCCGCGAGCCTCGAACTGACCGCCTTCGCGCCGCGCCGACCCCGCGGGAACGCCACGATCGGGTCGCTCCTCCCGGGCCGGGAGACCACCCGGCGGTTCGTGTTCCGCGACGCGGACTCCCTCCCCGGCGACCGCGTCCTGGTCAGCCTGACCGACCCCGAGAGCGGGTCGCGCGTCAACCAATCCGTGACCCTCGAAGAGAAGGGCTTGACCCCGTGAGAGGGCCGGTCTAGGGTTTTCCAGATGCCGCACGCGAACGCGGACAACTCGATCGGAACGAAGGGCCCCGCGGCCCCGGCGTTCGCGTCGAAAAAACAGGCGAAAGGCAAAGGGCGTCTACCCCGGCCGATCGCGTGCGCATCCCGACCCTGAGTGGTCTTGATGACGGATCTCGCGGCCCGCCGGGTGAACTCGGCGGGCCTTGTTGTTTTTGTCCCCACACCCCTCCCCGCCCAACGGGGACCACGAAGAAAGGAATCCGCGATGTCAACGGCCTTGAACACCTCCTGCGATTGCCCCGAGTGCGGCGGCGCCGTCGGGCTGAAGAACGCGCCCCTGCGGGGCGAGGTCGTCCGCTGCGGCGATTGCTCCACGGAGCTCGAGATCACCTCCACCAGCCCGCTCACCCTCTCCCTCGCCCCGCAGGTCCAGGAAGACTGGGGCGAGTGATCCCGGCCCGAGGAGGAGACGAACCATGCGCGTCGCGTTGCTGTACACGAGGGTTCGGGTCGAGGAGCGGCTGCTCATCGAAGAGCTCGGCCGCCGCGGGATCGAGCACGAACTGATCGACGCCCGGACCTGCGTCTTCGATATCCACGACCCCGCGGGGTGGGACCGTTTCGACGCGGTCCTGGACCGTTGCGTGAGCCACACGCAGGGGCTGACGGCCGTGCGGATGTTCGAGCACGCGGGGGTCCCGTCGCTCAACGCGTCCGCGATCATCGAGACGTGCGGGGACAAGCTGCTGACCAGCGCGGCCCTGGCCCGCGCGGGCGTGCCCACGCCCCGCGTGCTCGTCGCACTCGACCCCGAGAGCGCCCTGGGCGCGATCGAACGGATGGGCTACCCGGCGGTGCTCAAGCCGACGGTCGGGTCCTGGGGCCGGCTCCTCTCGCGGGTGAACGACCGCGACGCGGCCGAGTCGATCCTCGAGCATAAGGCCACGCTCGGGGGCCCGCAGCACGGGGTGTACTACATCCAGGAGTACATCGACAAGCCGGGGCGCGATATCCGGGTGTTCATGGCGGGTGACGAGCCCATCGCCGCGATCCTCCGCCGCAGCGAGCACTGGATCACCAACACCGCTCGGGGTGGCAAGGCCGAGGGGCTCACCATCGACCCCGACCTCGCCCGGGTGTGCCGCGGCGCGGCCCGGGCCGTCGGGGGCGGCGTGCTCGCGATCGACGTCCTCGAACATCCCGCCCGGGGGTACCTCGTCGGCGAGGTCAACCACACGATGGAGTTCCGCAACAGCATCGAGCCCACCGGCGTCGATATCCCGGGCCGAGTCATCGACCACCTCCTCGCCCTCGCGGCGACGCGCCCTCCCCGCACCGGCGACCGGGTCGTCGAACCAAAGCCCGCCGGCGTCGCTCACACCCCAGGGGCCGCCGCTCTCCACGGAGACCCTGAATGACCACCCCCGCGAGACCCCGCGTCTCGATCGTCGGCGCCTCGGGCTACGGCGGGGGCGAGGTCCTCCGGCTCCTCCTCGACCATCCCGCCGTCGAGGTCGCGCAGATCACCAGCCGCTCCAAGCTCGGCGTCAACGCCGCGAGCGTTCACCCCAATCTCCGCGGGCGGACCCGCCTCCAATTCACCGACCCCGCCGCGCTCGAGCCCTGCGACGTGCTCTTCCTCTGCCTCCCCCACGGCGAGGCCTCGAAGTCGATCGAGACATACACCGCCCTCGCCCCGCGGATCATCGACCTCTCCGCCGACTTCCGCCTCCGCGACGCCGCCCTCTACCGCGAGTGGTACGGCGAGGACCACCCCGCGCCCGCCTGGCTCGACCGGTTCGTCTACGGGCTCCCCGAGTTCCACCGCGAACGCCTCCGCGGCGCCCGCCTCGCCAGCGGCGTCGGGTGCAACGCCACCGCCGTCAATCTCGCCCTGTACCCCCTCGCCCGCGAGGGTCTGATCCGCCGCGTGGTGTGCGACGTCAAGGCGGGCTCGTCCGAGGCCGGCAACGCCCACACGCCGTCTTCGCACCACCCCGAGCGTGCGGGCGCGGTCCGTTCCTACGCCCCCACGGGCCACCGCCACCAGGCCGAGACCGTCCAGGAACTCATGAACCCGTCCGGGGCGTTCGAGATGGACCTCTCGGTCACCAGCGTCGAGATGGTCCGCGGCGTGCTCTGCACCGCCCACGTCTCGCCCGCACGGGGCCTCACCGACAAGGACCTCTGGTCGCTCTTCCGCTCGGCCTACGGCGCCGAGCCCTTCGTCCGCCTCGTCAAGGACCGCGCGGGACTCTACCGCTACCCCGAGCCCAAGATCCTCGCGGGGACCAACTACGCCGACGTGGGGTTCGAACGCGATGAGCGTACGGGGCGCGTCGTCGTCATCAGCGCCATCGATAACCTGATGAAGGGCGCCGCGGGGTCCGCCGTCCAGTGCATGAACCTCATGCTCGGGCTCGAGGAAACCCTCGGGCTCACCTTCCCGGGGCTCCACCCCATCTGAACCCAACCTCGGCCAGGAGCGCGAGATGATCGTCGTCAAGATCGGTGGCTCGGCGGGCGTCAACCTCGAAGCGGTCTGCGACGACGCCGCCTCGCTCGTCAGGGGCGGGCAACGACTCGTCCTCGTCCACGGCGGGTCCGACGCGACCAACACCCTCGCCCGCTCGCTGGGCACCCCGCAACGGACCATCACCTCGCCCTCGGGTCACCAGAGCCGGCGGACCGACCGCGAGACCCTCGCGGTCTTCCAGATGGCCTGCCGCGGGATGCTCAACCAGAAGATCGTCGAGCTGCTCCAGGCCCGCGGGGTCAACGCCGTCGGGCTCAGCGGGATGGACGGCCGCCTGTGGGAAGGGGAGCGTAAGAAGGCCATCCGCTCCGTCGAGGGCACCCGCACCGTGATCATCCGCGACGACTACTCGGGCAACGTCGAGCGTGTCAACGCGGGCCTGCTGCGGACGCTGCTGGAGGCGGGGTACACGCCCGTGGTCAGCCCCCCGGGCATCAGCACCGAGCACGAGCCCATCAACGTCGACGCGGACCGCGCCGCCGCCGCCACGGCCGCCGCCCTGGGCGCCGAGTCGCTGCTCCTGCTCTCGAACGTCCGGGGGCTGTTGAGCGCCTTCCCGGACGAATCGACGCTGATCGAGCGGGTCGACCGCGCGGGCATCGAGCACGCCGCCTCCATCGCGCAGGGGCGGATGAAGAAAAAAGTCCTGGGCGCCGCCGACGCCCTCGTAGGCGGGGTCCGCCGCGTCGTCATCGGCGACGCCCGATCGCCCGGCTCCATCTCCCGGGCCCTCTCGGGCGAAGGGACCGTCTTCTCATGACCCCCCCCACCCCCACCCCCACCCCCACCCCCGCCCCGGGTCCGAACTCCGCCACGAATGCCGCTCGGCCCGCCCCCTCCACTCATGACGCGGAAGCCTTCCTCGAACGCCTCGTCCGTACCCCGAGCGTCTCACGCCGCGAGCGTGCCGCCGCTGAACTCTTCATCGCCACGGCCTCCGCGTGGGGGCTCCACGCCGCCATCGACGAGAGTGGCAGCCCCTGCGCCTCGACCTCGGGCGACCCGACCCGCGCCGAGCCCGGCGTCCGCGACATCGTGCTCCTCGGGCACATCGACACCGTCCCGGGCGAGATCGACGTCCGCCGCGAGGGGCGCATCCTTCACGGGCGGGGCACGGTCGACGCGAAGGGGCCCCTCGCGTGCTTTCTCGCCGCGGCCTCGCGTGCCATCCCGCCCGGCGGCGTCCGGTTCGTGGTCATCGGCGCGGTCGAAGAAGAAGTCGCGACGAGCAAGGGCGCCCGCGCCGCCGCCGGCCGGTACACGCCCTCGGCCTGTCTCATCGGCGAGCCCAGCGGGTGGAACGGCGTCACCCTGGGGTACAAGGGACGACTGATCGCCGAGGCCCGCCTCGAACGCCCGCGCACGCACACCGCGGGGCCCAACGGCTCGTCCGCCGACGCGGTGTTCGAGTTCTGGGCCAGAGTCCGCGAGGCCGTCGCCGAGATGAACCGGGGCCGCGATGGCGCGTTCGGGACCATCCAGGCCTCGCTCCGCGGGGTCGAGGCCTCGTCCGAGGACGGCCTTTCCGACCGCGCCAGGCTCGACGCGGGGTTCAGGCTCCCGCCCGGGGTCACGCCCGGGGAGGTCGAGGCGGTCTGCCGACGTTGCGGCCCCGGGCTCGAACTCGCGTTCCGCGGGCCCGAGCACGCGTACGTCGCCGACCGTTCGTCGCCCGTCGCGCGGGCGATCGTCAACGCCGTCCGGGACGCCGGCGGGAGCCCCGCGCTCAAGCACAAGACCGGGACGAGCGACATGAACGTCGTGGGCCCGGTGTGGGGATGCCCCATCGCCGCGTACGGCCCGGGCGACAGCGCCCTGGACCACACCCCCGAGGAACACCTCGACCTCGACGAGTTCGGCCGTGCGGCCGGGGTGCTCGAGGCCGCGCTGCGGTCGCTGACGGCGGAACTCGCGGCCCGCTCAACACGTGCCGACGAATGAAAAAGGCCCCCCACCGTGAGGTGAGGGGCCCGAGTGTGTGATTCCATCACGTGGCTCAAAGCCCCGTGCGTGCGCCGCGATCAGCAGCCGGTCTCGAAGGCCTCGATATAGGCGTCGAGGTCGAAGAAGTCGAGGAAGCCGTCGCCGTTGAAGTCGGCCGGGCAGGACCCGCCGCTGCACGCCGGGATGTCGGCCTGGAGCTGGAAGTAGATGTTGCAGGAGTTGGGGAACCCGAAGGCGCGGAAGCCGTCGGCGATCTCAGCGATCCCGTCGGCGTCGAAGTCGCGGATATAGGTCGCGTGCGAGTGACCGACCTGATTCGAAGCCCAGGTCCCCGCGTCACGGCCGCCACCGTGAAGGACGTGCACCGAGCCCAACGGGACCATGTCCAGGTCGCTGGCGTACCCGGGGAGCATGTAGCGGACGAGCACGAAGAACCCCGCGTCGGGGAGGGTGAACTCGAAGCCGCCCGAGAGATCGATCAGGCCCGTCTCGTACGTGCCCGCCGCCAGGCCGCGGATCTCGATGACGTACCCGGCGATGAACCCGGTGGCCGCCAGGGTGTCGGCGGGCGCCGCGAGGTCGATCCCGTCGAAGAACGTAACCTCCAGGTCAAAGTCCGTCGCGACCGGCATCGCGAACCCGGTGTTGAACGCGTTGACCACGAGGGGGAACGTCGCGTTGGACGCGGGCCCGGGGATCGCCGACGCGTCGTCGAGCGCCACGCGCGGGTTGGCCGTGTTCGTCAGCAGCCCGCCGATGGTCTGATCGTAGAACACCGTGTTGTCGCGGGAGGTCGGCGCGATGCGCACGCCGCCCATGTTCTCGACCGGAACCCGCTGAACCGGCCCCGTCACCGGGACCGCCACGTCGTTCGCCATCGCCGAGGCCACCAAGGCCAGACCCGCCACGCCCGCCAGCATCGCGCTCTTCCTCATACGACAACTCCTGTCCCCGAAGACCCGCCACGAACCGGCTGGGGCTCCCACATGGTCGCCGCCGTACGCCGTGTGCGGAGTGTACCACGTTGTGGGGAAAATGTTCCACGATTCCCCGATTGTTCGCACGAACGCGAGAGTCGGGCTCGGTTCGCCCCGCGGAAGGGCTTTCACCGACACGATCCGATAACGCGCCGATCCGGCCTCTTCACGCCGCGTCCACCGGCATCGTGTCCACCAGGTTCCGGACGATCGAGTCCGTCGAGACCCCCTCCGCGTGCGCCTCGAAGTTCAGGATCATCCGGTGTCGCAGCGCCGGGAGCGCCGAACGCCTCAGGTCCTCGACCGAGACCGTCGGCCTGCCGTCCAGGAGCGCCCGGCACTTGCCCGACAGGATCAACGCCTGGGCCGCCCGGGGCGACGCCCCGAGACGCACGTACCGCTCGACCTGATCCGATCGGAACCCCCCGCCCTCCGCGCCCGGCTGCGTCGCCAGCGTGAGCCGCACCGCGTAGTCCCGGACACTCGGCGCCACCGCCACCCGGCGCACCAGCGCCTGATGCTCCACGATCCTCGCCGCGTCCAGCACCGGACTGACCTCCACGCCCGCCCCCCCCGTCGTCCGGTCGACGATCTCCGTCAGGTCCGCCCGCCCCGGCGGGGGCACGAGCACCTTGAAGAAAAAGCGGTCCAGCTGCGCCTCGGGCAACGGGTACGTCCCCTCCTGCTCGATGGGGTTCTGCGTCGCCATCACCAGGAACGGCTCGGGCAACGCGTGCGTCGTCCCACCCACCGTCACGCTCCGCTCCTGCATCGCCTCCAGCAACGCCGACTGCGTCTTGGGCGTCGCCCGGTTGATCTCGTCGGCCAGCAGGATCTGCGCGAACACCGGCCCGTGCTGGAACCGGAATTCCCGCGCCCGCCGACCGTGCTCGTCGTCGAACTCCGCCACGATCGTCGTCCCGGTGATGTCCGCGGGCATCAGGTCCGGGGTGAACTGGATCCGCGAGAACGAGAGCGACAACGCCCGGCTCAGCGAGCGGATCAGGAGCGTCTTGCCCACCCCGGGCACGCCCTCGAGCAGCACGTGCCCCCCCACGAACAGACAGATCAGCGTCGATTCCACCACCTCGCCCTGCCCCACCACCGCCCGCGCCACCTGCGCGCGCACACGCTCAAAGTCCTCCCGGAACGACGCCACCTCCCGCTCGACATCACCCTGGCTCATGCTCGGCCTCGCCTCGTTGCCCCCCGCGCCCCCGTCACACCGCTCCCCGCACCCCGGCACGCACCACGATCGACCCCTCGGCCCCCTCGGCCCGGAGCCGCGCCGCCTCCGCCTCTTTCAACACCCCGCGCGAGACCGCCGCCTCGAGACGTTTGGGTTCGATCGGGCACGGCTCCACGCCCGGCCCGCCGTGCCCGGTGATCCCCGCCCGGCACACCAGCCCGCGGAGCCCGCCCTGGAGCAACGATTCGCCGTGCAGGGCGCACCACCGCGCCACCTCGCCCGCGGGGCCATCGGCGGCCTCGACGTCCACCACGATCCCCGCCACCGGCTGCTCGAAGGTCCTCGACGCCGGCGCCCCGGCCGAGCCGCCTTCGGTCTCCTTGAACCCGAGCTTCCCGAGCAGCGCCGAGAGCCCGACCCCGGTCCGCTCGCTCGCCCGGTACACGTGCCGGTGGTGGTTGCCCCACCCGAGCCCCAGCGTGTCCTGTGCGGCCTTCTGCGCCAGGCCGGCCCGGCACCGCCGTTGCCAATACTCACGCTCGGCCGCGAAGAACAGGTCGCACGCCCAGTCGCGCCCGAGGTCGTGCACCGCCGACTCGACCATCCGCAGCGTGTGCTCGACCCCGCGTGATTCCGCCGCGTCGTCCACACCGAAATCCCGGTGACGCCGGCGGAACGTCTCGGCGTGACGCACGCTCATCAGCCTCTGGTGCTCGGAGTTGTAGACCGGCGTGAACCCGCGGTACCCGTGCCGCTCGACCACGTGCAGGTCGGCGTACTGCCCGTGAAAGGCCAGCGACGCGCGGAACTGGCTGAAGGGCTCCCCGTCGACGGGGTGCTCGAGCCGCCACGCCGCCAGGAAGTCCGCCACCGAATCTACCCGAACGCCCACCCGCACGGTCATGCTGTTCCCCAGGATGAGCGACGGGAGCCCGGCCCCTTCCCTCGCGTGGTGCTCGGGCGAGCCGGGCGCGGGGCGGTGCGCGAAGCCCGCCGCACCGAACCTCGCACGCTCGCGCGCCGTCAGCGGGACCTCGATCGAGTCCACCCAATCCGCCAGCCGCGTGCCCGTCCGCTCGGCCAGCCGCTCCGAGAGGTCCCTCGCGTGCGCGTTCTTGCCCAGGAACTCCGCCAGCAGTTCGTCCACCAACGCCCGTGCCTTGGTGTGGTCCTGGGCTTGCATCGTCGCGCCGGCGTTCGTCACGGTCGTCCTCCGCCGCGGGCGGCCCGCGTGTCCTTGGTCCGGGCCACCGCCCGGGGGACCAAGCCTATCGCACCGGGGCGAGCCCCGCTCACCCCGACGACGCGCACCACCGGCGCCACAGCCCGCGCACCGCCCCCTCGAACCGCCTCGCGAACCCCGCGCCGTCGCACAGCGGGCCCGATGCCATCCGCCCGCGCAGCGACGCCTTCACGTCCCTCAGCCCCGCCCGGTCCGCCACCAGCGCCCGCGCCGCCTCCACATACTCGTCGTCCGTCCCCGCGATCAACCCCCCCAGCCCGACCGCGCCCAGCAGCGACGCCCCGACCCGCCCCGCGTGGCAGTCCCCCCGCCGCGTCACCACCGGCACCCCCATCCACATCGCCTCGCACGTCGTCGTGGTCCCGTTGTAGTGCAAGGGGTCGAGCGCCACGTCCACCCGGTTGTACCACGCCAGGTGCGACGCGAGCCCGGGCTCCCCGGGCACCAGCACGAGCCTCAACGGGTCCACACCCGCCGCCGCGAACTTCCGCTCCACCACCGCCCGCATCCGGGGCTGGACGTACCCCGAGTTCTTCAGCACCAGCGTCGAGCCCGGGACCGCCGCCAGCACCCGCCCCCACAGCCGGATCGTCGGGTCGTTCATCTTCACGTTCGTGTTGAACGAGCAGAACACCGGGGGACCCTCCGCCGGCCTCGGCTCGACCGCCGGCGCCTCCTCCGGCGGGCCGTAGCACACAAAGCACGGGTCGAGCCTCACCAGCTCCTCCGTCGCCAGAGGCTCCGATCCCGGCGGGTCCGTGGTCGAATCCACGAACCGGTACCCGACCGCCGGCACCCCCGTCGTCGACGGGTAGCCCAGGTAGTTCACCTGCACCGGGACGTTCTTCGCGTGAAAGACGTGCAGCCGGTGCCCCGGCGTGTGCCCCGCCAGGTCGAACAGGACATCAAGCCGGTCGTTCCAGAACTTAAACCCCAGCCCCTCGGTCACCCCCGCCACGTTCGGGATCGATTTGACAAACCTCTTCGACAGCCCGCGGAACCGCTTCACGTACGCGTCCTCGACGGGGTACGTGTAATACAAGAAAGGCTCGTACAGATCGCGGTCCAGGTTCGTCAGCAACGGCAGCAGGAAGAACGCGCACGAATGCAGCCGGAAATCACCCGAGACGAACCCCACGCGGAGCTTGCGCTCGGGGTCCCTCGGGTTGGTGTGCCGCGCCGTCGCCGGGGGGAGCAGGCGTTCGAGCCGATCCCCGAACGAACGCTGCACCGCCGTACGTTCGGCGGGCGACACCGACGGGTCGTAGTTGGCGAAGTTGCAGGCGAAGTCGGCGATCGCCAGGTCGTCGGGCCACCGGGCGACCATCTCGGTCAGCGCCGCCCGGGCCCGGTCGAACTCCAGGCAGTCCAGGCACGCGCCCGCGAACGCCAGGTGCGCGCTGGGGTTGTCCCCGTCGAAGGTGACCCACGCCGACGCCTGGTCCATCGCCTCGTCGACCAGCCGGTGCATCCCCAGGTAGTTGATGAGGACCTGCCGCGAACGCCCGTTCGTGGGCGCCGCTTCCACCGCGCGACGCTGGAGCCCCACCGCTTCCTCCATCATCCCCGTGTCGTGCAGCGCCTGCCCGCGCCACATCACCATGTACGCCAGCAGCTCCCACGCCTGCCACGACCCGGGGAACCGCCCCGCCAGCGCCCGAGCCTCGGCGATCGCCGCGTCCGGGTCGCCGCGGTCGAACCGGTTCCTCAGGTCCGCCAGCACGCCGCTCTCGGGCGCGCCGCTCTCGGGGGTCGCGTGGTCCATGCGTCGATCATTGGCGCTCCGGGCCCGTCGTTCGCCCGACGTGCGACGCCGCGAGCCCGAGCCCGAGCCCGAGCCCCGACCTCGCCCGCGACGCCGACACGCGGACCTCGACCCGCTCGGCCTCCGGCATCCGGTCCACGTTCTTAAGGATCATCGCCATCCGCGGGTTCGTCCCGAACCGCCCGCGGTGCCGGATCAGGAAGTCCCAGTAGAGCGCGTTGAACGGGCACGCCCGCTCGCCCGTCCGCTCGCCGGGGTCATGCCGGCACCCGGCGCAGTAGTTCGACATCCGTTTGATGTACTTCCCCGACGCCGCGTACGGCTTGGTCCCCACCACGCCCCCGTCGGCGTGCTGCGACATCCCCAGCGCGTTGGGCAGCGTCGCCCAGTCCACCCCGTCCGCGTACATCCCCAGGTACCAATCCGACACCTCGCGAGGGTTGACCCCCAGCAGCAGCGCCAGGTTGCCCGTCACCATCAGCCGCTGGATGTGGTGGCCGTACGAGCGGTCCAGCACCTCGTTCACGCACACCTTGACGCAGTTCATCGTCGTCTCGCCCGTCCAATAGACCGCGGGCAAGGCGAGCCGATGATCTAGGCCGTTCCTCTCCGCGTACCCCGGGCCCTCGCGCCAGTACACCCCGCGGATGAACTCCCGCCACCCGATGATCTGACGCACGAACCCCTCGACGGACCGCAGCGGCGCCCGCCCCGCGCGGTACGCCGACACCGCCGCCATGACGCACGCCCGCGGGTCCAGCAGCTTCAGGTTCAGCGGCGCCGACAGCACCGAGTGGTAGAGGTAAGGTCGCCCCTCCCACATCGCGTCCTCGTACGGCCCGAACCGTTCCAGCCGACGCCGCACGAAGTCCTCCAGGCACGACGTGGCTTGCTCGTGCGTCACGGGCCAGATCAACCGGCCCGGCCTCCCCGGCAAGTCCGGCAGCGCCCTCGCCACGTCCGCTTCGACCCCCCGCACCACCTCGTCCGGCTCGAACGCCGGCGGCTCGGGTACCCGCGGGCCCGGGCCTTTCGGCCCGAACGACTCGCGGTTCTCCTCGTCGAAGTTCCACGCCCCGCCCGTGGGCGTCCCGTCCGGCTCCATCAGGATGCCCAGCCGCTTCCGCTGGTGCCGGTAGAACGTCTCCATCACCAGCCCGCGCTTCCCGCTCGCCCACGCCGCGAACTCGTCCCGCGACGCCAGGAAGTGACCGTCCGGGATCACCTCCATCGGCACGCCCAGGCCCCGTGCGGCCTCCTCCAACTCGTGCAGCACCCGCCACTCCCCGGGCTCAACGACCCGGATCCCCGCGGGCGAGAGCGCCGCGACCGCCCGCGCCACCTCGCCGCCGAAGGTTTGCGTGTTGCCGTCGTCGGTGAGCCGGACGTACCGGACGCGGAACCCCTCGCGTTCCAGCCACGCCGCGTGATGACGCATCGCCGCGAGGAACATCACCGTCCGCTGCCGGTGGCTCGGGACGTGCGTCGACTCTCGGGCGACCTCCATCATCAGGACCGTGTCGCGGGCGCGGTCGGCCACCCGCAGCGCCGCCGACCCGCGGTCGAGCTGATCGCCCAGCACCAGGATGAGTTGGCCCCCGCGTCGCGCCGGCATCGATCGGCATTCGACCGCCCGACGCACGCGGTTTCACCCTCACCCCGCGGAATCACCCCCGCCTCACGCCCGGCCCGAATCCGACCTCAGCACGAGCCAGATCGGCCCGAGCAACCCCCACCGCTCGCCGTCGTGATAGAACAGATGGTACTTCTGCCCCAGCCGCTCCCCCGGGGGAACGAACGACGCGACGAAATACCGCGTCTCGGAACGCAGGATCGTCGTCGCCACGCCCTGCGCTCTGGGGTCGAACTCCTCGGCCCCGCCCCGCGCGATGGCCTCACCCGTCGCCCCGAACACCAGGACCTCCGTGTACGCGTCGTCCGCCGCCAGCATCTCGGACCACCCACGGGCCGCGAACTGCCGGTGCATCTCCGCGATCCGGCGCACCACCGCGTCGTCCACCCCGGGCCGAAGCGCCGACCGCAGCCGGGCCTCGTCGGGGTAGAGCCCCTTGGCGATCGACTCCGCCGTCGTCCGGTCACGCGAGATCTGCGCCCGGCGCAACGACCGCAGCAGGTCCCGCAACGACTCGGCCATCGGGTCGCTCGCCGACGGCGCCACCGCCGCGGCCGCCGGTGAGTCTTGCGCGGCCCGCTCCGGCGCCGGCTGGACCATCGGCACGGGCTCGTTCCCGCCCTCCGGCGCCGGCGGCTCCTTCTCCGAACACCCCACCCCCACACCCCCCACCCCCACCCCCACCACCACAGCCCACGCCAATCCAGCCCCGACGCCCCTCCCCCACCGCTTGAGCGGGGAAAAGCGCGTGGCCGCGTTGGACGCCGAATCGTTCATGGCACAACTCCGGACGCGGGATGTTATTGGTCGATGCGGCCCACGGTTCCGGCCGTCGGCTTCAAATCGGGCCGATCTTGCGGGTCCACCGCACGCGGGACCGATAGCGAAGCCTAGCATTCCATACCCCGCGTCGTGCGGGTTATGATCGGGCAACCAGGGTTCTGCAACGCGGTCCCGAGCGGACCAGGTCAGGCCATGTCGGACGACCAACGAACGGGCGGGGCGGGAGCGGGTGCGGGGGCGGGCGGCGGGCACGCGGGGCTGTCGGGCTCTCCCCCCGCGGTGAACGGGTGGAACGCGGACTACATCGAGGCGCAGTACGAGGCGTACCGGCGGGACCCGATGTCCCTGCCGGCGGACGTCCGCGCGTTTTTCGCCGGGTACGACCTGGCCGCCGACCGGGGCGCGGCGCCGGGGGCGTCGGGCGGGCCGGCTCCGGGGGCGTCGGGCACGTCGCTGGATTCGTGCGCCGAACGTTTGACGGACGCGTACCGGCAGCACGGGCACCTGGAGGCCCGGCTCGACCCGCTGGGTGAGGTTCGGGCCGCGGCGCCGCAGTTGAGCCTGTCGGCGAGCGGGCTGAGCGAGGACGACCTGGACCGGCCGCTCTCGGGCGGCGGGACGGTGCGAGAGCTCCTGGAGCGGCTTCGATCGGCGTACTGCCGATCGATCGGGGTGGAGTTCTGGCACTGCGAGACCCCGCGCGAGCGGGCGTGGTTCATCGAGCGGTTCGAGCGTGAGACGTGGGCGCCGACGAAGGAGCAGCGGGCGTCGATCCTGCGGGACATCACGGCGTCGGAGACGCTGGAGCGCTGGCTGGCCAAGCGGTACCCGGGCAAGAAGCGGTTCAGCATCGAGGGCGGCGAGGCGCTGATCCCGATGCTCAAGAAGATGACGGACCGCGCGGGCGGGCTGGGCGTGCGCGAGATCATCATGGGGATGGCGCACCGCGGGCGGCTCAACGTGCTGCGGCATTACCTGGGCAAGGACACCGAGCGGCTCATCACGGAGTTCGAAGACTCATGGGTGGGGATGTCGGAGGACGGCGGGGACGTCAAGTACCACCGCGGGTACTCGACGGACCAGCAGACCCCGGCGGGCCCGGTGCACCTGTCGCTGCTGAACAACCCGAGCCATCTCGAATCGGTCAACCCGCTGGTGCTGGGCAAGGCGAGGGCCAAGCAGGACGCCGCGGGCGAGGGGTCCAAGCCCCGGTACCTGCCGCTGACGATCCACGGGGACGCGGCGTTGTCGGGTCAGGGGGTGGTGGCCGAGTGTCTGAACATGTGCCGTCTGGAGGGGTACGACGTGGGTGGGTGCGTGCACCTGGTGATCAACAACCAGGTGGGGTTCACGACGGACCCGTCGGACGGGCGGAGCACGTACTACTGCACGGACATCGCGAAGTTTGTGCACGCGCCGGTGCTGCACGTCAACGGGGACGACCCCGAGGCGTGCGTTCGGGCGGCGATGGTGGCGGTCGAGTACCGGCAGGAGTTCGGCCGCGACGTGTTCGTGGACCTGTGCTGCTTCCGGCGTCACGGGCACAACGAGACGGACGAGCCGGCGTACACGCAGCCCGGGATGTACACGGCGGTGCGGGCGCACCCGGGGACGCGGTCGCTGTACGCGGCGAAGCTGGCGGCCGAGGGGGCGGTGACAACGGTTGAGGCCGAGGCGATGGTGGAGGGCGAGATCACGGCGCTCGACGCGGCGCAGGACTCGGCGCGGAAGACGCCGGTGAAGCCCGTGACGCCCCCGGGCGGGGGCGCGTGGGCGGGGATCGAGGGCGGGTACTCGTTCGACGGCCCGTCGACGGGGGTCCCGCTCGACTCGCTGGCGAAGGTGTGCGGGGCGTTGGGACGCGTGCCCGAGGGGTTCGCGGCGCACCCGAAGCTGCGCGGGCTGATGGAGTCGCGGTCCAAGCTGGCGACCCCTGGCGCGCGGGTCTCGCACGCGGACGCGGAGCTGCTGGCGATCGGGTCGCTCCTGGCGGAGGGGACGTCGGCGAGGCTGAGCGGGCAGGATTGCCGGCGTGGGACGTTCTCGCAGCGTCACGCGGTCTACCGCGACGAGAAGTCGAACGAGCGGTTCACGCCGCTCAACGGGGTGGCGTCGGGCGGTGCGGCGCTTCGGGTCTGGGACAGCCCGTTGTCGGAGTACGGGGTGATGGGGTTCGAGTACGGGTACAGCCGCTCGGCCCCGGGTGTCCTGACGATGTGGGAGGCCCAGTTCGGGGACTTCTGCAACACGGCGCAGGTGATCATCGACCAGTACATGGCGGCGAGCGAGGCGAAGTGGGAGCGGTGGTGCGGGCTGGTGCTGCTGCTGCCGCACGGGCAGGAGGGGCAGGGCCCCGAGCACAGTTCGGCGCGGCTGGAGCGTTTCCTGCAGTTGTGCGCGGAGCACAACATGGAGGTCGTGTACCCGACGACGGGCGCGCAGATGTTCCACGTGCTGAGGCGTCAGGTGCGGCGCGGGTTCCGCAAGCCGCTGATCGTGATGACGCCCAAGAAGTTCCTTCGGATCGAGACGTCGGGGGTCGAGGACCTGACGCGGGGCTCGTTCCGGTGCCTGATCGACGACGAGCACGTGACCGATCCCTCGCGGGTCTCGCGGGTGATCTACTGCACGGGCAAGGTATACCACGACCTTCACGAGAAGCGGCTGGTGCTGGGGTCGGCGGTGGACGCGGGCGTCGTGGCGATGGTCCGGGTCGAGCAGTTGTACCCGTTCCACACGGAGTTGGCGAAGGCCATCGACGGGCGGTACCCGGCGTCGGCCGAGCGGGTGTGGGTCCAGGAGGAGCCGCGGAACCAGGGGGCGTACTTGTATATTGCCGACGTCATGCGCGAGCGGATGGGGGTCTCGCTGCGGTACATGGGCCGGGCGGCATCGCCCACGCCCGCGACGGGGTCCGAGGCGTCGTTCAAGAAGAGCCAGGAGGCGCTCGTGACGGCGGCGGTGACGCCACCCAGGGCGTCGTCCGCGGCCCCCACCCCCAACCCCACCCCCACCCCCACTCCCCCTCCCCCTTCCCCCGCGGGCAGGCCCGGGGCCGGAGGAGCTGGAGGGGCGAAGAACCCGACCGGGCGGGGCGGCACGGGCGCGGCGAAGGCGGCACGGTGATGGACACCACGATCAGCGAGGCACGGCATGGCGGTTGATATCGTGATCCCGGCGGCGGGCGAGAGCGTGACGAGCGGCGTCGTCCTCCGCTGGACCAAGAACATCGGCGACTATGTCCGGCGTGATGAGACGCTGCTGGAGGTCGAGACCGACAAGGTCACCATGGAGGTCCCCTCGCCCAGCGCGGGCGTGCTGCTGGCCCAGCGGGTCAAGGAAGGCGACACGGTGACCATCGGTCAGGCGGTGGGCTCGTTGGACGAATCGGCCAAGGCCCCCGCCTCCGCGCCGGTCGTCGCGGCGACGGCCACGGCCGCGGTCGAGGCGAAGACGCCGGCCCGTGCGGGCGCACCCGCGGAGGCGGACGTGCGGGCGACGCCGTTGGCCAAGAAGACCGCGGAGATGCTGCACGTCGACCTGGCGAAGGTCCCCGCGACGGGCCCGGGCGGTCGGGTGCGCGAGGCGGACGTGCTGGTGGCGGCGAGGCCGGGCTCGGCGAACGGGTCGGGGCATGGTCCCTCGGCCGCGTCGGCGGGCGGCGGGCGGTCGGGCGGGACGACGCGCGAGCCGATGAGCCCGATCCGGACGCGGATCGCGCAGCGTCTGGTGCAGGCGCAGCGGACGGCGGCGATGCTGACGACGTTCAACGAGTGCGACATGTCGGCGGTGATGTCGCTGCGCAAGGCGTACAAGGACGACTTCGAGAAGCGTCACGGGGTGGGGCTGGGGTTCATGGGGTTCTTCGTCAAGGCGGCGGTCTCGGCGCTGCGGTCGTTCCCGCTGGTGAACGCGTCGATCGTGGAGGACGGGGGCAAGCTGTTCATCGAGCGTCACGCGTCGTGCGACATCGCGGTGGCGGTGAGCACGCCCAAGGGGCTGGTGGTCCCGGTGCTGCGGGGGTGCGAGGGGCTGAGCGTGGCGGGGATCGAATCGGGGATCAAGGACCTGGCGACGCGCGGGCGCGACGGGAAGCTGACGCTCGAGGAGATGCAGGGCGGGACGTTCACGATCACCAACGGCGGGGTGTTCGGGAGCCTGATGAGCACCCCGATCCTCAACCCGCCGCAGTCGGCGATCCTGGGGATGCACGCGATCAAGAACCGCCCGATCGAGCACCCCGCGGGGAGCGGGCAGGTGGCGGTGAGGCCCATGATGTACCTGGCGCTGAGCTACGACCACCGGATCGTGGACGGGGCCGAGGCGGTGCAGTTCCTGGTGAAGATCAAGCAGGCCATCGAGGACCCCCAGCGGCTTGTGCTGGAGGTGTGAATGTCGGTGTGCGGCGGGTGAATTTGGACCGGCCCCGACGCGGGCTCAGCCCGGCGTGGCGCCCTGGTCGTCGGCGATCGACCTCCGGATGGTGTCGACGAGCTGTTCGATGGGGAAGGGCTTGAAGAGGACGTTCTGGAGCCCCTCCTGGCTCGCGCGGACGATCGAGTGGTTGGGGTCGTAGCCGAACCCGGTCATGAGCACGACGGGGACCAAGGGCATGATCTTTCGGGCGGCGGCGAAGACCTCGTACCCGTTGTGGTCGGGCATCATGATGTCGCTGAGGACCAGGTCGAAGGGGGGGGATTCGCCGCGGGCGACCGACTCGATCCGCTCGAAGGCCTCGGACCCGTTCTCGCAGAGGGTGACCTGGCACCCGCGGTTCTTCAGAATGTCGCCGATGATCCGGCGGATCTTGCTCTGGTCGTCGGCGACGAGGACCCGTTTGCCCTTGAGGCGCGGGTCCACGCGGCGGTCGGCCAGGGCTTTTTCGACGCCCAGGAGGTTGGTCGGGCCCTCGGCGACGTCGGCCATGCGTCGGCGGATGGCCTCGACGTCGGCGCGGATCTTGTCGATGTGGGGGAGCAGGGCCTGGCTGCCCTCGGCGACGCCTCGGAGCACGTCGACCTCGTTGCAGATGTCCTGCAGCGGGTCCTTCATCTCGTCGGCGAAGCGCCCGACGATCGCCCGGTTGGTCATCGTGCGTTCGACGACCAGGAGGTCGAGCGTGTGCACGGCCATGGCGATGTAGCGGGCGAAGATCTCGGCGAGCCGGCGGTCGTCGTCGTCAAAGGCGGCGGGCTCCTGGCTCTCGACGTTCATGACGCCGATGACCTTCTCGTGCATCTTGAGGGGGACGGTCAGGCTCGATCGGGCGCCCGTGAGCCCGGGGAGGAAGAGGTCGTCCGCCGAGACGTCGCGGCAGAGGTAGCTCCTGCCCGTGGCGGCGACCCACCCGCTGATCCCGTGCCCCTCGGTCCCCGGGCGGATGTCGAAGGCGTCGTACTCGGGGGGGAGGTTGTGCTTGATGACCAGTTCGAGCCGCCCGGTGCGGTCGTCGAGGATCCGGACCCCGAAGTGGTCGAAGTGGAGGAGCGTGCGGGCCGACTCGACGATCTTGCCCTCGATCATCGCGAGCCGCTCGATCATGTTCTTGTTGCGGACGGCCTCGGTGTCGATCTGGACCAGGTCGCTCCCGGCCTGATCGATCGCGTCCATGCGCCCGCGGAGGCGGTGGGCCGCTGTCACGTCGCGGACGACCAGCGTCAGGGAGAGGGGCCAGACGGCCAGGGTGTCGGCGAGGTCCGGGGGCTCGCCGATATCGACGGCGGCGACGATGATCTCGAAGTGGCGCGGGGGGGCGCCCGAGTCCAGCTCGCCCCGCCAGGGTTCGGGGGCGAACGACGAGTCGCGGGCCCCGGCGCGGCGGCGTTCGGCCAGCCACGAGGCGGCGGTCGCGGCGAGGGCCTGGAACCGCGACCGCAGGTCGGGCTCGAATGATTTATAGAGGTCGTTGGCCCAGAGCGGCTCCCCGTCGGCCTCGCAGAGGCAGACACCTTCGCCGATCGCGTTGAGCAGGGCGCTCAGCGGGGCGGGGCGGCTGTCGAGCCCGGCGGCGAACTGCTCGGCGGAGGCGAGCAGGAGGTGCGCCCGGGCGAGTTCTTTCTCTCCGGCGGAGGGGACCGACTCGACCTCGAAGGTCAGTTCGAGGGCGTGGCGCAGGCGTTCGGCCGGGACGCGGACGTCGCCGACGACGAGCAGCCTGGGGCGTTCCTGGTTCTTCGAGTCCGGCGTCACGGTGCGGGCGTGAGTGTAGCGGGGGGGCCCGCCCGGCGCGCCCGGGCTTGCTATCGTCCACCCGCGATGCTGAGCGTGCAGGATGTGGCCAGGTCGTACGGGCGGGTGGCGGCGGTCCGGGGCGTGTCCTTTGAGGCGCCCCCGGGGTGCGTGGTCGGGCTCCTGGGGCCCAACGGGGCGGGGAAATCGACCACCATCCGCATGATTACCGGGTTCCTCCCGCCCGACCGGGGCCGCGTGCGCGTCGCCGGGTTCGACACGGTCGAGCAGTCCGCGCAGGCCCGCCGGCGCCTGGGGTACCTCCCGGAATCCGCCCCGCTGTACGCCGAGATGTCCGTCCGCGGGTACCTCGATTACCGCGCTCGGCTGTACGAGCTGGACCGTCGTGAACGCCGCTCGGCGGTGTCGGCGTCGGCGGAGCGGTGCCGCCTGGGTGAAGTGCTTCACCGGCGGATCGGGCACCTGAGCAAGGGGTACCGCCAGCGGGTGGGCCTGGCGTCGGCGGTCCTGCACGACCCCGAGGTGATCGTCCTCGATGAGCCCAGCAACGGGCTGGACCCGACGCAGGTGGTCGAGATGCGCGGGCTGATCGTGGAGCTGGGGAAAACCAAGACGGTGCTGATCAGCTCGCACATCCTCGCCGAGGTGGAGCGGGTGTGCGGGCGGGTCGTCGTGATGATCCGGGGGGAGGTCCGGGCGGACGGGTCGCCGGCGGACCTGATCGGGCGGACCGGGGGCCCCGGGGCGTACACGGTCGAGGTGCGAGCGGAGTCCGAGGACCCGGCCGGGGCGGTGCGGGCGGCGTTGGTGCGGGTGCCCGGGCTCACGGTCGTGTCGGCCGAGGCGCGCGGGGCGTGGGTGTATGCAAGGGCGTCGGGCCCGTCGGGGGAGGACGCTCGGGAGGCCATCGCCCGGAGCCTGCGCACGTCCGGGCTGCTGGCCCGCGAGGTGTCGCGGGAGAGGCCGACGCTCGAGGGGGTGTTCATGCACCTGCTCGAATCAACCCCGGAGGGCGGCCCGGCGGCGCGGGGTTTGTCGGGGGGTGGGGCGTTGGGGGGTGGGGCGTTGGGGGGTGGGGCGTGAGCGTGATCTTGACGATCGCCCGTCGCGAGGTCGCGTCGTTTTTCCGTCTGCCCGTGGGGTGGGTGTGCGTGGCGTTGTTCATGTTCCTCGCGGGGCTGCTGATGGTGACGACCTCGCTGACGCCGGACCAACCGGCCTCGATGCGGGCGTTCTTCGCCTTCGCGGGGTGGCTGCTGATGCCGGTGGTCCCGGCGGTGTCGATGAGGCTCATCAGCGAGGAGTTGCGATCGGGCACGATCGAGCCCCTGATGACCTCGCCGGCGAGCGACCTTGGGATCGTCGTGGGCAAGTACCTGGGCGGGCTGATCTTTCTGGCGGTGCTGATCCTCCCGACGGCGACGCACGCGGCGGTCCTGGTCTGGGTTTCGGACCCCGCGCCCGATCCCGGGCCGATCGTCTCGGGCTACCTCGCGTTGATGCTGGTGGGCGGGTTCTACCTCTCGGTGGGGCTGCTCATCTCGACGCTCACGGGCAACCAGACGCTGGCGTACGTGCTGGCGTTTTTCTCGATCCTGGGGCTTCTGGCGGGCCCGGGGTTGCTGGGGGCGCTGATCCCGCCGGGCGAGGGGTGGTCGTGGGCGCGGGAGGTGCTCGCGGGCGTGGCGGTCAACCCGCGGGCGGCCGATTTCTCGCGCGGGGTCGTCGATACCTCGCACGTGGTCTATTTCGTGTCGGGCTCGGCCCTGTTCGTGGTGCTGTCGGCGCTGGCGCTCGCGTCGAGGAGGTGGCGGTGAGCACTCGCTCGACCGGGCGGCTTCGTTTCGGGCTCGTCGCGGGGGTCGTCGGGCTCGCGTCGATCGTCTCGGCGGTCCTGCTCAATGTTCTCGCGTCGTCGTTCTCGCGGCGGTTTGACCTGACCGCCACCGGGGAACACCAGCTCAGCCCGCGTTCGCGTGCGATCGCCTCGGCCCTCTCGGGCGGGGGCGAGGCCACGATCGCGGTCGTGGGCGACCTGTCGGGGATCGACGCCGCCTCGAAGGCCAGCGTGCGCGACGTGCTGGAGCGTTTCGCGGCGGAGAGCGGCGGGTCGGCGTCGTGGTCGATGATCGACGTGGGCCGCCCCGGGGGGCAGGAGCGGGCGTTGGGTTTGCTGGGCGAGTTGGCCGGGCGTGACGCGGCGGTGACGCGGGACCGCGAGCGGGTGGTGCGCGGGGTGATGGCGGTGTGCGAGCGTGCGGCGGCGGACGCCGAGGAATCGCTGATCCCGGGCGTGTCGAGGGCGCTCACACTGGCGGGCGATCGCGGCGTGACGCCGGCGCGGGCGCTGGCGGAGGCGGAGCGGATGCTGCTGGAGATGCCCTCGTGGCCCCGGCAGCTTCGCGAGGCGGCCCGGCGCGCCGAGGGAGAACTCGCACGGGCCGAGGGCGGGGTCGTGATCCCCGCGCCGGGAGCCGCCGCACGCGTGATGGCCTCGGTGCTGGGCCCGGTCGCGTCGGCGCTGGTGAGGCTCGAAGACTCGTTGCGGGTGATCGACGCGGCCCCGGGCGGCGCGGGGGGCTCGGAACTTGCCGCGGCCGCCGAGGCGATCCGTGCCCGGCGCGAGTTCATCGACGCGGCGTCGGAGACGGCGCTGAGCATCAAGCCCACGGGGAGCGAATCGGCGGCGGAGGTGCTCCGAGTGACGGCGGCGGTGCTGTTCGTCGGGCCCACGCGGGGCGACGAGCCCGGGCTGGTGCGGGCGTTGCCCGTGGAGGCGGTCCTGGGCGCGGGCGTCGGTGCGGGCCGCGCCGACGCGAGGCGGCAGGCCGAGGTCGTGATCGCGCGCGAACTGGCCCGTCTCACCAACCCCAAGACCCCCATCGTCGTCCTCGCGGGGTGCGAACCCCTGCTGGGCGGCCGGCGTCTGCGGATGTACGAGAACGCCAAACGCAGGTTCGCGTCGCTGGGCGCCGACGTGGTCGAGTGGGACCTGATGCGCGACCCGACCCGGCCCGACCTGACGGGCCTCAACCCCTCGGGCGACCGGCCCGTTGTGTGGGTCGCGCGATTCCCGGACAACGCCCTGCCCGCGACCTCGCCCGACGACAGGCCCGGGATCGAGCGGGCGCGGATGATGGGCGCGGCGATGGGGGCCCTCGCCCGCGAGGGCGCGAGCCTCCTCGTCAGCGTCGGGGCGTCGATCGTCCCGATCTCGAAAGAGCCCGACCCCGCCGACGCGGTCCTGGGCCTCTTCGGGCTTCGGGCGGCCTCGGACCGTGTCGTGATGCGGGAGGACTACGACGGACCCCGGCGCATGGCCCGCGTGGACGTGACGGCGGACGTTTCGGCGGGCGCGATCGGGCCCGCGTCGGCGATCGCCGATTCGATCCGCGGCCTCCCGATCAGGATCCCGTGGGCGGTCCCGATCGAAGGCTCGGCGCCGGCGGAGGGCGGGGCGACGATCGCGCCGGGGTGGGAGGTGGCGACGGCGGGCCGGGGCGCGGGGTGGTGGCTCGAATCACGGTGGCGGCCCTTCCGGCAAATCCCGCGGGCCGAGCGCGACTTCGTCAAAGATCCCCCCGCGTTCAACGAGAACGAGGACGAACGCGGGGGTCCCTGGTGCGTCGTGGCCGCGGGCGAGCGCCCGGGGCACGGGCGAGCGCAGCGCCTGGTCGTCGTCGGGAGCAACGAGTGGCTCGTCTTCGCCGAGTCGGTCGAGGAGATGCGCCGGCAGGGTCAGGCCTCGCTCGAGGACTTCGCCGCGGCGGGCGCGAACGTGCAGTTGCTCGAATCGGCGGTCTATTGGCTCGCCGGGCAGGACGACTTGGTGGGTCAGGGGGCCGAGGCCCGGGCGGTGGCCCGCGTGAAGCCGCTCGAACCGGGACGGCTCTTGATCCTTCAGGTCATCCTGATCGCGGGGCTCCCGGCGTGCGTGCTGCTGCTCGGGGTGCTCTACCGTGTGGCGACGGGGTGAACCGGTGAGACAGGCCGGCTACAGCGGGGCGGGGATCGTGGCGTGGGCGAGGTCAGGCCGGACCGCCGACGGCCCCGGTTCGGGCACGGGCATTGGTGAAGCGTCGGGCGTCAGCGCCGGGAGGGCGACTTGGGGCGCGGGCAGACCCGAGTTGAAGTATGTGGCCGGCGCGTGGGCGTGCGCGGGGATGCACGGGGCGCGCAGGCCCCGCGGCCGCCAGGGGTAGATGGGCTCGCCGGCCGGGATCCTTGAGCCCGAGGAGCCGCACTCGGGGCAGGCGTCGCCCGGGTCGTGGTCGGTGAGGTCGTAGAAACACCGCCCGCACGTGGGGGTCTCGGCGCGGCGCGGGAGGGCGACGATGTACAGCCCGACCACCAGGAGCAACCCCGCGTAGGGCAGGAGCAGCATCTCGGCCATCGGGATCGCGAGGAACCCGTGTTCCCCCAGGGCCCGCAGGACGACGTAGACCAGGCCCATGCCCGAGGTCCCGGCCACGACGGCGGCGAGGCCCGACCACCGCCGGCGCCCGCGGAACGCGGCCCACCACGTGATCAGGGTGTAGATCGAGAAGATGATCACCGTGCCTCCGGGAGATGGTACGGCGTGGACGCGCCGAGGGATTCAACCCGACGGGCGGGAGGGTCAGCGGCCCTGGCGGAAGAAGGTCTGGAGCGACTCGAGGATGTCGTTTTTCCCGTTGACCTTCGAGAGGACGACCTTGGGGCCGAGCTCATCGGCCCGACCGTCCTTGAACGCCTCGGCGAGCACGCCGTGGAACGAGCCCGAGCCGTAGGCGCTGGTGACCTGGCAGTAGCCGAACATGTTCGAGCGGGGCAGGAGTTCCTCGTCGATGAGCTTGACGCAGAGGCGGTTGTCGGCGTCGGAAGAGTTGTCCCCGTCGGAGAAGTGGAAGAGATAGGTGTTCCAGTCGCCGGGGTCGTAGTGCTGGTCGAGGAGTTCCTTGCAGCAGACCAGGGCCGAGGAGATCCTGGTCCCGCCGTCCTCCTTGACGGAGAAGAACGTCGCGCGGTCGACCTCGGCGGCCTTGACGTCGTGGACGATGTAGCGGCTCTCGACGCCCTCGTAGTTCCTGCGGAGCCAGGTGTCGATCCAGAACGCCTCGAGGCGGACCAGTTCCTTCTGCTCCTCGCCCATCGAGCCCGACACGTCCATCATGTAGACGATGCAGGCGTTGGATTGCGGCTTTTTGACCTCGTTCCACGAGCGGAACCGCAGGTCGTTCTTGATCGGGATCACCACGGGGTTGTCGGGGTCGTAGGTCCCCGCCGCGATGTGGCGTTTGAGGGCCTCGCGGTAAGTGCGTTTGAAATGTCGCAACGCCGCGGGGCCCACGGGGCGGATCCCGCTGTACTTGTCGCGGACGGTCGTGATGCGGTGCTGCCCGCGGGGCTTGATCCTGGGGAGGCTCAGCTCGGCGGCGAGGATGTCGGCCAGTTCGTCCAGGGTGACGTCGACCTCGAGCAGGTGCCGCCCCTCCTGTTCGCCACCCTGGCCGGGGCCGCTCCCGGACTGCCCCTCGCCGCCCTCGCCCATCCCGACCCCGCCCTGGTTGTCCCCGTAGCGGAAGGTGGGGATGTCGATGTCGTGGACGGGGATCGAGACAAACTTCTTGCCCTCTCGCCCGATCAACTCGCCCCGCGAGAGAAACTTGCGCAGGTCCTTGCGGATCTTCCCGTGGATAATCTGCTTGAACCGCTGATGGTCTTGTTCGATCTTGCTGACCATTCGCAACCTCGCCCCCCCACCACCAACCCCCACCACCAACCCCCACTCCCCTCACCGCCGATCCGGCTACGTGCGTCTATGGCGTCCGATATCCCAGACGCTCCCCCAATGCCCATGCGCCGAGGATCTCGCCACGGTTCCCGATTCATCATCGGGCGGACGGACGCCTCACGTCAGCCCACCCCGCCCTGCCCCGCCCCCCGGGCACGCCGCCCGGGGTTCGCGGACCGACGGAACAGGGTTGTCAGATCCTCGACCAATGCCCGTGGAACCCCGATATCGCCCACCACGACCCTTCCCGCCGGCCCCGGTGAGATCAGGAGCCCCGGCTTGGTGCCCGCGAAGGTCACCGTGGCGTCGGCGTGCACGCACGGCCCCAGGACCTCGCCCAGATCGGCGTGGAGCCCCGAGGGGACGTCCGCCGCGAGGACCACGGCGCCGCCGGACCGGTGCTGCGCGATGCGCTCGGCCGCGAGCAGGTATCTCCCCCCGAGCGGCCTGGTCAACCCGGTCCCGAAGATCGCGTCGATGATCAGGTCCGGGGTGCGCCCCGGCGCACGCGGGAACGCGCGCACCTCGACCGACTTCATGCGGCGCAGGATCCGCAGGTTGACGGCGGCGTCGCCGGCGACCGCCCGCGCGGGGGCGAGGAGGATCGCCCGGGCACGGACGCCGGCGTTGTGGAGGTGGCGTGCGGCGGCGAATCCGTCCCCGCCGTTGTTCCCGGGGCCGCAGTAGAGGTCCACCCTGGGCTTTGGGACGCCCGCGAGCATGGCGAGGGCCTCGGACGCGAGGGCCCTCGCGGCGTTCTCCATGAGGACGATCGAGGGGATGGCGTACCGACGCACGGCGAGGCGGTCGATGAGCCGGGCTTTCGCCGAAGTCAGGACGCGTACGGGGTCGGCACGCCGGGCGGGCATGCGTCTATGGTTGCACGCCCGACGCCGGGACGCGAGCGGCGGGAGACGATGGCGACACTCCTCGATCTGGCGGGTTGCGCGGCGGCGTGCGGAGGCGCGGCGCTGGCGGCCTACTGGTCGTTCGGCCTGGCGCGGATCGCCCGCACGGTGCGCACGCTCCCGACGCCGCGTGACGGGGTCGCCCTGGCCCGCGCGAGCCCGCCCGGGGCGTCGGTCTGCGTGATCGTCCCGGCGCACAACGAGCGGGCGGTCATCGCGGGGCTGATCGCCACGCTGCGGGCCCAGGACCACCCGAACCTCCGCGTCGTCCTGGCGCTGGACCGCTGCACGGACGGGACGGAGGAGGTCGCCCGGGGGGCCATCGGCGGCGACCCGCGGTTCGCGGTCGTCCGGATCGACGAGTGCCCGGCGGGGTGGTCGGGGAAGGTTCACGCGGCGTACCGCGGGGTCCACGACGGGGACGCGCTCAACAGCGACTACATCCTCTTCGCCGACGCGGACACGCTCTTTGATCCGCGCCTGGTGAGCGCGTCGGTCGCCTTGGCCTCGTCTCGAGGCCTGGACTTCATGAGCCTGGTGAGCACGCTGACGCACGGGCGGTGGTTCGAGCGGGCGGCCCAGCCCGCGGCGGGGCTGGAACTGATGCGCCAGTACCCGCTGCTGCGGGCGAACCTGCGCGAGGGTCGGCGAGCGTTCGCCAACGGGCAGTTCATGATGTTCACGCGGGACGCGTACGTGCGGTGCGGGCAGCACTGGGAGGTGCGCGGGGAGCTGCTCGAGGACATCCGCTTCGCTCGGGTGGCGGAGTATTTCGGGATGACGAGCGGGGTGTACCTGGCCGACGGGATGCTCGTCTGCCGGATGTACCACTCGTGGGCGGAGTTCCGGCGCGGGTGGAAACGGATCTACACCGAGGCGGCGAACCGTCGGGCGGGTCGGCTCCTGGGCCTGGCCCGGCGGACGCGCGCGGTGGACTCGCTGCTCCCGATGATCGCGCTGGCGGCCGTTGTCCTGGGCGCTCTGGGGGCCGGTGGAGACTTGCGGCCCGCGGTGATCTTGGCGGGCGCGGCGGGGTTGATCGCGTGGACCTTGGCGATGCTCTGGGTCGTCCGCCTGGGGCACGGCCCGTGGTGGACGGCGTGGCTCATGCCCGTGGGCTCCTGGCTGGTCGGCGGGATCATGCGCGAAGCGGCCCGAGACCTCCGCGCGGGCCGCCCGACGGAATGGGCCGGGATGACCTACGCCCGCGATGTTCGGTAGGCATTCGCCATCGGACGATCGAGCGGCACGGGCCGAACGTACGATGGACCGAGTCAACCGTGGGTGAAACTCGGGACATTTTGCAGGCTCCGCAACGGGTGATCCCGTCGATCGGTGTTGGCCTGGCGGTGAGCCTGGTGGTGCACGCGGGCGGTGCGGCCTGGTTGAGGCTGGCGTGGGCCGAGGGCCCCGGGGCGACGGCGTCGGGCCGCGTTCGAGGCGAAGAAGGGGCGTGGCTCGATCTCTCCGCGCCGACCCCCACGAGCGATTCCATCAACGCCGGGGTCGAACCCTCTCCCGCTCTCCCCGAACCCGCGTCGGCGGATACGCCGGATCCGCCCCCCCCCCCACCACCACCTCCTCCTCCAGCGTCCGAGCCGCCGCCGGAGCCCGAGCCCACGCCGACGATCGGGCTCGGGATCGAGCGTGGGATCGAGACCGCGAAGGGATGGATCGGGTTCGAGGATCCCACGCCGCATTCCGCCCCGAGGGCGACGATCGATCAGGCGGACGTGACGGACGCGACACCGGGCGGTCCGACGGCCACGCGGGCCGGTGGGCCGGCACCGGCGACGGACGCGTCCACGACCGACCGGGAGCCCGCGCGGGCGCCGGCCGAACCTACGCCGGCCACGCCGACGCCGCCGCCCGTCGCGCCGGCCGCGGCACCGACATCGCCCCCCATGCTGCCCGCCGAGCCACCCGAGCCGGCGGCGACACCCGGTGGGCGAGAGCTCGCGCCGCCGGTGGCGTCGCCGGAGATCCTGCCGGAGTCGTTGCTCCCGGTGGATCCCACCGCGTGGGACGCCGCGGAGCCCCAACCCGTCACGCCGGACGAGGGCACGCCGGTGACGCCAGCCCGCACCGATACGCGGGACGATTCCGACGAGGGGAAGGCGGAGGACGGCGACGAGGCGGCGGATGTGGCGGAGGCGGTGCGGGAGGCGCTGACACGATCGCTCTGGCCGATGGCGTCGGTCGTGTCGATCGACGCGTCGCCCGAGACTGACCGTGCCGAGGGTACCCCAACAACGACGCCGAAGGCTCCCGTGCCTGCACCCGCCCCGATGCCTGAACCACGGGCGGACACCCCGCCGGCGCGAGATCGTGCGGAGGGCTCGGGCGAGGGTGATGAGGATCGGGACGCCGGCGCGGGCGGCAAGCCGGGCATCATGGACGACAAGCAGGCGACGGCGGCGTCGGCCACACCGACCCCCACGGCGGTGTATCAACCGGGCCGCCCGGCGGCTTTGAAGGGGGTCGAGCTCAAGACGGTGCTGTGGAAGGTCAACGAGGTCACGAGGCTGACGCTCACGCCGAGGAACCCGGTGGTTGAGTTGACGTTCCGCCCCGACGGGAAGGTCGCCCGGGTGGCCTTCGCGCGGCACGAACGGACCGGCCGCCTCCTGAGCACGGGGCACACGGACTGGGACGAGCCGATCAAGGACGCGCTGTACCGCTGGGAGGTGGCGGCCCGCTCGATGGCGTCGTTCCGCCGCGAGTACCCGGGCGGCGTCACGGTCAGGCTCACGATCGTGCTGCGGTAGCCTTCATCCCTCCCCGGACGCGTCGCCCCGGGTGTGGTATCGTGGCGGGCCTATGGCGAAGAAATCAAATCCGGTCCGGGAGCCCGCCGGAGCGGGGCGACCGGTCACGCTGTTCACGGGGCAATGGGCCGACCTGCCGCTGGCGACGCTGGCGGGCAAGGCCTCGCGGTTCGGGTACGACGGGCTCGAGTTGGCCTGCTGGGGCGATCACTTCGAGGTCGCAAAGGCGCTCAAGGACACGTCGTATGTGAAGGGTCGGTGGGCCTTGCTGGGCGAGCACGGGCTCTCGTGCTGGGCGGTCTCGAACCACCTGGTCGGGCAGGCGGTGTGCGACCCGATCGACGCGCGGCACAAGGCCATCCTCCCCGCCCGCGTCTGGGGCGACGGGAAGCCCGAGGGCGTTCGTCGCCGAGCGGCGGAGGAGATGAAGGACACGGCGCGGGCCGCCGCGAGGCTCGGGGTGACGGTCGTCAACGGGTTCACCGGGTCGAGCATCTGGGGCAAGTGGTATTTCTTTCCGCCGACGGGCCCGGCGGAAGTCGAGGCGGGGTACCGCGATTTCGCCGAGCGTTGGGGGCCGATCCTCGACGTGTTCAAGCGGGAGGGGGTGCGGTTCGCGTTGGAGGTTCACCCCGGGGAGATCGCCTACGACGTGCACACGGCGAGGGCGGCGCTCGACGCCGTGAGGGACCACCCGGCCTTCGGGTTCAACTTCGACCCCTCGCACCTGCTCTGGCAGGGGATCGACCCGGCGGGGTTCATCGACCGCTTCGCGGGGCGCATCTTCCACGCGCACATGAAGGACGTCGCCGTGCTGTACGGCGGGGGCGAATCGGGCGTGCTGGGGAGCCACCTGCCCTTCGGCGACCCGCGGCGCGGGTGGGATTTCCGCTCGGTGGGCCGCGGGCACGTGAACTTCGAGGAGATCATCCGGGCGCTCAACCGCGCGGGGTACCGCGGCCCCTTGAGCGTCGAGTGGGAAGACCCCGGGATGGACCGCGAGGACGGGGCCCGCGAGAGTTGCGATTTTGTCCGGCGGGTGCAGTTCCGCCCGGCCGCGGCGGCGTTCGACGCGGCGTTCGAGAAGAAGAAACGCTGAGGGAGGCCGCCGGCGATGGACCGTGTGCTGAAGATGGGGATGGTCGGGGGCGGGAAGGGGGCGTTCATCGGGGCGGTGCACCGGACGGCCGCGTGCCTGGACCACGGGTGCCGGTTCGTCGCGGGGGCGCTCTCGTCGACGCCCGACAAGGCCCGGGCATCGGGGCGGGAGCTCGGTCTGGAGGATCGGCGGAACTACGGGACGTGGCGTGAGATGCTCGAGGGCGAGCGGGCGTTGCCCGAGGGCGAGCGGATCGACGTGGTGTCGATCGTAACGCCCAACCATGCCCACGCGGAGGTGGCCGGGGCGTTCGCGTCAGCGGGTTTCCACGTGGTGTGTGATAAGCCGCTGTGCCGGACGACGGAGGAAGCGCGAGGGCTGATCGGGGCGCAACGCCGCGGGGGGAAGGTCTTCGCGGTGACGTACAACTACTCGGGGTACCCGATGGTCCGGCAGGCACGCCACATGGTCGCCTCGGGCGAGATCGGGCGCGTGAGGAAAGTCATCGTCGAGTACCACCAGGGGTGGCTCGCGTCGAACCTGGAGGGCACGGGCCAGAAGCAGGCCGACTGGCGGACCGACCCGTCGCGGAGCGGGGCCGGCGGGGCCATCGGGGACATCGGGAGCCACGCCGAGCACCTGACGCGGTACGTGACGGGCCTCGAGCCCGTCTCGGTCTGCGCGGACCTGACGTCGTTCGTCCCCGGTCGGCGGCTCGACGACGACGCGAACCTGCTGCTGCGGCTCGCCGGGCCGGCGGCCGACGGCGAGGCCCGCGGCGTGCTCGTCGCGAGCCAGATCGAGATCGGGCACGAGAACGACCTGCGCCTCCGCGTCTTCGGGACCGAGGGCTCGCTCGACTGGCGTCAGGAAGAGCCCAACGAGCTGTGGCACCGGACCATGGGGGGGCCCGACCGCGTGCTCCGCCGCGGGAATGCCTATGTGTGCGACGACGCGAAGTGGGCGACGAGGCTGCCGGCGGGGCACCCCGAGGCGTTCTTCGAGGCCTTCGCCAACGTGTACCGGGCGGCGTTCGCGGCGATGAGGGGCACGCCGGGCCCGGATTACCCCACCGTCGAGGACGGCGCCCGCGGAGTCCACTTCATCGAGCGGACCGTCGCCAGCGCCGCCAGCGACGCGAAATGGACCGACGCGCGGTACACCCCCTGACCCCCCACTCGGCCGGATTCACCAGAGACAGGCACGGAGGTATGCGATGTTCATGCGACGGTTCACGATGGCGGCGTCCCTGACGCTCGGGTGCGCGGCGGCGTGGGCGGACCTCCGCCTCCCCGCGGTGATCTCCGACGGCATGGTCCTCCGCCAGCAGGCCGAGGTCGCCCTGTGGGGCTGGGATACGCCCGGGCAGGCGGTCACGATCACCCCGTCGTGGCCCGGGGCGACGCCCGCAACGGCGACGACCGGCCCGGACGGGGTGTGGCGGGCCCGCGTGCGCACGCCCGCGGGCTCGGGCGAGGAGCACCGGATCGAGTTCAAGGGCGCCACGGCCAGGACCGTCTCGGGCGTGCTGATCGGTGAGGTCTGGCTCGCGTCGGGTCAATCGAATATGGAGTGGCCGGTCGAGCGGTCGTCGGGCGCCCGTGAGGAGATCGCCGCCGCCGATTTTCCCCGAGTCCGGTTCTTCGCCGCGGAGAACACGATCTCGCTCCACCCCGCGGCGGACGTCGCCGGGGCCTGGGCCGCGGGCACGCCGGCGAACGTCCCGGGGTTCAGCGCCGTGGCGTACGCGTTCGCGCGCGACCTCCACGCGAAACTCGGGGTGCCCGTGGGGATCATCGCGGCGGATTGGGGCGGGACGCGCGTCGAAGCGTGGACACCCGAGACGACGCTCGCGACGTACCCGGACCTGGCCGACGACCTCGCGACGATGCGGGCGCTGCGCGACCCCAACCAGCGCGCCGGGCTGTCGGCCGCTCGCCAGTCGGCGTGGTGGGACGGGCTCGACCGGGCCTCGGGCGTGCCCGCGGGCTGGAACAGCGCCGGGTTCGACGACGCCGCGTGGGCCGGCGCGACGCTGCCCGGGCTGTTCGCGGGCGACCTGGCGGGCTTCGACGGCGTGGTCTATTACCGCCGGGCGATCGACCTCCCCGCCGGGTGGGAGGGGGCCGCGGCGACGCTCACGCTCGGGCCCATCGACGACCGGGACACGGCGTCCATCAACGGCGTGAAGGTCGGTTCGACGCACGACGACGGACGGTGGAACGTCCCAAGGTCGTACGTCGTCCCCGAAGGTGTGCTCAAGGCCGGCCTCAACGTGATCGCGGTGCGCGTGCTCGACACGGGCGGTCCCGGCGGGTTCCACGGCGAGGCGGGCGTGATGGCGCTCACCGCCGCGAAGCCGGGCCTTGCCCCGGTGCCCCTCGCGGGCGCGTGGAGATTTATGAAGGGCAAGGACGCGGGCTCGCTCCCGCCCTTCCCCGCGTCGGCCGAGGTCTCCCCCAACACCGCCTCGGCGTTGTACCACGGGATGATCTCGCCGCTGGTCCCCTACGGGCTCTCGGGCGTGATCTGGTACCAGGGCGAGAGCAACCGGACGAGCCACGCCCGCTACACGAGCCTGTTCCCCCGCATGATCGAGGACTGGCGGCGTATCTTCGAACGGCCGGGTCTGCCGTTCTATTTCGTCCAGATCGCGCCGTTCCGTTACGCGGGCGACCGGGGCGAGACGGCCCTGCTCCGCGAGGCCCAGGCCGCCGCGCTCTCGCTCCCCAGCACGGGGATGGTGGTCACGATGGACGTGGGCAACCCGCTGGACATCCACCCCGCGAACAAGCGCGAGGTCGGCCGGCGTCTGGGGCTCCTGGCGCTCTCGGAGGTGTACGGGTCCGGCGGGTTCACGGCCAAGAGCCCCACGCTGGGCTCGATGTCGCTCGGGGGTGGTCGGGCGGTCGTGCGTTTCGATGATGCGCCCGGCGGGCTGATCTCGCGCGGCGGGCCTCCCCGGCACTTCCAACTCGCCGGGGACGACGGGGTCTTTCACGGGGCCGAGGCGACGATCGAGGGATCGACGGTGGTGCTCAGCGCCGCGGCGGTCCCGGCGCCCGTGCACGCCCGGTACGCCTGGTGCGACGCTTGCGAGACGAACCTGTTCAGCCGCGAGGGGCTCCCCGTGGCGCCCTTCCGGACCGACCGGCTCAAGCCCGGCGAGTGGAAGGTCAGCACGGGCCCGGACGTGCGCACGTACCGCGACAACGACCCGGCGTTCGTCGCCCTGTACAACGGCGATGACCTCGCCGGGTGGGTCAACGTCAACACCGCCCCCTCGACGTGGACGGTCGGTCGTGACGAGGGCGGCGAGCCGATCATCCGGTGTACCGGCAAGCCCACGGGCATCCTGCGCTCGGAGCGGATGTACGAGAACTTCGTGCTCGAGATGGAATGGCGCCACCTGCAGAGCCCGGGCAACGCCGGGCTGTTCGTCTGGTCGGACGCCGTCACGGCCCGGGG
Organism: Phycisphaeraceae bacterium; assembly: GCA_015200025.1. Classification (GTDB taxonomy): domain Bacteria; phylum Planctomycetota; class Phycisphaerae; order Phycisphaerales; family UBA1924; genus UBA2396. The sequence goes on along the minus strand of CP054186.1, from coordinate 3,342,032 downwards.
CGTGCCTTTCTCGCGGTCCGTCGAGGTGCAGGTCATGATCGGCGCCGAGGCCGACTGGTACACCAGCGACGGGGACATCTTCCCGATCCACGGGGCGGTGATGACGCCCATCAACGGCCGGCCCAACGGCGGGAGCCGCGCCTACCCCACCGAGCGGCGCATGAGGCCTAGCCCCGAGTGGAATCATTACCGCGTCGTGTGCGAGAACGGGTCGATCTCGCTGGCCGTCAACGGGAAGGTCGTCACGCGTGGGCACAGCATCACCCCGCGCAAGGGGTATATCTGCCTGGAGAGCGAGGGGACGCCGATCGATTTCAGGAGTATCCGGATCAAGCCGCTCCCGTCGAGCCCCGAGCCGCTCGCGCCGTCGCTGGTGGCCTCGGCCGACGAAGGCTTCGAGCCGCTCTACACGGGCGTCGACCTCGCGGGATGGAAGGTCACGCCCGAGCACGCGGGGAGCTGGTCGCCGCGGGACTGGGTCCTCGCGTACGACGGCGTGGCGCCCGACCTGTGGACGGAGCGCTCGTTCACGGACTTCGAGCTGATCGTCGATTGGCGTCTGCCCGACAAGCCCAAACGCGACCTCGACGTCCCCGTCATCCTCCCCGACGGAACACACCAGACCGGCCCCGACGGCGCGATCGTCACCGAGCGCATCAAGGACCACGGCGACAGCGGGATCTACCTCCGCGGCTCGTCCAAGGCGCAGGTCAATATCTGGTGCTGGCCCGTGGGTTCGGGCGAGGTCTGGGGCTACCGCACCGACCCCGAGACGCCGGCGGACGTCGGGGCCGCCTGCACACCCAAGGTCCGCGCCGACCGCCCGCCGGGGCAGTGGAACCGCTACCGGATCACGATGAAGGGCGACCGGCTCACCGTCGTGCTCAACGACCAGCTCGTCATCGACCAGGCGAGGCTGCCCGGCGTGCCCGCGTCCGGGCCCATCGCGCTCCAGCACCACGGCGACGCCATCGAGTTCGCCAACATCATGGTCCGCGAGATCAAATAGACCCGGCCCGGTTCAGCCGGGCCCGAACAACGACGGCGGCTCACTGGGATTGCCCGCTGGATGACGCGGTGAAGGCTTCCGCCGGGTCGGCGTGTCCGGGCGAGCGGCCGCGGGAGTTGTGGCGTCGCCCGGGGCGGTCCCCTCAACCCGAGACCGGATCTCACCCATGGCGACCCGGGTGTCGATCACGTCCCCACGCTTGACCGCCGAGGGGTCGCGCACCACTCGCCCGTCGGCGTCGGTGGTGATCGAGAACCCCCGCTCGAGCACCCGGAGCGGGCTGACCGCCCCGAGATGCCGCTCGACGGCGTCGGTCCTCGACCGGTCGCGGGCGAGCGCCGCGGGCATGACCCTGGCGAGGCGGTCGGCGGAGCGTGCCAGACGCTCTCGGGCCGAAGCGACTTTCGAGGCCGGGGCGGCGTCGAGGCGCCGCGCGAGCGAGTCGAGGCGTGCGATGGACCGGGCCAGGAGCGCGCCGGGACGGAGCCGTTCGATCGCGGCGCCCGCGCGGACGGCCCGGAGCGCGTCGTCGCCGAGCCTCTCCCGCATCGCGGCGTGGAGGGCGGCTTCACCCGCGCGGAGGCGGGCCGACGCCGCATCGACCGCGTGCCCGGGGTCGGCGATCGCCGGGTGGCGGGCCAGGGACGCCAGGCGCTGTGACTCGAGCGCGAGCCGGCGTCGCAGCAGGTCCCACAGACGGCGCGACGCCGAATCCACCTGCGACGCCAAGGCCGACGCGTCGGGGGTGAGCCTCATCGCCGCCTGCGTCGGGGTCGCGCACCGCTCGTCGGCGACCAGTTCCGCGATCGTGGTGTCCGTCTCGTGCCCGATGGCGGCGGCCACGGGCACCGAGCACGCCACGATCGCCCGGGCGACCTCGCGCTCGTTGAAGGCCCAGAGGTCTTCCTTGCTCCCCCCGCCGCGGGTCACCAGCACCGCGTCGACGCCGAGTTCCGCCGCGCGGGCCGAGACCTCGTCGATGGCCCGCGCGACCTCGGGGGCGGCCCCCTCGCCCTGCACCCGGGCGTCGACGACCAGCACCCCCACCGCCGGGCAACGCCGACGCATCGTCACCAGCACGTCCTGCAACGCCGCCCCGGTCCGGCTCGTCACGACCGCGACCCGGCGTGGGAACGAGGGGAGCGGCCGCTTGCGGCCCACGTCGAACCAGCCCAACGCCCGCAGCTCGTCGCACAGACGGCGGAAGGCCAGGTCCAGCGCGCCGGCGCCCACGGGCTCGATCCGCTCGACGATGAACGAGACCCGCCCCGACTTGGCGTAGAACTCCACACGCCCGGTCACCACCACCGCCTGCCCATTCTCGGGCGTCCAACGCCCACCGGGCGGGGCGGCCGTCGCCGAGGCTTTGCGGGCCGCCCCGGCGAACATCACGCACGAGACCACCGCCTCGGCATCCTTGAGGTCGAAGTACCAGTGTGTACGGTCCTTAAAGCCGCTGACTTCGCCCAGGACACGGACCTTCGAGGGTGTCCCGGTCCGCAGGGCCGCGTCGATCCGTTCCGCCAGGTCCGAGACCGACAGGGCCCGCTCGGGCGGGGGGCTTTCCGCGGGTGAGCCGGGCGGGAGGCCCCCCCCTCCACCCGCGTCCGGAACAGCCGCTGGGGGCTCCCCGGGCGGGTTCTGCCGGGCGAACAGGCCCGTTCGGCGAGACGCCGCGGTCTTGGATGGATCGAAAGGAGGGCGTTTCATGCTCGGCGGCCGGGGGAGGTACGCGAGTCTACGGGCCGGCCGGGTCCGGTGGAAGCCGCGTCCGAGGCTGGGGGGTTGACGCGCGGGGTTGGACGGGACCCGGGGCTGTGGTATGCTCAGGAGGCCGGGGTTCTCTCGGTGATCGTCCCGATCTTTGGATCGTGGGCCGGGCGGGGCGTGGGGACGCCGTGCGGAGACAAGCCATGAAGGTGAAGAACGTGTCGCGTGGCCGCGGGTTCACCCTGATCGAACTGCTCGTCGTGATCGCGATCATCGCGCTGCTGATCGGGCTATTGCTGCCCGCGCTGGGCAAGGCGCGGGCCTCGGCCCGCAAGACCCAGAGCCTGGCCAACCTCCACACGCTCGTGGGCTTCATGCACGGGTACATCAACACGTACAAGGATTCGTTCGTCAACCCCTTCGAGATCGACCCCGCCCGCGGGTACAACGACCCGTGGGTCTACATCACCCCGCCGCCGAACATCTACGGGTGGGCCTACGGCGGGCGGCTGGGCGGGACGAGCGGGTCCGAGTCGTACGGGTACCACTGGGCCGCGCACACGTTCTACGCCGACGACAAGAACATCTCCCGCGTCCGCGCGATGGTGGCCCCGGGCGACCGCGCGATGCTCGACTGGCTCCGCGACAACAACGACCAGGGCGCCCAGAACTGGTTCGAGTGGATCTTCCCCGGGAGTTACTGGTACCCGCCCGTCTTCTGGCAGACGCCCGACCGCTTCACCGAGACCACCCGCCCCGCCAGCATCGCCGTCCGTAAGTACCACATCAAGCGCAACCGCATCGGCGACCTCCTCCAGCCCGACCGTAAGGTCATCCTCTTCGAGAACAAGGATTTCGTCCAGCCCAAGCAGCCCCAGTGGAACACCCGCGACGCCCAGCCTTGCGTCGCCCTCGTCGACGGGAGCGCCAAGTCCGTCACCACGCGAGACGTCATCGAAGAAACCGACTTCACCGGCGGCCGCCCGCCCGACAAACTCTGGCAGCCCTCGGGCAACTGGAACCCCGGCGAGAACGAGATGGCCGGGTTTCTCTACTACGGCGCCCCGCAAGGCTTCGTCTGGGAGTACGGCCAGCCCGCCCACTTCTGGGCCACGCGCGACGGCGTCCGCGGGCGGGACCTCAAGTAATCGGATCCCGGGCCGAGAATCAGGGTGACTGGATTTGAACCAGCGGCCTCCTGGACCCAAACCAGGCGCTCTACCAAGCTGAGCTACACCCTGTGCCGCCGATCATAGGGGCCGAAGGTCTGCCCCGCGCATGAAGCCGGCCGGGGCGTGTATCCAGCGCTCCGGCCGACCTCCCCTCTTGGATCTCCCTCCCGGCGGGCCATCCTTCCGGGCCGCGGGCGGGCAGATATCGATGTCCCCTCGCCGGGCCGGCCTTGCGGCTCCCGGTCGATTTTCTCGCCGGGGCGTTTGCTCGGGCCTTAGCGGGCCACGGGCAACTCGCGGAACACGAGGATCCTGGGCTTCTGCCCCTCGCGGGTGACGTTGGTCCGGTCCACGATCATGAAGAACCGGCGTTGGAAGCTCGGGACCAGTGGGTCGTCCGCCGAGAGATTCTCGCAGTCCTGGCGGGTGTACCCGGCGATGAGGAACCAGCAGGCGAAGACGTCGCTGCGGACGCTCGTGGTGTTCGAGAGCCCCGCGGCGAGGATCAGCCGCTCGTCCATCTCGTCGGTCAGCCCGTCGCGTTCGAGCCCGCCCGCGGTCTCGCGGTAGAGGACCGAGTCCAGGCCCGCCCGGCTGTCGTTGTCCCCGTTGAACCCGAGCGAATCGATGTTCGAGGGGTGACGCAGCGAGGGGTGGTTGGGCGCGTTGAAGGCGGCCCGCTCGCGGAGCCTGGCGAGGAGCACCTCGCCCGACGACCGGAACCCGGGGATCTCGCGGAGGCCCTCGATCTGACCCGCGAAGGCGCGGCCGTCGAGCTGGCTGTAGAACGTCGCGGCCGAGAGGTTGGGCGCCACGGGCGAGCGGACACCGCCGTCGATGAACGTCACGCCCTTGTCGCCGCCGTGGTCCGGGGTGTTGTAGTTGCCCTGCGAGGGGGTTCGGAAGGTGGTCCACCCCTTGTCACGCCAGGCGGCGAGCATCGCGGCGACGTCGCTCCGGCGGTCCAGGGGCATCCCGGTCCAGCCCGCACGCTGCGTCCATTGCCCCGTGTCCGACGGGGAGAGCATCGGCAGCGTCCGGAGCACCGGGAGCGACGCGGTGTTGAGGTTGACCACGCCGCGCGCGGCCCGCTCGAGGCCCCCGTACGTCGGGTCGAACCCGCTGACCATATCGAGGATGTTCAGCGCGGCGGGGATGCCCAGGCCGAAGATCCGGTCCGGGGACCCGGCGGCGTAATCGAACCGACCGTTGCGGTTCCCGTCGAAGAACGTGGCGAAGTCGTCGAGCACGAGACGCCCGCGCGACAGCACCGGGCGGTCCGCCGTCGGGCCGATGGTCCCCGTCGTCGCGGCCGTGGGCCTGAAAAGCCAGGCCAGCCCGGCGGAGTTCACGTCGGTCGGGACCGGCTCGTAACTGAAGCCCATCGCGAGGGCCTCGCCCAGCGTCGTGTAGCGGCGCTCGGGGTTGGTCTCCGCCGTTCCGTCGGTCCGCAGCGGCGCCTCGAACGCGCCGACCGCCAGCGGGGTCAACAGGTCCGTCGCCCGCAGGGTGGGCACGTCCACCGGCTGCCCGTTGACCGTCCGCCTCGTGCGGAACGGGAGCACCGGGGGGTTGGCCGCCGCGTCGGAAGCGGGCCGGCCCCACTCCGCCCTCGCCTCGCCGTACGGCACCCCGTCGCGCGACGCGGGCATCGGGAACCCGCTCGAACGGCGCGAGGGCGAGACCGGGAGCGTCGACGACAGGCTCGTGCCCGAGGCCTGGGCGTCGAACCATTCGTTCATCGTCAGCTCCGCCGTCGGCGGGAGCTGGTCGTTGTTCACACGGAACGTCGCCGGGCTGGCCCCGAGCGGGTCGGTCTCGAGACGCAACCACGACGCACCGGGCTGCTTGGGCTCGATGCAGTACGCCGGGATCCCGCCGAGGGGGATGGAGCCCGCGTCGGGGTCGTCGGGGCGGCGGGCCGTCGCGTACATCGTGATCGTGATCCCGCGGTTGTAGTTGGGGTTCCCGCCCGGCGGGTCGATGTTGGGCTCCCACGCGAAGGCGCGGAAGACGTTGAAGTTCGCCTGACGCAGGCGGCGGTCGAGCGACTCGCCCGAGCCCAGCCTCGTCCGGTCCATCAGCCGATCATTCCCGGTCAGGTTCGGGACGAACTGCCCCCCCGCCGGCTCGAGCTCGTTGATCCCGCCGATACGGGTCATGTCCGCCCGCTCGGCCTTCCACAGCTGCACCCCGGTCCCCGATTCGCCCGTCGAGAGGAATTCCTCGAACGACGAATCGCGGACCCACGCCCCCGTCACCCGCGGGACCTGCACCACGCGCACCACCCCGTTCGCCCCGTTGCGGCCGAACTGGGTCTGGGCCCACTGGCGGAAGCGCCCCGCGGCCGGGCCCGTGCCCGTGATGGACTCGTCCGCGTCGTCGATCTTCCTCGCGATCCGCTCGAGCGATTCGGAGAGCGCGTAGCAGACGATCGTCTCACCGGGCCCGATGGTGATCCCCGAGAACTGCGGCAGCCCGTTCTCCTCGCCCGAGACCTCGCAGAGCTTGATCGTCTGCTTGACCGCCTGCGCGTCGTCGGTCACCCGAAGGTAATAGAACGACGCCTCGGAGTTGAGCGCCACGTCGCCCGCGAACGCCGCGGACGAGAGCGTCACCGGCTGATCGAAGGGGTTGGTCAGTTGGACGACGAACGCCCGGAAGAGGAAGTCCGAGTTGTTCGCCGCGATGGTCCCGTTGATGGTGATGTACCCGCGGGGGAGGCCCAGCCCGCCGCCGCCCGGGTCGTCGATGGGCTGCGAGTCCGGGTCGCCGCCCCCGGCGGGGGGCATGTCCACCCACGCGGTGTAGACCCCGAACTGCGTGATGAACGGCTGCGACTCGATCCCGAAGACGTTCACCGCGGGCGCGATCGGCGCCTCCCCGTTCTGCGTCGACGCGAGCCGGCTGAGCTCCTCGGGCTGGTCCGCCGGATCGACGTCGAACCCGCCCTGCGTCCACCACGGGAACGCCGGGATGTTGTCGGCGTTGCGGGGCTGGTTCACGTTCCCGCCCTGCGGGTCGCCCAGGCGGTCCCGGATGCTGCGGTCGAACAGGACCGTCCGCTTCGTGCTCTCCGCGTCGTTGTCGTACGCGTCGGCCATGTTCACGCCCATGAACGCCGAGAGCAGCAGCGGGAGCTCGGGCCCCTGGTGCCCGTAGAACATCGTGCGGCACTGCTCCCAGACCGTCCCGCCGCCCCCGGCCTGCGTGGGCCATGGCGAGGGCGCATTAACCCCCGGCGCGAACTTGACGTTCGACGCCCCCATCAGCGCGTTCGCGTACAGCTCGAAGAGCCCGAACGCGTTGGCCGACCCGTTCGCCGCGAACAGCTCCCGCGGCGCGTACTTGGTGTCGAAGCTGTTGAGACTCCCCGCCGAGGGGTCGATCCTCGACTGCAGGGGGCGGGCCCCGTTGTAGGTCGTGACGCGCTTTCGGGCGTCCGCCGCGACCTGGAGCATCGCGTCGTTGTCGGCCCGCCCGTCGCCGTCGAGGTCGCGCTTGTCGCGTTCGACCGCGAGCCCGCGGTTATCGCGCAGGGGGCTGAACCTCGACACGCCCTGCCCGGTCCCCAGCCGCCCGCCCAGGACCAGCTCGAGCCGCGAGGTGATCGTCGGGTCGTTGACCCCGAACATGTGCAACAACTCGAACGAATCGCCCGCCGGGAACAGCCCGCCCATGACGAAGTCGGTGCCCCGCGCCGAGGCCCCGGCGATGAAGCCCGAGGTGTCACGGAAATAATCGAACCGCCGGTCGGCGTTCTGCCAGTCCCACGGCTGGATCGTCTCGGTGGTCTCGGGGATGCGGAGCGTGTCGATCGACGCCCGCATCGCGTCGTACGCCTTGAGCCCGCCCTCGCGCGCCACCCGCAGGTTGTACGTCGAGTAGTCCGCCGGGTCGGCCGGGGGCACGCCCGGCGCCGTCACCGGCTGGCGGATCCCGTCGAGCCCCGAGGGCTGTTGGTGCGAGTCGTACGCGTCCTGCATCTGCAGCAGGCGGACCAGGTCGATGTCAGCCGGGCTCACGCCCAGGGGCGCCGAGGCCTTGGGCGCCACGCCCGCGTCCGACGCCGTGTTCACGTTCACCAGCCCCGAGAGGTCGATGATCCGCGGGGCGACGAACCAGCGGATCCGCCCGTCGTTGGGCAGCGCGCTCACCGGCGCGTTGGGGTCGCGGGCGTCCACGAGTTCCTGGAACCGGCTGTCGAGGAACCCGTCCCCGTCCGCGTCGGCGAACTGGTAGAGGAGCCACTCGGGCCGCGACGGGCGGAGGTTCGCGTCCACCCTCGCGTGGTCCGCGTCCGCGGGGCGGAACGCGCCACGCTGCCGGCTGAACCACGTCGCCGGGCGGCGCGCCGCCGCCCCCGTCGCCGCCTCGCCGAAGTCCGTCTGGTTCGTCGGGCGGCCGTTCTGATCGGAGAGCCAGAGGCCCTCGCTCATGCGGTTGCGCCCGCCGACCCGCCCGAACCCCGGCTCGGCGTCGAAGTTGTTCCGCAGGTTGTACAGGTTGACCGCCCGCCCGTCCGGCGAGACCACGCTCATCTGCGCCCAGTCGCGCATGTCCAGGTACGGCCGCCCCGCGTTCGCGTGCGGGTTGTTCGAGTCCACCCCGAAGTTCAGGTAGGTCGGCTCCGTCGACGCCAGCCACGGGTCCGACCCGATCCCCACCACGCGGAAGTACGCCGGGTTCGCCAGGCCCTGCCCGAGCGTCTCGCGGGCGTCGCTCGAATCGTACCGCCAGTCGGTCCACGGGTAGTCCCACGACTCGCGCCGGAACCGCCGCCGCTCCGCGGGGAGCTGGTCGTTCATGTCCTCGGGCACGCGGACCACCACGTCGTCCGCGATGATCTGCGCGATGTAATCACGCACCAGGTCGGGGACCTGCTCGAGCCGGTCGGCCCGCACCAGCGACGTGCTCGTCCGCCGGTCCGCCTGCCCGACGGCGAAGTGGATGAGGGTGATCACCGCCAGGAGCGCCAACGTCCCAACGACCAAAATCAGGAACGTGCCCCGGCGCGTCCGAGAGACGCCCGCGGGCGCCCCCACCGCCGCCAGGAGCACGCGCACGCCGCCGCGGGAGCCCCCGCCGATGGCGTACGCCGCCCGGCCCAGCCCACGGCGAGCGAACTGTCCGACGGTCCCGATGATCTGCCGCATCGTCATAGCCGCACTCCAACCCCCCACCATCCCCCCACCATCCCCCACCGCCCCCCACCATCCCCCCCACCGTCCAACCCCGACTCCCCCACCACCCGCCAGTCGAACCGTCCGCGCGAACCCGCCCTTACGGCGCGGGCGTCCCGGGCGTCTCCAGCACGAACTGCAGCCGCTCCTCGATCGATGGGTCCTTGTCGTCCACGATCGCGATCGTGATCCGGACCATCTTGGGCCACGCCCACGGCACGCTCTGCGGCGCGTTGGGGTCGGCCTGCTGCTGCTGCGCCGTCGGGGGGCGGTACGTCGGGTCGATCCACCCGAAGCACGCCGTCAGCGGGTCCCCGACCTGCGGGATCGCCGAGCTGTACACCAGGTCGGGGTCCACGACGTGCGACGCCGCGAACCCGCCCCGGCCCTCGAACGGGCGGTACAGCCTCTGGTCGTACCGCCGGAAGGCGATCCGCCCGCCCTGGACCTCGCTCGTCCCGTACCACTTGACCCTCGTCACCCCGTTGCCCAGGTTCTCCGTCTCCCCGAACGACCACTCGACGATGAACTCGCTGCACCGCGGGACGAACCGCGACTGCGTCAGCATCGTCTGGTCCGCCCGGCGAGAGCCGCGGAACGCCGCGTTGGGCCAGTTGTCCGTGATCACCCCGAGGTAATCCGGCGGGTATTCCTCGAACCGCACCCTCGCCCCGGCGGGCTCCGCCGCGTTGGGCATGTCGAGCCAGCGGCCCGACGAGTTGTCGAACTGCGGCTTCATGCTCGATTGCGCCGGCAACGCGTTCCGCATCCACGCGTGCATCCGGTTCAACTCGCGGCGGTCACCCTGGACCTGCTCGAACTCCCCGTTGATCGGCGAGGGCTGCCCCACCGGGGGGAACAAGTCGGCACGCCGCGTCACTTCCTCCGGCCACAGGTTGCACGACTGCACCACCGCCCGCAGTTCCGTCGGGTCCGCCGTCGCGATGTCCACCAGCCCGCTCGAGAGCATGGGCGGGCGGTTCGCTGGGGGGTCCCACCGCACCACGTCCACCGGGCGCACGTGCACGAAACTCGACCACCGCCGGAACAGGCTCGACGCCGCCGGCTGGAGCATGATCTGGTTGTCGCTGTCGCGGACGTTGTCGCGCCGGGGCGTCAGCCCCGCGGGCCACCCCGTCCCGGGCACCGGCTGGCGCGACGTCCCGGGCTGGACCAGGAGCGTCGCCTTCCTCAGCAGCGTCCAGTCCGCCGCGTACTGGCTCGGGTACACGTCGCCGGGCGTCGGGCTCCGCTCGCCCAGCCAGGGCGCACGCGCCCGGGCGTTGTCCTCGTTGAAGTTGGGGCGGAGCCTCAGCGGGTCGTTGTCCTGGATCGGCCGCAGCCCGTGCCCGTAGTAGATCGACGCGTACGTCGACCTCGCGACCATCTCGGGGTTGAGCGGCTCGCGCGCCGTCCGGAAGTCCCCCTGCGCGATGAACATGATCTCGTCCACGCGCCGGACCCGCGGGTTGCTGTCCTCCCGGTGAACGAGCACCGGCAGTTGCTCGCCGGGCGCGGGCATCCCCGCGACCCCCGACGGGCTCGTCGTCGCCTGGTGACGGATCACCAGGAACCCCTCACGCGTCATCCTCGCGAAGTCGTCCCGGAGCTGCGTCTCGAGCGTCGCCGCGTACTGCGTCAGCGCGCTGACCCGCTGCCCGCCCGTCACCGTCCGGGTGATCGTCTGGAAGATCGCCGCGAGGCCCACCGCCACGATCGACACCGCACCGATCGCCACGAGCAGTTCCACCAGCGTGAATCCGCCCGCCCGCGCCCCCGCGCCGGCGCCCGTTGCCCGATTGGTCGTTCCGTTCCGCACGTCTGCCTCGCTGGGCGCTACGGCGCCCGTTGGTTGGTCCCCGGTCGTCCTCACGGGTTGATCTGCAGCACCGTCGCCGACGCCGGGATCTGCGGCGTGAACACCACCTGCACCCGACGCAGCGGCTGCCCGGACTGCACGTCCTTGATCACCAACGCCGACACCGGGGGCTCCACCACCACCCGCCCGGGTTGGCCCTCGGGCACCCCCGTCACCGTGTACACCGTCCCGAGGTTGTCCACCAATTTCTGCCCGATCTGCCTCGCCAGCCGCACCGATCCCTGCAGCCCGTTCCCCGTGGGCGCCAGCGCCAGCGTGTCGTACGGCCCGTTGTTGCGGCTCCGAAGCACGCCCGTCACGTCCGCCGTGATCGGCGCGCTGTACCGCGTCGCCCCGCCGGTCCACAGCCCCGCGAGCGTCGCCTCGCCCGTCGAGGCGTCCGCCGCCACCGGCACGATCGCGTCCGAGTCGTCGGTCAGCACCCCCGCGAGCGTCTGCCCGCGCGGGACCCTGATCTGCGGGTCGATCCGCCGGACAAAGAGCGCCACCCGCAGCGGGCCGATCGCGACGGTCGTGTCCTCCGCGTTGGTGTCGGGGTCGTTGATCGCGCACACCGCCAGGTCCCACACGAACTGCGGGTCGTCGCCCTGCCCGTTGCGGTCGGGCAGGGGCCACAGCCGCTCCGCCACCGCCAGGTCCAGCGCCAACGGGATCTGGATCCGGCCCGAGGGCTGGTAGTTCCCGTTGGTCCAGGGGCCCAGCGACGCGCTCCACTGCCGCCCGTCCTGCCGGCGGCCCAAGGTCGCCGAGAGACGCGACCACCCGCCGAGCCGGTCGGGGCGGTTGAGCCCGCCGCGGTTGCGCAGGTACGTCTCCGCGGAGCGTTCGATGGACTTCCCGACGATGGTCTCGCGGGAGATCCGTTGCTCCCGAACGATCGCCGGGAACACCGCCGCCAGCCCCAGGAGCGAGAGCCCCAGCACCAGCACACCGATCAGCACCTCGACGAGGCTAAAGCCCTTCCTCACGGCTTGACCTCCCTGGGCTGCCCCGTGAACGTGTCGAACACCAGCAGCACGGTGTCCGATTCGACGAACCGGCCGCCGCGTTGCAACTGACCCGTCAGCCACAGGTCGATATCCCGCCCCACGTTCGCCGCGTTGAGACCGCCGGGGAACAACTGCGGGTCGAGATCGGGCGAGCCACCGACCCGGTTGGGCGGCGTCTCGTCGGGCATCAGGTACAAACTCCCGCTCACCCGGTTCAGGCCCCGCGCCCCCAACGCCGACGCCAACTTCTGCTCGTCGTACAACGCGATCAGCGACACCGCGCCGGCCAGCACCGTGTCCGCCGACTCGTTCCCGATGATCTGACGACGCTGGATGTCCGTCACCCCGCCCGGGACCGCGCCCGAGGGCCTCGCCAAGAACCGGCTCGCCCACAGCGACACGTTCTCCGCCACGTCGGGCCTCTGCCACGCGTTCACGCCCCGGTTGAGCGCCACCCGCCCCACCGCCGAAGGCCTCGGCGAGACCACGACCGCGGGCCCGAAGTCGGACACGATCACGTTCCCCGTCCCCGCCTCGAAGCGGACCATGAACGTCTGTCGGTTGTTCCCGTCGTTGGCCGTCCCGCCGTCGACGCCGTAGAACCCCGTCTCAGGGAAGACCCAGCTCCCTTCCGTCGCGTCGTGGACGCGCCCCGGCCGCGGTTCGTACCAATAGTTGCGGTTCGTGTTCGAATGGAGCGTCCCCGACGGCGCGTACCCGCGCACCATCCACCCGCGCGGCAGTTGCTGCGGCTCGATCACCCCCACCGGGGCGAACACGCTCCGCTCCACCGAGGCGCCCGCCCCGTCCACGTCCAGGACCGATCCCACCCTCACGCACGGGACGATGATCGTCCGACCGCCGGGCTCGTAGAAGAACACCGCCGCCGACTCGACACGGTTGCGGACCGCCGCGTCGCGGGCCGCCGACATCCCCGCCCGCAGCGCGTTCTCCGCCACCGTCCGGTTGCTCGCGTACAAGACCGACGCGAACGCCGGCAGCCCCACCAGGACCAGGATCACCAGGATCGCGATCACCACCAGGAGCTCGGTCAGCGTGAACGCGCGGACGGTCGTCGCGGCTTTCATCGGCCCACCTCCACCGCGTTGTCCGCGGACGCCTTGCGCCGGAACTGCGCCGGGGTCGCGTCCGGGGGCAGGCCCACGTCGCGGCACAGGCTCGCGTACTTCGCCGCGTCCCCGTCGCCCTCGAGCGCGAAATCCCCGAACACCCCGTCCGCCCCCGCCGCCACGATCGCGTACCCCGCGTCGCGGAACGCCGGGTTGGGCGCGTCGTCCCCGCGCCCCTGCCAATCGTCCACCAGGCTCGGGATGTTGGTCCACGCCGCCTGGAACTGACCGTTGAGCGTCAGGTCCGTCGTCGTCGAGTTCGGCCGGCCGGGGAGCCACCGGTAATACCGGATCGCGATCCCCCGGCTGTCACGCAGCTCGACCCGCCCCGTCCGCGCCTGCCCCTCGCTCGCGTCAAGATCGAGCGTCTTGAGCCCGCCCTTGCCCAGGTCCATGAACGCCCCGTACTTCTTCCCCAGGCGGCCGCCGCTCGCCCGCGCGAACGTCCCGTCCGAGCCCGGCGTGAGCATCTCGGGCCCTTCCACCCCGTCCATCACCGTCGGCGGGTTCGTCGGCACCGGCACGTCCGCCAGCCCGCCCAGGTAGTACGACAGCGAAAACGTGCTGAACCGGCGGTCCGCGTTCCCCCGCGGGCCGTCGGGCGAGAGCCCCACGCCGCGGAGATACTCCCGGTGGTCGCGGTTGCTGTTGTCGAGGCTGAAGTTGAACACCGCCGCCCGACGGCTCGGGGGAGGGCCCCCCACCGCGTACGTCGGGTACCCCGGGAACGGGGGCGCCAGCCCCGGGTTCTCGTCCATCACCAAAGGCGGCAGGAACCCGAACTCGCTCTTGAACTGGTCCACCGCGATCTTGAGCGCCCCGACCGTCTGCGACGCCGCCGCCCCGCGACCGGCCCGCAGCGCCGACCGCCCCGCCACCACCAACAACGACAGCAGCAGCCCGATGATCAGGATCCCGATCAGCAGCTCCATCAGCGTGAACCCGCCGCGCCCACGCACGCGCCCACGCACGGGCCCCCGCACGGGCCCCCGCACGGGCCCCCGCACGGGCCCCCGCACGGGCTTGGGTCCGCGGATCATGATCGGGTCCCGTCGCATCGGCGTCTCCTTCGAGGCCGGGGCGTGCCCCGGCGTCCCTGGGCGGCCCATCTCAGGCCCCGCCCTTGTCGCCGCCCTGGAGGCTCTGGATCATCGCCACCATCGGCATGAACATCGCCACCACGATCGTCCCGACGATCCCGCCCAGCACCACCACCATCAGCGGCTCGAGCAGGCTCACCAGCGACGCGACCGCCACGTCGACCTCCTCGTCGTAGTTGTCCGCGATCTTCAGGAGCATGTGGTCCATCTCGCCCGTCTCCTCGCCCACGTCGATCATGTTCACCACGATCGCGTCGCAGGTCTTGGACAGACGCAGGGGCTCCGCGAAGCTCTCGCCCTCGCGGATCGAGTCGTGCACCTTCATCAGCGCCTTCTCGTACACGTAGTTCCCGCTCGTCTCGGACGTGATCTTGATCGCCTCCAGGATCGGCACGCCCGCCCCGATCAGCGTCCCCAGCGTCCGCGTGAACCGCGCGATGATCGTCTTCTTCACCAGCGGCCCGAAGATCGGCGTCCACAGCAGGACCGTGTCCGTGATCGCACGCCCCGGGCCCGCCGAACGGATCAGCTTGAACGCGATCCACAGGATGATCGGCATCGGGAGCACGATCATCCACCCCGCGATCGCCTGGCCCGAGTTGTTCCCCGCCACCCACCGCGACGAGTAGATCAGGCCCCGCGTCAGCGAGGGCAACGCCACCCCGAAGTCCTTGAAGATCTCCTCGAACTTCGGGATGATGAACACCATGATGCCCGTCAGGATCAGCGCCGCGATCACCACCACCACGATCGGGTAGACCATCGCGCCCTTGATCTTGCGCTTGAGCCGCTCGCTCTTCTCCATGAACTCGGCCAGACGCTGCAGGATCACGTCCAGCACGCCGCCGATCTCACCCGCGTTCACCATCTTCACGTACAGCCGGTCGAACGCCTTGGGGTGCTTGCTCATCGCCTCCGACAGCGAGGCGCCCCCCTCGACCTCCTCGCACACCCCGATCAGCACGTTCTTCATCAGCCCGGGCTTCTGCTGGCTCTCCAGGATCTGCAGCGACCGCAGCAGCGGGAGGCCCGCGTCCTGCAGCGTCGAGAGCTGACGCGTGAACGTCGTCATCAGCTTCGCCGACACCCCGCCGAACGAGAACGACGCCGACTTCTTCTTCCCGCGGGCCTTCGCCGCGTCCACGGCGCCGGATTGCTCCTTCTTCGCCTTGGTCTCCTTGATCTCCGTCGGGAACAGCCGCTGCGCCTTGATCTTCTGGACCGCCTCTTCCTTCGAGGCGGCCTCGATCGACCCCTTCTGCGGCTTGCCGGACTCGTTCAACGCCTCGTACGTGAATGTCGCCATGTCGCCTCGCGCTCCCGCCGGTCGGCCCGACGTTCATGCCCCCCCGACCCGCCTCCCCCCCACCCGCTCACTCCTCCGCGATCGTCTCCCTCACCACCTCGTCCAGCGTCGTGATCCCGTCGTAGATCGACAGCAGCCCCGACTCCCGCAGCGTCCTCATCCCCTTCTTCCTCGCGTGCTCACGCAGGATCGCCGTCGACGCCTGACGCATCACCATCTCCCGCAGCTCGTCGTCGATCGTCATGATCTCGAACAACGCCGACCGCCCCTTGAACCCCGAGTTGTGGCAGTGGTCGCACCCGCGGCCCCGGAAGAACCGCCGGCCCTTGACGTCCTCGGGCAGCAGCCCCAACTCCATCAACTCCTCTTCCTTGGGCTCGAACGTTTCCTTGCACTTGGCGCACACGCACCGCACCAGCCGCTGCGCCACCACACCCTCGAGCGTCGCCGTCAGCAAGAACGATTCGAGCCCCAGGTCCAAGAGACGCACCACCGAGCTCGGCGCGTCGTTGGTGTGCAGCGTGCTGAGCACCAGGTGCCCCGTCAGCGACGCCTGCACCGCGATCTGCGCCGTCTCCAGGTCGCGGATCTCGCCCACCAGGATGATGTCCGGGTCCTGACGCAAAAAGCTCCTCAAGAGCTTCGCGAACGTCGTCCCCGCCTCGTCGTTCACCTGGCATTGGCAGAGCCCGTCGATGTCGTACTCGACCGGGTCCTCCGCCGTCAGGATCTTCGTGTCGATCTGGTTCAGCTCCGCCAACGCCGCGTACAGCGTCGTCGTCTTCCCCGAGCCCGTCGGGCCCGTCACGATCACGATCCCGTTGGGCTTGTTGATCAGCCGGCGCGTCGTCGCCAGGTCGTCCTCGCGAAGCCCGATCCGGTCCAGGCTCAGCTCCACGTTGCTCCGGTCCAGCACACGCATCACCACGCTCTCGCCGTGCATCGTCGGGAGCACCGCCACGCGGAGGTCCACCGGCCTCCCCGCCAGCGTCAACTCGATGCGCCCGTCCTGCGGCAGCCGACGCTCCGCGATGTCCAGGTTCGCCATGACCTTCACGCGGCTCGTGATCGCCACCCCCAGCTGCTTCGGCGGCGGCACCATCTCGTACAGCACCCCGTCGATGCGGTACCGCATCTTGAACTCGTCCTCGAACGGCTCGAAATGGATGTCGCTCGCCTTGTCCTTGATCGCCTGCAGCAGCACCAGGTTCACCAGCTTCATCACCTGGTTGTCGCCCGCCGCGTCCTTGAGCGCCTCCAGGTCGATCGACTGGTCGCCCCGGGCCGCCAGCGACTTGAACTTGTCGTCGTCCGCGATCCCCTGCACCACCTCGACCACCGACTCCTCCTTCGAGAAGTGCTTCTTGATGATCGTGTCCACCTGCCCCGGGTCCGCCACCACCGCCTCGACGTTGAACCCCATCAGCAGCCGCAGGTCGTCCACCGCCCGGAAGTTGTCCGCCGATTTCATCGCGATCTTCAATCGCTTGCTCGTCGGGTTGTACTCGACCGGGACCACCTCGTACGACCGCACGTTCTCCGCCGGGATCACGTCCCTCAGCGCGTCGGTCACCTCCAGCCCCTTGAGGTCCACGTACGCCAGCCCCGCCTGCGCCGCCAACCCCCCCTGCACGTCGCGGTCCTGGCAATACCCGAGCTCCACCAGCAACTGCCCGACCTTCACCTGCCGCGTCTTCTGGATCGCCAGCGCCTCGTGCACCTGCTCACGCGTCACCCGCCCCATCTTCGTGAGCACCCGCCCGAGCTTCTGGCCCTTGGTCTTCGTCAGGTCGAGGATTGCGTCCGGGGTTGCCATGCGTCCTGTCCGTCTCTCTGCCGCCGGCACACCGTCACCGACGAACCTACACACCGGGCCCCCGCCGTGCCGACGACGCCCGATCGCCTTTGTTCCCCTCAACCAACGACCGGCACGTACGCGTCCATTCGGACACCATACCACATCGGTTGAGGCCACACAAACACTCAGATCCCTACAAATCGTCACGACACTCGAATTATGATGCGAACATTCTCCGCATATATCGGGTCACGACTCCTTGCCGACGTCCACATCCTCGTCCCATTCGACCCGCCCGACCGTCCGGCCGAGGCGGTGGATCCGGTCCGTCAGGTCACCGGGATTTTTGCTCTTGTCGATCATTTCTTCCGCCGCGATCATCCCCCGGCTATATAACGACCAGAGGTGGTCGTCGAGCAACTGCATCCCGAACTTCTTCCCCGTCTGGATCGCCGAATCGATACGGAACGTCTTGCCCTCGCGGATCAGGTTCGCGATCGCCGGCGTCACCACCAGGAACTCGTACCCCGCCACCATCCCCTGCACGTCCACCCGGCTCAGCAACACCTGGCTCAGCACGCACAAAAGCGCCGTCGACAACTGCACCCTGATCTGGTTCTGTTGGGTGACCGGGAACGCGTCGACGATACGGTCGATGGTCTTGGCCGCCCCGGTGGTGTGCAGGGTGGCGAAGACCAGGTGGCCCGTTTCCGCCGCCCGGACCGCCGCCTCGATGGTCTCGAGGTCGCGCATCTCGCCGACGAGGATCACGTCCGGGTCCGACCGCAGCACGCGCCGCAGCGCCTCGGCGAAGCTCGGCACGTCGTTGCCCACCTCGCGCTGGTTGATGATCGATTTCTTGTGGTAGTGGTAATACTCGATCGGGTCTTCCATCGTCACGATGTGCCGGTCGAGGTTCGCGTTGATGTAGTCGAGCATCGTCGCGAGCGACGTCGTCTTGCCCGAGCCCGTGGGCCCGGTCACCAGGAACATCCCGCGGGGACGCCGGATCAGGTCCCGGCAGATCTCGGGCAGCCCGATCTGCTCGAACGTGAGCAGCTTGCGGGGGATCTGTCGCAGGACCATCGCGATGTCCCCACGCTGGCGGAACACCGACACGCGGAAGCGGGCCGCGTCCCCGTACGCGAACCCGAAGTCCGTGCCCCCCTCCTCCTGGAGCTCCTGCTGGTTGCGTTCGGGCGTGACCGCCTTCATCAGCGACACCATGTCGTCCGACTCGAGCGTCTTGGTCTGGAGGTTCCTCAGGTGCCCGTGCAGGCGGATCGTCGGGGGGCGCCCCACCGTCAGGTGGAGGTCCGAGCACCCGAGCTTCACCACCGTGTCGAGGAGTCGGTCGATCTGCATCGTGGACATGCGTGGTTCCTTGACGCCGGGCCGCCCCGGCGGGCCTGGTCGTCTTACGCCGCGGGCAGGTTGTCGAGGTCGACCTGCGTGTTCCGCGCGATCTCGTCGGGCGTCGTCGCCCCCTTGAGGATCTTGATCTTCCCGTCCATCACGAGCGGCCTCATCCCCGAGGCCAGCGCCGCACGCCGGATCTCCGTGATCGGCGACATCTTGAACGCCAGCTCGCGGATCGTCGCGTTCATCACCATCATCTCGAAGATCGCCTGACGCCCGCGGTACCCCGTGTTGTTGCAGTTGGCGCACCCCACCGGACGCAGGACCTTCCCCGCCGCCTCCTCGGGCGTGATCCCCGTCAGCTGGAGGTACTTGGGGTCCGGGCTCTCGTCCAAGGGGCCCTTGCACTGCTTGCACAGCGTCCGGATCAGACGCTGCGCCATCACCGCCTGGATCGAGCTGGCCACCAGGAACGGCTTGACCCCCATGTCCACCAGACGCGTGATCGCGCTGGGCGCGTCGTTGGTGTGCAGCGTGCTGAACACCAGGTGCCCCGTCAACGCCGCCTGGATCGCGATCTCCGCCACCTCTTTGTCGCGGATCTCGCCCACCAGGATGATGTTCGGCGCCTGACGGAGCATCGACCGCAGGATCGCCGGGAACGTCAGCCCGATGTTGTCACGCACCTGGCACTGGTTGATCCCGTTGAACTGGTACTCGATCGGGTCCTCGGCCGTGATGATCTTCTTGTCGGGCCGGTTCAGGATGTCCAGCGCCGAATACAGCGTCGTCGTCTTCCCCGAGCCCGTCGGGCCCGTCACCAGGAAAATCCCGTTCGGGCGCCGGATGATCCGGTTGAACACCTGCAGGTTGTCCGGCTCGAACCCGATGTTCTCCAGGCCGATCCGGACGCTGTCGGGACGCAGAATACGGCAGACCACCGACTCCCCGTGGTACGCCGGGCACGCCGACACGCGGAAGTCCACCATCGCCGTGTCGACCTCGAGCTTGATACGCCCGTCCTGCGGCGCCCGCTTCTCCGCGATGTTCATCCCCGACATCAGCTTGAACCGCGACAGCATCGAGTTCTGCATCCGCTTGGGCAGGTTGTCACGCTCGATGCACACCCCGTCGATCCGGTACCGCAGCCTCACCCGGTCCGCCATCGGCTCCACGTGCACGTCCGACGCACGCATCCGCACCGCCTCCGACAGGATGCGGTTGCACAGCCTCACGATCGGCGCCTCCTCCGAGGAGATGTCGATCGACTTGTCCATCGATTTGTCGACCGATCGGTCGATCGTCCGGTCGATCGACTCGGTCACCAGGCTCGCACCGGGGTCCACCGCCTTCGCCGGCGCCGGGCCCGACGACCCGCCGCCGTCCAGGAACCGCTTGATCTGAGACCGCGGCGCCAGCTTCGGCTCGATGTCCACGTTCAGCCGGAACCGGAGCATGTCCAGCAGCTCCAGGTCCATCGGGTCGTGGATCACCAGGTGCAGACGGTTCCCGTCCTTCGACATCGGGAGCACGTGGTACTTCTTCACCACGTCGTCGGGCACCAGCTTCAGGTTCACCTTCGACGCCACCCCCGACGCCTCGAGGTCCACGTACTCCATCCCGAACTGGTTCGCCAACGCCTTGGCGACGTCCGTGTCCTTCGCGTACCCCGAGTCCACGATCGCGTCCCCCAGACGCTTCCCGGACGCCTGCGCCGCCTGCGCCGCCTTGTCCGCCTGGTCCTTGGTGATCACACCCCAGTCCACCAGGATGTCCCCGAGTTTCTTTCTCGATCGTGCCATGCGGTCATCGGCCTCCGGTCGCCTGCGGACACTCCTCCCATCGGGCCCGGCACGCCGGGACCGATCACGGGGCGTCCGCCCAGAGGCCGACGGAACCCGCGCCGCGGCAGGTGAGGGTTGCCGACGGGGCCCCATGGTACCCGATCCCGGGCCACGCCGCCCGTCGATCGCCCCTCACTACCCTTGGGCGTATGCCCGTTCCAACCGACGCCCGCCACCGCCTCACACGCCTCCTGATCACCGCCGGGCCCACCCACGAGCCCATCGACGACGTCCGGTACCTCGGGAACCGATCCAGCGGCCGCCTCGGGGTCGCCCTCGCCGACGAGGCCGCCCGACGCGGGTGGACCACCACCCTGCTCCTGGGCCCGACCGCCGTGACCCCGAGCGATTCGAGGGTCGCCGTCCGCCGGTTCCGAACATGTGCCGAGTTGCAACACCTCCTCGACGCCGAGTGGCCCCCCGCCGACACCCTCATCATGGCCGCCGCCGTCGCCGACTACAGGCCCCTCCCACCCGCGACCCACCCCGGCGAGCCCCCACACAAGATCCGCCGCGCCGACGGCCCCCTCACCCTCACCCTCGAACCCACCCCGGACCTCCTCGCCCACCTCGCCGCGAGCCGCCGCCCGGGACAGTCCATCGTCGGCTTCGCCCTCGAACCCCGCGAAACACTCTTCGACGCCGCCGCCGACAAACTCCGCCGAAAGGGCGTCGACCTCATCGTCGCCAACCCGCTCGAAACCATGGACAGCCACGACATCGACGCGATCGTCCTCGCCCGCGAGGGGCCCGCCATCCCCCCGCCCGGACCCATGCCCAAGCCCGCCTTCGCCCGCTGGCTCCTCTCGCTCATCGACGCCCGCCTCCGCCACGCCGGCCCCAAACCCGACGTACCGTGACCCGATGGCCAAGGACGACACCAAACGGACCAAGCGTCGCTCGCCCCCGGCCTCAGCCCCCGGCAAGCCCCACACCCACCGACACAAGCCCTCCGACGGGCTCCTCATCGTCCACGAGGACGACGACCTCATCGTCGTCGACAAACCACCGGGCCTCGCCTCCGTCGCGCCCCCGGGGCACCCACTCTCCGACAACCTCTTCTCACGCATCAAGAAACACGTCCGAGAACGGGCCCACCGCCGCGGCACCCGCGCCTGGGTCATCCACCGCCTCGACCGCGAGGCCTCGGGGCTCCTGGTCTTCGCCAAGAGCGAGCTCGCCTACGCCTCGCTCAAAAACGACTTCAAGGCCCGCCGCGCCGAACGACGCTACTCCGCCGTCGTCGCCCCCGCCGGCGCCGCCGTCGATCCTCTCCCCGACACCGGCATCGTCCGCTCGTTCGTCCACGAGGACGACCGCGGCGTCGTCCACTCCAGCCCCACCCCGCCCCGGGGCCGCGACGCATCGCCCGCCGACCCGGACGACGCCGACGACGCCCCCGGCCCGCTCGTCCAATCGGCCGTCACGCACTACCGCGTCGTCACCCGCGGCCGCGCCGCCTTCATGATGGACCTCCGCCTCGAGACCGGACGCAAGCACCAGATCCGCGTCCACATGAAAGACCTCAAACACCCCATCGCCGGGGACCGTGTCTACGGCAGCGGGTTCGACCCCATCGGCCGACTCGCCCTCCACGCACGCGAACTGGTCTTCCCGCACCCCGCCGACGGGCGCGAGATGCGCTTCACCTCGCCCCCTCCAACCGCCTTCCTCAGGGCCGTCGGCCCGCCCGCCCCGGCCACCCGACCCGCCGACGCCCCCACTTCCAACTCCCCCACCACTCCCCCCCCACCTCCGGCCCGTCTGGCCGCGAGCACCCCGAAGCCCGCGTCGCTCGCGACCGCCCGCGCCGTGGGCGCCAAGGCCGAGCCCGACCGCGGGTGGGACCACGTCGCCGGGTGGTACGACTCGCTGGTCGAGGAAAAATCGAGCGACCACCACGAACGCGTCATCATGCCCGGCGTGCTCCGACTCCTCGCGCTCACGCCGGGCACGCGATTCCTCGACGTGGCCTGCGGGCAGGGCGTCCTCTGCCGGCGTGCCGCCGCCCTCGGCGCGTCGACCACCGGCGTCGACGCCTCGCCCCGGCTCATCGACACCGCCACGGCCCGCGATCCCGCGGGAACCTACCTCGCCGCCGACGCCCGCGACCTCGAACCCCTCGCCCTCGGGCCCTTCGACGCCGCCGCCTGCGTGATGGCCCTCATGAACATCGATCCGATCTCGCCCGTGACGCGGGGCATCGCCTCTGCCCTGGCCCCGGGCGGACGCTTCGTCGCCGTCGTCCTCCACCCCGCCTTCCGTGCCCTGGGCAAAAGCGCCTGGGGATGGGACGAGCCGCCCCGCGACCAAGGCCGGCCGAAGTTCTCGCGCACGACCCCGCCCGCGGGAAAGCCACGCCCCGCCGACCGCCCCGCCGCGGCCCAATACCGCCGCATCGACGCCTACCTCTCGCCCTGGCACCACGAGGTCGTCATGAACCCCGGCGCCGCCGCTTCGGGCGCCGCTCCCGTGGTCACCGTCACCCACCACCGACCGATCCAGGCCTACATCAAGGCCCTCTCCGACGCGGGCCTGCTCGTCGACGCGCTCGAAGAGTGGCCCAGCGTCCGCGTGAGCCAGCCCGGGCCCCGCGCCGCGGAAGAGAACCGCGCCCGCCGCGAGATCCCCATGTTCCTCGCCCTCCGCGCCGTCAAACGTTAACCGCCAGCGCCGCGGTCAGCGGTACCCGCTCTCGCCCTCGTGGGTGTGCGTGAGCCACGGGCGGCACGCCCCGCCCGGACGCGAGCACCCCTCGCACCCCGACCCCGCCAACGCCGTAAACATCACCCGCCCCGCGTCCTGCCCGTGGAACCAGTACCTCCGCGCGGGGCCCTTCGCCGGCGCGACCTCCGAAAGATCCCCCGCGTCGTACAACCGCCCGTTGATCATCACCATCGCCACCGAGTCGGTGTTCCTCCAATCCTCCAGCGGGTTCTTCCCCAACACCACCAAATCCGCCAGTTTCCCCGCCTCCAGGCTCCCCAGCGCGTGGTCCATCCCGATGTACCTCGCCCCGTTGAAGGTCATCGCCCGCAGCATCTCGACCGGCGTCATCCCCCCCTGCGCGTGGCTCCACGCCTCCCAATGGAACCCCAGCCCGGGCATCTGCCCGTGCGCCCCCACGTGCGCCCGACCCCCCGCGTCCGTCAGCGCCTTGGGGATCCGCGCCGACCGGAGATGGTTGTACTCCTCGTCGGGCGCCTTCATCCGCCGGCGAGACAGCGGATCGACCACCACCCGCGGCACGTACCGCAGCAGCCTCCCGTGCGCCCACACGTCGTCCCGGTCGTACCAGTAGTTCTCCGCCCCGAGCCCCCCGTACCCCACCAAGAGCGTCGCCGTGTACCCCACGTCCGTCCGCGACCACAGCCCGATCACGTCCCGGTACGCCGTCTCCACCGGCAGCGTGTGCTCCACCGACGAGTGCCCGTCGATCACCATCGTCATGTTGTGCTTGAAGAGGCTCCCTCCCTCGGGCATCACCATCATCCCCAGACGCCGCGCCGCCTCGACGACCTGCTGCCGCTGATCCCGCCGCGGCTGGTTGTAGCTCTTCACGCTGAACGCCCCGACCGCCTTCATGCGGCCCAGGTGGAACAGCGCGTCCTCGAGCGATTCGACCTCCGCCCTGAAACTCCCCGCCGCCCCGTACAGGATCGTCCCCGTCGAGTACGTCCTCGGGCCCACCACCGCCCCCGCCCGCTGCATCTCCGAGTACGTGAAAATCGTCGGCGTGTGGTTGCTCGGGTCGTGGATCGTCGTCACCCCGAACGCCAGGTTCGCCTGCGCCACCCAGTTGTCACGCACGATCACCCCGTGCTCCCCCATCGGCCCGTGCGCGTGCACATCAATGAACCCGGGCACGATCGTCCTCCCGCCCGCGTCGATCACCGCCGCCCCCGCCGGCACCGCCACCTCCCCGCGCCGCCCCACCGCCCGGATCCGGTTCCCCTCGACCACCACCACCCCGTCCTCGATCACCCCGCCGGACGGGTCGCCATCGCGCATCGTCACCACGCGCCCGCCCGTCAGCGCGATCACCCCCGTCGGCGCGTCCCCCTTCGCCCGAAACCCGATCGGCGTCGCCGACGCCTCGGGCACCTTCCCGGGGCCGCGTCGGTCCCGCAGCCGCTCCACCACCCCCGACACCTCCAGCGTGTACAAATCCGGCCCCAGCGTCCAGCACAGCCGCGACGAGTCGCCCGACCACGCGAGCCCCGACCCCGCCGATGACGACACCTTCTCCACCGGAACACCGCCCGAAGACGGGCCCACCGCTACCGCGCGGCCCGTCGCGACCATCGGCGTCACGTACACGTTGAACCGCTCCGCGAACGCCACCCACGCCCCGTCCGGGCTCACCTTGAACTCCGTCGCCCAGTCGCTCGTCAGGTGCGTCCGGACGTCCTTCCCGGACGCCAAGTCCACCGAGATCAGCGACGCCTTGTCCGAATCCTTCTCGAACCGCCGCACCGTCAAGAACACCCGATCCCCTTCCGCTCCGAACTGCGGGCCCGTCCCCGTCTTGCTCACCAGCGTCGGCGCCCCGCCGCCCACGCTCACCACGTACAGCCCCGGGTCGCGCCCCCACACCGGGCCCGACAGCATCCCGCCGCCGACCTTCCCGTACACCACGCGCTCGCCGTCGGGCGTGAACACGGGGTCCACGTACCGCCCCGGCTCGGGCGTCACCGCGCGGCCCTCCACCCCGCCCGCCGCGTCGATCACCCGCACCCGCCCCAGCCCACGATCGTTCCACGACACGTACACCACCTTCGACCCGTCCCGGCTGAACGACGGCATGAACTCGAAGTCCTCCCCCTGCGTCGTCAGACGCACCGGCTCACCCCCCGGCAACGCCTTCACGTACATCCGCCCCAGCGCCGAATACACCACCCGATCCCCCGCCGGGCTCACCGCCGCCCCCGTGATCATCCTGACATCGAACGACTCCGCCCACGGCTCCTGCCTCGTCCGCAGCGCCCGCGCCACCCGCCTCGTGTCCTTCACGCGGAACGGGACAACCGTCGCCTCACCCGTCGCCGCATCAATCCGGCGGATCGTCCCCCCCGCCCACGCCA
This sequence comes from Phycisphaeraceae bacterium, assembly GCA_015200025.1. Lineage (GTDB taxonomy): Bacteria > Planctomycetota > Phycisphaerae > Phycisphaerales > UBA1924 > UBA2396. The sequence continues at coordinate 3,316,469 of CP054186.1, read as the reverse complement.
CGATCGATCCCGAGTCCGGCGTCCACGCCATCCGCGGGGACACCCCGTGGATCGACCACGCCTCCTGCATGTCACGCTCCAGCCCGCCGTACACCGCCCGCGCCTCCCCGCTCGAAAGGTCCATCACGAACAGCGTGGACTGGAACCGCACCCGGCGCACGAACGCCAGCGACGCCCCGTCCGGGCTCGGCGTCGGGCGGCACGCGCCCCCGGGCCCCTCGATCAGCCGCTCGACCTCCCCCGTCACCCGGTCCAGGCGATCGATCGCGAAGATCGATTTGTTCGAGTCCTTGTCGTACTCGAACGACTCGCCCGGCGTCGCGTCCAGGCTGTAATACAGATACCGACCGCACGGCGAGAACACCGGCTCACCCGTGTCCTTCTGGTCCGACGACTTGGTCGTCATCGGCGTCCCCTCGCTCACCGACCCCGCGTGATACAGCCACATCTCCCCCGCCCCGATCGACCGCCGCGACGTGAAGTGCTTCCGCCCCACGATGAACCGCCCGTCGGGCGTCCACGCCGGCTGCGTCACGAGCCGGAAGGTCTCCTTCGACACCTGCCTCGGGCTCCCCCACGACCCGTCCGACAAGCGCTCGATCGTCCAGAGGTTGTCCCCGCCCTTGCCGCCCTCGCCCGTCCGATCCGACGTGAAGGCGATCCGAGACCCGTCCGGGCTGAACACCGGGTGCATGTCCCAGTGCAGCCCCGCCGAGATGTTCTTCGCCTCACCGCCCCCGATGGGCAGCAGGTACAGATCGCCCAGCAGCTCGAACACGATCTTCCGCCCGTCGGGCGAGACATCAAGGTCCACCCACGTCCCCTCGTCCGTATCGATCGCGATCTCCTCCCACACCCCGGGGGCCACCGGCGGGTTCGAAACGTCCCACGCCGGAGAGACCGGCGGGGCGGGTACGGGCGAGGGCGATTGAGCGGCGAGCGCCGCCGGGAACACGAGACACGACAACATCAGGGTCCGCATGAACGGATGCTAGACGCTCGGCCCCCGCCCCGGCCTCTCCTCACGAGCCCTACCGGGGGCCCGTCGCTCGGACCGCCTCCTCGGGGTTCTTCGCCAGGTCCAGCGCCGCCTCCACGAACGAGCGGTACGCCCCGGGGGGTTGATACCCCTCCAGCCGCGCGACGATCCGCCCGTCCACCACCACCGCAGTCAGCGGGATCCCCCGCACGCGGAGCGCCACCGCCCCCTCGCGGTCCTTGTCCACGTCCACCATCACGGGCACCGCGTGCTCGCCGATCAGGCGGAGCACCTCCGGGTCCGAGAGTGAATCTCGCTTGAGGTTCTGGCACGGCCCGCACCACGTCGCGGTCGCGACGGCGAAGACGGGCTTGCCCTCCTTCGCCGCCCGCGCCGTCGCCGACGCCAAGGACGTCTCGAACCCCTCGGGGTCCTTCGCCGACCCGACGGACCACCGCCAGGCCAGGGGGGCCGCCACGGCCAGCGCCGCGAGCATGATCCATGGCATGGCACGAACGGAGAGGCCCCGCGGGGTCGTCATGATCGACCGTACGCCGGCCGGCCGCCGGAGTTCGCCCGGGGCGTGGGAGTGCCGCCGGAGAGGCCCCGGCGTGGGGGACTACGCTGGGGGTCTATGAACGACCACCTGCTCAAGGGACGGATCGGGATCGTGACGGGCGCCAGCGCGGGGATCGGCGCCGCCGCCGCCCGCCACCTGGTGCGCCACGGGTGCCCGGTGGTGCTCAACGCCCGGCGCAAGGACCGCCTCGACGCGCTCCTGGGCGAGCTGGGCGCCGAGGACGCGAGCACGATCGCCGGTGACTGCGCCGACCCCGAGATCATCGCGGCCCTCTTCGACAGCGCCCGCGACGAGTTCGGCGGACACGAGCGTGAGGCCGACCTGGTCGTCGTCAACGCCGGTCGTGGGCTCTCGGGCTCGGTCGTGACGAGCGACGCCTCGCAATGGGAGGAGATGGTGCGGACCAACCTGCTGGGCGCGGCGAGGCTCATCCGCGAGGCCGCCCGGCGCATGACCGCCCAGATCGACCGCGACCGCTCGAAAGGCCTCGACTGGACCGCCCGCCCGCACGACATCGTCGTCCTGGGCTCGACCGTCGGGCGTCACATCTCCCCGTTCAGCTCGATGTACGGGAGCACGAAGTTCGCGGTCAACAGCCTCGCCGAGGCCGCCCGCCGCGAGATGGGCCCCAAGGGCGTCCGCGTGACGCTGATCGAGCCGGGGTTCGTCGAGAGCGAGTTTCAGGGCGTCGCGGGGTACGAGCGGTCGTGGTTCGAGGAGGTCCGCGCCAAGATCGGGCCGGTCCTCTCGCCCGACGACATCGCCGACCTGATCTGCACGATCACGGGCAAGCCGGCCCACGTCCACTGGTCCGACGTGGTCGTCCGTTGCACCCGTCAGGAATACCCGTAACCCACGCCCCCCGATCCCGCGCCGGGGTCACTCGCCCTCGCCGGGCTCGTCGTCGGGCTCCTCGGGCTCGTCCTGGGCTTCGGGTCGCCGGGATTCGCCGAACAGGGCCGTCCCGACCCGGACGATGTTCGCGCCCTCGAGGATGGCGAGGTGGTAATCCCCCGTCATGCCCATCGAGAGCAGGTTGACCTGCCCCTCGGCGTCGAGGGCCTTGACCTCGTCGTGGATCTCCCGGCACCGCGCGAACGTCCGGCGCGTCTCCAGCTCCGACGCCCCCTCCGCCGCGATGGTCATCAGCCCGCGGAGCCTCACGTTCGCCATCGACTGGATCTGCTCGGCCATCGGGACCGCCGCGGGCACCGGGCACCCGAACTTGGTCCCCTCGCCCGAGCAGTTCACCTGCAGCAGCACCTCGACGATGATGTCGCGCCGCAGCGCCACCGCCTGGAGTTCCTCGGCCACGCGCAGCGAGTCCACCGAATGCACCAGGCGGACCAAGTCCACCACCTTGCGGGCCTTGTTCCGCTGGAGGTGCCCGATCATGTGCCACCGGATCTTGCCCGTGGCCCCCGCCACCGCGAGGCGGTCGTTGCCCCCGCCCGGGCCGAAGAGGCTTTCGGCCTGATCCGACCCCGCCGCCCGCCTCGCGCTGGGCACCACCCGAAGCCTCGTGAGGTACTCGTCCACCATCGCCGCCCGCTGCACCAACTGCTGGACCCGGTTCTCCCCGAAGTCGCGGTGCCCCATCTCGATCATCGCCCGGACCTGGTCCGGCTCGGCGTTCTTGGTGACCGCGACGAGGAAAATGTCGCGCTCTTTCCGCCCCGAGGCCTCCGCCGACCGCGCGATCCGATCGCAGACCTTCGCGTACCGCTCGGCCAACGAATCCGGCAACGACACCGTCGACATCCTCGCCTCCTTCCGCCGCCTCCGCCCGATCCGGGGAGACGGGCCCCGCGGGCCGATCCTTCGGCCCACGCCCGGACATTCTACCATGTCCCACCCCATACGGAGCCTGAGCCATGCCCACCCCCAACGACCACCTCGCCCCCCGCACCGGCCTCATCGCCGTCGGCGAGGCCGCCCCGGATTTCACCCTCCCCGACGCCGACCGCAAGGACTGGAGCCTCGCCGAGGCCGTCAAGAAAGGCGACGTCGTCCTCTGTTTCTTCCCCTTCGCCTTCACCGGCGTCTGCACCACCGAAATGAAGTGCGTCTCGGGCGAGTTGGCCACATGGAAAGCCAAGGGCGCCCAGGTCGTGGGGATCTCGTGCGACAGTTTCGCGGCCCTCAAGGCCTTCGCCGCCGCCGAGGGGCTCACCCACACCCTGCTCTCCGATATCCACCGCCACGTGTGCAAGGCCTACGGGCTCTACTGGGCCGACCTCAACGTCTCGCAGCGCGGGACCGTGGTGATCGGGAAGAGCGCCGACGGGAAAGGCAAGGTCAAGTGGGTCCAAGCCCGCCCGCCCAGCGAGGCGATGGACTTCGAGATCATCCTCTCGCTCGTCGGGTAACACCGGCGCGGACCACGCCGGCCGCCCGGCCGTGTGCGCCCTGAAATCGCACCTCGCGTTGGCGGGCTTTACCGCCCCGCCGGCGGGCCCGTTCCGGGGTATACCCGGAGGTATCACCACGCCCCAAGAACGCCGCAGGAGCGATCGTGGCGCGGATCGTCCTTCATGCGCACGGGCACGGTCGGCGAGACGACCATGGCACGCCGTGTGTTCGATGGTGGCGTCCGGCCGAGGGGCGGATCGCCGTCTCGCGCCCGCCCCACGCTTGTGAACCGATCACCGAACGTGGTATGTTCGATCGCGGGCGTGGGGTCGTCGCCGGAGGGTGGACGGCGGAGTCCATCGCGGCGACGGGAAGGGCTCAGACCGGTATGCCCGACGACCCGCCCCCCCCACCCCGTGCATGGTTCGCACGCATCCTCCTTGGTCTCGCGATCGGGATCGTGTGCTTCATCATCGGCCTGATCGTGCTGAGCGGGGCGGGCGCCTTGATGCTGCTCGTGGGCTTTGTCTTTGATCTCCGCCGCACCGAGGTCGCCGGGCAGGACGTGCTGTCGTTCGTGGTGCGGGTGCTGCGGGTCGTGGCCATGATCGGCACGCCCGTGCTGGCCTCGGTCACGCTCGGCTCCACCGTGTATGTGGCGTCGCGGTTCCTGCAACGCCCCGGGGGTTGCCTCGCCGCGTTGGTGACCCTGGGCGCGCTGACGGCGGGCGTTGTGCTCGTTCTGGCCGCATCGCACACCGCCGGATGGATCGTTGGGCTGGTCCTGACCCCGGTGTCGATCATGGCGGCCGGTCTGGTGAGCACACTCGTCTCGACCGTGGTGAGTCATACGGGGCAGAACACCGTCACGGCGGGGGTCGAGAGGATGGAGCCGGGCGAGCCGTTCGTGCTGCTTCTCGGGACGGGCGTGATGTGGGCCATGACCGTGGCGCTGGCCCATTGGCTCGGATGGATCCACGTCACGTGGCCCGCCTGAAGTCTCCCGGCGTGTGAAGCCGACCTCTACGGCCGGATCGCCCTGGCGTGGACGTCCTTGAGCTGTTCGTCGGTCACCGGGCCGGGGGCGCCGGTCATGAGGTCCTGCCCGATCTGCGTCTTGGGGAAGGCGATCACGTCGCGGATGTTGGACGTGCCCAGGAAGTTCATCACGAGGCGGTCGAGGCCGAAGGCGATCCCCGCGTGCGGCGGGGCGCCGTACTGCAGCGCTTCGAGCAGGAACGAGAACTTCTCCTTGGCCTGCTCGGGCGTCAGGCCCAGGAGCGTGAAGACCTTGGACTGGACCCTCGGGTCGTGGATACGGACCGAGCCCCCGGCGATCTCCTGCCCGTTGAGCACGATGTCGTAGCCCGCCGACACGATCGACTCGATGGTGTTCTCGTCGTCCACGGAGGCGGCGACGAAGGCCTCGGCCTGGTCGTCGCGCGGGGCCGTGAAGGGGTGGTGCATCGCCACCCACTTGCCCGTGTCCTTGTTCTTCTCGAACATGGGGAAGTCAACGACGATGAGGAAGTTCCACGGCCCGCCCTCGGAGCCGGGCTTGGGCACCACGCCCGTGTCCCGGGCGACGACCTGCCGAAGCTCGCCCATCGCCTTGGTGCAGACGGCGTACGTGTCGGCGACGAACAGGACCGTGTCCCCGGGCGTCAGGCCCAGGGCCGCCTTGAGGTCGTCCTTGACCGGGGCGAGGAGCTTGGCGATGCCCGTCTCGAGTTCGCCGGCGGCGTTGACCTTGACGACGGCGCACCCGCCCGCGCCGAAGGAGCGGACGAACTCGTTGTACCCGTCGGTCATCTTGCGGGTCAGCTTCTCCGCGCCGCCGGGCACCCGGAGGGCCTTGACGACGCCGCGCTGGCTATTGAACTTCGGGCGGTCGGCGCCCTTGGCGAGGGCTTCCTTGAAGAACCCGGCGTCGGAGCGGGCGGCGATCTCGGAGATATCGGCGATCTCGAGGCCGTAGCGCGTGTCGGGGCGGTCGATCCCGAAGCGCTCCATCGCCTCGCGGTAGGGCATGACGGGGATCGGGGGCACGGCGTACCCGGTCATCTCCTTCCAGAGCCGGCGGACGAAGCCCTCCATCATCTCGATGACGTGCTCGCGCCGGACGAAGGACATCTCGAGGTCGATCTGGGTGAACTCGGCCTGTCGGTCGGCGCGCGGGTCCTCGTCGCGGAAGCACCGGCAGATCTGCATGTACCGGTCGCACCCGGCGACCATCAGGATCTGCTTGAAGAGCTGCGGGGACTGCGGGAGGGCGTACCAGTTCCCGGGGATGTTGCGGCTGGGGACGAGGAACTCGCGGGCGCCCTCGGGCGTGGACTTGTAGAGGATCGGGGTCTCGATCTCGAGGAACCCGTTCTCGTCGAAGTACCGGCGCGTGGCCTGGTAGACCTTGTGGCGCGTGGTGATGGCGTGCTGCATCGAGGGCCGGCGGAGGTCGATGTAGCGGTGCTTGAGCCGGAGTTCTTCGTTGGCGAGCTTGCCACCGCCGCCGGTGTCGTCGGGGAGGAAGGGGGGGTTGGCGGTCTTGTTGAGGACCTCGAGTGTGGTGACCTCGACCTCGATCTTCCCGGTGGCGAGCTTGGGGTTCTCCCCGCCCGCGCGGACGCGGACCCTGCCCTCGACGGCGACGACGTCCTCGTTGCGGAGGTGGTCGGCGGTGTCGAGGGTGTCCTTGGGGAGGGCCTCGCCGTCGAAGACGACCTGCGTGACGCCGAAGCGGTCGCGGAGGTCGATGAAGACCAGCCCGGTGCCGTGGCCCCGGTAGGCGTTGACCCACCCGTTGAGGCGGACGGTCTGACCGACGTGGGCGTCGCGGAGTTCACCGCAGGTATGAGTTCGGCGGAGCATGCGTGGGGTCCCTTTTTCGAGCGGGCGGAGTATAGGGACCGGTGCCGGTGGGGCCGCGTGGTCAGGCGGCGCGGGCGGCGGCGCGGGGCTCGGCCCCGGCGTTGCCGCGGGTGAGCATCCCGACGGCGCAGAGAAGGAAGGCGTCCCAGGACTCGCGGATGGGCTCGTTGAGGGAATCCCCGAGGGTCTCGGCGAGCGACCGGAGGACGGCGTGGCGCAGGGCGGGGTAGACCTCGGGCCCAAGACCCATCGCGGCGTGCTGGGCCCCCATGGCCAGGAGCGAATCTTCGAGGTCGTCCAGCCGGCGGGTGCCGTAGACCGCCGAACGGAGGGCGTCGGCGAACCGTTCGGCCCAGAGGACGCCGCCCCCGAGCGCCAGGGCGCGGGTCTGGGGCGAGAACTCGGCGAGCCGCTCGACGGCGAGGCGCGAGATGCGGGCCCGGTAGGGCTTGATCGCGCGGAAATGCGCCCGGACCAGGGCGAAGCGTTCGGCGTATCTCAATGGGTGTCCTCGTGGGGCCGGCGTGTTGATCGACGCGGGCACGGGGAGGCTGGACCCGGCGCGGCGGGGCGGCGGGTTATCGTTCCCGGGGTGGGCCGCGTCAGCGTCCCCGGGCGAGCAACCCGCCCAGGACCGCCAGACCGATCCCCCCCACCACGCTGAGCAGGACGTACAGGAGGGCCTGGGTTCGGCTGTAGGGGGCGAGGGCGGCGGTCTCGATGGCGAAACTCGAGAACGTGGTGAAGCCCCCGAGCACGCCGTAGACGATCGCGACGCGGTACTCCTCGCGGAGGGGCCAAGGCCCGACGAACATGACGGTGAGGAACCCGACGGCGAAGCACCCGAGGAGGTTGACGGCGAGGGTCCCCCACGGGAAATAGGGCTTGCCCTCGACGACGGGGTTGAAGACGCGGGAGCCGACGACGAGCCCGTAGCGGAGGGCCGTGCCGACCGCGCCGCCGAGCATCAGCAGGAGGAGTGCCCGCATCTGGTGTCGTCCGTGGGGTGCTCCGCGGGAACGCGGCGTGGGTCGGAGGGCTCAGCGCCGGCCGGGGATGAGGTCCTTGACGCCTTTGAGGGCGTCATCGACGCCCTTGGTGGCGTCCTGAACGGCCTTCTCGGCCTGCTGCTGGACCTGACCCGCGGCCTTCCCGAGTTCCTGCTGGGCGGCCTGGGTGGCCTTGTTCAGGGCCTCGGGGGCGATCTCGCTGACGACCTTGATGCCGAGTTGGTCGAGGTTGCCCAGGGCGGCGAGTTTGCCCTGGAGGTCGCCCAGCACGTCGCCCGGGAAGATCCCCTGCCCGCGTTCGACGGCGGTGGCGAGGATGGCGCGGACGATGACGCCGGCGAGTTCGCCCAGGGGCAGCGGGCGGTCGCTCCCGATGTCGGTCATGTGGATGCGGTCGATGGGGACGGTGAACTTCAAGACCTCGCCGGCCTCGGGGACCAGGTCGAGGGTGACCTGCACGTCGCGGATGTCGAGGTCCTTGAGGACGAACTTTTTGCCGGATCCTTCGGCGGGCTCCTTGGGCGACTCGCCGGAGGAGCCGGAGACCTTCTGGATGTTGTCGAGGATGACCTGGTAGTTCTTTTTGTCGCCGGATTTTTCGAGGGAGACGCGGAGGGTGGTGAGGCTGAAGGCGGGGATCTCGACGACGTCCTTTCGGAGGGTGGGGATGGAGACCTGGGCGGAGGCGTTGCCCATGGTGAAGAAGCGGTCGCCCTTGAACCCGCCGGGGTTCTCGATCTCCAGGCCGTTGAGCGCGAGTGAGCCCGAGAGGACGCCGATGTCGGCGGAGGCCAGGGTGGTCTTGGCCCCCAGGGCGAAGGTCCCGCCCTTCTCGACACCGGCCTTGACGATGTCGTTGATGAAGTAGATCGCCACCGCGACCCCGACGACCAGGAGGACGACGGCGAAAACGGCGAGGGCGATCAGTTTCTTGACGAGTTTCATAAGGCCTCCGTGCTTCCCCCCGACCTGGACGGCCGGTGCCCCCCGTGCGCCGAGCGCCGGCGACGCGGGGATTCTACGTACGTCGGGGCTGTGGGATCGCGGCGGGCGGCCCGGGGAACTACCAGGGGATGGGCGTGCCGTCGTAGTTGAGGAAGCAAGCGGTGTCGTCGGGGGAGAGGCGGTCGAGGGTGGCGAGGATGGACGCGGCGCTCTGGGCGGGTTCGAGGGGGGCGTTCTGGCCTCCCATGTCGGTTCTGACCCAGCCGGGGTGGATCGCGACGACGCGGACGCCGTGAGGCTTGAGCGCGTGGGCCATGGAGACGGAGGCCTGGTTGAGAGCGGCCTTGCTCGCGCAGTAGGGGATGTTGGAGGCGCCGGAGTTCTGGGCGATGGACCCGAGGATGCTGGAGATGTTGACGACGAGCTTGGCGTGCCCGGCGCGGAGGAGGGGGAGCAGGGCCTGCGTGACGAGCACGGGGGCGACGGTGTTGACATTGAGCACGCGCAGGAACTCGGGGGCGGTCACGGCCCCCCAAGAGCAGCCCTCGGCGTTGACGCCGGCGTTGTTGATCAGCACGTCGACCGCCCGGACGCCGGCGTCGGCCAGGCGCGAGGGGAACGACGCGATGGAGCCGGGGTCGGCGGCCTCGAGGGCGACGATCGTGGCGCCGGCCTGGGCGAGTTCGGCGGCTCGCCCCGGATCGCGGGCGGTGGCGACGACGCGGCGGCCCAGCCCGCGGAGTTGACGCGCCAGTTCGAGCCCGATGCCCCGGGTGGCCCCGGTGATGAGGTACGTGGTCATGGGCGATGGTAGTTGGGCCGCGGGGGACCCGGGCGGGTCAGGCCTTGGATGTTGCGCGGGAGGGGGACGCGGTCCCCACGCTCGGCGTGAGCCCGAGGTGCTCGGCCCACCGCCGGATCGAGGCGGCGATCCCCGCGGCGTTCAACCCGACCTCGGCGAGTTGGCGCGAGCGGCTGTCCTGGAAGATCCACCGGTCGGGGAGCGCGAGCCGCGTGAGGCGCGAGGCGTCGAGCCCCTGCTCGGCGGCGGATTCGAGGACGGCGGACCCGAAGCCCCCGATGAGGCTGTGGTCCTCCACGGTGAGCACGGGCACGCCGCGGGAGAGCAAGGCGCGGACCAGATCGGCGTCGACGGGTTTGGCGAACCGCGCGTCCCAGACGGCGACGCGGAAATCCTCGGCGAGCATGGCGGCGGCCTCGAGGGCGTCGACGGCGGGGGTCCCGTAGGCCACGACCGCCACGTCGGGCGCTTCGGCGAGGTCCTGGTAGCGCGGGGTGAGGCACCGGGCCTTGCCCAGCACGAAGGGCGCCGGCGGGAGCCCCGCGAGGCGGTCGGAGACCACGTCACGCGGGTAACGGACGGCGGAGAGCCCGTCGGTGTAGCCCAGCATGAACTCCATGGCGGCCTTGAGGCTCGGTTCGTCGGCGGCGGCGAGGAGCGCGGCGCGGGGGAGGGTGCGGAGGATCGCGACGTCGCAGAACCCGTGGTGGACGGCCCCGTCGCCCCCCACCAGCCCCGCGCGATCGAGGCACAAGCGGACGGGGAGCCCCTGCAACGCGACCTCCTGGAAGGCCTGGTCGAACGCGCGCTGGAGGAAGGTGGAGTAGACGAAGAAGAACGGCTTCCACCCGGTGCGGGCGAGCCCGGCCATCATGTCCATGGCGTGGCTCTCGCAGATCCCCGTGTCGATCACGCGGTCGGGGTGGACGGGCGAGACGCGGGAGAGCCCGGTCCCGTCGGGCATCGCGGCGGTGCAGGCGATGACCCTGGGGTCGCGGTCCATGATCTGGCGGATGGCGTCGCCCGCGGCGGCGGTGAAGCTGCGACCCTCGGAGGCGATCTCGACGCGGCAGTCCTCGCCGTCGGGGTCCCCGGCGACCTTGAACGGCGCGGGGCTGTGGAACGTGCTCGAGTCCCGCTCGGCGACGGCGTAGCCCTTGCCCTTGACGGTTTTGACGTGGAGCACGAGCGGGCGGTCGAAGGTCGAGGCCTCGCGGAAATACTGGATGAGCGTGGGGAGGTCGTGCCCGTCGATGGGCCCCGCGGTTTTGATCCCGAACCCCTCGAACCACCCGCTGCCCAGCTCGCCCCCGCCGTGCATCGCCTGCTTGGCGGCCTCGCCGGCCCAGTGGTAGGCGTCGCGGAGGAGCCCGCCCCCGGGGATGCTGTCGAGGACGGACCTGGCCTGGCGTTTGAAATCCGAGTAGGTGTGGCTGAGGCGGAGGCGGTCGAAGTAGTGGGCCAGGGCGCCCTGGGGGCGGCTGATGGACATGCCGTTGTCGTTGAGGATGATGAGGAACTGTCGGCCGAGGGTCCCCGCGGCGTTGAGGCCCTCCATGGCGACACCGTTGACGATCGAGGCGTCGCCGATGAGGACGGCGGCGCGTCGCCCGTCGGGCTTGAGGGTGGGGTGGAAGCCCTCGCCGTTGCGGGTGTCCCCGGAGGCGACGCCGACGGCGGTGGAGATGCCGGTGCCGGCGTGCCCGACGGAGAAGAGGTCGAAGGGGCTCTCTCGGGGCTCGGGGAACCCGGCCATCCCGTCGCGGGTGCGGAGCTTGTCGAGGAGGTGGAGGCGTCCGGTGAGCAGCTTGTGGGGGTAGCACTGGTGCCCGACGTCGAAGAGGAGGCGGTCCCAGGAGAAATCGAAGACGTAGTGGAGGGCGATGGTGAGCTCGACGACGCCGAGGTTGGGGGCGAGGTGCCCGCCGGTCGTGCGGATCTGCTCGATGATGGCGTGACGGATCTCGTGGGCGAGCTGGGGGAGTTGGTCGGGGGCGAGCCGCTTGAGATCGTCGGGCCCGTGGATGGTCTGGAGGAGGTTCATCGTTCGGCGGGTGGGGAGGGCGTCGGGGCGAGAGGAGTTCGGTCGTGGAGGGCCTTGGGTTCGCGTGAGTGTGTGCCTCGGCGAACTTTCAAAGAATCGTGAAACTTTACGCCACGGGAGGACCCGCGGCAAACGAACGAGAGGGGACGATCAGCGGGTTCGGCGGGCGAGCGAATCCGCGAGGAGGGCGAGGCCCTGCCCGTTGGAGCCCAACGCGGCGGCGCGGTCGAGGGCGCGGGCGTGGAGACGGTCGAGGCGCTCGCGGGCGGCGGCGACGCCCATCACGCCCGGGTAGGTGACCTTCCCGGCGTCCTTGTCCTTGTTGGTCCTTTTCCCGGCGTGGTCGTGGGGCTGCTCGACGTCGATGAGGTCGTCGGCGATCTGGAACATGAGCCCGACGGCGCGGGCGTACTCGGTGATGAGCGGCAGGACGCCGCGGTCGTCGGCGCGGCCCGAGGCGTGGAGCCCGCAGCGGGCGCCCATGCGGCAGGCGGCGACGATGAGGGCGCCGGTCTTGCGTTCGTGGATGTGCCGGGCCTGCGATTCGGGGTCGAGGCCCTGGGGGAGGCCGCCCAGCGTGTCGTAGACCTGCCCGGCGATCATGCCGGCGGAGCCTTGGGCGAGCTCGTGGGCGAGGGCGGCGGCGAGGGCGGGGGTCGGGGACCGGTCGGCGATCACGCCGAAGGCCAGGGCGAGCATCGCGTCGCCGGCGAGGATGGCGGAGGCTTCCCCGGCGTGCCTGTGGAGGGTGGGCTTGCCGCGGCGGAGGTCGTCGTCGTCCATGGCGGGGAGGTCGTCGTGGACGAGCGAGAAACAGTGGACGAGTTCGACGGCGAGGGCGGCGTCGAGGGCGTCGTGCCCCGTGCCCCCGGCGGCGAGCGAGGCGTGCCAGGCCAGGAGAGGGCGGGTCCGTTTGCCCCCGCCCAGGAGGGCGTACTCGACGGCGTGCACGAGGCGAGGTGGGAGGTCGAACCCGCGGGACCAGGTCGCGAGGTGGGCCTCGATGACGGGGAGGGGATCGGCGGGGTCGGCAAGGCGGGTGGGGCGGGTGGGGTCGGTCATCGGGCCTGGGCTCGCGGTGAGCGTCGCGTCGGGCTCAGCCCGGGCGCTCCTGGCTCTTGACGAGGGCGAAGATCTCCTCGGCGGAGGCGGCGGCGTAGATCTTCTCGCGGAAGGACTCGACGAGGATCATGCGGCTGACGCGGGCAAGGGCCTGGATGTGGTCGTTGGTTTTGTCGGGCGGGCTGGCGAGGAGGACGACCAGGCGGACGGGCTGCCCGTCGATGGAGCCGAAGTCCATGGGAGAAGCGGGGCGTCCGATGGCCATGGCGAGGTTGGCCATCCCGGCGCACTTGCCGTGGGGGATGGCCAGGCCCAGCCCGATGCCGGTGGTCTTGGTGCATTCCCGCTGCCAGACGGCGTCGTTGAGGGGCTTGGTGTCGGGGACCTTGCCGGCCTTTCCGAGGAGCTCGACGAGCTCGCGGATGACCGCCTGCTTGTCGGTGGCGACGAGCGGCGCCTTGATGCAATCGGGGGAGAGGATGTCGAGCAGGTTCATTCGCGGGTCCCGTGCAGGCCTGACGTGACGCGTGGACGCCTCCGGTTCCGCGCGTGACGTGGAGTGGCGGAGAGTCTACGCCCGCCGGGGGCCCGGGCGGAGGGGCCGGGCACGCGGGACCGCGGGTTAGACGGTCTGCATCTGCCCTCGGGGCGTGCCGTTGGGGCGCCGGATGAAGCGGGCGACCTCGGGGTCGAGGGCGGCCCCGGGGGCGGACGCGGCGGCGGCGCGGGCGATGCAGGCGGCGATGAGGCCCATGAACATGGGTTGAGGGGTGAGCGGGCGGCTGGTGAGCTCGGGGTGGAACTGCGCCCCGATGTAGTACGGGTGCTCGCCCGGGGCCGGGGCGGCGGGGTCGGCGGGCTGGGGGAGTTCGAGGATCTGCATGATGGGCCGGGTGGGGTGGCGTCCGCTGAAGACCAGGCCGGCGGCCTCGAGGCGGGGGACGAACTCGGGGTCGACTTCGAAGCGGTGGCGGAAGCGTTCGCGGTGGGCGGGGACGTTCCCGAAGAGGAAGCAGGCGAGCGAGCCGGGGGTCAGGACGACGTCCTGGGCGCCGAGCCTCATGGTCCCGCCGAGGCCCTCGATCTTTTTCTGCTCGGGGAGCTCGCTGATGACAGGGTGGGCCGTGGCGGGGTTGAACTCGGTGCTGTGGGCGTCGGCGAGGCCCAACGCGTGGCGGGCGAACTCGATGACGGCGACCTGGAACCCCAGGCAGATCCCGAGGTAGGGGACCTTGTGCTCGCGGCAGAACCGGGCGACGGCGATCTTGCCCTCGACCCCGCGGGCCCCGAAGCCCCCGGGGACGATCACCCCGTCGCACCCGGCGAGCCGGGCGGCGGCGTTGCGGTCGTCCACGTCGGTGGTGTCGATCCAGTCGGCCTCGATGGCGCAGGAGAGGTGGGCCTCGCAGTGCTCGACGGCCTTGTCGATCGAGGCGTAGGCGTCGCGGAGGTTGGCGTACTTCCCGGCGACGGCGAGGCGGACGCGGTGACGCTTGGGCGCGGTGAGGCGGCGGGCGAAGGCGTTCCACTTGTCGCGGCAGCGGTCCTCGTGGGCCATGTCCACGCGGTCGTGGAGGTCGAGGATGGACATGATCTCGCGGTCGAGGCCCTCGAGGCGGAGTTCCTCGGGGATCGTGTAGATGCTCTCGCGGTCGTGCATCGAGAAGACGCGGCGCATCGGCACGTTGCTGAACATCGCGATCTTCTGCATCACCTTGGGCTGGCACGGGCGGCTGGCGCGGCAGGCGATGATGTGCGGCTGGACGCCGGCCTCCATGAGCCGCTTGATCCCCAGCTGCGCGGGCTTGCTCTTCTGCTCGCCCAGGGCGGGGGGCTCGATGATGTACGTGAGGGCGACGAAGCAGGTCGAGCCGGGGCCTTCCTCGAAGGCCAGCTCTCGCATCGCCTCGATGTAGAAGGCGTTCTCGTAGTCGCCCACGGTCCCCCCGACCTCGACGAACACCACGTCGGCGGGGCGGGACCCGTCGCCGTGGAGCGCCAGCTCGCGGAGTTTGCGCTTCACCTCCCCGGTGACGTGGGGGATCATCTGCACGTCGCGCCCGAGGTAGGCCCCGCGGCGCTCGCGCTCGAGGATTTCAGCGTACAGGCGGCCCGAGGTGGTGAAGTTGCGGTGCGTCAGGTCCTGATCGAGCAGGCGCTCGTAGGTCCCAAGGTCCATGTCGCACTCGGTCCCGTCGGCCAGGACGAAAACCTCGCCGTGGCGGAAGGGGTTGAGCGTCCCCGAATCGATGTTGAGGTAGCCCTCCATCTTGATGGGGGCGACGCACAGGCCCTTGTCCTTGAGCATCTTGGCCAGGCTGCTCGCGAAGATCCCCTTGCCCAGCCCCGACATCACGGTGCCCAGGACGATGACGTACTTGTGGCGGCCTCGCTGGTAGCCCGCGGGGACGGGGCTGTAGAACTCGCTCTCGGCGGACGACTCGCCCAGGGTCGCCAGGAGCGTCGAGCGGCGCGACGATGCGTCGTCGTCGCCCGCGGCGTTCCGGGGGTCGTCGGGGGGCGTCGGTGAGGGTTTCGTGACGGGGGGCTTGGCTGGAACGTCCGCGGCGGGCCAGCGCCGACCGGGAGGCTGGACCGGCTGGGTGGGCATGAGAGAGTGTAAGGGGCCTCCCCCCGGAGGCAAGCGCCCGATCTCTCGCAAACAACCCGACGCGGCGAATGTCTGTGCCCCGGGGACGGTCGGCCTGAACCGGAACGATCCGCGGGCGGGGGTGACGACGGCTCAAGCCCGCGGCGGGGGTCTGGCCGACGATATCCTCGACCCCGAACCGCTATCCTGACTGTCCGATCCCTCGAACCCGCCGGGCCACACCATGAGATACCCCGTTGCTCCCCCGCCCGTGTCGACCCGCCGCCTGTCGGCGGTGGCCGTGGGCCTCGTCACGGTTCTGTCCGCCTGGTGCTGGGCCCCCGTGGCCCGGGCGCAGGACCTGCCGGAGATCCCCCCGGACCCCCGGATCGAGACGGACACGGGGCGTCTGAAGGCGAACTGGCCCCCCGCGACGCACTTCGACCACCTTCACATGCGCCTCGCGATGGATTTCGGGGCCCTGGACACGCCGACGTACACCGGGGTGCAGACGCTGCGCCTGTCGGCGCGGGGCAAGCCCCGTGAGGTCCTGGTGCTCGACGCGGGCCCGGGGATCAAGGTATCGGCGGTCCAGTTCCCGGCGGTGGTGGACGAGAAGGGTCGGGAGAAGCACGCGGCGGTGCCGCTGCGGTTCACCCATGCGGGGTCCGAGCTGAGGGTGACGCTGCCCACGCCCGCCGAGCCCGGGGAACGGTTTGAGGTGCGGATCGAGTACGTGTGCGACTTTGGGGACCAGAAGGGCGAGGGGCTGACGTATTCGCCCGGGAAGCCCGAGGCCAAGAGCCCGACGGACCGGGCGCCGATGGTGCACAGCCAGGGCCAGGCGCAGCACAACCACCGGTGGTTCCCGTGCCACGACTACCCGAACGAGCGGGTGACGACGGAGATCGTGGCGACGGTGCCGGCGGGGTTCGAGGTCTGCTCGAACGGGCGGCTGGTGAACAAGGTGACCGAGGGCGGGCGGACGACGTTCCACTGGTTGCAGGACAAGCCGCACGTCTACTACCTGGTGTCGGTGGTGGTGGGCCAGTTCTCGATCCTGAACCTGGCGAGGCCCGAGGAACCGGCGGACATGCGGTGGCCCCGCGACGGGCGGTTCCGGTTGCCGGTGACGGCGTACGTGCCGATCGGGAAGGAGACGCAGGCGTCGCGGTCGCTGCGGAGCACGGTGGAGATGATCCCGTTCTTCGAGGGGTTCTTCGACGAGCCGTACCCGTGGGACAAGTACGCGACGGTGCTGGTGCGCGGGTTCGGCGGGGGCATGGAGAACACGTCGGCGACGACGATGTACGACGGGCTGGCGGACCAGGTGGACGGGTCGGGCGAGGGGATCATCGCGCACGAGCTGGCGCACCAGTGGATGGGCGACCTGGTGACCTGCCGGGGGTGGGCGCACCTGTGGATCAACGAGGGGTGGGCGACCTATTCCGAGGCGCTGTGGGAGGAACACAAGAGCGGCGGAAAGGTCGGGGACGCGGAACTGGCGGACAAGGCGTACCTGGGCGCGGTGGTGCGGATCCTGCGCGAGCAGCGGGTGCGCAACCGCGGGTCGCTCCCGGGGGCTATCCCCATGGTGAGCAACCGCTACGCGAACCCGGACACGCCCTTCAGCAAGGCGGACAACGTCTACAGCAAGGGGGCGGTCGTCCTCCACATGCTGCGTGAGAAACTGGGCACGGAGGCCTTCACGCGGGGGACGAGGCTGTTCATCGACCGGCACAAGTTCGGCCTGGCGGACACGGACGATTTCCGCAGGGCGCTGGAGTCGGCCTCGGGGCTGGCGCTCGAGCGGTTCTTCGAGCAGTGGTGCCTGAGGCCCGGGCTGCCGAGGCTCGACGTCGAGCTGACGTACGACGGGGCGTCGGGGACGCTGACGGTGTCGGCGCGGCAGACGCAGAAGATCGACCGCGAGAACCCCGCGTACGACCTGGACCTCCCCGTGAGGATCGCCTTCGAGGACGGGACGTTCGAGATGGTCCGCTTCCGCAGCGACACGGCGGAGGCGGTGCGGACGTACCCGCTCCGGGCGTCCCCGAGCGACGTGGTCGTGGACCCGCGGGCGTCGACGCTGGCGGCGGTGTCGGTGAAGAAGCCGCTGTCGATGTGGCTCGAGCAGTTCGACAACCCGCCGACGGTGATCGCGCGGGTGCGGGCGTTGGAGTACCTGGCGTCGGTGGACGCGCCCGAAGCGAGGGCGCGGGTGGCGCGGGCCGCCGACGACCCGGACCCGGAGGTCCGGGCGTGGGCGCTGGACCTCTCGCTCGACGCCGCAACGCCCCTGGCCGCCGCTGAGACCTCGAACGGATCGGACCCGGTCCTTGCCCGCTGAGAACACCGCATGCGCACGCCGAACGCCGGAATGTTGAACGCCGCCCTGATCCTGGCCGTCCTGGCGGGGCACGCCGCCCCCGCGCCCGCCCACGGGCGTGGCGGGCTGGGCGTGGACCACGGGCACGAGTGCGCCTCGTGCCTGGCGCTGCGCGCGAGGTTCGACCCGGCGACGGGGCGGGACACTCGCAACTTCGCGCGGGACACGGGGGTGGACCACCGGCACATGAAGCTGGAGTTGTTCATCGCGGACATGAACGACCCGGTGATGCGCGGGGTGCAGACGCTGACGGTCATGCCGCTGACCAGGCCCGCGCGAGAGTTGACGCTGGACGCGAGGCTCCTGTCGATCTCACGGGTGACGGTGGACGGGCACATCACGCGGTTCGACCACGACGGGGAGCGGCTGCGGCTGTATTTCGACCCGCCGCTCCCGGTGGGCGAGGACTCGCGGATCGTGACGACGTACGAGGTCCGCGACCCGCCGCGGGGGCTGTTCTGGACGCCCGAAAGCCCGGCGTGGCCCGGGCGTGCGGCGCAGGTGCACACGCAAGGCCAGCCCGAGACGAACAGTTACTGGTTCCCGTGCCACGACTTCCCCAACGACCGTCTGACGACGGAGGTGGTCGTGACGGTGCCCGAGGGGTACACGGCGAGTTCGAACGGCCGTCTCGTTCGGGTGGACGGGGTGATCGAGGAGGTGGCGACGCCGACGGGGACGGGGCTGGCGGGGTACACGCGGTACCACTGGGACCAGGGCAAGCCGCACGTGAACTACCTGGTGTCGTTGGTGGTGGGGAAGTTCGACGTGGTGGACCTCGGGGGCCCCTCGCTCCCGATGCCGGTGTACGCGCCGCAGGGGCGTGGAACGGACGTGCGGAACACCTTCGGGCGGACGCCGGAGATGGTGCGGGTGTTCGAGCGGCTCCTGGACGAGCCGTACCCGTGGGACCGCTACGCGCAGTTGGTGGTGTGGAACTTCGCGGCCGGGGGCATGGAGAACACGTCGGCGACGACGCTGCACGACAACTCGATGATCGGTCCCGAGGCGGTGCTGGACTACGACCTGGAGGGGCTGATCAGCCACGAGCTGGCGCACCAGTGGTTCGGGGACCTGGTGACGTGCACCACGTGGGAGCACATCTGGCTCAACGAGGGGTGGGCGACGTTCATGACGCCCCTGTGGCTCGAGCACCGCGACGGACGCGGGGCGTACGACCTCGCGGTGCACGGCCTGTTCAGATCCGTGATCGCCAGCGACACGGGGGCGCTGCCCGAGACGCCCGGGATGGCGAGCAAGGTCTACGGCGACCCGTGGGAGACGTTCCGCCGCTCGGCCAACCCTTACCCCAAGGGCGCCAGCGTCTTGCACATGCTGAGGCAGAAACTCGGGGATCGGGCCTTCTTCGCGGGGACGGCGCTCTACCTGGACCGGCACAAGCTCGGGAACGTCGAGACGTCGGACTTCAGGAAGGCGCTCGAAGACGCCTCGGGTGAGAGCCTCGAACAGTTCTTCTCTCAGTGGTTCTTCCGCCCGAATGTGCCGCGGGTGACGGTCGGGGCGGCGTACGACGAGGCCGCGGGGGTCCTGACGCTCTCCGCCTCGCAGACGCAGGCGGTCGACGCGCACAACCCCGCGTTCGAGTTCGACCTCCCCGTGTGGGTTCGCTCCGGCGGGGGGACGCCCGGCGAACACTCGGCGGTGCTGCGGTTCGAGGGCCGGACCGCGACCGCGACCATCCCGATGGCGTCGGCGCCCTCGGCCATGGCCTTCGACCCCGGGCTCACGGTGCTGTGCGAGGTCTCGTGCGACCACCCCGCGGCACGGTCGCGCGAGCTGGCCCGGCACGCCCCGACGCTGGTCGCCCGGGTCCGCGGCGTCGCGGCGCTGGGGGGCGACACCGCCGAGAAAACCCTCATGCTCCTCAAGGACACCGCCCTCGACCGCACGCTGGACCCGGCGCTGCGCGTGGCGGCGGTCAGGGCGCTGGGCGAATCCAAGTCGTGGATCGACACGGCGGCGCTCGCGACCTCGGGCGTCGAGCCCTGGTCGGTGCGTGAAACGATCGCGTCGGTGATCGGATCGCTCGCGGGCCCGGGGAGCGCCGAGGCGGGCGTGGACCGGTCCCGCGCGCTCGAGCTGCTCGAACGGTCCTTCGAGAACGACCCCTCGACGAAGGTCCGGGCGGCGGCGGTCCGCGCGATGGGCGCGATGAACGCCGGCGCGGCCCTCCCGATCATCCTCAAAGCCGCCCAAACCGACTCGCAGAACGACGACCTACGGTCGGC
Organism: Phycisphaeraceae bacterium; assembly: GCA_015200025.1. Taxonomy (GTDB): domain Bacteria; phylum Planctomycetota; class Phycisphaerae; order Phycisphaerales; family UBA1924; genus UBA2396. Next base: position 3,296,599 of record CP054186.1, on the reverse strand, counting down.
CGCCGTCGCCGCGCTGGCCTCGCTCGACCGCAAGGCCTGCGTCGACCCGGTGATCGCGTTGACGCGCGCCGGCGTGAACTCCCGCACGAGGCCCGAGGCGGTGCGGGCGCTCGCCGGGCTCGCCAAGCACGACGACACCAAGGTGTTCGAGACGATCGCCCCCCTGGTCGAGGACCGCGAGTGGCGGACGCGGTGTGCGGCCCACGACGCGCTCGTGGACCTCGCCGACCCCCGGGGCGAGGCGGTGCTCCGGCGTCGGGCCGAGAGCGCGCGGGACCCGTACGAGCGGGCCCTCGCGACCGAACGACTCGACGCGCTGCGGGCGAGGCTCAGCCCGCGCTGACGGCCGGCCGTCCTCGGAAAAACAAGGAAGGCCCGGCGCGGGCCCGGGCCTGGTGTGTGATCGCGGAGTTCGGCGTGGCTCAGCAGCCGGCCTCGAAGTCGGCGACGTACGCGTCGAGGTCGAAGAAGTCGACGAACCCGTCGCCGTTGTAGTCGGCGTCACGGCCGTCGGGGCACCCGTCGCCCTCGAAGCAGGCGACGAAGGCGTCGAGGTCGAAGAAGTCGAGGAAGCCGTCGCCGTTGTAGTCGGCGGGGCACCCTTGCTCGCAGCCCTCGTCGCCCATGTTCCGGGCGCCGGGGGTCACGAAGTAGGGGTCGGGGAGGGGGAGGTTCTCGGGGAAGCCCAGCGTCTGGGCGGCGTCGTTGACCCAGGGGCCCGGGGCGGAGCCGAAGATGTCCATGCTGTAGGTGTTGCACCCGACGACGGCGAACGAGTCGGCGGTGTAGGCGACGTTCGGGTCGGGGTCGGCGCCGGAGATGTCGATCCCGCCGAGCTGGGGGGCGTAGGACGAGTCGACGAGGATGTCCTCGCCCTCGATGTAGGACACGGCGTCGATGACCTCGGCCCAGGGGAAGACGTCGAGGATGCCGTCGTTGTTGGTGTCGAGGTCGTCGCCGACGCGGCCGGTGAACCCGCGGACGATGAGCCAGGTGCAGGCGCCGTTCTCGAGGTCGGGGACGAAATCCTGGATGAAGATAGAGGTGGCGGCCTCGGGCTCGGGGAAGAGCGCCAGGGCGCCGTCGCGCCAGAGGAACAGGCCGTTGGCCCCGGTCGAGAGGCCCTCGAGGGAGAGGACCTGGTCGACGTCGCCGCGGTTGGTGTTGTCGCCGTCGATGGTGATGATGAACAGGCCGGACATGTCGAAGTTGGGGGTGGCGCTCTTGAGCTCGATGAACTCGAGGCCCTGGTCGGTGCCCGGGGGGTTGACGAGGACCTCGTTGAAGCGGAGGACGGGCTGGGCGTGCGCGACGCCGGCGGCGGCGAGGCCCGCGAGGGCCGAGAGGCGGACGGTGTTCTTCATGATGCTCTTCCTTCTCCGTGGACTGGACCCGCGCGGGGAGGCGACGCTCGCCGCCCTCGCGTGGGGGTGATCCGAACTCGTTGTCGTGCCCGGGCTACCAGTTGAGCCCGGGGCGTGTGAGCCATCCGCCGAAGACCTTGCCCTCGAGCTCGTCGTATTCGGGGTAGCGGAACCCGCTGCGGTCGACGCTGAGGAACGAGCCGAAGTACCCGTCGCGGCGGGCGAGGTCGGCGAAGACCTCGACGTGGGCGTCGGCGAACCCGATGTTCCCGTAGAGGCGGTCGTGGGTGATCTCCTGGTCGGGGTTGTTGATGGGGGATCCCTTCCCGTGGACGGGCCCCCAGTCGGTGAAGCGCTGGCGTCCGATGACGAGGCGGAACCCGGGGCCGAAGGCGACGCCGGGGCCGTCGGTCAGGGTCTTGGCGCCCAGCGACTCGCCCTCGCCGATGTTGACGAGGTCGTTGCGGTCGAGGTTCTGGATGGTCCCGTCGCCCATGAGCGCGACGCGCGAGGGCGATCCGGCGATCCCCAGAAACCGCTCGTGGAGCGGCCCGCGGAGGTAGCGGACGTCCTTGACGTTGGGGACCTGCCCCGGGGTGCCGCCCTTGGTGTCGGTGTGGGCCATCTGCCAGTTCTGGCAGTAGTTCGTGTTGAACCCCCGCTCGACGAGGCGGCGGATATCCCCGATCGAGTACGGGGCCTGGCCCTCGGGGCGGTAGGCGCCGTTGGAGTTGAGGCGGCCCTGGTTGAGCGTCTCGCTGTAGCGGGCGATGCTGCCCGGGCAGAGCAGTTTGCCGGGGAGCCCGTACCCGCCGTTGACCATGTCGGCGACCCACCCGACTTGCTCGATGGGCCCGTAGCCCTCCTCGCGGGTGTTGTCGAAGGAGCCGGAGGTGAAGTAGCCCTTCTGCTCGTTGGCGTAGAGCGTCGAGGCCTTGACGATCTGACCGAGGTTGGACTGGCACGCCGACAGGCGGGCCGCGTCGCGGGCCTTGCCCAGCGAGGGGAGCATGATCCCGATGAGCAGCGCGATGATCGCGATGACCACCAGCAACTCGATGAGCGTGAAGGCCTTGGTTCGACCCATGGACGCGTTCCCTCGTGTGATGAACCGGATCCCCGAAAGAGGCCGGACTTTATAAAGAACTCTCGGGAAGTGCGTTCAGATTGCGCGAAGGGTGCGCATAGAACGCGCGGACATTGGGGCGGCGTCCTCGACACCGCCCCAACGCCCGCGTGATCCGCGCCGGTTCTCGGTCAGCAGCCGGCCTCGAATTCGGCGATGTACGCGTCGAGGTCGAAGAAGTCGGTGAACCCGTCGCCGTTGTAGTCCGAGTCACGCCCGTCCGGGCAGCCCTCGCCCTCGAAGCACGCGACGAAGGCGTCGAGGTCGAAGAAGTCGAGGAACCCGTCGCCGTTGAAGTCCGCGGGGCAGCCATCACCCAGCGGCGTCAGGACGAAGAACCCGCTGCAGGTCAGGAGGTTGCCCTCGTTGACCAGGAAGAGCGTGCCCGTGGCGGGGTCGAAGGCGGCGGACTCGAGGCGGAGCTGACGCGTGCAGCCCGCGCCCTGATCGAGCAGCGACGACCCGCCGTTGATCGGCTCGTTGGTCAGCGGCTCGGTCGCGAGCACGTTGCCGTCAAGATCAAATGCCTGGAGCCCGGGGTTCCCGTTATCGATGGTGACGAGCAGCGTGCCGCCGGCGCGGCGGATCGAGGCGGGGACCACCGGCGAATCGGGGAGGTAGACCAGACCCTTGGGCGAGCCCGGGCGGGCGGCGGGGTTGAGGGCGGTAAGGCCGGGGATGGGCGTCGAGGTGACGAAATCCCCGGACGTGGTGAAGGAGACGAGGCGGAAGTCGTCCTCGTTGATGGTGTAGAGGAGGTCGTTGGCGGGGACGTACTCGCAGTCGTCGAAGCTGGGGTTCGCGGCCCCGCCGGAGAACCCGCCCAGGTCGGCCCCGTCGAGGAGCGCGTACCCGCGGACGCCGTTGGCCTCGCTGTCGCCGATGATGAGGTCGCCCCCGGCGGCGAGCCCGGCGTTGCTGGTATTCACGGTGATCCCGCAGGGGCTCAGGTCGAAGCCGCCGTAGGCCGGGTCGTTGGGGTCGTTGGCGACGACGGTGCGGACGTAGCGCAGGCCGGTGATCTCGCCGGACCCGTCACGGGTGAGCTCGACCTCGATCACCCAGTTCTTCACGGAGAGGAGATTGTCGCCCGAGTCGGTGGAGAGGAGCAGGCGGTCGTTCCCGAGCCAATGGGCGCCCTCGACCTCGATGAGGTTGAGGTCGAAGCCCGGGGCGAACGGGTCGGCCCAGGCGACCGTCGAGTAGTTGAACCGCTGGACGCGGTAGTCCTGGCCGAAAAGCGTGATGTTGGCCAGGTCGTTGGCGAGGGCGGCCGGGGCCGCGAGGCCACAGCAAACGAGGAGCGCAGAACAAGCGGTACGCATGAGGACTCTCCTTCTCTCCGGGGCGTCGGCCCCTGTTGGGTGAACAGACGGATCAGAACGGGACACCGGCGGCGTGGACCAGCGAGCCGGCGAAGACCGTGTCGTCGAGTTCCGGGCTGAGCAAGGCCCTCCAGCCGTCTTTCACGCCCACCGCCCCCGAGAACCTCCCGTTGCGGATGGTGTCGGCGACGACGCTGACGTGCCCGTCGGCGAAGACGATGTTCCCGTAGAACGCGGCGTGCCCGGAGGCGCCGCTGTCGGCGACGACGCTGCTCTTGCCGTGGGCGGGGCCCCAGTTCTCCCAGTCCTGCCGCCCCCAGACGACAGCGTTGGACGGCCCGCGGGCCGAGCCGGTCGGCCCGTCGGTCTGGTTCTTCGAGCAGGTGTACTCGGCCCCGCCGATGGTCACGCGGGCCGAGAGCTGGGCGTTCCCGTCGGCCATGAGCGGGACGCGGGAGGGCGTGGCGCGGAGCCCGACAAACCGCTCGTTGAGGGGGCCGACGACGTCGCGGACGTCGTCGCGGTCACCCCCGCCCGCGGGCGTGGGGCGGCGCATGTCCGTGTACGCCATGAACCACGACTGGCAGTAGTTGCTGTTGTACCCGAGGTTGTAGTAGCGCTCGACCTCCTCGGCGGAGTAGTTGTAGATCCCCGCGGCGTCCTGCCAGGCCTCGCTCACCTTGCCGGGGCTGCTCGGGCAGAGAAACTTGCCCGGGATCATCGTCTCGGTCTTGATGAAATCGGCGACCCAGGACCGCTCGTGCATCGGGCCCCAGTTCATGCCCGGGCGGTTCTCGAAGGGGCCGCTGTTGTAGTACCCCTTGGACTCGTTGGCGTACGAGGTCGAGGCCACGCCGATCTGCCGGAGGTTGCTCGCGCAGCGGGTCTGCCGCGCCGTCTCGCGCGCGGATCCCAGCGAAGGGAGCAGGATCCCGATGAGCAGCGCGATGATCGAGATGACCACGAGCAGTTCGATCAGCGTGAACGCCGTGCGCCGGCAAGACCGTTGTTCCATCATATCGCCCCTCGGGATGTACGAAGGTACAACCCGACGCGGCGGCCGCGGATAAGCAACGCGCGAAGTTCCGATTCAGATCCTCAGCGTGACGCGGGCGAGAGACGGGCTTCGATCGCGTCCCAGGGCACGAACTTGAAGTTCTGCCGCTCGTCTTCGGGGCGCTTGCCGTCCTGCGCGATGAAGACCCCCTTGGGGAACGCCGGCCCGAGATTGACCCCCACCGCCTCGATCCCGTCCGTCTCTTCCACCGCGTCGATCCCATCGCCCGTGCCGACGCGGAACGTCCCCAGGTGTCGGTGCGGCGGGCGGCGGTCGTACACGATAAACGTGCTACTCCCTTGGCTCGACAGGATCACGAACCCCGACCCGTCGCCCCGCGGGACGATCGCGACGCCCTCGGCGTCGGGCGTGAAATGCCCACGCGGCGCGGGAAGATCGATCGCCTCTCGGACGACCTCCTCACGCGGGCCCGCCGGGTATTTCCACAGCGCGGCCCCCTCCTCGGCCACGAACAACACGCCGTTGGCGTCGTCCGCCGCGAGACCCTCGACCTGCCCCCCGACCTCGAACGCCCGCGCGAAGACCCCCTGCACCGTCCCCGCCGGGGTGATCCCCAGCCGGTGCTGGGCGACGCGCCCGGCCTTGCCCGACACGAACGAATACAACCGCCCGTCCGTGGGATCACGGTACAAGCACACGCCGTAGACCTCGCCGACGCCCGGCGAGATCGTCCCGGGGAGCGGGACGAGGCGGAGGGCGTCCTCATCGACCCGCCAGAAGCGGAGCACGTCGCCGTCGCGGTCGGAGGCCACCACCAGGGCCACGGTCCCGCCGAAATACCCCGGCGTGGCGAACCCGGTCCGCACGTCGACGTTGTTGGGACGACCGCCGGGAAGAGACTGGATGAGTTTCCCGTCCAGCCCGTACACATTGAGCCCGGCCTTCTTGTCGGTCGTGATCACGAGGCTCTTGGCGGGGTCGCGCGGGTTGACCCAGACCGCGGGATCGTCGGCGGCGTCCCCCTTGCTGGCGACGGCGTCGGTCTGGGCCGTGGGCTTCACCTCGAACGGTTCGGGGGCACGAGCGAGAGCGGCCGATCCGATCAGGGCGATCACCGAGAGTGCGAGCATGCGCAGGCTCCATCGTGGGGCGTGTGAAAGTAGGGTTCGGACGACCGCGCCGGGCTTAAGGTTCGGTTAAACCAGCCCGAGTGGCACGTCGGGCGGGTCGGGCCTGCGGTAGGTCAGCTCGACATCGCCCCCCAGCGGCTTGACCCGCCACAGGGACATCGCCCGGGCCGAGGCCAGCGTCGGCGCGACACGGCCCGCGGCGACCGACCTCGCCATCTCGTCGCCCAACATCAGCGGGGCGAGATAAACCACCGCCTCGTCGATCAGGTCCGAATCAAGGAACGACCCCACCAGCCCGGGCCCGGCCTCGACCATCACGACCGACGCCCCACGCCCGGCCAAGGCGCCGAGCACGGCCCGCAGGTCCACCCCACGCCCGGCCTCGGGCACGCCGATCACCTCAACGCCCGCCGCCGAGAGCGCCCGCCGCTTCGACGCGGTGAGGTCGGCCGACGCCAACTCCCGGACGCACGCCACGATCGTCGGGACCTCGCGGGCGGTCCGCACCACGGCGGCGTCGAGGGGGAGGTCGAGGTCGGAGTCACAGATCACCCGGGCCGCGGGACGCCGCACACGCCGGACGCCCCGGGCCGTGAGCATCGGGTCGTCGGCGAGCACGGTCCCGATGCCCGTGATCACCGCGTCGACGCGGGCGCGGAGGCGGTGGACCCTCGCACGCGAGCGTTCGCCCGAGACCCACTTGCTCTCCCCCGTGCGCGTCGCGACGCGACCGTCGATGGTCTGCGCCCACTTGGCGATCACCCACGGCAGCCCCGCGGTGATCCGCCTCGTGAACGGCGCCCCGACCCCGCGGGCCAACGGGCTCTCGCCGCAGAGCTCGACGGCCAGCCCGGCGTTGAACAGCCTCGCGGCGCCGCCCGACGCGGCCGGGTTGGGGTCGCGCCGCGCGAACACAACCCGCGAGATCCCCGAGGCGATGATCGACCCGGTGCACGGGGGCTGCTTCCCGTGGTGGTCGCACGGCTCGAGCGTGACGTACATCGTCGCGCCGGCGGGGTCGTGCCCGCGACGCCGGCAATCGTCCAAGGCCTCGGCCTCCGCGTGCGGGCCCCCGAAGAACCGGTGGTGCCCCGCGCCGATGACCTCGCCCCCGCGGACGATCACCGCCCCCACCATCGGGTTGGGCTCGACCAAGCCCGCCCCGCGGAGGGCCAGCCTCGCCGCACGATCCAACATCCGACCGGCCTCGCCCACGTCGTGCCTCCGCCGCGATCCTACGCGAGACGCACCAGGTCGCGCCGGTCCCTCGCGTCGAGCAGGTCGTCCGCCTCCGCCAGCCAGCGCTTGGCGTCCTGCCAATACCCCGCCGTGGGCGTCAGACCCTCGCGCCTCGCGCACCAATAGCGGTTGAAGCGGATCATGGCGAGCTCCCTCGCGTACTTCGCCGCCATCGACGCCGCCGCCACGGGCAGGTGCGCCGACTCGCACTCGGCCTGGAAGACCAGCCCGACCTCGCCGGCGTCGGTGTCGAGGGCGTACCGGCTCCGCTCGGTGGTGCGTTCGAGCGTCCGCACCGCCGAGACGCCCCACTCGGCGAAGAGCTCCCTCGCCACGGCCTCGTAATCGGTGCGTCCCCCGAGGCGGTCGCACACGACGCGCGCGTGCTCGCCCTCTCGCACCACCGCGCGGGCCCGGGACAGAAGGTCGCGGATCGCCGAGAGCGTGACCGACGACTTGCTCCCCGTGTCGCGGACGATGCGGTTGAAATCCGGCTCGGCGACGGCGCAGAGCCCCAGCCACGGGAACGACACGCCGGCTTTGACGCCCGCCGACGCTAAGACGTTCGCGTCGACGCCGACCTCGCCCCGGGTCCACGCCACGGGCAGGGGCGTGGGCTCTCCCGCGTAGGCCGGGTGGAGGGGCCACGCCGCGCCGCAGGCCCCGATGAACGCCGCGTCGTCGGCGGGGACCGACCCGCCCTGCGCGAGGATCGAAAGGACCCCACGCTCGAGGTGCCTGAGCGGATGGCGCGTCGGCGGCGAACCCGCCCTCGGGTTCGGGAGTTTGAGCCGTTTGGAGTCGGCCAGTGGGATCCGACGGTCGCGAGGCGAGGGACCCCGGGCGACGGCCTGATCCAAGAGCGCCCACAGGTCCGGGGCCGGTTCACCCGGCGACCACCCGTCCACGCGGGCGGCGCACGCCGACACGCAGAGCGGACCGAGCAGCGGTCCGTACCCGGCCTCATCGATCCCGATGATGATCAACCCCACGGGTGACCGCCCGCCGAGGTGGTCAGTTGGAGCCCGGGGAGCCCGGGGGCATCCGCGAGGGAGAGCCGCGGGGGGCGCCCGTGCTGTCGGTCTGGATGCCCTTGGCCGTGTCCTCGGGGGTCGCGGACTTGTCGAACACCCCGCTGAAGTACGCGATCATCACCCCGGCAGCCAGGATGCAGATCACCGCCACGACCAACTTGACCTTGTCGCGAGAGTCCAGTTCCATGCCACATCTCCGGCGAACGCCCGCGTCCGGGCCGCCAATCCCGTCCCCCCGCCCCGGACGAACCCGGGGGGTTTCAATGCGGCTGAGAGGAGTCGAACCTCCACGGGTGTGAGCCCACAAGAACCTGAATCTTGCGCGTCTGCCAATTCCGCCACAGCCGCGGCGTAACGCGACGAGTCTAGGGGGCGGCCCGACGCCGGACAACTCGAACGGGGTTCTTGCCCCCCGCCCGAGCGAACCGTTCGACGAACGCCCGGTACTGCTCGGGCGTGTCGATCCCCGCGGGCGCCTCCCCGCCGCACACCGCGACCCGGATCCCGTGCCCGTGCCAGAGCACCCGCAGTTGTTCGAGGCTCTCGGCCCGCTCCAGGGGCGACGGGGCCAGTCTCGTATAGACCCGCAGGAACCCCGCGCGGTAGACGTACAGCCCCACGTGCCGCAGGGGCGGGGACACACCGGCTTCTCCCGCGTCCCGGACGAAGGGGATCCGCGCGCGGGAGAAATACAGCGCCCGCCCGGACCGGTCCGTCACGACCTTCACGATGTTGGGGTTCGAGGGGTCGTCGCCCGCCGCGAAGGGGACCGCGACCGTCGAGACCGCAAGACCGCTCCGCCGGAGCGCCCCCACCGCCGCCGTGATGAACGCGGGCTCCATCTCCGGCTCGTCGCCCTGCACGTTGACCACCAGGTCGTCGGGTTCGAGGCCGAGCTTCCGCGAGGCCTCGGCGAGCCGGCTCGTCCCGTTGGGGTGGTCGGCCCGGGTCATCACGCACTCGCCCCCGTGCGACCCGACCGCCCCCGCCACCTCCGCCGCATCCGTCGCCACCACCACCCGCGTGAGCGACCGACACCGCGCCGCGGCCCGCATCACGTGGACGATCAGCGGGAGCCCGGTGTCGTCGGCCAAGACCTTGCGCGGGAACCGCGTCGAGCCCAGGCGGGCCGGGATGATCGCGACGGTCTGCGGGCGTCGGCGGGGCATGGGTCGGGCGGGAGGGGCTCGGCGGGGATCACTTGTTCTTGAACTGCTGGACCAGCCGCCCGATCTCCTCGCGCTGCTTGCGGATGTCCTTGTAGTTGATCTGCTGGATCGCGATCGACGAGGCGATCTTGTACGACTCCTCCGCCGCCGCGAGGTCCCCCTCGCCCTCGGCCTGCTGGCGGAGCGCGAGCATCAGGTTGTACCGGACCTCGAGCTGGAGATCGGGCGACATGTCCCGAACCTCCGAGGCCTCGCGGAAGATCGACACGGCCTCGGGCAGGAACGAGATCCGCGCGAAGCACTGCCCCAGCATGTTCAGCACGTGCGCCCGGTGCTTGGGGTCCCCCTTGATCTCCTGGAGCAACGCGATCGCCGGCTCGTACTGCTCGATCGCGAAATACAGCTTCGACAGCTCGAACTTGGGCACCACGTCCGTCGGGTACGCCTCGACCTTCAGCTTGATCTCGGCGATCTCCTCCTCCACCAGCTCGCGCCCCATCGTCTCGAACACCCCGCGCACCGTCGGGTCGTCGGGGTTCTCCTCCACCGCTCTCGCCAACTCCTTGAGCTTCCGCTTGTTCTGGCGGACCTTGATCTCCCCGGCCTTGAGACGGAACCGGATCTGCTGCGTGTCCTTGTACCCCTTCATCAGGATCTCGAACGCCCGCTGCTCGTCCCCGCCCTTGACCCGCTCCAGCAGACGGTCCACGACCTTCCCGATCGCGAACTGGTCCGTCGGACGCGTGGCGTAATCGGCCTCGGCGTCCGCGACCATCCGGTCCAGCGTCTCCTCGGTCTTGGAGACCTGGTCCCCCTCGCGGGCCTGCTGCTGCTTGGCCGCGTCGCGGATCATGTTGCGGAAGCCCCCGGACTCCCCGGCCTGCTCGTACCCGCCCTTCATCATCGTCGCCGCCGCCGCCAGCGAGCGGATCTTCGCCGCCAGTTCCCCGTCGGAGGGGTCGAGCTTGAGCGCCTCCTCGGCGCACGTGAGGGCCCGGTCGTGCATCCCCAGCTTCGTGTACGAGTCCGACAGCTTGAGGAACGAGTCCTTGCGCACCTTGGCGCCCGGCGTCTTGAGGAGCTTGAAAGCCTGGTCCGCGACCACCCCGCCCACCTCACCCGCCCCGCACTTGCCCGCCGCGTCCGCCGCGTACAACGCCAGCGACACGTCCGTCAGCTTGAACATCCACTCCACCAGGGCCAGCACGAACCGGTCCGCGTCGGCCTTCCCGCTGATGGCGCGGATGGTCTCCTTGCTCAGGCCCTTCTTCCCCAGCGGGCTCTCCGAGAACCCGCGCACGCTGAGGTACAACCCGTCGAACCCGGGCTTGAGCCGGGGGTCCTGCCTCAGCCCGTTGCACCAGTGCTGGATCGCGTACTCGAAGTTCTGCGTGTCGTGCGCGGTGCGCGCGTGCTCGAAGAACTTGTTGGCCTTCTCCGGGGAGTACGTGGCCCCCGAGGTCTCCGCGCCGCCGATGGTCTTGCCGAAGAGCGCCAAAGCGATGGTCCTTTCTTGGAATCTGCCCCGCGATGGCCCGGGCGGGGTGGGCCGACGGTCACCCGACCCACCGGACCCGGCCCGAACTCGGCTCATCTTACACCGGATGACGCCCCCCGGTGATGCCCGGGGGCACGTCGCGGGCATTCATCTCCCGCACAGAACCCGACACCTATCATGGGCCGATGACCGTGGATCTCGACTCGCTGCGGCTCGTTGAATACCCCGCGCCGGTGCTGCGCCGCAAGGCCGACCCCGTCGAGCGCGTGAACGCCGAGGTCCGGGCCGTGGCCGTGCGCATGATCGAGATCATGAAGGCCGAGGAAGGGATCGGGCTGGCGGCCCCGCAGGTCGGGCTCCCCTGGCGGATCTTTGTCTCGCACGTCCCGCCCGACGCTCAACGCGACGCCGAGGGCCCGCTGCCCACCGCGACCAAAGCCCCGACGGTCTACATCAACCCCAAGCTAACGTTATCGGGGCCCGTCGAGTCCGGCGAAGAAGGGTGCCTGAGCCTGCCCGAGATCCGCGGCGAGGTCATCCGCCCGACCGTCGTCACCATCGAAGCCCTCGACGCCGAGGGCGTGCCGTTCACCGCCTCGGCCACGGGCCTGCTCGCCCGCTGCTGGCAGCACGAGTACGACCACCTCGACGGCGTGCTCATCATCGACAAGATGCGCCAGATCGACCGCCTCAAAAACCGGCTCAAGATCAAGGACCTCGAGCACCACGCCTGACCCCCCCCCCACCCGTCCACCCTCCCACTCGCTCCTTCCCCCGCCACCCACTCCCCCCGCCGCTCAGCGTCGCACGCGTTCGACCGTGTGCACGACGATCGGCGTGACCGGGACCGCGGCGAACTCGAGGTCGTCCGCCCCGGGGCGGGGCCTTGTCTCCACGGCGTTGATCGCGTCGAGCACGTCCAAACCCCCCGTGACGCGCCCGAACACCGCGTACCCCGCGCCGCCGGACACGTCCCGGGCGATATCCAGCCTCGCGTTGTCGGCGAGGTTGATGAAGAACTGGCACGTCGCGCTGTCGGGGTCCGTGTCGCGTGGCATGGCGATGGTGCCCCGGAGGTTCTTGAGCCCGTTGGTCCACTCGTTGACGATCGGCGGGCCCGCGGGACGCTCCGAGAAATCCGGCCCGTACTGCCCGCCCTGCGCGACAAACCCGCGCACGACGCGGTGGATGATCGTCCCGTCGTAGTGCCCCCGGTCGGCGTAGGCGAGGAAGTTCGCCACCGACACGGGCGCCCTCTCGCGGTCGAGCTCGATCGTCATCACGCCCAACGACGTGGTCATGCGCACGGGCACGGGGCCCGTGCCATCCCCGGCGTCCGCCGAGGCGCACCCCGCGGCGAACAGGGCCGCCGCGCCGATCGTGAACCCGCCGCCGACGTACCCCCTCACTCGGCCTGCTCCCGGCGTCCGCGCGGGCGCTGCGCCCCCCCGCCGCCCCCACCACCTCCCCCGCCGGCCGCGGGGCCGCCCGCGTTCTCGTCGCGGGGCTTGGCCCGGGGGAGCAGGTCCGGGGCGCAGGCGAGGTTGTACGCGGTGATGGCCGAGCAGACCGCGGACTGCTGGAGGTACTCGGGGATGCCCAGTTCGAAGGTGTCGTTCTGCGTGTGCCACCCGAAGGAATAGTCCGCCCGCCCGACCTCGTCCCAGAAGAACCCGGGGACGCCCACGGCGTTGAAGGGGGCGTGGTCGGACGACCCGTGCGTGTTGATGCGGTCCCCGGTCCCGCGGATGTTCACGTTGAGGTACTTGTTGTCAACGGTCGAGAAGAAGACGTTGTTCACCGGCGCGGTCGCGGCGGCGAGATACTCGACCATGGTGTCGGCCGCGGGGAGCCCGCCCTGATAGTTCGTCCCCCCGTCGTCGACGAAGACCGCCGAAATCTTCGGCAGTTTGTCCTCGTGCGCGCGGACGAACCCGCGCGAGCCGCGGAGCCCCTGCTCCTCGCCGGTCCAGAGGATGAACAGGATCGACCGCTTGGGCTTGGCCCCCACGGCCGCGAGGATCCGGGCCGCCTCGATGGTCACCGACGAGCCCGTCCCGTTGTCGGTGGCCCCCTGGCTCCCCGGCCCGTCCCACGAGTCCAGGTGCCCCGAGACGATCACGTACTCGTCGGGCTTCTCGGTCCCGCGGATTTCGGCGATCGTGTTGTAGACCGGGATCGGCCCGGGCGTGAAGGTGTGCTTCATATCAACCTCGACCTCCAGGGGCTCCCCGTCGGCCAGGCGTGAGTTGATGAAGTCGTAATCCGAAAGGCGGACCGCCAGCGCCAGGTCGGGCGAGACCGTGTCGAGCGTCAGTCGGTCCCACCCGGGCACCGCCCCCGTCCAGACCCGCTCGTCCCGCGTCGTCGAGATGAACCCCGCCACGCCGTCGAAGATCACCCGCTCGGGCAGCCCGATATCGGCGGTCGGGGTCCCCTCGGCGACCCGCTGGCGGGCCCGCTGGCGCGATTCGAGCCCCGTGGACATCCGGTTGCGGACGCCGCGCTGCCCGACGGCCGGCTGCGCCTTGACCAGCACCCACGCCCCCTTGAGCTGCCCCTTGACCGCCTCGTACTCCTCCTCGGTCTCGGGCGCGCGGACAACCTTCCCGCGGACCGGCCCGTCCGTCCCTTTCGACCACGCGGGCGACGAGAACTGGATGTCACGGACCGGGCGGTACTCGACCACCGTCTCGTCGGTCTCGATCCCGTCCTCCCCGGTGACCTTCCGGGTGCGCTCGTCGCGGAGCACGACCCGGGCCGTCGAGGGCCCGCGGTCGAACCGCAGCGGGATCTCCGCCCACGATTCGAGCCTCGCCTCGAGCCCCCACCCCTCGAACTGCGCTTTGGCCCACCGGTTGGCCTCTTCGAGACGGGCCGAGCCCGTCAGCCTCGGGCCCATCTTCCGCGTCAGCTGATCGAGGTGCTCCATCACCTTCGAGTTTTCCTTGCCCTCGCGGATGATGGCGGCGATGGTCGCCGGGTCGCCCATGGGGATCCGAGGGGCGGGGACCTCCTCGCCGTTGATGACCGCGGTGGCGTTGATCGCCGGGGCGTCGTCGGGGCGGGTGTCCGAGGGAGCGGGCGCGTGGGCGGTGGGCGGGGGGAGCGTTCCAAGGCCGAGCAACGGCAGGAGCGCGAGGCCCGCGAGGGCGGCCAGACGAGCGGCGGTGTGATTCATCGTGGGAGTCTCCGGCAGATACGGTCAGTGTACAGAAACCGAGCGGGGACCGGTGCGGTCCCGGGGGGCGATTCGGGCGGCCGGGTCCGAGCCGGGGTCGGGAAGGACGGGGTGGAGGTGCGGAGCAGGGGGTACGGGCGTCGAGGGCGGGGTGGTCCCTCCCGCGTTGAACGCGGGCCCGGAGGGTCTAAACTTCCCGCTCGGCCGGGCCCCGCGAGCGGGGACACGCCCGGCCACAACCCGATCGCCCGCGTCGCGGGCCGGGCCTTGGACCCAGACCACCCGACAGAGAGGCTTACCGCGATGTCCGACGCCGCCACCATGCCCAAGAACGACGTGAAAGTGACCGACGCGGGCCCGAGCCGCAAGAAACTGACGATCACGATCCCGGCCGAGGTCGTGGGCGAGAAGCTGCGGGACTCGATGTCGACGCTGGCGGTCGAGGCCCAGATCCCCGGGTTCCGCAAGGGCAAGGCCCCGCGGGAGCTGCTCGAGAAGCGGTTCGGGGGCGCGATGAGGAGCGAGACCAAGGGGCAACTGGTCGCCTCGGCGTACCAGGCGGCCATCGAGGACCTCAAGCTCAAGGTCGTCGGCGAGCCGATCAGCCCCGGGCTCGAGAAGATCGACCTCAAGGAGGGGCAGGGGTTCACCTTCGATCTTGAGGTCGAGGTGGTGCCCGAGTTCGACCTGCCCTCGCTCGAGGGGATCGCGGTGAAGCGTCCGATCATCGAGATCGCCGACGCCGCCGTCGAGGAAGAGATCACCAAACTCCGCGTCAACGAGGGGACGCTCGAAGAGCGCGAGACGCCCGAGGCGGGCGACTACCTGACCGGGCACGGCGTCATGGTCGGGAAGGACGGGACGACGTTCTACGACATCAAGGGGTGCGTGGTCCAGAAGCCCGCGGCCGACAAGAAGGGCAAGGGGATGATCCTGGGCGTGGCGGTGGACGATTTCGACAAGCAACTCGGCTCGCCCAAGGCGGGGAAGACCGTGACGATCAAGACCAAGGGCCCCGAGGGGCACGAGGTCGAGGGCATCCGCGGGAACGACCTGACGATCACGTTCTCGGTCGACCGGGTGGACCGGATCGTCCCGGCCGAGGTCTCGAAGATCGTCTCGATGTTCGGGATGAGCGACGAGGGGCAGCTCCGCGACACCGTCCGCCAGCGTCTCACCGAGCGGGCGAAGGTCCAGCAGCAGGTGGCGATGCGCCAGCAGGTCGCCAAGCACCTGCTCGACTCGGTGAAGATGGACCTGCCCGAGCGCCTCGCGACGCACCAGAGCGCCCGGAACCTCGAGCAGCGCCGGATGGAGCTGATGTACCGCGGCGTGGACCCGCAGAAGATCGAGGAGCACATCGCCGAATTGCGGGCCGCCAGCGCGGGCGTCGCCGTGCGGGACCTCAAGCTGTTCTTCATCCTCCACAAGGCGGCCGAGGCGCTCAACGTCTCGGTCACCGAGGGCGAGATGAACCAGCGGATCGCGATGATGGCCTACGAACGCAACGTACGCCCCGAGGCGCTCCGCAAGGAGATCATCTCCCGCAACCAGGGCGGGGCGATCTACACGCAGGTCCGCGAGCACAAGACGATGGACGCCATCCTCGCCAAGGCGTCGGTCACCGACATGCCCGCCGACGCGTTCAACGCCGCCATGAAGGCGCTCAACGAGGGCAAGCAAGCCTAAGCCCGAGGTCCTCACCCGAGCCCGTCACCAACCCGCGCACGTCATCGGGCCCGTCCGGCATCCCCGGGCGGGCCTTTCTCATGATGGCATGATGGGGAGAGGTGCCCGGCGATCGCCGCTCAGGCCGATCGCGTAGACGCGGGGGTGGACGCCGGTGTCTGTGGAGGGGTGTCGTGCCGCTCGGCGGGGTCGACGATGTACCGCTGGTTGATCTTCCCGCACGCGTCGCACACCACGCCGTAGGCCCCCGCCACCTGCCCCGAGAGGTCCTTCCCGCACCCGTAGCACCGCAGTTGATCCGGCTGGAGCCGCCCGGCGACCTTGTTGACCGCGACCGCGACGACCGCGAAGGCGACCCCGACGACCGGCCAGACCGGGACGGCCGTCAGCGAGATCATCGCCACCGCCGCGCAGGCCACCCCGACCACCCACAACGCCGCCCGAAGCCGCACACGCTCGAACCATTCCCGCCCGCGCCGGGTGAGTTGGGCCTTCGCGTCCCTGATCCGTTTCGTCCCGCCCATGGTTCCTCACTCGACGTTCGATGGTGTCCGATGTCCGATTCGCTCGCGGGGGTCGCCGGGTTTCAACCGCCCGGACGCGGCGCGGCCGAACCCGCATTATCCCTTCCAGGGCCTGGGGGCGGGCCCGATGTACCGGCTCAGCGGGCGGATGAGGCGGTTGTTGGCGTGCTGCTCCATCACGTGGGCCGCCCACCCGGTGATGCGGCTGGCGACGAAAATCGGGGTGTACTGCGGGACCGGGATGCCCATCGTGAAATACGTCATCCCGCAGGGGAAGTCCACGTTGGGGTGGATCTTCTTGTCCCGGAGCATGATCGCCTCGACCTCGTCCCCGATCTCGAACCAGCGGACAAAGTCCTTGCCCATCCGGTCGGCCAAGGCCCGCCCGAGCCCGTTGAGGATCGGCGCCCGGTGGTCCCCGTTCTTGTACACGCGGTGCCCGAACCCCATGAGCTTGCGCTTGGTCGCGAAGGCGTGCTGCATGAAGTCGTTGATCGAGCCCTTCCCCGACTCGACGAAGGCCCGGATCTCGCGGAGCATCTCCATCGCCGCCTCGTTCGCCCCGCCGTGCAGCGGGCCCTTGAGCGCCGCGATCCCCCCGCACACCGCCCCGTGCATGTCCGAGAGCGTCCCCGCGATCACCCGCGAGGTGAACGTGCTGGCGTTGTAGTCGTGCTCGGCGTACAAGATCAGGCTCACGTCCATCACCCGGGCCGCCTGCTCGGAGGGGGCCTTGCCCGTCATCAGGTACATCAGGTTCGCCGCGTGGGAGAGCGCCGGGTCCCCGCCGCTCTCGCGCCCGATGATCGCCCGCCCGTCGATCACGTTCTGCATGTGCCCGATGACCGTGGGGATCTTCGCCAGGAGCCGCTTGGCCTTGCGGAGGTTCGCCTCGGGCGTGTTGCTCTGGGCGTCGGGGTCGGTGTGCCCCAGGAGGCTCACCGCCGTCCGCAGCACGTCCATCGGGACCGCACGCCCGGAGGCCAGGTACCCGCCCGCCGACTCGATGAACGACGTGACCATCGGGTGCAGCGGCCGCTCGGCGACGACCTCGCCCTTGAACCGCGCCAGCTCCGACCCCGAGGGCTTGCGACCCTCCAGCAGCAGGAACGCGACCTCCTCGAACGTGGCGTTCTTCGCCAGGTCGTGGATCTCGTACCCGCGGTACCACAGCCCGCCCTGCTCGATCGAACAGATGTCCGTCTCGCCCGCCACGATCCCTTCCAGGCCCTTGGCCAGAGCGGCGGCGGCGTCGGTCGGTGCCTTCTCGGCGACGGTGCTCATGCGTGCTCCACTCCGTTCACACACCCCACGGCTTCACTGTAGGCCCACCGCGGCTCCCCTCCGTCGAGGTCCCGCTCGGGATGGCTCACCCCGCGGCGATTATCGCGGCGACACGGGCGAAGGCCAGTCCTGGGGCATCCACCCCGGCAGGCCCGCGATCGACGCCCGCGCCGCATCGCCCGTGGGCACCCCCCACGCCACGAAGAACGGCCCGAGGTCCCGCCCCACCGCCCGCGAGAGACGCACCATCCACTGATCCCGTTTCTGCTCCTCGGTCCGCGGGCGCTCCCCGGGCGGGAGGGCCCGGTACTCCGCGATCACCGCCTTGATCGGATCCCACCCGAACGCCTCCTGCACCTGCGCGTACATCTGCAACGCGACGAACGGGTCCTGCTTCCACACCTCGAACCTCGCCCCCCCGGCCAGGTGCTTGCCCATCAGCCGCTTGCCCGCGTCCCCGAGCACCCGCCCCGTCTGCGCCGGCGGGATCCCGCAGACCCGCTCGAGGATGTACAGCGTGAACAGGTTGCACGTCACCTCGACCGTCCCGTCGAAGGTCCACTCGGGCTCCTGGTGGTTGTGCCCCAGCTCGTGGTAGATCCCCCACGCGTTCTCCGCCGACCGCCCCATCATCCGCTCGAGCGAGGTCATCGTTTCGGCGGCGTCCAGGTGCGTCATGATCGGGTACCCGCTGTGCATGTACCCCGCCGAGATCTGCACGTCGGCGACGTACCGCTCGGGGCGGGCTCTCTCCGCCGAGATCCCGGCCAGGTCCGCCGCCGCGTCGAGCACCTTGTCCCAATGGTCCATCAACGCCCCCGGGTCGTCGAGCCCGCGCAGGAACGACGACGGCACCGAGACGATCACCTTCGCCGTGGCCAACTCGCCCCACGGGGCGGGCGACTGCCGGGCCCGCCGCCACTGCTCGGGGGTCGTCACGCCGTGGACGTAGAGCGGGGCCTCGACCGCGCCGCGGACCGTGATCTTGGCCGAGCCCGGCGGGGCCCGGTCGGGCACCACGACGTACACCAGCCCGCCGAAGGGGCTGGTCGCCACGAGCCGGTCCTCGCCCAGGGGCCACTCGCGCGAGACCTCGGGCGCTCGGTGCCACGCGTCCGTGTGCCACAGCGCATCGGTGTGGCACCCGACGCGGAGCGAGAGCCCCAGCGTCTTGGAGCCCGAGTCGAGCGAGACCGTGATCGGCACGCCCGCCGGCGCGTACAAGCCCGTGCTCCGCCACCCGCGGACCGACGTGTCGATCTCGAACGTCCTCGTCGTCGGGGTGGCGCCGGCCTCGGGCCTGCCGGGGAAGGCGTCCGCCGACGGGTGGGCCTCGACCCGACCCTCCGCCGAGAGCCCCTCGGCGACCTGGTGCGCCATCAGCACCCGTTCGAGCCGCATGGCCCGCGTGATGGGGCTCTTGGGCGTGGGCACCAGCGCGGCGCCGGAACGCGACGCGAGGGCCCGCAGCGTCGGACGCATCAGCCGATCCTGGGCCGGGAGCGAGCGGACCGCCGCCACCGCCGAACGCTCCGCCTGGTCGAGGTCGAACCCCGCCGGCGGCGTGCCGCCCGGGGCGAGCGTCGACAGGACCTCGAGCGATCGCCCGCCGTGGAACTCGTCACGGGGGACCGGGCCCGCGGCGAACCCGCCCTTCACGGTCTCCCCGGCGTACCCCGACGCGAACGCCACGCCCGCGGGCGCGAGGATCGCGTTCATCGGGTTCTTCGACACCGGCTTCCCACGCACCTGCTCCCACCCCCACGGGCACAGCGCCAGCATCAGCCCCTTGCCCCCCTCGGCCCACTTCGACAACGCCGAGGCCTGCTCCTCGCTCAGGTCCACCCCGAAGATCGCCACCGCGTCGAGCGACGCCAGCCGCCCCGAGAGGTCCTCCCACGAACGCACCCGCAGCGCCTCGAAGGCGCTGGGCCCCGCCGCCGGGAGCGAGCGGTCCAGGTCCCCGCCCCACACCGCCACCCGCGCCGGCCGCCCTTCCGCCCCGGCGGTCCACCGCAGGGCGTTGATCATGAACGCCAGCGTGTCCGCCCGGCCCGCCGTCTCGGACGACCCGTACCCGTTGTGCGTCAGGGCGAAGACCCGCCCCCGCCCCAGCGACGCCGTCGCCGCCACCACGCACCGCCGGTCCCCGTCCTTCCCGAGCAGCACGGGCCAGGCCGTCGGCCCCCAGAGCGCGAGCTGCCCGGGCGTGCCCGAGACCGCGACGGTCTCCACGCCGTCGATCACCCGTTCGACCGGGGACACGCCCGTCGCGGGCTGACCCGCGGGCGCGAACGCCGCCGCGCTCAGCACCGCCGCGCTCATCGCCGACACCCACACCGCGATCCTCGCCGCGTGCCTCATGGCCTCGCCCCCCCGCCGGGGAACTCCCACGGCTCGCCCGGCGTGTACCCGATCAGGTCGTACAACTCTTTCCGTGACTGCATCTGGCCCAGGATCGGCTCGAACGTCCCCTCACGCTTGAGGATCTCCAACGCACGCGCCGCGGCCCCCATCGCCACACGCAGCAGGCTCACCGGGTAGATCACCAGCGAATACCCCATCGCCGCGAACCTCGGGAGCGGGATCATCGGCGTCTTCCCGAACTCGGTCATGTTCGCCAGCAGGTACACCGGCGCCCCCCCCACCACCGACCGAAGGCCCTTCGCGAACCCCTCGAACTCACCCTCGCTCGCCAGCCCCTCGGGGAAGATCATGTCCGCGCCGGCCTCGACGTACGCCCTCGCCCTCGCCACCGCCGCGTCGAACCCCTCGACGCCCCGCGCGTCGGTCCGGGCGCAGACGACGAACCCGTCGCCCTCGGGCGTCGCCGACCTCGCCGCGCACGCCCACCGCACCTTCTCGGCCATGTGATCGACGGGGATCAGTTCCTTCCCGTCCAGGTGCCCGCACCGCTTGGGGAACTTCTGGTCCTCGATATGCAGCCCCGCCGCCCCGGCCCGGGCGTACTCCACGACCGTCCGCCGGACCATCTCCGCCTCCCCGAACCCCGTATCGGCATCGGCCATCACGGGCAGCCCGGACGCGTCCGCCGATTCGCGGATCACGCGGCAGAAATGCTCCATCGTCAGCAGCCCCACGTCGGGAACGCCCGCCGACACGCTCGTCGCCGCCCCCGAGATGTAGCAGGCCTCGAACCCGGCCTTGGCGATGGCCCGGGCGCACAAGGCGTTGAACGCCCCGGGGGCCGCCACGCACCCCCGGTCCATCGACGCCCGCAGCCGGCGCCCCGCCGAGACCGTGTCCGCGAAAAAGTCCTTGCTCATGGCCCAGAGCGTACCCGCCCCGCGCGGGCCGCTCACCCCCTCACGATCCGCCAGCACCGGTGGATCCGACGGTTGCGGTACTCCGGCGGGACCGTCCGCCCGCTGATCTCCTTCGCCGCCCATTCCCCCCCGGCCTCCCCCGCCGCCGACCGCACCGCGTCGGTCTCAAACTCAAAGCCCCGGAAGTTCGTCGAGAAATACACCACCCCGCCCGGGGCCATCTGCCCCAGCGTCCGCCCCAGCAGCTCCGCGTGGTCGCGCTGCACGTCGAAGACGTCCTCGGTCATCCGGCTGTTGCTGAACGTCGGCGGGTCGATCACGGCGAGGTCGTACGCCGGCCCGGGCCGCTGCGACCGCACCCACGCCATCACGTCCGCCCGCTCGAGCCGGTGCGACGCTCCGGAGAGCCCGTTGCGCTCCAGGTTCCGCCCCGCCCACGACAGGTACGTGTTCGAGAGGTCCACGCTGGTCGACCCCGACGCCCCGCCGTGGGCGGCGTACACCGTGAACGACCCCGTGTAGCAGAACAGATTGAGGAACCGCCTCCCCGCGGCCTCGTCGCGGACCATCGCCCGCGTCAGGCGGTGATCGAGGAAGAGCCCGGTGTCGGTGTAGTCCGAGAGGTTCACCTCGAACGTCAGCCCGCCCTCGCGCGCCAGAACGATCTCGCCGCGGTCGTCGCGCTTTTCGTGCTGGGTCGTGCCACGCTGACGGTCCTTGCGTTTGAAGTAGACCCTCCGGGGCGCGACCCCGCAGACGTCCGCCGCCCGCCGGCAGACCGCGTCGATCCATTCCCCGTGCTGGGCCGCGGTCCGCCCGTGCTCGCGTTCGTACTCCTGGACGTGCAGGGCGTCCTCGTAGCGGTCCACGATCACGGGCACGTCGGGGCAATCCCGCTCGTAGAGCCGGTAACAGGTGATCCCCCGCGCGGGGTACTTGCGCAGGTGCCTCGCGTTGTTCGCCAGGCACGCCGCGAACTCCTCGACCTCCTTGAGGTCCCGCGGGCGCAGCCCCCCGAACGACGCCGGGCTCGCCGAGGCCTCGCCCTCCCCGGGCGCCGGGACCGCGTCGGCCTCGACGGGGTGCTCGCCCTCAACCCCGGAGGCCGGGGCGACCGCCGGGGGCCTGGGGCCCAGGAACTGGTAGTACATGCACTGGATCTGCGCGTTGTAGAGCTTCCGCCGGCGTGTCGCGGGCTGCCCGACCAGCCGCTCGAAATCATCCCAACTCGTCAGCACGTGGTGCGACCACGTCGGGAGACGCCGCAGCACCTCCGGGAACGCGCGGTACAGGTCCTCGACCTCGCGCCCGAGCCCGGCCCGGTCGCCGTACGGCGGGTTCATGATCGTCACCCCGTACTCCAGCCGGCTCGAAAGGTCCCGGAAATCCCGCACCTGGAACCGGCACACGTCGGCCACGCCCGCGCGGGCCGCGTGACGCCTCGCCATCGTCACCTGCGTCTCGTCGAGATCGAAACCGTGGATCGGGTGCTCGACCCGACCCGTCGCGTCCTCCACCGCGGCCTCACGCGCTTCTCGCCAGATCCCCGCGTCCGCGTCCGCCCAGAACTCCGCGTCGTACCGCCGCGCCCGCCCCGAAGGGCCCTCGCCCAAGGCCCCGGCGCCCTCCACCCCGATCAGCCCCACGGCCCCCGGCGCGATCCCGCGCCCGATCAACGCCGCCTCGATCGCGATCGTCCCGGACCCGCAGAACGGGTCGATCAGCGGTCGCTCCGGGTTCCACACGCTCAGCAGGACCAGCCCCGCCGCCAGCGTCTCCTTCAGCGGCGCCTCGCCCACCAGGTCGCGGTACCCGCGTTTGTGCAGCCCCTCGCCCGACGTGTCCACCGTCAGCGTCGCCACGTCCCCCAGCAACGAGACCTCGGCCACAAACCTCGCCCCGGTCTCGGGCAGCGTGCCCACCCGGTGCGCCCGCATGAGCCGCCCGACCATCGCTTTCTTGACCGTCCGCTGAAGGGCCGGCACGCTCGACAGCCGGCTCTTGACGCTCCGCCCGTTGACAACGAACCGCATGCCGGGCCCGACCCACCGCTCCCACGGGACCTCCCCCGCGGCATCGAAGAGCGTGTCGAAATCCTCGCACGGGAACGACGCCGCCCGGATCAGCACCCGATCCGCCGTGCGCAGCCACAGGTTCACGTCCGCGATCGTGCGGACCCCGCCGCGGAAGGCCACGCGGCCCGTGGATTCGGCCTTCGCCTCGATCCCCATCGCCGACAGTTCCCGGACCACCACGGATTCGAGCCCGAAGGCGGTCACGGCGATCAGGTCGTACGTCTCCATGAGAACCCTCGGGGTGCCGGCACGGGGAAGTCCCGGGACGGCCCGAGAGGGTAAACTCCCCGCTCTCGGGTGTCCGGCGCTGCGGCCGGGCCCGGCGGAGTCAGGCATGAACCGAGACCGCTACCAGACCGTGCTGCTCTTCGGGGCCCCGGGCGCCGGCAAAGGAACCCAGGGCAAGATCCTCGCCCAGGTCCCCGGGTTCTTCCACATGTCCACCGGCGAGATGTTCCGCAACATCGACATCTCCTCCGAGATCGGGAAGGTCTTCCGCTCCTACATGACCCGCGGCGAGCTCGTGCCCGACGACGTCGTCATCAAGCTCTGGTCCCAAACCATCCACGCCTACACCATCCTCCGACTCTACAAGCCCGAACAAGACATCCTCGTCCTCGACGGGCTCCCTCGCAGCGTCCCCCAGGCCCGCATGATGCACAAGTACATCGACGTCCTCAAGGTCGTCCACCTCGCCTGCGACAACAAAGAAGAGATGATCAAACGCCTCGCCAAGCGGGCCCTCCGCGAGGGTCGCCCCGACGACGCCAAAGAGGACGTGATCCGCCGACGCTGGGACGTGTACGAGAAAGAGACCTTCCCCGTCCTGGCCACCTATCCCAAGTCCACCATCGTGGACGTCAACGCCGTCGGCTCCCCCGCCGTCATTCTCGCCAAGATCCTCGAAGCCCTCGCCCCGCTCCAGGACCGCCACTTCCAGAACCCGCTGGGCGCCTGAGCCCGCGGGCCGCCGGACGGGTCACTCCCCCACCACCCCGCACTCCCCGCCCGGGCCGCGGGCCGCCGCGCTACGCTCAGTCCCGATGAAACCCCGGGCCTTCACCCTCATCGAACTCCTCGTCGTCATCGCCATCATCGCCCTGCTGATCGGCGTGCTCCTGCCCGCGCTCGGGTCCGCGCGACGCGCCGCCCGCGCCACCGCCTGCGGCTCTCGCCTCCACCAGATCGGGATCGCCACCGGGCTCTACTTCCGCGATTTCGACAACCTCCTCCCGCAGATCAAGGGACCCCTCCCCCAGGGCGGCGAGTCCGTCATCGGCACCCTCTTCGGCGGCAAAAAAGGCCAACTCCCCTTCTACGGCATCAACACCATCGGCGCCGAACGCCGGCCACTCAACCGGTACCTCATCGACCGCTCCGTGCCCCCCGACGACGAGCCGGGCGTCTTCGAACTCCCCGAGTGGAAGAGCCCCGTCGACGCCGGCGCCCGCTCCACCGGCATCCCCTTCCCACCCTTCGACCGCACCGATTCCATGTACGACCTCGTCGGGGGCAGCTACACCCTCAACGACCACACCCTCGACGGCGAAGACGCCACCACCCTCGTCCCCCCCGGCGGCGGACGCATGCCCTACCTCTCCCAGCCCTCCAAAACCTGGATCATCGGCACCCAGACCATCTACAACTTCCAACAGGACGGCAACCGCGGGATGTACTGGTTCCACCGCGACGAGGTCCGCGCCAACCTCCTCTTCGCCGACCTCCACGCCCGCATGGGCGTCACCGTCCCCCAGGGCGTCGTCAACACCACCCCCGATTACACCTTCCTGCCCTGAACCGCCACGCCGGCCTCACCCCGCCCGCAGCGCCCGCCCCAGCACCTCGCCCAGCCGCCCGATCTGCGCCGCCGTGTGGCACGCCGACACCGTCGCCCGGAAATACCACGGCACCGGGCCCCCCGGGTAATCGATCAACGGCACGAACACCCCCGCCGACAGCATCGCCTCCTGCACCGCTCGCATCCGCCCCGCCGACCCGAGCCAGAACACGAAAATCGGGACCCGCGGCGAGCCGTCGTCCGTGATCGACGCCGACGCCTCCACCCCGGCCCCCGCGAACGCCGCCCACAGCACCCGCCGCACCTCCCGCACGTTGGCCCCGAGCCGTTCCACCAGCCCCGGCTCACCCGCCAGCACGCGCAGCGCCGCCCGCGCCCCCTCGATCATCGGGGGCGGGCAGGGCGTCGTCCCCCGGTACACCAGCGAACGCTCTCGCACCGCCTCCACGACCGCCGGCTCCCCCACCACCGCCCCGCCGTACGCCCCGAGCCCCTTCCCGAAGGTCGTGGTGATGACCACGCGCGGATCCCCCGACACACCGTCCATCGCCGCCACACCGCGGCCGCCCGGCCCCAGCGTGCAGAACCCGTGGCAGTCGTCGATCACCAGCATCGCCCCGGGGGCCAGGCCCCGAAGGATGGCCCCCGCCGGCGCCACGCCCCCGTCCGCCGCGAAAACCCCGTCGGTCATCACGACGACCTCGCGCGGGTCGTGACGCCCCGCGGCCCTCGCCGCGTCGCCCGCGTCGAGGTGCCGGTACGTCTCGACCACAAGCCCCGGAGCGCCCATCCCGAAGACGACGCTGCTGTGGCTCCGCTCGTCCACGACCGCGACGCGCCGCCCGCCCGCGAGCCCCTGCCCCAGCGCGATGTTCGCCGTGTACCCCTCGGTGGTCAGGATCGCCGCGGGCTTCCCGAGGAACGCGGCGATCTCCCGCTCCATCGCCTCGTGCGCCGTCGTGTTGCCCGTGGTCTCGCGGCTGGCGGTCGTCGTCAGCCCCCACCGCGCCGCCCCATCCCGCACGGCGGCGACGGCCTCGGCCCGGTGCGCCAGGCCGAGGTAGTTGCACCCACCGAACACGTCCACCTCGCGCCCGCCGAGCCGCGCCGTCGATTCCGTCCAGCCCTCGAATGGGATCCTCGGCATGCCGCCTCCGTGCACCACGCCGACGCTCCGCGCCGGGTCGGTCAACCGTACGCCGCGACCCGCCGCCGGTGCGCGTTCCCGGACCCGCCCGCCCGCGCCGGTGGTGCCCCCGCAACGCCCGGCCCGCCGTGTGGAGTTTTCGCAACGCCGGTCTTGAGCCCACGCCCCCGCGGCCCGATGGACCACGCGATGCCCGCACGCCGACCCAACGACGACCGCCCCGGCCCCTCCCGCCACGCCAAAGCCGGGAGGCCCGACCCGACCAACCCCGCCATCGCCCCCGACATGCTCGCGAACGTGGGCGTGCTCATCCACGAGATGTCCAACCTGCTCGACGGGTCGCTGCGCTGCCTGAGCCTCGCCCGCAGAACCCTCTGCGCCAACGACGCCTGGGCCAGCGACCCCCAGGCCACCCGCGTCCAGCGACAGCTCGACGCCGCGAGCACCGCCCTCGAACAGATGGCCGGGCTCGTCCACGCGGCCCTCCAGGGCCCCTCCCTGGCGCTGGGCTCCCCGATGCTCGCGGGGACGCGCGGGATCACGCTGGGCGAGGCCCTCGACCACGCCGCCGAGGTCGTCCGCCCACGGGCCGCCGAGCTGGGCGTGCAAGTCAGCGTCGCCGCGACCGACGCCGCCCGCGCCGCACCCGCCGGGCCCCTTTACCTCGTCCTGCTCAACGGGATCAAAAACGCCGTCGAGTCCATCGCCCGCGCCGAGGGCGGTGAATCGCCCCCCGGCGGCCTCGTCCACGTCGAGGCCCGCACCGCCGACCTCGACCCACGCTCGGCACGCCCACGCCCCATGATCGCCCTCGAGATCACCGACGACGGCGCGGGCCCGCCCAAGGGCGCCGCCCTCGCCCGCGTCTTCGAGCACGGATTCTCCCTCAAGCCCGGGGGCATGGGCATGGGCCTGGCCGTCTGCAAGTCCATCGTCGAGCACACCGGCGGGAGCATCGAGCTGGCCCGGCGCCGCGAACGCTCCGACCGCCGCCGGCCCGGGGCCGTCCTCCGCGTCGCGTACCCGATCCCCTTCGCCGGCGACATCGCCGAGGCGGCCTGATGAACCCCCCGATCCCCCCCGCCGGGGACACCACCGATGCCCCACGGCCCGACCGCGCCGAGCCCGCGCGGCGGGCGCTGGTCGTCGACGACGACCCCATCGTCCGCGCCTCGCTCGCCGACTTCCTCGGTCACGAAGGGCTCGACGCCCTGGGCGTGCCCGACGCCACCGCCGCCCTCGACGCGCTCGCGGCCGCCGACCGCGACGACCGCCCCTTCGCCCTCGCGATCATCGACGTGGCCCTCCCGGGGCGCGACGGGGTCGCCCTGCTGCGCGACCTCGCGCGGGACCACCCCGCCGTGGCGTGCGTGATGCTCACCGGGTACGGGTCCATCGAATCCGCCGTCGACGCGATGCGCCACGGCGCCGTCGATTACCTGACCAAGCCCGCGGCCGAGCGTGAACTCCGCCAGTCCGTCGAGCGGGCGATGCGTCACCACGCCCTGGCCTCGGAGAACACCCGCCTCAAGCGGCTGATCGCCGCGCGCGAAGGGCTGGCCTCCATCGCCGGGGACGACCCCCGCATGCGCCGACTCTTCGACACCGTCCGCGCCGTCGCCCCCGCGAAGACCACCGTCCTGATGACCGGCGAGAGCGGGACCGGCAAGAGCCTGATCGCCCACGCCATCCACGACCTCTCGCCCCGCCGCGCCCGACCCTTCGTCGAGCTCTCCTGCGGGAGCATCCCCGAGACGCTGCTGGAATCCGAACTCTTCGGGCACGTCAAGGGCGCCTTCACCGGGGCGTACGCGGACAAGGTCGGGCGTTTCGAGGCCGCCGAGGGCGGCACGATCTTCCTCGACGAGATCAACTCCGCCTCCCCGGCGATGCAACTCAAACTCCTGCGCGTCCTCCAGGAACGCAAGTTCGAGCCCGTCGGCTCGACCCTGACCAAGGACGCCGACGTCCGCGTCATCCTCGCCGCCAACCACCCCTTGGAGGACCTCGTCGCCCGCGGGCTCTTCCGCCAGGACCTCTACTACCGCATCGCGGTGATGAAGATCGAGGTGCCCCCGCTCCGCGAGCGCCCGGGCGACATCCCGCTGCTCGCGGGGCGCTTCCTCGCCCGGTACGCCCACGAACTGGGCAAGTCGATCGTCGCGATCCGCCCCGACGCGCTCGCCGCCCTCGTGGCCTACCCCTTCCCCGGCAACGTCCGCGAGCTGCAGAACCTGATGGAGCGGGCCGCCGTCCTCTGCCGCGGGCAGACGCTCACCACCGACGACCTCCCCGCGCACGTCGCGGCGCCCGAGCGCCCGTCGAAAGCCCAGGCCGCCCCGATCGAGCGCGACGACGACCACCCGTGGACACCCATGCCCCTCGAAGAGGCCCTCCGCGACCCCGAGCGACGGATCCTGCTCCGGGCGCTGCGGGCCAACCAGTGGAACCGCCAGAAGACCGCGGACCAGCTGGGCATCAACCGCACCACGCTCTACAAGAAACTCCGCGCCCTGGGCATCGAGCCGGGCGACCGCCTCGCCGGGTGAACCGGCCCGCGGCCCACCCCCTCCCGTCAGCCCCCGCCGAGCACGAACCGCTGCACGCGCCCGTCGATCAGCACGACCGCCGCCGCCGGGCCTTGGTCGTCCGCGGGGGCGATGAAGAAGGCCGTCGCCGACTTCCCGATCCGCTTGGAATGACGGACCGACCCATCCTCGCCGAAGACCATCAGCATCGCCGCGGCCTCCTTCTGCATCCAACTGTCCCGCCCGAAGCGTTCGGTGGTGTACGCGTTGACGAGCGCGACCGCCTCGCCCTTCCCGTCGCCGTCGAGGTCGCCCGAGGTCAGGAGCACCCTCGCCCCGGTCTTTTCGTCCACGCTCAGCGGGTGCTTCCACACCAGCGCCCCGTCCGCCGCGTGGCACCAGACCGTCGCGTCGAGCATCGCCCCCTGGTTGTTCCACCGCCCCGTGAGCGTCACGAACCGCGTCCGGCCCCCGACCTCGCCCGCGTGCCACACGCTGATCGGTTGGTTCGTCCTCACACCCTCGAGCCGCACCGCCCGCGTCTCGCGCCCGTCCGCCGAGATCACCCGCATCCGGTCGGGCTCGGCCGCCACGAACTCCGACCGCCCGTCGCCGTCGAGGTCCAGCATCCGGGGCCACTGGTCGTACACCGAAACCCTCGCCCCGACCTTCTCCTCACGCACCCGATCCGGGTTGATCTCCGCCGTCAGCCTCGCGAGCGCCTCGTTGGCCGCGGGCTCGGCCTCCGCCCTCGGGTTCGTCACGCCCGTCTCCGGCGTCCCGGCGGGCGTGGCCAACGCCTCCCCCTTGAGCAGCCTCCGGACGTTAGCCTTGAGCTCCTCGCCCTCGCCGGGCTTGAGCCCGATCTTCACGTCCCGCACCACCCCCTCCGCGTCGATCAGCACCAGGTGCGGGATCCCCTTGACCGCGTACGACCCGGCGAACCCCTCGGCCCCCAACGCCTGGCGGAACGTGATCGACCGCTTCTCAAGCCACCCGCGCAGTTTCTCGGGCGCCGCCCCCTTGTCCATGTTCGCCCCGATCACCGTCACCGCCTCGCCCGCGAACTCCTCCTGCAGCCGCTGCAACGCCGGCATCCCCTTCACGCACGGCGCGCACCACGTCGCCCAGAAGTCCACCACCACCACCCGCCCGCGCAGGTCATTCAACGAGTATTCGACACCGTCGAGGTCCTTCGCCCGAAAGTCCGGCGCCTCTCGCCCGATCAACGCCCGCTGCTGATCGAACATCCCCGCGAAGACATCCGTGAAACGGTCCTTCGCCGCGTATCCCGGGAACTCGCCCGCGAAGGCCCCCGCCGCGATCGGAGCATCGACCGCCTTGATCTCGATCCGCGTGGCCTTGACCGCCTTGAGCACGGCCGGGGGCTGCTCATCCCCTTCGCCGAAGACGATCGCCGCCCGCTCCTCGCGTGCCTTTTTCATGAACTCGGTGCGGTCGAGCACCCACTCGCCCGGGAGGCCCGTCGCCGCGTCGAACCACGCCGAGAACCCGACCTCGCCCTCGCCCGGGTTCGAGGGATCGTGATGGGCCGTCCCGTTCACCCGCAGCCCGGGCTTGCCCCCTCGGGCTTCCTCGCGGCTTCCGGTGATCGCCTTGACCCCGCCGAAGAGCGCCGCCCCCGGCGCCGGGGGATCGACCACCAGCACCCGCAGCAGGACCTGGTCCATCGCGTAGAGCTCGTGCCGCTCAGAGAACCACCGCTCCCATCCGGCCGCGTCCGCCGGCGTCGGCACGGAGACCACCGCCTTCTCGTCACCGCCGACGGCGAGCCGGAGCGTCGACCCGTCGGCAACGATCGCCGCGTCCTCGCCGTCGACGCGCACCCGCCCCGGCCGCTCGAACCGGAGCCGGCCCGTGCGGGTCACGTCGCTGTTCATCCCGTCGTCGAACTCGAAAACGTCCTCGACCTCGTACGCCGCGTCGAGCGACTTCAGCGACGAAAGCGCCGCCGCCGCCCGGGCCATCGCCCTCCGGCCGGCCTCGACCGCGGGATCTTCCGCCGCCGCCCGGGCCGCCGCGAACCCCGACGCCCGCGCCATGACCGGCGCCGGACCAGGGACGACCACACACGCCACGCACGCCGCCGTCAGCACGCACCGGATCATGGGGAGCCCTCCTCGAGGCCGGGTGGTCCGTCACGGCCCGCCGGCCGTTCCTTATGTATTCATCATAAGGGAATCGTGCGGCCCGATTTCAGCGCCAACCCGCTCAGGACCCCAGCAACTCCCCGATCAGGGCGGCGTGGCTCCTCTGCCCCATCTCGAAACACTCCAGCTCGAACTTCTCGTTCGGGCTGTGCACCCGATCGTCGTCCAGCCCGAACCCCATGAAGATCGTGTCGATCCCCAGCGTGTCCTTCAGCATCCCCGCCACGGGGATCGACCCACCGCTCTTGATCAGCGCCGGCAGCTTCCCCGTCGCCTTCTTGATCGCCCGCGTCGCCGCCTGCATCGCCTCGCTGTCGATCGGCGTCGTCACGCCGAAGCCCCCGTGGTGGTCCGTCAACGCCCACCGGCACCCCGGCGGCGTGTGCGCCTTGCACCACGCGAAGAACTTCTTCGTGATCTTCCGGGGATCCTGGTCCGCCACCAGCCGGAACGACACCTTCGCCGACGCGTGGCTCGGGATCACCGTCTTGGCGCCCTTCCCCGTGTACCCGCCCCAGATCCCGTTGATCTCCGCCGTCGGCCTCCCCCACTCGCGCTCCATCGCCGAGTACCCCGCCTCGCCGATATCCGCCGCCGCGGGCAGCCCGATCTTCTTGAGCGCCGCCTTCGCGTTGAACTTGAGCGCCTTCCAGTTCGCCCGCTCCCGCGTGGTCAACGGCACCACGTCGTCATAGAACCCCGGGATCGTCACCCGACGCTTCTTATCATGAAGCTGCGCCAGCACCCGCGACAACTCCGTGATCGGGTTGGGGCACCGCCCGCCCCACAGCCCGCTGTGCAGGTCCTGATTGCTCGCGTGCAGCGTCACCTCCGTGTACGCCAGGCCGCGAACGCCGTACGTGATCGCGGGCTTCCCGCGCCCGAGCATCCCCGTGTCCGAGATCAGGCACACGTCGGCCTTGCCCAGCTCCTTCTTCCGCGACAGCACGAACGTCTCGAGGTTCACGCTCCCCGTCTCTTCCTCGCCCTCGAGCAGCACGGTGAACTTCACGCCGCCCGCGGGCTTGCCCGTCGCCGCCTTCCACGCGCGGAGGGCCTCGATGAACGTCATCACCTGCCCTTTGTCGTCCACCGCGCCACGCGCCACGATCCTCTTGCCGCCTTCCTCGCCCTTCTTGGCGTCGCGGATCACCGGCTCAAAGGGCGGGCTCTCCCACAGCTCCATCGGATCGCACGGCTGCACGTCGTAATGCCCGTAGAACAGCACGTGCGGGCCCGTGTACGACGGGTCGCCGTCGCAGTGCGCCAGCACGATCGGGTGCCCGCCGCCCTTGGAAAGGTCCCCCGGCGCGGCCGGGTCGCCCGTGGGGCAGATCTCAACCCGCAGCCCGCACTCCTTCAGTTGCTCCGCCGCCCACTCCGCCGCCCGCCGGCAGTGCCCGCCGTACGCCGGGTCCGTCGAGATGCTGGGGATCTTGAGCCAGTCGACGAGCCGTTGGATCGAGGCGTCGGACCGGCGAGCGAGGTGTTCGAGGGCGGCGGCGGTGCTCATGGCCCCAGCGTAGGCCGAGGCGCCGGGGCTTCGGCGTCGGTGCGCGCGCGACCCGTGGATCCACGCCAAGGCCCCGCCGTGCCCGCCGGAGGCGTCGGTCGCGGGGTGGACCCGAGGCCCCACCCGCACCCCGCGGATCGATCCCGGGGCATCGTGGCGCGGATCGCCCCCGGCGCGCACATCCGCGGCGTGCCACCGCCGCACGAACGCGGGACAGCCCGATTATTTTTTCTTGCCGGCCTCGATCAGCAGGTCCGTCGGCGGGGCCGGGTTGTGGAAGACCACCTCGCGACCGCAGTCGGGGCACATGGTCTTGCCGGTCTTGCCCGTCAGGGTGTTGAGCAAGACGTAGGTCGGCGTGACTTTCGCCGTCCCGTCGCGGTTCCAGAAGCACGTCTCGGGCGGGTACAGGGTCTTGCGCCCGGTCTTGGGGTTGGCCAGGGGCGGCGTGGCGTCCTGGGCGATCCGCATGTCCACGATGACCTCACCCGTCTCGGCGCACATCATCGTGCGGACGCGCGAGGTCGAGTCCGGTGCGGCGGCGGACCTGGCCACCGCGCCCCACACGAGGTACACCAGCACGCCCACGGCGAGGACCGCGGCGCCGGCGGCGAGGGCGGTCTTCTGCTTGTCGTTCATCGCCGGCATGGGGTGGTCCTCCGGGCGGGTCCGGTCACGGGACGTTGTACGCCCCGTTGGCGCCGGTCTGCTGGGGGAAGGCGGCGCGGGTGCCCTCCCAGGTGGTCAGGCGGCGGTTGTTGGCGTTGAGGATGGTCCCGGTGGGGAACCAATAGTCGGGGTTGGTGGCCTCGAGGTCGTCTTTGAGTTCGACGTGCCCGTCGAAGAACGCGAGGTTGCCCAGGTACGCCGCCGCGCGGACGCCCGACTGCTGCGCGCCCTTGGCGCCGTGGCGGAAGGCGTAGGGTCGCTTGTCGCGGAAGAACTGCTCGAGGATGGGCGGGAGGTTGCCGCCGGCCTCGCCCGGGGCCATGTGGCGGTCGAGCGACTTGCTGCGGTCGTTGCCCGAGGCGTACCAGGGGCCGGTGTCCCCGAAGGCGCCCCCGAACCCGGCGAGCAGGCCCGCGTCGAAATCGGGCTCGACCTGGGCGGTCGCGTAGCGGTGCCCCTCGTGGAGGACGACCTTCCGGCTGGACTGCCCGATGCGGTCGATGTTGGGCGTGTAGCCCTTGCGGTCGATGCCGGCGTTGCGGCGGTCGCCGGTTCCCGGGGGCTCGTCGCCCTGCCCGCCGGAGTTTCGTTCGGTGGAGGTGAACTGGGTGGACATGTTGTACGAGAACATGCGCCCGGACTTCCAGACGGGGTGGTCGGGCTGGGCGGTGCCGTCCCAGTAGACCGCGGTGATGTTGTTGGAGGGGCACTGGAAGCCCTTGAAGGTGCGGTACCAGTCCCAGCGCTGGGCGCGGGCCTGTTCGTCGTCGCCGCCCTGGCTGGCTTCTTCGCCCGGGCCGCGCAACCCCGAGGAGGAAGCGACCGGGCCGAGCCAGTCGTACATCTGGATCGCGACGCCGTTGTATTGGCGGGTGCGCCAGAGGGAGAGGCCCGAGCTGTTGGGGGACCCCGGCAAGAGCCCCTTGGCATCGCCCGTGTAGGCGATGATCATCTGCGCGTTGGAGCGGAGGGTGCTCGCGCAGACCGTCTGGCGGGCGACCTCGCGGACCTTCCCGAGGGAGGGCAGCAGCAGGCTGATCAGCAGCGAGATGATGGCGATGACGACGAGGAGTTCGATCAGGGTGAACCCACCGCCGCGCCGAGTTCGGAATGCCCGGTTCATCAATGCCCCTTGTTCCGGATCGTTGAACAGTTCGTACGCCGATCGGAACCCGAATGGCCCAGACGTGCCGGCCTCGGATTTCCGCGGTGAAGTCTAGCGGAAGGGTCCGGGGCACGCCACCGGGCGGGTGTTCTTCACAGGATCTGAACGCGAATTCGTCGCCCACGGAGAGAACGAAGGCCCGGGACCGGGTGGGCGGCTCTCACCGTGGCCGGCCCGGGGCGGGTTCCGGGTCAGTCGGCGGCGTCGATCGGTCTGATATCCACCACAACCGGGAAGTGGTCGCTGGCGTAGCCCTCGGGGGCCGGGGTGGTGTTCCAGTCCGACCCGCGGGGGCGGACGGGGGTGCCCAGGACGAAGCGGCTGTCGGTCACGACCTCGCCCCGCATGGCCTTGTTGACGAGGATGTGGTCGATGATGCGGTTGCTGGCGTGGGTCTGCCATTGGGGCTCGCCCCGGGGCACGTCGCCGAACACATCGAGGAGCCCGGCGTTGGTGTAGGTCCTGAAACTCGGCTCGTCGGTCCGGGCGTTGAAGTCGCCCAGGATCACGATGTTGCGCCCGGGGCTCTCGCGTTCGAGGTCCTGCACCCACGAGAGGACTATCGCGGCCTCGGCCTGACGCCAGTAGTCGTACTCACGCCCGGCCTTGTGATGGACGACGAACAGGGTCATCCCGTAGTCGCGGACGGCCCCGCCCGTGCCCGCCGGGACGGTGATGCTGACCTTCAGCGGGGAGCGGTGGAGCACCAGGGGCTGCCCGGCCTGCGGGATGGAACGCCCGGCGGCCTCGGCGGGGTGGACGCCCTCGAGCGTGATCCCCGGGTGGTTCTTGGCCGCGGTGATCGGGAACCGGCTGACGACGGATTGCTCGATGCCCCGCCTGTCGCCCGCGTCGATCGAGGTGATGTACTTGAGCGTCGGGTCCTTGACGTAGCGGTCGAGGAACCAGCGGATGGCGGCCTCGGACTCGACCTCCTGGAACGCCCACACGTCGGCGTCGACGCGGCGGATCACCTCGGCGGCGGCGCGGCAGTGAGCGTCGGGCTTGGTCCCGGGGTCGTTCTCGTAGCGGTCGTCGAGGGCCGGGTCGTCGGCGTCGTCGAAGAGGTTCTCGACGTTGTAGGTGGCCAGGCGGAAGGTCCCCGGGGTCCTGGGCTTGGGCTCGTGGACCCCGAACTCGACCACCCCGGCGGGCGGGGCGGTGCGGGAACGGGCGGCGACGGTGGCGGCGTGGGCGGCGGCGACCTCGGGGGTGGTCGCGGTTCCCGACGGCGCCGCGGCGGGGGCGGGGGCGGGGGGTTGGACGAAGAGGACGTAGGCGGTGCCCGCGGCGACGGCGACGAGGCCGACGGCGGCCTTGATGAGATGGTTTCCTAAGAGGCCGGTGCTGCTCATAGGGCGAGGGTACGCGTCCGGCCCGCTAGGATTCGAGGTGCGAGTGATCCTGGTCAACCCGAGGGGTTTCTGCGCGGGCGTTCGGATGGCGATCGACGTGGTGGACCGCGCGCTGGACATCATCGAGGAGCGCCCGATCTACGTGTACCACGAGATCGTGCACAACACGCACGTGGTGGACCGGCTCAAGGGCCGCGGGGCGGTGTTCGTGGACCGGATCGACCAGATCCCCCGCGGGCGGATCGTGATCTTCAGCGCGCACGGGGTCTCGCCGGCGGTGCGTGAAGAGGCGAAGGCCCGCGGGCTGACGGCGATCGACGCGACGTGCCCGCTGGTGACCAAGGTGCACTCGGAGGCGGTGCGGTACGCGAGGCAGGGGTACCAGATCCTGCTGGTGGGGCACAAGAACCACCAGGAGGTGATCGGGACGAGCGGGGAGGCGCCGGGCGAGACGCAGGTGGTCGAGAGCCCGGCGGACATCCCGGGCCTTTCGATCCGCGACCCGGCGAGGCTGGTCTACCTCACGCAGACGACGCTCTCGACGGACGACGCGGGGGTGATCATCGATGCGCTCAAGGCGGCGTTCCCCCGCATCAAGGCCCCCCCCAGCGACGACATCTGCTACGCGACGACCAACCGCCAGGCGGCGGTGAGGCGGTTGGCGCCCGCGTGCGACCTGGTGGTCGTGGTGGGGAGCCGCACCAGCAGCAACAGCGTGAGGCTGACGGAGATCGCGGTGAACGTGGGGACGCCGGCGATCCTGGTGGACGACGTGACGGAGCTGCCCGACCCGCTGCCGCTGCCCGCGGCGCCGCGCGGGGAGGGGTACGCGGTGCTGCTGACGGCGGGGGCGAGCGCGCCCGAGGACCTGGTGGCGGGGATCTGCCGGGCGTTTGTCGCGCGGTACGACGCGACGCTCGAGGACGTCACGATCGTGGAGGAGGACGTGGAGTTCAACCCGCCGGTGACGCTCAAGCGGATGATGCAGGCGCGTGGGGTGGACCCCGGCCGGCAGCGGCTTCGGGTGGGCCCGCACGGGTACGACGCGGCGTCGTACGGGCGGGTGCCGCTGACGATCTCGGCGGGGGGGGGAGCGGGGGCGGGATGACGGGGGACGCCGGACGGGGTCCGTGCGAGGGTGGAAAGGCCGGGGTGGGATTCGAACCCACGAAGCTTGCGCAACGGATTTGCAATCCGTCCCATTTGACCACTCTGGCACCCGGCCGGTGGCGGAGAGGACACTAACCCCCGCTCCCGCCCGGGTCAACCCCACCCCCACCCCCAGTCGCACCGCGATCCAGGCCGCGGCCTGATCGGCCGTGTGGCTCGGGCCGGTCGATCCGCCGCCGCTGGCCGTGACCCGCCGGGGTGAACGGCGGGGCAGCCCCCCCACGGGATTTACGCGGTTCCCCGCCGCGGTACGATCTGAACGTGATGACACGAACGGGTCGGCGGATCGCGTGGGTGGTGGTGGTGTCGCTCGCGGCGTCGGCGGCGGGCCAGGGGCCGATCGCGCCCGCGCCGGAGCGTGAGGGGGCGAAACCTCAGTCCCCCAAGAGCGATCCGGTGGACGACAGCATCGAGAAAGTTCGGGCGTTGGAGCAGGGGCGTCCGGCGCCCCCGCGCGCGTTCGCGCCGGCGATCCCGGACCGCGACCCGGCGCCCACGCCGCGCCGGGCCGAGCCGATGGTCTCGATGCCGGAGGTGATGGCGGAGGACCCGACGCTGCCCCGCCGGCGGTTCTATCCGGAGGGGACGTTTTTCGCGAAGCGTGCCGGGTCGCTGTTCCGGGCGTCGACGGGCGAGGTCATCTTCATCCCGCGGCGTGACGCGCTGGCCCGCGGCGATGCGCCGATGGTGCTGCTGCCGTGCCGGACGCTCGAGCGGCTCGAATCGGCGCCCGGGGTGTTCCAGGCGTCGACGGTGGTGACGCTCAGCGGGCAGGCGTTCGTGTACAAGGACCGTCAGTTCCTGCTGCCCAGCGTGTACTCGGTCTCGGCGGGGGAATCCCCGGCGGGCCCGGACTTGCCGGCGCCCGCGGCCCCCGAGGCCCCGGCGTCGCCGCCGACGGACCGCGACCCGGCGGTCGCGGACTTGATCCGCGACCTTGAGGCGGCGCGTGCGGCGCCGCGCGCGGTCGAGGCGGCGCCGGCGCGGGCGTCGACGCCGGCGGCGGAGAGCGACCCCAAGCCCGCGAAGGGTCATATCCCCGAGGGTGAACTGGTGTTCAACCGCCGGGGGCGG
Source organism: Phycisphaeraceae bacterium (assembly GCA_015200025.1). Taxonomy (GTDB): domain Bacteria; phylum Planctomycetota; class Phycisphaerae; order Phycisphaerales; family UBA1924; genus UBA2396. The sequence goes on along the minus strand of CP054186.1, from coordinate 3,259,066 downwards.
TTGTCGCGGACGCCGGACGGGTCGCTCGCGGTGTGGTTCGACGGGGACCACGACAGCCCCCCGCCGGCGCCGTTGGTGCTGCTGCGGTGCCGGATGACGCAGCGTCTGGAAGAGATGGCGTCGGCGCGGGGCGAGGGGCTGGTGGTGACGGTGAGCGGTCGGGTGACAGCGCAGGGCGGGCGCTCGTACCTGCTCCCGACGTTGGCGCAGGTTGTGGCGCCCGGGGACGTCAAGCCGATGCAGTAAGGGTTAGCCCGGATGTTCGCCGCGGGAGACGGCCGCGAGGCGGTCGAGGGTGCGTGCGGCGTGCCCGGAGGCGATGGCGCGTCGGGCGGAGGCCAGGGCGTCGGGCCAGTCGCCCTCGACCCCCCCGACGATGAGCGCGGCGGCGGCGTTGAGCGCGACGATGTCGGGCTTGGGGCCGGCGGGTGCGGTGATGGACTCTCGGAAGGCGCGTGCGGCCGCGGCGAGGTCCGTGGCGAGCAGGTCGTCGCGCGAGGGGGGCGCGATCCCGAGGGACGCGGGGTCGAACTCCCACTCACGGACGTGGCCGCCCTCGACCTGGGCGACGCGGGTCGGGGCGATGGTGGAGAGTTCGTCCATCCCGTCGAGGGAGTGGAAGACCATCGCGCGGGCCGAGCCCAGGCCCGCGAGCGCGTCGGCCATCGGGCGCACGTACGCGGGCCCCATGACGCCCATGACCTGATGGGAGGCGCCGGCGGGGTTGGTCAGCGGGCCCAGGAGGTTGAAGATCGTCGGGAAGCCCAGCGCGGCGCGGGCGCCCGCGGCGTGACGCATCGCGGGGTGGTGGTGCACCGCGAAGCAGAAGCAGACGCCGCACGCTTCGAGGCACTGGGCCTGGGTCTTGGGCGGGGCGTCGACGTTGACGCCCAGTTCGCGGAGGACCTCGGCCGAGCCCCGGCCGCTGCGCGAGCGGTTGCCGTGCTTGGCGATGGCCAGTTTCCCTCCCGCGGCGGCGGCGGCGACGACGGCGGCGGCGGTGGAGATGTTGAAGGTCTTGGCGGCCCCGCCGGTGCCGCAGGTGTCGAGCACGGTCGCGCCGGGGGGCGTGAGGACGGGTGTGACGTGGGCCCGCATGACGCGGCCGGCGCCGATTAGTTCGTCGACGGTGGGCCCGCGGGTCTGGATGAGGGCGAGCAGGGCCCCGATCTGGGCGTCGGCGAGCGAGCCCGAGAGCAGGGCCGAGAACACCGCGCCGGCCTCGTCACGCGATAACGCCTCGCCCCTCAGGAGCCCGGCGAGGACGGGCTTGAGGTCGAGGGTCGGGGCGGTCGGGCCCGGGGTGGCGGGAGAGGGGTCAGGCACGGGCGAACATTACGCGCGGGTGGTGATGGAGGGGCGATCACGGGCCCCGGCGGGGACGTAGCATTGGGCATGACCGCCGCGGGGGCCATGACGGTGCGGGTGTCGCGTGCCTCGGCGCGCCGGCTCGCGGCCTCGAAGGCCCAGCACCGGCTCGGGCTCGCGCTCACCGCGGGCGGGGCGGCGGCGCTGGCGTCGGTGGGCGCGTGCAAATGGTTCGGGATCGAGCCATGGTGGCTCCCCGCGTCGTTCATCGGCGGGGTGTCTGTGGCGTTGGGGGTGGCGTGGTCGTTGTGGTCCCGCCCGGGGGTCATCGCCGGGGCCCGGCACCTGGACCGTGCGGCGGGGACGCGCGACGCCCTGACCTCGTCGCTCGAACTGGCGGGGGGCGGGCGCGCCGACCCGGTGTTCACGGCGCTCGCGGTCGATCGGGCCGAACGGACCGCGGCGGGGATCAACCCCGCGGAGTTGACGCCGGTGAGGCTGGGCGCGTGGTGGTGGGCGTGGCCCTGCCTGGCGGCGGCGTGCGCGGCGGGCGGCGTGTTCATCCCCGTGCGCGAGGCGGCGACGGCCCGCCCCTCGGCGGGTGAAGAGCCGGTCGAGGTCGATCAGGCCAGGGAGCAGCTCGCGCGGGCCGCGGAGGCGTTCCGCGAGCCGGGGGCGGCGCCCGAATGGAACGACGGTTCGGCGGCGTCGGAGATCGAGTCGATCGAGCGCGAGCTGGACGCGGGGCTCATCTCGCCCCGGGACGCGGTGACCCGTGCGGCGGAGACGGCGCAGCGCGAGGCCGAGGCGGTCCGGCACAGGGCCGCGGAGGAGCTCGCGCGGGCGGACGAGGCCCGCGATGAGATCGCGGCCCGGGCGTCGTCGGCCGGGGCGTTGGGGGAGAAGGCGTCGGAGCTGGCCCGGGCGCTCGCCCGCGGGGACCTCGACGCCGCCTCGAGGGCGGCGCGGGCGCTCGAATCGTCCAAGGCGCGGTGGAGCGACGAGGAGCGTCGTCGGGCGGCGGAGGATCTGCTCGACCTGGCGAAGACCCTCGACCCCTCGATCGATGAGCGCGACGCGGGCACGCCGGGAGACGCGGGGGCACGCGGCACGCCGACCGACGGCGGGTCACGCCCCACCCCCAACGAGCCGGATGACGCTGCGAAGAACGAGGACGGCGCCCCCGGCGACCACTCCCCCCGCGCGGACGGGGACGAGCCGGCCGACGCCGACCGCACAACGTCCGAGACGGACGATCGAACGCCGGCGGGCGAACGCGCGGCGCGGGACCTGGCCCGGGCGATGCGCGAGGCGGCGGAGGACCTGAAGCGGCCGCCGACTCCGCCGGACGCTCGGTCACGACCGAGTGAGCCCGGCCAACAACCCGGTCAACAACCGGGCCAACAACCCGGACAACAACCCGGTCAGCAGCCCGGAGAACAACCGGGCCAGCAGCCCGGTCAACAACCCGGACAGCAACCCGGTCAACAACCCGGACAGCAACCAGGCCAACAACCCGGACAACAACCCGGTCAACAACCCGGTCAACAACCCGGACAGCAACCCGGTCAACAACCCGGACAGCAACCCGGACAGCAACCCGGCGAACAACCCGGTCAACAGCCCGGTCAGCAACCCGGACAACAACCGGGCCAACAGCCCGGTCAACAGCCCGGAGAACAACCCGGTCAACAACCCGGTCAACAGCCCGGTCAGCAACTGGGCGAACCGGGGGAGCCGTCGCGTGATGCGCGGGGGCTGGAGAGGTTGTCGGATCGATTGAAGCGGATGGCGGACGCGCCGCGTGCCGCGGAGGACCGTCAGCGGTCGTCCGAGGATCTGGCCCGGCGGGCCCGTGAGATGCTGGATTCGTTAGAGCCCGAGCAGCGGCGGAAGGTTCTGGAGGAGGCGCGTCGGTCTCGCGGCGAGGGCGAGCGTGGCGACCCGTCGCGTGAGCGGGGGGAGACGCCGGAGACGGGCCCGATCCCGGGTGACGGGATGATGGGCGAGGTCCCGGCGGATCGGACGCGGACGGACGGTCCCGGCGGCGTGGGGACGGGGCGTGAGCCCGGCCGGGCCGCGTCGCGTCCTTCCGAGGGCCCGGCGAGGGCGGCGGGTGACGGGACACGGTGGCAGGATGTCCGTCCCGGGTCGGGCCCGGGCGAGGCTCGCGGGGAACGGGTGATCGCGGAGATCGTGGGTGATGGGGCGGGCCGCCCGAGCGGCGCGGGATCGGGCGGCGGGGGCGGCGAGTTGAGGCGTGCGGCGGAGGCGGCGCAGCGTGCGGTGGAGGGGCAGGCGATCCCATCGCGTCACCGCGACCTGGTGCAGCGGGTGTTCCGCCGGCTCGCGGAGCGCGCGGGCGAGGGCGGGGCGCCGTAAGGGGGGACGGTCGGGTGGACTACCGGATCTCGCATCCCGAGTACCTCTGGGCGGCGGCGGTGATCGCGCCCGTGGTGCTGCTGAGCGTGCGGGTATTCGCGTCGATGTCGTGGGCGAGGCGGGCGTCGTCGGCGGCGCTGCGCGTGGTGCTGCTGGGGCTGATCGGGCTGCTCCTGGCGGGGCTCAGCTCGGTCCGCACGACGGACACGTTCGCGGTGATCTTCGCGGTGGATACCTCGGGCTCGGTCAGGCGTCCGGCGTCGACGCTGATGAACTTCGACGCGGCGCGGGTCGGGCTGCCGGTGGTCGGGTCGGCGACGGCGTTGGACGCGGCGCGGGCGTTCATCGACGCGTCGACGGCCGCACGCGGGCCGGACGATCTGGTGGGGGTGGTGGTGTTCGGCGGAGAATCGGCGGCGGCGATGAGCCCGTCACGGACGCGGCGGGTCGAGTGGCCCGATGGGGCGCCGTTGTCGGAGGGGACGGACATCGAGCGGGCGCTGCGGCTCGCGCGGGCGATGATCCCGCCGGACGCGGCGGGGCGGGTCGTCCTGATCTCGGACGGGGCGCAGACGCAGGGCGACGCGCTGGCGGAGGCGAGGCGGTCGCCCTCTCGGGGGCGGGGCCCCGCGCCCATCGACGTGGTGCCCATCGAGTACCGGTCGGAGGCCGAGACGTTCATCGAGTCGGTGGACGCCCCCCCTCGCGCGGCGGCGGGCTCGACGGCGCGGGTGCGGGTGGTGATCGCGACGACGCGGGGTTCGACGGGGACGCTCACGCTGCTGGACGAGGGGAGGCCGGTGGACCTGAGCCCCGGGGAGCCCGGTGCGGGGCTCGCGGTGCGGGTGAACCCACCGCGGGAGGTGTTCCAGCTGGACGTGCCTCTGGACGGTTCGCGGGTGCACCGGTTCCGGGCGGTGTACGAGCCCGATACGGAGGCGACGCCCGAGGGCCGCGTGGTGCTCTCGGGGGACACGCTGACGCAGAACAACACGGGCGAGGCCTTCACGCTGACGCCCGGGGCGGGTGCGGTGCTGCTGGTGGACGGGGTGAACGGGGGGAAGGGCGGGACGCTGTCGTCGACGCTCCGGCGGTCGGGGCTGGAGGTGGACGTGGTGGCGCCCGAGGCGGTCCCGGCGGACCTTTTGGGGCTTCAGCCGTACGACCTGGTGGTCCTGGAGAACGTGCCGGCGGAGGCGGTGCCGACGGGGGTTCAGCGGGCGTTGGTGTCGCACGTGCGGGACATGGGTGCGGGGCTGGTGCTGGTGGGCGGCCCGGACGCGTTCGGCGCGGGCGGGTGGCGGGGGAGCGAGCTCGAGCCGGTGATGCCGGTGGCGCTCGATCTCCCGGACAAGGTGATGACGCCGGAGATCGCGATTATCTTCGTGATGGACAACTCGGGCTCGATGGCGTGGCACGTGATGGGGTCGATGCGGAGCCAGCAGGACATCGCGAACGAGTCGGCGGCGCAGGCGATCCGGACGCTCGACCGGCGTGACCTGGTGGGGGTGATCACGTTCAACGAGAGTTACTCGGTGCTGATCCCGCTGTCGGTGAACGAGGACCCGGAAGCCAACGCGGCGCGGGTGACGGGGATCTCCCCGAACGGGGGCACGAACGCGGGGCCCGCGTTGCGTGAGGCCGAGCGGCAGCTCGAGCGGGTATCGTCGAAGACCAAGCACGTGATCCTGCTGTCGGACGGGCGGTCGACCAACTCGGAGCGGTTGCCCGAGATCGCGAGGTCGATGGAGTCCAAGGGGATCAAGGTCTCGGCGATCTCGATGGGCGACCAGAGCGACTCGGACACGATGCGGGCGGTGGCGGGGCAGGGGGGCGGGGTGCATTACCACGTGCTGAACCCGTCGGTCCTGCCGCGGGTGTTCCTCAAGGCGGTCCGGGTGGTGCGGAGCCCGATGATCCGCGAGAGCCCGTTCACGCCCAGGCTCGCGCAGGCGGGCTCGCCGCTCATCGCGGGGTTCTCGGGGTTCCCGCCGCTCAACGGGCTGGTGCTGACGCGTGCGAGGCCCGAGCCGACGGTCCTGACGCCCCTGGTCTCGCCCGAGGGCGAGCCGGTGCTGGCGCACTGGCAGGTGGAGCTGGGGCAGGTGGCGGCGTTCACGTCGGACGCGTCGGAGTGGGCCCGCCCGTGGATCGAGCGCCCGGAGTACGGGGCGTTCTGGGCGCAGGCGGCGAGGCAGATCTCCCGCACCGCCCTGGCGGGGACGCCCGGGGTCGAAGGGTCCGCGTCGATCGCCGACGGCGTGCTGACGGTCCGCCTGGACGCGAACATCCCCTCCGAAGGGCGGACGATGGCGCTCGACGGGCTCGACGTCAGCGCGACGGTGTACACGCCCGTGGGGACCACACGCTCGCTCGCCCTCCGGCAGACCGCGCCGGGGCGGTACGAGGGCACGGCCCCCGCGGGCGAGCCCGGGACGTTCGTGACGCTGATCAAGCCCACGCGCGGCGGTCAACGGCTCACCCCGGTGCTGACGGGGGCCTCGGGCGTGGGCGGGGCCGAGTACCGCAGGCTCGAATCGGACCGCCCGCTGCTCGAGCAGATCGCGGGAGCCTCGGGCGGGGTGGTGCGGGCGTTGGACGCACCGACGGGGAACCTGTTCGACCGCGGGGGGATCAAGCCCATCGAGGCGCTGGCGCCGGCGTGGCGGTGGCTGTTGCCGTGGACGTTGCTGGTGCTGATCCTCGATATCGCCACGAGGCGGGTGGCGTGGGACCGGTGGGTGAGCGACGAGTTCGGGCAGGGGCTGGCGTCGCGTGCGGCGGCCGAGCTGGAGGACCGCTCCTCGCGTGCGGCGGCGACGCTGTCGTCGCTGCGAGGGCGGGCCGAACCCGCGGGGGGGTCGTACACCCCGCCGGTGTTGACCGAGCAGGATGCCCGCTCGCTGGCAAAGGCGGCGGCGGACCGCCGGAGGGCCGCCGCGATGGCAACGGCAACGCCCCCGAAGCCCGTCCCGAGGGCCCCGTCGGGCGAGCCCGAGGCGGGGTTGTGGGCGGCGAAGCGTCGCGCCCGAGAGCGGTTCGGGGACGCGCCCCCGGACGAACCACGGTGAGGGGCGGGGGGCGGTGACGGGCGGGCGCGGGCCTGTGTGAGTCCCTACAGGCCTCGCCGGCGTCACGCCCGGGCGTTGACTTTTCGCCCCGCCTAGCCTAGTTTCATCCCCCCGGGGCGATCCGTCCGATCACCCCGGCGTTGACATCCCGCGGGCGTAGCTCAGTGGTAGAGCGCTACCTTGCCAAGGTAGAAGTCGAGGGTTCAAGTCCCTTCGCCCGCTTTCTCGCCGCCGGCCCGCCGGGCCTGGCCCCCCACCCCTCATCGAGTGCTTCCCGTGCCCGCCGACCGGCCCACACCGACCGTGCCGCGGTATCATCGTGCATGAAGACGCGAACCCTGCTCCGGTCGGTCGTCATGGTCGTTGCGGTGTATTCGGCGGCGGTGGTGCCCGGGTGCCGGACCTCGCCCTGGGAGTCGTCGCTGATCGCGGGGCCCGACGCGGCGATGCCGCTCCCCGAGGGGGCGTCGGTGCGGGTCCGTGAGGTGCCGTGGCAGCGGCTGGGGAACACGATCGAGGAACTTCGGGCCCAGACGGCGGCGAGCGACACGCACCCGGATGAATGGCCACAGTCCCGCAAGGACGAGCACAAGGCGATGCTGCTCAAGGGGCTCCAGATCAGCGAGCCGGCGGAACAGGTCAAGATCGTGGGCCGCACGGGGTTCAGCACCACGGATCAGCGCATCGGCCCCGGGTCGCCCGCCTTGGTGGCCCTCGCGGCCCGGCTGGGGGCGGACACGGTGGTGTGGTCGAGCCGGTCGCTGGGGAAGACGGACACGGTCGTTCAGGAGCCCGTGACGCACCACACCGCCGGGACGGTCCGCGATCACCGCGGCCGCCCGGGATCGTCGTCGTACGCGGAGACCTACACATACTGGGTGCCGATCCGTGTCCAGGCCGACGAGACGGGCTTCGTGGCGTTCTTCCTCAAGACCCGCCCCTGATCGCCCCCGAGAACGGGGTGCGGGAGGCGGGGCTGTTCCTGAGTCACGGGCCGGGGCCGACGGGGCGGGGTAGACGGGATCGGGCCGGGCTGATAACCTCCGCCCCATCGCGCCGGCGTTCGCCCGGTGTGTGCGGGTAACGGAGAGGATTATGGAGTTTGTGCGTATCGTGGTCGCTGCGGGGTTCGCCCTGCCGGCGGTGTCGTCCGTGGCCTTGGCGGAGCGGGCCGGATCGGCCTCGGACCTGGCCGGGGTGTCGTTGGTGAGCGTGCTGAGCCTCGGGGTGACCGGGGAGGAGCTCGCGGCGCGGGCGGCCGAGGACCCGCCCGCGGCGGAGCCCGCGCCGGCGGACCCGGCGTCGTTCTGGGAGGGGTGGAAGCGGAACTTCGACGTGGGGCTCAACGGGTCGGAGGGCAACAGCGAGTCGCTGAGCTTCCGGGCCCGGGTCGGGGCCCAGCGGAAGGTCGCGATGATGGAGAGCCAGGCGTACCTGGAGTACGTCTACTCGAAGAGCGACGGGAAGCAGACCAAGAGCCGCGGCGAGGGCTTTTTCCGGAATGATTACTCGTTCGCGGACACGGACTGGGGGCTGTTCGTGTGGAACAAGGCCGAGTACGACGAGTTCCAGGCGTGGGACTGGCGTCTGAGCACGTTCGTGGGCCCGAGCTACACGTTCATCAAGGACGAACAGACGACGCTCCGCGGGCGGGTCGGCGTGGGGTTGATCTACGAGACCGGGGGCGACGCGGACGAGAAGATCACGCCCGAGGGCAACCTCGGGGTCGATTACGCGCACACGTTCAAGGAGGGGCACAAGCTCTTCGCGAGCGCAGACTACTTCCCGAGCCTGGACGACATCCCGGCGTACCGCCTGCTCTTCCAGGCCGGGTACGAGATCCTGCTGAGCAAGGAGAGCAACATGCTCCTGAAGCTGGGTGTGACGGACCGCTACGACTCGTCGCCCGGGCTCGGGATCAAGCGTAACGATCTCGAGTACTTCGTGACCCTCTCGTTCGCGTTCTGAGCGTTCCCGCCGCGTCTTTCCTCCGCACCGGGCCCCGGGCCTCGCCCCGGCCGCCCCTTGGAGACCTCGTATGGGCATCATCAAGGAGTTCCGTGAGTTCGCGATGAAGGGGAATGTCGTCGACCTGGCGGTCGGCGTCATCATCGGGGCGGCCTTCGGCTCGGTCGTCGGGTCGATGGTCAACGACATCTTCAACCCGGTCCTGGGCTACATCATCCGCGACGTGGATTTCGCGTCGCTCAAGATCGTCGTCTCGGACGCCTCGGCCGAGGTGCGCGACGCGAGCGGGGCGGTCACCGAGAAGGCCCGGCCCGAGGTCGCGGTGATGTACGGGAAGTTCATCAACGCCTGCATCACCTTCGTGATCCAGGCCTTCGCGGTGTTCATCGTCATCAAGGCCATGAACACGGCGAGGAAGCGCTTCGAGAAAGAGCAGCAGGCCGCCCCTCCCGCGGGCCCGCCGGCGGACGTGGTGCTGCTCACCGAGATCCGCGACCTGCTCAAGCGCGGCTGACCCGGGAAAAACGGGCCGGCACCAACCGTTTCGTTCACGGGCGGCGTCCTTCGGGGCGCCGCCCGTTGCACGCGCCGGCGCGGCCCCGGGCGCCTGGGGCAAAGCCGCTGACAGGACTTGAACCTGCGACCCGCGCTTTACAAAAGCGCTGCTCTACCAACTGAGCTACAGCGGCACGCCCGGAGTGTATTCGGACCCTTCGCTGGGATCGCGCCCCTGTCTCCAGGCCCTGTGGGTCGAAGGGACGGCGATCCCGACGCCGGGCGGGAATTTTTGCTCTCTTCCGGATCGGTTGCAACCGCCCTGACACGCCCCGAGTATTGACGGGATTGCCCCCGGGGACTCCTCCGGAAAAGTTTGTGTTCCGGCTTGCGTTGGTGCGCAGAATCTGGTTTCATCATGGTCCCGACCGACTCGCGGCTTGGAGCGCCGCACGCCGGAATCCCCGGCGAATGGGTCCTTCGGGGTTCGAGTTCAACCTGGGGAAGGGTCCGGCGGGTGGGGCGTTTCAGGGAGCCGCTATGCCTCACGATCGTTACCTCGCGCCGTCCGTTCTCGCCGTGGTCCTGGCCTCACTGGCCGGGACGATCACCCCTGTGGCCCGATCGGCCGAGCGATCGGCGCCCCCCGCGGCCTTGAACGCGGTCGAGGCGCTCCGCGCGGTCAACCCCGGCGTGGGCGTGTACGAGCACGGCGGTCGGATCACCAGCGTGTACGGGCGGGCGTTCTCGTCGGGCGCGACGGCGCAGGCGAGCGTGGACGGGTTCTTGGCCCGCCACGCGGGCGTGATCGGCGTGCCCCCGGGGCAGTTGGTCCCCGGGACGCTGGCGGCGGACGGGGTGTCGGTCCGTGAGATCTACCCGAACCCGGACGGGTCGCTCAAGTTCACGATGACGGAGTATGTGCAGCAGGTGGACGGGGTGCCGGTGTTCCGCTCGGTGGTGAAGTTCTTGACGCGGAACGAGGCGGGCAACCCGCTGGTCCTGGTGCGTGCGGACCTGCGGCCGATGGACGGGTTCGTGCCCGACGCGGGGACCTTGAATAAGCCTGCGATCGACAACGCCCTGCGCATGGCCGAGATGAGGCTGCCGTCGATCCGCGGGGGGACGTTCACGGTGCCGGAGTTCGTGATCTGGGCCGGGGTGGACGACGAGACGGTGGCGCCGAGGCTGGCGCTGCGGTTCGAGGCGACGAAGGGGCAGCCGTGGGAGGAGGGGTACGCGAAGTGGCTGGTGATCGCGGACGCGGCGACGGGCGCGACGCTGTGGACCGAGAATCAGATTTTCCACGTGGACGTGAACGGGCGGGTGCAGGGGCAGGGGACGCTGGGGTTCAAGTCGGCCGAGTGCAACCCGGAGGGGACACTGCCGATGCCGTACGCGCGGGTGACGCTCGGCGCGACGACGGTGTTCGCGGACGCGGAGGGTTTCTTCAGCATCCCGAACCCGGGCGTGACGGACGTGACGGTCTCGACGAGCCCCCGCGGGCAGTTCTTCCGGGTGTATAACCCGAGCGTGGACGCGCCGACGAGCAGCCTGACGGTGACGCCCCCGGGCCCGGCGAACTTCATGCTCAACGCGGACAATACGGACCAGGTCCGCCGGGCCGAGGTCAACGCGTACTACCACTCGAACCTGATCCGCGACCTGGTGGTGCGTGTGGCGCCGACGTTCCCGACGATCCCCGGGCAGACGAGCTTCCGGATCAACGTGGCCGTCTCGGGCACGTGCAACGCGTTCTACGACGGGAGTTCGATCAACTTCTACAACAACGGAGGCGGGTGCGCGAACACGGCGTTCTCCGACGTGGTTCACCACGAGTACGGGCACCACGTCGTCGCCGTCGCCGGGAGCGGGCAGGGGCAGTACGGCGAGGGCACGGGCGACATCATGGGCGTGCTGCTCAACGATCAGCCCGTGCTCGGGTTCGGGTTCCAGAACAACTGCAACGCGGGGATCCGCTCGGCGGCCAACACGATCCAGTACCCGTGCGGCGACGCGATCCACTTCTGCGGGCAGCTGATCAGCGGGTGCGTGTGGGACACGCGCAACGCGATGGTCAACGCCGGGGTGAGCGACTACCGCGACATCCTCGCGAGGCTGGCGATCAACGCCGTCACCCTGCACACGGGGACGCAGATCACCCCGCAGATCACGATCGACTGGCTCACGCTGGACGACAACGACGCGAACATCGGGAACGGGACCCCGAACTACGGGTACATCAACGCCGGGTTCTCGGCGCACAACATGGCGGCCCCGCCGCTGGACCTTTTGGACTTCACGTACCCCGAGGGGATCCCGATCTCCCTGACGCCCGGGCAGACGACCCCGCTCCGCGTGGACGTCGTCGGGCTCGCCGGGACGCCCCAGCCCGGGACCGGGACGGTGCACTATTCCATCGGCGGCGGCGCGTTCTCGTCCGCGGCGATGACGCACCTGGGGAATAACCAGTACCTCGCCAGCCTCCCGGCCGCGTCGTGCCTCTCGACGGTCCGGTTCTACGTCTCGGCGCAGACCACGTCGGGCGTGACCGAGTCCGACCCCGACGGCGGGCAGGCCTCGGCCCGCTCGCTCCCGGTCGCGTTCACGTACGACACGCCCTTCAACGACAACGCCGAGACGACCAACGGGTGGACCGCGACCAGTTCCGGCGCCACCGACGGGTTCTGGCAGCGTGGGATCCCGGCGGGCGACGGGACGCGGGGCGACCCTCGCACCGACGCCGACGGGTCCGGCGCGTGCTGGCTCACCGGGAACCGCGCGGGCAACTCGGATATCGACGGCGGGACCGTGACGCTGACCTCCCGCGTCATGGACGCGACCGGGCCCAACCCGACGATCTCCTACTGGCGCTGGTTCACCAACCACATCCCGGGCGTCAATAACACCCGCGACGACCGGTTCATCGTCGAGATCTCCGGCAACGGCGGGTCGTCGTGGGTCAACCTCGAGACCGTCGGGCCGACCACCGGCGAGATCACCGGTGGGTGGTACTACCGCACCTTCTCGATCCCGCAGGCCCAGGCCACGAGCAGCTTCCGGATCCGCTTCATCGCCGAGGACATCGGGACCGGGTCGATCGTCGAGGCCGCCGTCGACGGGATCCGCCTCGCCACCGCCGACTGCACCCCGCCCGCGCCGTGCGAGGCGGACTTCAACGGCGATGGGTTCGTCGACTTCTTCGACCTCGACGCGTACATCGCCTGCTTCGAGGGCCAGGGATGCCCCGACGGGCGGAACGCCGACTTCAACGGCGACGGCTTCATCGACTTCTTCGACCTCGACGCGTACGTCGATTCCTTCGAAGCCGGCTGCGAATAAATCCCCCCCCGACGCGGGGATGACGGCCACTCACGGGGCCCGGGCACCCAACGCCCGGGCCTCTTTCCTGCGCCCGCGGCGAGAGGGCCGCCCGGGCAGGGTGGGGGTGGTTAGGTCCAGACGCGGCGGCCCGAGAGGGCGCCGCGGAACTTGCCCTCGAGGCGTTGGACGGCCGCCTCCTCGGGGTCGATCTTGACGGGGATCAGGAGGCTGAACATCGACCCGTGCCCGGGCTCGGAGACGAGCTGGATCTCGCCCTGGAGGATGATGGCGAGCTCCTTGCTGATGGCCAGCCCGAGCCCGGTCCCGGGGTGCTGGCGTTCGTGCCCTCGGCTGAGCTGGTAGAACTTCTCGAAGACGCGGGTCTGCTCGTCGGGGTCGATCCCGGGCCCGGTATCGATCACGCTGACGCGGACGCGCGGGACGGCCGCGGCGCCCGAGCCCTCGGTCCCCTGGAGCCGCTCGGCCCGGAGCGTGACGCGGTCCTGCCGGCCGCTCCTGACCCCGCCCTCGGTGAACTTGACGGCGTTGCTGAGGAAGTTGAAGATGACCTGCTGGAACTTTTTGACGTCCGTCTCGATGAGGGGCAGGTCGTCCTGGACTTCGAGTTTCAGCTCGATCTGCTTCTTGTCGGCGATGGGGTGCATCAGCCCGAGCAGCCCCGAGCAGACCTCCTTGAGGCTCATCCGCTCGATCTGCAGGCTGGCCCGGCCCGACTCGATCTTGGCCATCTCGAGCAGGTCGTTGATCATGTCCATCAGGTGCCGGGCGGCCCGGGCGATGTTCTCGGCGTAGCGGATGCGCTTGGCGACGCTGGGCGGCGCGTCGGGCTGGGTGGCGTCCTGGCGGGCGATCTCCAGGAGCAGGTCGGCGAACCCGATGATCGAGTTGAGCGGGGTGCGCAGCTCGTGGCTGACGCTCGCGACGAAGTCGCCCTTGAGCTTCGCGGCCTCGAAGAGCGTGCTGTTCATCTCGGTGACCTCGGTGAGCTTGAGGTCCAGGGCGCTGTTGATGGCCCGCAGCTGGTCCTGCGTCGCGGAGAGGTCGGCGAGCATGTGGTTGAACGTGTCGGCGAGCTCCTCGAACTCGTCGCCCGTCTTGATGTCCGATCGGATCGACAGGTCGCCCTCGCGGACGCGCTCGGTCGTCTCGCGGAGCGCCCGCACCGGCGCGAGGATCAGCTTGTGCGTGATCACGTAGAACACCAGCACCGCCAGCGCCATCACGAACATGCCCGCCGAGAGCAGGTAGCCCGAGTTCACCAGCAGGAGCCGCGTCGCCGGGACGCTCCGGCGCGAGAGGACCACCAGGCCTTCGAGCCGACCGCCCGGCTCGTCGGGCACGCGGACCGCCTTGGCGTACTGGTACTGACGCTCCGAGAACTCCCACCGCGGCCGCTGGAGGTCCATCGCCGACGCGCTGGCCTCGAACAGCCCGAGCGCTTCGCGGACGAACGGCTCGCCCTCGGCCACGGCCCGCGCCTGCTCGACCGACAGCCGACCCGCGTAGACCCCCGCGAGGATCACGGGCCTGCCCGCCAGGGTCGCCCCGAAGGCCGGGTCCACCGATTCGCGGTCACGGGCCACCGCTTCCCACGACGCCGCCATCGCCCGGGAGACTTCCAGCTGCCCCTCGTCCACCAGCGTGTTCATCCGAAGCCACGGGACCGTCAGGGCGACCAGCACCACCAGCACCACGGCCCCGCCGAAGAGCAGCAGGCACTTGTTCGCCAGCGAGATCCCGCGCCACATGCCCACGAGTCTATACGGACCACCCTTCCCCCGAACATGATCCCGCCGCCGGCGTCCGGGCGTCCCGGCGGGGCGGGGGTCGGGGCGAACTACACTTCCGCCCCATGAGCGCGGGCCGCGTCTATCTCGAAACCTTCGGCTGCCAGATGAACGAGCTCGATTCCGAGCTGGTGTCGGGGGCCCTTGTCTCGTTGGGGTACCGCTTTGTGCCCGGGCCCGACGAGGCCGACGTGGTCCTCTACAACACCTGCTCGGTGCGTGAGCACGCCGAGCAGAAGGTCTGGTCTCGGCTGGGTGAGCTGGCCCTGCGGAAGAAGGACGACCCGGGCCTGGTCGTGGGCGTGCTGGGGTGCATGGCCGAGCGTGACGGGACGGACCTGATCCGGCGGATGCCGGTCGTGGACGTGCTGTGCGGCCCGGGCGAGCTGGACAAGCTCCCGTCCCTGGTGGACAACGCCCTGCGCACCCGCCGCTCGCTCATGGCCGACGCGCCCGACGCTCGGCCCGCGGACGGGATCGACCGCCGCAGCGCGAGGCAGGTCGCCCTCCAGGGCAACGCCTCTCGTCGGACGGCGACGCTGGCCGCCGCGGAGGACTCTCTCGAACAACTCGACCTGTCCCGCTCGACCTCGCCCCTGGACACGCCCGGGCGTCGCTCGGCGTACGTGCGGATCACGCGGGGGTGCAACAAGTTCTGCACCTACTGCGTGGTGCCCTTCACGCGCGGGGCCGAGGTGCACCGCCCCCCGGACCACATCATCGACGAGTGCAGGCGTCTCGCCGACGCGGGCGTCGTCGAGATCACGCTGTTGGGCCAGACGGTCAACCACTACCGCTTCGAGCACGGGGCGGCGGTGACGGTCGGGGGCGTGACGCAGCCCCAGAAGGGCCGGGCCTTCACCGGCGGGCACGCCCGCGACCCCCTCGCGGGCGCGAACGTGACGACCTTCGCCGACCTGCTCCGCCGGATCCACGAGGAGGTCCCGCACCTGGGCCGGCTGCGGTTCGTGACGAGCTACCCCCGCGATTTCGGCGACGACGTGCTGGAGGTCATCCGCGACCACCCGCGGATCTGCCGGTACCTCCACGTCCCCGCGCAGAGCGGGAGCGACCGCCTGCTCAAGGCCATGAACCGCGGGTACACCGTGGGCGAGTACGTCGAGTTCATCGACCGGGCGCGGGCGGTCCTCGATCAGCCCGAGATCGGCCGGCCGCTGACGCTCTCGGGCGACTTTATCGTCGGGTTCCCCGGCGAGACCGAGGACGACTTCGCCTCGACCGTCGCCCTGCTCCGCCGGGCCCGCTACAAAAACGCGTTCATCTTCAAGTATTCGCCCCGCCCCGGCACCGTCGCGTTCGACCGGCTCGAGGATGACGTGCCCGAGGACGTCAAGCGTCGTCGCAACAACCACCTCCTCGCCGTGCAGACCGAGGTCTCCGACGAGATCAGCAAGGAGTACCTCGGGCGGACCGTCGGCGTGTTCGTCGAAGGGCCCAGCCGCAAGCAGCGCAAGGCCGAACGCGCGGGCCGCCCGGCGCCGGGGGCGACGGGCACGATCCCGCTGACCATCGCGGGCCGGGACGCTGACCGGTCTCCGGCGGCGGAGGGCGCCCTCGAGGCCGGCGCCGCCGACGCCGAGGCCGGCACGATCCAGTGGGCGTCCCGGACGGACGGGGACCTGATCGTGTTTTTCGACGCCCCCTCCCCGGACACCGGGCGCGACCTGACGGGCCGCCTGCTCCGGGTGGAGGTCACCGGCGCCTCGAACCTGGCCTTGTTCGGGACCCTCTCGCGGGACCCGGCCCCGGTTTAACGCACGCCCGAGGTCAGACCGGCGATGGTGCGGCGTCGCATCGCGCAGAGCGCGATGGCGATCGCGTCGGCCACGTCGGGCGGGCTGGGCGCCTCGGCGAGCCCGAAGTACGCCTGCACCGCCCGCTGCATCCTCCCCTTGTCCGCCGACCCGTCCCCGGTCATCGATTTCTTGACCATCGCGGGCTTGTACTCGGCCAATTCGACCCCCGCCCGGCGGACCGCCAAGAGCAGCACCCCCCGTGCGTGCCCCATCACGATCGCCGTCGCCGGGTGCCGGTAGTGCGCAAAGAGCGACTCGATGGCCACCATCCCCGGCTTCAGTCGTTCCAGCATCGAGCGAAAGTCCCGGTCGAGCTCGTCGAGGCGTTCCGAGACGCTCCGAGTCCCGCCCGAGGGGCCGCCCTCGCCGCGCGAAAGCCGGAAAACGCCCGCCTCGACAATCGCGGGGCGCTCACCCTCGCCCTCGAGGCAGGCGTACCCCGTCAGCCTCAACCCCGGATCGATCCCGAGCACTCGCATCGCCCCACTGTATCGGCACGGGCCCGCGGACGGCTCGCGTAGACTCCGGCGTGTCCGACCCGTTCCGAACGCTGGGGCTCCCCGCGACCTTCGACCTCGGGGGCGATCAGGTCGAGTCGGCCTTCCTCGCCCGGGCCGCCGCCGTCCACCCGGACCTTGATCCCGAGAGCCCTGAGGCCCTCCGGCTCGCGGCGGACCTCAACCACGCCCGCGCCACGCTCGCCGACCCCGAGACGCGGGCCGACGCGCTCCTGGGGCTCCTCGGCGGGCCGACGTCCAAGGCCGACCCCTCGCTCCCGCCCGGCTTCCTGATGGAGGTCATGGAACTCCGCGAATCGATCGACGACGCGGCGGCTTCGGGCGACGCGGACGCCCTGGCCGGGCTTACCAAGGACGCGACCGACCGCCGCCACGCCATGATCGCCCATGTCTCCGGGATGTTCCGGGGCCTGCCACCATCACCCGGGCCCGAGCGGGACCGTGCCCTGGCCACGATCCGCACCCAACTCAACGCCTGGCGTTATCTCGAACGGATGCTCGAAGCCCTCCGCGGCCTCCCCCCGCCGCTCTAGCCACCGCCTCACCCGACCCCGCACGCCGACAGCACCCGCCGCACCACTTCGCCCGTCGGCGTCGCCGCCGCGTCGATCCACAGGCCGCCGGGGATCGTCCTCAGCCGCCTCAGCCACGTCCGTTGGTTCTTCGCGAACCGCCTCGTCTCGATCTTGATCGCCTCCAGGGCCTCAACGAACCCGCACCGGCCCTCGAAATGATCGATCAGCTGCGCGTACCCGAGCGCCCCGCGCGAGCGTGGGCCCAACCTCCCCGCCGACCAGAGCGCCCTGGCCTCCTCGACCAGCCCGCGTTCGACCATCGACCGGACGCGGGCGTTGATCCTCGCGTTGATCTCGCGGACGGGCCACTCGAGGCCCACCAGCACGCAGTCCCCACGCCCGCCGCCGGGCCGGTCCCATTGCCCGCGGAGCTGGCTGATCGGGCGTCCCGTGAGCCGAAGGACCTCCAGCGCCCGCACGGTCCGTCGCTCGTCGTTGGGATGGAGCCGCGAGGCCGTCTCGGGGTCGGCCCGCTCGAGCTCGGCCCGGAGCCGCTCCCGCCCCATCGAGCGCAGTTCATCCCGGACCGATTCGTCGGCCCCGGGTCCCTCGAAGAGCCCTTCCATCAACGCCTTGACGTACAGGTGCGTCCCCCCCACCACCACCGGGAGCCCGCCGCGCGAGCGGACATCCGCCATCGCCCGCTCGGACAGCCCGAGCCAATCTTTCACCGTCAGCCCCACCGGGTCATCGGGTTCCACCAGGTCGATCAGGTGGTGCGGCACGCCGCGTCGTTCCTCGGGCGAGGGCTTGGCGCTCCCGATGTCCAGCCCGCGGTAGACCTGCACCGAATCCGCCGTCACGACCTCGCCGAAAGACCGCACGCCGTGGAGCGCGTCGCACAGCGCCAGCGCCAGGTCGCTCTTGCCGCCGGCCGTCGGACCGACGATCACCGGCGCTATCCATCCCTCGATCGCTGCGGGGCGAACACCCATGGCCCCTCGCCTCACGCCGGGCCGGGGCCGGTCGTCCCGCCGCCGACCGCCTCGCCGGGGTTCTTGGGGACCAGCCGGAGCCCGCAGAGCCGCTCGAGCATCGGCCGGAACTCCGCGATCGAGACGGCGTGCTGCTCGCCCGCCTGGACGGCCCGCACCGCGAGGGTCCGCGCGGGCGTCCAGTCCTTCGCGGCCGCGTCATCGCCCGACGCTACGCGGTCCGCCCACGCGATGGCCGCGGACATCGCCTCGCCGACCGCCCCGGCGATCCCGGCCGCATCGCACGCCGACGCGAGCGTGCGGGCCATGCCCGCCGCGTGCGCCGACTGCGCCACCCCGTCGAACGCGGGCCTGGCGACGCCCGCCCGCAGCGACGCCTGGAAGCACCCCTCGAGCGCCATCCCAACCTCCCACGCCCGGAACACGGGGGCGCGGAAGTGCGCCGCGATCAGGGCCACCGTCGCGTCCTCGCCCAGCGCCGCGGCGGCCGCCGCCATGCGCTCGAGCGTGCGGACTCCGGCGTTGCGCTGCAGCGCCTGCCCGGCGACCATCGCGTTGGCGCGCACGAACGCCCGCATCGCGTCGAACCCACCCGCACCCGCCCCCGCCCCCGCCCCGCCGCCGGGCCGCGCCGCGAGGCCCTCGCCCATCTCGTGCTCGATCTCCGCCCACGCCGCGGCCTCGTCGCGGGTCGCCGCCGCGTGCCCGAACCACAACGCCCCGGCGCCGAACTCTTTGATATTCCCGGACGTGAACGCCACGTCGAGCGAGGCCTGGCCGACCGACGCCGCGCCGCCGCCTCGCGTCACCGCGAAGAGCATCACCGGCGTCGCCACGTACCGGATGATCTCCGACAGGGGGAGCACGCGGCCCTCACGCCGAAGCTCGCCCCGCGCGATCTCCTCCATCGTCCACTCGCTCGTGTGCGACCCGCCGACGCCGGCCGAACGCGCCAACGCGTTGCCCGATTGGAGCCGCCACGTCAGCGCGTGCAGCCCGGGCGTCCGGGAGACCGCGTCGCCCAGCGCCCTCATCAGCGGCACCACCCGCGACACCGCCTCCTGCTGCACCGCCCCCGCATCTTTCTTCTCGGGCAACTTCATCCGCACCGGGAGCGAGACTTCCACTTCACCCGACGCCCTGACCCCGGGCATCGCGCTCACGCCCGAGAGCCCGACCGACCACAGCGTCGGGACCCTCGGCGGCGCGTGCCGCAACGCCTCGAGCATCGCGTCCCGCCACGCCGAGAGCACCCCGGCCTTCTCGCTCAGGCCCGACGCGCCTTCCCCGAACAGCGGCGACATCCGCGGGTGCGCCCACAGCCCCGGCTCACCCGGCATCCTCACCACCCGCTCGTCCGCCGATCCAGCTCGCGTCGTCATCGTCCCGCCTTTCGTGTGTTCCGACGCTCAGCATATGAACGCCGACGCCGCCCCGGCGCCCGCGATCGAATCCCGCTGCCCCACGCCGACCCCATAACCCGCCCAACCCGCCCGAACAGTCCGCCGCGAGCCCGGTACCCGGTACACTGTGCCCATGTCGGCTCCGAGCCTCAAGGACGCGTTCCTCGCCGCGGCGGGGGTCATCGGCGAGCGACGCCGGGAGGTCCTCGACCGGCTCGGCGATCACGACCCCGCCCTGCGCCGCGAGGTCGAAGCGCTCCTCGGCCACGACGAACGCCCCGACCCCCTCACCCGCATCCTCACCCCCACCCCCACCCCCACCCCCACCCCCACCCCCACCCACTCCCCCACCCACTCCCCCACCGACGACCCCACCGACGACCCCACCGACGACCCCACCGACGACCCCACCGACGACCCCACCGACGACCCCACCGACTCCATCTCCCCGGCGGTCGACGATCCCGCCGGCGTGACGTCGCTCGCGTCGGACGAGGGCCCGGGCGGGGCGAGCCCTCTCGGGGCGTACACGCGTGGGGGGCTGGCGGGTGCGTTGACCGACACGCCCTTCGAGGGCGGGGGCCGCGGCGACGAGGGGGGTGGGGGGGGTGAGGGGGGTGGGGTGCCCGCGGACGCGGCGCCCGAGACGGTGGGGCCGTACCGCATCGGGTCGTTGATCGGGACGGGGGGCTCGTCGGCGGTGTACGAGGCGACGCGGGCGGGGTTCGAGAGGCCGGTGGCGCTCAAGCTCTTGCACACGCCGCTGGTGTCGGGGCGGGCGCGGTGGCGGTTCGAGCACGAGGTCCGCTCGCTGTCGCGTCTGGAGCACCCGGGGATCGCGCGGGTGCTGGATTTCGGGATCGACCGGCGGACCGACCGCCCGTACCTCGTGCTCGAGCGGGTCGGGCCCGACGCGGCCCCCTTCGAGCGGGCCGCCCGGGGGATGGGCGTGCGCGAGGTCGTCGTGCTCTTTGCCCGGGCCTGCGACGCGCTCGCGCACGCGCACCAGCGCGGCGTGGTCCACCGCGACCTCAAGTCGGCCAACGTGCTGGTGGCCCGGGACGCCGAGGGACGCCCCAGGCCCGTGATCGTGGACTTCGGGATCGCGCGGACCCTCGCCGCCGACGGGACGCCCCGCTCGGCCCTGACCCACCTCGCGGCGACCCACCCGGGGATGATCGTGGGCACGCTGGGGACCATGGCGCCCGAGCAGGCCGCCGGGGACCACGCGGCCGACACCCGCACCGACGTGTGGGGCCTGGGCGTGCTGCTGTTCGAGGCGCTCACCGGCGAGCTGCCCCACGGCGACCCCGACCCCGACCCCAGGGCCACGCTCGTGTGGCTGGCGACGCTCCGCCACACCGACGCCCGGCGGGCGCGGTCGCTCAACCCCGCGATCCCCAGAGACCTCGACGCCATCGTCGCCAAGGCGTTGTCGCGCGAGAAGAAAGACCGCTACGGGAACGCCGCCGAGCTGGCCGACGACCTCCGCCGGTTCCTCGACGGCCTCCCCACACTCGCCCGGCCCCCACAACCCCTCGAACTCGCCTGGAAATGGGCCGTCCGGCACCGAAAGGCCGTCGCCGTCATCGCGGTGATCACCGGGTTTGCGTGGTTCACGGCGCTCGCGGTGGCGGAGGCCCGGCACCAGCGGATCCTCGCCGCCGAGCGCGCGCTGGACGACCACGCGTTCCTGTTAGGGCGTTTGATCGAGGACGCCGGTCGGCTCACCGGGACGGAGGAGATCCGAGGGAAACTCCTGCTCCGGATCGGCTCGCAGCTCCGGGCGGACCTTGCGCGCCGGCCGGACGACCCGACGCTGCGGATGCTGCACGCCTCGCTGCGACGCCGGCAGGGCGAACTCTCGATGGACCTAGGGCGTCCGGAGGAGGCGTTCGTCGCGTTCACCGAGGCGTCCGAGACGCTGGCGGATCTTCGGGCGCTGGGCGAGCGGGTCGATCCCCGAGAGCCCATCGCCGCGACGATCCGCGTCGGGGACGCCCACTGGCACGCCGGACGCCGGGAACCCGCGGAGCGATTCCACCGGGCGGCGCACGCGGACCTGCTCGCGCTCTGGCGTGAGAGACCGAACCACCCGGGCGTGATCAACGACCTGTGCTGGAGCTACGAGCGGCTCACGTCGTACTCGGACGCCCAGACGAGGGCGGCGTTGCGGGCCGAGCGGGCCGCCCTGGCCCGCGAACTTGTCCAGGCCGACCCCGGCAACCCGGTGCACTTGCACAACCTGGCCGACGCCCTTCTGATCCGCGAGACCGACTCGCTCCCGCCCGGAGCGGACGCGCGGGATTCGGAGGAAGCCCTCGCGGCGAGCACGATCGCGTTGGACTCGAACCCGAACAACCGGCTGTACCAGAACATCGAGCTGAGGGCCCGCGGCGACATCATGCTGATCCGGCTGCACCGCGGCGAGACGTCGGGCCTGGCCGACGAGGCCGCGGCGCAGGTCGCCCGCGCCAGGTCGCTGCTCGACACGCACCCGGACGATCCGTACCTCTCCGAGGCGTACCAATACGTGGTGTCGATCCAGTCGAGGGCTCGGGCCGCCGCGGGGGTGGCCGTTCACGACCCGACGCCGGGCCCGTGAACCCATCGCGCATCAGGCGTGCCTGGGCCCGGCCCGCTCGAGAGCCCTGGTCAGGGCGCGTGAAAGCCGACGGGCCGCGCCCTGGATCGCCGAGTAGAAGTCCGAATGACGCTCCCTCGCGACGACGACGCCCCGCGCGGCGCCGCGGACCCGGGCCTCCATCACACACACCTTGTCGGCGGGCCCCTTCTTCGCCCCGTTCTCATCGCGGAGGTTGACCCGCACGCGTTCGACTCGCGACGCCGCCCGGTGGAGCGACGAGGCCACGCGGTCGTGGACGAAACGCAGCATCCCGGCGGTCGTCGCGATCTTCCCGTCGTTGAGTTCGATCTTCACGCGTCGTCTCCTTTCCGGACCTTGGAATGGCCCGCCACGCTCCGCGGAGACGTACGCCCGTGCGGCCTTGGTTGTTCACCGGGATCGGGCGAAACCGGCGCGACGATTACCAATCCAGGGGGGCACGCCAGGCCTTCGCGAGCGCGTCCACGCCCGCGTCGAGCCCCGCGTCACGCCAGGCCAACCGGCCCGTGCCCGTGATGCGCCCGACCGGCGCCGCGGGGATCCCCGCCGATCGAAGCGTCTCGAGCACGCGGGCCTCGTCGCCGGGCGCGATCTCCAGCACGTACCGGCTCGGATCCTCCGAGAACGCCCAGGCGTGCGGCGTCAGCCCACCGGCGACGCCCGCCGCGATCTCCACGCCCAGCGTCCCGCCCGCCCGACCACCCCACGACCCGATCAGCATCTCGGCGATCGCGACGAGCACGCCGCCCTCGGAGCAATCGTGGGCCGCGCGGATCAGCCCGCCCTCGATCATCCCGGCCACGGCCCGCGCCGTCGCCGGCCCGCGCGTCAGGTCCACGCCCGGGATCGACGCGGTGCCGCCGGGCACCGCGCCGAAGAGCACCGACGCGTGCGACGCGCCGACCCGCCCGCTCGTCTCGCCCACCAGCACGAGCACGCCGCCCGTCGCCTTCGCGTCCGACGTGACGGCCTTGCCCACGTCCGCGAGCCGGCCCAGCCCGGTCACCAGCAGGGTCGGCGGGATCTCGATCACCCGGGGCTCGCCGGTCGCCGGATCGGCGTATCGCAGTTGGTTATTGAGGCTGTCTTTCCCGCTGACGAACGGCGTCCGGTACGCCTTCGCCGCGTCGTAGCACCCCGCCGCCGCACGCACGAGCGCGCCCATGTTCCGCGGCTCGGCGCACGAGGGCCAGCAGAAGTTGTCGAGGATCGCGATCCGGCCCGGGTCGGCCCCGACGCAGACCAGGTTCCGCACCACCTCATCGACCGCCGACAGCACCATCGCGTACGGGTCGCCGCCCAAGCCCGGGTCGCCCACGGGCGTCTGCAGCCCCTGCGAGAGGGCGATGCCCACGCCGCTCCCGGGCACCGGCTCGATGACCGCCGCGTCGCCCGGGCCCGCGCCGCCCGGCCCGACCAGGGGCTTGACGATCACGTTGCCCTGCACCTCGTGGTCGTACTGCCTCACGATCCAGTGCTTGCTCGCGATGTTGGGGTGCCCGAGCAAACCCGCGAGCATGTCACCGACCGAAGGCGGCCCGCCGGCTCGCGAGGGCGTGGCCGAGGGTGATTCGCCCGGCGTCTCCCACACCGCCTCGCGCGTGGGCATCGGGATCCCGTCGTGGAGGAACGCCATCGACATGCGCCCCACCTCGGCCCCGCGGAACCGAAGCACCAACTCGCCGCCGGGGGTCCCGAACCGCCCCAGGTCCGCCAGCTCGACCCCCTCCTCCCGGCAGATCGCCGCCAGCGCCCCGACGTTGCCCTCCGGGACCGCCAGCACCATCCGCTCCTGCGCCTCGCTGATCCAGATCTCCGTGTACGTCAGCCCCGCGTACTTGAGCGGCGCCCGGTCCAGGTCGACCTCGGCCCCGATCTTCGACCCCATCTCCCCCACCGCCGACGAGAACCCGCCCGCCCCGCAGTCCGTCATGGCGGTGAACAGCGGCCCCGCGTCCCTCGCTCGCAGCACCGCGTCGAGCACGCGTTTCTCCTCGATGGCGTTCCCGATCTGCACCGCGTGCGCGAACTCCACGCTCGAGGTCGATTCCAGCTCCGCCGACGAGAACGTCGCCCCGTGCACCCCGTCGCGCCCGGTCCGCCCCCCGATCGCGATGATCCGGTCCCCGGGCCTGGCCGCCCCCTTCACCAGCCCGCGCGGGATCAGCCCCACGCACCCGGCGAACACCAGCGGGTTGCCCACGTGCCGGTCGTCGAAATACACCCCGCCCGACACCGTCGGGATCCCCATCCGGTTCCCGTAATCGCGGATCCCCGCCACGACTTCCGTCAGCACCCGCGCCGGCGGCAGGCACCCCGGGGGCAGGTCGCGCCGCCCGGGCATCGCCACGCAGAACACGTCCGTCGACGCGATCGGCTTGGCGCCCAGCCCCGTCCCGATCACGTCGCGGATGCACCCCCCGATGCCCGTCGCCGCGCCGCCGTACGGCTCGATCGCCGACGGGCGGTTGTGCGTCTCGACCTTGATATTCACCCCCCACCGATCGTCGAGCGCCACGACCCCCGAGTTGTCCTCGAAGACCGACAGCGTCCAATCGCACCCCTCCGAGATCAGCTCCCGCGTCGCGGCCGCGACCGTGGACTTGAGCAGGTTATGGATCGTGACGCTCCCGTCCGGGTGGACCTCGTGCCCGGGCCTCCCCGCCCACGACAGCCTGACCCCGCCGGGCCCGCCGGACTTTTCCCGGTACACCACGGTGCTCTTGAGCGTCTTGTGCACGCAGTGCTCGGACCAGGTCTGCGCGAGGGTCTCGAGCTCGATGTCGGTGGGGTCGCGCCCGATCCGCTCGAACTCGGCCCGGACCGCGCGCATCTCCTCGACGCTCAGGAACAGGTGCGCCTCGCGCGACAACGCCGCCAGCCGCTCGTCGCTCAGCCCTCGCACCGCGACGCGCCGGACCTCGAACGGCTTCTCGGTCCCGTGCGGGAGCGACTCGGGCAACACGGGCCCGTCGTGGACCGCGTGGATCACCGGGTTGCTCAGGGCCTTGCCGGCGAGCACCCCCGCCGCCTCGGCCGAGAGCCCCTCGACGTCGTACCGCCACCCCGTCGAGACGCCCGCCTCGACGCCGGTGAGCGACGCCACCGCCTCGCGCACGGTCTGCGCCGTCGGGTCCATGACCCCGGGCAGGGGGTGGATTTCGATCACCCGGCCCGCCGGGGGCGAGACGCCCTCGACCGCCACCTCCACCACGGGGTCGGCGAGCAGCCCTTCCCGGACGCGCCGGCGTTGCGCCTCGTCGAGCGCGGCCTCGATCAGGTACACCCGCGCGACGCGCACGCCCTGCGCGGGCACGCCCAGCGCCCGCGACCGCGCCACGACCTCGGCCGCACGCGGGTCGTCCACCCCGTCGCGACGACGGACCTCGAACCGATGGACCTTCACGCCTCGTTGTTGAACGGGTGATTCGACGGGTGCGGTGGGGCTCACGCCGCCATCGTAGCGGGCACCCCCGCCCCGCCCCCCGCTCCTTAGCCCCTCCCCGCGGCCGTCCGGCGTGAGGCCGCGAGGGCTCCCCCGCGATGAGACCCCGACGTACAGTCTGCTCCTTATGTCGCAGACCCCGACCCCGCCGACCGCCAAGCCCACCGACGCCGGCGCGTTCCTCTTCGAGGTCGCGTGGGAGGTCTGCAACCAGGTGGGCGGGATCTACCAGGTCATCCGGTCCAAGGCCCCCTTCATGGTCGAACGCTGGGGGGACCAGTACGCCCTCGTGGGCCCGTGGGTCGAGAGCAAGGCCGCCGTCGAGTTCGAGGAGATCAAGGCCACGGGCTGGGTCGGCAAAGCCCTCGACGCCCTCAAGCTCCAGGGCCTGCACGTCCGCCACGGCCGCTGGCTCATCCCGGGCCGGCCCCGGGTGCTGCTCATCGATCACCGCCTGCCCACCGACCGGCTCGACGCGGCCAAGTACGCCCTCTGGAAAGACCACGGGATCTCGACGCCCTCGGGCGACGGGCTGATCGACGAGGTCGTCTCCTTCGCCGACGCCTGCCGCCGGCTCTTCTCGGCCCTCTGCGAGCACAGCGCCGACCACGCCCCCAGGGCCCGCCCCGCCCCGCCCCGCATGCTCATCGCCCACTTCCACGAGTGGATGAGCGGGCTGTGCATCCCCGCCCTGCGGAGCCACAACCTCCCCGTGGCGACCGTCTTCACCACGCACGCCACGCTGCTGGGGCGGTACATCGCGAGCAACGAGCACGATTTCTACGACAAGCTCCCCTGGATCAACCAGGAGGAGGCCAAGTCCCGGTACAACATCCCGACGCAGCACGCCGTCGAGCGGGCCTGCGCCCACGGGGCTCACGTCTTCACCACCGTCTCGTCGATCACGGGGGAAGAGTGCCACCACTTGCTGGGCCGCCCGGTCGACCTGGTCACGCCCAACGCCCTCTCGATCGCGTCGTACAACATGGTCCACGAGCAGCAGCGTCTGCACGGGGAGTACAAGGAACTCATCCACCGCTTCACGATGGGGCACTTCTTCCCCAGCTACTCCTTCGACCTCGACAAGACCCTTTACTTCTTCACCTCCGGGCGTTTCGAGCCGCGCAACAAGGGCTTCGACGTCTGCCTCGAGGCCCTCGCCCGCCTCAACGCCGAGCTCAGGGCCGCCAAGTCCGACCGCACCGTCGTCTTCTTCCTCATCTCCCGCCAGCCGACGCGGAACATCAACCCGCTGGCGATGGAGAAGCGGGGCGTCCTCAACGAGCTCCGCGAGATCTGCGAGCACATCGTCGACGACGTGGGCGCCAAGCTCTTCCACCGCGCCGCCGCCGGGCACCGCCTCAAGCTCGACGACCTCGTCGATGAGTACTGGATGCTCCGGTACCGCCGGTCGCAGCACGCGATGAAGCAGCACGGCCTGCCCATGGTCGTCACCCACATCCTCGAGCACGAGTCCACCGACCCCGTCCTCAACCAACTCCGCTACCTCCAGCTCTTCAACCGGCCCGAGGACCCCGTCAAGGTCGTCTACCACCCCGACTTCATCAACCCCCACAACCGCCTCTGGGGCATCGAGTACGACCAGTTCGTCCGCGGGACTCACCTGGGCGTCTTCCCCTCGTCCTACGAGCCCTGGGGGTACACGCCCCTGGAGTGCCTCGCCATGGGCGTCCCCGCCGTCACGAGCGACCTCGCCGGGTTCGGGCGGTACGTCGCCGACACCTTCCCCGACCACGACGATTGGGGGCTCCACGTCCTGAGGCGACGGAGCCGGTCGTTCCACGACGCGGCCCACGACCTCGCCCGCCTCATGTTCGACGTGTGCCGTATGGACCGCCGCGAGCGTATCGCCCTCCGCAACGCCGTCGACAAGCGGTCCTGGGACTTCGACTGGTCCAAGATGGGCCTGGCCTACCACCGCGCCCACGACCTGGCCCTCGAACGACTCTGGCTCGACATGCCCCTGACGCCCTCCCTCCACCTCGACCCCCACCCCCACCCCCACCCCCTCACCCACCCCCTCACCCCGCCTCACCCCCCGTCTCCCTCCGACCTCGAGATCCTCGAATCCCGATCCACCGACGACCTGTGACCCGACCCTCCGTCCACCTCTTCACCGACGGCGCCTGCGCCGGGAACCCCGGCCCGGGCGGGTGGGCCTACATCCTTCGCCATCCCGCCTCGCACCATTCCCGCGAGGACTCGGGCGCCGAGCCCGACACCACCAACAACCGCATGGAGCTCCGCGCCGTCATCGAGGGCCTCGCCGCCCTCACGCGCCCCTCCGAGGTCCGCCTCACCAGCGATTCCAAGTACGTCCTCGACGGGCTCAAGACCTGGTTGCCCAACTGGAAAAAGAAGGGCTGGAAAACCGCCTCGCGCCAACCCGTCAAAAACCAGGACCTCTGGCTCCGCCTCGACGAGCTCATCGCCCGCCACCACGTCTCGTTCCACTGGATCAAGGGGCACGCCGGGCACGCCGAGAACGAGCGCTGCGATCAACTCGCCGTCGAGGCCATCGAGGCCCTCCGCGCCCGCTGATCCCCCCCACCCCCCACTCGGCCCCGCCCCACTTATCCACACCGGCGCGGATTCCGCCACACCCTCGTGGCGAGCGGGGGCGCACCGGCACACCGCCGTGCCTTCTTCATCCGCTCGCGCCTCGCCGCAGGGCGAGACCGGTAGCGTGAACCCGCGAGCGCGACGCGGGCCTCGCGATTTCCCGCGCTCGACGGAGGTTCATCATGGCCGTCGTCAACATCCCCCCGAACAACCAGATCTACAACCTCGGGATCATCCACAGCCAGCTCCACGTCTACGACACCGGGAACCCACCGGGGGGCGTCACCACGTACGACCTCTCGATCCCCAACGTCAACTACTGGCCCAACATCCAGACCCAGCAGGGGCACACCCAGACCTTCAGCCCCCAGGGCAACGCCGTGTATATCCAGAACCACGGGCCGAGCACCCTCCAGTGCCTCTTCCTCCCCCAGGGCAACCCGCTCGACCCCGAGGAGGCCGGCCTTACGCCCGTCCAGGGGCTGCGGTCCGCCGCCGAGATCATGGGCGCCGCGGCGGGCGCCATGGCCTCGCCGGGCAGGGCGCCCGCCCGGGCCACCCGCGCGACCGTCGAGCGGGCCCGCGCGTTCATCGAATCCCTCGAACTCGACGACACGATCACCCCGCACACCCTCTCGCGCGCCCCGCGCATCCGCGACGAGGAGAAGGCCGCGTACGTCAACGACGGGTCGCTCGTGGCCTTCCTCCCCGGGGTCTCCGAGCAGCACAAACGCGACGTGCTCAACTCCTGCCTGCTGGCCCAGCTCGCCGCCAACAAGAAGTACGACCGCGAGAAAGCCCCCCGCGAGTGGTACACCTTCTACCACACCGTCATGGAGAACTGCGCCTGGGTCGTCCGCGCCTTTGCCTTCGAGGAGTTCAAGGCCTCGGGCGCCACCTTCGACGTCCACGAGGCCGTCATCAAGGTCCTCGCCGCCATCGCCACCGGGAACGACCTGGCCATCATCAAGGAGACCCTCGACGCCCTCAAGGCCCTTTCCAACGACGACCACCGCGTCGTCCTCTTCGACACCTCATCGACCCACCAGAACAAGGGCACCTTCCAGGTCTCCTCCGCCGCCGAGACCGACGGCGTCGTCTCCCTGAAACTCGGCGCGTTCCACTTCACCGCCGACACCAACGTCACCCGCCTCCTCTGGTTCCGCTTCGCGTCCTCGTCCACCTCGTTCTACAAGGGGGCGCAGACCGTCACCCTCAACGAAGAGGTCTACGCGAAGATCCGGCAGAGCGTCGTCGACAAGCTGGGCGACAAGGCCCAGAAGTTCGTCGCCGACCTCGATATCTGATCCCCGACCCCCGGCGACCCTCTCGGCGGGGCCCGCCCTCGGGGCCCCGTTACGCTTCTTCGCCCGGCGGGATCACCCGCGTCACCCGCACCGCCCGCTGCCCCTTGTACTGCCCGATCGCGCCCTCGAACTTGCGCTCCCCCTCCACCCACACCGACACGGGCTTGGCCGACTCGGTCTCCGTCGTCAGCACATCCCCGGGTTTCATCTCCAGCAGGTCCTTGAGCGTGATCGTCGTTTCTCCCAGCACCACGCGCACCCCGAGCCCCGCCCGAGTCAGCGAACGCCCGATCTCACGCTCGATCTCCCCGCTCCGCTGGTTCTTCGCCGCCGAGAACCAGCTCTGGCTCGACAGCGATTCCATCATCGGCTCGATCACGTTGTACGGGATGCACAGGTTCATCGTCCCCGCGCGGTTGCTCATCTTCAGCTCGAACCCGATCACGATCACCACCTCGTTCGGCGGCACGATCTGCACCAGCTGCGGGTTGCTCTCCGTCGACGCCACGCTGAACTGCAGTTTCCTCACCCCCGCCCACGCCTCCGACAACGCCAACAACCCCCGACCCGTCACGTTCCCGATCAGCCTCGTCTCGATCATCGTCATCGGACGCTGCGGGATGAACAGGTCCTGGCTCGTCCCCCCCAGCAGCCGGTCGATGATCGGATAGATGATCAGCGGGCTGATCTCCAGGCAGATCTGCCCCTCCAGCCCCTCCGCCTTGATCAGGTTGAAACTCGTCGGGTTCGGGAGCCCGCTGATGAACTCCGAGTACGTCATCTGCTCGCACGTGGCGACCTTCACCTCCACGATCGTCCGCAAGAACCCGCTCAGGCTCGCCCCGAAGTTCCGCGCGAACGCCTCGTGCAGCGTCTGCAACGCCCGCATCTGGTCCTTGCTCACACGCTCGGGACGCTTGAAGTCGTACCCGCGGATCTCCGGCGTCACCGCCCCGGGCACCAGCCCCGTCCCCGTCGCCTTCCGCGTGAACACCTTCACCGAGCCCCGCGGCGCGGGCGCGTCCGACGCCGACGCCGACGCCAGCAACGCATCGACCTCCAATTGGTCCAGCACGTCCGGCATCCCGCCGCTCCTCCGCGTCCCACCCGCCGACCCATCCGCCACACGTCCTCATCGGTGACCGGCCGCCGCACCCTTGAGCATCCACCCCGCCACTCCCGCGCCGTCCCGTCCGATCCGCGCATTCCTCGCCACACGCCCAATAACCACCCGACCGAACACGCCGCACCCTCGGGCCCCCGTCCTCACGCGAGCCGAACAAACTCCCCGACCACCGGGCGAACCCGTCCGCCGCGGCCGTCGTCTAATGTCACGCATGACCCACCGATGCTCCGCGCCGCTCGCCTCCCGTCTCCCCCCGTTCCTCATCGCGCTCGCCGCCGCCTTCCTCGCGATCCTCGCCCCAGCCGGCACGAACGCGCTCGCCCAGGAGGTCCGCCCCTCGCTCGCCGTCTCCCCGGCCTCCATCGCCCCGGGCTCTTCGGGCGTCCTGGTCCTCTCCTTCACCATGGAGCCCGGGTGGCACGTCTACACCTGGGACGCCGACAAGACCCTCAAGGGCATCGACTTCGAGCCCACGCCCACCGAGGCCACGCCCGCGCCCGCCCCGGGCCTCACCTTCGGCACGCCCCAGTGGCCCACGTCCTACAACGTCGAGGTCAACTTCACGGGTCAGCCGACCCTGCTGCCCGTCTACAAGGACCTCGCCCGCGTCTACATCCCCTTCCGCGTCGCCCCCGACGCCGCCCCGGGCGTGCGCACGCTCAAGGTCTCGGCCTCCTGGCAAGCCTGCAACGACTCGCTCTGCCTGGCCCCCGAGGACGCCGACCTGTCCGTCGAGATCGACATCAACCCGGCCGGCGCGAAAGCCCACGACCCGTCGATGACGCCCGGCCTTTCGCCGACGATTTTCGACACCATCGGGGCCGCCCCCCCCCCGCCGCCCTCGCCCGCGCCCGAGGCCGCGACCAAGGGCCGCAACGACACGATCCAGTTCAACCTCTTCGGGCTAAAGGCCAACATCTCGGGCCTGGTCCCCGTGCTGCTGGCGGCCCTGGTCGCCGGGTTCATCCTGAACCTGACCCCGTGCGTGCTCCCGGTGATCCCGATCAAGATCATGAGCCTCCAGCACCACGCGCACGGGTCCTCGGCCCGCCGCGCCTCCCTCGGGCTGCTGATGGCCGCCGGGATCATCGCGTTCTGGCTCGTCATCGGGCTCTTGATCGTCTCCGTCAAGTCCGTCTCCGCGGTCTCCGAGCTCTTCGCCAACCCGTTCTTCAACATCATCGTCGCCGCCGTCGTCGCCGCCATGGCCCTGGGCATGATGGGCGCCTTCACCATGGAACTCCCCGCGTCGGTCTCGGCCTACTCCCCTCGCCTCGAGACCGCGCCCGGGTCGTTCCTCTTCGGTGTCATGACCGCGATCCTCGGGACGCCCTGCTTCGGGCCCTTCATCGGCGCCGCCATCGCCTGGGCCGCCCTCCAGTCCCAGGCCGTCTCGCTCGCGACGTTCACCGCCGTGGGCGTGGGCATGGCCCTCCCCTACGCCGTCCTGGCGATCAAGCCTTCCCTCGCCGATTTCGTCCCCCGCGCGGGGCCCGCGAGCGAGCTGGTCAAGCAGATCATGGGGCTCCTGCTCCTGGCCGCCGCCGCGTTCTTTCTGGGCAGCGGGCTGATCTCGCTCCTGGCCGAGATGCCCTACCTCGCGGGCGTGGTCCACTGGTGGGGCGTGGCCCTCTTCGCCGTGCTCGCGGGCCTGTGGCTCGCCCTCCGTACGTTCCAGATCACGGCCTCGGGCGTCCGCCGCGCCGTGTTCTCGATCGTCGCGCTGGTCATCGCGGGCTCGACCTCGGCCTGGGCCCTCTGGCAGACCGACATCGCGAAGTCCGCCTACGCGATGGGCGACAAGGCCCTGTGGAAGCCCTACACGCCCGAGGCTTTCGACGCCGCCGTCAAGGCCGGCAAGGTCATCGTCGCCGACTTCACCGCCACCTGGTGCATCAACTGCAAGATCCTCGAAGCGACCGTGCTGAACAGCGACGAGGTCGTCCGCGCCCTCGAGGCTCCCGACGTCGCCGCCTTCAAGGTCGACCTGACCAACCGCAAGGACCCCGCCTGGGGCTACCTCAAGTCCCTCAACGAGACCGGCATCCCCGTCGTCGCTTTCCACGCCCCCGCCCGGGCCGACACCAAGACCAACCCCGTCGCCAAGCTCTACTTCGGCGCCACCAACGCCGACGTCATCGACGCCGTGAACCAGGCCCGCTCGGCCCGCTGAGCCCACGCCTCGCCCCGCCTCCCTTCCCACCGCCCTTCACGCCTCCCTTCTCGCCGATCGTTCGATCCCCCTTCACGCCCCCGCCCGCGCGCGTCCCACCGCCGGGCCCCGGCGGCCCGTCCCCGCGGGGCGCCGAACCGCCCTTGAGGCCCATCTCCTTCTTCATGATGAAGAGGTAGTTGAACCCTCGAAGGAAAAAGTTCTCGTCCGCCGCGGTCTTGTGCCAGTTCCCTCGCTCGAGCTTGCGGTTCCCCCTCGTCACCACCACGACGTCGATCGGGCGGAACCATCGCCGGAGCCTCGCGAACAGCTCGAACCCGATTGGCATCATCTCGCCGGTTCGGCCCGCCCCACCCTTACGGTAACTGTCGCTGACGTACAGCCCCAGGTACCGCCGATCCTTGAGCACGCGCGACGCCTCGGCGATCACCCCCTCCATCGCCGTGTAGTACGCCCGCCCGCCGTCCGCGCCGCCCGCGTCCAGGCGCCCGATGCACCCCGGCTCGTCGCTGTACGCCACGTGCGTCGAGTACGGCGGGTCCACGAACACGAAGTCCGCCGCCCCGTCCACCAGCGGCAACGCCCGCGCGTCCGCCCCGCCGATATCCTCTCGCCGCGGCGACACATCGAACCCCAGCCCCCGCCGACCCGTGTCCCGGCACACGTCCAGCGTCGTCCCGCTCCCGCACATCGGGTCCACCACCACGTCCCCCTCCCGCGTGTACCGCATGAGCAACTGCCAGATCACCCACGACGGCGTCGCCCCCACGTACCCCTTGTCCCCCTGCATCCCGGGCCGTGCCCCCGCCCCGCCTCCTCCCCCCGCTCCGCCCTTCCACCCCACGCACGCCGGGTCCGTGTTCCACGGGTCGTAGTGCTGGCTGGGGTACTCCCACAGCGTCGTGGTCATCAGCCTCAGCGTGGGCCGCTGCGATCCACCGCCCGCCGATCTCGGCCTCCCGCCCCGACCCGGTCCGCCGTGAATACTCATGAAACCCCCAACGCGGCCAGCACCCGCGTCCGAGCCTCGGCCAGGCCCGCCCTGACCTTCGCCCCAGCCGCACGCTTGTGCCCACCGCCGCCCATCGTCCGGGCAACCAGGTCCACGTCCACCGCGTCCGTCTTGCTCCGCAAACTCACCTTCGTCACCACGCCCCCACCCACGCCCCCACCCTCAATCCCACCCCCGCCCGCCGCGCCGGCCTCGGGCTCGCCCTCCGTCAACAGGACCGAGACCTCCACCGACCCGATGGTCTGGGGCAGGTCGATGAACCCGCCCGATTCGTCCGCCGACGCACCGGCCTCTTTGAAATCCTTCGCCGTCAGGCTGATCACGCCCACGCGCCCGCCCCCCGCCAGTTCGAGCGACGCCAGCGCCCTCGCCATGAGCCGGAACCGCGCCGCCGTGTTCTGCTGCTCGATGTTCCGGTAGAGGGCCTCGGCGTCCGCGCCCGCCTCGAGCAACGACGCCGCCAGACGCATCACCTCCGGGCTCACGTTGCTGTGCCGGAACCACCCCGTGTCCGTCGCCAGCCCCAGGTACAACGCCTGCGCGACCCCTACCGGGAGCCGCGACGCCTCGACGCCCAGCAACGCCGCGCACAACGCCGCCACCGGCTGGCACGCCGCCGCCTTCGCGGTCTCGATCACGCGCCGCTCGCCCACGTCGGCGTCACCGCGCCGATGGTGATCGATCACCAGCGTCTTCCCGCCCCGGCCCCGAAGCCACGGCGCCTGCGCCTCCAGTTGCGTCCACGAGCCCGTGTCCACCACCACCACACCGTCGGGCTCGTCCGCCGGCGCTCCGTCCCGCTCCCA
The DNA here is from genome assembly GCA_015200025.1 of Phycisphaeraceae bacterium. Lineage (GTDB taxonomy): Bacteria > Planctomycetota > Phycisphaerae > Phycisphaerales > UBA1924 > UBA2396. The sequence goes on along the minus strand of CP054186.1, from coordinate 3,224,384 downwards.
CGCCCCGAACCCCGTCTCCCCGGCGAACCACGCGAGCCACCCCGGGAGCGGGCCCGCGAACCACGCCCGCGCCGCGATCCCCTTCGCCGCCAGCGCCCGCACCAGCCCCACCGCCGACCCCGCCGCGTCACCGTCGGGCTTCATGTGCGTCGTCACCACCACACGCCGGCACCGCGACAGCCACGCCGCGGCCTCCGCGATCGTGACCGTCGACACCCAGCCCCCGCCGCCCTCCGACGCCGCCGTGCTCATACGAACGCCTCCGCCCGCGGCGTCACGCCCGGACTTGCCTCCCCGCCCACGATGCCCCGGGCCCGCGCCACGTCGCGCCCGATCTGTTCCACCAACGCACCCACCGACCCGAAACGCATCTCCTCACGCACCCACCCCGCGAACTCCAACGACACCCTCCACCCATACTCCGGCCCATCGCCGCCCGGCCACAGACGATCCCCGTCCAGAAGAAGGTGCGCCTCGACCCGCCGCTCGTGCCCACCGACCGTCGGCCTCGCGCCGATGTTCACCGCCGACGCGTACCGGCGACCGTCCGGCATCTCCGCCACGCACGCGTACACCCCGTCCCCGGGCACCAGCGTCCCGATCCCCGACACGTTCGCCGTCGGGAACCCCACCGTCCTCCCGCGCCGATCCCCGGGCGTGACCACGCCTTCCACGCGGTGCCGTCGGCCCAGCGCCGACGCCGCGTCCTCCACCCGCCCGTGCCGGAGCAGCCAACGCACCAGGCTGCTCGACACCCTCACCAACGACCCGTCCGACATCATCGCACAGACCCCGCCCGCCCCACCGCTCCCCCCCACAACCTCCACGGCAAAGCCCATCCCCGCGCCCATCGCCGCCAGATCGTCCAGCGTCCCACTCCGACCACGCCCGAACCGGAACCCCTCGCCCTCGACGAACACCACGGGCCGATGACGCTCCACCACCCACGCGACAAACGCCCCGGGCGTCATGTCCAGCAGGTCCGGCGTCGGCACCAAACGCTCCACACCGTCCACCCCCAACGCTCGCAGCAGCCCCGCCCGGGTCGCAAAGTCCGTCAACAGCGCCGGCTCGCGGCCCGGCCTGAGCACCGACACCGGGTGCGGGTCGAACGACAACGCCACCACCCGACCGCCCGGACCGACCCGCTCGCGGGCGCGGCGGACCAGCGCCGCGTGCCCCGCGTGCACGCCGTCGAACGTCCCGATCATCACCGCCGTCGCCGGCGTCGCTCCGTCCTTCACGTCACGTCAACCATAGTTCCCCAACGCCCATCGAGCCCCCGCCCGCCCCCCACGCCCCCGCCGCGGGGCACGCCGGCAACCCCCGACCACGACCGGCGGTTGAACCTTCGTCGCCAACACCGCTCAGCACCGGAGGTCCCATGCACGCCCCAACGATCGCGCTGCTCCCGATCACCCTCGCCTCCCTCCTGATCGCCTCCCCCGCGCCCGTCCTTCAGCCGCCGACCACAGCCCCTCAGCCCTCTCCGGCCCAACAGCCCACCCCGAGGCCCCTCCCGACGGTGCCCCAACCCCTCCCGCCCTCGCCGCTCAAGCCCCAGATCGAGCCCGCGCCCCCCTCGAGGCTCACCGAGCCCCGGGCCGAACACCGCAAGCCCAGGCTCATCGCCGCCCTCGCCCACGCCGACTGGTGCGACAAGTCAAGGGCCGCCGAAGCGATCTTTGCGAGACTGACCCAGATGTTCGACGACCGCCCGGTCCTGTTCCTCCGCCACGACCTCTCGACCGGCGCGGGGCGTCAGCAGGCCGAGTTCCTCACCGCGGCCCTCAACCTCCCCGACCTCTGGAAGGCCCTCGACGCCGGCGCGACCACCGGCGTGATCGTCCTGGTCAACCCCGAGACCCGCAAGGTCATCGGCGTGCTCCCCTCGACGACCACCACCGACGCCGCACGCAAGGCCGTCACCGACGCGCTGAAATAACCGCGCACCGCGTCATCACCACTCCGGGCCGCCCATGTACCGCCCGTAGATGTCCGCCATCGCCTGCACCATCTCACCCAGCGTGCACCCCACCAGCGCCCCGTCCACCAGCGCCGGCATCACGTTCGTCGCGTGGAGCCCGCCCGGCCCGACGCCCGGCAACTCGTGCATCGTCGCCCGAGTTTCCCCGCGGCACGCGGCACGGATGTGCTCCAGCGCCCGCTCCACCTTCCCCGCGTCCCGCGCCTTCTTGAACCTCGTCAGGCGGTCGACCTGCTCGACCTCCACCGTGTGCGGGATCTGCAGGATGTCGATCGGCCTCTTCTCGTCGGGCTCCACGTACGCGTTGAGCCCCACGATCAGCCGGTCCCCCGCCTCGCACTCCTCGCTGAACCGGTAGCTCGCCTCGGCGATCTGCCGGCGGAAGTACCCGCGGTTGATCCCGTTGATCACCGCCCGCCCGAAGGTCTTCCTCGGCCCGTACGCCGGGTGCTCCGCCAGCGGGCCCTGCTCGCCCACCCCGCCGCGTGCCGCCCGCCAGTCCCCGTACTCGCCCATCGTGTCGATCTCGTGCACCAGGTCCAGCGCCCCCCGCTCCATCCGGTCGGTCAGGTCCTCGATGAACCACGCCCCGCCCAGGGGGTCCGCCACGCGCGTCACCCCGGTCTCGTGCGCCAGGATCTGCTGCGTCCGCAGCGCCACCGTCACCGCCCGCTCCGTCGGGAGCCCCAGCGTCTCGTCCATGCTGTCCGTGTGCAGGCTCTGGCACCCCCCCAGCACCCCCGCCATCGCCTGGTACGCCACACGCACGATGTTGTTCAGCGGCTGCTGCTCCGTCAGCGAGCACCCCGCCGTCTGCACGTGCGTCTTCATGAAGCACGACCGCTCCGACGCGGCCCCGTAGCGCCCCCGCATCGCCCGCGCCCACAGCCGGCGCGCCGCGCGCAGCTTGCAGATCTCCTCGAAAAACTCGTTGTGGCTGTTGAAGAAGAAACTCAGCCTCGGCGCGAAGTCGTCCAGCTCCAGCCCCCGGTCCACGCACGCCTCGACGTACTCCATCCCGTCCCGCAGCGTGAACGCCAGCTCCTGCACCGCCGTGCTCCCCGCCTCGCGGATGTGGTACCCCGAGATCGACACGCTGTTCCACCGCGGCACGTGCCGGCTCTGGAACTCGATCGTGTCCACCACCAGCTTCACGCTCGCGTCCGGCGGGTAGATGAACTCGTTCTGGCTGTGGAACTCCTTGAGGATGTCGTTCTGCAGCGTCCCCCCCAGGCTCGACCACGACACCCCGCGCTGCAACGCCATCGCCAGGTACATCGCCCAGATCACGCACGCCGGGCCGTTGATCGTCTGGCTCACCGTCACCGTCCCGATCGGGATGTCCGCGTACAGGCGGTGCATGTCCTCGATCGTGCACACCGCCACCCCGCACTTGCCCACCTCCCCCGCGCACAGCGGGTCGTCGCTGTCACGCCCCATCAGCGTCGGAAGGTCGAACGCCGTCGACAGCCCCGTGTTCGCGCTCGTCCCCTTGGCCTGCTCTAAGAGGTACTTGAACCGTTTGTTCGTGTCGTCCGCCGACCCGAACCCCGCGAACTGACGCATCGTCCACAGCCGCGTCCTGTACCCCGACGGGAACAGCCCCCGCGTGTACGGGAACTCCCCGGGACGCCCGCCCTTCCCGAGGTCACGGTCCACCGACGCCGCGTCCCTCAGCGACGACGGCAACCGCCCGGGCCCGTACGACGGCTCCGTCACCAGCCCCGAGATCGTCACCGCCTGCGGATCGATCCCGCCCGCCGGTTTCCCCGACTCGCCGCCCACCGCCGGAACCTTCGGCACGGTCGTCATCCGACACACTCCTTCGCGGCCCCGCCCGCTCACCACGTCCCAAGTTTATCGCCGTCCCCCACCGATGCCAAACCCGGCCCCGCCCGCCCCGCGACGTAAACTCCCGGATGAGCCAAGACCCAACCCACGCCCCGACCGAGCCCTTCCCCATCCTCCGCGACGACGCCACCGGCGTCCTGACCATCCGCCTCGACCAGCCCGGCAAGCCCGTGGTCGTCCTCGACCACCCGCTCATCCAACGCCTCGACGCCACCCTCGACCATCTCCCGCGCGACGCCGCGGGGCTCATCCTCGCCTCCGCCTCCCCGCGGGTCTTCATCGCCGGCGCCGACCTCAGGTCCATCCACGACTGGCCCGACGACCAGCTCCACCGCTACCTCCGCTTCGGTTCGCGCGTCTTTGCTCGCCTCGCCTCCACCCCGTTCCCCACCGTCGCCGCACTCAACGGCGCCGCGCTCGGCGGCGGGCTCGAGATCGCTCTCCACTGCGACGGGCTCGTCGCCGCCCCCTCCGCCTCCGGAAAGCCCTACCCCGTCGGGCTCCCCGAGGCCTCGCTCTCGATCTGCCCGGGATGGGGCGGCACCAACCTCCTCCCCGCACGCCTCGACCCCGCGCTCGCCATCGCCCGCACCGCCTCGGGCACGCCCTTCACCTCCGACGAAGCCAAAGACCTCGGCCTCTTCGACGCCTTCGCCCCATCGCCCGACACGCTCATCGACACCGCCACACGCTGGCTGCTCGATCAACGGGGCACGCCGCTCACCCGCGACGGCGCCCCGCGCCGCTGGATCGGCCGCCCGGCCACCGCCGCCCGCGTCCTGGCCGCCCTCGATCAGACCCGGGCCTCGCTCCCGAACACCGACGTCGCGAGGGCCGTCGCCCGCGCCGTCGACGCGGGCCTCACCCGCGGGTGGGACGACGCCCTTGGCGTCGAGCGGGACGAACTGGTCCGGCTCCGCCACACCCCCGCGGGCAAGGCCGCCATCGAAGCCTTCTTCGCCCGCAAATAACCCGCCGGCGACGCCCGCCGGGACGCCTCCGGGAGCGACTTTTCACCGAACTCCCTATACAATGAGCGGGGGTTCTCTCTTATCCCATCACCCAACCAAGGGACCGCGCCATGGCCGACATCAAGGACCTCAAGGGCATCAAAGCCGCCGACCGCAAGCTGATCGAGGACGCCGAGTCGTGGCTGGGGCCTGATCCTTCCGAACTGGGCGCCGTCAAGAACTTTTTCTGGGGCGGGTTCCGTGAAGATCTTTTCTTCCCGTACCCCTCGCAGTCGGCGCGCGAGCAGGCCGAGTGCGACCAACTGATCGCCCGCCTCGACGAGTACCTCCGCACCGAGCACCCCGCCGTCCAGATCGACCAGGACCAGGAGATCCCCCGCTGGGTGATCGACCGCCTCTTCGACCTGGGCGTCCTGGGCATGACCATCCCCAAGGAGTTCGGCGGGCTGGGCATGGGCATCACCAGCTACAACCGCGTCCTCGAACGCCTCGGGTGGTACTGCGGGTCCACCGCGGTCATGGTCTCCGCCCACCAGTCCATCGGGTGCAAGGCCGTCATGCTTTTCGGGAACGACGAGCAGAAACAGCGCTGGCTCCCCCGCCTGGCCAAGGACTGGCTCAGCGCCTTCTGCCTCTCCGAGCCCAACGTCGGGTGCGACGCGGGCGGGCAGGAGACCTACTGCGAAAAATCACCCGACGGCGAGCACTACATCATCAACGGCGAGAAAAAGTGGGCGACCTCGGGCGCCCTCTCGGGCCTCTTCACCGTCATGGCCCGCCAGAAGATCACCGACCCCAAGACCGGCAAAGTCTCCGAACGCGTCTCGGCCCTGGTCTGCCACCCCGAGATGGAAGGCGTCGAGATCTACAGCAAAAACCGCAGCAAGTGCGGCATCCGCGGGACGTGGCAGGCCCGCATCCGCTTCCACAACGTCCGTGTCCCCAAGTCCCACCTCCTCGGGCAAGAAGGCAAGGGCCTCAACATCGCCCTCTCCTGCCTCAACTACGGCCGCTGCACCCTCTCCGCCGGGATGCTCGGGGGCGCCCGCCGCGTCCGCGACCAGGCCACCAAGTGGGCCCTCACCCGCCACCAGTTCGGCCGCCCCCTCGCCGATTTCGAGCTCGTCCAGAAGCGCATCGCCCACATGGCCGCCCTCGATTACGCCATGGACGCGGTCCTCTACATGACCACCGGCATGCTCGACCGCCACGACCAGGACATCCAGACCGAGACCGCCATCTGCAAGGTCTTCTGCTCCGAGATGGGCTGGCGCGTCGTCAACGACGGGATGCAGATCATGGGCGGCGAGTCCTACATGACCGAGAACGAGGTCGAACGCGTCTTCCGCGACTCCCGCATCAACCTCATCGTCGAGGGCGCCAACGAGGTCATGCAGTCCTACGTCCTCTTCAGCTACGCCGGCAAGCAGCTCGCCGAGCACCTGCTCTCCCTCCGCTCCGCCGCCGGCGTCGAGCCCGACAACTCCCTGTTCACCAACGCCGCCAACGCCCTCAGGTCCGCCTTCAACCTCCGGCTCATGCGCCGCGCCGTCCCCCTCGCCGCCGAGGTCTTCCTGGGCATCCGCAAGAAGGCCCCCTCCATCACGGCCATCCACCCCGACCTCCGCGAGCCCGCCGACCGCCTCTGCCGCCTCATCGCCGAGCACACCTACCAGTTCAAGGCCGTCAGCAAAAAGTGGGACGTCAAGATCCTCGACCGCCAGTGCGTCCAGGCCCGCATCGCCGACGCCGTCATGTGGCTCCACGCCTGGGCCTGCACCCTCTCCAAGCTCGACGCCGACGCCAAGGCCCACGCCTCCAACGGCGTGAGCGACCTCGAATGGCAGCGCGACCGCGCCGCCGCCTTCCACTTCTTCGACCTCGCCGAACTCGCCATCCGCGCCAGCTACCGCGAGCTCTACGAAAACCCCGACGACTCCATGCTCGCCGCCGCCAAGGCCGCCATGGCCCACAGCGCCACACTCCCCAACAGCACCTACGTCGTCCCCGAGCGCAGCCCCACCGCCAAGGGTACCGGACGCGTCCCCACCCAGGTCGGCATCAAGCAATTCCCCGGCGACACCCGCGCCAACGTCTAGCCCAACCGCCCACCCCACTCCACCCCACCACCGCCTCACCCGCCGAACAACCCCAACTGCCCCTCCTCCAGCACCGTCGGCCTGCGGAACCCCGCGCTCGACAGTTCCTCCCGCTCACCTCGCAGCCCGAGCCGTTCCGCGAACACGCCGAACGTCGCCTTGATCTGATCCGCCCTCGCCCCCGTCCCCCGCTGACGCTCCCCGAACCCCGACCGGTACAGGTCGCCCCCGCGCGCCTGCCGGATCAGCGACTCGACTTTCGCCGCCCGCCCGGGCGCCGCCCTCGTCAACCATTCCAGGAACACGTCCTTGATCTGGTGCGGCAGCCTCAGCAGGATGTACCCCGCACGCGTCGCCCCGGCCTCCTTCGCCGCCTTGAGCAGCGCCGGGATCTCGTGGTCGTTGAGCCCGGGGATGATCGGCGCCGTCATCACCACCACCGGCACCCCCGCCGACGCCAGCGACGACATCGCCCGCAGCCGGTCCTTGGGGCTGCTCGCCCGCGGCTCCATCGCCATCGCCAGGCCTCGGTCCAGCGTCGTCAGGCTCACCGCCGCCCGCGCCGCACCGATCCCCGCCAGCGACGACAAGCAGTCGATATCCCGCTCCACCAGCCGGCTCTTCGTCACCACCGACACCGGCTGCCCGCACGAGGCCATCACCTCCAGGCACCCTCGCGTGATCCCGAGTTCCCGCTCGACCGGCTGGTACGGGTCGGTCACCCCCGACATGACGATCGGTTCCCCGCGCCACGACGCCGACGCCAGCTCACGCCGCAGCAACGCCGCCGCGCCGTGCTTCGCGACGATCTTGGTCTCAAAGTCCAGCCCCATCGACATCCCCAGGTACTCGTGCCCGGGCCTCGCGTAGCAATACACGCACCCGTGCTCGCACCCCCGGTACGGGTTCACCGTCCACTTGAACGGCAGGTCCGGCGAATCCACCGCGTTGATCACCCGACCCGATCGGTCTGACAGCACCGTCGTCGGGACCGACACCGGCCCGCGCACGCCCCCACTCCCCGCCTCGGCCTCACGCGCCGCCGCGCCCGCGTCGAGGTGCTCCCCCAGCACGTGCAGCCTCACCGTCTCGAACCGATTCCCCGGGTTGAGCCCCGCCCCGCGCCCACGCACCGGCCCGCTCGTCAGCCCGTCACGGACCTCATACGCCCCATCGCCGAGCCCTTCATCCCCACCGCCTCCTCGCTCACGCCCCTGGTCCATGCCGCGATCATACCGCGGGGCCCTCGCCGCCCGACGCCGCGACGCCCACCCGTTCGAGGATCATCGCCGCGTGACGTGCGCTCACGCCCCGGTTGGCCGCGACGCACGCCAGCGCCGCCTCACCGAGCCGCCGCCGTTCGTCCCCGTCCCCCGTCAGCCCCGCCAGGTCCCGCGCGAGCGTCGCCCGCGACGACACCACGATCGCGCCCCGCCTCTGCATCTCCCGCACGATCGACTCGAAGTCCTTGAACGCCGGCCCGATCAGCACGGGCTTCCCAAGGGCCGCCGGCTCGATCGGGTCCGACCCGTAAAGCCGCCCGAAACTCCGCCCCATCACCACCACGTCGGCCATCTCGTACGCCGACCGCAACTCCCCGATCGTGTCCAAGAGGAACCGCGTCGCCCCGCCCTCACCCGGGCGCCCCGCCGTCCGCCGCACGCACCCGGGCATCGCCCTCGCCGCCTCGTCGAACCGCTCGGGCTTCCGCGGCGCGCACAGCAACCTCGCCCCCGGCGGGCACGCGGCGTGCAGCAACGCCTCCTCGTCCTCCGCCGTGCTCCCCGCGACGATCAACGGCCCGCCCCCGCGGTCGAGCCCCATCGCGCGGGCGAGCGCCCGCGCCGCCTCGCCGGCCTCCCCCGCACGCACGAGCGGCGCCGCGTCCCACTTCATCGACCCGGTGACCACGCACCGATCCACCGGCACGCCCATCGCGACGAACCGATCGCGGTAGTCACCGTCCTGCACCGCCGCGAAGTCCAACGACGCGAACGTCCGCCGCAGCAGCCCGCGAACCCGCCGGTACCCGCGGAAACTCCGCTCGCTGAGCCGCCCGTTGATGACCCCCACCGGGACCCCCCGCTCGACGCACGCCCGGATGAAATTCGGCCAGACCTCCAACTCCACCAGGGCCACCAGGTCGGGCTTGACCGCGTCGAGGAACCGCGCCACCGACCGGCTGAAATCCAGCGGGTACCGCACCACCCGCGCGACCCCCTCCCCCAACCCCGTCCCTGTCCCGCCGTTTCCCCCGTAGAGCGTCCGCGCCCGGGCGATCCCCGTGTCCGTCCCGACGCTCACCACCACCTCGCACCGAGCCGCGAGGATCGGCACGAGCGAGCGGAGCGCGTTGACCTCGCCCACCGACACCGCGTGCAGCATCACACGGGGCCGGCCCGGCGCGGGCGGGGTCAACGGCTCGGCGTGCCCGAGCCTGGCCTTCCAATCCCCGCGAGATTTGCGGAGCAGCCAGGGCGACATCGCCGCCGCGCCCGTCATGTACAGAAGGTCAAGGGTGTTCACGCGCCAGAGCCCGCCAACCGCCGGGCGGCCGCCGGGGGTCCGACCCCGCCGTCGGCGTCAATGGGCAGGCAGGGATTCGAACCCTGGACCCCTCGCGTGTAAAGCGAGTGCTCTAGCCGCTGAGCTACCCGCCCGGGCGGAGGATCATAGACCGAACGCCACGCCGGCCCGGCGCGCGCGAAAGGCGATCCTCGCCACGATCGACCGTGCCGCGTTCCGAGCCACCGGGCGGGGCCTCGGGACCTCCCCTCCGCGGACGTCACGGCGGGCCATCCACGGCCCGCCGTGACGATTCACGACCGGCGCGCGCACGGCCCCGACGGGTCGGCGGGCCCCGTTCTACCATCGCCGCGCATGGCCTTCGACACCCTCATCGTTCACGGGACGGTCCACAACGCCTGGGGCAGCGCCAAGGCGGACCTGGGCATCAAGGGCGGGGTGATCGCCGCCGTCGCCGAGCCGGGCGGGCTGGGGTCCTCGGCCCGCCGGGTCATCGACGCGTCGGGGATGGACGTGATCCCCGGGTGCCTCGACGTGCATGTCCACCTCGCGCTCCCCTTCTGCGGGACGGTCTCGTGCGACGACTACGAGTCCGGGTCGGCGGCGGCGGCCAACGGGTGCGTGACCATGGTCATCGACTTCGCCATCCCCCCCGCCGGGGCCGGGCTGGCCGACGCCCACGAGGTCTGGCGGGACAAGGCCGAGGGGATCTCGTCGGTCGATTACGCGTGGCACCTGGCGGTGACGCGGCGCGAGCACCTGGCCGAGGTCCCGGCGATGATCGCGCGGGGGATGCCGACGTTCAAGGAGTTCATGATCTACGAGCGCGAGGGGTGGAACGCCGACGACGCGATGATGTTCGAGGCGCTGGAACTCATGCGGCTCCACGACGGGATGCTGCTGGTCCACTGCGAGAGCCCGCGCGTGCTGGACCTCCTGATCGACCGGCACCACACCCCCGAGCTCATGCGCGAGCACGGCGCCCGCCTGCACCGCGTGACCCGCCCGAACGTCGTCGAGGTCGAGGCCATCGAGCGGGCGGTGCGGTGGTGCGAGGCGACGGGCGGCCGCATGTACGTCGTCCACATGTCCACGGGCGAGGGGGCGGACCTGATCAAGGCGGCCCGGGCGCGGGGCGTGCCCGTGCTGGCCGAGACGTGCGTGCAGTACCTCGTGCTCGACGACACGGTCTTCGACCGCCCCGACGGGCACCTCTTCGCGTGCTGCCCGCAGGTCAAGAAGCCGGCGGACCGCGCCCGGCTCTGGCGCGGGCTGGCCGACGGGGAGGTCTGCGTCGCCTCGACCGATACGTGCTCGTTCACGCGCGAGCAGAAGGCGATGTGGTGGGACCACGCCGGGGGGTACGGGGATTGGACGAAGATCCCCATGGGCCTACCCGGGCTCGACACGATGGTCCCGATCGTCTACACGCACGGCGTGCGCGCGGGAAAGATCTCGATCAACCGGATGGTCGAGGTGTGCTCGGCGGCGCCGGCCCGCGTCATGGGCCTGGGCGACCGCAAGGGGGCCCTGGCGCCGGGGTTCGACGCGGACGTCGCGGTCATCGACCCGGCCGAGACACGCGAGGTCATCCCCGGGGTGTCGGTCCGGAGCCGGGCGGATTGGAACCCCTTCGCGGGGATGCCGCTGGGCGGGTTCGCGCGGTGGACCCTGTGCCGGGGTGAGGTGCTCGTCGAGGAGGGGAAGCCGACGCCCAAACCCGGGCACGGCCGGTTCGTGGAGCGGCGTTCCCCCGGGCGGCTGTAACGGTCGGGGTCGGGCGGGGCGGGCGGATCGGGGCGTGGCCGGGGGGTGCCGGGGGTTGCGTGGGGCGGAGGGATATGGGAAGATGCGGCCCCCAATGAAGGAGATCCGCGTGAAGATGAACCGCCGGAACATTCTCAAGGCCGCCGCCGCCGGGGCCGCCGCGTCTTTCCTGCCCGCGTCGAGCTGGGCGAGGCTCTCGGGCGCGAACGAGCGGGTGCGGATCGGGGTGATCGGGACGGGGGGGATGGGGACGGTGCACCTGCGGTCGCTGGTGGGGCGTGCCACGGCGGAGAACATCGAGGTGGTGCGGGTGTGCGACGTGTACCGCCGCCGGCTGAACAACGCGGTGAAGGTGATCGGCGCGAGCGAATCGGCGGGCTCGATCGAGCACGAGCGGGTGCTCGACGACAAGGGGGTCGACGCGGTGCTGATCGCGACGCCCGACCACTGGCACACGCGGATCGCCAACCAGGCGATGGAGGCGGGCAAGGACGTGTACTGCGAGAAGCCGCTGAGCCTGACGGCGGAGCAGGCCATCGAGTGCCGCAACGTCCAGCGAAAGACGGGCCGCGTGCTGCAGGTGGGCCCGCAGGGGACGAGCGAGGAGCGGTGGTGGGCGGCGGGCGAGGCGATCAAGGCGGGTCGGATCGGCCCGGTGGTCTGGAGCCAGGGGTCGTACTGCCGCAACAGCCGCGAGGGCCAGTTCAACTGGACGATCGACCCGGACGCGGGCCCGCAGAACGCGCCCGCGGCGGAGGGGTACGTGGACTGGGACCGCTGGCTGGGTCACGCGCACGGGCTGGCGCCCAAGCGCTCGTGGGACGCGGACCGGTTCTTCCGCTTCCGCAAGTACTACGACTACAACGGCGGGGTGGCGACGGACCTGATGTACCACCGCCTGGCGCCCCTGACGCTCGCGGTCGCCGGGCCCGACGGGCAGTACCCCTTCCGCGTCTCCGCGGCGGGCGGGTTGTACGTCGAGAACGACGGGCGCGACATCGGCGACACGATGATCCTGACCGTCGATTACCGCGAGCCCGTGGCCCACACGGTGGTGCTCATCAGCGTGATGATCAACGACGTGGGCGTGCCCGACGTCATCCGCGGGCAGACAGGGCAGATGGAGCCCGCCGCCAACGGGTGGAAACTCACGCGGCAGAACACGTGGAAGGACCGCTTCGCCAAGGCTAACGAGGACCTGCTCAAGGGCGAGGACAAGGCCTCCGTCGAGCTGGCCTGCCGGGGCGACCGCGGCGGACGCGACCACCTCAACAACTGGATCGACGCGATCCGCGGGAAGTCCAAGGTCAACTGCAACATCGAGCTGGGGTGCGCCACGATGGTCGCCATCAAGATGGGCGTCGAGGCCTTCCGCCAGAACAAGACGTTCATGTGGGACGCCAAGGGCGAGCGGATGTACACGGCCTGACGGCCTCGGGGGAACGCATGGGCCCGTCGCCGGAACGAGAGCCGCGGGACGGGGCCGGGGGCGGGAGCGGGGGCGGGGGCGGGTTGGGCGTCGGACGACGGGCGGCGCTCGCGTCGCTGGCGCTGGCGGCCGGGGCGTGGGCGCTGTGGCCCGTGACGCCCAGGTCCCGGCGTGAGGTGCCCCCGGGCCGGCGGATCGTGAGGTATTGGGAGAAGTGGACGGGCCCCGAGGGAGCGGCGGTCCAGGAGATCGTCGACCTCTTCAACGCGTCGCAGGAACGGTACTGGGTCCTGCGTTCGCCGGTGAGCGACCTGCAGACCAAGGCCATGGTGGCCATCGGCGGGGGCGACCCGCCCGACCTCGTCGGGCTGCACAGCTACAGCGTGCCGCAGTACGCACGGGCGGGGGCGCTCATGCCCCTGGACGAACTGGGGGCGACCCCGGGAGAGCCGCACTACGCCCCGTCGGTGTGGCGGCTCCTGACCGACGGGGGACGGTGCTGGGCGGGGGCGAACACGTGCTACACCTTCGCCCTATACCTGAACCGTGAGCGGTTCCGTGCGGCCGGGCTGGACCCCGACCGACCGCCGCGGACGATCGCGGGGCTCGACGCGGCGTCCCACGCGCTGACCGAGCGCGGGCCGGGCGGGCGGATCGAGCGGGCCGGGTTCGTGGCGATGATCCCGGGGTGGTGGCCTTACGTCTGGCCCGTAATGTTCGGGGGTTCGCTGTTCGACGAAGCGGCGGGGCGGGTGACCCTCGACCGGCCGGAGAACCGGCGCGCGTACGCGTGGCTCGGGGCGTCGTCGGCGTGGTACGGGCGGGCCGAGATCAAGGCCTTCACGTCCGCCTTCGCGCGGTCCCTGCTCTCGGCGAACGACCCGTTCCTCACCGGGCGGGTCGCGATGTGCGTGCAGGGGCCGTGGATGGCGAATTTCGCCTCGCTCCACGCGCCCGGGCTCGACTACGCGGCGTGCGAGCTCCCCGAGGACACGCCCCGCGACGCCGGCACGCCCCCGGCCGGGCTCGTCGAGTGCGACGTGCTGGCCGTCCCACGGGGGGCACGCGAGCCCGAAGGGGCGGCGGCGTACATCGCGTTCACGCAGCGTCGCGACGCGCAGGAGCTCCTCTGCGCCCGGCACGGGAAGAACTCGCCCCTGGCCGACGTGAGCGACGACTTCCGCGCCACGCACCCCAACCGCTCGCTCGCGGTCCACGAAGCGATCGCCCGGAGCCCGCGGGCCGCGGTCCTCCCGAGGACCCCGGCGTGGAAGAACTACAGCGACCTGCTGTGGAGCATGGCCGAGGCGGTGTGGGACGGGGCGGACGCGGGCGAGCGCGTGGCGGCGACGCACCGCCGGGCCGAGGGCCTGATCGCGAGGGCAACGCGGGGCTGAACGCGGGGTGGGGCGGGAGCGCGGGATGGGGCGAGAGCAAAAAGAAAGACGGCCCGTCGGGTGAGGACGGGCCGCCGTGGGTGATTGGAGGGTTGAAAGCTACGCCGATCAGCGCGTCTCGAGCATGAGCGGGATGACCTCGCTGTTGCGGAGGTTGAGCGACCCGAGGAGGGCGGAGGCGGCGGTGGCCTCGGCGGCGTTGGCCGAGCGGGCGTAGCGGCGGATGTCGTCGATGTGGCGGGCTTCGAGGCGGTTGCCGAAGAGGCGGGCCGAGGCCGCCAGCTTGCCCATGAGATCGACGCGCTGCGTGCCCTGGGCCCGCTTGGCGGCGTCGGCGAGGGACGCCTGGGCCTGCGCCTGGTCGATCCGGGCGAGGACCTCGGCGATCTCGAGGGAGAGCGGCCCGTCGGCGGCGAGGGCGTCGATCAGGCGCGTGGCCGCGTCGTCGATGCGGTAGACCCGCCCGCCCTGGATGGCGATGTCGCGGAGGACCGCCAGCGAGGCGCGGGAGTAACGGGTGGATTCGTCGGGGGTGATGGCCCCGCCCAGGGCGCTGTCCACGAGGTCCTCGACCGTGCGGAGGATCGCCGTCGCCGGGACGCCCGACGAGCGGACCTCGACGGTGGTCTCGCCGGCGAACTGGCGGCGAAGGTCGTTGACCGAGTCCTGCGGGGCGATCACGAGCACGGGCGTCGACGCGAGGCGGGCGCTGGGGAGGCGGGCCTCTTCGACGATCCCCGCGACGCGGTCACGCTCGACGTTCGCGAGCACGAGCACCTCGACCTCGGGCACCGAGTTGATCGGGGCTTCGATATCGCCCAGCGTCCGGCCGAAGGGCAGGACCTTGAACCCGCCCTTCTCGAGGTTGCCCCGGACGGCGAGGTACACCTCGTTGTTGTTGGCGACGACGGCCGCGTACCGCTCGCGGGCCTCGCGGATCGACCCGGCGAGGATGCCCACGACCTGGTCCGAGCCCTCGAAGGGGTCAGCGGGCCGGGCGGCGCCCAAGACCAGGGCGGCCTCGTACCGCACGCGGCGGTTGGGGTAGCGGAGGGCTTCGAGCAGGGGCTGGCGGCCGATGTCGGAGGCCCAGAGGGCTCGCCCGCCCGCGGTCCGCGAGAGGGCGTCGATGGCGCGGCGGGAGAGGGTGGTGTTGCGGGAATCCAGGGATCGGGCCAGCACGCGCTGCTGGATCTCGGGGCCCGAGGCGACGGCGAAGTACATCGCGTCGGGGCGGGAAGGGGCGTAGGCCGGGTTGGTGTAGCCCTCGGGCGTCTCGAGTTCACGCTTGAGGTTGGCGGCGACCCACAGGGCCATCGCATCGGGGTTCTCGCCCTTGAGCGCGAGGGACCGAGCGGCCAGCCGCATGGCGACGGCCTCGTGGAAGACGGGGGTGCGGATGGCGGTGGGCGTGAGCCCGACGCTGGGGTTGAAGTCCCAGAGCAACTGGAAATCTTCCCCGGGGAACAGGGTGACGTCGGTGGACTCGCGGTAGTAACGGTCGGCCTGGGCGGTGTAGAGGTCCGCCGCCGAGGCGCGGGTCCCGGGGGACGAGACGCGGGCCAGGGCCCGCTCGCACGCGGCCTTGACCGGGGCGCTGGTCGTGCGCTCGAGGACCTCGGCCAGGGCGGGGGCGGCCCCCGCGTAGCCCAGGTCGCCCAGGGTCTGGGCGATCCGCTCCTGCGTGACGGGGTCCCCTTCCAGGGCCAACAGGGCGGCCGAGAGGGGCTGGACCGCGTGCGGGCCCATCGACGACATGACCTGCTGGACGGCGACCCGCTCGCGCAGGTCGCGGGTGTTCATCATGACGCTGAGCAGCTGCGGCATCGCGTACTCGCCCGCGGCGCGGAGGCGCTCGGTGCCCAGCAGTCGCCCACGCTCGGTCTGGGTGAGCAGCCCGATGGCCTCGGCGATCTGATCGGCGTCGCGGGAGAGTTCGATCTTCCCGGCGCGGTACAGCCTCATGAGCGAGGCGGCGATGGGCTCGACGTTCTCGACCTTCAGGGCGCGGGAGACGGCCTCGTCGAACCGGGCCCGCTGGTTCTCGCCCAGGAGGTTGGGGGCCTCGATCAGGGCGACCATGTCGCGGGGCTTGACCTGGCGGGCGATGAA
Organism: Phycisphaeraceae bacterium; assembly: GCA_015200025.1. Lineage (GTDB taxonomy): Bacteria > Planctomycetota > Phycisphaerae > Phycisphaerales > UBA1924 > UBA2396. The sequence continues at coordinate 3,208,245 of CP054186.1, read as the reverse complement.
CTCGCCGCCCTTGCCCCGGGCGAGCTGGTAGTTGGCGATCAGGGTGTAATGGATGAAGTCGGCGAGCAGTTCGCGGTCCGTGGCCGGGCGGGCCGGGTCGGTGCCCTGCATCTCGGCGCGGGCGGGCGAGGCGGAGAAGGGCTGATCGAGGGCCGGGGCGATGACGCCGGCCAGCGCGGCGAGCAGGCAGGCCGCACGCAGACCACGGCGGGTCGTGGCGGGGGCGGCGGGTTCGACGGTCGAACGGACCTGAGTGCCATCGGGCTGATTCACGTGCGGCTCCTGCTGGATCGCCCGTCGGATGGGCGGGGTGGGCTCGTGGCCCAAGGGAACGGTGGACGGGCCTTCCGGGGCGCAACCTCTGCGTGCCCGGGGTCTTGGAGGGCGACGGTACGCCTCCCGGATCGGGGCGGTTGCCCCGCGGACGGGAGGAAGGCCGGGCCGGCGAACCTTTCCCTCCCGGGCTGGGAGGGAAATGGGCCGCCACTTTACACGGACGGGTGCGCGGTTGTCAATCGGGAGGCCACTCCCGAACAAGCCCCGTTGGGGGCGACACGGGCGCGAGGGGGTCGCGTGGCGGGGGAGCCCTCGCGCCGGGAATGCGCGTCGGGCGTGCGGGCTGGTATGGGGACGGAGATGGGGGCGGGTGTGGGGGCGTCCTAGAAGCGGAAAGTTCGGCGCGTGTGGGTGAGGGGGGTCAAGCCGGGGGTGCGGGTGTCCGATTCTCCGGACCGTCCCTGCGAACCGATCCCCCGGCCTCACCGCCGGGTGTGTAAGACGAGGTGAGACGTATGGCGTTCGAGAAAGAAGTACTGACGACGGGCGAGGTCGCGAAGATCTGCAACGTGGCGCCTCGGACGGTGTCGAAGTGGTTCGACTCGGGCGCGCTCAAGGGGTACCGGATCCCGGGCTCCCGCGACCGGCGGATCCCCACGTCGGAGCTCATCCGGTTCATGAAGGCCCACAACATCCCGATCGAGGGGCTGATGTCGGGGCGGACGCGGGTGCTGCTGGTGGACGGGGAGCGAGAGGTCGTCGAGACGATCCAGAAGATCCTGACGGAGCAGACGAACTACGAGGTCCGTACGGCGACGTCGGGGTTCCAGGCGGGGATGGAGGCCGAGCGGTTCAAGCCGCACGTGCTGCTGATGGATATCCACCTGGGCGAGGGCGACGCGCGGCAGCTGACGGACATGGTCAAGAAGAACGAGCACCTCCAGTTCACGCGGATCATCGCGATGAGCGGGAAGCTGACCGACGGGCAGGCGGCGGGCCTTCGGACGCAGGGGTTCGACAGTTTCCTCAAGAAGCCGTTCCAGGTCCGGTCGCTGGTCGAGGCGATCGAGTCGGCGACGAACATCGCCGCCTGACCCCCACCACTCACCACCACACCCCCGCCCGCGCGTGCGGGGGTATCACGGGCTCAACGGGGCACGCCGGGTCAAGGACGACCCGGCGTGTTCTCGTTTGAAGGTACGTCGAAGTGGTCGGCGGGGGCGGGGTGGGGCGGGGTGGGGCGGTGAGCGCAGGCTTATCCGAACGAACGCGGTGGATTTATCCGGTGTGAACAGGCCCGGGTGAATCATGGACCATGCGAATTCACGCACGTCGGGCACAGGTCTCGGGATTCACGCTGATCGAGTTGCTGGTGGTGATCGCGATCATCGCGCTGCTGATCGGGATCCTGCTGCCCTCGCTGGGCAAGGCGCGCGAGGCGGGGCGGTCGGCCAAGTGCCTGTCGAACATCCGTCAGTTCGGTCAGGCGACGCTCCTGTACGCGCAGGATTACAAGGACACGGTCCCCCCGGTCGGGGTGTGGGCACGCCAGCAGGAGGAGGATTGGGCGGCCCCCGGGGTGATTTACCAGTACCTCGGGAACGCGGATAAGGCGGGGGAGTGCCCGACGAACAAGCGTCGCGGGGTGTCGTTCGAGGACGGGCGGAACATGTGGAATGGGGACACGAAGCTGGACTTCGATTACACGATGGTGGCCGCGATGGAGGGGGCGAAAATCGGGCTCACGACGCGGATGGCGAGGCTGACGACCTCGGGGGTGGGGAGGCCCGGGTCGCTGACGACCGCGATGGCACGGAACGCGTTGACGGAGATGCGGAGTCTGCTGGTGTTCGTGGAGGAGAGCACGTACTGGTACAACGAGCCGATCCCCGACGGTCGGTGGGGCAACCAGGACCAGGTCACGCAGCGTCACGCGGGCGGGGGGCACGTGGTATCGATGGACGGGACGGCGGAGTTGTTCAGGCCGCCCCTTAGCGGCGGCCCCGAGGCGATGCAGGAGGGCAACGACTTCGAGGCCAACGACTTGTACGTGACGGCGGGGCGGGGCGGGGAGCGGTGGTACCAGATGGAATTCTCGGGGCGTCGGTACGGGTGGATCAACAACCCGAAGCGATGACACGCCCCGGCTCGTGGGCGTCGAACTTCCAGGCGATCGGGGCACGGACCTCCCGATCGACGCCGTGTTCCGGTCCGCGCGATTGGTAGATAGGGAGATTCGGTCATGACGAAGCGTGTTGTTCTGACTTCGGCGGTAGTGGCGGCGGCGGCGGGCTCGGCCTTCGCCCAGTTCTCGGTTCCTTCCGCGGTGGTCCCCGGCGGGAACGACCCCCGCACGGGCGAGCCCTGGAAGGGCCCGGGCCCGTACCCCCGCACGGTGACGGCGGGCAACTTCGACGTGTCGATCCGCCCGGGGACAATCCTGGGGGCCAACGACGACAACGGGGATCAGGCGCTCAAGGTGTTCCCGATCCGCTCGGGCCCGTTCCCGTACACCTGGACGAGCGGGTGGACCAACGAGGGCGACATCGACCTGAACATCGCCCCGGCCGAGCCGGCGAACCCGGATTCGTACCCGCCCGACGAGTTCATCCGCCTGCGCGATGGTCGCGACCCGGTGTCGGGCGCGAACAACGGCGGCGGGCTGCGGACCTACGCCTGGTCGATCAACCAGTACGCCGGTGTTGTGACCGTCTCGATCCGGGCCAACGGGCGTGACAACCTCGATTCGCTGTTCGGGCTCCCGGTGGGCCGCCTGTACGGGATCGGGAACATCTCGGCGGACGACTTCCGCTCGGGCCGGGCGTACTGCATGGTCGACGGGACGCACCGCAACGGGCAGGGCTCGATGTACCTTTCGATGAACTTCGCCGGCACCCCGGGCAACCAGGAGATGAGCCTGGACTGCGCGGCGGCGTGGTTCCCCTTCGCCGAGGGCTGGATCGGCGGGTACGTCCGCGGGCAGGTGGGCCCGGATGGTGGCGCGGTCTACGTCCCCGGTCCCGACGGGCGTGTCGCCGTCACCCCGGGCCTTCCCACCTCCGTGTTCGCCTGGAACCAGACCCAGGACGGGACGGCACAGGTCGTCCTGACCCTCCCGGGCATCGACAGCGGGTCCGACGGCGTGCTCCTGGCGGGCCCGACGGACGGCGGGAACGAGGCCAACTACGTCGTCGCGTCGCCGGTGAACGGCGGGTGGGCCATCACGGCCCGCCGGACCAACTTCGACAACGCCTCCGAGATCCTCCCCAACGACCTGACCCGGTTCGTGTTCGTCTACGTCCCGTATACGGCCGCCGGCGCGGTGGCCGGGCTTATTGACGGTTCGACCGGCGCGAAGGTCCACGGGACGGGCGGGTTCGGCGTGACCAAGTTGGGGACGGGGCGGTATGAGGTGTCGATCCCCGGGAAGACGGACGCCGACGGCTCGCTCATGATCCAGTCCGCCGGCGTCGAGCCGGGCGTTCCCGGGCAGGGCCGCCGCGCGTTCTATTCGTACGAGAAGATCTCGACGGGGACCTTCGAGGTCCAGGCCCGGGCGCTCATCACGGGCGCCCCCGGGAACGTCTTCGGCGAGGATACCGAGCTGGTCGACGGGGACTTCGCGCTGGTGTGGATCGACCACACGGCCCCGCTGTCGCTGTGCGCCGCGGACTTCAACCGCGACGGGTTCGTCGACTTCTTCGACCTCGACGCGTACCTCTCGTGCTTCGAGGGCGTGGAGTGCCCGCTGGCCCGGACGGCGGACTTCAACCTCGACGGGTTCATCGACTTCTTCGACGCGGACGCGTACTTCGAGGCCTTCGAGGCCGGGTGCTGAGGCCGCCCCTCCCGGCGGGCCCGCGTTGAGGAGAGGCGCCCGCCGATGCTCACACCGACGCGGGATCGGGAGGTCCCGCGCCGGATTCGAAAGGAAGTACCGACGGGATACCGGGCGGAGCGGTCAGCCCTGCCCGGCGACGCGGTCGACCTCGTCGAGGGTCGTGATGCCCTCCGAGACGAGGCGCCACCCGAACTGCGCCAGGGTGGTGAAGAGCCCCTGCTCGATGATCCGCTTCATGTCCGCGATGGTCGGCGACTTGAGCACCACGTCGCGGAGGTCGTCGTTGAACTCAAGAAGCTCGAAGATCGCCCGGCGGCCCCGGAACCCCGTCCGCAGGCACCGGGCGCACCCCGTGGCGACGTACATCTCGTTCTTGCCCTGGAGGAACCGGCCCAGGCGCGTGGCCACGCCCGGGGGGACCGGGACGGCGCGCTTGCAGTGGTCGCACAGCAGGCGGACCAGCCGCTGGGCGAGGACCAGGTCCAGCGAGTTGGCGACGAGGTACGGCTCGACCTTGAGGTCCAGCAGGCGGAAGACGGCGGCGATGGTGTCCTTGGCGTGGACGGTCGAGAAGACCAGGTGCCCGGTCATGGCGGCCTGCATGGCGGTCCGGGCGGTCTCCTCGTCGCGGATCTCGCCCACGAGGATGACGTCGGGGTCCTGGCGGAGCACGGAGCGGAGGAGCCCGCCGAAGGTGTTGCCCTTGTGCTCGTCGATGGGGATCTGGGTGATGTTGTCGAGCTGGTACTCGACGGGGTCCTCGATGGTGACGACGTTGCGGGCCTCGCGGTCGATCTCGCGGAGGGCGTTGTAGAGGGTCGTCGTTTTGCCCGAGCCGGTGGGCCCGCAGGTCAGCAGCAGCCCGTGGTCCTGGTCGCAGGTCCGCCGGACGCGGTCGGCCATGTACTGGGCCATGCCCATCTCTGACAGCGAGGAGGGGGCGGCCAGGGTGTCGAGCACGCGGAGGACGAGCTTCTGCCCGTGGACGCTGGGGGTCAGCGAGACGCGGTACTCGACGCGGCGCTCCCCGAAGATCGCGGAGAAGTGCCCCTCGAGCACGGCGTCCCGCCCGGCGACCCGCATGTTGCACGCGGATTTGACGAGCCCGAAGACCAGCTCGCCCACGCGCTCGGGCAGCTCGGCGATGGCGACCATCTGCCCGTCCACCCGCAGGCGGACGTTGAAGGTCTGCGACTGCTTGGGCTCGATGTGCAGGTCGGTGGCCCGGGCCTTGGCGGCGGCCAGCAGCAGCAGGCGGACGGCGCCGGGCCCGTCGCTGGTGCCCGAGAGGGCTTGGCTCGGCTTGCCCATGCTGTCGATGATCGCCGGCTCCTCCAGGCGGGACTGCTTGGGCGGGAGGTTGTTGATCAGGTCCGTCAACGCCGAGGCCCAGGGCAGGTCGCGGTCGTGCGAGTTGCCCAGGGGCGAGGGCTCGACGGCCGAGTCCGAGAGGGCGCTTCGGTCGGCGTCGTCCTCGTCGACTTCAAGGAGGAACTCGTGGTGCCCGACGCGGACGACGTCGCCCGCCTTGAGGCTCGCCTCCTTGACGCGGACCTCGTTGACTTTGGTCCCGTTCTTGGAGTTGAGGTCCTTGAGCAGGAACCCCTCCGACCCCGGCTCGATCTCGCAGTGGAAGCGCGAGGCCAGGTCGTCGGTGAGCGGGACGGCGTTGTCGGGGTGCCGCCCGATGGAGACTTTCTGCCGACCGAGCCGGACGACGGGCGCCGACCCGCGGATCGGTTTGAGATACCAAGTCCCCATGCCTGACACTCCGTCCCCGTCACGAGAGGACGGACAGTGTAACGCCCCCGCGTGAGGGCGGATTGCGGCCGGCGAGCCGCCTCACGGTCGCCCCGGCAAGAGAGGGATGGGAACCGGTCGGGTGGCGCGCGGCGGCGACTACCATGGACGCCATGATCGACCTGAAACAACTCCGAGAGAACCCCGCCCGCTTCGCGCTGGGCGCCAAGGCCAAGAACATCCCTGTGGACATCGAGCGGCTGCTGGAGCTGGACGGGGAGCGTCGGCGGCTGCAGGCCGAGGCCGACCGGCTCCGGGCCGAGCAGAACCGCCTGGCGAAGGAATCCGGGCCTCAGATCGGGAAGCTCAAGGGGCAGCTCAAGGGCAAGCACGGGCCCGAGGCCGAGGCGCTCCAGAAGGAGATCGACGCCCTGGCGTCCCGCCCGATCGCGCTGAAGCAGGCGGTGCAGGAGATGGAGGCGAGGCTGGCGTCGCTCGAGCCGTCGCTCCGCGAGATCCTGCTCCAGGTCCCCCAGCCCCCGGACGCGGACGTGCCCGTGGGCCGCTCGGCGGAGGACAACGTGGAGCTGCGGCGTTGGAGCCCGCCGGGGTTCGACCCGTCGGCCCCGTTCGCGGCGCAGCGGGGGTTCAGGCCCAAGTCGCACCTGGAGTTGGTGCGTGACCTGGGGCTGGCGGATTTCGAGCGCGGGGTGAAACTCTCGGGGTCGCGGTCGTACGTGCTGACGGGCGACGGGATGAACCTGCACCAGGCGGTGCTCCGCTACGCGGCGGATTGGATGGTCTACCGCGAGGGGTTCCGGGCGATGAGCGTCCCGGTGCTGGTGAAGGAAGAGGCCATGGTGGGGACCGGGTTCTTCCCGGCGGGACGCGAGCAGGCGTACCTGGTCGACGAGAAGTCCCGCTCGGGCGGGCCCGAGGGGTACGACCTGTTCCTGACCGGGACGGGCGAGGTCGGGCTCATGGGCCTGCACATGGACGAGATCCTCGACGAGTCGGCGTTGCCGCTGAAGTACGTCACGGTCTCGACGTGCTTCCGGCGTGAGGCCGGGGCGGCGGGGAAGGACACGGCGGGGCTGTATCGGATCCACCAGTTCGACAAGGTGGAGCAGGTGGTGATCTGCCGCGCCGACGAGGCCGAGAGCCGCGCGTGGCACGCGAGGATGATCGGGTACGTGGAGGCGATCCTGCGGTCGCTGGAGATCCCGCACCGTCTGCTGCAGTGCTGCACGGCGGACCTGGGGCCCAAGAACGCGGACATGGTGGACATCGAGAGCTGGATGCCCGGGCGGGGCGAGCCCGGGCCCGACGGATCGCCGACGGGGGCGTACGGGGAGACGCACTCGGCGAGCCGGCTGTACGACTTCCAGTGCCGGCGGCTGAACATGCGGTACCGGTCCGGCGGGGCCAAGGGGCACGGGGAGACGGTCTTCTGCCACAGCCTGAACAACACGGTGCTCGCGAGCCCGCGGTTCCTGATCCCGCTCCTGGAGAACCACCAGAACGCGGACGGGAGCGTGACGATCCCCGGGCCGCTGAGGCCGTACATGGGCGGTCGCGAGCGGATCGGCCCGTGAGGGCGTGGGCTAGGGGGCGTCGGCGGGGCGGGGAGGTGCCCCGGGCGTGGCGGGCCTGTGGTTGGCGGCGGTGATGCCCCGGAAGAACCCCGCGCGGCGAGCGACGGGGCCGGGGCCGTCGACCTCGGGGGTCCGCCAGATCGTCATCACGACTCCGGTGGCGACGAGGATCAGCGCGAGAGCGCCGACCCCGATCTGGGTCCCCAGCCCGGACGACCAGAGCTCCGGGTTGGTGTGGAGCACGGCGCGCTGGCCCAGGGCGCCGATGGCCGAGGCGAGGTAGTTCCCGATGGGCATGAGCCCCATCGCGGCGGTGTTGAGCACGGCCATGGCCCGCCCCCGCAGCGCATCGGGGACGAGCGTCTGCATCGCGGCCATGCAGGAGTTGAACGTCCACATCCAGAACACCCCGACGAAGAACATGAACGGGGCGGCGAGGACGGCGGAATCGGCGAGGCTGAAAATGAGGATGAAGACCCCGCCGAGCATGACGCTCAGGGGGATGAGGTGGTGCTTGGGGTACCAGTGGGGGACCCACCGCAGGGCGAACCCGCCCGCGACGCACCCGACCCCCTGCACGGCGAGGAGGAGCCCGAACACTTTCTCCCGGCCCGCCTCGGAACCTTCGCCGTAGACCTCGGAGACAAAGAGCGGAAGGAACCGGATGATGGGCGTCCCCAGGATGCAGAAAAGGACGCACGCGAGCAGGATCGCGCGGGGCCCGCGCTCGAAACAGGTCCAGCGAATAGCCTCGGCGGTCTGGTCGAACGCCCGGCGGAGATCGAGCCAGCGGGCGCGCTGCTCGGGTGGGATCGGGGCGTCGGGGGTCTTGAGGACCGCGGCCATCACCCCGATGAAGGCCACCGCGTTGATGATGAAGAGCGAGGCGGCCCCGGCCTGGTAGATCAGCACGCCGCCCAGGGCCGGCCCGACGGACCGGGCGATGTTGAACTGGATCCCCTGGAGCGTGATGGCTCGGGTCAGTTCCTCGCGTGGGACGAGGCGCGGGGTGAGGACCTGCCACGCCGGGGCGCTGAAGGCCATCGTGACGCCCTGCGCCGCGGCGAGCGCCAATAGCAGCCCGTTGGTCGAGCCCGCGAGCGCGACGGCCTGGGGATCGCCCGCGGCGATCTTCTGGGCGAACGCCGTGAGGTCCGATGGGAGGCGCAGGACGACCGCGGCCATGCCCAGCGCGATCACGAGCATGCACGCCTGCGTGACCACCAACAATGTGCGCCGGTTCACGCGGTCGGTGACCAGCCCGCCCACCAGCCCCAGGACCAGCAGCGGGAGGAGCTGGGCCGTGGCGAGGTAACTCATCCACAGCATGCTGCCGGTCGTGCGGGCGACGACCCACTGCATCCCGACGTGTTCGAGCCAGGTGCCCAGGTTGCTCCCGAACGCCGCCACGCAGACGATGCGGAAATGCGGGTGCCGGAGGACCCCCCACCGAGCCCCCCAGTGCCCCCGACCACCACTCCCCCCCCCACCACCACGCCGATCCGCACCGCGGGGGGGCGGTGATGGGGGTTCGTCGGCCTTGGTGCCGGCGGGCTCGGCGTCAGATTCGGGTTCGGCGTGGGGCATGGGCGGGTGGATGGTACGTGTGGCGTCGGGCGCGGCGGGCGTGAATAATCCGAGGACCAGAGGCACGCGTATCCATGCACGGCTCCGCCGAGTCCATCCGGGTGTTGTTCCGATCCCGAGGCCTGAGGTGTACGCGGCAACGCGAGGCCGTCTACGCCGCGTTGGCGGCGTCCCGGTCTCATCCGACGGCGGACGAGTTGCTCTCGGGCGTGGGCGGCGACGACCCGGAACTGAGCCTGGCGACGGTGTACAACACGCTCGACGCGCTCTGCGAGTGCGGGTTGGCCAGGCGCGTGCCGAGCGAGTCCGGCGGGCCCTGTCGCTTTGATGCGGACACCAGCCACCACGCCCACGTCGTCATGCCCGACGGCGCCGTGGTCGACGTCCCCGAGGACCTGAGCCGGGCGATCCTCTCCGGGGTGCCGGCGGATCCGCTGTCCGAGCTGTGCCGGCGTCTTGGGGTGAAGGTCGATCGGGTCAGCGTGCGGATCCACGCCCGTCCTTCCCCATCGCCGTGACGCGATCCGCACCCGCCGCGGCCCCACTCACAGGGGTTCTTCGCGTTGGGCGGCGTGAAGGGGGGGGGGGGATGAAACGATCTGTCACAATTTTGTGACTTTTCGGACGCGCACGGCCAGGGCTTTCCGCGTCTATCTGTGTGCCGTCCGTTCGGCGTGAATGCGATCGGATTTCGACTCAGTGTTCCCGCCGGGTGTGGGAGGGGTTATCGCTCGCCGCCCCGCGACGGGTCCGTTGGGTGTGGAGACGAGCAATCTTTAGCCCCCGGGTGGTGTTCGATCGCATAAGGCTTGTATGTGCGTGTGGAACGAGGTAGGGTATTCGATCCATGCGTCGGGTTCGAAACAACGCTCGCCCGCTCGGGCGAGGGATCATCGTGCCGGGGTGATGGAAGAGGAGGTTCGGAAATGAAGTCTCGCAAAGTGGCCTGTGGCGTGTCCCGTGGTCTGGTCCCGGTGGTGGTCTCGGTCGCGTCCATGCTGGCGATGTCGGCGGGCGCGGCCCCGGTGGGCAACGCCTTCACCTACCAGGGTGAAATCAGGAACGCGGGCGCCTTGGTCAACGGGAACGCGGACTTCCGGTTCCGCCTGTACGACGCCCCCGTCGGCGGGGCGCAGATCGGCGCGGTCCTGGCCCTCGCCGGCGTGGCCGTGGTGGACGGCCGGTTCACGGCGAACCTCGACTTCGGGGCGGCGCCCTTCGCGGGCGGCGAAGGCCGCTGGCTCGAGATCGACGTCCGCCAGCCGGCCGGCGGCGGCGCGTACACGACGCTGACGACCCGTCAGCCCCTGCACGCGACGCCCTACGCCCTGTACGCCCTCAGCGGGCTCCAGGGCCCCGCCGGCCCGCAAGGTCCCGCCGGTCCTCAGGGTCCCCAAGGCCCGCAGGGCCCCGCCGGCCCGCAGGGTCCCCAGGGCGCGACGGGCCCGCAGGGTCCGATCGGCCCGATCGGGCCGCAGGGCCCCCAGGGCGTGCCCGGTCCTCAGGGTCCGGTCGGCCCCCAGGGCCCGCAGGGCCCGCAGGGCACCTCGCCCTGGAGCCTCAACGGCCTGAGCACGTACTACACGCAGGGCAACGTGGGCGTGGGGACGGGCTCGCCCTTCTACCCGCTGCACGTCGTGGATAGCGGTGGGATCGGGGTGTACTCCTCGAACGTCTCCGACGCCGCCGCCCCGTACGCCTACTACGCCAACGTCGGGGGCGCCAGCGCGACGAGCTACGGCATGTGGGTCAGCAACACGACCACGGCCGGGCGAGGGATCTACATCGACATGGGCGCGACCGAAGGCACGACCTACGGCGTGCGCGTGTTCAACAGCAGCAGCGCCGGGTACAGCGGGTACTTCGTCAACAGCGCCTCCACCGGCGTGACGTACGGGCTCTACACCGAGACCAACAGCCCCGACGGGTACGGGATCTACGCCCGCGCCGACGCCACCACCGGCACGACGCCCGCGGTTTACGCCCGCACCAACTCGACGTCGTCGTCGGCCATGGCGATCCAGGGCGTGGTCAACTCGACCGCCCCCGGCTCCTCCTCGACCGCGGTCCGCGGGCAGAACCTGGGGACCGCCGGTCTGGGCATCGGCGTCTGGGGCTCGCACGCGGGCACCGGGTGGGGCGTGTACGGCACGTCCGTCGGCGGCCGGGGCGTCTTCGGCTCGGGCGGCGTCGACGGGGTCGGCGTCTACGGCTCCTCGTCGGGCGCGAACGGGTTCGGCGGGTACTTCTCCAACACCACGGGGTACGCCGTCTACGCCGTGGGCGATATCTACGCGACCCGGAACATCAGCGGGCTGACGGTGACCGTCCGCGGGGCGGACCTCGCCGAGAAGTTCGAGGTGGTCCCCGAGGTCACCATCGAGCCGGGGATGGTCGTCATGATCGACGCCGACAACCCCGGGTTTGTCGAGATCGCCAAGGGCTCGTACAACCGCCGCGTGGCGGGCGTGGTGTCCAACGCCAACGACCTCAACGCCGGGTTCATCCTGGGCGACTTCGAGCACAACAAGAACGCCCACCCCATCGCCCTCTCGGGGCGCGTGTGGACGTACGTGGACGCGACCGAGCGGGCCGTCGAGCCGGGCGACCTCCTGACGACCTCGGAGACCCCGGGGTACGCGATGGTGGCGCTCGACTCGGGCAAGTCGCACGGCGCGACGATCGGGAAGGCCATGAGCGCCCTGGCCAAGGGCCAGAAGGGCCTCGTGCTCGTCCTGGTCAACCTCCAGTAAACCGGTCGGATTTCACACCAAAGGAGGTCTGACCATGAATCGATATGTGATCCGAACCTTGACGGCGTGCGCCGGGCTGGCGCTCCTGCCGATGACCGGGTGGGGCAAAGCCCCCGACCCGACCCCCGGGCCCGACGCGCTGATTGACGTGCAGGCGATCCCCGAGCATGAGATCTTTGCCGCCCAGATGCGTCGTCTGGCGGCCCCCCGTCCCCTGTTCATCCCGGCGGCGGCGCCCGAGGGGGCCCAGCCCCTCCCGCAGGCCGTCGCGTTCATGCCCGCGGCCATCGACCTCGACTATCTCAAGTCGATGCGTCCGGGCATGTCGTTCGAGATGACCCCCGAGCCGGGCGTCTCGCTGATCGCGGACGTGACGAAGGTCGAACGCCGGGCGCAGGACCGCCTGAGCGTCTTCGGGAAGCTCCGGGGGATCTCCGACTCGGAGTTCATCCTGGTCCTCGAGATCGACGCCGTCGCGGGCGACATCGTGGGCCCCTCGGCGAACGTGCACTACAAGCTCCGCTACGCCGGGGACGGGGTGTACCTCGTCTGCGACATCAACCCCGAGCTGTACCTGCCCTGCGCCGGGTCCGACACGGCGCCCCCGATGGACCCGGGCGAGTTTGATTTCGAGCCCGACCTCCACGACGAGATGGGCATCGAGCTGCCCACCGACGACGGCTCGACCGAGGGCTCCTGCTCGAACATCCGCGCGATGTTCGACATGGGTATCTGGTACACCGTGGCGGCCCGCACCGCGATGGGCGGGACCAACCCGGCCAACGCGGAGTGCCAGCTCGCCACCGACCGCCAGAACGAGTCCTACATCAACAGCGGGATCAACGCCCGCGCCCGGCTGGTCTTCCGCGGCGTGATCACCTACACCGAGAGCGGGAACTCCTCGACCGACCTGGGCCGTTGGCGTGACCCCAGCGACGGGTTCCTCGACGGGGCGCACGCCACCCGCGACGCGGAGAACGTCGACTTCGCCGTTCTCTTCGTCGATCAGCTCGACGCCTGCGGGCGGGCCTACTGCACGGCCGACGCGGCCAGCGCCTTCGGCGTCGTGGCCTGGTCGTGCGCCTCGGGCAACCTCTCCCACGCCCACGAGGTCGGGCACAACCAGGGGTGCGACCACGACCCCGACAACATCACCTCCGGGTGCGCCTGGGCCAACTACGGGTACGGGCACCGCTTCACCGGGACCAACGGGACGCAGTACCGCACGGTGATGGCCTACGCCCCGGGCTCCCGCGTCTCGCAGTTCTCCAACCCCAACGTCACCTTCCAGGGCACCGCCACGGGGACCGCCACCCGCGACAACGCCCGCATCATCAACAACCGCGACCGCACCTGCGAGAACTTCGAGCTCACCCGCGTCGATATCTGGGTCGATTTCGCCTACACCAACTTCGTCTACATCGGAACCTTCACTATCCCCTACAACAACATGACCTCGGGCATCAACGCCGTCCGCGTGCCCACCGCCCCGGGCGACGCCTCCCCCAACCTCTACATGAAGGGCGGGACCACCGCCTGGACCGGGACCATCAGCAAGGCCATGACCCTCCGCTCCTGCGGCGGGGTCACCAACATCGGCGGGAACCCGTAAGATCCACGCGTATCAAACCCCCCCGGGCGACCCGCCCGGGGGGATACCCTCTCCAAGGGAGCACTCAACCATGACCATGACCACCAAGATTCTGGGCGCGATCGCGGCGGCGGCCCTCTGCGGGACCGCGGCGGCGCAGCCCTTCGAGATCACCTGGCACACCATCGACGGCGGCGGCGGCCGCTCCACCGGCGGGACCTTCGCCGTCACCGGCACGATCGGCCAGTGGGACGCCGGGACCGTCACCGGCGGCGTCTTCGAGATCCGCGGCGGGTTCTGGGACCTGCCCGGAGAGCCGACCTGCCCCGCCGACTTCAACGGCGACGGCTTCGTCGACTTCTTCGACTTCCAGGACTTCGTCGACTGCTTCGAGGGCGTCTTCTGCCCGCCCGGGAAGGACGCCGACTTCAACCTCGACGGCTTCGTCGACTTCTTCGATTTCCAGGACTTCGTCGACGCGTTCGAGATCGGCTGCTGAGCCGCACGCCGGGGTTTGTTCTGCCCCGACGCGCCCCGAACATCACGATCTCTTCACGGAGCCCGGCCCCACGCCGGGCTCTTTCTTTTCGGGAGTGGCGCTTGAGTGCAACCCGAACGACGATGAGAATGGAAGAGACGTGTCCCGCCCCGGGCGATCGACCCGGGGGAGGGAAACCCACGAGGGAGGATCATGATGAGAGTGAGTAAGGCCGCGGTGCTGTCGTTCTTGGCGGGGTGCGCGGGGCTCGGTGGGGCGACGTTCGGGCAGACCTCGGCGTTGGTGGCCTCGGGGTTCACCCGGCCTATCGCCGCGGTCTCGGCGCCCGGGCGCTTCGACCGCCTGTTCATCGTCGAGCAGTTCTCCGGGACGACCGGGCGAATCCAGGCGTTCAACACCACGACCAACACCCGCAGCGAGTTCCTCAGCGTCTCGCCCGTGACCAACGGGAACGAGCAGGGGCTGCTGGGGCTGGCCTTCCACCCCCGCTACCAGGAGAACGGGAAGTTCTACGTCTATTACACGGACTCGTCGGCCCGTTCGGTGGTCGAGGAGTACCGCGTCAGCGCCGGGAACCCCGACCAGGCCGACCCCGCCAGCGCCAGGCTCATCCTTCGATTCTCCCAGCCCCAGGAGAACCACAACGGCGGGTGGATCGCCTTCGGGCCCGACGGGTACCTCTACATCGCCTCGGGCGACGGCGGCGGGGCCAACGACTCGGGCAGCGGGCACACCACCGGCACCGGGAACGCCCAGGACATCACCGCCAACTGGCTCGGCAAAATGCTCCGCGTCGACGTCGACCGCGACGACTTCCCCGCCGACGCCAACCGCAACTACGGCGTCCCGTCCTCCAACCCCTTCGTCGGCGTCACGGGCGACGACGAGATCTGGTCGTTCGGGCTCCGCAACCCCTGGCGCAACAGCTTCGACCGCCTCACCGGCGAACTCTGGATCGCCGACGTGGGCCAGGACGCCTGGGAAGAGATCAACCGCGAGCCGGCGGGCGTCGGCGGGCGGAACTACGGGTGGCGGTGCATGGAGGGCCTCGTCTGCACCGGGCTCACCGGGTGCACCTGCAACGCCGTCGCCCTCACCCTGCCCGTCCACGTCTACCAGCACGTCTCGAACCGGTGCAGCGTCACCGGTGGCTACGTCTACCGCGGGTGCGCGATCCCCTCGCTCTACGGGAAGTACGTCTTCGCCGATTACTGCACGGGCGAGGTCTGGGCCATGAACACCACGACCTACGAGGTCGTCCGTCTCTTCACCGCTTCGTTCGGGGTGACCAGCTTCGGGGAGGACGCCTTCGGCGAACTCTGGTTCACCCGCCAGGGCGGCCAGCTCCGCAAGATCGTCGCCGCCGCCGGCGAGACCCCCTTCAACGACTGCAACGCCAACGGGCGACCCGACTGCTGGGATATCGCCGACGGGACGGCCTCGGACTGCAACGGGAACGGGATCCCCGACTCGTGCGAGCCGGTCTGCGGCGCGGACTTCAACGGCGATTGCTTCGTCGACTTCTTCGACCTCGACGCCTTCGTCCAGTGCTTCGAGGGCGAGGCGTGCCCCCCCGGCAAGGACGCCGATTTCAACGGCGACGGCTTCGTTGACTTCTTCGATCTCGACGCCTTCGTCGAGGTGTTCGAAGCGGGGTGCTGAACCCGGCGACACGATCACCCCATCCACACCGAAGCCCGGGTCGACCGACCCGGGCTTTTTCGTGGGCTCGCGGCTACCCGCCCGCCCCCCCCCCCCCCCCCCCCCCCCCCCCCCCCCCCACCCCCCCCCCCCCCCCCCCCCCCACCCCCCCCCCCACCCCCACCCCCCCTTCCCGCCTGGCGCGGCGCACGGCGCGGCGCACGGAAAAGGCCCCGGCGCGGTCGCCGGGGCCTTGGGGTGTGTACGCGGATCAGGGGTCCGGGGGCCGCCCCCCGGGGGAGTGATCAGCAGCCGTTCTCGAAGGCGAAGACGAAAGCGTCGAAGTCGAAGAAGTCAACGAAGCCGTCGCCGTTGAAGTCCCCGTCGCGGCCGTCGGGGCAGGCGCCGCCCTCGAAGCAATCGACGAAGGTGTCGAAGTCGAAGAAGTCGACGAAGCCGTCGCCGTTAAAATCGACGGGGCAGGGCGGGGTCCCGACGACGCCGGTGACGACGATCTGGGAGACCGCCCACCACCCGGCGTCCTGGTCGTTGAAGCGGAAGCGGACGGTCGAAGCGCCCTCGGGGTTATTGATCTCGACGGAGACGATCTCATCGACGACCGTGGGCTTGGTGATGGCGTTCCAGGCCAGGACGTTCTGCCAGGCCCCGCCGTCGAAGGAGACCTCGACGGAGGAGACGTGCCCGGCCTCGTTGAGCCACCCGGAGCGGAAGTCGAGGGTCACGGTGTTGGGGTTGACGCCGATGATGGAGTAGGCGGGCGTGATGAGACGGGCGAGCCCGTCGCACTGCCCGGCGTTGAAGTCGGAGATGAAGGCGAAGGGGGCGCCGTGCCCGCTGCGCTGGCCGCCCTCGGAGCGGGCCCAGGCATCGGTCAGCCAGGCGTTGAACCCGGTGAACTCGCCGCCGGGGCAGTCGATCAGCCCGGCGTTATCGACGGTGAAGTTGAGCCCCTGGGCGGCGACGGTGGAGAAGTACTTGCACTGCTGGACCGCGGGGTTCTCGGTCGGGGGCGCCTGGAGGGCCAGAGGCTGCTCGAAGTCCTCGCTGAAGAGGGTGCTCCCGTTGACGGTGAAGGCGATGTTGTCGACCGCCCACCACCAGTCGTTGCGGGCCTTGGTCAGCCCGTACTCGAAGCGGACGGCCGTGGCGCCGTTGGGGATGCTCAGGTTGAGCACCACGTGCTCGTTGGTCGAGTCGGGCTTGAAGAACGGCCCGGACTCGTCCGAGTCCCACCGGAGGACCTCGACCGGGGGCTGGGGCACCCCGCCGACGGTGTAGACGGCGGTGATGGTCGCGGTCTGGTTGTTGGTCTCGCCGCAGGAGCACCCGTCGTCGAAGCCCTCGGGACGCCAGGAGGAATCGAAGGCGAGGGTCGCGTTGGCCAGGGGGCCGGCGAGCGCGATGCTCGGAGAAGTCATGAAGGCGTTGAACTGGCTCAGCCCGTTGGGGGCGTCGTCCCACTCGTCGGGGTCGGCGATGGCGATGTACCCGCGGGCGTTGGTGAACTCCTCGCGACGCTGGTTGTCGACCTGCTGCCACCACCAGTCCTTGTTGGCGAAGGCCCACCCACGCCACTCGGCGCGCCCGCACTCGATCGGGCACCCACCGATGGGATCAAAGAGCGTGTCCCACCCGGCCGGGGGGAGCGGGGACCAGGGGCGGAAGCAGGGGTCGTAATCGATGGAGGGGGCGACGGCCATCGGGGCGTCGTTGGGCGTGGCGCGGGCGATCTCGACGACGGCCTCGCCCTCGAACAGGCGGATGTTGTCGATGGCCCACCACCAGTTGTTGAACCCGACGTAGCGGAACTTGAGCGTCACCGCGTTGGCGCCCGAGGGGACGATCAGCGGGCGGGCGACCAGCTCGTTCTCCGCGTCGTCCTTGCGGAAGGGGCTGTCGGCCTCGGACTCCCAGCGGATCAGCTCGGTGGTCACGCCGTTGTCGAACTCCGCGACGACCGTGGCGAACTGCGGGGCCTCGCGGCGCCAGGACGAATCGAACGAGACGACCAGCACGCCGGCGGTGCGCCCGGAGAGGTCGATCGCGGGCGTGGCGAGCGTCGTGTCGAGCGGGCCCGTGTTGGCGAGATCGTCGAACTCGTCGCCGTCGGCGACGGCGATGACGCCCGTCCCGTTGACGAAGTTCGCGCCGTTGGGCCCGCCGCTCATGCAGAGCCAGAAGGGACGCCGGACGAAGGACCACCCGCGCCAATCGGGGACGCCCCCGGTGACCGTGGGGTCGAGCGAGACGACCACGCCGTTGGGGCCGTCGTGGGTGAAGACCTGCTGGTCGCAGTACGTGATCCCGCACCCGGAGGGGACCTCATGCACCGGGGGCAGGAGCGTGACGCCCTCGAAGTCCTCGAGGAAGAGCACGGTGGGCAAGCCCGCCACGTCGGCGGAGAGGATCACGTTGTCGATGGCCCACCACCAGTCGTTCCCGGCGTTGGTGAGCGAGAACTCGAACTTGACGGCCGTCGCGCCGACGGGCACGCTCAGCGACGAGGCGTCAACGAAGATGTTGTCGTTGGTCGAGTTGTCGTCCTTGTAGTTGGGCGAGGAAGGGTCGGAATCCCACAGCAGGACGGTCACCGCGGGCTGATCGACGCCGCCGACGGTGTAGATCGCGCGGACGGTCGCCGTCTGGTTGTTCGTCGGGGGGCGGCCCTGCGCGACGTCCTCGCGGGAGGGGTCGTCGAAGGCCTCGGGACGCCAGGACGAGGCGAAGTTGAGCACGAGCGAGGCGGCGTCGGTGCCGGCGAGGTTGATCGCCGGGGTCGTCATGAAGGCGTTGAACCGCCCGCAGTTGAACTTGGGGTTCCCGCGGTCGTCCCACTCGTCGGGGTCGGCGATGGCGACGTTGCCCTGCCCGAGCGTGAACTCCGAACGGCGCTGATCGCCCGCGACGCGGACCC
This sequence comes from Phycisphaeraceae bacterium, assembly GCA_015200025.1. Lineage (GTDB taxonomy): Bacteria > Planctomycetota > Phycisphaerae > Phycisphaerales > UBA1924 > UBA2396. The sequence continues at coordinate 3,189,787 of CP054186.1, read as the reverse complement.
AGAACGCCTTGTCCGCGAACGACCACCCTTCCCACTCGAACACGCCCTCGTTGTTCCCGCAGAACTGGCACGTCGCGCCCGACGGGGGGCACGTCGCGCCCGTGCGGCACTCGAACGTCGGCATCCCGCACCCGGTCCACGACCAGCCCGCCGGGGGAACGTGGGTGAACGACGGGGCGTTGCCCGTGCACGCCGAGGTCACGCGCGGATCGCCCGAGACCTGGTTGAGCACCGCCGAATCGAAGTTCTCGAAGTAGAACACCGTCTGGGCGGCCGCGTGCTGCGACGCGGCGGCGCCGGCCAGCAGCGAAAGCACGGCCGCGGCCTTGTGGGAACGATGACGCATGGATCGATCTCCTCTCGTGGAACACACGGCCGGCGCAACACCTGCGCCACGCCGAGCGACAAGAGGCTAATCCCGACCACCGAGCCCCACAACGCCGATCGCGCAAAGGTTTGCGCAAGAGAGAGATACAAGTTCGTGAACGTCCCGGTGAATACCCCGTATGGATGCGGGTTAACCCAAACCTTGCGCAAAGTTCACGCAAGACGCGCCCCTCCGACGCACGCGCGCCGACGCCGCGCGGGTAGAGTCTGCACGTTGTTCGCGCGGCCGTGTTCGGGCCACGCGGGAGGGGATGGCGGGAGGATCCACGAAGGAGTGCCTCGCTGATGGAACGGACGCGCGTTCGACCCGGGTTTACGTTGATCGAGCTGCTGGTGGTGATCGCGATCATCGCGCTCCTGATCGGGATCCTCCTCCCCGCCCTGGGCGCGGCCCGCGAGTCGGGGCGCCAGGTCGTCTGCGCCAACTCGCAGAAGCAGATCTACCTCGCCATCTTCCAGTACGGGTCCGACTACAAGGACTACCACCACGCCAAGAGGCTCAACTACGGGGCGCGGTTCCTGCGCATCAACAACGGCGGGCCGTACGAATCCACCAACCTCCGCATGGTCCGCCCCTACGGCCCGCAGGCCGCGGGCGACGGCGTCGACAACGACTACGCCTACTGGGGCCAGGTCTACAACCCGTACTTCGGGGTCGAGCCCGACGAGGCCTGGTACACCGCCCGGATGCCCTGGCTCAGCGACACCGCGCCGCCCTTCCCGGGCTGGAAAGCCTGGAAGTGCCCGTCGGCCAAGCTCATGGACCCCTACCCCACCGGGACCAACTGGGAGCCGGATCACTTCTACCAGACGTACGGGTTCAACGGTGTGCGCGCGAGCGAGCCCGGCTCGACCCGCCCGCTCATGCTCTGGTGGCGCACGGTCTTTTCCCGCGTCGTCGGGCGCAACATCGACGTGCCCACTCGGCTCTCGGACGTCCAGAACCCGTCGAGCCTGATCATGTTCCAGGACGCCTTCGAGCACATGCTCGACGCCAACGGGGACACCCTCAACGACCTGTCGCAGTACAACCCCGACGTCGACCAGGGCGACCCGCGGTTCGCGAAGTGGCAGAAGGAGTACTTCCGCCACAACAGCGGGTGCAACACCGCCTGGGGCGACGGGCACGTCCGCGCCATCGGGAAGGTCGAGCTGAACGACTCGCTCCCCTGGTACACCGGCATCAGCCCCCGCCGCTGAACCGATCCACCGCTACTTCTTCGCCCGCGTGATGCACTCCGCGAGGATCCCGGCCGCACGCTCGAGCTCGTCCTCGCCCACCGTCAGCGCCGGGGTGAGCGTGAGCACCCGCCCATCGGACACCTTGAAACTCAGCCCGCGCTCGAGGGCACCGTAGAGCACGCGGTCGCACAGGTCCGCCGTCGCGGCGGCGTGGCCCGCGGTCAGTTCGACGCCCACCAGCAGGCCCAGGCCCCTCACCTCGCGGAGCAGTCCCGAGGGCCCGATGAGGCCGCGGAGGCGGGCCCGCCACGCGTGCCCGAGACGCTCGGCCCGGGCGCAGAGCCCCTCGTCGCGGATCACGTCGAGCGTGGCGAGGGCGGCGGCCGCGCCCAGCGGGCTCTTCTCGTGCGTGTAATGCCCGAGCGAGGTGGAGGCCGCGGTGTTGAGGTCGTCCCGCGCGAGCACGGCGGCCTGGGGGACGATCCCCCCGCCGAGCCCCTTGCCCAGGACGAGGATGTCGGGCTCGACGCCGAAGTGCTCGAAGGAGAACATCCTCCCGGTGCGTCCCAGGGCGGTGGGGATCTCGTCGAAGATCAGGAGCGTCCCGTGGCGGTCGCAGGCGTCGCGGATCCGCCGGAAGTAGTCCGGCGGCGGGACCTCGACGGTCGTGCAACGGACCGGCTCGAGGATCAGGGCCGCCACGTCGCCCTCGCGTTCGAGGATGTCCTCGACCTCGCCCGCGCACGCGAGCGAGCACCGCCCGCCGCAGCCCAGCGCGCACGACGACGGGGCGCACGGCTGGGCGTGCTCGCACCCGGGGAGCAAGGGGCCGATCCCGCGCCGAAAGACCGCCTCGCCCCCGATCGAGATCGTGTCGAGCGAGGCCCCGTGGAACGAGCCCCAGGTCGAGAGGAACTTGAACCGCCCCGTGGCGACGCGCGCGAGCTTGAGCGCGATGCCCATGGCGGCGGCCCCGCCCGGGGCCAGGAGCACCCGCGGAAGGCGGCCCCCGGTCAGCCCGCCCAGCCGCTCGGCCAGACGAACCGCCGGCTCGTTGGTGTACCGCCTCGGGCAGAACGGGAGCGAGGCGAGTTGCCGCGTCACGGCCTCGACGACGCGGGGGTGGGCGTGCCCGACCTGGTGGGCGCTGTTCCCGTGGAAATCGAGGATCTCCCGCCCGCCCAGATCGGTGAGGACCGAGCCGCGGGCCGAGGCGAGCGCGTTGAGGCACGGGGTCGAGAGGGATTGGTGGAGGTAGACGCGGGCGTCGCGTTGGAGGAGGGCGAGGGTGTCGGGGCCGTGCGCGCGGGCGAGGTACTCACCGCGGCGGGGTGATAGGTTGACGTCTCCCTCGGAGGCGTCGGGGGCCGGGATCGACCCGGGCGGGAGGGCGGATTCGTGGGGGGCGTGGGGTTCGCGTGACACGCGCGGGGCTCCGTGGCGGTCGAGGGATCGGGCGGGAGCGTACCACGCGTGGGACGGCGGATCTTGCCAGGCCGCCGAATCGAACGCCCCCGGCAGGACTCGAACCTGCGACCCACGGATTAGAAATCCGTTGTTCTATCCACCTGAACTACGGGGGCCCGCGTCGCCGAGATTCTACGCGTTTGGCCTTGCGGGAGGGGGTGTACCATCTTGACCGGCGTGGTCGGGGGATGGAGGCGAGATGTCGCGGGTGTCGTTCGGGCGAGCGGTCGGAGGGGTGGGGGGTGCGTGGATGATCGTCGTGTGGGCTGCTGCGGCGGCGTCCGTGGCCTTGGACACGCCGGCGCGGGCGGGCGGGGTGATCCAGCCCACGCCCGTGGCGGTCCGGGTCGCGACGTTCAACGTCGAGGACCTGCGGACGACCGACCTGCTCGACCCGGGGAACCCGAAGGCCCGCCGGCTCGCCGAGGTGATCCAGAGGCTCCGCCCGAACATCGTGCTGATCAACGAGATCGACGACGACGCGCCGGGGCGCCCGGGGGTCCCGAGCGACCAGACCGAGCCGAGGCTCAACGCCCGGCGCTTCGCGGACACGTTTCTGGCGGTGCCGCAGGCCGAGGGGCTCGCGCCGATGCGATTCAAGGCGTACATGGCGGAGAGCAACACGGGCGAGGCGAGCGGGTTCGACCTCAACCGCGACGGGAAGGTGGTCACGACCTACGAGGACCCGCCCCCGCGCGAGCAGACCGCCGCCGGGCGGGCCTACGGCGAAGATTGTTGGGGCTTTGGGACCTACCCCGGGCAGTACGCGATGGCGTTGCTGGTGGACGAGCGGCTGACGATCGACGCGGCGAACGCGCGGACGTTCAGGCTGCTGCCGTGGGACTACATGCCGGGGAATCTCATGCCCGCCGTGCCCGGGAGCGCCGAGCCGTGGTACGGGGGCGAGGTGAAGGAGCGGGTCCGGCTCACCAGCAAGAGCCATTGGGACGTGCCGGTGGTCCTGCCCAACGGCGCGGTGCTGCGCGTGCTGTGCAGCCATCCCACGCCCCCCGCCTTCGACGGGCCCGAGGAACGCAACAAACGCCGCAACCACGACGAGATCCGCTTCTGGCGTGACTACCTCGACAACCAGCCGTACCTCGTCGACGACGAGGGGCTCGAGGGCGGTCTGCTCATGCGCCGGGGCGGGCCGATCATCGGGCGGGCGATCCCGTTCGTGATCCTGGGCGACCTCAACGCGGACCCGGCGAAGGGGTCGTCGAACCGCAACCCGATCCGCAATCAGTTATTCACGTCCCGCCACGTCAACGCGACGGTGACGCCGACGGGCGACGCGGAGATCCCGGGCCTGGCCCCGTCGGACACCTCGTCGTTCAAACTCCGCGTGGACTACGTGCTGCCCTCGCGGGACATCCGCGTGCTCAAGGCCGGCGTCTGGCGTCACACGCCCAGCGGCCCGGGCGGGTTCCCCAGCGATCATTTCCCCGTTTGGATGGACCTCGAGATCGACCCGCCCGAACCCGAACCCTCGAAATAGGCCGGCCACTCACCGCGGGACGACCAGCGGCTCGGGGCTGATGACCTCCACCCGGTCGCGAGCCAGGTCCCACAGGATCGCCCGCGACTTCATCGGGGTGGCGGTCTGCGTGTCGAACAGCGTGACCTCACGCCCCTCGGCGGCCCGCGCACGCACGACCCCGGTCCGCGCGTCGTACACCATCTCGTCGGCCACGAGCTGACGCTCGCGCGGTCCCGAGCGCACCCGTACGAACACGGCCCCCACCGCCTCGGCGTTGATCAGCTCGGGATCCCCCCCACCCCCCCCACCCTCTCCACCTGCCCCAACCTCGGCGCCGTCCGCCGGGGCGCCGAGCCCGCGGATCAAAGCCCCCAGCCGCTCGCCCTCGATCAGGACGACCGACCCGTCCGCCAGACGCTGGTGCGTCAGGGAGGCGCCGCCCAGGGCGTCGAACCGCCCGGGGTCCCGCGCAAAGTCCATCGAACCCCGCCACGAGAGGAGCGCGGTCCCGCGGGGCGTGGCGCCGGGCGCGTCGGCGTCGCCCGACGGGCCCCGGCGATCGACGACCAGGAACTTGCCCGCGCCGGGGACGTTCACCGTCCCCGCGTGATTATCCGCACTGATCTCCTGCCCCTCGATGTAGTACAGACGCTCGAGCGCCTGATCCTGCCCGGGCGCGTAGCGGCGGTATTCCACCCGCGCCGGCGCGGGCCGGTCGCCCTCGAGGCCCTGGGCCAGGGCCCTGGCGAGAGGCCGGCTCTGGCCCGGCCCGGCCGCCGCGCCGAACTCCACACGCACGGCGTGCGCGTCGATCTTCTCCACCTCGAGCGGGCCCGTGCGCACCTCGGCGGACGCCAGGCCGGTCGCTTCCAGCACCCCCGTCGCGTCGTCGTACCGCATGAACTCGGTCCACGACGCCACGGCCCGGGCGACCGACGCGTCGTCCCCTTCGCGGGGGGCTTGCTCGAACGTGCCGGGGCCCACGACCTCCACGCCGCGGGGGGAGTCGCTCAGGCGTACGACTTCGGCGTTGATCGTGGCGGGCCCCCGCGAGAGGCGGGTGCCGGGGCCCGAAAGATCGACCCGTCGCGTGTGCGCATCGGCCCGCAGCTCGGGCGTCCGGGCGACCACCTCGTCCTTGCCCGTGTACACGACGGGCTCGTCCCCGCCCCGGGCGATCACCACGCGGAGCGCCTCCGTGGCCCCGGGGACGGGCGCGAGCGTGAGGTCCAGGCTCTCGGCTTCGAGCGACTCGCCCTCGCGGGACGCGCGGACGTCGCCCCGGGCGCTGACGGCGACGGGACGGGCCTTCCCCGAGAGATCGGGCTCGAAACGCGCGTCGATCCGGTCCGCCGCGAAACGCCCGCCCCGGCCGTCCGCGCCGCGGCCGCCGCCCGTGACCCCGAGCCTCGCCAGGCGGCTCCGGCCCCGCCCGTCGAGCTCGAACTTCGCCTGCACCAGCGCCCCGGCGAGCGTCGACGGGCCGTCGGACGCGTCAACCGCGCCCGCGAACAGCGCGTCCTCGATCTGCCACCCGCGGGCCCTGGGGCTGCGGGAGAACACAAAATCGGCCTGGTCGGTGAACGCGATGTGCTGCACCGGTCCGCCGTCCTCGCCGCGTGACGCGGTGGTCAGCCGGCCCGCCCCGCGGATCTGCGCGACCCTGGACGCGAGATTCACCGTCGTTGAACGGCCGACGAGCTCGCCCTCGCGCGCGGTGCGCACGCGGACGGAATCGGCGAGGGTGCCCGAGGCCGACGCGTCCAGCGTTGTCGCGGCGTACTCGATCACCGGCGCGGAGAGCCCCGCGTCGAGCCCGGCGTCGCGGACGGTCGCGGGGCGGTCGTCGCGGCCCATCAGGCGCACGAAGACGTCGTTGCGCGCGAGCCTGGGGCCCGCGTCGTCGATCGGCCTGACCTCGAGCGGGCCCTCGCACGCGATGGTGAGCACGTCGCCCGGCCGTTCGCCCGCCGGGGGCTCCACGCCCGCGGGCGGGGTGGTGACGCCCGGTTCGGGCGGCGTCGCCGCCGACAGGCGGGGGAAGGGCGCGATGGCGCCGGGGCGGAGGCGGTTGCCGAAGGTCCGCAGCACGCCCTCGAGCCCGAGCCCCGTGGCCTCGATCCCGCCCCTGGACGCGCGGACGGGCCCGCCGAGCGTGATCTGGTAGATCACCTCGGGGCCCGGCGTGGCGGGCGTCTGGACCCCGGCGGCGGCGGGCCGGTCCGGTTCTCGGGGCGCTTTGGCCTCGTTCGCCGGGTCGAACGTGAGCACGAGCGTGCGCTCGATGCGGAGGAGTTCGACTTTCTCCCGGACCTGGTCGAAGACCGCGCGGGCGTCCTCGCCCTCGAAACTCATCGCGCCCGAGACCACGCTCAGGCGTCCCGGGATCGTCAGCGAGGGGAGGGTCAGGTCGAACTCGAGCCGCTGAGCCCGGATCTCGGTCAGGGCCGGCGCCGTGGCGGGGGCCTCGGGCATGCCCGACGCGAACACCCTCGCCAGGACGTTGCCCTCGAACTCGCCCCGCTCGGGGGCCTGGTCGCGGGCGGGCATCGCGAACCTCCCGCGGTCGGCCCGGACCCAGAGCGTGCGCCCGTCCCGCAGGAAGACCCACGCGGCGGGCTCCCCCGCGGCGTATCGGCGGGCCTCGAGGGGCTCGATCGTTTCGGAGGTGATCAACGCCGATCGGCGGGTGGGGTCCTGGCGGTCGGCCAGTTCAACCCGCAGCCCACGCCCCACGCCCGAGCCCCCGGGCCCGCCGGCCGTCAGGCCCATGATGTCCGGGGGGATCTCCTGGGCCGCGCGGGGCTTGGCGATGGGGTTGGCGCCCTTGAGGATGAGCCACCCGAACCCCCCGGCCAGGGCCAGCCCGACGACGATCGCCGCCGCCAGCCCGGCCGAGCGGGTCGAGCCCACGCGCTCGAACGCCCGACCGTTCCGTGCCTCACGCCCCGAGATCCGACGCGGTTCTGCCATGGTGCATTCTAATCACGCCGTGCGAGGGCGAACGCCGCGCACGCCCGTCGGGGTTCACATCGGCAACGCGTCGCCGTCGCCCGCCCGGGAAGCGGAGAGGTCGGCCCCGTCGGCGCCCGCGTCGTGCCGGACCTGCTCCGTCGTCCCCTTGTGCTTGAGGAGGAAATCGATCGCCTCGCGAACCGCCCCCTCTCCCCCGCGACGGGTGGTGACGAACGACGCCGCCTTGCGGACCGGCTCCTCCGCGTCGGCGACGGCGACGGCCATCCCGACACGGCGCATCGCCGCGTGATCGGGCCAGTCGTCCCCGATGTAGGCCGTCTGCTCCAGGCTCAGGCCCGTGCGGTCCAGGATCTCGCTGAGGCAAAGGACCTTGTCGTGCACGCCCTGGTAGACCATCGCGACGCCCAGCTCGTCCATGCGGTGCTGGACCGCGGCGCTGGACCGCCCCGAGATCACCGCGACGTGGAACCCCAGCTTGATCCACATCTTGATCCCGAGCCCGTCGCGGACGTGGAACCGCTTGAGTTCGTACCCGTCCTGCCCCACCCAGATCGACCCGTCCGTGAGCACGCCGTCGACGTCGAGGACCAGCAGTCGGATGGCGCGTGCGGGGTGGCTCATGGCGTCCTCGGGGTCAGGGAGAGCAACGGGTATCGGCCGGAGAGTTTATTGTTCCCCGTCCACGAGCCTCATCGCGACGAGGTCCTGGACGTCGAGGATCCCCACGGGGCGGCCCGACTCGTCGACCACGGGGATCTCGTCCTGGCGGAACTCGCGGACCATCCGCTCGGCGTCGCGGACCAGGGCGGTGTGCGGGAGCGTGCGCGGGGCGCGGGTCATCACCTCGCGGGCGGGGCGGTCGAGCTCCCGGCGGTCGCGGAGGATCAGCCGGCGGACGTCGCCGTCGGTCAGGATGCCCGAGAGGACCCCCCCACCATCGACCAGGAGCAGGGCGCCGGGACGCCGGGCGACGACCGAGGCCTCGCGGAGGGCCGACTCGACGGTGACGTCCTCGCGGATGACCGGGAGGTTTTTCCCGACGACGAACCGGAGCAGGTCCGTCACCGGGCGGAGGAGAGCCCCCAGCGCCCCGCCGGGGTGGCGGCGGGCGAAGTCGGCGGCCCCGAACCCGCGGCGCCGGGCGGCGGCCAGGGCCAGCGCGTCGCCCAGGGCGAGCGTCGCGGTGGTGGTGGTCGTCGGGGCCATGGACGACCCGGCCTCGGTCAGCCGGCCGATGCGCAGCGCGACGGTGGCGAGCCGTTCGAGGCTCCGCGGGGCCCAGCCGGGCTCGTCACCGGTCGGGCCGCAGGTGATGGAGATGATCGGGAGCCCGTCCTGCCGGACGATGGCGGCGAGGTTGACGACCTCGTCGGTCTCCCCGCTGTTGCTGATGCACAGGACGGTGTCGCACGCGCGGAAGCGGCCGAGGTCGCCGTGGGCCGCCTCGGACGGGTGGACGCTGTGGCTCGGGACGCCCAGGCTGGCGAACGTGGCCGAGATCTTGGCGCCGATGAGCCCGCTCTTGCCCAACCCGCTGGTCAAGACCGTCCCGCCGCGTTCGGCGCAGGCCTCGATGAGGTCGACCGCGGCGACGAACCGCCCCCCCGCGTCCCCGGCGAGGCTGTCGCCCAGGGACGCCACGGCCGCCGATTCCTCGCGCAAGACCCCCCGGGCGAACTCGATCTCATCGTGCCGGCGCGGGGCGTGGCTGGGCATCGCCGGATCGTAGCGCCGCGGGGCGGATACGCTCACCCGTGCGAGGCGGGCGCGGGCGGATCGGGGTGGGGTGGGATCGGGGCGTGGGGAGGCCGGACGAGACGGAGGACGATCATGCTGACGGAGGATTACCGCGTTCGCCTGGACGCCTTCGAGGGCCCGCTCGATCTGCTGTTGTACCTGATCCGCAAGAACGAGGTGGACCCGCACGACATCCCGGTGGGGGTCATCGCCGCGCAGTACATCGAGTTCCTCGCGCAGGTGGACGCGGTCGACATCGAGGCCGCGGGCGAGTTTCTGGTCATGGCGGCGACGCTGACGGAGATCAAGGCGCGGATGCTCACGCCCGCGCCGACGGCGCCGGTGGACGAGGCCGACGCCCCGGCCAAGGACACGCAGGACCCCCGCGCGGAGCTGGTGCGTCAGTTGCTCGCGTACAAGCAGTACCGCGACGCGGCGACCTCGCTGGAGCGTCGGGCCGACGAATGGACCGCCCGTTTCCCCGCCTCACCCAAGAAGCCCGAGCACGCGCCCGAGGCGGACGACGCCTCGCCCGCCGACATCGACGCGGACGAGCTCGGGCTGGTCGACCTCGCCGAGGCGTTCCGCCGGGTGATGGAGACGATCAACATCGACCGGCTCGGGGACCACACGGTGGTCTACGACGACACGCCGATCGAACTCCACGCGGCGGACATCGTGGATTTCATCGCGCGGGCCGGGCGGACGGACGGCGAGGGGATGGACGGGACGGGAGGGGGCGGGGGCGGGGGTGGGGGTGGGCGGGTCGAGTTCAACGCGATATTCAAGGGGCGGACGCGGGCGCAGGCGGTGGGCTTGTTCCTCGCGCTGTTGACCCTGGTGCGGGACCGCCGGGTGGTGGTGCGTCAGGACCTTCACGACGGGACGATCGTGCTCGAAGCGGGCGCGGGTGTCGAGCCCGCGGCGTCGCCCGAGCCGGGCATGGAAGCCGTGTAAGGGTTTACGCCCGTCTTCGCCGCAACCCCGCCGCGATCGATCCCGAATCGAAGCCCAGTTGAGCCCCGGGCGTATCTCCCGGGGCGCGCGTGACCCTCCGCACGCACCGTTGTCGCCGCACATGAGGAGCGTGTGCCATGGTCACGGTCCGTCCGTCGGGTGGTCTTGTTCGTTCCGCCGCGATCCTCGGGCTCGGCGTGTTCGCCGCGGGGGAGGCGTGCGGGCAGTGCGCCCTCACCCCGGTGCGGCTCCAGCACGCGACCGCGACGTGGACGCAGCAGTGCGCGTGGTGGTGGGCGCCGGCGTACGTCGTCGATGGCAACCCGTTCACCGCGTGGGCCCTGGGCAACTGCTTCGCCGGCGGCGACGAGACCGCGGGTGAAGCGCTCGTCTTCGAGACCGCCCGCGACACCGCGCCCCTCGCCCACGCGCCCTTCCGGTTCACGCTGTTCTCGGGGCAGTACCATCCGTGCTGCGGCGGCGGGATGACCACCGTCGGCCGCTTCCGGATCTCCGTCACGCGCGATCACCGCGACACCTTCGCCGACGGGATGCCCGTCCTGGGGACCGTCGACGCCGATTGGTCGCCACTGGTCCCCTCTCTCGCCCGCGCGTTCCCGGCGAACTCGAACGGCACCCTGAGGGCCGGGCCCTCACCGGTGCTGACGGTGCTGCCCGGGGGTGTGGTGGTGGCCAGCGGGCCCAACCCCGAGTTCGCGTTCTACGAGTTGATCGCCGACGCGCCGTTCGGGCGGATCACGGGCGTGCGGATCGACTTCCTCGACGACAACGCCGAGAGCGCCGAGTCCGACGATTTCGGGCTGGGGACGGGCGGTCCCGGGCGTCACGCCAATGGGAACGTGATCCTGCGCGAGTTCACCATGGAGGCCGCCGCGGGGCCGACGATCCTCGTGGAGCCCGCGGACGACTGGGTGTGCGCGGGGGGCTCGGCGACGCTCTCGGTCGCGGCGGATACTCCGGGCGCGACGTTCCAATGGCTCCGCGACGGCGTGCCCGTGACCGGCGCCGACGGGCCCTCGCTGACGATCTCGGCCGAGCCCGCCGCCTTCGCGCGTGATTATCAGTGCGTCGTGGCGACCCCCTGCGGCGTCGCCCTCTCCCGCGTCGCCCGGGTCATCGGGTGCCCCGTCGACCTGACCTGCGACGGGTTCCTCGACGCGATGGACCTCGCGGCGTTCACCGCGGCGTTCCAGGGCGGGCTCCCGGCCGCCGACATGGACGGTGACGGGTTCATCGATTTCTTCGACTTCGGGGCCTTTATCGACCTCTACGAGGCGGGGTGCGGGCCATGACCCGTGACGCCCGGCGCGGACCCGGGGCCGAGGGTACGGAACCCAAACTTGCTTCTGGGTCGTTGCGAGGCCCGGCCCAGACGGCACCATCCGCCCAAACAGCCCCCGGCGCGGAACTCTTGCGCCCGCCTGGACGTACGGCTTGCCGGAGGACGGACCACGGCTCACCTTTCGGTGGGACAACGCCCGTACTGTCGATTCACCCACAAGACCGTGGACGGAGAGGAGATTGAATATGCACAGGTTTGATTCTCGTGTCACTGGGCGGGTTCTGGCGTGCGGGGTCGCGTGCGCGGCCTCCGCCGTCGCGTCCGCCGGCGTCGAGTGCGGGTTCACCCGCGCCGCGCTTACCCAGGCCACCGCGACGTACTCGCAGGGTTGCGGCGGGTCGTTCCTGCCCTCGTTCATGATCGACACCAACCCCGCGACGGGCTGGGCCCTGGGCCTGTGCTCGGGCGGGGGCGACCTCTCGCCCACCGCCACCGTCGCCTTCGAGCTGTCCTCCGCCCGCGCTCAGGAAGCCGCCGGACGCCTCCGCGTCACCGTCTACTCCGGGGGTTCGTTCAGCGGGAACATGACCACCGGCCGCCTGCGGATCTCGGTCACCGGGGACAACACCAACACCTTCTGCGACGGGCTCGCCAACAACGGCGACGTCACCGCCAACTGGACCGTCCTGACCCCCGTCACCGCCACCGCGCAGGTCGCCGACGCCAACGGCGTCGCCACCGCCGGCACCGCCCCCACGCTCACCATCGCGGGCGACGGGTCGGTCGTCGCGACCGGCGCCAACCCCGTCTTCGCGATCTACACCATCGAGCTGGTCAACCCCCTGCCCCTGCTCACCGGGATGCGCGTCGAGTTCATCGACAGCAACGGCACCAGCACCGCCACCGACGCCGACGGGCTCCCCACCGGCGGCCCGGGCCGCCACCCCAACGGGAACACCATCGTCCGCACCATCACCCTCGACACGGCCCCGCCCGTCCCCGTCATCACCAGCCAACCCGAAGACATCCTGGCTTGCTTCGGGTACCCCGCCGGGTTCGGCGTCGCGACCAACTTCCCAGGCGCCACCTTCCAGTGGCGCAAGGACGGCGACCCGATCCCCAACGCGACCTCCTCCTCTTACGTGGACATCTTCGTCCGCCCCGAGGACGCGGGCGAGTACGACTGCGTCGTCACCACCCCCTGCGGCGTCCTCATCTCCGAGCCCGCCCAGCTCTCCCTCTGCGCCCCCGACCTCGACTGCGACGGCTTCCTCGACTTCTTCGACTTTGACCTCTTCCTCGGCGAGTGGCTCGACGGGACCGAGAAGGGTGATTACGACGGCGACGGCTTCATCGACTTCTTCGATCTCGACGCCTACCGGAACGCCCTCGACGCGGGCTGCTGATCCGCCCGACCTCGTCCACGCCTCTCCCCGCCACGCGGACCCGGGCTGCCCGGCGACCGGCGACATCCCAAACCTCCAGGACGCCCGAGCGAGACTGTTCTCGCCGGGCGTTTTCATTTGGACCGACCCGAGGACCGCTCACCCCCGGTCTTTCCCCGGTTCGTGCTGAATCTTTCGAAATCTCGGGTCAGGACCCTCCGGGATGTCGCTATCCCTTATGAGGGCCCCTTCCCCTGTGATCCCCCGAGCCACCAACCTGCTCCAGAGTGCTCCCACCGACCATGCCCCGGCGAGCCCCGAGACGGCCCACGTCCGGGCCGACGGCGACCTCGCGGACCCCGACGCGGTCTGGTTTCACCTCCTAACCGACGGGATCGTCGCGTCGAACTCCGAGGCCTGCGGACGATGGCTCCTCACCCCGGATCGAACGCCCGCCCCTGGCCAGCCCCTGCATCTCGAACACCTCTTCGGTGTCGCGATGGCGGCGGAGCGGACGACCTTCGCGCTCTCGTGTTCCGCCACGGGGACCGCTGGGACCCTCAACGGGATGATCCGGGGCCACTGGTGCCGGACCGTCCACCTGCCCCAGGCCGGCACGCCCGTGGTCCGCTGCGTCGTCGCCCCGGCGCTGCCCTGGCCCAACTTCCAAGGGTCGCGCGACACCGGGTCGGCGGCCTCGCCCCGGCGCGTCACGGCCCATCACCACGACCTGGGCCGATTCTCGTCGCTGATGCCCATCGAACTCCACACGCTCGTGCTCATCGCCCAGGGGCTCGGCACGCAGTCGATCGCCCTGAAACTCGGGAAGAGCCAGCGCACCGTCCAGTGGCACCAGACCTTGCTCCTGGAACGACTGCACGTCCAGGACCGCTCGGGCCTGCACACCATCGCCGCCGAGGCGGGCCTTTCGAGGCTCAACGACGCGGAGGTGGCCTCGCTGGTCGCCGAGTCGCGCCGGCTCCACACGGCGAGCCACGAGAGCCACAACGGGATGACGCCGCCCCAGAGCCCCTCACCGCCGAGCAGCGACCCTCGTTGAGGCCCGTTCCGCACCGCCCGCCCGTCGGGTCTCCCGCCGCGCCGCGACCAACGAAAAGCGGGCCCCTCGTACGAGGAGCCCGCGTGTGGACGTGATGAACCGGGGATCACCGCCCGTCGCGGCGAGACTCGCGGCTACTTGTCCTTGTCCTCGATGCCCATGCCGCGCCGGTAGGTCGGGCTGCCGGGCCTCGCGGGCGGGGTGTAGGCCTTGGTCTTGAGTTCTTCGAGGAGGTGCTCGATCGCCGCGTCGAGCTGGGGGTCGCCGCCGTTCCACATCAGCGCCGGGTCGTCGATGACCTCGATGTCGGGGTCGACGCCGTGCCCCTCGACGCCCCAAGTCCCGTCGTTCTTGTAGAACCCGAAGGAGGGGATGGTGATGGACCCGCCGTCGATGAACTGCGGGTTGCCCGTGATGCCCACGAGACCGCCCCAGGTCCTGGTCCCGATGAGTTTCCCGAGGTTGTGGTGGCGGAAGAGCCAGGGGAACATGTCCCCGCCCGAGCCGGCGAGCCCGTTGATGAGCATGGCCTTGGGCCCCTGGTGCCCGTCGGGGGGCCAGGTCCAGTCGTTCCCGTGCCGGCGGGCCCAGTAGTTGGTGATGGGCCGGTTGAGCAGTTCGATGAAGCGGTTGGGGATCTGCCCGCCGCCGTTCCACCGCTCGTCGATCAGGAGCGCGTCTTTCTCACGCTGCCCGATGAACTGGCGGTACAGGTCGTTCTGCCCGTCGACGCCGGTGTTGGGCACGTAGATGTACCCGATGCGTCCGCCGGACTTCTCCTCGACGTAGGCCCGCTTGGACTCGATCCACCCGCGGTAGCGCAGGTCCTGCTCGCTCCCGATGGTGCGTACAAGGACCTCTCGCTCCTTCCCGTCGATCGCGGGCCGATCGTTGACGGTGAGCGCGACGACGCGGCCCGCGGTGCCCACGAAGGCCGCGTAGGGGTCCTTGGACGTATCGATCGGTTCGCCGTTGACCTCGAGCACGAAGTCGCCGACCTTGATCCCGGCGCCGGGCTGGCTCAGGGGCCCGCGCGCGTCGGCGTCCCAGGGCCCGCCCTCGTGGACCTTCGCGACCCGGTACGCCGTGCCGCCGTCGCCCTTGACCAGCTCGAAGTCGCAGCCCAGAAGCCCGACGCCGACCGAAGGCTGCCCCTCGACGTCGCCCGGGTTCCCCAGGTAGGCGTGCCCGACGTTGAGCTCGGAGATCATCTCCGCGATGATCCAGTTCACGTCCTCGCGGGTGGCCGCGTCGGGGAGCATCGCCGTGTAGTGCCCGCGGACCTTCGCCCAATCCACCCCGTGCAGCCCGTCCTCGTAGAACAGGTCGCGCTGCAGCCTCCACGCGTCGGCGAGGATCTGGGCCCACTCGGCCCGGGGATCCACGCGTGTGTTCATCCCCGCCGTCGAGACGGCCTGCGCCTTGCCCCCGCCCGCCGCCGCGTCCACGACGGTCAGGTTCCCGCCGCCTCGGCCCACCAGCAGCTTCTTCCCGTCGGGCGTCATCTGGAACCCGCCCCCGGCCGTGACCGACTTCTCTTCCTTCTCGTCGGCCTTGTAGTCGTAGATCCGGATCCCCGTCTCACCGCCGCGCGACGACGTGCGGTTGAAGATCAACTTCTCCCCGTCGGCCACGGCGAGCTGCGAGAACCCGCCCGCCGCCAGCGGCAGCTGGATCGCCCGACGCTCCAGCCCCTCGAACTCGATCACCAGCTTCTTCTCCGCGGCCTTCGCGTCGTCCTTCTTCCCGCCCTCGCCCTTGGCCTCGTCCTTGGTCTCGCCCGCGGCCTTGGCCGACCGCGTCGCGTTCCACTCCCCCACCATCTCGCCGGCCTGGAAGGTCCCGGTGATCTGCCCGTCCTTGAGCGTCCCCGACATCGTGACGACCGACGGGCCGACGGTCACCGTGATCTCGATCCGCCCGGTCTCCTTCGCGTACGAGCCCGTGAACGACCCGACGCCCATGACCGAGGAGATCGAGCCGCTCACCGACCCGCCCTCGCCCAGCGTCATCGTCATCGTGATGGGCAGCCCGCCCGGGGGGAACGGGCCCCCCGAGCCCTTGACCGTGCCCGCCCACGAGCCGCTCACCCCGTCGTCCGCCGCGGCGTCGCCCCCGTTCTTCTTCTCGTCGTCCTTCTTGCCTTCATCCTTCTTGCCCTCGTCCTTCTTCGGCTCGGGCTTCTTCGCGTCCTTCTTGACCGTCTCCTCGTCGCTCTTGGGGAGCCACGGGCTCTTGACGTCCGAGCGCAGCGGCGCCATCAACAGCACCGCGCTCTCGCGGTAGGCGTACGTGTTGTCCAGGTCGCTGTACTGCGGGTTGTTGATCGCGCGCTGGCTCGCGAAGAACAGCCACTCGCCCTTGCGGTCGAACGCCGGCGCGTAGCTGCTGAACAGCCGCGACGTGACGGCCTTTTTCTCGCCGCTCGCCACGTCGGCGATCCAGATCACCTGGTTGCGGTTGCCCTCGTCCCCCCGCGCGTACGCCACGTACGCGCTGTCGTGCGACCAACTGACGCCCATCCCCGACATCCACGGGTCCTGGTCGAGCTTCTTGGTCTCACCGCCGGGGAACGACGTCAGCCACAGGTTCCCCGCGTCGTCCGAGTACGTGATCCACTTCCCGTCGGGGGACCACGTCGGCGCGTTGCGGTACCCCGGCCCGAGATCGGTCAACTTCCGCGGCGCCCGAGACGCCTCAGCGGGTTGGCCCTCCACAGGGTCCGCGGGCTTATCCCCCCCCGCCACCTTCGCGGCGTCCTCGTTCTTCGCGTCGTCTTTCTTCGGCTCGTCCTTCTTGGGCTCGTCCTTCTTCTCCTCCGCCGGCCTCGCGTCGCTGGGACGGACCCACAGCTCGTACTCCCCCGTCTCGTCGGAGAAATACGCGATCCACGCCCCGTCCGGGCTCCACGAGGGCGTCCGCTCGGCCACCCCGCTCGTCCGCGTCAGGTTCCGGACCACGCCCTCCTTCACCGGCACCGTCCACACGTCCCCGCGCGCCTGGATCGCCAGCCGTTTGGCGTTGGGCGAGATCGACGCCGACTGCACGTTCCGCGACGCGTCCACCATCCGCTCGCGGACTTGCGGGCGGTCGCCCGGGATGCGCACCTTCACCTCCGCCGCCCGCCTCGACGAGAGGTCCAGCAGCATCAGCCGGCTGCCCAGCTGGAACACGATCTCCCCGCGCCCGTCACCCCCGGGCCCGACCGAGGGCCACCGCACGTCGTCGTCCTTGAAGAACGTCACCTGCTCCCGCGTCCTCGCCGCCACGTCGTACGCCCAGATGTTGAGCCGGTGCTCCGGGCCCGCGTCCGAGAGGTAATACACCACCTTCCCGTCGCCCCCGGGCACCCACATCGGCAGCGTGTCCGTCCCCTCGAAGTCCGTGATCCGCCGGCTCGACTTGTCCCGCAGGTTGAACAGCCACACGTCCGTCGCCATCCCGCCCCGGTACCGCTTCCACGTCCGCGTGTCCGTCGAGTGCAGCGTGTACGCCAGCCATTGCCCGTCCGGCGAGACCGACCCGAACCCCGCGTACGGGACCGGAAGCCGCTCGTACGCGCCCCCGCCCACCGGCACCGTGAACAACTGCGACTGCCGAGCCAGGCCCGCCATCGCGTTGCTCAGGAACATCAGCGACGTCCCGTCCGGGGACCAATCGCACAGCGTCTCGCCCACGGGGTGGTGCGTCACCCGCGTCGGGATGCCCCCGCCCACGGGGATCGTGTACAGGTCGCGGTTCCCGTCGTAGTTCCCCACGAACGCGATTGATCTCCCGTCCGGGCTGAACTTGGGGAACGTCTCCTGCCCGGGCGGCCCCGCCACGGGCTGGGCGAGCCCGCCCGCCTTGGGCACCACCCACAGGTCGTTCGCGTAACTAAAGACGATCTGCGTCGCCGACACGTCGGGCCACCGCAGCATCCCCGCGTTGGGCTCCACGTCCGCCCTCACCGCCAGCCCCGCCGAAGACACCAACGCCCACGCCACCAACACCGATCGTCCTGTCGCATTCATCGAAAGAAGCTCCTCGGATCGCTCCGCACTCACAAACCGACAGGGCCCCCCGGACTCGATCGTGATCGTACAAAATCCGTACGCGAGCCCTGCAACATCGCCGCGTGAACGGCGTTATACCGTACCGGACGGGTCCTGTTGCGGGGGGTGCCCCGCGACCGTCCACCCGCAGGGCGGTCGATCCTCGGCCGACTGTTTCTGACATGGGAGCTATCGCATGATCGTTCGAGCGCTGTGTACGTCGGTTGTTCGCCTCACCGCGGGCCTTGGTCTGGCCATCGCCGCGGGCGCCGCCCTCTCGCTCCCCGCCGCCACGGCCCACGCCCAAGGCGGGCGGGGCATGATGGAGATGTTCGGGGGGATGGGCGGGATGCGCGGGGGCGGCGACATGCTCCTGGCGCCCGTGACGACCCGCGATATCGACCGCGCCGCCGAGATCCTCGGCCTCGAAGCCTCGCAGAAAGACGCCGCCAAGGCCATCCTCGAGGGCATGCAGGAGCAGTACACCGCCGAGGCCGAGAAGTTCCGCGAGAACCAGAACCGCCTGCGCGACGAGGCCCGCGAGACGGGCGACTGGTCCGTCATGATGCGCGGGATGCGCGAGTCCACCGAGAAGCTCACCAAGCTCCGGGGCGACATCGAGCGGAACTTCATGACCGAGCTCAAGGACCTGTGCACCCCCGAGCAGCAGGAGCGCTGGCCCAAGTTTGAACGCGCCCAGCGGCGCGAGACCCGCCTCGACGCCGGCTTCATGAGCGGCGAGCGCGTCAACCTCCTCTCGGTCGTCGACAAGCTCGAACTGACCAACGGCGCCAAGACCGCCCTCACCCCCATCCTCGATCAGTACGAGGCCGAGCTCGACCGCGAGATCGTCAGCCGCCAGCGGATCCAGGAGGAACTGATGGCGGAGGGCACCAAGATGATGGAGAACTTCCGCGGGTTCCAGGATTTCCAGAACCTCGACGCCGACAAGATCAACAAGATGATCGAGAAAGGCCGCCAGGCTTCGGTCCGCCTCCGCGACGTGAACAAGCGGTACGCCACCCAGATCGCCGCCGCCCTCCCCGAGGACAAGCGTGCCGCGTTCACCGACCAGATCCAGAAGCTCAGCTTCCCGCAGATCTACAACACCACGCGCGTCTCCCGCCAGCTCGACGCGGCCGCCGGCTTCGGGGACCTCACGCCGGACCAGAAGACCGCCATCAGCGAGCTCCGCGAGACCTACGCCCGCGAGCTCGCCGCCGTCAACGCCCGTCTCGCCGCTCAGCAAGAGAAGGACGAGATGGAGATGAACTTCGAGTCCATGATGAACTTCATGGGCGACCAGGACTCGCCCGCCGCCGACCTCCGCCGGCGCAAGCGCGACCTCGGCCGCAGCACCGAGGACAAGATCAAGGGCGTGCTCACCCCCGAGCAAGCCCAACGCCTCCCCTCCGGCGGTGAGGACGAGGGCATGCGAGGCCCCGGCGGCGGTCGCATGGGCGGGGGGCCCGGCGGCCAAGGCGGTCAGGGCGGACCCGGCGGCCGCGGCGGCGCGGGCGGTGGTGGCGGCGGCGACGCGGGCGGCGACGGTCAACGCCGCAGGCCCCGCGGCGGGAACTAACGCCCCCCTTCACGGACCACGCCATCTCAACCAGACTCACACCAGGCCCGGGACCATCCGTCCCGGGCCTTTCTCGTTGCATCACCGCCGACCCGGCCCGCCCTGTACCATCCCTCATGCACTTCGGCCTCATCGACGCCGTCCTCGAACGCTCCCCCGACCACATCGTCACGGTCAAGAACGTTTCCGCCGCCGAGGAGTACCTCCAGGACCATTTCCCGGGGTTCCCCATCCTCCCCGGTGTGCTCATGCTCGAATCGCTCGTGCAGGCCGCCCGAGAGCTGATCGATCCCGGCTCGCGCCGCCGACCGCCCCTGGTCCTCGCCCGCGTCCGGGGGCTCAAGTTCGGCCGGTTCGTTCCGCCCGGGTCGGCGTTGCGGGTCCGCGTCGAACGCACCGCGGAACACCCCGACGGCTCGGTCGAGTTCAAAGGCGAGGCCACCGTCACCGACCACACCGGCACCGCGGACGCCGGCGGCTCGATCGCGGCGTCCGGGCGGTTCACGCTGCGGCCCGCCTCGCTCCATGGCCGGGAACTTCACCCCGCCGCTGTCCAAACCGCACCCTGACGGCTAGCATTGCGCTCGACCGCCCGCCGGCCCGAAGGGGTACCGCCGGGGCCATTCACCCGGGGAACGCCGCATGACGCGAGACGAGATTTACGCGAAAGTCAAAGAGATCCTCGTGGACGCGCTCGCCGTCGACGACGAGGACGTCACGCCGCAAGCCCGCCTCACCACCGACCTCGGCGCCGAGTCGATCGACTTCCTCGACATCGTGTTCAAGCTCCAGCAGGCCTTCGGGCTGAACATTGCCCAGGGCGAGCTCTTCCCCGAGAACCTCTCGCAGCACGCCAACTTCGTCAAGGACGGGAAGGTCACCCCCGAGGGGATCGCCACGCTCAAGTCCCGCCTGCCCCACGTTGATTTCTCGGGGTTCGAGGCCGACCCGCAGGTCAAGAAGGTCGCCGAGGTCTTCACCGTGGACGCCGTCGTCAAGTTTGTCGAGCGCAAGCTCGCGTCGGGCTGACCCCCCGCACGCACTCCTTCCACCCACTCCCCCGGCCCGCCGATCAGAGCCCGACGCCGAGAGACCCGCATGCGCTGGATGTGGATCGACAGGATCACCCACCTCGAACCCGGTCGGCGTCTTGTCGCGGTCAAGAACGTCTCCATGGCCGAGGAGCACCTCCACGACCACTTCCCCGCACGTGACGGCTCGCCCGCGTTCCCCGTGATGCCCGCCTCGCTCATCCTCGAGGGCGTCGCCCAGACCGCGGGCATCCTCGTCGGGCACGCCCGCGTCTTCCGCGAGAAGGTCATCCTCGCCAAGATCGGGAAGGCCGAACTCGCCCGCGACGCCGCCCCGGGCGACACGCTCCGCTACTCGGCCACGATCCTGCACCTCGACACCCAGGGCGCCTCGACCTCGACCACCATCGAGATCGCCTCCCCGACGGCGCCGGGCGTCTTCGAGACGATCGGGGCCGCCGACATCGTTTTCAGCCACGCCGACCACAACACCGCGGGCACCACACTCCCCGCGTTCAACTTCGTCTTCAGCGACTCGTTCAAGACGATCCTGCGGACGAGCGGGTTCGGGGACGAATAAGCCGCCTCAGGCCGCCCGCGCCGCCCCCGCCACCGCGAACTGCCCCAGCGCCGCCGCCACGGGCACGAAGCTGATCGCCACCGCCGCCACGGCCAGACGTCGCCCCGTCGTGTGCCGCCGACGACCGACGTACTCGCACACCCCGACCACAACCACCACGGTCAGGAACTTGAACCACAGCATCCCCGGCAGCCCGTGCGACCGGATGACCCAGTCCGCCAGCGCGTTGACCTCCCACCCGCCCAGCATCAGCACCACGTACGTCAGCATCACGTCGAGCGCCGCGGCGAGCACGTACCACGGGTACAGGTCAGGGAACAGCACGGGCCGGTTCAGCATCCCGATTCCCTTCTCCCTCACCCGACGCCCCCGCCCTCCTCATCCCTTCAACGCCAGCCGCTCCCGCACCAACCGATCGAACAGCCCGCCCGGCGGCTCAACACCCGTCCACGCCCAGAACTGCGCCTCGGCCTGCCGGACGAACATCGACACCCCATCGACCGTCCGCCAGCCCGCACGCCCCGCCGCCGCGAGCAAGGGCGTCCGCACCGGGTTGTACACCGTATCCAATACGATCGGTGCGGCCCGGCGGTTTCCGCCGGCCTCCAGCACCACCGCCGGGATCACGCACCCCCCCGGGTCGGGCCCGCCGCTCATCCCCACCGGCGTCCCGTTCACGAACACCCCGGCGTCGGTCTCCGCGAGCCTCCCCATCGGCTCGGCCACCACCACGCGCCCGCCGCCCAGCCCGCGCGAGACCTCCGACGCCACCTGCGCCGCCCGCTCGAGGTCCCGATTGAACACGACGACCCTCGCGCCCGCGTCGGCCAGCGCGTACGCCGCCGCCCGGCCGACCCCGCCCGCCCCGATCACCGCCGCCGTCACGCCCGCGAGGTCCGACCGCCCCGCCGCTTCGAGCACGCACGCCGCCACGGCCGGCGCGTCCGTGTTGAACACCCGCGCCGACACGAACCGCCCCGCGCCGTCGCGCTCGACCGAGAGCGTGTTGCCCGCCCCGATCCCCGCCGAGACCGCGTCGAGCGCCCAGCCCCGTTCACGCGCCAGCCGCACCAGATTCTCTTTGTGCGGGATCGTCACGCTCGCCCCGCGAAAGTCCAGGTGCTCGTCGTGCACCAGCTCCAGCACGCTCGCCTTGAAACTCGCGTACGCGCCCTCCGCGTCCCCGCCCGACGCCACCGGCAGCGGCAGGTACACCCCGTCGAACCCGACCGCCCCGAACCCCGCGTTGTGGACCAGGGGCGACATCGAGTGCCCCACGGGCCACCCGATCACGCCGTACACCGCCGTCCGACGCCCGATGGCGCGGAACCGGTACTGCCCCAGCAGTTCGCCGATCGAGGGCTGCCCCGGCGCCGTCTCTTCCCCGCCGGCGAGGCTCGCGAACGTCAGGAACCCGCCGAACTTCGGCGCCAGGACGCGCGACATCAGCCCGAACTCGCCCATCGCCAGCGCGATCGTCGGCTTGATCGCCCCACGCACCGCCTCGAACGCCTCCAGGTTGTCCCGCAGCGACCGCGCCCGGTACGCCACCTTCACCACCGCGCACGCCGGCTCGGACGACATCGCCAGCACTCGCCTCGAAAGGTCCGCCGGCCTCTCCTTGAAGTCGTGGAACGAGAGCACCAGCCCCGTCGACACCCCCCGCACCTGCCCGGGGTGCTCGACCCCGAGGTTCACCTTCTGACGCAGGTTCGCCGACCGGGCGTACGCGGCGTGCTCCACGTCGATGTACCTCGGGGCGTGCTCGCCCTCGCGGACCCCCGCCGTAACGCGCTCGTACATCGCCACCCGTTCCGCGTCGTCCCCGTCGTAAAGCCCACCCTCCGACGCCGACCGGCACGTCACCACGCACGGCAACCGGCACCGCGAAACCAGCCCCGCGACCACGTCGCCCTCCCCGGCCCCACCCCCCGAAGACCCGCCGAGCAGCCCGTCCACACGGAACTCGACCAGGTCCGCCCCCGCGTCCGCGGCCTCGCCCGCACGCCGGAGCGCCCCCTCCACGTCCTCGACCATGATCGGGACGCACACCAGCGTTCGGGCCTGTTCGCGCTCGCTCGTCATCTCGCCGCGAGTGTACGGCCCCGCCGCCCCACGACGTACGCCACGTAATCGTCCTCGAACGGCTCGCCCGCCGGCTTGGGCCTCACGTACAGCCGCCCCTCGCTGTCCAGGGCGTCGCCCAGTCGGTCGTACACCTCCGCCGTGCCCATGCCCGCCTCGCCCATCGCGTCGCGAAGCTCGGGGAGCGACCATAGCCGCCAGTCGTACACGAACGCGTCGCGCAAGCGACGCACGACCCGACCTCGGGGCCCGAGGATGTCGAAGTGGATCGCGTCGACGACCCGGCCGCTCGCCGGGTCCGCCGAGCGCTGCTCCCAGTGGTACCGCACCCGGCCTCCGCCGGGAAGCCTCACCGTCCGACGCGTCACGCCCGTCCGGTATGCCCCCGATCCCCCGTAGGTGTCGGCGATGAACACGCCGCCGGGACGCAGGCACGCGAGCGCGCGCCGGAGGTACGCGACCAGCCCGTCACGCCCGTGGAAATACCCCAGCGGGAAGTTCGTCGCCGTGATGATGTCGGCCCCGACCGTGCACGCCGCGGCATCCCCCCGCACCGCCCGCACCCCGCGGCCCGACGCCCGGCGCAGCACCGCGGCGTCCAGGTCCACCGCGACCGACCGCCGGGACGGCGCCGAGGCCGCCCACGCCCGAGCCACCGCACCGCTCCCGCTGAAATCCTCGCGCAGCACGCGGGGCGATCCGCCGTGCACCGCCGCCGCGAACGCCACGAACGCCGGGGCGTCCGTCACGCACGCCTCGTAGAGCGTCAGGGCGTCCAACGCCTCCGCCCGGCGTCGCGCGGGGCTCATGCCATCCGGACCCACTTGATCAGCGTCCGGAAGTCCGGCGGCTTCCCGTACATCAGGATCCCGATCCGGAAGATCTTCGCCGCCGCCCAGGCCAGCACCACGACGGTCACCACGCCGAAGATCATCGACGCGGGGATCTGCCACACCGGGACCGGCTCGCTCCCCGCCAGCCTCAGGACCATGATGAACGGGCTGATCGGGGGCACGAAGCTGCACACCTGCGCGAACACCGAGTTGGGGTTGTGCAGGATGGGGAACCACAGCATCATCGGGATCATGACCACGATCATGAGCGGGCCGATGAGCGACTGCGCTTCTCGCATGTCGCTGACCGCGCTGCCCACCGCCGCGAACAGGCACGCGATGCTCGCGAACGCGATCAGGAAGTAGACCACCAGGTACACCAGGTTCGTCGGGTCGATCAGCCCCAGCATGCTGTACGACACCAGGCCCGCCAGGCCCGCCGCCGCGTACGACCCCAGGATCAACATCCCCACCGCCGCCTGGCCCACGATCTTCCCCGAGAGCACCTGCATGGGCGACGCCGCCGACAGGATCACCTCCATCACCCGGCTCGATTTCTCTTCGATCGTCGACGTGAGCAGGTACTGCCCCGCCGTGAACACGCTGATCCACAGCAGCAGCATGAACGCCCCGGGCAGGAGCAGCTTCGTCGCCTCGTTCGTCCGGACGTCGCCCTCCTTCGTCACCGCCAGCGCCTGCATCATGGGAGGGGCCATCAGCCCGCGGATCTTCGCCGCGTCCAGGCCGCCCTCCGAGAGCCGCGTGTCCACCACCGCCCGCCCCACCGCCCGGTTGATGTGCTCGATCCAGCGGAAATCCAGCTTCGGCGCGTGGAGCACCTCCACCACCGCCGGCGTCCCTCCCCCGCCCGCCGCGCCGGCGCCCGCCTCCACCACGTCCGCCGGGATCACCACCACCGCCAGCCGCGAGTCCGCGCCCCCGCCCTTCCCGCCGCCCGTCGCGACCAGCACCTTCGACCGCTCCGCGTCCACGTCCGAGCCGGGGTCCAGCAGCCTCATCGTCACACCGGACGCCGCATCCACCGGCGGGAGCCCCGCCCCGCCGTCGGGCACCGCCCCCTGCCGCACCGCCGCCGCCGCCATGCTCGCCGCGATCGCCTCGGGCGTAAAGCTCTGCTTCATCCGCTCGCCCACCCGCCCCGAGCGGTCGATCACCACGATCTCCCCCTCGATCTTCGGCGCCGCCTTGCTCATCAGCCTGGGCATCAGCACCATCACCCCCGCGATCAAGACCGGCGGGAGCACGATCCCCAGCACAAACCCCTTCGTCGCGATCGTCGCGATGAACTCGCGCCACGCGATAATCAGCGTCTTACCCAACCGACACGCTCCTCTCCGCACCCGCCCCCACCCCAGACCCCTGCCCCGCCGCCTCACGGTCCGCGGGCTCCGCGTCCTCGCCTACCAGCTGGATGAAAATGTCCTCCAGGCTCGGCCTCTTGAGCTCCACCTTCACCGCACGCACCGCGCGGGCCACCTCACCCAGCACCTCGCTCTGGTCCGCGCCCTCACGCACCGTCACCTCGATCCCCGTCCCGCCCCGATCCACCCGCTCCACACCCGCCAACCTCTGCAGCGGGGCGAGGTCCACGCCCGAGAGATGCCCCGCCGGCTCCACCACGATCGTCCGGGGGTCGTACCGCTCCCACACCGTCGACAGCGGGTCGTCGAGCACCTTCTCACCCTTGTGGATCATGAACACCCGGTCGCACAACTGCTCCGCCTCGAACATCGCATGCGTCGAGAAAATCACCGTCCGGCCCGCCGCGTGCTCCTCCTCGATCAACTGCCTCAACAGCCTCCGGTTCACCGGGTCCAGCCCGCTGAACGGCTCGTCCAGGATGATCAGGTCCGGCTTGTGGATCACCGCGGAAATAAACTGCACCTTCTGCTGCATCCCCTTCGACAGCTCCTCGCACTTCTTCCCGTACACGTCCCCGAGGCCCACGCGGCCCAGCCACTCCCGCACCGCGCGGTCCAGCGCGCCCGCGTCGATCCCCTTGAGACGCCCCATGAAGTTCAGGAACCCCCCCACCCGCATCTTGCGGTACAGCCCACGCTCCTCCGGCAAGTAGCCGATCCGGTCCTTGCTCTCCACCGCCGACCGGCGCCCCAGCACCGTCAACTCCCCCGCGTCCGGGAAAATAATCGACATGATCATCCGGATCGTCGTCGTCTTCCCCGCCCCGTTGGGGCCGATGAACGCGTACAACGAACCTTCCGGGATCACCAGGTCCAGCCCCGCCACCGCGACCTTGCTCCCGAATGTCTTTCGCACCCCCCGGATATCGATCGCATCGCCCACGAGTTCAAGGCTCCTTCCGCCGCCGCACCCCCCCGGTCCAACGCCCACGCGTATACCGGCCCAAGCGTACCGAGGTGCACGCCCCCCCGCTCCGCCGCCGCCCGTGTCGGGCACGCCCCGCACGGGTATCGTTGAGCGTGAGCCCGGACCCCGAACCCCTCGCCGCCGGCGTGCCCCCCGCCGTCCTCCTCAAACTCGCCGACCTCGACGCGCAGCACGCCGACCTCTCGGCCATGCTCGAAGACCCCGGCGTCCTCGCCGACCACAAGCGCGTCCGCGCCCTCTCGATCCGCAAGGCCGCCATCGAGCCCGCCGCCCGGGCTTTCCGCCGGTACAAGGACGCCGCCGACCAGCTCTCGCAGCTCCGGGGCGAACTCGCCCGACCGCACGACCCCGAGTTCGCCGACCTCGCCCGCGACGAGGCCCGCCGGCTCGAGGCCCAGGCCGCCGACGCCGTCGATCAGGCCATCGCCCTCCTCCTCGCCGCCGACGACAACCAGGTCGGGTCGGTCATCCTCGAGGTCCGCGCCGGGACCGGGGGCGACGAGGCCTGCCTCTGGGCCGCCGACCTCCTGGGCATCTACCAGAAGTACGCCGCCAAGCGAGGGTGGTCCTTCGAACTCCTCGACCTGGTCCCCGAGCCCGGCGCCGGCGGGATCCGCGGCGCCACCATCAACGTCCAGGGCCAAGGCGTCTGGAACGAACTGGCCTTCGAGGCCGGCGTCCACTCCGTCAAACGCGTCCCCGCCACCGAGGCCCAGGGCCGCATCCACACCTCCACCGCCACCGTCGCCGTCCTCCCCGAGCCCGAGGACGTCGACGTCAAGATCGACTGGGCCAACGACGTCGAGGAGTTCGCCACCCGCGCCCAGGGTCCCGGCGGGCAGAACGTCAACAAGGTCGAGACCGCCTGGCAGATCCACCACAAGCCCTCCGGCATCATCATCAAGATGATGGAAGCCAAGAGCCAGCAGCAGAACCGCGAACGCGCCCGCCGACTCCTCCTCACCCGCCTCCACGAGGCCGAACGGCAGAAGGCCCACGACCAGCGCTCCGCCGCCCGAAAGTCCCAGATCCGCGGCGGCGAACGCTCCGACAAAATCCGCACCTACCGATGGAAAGAGGGCATCGCCGCCGACGAGCGACTCCCCGGCGAGTACCCCCTTCGCGAGATCCTCGCCGGCGACCTCTCCCGCCTCATGAGCGACCTCCAGGCTCAGGAAACCGCACGCCGCCTCGCCGAACTCTGACCCGCCCCGCCCCCGAGCCGCCGCACGGGCGATCCGCTTGTGATAACGTCGCTTCCCGATCCAACATCGGAGCTTGACCATGTGCCTGCCGTCCCGATGGTCCCGCGTCGCCGCCCTGATCACGCTGCTCGGACTCGCCTCATGCGCCTCCCACCGGCACACCGCCGGGGCGCCGAGCACCGCCCCCGCCGACACGACCGCCCCCGCCGACACGCCCGCCCCCACCGCCCACACCACCCCCACCGCCGTGCCGCCACCGGAGACCGTCGCGGACTCGCTCGATATGCCTTCGCCCGAGACCGAGGCCCCCGCCGACGCACCCACCATCGCGATCGAAGCCGCCACCGACACGTTCGAGGTTGCATCCGCACCGACCTTCGGCCCCGCCAACCCATACCGCCAATCCACATGCTGGGGCGGCGTCCCGCTCACCACCGAACCCGTCGTCCTTCTCCTCAACACCGGCTACACCGTGGGCTATTCCGAACCCCGCAAGAACCCCCTCTGGGCCGCCTACACCCTCCGCGCCGACGCGCCCCGGCACGACGCCACCCGCCCCGACCTGCGCTTCAGGCCCGACGACCGCGTCTCACGCTCTGCTACCCACGACGACTACACCCACTCCGGCTTCGACCGCGGGCACCTCGCCCCCTCCGACGCCGTCGGCCAATGGTTCGGGCGCAAGGCCCAGGCCGACACCTTCATCGTCACCAACATCATCCCGCAGAAGCCCGGGCTCAACCGCCAGGTCTGGCAAGGCCTCGAAGCCCTCGAAACCACGCATTTCACCCGTGATTTCGCCCAGGTCTGGGTCTTCGCCGGCCCGATCTTCAACCCCCCGGGCACACCCACCGCCATCGCCGGTAACGTCCAGGTCCCGGGCGCCTGCTACAAGATCATCATCGAGCACGATCACGCCGAGCCCTCCGTCCTCGCCGTCGTCATGGACCAGGGCCAGTCAGGCAGCAACAACCCCCTGAGCCTGTACGTCACCACCGTCCGGCACATCGAATCCCTCACCGGGCTCGATTTCTTCCCCGACCTCCCCCGCGCCCAACAGGACCGCCTCGAAACCACCACCGCCCATCACGCCCGCTGGCGTACCGGCACCACCCTCAACCCACAGAAGATCCGGGCGGCCGTCAACGCCGGGCGCTAACCCCGCCCGCGCGATACCCTCGCCCGTGCACGAGCACGCCGACATCGCCGTCATCGGCGCCGGGGCCGCCGGCCTCTTCGCCTCCATCTGGGCCGCCCGCGCCGCCCGCGACGCCGGCACGCCCCTCCGCGTCCTCGCCCTCGACGGCGCCGCCAAGCTCGGCGCCAAGATCCTCGTCGCCGGCGGCGGACGCTGCAACGTCACCCACCACGCCGTCGACGAATCCGCCTACGCCGGCTCCTCCCGAAACGCCATCAAGAAAGTCCTCCGACGCTTCGACGTCCCCGACACCGTCGCTTTCTTCGAATCCCTCGGCGTCACCCTCAAACGCGAACCCACCGGCAAGCTCTTCCCCACCTCCGACTCCGCACGCACCGTCCTCGACGCGCTCCTCCGCGCCGCCGACGACGCCCGCGTCTCCCTCCTTCACCCCTGGCGCGTCCACGACGTCACCCGCGAAGGCGACCGCTTCACGATCACACGCGACCCCGACGCCCCATCCGCCCACGGCTCACCGGACCGCCTCACCGCCCGCGCCGTCATCCTCGCCACCGGCGGGCTCTCGCTCCCGAAAACCGGCTCCGACGGCCGAGGGCTCGCCATCGCCGCCTCCCTCGGCCACACCCTCACCCCGCGCCTCTTCCCAGCCCTGGTCCCCCTCACCCTCCCCAAGGATCACTGGGTCTGTTCCCTCGCGGGGATCACCCTCAACGCCACGCTCACACTCGCCTCGGGCTCGGGCAAACGCCTCGCCAGGTTCACCAACTCGACCCTCTGCACCCACTTCGGCCTCTCGGGGCCCGCCGTCCTCGATATCAGCCGTTACTTCACCGCCGCCAAGGCCGACGACGCCGGCGCCCGCCTCTCCATCAGCTGGCTCCCCGACCACACCTTCGAGTCCGCCGACGCCGCCCTCCAATCCCTCGGGCGCGTCAGCCCCGGGCGCTGGCTCCGCGAGCAAGGCCTCCCCGACCGCCTCGCCCTCGCGCTGTCCCACGCCGTCCACCTCGATCCCTCCGCCCAGGCCCACACCCTCACCCGCGACCAACGCAAAACCCTCTCGCAGATGATCACCGACACCCCGCTCCCGGTCTCCGGCGACCGCGGGTTCCTTTTCGCCGAGGTCACCGCCGGGGGCGTCCCACTCGCCCAGCTCCACCTCGACTCCATGATGAGCCGCACCACCCCAAACCTCTTCCTCTGCGGCGAGGTCTGCGACGTCGACGGCCGCATCGGCGGGTTCAACTTCCAGTGGGCCTGGGCCTCGGGCTTCGTCGCGGGCGCCGCCGCCGCCCGGCGCCTGCTCTCGCCCGACGTGCCGACCCCGCGGGACACCCCCCGCTAGGGCTGTTCTTCCGGGTCCTCGGGCATCTCGCCCACGTCCACCTCGTTCCAATCAATGTCGATCGAGTCTTCCTTCGACGTCGCCAGGACGGCCCTCGCCTCCGCCTCGTCGCACGCCCTCACCATCACCTTCACCGGCTCCCCGATCGGCACGCCCCCCATCATCGACTGGAACGCCGCGTTGAACACCGTCGCCTCCACGCCCCCCGCACGCAGCGCGTTCACGATCGTCTCCGCCTCGAACGCCGTCACCGCCGTGCACAACTCCACCAGCCTCGTGCGATCGTCCGTCATGACGCCACCTCCGTGTAATCCACCCCGCGCTCCCGCAGCAGGCCAAGCACCCGCTCGGTCATCCCCGCGGTCTTCCCGATCTCCTCGGGCGGGATCACCCCGGGCTTCTTGAACACCCCGCCCATGACCAGCCGGGCCACCGCCGTGCACGCCAGCCCCGTCGTCCGCGACATGCTCGTCGCCCCCGTCGAGCGATCGTAGAAATCCAGCAGGTCCCACCGCAACGACGACGCCCGCCCGCCCTTCTCGCCGCGCACCACCACCCGCATCACCGTCAGGTCCTCCTCCCCGGGCCCGTACGACCACTGCGGGAACATCAGCCTCGCGATCACGTCCCGCGGCCTCACCCGCGCCACCCCGCCGTCCGCCGACGGCACCTCCACCGCCTCCTCCGAGAACAGCCCCACGTGCCGGAACACCTTCATCAGCCCGATGTGCCCGGGGTACCGCATCGTCTTCTCCACCATCTCCGGCACGCCCAGCGTCCGTACCAGCGACCTCAGCCCGTCCGTGTTAAACGCCTCGAGCGTCCCCACGCCCGCGAAGTCCATCAGCTCCGCCTCGCTCAACGCCTCCTTCACCACCTCCCGCCCGCCCTCCACCACCCGGCTCGGCCTCGTGTACTCCTCGATCACGTCCCACGGGCTGAACCCCGCCTTGTACTCGAACGGCCACACCCGCTCCCGCGGCAGCCCCCCCACGTAAATCTCCACCTTCCCCGCACGGTCCAGCCTCGACACCCCCCACCCCGCCAGCATGTTGCTCATCCCCGGCGCCACCCCGCAGTCCACCACCGCCGTCACCCCCTTCTCCCGCGCCAGCCCGTCCAGCGCCAGCGCGTCCTCCGCGAAGAACGAGATATCGCAATAGTCCTTCCCCGCCTCAATCACCTGCCGCAGCGCCGAGTACCCAAGCCGGCTCGACAACGCCCCCACCACAAAGTCGTACCCCGACACCGCCCGCGCCACCGCCCCGGGGCCCGAGAGGTCCGCCTTCACCGTCCTCAGCCGCCCACCGCACCGCGACGACGCCCCCGCCAGGTTCTCCTCACGCACGTCCAGCAGCGTGACGTCCAGGCCCTCCTCCCGGC
Organism: Phycisphaeraceae bacterium; assembly: GCA_015200025.1. GTDB lineage: Bacteria > Planctomycetota > Phycisphaerae > Phycisphaerales > UBA1924 > UBA2396. The sequence goes on along the minus strand of CP054186.1, from coordinate 3,158,246 downwards.
ACAGGTCCCACGCCATCACCCCGCCCACCATCCCGCCGCCGAGCACCACGACCTTTTTCATCCCCAGAGCATACCACACACCCCCAAATGAAAGACCCCCGCGCCGTTCGCGCGGGGGCCCGTGATCATCCACGACGGATCCTTCTCAGTGCCCGTGGTCGTCCGCCCCGGCGACCCGCGTCTTCGACGCCGCGCGGGCGTCGAACGCCGCCACCAGCTCCGCCTCGTAGGGGTGCGCCCCGAGGAACTCGACCTTCCCGCTCGTCACGTCGTACACCGCACCGACGATCCGGACCTCGCCCCCGCGGACCTTCCCGCGGATCGTGTCGTTGTTCTTGAGCAGCGTCAGCACCGACTGCCACACGTTCTCGCGCACCGCCGCCGACACCAGGCCCTTCTCGTCCGCGTCGGGGTTCGCCGAGCGGGCCCGCGCCACCGCCGGGCGGATCTCCTCGACCAGCGCCCCGACCTGCCCGTGCACCTCGCCCCCGCCCGCCGCCGCCGCCACCGCCCCGCACTTGGTGTGCCCCATCACCACCACCACGGGGATCCCAAGGTGCGACACCCCGTACTCCAGCGTCCCCCCCTCGCTCGTCCCCGCCACGTTCCCCGCCACCCGCACCGCGAACACCTCGCCCACCCCGCGATCGAACACCCGTTCCACCGGGAGCCGAGAGTCCGCGCACGTCAGCACCGCGACGAACGGCGTCTGCCCCTCGGCCTGCGCCTCACGCCGCGCACGGTCCGTCCCCGGGTGCTCCGCCTTGCCCGACACCCACCGCGCGTTCCCCTCCTCGAGCCACGCCAGCGCCTGGTCCGCCGACACCGCCGACGAGCCGTGCCCGCCCGACGCGTGATCCGCCTTCGCGGGCGCCGGCGCCTTGGACGCCGCCGACACCGTCACCGGCGCGGGCGCCGGCTGGTGCTTGGTCTCCGTCACCTTGAGCCCGGGCGTGTACCCCGCCGACTTCGTCTCCGGGTACGCCGACGATTTCACCGCCGGGCCCGACGCCGAGGGCTTCGCCTCCGGCTTGTGATGCGCCGGCTCGGGGCCCGAGAACGCCACCGCCGCCCCCGCCGAAACCAACAGCACCGCCGCCACACCGACCGACGCCAACCGACCAGCATTCACCAAGGCCATGGGTCACTCCTCTGCGCATGCGCACACAACGACTCGGGCCGCCCACGAGCGACCCGCCTGAACCCATCGGCCGCCGCCCGACGCCGCATCACCGCCCGCCCCGCGCCCCCCCAAGTTGCGTGCCCACACCCATCCCCCCCCCCCCACCCACACCCCCACCCACACCCCCACCCACACCCCCCCCCACACCCCCACCCACGCCCTCCTACGCCGCGCAAGAAAGACGCCGTCGCTCCCGCGCCGGCGCCGTAGGTCCCGTGGATATCACCGTCCCGAGGCGGCGATCAGCTCGCCTGCGCCCGAGGGTGCGCCTTGGCGTACGCGTCCGTCACCCGCTGCGACGTCAGGTGCGTGTAGACCTGCGTCGTGCTGAGCGACTGGTGCCCCAGCAATTCCTGCACGCTCCGCAGGTCCGCCCCGTTGTCGAGCAGGTGCGTCGCGAACGTGTGACGCAGCGTGTGCGGGCTGATCGTCGGGTCCAGCCCCGCCATCTTGAGATACTTGTCCAACTTCCGGCGCACCGACCGGCTCGACAGCCGACCGCCGTGCTTGTTCACGAACAACGGGCGACGGCCCGGGTCCACCGCCGACACCCGCGCGTCCTCCTGCATCAGCTCCAGGTACCGCGCGATCGCCCGCAACGCGTGGCTCCCCAGCGGCACGATCCGCTCCTTCTTCCCCTTCCCGCGGATGTGCAACGCCTCGCCCTGCACGTCCAGGTCCGTGAAGTTCAGCCCCACCAGCTCGCTCACCCGCAGCCCCGTGCTGTACAGCGTCTCGAGCATCGCCCGGTCACGCCGCCCCAGCAGGTCCGAATCGCTCGGGGCGCTCAGCAGCTTCTCCACCTGGTCGATCGTGATCGCCTTGGGCAGACGCTTGCTCTGCCTGGGCGTGCGGATCACCGTCATCGGGTTCACCGCCGACAGCCCGCGCTTGTCCGCCCACTTGTAGAAACTCCGCAGCGTCGCGATCTTCCTCGCCATCGTCGCCGCCGAATACTGCTGCTCGCCCAGGTACCCCAGGAACTGTCTCACCAGGTCGCTCGACGCCCCGCGGATCGCCCGCGTCACCGTCTCGACCTTGGCCTCGGGGCCCATCGTCACCCCTCGCTCGATCGGCTCGGTCATCGCCGCCTTCTCACGCGACGGGTCGACCGTCACCCCGAACTCGTCCGCCAGATACTCGATGTACTGGCGGAGGTCCGCCCCGTAGCACCGCGCCGTGTACGGGCTGAAATGACGCTCGTCGGCGAGATAGGCCGTGAATGCTTCCGTGATCGGCAACGTCGACATCGTCAGACTCCCACTGCTGTCCCGGGGCTCTCGCCCCGCCACCGGCGTCGCTCACCATCCTCACGCGACGCCCCCACCCTCAACCCCCCCACCCTCAACCCCCCGCACCCTCAACCCCTCCCTCAACCCCATCCCGCCGCTCCACACTATCGGTCCACCAGACCGGCAGCGTTATTTCCCATACCCGTCCTTCGCCCTCACATCCGACAGCCCCCGACGGATCTCATGGTTCACCAGCGCCACGTCCACCCAGTCCAGCCCGCCCTTGGGACGCCGGAGGATCGAACGCACCGCGCCGATCATCGACTCCTCTTCACCCCGGGCGTACACGAACCGCCACCGCTGCCCGCCCTTGATCAGCGTCACCACCCGCCGCACGCCCTTCACTTCACACTCCACCACCGGAACCCCCACACCCCCCACACCCCCCACACCCCCACCCGCCGGCCCGCCCGCCGGCAGCGCGCACGCCGGGTCAAGCCCCGAAGGCGTGCCCGGCTTCTTCTTCCCGTGACCCTGCGACATCCGCCACCCCTTACGGCTCGGCTCGACCATCGCCCGCGCCGGCCAACGCCGCGCGGTCCCGACCGAGACGGACCCATTCCTTGCCCACCAGCCTCGACACCATGTGCGACGACGCGAACTCGGCGTACAGCGGCATGCTCGCCGTGTACCGCCGCCACCCCAGCGCGTCCGTTTCCTGATGCCTGCCCAGCGCATACGACCGCACGTCCATCAGAACCTGGTGGTTCTTCGCGTCCAGCACCTCCGACACGCTCGACACCATCCCCCCCCCATCCATACTCCGAGAGCCGGCCTCCGGTTCGGTTATACGGACGGAAAGCGCCTTAGTGTTCAGGTTTTGTTCCCAATCGCCCCCCCGCACGAACATCGCCCCGCCGCGCGCAAACAACCCCAGCGACAGCCCCAACGACGGCGTGTACGGGTCGTACGCCGTCACCGAGCCCACGATGACCCCGTCGGCCCCCATCGCCGCCGCCAGCGTCTTGGCCTCCCCGGGCGTCCGGACCGCCGGCATCTGAAGGGCCCGCATCGTCTCGATCGTCCGGTTCAAAGGCAGGCACCGCACCCCTCGGACCTGCTCGGCCGCCGACACCACCAGATCGCTCATCCCCAGCGCATCGACCGCGCTGGTCCCCGATTCGTTCCGGAGCGGGACCACCGCCCAGACCACGTCCCCCCGCGACGTGTCGTACGGCGCCACCGACATCCCGGGCGAGATCAACTCTTCCCTCGGCCCCGCGCACCCCCCCACCGTCGCCTGCGCCGCCACGAGCACCGCCAACCCCAGCAACCCCAGGCCGCACCCGAGGCGCTTCCCCCGCGGTGAACCGACGCGCTCCACGCCGACCGATGCCATACGTCCGTGCCCCTGACCCGGCGTCCCGCGACGCCGAAACACCCCGGCGTCCGTGCCGGGGCAGGACCGGATTATCGGTTGACGCCCCTCAAACCCCCGATTTCTTCGCGCCCCCATTCACGCCCAGGCCCGGGCGCACAAGGGACGGGGCACGGCAGAGGCACCCCCGGCCCGCGTGGGCGCGCGCACGGAGAGCCCGGTGTGAACCAAAGAGATCATCCACGCCCGTAGGAACGCCTTACGGGCCGTCCGGGGCCGACGCCGTGGTCCCCGCGGGGGTCGCCGGGGCGGAGGGCGAGGTCGCGACGCGCTGCCCGGCCCCGTCCGCCGCCGCGATGGCCGGCGCCGCGTCCAGCGACCAGATGTTCTCGACCCCGTCCTTGGACGACATGAAGACGACCCGGTCGCCGCGACCCCAGAAGGGCATGAGCGCGACCGCGTTGCCCTCGGTCAGGCGGACCCGGCCCGTCCCGTCGATGTTCTGCATCCACAGTCGGGCGACTCTGGGCGCCGATGCGGCGTTGGTCACCCCGTCGAGGGGGACCTCGGCGAAGACGACCCGGCGCCCGTCGTCGCTCCACGTCGGGTTGATCAGGGCCGCCGTCGGGCTCCCGGCCAGTTCCGTCGCGTTCCACGCCCGCCCGTCCATGTAATCGAGCGTCCAGACCCCGAAGGTGCGCGAGCCCCGCTCACGCCCGACCTGGAACAGGATCCGGTCCGACCCCTCCGCCCCCGTCCCCGAGACCGGGCACCACTTGGGGAACATCCCGAACCCCAGGAACTCCGTCGCCACCCCGGCGGTCGCCGGCGTCACCCACAACTCCCACCGGCTGCTGGCCTCGCCCATGCGGCAGAACGCCAGCTTCGTCCCGCAGGGGGACCACGTCGGGTGGAGTTCGTCGGCGGGGTCGCTCGTCACCCGCGTCGCGTGCCCCCCCGAGATCGGCGCGATGTAGAGATCCCAGTTGCCCCCGCGGTTGCTGGCGAAGGCGATCCGCGTCCCGTCCGGGCTCACCGCGGGCATCACGTCGTCCGCCGGGTCGTTGGTGATCTGCGTCACCACGAGCCCGCCGAGGTCCTTGATATAGATATCCGAGGTCTTGCGGTGCTGCGTGCTCGCGAAGACCAGCCGCCGCCCGTCGGGCGTCATCGTCGGGTCGAAGTCGGCGCCGACGCGCGAGAACGTCACCCGCTGGACAGGCCCGAAGCCCATCGGCTCGGGGTCCAGCGCCGCACCACCACGGGGGACCCCGTCGAAGCCCGCGAAGGGGTACGGGTTGGTCCCGCCCCGGGCGGCGTCCTCGCGGGCGAAGGCCCATTCCCGGGCCCATCGGCCCGTCATCATCGCCGGAGACGTGCCCGGGGACGTGCCCGATGCAGCGCCCAGGGCCGGGCCGGGCCCGCGGTCGTGGAGCCCCGCCCGTTCATCGTTCGCGGAGGTGGGCGTCACGGGCCTGACCGCGGGCGTCGCCGACGCCCGGGGGGCCGACCGTTCGATCACACACCCCGACGCCGACAGCAGCGCCGCCGACACACCGATCGTCCCGATCACCGTCGCGATGGCCCGCGCCGTCGCCGCGTGCTGCGTGGTCTTCATGCTGAGTTCCCCTGAGCGTGCCGACGCGGCCCACCGCACGCCGGGATCGGTCGTGCGCGCGGAGCATCGGCCCCCATTCATCGGCACGCCGCCCCGGCGGGATAACCCGCCACGGGGGGGTTCGATCCAAGGTTGACGCCCGGCCGCCGTTCTCGCCCCCCGACCGGCCCCCGTCCGCGCAAGAAACGACCCCGGCCGAAGGAGCCCCACCACGGGCCCCCGCGGATCCGGGGTCGATTCATCGGCCGCCACGGACCCATCACACCCTTGGAGGGCGACGGCCGCGGGTTCGTCGGTTCACGTTCCCGGTTATTCCTCGGGCTCGGCGCTCACGATCGCGGGGGTCTCGCCCCGGCGGACCCACCCGGCGCTGCGGGGGCCGCGGGGCGCCATCATCACGACGAGGTGCTCCAGGTACGCCCGGAGTTGATCGTCCTCGAACGACGACAGGAACAGGCTCGACGCCGTCGGGTTGATCCCCAGGATCCTCTCGATGACCTGCTCGCGCCCGAGGTGCTCGGCCGTTGCCACCGTCGCGTCGGCCCCCTCGGGCACGTCCTCGAACATCCGAATCAGGCCCGTCGTGTCAGTCGTCATGCTCAACCTCGTCCCCGATGATCGGACCACCACGGCCGACCTCCCCCCGCATATAACCACATCGGACCTCTGTTATCGGCTCGGGCACGCGCCGACTTGACCCATCCACGGAGTCTCCACACCCCATGCGCGTTGTGCACATCCTCTCCACACCCGCGACCGACGACCCGTTCGACGCCCGTTGGGCCGACCCCGACGCCCCGGTGAACGACCCGCCGTGGGGCGTTGGGGTCGGCGCCTCGCCCCACGACCTCGCCCGTATCGAGGCCCGCCTCGCGGGGAGCCCCGCGCCCGGACGCCTCATCGTGGGGTCACTGGCCCCTCCCACGGGCGACCCCGAAGAACCCAGGCCGACCTGGACCCCGGGGGCGGTGGCGGGGTTCGATGAGGCGCTCGGGGCGCTGGTGGGCCGGGTGGGCCGGGTGGGCCTACGGATCGCGGTCCGGCCGTGCGTCGGGCACGTCGTCTCCGACGTGCCCTCGGCGTTATCGATGCTCCGACGCTGGGAGGGGCGACCGGTGGAGGTCGTGGTGGACCCGGTCCTGATGCTCACCCCGGACGGTGTGGGCGACGCGGCCGACCGGATCGCCCGCATCGTCGAAGCCTTCGAAGGGGTCGAAGGGGCGGTCGGGCTGGTCGTCGGGGGGACGCGGATCGTCGGCGAGCGGTGCGTCCCGGGGCCGCCGGGGGAAGGGCCGATCCCTGATGAGGCATGGCGTCTCCCGGTCCGGGCGTGGGCGGCGACGGGCAAGCCGATCGTGCTGTGCGGGGGCGACGCGGGGATCGGGCGGGCATGGGTATCGGGGCTGCTCGGGGCGTGAAAGGGGGCGTACCCTCAGGCCATGACGAACACGCCCGGCCCGACCCCACGCCCGCCGACCCTCGACCACCCGATGTTCGCGCGGGTGAAAGGGGCGTTCCCCGGGGCAGCGCTCCGCGGGACGGAGTTCCGGGGGATGTCGACGCTGGTCGTCGAGCCCAAGGACCTGCACCGCGTGCTGTCGTTCCTCAAGAACGACCCCGGTGCGGATTTCAACTTCCTCTCGGACGTCATCGGGATCGACTACCTGAACTACCCGGCCCCGCAGCCCGGTCGCTTCGCGGTCGTCTACAACCTGATCTCCTTCTCGAGGGACGACCGGTTCTTTGTCAAGGTGTATCTGGACCCGTCGCTCCCGACGGAGGGGATCGAGGCGGACCCGGCGCTGGTGCTGGACTCGGCGTGCGACCTGTGGCCCGGGGCCGAGTGGCCCGAGCGAGAGGTCTTCGACATGTTCGGGGTCCGCTTTACGAACCACCCGGACCTCCGCCGGATCCTGACGTGGGAGGACTACCCGGCCCACGCGCTCCGCAAGGACTATCCCGTCCGCGGGCGCGGCGAGCGCGAGGCGTACGAGATCGTCGATCGAACCTCGACCTGAGCCCGGGTTATCCTCGGTTTCGATAACCCGGCGATCCGGCGGCAACCCTCGGTGTACCGGGGTGAATACCTGAGCGCGTGAGCGGCGGGTGCCGATCATGGTGGACGGAGGTCCCGCATGATCCCATCGAACCCCGCGCCGTTCCGACCGCTGAGGAGCCTCTTCGCGGGCGACCCGGAGATGCGGGAGTTGGTGAGCGAATTCGCGGCGGAGTTGCCCGAGCGCGCGGGCCAGATCGCGCGGCACGCGGAAGGCCGCGACGCGGCGGCGGTGATGCGGCTGGCGCACCAACTGCGCGGGGCCGCGGGGGCGTACGGGTTCCCGACGATCGGGGAATCGGCGGGCCGGATCGAGGACGCGCTTCGCGGCCTCGATAACCCGGGCCGGACGCGGGCCCTGGAGGGGCTGCGGACGCAGATCGAAGAACTCGCCGGGTTGTGCGACAGCGCGCGGGCCGGTGCGCCGATATCTCATTCTCGAAGCCCAGGCCGGTGAGGGCACTCCCCCGACACTGTTCCCGTGCGCGTGCGATGGCCGCTGTGTGACCCCCCGGAACGCGGATGAACGCCGACCCGATCCATACCGACGATTCCAAGCCGCAGGTCCTGGTGATCGACGATTCGCCGGACGTCCATCGCCTGCTGGCGGCGCGGCTCAAGCGTGAGGAACTGGAGCTGGTCGACGCCTCGACGGGGGACGAGGGCCTGTCGATGGCGAAGGCCCGCCCGCCGGCGCTGGTGCTGCTGGACCTGGACATGCCCGGGACCGACGGGTTCCAGGTGCTCCGGCAGCTCAAGGACGACGCGGCGACGCACCCGGTCCCGGTGATCGTGCTGTCGGGCCTGGCGAGCATGCAGGACAAGATCACCGCGTTCGAGCTGGGCGCGGTGGATTACATCACCAAGCCGTTCGAGTTCAGCGAGCTGCGCGTGCGGATCCGCTCGGCGCTGCGGGTGCACCGGCTGCTGCAGCTCCTCGCGACGCGGGCGCAGCTCGACGGGCTGACGGGGCTGTGGAACCGGGCCCACTTCGACCAGAGGCTGGCGGAGGAGGTCTCCAAGGCGGCGCGGCACAACCGCCCGCTGTCGGTGGCGATCGCGGACTGCGACCACTTCAAGTCGGTCAACGACACGTTCGGGCACCCGGCGGGCGACGCGGTGCTGCAAGGGGTGGCGAAGGTGCTGCGCCGCGAGTCGCGGACGAGCGACGTGGTGTGCCGGTACGGGGGCGAGGAGTTCGTGGTGCTGATGCCCGAGACGGCGCCGCAGGACGCGGCCGCGGTGTGCGACCGGATCCGGCTGGCGGTCGAGGGGATCGCCTGGCCCCGGCACCCCGAGCACCGGGTGACGATCAGCTTCGGGGTCGCGGGGACGGAGACGGGCAAGAGCGCCTCGCCCGAGGCGTTCATCGAGTCGGCGGACCGCAACCTGTACATGAGCAAGCGGACGGGGCGGAACAAGGTCACGTCGTCGACGATCGACCACCCCCGCCCCGCGGCGGCGGCGTGAGCCCGAGGTTCAGAACAGCCGCAGGGCGTAGAAGATCGCGGTGAAGACCAGGTCGGCGATGACGATCGCCACGACGCACTGGACGACGGTGGCGGTGGTCGCACGCCCGACGCCCGCGGCCCCCCCGGTGACCTTGAGCCCGTTGGCGCAGGCGATCAGCCCGATGAGCAGGCCGAACACCGTGGACTTGCCCACGCCCGTGAGGAAGTCGACCAGCTTGACCTGGTCGAGGGTGTTCTGCTTGTACTGGGCCCAGGGGACGTCGAGCCCGTAGTTGGCCATGGCGGCGGCGGCGGCGAGGGCGGTGAAGGTGGAGAGGACGCCCAAGACGGTCATCGAGAGGGTCGAGGCGATGACGCGGGGGACGACGAGGAAGCGGACGGGGTTGAGCGCGTGGGCTTCGAGGGCCTCGATCTCCTCGGAGACGACCATCGTGCCGATCTCGGCGGCGATGGACGCGCCGGCGAACCCGGTGAGGACGATGGCGCCGATGAGCGGGCCCAGCTCGCGGGTGACGGCGACCCCGATGACGTTGGCGACCAGGTCCCGCCTCCCGAACTCGTCGAGCGGCGGGGCGAGCTGGAAGGCGAGGATCAGCCCGACGCAGGCGGAGACGAGCGAGACGATCCCGACGGAGCGGACGCCGATGCGGACGATCTGCGAGATGATGGCGCTGCGCCCGATGCGCACCTTGCGGTTGACGAAGGAGCGGGCGATCCAGCCGGCGACCACGAACGCGAGGTGCACGATGCTGCCCAGGTGGGCCAGGGCGTCGACGGCGCCGGCGCCCAGCGTGTCGAGGGCCCGGCGCGTGGCGCCCGGGCGGGGGCTTTCCCCGGGTCGTCCGGCGATGCTCACGGTCTCGGCTCCACGATTCGGCGGTCGCGCACGGGTCAGGCCTCCATCGCCGAGGCCGCGTCGGGCTTGATGACGAACAGCTGCTGGAGCCGGGCGATCTCGAAGACGGCGCGGACGCGTTCCTGGAGCCCGCAGAGCACCAGCCGGGTTTGGTGGCGCTTGGAGCTCTGGAGGGCCTCGACGAGGGCGGCGAGCCCCGGCGTGCTCATGAAGTGGACGTTGGAAAGGTCGACGATCAGCCTCGCCATGCGCTTGTCCTGGGCCCCTTTGAGGTACGTCCGCAGCGACGGGGCCTCGGGGAACCCGATCTCACCGTGGGGGGTGACGATGGCCGTCGTCCCGCGTTCCTCGTACTCGATCCGGACCGGTCCGTTGTTCATGTTCCGCAACTCCGGCCCGGCTGGGCCGCCGGGTCCCCGGCGGGCACGACCGGCGATTTGAACTTCACCATGGTCAGACGCATCCCGCTCTCGCCTCGCTTCTCGTAGATCACCTGGTTCATCACCTCCCGGATGATGTGGACCCCCAGGCCCCCGGGCCTGATCTCTTCGAGCTTGCGCCCCTTGATCGTCGCCGGATCGACCTGCCGTGCCTCGTCCTCGATGACGATGCGGATGCCCCCGACGGCCTCGGGCGCCGACCCGTTGCACAGCGCCTCGGGCGGGGTCGGTTCGCCCGCGACGCACGCCCCCGACCCGCACCCATCGGCGTGGGCCGGGCAGAGGGGCCAGACCTCGACCCAGATCGGCCCGTCGGGGCGCCGCCCGTACCCATGACGGATGACGTTGCAGAGGGCCTCGTCGAGGGCCAGGGCGATCTGGCTGCACGCCTGGTCGGCGAAGCCCAGCCGCCTGGCGACGCTCGACACGAGCTCCCGGGCGCCGCTCAGGTACAGCGGGTTGCTGAGCATCTCGAGTTTGAGGTGGGGCCGGTCGCACCCGTCCTTGCTCATCGCGCGTCCCCCCCGTCCCCGCTCGCCCACCGGGCCCACCGCTCGACCGCCTTGGAACGCTCCGCCTTGGGCGCGGCGTGGTCGTACCCCAGACGCTCCCCCGTGATCCGTTCGAGGGCGTTGATCGCCAGCAGACGCTCGGCGGGGTCGTCGGAATCCAGACGTCGGACCAGGCCCGGGACCGCGGAACGATCCCCGCGGGCGGCGGCGGCGGAGATGGCCTCGAACCGCTTCTGGGGGTCGTTGGACGCCAGCCCGGCCTCGGATTCCAGGATGCACCCGCCCGGGCCCAACGCCGCGGCCAGCACGAGCGTCGTCGGGGCCCAGAGGCCCGCGTCGCGGGGACGCCGCCCCCGCCCGACCACGCTCGTTCCCACGGCGGGACAGGTCATGGGTCCATCGTACCCCGCGCGGGCGGGGCGTGCACGCCCTCGACCCGGGGCGGGGTGCGAACTAACCTTCCCCTTCCCCCCCGAGCGACACCGCGAGCCACGCATGACCCCCGACACCCCCATCGAATCCGTCCCGATCCTTGATTTCGGGAGCCAGACGGCCCAGCTGATCGCACGCCGGGTCCGTGAGGCGGGGGTCTACTCGGTCTTGGTCTCACCGACGATCGAACCCGAGCGTCTCCGCGCGCTCAACCCCGCGGGGATCATCCTCTCCGGCGGCCCACGGTCCGTGTACGAGCCCGGCGCCCCCGCGTGCGACCCTGCCATCTTCCGCCTGGGCGTCCCGGTGCTGGGCATCTGCTACGGGATGCAGTTGGCCGCGAAAGTCATGGGGGGCGAGGTCAGGCCCGCGTCGCACCGGGAGTTCGGGCGGTCGGCGTTGGCGGTGCGGGACCACGCGGACCTGTTCGCCGCGGTCCCGGACACGACCATCGCGTGGATGTCGCACGGGGACCAGGTCGTCTCGCTGGGGGCGACCCCCTTCGAGACCCTCGCGTCGACCGACACCTGCCCGCACGCCGCGGTGCGCCTCCGCGACGGGACGCGGGTCTTCTACGGGGTGCAGTTCCACCCCGAGGTCACGCACACCCCGCACGGGTACAACATCCTGCACAACTTCCTGTACGAGGTGTGCCGGTGCCGGGGAACGTGGAAGATGGCGGACTTTGCCGACCTGGCGTGCGAGCGGGTGCGTCGGCAGGTCGGGGCCGGGCACGTGATCTGCGGGCTCTCGGGCGGGGTCGATTCCGCCGTCGCCGCCGCCCTCATCCACCGGGCCATCGGGGATCAGTTGACGTGCGTGTTCGTGGACACGGGCCTGCTCCGCAAGAACGAGCGGGCGCTGGTCGAGACGACCTTCCGCGACCATTTCCACATCGACCTGCGCGTCGTGGACGCGGGGGACCGGTTCCTCTCGGCCCTGGCCGGGGTGACCGACCCGCAGGAGAAACGCCGCCGCATCGGGGCGTTGTTCATCGACGTGTTCAAGGAGGCGGCGCGGGGGATCAAGGACGCCTCGTTCCTGGCGCAGGGCACGCTCTACCCGGACGTGATCGAGTCCGGGCACGGGCACGCCGGGCAGTCGGCCAACATCAAGCTCCACCACAACGTGGGCGGGCTGCCCAAGGAACTGGGGTTCGAGCTGGTCGAGCCGCTGCGGGACCTCTTCAAGGACGAGGTGCGGAAACTCGGGGCGATCCTGGGGCTGCCCGAGCACCTGGTCTGGCGTCACCCCTTCCCCGGGCCTGGGCTGGCGGTCCGGATCATCGGGGAGGTGACCAGGGCGTCGGCGGACCTGCTGCGTGATTGCGACGCGATCCTGCTCGAGGAGATCGTGGCCGCGGACCTGTACCGAAAGACCTCGCAGGTCTTCGCGGTGCTGCTCCCGGTGCGGTCGGTGGGCGTGATGGGCGACGGGCGGACGTACGAGGGGACGGTGGCGGTCCGGGCGGTCGAGACGCAGGACTTCATGACCGCCGACTGGTCGAGGCTGCCGTACGAGGTGCTGGCGAGGGTCTCGTCGCGGATCATCAACGAGGTCCGCGGCGTCAACCGGGTCGTGTACGACATCTCGTCCAAACCCCCGGCCACGATCGAGTGGGAGTGAGCCCGAGGGGCCGCCCCGCCATGACCACCCCCCCGCGCCGAGCCCGCGATCCGTCCGCCACCCGCACGCCCGGCGTGGTCCTGCGCCCCCCGACGGGCAAGGACAAAGACGAGTACCTCCGGGTCCGTGAAGAATCCCGCGCGTGGCTCGAGCCCTGGGACCCCACCACGCCCGACGGGCTCGACCTCTTCTCCGAAGAGGCGTTCAAACGCTTCCTGATGACCTCGGCGACCGACACGTCGAGGCGGTTCCTCGTCCGCCTCGCCGACACGGACCGCATCGCGGGGCAGATCAGCCTCAACAACATCGTGCGCGGGGCGTTCCAGTCGGCGTCGGTGGGGTATTGGGTCGCCCGGCCTTACGCCGGGCGCGGGATCATGACGCGGGCGCTCGCCCTGACGGTTCAACTCGCCTTCGACGGGCTCGGGCTCCACCGCGTCGAGGCCAACATCATGCCCCGCAACGCCCCGTCGATCGCGCTCGTCGCACGACTCGGCTTCCGCCGCGAGGGGGCGTCCGCACGGTTCCTCAAGATCAACGGCGTGTGGGAAGATCACGAGCGCTGGGCGCTGACCGTGGAAGACCCAAGACCCCCGACCACCTGACCCCGCCCCCCGTTCCCTCAGCGGCGCGACGCCAGGTACGCGGCGTACGAGGTGAGCCCGGCCTGCGGGTCGATCGCGGGCTTCCACCCCAGCCCTTTGGCCGTCTCGGCGAGGTCGGCGCAGGTGTAGTCCTGGTAGAACGCTCGCACGTCCTGGGGCATGTCGAAGTATTCGACCTCGAGCCGCCCCGCGGGGATGCCCAGTCCCTTGCGGACCGCCGCCAGCACACGGTTGAAACTCGTCGCCACGCCCGAGCCGACGTTGTACACGCCCGGCGCGGGGTCGGCCTTGTCGCCCAGGCCCGCGGCGGCCATGGTGCAGGCCACGACGTCGTCGACGTGGACCTGGTCGCGGGCCTGCTCGCCGTCCTTGAAGAGGCGGGGGGCTTTGCCCTCGCGGAGACGGGCGACGAGCTGGTAGGCCATCGAGGCCATCTTGCCTTTACGGGATTCGCCGGGCCCGAAGACGTTGAAGTAGCGCAGGCCCACGACGTGCGCCCCCGGGGCGATGGCCAACATCCGGCGGTGCTCGCACTCCATGAGCCACTTGCTGAACCCGTAGACGTTGTTGGGCGTGCCGGCGGCGGCGACGGGGAAGGGCTTGCGAGCGGCCCCCTGGGGCGGGCTCCCGTACACCGCCGCGCTGCTCGCGTACACCAGCGGCACGCCCGCCTCGACGCACGCGTGCATCAACGGGAGCAGCGGCGTGGTGTTGGCGGCGATCATCGCCGGTTCGTCGGCCACCGTCGTGTCCGTGATCGCCGCGAGGTGGAAGACCGCGCGGAGGGGCCACCCCTCGATGAGCGGCTCGAGCTCGACCCCATCGACCCCGAAGGGGACGACGGTGCCCGTGAACGGCCCGACCCCGGCCCGCGCGAACGCCTCGACCAGGTTCGCGTACGACCCCGACGAGAAATCATCGACGACGATGACCTCGGCCCCGGGGTCGCGTTTGACGAGGGCCGCGCAGAGGTTCGAGCCCACGAACCCCGCCCCGCCCGTGACGATGTACCGCGGGCTGGGACGCCGCTTGCCGCGCGACGCGTCTCGGGTCCTGGGATGGCGGTGCGTCTTCATCGCCCCGAGCGTATCACACCCGGGCCTCAGCCCGCCGGCTTGGGCGGGATCCGCAGCCGCTGCCCGACCTTGACCCGGTCGGGGGAGCTCAGGGTCGCGCGGTTGGCCTCGAAAATCGCGTCCGCGTGCCGCGTCGTGCCGTACACCTTCTGCGAGACCCGGCTCAGGCTGTCGCCCGATTCGACCACGTACTCCGACCAGTCGCCGGCCGCCCCGCCACCCGCACCCGGCCCGCCCCGCGTTCCCCCGCCCTGGCCGGCACTGCCCCCCGCGGTCTCGATCTCCCGGCCTTGGATATTGGTTTCATCCTTGGGGATCAGCACCTCAACGCCCGCACGGAGCCGCTTGGGGTCGAGCAACGGGTTGGCCTTGGCGATCACACCCCACTTGCCCGACGACCCAAAGAACTTCTGCGCGATCGTCTGGAAGGTGTCCCCGGGCTTGACGGTGTAACGGAAAAACGCCGGGGGCTCGATGGCCTTGCCCGGGGCCTTCGGGGGGTCGCCCGCGGGCGGTCTGATCGGGGCCACCGCGGGCTTCTCGGACCCCCCACCGCCCCCACCGCCCCCACCGGCCCCACCGCCCAGCCCGGGCGCGAGTGATCGATCGGGCGAGGTTATCGCATCGCTCGGGGGTGCCAGGCGGACTTCGCCGGTGCGTGCCGCCACGGGCGCCCCCACGGGCGGACCGTGGGTGCCATCGGTGCTGGTTTCGGCGGGCGCGAACTCGACCCCTCGGCCCGCCCCGGGCTCATAGGCCCAGTACACACCGACCCATAACACGGCCAAAACCGCGCCGGCCCCGATCCATTTCGCCGCGTCGCGTTCCACCGCGGTGCTCCTTCCGCCGGCGTCACGCGTCGCCGGATCATGAACTCTATCGGCCCGAGGCGGGCGGGTCCTTGCGGACCATGGGGGCGGCGATCATGATGCTCGAGAGCGTCCCGATGATGATCCCCAGGCCCAGGGAGTAGGCGAAGGGCTTGAGGGCGTCGCCGCCCACCATGTAGAGCACGAACGTCGAGAGGATCGTGGTCGTCCCGGTCAGGAACGTCCGGCTGAGGCACTGGTTGATCGAGTCGTTGACGATCTTGGTCGTGGCGAAGCGGCCCTTGCCGCGGTTCTCGCGGATGCGGTCGAGGATGACGATCTTGTCGTTGATGGAATAGCCCAGCACGGTGAGGACCGAGGCGACGACGGTCAGGTCGATCTTGAAGGGCACCATGCCCAGCGCCAGCGCGACCCCGCGGGCCTCGTCGTAGAGCACCTCCGCCAGCGCGATGAACCCGACGGCGATCACGCAGTCCATCAGCGTGGGGACGATCGCCGACACGCTGAACCGCAGCGCCCCGAACCGCACCCAGATGTAGACGATGATGAGGATGGCGCTGAGCAGGACGCTCCCGATGGCCTGGGCGGCGAAGGTCCGGGCGATGGCCGGGCTGAAGTTCTGGACGCTCATCACGTCCGACGATTCCGTCAGCGCCGAGCGGATCAACGACCATTCCGTGTCCCGGACGAACAAGCGCCAGGCGACGAGGGCGTCGTCGGGGGCGTCGTCCGCGCCGGCCGTCGCGGCGCTGTCGGGCGCGGGGTGGTCCAGGTCGAGACCGACGACGACCGCCGAGCGGACCTCCGCCTCGCTCCCGTCGATGACCAGCACGTCCCACGTCGCCCGCATCGCCCCGCGCATGTCCGGGCGGTTCCTCGCCCGCCCGATCCGCTCCATCAGGTCCGGGAGCGAGGGCCGCGGCTCGAGGTTCTCGAGCAGCACCGCCACCCCGCCGCGGTACTCGGTCACCGTCCCGGCGATCTCGGGCTTCCCGATGTTGTCCCCCAGGCGGTTCTTCGTGATGGGGAACACCGGCGCCCGCGCGGGGTCGGTCTGCTCCGACCCGGCGAACGCCAGCGGCTTCTCACGCTGGATCACCTCGCCCAGCGCCTTGACCACCACCTCGGCGACCTCGGCCTGGTCCGTCACGAGGGTCTTGAGCGTGAACGTGTCGCTGGTGATCCCGTCGGCGTCGGGGTTGACGACCAGGATCGTGGACGTGCGCAGGTCCGCGTCGCGCCCGGGCTCGCCCGCGACGGCCTCGATCCTTTTCTCGACCTCCGCCCGCGTCATCTTGAGCCGCTCGCCCGACTCGGGGTTGCGCAGCTGGACCGTCACCGACGTCCCGCCGCGGAACTCGGTGTCGAACATCTCTTTCCCGCGGATGGCGCAGAGGACCGCCGCGCCGGCGAGCAGGACGGCGAAGAACGCGTAGAACACCGCCCGCTTGGAGACCCAGTCGATCCCGAGCATGAAAGCCCGCTGCACGGCGGGGACGGCCAGGGGCAGCATCGTGGTCTTCTTCCACCCCAGCGTCAGCGCCACGTCGAAGATCCACCGCGTCAGGAAGAGCTGAGCGAACAGCGTCGTCACGACGCCGATGCTCATGGTGATCGCGAACCCGCGGATCTCGGGCGTCCCGAACACGCCCAGCACGAGGCACACGATCAGGTTCGTCAGGTTCCCGTCGACGATGGCCGACATCGCCCGCGAGTACCCCAGGCGGACCGCTTCCTTGAGCGTCGCGCCGCGGAGAAGCTCCTCGCGCATGCGCTCGAAGATCAGGACGTTGGCGTCGACGGCCATCGCGAAGGTCAGGATGACGCCCGCGATCCCGGGGAGCGTGAACGCCGCCCGGTTGAAGGCCATCAGGGCCAGGAGCAGGAACGTGTTGGCGACCAGGGCCGTCGTCGCGACGAGCCCGCAGGCGAAGTAGTAGATGGTGAGGAACCCGGCGCAGACGCCGAAGGCGATGTACCCGCTGGTCACGCCCTTGAGCAGGTTGTCACGCCCCAGCTGGGGCGCCAGGACGCTCGTCGAGATCGGCTCCGTGCTGATCTTCGCCGCCAGCGCGCCGGCCGAGAGGACCTTGACCACGTACCGGATCTCCTCGTCGGAGAACCGCCCGGTGATCCGCCCGCTCTTGCTGATCTCGCTCTGCAGCGTCGGCGCGGTGTAGACCTCGTCGTCGAGGATGACGGCCATCTGCTTCCCGACGCTCCGACCCGTCAGGTCCGCCAGGAGCCTCGCGCCGGCCGTGTCCATCTCGAAGCGGATGCACGGCAGCCCGATCTCGTCTCGGTCGGGCGCCGCCAGCGCCACGCCCCACCGCACCGCGCTTTCCTGCGTCAGCTTCGCGTCGGGCGTGTTCCACATCAGCACGTAGAACCCGTCGAGATACTGCGCCCCGACCAGCCCGCGACCGCCGAAGAACCGCGCCACCGCCGCCTCTCGCTCCGCACGCCACACGGCCCTCGCCACCGGGTCGTGAGGCTCGGGCTTGGACGGGTCGCCCAGGACCACGTTGCGCTCCGAGACGTTGTTGTACCAGTTCGAGATCTGGTTGACCTTGAGCCACCGCGCGTCGGGGCGGTTGGCCTGCCCGGGGCCACGCTCGGCCAGCTCGCGCCGGAGCGTCTCCTCCTCGGGGTATTCCCCCGGGCTGACCGCGATCCGGAAACTCAGCACGCCCGACCCGCGCAACAGCCGGATCAGGTCCTGCGGGTCGTCCAGCGTCCGCCGCTTGGCCGCGTACGCCCGGTACGCCCCGACGACCTCGTCGATCTCCGACACCCTCAGCGTGTACCGGCCTTTGAGCCGCTCGATGCCCAGCGCCTGCTGGCTGATGTCGTCCTCGAACTGCCCGGTCGTGTCGTTGCGCACCCGGCGGACCGCCGAGGAGAGCGCGAGCACCCGCCGGACCGTGTCCGGCGAGACGACGTTCTCGATCAACTCCTCGACCGCGGCCCCGTACCGGGCCGAGGCGGCCCGCTCCTCGTCGATCAGCTCCCGACGCCGCGCCGCGTCCTCGCCCACGCCCGCCAGCAGCCCCCGCACCCGCGCCGCCTCGTCGTGGAACCCCGCCGCCTCGCGGAGCTTCTGCAGCAGCACGGCGTTGCCCGCCGACAACGACACCAGCTCGGCCTCTCGCTCGGGCCCCGATCGCGCAAAGACCAGGTCGAGCCTCGCCCGGTTGACCCGGAACTTGCCCATCTCCGAGATGGCCGCCTCGAGCGACCGCCGCAGTTCCTTGACCTCCTCGCGGGGGAGGGGCATCGTGATCTCGATCCGGTCCCGGCCCACCGCCGTGATCGCGATCTCCAGCACCCCCTGAGGGTCCACGCGGTCCTTGATCGCCTCGATCACCTTCCCCACGACCACGTCGGCGTCCTCGTCGTCACCCACGTCGACCGTGTAGACCAGGCTCGCCCCGCCCGCCAGGTCCTTGCCCTGACGGAGCTTCTCTTCCGGGGGGTAGATGAAGTACGCCCCGAGCCCGAACACCACGAGGAGGACGATCAAGTTCCGGATGATTCGCTGCATGGATCCCGCCGATTCTCAGCGCCCGCGGCGATGCGCCCGCGGACGACCCCACCCTCCACGTCGATCGAAGAACCAACCACACCCTCACGACCCGCCGCCCGGCCCCCGCCGGTGACCCCCGCGCCGTACGGCCCGAGCCCGGCCCACGCCGGGGTCACGACGCCGCGCGGTCAGCCCACGCCCACGCCCGAGCGGACGTCGGGCTTGGCCTCGAGATGCCCGTTGGCCTTATGCCCGCCGACGACCCCCTGGATGGCGGTCTTGTTGAAGCGGACGCGGCCCTCCTCGAACTTGAGGACGACCTCGTTGTCGCGGATATCGACGATGGTGCCGATGGCCCCGCCGATGGTCTGGACCACGTCGCCCCGCTTGATGGCCGCGAGGAGTTCTTGGCGCTTCTTCTTCTCGCGCCGCCCGCTCATGAACATCATGACGATCATGAAGAGCAGGAGCGGGAGGAGGAACATCATCGGATCGAACCCGCCGGGGCGGACCGCCGGAGCCCCGCCCGGGGTGCCCAGCCCCGAGGATTCACCGCCCGCCGCGCCCCCGCCCTCGGTCGCCACGCCCCCGAGCGATCGGCTGCTGGGGTTCCCGCCGCCCGCCGCGGGGCCGTTGGGGCCCGCCGAACCCACCACGCCGACCCAACCGGCTTCCGAAGCCCACGCCAGATTCGCGCTCGACATGCGTCATCACCTTTGTACCCGCCGGGCATCGGCGGGGAACCACCACTTTAGCGCCCTGACCCACCCTCGGGAACGTCCCCCCTTCACCCCCACCAAACACCGCGCCGACCCGACCCGATCACGGACCGCCCGACCACCTCCCCCCACCCCCCTCACCTTCACCCAACGCCCGGGCCGCCCCCGCGACGGCCCAAGACCGGCCAACGAGCCGCGAAGGCATCCCATCCCCCACCACCCCCACCACCCACACCACCCACATCCCCTCGGGCCTCAGCCCGGATCGTCGAACGCAGGTCGGCCATGAACCGCTGGAAATAGCGCAGGTTGTGCAGGCTCACCAGGACCGGCCCGAGCATCTCCCCGGCCATAAACAAGTGACGCAGATACCCCCGCGAGAAGTGCGGCACGTCGTCGCCCCCGGGCCCGCGCATCGCGTGCGCCCCCGGGCGGCACGCGTGGCAATCGCAGCCCACCTCGATCGGGCCGTGGTCCTCCGCGTACTTGGCGTTGCGCAGGCGGATCTGGCCGGCGGCCGTGAACGCGTTGGCGTTGCGTCCGTTGCGCGTCGGGAGGACGCAATCGAACATGTCCACCCCCGCCCGGACCGCGGCGAGCAGGTCCCGCTCGTACCCCACGCCCATCAGGTACCGGGGCTTGTCCTCGGGGAGCAGGGGCGCGGTGTGGCGCACGACCGAGGCGATGCCCTCGGCGGATTCCCCGACCGCCACGCCACCGATCGCGTACCCGGGGAGTTCGACGTTGGTCACCCGCTCGGCCGACCACGATCTCGCGTCGAGGTCGGTCCCGCCCTGGACGATCCCGAAGAGCGACTGTTCGCCCGGCCTCGCGTGCGCGCGGACGCAGCGCTCGAGCCACCGGATCGTGCGCTCGTTGGCGACACGCACGCGCGACGCGTGGTCCATGCCCCGCCGACCGGCGTCGCGGGCCAGGGCCCGCGCCAGCCTCGGGTCGTCGCCCCCGCCGGCCTGCGAGGGCGGGCAATCGTCGAACGCCATCATGATGTCCGCCCCCAGCAGGTTCTGCACACGGGTGGCCTCTTCGGGCGTGAGGCGCACGGTCGAGCCGTCGACCACGGAACGGAAGGTCACGCCGTCCTCGTCGACGGCGTTGGTGTCGGCCATGGAGTAGGCCTGATACCCGCCCGAGTCGGTGAGGATGGGCCCGCTCCAGGACATGAATCGGTGGACGCCGCCCATGCGTGAGACCACCTCGGCCCCGGGGCGCAGCATGAGGTGGTAGGTGTTGTTGAGGAGGATCTGGGCGCCGGTCTGCGCGACGAGGTTGGGGAGGACGCCCTTGACGGTGCCGCGGGTGCCCACGGGCATGAACGCGGGGGTCTCGAAGGAGCCGTGGAGGGTGTGGACGCGCCCGACCCTCGCCCGGCAGGCGGGCGACGTGGCCTCGATGGTGAACGACAGGGCCGGCATCGGGGCGAGTGTACCCCCCGAGTTCATCGCCGCGCGTCGATCGGTGCCGCGGGTTACTTGAGCGAGCGGACCTTGAGCCCGCGGTACTCGACGAGGTCGCCGTGGTCCTGGAGCCCGATGCGCCCCTTGGCGTTCTTGCCGTAGAGCGGCCAATCCTTGAACTTGCTGGCGGCGATGCGTTGCTTCCAATCGTCGGACGACGTGTCGGCCTCGACGACGAGGAACCCGTTGAGGTGGAACTCGAGTTTGGGCCCTTTGGCTCGGACGAGGACGTGGTTCCATTCGCCGGCGGGTCGCCAGGTGTCCTCCCGGGCGGGGTAGAGCCCGTAGAGGGCCCCGGCGGAGGTTTCCTTGACCTTGCCGTCGTTGTGCCCGGCGTTGTCGAGCACCTGCATCTCGGGCCCGCTCATGAAGGTCCAGTCGAGGTCCTCGGAGACGCGGAGGAAGATGCCCGAGTTGCCCCCGGGCGCGACGCGCCACTGGCACTTGAACTCGAAGTCGCCGAACTCGTCGACGGTGACGATGTCGCCCCCGCCGCCGCCGGCCTCGTGGCGGATCACCCCGCCCCCGAAGGTCCAGCCCTTCTGGGGCCAGCCGTTCTGGCGGAACCCTTTGAACTTGGGCGCGGCCTTCCCGTCGAAGAGCGATTGCCACCCCGCGTCGCGTTCCTCGTCGGTGAGGGCGTTGTGATCAACGGCGTCGGTCCACGTCGCGGGGATCGTGACGTTGCCGGTGGCGGCCCATTCCGTCCCGCGGGCCAGGAGCGCCTTGAAGACCGGGGTCGAAACGGAGACCTTGTCGGAGTCGCGGTTCCACCAGACGTGCCCGAGGGGGGTGTGGAAGACGCGGCCCTTGCCGTACTCGAGGGTGAAGGCCATGGGCTCGTGCGCGCCGGTCCCGCCGGACTCGGTGGTGCTCATGGCGCGGGCGAGGAGGCGGTAGGGCACGTTGCGGGAGTTGACGAGGCGGTGGTAGAGCTCGTCGGTGGTGGGCGAGGCCTCGGGGAGGCCCTTGGTGATGGGATGCTCGGCGTCGGTGACCTCGACGCTGAAATCGTGGAACCGCCCGTGCCCGGTCCCCTCGCGCCACATCAGCCCGATCATCCGCTCGTACCCCTCCCACCCGTGGAAGGCGTTGTTGGCGGCGTGGACCGAGACCACGCCCGCGCCCTCGCGGACGGCCTTCTCGAAGTTCTCCTCGGCCTCCCTGCCCCACCGCTTGGGCTCGTGCGAGTCGTTGTAGTCGAGGACAAAGACCTTGTAGTTGGCGATCACGACGGGGTCGCGGAGCACGCTGGCGGGGTGATCGGCGATGTCGACGCGGAACCGGCCCGTCGATTCGAGGGTCTCTTTGTGGTAGCGGCTCGTGTACTTCCAGTTGTGGTTGTTGTGCCCCGTGACGAGGAGGACGGGGATGCGGTCGTCGGCCTTGCACCCGCCCGCGGTGGACGCGGAGAGGACCACGCAGGCCGACCAGACCGCCGAGACGCCGAGCATCGCACGCTTCATCGTGGAAACCTCCGCCCCACCACGGTCCAGAGAATACCTAGGCGGACCCGACGCCGTCGGCGGTGGTGCCGGGTCGCCACCCGGCGCGTTCGAGGACGCGGGTCCATCGCTCGCGTTGGGCCCAGCCCACGCCGCCCTCGTGGGCGTCGGCCCACCAGCAGAGCTCGACGGGGACGCCCAGGTCGAGGGCGAGTTCGGCGAGTTGGGCGTCGCGGAGGTCGGCGTAGGGGGTCTCGATATGGACGCCGGGGCGTCCGTGCGTCCACGCGTCGAGGGCCCACAGCCGGGTGACCAGCAGGGCGCGGTCGATGGCGCGGGAGACCGGGGCGATGTCGGGGGTCCCGTTGGACTCGAACTGGACCGGCCAGACGATCCCGTCGCGGCCCATCGAGACCGCGGCGGAGCACGCGGAGGCGAGCAGGCAGGTGGCGGCGGGTCCGTCGTGGGGCCAGGCGAGGCCGGCGGGATCGTCGTGTGTCGAGACCGACCCGTGGGCGACCTCGGGGCACACCGGCGAGCCCGGGCCGGGGCATTCGAAGCGGAGCGAGGCGGCCCGGGCCATCGCGGCGGACGAGGTTGCGCGACGGGCGTGTTCGGTCCGCGGCGAGAATCCTTCGGTGTGGCCGGGCGGGGTGGGGTGCCAGATGATGGGGCCGGGGGGTCGGTTCTGCTCGCGGGCGCGGTCGGCGTGGACCCACGCGACGTACGCCTCGCGGGCCGAGAAGGCGGCGACCAGCCCCGGGAGGTCGCCGTCGCAGATCACTAACATCAGATCGGGTCTCTCCAGCACGCCCACAGCATATCCCGCCGCGGGTGGTCCGCGACGTTCAAACTTTCCCGAACGCGCCGCGGAGCGACCGGCCCTGCGCGTTCTCGCCGCACGCGTGGACGCGGAGGCCCAAGGCCAGCGCCATCGAGGCCTTGATCGCGGCGGCGCGGTCGGCGAGCTGGGGTGTCGGGGCGTACGCGACCTGGATGTGGTTGCTCTGGTGGCGGGCCATCATCTGGTCTCGCGTGATGCCGTAGAGCGACGCGTGCATGACGGGCCACTGGGGCGTCGTCTCACGCCAGCGTCGGGCGGTCTCCGCGGGCGGGAGGGCGACGGCTTTGCATCGGCCGATGTCCATGTGGAGGCGGGCGCCGCCGGACGCGTCGCCCTCGACCCACACGCGCGACCAGACCACCTCGCCGGGCTTGCTGACGCCCTTGAGGGTCCCCCCGCCGAGGCGGAAATACATCGGGGGCTGGCGTTCGGAGACGGCCCCGGCGTACCCGCCCTGGAAGTGCGTGGCGGGGGCGGCCCCCGAGATTTCGAAGACCCAGACCTCGCCGTCGACGGTGCCCGAGCGGTCGCGGTCGGACCACCGCAGGTCGTGGAGGGTGTTGTCGCAGGGGATCTTCAGGGCGCCCCAGGCCCTCTCGGTCAGGATCGCGTCGAGCCCGGCGCACTCGTCGACCTCGTTGAAGTGCAGGATCGGCCTGCCCTTGCGCACGACGCGGCCGCGGTGCGTGATCGGGGGGCGGTCCGACGCGTTGAGCAGGCCCTCGGCCAGGTCGCTGGCGGCGCAGAGGTCCTTGAGCCCCTGCTGGTACTGGATCCCGATCGCGTCGCACCCGAAATCGTCCGCGAGCCTCGCCGCGGCGATGTACATCTTCAGTTGCTCGCGGACCTGCCGGTCGGTCAGGTCGGTTGCCTCGCGCGGGCCCGTGACGAACGTCATCCCGCGGCGCTCGAGCCAGGCCCGGGCGGCGTCGGCCTCCTTGTCCGGGACGGCGAGCATCGCCGCGTACAACGCCGATTGGCTGAGCCGTTCCTTGAACACCCCGACCCGGTGGAGCCGTTCGTCGGGGATGATGGCGTTGTACATGCCCATGCACCCCTCGTCGAAGACGCCCATGATGGCCGGGCGGTCGGCCAGCTCGGCGGCCAGGCGCTCGCCGGTCTTGCGGACCGACTTGGACAGGTCGTCGGGGCCGATCCGGTGGACGTGCGGGGTGTCGTGCTCGACGCGGCCGGTCGCGCACCACTCTTTGATGAGACGCCGCCCGGGCTT
The DNA here is from genome assembly GCA_015200025.1 of Phycisphaeraceae bacterium. Lineage (GTDB taxonomy): Bacteria > Planctomycetota > Phycisphaerae > Phycisphaerales > UBA1924 > UBA2396. Next base: position 3,133,690 of record CP054186.1, on the reverse strand, counting down.
GCCCGCGAAATCTTCCGACCAGATCACGCTGTGCTCGACCCCGGCCTTGGTCAGGCTCGCGCGAAGGTTGAGCAGCCCGACGAGCCCGGGCCACCGGCCCGACCAGTTGGCGGCGAGGAGGATCGGCCCCTTGTGACGCACCAGCCCCATCAGCACGTGGTGCGAATACTGCCACGCCGCCAGCGCGATCACCAGCGGCGCCCGGCGGTCCAGGCGGGCGAAGACCTCGCGCCCCATGGCCTGGCTCGAGATGAACCCGTGCGGTTCGTCCGTGCTCGCGGCCTCGGGGCTCCCGCGGAGCAGCGACCACCCGGCGGACTTGAACGCGCCACGCAGGTCCTCTTCAAGGGCACGCTGGGCCGGCCAGCACGTCACGTTCGCCGACCGGCGGGAATCGCCCGAGGCAAGAAGGACCGCGGTCTTGCGGCCGACCTTCGCGAGCGAGCCGGTGGTGATCATGGGCATCGTGGCGTACCTCCCGTCGGCGGAGAGTTTACGGCCCCTCGACCCGACGACCCTCGACGGTGACCCCGACGGCGGGTGTGTCGCTGCGTCGTGCGGGGTGCCCGAACCACGAGTTGTCGCCGCCCGGGCCGGGGTACTTGGCTTCGAGGACGTTCACGACGTCCTTCATGCCCGCGCGTGCGTCGACCCACCCGCCGGAGACGTCGGGGAAATCGACCGTGCACCGCTCGCACTTCTCGGGGCTGGCGAAGCGGATGGGGCACCAGAAACTCTCGACGTTGCGCAGCATCTCGCCGCCCAGGCTCCAGACGCCGGTCATCCAGTCGCAGTACAGGCACCAGATGCGGTCGGCGCCGACGAGCCCCTCGAACTTCTGCCGGCTCACCCGCACCCACACCGAGGCGTCGTACTTGGGCAGCCTCACGAGCCAGGTCAGCGGCGGGTAGACCAGCACCTGCGCGATGCGGATCAGCGTGAAGACAGGGACGGCCCAGGCGGTCCACCACACGGCCAGGTAGTTCCGCCACGCCCCGCCGAGCCCGCCGCCCAGGAGCCGGTTGAGGGTGGATTTGATCCTCGGGCCTTTCATGGCGGCGGCGTGGCACGCCTCGTGGGCCCGCATCCAGAGGATCAGCCCGACCGCCTGCGAGACCACGCCCGCGGCGAGCCCGGCCCCGGCGGCGACCCACGCCCCCCATGTCCCGGAGAGGTGGTGCATCGCCGCCCACACCCCCGCGATCTGTGGGCCGTGGACGAAGGCGAAGACGACCAGGTCGAGCCCCGGCGCGCGGCAGAGGGAGGCCGAGAGCCGCCGGCCCGCGGGCCCGAGCCGCGGGATCGCGTGCAGCACCAGCGCCAGCGCCAGCACGCCCGCCGCCCCGAACGCCACGATCCACGCGAGGGTGATCATGGGCGGAGTCTATGGGGTACCCTGCGGGCATGAGGTACCGGTGGTCGCTGCTGCGCGCGGGCGAGTTCAGGCTCGACGGGGGCTCGATGTTCGGGCTGATCCCGCGCGTGGTGTGGTCCCGGTCGGTGCCCACCGACGAGCGCGGGCGGATCACCCTCCAGCACAACTGCCTGCTGCTGGAACGCGACGGAGCCCCCGCGCCCGGCGTCGAATCGCCCGGGCTCGTGCTGATCGAGGCGGGGACGGGCGACAAGCTCGACCCCAAGAGCAAGGACCTCTTCGCCCTTGACGGGCGGTGCGTGCTCGACGCGCTCCACGAGGCCGGCGCTCGCCCAGAGGACATCGGGGCGGCCGTCGTCTCCCACCTGCACTTCGACCACGCCGGCGGGCTGACCCGGCTCGCCCGCCCCGGGGAGACGCCCGACTGGACGGGCCCGGCGTCGTCCTTCGGCCCGCCCCGGCCCGACCACGGCGTCAAACGCTCCTTCCCCAACGCCACGATCCACGCGCAACGCCGGGAGTGGGAGGACGCCCTCGCCAACCGGAGCGTGATGACGCGAACGTACTTCGCCGACCACCTCTTGCCGATCCGCGACCACCTGCGCCTGGCGGACTCACCGCCCCCGTTCCCGGCGGGCGCCACGCCCGACCGCGACGAGATGCCGGGCTTGACGGTCAAGGACCGGTGCACGGAGATCCTTCCGGGGGTGCGAGTGCTGCGGGTGCCGGGGCACACCTGGGGGCAGCAGGCCGTGCTGTTCGAGGACACGAAGGGTCGCACGGTGGTCTTCACGCCCGACGTGATGCCGACGGCGCAGCACGTGGGGTCGGCGTACAGCCTGGCGTACGACGTGGAGCCCTACACGAGCACGGTGACGCGCCATTGGTTCCTGCGCGCCGCGGCGGAGCACGGGTGGACCCTGGTGCTGGACCACGAACCGGGGAACCCGGTGCGGCGGGTCACGCCCAACGGGAAGGGGTGGTACGAGTTGCACGACGACCAGCCATGACCCCGCTCCGGCTCACGCTCGGGGCCGGGGCGTCTCGCGTGGAGCGTCCCGCCGGTCATGAAGATTGAGCAGCCCCGGCGTCGATCGAGGGGCGAGAGCCCGGGCTACGGACCCTATACTCCGTGGCGTCACATCCGCGATGGAACCCGTGCAGACCCACGCCGCCCAACCCGACCGCACGCCGCCCGAACCGCCCGACGAGTCCGGTGGCCCCGCCGAGCCCGGCGAGGTCCGAGCGACCAGGGAACTCACGCCCGACGACGAGCAGCCGATGTCGATCGAGGCGGAGATCAACCCCGCCAGCGCCGCCGCCGCCGCCAGGCCCGTCCTGGGGTTCTGGGACCGGATCGAGGCCTCGATCGCTCGCCTGAGCACGCGGAGCAACTTCTGGCACCGGGTGTGCTCGCTGATCTGGCTTCCCTACGCGTTCCGCTCGGGGATCACGATGAAGCGTCTGGACGAGACGACCTTCGCCGCCGAGCTCCCGTTCCGCCGGTTCAACCGTAACTGGTACAACGCGATGGCCGGGGCGGCGCTGCTGGGCAACAGCGAGATCGCGGGGGGGATGTACGTCTTCGGGGCGTGCGGGGGCGCGTACACCGTGGTCTGCAAGGAACTCTCGTACCGGTTCATGCTGCCGTGCTTCGGGCCGGCGCTCTACAAGATCTACCCGCGCGAGAACATGGCGGACCTGGTCGCCTCGGGCAAGGAGTTCAACATCACCGTCGATATGGACGTGGTCCAGCGGGCCGTGCTCACCGGCTCGTCCCGAAAGCCGGCCAAGGACCGCACTCGCTCGCTGATCGCTCGCCTCGCGCAGCGTGAGCGCCGGGTCGGGCGGGTCACGGCGGTCTTCCACCTCACGCCGCACGAGCACCACAAAACCAAGCGCGGCCACATCCGCAACGTCGGATGACCCCCCCCACCCCCTCACCACCCCGCCAATCCTCCGCGTTCTCCCGCTTTTGATGCCATGAGCCACGCCCCCAACCACCCGGAGCCGACCGCGTCCGCGGGGTGGGCCGCGTACCTGGCCTCGTCGTGGACGTGGTGCATCGGGATGTTTCTGCCGGTGCTCTTGGTGCGCGATTTCGGGCTGTGGGGGTGGGTCGCTTTCGCCGTCCCCAACGTGATCGGCGCCGCCGCGATGGGGTGGACCGTCCGCTCGGCGTCGCACGCCGAAGCCCTCTCGGGCGCGCACCGCGGGGCCGCGCTGGCCTTCTCCTGGGTGACGAGGCTGTACCAGTTTTTCTTTCTCGCGTGGCTGACCTCGGTCGTGGTCGAGGCGGCGCGTTTCCGCTCGCCGGGGCTGCCCGCCGCGACGGTCGTGATCGGGTGCGTCGGGGTGTTCCTGCTCGCCGCGGTGGGGCTCACCGGGTTCGACCGGATCCGTCGGCTCCACGCCGCCAGCGTGGGGGCGTGGGTGATCTCGGCGTCGCTGCTCGCGTTCGCGTTGCTCCGCGGGGCGGCCGAGGCGCCCTCGTGGTGGTTCACCTTCTCGCGCCCCGGGGTGTCGGGGCTCGACCTGGCCGCGGTCGCGCCGGTGTGCGCGCTGGGCTTCCTCCTCTGCCCCTACCTCGACCTGACGTTCTACCGGGCCGCCCGCGGCGCCCGGTCTTCCCGCGCCGCCTTCACGCTCGGGTTCGTCGTGCTCTTCCTGCCGATGATCGCGGCGTCGGCGGCGTACTCACGCTCGGCCCATATGGCCCCCCTCGTCCCGGCGCTGCTCGCCGCACCGCTTCTGGCCGTCGCGGCCCACGTGCTCGTCCAACTGGGCTTCACCGCCGCCGCACACCAGCGCGCCGCCGGGCCATTCCTCGGCGCGATCAAGCCCTGGTACCCCGGCGTGTTCGGGCTCTCGTCGGCGGCCCTGGGCGTGGCGCTCGGGCTCGCCGCGGCCCGGGCCGGTGAAGACCCCGTCGTCGGCGTGATGCCCCTCCACGAACTGCTCTACCGCATGATCCTCGGGATGTACGCGGTGGTGTTCCCTGCCTACGTGCTGGTCTGCATGGTCCCCACGTGGCGGAAGCCCCAGACCCCATCGCGGGCCTCGCTGATCGCCGCCGGCGCGGCCGCGGCGCTCGCCGCACCGCCGCTGTGGATCGGCTTCATCCAGGGCCGGGAGCCGTTCCTGTTATTGGTCCCGCTCCCGATCCTCGCGGCGTACGCCTACGCCCGATTCATGCGCCCCCGCCTTGGCCCGCCGGACCCAGCCGGGCCAGGCACGACCTCGCCGTCGCCCTGACCATCGGGTCTTCGGCGTCGTCCCCCGCGATCGCCCCGACCCCGGCGGCCCACACCGACCGCGACACCCCGGCACCCTCCGACGCCCCCCGCAGCACGAGGTTTGTCCCCGCGATCAGCGCGTTGCGCTTGAGCATCGACACGCTGACCCGGCGGACCGCGGTCCCGATGAACTCACGATCGAACCGTGCGGGGTCCCACCCCAGCACGTCGAGAAGCGGGATCGCCCCGGCGCCCCGTCGATACTCGGGCCGGACCGGCCACGGGTCGGCGTCACGCGGCGAGTTGTGCGGGCAGACCTCCTGGCACACGTCGCACCCGAAGACCCACTCGCCCATCGCCGCGTGGAACCCCTCGGGGATTTCCCCGCGCCGCTCGATCGTCAGGTACGAGATGCACCGCCCCGCGTCGACCGAGTACGGCGTGATCGCCCCCGTCGGGCACGCGTCGATGCACCTCGTGCACGTCCCGCAATGGTCCCGCACCCCGCCGGGCGAGCGGAGTTCCATCGTCGTCAGCACGCACCCGAGCACCATCCACGACCCCAGCCTCGGGTGGATCACCAGCGTGTGCTTCCCGACCCACCCCACGCCGGCGCGGCGGGCCGCTTCGCGTTCGTGGATCGGCATCACGTCCACCATCGACCGGAACCGTTCGCCGGGGTAATCCGCCGCCAGCCCGCGGGTCAGGCGTCGGAGCCGGTCCTTGACCACCCGGTGGTAATCGCGACCTCTCGCGTACCTCGCCACACGCCCCACGGCCCCCACACCCTCCGGCCCGCCACCCCCCGTTCCGGGCGAACCGTCGGCCTCGCCGCGGGATGCGTACACGTCCCCGACCACGATCATCCCGCGGCACCCTCGCAACAGTCCGCGAGGGTCGAGCCGGTGCTCGAGGTGCTCTGTGATCCAGTCCATTGATCCGTGCTTGCCGGCGTCGAGCCAGTCGCGGAACGCCCCCGCGTGCTCGATGGGCAGGGCCTCGCAGACCCCCGCCGAGGCAAAGCCCAGGGCCAGGCACCGCCCGACCACTTCCCGCCCGATCTCGTCGACGGATCTCGCCACGGAACAATCGTACGAACTATGCTCCCCCGGCCCCTCGTACGGCATCCCATGAGCATGACGACCTCCGTCCGATCCCGCTCCCGTGCCGCCGCCGCCCTCGCCCCGGCCTTGGCGCTCCTGGTCGCGTCCTCGTCGTGCACCGATCGGGCGACGCCCACCCCGCCCATCCAACCCGCCGCCATGAACACCCCCGCCGACCGACCGACCGCCGACCCGTCCCAGCCCCGCGTTGATCCAAAGTCGCTCACCGACGCCCAGTGGCGAGAGCGCCTGACGCCCGAGCAGTACCGCATCCTCCGCCAGAAGGGCACCGAGCGCGCGTTCACCGGCATCTATTGGAACACCAAAGAGCCCGGCACCTACGCCTGCGCGGGATGCGGCACGCCGCTGTTCACCTCCAACGAGAAGTTCGACTCCGGGTGCGGGTGGCCCTCGTTCTTCGAGCCCATCGGCGGCACCAAGGACCCTCGCATCCTCGAGATCCCCGACCACACGCTGGGCATGGTCCGCACCGAGGTCGTCTGCCGGGCGTGCGGCGGGCACCTCGGTCACGTGTTCGACGACGCCCCCAACCAGCCGACCGGCCTGCGCTATTGCATCAACTCCGCCGCGATCTCCCACACCCCCGCCGAGCCCACGCCCAAGGACGCCGACTGAACCCGTATGACGCCCGCCCGGCACAACATCCGGCTGGTCTGCTTCGATTGGGGCGGGGTTATCCTGAGGATCTGCCGGTCGTGGGCCCAGGGGTGCGAGCACGCCGGGCTCGATCTCCGCGGCGACCTCGGGCCCAGGCCATTCGCCAACGAGCGCAAGGGTCACGCGGAACTCTTCCAGCTCGGGCGGCTCAAGCCCGATGAGTTTTTCCGCCGCGTCAGCGAGACGATGGGCGGGCTCTACTCGCCCGACGAGGTCGAGCGGGTGCATCACGCCTGGCTGATCGGCGAGTACCCAGGGGCCGGGCGACTCATCGACGACCTCCACGCCGCGGGCCACGCGACGGCCCTGCTCTCCAACACCAACCACGCGCACTGGGTCCGTCAGCAGCCCTCAACGGACTCCACGGGCCGGCTGCTCCCCCACTTCCCCGCCGCCGCCGCGCTCACCCACCGGCTTGCCAGCCACACCCTGGGCCTGGCCAAACCCGACCCGCGGATCTACGAATCGCTCGAGCGTTCGACGGGCCTACGCCCCCACCAGATCCTGTTTTTCGATGACCTCCCCGAGAACACCGCCGCCGCCGCCGATCGAGGGTGGCTCACGTTCACCGTCGACCACACGGGCGACACCGCGTCCGAGATGCGGACGCACCTCCGCTCGCTCGGGTTGCTCCCGTGAGTGCGGGCTACGCCTCCCACGGCCATGCCAGCGGCACGCCGTCGCGCGACAGCAACGCCTGGAACTCACGGGTCCGCTCGGCGGACTCCCAGACCTGCGCCGGCTCGAGCCCCCGGGCGAGGCAGTGCGCCGCCAGCGCCCCCGCCGATTCGCCCACGTTCCATTCGACCGCGTGCATCCGGTAGCACCCGTTGGTGATGTGCGTCACCCCGATCCCCTTTCCCGCGGCGATCACGTTCCGCACGCGGACGGGGATCAACGCCCCCAGCGGGATCCGGAACGGCGACGCCGGCACGTACACGCTGTTGCGCCCCGACACCGAGGGGTGCAGGTCCAGCAGGTAGTGCCCGACCCCGACCGAATCCGCGAACGGCTCGGCCAGCCCCATCGCCGGGACCTCGTGCCCCGCGGCCGCCCGCGCCGTCCGGTCCCGGCCCTCCAGCCGGCGCTGCTCGGTCCCGATGTCGCCCTCGGTCACGATCCGCCTCGCGACGAGTCGCCGGGGCTCGCGGATGTACGCCGCCTTGGCGAACCCGTCCGCCGTCCCCACCGACGCGCCGTGGGGCCTGAGCCCCGGGTACCCGTGCCCGTCCCCGTCGTGACGCGGGGCGTCGGTCTGGAGCCAATACAGCAGGCACTCGGAGAGTCCGCGGGCTTCTTGCAGGGCCGTCTCTCGCTCGGCGGCGCTCACGCCCAGCAGCGGCTTGTCCCAATAATCCATCTGCACCCAATTGACCAGGCACACCTCGGCCGGCTCGCGCCCGGGCTGGTAGATCGAGCGGTCCACGATCCGACGGTACCGCCACATGTCCCACACCCCGGGCGGGCACCCGTCCGGCCACGGGATGAACGGGAACGTCCGCCGCCCTTCCTGGTTGTGGCTCGGGACGGTCCACGAGAACAGCGGCCCGGGCCACGGCGCCTCGCCGGGCGCCATCGCGGGCACGAACGACCGCCAGCGGTCGTACGCGGCGGGCCTGGGGCCGCGGTGGTCCTCGCCCGGACGGTGTTCGACGGCGAAGCACCACGAGATCGCCTGCTGGTCGCGCGGGTCGCCCGCGTCGGCGCGGCCGTGCAGTTCGCCGAACGCGGCGCTCCCCTCGCCCCCGATCATGTGCTCGACGCGGGCTGCCTCGTACACGTCGCCCAGCTCCGTCGCGTCGAGCACGTATCTCGCGTCGATCTCGACGCGGGCGCCGTCGGACCGGCGGAGAAAGGCCGTACCGCGGACCACATCGCCCTCGACGTCCGCCGAGAGAAGGTCCGTCTCGCCGAGGAGCGTAAGCCGCCCCGAGGCTTCGTGCGGCGCGAGCATCCCTCGCAGCACGCGCTCCCCGACCGCCGGCTCGTGGCACAGCCGGCTGACCCACCCCCCGCCGGGGTTGAGTGTGGCGGACGAGGCCGCGTCGGGCGTGAGGGCGCCGCGGCGCCGGTACCCATCCCGGACGCCCTCGCGGAACGCCCGGTACCGCCGCGTGGACCCGAACGACTCGATCCACTGGTTCTCGTCGGGCGGGACGGCCTGCGCGGTCAGCTGCCCCCCGACCCAGTCGGTCGGCTCGGTCATCACGACCCGGGCCCCGCCCTCGCACGCGGCGAGCGCGGCGGCCACCCCGCCCGTCCCGCCGCCCACGATCAGCACGTCGCACGCCACTCGCATCGGTCTTAGCCTTTCACCGCCCCGCCCAGCACGTCGGACCGCATGAAGCGTTGGGCGGCCGCTAACACCAGCACGATGGGCACCAGCGCCAGCACGCTCGCCGCGTACGCCACACGGGCGTCGGTCGCGAACTGGCCCATCAGCCCCGAGATCGCCACGGGCAGCGTCGCGTGCTCGCGGCTCTGGAGCACGATCAGCGGCCACAACAGGTCCGACCACGCCCCGATCACGCTGAACAGCGCCAGCGTCGAGAGCGTCGGCGCCGAGAGCGGGAGCATCACGTGCCACCAGACCCGCAGCGAGCCGGCCCCGTCCATCCGGGCGGCCTCTTCCATCTCCATCGGGATCTGCGCGAAGGCCTGCCGGCAGAGGTAGATCCCCAGCGCCGTCACGCTGAAGGGCACCACGACCGCCGCGAGGGTGTCGAAGAGCCCAAGACCCACCACGGTCCTGAACATCGGGACCACCACCACCTGCTCGGGGATCATCATCGTCGCCAGCAGCAGCACGAAGACGGTGTCCCGCCCGCGGAAGCGCATCCGCGCCAGCGGGTACGCCGCCATCGCCGCGATGATCACGTTCAACGCCGCCCGCGCCGCGGTCACCAAGATCGAGTTGACCAGCGGCCCGCCGAGCTTCCCGTCACGCCACGCCGAGGCGTACGCGGCGAACGACCACGACACCCCGCCCGAGGCGTCCCGCGTCGCCACGGACGCGAGCACGAGGTACGCCGCGGGACCGACGGCGACGCACACCAGCACCGCGGCGACGGCGTACCACCAGGCCCAGACCATCGGCGGGCGTCGGTCGATCATCGTGCCTTGCCTCCCGACACCCCGCGCGGGCGGCCCTGGCCATCTCCGCGACCGAGCCACAGGTTCAGCAGGCTCAGCCCGAGGACCACCACGAACAGCACGCACCCCGCGGCCGACGCCAGCCCGAACCGCCCCTGCTCGAAGGCCAGTTCGTAGACCAGCGGGACGACGGTCTGGTGCTCGAGCGGCGCCCCGCGGATGGTCACGAAGACCTCGTCGAAGACCTTGAGCGCCGAGATCGCCGAGACGACCATGACCAGGACCAGGGCCGGGCGGATCGAGGGCAGCACGACGTGGCGGAAGACGCCCCAGCGCGACGCCCCGTCGAGGGCCGCCGCCTCGCGCTGCTCACGCGGGACCGCGAGCAGGGCCCCCAGGAGCACCAGCATGTAGAACCCGAAGCCCTTCCACAACGTCACCAGCATCGCCGAGATCAGCGTCCACGGCCGCTCCGAGAGCCACCCCACCGGCCCCAGCCCGAACCACTCCAACGCCGTGTTGAGCAGCCCGTCGTTCTCGTCGTAAAGAGCCCGCCACGCCAGGGCGGCCACGATCGTCGGGGTCACCACCGGGAGGAAAAAGACCGCCCGAAGCCACCTCGACCCCTTGACCTCCGACGCCACGCACATCGCCGCCACGAGCGCCACACCGGCGATCAGCGGCGTGACGGCCAGGTACGCCACGCTATTGATCAGGCACGCGACGAACAGGCCCGTCGTCAGCAGACGCCGGTAGTTGTCCGCGCCCACGAAATCGCCGCCCGAGAACGCGGAGGTATCCGTCAGGCTGTACCACGCGACCCTAGCGAACCCCCACGCGAAAAACACCCCCAGCACCACCACGGCCGGCGCCAGGAACGCCAGCGGGGCCAACCGGTGATGCTCGCGGCCCGCGCTCACGCCGATCCTCCGCGCTCCCCGCCGCCGCCCTCACCTTGCCCCTCCCCCCACCGTACGCCCTCGATCATCGGCATGACCTCCAGCCCCACCGCCGGGCCCGCCGAGAGCACCTCGTCCCACTCCGCGTCGACCCGCTTCATCTCGGCGGCCAGTTCCGCCCCGTTCAGCAGGACCCGCTTCATCCCCGCCTCGAAAAGCCGCCGCAGCTCGGGCCATGATTCGTGCGACACCGTGAACGCCGTCCCCCGCGTCAGCCCGCTCGCCGCGATCCGCCGACCCCGCTCGGCCAGCCCCACCCCGCCCCCGCCGTCCAAACCCGCGAAGTATGGGTCCGAAAGGCTCGCGAGGCTGCTGGGCATGATCGCCGCTCGCCGGCAGAACTCGGTCTGCGATTCGGGGCTCGTCATGAACCACGCGAGCGCGGCGGCCGCCTCCGCGTCGCGTGTCCCCGCCCCGACCCCGAGGATCATCACCGGGAGGTGCCCGCGGCCCAGCGAGCCCGTCACCCCCTCGGCCACCTCCGACTCCGCGTACACCCCCGGCGCCGCCCCCTCGATCCTCGACAGGAAGCTCGGCCCGGTGCAGATCAGCCCCAGCCGACCGCCCTGGTACATCTCGATCAGGTGTTTGTGCCCCGTGGTCCCCGCCGCACGGGGCAACGCGCCTTCCCGGTACGCCCCGACCCACAGCGCGGCATACTCCAACGCCGGGCCGCGTGAGAGCGCCCCGCGCAAACGCCCGTGCTCGACGCGAAGCGGGCTCACCCCGTCGCCCATCATCATGATCAGGATCTGCGATTCATCCCCGAGCGATTGGCTCAGTAAAAACCCGCCCGTCCGCCGCCGGAACTCGCCCGCCAGCCCCAGCAGCCCGCGCCACCGCAGCGGCACGTCGGCGACGCGCAGCCCGCCCGCCTCGACCAGACGCCGGTTCACGATCGTCACCTGCGGCGTCACGTACCACGGCACCCCCATCAGCCTCCGACGCCCGCCCGGCCCCGCCAACCGGCACAACCCCAGCGCCCCCGCGAGGTACCTCGCCCCGGCGTCGCCCGGGATCACGTCGTCCAAAGGCCTTAACGCCCCGAGCCCCGCGAACCTCGCGAAATTCAGGTCCGACATGTTGACCACGTCGGGAGGCCGACCCGCCGACGCCGACGCCATCAGTTTCCGCTGCAACGCCTCGAACGGGACGTCCACCCACGTCACCCGTGTCCCCGAGGCCTTCCCCGCCCGCTCCGCCCCGAACGCGTCGAGCCGCTCCGCGATGTAGTCATCGAACCACGGCCGCAACGCGAGGGTCCAGAACTCGATCTCACCCTCCGGACGCCCACGGCACCCCGAAAGGACGCCGGGCACGACCGGCGCGAGCCCGGCGGCGAGCGCGGCCACCAGCGCGCGACGACGCCCTTCGTCCGCCCCGATCTCCGAGACCCCGGGCATGTCGGCCCGCCTCATCAAGGCCTGGACTCGACCTGCTCGTCGACCATCGACCACAACACTTTGAGCGTGCTCCGGCCGTTGGGGTTGTAGAGGTTGTCGTGACGCCACAACGCCGTGTGCCCGTCGGCGAACCCGAAGTTCGCCGAGCCCATCGGTTCGAGCGGGGCCTTGTCCTTCTTGGGGTGGCGGTAGTACGGGATGTAACTCCGGGGCGAATCCGTCCCCGGGAACTCGGGGGCTCGCCCGGAGCGGCCCCCGTCCCAGTCGCCCGGGAAATCGTTGACGCCGCCCCCGCCGCCGAACCGCTCACCGGGCCGGCCCTGGATCCCGATCGCCGAGTTGGTGAACCACCGGTCACGCCCCGACCCGCCCGAGGAGAGCCCCCAGGCCTCGCCGATCAGCAGCACGTCCGACGAGCGGTCCACCACCGCGTCGAACCACCGCCCGAACTGGCCCATCGGCGCCCGACCGCCGTTGACCGCGCTGCTGCCCCAATAGTTCATGGTGTACGAACGCCCGGCGCTGGGGTGGTTCGGGCACATCATGATCCCCCCGCCCACCGTCACGTTGCCCCCCGCCGGCGCGTCCACGTCGCTCAGCTGCGGGAGGTACATCCCGATCCGTTGCTCGTCGTACCAATACTCCCGCGTGTCGTTGTTGTTGGGCGGGAACTTGCTCTTGTAGTCCCCGCTGTAGAGCACCAGCGCCTTGACCAGCCCGTTCACGTTCGCCTGGCACTTGATGTTCCGCGCCGAGTCCCTCGCCCGCCCCAGCGCCGGGAGCAGGATCCCGATCAAGAGCGCGATGATCGCGATCACCACCAGGAGCTCGATCAGCGTGAACCCCCGACGATCAGCCCGATCCATCATCATCCGGACCTCCTCCCCGCCCCCCGAGGCGGCGCCATTCAACACCCCGTGGGCTCGACCACCGAGGGCTCCCGAACCGACCGACGGACGACCAACTCCGCGCTCAGCGACGTCCGCTGCGGGAGACCCTCCCCGCGCAGCACCACGTCGCACAACTCCGTCACCGCGAGCCTCCCGACCTTGAGCAGCGGCTGGCGGAACGTCGTCAGCGGCGGAGACAAGTGCACCGCGCTGGGCGGGTCGTCGACCCCGATCACCGACAGGTCCTCGGGGATCCGCAGGCCCGCCGCGCCCGCCGCCTCGTACGTGTCGAGCGCGAAGTAGTACCCCGCCGCGAAAACCGCCGTCGGACGCTCCGCCCGCGGCGCCGTCAGCATGACCACGAGCCGGCCCACCGACGCCGCGTCGAGACGCCATCCGGCGTGACGGATCACGTGCGATTCGTCGACTTTCATCCCCAGGCGGTCGGCCGTCGCGCGGAACCCCGCCCACCGGTCCGCGTCGTTGCTCACCGTGCCCACCCCGCCGACGAACCCCACCCGCGTGTGCCCCTGCGCGCTGAGGTGCCGCGCCGCCGACGCCCCGATGTCCACGTTGTCCGTATCCACGCTCGCCACGCCCGTGCGGTCCGACCTGGCCCCCACCACCACGATCGGGAGTCCCTCGTTCCGCCCGCGCGAGACCCCGCGGCCGAACCGCAGCGGGCGGTCCAACTGGTCGGGGAACGGGTTCACGTAGATGTACCCCTGGCACTCGTTCCTGGGGTCCTCCCCGAACCGCAGCAGCACCAGGTCCACCCCGGACTCCTCGGCCTGCTGCCTCACCCCTTCGAGCACCTGGCTGTGGTACGGGTCCGCCAAGGACGACTCCCGGTGGAACACCAGCCCCGCCCGCAGCCCGTGCGCGGGCGTCTGCCGCTTCGCGTAATCCTCGTGGACGAACGTGCCCTTCCCCTGCCCGCGACGCAGCACCCCCGACGCCACCAGCTCCAGCATCGCCCGGTGCACCGTCACCAGCGATACGTCCAGCTGCACCGCCAGCGCCTTGGTGCTGGGCAGGCGTTCGCCCGGCGCGAATCGACCCTGCTCGATCGCCTCGCGCACCGCCTCCTTCACCGCCACGAACAACGGCCGGCCCGGCCTGCGATCCACGTTCACGATCGGCTCTTCCATGCAAACCCCGGATCGGCGTCTCCGCCGGCCCGGGAGAGGTCGATTCACCTTACCGCCGGCGACGCAGCGCCGCCAGGCCCGCCAGCCCGAGCAATCCCGCCGCTCCGGGCGCGGGGACCGCGAAGATATGCAGGGTGTTGTTCGCGAAGTCCGCCACCGCCAGCGTCTGCGACGCCGCATGGTAGCTGAACGAGTAGTACCCGTTCCCGTCCGCCACCGGGGAGAGCAGCGTCCAGTCGAGCGTGACCGCCGCCCCCGAAGAGGTCACGGCCTTCATGACCGAGAGGAACCCCTGCCCCGAGGCCGCGGACAGGCGATCGTTGAAGAGGATCACGTCGCCCTCGACCGTCCCGCCCATGAAGGCGAGGTTGTGCCCGGAGACGAAGTCCGCCGCCGCGTTGAACGCCACCAGCGTCGATGCCACGCCGCTGTTCCCGCCCGTGCGGGTGGTCTTGATCAGCCCGTTGCTCCGGCGGGCGTACAGGTTCCCCGTCGCGTCGTCGAAGTCGATCCCGCGCCAGAACGTCCCGGCGCCGTCGTTGATGATCATCCCATTGGCCGTCGTGTAGATGTCGGCCCCGGTCGCCGCGTTCTGCAGCGCCCGACGCCCCGACCCGAAGGTCGTCCACGCCACGCCCTCGTCCGCGCCGTTGAAGCCCGGGTCGTACGCCACGCCCGACGAGCCCCGGGCGTTCTTGGCCCAGTTCTGCGTCTGCGTCGCCACGTCCCACGACGCGATCCCGTTGGCGCTCGCCCCGCCGTTGTCGTACGCGGCCACCAGCCTCCCGTTCTTGATGTCCAGCCCGCTGTACCCGCGGAGCGCGGGCGTCGCCAGCGACCCGAAGGTCCCGCCGATCGAGTGCGCCCCGAGCGCGTCCGACACGCGGAAGATCCCCGCGCTCGCCCCCGCCCCGGCGTTGTTGAAGCCCGCCACCCACGCGCTGCTCCCGTCCCACGCCACCGCGCCGATGCTCGTCCCGTTCGGCGTCGTCTGCCCGAACTGGCCCGACAGGTCGATCCGCTTGAGCTCCACCAGGTTCAGGTCCGCCGTCGCCGCTCCCGCCAGCGCCACACACGCCAGCACGCTCGTCATCGTTCTCATCTCGCGTCTCCTGTCTCTCGTTCCTACGCCTCTCTCGCCGACGGAGCTCCGCGGGAACACCCCGCTCAACGAACACTCCGCGCGGGCTTACTCCTTCTTCTCACCCCCCGGCTTGTCACCCCCCGGCCCATCCACCACCCCGCACCGCCCGCGGATCTTCACCCCGAGCAGCCCCGCGACCGGGCGGAACGCCCCGTCGCTCGGACGGTTCTTCACCTCGTCGCCGTCCGCCCCCGGCGTCGGGTCGTACCAGAACGAACTCGACCCGCCACCGTCCAGGTTCAGCCCCGCCCACGCCCCACGCTCCACCAATATCGACGCCGCCTCGGGCAGCGTCGCACCCACGCTGTGGCCCTCGCGCCGACCGTCGATCACCAGCAGGATCAGCCGCGTCCCGTCCTTGTTCACGCCCGCCGCCGTCCGCGGGTGACGCTTCTCGGGGTCCACACGCGCCGTCTCCCCGGTGGGCTTCCCGCCCTCGACCAGCAGCGTCCCCGGCTCGGCCCCCGACGCCCCGACCCCCGCCACCGCGTCCCACACCGTCTCCCGTTCGTCCTCGCTCACCCCGGCCACCGCACGCACCGACGCCCGACCGTTGATGTCGAACACCAACGCGGGATCGCCCGCCTTCGTCGGCCCCTCCCCGGTCACGCGCGGCCCCGACACCACCTCACCGTCCGTCACCAGCAGCCCGATCACCTCCGCCCCGAGCACGCTCCCGCCGCCGTCACGCACCCACCCGAAAAAGTTCGCGTTCACCGCCAGCGAAAGCCCCTCACGCGACGCCCACGCGTCGCACGCGATCAACTCGGCCTCGATCTTCGCGTCCTTCGCCCTCACCCCCTCCGCCGCCGCCCCGCTCACCACGATCTCGACCGCCGGGTGCGTCAGGTCCACCTCCGCGGCGTACCCACGGATCACCCCGCCCTCGGCCCGGCGCTCGATCGCTTCAACCCGGATCGGAGAAGACTCCGGCCCCGCCCACGCAGAAACACCCCACGACGATGCGAGTACGCACGCCGCCGTGAGATTCCGGATTGAGTGAAACGACGTTGACAACGGTTCCCGCCTGACCCACCCCGCGGTCGATGAATATTCTATAAGACTTCCGCAGTATGCCCGAACGGCTCCCACGGGTCAAGACCCGATCAAAGTCCATATTTCGAAATATCCACTCGGACCCGAAGGGTGATCAGTCGATTTCCGGCACTTCGACCCATTCACCGCCCAAACAAATCGAGCGGTTCCCGGCCTCCATCACCGCCACGTTCTCGACGATGTCCCGGAGGCCGACCGGCGGCTCCTTCCCCTCGAAGAAGCCGACCATCCCTTCGACCAGGCGGGTGTACACCGGCGCAAAGTCGACCACGAACTGCTGGACACCCTTCTTGCCGTGGACCGTCGCCCCGAAAGCCCACGCCCCGTCGCGGTCCATCCGCAGACGGGCCAATCGGCCGTCGCGGTAGACCATATCGAGCAGGTGGTACCCGCTCGTCGCGTTCCCCGAGCGGATCGCCGACACCTTCGCCACGCCCGGGCCCTGCCCGGACCACTTGAAGATCGCGTCGACCATCTCGATGGCGTGGCACCCGTAATGCCACAGGTCGGGCATCATGTCGAGCACCTCGCCGTTGCCGAAGGCGTCGATCGCCACGATCTCGCCCAGTTTCTCCCGGTCGAGTTTCGGGATCTCGGTGATAAACCGCAGGCTGCTGGCCGAGTAGCACCGCGCCCCGTACTGACGCGTCATCCCGAGCAAGGCCCTCGCCTGGTCGAGGCTGCACGTCAGCGGCTTGTCGATGTACGTGGGCATCCCGCGGGCGATCGGTCCCACCGCCAGTTCCAGGTGCCGGTGCCCGTTGATGTTCAGCACCAGCACGCCGTCCACGTTCGACAGCAGTTCTCCGAGCGTGCCGACGGGCGTCACGCCCTCCTTGGCCGTGTCCTCGCGCCATTTCGCCACGTCACGGGCCGATTGTTCGGGGCCGTCGGGGTGACGCCACTCGTGACGCCCGGGGTCCCACAGGTGCGTCACCCGGCACGGCGTCCGGCCCTCCTTGTGCATCGTGTTGATGCGGTTGGAGAAAACCGGCGTGTGCGACGAATCGATCCCGATGATGCCCAGACGCATGGCGACCTCCGCCCGGCGTCCACGCCCGCGACCGCGCGCGAGACTCCCCCGGGCGGGCGGATTATTACCCGCCCGGATCGCCTCGCCCCGCCCCCGACCCGCCGGCTCCGGGGATCAGCTCGAACATCACGGACTCAGGAATTCCCCCCGGCGTGATCCACCCCCCGTGCCCCTCGCCCGGATCGTCGGCCCACATGACCACCAGGTCGTACACCCGCCCGTCGATCTTCACCCGACCGCTGAGCCGGACCCGACCGCCGCCGGGGCGAGGCCTCTGATACTGGGCCCCCGCCCGCGCCGGACCCGCGATCGGGACGTCCGATCCGGCCCGACCGACAGACACCCCCGCCACCCCGCCGGTCGTGTCCACGTCGATCCACCCGATCGGCGGTTCGCCCGCGGCGCCAGCCCTCGGCCGGACCACCCACCGACCTTGCACGGCCGCCAACTGCGAGGGTGAGACCGCCACCGGCGGCGGACCGATCGGCGGCTCCGGCGATCGGCGGCACGGCGCCAGCGTGGTCGCCACGCACGCCCCCACGATCATTCTGGATCCACACCTTGCCCGCATCACGGCCTCGGGGTGATCGCCTTCACGGGGTGCGGGGGCGGCGGCAGATCCGGGATCGGCTCCTCCGCGATCTTCTTGAGCAACGCGTCCACCGCGGCCTTGAGCTGCGCGTCCTCGCCGTTGAAAGTCGCGTGCGGGGGGTTATCGACGATCACGTCGGGATCGACCCCGTGCCCCTCGATGAGCCACTCGCCCTCGGGCCCGTAGACCCCGAACTCCGACGCCGACGCGATCCCGCGGTCCACCAGCACGTTCGAGGAACTCAGCCAGATCTCCCCGCCCCAGGTCCTCGTCCCGATGACCGGGCCCAACCCAAGCCGCCGGAACCCCTCGGCGAAGGCCTCGCCGTCCGAGGCCGTCATCTCGTTGACCAGGCAGGCCATGTGCCCGCGGAAGGCGAACTGCATGTTCCAGAGCGGCGCCCGCCCGCGCCGCTGGCTCCAGTAGAACCACGCCTTGCGCGACAGCTTCGACAGCAGCCAGCTGTCGATGTTCCCGCCCCGGTTGTGCCGCACGTCGACGATCAACCCGTCTTTGTTGAAGTCGGGGTAATAGCCCTTGACGAACTCGGTGAAGTTCTCCCCGCCCATGGCGCGGAGGTGCACGTACGCGATCCGCCCGCCGGACCACTCCCGCACCAGCTCGCGCCGCGTCCACTGCCACTCGTGGTACCGCAGGTCCGCCTCGGCGCCCATCGAGATCGGGACCGCGACCGCGTCACGCTCGGGCTCGCCCCCCGCGGGCCGGATCCGCAGCAAGACCTGCCGCCCCGCCTTGTTCCGAAGCAAACGGTGCGGGTCGAGCCCCGGCCCCGCCTCCACCCCGTCGATCGACAGGATCAGGTCGCCCTCCCTCGCGCCCACGGTGGGCACGGCGACCGGGGCGGCCCGCTGCGGCTCGTCGGGGTCGTGCCGGTAGATCCGCGTGATCCGCCACCCGCGGTCCCCGGGCGAATACTCCAGCACGCAACCCAGCGACGCCGACGCGATGCTGTCGGGCCCCTGCCGGACGTCGCCCGGGCGGACAAAGTGGTGCAACGCCGCCAGTTCCGCGACCATCTGGGCCATCACCGCCGCCAGCTCCTCGCGCGAGCGGACGCGGTCGACCAGCGGGAGGAACCGCCGGTGGAGCGCCTTCCAGTCCACCCCGTGCATCGCCGGGTCGTAGAAATAATCCCGCATCAGGCGCCACGACTCGGTGAACATCTGACGCCATTCCTCGCGCGGGATCACCGAGAGCCGCCACCCCGCGAGGTTCACGTCCTTCTTGTCCAGGTCCGCCTTCGAGGCCGCCGCGTCGATGATCGACAGCACGTCCCCCTTGCGCACCAGGATCTTCGCGCGGTCCTGCGTCAGCGTGAACGACGCCACGTCCGCGTCAACGACCGTCTTGACCTCGGGGTTCTCGTTCGTGATCGGGAACGCGACCAGCGCCCGCTTGCCCGCGTCGCCCGCCGGACCCCCCGAGAGGAAAAAGAGCGCCTTCTCCGTCACCGCCAGGCCCGCGTAGTTCCCGTTGGGCGCGGGCACCTCGATCAGCCGCTCCATGATCCCGTCGAAATCGATCTCCACCGAGGGGACCTTGGGCTTCTCCACCGGCTTCTCGGCCGGCTTCTCCGGCGATGACGCCCCCGCCGCCGCGGGCGAGGCCCCGCCCGCCGGGGACTTCTCGGGCTCTTTCACCGGATCGGCCGGCGGGGTGCCCGGTTGGATCGCCGGTGGGGCGGGGGGCGTCGTCTCCTTGGGCGTGGTCTCCTTGGGCTTCTCCTTCTCGGCCTTGAGCTGCGCGTCGTGGACCTCGTCCCGCGGCACAAACGGTGACCGCAGCCCCTTGGTCAACGCCAGCGCGTAGATCCTCGTCTTCTTATCGAGGAACGGGTCGGGCTGGTGGCTCCCCCACGGGCTCGAGACCGACGTCACCAGGTGCCGGTCCGACAGGAAATACAGCCACTTCCCGTCGGGCGAGAACGCCGGCGAGGCCGAGTCGTACCGATCGGAGGTCAGGTGGGCCGAGGTGTTGGTCCGCGTGTCGTAGACCTTGATCCGCGTCAGCAGGTTCGCGCCCGTCTCGACGTACGCCAGGTACCGCCCGTCGGCGCTCCACGTCAGCCCCGCGAACGAATCCACGGGCGATTCGTCGATCTTCGAGTTCGTGTTCGCCGTCGTGTCCATCAGGAACAGCCGCTGGTTCTTGTCGTGGTGCGCGATGAACCGCCCGTCCGGGCTGGGCACCAGGTCCCAGCGCAGCACGTCGCCGTCGGAGGTGAGCTGCTGCGGCTCGCCCACCCCGTTGGCCGGGATCTTCCACACCTCGACCTCGCCCGAGGCGTCCCCCAGCGCCAGCACGTGCGCCCCGTCGTGCGAGAACTTCGCCGCCCGGAACCGCGACGGGACCCGCGCCGCTTGCACCAGCCTCCCCTGCCGGTGCGGCGCCACGAACACCTGCCCGCGCGCCACCAACACCACCCGGCCCCCGTCGGGCGAGGGCTCCGCCGACGTCACCCACGACATCGGGCGGTCGATCCACTTCTCGCGCTCCTGGTCCAGGTCCGTCGCCAGCGTGATCGGGACCACCCGGTCCTCACCGCTCGCAAGGTCCAGCAGCCGGATGTCCGCGCCGAGGTGGTACGCGGCCCGCCCGTTCTGCACCGAGAACGACTGCACCTCGAACTCACGGTGCGCCGTGTGCCGCGTCAGGCCGTCCCCGCCCGGGCCCATCGACCACACGTTCATCGCCCCGCCCCGGTCCGACAGGAAATACACGCGCCCGTTCCAGACGATCGGCCGCTTGCTCGTGCCCGTGTAGTCCGCGGTCAGCGCCACCGCCTCGCCCTCGCCCGGCCCGAACCGCCACACGTTCTGCGCCGTCCCGCCCACGTACCCCCTCGTGTGCGAACCCTGGAACGGGAGCCGTGTGAAATACAGCGTCCCGTCCGCGGCGAACGACCCGTCCGCCGCCTGCGCGAGCGGCACCGCCGTCCTCGACCCACCCGCCGCGTCCAACAGATGGAGCTGCGCGTTGGGCAACGTGGCGTACCGCCCCGTCGAGAACAGCACCTGCCCCGACCCCGACACCCCCCACGCCGCCGCGTTCGAGCCGTCGTACGTCAACCTCGTCGGCGCCCCGCCCGACAGGGGCATCGCGTACAACTCCCCGGGGCCCTCGTACCGCCCCGTGAAGTACAGCGTCGCCCCGTCCGGCGAGATCAGGGGGTTGTCCTCCACCGACGGGTGCGTCGTCAGCCGCTGCGCCACCCCGCCCGACGCCGCCACCCGCCACAGATCCCCCTCCGACACGAACACGATCGTCTCCCCGTGCAACGCGGGCTGCCGGTAGAACCCCTCGGGCTGGGCCGCGGCCCACGACGCGGCCCCGACGATCACACAGGCGGCGAACATCCTCACGCTCATGGTGGCTCCGTCACTCGCCACCCCGCCCCCACAATAGCGTTTCCCGGCCTCCCGCGGCGCAGCACATACGCCCCGCGGGCTACGATCGGGCCCCATGCCCGACGAGGCGATCCAACACCGGCTCGACGCCGCCAAGGCCCTCGCTCTCGAGGCCGGCGCCGTCGCCCTCCACGCCTTCAGACGCGCCGGCCTCCGCATCGACCACAAGCTCGACGGCACCCCCGTCTCCGAGGCCGACCTCGCCTGCGAACGCGCCCTCCGCGACGCCGTCGAGCGGGCCTTCCCCGACGACGCCGTCCTGGGCGAGGAGTTCGGCGCCCGCGAAGGCTCCACCGGATTCCGCTGGATTTTCGACCCCATCGACGGGACCAAAACCTTCCTCCAAGGCGTCCCGCTCTGGGGGACGCTCGTCTCGGTCGAGCAGCACCTCGCCGACACCTGGGAGCCCGTCGCCGGGGCCGTTCATATGCCCGCGCTCGGGGAGATCGTCTGGGGCGCCCCGGGCCTGGGCGCGTTCTGGCACACCCCCGACGCCGGCACCCGCCCCGCCCGCGTCTCGCGCACCGAACGCCTCGCCGACGCCGTCATCGTCACGACCGGGCCCGAGTACATCGCCCGGGGCCACGGGCAGGCCGCCTGGGAGCGCCTCAACGACGCCTGCCGGTTCACCCGTGGGTGGAGCGATTGCTACGGCTCCGTCCTCGTCGCCACCGGCCGCGCCGAGGCCTGGTTCGAACCGTCCGTCGCGCTCTGGGACGTGTCGGCCCCGCGCGCCGTGATCCACGCCGCCGGCGGGCGCTGCACCGACTTCAACGGGGCGTGGTCGCCCGAAGGCTGGGGCACCGGCGGTGGCTCCTGCCTCGCGACCAACGGCCTCATCCACAGCCAGACGCTCACGATCATCGCGGGCGCCTGATCGCCCGTCCTCTGGAGACCCAGGCTTGCTCCGATACCGCTTGCTGCTCGGGCCCGTCCTGATCGCCGCGCTCGTCCTGGTCCTCTGGGCCGAAGAACGCCTCACCGCCGCCGGGTGGCCCAGGGGGGCCGTCCTCCTCGCCGTCATGGCCCTCGTCGGTGCCCTCGCCGCACGCGAACTCGCCCGCATCCTCCGCGAGAAAAACATCGGCGCCTCCACCGGCCTGACCATCGCCTCCGCCATGCTCGGCCTCGCCGCCTGCGGGTGGGCCCCGGGACGCGTCCGGGGAGACCTCCTCGCCGCCCTCGTCGGGTCCGCCGCCGTCATCGTCCTCCTCGCCTCCGTCGGGTATTACTCGCGACGACGAAACCCCCAGGGCGCCATCGCTTCCGCCGGCGGCGCCCTCCTCGCCTTCGTCTACCTCGGCCTCATGTTCGGCTTCGTCGCCGCCATCCGGCGCGAACACTCCGCATGGCTCGTCCTCTACGTCCTCCTCGTCGTCAAGGCCAGCGACACCGGCGCCTACTTCGCCGGCCGCGCCTTCGGACGCCGAAAGCTCATCGCCTGGCTCAGCCCCGGTAAAACTTGGGAAGGGCTCGTCGGCGGAATCCTCCTGGCCTCCCTCGCCGGGTGGCTCGGGCTCGCGGCCATGCGCGAGTGGCTCCCCGGCGAACGCCTCCCCCCCGCCTGGTCCGGCGCCCTCGCCGGCGCCCTTGGCGCCGTCGTCGGGCAGATGGGCGACCTCGTCATGAGCCTCTTCAAACGAGACGCCGGACGCAAGGACTCCGGACACTCCCTCCCGGGTTTCGGAGGCGTCCTCGACGTCCTCGACTCCCCGCTCCTCGTCGCGCCGCTCGCCTATTGGTGGCTCGTCCTGGCCTCCTAGCCCACTCACCCGAGACGCCTTCGCCCTCTCCGGAAGGTGAATGTTCGGCCCCCACGCCCCGCCCCGCGGGAAAAACCACCCTCGCCGCGTATACACTGGCGCAAGGTGGTCGCGGAGATGTCGATGCACGTCACGTCGAAGTTGCTGCGGGTCTTCCAGGTCGAGAAGCAGATCAGGGGCCTCAAATCACGCTTGGTGGCGGCGGAACGATTCCTCGCCGAGCAGGACCGACAGATCGCCGCCCTCGACACACGCCGGGCTTCCGTGGATAACCAGATCAAGCAGGCCCTCGTCGCCGTCCGCGAGAGCGAGGGAGAGGCCGCCAGGCTCGACGCACGCATGGCCCAGGTCAAGGCCCAGATGGACTCGGCCACCACCAACAAGGAATACAAGGCCTCCCTCACCGAGTTCAACACCCTCAAGGCCGAGAAAGACCGTCACGAGACCGCCGCCCTCGAACAGATGGGCAAGGTCGACGAACTCAAAAAGCAGGTCGCCGAAACTCAGGGCCTCATCGCCGAGCGGGGCAAGATGCGCGACGTCGCCAAGGCCGACCGCGACACCCGCGAGAACGAGATCAAGGGACGCCTCGAAGAGCTCGCCGCCGAACGCGCCGCCGCCGCCGCCGACGTCCCCCAGGACGCCCTCAAAACCCTCGAATCTCTCCTCAAAACCAAGGGCGAGGAGGCCATGGCCCCCATCGAGGAGCAGGACCGCAAACGCTACGAGTTCACCTGCGGGTCCTGCATGATCAACCTCACCATGGAGGCCATCAACGGCCTCCTCTCCACCGGACGCCTCACCCGCTGCACCTCGTGCGGCTCCATCCTCTACTGCGAGCCCGAACTCGCCGAGAAGATGACCTCCTCCAAACGCTGACCCCGCCCCCAACGCCTCACGACCCCGCGCCACCGTCCTCGAACAACAGCGACGACGCCGACGGGGCCCGACACTCCAGCCCAAGATGCTCCACCGCCAGCGGCGTCAACGCCCGCCCGCGACGCGTCCGCGCCAAAAAACCGATCTGCAGCAGGTACGGCTCCACCACGTCTTCCAACGTCCCCGCGTCCTCGTTCAGCGTCGCCGCCACCGCCTCGAGCCCCACCGGACCACCGCGGTACACCGTCCCGATCACCCGCAGGTACGACCGGTCCAGGCCGTCGAGCCCCAGGTGGTCGATCCCCTCGAGCGCCAACGCCGCACGCGCCGAGTCCAGCGTCACCCGCCCACCGTTCTTCACCACCGCATAGTCCCGCACACGGCGCAAAAGCCGGTTCGCCACACGCGGCGTCCCCCGTGATTGATCCGCGATCAGGCGCAACGCACCGCCGTCCGGACGATCCACACCCAGCAACGACGCGCTCCGCTCCAGAATCGACAGCAGCTGCTCCGCCGGGTAATACGCCAGGTGGTGCGTCATCCCGAACCGCCCACGCAGCGGCGACGACAGCAGCCCCGCCCGCGTCGTCGCCCCGATCAACGTAAACGGCTTGCACCGGATCTGCACCGTCCGCGCCGCCAGACCCGAATCCACCGTCACGTCCACCCGGTAATCCTCCATCGCCGGGTAGATGAACTCCTCCACCTGGATCGGCAACCGGTGGATCTCGTCGATAAACAGCACGTCCCGAGGGCCAAGCCGCGTCAACGCCGCCACCAGGTCCGTCCCCTTCATCAGCGCCGGGCCCGACGTCACCTGGATCGACGACCCAAGCTCCCGCGCAATCACGTGCGCCAGCGACGTCTTCCCAAGCCCCGGCGGCCCGTGCAGCAGGATGTGCTCCAGCGGCTCCTCACGACGAGACGACGCCTCGATCGCGATCCGCAGACGCCCCAGAAAGTCCTCCTGACCCACGTACTCCGACAGCGACGTCGGCCGCAACGCCCAGTTGCGATGCTCCTCGTCCAGCGACGCGGGGAGTGACGACAAAACTCGTTCGACCGCCATGCACCCAGTGTACGGCCACCCCCGCCGGGCTTGTACCCGGCCCCCGGGCCACGTACCCTGTTCACAGCGGGACGGGGCACCCGCCGTGGGAACCCGCCCTCCCCGCCCGTCATCGGAGCGACATCATGGGGACCGCGTCCGCGCAACGCCCGACCGACACCACCGGGCCCGGCGAGCCCGACCGACCTCACACGCCCTCCGACTCCCCACGCACCGTCCGGGCCCCGAGGGGCGGGCAACGGTCATGCGCCACCTGGCAGGCCGAGGCCGCCCTCCGAATGCTCATGAACAACCTCGACCCCGAGGTCGCCGAACGGCCCGCGGACCTCGTCGTCTACGGCGGCCGCGGCAAGGCCGCCCGTGACTGGGCCTGCTTCGACGCCATCGTCGCCACCCTCCGACGCCTCAAGCCCGACGAGACCCTCCTCGTCCAGTCCGGCAAGCCCGTCGGCGTCGTCCGCACCCACGAGGACGCCCCGCGCGTCCTCATCGCCAACTCCAACCTCGTCCCCGCCTGGGCCACCCAGGAGCACTTCGACGACCTCGCCGCCCGCGGGCTCATGATGTACGGGCAGATGACCGCGGGGTCCTGGATCTACATCGGGACCCAGGGCATCCTCCAGGGCACCTACGAGACTTTCGCCGCCCTCGCCCGCCGGCACTTCGGCGGGCCCGACGCCACCCTCCAGGGACGCCTCGTCGTCACCGCCGGCTGCGGCGGCATGGGCGGCGCCCAGCCCCTCGCCGTCACCATGAACGGCGGCGTCTGCCTCATCGCCGACGTCGACCATGACCGCCTCGCCCGCCGCGTCTCCAAGCGATACCTCGACGAGATCGTCGAGGACGTCGACGCCGCCATCGACCGCGCCCTCAAACTCCGACGCGCCGGCGAAGCACGCTCCGTCGGCGTCAACTGCAACGCCGTCGAACTCCTCCAGCGGCTCATCGAACGCGACATCACCCCCGACGCCCTCACCGACCAGACCAGCGCCCACGACCCCCTCGAAGGCTACGTCCCCCTCGAACTCACCGCCCGCGAGGCCGCCATCCACCGCAAGCGGTACCCCGAACGCTACACCGAACTCGCCCTCGACACCATGGCCCGGCACGTCCGCGCCATGCTCGAACTCAAGCACAAGGGCGCCGTCACCTTCGATTACGGCAACAACATCCGCCAGCGGGCCCTCGACCGCGGCGTCCGCGGCGCCTTCGACATCAAGGGCTTCGTCCCCGAGTACATCCGCCCCCAGTTCTGCGAAGGACGCGGCCCGTTCCGATGGGCCGCCCTCTCCGGCGACCCCGAGGACATCTACACCACCGACCGCGAGATGCTGCGACTCTTCCCGGACCACCAGGGCCTCCGCCGATGGCTCACCCTCGCCCGCGACCGCGTCGAGTTCGAGGGCCTCCCCGCACGCATCTGCTGGCTCGGCTACGGGGAACGGGACAAGGCCGGACTCCTCTTCAACGACCTCGTCCGCGCCGGGAAGGTCCGCGCCCCCATCGTCATCGGGCGTGACCACCTCGACTGCGGATCCGTCGCCTCCCCCAACCGCGAGACCGAGGGAATGCTGGACGGCACCGACGCCGTCTCCGACTGGGCACTCCTCAACTTCGCCGTCAATATCGCCTCGGGCGCCTCATGGGTCTCCTTCCACCACGGCGGCGGCGTGGGCATCGGATACTCCCAGCACGCCGGTCAGGTCGTCGTCGCCGACGGCACCGACGACGCCGCCCGACGCATCAAACGCGTCCTCACCAACGACCCCGCCATGGGCGTCTTCCGGCACGCCGACGCCGGGTACGACCAGGCCATCGCCTGCGCCAAAGCCCGAGGCGTCGATATCCCCATGCTCCCTCGCTGACCGCACGCCCCTACGCCCGACCCCCCCCGGCCTCCAACGCCGCCCGCACCCGCTTGGGCGACACCGGGTACGCCGTCCCAAGCTCCTGCGCGAACAGCGACACCCGCAGTTCCTCCAGCATCCACTTGAACGGCGACAACCCCCCGTCCGGCCTCCCGGAACGGTTCGCCGCGTCCACCCGCGTGAGGTATTCCCGCCACAAATCCGCCATCTCGCCCATCGCCCGCGCGTCCCGCTCAACACCCCCCGTCTGCAGCTTCCCCAGCCGGTGCAACGACGCCGCCAAGTAGCGCGGCATCTGCGCCACGTGCTCCCACGGGGTTGACGAGAGCGAGCCCTTGTGGACCAGCAGCAGCGCATGGAGTCGGATATCCCGGACCGACTCACCCCAGGCGGGCGGGAGTTTCTGGGAAAGTCTCAGTTGCAACTGGTGGTGGAGCGCGAGGACCTGGTCGAGCACGGGCGCCGTGGACATCGCCGTGGGACGGACGGCGTCCCAGCGTTCGCGCAGCGCGCGCACGAACGCGTCGCGCGACCTGGGCGTCGGGAGCCCAGACATGAACGCCCGCTCGGCGATGATCGCCGCCAGTTCCTCGCGGAGGTCGGCGGGGGAGCCCAGGGGGGCGTAGAGCATCGCGAGGCGGTCACGTCCGGGGAGGGTGCGGATGGCGAAGTCGATCTCGTCGCGGGCCGAGAGGATGAAGAGGCGGCGGACGCCGAGCCTGGTGACCCCGGCCGCCTCGGCGGGTGATTCGAGGACGATGATGGACACCGACGCGCCCTGATCCTGGATCGCGGGGTACGCGGCGAGGGTGGTCCCGCCGCGTTTGAGGTCGACCCGATCCGGCAGCGAATCGAAATCCCAGTCGGTGATACGGTCTCGGGCCAGCGTGGTCGAGGCCGCCTTGACGAACGCCCCGCGGGCCCGCTCGCCGAGCGTGCGCCGGAGGTGATCGAGGTCGCGCGACTCGGCGAGCGTCTGGCCTTTCGCGTCGGTGACGCGGTAGTTCATGCGCAGGTGGAGCGGGAGGTTCGCCCCCGCCAGGGCGGTACGCGGGACGTCGACGCCCGCGGCCCGTCGCAACGCCGCACGCACGGACTCGAGGAAGTCGCCCTCCCCGAAGGGCATCCCGCGGGCGACCTGCTCCGCGAGCGTGGCGGGCGGCCCGAGGGACTGACGGACCGTCTTGGGGAGCGATTCGAGGATCGCCCGGACCTTCTCCCCCACCAGCCCGGGGACGAGCCATTCGCAGCGCGCGGGGTCGACCTGGTGGAGGGATTCCAGGGGGACGTCGAGCGTCAGCCCGTCGTCGGGCTTGGCGGTGTCGAAGCGGTACGCGATGCGGAGGCGGGTGCCGAAAGTCTCCATCGCGTCGGGGTACTGATCGGGCGAGACCTTCGGGGCATCGGGGGGCGTCAGGTCGCCCTCGGCCATAAAGAGCACGCGGGGGTTCTTGCGCTCGGTCTCCTTGCGCCACAAGTCGAGGGTGACGGTGTTGAAGACGGTCGGCGGCAGGCGGCGTGCATAGAAGGCGAAGACCAGGCCGAGGTCCGGGGCCAGATCGGCACGCCGGGCCTTGTCGGCTTTCCTCTGGAGGGAGTCGAGGAGCGCGGCGTTGTGTGACCAGAAGGGCGCGGGCGAGGCATAGGCCCGCTCGACGAGGGCGGACTGGATGAAGATCTCGCGGGCCGCGGGGGGGTCGATCGGGCCGTAGTGGACGCGGCGCTTCGAGACGACCTCGAGCCCGAAGAGGGTGACTTTCTCGTAGGCGAAAACGGCGCCGGCGTCCTGGTCCCAGGCCGGCTCGCTGTACTGACGCTTGACGAGGTGGGCGCCGACGGTCTCGACCCAGACCGGATCGATCCGGGCCACGTCGCGGGCGTAGAGCCTGGAGGTCTGCACGAGTTCCGCGGCCATCACGTACGCGGGGCCTTTGCGGAAGAGCGCCGACCCGGGGAAGATGTGGAAGCGGATCCCCCGGCACCCGAGATACCCGCCCCCGCCCCCCCCACCAGCGCCGCCGCCCCCGGCCGCCCCGTCGGCGGCCCCCTCGGGCTTGACCCCGTGCGATCCGTCGTTCTTGCGTCCGATGTTGGTCAGCAGCCCCGCGAGAAGGGCCCGGTGGATGTTGTCTCGGTGGGCCGGGGACTGGTTCGCGCGCAGGGAGAGCTGGGCCGCCAGACGCGACAGTTGGTCGTGCGTGGAGGACCATTCGCGGAGTTTGAGGTAGCTGACGAAGTTCTGGCGGCACCACTTGCGGAGTTTGCCCGAGGAGAGCGTGGCTTCGAGGTCCTTGGCCGTCCGCCAGAGGTTGAGCAGGGCGATGAAATCGCTCTCGGGGTCGTCGAAGGGCTCGTGGGCGGCGTCGGCCTTCTCCGCCAGGTCGGCGGGGCGCTCGCGGGGGTCGTCGGACGCGAGGGCCGACGCGATCACCAGCACCTCGGACAGGCAGTTCTCGTCGTGCGCCGCCAGGATCATCCGGCCGAGCCTGGGGTCGATGGGGAGCTTGGCCAGCCTCACGCCCAGCGGCGTGATCTTCAGGTCGTGGTCGATGGCGCCCAGTTCGCGGAGGGTGTCGTACCCGTCGCGGATCATGCGCCCTTCGGGCGGGTCGATGAAGGGGAAGTCGTCGGGGCGTCCGAGCCGCAGCGCCGTCATCTGGAGGATGACCGAGGCGAGGTTGGACCGGAGGATCTCGGGCGTGGTGAAGCGGTCCCTCGTGAGGTAGTCATCCTGGGCGTAGAGGCGGATCGTCACGCCGGGCCCCAGCCGCCCGCAGCGGCCCGAGCGCTGGTCGGCGGAGGCCCGGGAGATCGCCTCGACGGGGAGCCTCTGCACCTTGGTGCCCGTGCTGTAACGGGACATTCTCGCGAGCCCCGAGTCGATGACGGAGCGGACCCCGGGGACCGTCAGGCTCGTCTCGGCGACATTCGTCGCGAGGATGATCCGGCGGACCGAGGGCGGGTGCGGCTCGAAGACGCGCTGCTGCTCGGACGCCGACAGCCTCGCGTACAGCGGGAGGATCTGGGTGCCCGGGGGCGTGTTCTGGGCGAGGTCCTCGGCCGCGAGGCGGATCTCGCGTTCGCCGGGCAAGAAGACGAGGATGTCACCGCCGCCCTCGGCGCTGAGCTCGCGGACCGCGTGCCGGACGCCCTCCTCGAGGCGCAGGTCGTCGTCGTCGGAAGACTGCGCGGCCAGCGGGCGGTAGCGGACCTCGACGGGGTACGTGCGCCCCGAGACCTCGATGACGGGGCATTTGAAGAAGTGATCGGAGAATCGCGCGGGGTCGATGGTCGCGGACGTGATGACGACCTTGAGGTCGGGGCGCCTCGGGAGGAGGTGGCGGAGGTACCCGAGGAGGAAGTCGATGTTGAGCGAGCGCTCGTGGGCCTCGTCGATGATGAGCGTGTCGTAGTGGGCCAGCGGGCGGTCGTGTTGCGTCTCGGTGAGCAGGATCCCGTCGGTCATCACCTTGATCATGGTCCTGGGCGAGGTCTTGTCCCCGAACCGGACCTTGTACCCGACTGTTTCTCCCAGGGGCGTCCCCAGCTCGTCGGCGATCCGCTGGGCCACCGACCGGGCCGCCACGCGGCGGGGCTGAGTGTGACCGATCAGCCCCGTGCGCCCTCGCCCGGCGTCGATGCAGATCTTGGGGAGCTGCGTGGTCTTGCCGCTGCCGGTCTCCCCGCACACAACCACCACCTGGTTGGCCCGGATCGCCTCGGCGATCTCCGCGCGACGCTGGCTGACGGGGAGGTCTTCGGGGTAGGTCGGGACGGGGAGGCGGGCCGCCCGCTGGCGGGCGAGCTCGCGGCATCGGGCGATCTCTCGTGCGAGGTCCCGGACCTCGCGGGCCGGGCCGGGGGCCTCCGCGGCGGGCCCCGCGGGCTGTGGGGCGAGGGATTGGAGTTCGCGCAGCCGGCGCGCGATCCGGAACCGGTCGGTGACCAGGCACCCGTGGAGGTCGCGGGCGAGTTGGCGGAGTCGCTCGTGCACGGCGGGGAGAGGCTACGCGGGCGGCCTCGTCCCGTCCGGTACGCATCCCGTTCGTACCCCCGCGACGCGCGGGAACGTTCGAACGGCATGGGCACCTAATATCGGGGAGCCCCGGCCGCGGCCGCCGTCACGTTGCGACGCCGCGGACGCCGGGCGTGGAGATCGGCCATGAATCGCACGGTACTCGGGATCGCGGCGTTGGTGGTGTTCGCGGGCGCGGCGTGGGGCCAGGGTCAGCCCGCGTCGGGCGCACAGCCCGTCAAGGAAGAGGTCAAGGCGGACACGCTCAAGGTCGGCGACCGCGCCCCGGCCCTCAAGGTCGAGCGTTTCCTCAAGGGCGAGCCCGTGACCGGGTTCGAGAAGGGGAAGGTCTACGTCGTCGAGTTCTGGGCGACGTGGTGCGGGCCGTGCATCTCCTCGATGCCGCACATCTCTTACCTGCAGAAACAGTACAAGGACAAGGGCGTCACGATCATCGGGGTGAACATCTGGGAGGACAGCAAGTTCGACGACGCCACGCTCAAAAAAGTCGAGGATTTCGTGAAGGCCGAGCCCGACCGGATGGCCTACACCGTCGCCTACGACGGGGGCGCCAAGGCGACGGACGAGGCGTGGATGAAGGCCGCCGGGCGGCGCGGGATCCCCTCGGCGTTCGTCGTCGATAAGGACGGGAAGATCGCATGGATGGGGCACCCGATGCAGCTCGACCCGGTGCTCGAGCAGGTCGTGGAAGGCAAGTGGGACATCGTCGAGGGGCCCAAGATGCTCGACGCGGCCGGGAAGGCCTTCACCGAGGCCGCCCGACTGATGGGCACGGACCCCAAGGGCGGGAAGGCCGCGTGGGAGAAGGCCGAGAAAGACTACCCCGCGATCGCCCGGACGATGAACGACCGCAAGTTCGTGACGTACCTGGCGGGCGGTCATTATCAGGAGGCCTACGCTCTGGGGGGCAAGGCCGTCGACAAGGCGATCGCGATGAAGGACACGATGGCCCTCAACCAGATCGCGTGGACGATCGTCGATCCTGAGGGGACGGTCAAGACCAAGGACCTGGACCTGGCGCTGCGGGCCGCCGAGAAGGCCGTCGAGCTGACCAAGAGCCAGGACGGGGCGATCCTCGACACGCTGGCCCGCGTGTGGTTCCTTAAGGGCGATGTCGAGAAGGCCATCCACTTCCAGGAGATGGCGATCGAGAAGGCGCCGGATCGGATGAAGGACGAACTCCGTCCGGCCCTCGAGGAATACCGCTCGAAGAAGTCCACGCGCTAACCCGCGTCCAGAAGGCCGTATCCGAGGCCGGTCTCCGCGAGGGGGCCGGCCTCTTTGGATCAGGGCGCGACCGATTCGGGCCTGCCGCTCGCGAGGCTCGCCCGCTCCGCGTCCAGCACGCGCGACGCCGCCAGCGCGTCCGCCACCGTCGCACGCAACTCGAAGGTCTCGCGACGCTTCGCCGAGGCCACCGCCCCGAGCGCGTGCAGGATCTCCAGGTCGTACGCCGACTCTCGGGGGACGTCCGGGTGTTCGGCCCGCCTGTCGCGGTAGAGCGTCAGCGCGGGCGTGGCGGCGAGGTCGAACACCGCCGTCGCCCGATCGAACATCGCCGTGTAGCGGATCGCGAAGGGGAAGCCCGGGGCCAATCCCCACCCGCCCTGCGCCGCGGCGTGGTGCGGACCTGCCGCGCCGTAGCGGTAAACCGTCGTGACGTGATCGAGGGTACCGGCCGAATCGACCCGCTCGGGGATGCCCAGGCACCAGCACAGGAAGTCCACGTCGTGGACGTGCAGGTCGGTCAGGGCCCCGCCGGTGCGGGAGGGGTCGCGGTAGAACCCGGGGTTCCAGGTCGGTCCCGCGCCCAGACGCTGGAGCGTCAGCCCGACGAAGGCGCCGAAGGATCCCCCGCCGCGGCGGGCCTCGTCGATCCGTTCCTTGAGCCAGGGCCACCCGGGCCAGAACCGCATGACCATCCCCGGCATGCACACCTGCCCGGGCCGGCGGGCCGACTCCTCGGCGATGGCCCGTACTTCCGCCGTCGTCAGCGCGAGGGGCTTCTCGACGACCACGTGCTTGCCCGCGCGGAGCGCCGCGAGCGCGAGCGTGGCGTGCGTGTCCGTCGGCGTGCACACGCTCACCAGGTCCACCGCCGGGTCCGCGAGCAGGCCCATCGCCTCGCGGTACCGCCTCGCCCCGGGCGGGACCGCCGGGCCCGATCCCGTGTCGAGGTTTCCCGCCGCCGCCCGCGTCAAGGCCCCCTCGGGGTCACGGTCGGACACCGCGACGACGCGGCAGGGGACGCCCGAGGCCGCCGCCTTCGCGTAGGCGCCCAGGTGCGTCTTGCCCATGAACCCCAGGCCGATGACACCGACACCGATCTCGCTCATGCCGATGCTCCCGCCCGCGCGTTCACCCAAGATGGGAGAGGATCAGGTCCTTGGCACGCCGGATGTCGTCCACCCGCGCCACGCCCGATTCACGCTCGATCACGAAATCCCCCGCGTACCCGCGGTCCTTGAGCACGCCGAAGAAACGGGCCCAGTCCACCGCGCCCTGCCCGGCG
This sequence comes from Phycisphaeraceae bacterium, assembly GCA_015200025.1. GTDB lineage: Bacteria > Planctomycetota > Phycisphaerae > Phycisphaerales > UBA1924 > UBA2396. The sequence goes on along the minus strand of CP054186.1, from coordinate 3,100,422 downwards.
GGCTTCTCCTCGCCCCACTCGCCCCGCGAGGCCGACGGCACGGCGTCCTTGACGTGCACCTGCCTCACCCTCGGCATCAGCCGTTCGAGCGCCGCGATCGGGTCGCCCGAGCCGTAGAGGATCATGTTCGCCGGGTCGAAGTTGACCCCAACCCTCGCGTGCTCGGGGAGCGCCTCATCGAGGCGGTCGAGGGCGTCGGCGAGGTTGGCCGCCGTCTCCTGCCCGCTCTCGAAGGCCACGCGGACGTTCCTCGCCGCGAACACCATCGCGAGGGCCCGGAGCCGTTCGAGGATCACCCCTCGCTCGGGGTCGTGGTGGTCCTCGGTGATAAACCCGGCGTGGAAGGTGACCAATGGGAGCCCGTACCGGGCCGCGAGGATCGCGTCGGCCTCGGCGGCGCGCTGGTTGCCCTCCCACGTGGCGTCCGGTCTGACCCCGCCGGTGGCCTTGATCGAATCGAGCGTCGAGTAATCCTCGCCCGCGGGCGCGAACATGCCCGACACCAGCGTGATGTTCGAGGCGCGGAAGAGGCTCCCGACCTCGTCGGGCGCCCACCGTCGCTCCCGCACCGGGTCGAGCCACACCTGCACCCGAGTGACCCCCGCCCGCGCGCACAACTCGACCAGGTGCGCCGGCGATTCGGGACGCAGCGACCAGGAGCAGACAGCGATCCGGTTCATGGCGTGGCCCACGTCAGCGAGACCCCGCGCGGGCGGTCGGCCCACCGGCCGCCGCATTCACCACCGCCGGGGCGGACGCCGCGGCACCGTCGTACGAACCGTCGAGCGACCCGTCGGCGCTGCTGGGACGCCAGCGGACGAACCCCTCGATCGCCTGGTACTCGGGCAGCCCCAGGCGGTCGTAGAGCACCGCGGTGTTGCGGTTGCGCTCCTCGGCCCGTTGCCAGAACTCCCGGGCGTCGCTGGGCCCCGGGAAGAGGGCCTCGTCCTTCTGACTCTCGTGCTTGAAGATCGCGAAGCGCTTGCGGGCCACCTCGTCGGGCGAGAGCGGGACGGCCATCTCGATCTCGTCGGCCCCCCACTCCTGCCACGCGCCGCGGTAGAGCCACACCTCACAGTCCTTCATCCACGCCCGGTCCTTGAGCCGGTGCAGCGCCGTCGTCACCGCCGCCAGGCAGACCCGGTGCGTCCCGTGCGGGTCCGACAGGTCGCCCGCCGCGTAGACCTGGTGAGGCTTGACCGCCTCGAGCAGGTCCACGGTGATGCGGATGTCGTCCTCGCCGAGGGGTTTCTTCTTCACCCGCCCGGTCTCGTAGAACGGCAGGTCGAGGAAGTGGATGTTCTCGGGGCGGACGCCGCTGTACCTCGCCCCCGCCCTCGCCTCGGTCCGGCGGATGAGCCCCTTGATCTTCTGCAGCTCGGGCGGGTCCACATCCCCCGGCTTCTTGCCCAGGATGAACGACTCGACCGCCGCCTCGATCCGCTCGGCCACGTCGCGCCCGATCTCGGGGAAGGCCCGTGCGAACTCGGCCACGAAGTCCGCGTGACGCAGGGCGTTCTCGTCCCAGACGGCGATGTTGCCCGAGGTCTGGTACGCGACGTGGACCTCGTGCCCCTGCTCGCAGAGGCGGATGAACGTCCCGCCCATGCTGATCACGTCGTCGTCGGGGTGCGGGCTGAAGACCACGGCACGCTTGGGGTACACGTCGGTCGTGGTCCGCGCGTCGGCGTTGGTCGCGGCCTGCTCGATGGCCTGCCCGCGCCACACGGCCGCCCCGGGCCCTTCCAGCCGCCGCGGGGTGCCCTTGGACCCCGCCGACGACGCCCGCATCGCCGCCGCCGCCGCCGCCGAGGGCTTGCCCGCGGGCCACCCGGTGATCGTCCGCTGCACCGCGCGGAAGACCTCGATGTTCACGTCGTACGCCCCGCGGTTGCTCCCGCGCGTCAGCAGCAGTTCCTGCAGCCCGTGCTCGTTGTAGTCCTCGTCGGTCAGTTTGAGGATGGGCTTGCCCACCTCGCGCGCGAGCCAGATCACCGCCTTCTTGGTCGTCCGGTCGTCCCACGAGAGCCCGAACCGCTCGAGCGGCCCCAGGAGCCACGGCGTCTTGAACCGCGTCAACTCCGCCGCCGAGGCCGGGTCCAGCACGAACGTGCGGTTGGGGTGCTCCTGCAGGTACGACGCCGAGACGTGGTGATCGATCTCCCCCTCGACGGCCCGCTTGACGATGGGGGCCTTGTGCTCCCCGAAGGCCAGCAGCACGACGCGCCGGGCTTCGAGGATCGTGCCCACGCCCATGGTGATCGCGGTCCGGGGGACGTTCCACTCCCCGAAGAAGTCGCTCGCCGCGTCCATCCGCGTGACCTTATCGAGCGTGATGAGCCGCGTCCGCGAGTCCCTCGGCGAGCCGGGCTCGTTGAACCCGATGTGCCCCGTGCGCCCGATCCCCAACAGCTGAAGGTCGATCCCGCCGGCGGCCCGGATCGCCGCCTCGTACCCCTCGCAGTACCCGCCCACCGCGCCCCTCGCGATCGACCCGTCCGGGACGTGCGTGTTCGCGGGGTCCAGGTCCACGTGGTCGAAGAGGTACTCCCGCATGAACCGCCGGTAACTCTGGAGCCCCTCCGGCGGCATGGGGAAATACTCGTCGAGGTTGAACGTCACCACGTTCTTGAACGAGAGCCCCTCCTCGCGGTGGAGCCTGACCAGCTCGTCGTAGACGGCCTGCGGGGTCGACCCCGTCGCCAGCCCGAGCACCGCCCGCTTGCCCGCCGACGCGCGGGCGCGGATCAGCGCCGCGATCTCGCCCGCCACCGCGCGGCTCGCCTCGCCGCTCGAGGGGTAGACCGTCACGGGGATCCGCTCGAGCGTCGCGCCAGTCCAATGACTCATGGTCGGGCTCCCGCGGCGTGGCCGAACGCCTCGCCGTGCTCCATCATTGACGCACCGCGGCCTGGGCGGCGGAGGCCACCACCCGCGAGGCCGCCAGCCCGTCCTCGAAGGTCGCCAGGCCCTTGGAAGGCCCGCCCGAGGCGTAATCCGCGAACGCGGCGAGCTGATCCGCGAACCGCACGCCGTGGTCCGGGACCGCGAGTTCCTCCGCCTTGCCCGACGCGTCCTTGAAGACCAGCCGCTCGGGCGCCTCGTAGTCGTACGACAGCGTCCCGCCCGTGCCCACGCACAACACGGTGAAGCGCGACGACTCGGCCCAGCCCGAGGCGATGAACGCCGCCACGCCCGGCGCCGCGTTGGCCAGCGTCGGGCTGGGGCAACGCAGGAGCACCGTCGCGGACGTCTCGGCGCGTCCGGGCCAGGCGTGGTCCATCACCGCGCCCGCGAGCGTCGCCTCGCCGACCATGAACCGCAGGAGGTCCACCGAGTGCGATCCCATGTCGATGAACGCCCCGCCGCCCGCCGAGTGGGGATCGCTGAACCACTTGTCCTTGTGCCCGGGCAGGTCGCAGGCGAAGACGTTCTCCCAGCGCGTGAGCCGACCGATCCGCCCCGAGGCGATCAGCCGTTTCATCTCGAGCACCGAGGGCGTGAACCGGTGGCAGTACGCCACCGCCGTCCGAAGCCCGGGGCGCGACCGCGCCGCCTCGGCCAGCCGCTCCGCGTCGGCCACCGTCGAGGCGATGGGCTTCTCCGTCAGCACATGCAGCCCGGCCGCGAGCGCCCGCGTCACGATCCCCACCCGCGTCGACGGGGGCGTGCACACCAGCACGGCGCTCAGTTCGAGACCCTTCGCCGCGTCGATCAGCGCGTCGGCCGACGCGAAGGCCTTGGACCCGTGCTTCTCCGCGAAGGCCACCCGTGCCGATTCCCCGGGGTCGGCCACCGCCGGGAAGACCACCCGCCCGCCCAGTTTCGAGGCCGCGTGCGTGTGCGCCCCCGAGATCCCTCCGGCCCCGATCATCCCGATCCGAAATGGTGTCGCCATCGAACTCGAACTCCTCTGCCCCGATCGCCCCGTGTCTGGTATGCTGCCCAAGTCTTCTATAAGACCCGCACAAGGATAATCCGATGCCGACGGTAGACCACACCCAGCGGCCCCAGAATCGCCGAGTCGCGTCATTTCTCGGACGTTCCCCCTTGCCACGCTTCTGGCTTGCGTTCGCGACATCCGTACTCCTCACGAACGCCGGCGGGCTTGCCGCCCAAGCGCCGCCGGCCGACGAGGTCCGCGGGACCTGGCTCACCACCACCGCCAACGACGCCATCGCGTCCCCCGCTCGAACCAACGAGACCATGCGCCGGCTGCGTGAGGTCGGTCTCAACACCGTCTATGTCGAGGTGTGGAAGAACGGCTACACCCAGTACCCCTCCGAGGTGCTCCGCCGCGTCATCGGCGTCGACCGTCGGCCCGCGCTCATGAAACAGGACCCCTCCGACTCGCCCGGGGCGGTCGCCGCCGAGGGGCGTGACCTGCTCGAGGAGACGCTCATCGCCGCCCACCGCGAGGGGCTGGCGTATATCGCGTGGTTCGAGTACGGGTTCATGGCGGCCCACAAAGACACGGACAACCACCTCCGGCGGATGAAGCCCGACTGGCTCAGTCGGGACCTCAAGGGGAACGAGATCGCTCCCAACGGGTTCGTCTGGATGAACCCCTTGCACCCCGAGGCCCGCCGGTTTCTGCTCGACCTGGTCCTCGAGGCCGTCGAACGCTACGACCTCGACGGGATCCAGCTCGACGACCGGATCGTGTGGCCTTACATCACGATGGGGTACGACGACTGCACGCGGTCCGTCTACGCCGCCGAGCACGAAGGCCGCCAGCCGCCCGACGATCACACCGACGAGGCCTGGCGTCGCTGGCGTGCCGACAAGATCAACGAGTACGCTCGGCAGTTCGTCACGGAAGTCCGGGCCGCCCGCCCGGGGCTGATCGTCTCGCTCTCCCCGGCCGTCTACCCCTGGTGCTACGAGAACTACTGCCTGGAGTGGCCGAAATGGGCGGCCTGGGGCACGGACGCGCCGTCCGCCGACGATCCGTCCCAATCCCCGCCCCCACGCTGGGATGAGTTCATCCCCCAGTGCTACCGCTTCAACTACCCCGCCTTCGAACGCACGTGGCTCGAACAGGTCTCGTGGATGAACCGGCTCGGCGGCGGGCGCGTCCGCGACATGCTCCCGGGCATCCGCGTCGTGGGCGAAGGCGCCGATTCGACCTGGGACGACCTGCGGAAATCCATCGAACTCGCCCGACGCACGGGCGCGGGCGGGCACGTCCTCTGGTACAGCAAGGGCGTCTTCCTGTACGAACGCGAACTCACCGATCTCTATCAGTCCAAGGACCGTGGGCCCGCGGGGCACCCCAAGCTCCCCGCCGGCTGGAGGCCACGACCCCTGCCCATGGCCCCCTCCAAGCCGCTGAGGGACAACGAAACGCGGGGTCTGAGGTGGGGACCCAAAGACGGGTCGATCCCCGCCGGCGACTACCGGATCATCGCGCGTCGGGGGGACGTGTGGACACAGGAGGGCCAGATCGAGCTCGGCGGCGGGCGACCGGGCCACGCGTCGGTCTCGCTCCGGGCCCCCGCCGACCAGGTGGAACTGCTCAAGGACCGACGTGCCGAGAGCCGCCGAGCGCGGGAACGCTGAGCCCTCGGGGATAAAAAAACTCCCCCCGGCGGGTCGCCGAGGGGAGCCGTGTCACGTTCCGTGTTCGCCCGGGTTACTTGAACCGGACGTTCATCCCGAGGTTCTTGACGAGGAAGGCGAACTGATCGGCGGCGTCCTCGATGCGCTTGGCGGTGGGCTTGCCCCCGCCGTGGCCCGCCGAGATGTCGATCCGGATGAGCACGGGCTTGTCGCACCCCTGGGCGGCCTGGATGGCGGCGGCGTACTTGAAGCTGTGGGCCGGGACGACGCGGTCGTCGTGGTCCGCGGTGGTCACCATCACCGCCGGGTAGCAGGTCCCGGGTTTGAGGGTGTGCAGGGGGGAGTACGCGTAGAGGGCCCGGAACTCCTCGGGGTTCTCGCTCGACCCGTAGTCGCTGGTCCACGCCCACCCGATGGTGAACTTGTGGAACCGGAGCATGTCCATCACGCCCACGGCGGGCAGGGCCGCGCCGAAGAGGTCGGGGCGCTGGTTCGTCACCGCGCCCACGAGGAGCCCGCCGTTGGAGCCGCCCTGGATCGCGAGCTTGGCGGGCTTGGTGTACTTCTGCGCGACGAGGTACTCCGCCGCCGCGATGAAGTCGTCGAAGACGTTCTGCTTCGTGAGCTTGGTCCCGGCCTTGTGCCACTTCTCGCCGTACTCGCCGCCCCCGCGGATGTTCGCCACCGCGTAGACCCCGCCCATCTCGAGCCACGTCGCCGAGACTGGGCTGAACCCGGGGGTCAGGGGGATGTTGAACCCGCCGTACCCGTAGAGGAGGGTCGGGTGCGACCCGTCGAGGGCGATCCCGGCCTTGTGCGTGATGAACATCGGGACCTTGGTCCCGTCCTTGCTGGTGTAGAACACCTGCGTGGTCGTGTACTTCGAGGGGTCAAAGGCGACCTTGGGCGCCTTGTGGAGCGTCGAGGTCCCGGTCTTGATGTCGTACCGGTAGACCGACGCGGGCGTGGTGTAGCTGGTGAATGAGTAGTACGTGTCGGTGTCCGTGCGCTTCCCGCCGAACCCGCCCGCCGAGCCCGGCCCGGGCAGGTCCACGTCGCGCTCGTGCGCCCCCGAGAGCCCGTGCACCCGCACCTGCGTCTTGGCGTCCTTGAGGTACGACGCGAAGAAGCGGTCGCCCACCAGCGAGACCCCGCGGAGGTTCTCCTCACGCTGCGGGATGACCTCCTTCCAGTTCGACCTCGCCGGCGCCGCGGTGTCGATGGCGATCACCCGGCTCCGGGGCGCGTCCAAATCCGTCTGGAAGTAGAACACCGAACCCACGTTGTCGATGAACGAGTAGCTCGCGTCGAAATCGTTGAGCAACTCCACGAACCCGTCGCGGTGGTTGCCGTTCGACGCGACCAGCTTCGCACGCTCGGCCCGGAGCGCCTCGGCCTGGCCCGCGAGCGCCGCCTCCCCGGCCTCGATTTTTTCGTTGAGCGCCCGGATCCGCCCCTCGACCGCCCGGATCGCCCCGCACGCCGCCGTCGGCTTCGCCCCGATCGGGTGCGCCGTCAGGTCGCGGTAGAAGACCCGGTTCTTGCGGTCGGTCCCCTTCCACACCGACACGATCAGGTACTTCCCGTCGTCCGTCACGCCACCGCCAAACCCCCACTCCTTCTCGTCGGCCCGGTCGTAGACGAGCGCGTCGGCGTCCTGCGGCTTGCCCAACGTGTGGAAGTACAGTTTCTGGTAATAGTTCGCGCCCTTGAGCGCGTCGCCCTCTTTGGGCGCGTCGTACCGCGAGTAGAAGAACCCCGAGCCGTCGTTCAGCCACGACGGCCCCGAGAACTTCACCCAGTCGATCCGGTCGGGCAGGTCCTGCCCGGTCGCGATGTCGCGGACCTTGACGTAGGACCAGTCGGACCCTCGCTCCTGCACCGCGTACGCCAGGTACCGCCCGTCCTTGGTCACGTCCGTCGCGCCCAGCGCGACCGTCCCGTCCTTGGACCACTCGTTGGGGTCGATCAGCACGCGCCCGCCCTCGTTGGGGCGGTCCCCCACGAACAGCACCGACTGGTTCTGGAGGCCCGTGTTGTACGACCAGAAGAACTTCCCGCCCTCACGCCCGGGCATCCCGTGCTTCTCGTAATCCCACAGCGCCGTCATCGTCTCGCGGATGGCCGACCGCTCCGGGATCGACTCGAGGTACGCGAACGTCACCTCGTTCTGCGCCCGCACCCACGCCTTGGTCTCCTCCGAGTTGTCGTCCTCCAGCCACCGGTACGGGTCGGGGACCTTGGTCCCGTGGTAGTCGTCCACCACCGACTCGTCCTTGCGCGTCGGGGGGTAAGAAAGCCGCCCCGTCAGCACGGACTGCACCTCGTGACGCACCGCCTTCTCGACCGCCTCACGGGCGTTCTTGAGGGCGTCGCCCGGCTGCGCGACCGCGAACGTCGCGCCGGCGAACACGGATACTGCAAGGGTCGCTCGAATCCTGAACATGCGAGAGTCTCCTGTCATCATCAGCGGAATGTACCGGGTCCAAAGCGTGCCGGTGGCACTCCCCCACCCCTCGGGCTCCTACCACCCCCCCCCCCACCACCACCCACCTCGACGTCCACCCCGCAATCCTGACCCCGCACCCGGCCCCGACCGCCGCGTGACCCGTTCGGCCCGCGTGGGGGCCGGAGGCGTGGGGAAACCGGCCCCGGGCTACTGGACCAGCCCCTTGGTCAGCCGCATGAACGCGGTCTCGAGGTTGACCGGCTCTTCCGTGAATTTGGTGATGCGGTATCCCTGATTGACGAGGATATTGGGGATGTCGGAGAATGACCGTCGTCCCGCGCCGCGGTCGCCCGCCGGGGCGTCCTCGAAATCCACATGGATGAGCCGGGCGCCTTGCGAGCCGGGCCCGGGCTCGGCGATGGTCACCTTCCGCACGCCAGGGAGCGCCCTCAGGACCCCCGCGGCGTCGTCGTGGCGGTCCGTCACGCCCACGTGGATGGTGTGCCCGAGTTTCGCACGACGCAGGATCTCGTCCACGGTCCCCGAGAAGAGGAGTTGCCCGCGCTCGATGATCCCGACGACGTTGCACAACTCCGCGAGCTCGGGCAGGATGTGCGAGGAGATCAGGATCGTCTTGCCCATCCGCCGGAGTTCTTTGAGCAGCTCGCGCATCTCGATGCGTGCCCTGGGGTCGAGGCCGCTGGCCGGCTCGTCCATGAGCAGGACCTTGGGGTCGTGGAGGAGCACCCTCGCGACGCTGAGACGCTGCTGCATCCCGCGCGAGAGCGAGTTGACCTCGGCGGTCGCCTTGTAGGTGAGGTCGGTCAATTCGAGCACGTCGCGGACGACCTTGCGCCGCGCCTCGCCGTGGACGTTGTACGCCGCCGCGAAGAACTCCAGGTATTCCGTGACGACCATGTCCTCGTACGCCCCCATGAAATCCGGGACGTACCCGATGAGCGGGCGGATCAGGCGGTTCTGGTACCCGACCGTCAGCCCCGCGATGTTGGCCTGCCCCGAGGTGGGCTTGAGCAGCGTCGCGAGGATCTTGATGGTCGTCGTCTTGCCCGCCCCGTTGGGCCCGATGAACCCGAAGCAGTCCCCCTCGTTGATCGAGAGGTTCAGCGCGTTGAGCGCCACCAGGTCCCCGTACCGTTTCGTCAGGTTGATGGTCTCGATCATCGCCACGGGGTCCGACCTCCTCGACGCAAACTCAACGCGCGGGCGGGGACTCGCCCCGCGACCGGATCAGGACCGGGGGCCCGCCGAACCCCGGCGGACGCTCCGCCAACGGGTACACCCACCGAAGGCTCGTCCGGCCCGTCGCGGGCACCGGGCGACCGTCCACAAAGAACGGGGTCGGGCTCGGCCCGTCCTGCACATCCCCGAGGATGATCACGCACGGCTGCGTGAACCACTTCCCGAGGTCCCACCGGTGCGACGCCGTCCGCTGCGCCGCGATGATCTGCCCCGTGCCCCCCAGGTTCGACGACACCGGAACCGCCAGCTGCGTGATCAGCGCCAGCGAGCGGAGGTTCGACGGCGTGCTCCCGTCGACAACACCCCCGAGCCGGTCGATGTACTGGTTCCTCGCCACCAGGCTCTCGGTGAAGTCGTCGATCGACGCACGCCCCGTCGACGCGACCTGCGCCAGCGCCCGTCCGACGTCGAGCTCTTGCCCGGGAAGCCAGGGCGAGGTCTGCTCCGCGCAATACACCACCGCGGGCGACGCGGCCCCGTCCGTCGACTCCGCCCGGGCGGGGAACGCACGCTGACCCTGCACGTACAGGATCACCACGTTCGTGAGCGCCGAGGGCAGCTCATGGCGAACCCGCCCCGAGACCCGCCCCGACGCGTCCACCGTCAGCTCCCCCCCGGGCTGCCCGTCCGCCGTCACGGGGTACGGCGTCCGCCACGGGGACGACCCCATCCACTCGGCCTGCACGAGCTTGACCGTCGACCGGGCCGGCGCCGGGAGCATGTCCGGGCGTTCGGCGTCGACCGTGTACTCCCGTGTATCGGGGAACGCGCGGTCCGACGCCGCCGTCCGCGGGTCCGGATCGTCCCACGGCGCCAGGGCGTTTCGAGGGGCCGCGAAGGACGCGTCGGGTTCGGCGCCCCCCCGCGCGTTGCCCAGGGCGATCTCCGCCGTCCCGTACCAGGGGATCATCAGGCTGGCCCAAGTCCGTGTCCTCGCCAGGTCGTCCCCGAAGACCTGCTCGAACGTCGAGAGGTGGACCGCCTCGAGTTTCGCCGGGCGGATCAGGGCCGCCCCGCCCCACGCGATCGCCGTGAACACGCCCGCCGACCCGATGTACCCGAGCCACGAGAGGTCCGTGCGGCCGTAGCGCTTGAGAACGAAATACACCCCCGGCCCCGCCACGACCCAGTACAACCCAAAGACTACGAACCCGAGGAAGATGCCCGCCACCGCCCGCCCGGACGTGGCGATCTCGCGCGCGATCATCCGGTCGAGCACGACCTCGGGCCGGTCGAGCGTCGCCCCGGGCTGCGACGAGATGTCCGCCAGCTCCTGGGCCGTGGGCAGCTGCCCGCGCCGGCCCAGCACCCGGTGCCAGAACACGTCCGCGTGGAACGACCCGGCCTCGAAGACCGACCGCTGCGAGAGGTCGATCCCCACCACCGTCACCATCCCCCCGCCCAGCACCCGACGGGCCACGACGCACTCCCCCGCCGGGCCCTCCATGACCCGCACCGCCGCGCCGGCCTCCGCCGCGGGCCTCGCCGTGAACGTGTGCACCACCGCGTCCGTCGGGAGCACCGCCCGCCGGTCGCGCGTCAGGAGCGGCGCATACGCCGAGAGGTCCACGCCCTCGCGGCGCGACACCGACACCGCCGGCATCACGTCCGTCAGCTCGTGCGCCGCCTGCCCGACCCAGTTCTGCCCCGCCGGCGGCAGCACCACCACCAGGTGCCCGCCGCGGCGCACCCACTCCCGAAGCGCCCGCGCCGACGACCCGCGGACCTCCGTCGGCTCCCCCGACCCGATCACCACCACGTCGTACGGCTCGAGCCCGAGCCACGAGTCCGGCAGTTCCGCCAGCGACCGCAACTCCGCGATCTCCACCCGCTCGTGACCCAGTAGCGGCGCCCGGTTCGCCCGCGCCCCCGATTGGTACCCCGTCAGCCCCAGGGGCCTCAGGCCCGCACGCAGCATCAGCGACACCCGCGCGTCCGTCGTCTGCAACGGCCTGACCGACTTCGTGTCGCCCAGGCTCAGCGACGCGATCGGGTCCGAGAGCACCCCCCGCCTCGCCCGCTCGAGCCCATCGTCCTCCGCCGTGTGCACCGTCGCCACGAACTGCCGGCCCGACAGCTCGAACGACCCCGGCACCCTCGCGTACAACCACACCGGGACCGACACCCCGGGGTTGAGCGTCACCTTCCGCGTGAACGCCGGGATATCACCGTCCGAATCACGCACCGACAGCCTCACCAGCACGTCACGCGACGAGACCCCCGAATCCGTCAGCCGGAACTGAAACCCCGCCCACGACCCCTCGCGCACCTTCCCGCCCACCCCGGCCTGCGCCAGGTCGATCCGCACCCCGCCACCGCCACCACCCACACCGCCCACCGGCCCCGCCTGCCCGAACGCCAACGCCGGTATCAACACCGCCGCGAGCCACGCCACCACCAGCCGCGCGATCGTCGCGACGTCGACAGTCCACACGGCTCGGCCCGAACGCCCCGCGGCGCCCGGGGGGTTCATCCTCGGCACGGGCGGATTCTACATCGCGCACACCCACCCGGACGGACCCCCGGCCCCGCAATCGCCGGTCCGCGTCGCACGCCGACCGGCTCATCCCGCCCGTGGATCCCGCCGATACAGACCCCATGACGGGTGACCTCTTCGAACCGTGGATGATCGCTGCCTCCGCCGGCGCGGTGGGCGTGGTCGCCATGCTCCACGCCGCGGCTTCCTTCATCCGCCACCACGAGGACGTCGCCGCCCTCAAGGCCGAGGCCTTGCGACTCCGGCAGGAATACGAGGCCCGGATCAAGTCCCTGGGCGAGAAAACCGAGAAGGTCGCCGAGGTCTCACCCGCACGCCCCGTCTCACGCGCCGCCTAGCCCCCACCGCGCCCCCACCGCACCCCCACCGCACCACCCTCACGCCGTCGGGGACACCGACAGCCCGCCGTCACGCCGACGCAGCGCCTCGATCACCTCGCGTTGCATCGCGTCGGCCGTCGCGACCTCTTCCACCGTGACGTGGTCCGCGCCCAGTTGCTGGGCCTTGAACGCCCCGGACAGGAAGTTCGTCCGCGCCGCGATGAACACGTCCGGGGCCAGCGACCGCGCCGCCCGGATCGCCCGCATCGCCACCTCGTCGTCGGGGATGGTGATGATCACCGCCCTGGCCCCGCGCACCCCGGCGGAATCCAGCACCTCGGGGTTCCCGATATCCCCGTACACCACGCGACGCCGACCGATCTGCGCCTGACGCTCGATCGTCCGGGGGTTGAGCTCCACGATCGTCACCGGGACCGACATCAGGTCGAGGCGGTCCGCGATCGCCCGCCCCACCGGCCCGAACCCCGCGATCACCACGTGCGAGGGCCCGCCACCCTCGCCCTCGCCGTCCTTGACCGGGACGGGCGCGGGCTCGAGCAACGCCGCCGACTTGACCCACCCGGCCTGACGCCAGCCCGCCGCGCGGTCGCCCAACGCGTGCACCAACGGCGCGCCCAGCGGCACCACGATCAGCGACAGCACGATCACCGCGATCGTCGCGTCCAGCGTCTCGCCCGAGAGCAGGCCCAACGCGACCGCAGGGCCCACCAGCACCAGCGCGATCTCCCCCGCCGTCGACAGGTAGAACCCCGTGAGCAGCGCCGACCGCGGGGACATCCCCAGCGCCCACCCCGTCACCCCGATCACCGCCGTCTTGAGCACCACCAGCCCCACCGCGCACAGCCCCACGATCCACCACACCCCCGCCACCGCCCCCGCGTCCACCGACAGCCCCACCGCCGTGAAGAACACCGCCATCAGCACGTCCCGCAAGGACGCGATCTGCCCCGACAGCTGGTGCCGGTAGGGCGTCGACGCCAGCAGGAACCCCGCCAGGAACGCGCCCATCTCCGCCGAGAACCCCAGCACCCGCGACCCCACCGCCGCCCCCAGCGCGATCGCCGCGGCGAACACGATCATCAGCTCCGACGACCCCGTCACCGCCACGGCCCGCATCGCCCTCGGGAGCACCGCCCGCCCCAGCACGATCAGGAACGCCAGCCCCGCCGTGCTCACCGCCGCGCTCGCGATGAACTCCGCCCACCTCGGCAGCCCCTCCATCCACTCGAACCGCGCCGCCGTTGGCGCCGCCGACACCCCCGACCACCGCGCCAGGGGCGGCAGCAGCCCCAGCAGGACCACCGCCGAGAGGTCCTGCACGATCGAGATCCCAAGCCCCACCCGCGAGTGCACCGTGCGGATCTCACGCCGCGCCGTCACGAGCCGCACGAGCACCGACGTCGACGATTGCCCCGCCACCATCCCCAGCAGCACCGCCACGGGCGGGTCCACCCCCGCCGCCATCAGCACCACCGCCGACAGGCCCATCACCGACACCGTCGAGATCGCCCCGATCCCCAGGATGTGCACCGCGCCTCGCCCCATCGTCGAGGGGTCCAGGTGCAGCCCCACGCCGAACATCAGGAAGATCACCGCCAGCTGCGAGATCTGCTCGATCCGCGGCGAATCCTGCACCAGGCCCAACGCCCCGGGACCGATCAAAACCCCGGCGATCAGGAACCCCGGGATGCTCTCCAACCGCAGCCTCGCGAACACCGTCGCCACCAGCGCCGCAACGAACAGGATCACCATCAGGTCCACCGCCAGGGGGACCCCGCCCGTCGCCTCCGCCAGGGTCGTCAGCGCCGTCGTCATGCCCCGGCGCCCGCCAGCCCCGCACGCGGCGGCCTCTTCGACACCAGCACCGCCAGCAGCGTCAGGTCCGCCGGCGTGATCCCCTCCAGCCTCGCCGCCTGCCCGAACGTCCGCGGCCTGAACCGCGCCAACGCCTCCCTCGCCTCCGCACGCAGCGGCCGGAGCACCTCCGCGTCGAGCTCCGCCGGCAACCCCCGGTGCTCCAGCTCCGCCCGACGCCTCGCCTCCGACGCCGACCGCTCGACGTACGGCTCGTACCGCAGCCCCGCAAAAACCGTCCCCATCACCCGCAGACCCTCCGCACGCGACACCAGCCCCGCGTCCACCGACGCCACGCCGCGCCGGAAATCATCCACCGAAAAGTCCGCCCGACGTGCCGCCCGCGCCAGCGTCACCCCCCCCTCGCGCACCGACCCCGCCGCCCGCACAACCTCCTCGATCACCGCCCGCCTCGCCTCGAACCGCTCGTGCCGCGCCCGCCCCAGACTTCCCGTCAGCAGCCCCAGGTCCTTGGCCACCCCGGTCAGCCGCTCCGCCGCGTTGTCCGACCGCAGCACCAGCCGGTGCTCCGCCCGGCTCGTGAACATCCGGTACGGCTCCACCGGCGTCTTGGTCACCAGGTCGTCCATCAGCACCCCCGCGTAGGCCTGATCCCGCCCCGGGACCCACCCGGCCAGCCCGAGCGACCGACGCGCCGCGTTGATCCCCGCCACCACACCCTGCGCCGCCGCCTCTTCGTACCCGCTCGTCCCGTTGATCTGACCCGCCAGGTACAAACCCCCGGCGTCCTTCACCGCCCCGCTCGCCTCGATCTGGTGCGGCCTCACCACGTCATACTCCACCGCGTACCCGTGCCGCAGGATCACCGCGTTCGCGCACCCCGGCATCGACCGCACCACCGCCTCCTGCACCTCCGCCGGCAGGCTCGTCGAGATCCCGTTGCAGTACACCCAATCGTCCGTCAAACTCTCCGGCTCCAGGAACACCGGGTGCGAGTCCCGGTCCGCGAACCGAACCACCTTGTCCTCGATGCTCGGGCAGTACCGCGGGCCCACGCCCGTGATCTGCCCCGTGAACATCGGCGCCCGGTGCAGGTTCGCCCGGATCAGTTCGTGCCCCGCCGCCGTCGTCCGCGTCTGCCGGCATCCCACCTGCTCGAGCACCGGGAAACGCGCCCCCGACGCCGCCAACGGGTGCCCCAGCCCGCTCATCGATAGATCCGAGAACGGCACCGGCGCCTCGTCACCCAACGCGGGCTCGAGCGCGTCCCACTCGATCGACCGGCGGTCCAGCCTCGGGGGCGTCCCCGTCTTGAGCCGCCCCAGCTCGAGCCCAAGCCCCATCAGCGCCGACGCAACCGCTCCCGGCGCCGATTCCCCGTGCCGACCCCCGGGCCGGCGCACGTCCCCCACGTGCATCAGCCCGCGCATGAACGTCCCCGTCGTCAGCACCACCGCCCGCCCGCGCAGGCACACCCGCTCGCCCCCCGCCGTCACCACCTCGACCCCCACGACCTCGCCCCCGCGCACCACGAACCCCTCCACCGTCGCTCCCACGATCTTGATCTCGGGACGCCCCGCGATCAGCCGGCGAACCTCGCGCGCGTACGCGTGCTTGTCGCACTGCGCCCGAGGCCCGTGCACCGCCTCGCCCTTGCTCGCGTTGAGCACCTTGAACTGGATCCCCGTCGCGTCCGCCGCCAGGCCCATCAGCCCGTTGAGCGCGTCGATCTCGCGCACCAGCTGCCCCTTGGCCAGCCCACCGATCGCCGGGTTGCACGACATCACCCCGATCGTCGAAGGGTCCGTCGTCACCAGCGCCACCGTTCCCGGCGCGTCCAGGATGTTCGCCGCCGCCCACGCGGCCTCCACGCCCGCGTGACCGCCGCCGATCACGATCACCTGGTATTCACGCTCACGCACAACGCGATCGTAGGTGAACGACGCCCCCGGATCCCCCACCCGGCCTTACATCCACGCCGGGCCCTGACGCACGTTCCCCTGCTTCTCGCCCACCCGACGGATGACCTCCGCCTCCGCCTCCGACAAATCCCCCGGCGCCGGCGCCACCACCTGCGCCACCGCGTACAGGTCCCCCGTCGTCCCGCTCACCGCCCGGATCCCGTGCCCCTTCACCCGCAGCCGACGCCCCCCCGTCGTCCCCGGCGGCACCCGCACCTGGACCTTCCCCTCCAGCGTCGGAACCTCCACCTCCGCCCCGAACGTCGCCTCCGCGATCGTCAGCGGGAGGTCCACGTACAGGTCCAGCGACCGTCCCGACAACGCCCCCTCGCCCCGCCGGAACAACGGGTGCTCCCCGATCCGCACCGTCAGCAGCAGATCCCCGCCCCCATCACCGCCCTCCCCCTTGACCCGCAGCTGCGCCCCGTCCGGAACCCCCGCGGGGATCGTCACCTCGATCGTCCGGACCCTCCCGCCACGCTCCACCCGCACCGACTGCGTCCCGCCCTGGGCCGCCGCGATGAAGTCCACCCTCACCTCCGCCCGCACCGGCTCGGGCGCCGACGCCCCCCCCCCACCCCCACGGCGCCCGCCGCGGGCCCGCCCAGGCCTGCCCGACCCGCCCCCAAAGAACGTCTCGAACATCGACGAGAGGTCCTCGGGATCAAACTCCACCCCATCGCCCATCGGCCCGCCGTACGCCCCACCCCCACCCCCACCCGCGCCACCCCCCGAGTGCACGCCCCCCGAGCCCCCACGCCCGCCGCCGCGGCCCGGTCGAGACGCCGACGGCTCGTCCATATGGAGACCGGCCTCCCCGAACCGGTCGTACATCCGACGCTTCTTCTCGTCCGACAGCACGTCGTACGCGTTCTGCACCTCGGCGAACTTCGACGTCGCGTCCGCCGCCTTGTTCACGTCGGGGTGCAGGCGGCGTGCGAGCGCCCGGTACGCGCTCTTGATCTCATCCGCCGACGCGCTCTTCGCCACGCCCAGGATGTCGTATAGGTCTTTCGCCATGCCGTGCCCCGCGATCCGGCGCTCGCCACGCGCTCCGCTCCAGCGTACGCCCGCACGCCCCGAAAAAAACCGGGCCCGTCGTCGAGACGGGCCCGGGGTCATTCACCGTCGGCGGCGCGGGCCGCTCACTCGCCCTTCTTCTCCGTCTCCACCGCGGGGATTGGGAGCGCCGGCTCGGAGGGGGCTTGCACACTCATCACCTCGATGTCGAACACCAGGTCCGCGTACGCCGGGATCTTCGCGCGGGGGTTCCCGCGCTCCTTGTACGCCATCGCCCACGGGATGATCAGTTTCACCCGGTCCCCCGCGCGGTACCCCAGCAGACCCTTGTTCCACCCCTCGATAAGCCCGCCCTGCTTGAACGGCCCCAGCGGCTGCCCGCGGTCCCGCGAACTGTCGAACTTCACGCCAGACGCCAGCACGTTGCCCGTGTAGTGCGCCGCCACCTCATCGCCCAGGTCGATCGCCTCGCCCTCGAGGGTCGTCTTGAACTCGATCACCTTGAGCCCATCGCCCAGGTCCTTGAGCTTCACGGGCGACGCCGCCCGCGCGTACTGGTACGACTGCCCGGGCTGGCTCCCGAAGACGACCTTGCCCGACGCGTCCACCCAGCGTTCCGAGGTGGTGATCTTCCCGTCCTCGAGCGTCATCTCCGAGAACATCTCGACCGCCCCGCCCGCCGACGCCGGGAACGGCGCCACGCTCTTGCCCGTGAACCCCTGCCCCTTGGACGCCAGCTCGATATCCATCGTCGCCCGCAGCGAGGCCCCGTTGATCTCGGGGAAGTACGCCGCGTCCGCCCACAGCCCCACCAGCCCGAAAACCTCGTCGTGCGGCGTGCCGTCGAACTGCTTGTGGAACTCGAGCGTCCGCAGCCTCACCTTGCCCGAGTGCGTGTACACCTGGAACACGCCCTGGTGGTACGGCGCCCACGGCGAGTCCACCCGCGACAGCTCGACGTACAGCGTGTCCGTGAGCCCCGACACCGGCGCCGGGACGATGTTCACCAGGATGTCCGCCGTCGCCCCGGGCTCGCCCCCGAACTGCGCCACGGGCGAGGTCGTCCGCCATGTCCCCGTCAGCATCCCCGCCACCTTCGCCACCTCGCCGTTCGACCACGACGGGACATACGGCGTCCTGGGGGCGGGGGGCGGCGGGATCTCGGGCGCCGCCGCGGGCTGCCCCGGGGCCGTGATCTGGCGGATCGCCCCGGGCTGCGCCCCCGCCGGAGCGGGCTTGGTCGCGGTGCCCGACGTCGTGCCGGGCTGCGCCCACACGGGCACGCTCAACGCCGCGGCGATCAACGCCGAAGGGATCAACAAACCGGCCCGGGTCTTCGCTGTGGTCCTGCTCATGGTGGGTCTCTCGTGGTGGTCCGGCCCGCCCCGACGCCGGGGATCGTTCCGTTCGGTCGTCCGTCCTATCGACCGGGCGACACCGCCCGGCTTGAATCCCTACATACCCGCCCCGACCCCCCGCGGTTCATCCGCCCCATCACCCGAGGTCGGGCATCAACTTGCGAACGACCCCGACCAGGTCCTTGACGTGGCTGATCGACTCGTTCATGAACTTCTGCTCCTCCGCGTCCATCGGGAACGTGATCACCCGCTCCACGCCCCGGGCCCCCAGCACCGCCGGCACCCCCACGAAGTACCCCTTGCCCTTCTGCCCGGGCGCCACCCCGAACTCGTCCTCGCAGTACGCCGCCGACGCGATCACCCGCTTCTTGTCACGCACGATCGCCTCGACCATCTCGATGGTCCCGCTCGCCGGCGCGTAGAACGCGCTCGTGCCCATCAGCTTCACCACCTCGCCCCCGCCCCCCTTGGCACGCTCCACGCACGCCGCGATCTTCTCCGCCGGCAACAGGTCCGAGATCGGGATCCCGTTCACGCTCGTCCGACGGGGCAGCGGCACCATGTCGTCCCCGTGCCCGCCCAAGAGCAGCCCCTGCACGTCCTCCACGCTCACCCCAAGCTCCATCGCCAGAAACGTCTTGTACCGCGCCACGTCCAACGCCCCGGCCTGCCCCATCACCCGGTGCGCCGGGAACCCCGTCACCTTCCACGCCACGTACACCATCGCGTCCAGCGGGTTGCTCACCACGATCACGATCGACTCGGGCGCATACTCCCGCACCTTCTCCGCGCACGACTTGACGATCCCCGCGTTCACCTGCACCAGGTCGTCCCGGCTCATCCCCGGACGCCGCGGCAGCCCCGCCGTGATCACCACCACGTCCGACCCCGCGATGTCCGAGTACTCGAACGTCCCCGTGATCCGCGAATCAAACTTCTCGATCGGCCCGCAGCACGAGAGGTCCAGCGCCTTGCCCCGGGGCATATGCAGCTCGGGCTTGTCCTTGATCGGGATGTCCAGCAGGACGATGTCCCCAAGCTCCTTCGACGCCGCCCAGTGCGCGCACGTCCCCCCGATGTTCCCCGCCCCGATGATGCTGATCTTCGCTCGTTTCGTCGGCATGTGGTCGGTCCCTGATTGGTGATTGGCCGCCCCAAACCTCGGGCGGGCACGATCATAGCCGGGCCCACGGAACCGATCGGACACGCCGGGCTCACACCCCCGCGCCACCCTCAACGCCCAAGCCACCCCCCCGCCAGCCGCCCCACGCCCTTGACCCACTCGACCGCGCTCATCCGCGGCGGCGCTCCGGTCGACCTCACCAGCACCATCGTCAGGTCGTCCTCGGGCCGCCCCCGCTCGCCCGTCAACGCCGATTCGACCCTCCCCAGCAGCGTCCCGTGATCCGGCGTCCCCAGCCCCCGCAGCAACTCCAGCAGCCCCGACTCCCCGATCATCCGCCCCGACTCACCCCGCGCCTCGGTCAACGCGTCCGTGTACAACAGCAGCAGATCCCCGGGCGCAAGCCTCAGCCGCGATTGCGTGTACGTGCTCGACGCCTCGATCCCCAGCGGCACGTCCGACACCGCCGCATCCACCGGGGGGATCCTCGGGTCCGGTCCCCCGCCCAGCACCGTCCAGCGGCCCGTCGCCGCCTCGAAGTACGCCGGCCTGGGATGCCCCGCGTTGCTGAGCGTCAACTCCCCCGAGGGCGACCAGCACGTCCCCATCACCGCCGTCGCGAACATCCCCGCCTTCGTCAGCCCAGAAAACTCCCGGTTGAGCGCCGCGAACGCCCGCCCCTGGTCCACCTCGTTGAGCGAGCGACGCATCAGCCCCCGCAACCCCTCGGCCACCCCCGACACCGCGTCCCCATGCCCCGACACGTCCGCCAGCAACAGCCTCGAGATCCGTCCGAACGCGCACGACGACAAGTAGTGCACGTCCCCGCCGGCGCTCTGCCCCCGGTACGGCCTCGACAGAACCCTCGCCTCCAGCCCCGGCAACGACACCACCGTGTCCGTCGAACGATTCCCCCCCCACACCTCCGCGCACGACAGCGTCGTCCTCGATGGTTCTCCGGCCCGCGTCATCGGTCCCTCCCGGACGCCGCCGACCCCCGCGGGCGACCCCGCCCCTCACGCCATCGCCAGAACCGCGTCCAGCAAGCCCGGGATCCCCTCGCCCCGGCTCGCCACCGTCTCCACGATCGGCCGCTTCCCCGCGATCTCCTTGAGGTCCCGCATCAGCTCGTGGTGCCCGGGGTGGTCGCACTTGTTGCACACGAACAGGTCCGCGATCTCCAGGATCCCCGCCTTGTCCATCTGCACCGCGTCGCCCATCCCGGGCGTGAGCACCACCACCGTCTTGTCCGCGTGCGAGCGGATCCTCGTCTCGTTCTGCCCCGCCCCCACCGTCTCCACGAACACCGTCCCGTACGCGTCGGGCCCTCCGTGCGCCCCGCCGATCACCTCCACGATCTCCGGGAGCGCCCGGTAATCCTCCCCGGCGATCGCCAGCGACCGGTAGAACACCGCCTCACCCAGCGCGTTGAAATCCACCCGCAGCCGATCACCCAAGAGCGCCCCGCCCGTGATGGGCGACATCGGGTCGAACGCCACCACCGCGCACCGACCCGACACACCCCCGCCACCCCCGCCTCCTCCCGCCTTCGCACGCCGCGTGAACTCACCCACCAACTGCGCCACGATCGTCGACTTGCCCGCCCCGGGCGCCCCCGTGATCCCGATCACACGCCCAGGACGGCGACGCGCCGCGTCCGAGCGGACCGCCTTCCCGTCGTGCAGCAGCGAGATGTCCCTCGCCAGCTGCGCCGTCGCCGTCGTCTCCACGTGCTTGTGCCGCGGCACCACCGCCCCGCGCACCGCGTTCACGATGTCCATCAGACCCACGCCCGTCGTGAAGCACCGCGACACCCCCGCCTGCATCAGCGTCGGGAGGTCCTCCTGCGGCAGGATCCCGCCCATGTACACCGGAAGGTCGCCCCGCCCAAGCCGCCTCAACTCCTCCACCAGCTTCGGGCCCAGGACCAGGTGGCTGTTCGACATCATCGAGCAGCACAGGACATCCGCGTCCTCGTCCCGCGCCGACACCGCCAGCGACGCCGGCGTCTGCCACAGCCCCGAGTAGATCACGTGCACCCCGGAGTCCCGCAACGCCCGCGCGATCACCTTGACCCCGCGGTCGTGCCCGTCCAGGCCCATCTTGCCCAACAACACCCGCGGCCGGTGCGGAAGATCGGCGCAGCGGTCCTTCTTCTCGAACTCCGTCGTCGGCGTGTTCAATGAAACAGACATGGCCCACTTTATGCGCCGGCATCCGCCCCCGCCCGATCGGCGAACCGACCTCCCGCCGGCGCGGTATCCTGCCCGCCCGACGCGGGAGAACCCCTCCGATGCCCGACGGCCACACCTCCGTCCACTTCTCCGCCCGCCAGATCCTCTACATCTGGCTCGTCGCCTTCTTCACCGCCTCGCTCATCATCGCCGACATCGTCGGGGTCAAACTCTTCCGCCTCGAGACCGGGCTGGGATGGACCCCCGCCGACCCGATCATCCACACCTGCGGCATGCTCGTCTTCCCCGTCACCTTCATCCTCACCGACCTCCTCAACGAGTACTACGGCCGCAAGGCCGCTCGACGCGCCGCCCTCATCGCCTTCTCCATGGGCATGTTCGTCTTCGCCGTCCTCAACGTCGCCCTCGCCATGCCGCACCTCGACGCCGACTTCAACGTCGACCCCGCCGCCTTCGCCGAGGTCTTCGCGGGATCACGCATCATGTTCGTCGCCTCCCTCCTGGCCTTCCTCGCCGCAAGCTACCTCGACATCTTCATCTTCGGGCTCCTCAAACGCCTCACCCGCGGCAAGGCCCTCTGGCTCCGGGCCACCGGGTCCACCGTGCTCTCCCAGGTCATCGACTCCCTCCTGGTCACGTACCTCGCCTTCGGCCTGGGCCGGACCCTCTTCCCCGACCCCGCCAACCCGCCCATGCCCTGGCCCACCCTCCTCCAGGTCGCCGCCACGGGGTACCTGCTCAAGTTCGTGCTGGCCGTCGGCATCACCCCGCTCATCTACGCCGGTCACGCCGTGCTCCACCGCGGGTTCGGGCTCGCCCCGCTCCCGCCCGAAGGCGCCGACGCCCCACCCCTCGAAGCCGAGTGACACCGCCCGCGCTTCCGCTGAGGCGTCCCTCCCCGTGCGTCGGTTGCTTTCAGACCCCGACCTTCGCCAGGCACACGCGGCGGGCCATGCTGCTCACCGCCACGCCCCCGGGAGGCTCGATGGTCACCGCGAAGATCGCCGCGTTCCTCACCGGCAGCCCCGGCGAGATCGGGACGATCGTCGGCCCCGTCGGCGACGCGTCGAACACCCCGCCCGACACCCGCTGCCCGAGCCCCCGCTCGTCGACAATCCACAGCTGGTACTGCTCCACCTTCGGGTCGTTCACACGCAGCCCGTGGAAAACCATGTACCCGCGCTGGCCCGGCTCATCCCACACCACGTCCCCCGACACGCCCGTCAGCTCGGGCAGCTCCGACGTGCCGTCGAGCGAGACAAAGTCCGTCCACGGGCCCATCGCCACCCTCGAGTTGTTCCTCATGAGCGACGCCCGCCGGTCCGCCAGGGTCAGGTCCAGAGGCGCCACCACCGCCAGGCACGCCCGCCGTGAGAGGTCCGACACGGCCACGCCCCCGGAAGGCTCGATGGTCACCGCGAACGCGCGGGCGTTCTTCACGCGCGCCGCCGGATCCACCGCCACCGTGACCTCGCCCGACGCGGGCGCATCGAACACCCCGCCGGAGACCCGCTGCTCGATCCCGCGGTCGTCGATCACCCACAACTGATATTGCTCGACCGTCGGGTCGTTGGGCCTGAGGCCCGCGAGCCGGATATACCCCTCCCCGCGCGACTCGCTCCAGACCACGTTCCCGCGGACGCCCCTCAACTCGGGCGGGGCGCCGTGGTCGGGGTGCACGAAGTCGGACCACTCCTGCACGACCACGTCCGGCGCGCTCAGCGCGAGCGCTTCGAGCCGCTGCGCGGGCGTCATCTCGACCGCCCCCGGGCCGACCAGCCGGGGCCACCACCCCGCCGCCGCCAGCGCAAACCCCGCCGCCGCCGCCAGCCCGAGCCAGAGCGACCCGGACCCGCGCCGCCCGCGCTCCGACGCGATCGACCACCCGTCCGCGTACCCCCCGTGACGCGCGACCGAAACCGACGCGGCCGCGCGCACGCCCCGCTCCGCCGCCGCGTCCGCCGCCACCTCGTCCGCCATCCGGATCAACGCCGCACGCAGCGATTCGGGCAACGGCTCAACCCGCGGCAGGTCCGCCACGAGCGCCGACGCCGCCGCCAACTCCACCGACGCGTCGTCGCGCCCCTGCAGCAACGCCTCCAGCTCGCCCGCCTCGCCCGGGCCAACGTCCCCCGTCAGGCGGTCCGCGAGCAACTCCACCGCACGCGGCGGGAGCGACGCGATCACACGCCTGGGCCGATGAGGATGGGGCGGGCGGCTCATCTCGAAGCCTCCTCTCGGCCCGCGCCCTCCACCCCCGACGCCGGCTGCCCCAGCATCTCCCGCACCTTGATCAGCCCCCGCCTCACGTGCGTCTTGACCGTCCCCAGCGGCAGGCCCGTCGAGACGGCGATCTTCTCGTGCGACAACCCCTCGTAGATCGACAGCCTCAAGCAGCGACGCTGGTCCGCGCTGAGGTCCTCGATCGCCCGCGCCGCCAGCGCCGCCTCCTCGCACAGCTCCGCCCCAGGCCCCGGCGGGGGGCCCGAGGGGTCGTACCCCTCCGCGATGATCTGCCCGTCGATCCGACGACCGATCCGCCGACGCCGGTCGATCAGGCGACGACGCGTCAGCATCGCCACGAACGCCGTCTCCGACGCCACCGACGCGTCGTATTTCCCGGCGTTCTTCCACACCTCCACGAAGATTTCCTGCACCGCGTCCTCGGCCTCCGCCTGCGTCGGCAGCATCCGTCGCGCCAGAGACCACACCAAACCGCCGAACCGATCGATGCACGCACGCATCGCGTCCGGCTCACCGGCCGCCACCCTCGACAACAACAACCCTGCTTCCGGCACGCGACGCTCCGTCGGCTCGCCCGGGATCGACACGCCGCCGCGGTTCCCGGACCCGAGCCCCTCACTATACGTCCCGACCGACCCCAAACCCGAACTCAACACCGACCCCCCGGCGGCCACACCCCGCGCACGCACCACCCGGGCCGACTCCCCGGCCGGCGTTCCGCGGACACACGTTTGAGGGGTACAGACCAACGCCGTGACATCCATTCCAGGCGCACCCGCGCCTGATTGGACTTTCGACGCACCCTCCGCGCCGGATTCCAACCACCGTCACACCCCACGCCCCATCATGACACGACCGAACCCGGCGCAATCCCCCATTCCGGCGCGATCAGCGCCAGCCGGCGTTCACCCCCGCCCGCGTCCTTGGGCGCGTCCGACGCCGCCAGCAGCATCCCACGGGACTCTTCCCCCCGGATCGTCCGCGGCGCCAGGTTCGCCGCGATCACGATCGACTTCCCCACCAAGTCCTCCGCCTTCACGTACTCCCGGATCCCGGCGCAGATCTGCCGAGGCACCCCGCTCCCGTCGTCCACCTTCAACTTCAGCAGCCGGTCCGCCGACGGGTGCGCCACCGCCTCCACCACCTTCGCCACACGCAGGTCCAGCTTCGCGAACTCCTCGAACGACACCACGGGCTTGAACCCGCCGGGCAAAGCCGCAGGGGCGGCCGCCGGGGCCGTGGGTGGTGCCGTGGATGGGGTCGGGGCGGGGCTGGGGGTCTCGGCCATGGGGTGCTCCTTCGTGATCCTCACTCTAGGAGCACACACCCCTCGCCCACCCTGCCCGGCTTCAAGGCGTCGCCGACCACCCGCCCTCGCG
Source organism: Phycisphaeraceae bacterium (assembly GCA_015200025.1). Taxonomy (GTDB): domain Bacteria; phylum Planctomycetota; class Phycisphaerae; order Phycisphaerales; family UBA1924; genus UBA2396. Next base: position 3,075,218 of record CP054186.1, on the reverse strand, counting down.
CCAATACGGCCTCGACGCGTCCGCGCCCTCCCGGGCCGCGATCTCGGAAGGGTCCGGGTCGCGCAGCGGCTCATCAAGGTCCGCCGTCAGGTGCGCCGACCACGACGTGTGGATCCCCGACAAAAGCCACGACTCCAGCCTCAGCTGCGCCATCAACTCCCCACGCGTGAGCGTCGGGCCCGGGTTCCCACGGCACGTCGCGCACAGCCGGTACTCCGTCTGACCCCGCGTCGTCCGACGCGTCACCCGCTGGTTCCCGCACTCCCGGCACGGCCACGCGTCGGCCTCCCGCTCCAGGTTCGTCACGCCACCGCCAGCCCCGATATCGCTCAGCAGCCTCTGATACCGCCGCAGCACCGCCGACACCTCGGGGTCCGCCAGCGACTGCCGCGCGTGCAGCCCCTCGCCCGCACGCACATTCCCCACCACCGTCGCCGCCAGGTACGCCGTGTGACGGTCCGTCGCGCGCTCGGGGGCCCGGGTCCACGCCGAGACCGCCCCCGTGGGGTCCAGCACGCCCGCCGCCGCCAAGTACCACCGACGGTCCAGGTCGTTCACGCTCAATTCCGCCAACGCCAGGCACACGCTCGACCCAAGAACGCCCGACCCCGCGTTCCCGCGGCGCCGACGCTCGAGTTCCAGCGACAACGCCAGCAACTGCCGCGCCAACGCCCTGGCCTCCGGCTGCCGCGAACGGTCCATCACGTCCTCCGCGACCTCGAAATACCCCTCGGGACGCTCCGGCGTCAACGCCGTGAGCCTCGACTCAAGACCACGCAACCCCGCCGGGAGCGCCCGCCCCGCCCCGGGCTGCGACGGGCCCGCCGACGTCTCGCGGGATTCCCCACTCCACGCCGACACCCACCCCGCCAGCGCCACCGCCGCCACGACCGCAACGCCCCTCATCGAACCTCCTCCCCGAGCCTCAACAGCCACACCCGCAACGCCGCCCGCTCCGCCAGACGCACCTGCCCCGTCAGGCGGTCCGCGCCGCGACGCGCCGCGTCGAACTCCGCCATCACCCCCGCCACCGGGGACGCCAGCCCGGGAGACTCGCCCGCCACCACGTACGCCAGCAACTCCACCCCCGAGCACTGCTCCGCGGCGAACCGCTGCACCGCACCCCGCGCCATCGACGCCCGGCCCGCCGATCGCTCCGCGATCTCGCGCAGCGTCCTCGGCTCGCGCCCCGTCGCCACCACGCGCTCGGCCTGACGCTCCACCGCCACTCGCCACGCCCGGCACGCCGCCTCCGCCGAGACCACCCCGCCCGACGCGCCCGACGCCGGCCCCGACATCGACGCCAGACGCCCCGCGTAACTCTCGCCCAGCAGCACCGACAGCCCGTCGATCACTCCAAGCTCGCCCTCGCCCGCCACCAGCTCGATCAGCCGCTCCACCAACCTCGCACGCACCCCCGCCCGCCACCCAGGATCGCGCGGGCCCGGGACCGCCGCCCCCACCACGTACTCCACCAACGCCGAGTTCTCCGACGTGATCGGCATCGTCGGCGCCGCCTCCAGCAGCCCGTTCACCACCGCCGGGGACGACGCCAGACGCCGCACCGCGTCGCGCGCCGCCGACCGCACCGCGACCGGGCTCCCCCGGATGGCCTCGCCCACCAACACCTCCGCGTCCGTCGCGCCGATCGACCCGCTCCCCTGCGCCTCGCGGATCAGGTCGAGCCTCGCCTGCAGCGCGTTGGCCGCCGACACGTACCGCACCGCCCACGCCCCGTCGTCCGCACCGCCCGCGCGCGCCGGCACGCCACCCAGCGCCGAACGCACCGGGACGTCCAGCGTCGCCAGGATCGCCTCGGACTTCCCGGGATCGCCCGCGTGGAGCCACCCCGCCGCCTCGCTCAGCCTCGACAGCACCACCGCCTCCGCCAGGTCCGCCACCGCCGCGGGGCTCTCCGCCGCCCGCGCCGGATCCTCACCCCGGGCCCCGGTCGCGGGCCGCTCGAGCCTCGCCCGCGCCGCCTCGGACCACCTCGCCAACGCCTCCCCGCGCGCCCGCGTCGATTGAAGCCCCCACGCCTCCGCGTACCGCGCCCGAAGCAGCGCCCGCTCGTGAGGCCCCGCCACCTGCGACAGCACCATCGTCGCCCCGACCCCCTCGGCCCCCGACCCCGACGACAGCACCCGCGTCAACGCCGAGAGGTCCGCGTTCGAGACGTCCCCCGAATCAAACCACCGCAGCAGCCGCTCCCGCGACGCGTCGCCAGCCCGCCACGCCAGCGCCAACGCCAGCCGCTCCACCGCGTCGAACGCCCCGCGATCCTCGCCCGGCTCGGGCCCCATCACCATCACGTCCTCGAGCGCCGTCAGCACCAACCGGTCGCGCGACCCCGCGTCCGCCACCGCCGACACCGCCTTGATCCACGCTTCCCACACCGACGCACCCGCCACACCCGCCCCGCCAGCCCCACCCCCCGCGAGCACCGTCGCCAGCCTCCCGCACGCCGCCTGCGCCATCAACTCAAACGTCGCCTCGGCCCCGGGCGTCGCGTCCAAGCCCTGCGCCAGCGCCCCCCGCACCGACGACAGCACGGTCGACGGGAGATCCCGCTCCCGTGTCAGGCGACCCATCACCCCGTACGACCACACCGCCGCCCCGACCTCCCATCCCTCGGGCCGGCGTTCTCGCGACCACACCACCCCGCCCGGCCCCGTCACCGCCGACAACGCCCGCGCCGACGCCCCGGGCTTGTCCGACGCCCGATGGAAAAACTCCACGACCTCCCCCACCACCGCGACCCGCGCGTCCAAGGGCCACCCCGGCCACGAACGCCCCGACGCCGCGAACCACCGCTCGAACAACGACGACGCGCCGTCCGGGTCCGCCCCGAGCCGCGACACCGCCGACGCCAGCCCCGCCCGCGCCGCGTCCGCCTCGACAAACCCGCCCGAGGCCCCGCCCGCGCCAGCATCCCCTCCACCACCTTGACCCGTGCCGCCACCTCGACCGGCGTCCTCACGCTCTCCCGCCACGCCCGACCCTCCACTACCCCCGCGCCCCGCCACGCCCCGCCCAACAACGCCCGCCCCGCCACGCGACGAATCGCCCGTCGGTCCCCCGGCCCCCGCGCCCTCTCCCGATCCGGGCACCACCAGCGACACCACGCCCGCCACCACCAACGTCACCAACACCACGCCCCCCGCCGCCCACGCCAGCGCCGTGCGGATCGGACCCCACCCCGCCGACGCCGCGCCGCCGGGGACCACCCAATCGCCCGTCCCGCCTCTCGCGTCGACCCTCGCCCCGGCGCCCGAGTCCCTCGCCGACCCGGGGCCGACCGACCGCTCCACCGCCGGCGACTCCACCGCCCTCGACGACGGGCCCGACAACGCCCGGAGCGCCACCGCCACGTCGTCCGACGACAGCCCGCGCGCGTCCGCCATCATCGTCAGATCACGCAGCGTCCTCGCGTTCCACCCGCCGTGCGTCGCCATCGCCATCACCGCGTCGGCCTCCAACGCCAGCCTCGCCGTCACCCCGTCGCCACCCGCCGCGTCCTCCGCGCCCTTGAGACCTTCCTCGCCCGCCGGCCTCGCCCACGGCGCCCACACCTCCAGCAGGTGCCCTCGCACCACCGGGTCCAGCAACTGCGCCGCCGACGCGTGCAACGCCAGCCTCAGCTCGTCCGCCGACGGGCTCCGCGACTCGCGGTGCGACGACACCAACGCCAGCCTCGATTCGAGCGCCGCCAGCACCCCCGCCGGCGTCGCCCGCGACGGGTCCAGCCCAAGCAGCGCGAAAGGGCCCCCCGCCGACGCGCCGGGCCCAAGGAACCGCTCCGCCAGCGCCTCCCACGTCAACGCTCACCCCCCGCGAGCCCACGCTCGATCTCCGCGATCCTCGACGCCCACGGCTCCCCGCCCAGCCCGGGGTACAACGCCCGCAACTGCGCCAACGCCTCGCGCGCCCCCGACGCGTCCGACGACGCCAGCAGCCGCAGCGACTCCACCCGAGCCTCGAACCACGCCGATTCACCCTGCGGCAGCGCGTTCATCAGCCGACGCCACACCCCGAGCGCCCCCGACGCGTCCCCCGACGCCTCGAGCGCCCCCGCGTGACGCCTCATGACCTCCCGCGTGTTCACCCCCGCCCCCAGCAACACCCGGTCGAGCCGGACCGCACTCGCCAGCAACCCCGCCTCCCCACGCTCCCGCCACAACGCCACCGACGCCCGCGCCACCGCGTCGAACACCCCCGCGTTCGACGCCTCGCCCACCGGCAATCTCTCGGCCTCGATCCGCTCGATCAGCGGCGTCCCCCACCGGACCACCGCCGACGCGCCCGCCGACGACCCGTCCCGCTCCCACGCGGCGAGCGCCCTCGCGAACGCCACCCGCCGCGCCACCGACCCGTACTCCCCGCCCTCGCGGTCCAGTCGCTCCAGGTACCCCTCCGCCTTCACGTCGTCCCCGCGAGCCAGCGCGATCCGAAGCCTCGCGAACAGCACCTCCCCCGCCAGCCTCGAGAGATCCGCCCCGTGCACCGACGAGAGCCGCTCGATCGCCGACAACGCTTCCTCCGCCACCGCCGTGTCGGGCGACGACATCGACAGCGACGCCTCCACGATCTGCCTGGCCCGCAGCAGCCCCGCCTCCATCGCCTCCGCCGCCCGCTCGGGGCTCTCCTCCTCCACCGACCGCCTCATCTCTTCGTCCAGCACCGCCCGCGCCAACCCCACGAACCGACGCGCCGCGAAGTCCCGGTCCTTCGCCCCGGACCGCCGGAACGCTTCGTACAGGAGCCGCGACGCCTGCCGGCGCGCCAGCCCGTACAACGCCGAGCCCGGCTCCACCGCCAGCAGCACCCCCGCCGCCTTCTCGGGCGCCATCAGGTCCGCCCCGGCTTTCCGCAGCAGCACCCGCGCCGCCTGCTCGCTCGACGGGTACATCGCGAGGAACACCGCCGACAAATCGTCCCGCCGTTTCGCCAGGTCCTTTCGGCCGCCCTCCACCGCCCGGTCGTACGCGTGGATCGCGAACCACGCCGCGTCGCGCCGAAGGTCGCCCGCCGGCGCCCGGTCCGCCGCCGATTCGAACCGCGTCGCCGCCTCCGCCGCTTTCCCAGCGTAAAAGAGCGCCCACCCCTCCCGCACCACCGCCCTCACCCTCGCATCGGGGAACTTCCCCGCGTCCTCGGCCCGCGACGCCGCCGACAGGAACCCCGCCGCGTCCTCGTACGCCTGCCTCACCGACGGGTCGGTCGTCGGCTCCTCGGCGTTCGCCCCGCCCGCCGATTTGTGCGCCTCCCTCGCCCCGTCGTACGCCTTCACCCCGCGCACGAAGTTCACGATGAACCCCGACCCGCCCCCGTCGCTCCCCCCGCCGATCGGCTCGACCCCGTACCGAGACACCAGGTCCAGCACCTCGCCAAGCTGCCCCGCCGAGATCAAATCCCCCAACGCCACCCGCGCCATCTCCCCCGGGATCCCGCGGAAGGTCTCGGGCAGCCCCGACACCGGCGCTTCCAGCGACACCACCGCCAAGAGCCTCGCCTCCGCCGCCGAGAGCACCCGGTCCCCGCCGTCCCCGCCGGCCACCGGCTCGCGCCGACGCCTCACCATGATCTGCACCTCGGGCCAATACCCGCCACCCGCCAGCACCCCAAGCCGCCGGTAGAACAACTGGTCCGCCACACCCGCCGGAACCCCCTCCCCCGACGAGATCGCGTCCAGCCACCGCAACGCCTCCGTCGTCGCCCCACGCGACGACTGCGCCATCGCGCACCCCAGCGCCGCTCGCGCGATATGGTCGTACTTCAAAAGCCCCCGAGGCAGCCTCTCCACCGTCGCCGGCTGACCCGACGCCGCGTTGAGCAGGTACCCGAAGTGCTCCATCGCCAGCCTCGCCCGGTCCGCCGAGGGCGTCAGCACCGACGCGTGCACCTCGCTCCACCCCGCGTAAAACCGCGACAGCGACCGCACCCGCCTCGCCTCGCCCAGCTCCACCCGCAGACGCTCGAGCTCCTCCCCACGAACCTGGTCCTCCCGACGCTCCAGCCCCTCCACGCGACGCTGAACCCTTTGCGCCACGTCACGGAACGACGCCCCCGCCGTGTCGAACACCCGCAACGCCTCCTGACGCTCCGCCTCGCTCGCCAGCCTCAGCCGGTGACGCTCCGCGATCTCCTCCGCCTTCAAAAACGTCGTCTTCGACAACTCGATCCGCAGCTCAAGACTCTCGGCCTCCGGCACCGCCCGCAGAAACTCCTCGCACCTCGCCTCCAACTCCGCACGCTCCGCACCGTCCTTGGCCCGCCCCAGCAGCCTCACGTACAGCTTCCCCAACTCCTCCCCCGCACGCCGACGCTCGTCCGCCGTCCCCTCCGACAACCGCCTCGTGTAATACACCGCCAACAGCCGGTCCAGCCCGCGCTCCGCCAAATAACCCGTCATCCGCTGGTCCGCCACCACGCCCGACAGCGGCTCCCCCGCCGGCTGACCCAACGCCCCCACCACCCCGATCGACCCCAGCGCCACCACCCACGGCGCGCAACGCCACCCCGGCCTCCCCGCCTCCCATCGGTTCCGATCAGCGCCGCGACGGGACATAACTCACCTTCGTAAACCCCGCGTCCTTGCACGCCTGCACCGCCGCCGCCGCACCCCACGACGGCGCCGCGTCCGACACCCGAACCACCACCCCCGCCGCCCGCGGCAACTCCCCCAGCACCGCCACCAGCCCCGCCTGGTCCCGGACCACCCGCCCGCCGAGCCGGAACACCACCCCGTCCGCGCCCGACCCCTCCACCGACACGATCTGCGGCGTCAGGTCCGACGAACGCCCCGACCCGCCGTCCGTCTTCAGCGCCGCCGACAGGTTGTGCTCGATCGGCGCCAGGTTCCCCGCCATGATGAAGTACAACAGAATAAACAGCACCACGTCGATCAACGCCACCAGCGGCATCCGCGGCACGCTGAGATCGCCACGCCTCGACCGACGGATCGTCATCCTCCCACCCCCTCGCCCGGCGCCCCCCGCGTCGAGCCCTGCCCCTTCGTCGCCAGACGCCACGACCGAAGACCCATCTCCGAGAACAGCCGCGCCGCGCGGTTCAGGTGCGCCGCGGGCGCCCCAGCGTCGCACCGCACGATCACCTCCACCCCCTCGGGGTCGTTCCCCGCCTGCGCGATCGACGACCGGAGCGTCGCTCGCAGCCCCTCCATGTCCAGCCGCTCCCCGGCGCTGAACATCCCGCCCCCCGCCTCGATATCCACAATCACCGCGTCCGGCCTCGTCCGGCTCCCCGCCTCCCCGGGCTGGTCCGGCAGGTTCAACGGCTTCCGCACCGCCTGCGCAAACTGCGCCGAGATCACGAAGAAAATCACCAGCAGCAACACCACGTCGCTCATCGCCGTCATGTCAAACGTCGCCTCCGGCGTCGGCTTCACCCGCCCCAGCCTCATGGCCTCACCGCCCCGCCCCCGGGCCCCACCACCCCCGCCACCCGCGCCCCGCCACCACCCGGGCCCGCCGCCGGAACCCCGCGAACACCCGCCGACGCCGCCTTCGCCCCGGCGCCCTTCCCCTGCAGGTGCGACGCCAGGTCCTCGGCCAACTGCCCGATCTCGCCCGCCAATCGGTCGATCCGACGCTTGAAATACGTGTACGCCGCCGTGCACGGGATCGCCACCGTCAGCCCCAGCGCCGTCGTCACCAACGCGTGCGACATGTACACCGCCAGCTGGTTCGACCTCGACGCCCCCTCCAGCGTCCCGATCGTCTGGAACGCACCGATCATCCCGAACACCGTCCCCAGCAACCCCAGCATCGGCGCCACCGCCGCCACCAGCCCCACCCCGTCCGTCAACTTCGTCAGCCGGTCGATCTCGCGCGTCCCCGATTCTTCCAGCGCCGACCGCATCTCCAGGAACCCGAACGCCGACCGCGAGCACCGCGTCAACGCCGACCCGAACATCCGCGACAGGAAACTCTCGTTCCCCGCCGCCGCGCACACCGCCCTCGCCCCCTCCACGTCGTTGCGACGCAGCGTCTCCTCCAGCGCCGCGATCACCGCCGGCGGCGCCAACCGGTCACGCCTCAGCTGCACCGCGTTCGCGATCACCAACGCCAACGCCACCACCGACAGCACGATCAGCACGTACCCCACCGGCCCGCCCGACAGGATCTGATCGATCAACCGCCGATCACCCCCACCCGCCCCGCCCGCCCCGCCCGCCGACCCGCCGACCCCGGACGCCAACATCACCAACGTGTAGACATTCACTTGATCGTGTCTCCTGTTGTGCCCGACCCGCCCGACCCCGTCAACGCGCGCACCGCCGCCGAATCAAGGCTCGGATGCCCGGGGAACCGCGCCATCAACTCCCGCGCCAACGCCCGCCCCGCCTCCGCCTCGCCGGTCTCCGATAGCCCGACCGCCGCCGACGCCATCGCCAGTCCCGTGATGTACCCCTCCTCCCCCGACGACCGCGACACCACGTACATCAACGACAACAGCCCCTCCCGCTTCCGCTCCACCTCGGGCTCCAGCAACAGCGACCGCCCCACCGCCACCCGCACCCACGCCTCCACCCACCCCGGCGACCTCCCGCCCAGACGCTCACCCAGCGCCCGCCTCGCCTCGCGCCGCCCCGCCTCATCCCCCGCTCGCGACCGCACCACCTCATACACCAGCCTCACCCCGTCCTCGGCCTGCTTGGGCAACTCCGGCATCGGGGACTCCCCGTCCTCCAACCCGACCTCCGCCCGCGCCGCCCGAACATACAGCCACCGGCACCACGCCGATCGGTCCGCCACGCCCGCCCCGGGCGCCTCCACCCCGCCCCCCGCCAGAGACACCACCGACGCCGACGGCATCCACATCGGCGGCAACGCCGGGCACAGCCCCGTCCCCGCATCGATCACCCCGCCCAGCTCGCCCACCCCGGGCGTCCCGCCCACCGACGCCGACAACCACCCCAGCCACGCCGACACCGCCGACGCCTGCGCCCCACGCACCAGCCGACACCGCAGCAGCCCCGCCGACACCGCCGACGCCGTCGGACCCGTCCGCCCGCGGTACCGCTCGAACAGGCCCTCGTACAACGGCTCCGCCGCCGCGAAATCCCCCCGCGCCGCCCTCGACCCCGCACGCCATGCCGCGTCCGCCACGTCGCGCAGCGCCTCCGCCGCACGCTCCAGGTCCGCCGGCCCGCGCACCTCACGCACCCGGTCCCACCCGATCCACACCTCCCCCGCCACCGCCCCCGCCGCGTCGCGGCGCGTCGCCACCCGCACCCCGTCCTCGCTCACCGCCAGCGGCTCACCCGCCGAGACCTCCCCTTCCCCGCGCAGCACCACCGCCCCGGTCTGCGACCACGCCCCCGCGGGACAGAGCACCGCCCACGACACCGCCATCCACCTCGCCGCGCTTCGCCTCATCGCCCGCACCCCACGCACGTGAACGAACCCCCGAACTGCCTCACCAACTCCCGCATCCACGCCTCGCTGTCACGCTCCATGAAGCAGATCGCGTGGATCGGCACCTTCGGAGACTTGTTCGCCGTCAGCAGGTACGCCTGCACCTGCTGCATGTCGCTCAGCACCCCGTCGGTCATGAAGTAGATCGCGTCGGGCCTGGGCTTGATCGCCAGCGCCAGGCGGAACGCCTCCATCCCGTACGTCCCGTTGAGCTCCCGGATCTCCCGGATCCGCTGCCGCGTCAGCGCCTTGTTGTCCGTCGTCGCCTCCGTCCACTCCACGCGCCCGCCCAAAACCTTCGCGTCGTCGCTGAACGTCACGATCAGGTACGACGACGTCTCCACCATGTCCGCGATCGACGCGTCCAGTTGCCGACGGAGCTCCTCGATCCTCGCCCCCATCATCGACCCCGACACGTCCACCACGAACGCGAACCGCCGCCCCGACGCCTCCACCCCGAAGAACGACGCCCCGCCGCTCCCGCCCCCCGCGCCAAGCCCCGCCCCCGCGTTCCCGACATCCCCGCCCCCCGCAAGGCTCGACGCCGATTCCCCCGCACCCATCGACCCCGACAGCTCCACCGCCTCGTCGCTCGGCGGGCCCGGCACCGACACCACCACCGCCTCCGACAACGACGCCGACACCGTCAACTCCGGCATCAGGTCCGCCCCGCCCGTCAGCGTCGCCAGCTCGTCCTCCCCCATCACCGCCAACTCCACCGGTCCTGTCCCCTGCCGCCCCGCGCTCGCCGCCGGGGGCTCCCTCAGCCAGATCAGGAACGCCACCACCAGCCCCACCGCGTGCACCATCAGCGACACCGCCACACCCACCACCAGCGCATGACGGAGCCACCGCCCCCACCGTGGAGCCATCCACGCCCCACGCTCCCCGCCCGGACCCATCCTCGACACGCCCTCGCTCATGCGCTGTCTATCGGCCTTCCTACCCGACCGCCCCGAGCCCCGCGCGGGGCCACACGCTCATACCGAACCCTATCCGCCACGCTGCAACATGGGTTCGACGCCCCGCCCGACGCACGGTTCCTCGCCCCGCCTCCCGCTGGATTGTCCGGCCCACAAACCCTACAACAACCCGCCCACCCACGCCGCCCCGAGGGCCCACGATGTCCACGCCCACCCCCACACCCTCCCTCCCTTCTTCTCCGGCCCCTCGATACCGACGCGTCCTCCTCAAACTCAGCGGCGAAGCCTTCGGACCCCCGGGCGGCTTCGGCCTCGACCCCGCCGAGATCAACCAGATCGCCGACGAGATCGCCCTCGCACACGCCTCCGGCTCCCAGATCGCCGTCGTCGTCGGCGGCGGGAACATCATCCGCGGCGCCCACCTCGCCCAGGCCGGAGGCATCCCGCAAGCCACCGCCGACCACATGGGCATGCTCGGCACCGTCATCAACGCCCTCGCCCTCAAAGAACGACTCACCACCATCGGCCTCGACACCCGCGTCCAGTCCGCCGTCGAGATCCGCGCCGTCGCCGAGACCTTCATCCGCGGACGCGCCATCCGACACATGGAAAAACGCCGCATCGTCATCCTCGCCGCCGGCACCGGAAACCCCTTCTTCACCACCGACACCTGCGCCGCTCTCCGCGCCACAGAACTCGAATGCCAGGTCCTCCTCAAGGCCACCAAGGTCGACGGCGTCTACACCGCCGACCCCAAAAAAGACCCCAAGGCCACACGCCTCGAACGCCTCTCCTTCGCCCAGGCCATCGCCCAGAACCTCAAGGTCATGGACACCGCCGCCTTCGCGCTCTGCCAGGAAAACAACATCCCCATCCTCGTCTTCGATTACAAGGTCAAGGGCAACATCGCCCGCGCCGTCCGCGGCGAGGCCCTCGGCACCCTCGTCCACGCCTGACCTCGAACCCCTCCGGAGTTCTCCCATGAGCACCGACCCCGACACCATCCTCCTCGAAGCCGAAGAACAGATGGACAAAGCCGTCAAATACCTCGAACACGAGTTCAAGGGCCTCCGCACCGGCCGCGCCTCCACCGCACTCGTCGACTCCCTCAAGGCCGATTACTACGGCTCCCCCACCGAACTCAAAGCCATCGCCGCCATCTCCGTCCCCGAGCCCTCACAACTCCTCATCAAGCCCTTCGACGCCGGCGCCCTCTCCGCCATCAAGCACGCCATCGAAGCCTCCGGCCTCGGGCTCAACCCCATCTCCGAGGGCAAGCAGCTCCGCGTCAACATCCCCGCCCTCTCCGCCGAACGCCGAACCCAACTCATCGCACGCGCCAAGAAAATCGCCGAAGAGCAGAAGATCGCCATCCGCAACACCCGCCGAGACGCCAACAAGCACGCCGACGCGCTGAGCAAAGCCTCCACCACCCACTACGCCGAAGACGACATCAAGCAGCTCAAAGACGAGATCCAGGACCTCACCAAAAAGCACGAAGACCTCGTCGATAAGAAAACCGACGACAAGATCAAAGAAATCCAGACCGTCTAACCCCCCCTCGCCCCGTAAGACCGTGCGAACGGGGAGAGGTCCGGCACGCCCCGCCTGCCGGGGTGAGGGGTCTTCCTGATTCCGGCTTCCTGCTCCCCACCCTCTCCCCGTGAGGCTTCGCGAACGGGGAGAGGTCCGGCACGCCCCACCTGCCGGGGTGTGGGGTCTTCCTGATTCCGGCTTCCAGCTCCCCACCCTCTCCCCGTTCGCTTCGAAAGGGTGGGGGCGGTGAGAGGTGCCCTCACGCCAGCGAGGGCGGTGAGGGGTCGTCGGCCCCAACCTTCATACAACCCCGGCTGGCCTCTTCGCCATCTTGTGTTATATTGACCAAGAGAGGTCCCCATGCGCCCATGCTCCCGTGCCGTCTCATGCATGCTCGTCACCACCTCCGCCGCCTTCGCGTCCGCGCCCAACGAACGCGTCACCGGCGGGGGAAGAAAGTAAACCGCCCCCGCCGCCGATATCGGCCGTGACCATCAGCGCCCCCCTCCACGTCGACATCACGTATCGCGGCGGCACCGACGGCTGGTACGAGCCCGCCGCCGCCGCCAGCCAGATCAACGAGAACGAACTCCTTATCATGGCCTACGGCGGGACCTACGCCATCACCAACGACGCCGGAGCCTCGTTCACCGGGGGGTGGCACTTCCACGTCAACGATCCCTTCGCCGCCTGCGCCCGTGGCTCGGGCCGCATCTTCGCCGGCGGACATTCAGCGAATCCCAGTCTCATCTTCTACACCTACCGCGACCCCGGCGGCTCGACCCTCGCCGGACAACCGACGTTCAGCCAGTTCCAGGTCCAAGACCGCCCCTCCTTGGCGATCGGGCCCGCCCCGGGCGATCCCTCAACACTCCGCTATTACTTCACCTACAACCAGCCGCTCCTGCAACCGGGCGGGCCCGCGCACCTCACGTGCCGCGCGGGCGCCACCGGCCCCATCCACGCCTCCGCCACCGACACGCCCCTGGTGGCCACGCCCAACCCGTGGTCCACCGTCCAACTCAAACCCGAGCCCTCCATCGGCTTCCCCTGCGACTACGAGGGCTGGGGGGCCGCCGCCGTCGTCTGCAACAACGGCACCATCGTCGTGGCCACCGCCGACGCCATCAGCCATGCTGACGGCACAGGCCTCTACAACAACCGCCGACCCTACATCCTCTTCTCCCTCGACGGCGGACAGACGTGGAACCCACAGTCTTATCCCCCCATCAGACTGGCCGGCGACCCACCGATCAACGTCGCACGGCGCTATTACGGAGCCAGCACCGACCCCGGCGATACGCCTTACGGCATCGACAAACGCACCAACTCTCCCTCCATCGCCGTCGACCGATCCGTCGAGCCCAACATCGTCTACGTCGCGTTCTACGGCCGGGCGGCCGGCGTCGAGGGTCTTGACACCGACGACCGCAACGCCGACATCTATATCTTCCGAGGCACAAACAATGGTACGTCCTGGGGGAATCTGCCGGGACAGCATTTCATCCAGATCACCGACGCCGCGTTGGGCATCCCCGAAGAGCAGATCACCGAGGTCGGGCCCGACCAGGCCGCCCCCGCCCTCGCCGTCGATTGCTCGGGCGCCCTGTGCCTGACCTTCTACGACAACCGCCACGACACCGCCGCGCCCGCCTACCAGAACAAAAAAGTCGACGTGTACTTCCTCCGCCTCGCCTGGCCTTCCGCCGGGCCGTGGTCCGTCCTCACCCAGGCCCGCCTCACCCAGCACACGTTCCCCATCCCCGGCAGCACGGGCAACGCGGGCGCGGCCCTCAGCGATTTCTACCACCTCCCCGTCGCGGGCGAATCCCAGCGTCGCCTCTACCCCGTCTACATCGCCCGCGAGCCCGACGGCTCGGGCGGCTGGACCCAGCGCCGCCTCTTCACCCACCGCGTCACCGTCAACCTCTGCCCCTCGGGCCCCATGGGGATGCTCTTCGAGCCCGAGCACCACGCCGACGAGCTCGTCGGGTACATCGTCGACACCGACCCCCGCGGCGACCTCAACGCCGACGACTGGACCGACCTCGACGACCTCGAACTCCTTGAATACTGGCTGTCCAACCCCGACGCGAGGGCCGCCCGATGAAACCCCACCCGCCCCTCGCCGCCCTGGTCGCGGGCGTCTCCGCGGCCATCGCCGCGCCCGCCCACGCCCAATGGCGCGCCGTCGTCCTCCACCCGCCGGGCCACTACGCCTCCTCCGCCCTCGCCGCCGGAGGGACTTCGCAAGCAGGTTATGTGATACAATCCGCGAACGACATCGACTCCCCCGTGATCTGGAGCAACGGCAATCCAAACTATATATCCTTGCTGCCGACCGGGTGGACTTGGGGATCCGTCAACGGCGCCTCGGAACACCGACAGGTCGGTACGTTATATCGCGGCGAAGGAGCTCGCGCCGCCATGTGGCACGGCACCGCCGAGTCTTTCGTTGACCTGGATTTCACCAACGCCCAGTATCTTTCTTCGCAGGCCCGCGCCACGGCCGGCAACCAGATCGTCGGCGAGACCATCTCCCGCGTGACGGGCTCCAACATCGCCGTCCTCTGGGACGCCACCACCCGCGCCTGGACCATCCTCCACCCCGCCGGCTCGCGTTGGTCCGACGCCGTCGCCACCGACGGCGTCCGCCAGGGCGGGCGCGTCATGCCCGCCGGCCAATCCGAATTCCGCGCCGCCCTCTGGTTCGGGTCCGCCGCGTCCTATGTGGACCTCCACCCGCCCGGGTACGTCCGGTCCCAGGTCCACGGCCTGGGCGCCGACGGCGGGGGCGCCCAGGTCGGCTCCATCCAGGTCGCCGGACAGATCGAACGCCCCGTCGTCTGGCGCGGCACCATGCAGTCCCTGGTCGACCTCACCCCCACCGCCCCGGGCATCCGCAACGCTCAGGTCTTCGCCACCACCGGCCTCGTCCACGCCGGGCACGCCGTCTTCCAGACCACCGGCCTCAACGCCGTCCTCTGGCTCGCCGACGACCCCGCCTCGATCGTCAACCTCCACCGATTCCTCGGCTCGGGCTGGACCTCCTCCACCGTCGCCGCCATCACCCGCGTCGACGACACCCTCTACATCGCCGGCCGCGCCACCCGCGCCAACCACCCCCGCGAGATGGCCGTCTCCTGGGTCATCCGCAACGTCCCCGCCCCCGGCACCCTCGCCCTCCCGCTCGCCGCCGCCGTGCTCGCACACCGGCGCCGACGCACAACCCGCCCGTAATCCCCACCTTCTCCCCGCTTCCCACCCTCGCCCCGCGTCATCAGGCCAAGGGTCTTCTCGCACCCCGTGGGCGATGAGAGCCGATTCAACGATCACCCAGCACATGGATCGGGAGTTCGCGTTCCACCGCTACGCTCCGACCGTGACGCGCGACGCCCCCACCCCCACCCCCACCCCCACCCCCACCCCCACGCCCACCCCCACGCCCTCCCCCTCCCCCACACCGAGCCCGAGCCCCGCGCCCGTTCACGTCCCTGTCCTGCCGAACGAGGTCCTCGCCTTCCTCGACCCCAAGCCGGGCGAGGTCTACGCCGACGCAACCGCCGGCCTCGGCGGCCACGCCGCCCTCATCGCCGCCAAAATCGGGCCCGCCGGTCACGTCATCCTCAACGATGTCGACCCGAACAATCTCCAGATCGCCGAGTCGAGAATCCGGCAGAGAACCGGCGATTCATGCCCGAGAATCACAAAGTTTCAGGGAAACTTTGCAGAACAACCGTGTCGGTTATTGGACGCCGGCCTCCGCGCGGACATGGTGGTGGCCGATCTGGGGTTCTCATCCAACCAGATCGACGACCCGTCGCGCGGGTTCTCGTTCATGCGGGACGGGCCCCTCGACATGCGCATGGACCCGACGCTGGCGATCTCGGCCAGGGAGATCGTCAACGGCATGCCGGAGGCCGAATTGGCCCGGGCCATCCGGGAACTGGGCGAGGAACGCGCCGCCTTTGCGGTGGCCCGGGCGATCGTGCGGGCCCGGGGCGAGGGGCCGATCGAAACGACGGGCCGGCTGGCCGGGATCGTGCGCTCGGCGGTGCGCCGCGGGCCCGGGGGCGGCGGGATCGACCCGGCCACGCGCACGTTCCAGGCGCTGCGGATGCTGGTGAACGACGAACTGGGGAGTTTGGGCGCGTTTTTGGCGGGCGTCGAGCGGGGCTTCGAGGCGCTCGCCGGCGGCGAGGCCGGGGGCGTGTGGTTAAGGCCTGGGGCGCGGGTGGGGGTGATCTCGTTCCACTCGCTGGAGGATCGGGAGGTAAAGCGGAGTTTCGGTCGTGTGACGGCGGCGGGGTGGGCCTCGGGCGGGCTGAAAGGGTGTGTGACGGCGCGGGACGCGGAAGTTATGCACAATCCCCGGTCGAGGTCGGCGAAACTGCGCGGGGTGGTGGCGGGGGGCGTGACAAACGTCCGAGATTCGGTATGATCCTGAGCAGCCGTCGGCGGTAACGCCGGCGGCCGGGCATTCGGCACAGGGCGTGGATGATGGATTGTCCGTGCCTTCGTATTCGCCGATGTTCAGTCGGGATGGCCGCCGGAGACTTCGCCAGGACGGCGAGGTGGCGGGCAAGGATGCTGCCGTGACCCGTGAACTGAAACTCGCCTTGATTGTCGGTTTTTCACTGGTGCTGGTGGTGGCCGTTTTGATCAGCGACCACTTCGCGTCGCAGCGTCCGGACGGGGGTCGGTTGCTGGCGTCGGCGTCAGGGGACGACGGGCGGATCCGTGCGGTGGGGATGGGCGGGGAGGACGAACGGTCGTTCGTGCCGTCGGGGGAGCTCAAGCCGAGCGAGTCGTACAAACCTCGTGAGCCGGAGCCCAAGCCCGAGGTGATCAACCAGGGTCGTCGTGTGTCTGGCGGGTCGGGCGGGGTGGTTGAGCCTCCGGCGGGTGGGGGTTCTGGGTCGGGGCCGGTATCGCCTGAGCCTGTGAAGCCGGATCCTGTGAAGCCCGAGCCGGTGGTCCCGTCGGGACCGGAGCGGGTGCACACGGTGGCGGAGGGTGACACGCTGTACGGGCTGGCGAAGCGGTATTACGACGCGCCGTGGCTGGCGCCGAAGTTGGCGGAGTACAACAAGGTTTCTCCGGCGAGCCTGCGGGTTGGGGCGCCGTTGAAGGTTCCGTCGCGGGAGGTTCTGGAGGGCAAGTCGCCGGCGGGTGGCGGGGAAGTCGGGCCGCGGCCGTTGCCGAGCGTGACGACGCTGTCGGCGCAGGTGAACTACACGGTGAAGAAGGGTGACACGCTGTCGACGATCGCGCGGACGCGTCTGGGCTCGACGGGGCGTCTGCGGGATATCTACCGATTGAACCCCGGGCTGGAGGGGAACGAGTCGTCGCTCCGCGAGGGTCAGGTGATCCGGTTGCCGAAGGAGTGAACCGTGTTTCTGAGGTGTGCGGCGGCGATCGTGGCGCTGGGGCTGGTGGGGTGCTGGGTGCTGTCGCTGCGTCAGTCGCGGCTTTTGGCGGCGCACGAGCTGGCGTCGTCGCAGTTGCGGTTCCGAGAGATCGACGAGCGGTTGTGGGCGGCGAGGTCCCGGATCGCGTCGCTGGTGACGCCCGAGCACGTGGGGACGGCGGTGGCGTCGCTGGGCCCGCTCAAGCCGTTGATCATGCCGGTGTCTCCCGACGGCGGTGTGGCGCCGGCGTCGATGATGGAGTGGGCGCTGAGTTCGCGTGAGGGCGTTGGCCCGGCGCCGGACGGGTCGGTGGTGCGGGTGGAGCGTGGGGCGGCCCGCGATCCGGCGCGTCGCCCGCGGACGCCCTGAGCCTCCGTGCGTGGTGATTCCGGGGCGGCCCGTCGCGGGTCCTTGATCGCGTGCGGGTCGGGCGGGGGGGATGCTTTCCCGAGAGGAGTCGCGGACGATGTGGACGGGTCGCGTCTTGGCGTCGGTGTGGCGGGATCGTCGGGCGGACCGGGTGGCGTGGTGCGTGGCGTGGGTGGGGTGCCTGGGGCTGGTGGTGATGCTGGGGCGTGTGGTTCAGTTGCAGGCGAGGCCGCCGGAGCCCTTGCGTTGGGCGGCGGGGACGCGTGTGGGCGAGCAATCGGACGAGGCGGTGCGTGGGGACATCATGGACCGTCGCGGGCGGTTGCTGAGCGCGACGCGGCTTGGGTACCGGGTGGTCGGGGACCCGACGAAGCTGGAGCCCACGGTTCTGGCGTCGCTCAAGAAGCCTGTGGACTTTGACCGGGTGGTGGTGGAGTTGTCGGCGGTGACGGGGCGTTCGCCGAGGGCGATCGCGGACGACCTGGTGTCGTCGTTCCGGCGGAACGAGGAACGTCGCGCGGTGCTCGCGCGGGCGGGCGAGGCGGAGGCGGTGGGTGCTGGGCCGGAGGGGGTGCCGGATCGCGGGGCGTTGGGCCCGGAGATCGCGTCGGGGCTTGGGGTCGAGCCGGCGGTGGCGGAGGGCGAGGCCGACGGTGGCGGGAAGGTCCCGGCACGGCTGATCCGGTACGCGCCGCTGTCGGGGGTTTTGAACGACGCGCAGGTGTCGGCGTTCCGGTCGCGGTCGTGGGAGGGGTTGTGGCTGGAGCGGGTGCCGGTGCGTGAGTACCCGGGCGGGGTGTCGGTGGCGTCGCTGGTGGGGAAGGTTGGGGTGGACGCGAACGGGACGATCGGGGCGGAGCGTGCGTTGTCGGGGGTGCTCGAGGGCGAGGCGGGGCGAGTGGTGTACGTGCGTGACGCGGCGGGGCGGCCTTTGTGGATCCGACCTGGGGACGTGAGCCCGGCGCGGCACGGGTCGGACGTGAGGCTGTCGATCGACCTTGAGATCCAGCGGATCGCGTTGGAGGAGTTGACGCGTGGGGTGGAGGAGAGCGACGCGGCGGGTGGTCGGTGCGTGGTGATGGACCCGGCGACGGGTGAGATCCTGGCGATGCTGGACGTGCTGAGGCCGGTGCCGGACGCGGTGGCGTACCCGTTTGTGCGTGTTCGTGGCGGCGGCGCGGGGGGTCCTGAGCGCGGGCTGCCGCCGCAGCCGGAGTTTGTGGCGGACCGGCGGTATCGGGTGATCGAGGAGGACGCGGGTCGTTTGCGTCACCCGGCGCTCGGGAAGAACCGGTGCGTGGAGTCGGTGTACGAGCCGGGCTCGACGTTCAAGCCGTTCGTGTGGGCGTTGATCACGGAGGCGGGGCTGAGGCGTCCGGAGGAGGTGGTGAGCACGGAGAACGGCTCGTGGGTGACGTCGTACGGGCGTGAGATCAAGGACGTGAAGGGTCTGTCGCAGCAGACGTGGACGGATGTGCTGATTAATTCGTCGAACATCGGGATGGGGAAGAGCGCGGAGAAGATGGGATTCGGGGCGATGCGGGAGGGCGTGCTGCGGTGGGGATTCGGGAGGCCGACGGGGATCGGTCTGGGCGGCGAGGGTGCGGGGCTGGTGCAGCAGGCGGGGCTGTGGAAGATCACGACGCAGCATTCGGTGGCGTTCGGGAACGAGGTGGCGGTGACGCCGATCCAGATGGCGAGGGCGTTCTGCGCGTTCGCTCGGAGCGGCGAGATGTCGGGGACGATCCCGCCGGCGCGGATCCTGGCGGCGGACGGGGAGGACGTGCGTGGGGACGTGCTGTTCCGGGTGATCTCGCCGCGGGTGGCGGGGCTGACGCGGGTGGCGTTGGAGCAGGTGGCGAAGAACATGGAGGCGTCGCTGGCGCGGCGGTCGCCGGGTGAGAAAGAGTGGCGGTACCGGATGTTCGGGAAGTCGGGGACGTCGAAGATCGCGATCGGGAAGCCCCCGGAGGGGTTCCGGCTGCCGCGTGGGGTGAGGGGGTATTACGAGAAGCAGTACGTGTCGAGTTTCATCGGGGCGGGCCCGACGGAGAGGCCGGCGTTGGTGATTTTGGTGACGATCGACGACCCGGGGCCGAAGTTGACGCACACGAACCAGGCGTACGGGGCGTTGACGGCGGGCCCGGTGGTGAGGCGCGTGATGGAGCGATCGCTGACGTACCTGGGGACCCCGACGGGGGGCGCGGGCCCGTCGCTGGGGGTGATGTCGGGTGGGGTGGGTGGGGCGGGCGTGCGTCCGGGCCCGGTTGTGGGTGGGGAGGGCGTGGTGGAGGACGCGGTGGTGGGCGCGTGGGGAGAGTCCGAGTAGTCGAGGGCTGATGGTCGGATCGGGGCGCCCGGGCGTGGGGCGAGGCGGGGCGACGGCGGGAACCGGTTTCATGCGGGTTTGCTGTTGTGCGGGGGTGTGCCCTCAAGTACAGTTTCCAGAGAGCCGTTTCCGGCCTCGGGCTGCCCGTGGGCATGAGCCTCACGGCATAGATCGGACCCTCAAGGAGAAGACGAGATGAAGACGTTGTGTGCGGCGATGATCGTGGCGGGGTTGGCGAGCGTGGCGAGCGCGGATATCTACACCGACTCGCACAACGATCTGTTCGACAACGGGTTCGCGAACCTGGACATCACGCAGGTCGAGGTGACGCACGACGCGACGAACATCTATTTCGCGATCACGCTGCGCGGGAACATCGACGACACGACGTGGGGGAAGTATTGCATCGGGATCAACACCGGCGCGCCGGGCGGCGACACGACCAACGGGTGGGGCCGGAACGTGAGCTGGAACGGGCAGACGATCAACTACTGGGTCGGGACGTGGGCGGACGACGGGGGCAACGGGTTCGGGGGCGAGCTTCGCCAGATGACGGGGAACAACAACGGGAGCAATACCCTGCTCGCGGCGACGTACATCAACGGCGGCGACGGGATCATCGGCGGGACGGCGACGGGCTTCGTGCAGTTCATCTCGGTGTCGCGGGCCTCGCTGGGGCTGACCGGGAACGATGCGTTCACGTTCGACATTCTCACGACGGGGAACGGGGCGGACCCGGGCGTGGATCACCTGAGCCGGTCGGACCCGGCAACGGGCGGGTGGGGCGAGACGTCGGTGGCGGGCGAATTCCTGCGGTACCAGATCCCTTCGCCCGGGGCGGCGGCGCTCCTGGGCCTGGGCGGGCTGCTGGCGGCGCGTCGTCGCCGCTAAGCGCGGGCCTTTGATTTCACGCGAACTTTGGGCGCGGGTCCGGCGACGGGCCCGCGTTTCTTTTTCGTGCCGCGCGGACGTGGGGCGTCGGCGAGGTGAGCGGCGGTGAAGAGCGAGCCGGTGGAGTCGCGTTCCCAGGTGTGGGCGGGGCCGTGGCGTGATTCGTAGAAATCCCAGAGTTCGAGCCAGTAGCTGCGGAAGCGGTGCGGGCCGAAGGGGGCGTAGTGGCGGTGGAGCCGCTTCATCAGGGCGGGCGGCTCGCCCTTGAACTTGAGGACGGACCGCGCGTGGCGGAGGCTCTCGGTGTCGAGGGGGAGGTGGGCGTAGCGTCCGAGGAGCTGCATGATGTTGGCGGCGGCGTAGGGGCCGATGCCGGGGAGGTCGAGGAGGGCGTCGCGGACGGCGTCGTCGGGTGTGGCGGGGTCCTCGAACCAATACGGGTCGATCTGGCCCGAGGTGAAGAGGCGGGCGAGGTCGATGATGCGCTGGTCGCGGTAGCCGACGCGGCAACGGGCGCGGAGGGTTTGCGGGCGGGTGTCGGCGAGGGCGCGGGGCGTGGGGAAGGCCAGCCCGCCGGCGCCGAGGACCTCGCAGAGGCGGCGGTTCATGACCACGGTGCTGGGCCAGGTGACGTTGCAGGAGGTGACGGTCTTGATGACGTCCTCGAACATGGTCGGGGAGCGCATGAGGCGGCCGCGGCCGGCGGCTTTCCAACGGGGGTCGAGGCGGTGGAACTCGGCGATGGCGTCGGCGGGCTCGTCGAGGCTGAGCATGCGGCGGATCAGGGGCTCGACGGTGGCGCGGTGCCTGGCGCCCAGGGTTCGGTCCGGGGTGACGCGAAGGTTCTCGGCGGCGCGGGGTTGGGCGATCTCGACGGTGACGGGCGTGCCGGCGAGGTCGAAGGTCCGGCGGAGGGACTGACGCTGAACGTCCCAGTGGTTGGGCGCGAGGAGGAAATAGCCGTAGGAGCAGGCGTCGCGCGGGAGGTGGTACCCGTCGGGGGCGCGGATGGTGAAGGCGCTGGGCACGGCGGGGCTCGGGGCGTCGGTCAGGCGGTGCGCCTGGCGGCGGAAGGGAGGCAGAGGGTGGCGAGGTTGACGCAGAGCCGGTCGGCGTAGCGGGCGAAATCGGGGTAGGTGCGGTCGGGGGTGTCCCCGGTGGGCGCGTTGGAGGCGTGGGCCCACTGGGCCATGCCGGGCTCGCGGGCGGGGAAGCGGTCGATGGCGTCGCGGTCGAGTTCGAAGTGCCACTGGAAGCCGTAGGTCTTGACGCCGGCCTTGAAGGCCTGGACGCGGCATTGGGCGGAGGAGGCCAGGAGGGTGGCGCCGGGTGGGAGTTCTTTGACTTCCTGGCCGTGGGATTGGTAGACGGGGAGGTTCCAAGCGATGCCGGCGAGGACGGGCTCGATCTGTCCTGCGGTGGTGATGGCGGCGTGGTGGAAGCCGACCTCGGGCTTGTCCATGGGCCCGACGGAGCCGCCGAGCGCTTTGGCGATCATCTGGTGCCCGAGGCAGATGCCGATGACGGGGAGCCCGGCGTCGTGGGCCTTTCTCAGGAGCGTGAGTTCGGCGTCCATCCACGGGGTGTCGTCGCCGACGTTCTGGGGCCCGCCGAGCGAGATGACGGCGTGGACGTCGTCGAGGTCGGCGGGGACGGCGGTGTGGGCCTTGGGTCGGCCGCGGTTGAAGGGGTGATCGTGGGGGAGGTCGAGGCGGCGGAGGTCGATGTTGAAGCCGTGGTCTCGGAGGGTGATCCCGAGGCGTCCGGGGACACAGTGGGCGGCGTGCTGGAGGATGAGGATGGCCATGGGGTGGAGGGTAGGAGGGAGCGAGCGGATTGGCCGATCGGCTCATCACGGAACAGATGTGACTCGGGGCGGTCGACCCCGGGTCGCGGCGAAAGGAGGTTGTCGCTGGTGGAGCCTCCGCGTGTGTTGAGAAGGCCAAGAGCGGAGACGACGGTCGAAGATGGTGCCGGAAGGCGGAACCGGCACAGCGGCGGTTGGACGGGGCGTCGGCGAGTGTGGGTGCGACGGGCTCGTCGGCGGCGCCGGTGGCGCGGGCGGGGGGCAGACCGAAGGCCTCGGGGTGGAGGTCGCGGCCTTGTTCGCCGGCGGGCGAGTCGGTCTCGACGGGGATTCGGTTGTGCTCGGTCCAAGCATCCTTGCGGCCGCCGGTGACCTGCCGGGAGACCTCGACGGCTGGCTGGCTGATCTTGATGACGAAGGAGCGTCCCTCAAATCTGCGGAAGGTGCGGGCGAGGATGAAGTCGCCGTCGTCGAGGACGGGCCGGGGCTGAACGCGCGGGTGCTCGCCCGCGCGGAACGCCACCGTTCAACACCCGTCCTGGAAGGCGGAGATGTACTGGTCGAGGTCGAAGAAGTCGAGGAACCCGTCGGCGTTGACGTCGGCCTCGGGGAGGCCCAACTCGAAGGCGACGACGAACGAATCGAGGTCGAGGAAGTCAATAAAGCCGTCGTCGTTGAAGTCGGCGGTGCAGGCGACGAGCGAGAAGGGCGGGGAGATAGAGAAGTAGATCCCGCCGACGGGTTCGAGGCGGAGTCGGGCGTGGCCCGCGTTGATGTTGGGGAGGGCGACGACGGCGGAGGCGGTGTTGGGGCGGGTGCCGAGCAAGTGTGGGAACGTGAGCCCGCCGTCGGTGGAGAGGAGGATGCGGACGGCGGTGTGGTTGAAGGGCGGGGCGTGGGTGCCGCCGGTGGACCAGGTGATGGTGGCGGGCCTGATGACGCCGGCGGGGACGGCGGCGCCCTGGGCGGGCGAGGTGAGCGCGAAGGGGGACGAGCCCGAGGGGATGGAGAGGTTGACGAAGGGCGAGATGAGCGTGGCGCCGGCGCCCGGCGCGTTGTCGCGGACGATCACGCGGAACCGGCGGAGGGCGTTGGTGGCGGTGGGGAGCCGCTCGCCTTGGCTGGGGACGCCCGAGAGGATGTCGGCCATCGGCGGGAACGTGCGCGAGGGGTCGAGGGCCGGGGGATAGATGCGGAAGAGGGCGCCCTGCCCGTTATCACCGGAACCTTCGCCGGAGAGCGGGCGTCGTTCGCCGGAGTCGAACTGTTCCCAGGAGAAGGTGAGGAGGTCGCCGTCGGGGTCGGTGGCGGCGGCGGCGAGGGTGAAGGGGGTGGAGGGAGGGACGGAGGCGTTGGGTGTGATGGAGGTGAGTTGCGGGGGTCGGTTGGCGGTGGTGACGCGCTGGAGGCAGGGGTTGGTCTGCGGGAGGTAGGAGGCCATTTCTTCGATGGAACCGTGATGGAAGAAGGGATCGGCGTAACGGACGATGTTGTCGGAGGGCGGGGCGTCGCCGACGGGGCAGGCGCCGGCGTAGGCGAGGGGCGAGGAGCCCGAGCCGGCCTCCCATGCGGAGGCGAGGCGTGCGTTGTTGCCGCAGCGGCCGCGGGTGCCGGAGAAGGTGTGGTTGCCGCCGAACTGGTGGCCGAACTCGTGGATGACGACGAGGGCGGAGTAGGGGTCGTCGTCGCCGCCGCGGGGTATGCCCGAGACGCCGCCCCAGCGGTTGCAGACGTCGCGGAGGTAGGCGACGCCCCCGGCGATGCGGGTCATGGTGTGGCCGAGGTCGTAGTCATCGTTGAAGGCGTTGTTGAGGACGCCCGGGGTGGCCTGGAGGATGGGCGAGGAGCAGTCGGCGCCGCCGAGGCCGTCGCAGGTGTCGGGGAAGGGGTCGGTGGTGGGGTTGAAGAAGACGACCATGTCGTTGTCGTCTCGGAGCACGAAGCGGACGGCGAGGTCCATCTCGAAGACGACGTTGGAACGGGCGATCACGGTGACGATGGCGGCGAGGGGGTCGGCGGCGTTGGGCGGATTGCCGAGCAGGGTGCTGTGGTGGAGGCCGTACTCGCCGGTGCATGCCATCGCGACGCGGACGGTGCGGAGGACGGTCGAGCGCGGGGCGAAGGGGGAATCGGGGGTGGTGGGATCGGCGGGGTCGGCCTGCGGCGGCGGCGGGGGCAGGGGCGGGTCGATGGGGCCGTGGCACGTCCACTCGGGGGTGCCCGGGAGGTCGTGGAGCCAGTAGACACGGGCCTTGGCGGGTTGGCCCGGGAGCGGGTCGATCATCCACGTGCCCTCGGGGGAGCGGAGCATGGCGGAGAGGCCGCGTGGCGTGAGCTCGAAGCGGCCCGAGGCGAGGCGGTCGGCGGAGCGGACCAGGTACGACCGGATGAGTGGGTAGCGGTTTTGGAGGCCGGGCTCCATGACGGACGACTCGGCGATAAGGACGGGCGCGGTGCCGCCGGAGGGGTGAGGGAGGTCGAAGGCGACGGCGAGGTCGTCGAATCGATCGGTGGGTGGGATGAGCGGCACGCCGGCGAGGCGGGCCCGCAGGGCGGCCAGGTCGAGATCGACCACGCGGGGTTCGGCGAGGAACGGGGCGACGCCGGGGTCGGCCCCGCTGGCCCCACCCCCACCACCCCCACCACCCCCACCACCCCCACCACCCCCCCACCGTTCGGCGGCGGGGAGGACGCCGCGGCGTTGGGCGGAGGGCTCGGAGGCGACGGCGAAGGCCGAGCAGACGGCGGCGAGGGCCGAGAGGGCGGCGGACAAGCGGCGGGTGCGGTGGTGCATCGTGAATCTCCGGGGATCAAGGTACCCGAAAGGCGGCGGCGAATGAAGGGGGATCGGGGGGCCACGGCGGCGGGTTCCCGGGCGTGCCGGTCCGAGCGAGGGCGCCTCCTCACACCCGGGTGGGCGTGCGCGGGAGGAGGGCGGGACGTGGGGCGGAGGGGCGTCTCGGGTGGGCGCCGGAAAGTCTGATCGGGCCACGACTTGCGTTGTTGACAAGTTTATTATTATGATTTCAATGGCGATGCCCTTGCGTGCTTCATAGGATCGAGTTAGGCTCGTGGCGTGATGTGATCATTCGATCACCGCCCAAGGAGAACCAACGTATGAGCATGATGCGGCGGGCGTTCGCGGCAGTTTCGGCCTTGGTGTTGGGTTCGGCGGTCGGCGTGGCGTCCCCCCCGACGGGGGAGCCGGGGCCGAGGGGGTGGGATTTCTCATCCCCGGTGAATATCTCGGAAACGCGGGAGTACCTGGGCCTGATGTACGCGGCGTCGGACGCTGGGGCCTCGTTCGACCCGCTGTCGTACACGTTCACGAACGAGAGGCCGGAATCGGAGTACCTGCTGATCCTTCCGGCGGTGGAGGTGTTCAATCGGCTGTACGAAGATCGGTTGGACCCGCTGGGGCATGGCGGGAAGCCGTACAACCTGCTGAACCTGATGGCGGACGATCCGGCGGTGTCGTCGCGGTTCCGGCGGTACGTGCTGACGGGGGAGATCGAGACGGACGACGGGGACCAGTCGCGGTTCGGCCCTCACCTGGCGATGGCGCTGGAGGCGCTGAGCAAGGGCGAGGATTTCGCGGTGGGAGCGGTGTGGCTGGAGGGGGGGAAGTTGATATCGGTGGACCTGAGGCCTCTGGGGGCCCTGGCGACGACGCCCGGGACCCCGACGCCGCCGACGGTGACGCCGACGGCGCCGTTCGACTGCGACCTGGAGGCGTGGGTTCGGCGGTCGCTGCTGCAATGCATGACGGACAAGGGGCTGTACAAGAGCGAGAACCCGGGGGGCGTGGGTCGGTTTGATTGCGACGATTTCGCGGACGCGATGGCGGAGTGGCTGCTGCGGCACCTGAGGGGTCTGTACCCCAGCATCCAGGTCGAGATTCTGTTCTTTGCGTGGCAATGCCCGGGTCAGGACCCGGTCGGGCACGCGATGCCGATCGTGATCCATGGGGGCAAGTTTTATTTGATCGACCCGTACACGGGAGAGAAGCACGGGCCGTACGACTCGCTGGAGCAGGCGTGGCAGAAGGCGTTGGAGTTGTTCATGCGGTGCACCGGCGGGACGCCGATCGGGACGCCGGTGACGTACCCGCCGGGGGATCGGTCGCTGTGGCCTCGGGAGCCCAAGCCGTGGTGGCATTACGAGGACATGCAGCAGCGGTTCTGTCGGATCCTGAAGGAGTGCTGCGAGGAGATCCCGGCGTACGGGACGCCCCCGGCGGGGTGCACGCCGCAGGCGCTCCCGGACGGGACGGTCCCCGGGGTGAACGGCCCGACGGGGTGCAGCATCTGCGACTATGTCCCGCGTCGGACGTGGATCAGCCCCAACGCGTGCGGGAACGTGAGTTGCCCGTAAGATCCGGGGGTACGGAGCGTCTGTGATGCCGGAACACGTTCGAACGCCGGGTTTGGGGTGGATGGGGAGGGCCGTGCTGCTCGTGGCGGCGTCGTGGAGTGGTTGGGTCGGCGACGCCGCCGCGGGCGGGCCCGATGATCCCCCGCCCGGGATCGTGTTGGACGATGCGTTCGTGCCGGTGCACCTGCCCCGGGCGAAGGCGGCGCTGGAGGCCGAGCAATCGGCGGTGGACCACGCACTGCGCGAGTTGAACCTCCGGTACCGAGTGAAGTCTGCGGGTGCTTTGGACCTCCCCGGTGCGGTGCGGGCGCAGGGCTTGGCCGGGGCGGGTGGGGCGGGTGGGGCGGGTGGGGCGGGTGGGGCGGGTGGGGCGGGTGGGGCGGCGCCGGTGGTGCTGCTGCCGTCGCCCAAGGCGTTGCGTGGGTGGCTCGAGGGGGAGGAAGCCGACCCGAAGCGGGGGGTGTTCGATCCGTGGTTCAAGCACGATCAGCCGCGGAGTTCGGCGTGGACGGGGCGTGCGGGGATGACGATGCACTTCGATCGTCGCGACACGCCGGGGGAACTTCCCGAGGTGATCGCGACGCCGTGGGGCACACCGGAGCGGGAGGTGCCGTTGGCGCGGACGATCCTTCAGGCGGGTCGGTACACGAGCCCGCGGGTGGACCCGGAGATGAGCCATCGGGGGCTTCACGGGCGGCACCTGGGGATCGTGCGGACGTTCGCGGCGACGGACCGTGCGTGGGGGTACGGGGTGTTCCCGAGCGAGGAGCCCGGGCAGGTCTCGCCCAAGGCCGAGTACGGGTGGGCGTTCGCGATCGCGGAGGCGAACAGCCTGGGGCGGGGTGAGGACGACCCGCTGCGGGAGACACGTCCGACGCCGCAGACGAACGCGGTGTCGTGCTCGCTGGTCGGGCCGTTGTGGGCGGGGTCGGTGGCGCCGTTCATCATGCCCCGGCCGACGGCTCGCGGCGACGACGCCAACGCGAGGACGGAGGCGGTGGTGATCACGGGCCCGATGCTGGACGCGGGGCGTGGCGTGGTGATGGTGAGGGCAGCGGCGACGTGGTCGGCACGGACGCCGGATTACGAGATCGACGCCGACGCCGCGGACCACGGGCGCGTGCTCGCGGTGTATCTGGACCAGGGGGTGAGTTCGGCGAGGCTGGTCGAGGTGCTGCGGGCGTTGTGCGGGGCCACGTCGGTCGGTGCGCGGCCCGGGGATGGGTCGGCGGCGGGCGACGGCGCGTTGATCGCGGAGCTGGACGCGCGACGCGGGCGGGCGGGCGGGGCGTCGCGGTGATCGAGCGTTAGACGCGGACCATGGCGGCGTACTGGTCGTAGCGTTGGTCGATATCGCGGCGTGCGAGCTGGGTCAGGCGGTCGAGGCTGAAGGCCTCGATGGTGAAGCTCGCGATGACGGTGCCGTGGACGAGGGCTCGGCGGACGGAAGCGAAGGAGCCCGGGTCGGGGTCGGCGGGCTGGGAGGCGGAGGGCTTGTGGTGGGCGATGGCGCCCATGAGCCCGCCGGCGAAGGTGTCGCCGCAGCCGGTGGGGTCGACGACGTTCTCGGTGGGAAAGGCGGGGAGGGCGCAGACGCCGTCGCGGTGGACGAGGAGGCACCCGTGCTCGCCCTTTTTGATGACGACGAATCGAGGGCCCATATCGAGGAGGTGCCGCCCGGCGGCGACGGTGTTGCGGCGTGAGGTGAGCTGCTCGGCCTCGTCGTAGTTGAGCACGAGCCCGTCGACCTTGCGGAGCAGGACGAGCAGGTGGTCCTTGGCGGTGTTGATCCACAGGTCCATGGTGTCGGCGACGGCGAGGGCTCGCTTGGGGAGTTGCTCGAGGAACCCGAGCTGGACGGCGGGGTGCGAGTTGGCGAGGAAGACGAAGCGAGAGTCGGCGTAGGCGGCGGGGACGGCCGGGGGCGCCTCGGCGACCACGCCCAGTTCGGTAAAGAGGGTGTCGCGGGAGTCCATGTTGTCGTGGTATTTGCCGCCCCAGCGGAAGGTCTTGCCGCCCTTTCGGGTTTCGAGGCCGGCGGCGTCGATGCCGGGGAAACGGTGAAGGGTCTGCCGGAAGGCGTCGGGGAAGTCGTCGCCGACGACGGCGACGAGGCGGACGGGCCCGTAGAAGGAAGCGGCGGCGGAGAAGTACATGCAGGACCCGCCGAGGACTTTCTCGGCGTGTCCCGAGGGGGTGACGATGTCGTCGATGCCGATGGTGCCGGTGACTACGAGGCTCATGGGTCGAGGGTAGGGCGTGGGAAGGCGAAGGGCCGGGGCGCGGGGCGGAGGAACAGGAACTACCCTGATGGGGCGTGAGCGCCGGTGCAACCTCAACCCCGTCGAGCGTGGTGGACCTTCGGTACCTCTCGGCGCTGGAGGCCGAGCGGACGCGGGTGCTCCGGCACCGGCTGGTGTGGTACTGCGCCATCGCGGCGGGGCTGATCTCATTGAGCCTGGCGGCGAACCTCCTGGAGCTGCGCCGGGGGAGCGACACGGAGGGGGAGCGTCAGGCGACGCTGCTGGACACGGCGTCGGACCTGGCGCTGATGGTGTCGTTCCTGGTGGGGCTGGGGTGGGTGGGGTGGCGTCGCCCGCCGAGGCTCGGGCTGGTGCGGGTGCTGACGGTGTTGTGGATCGTGGTGGGGTCGATCGCGATCACGACGCAGCCGATCGCCAACGCGCTCTCGATCGGGGTGGACAACCCCGAGTATTCGGACGCCCAGCGGTGGATCGCGGCGGCGCTGGCGGGGTTCACGGCGGTGTTCGTGCTCCACTTCGTGGGCTCGCTCTTGATCCCGCTGTCGTGGCGTGAGGCGATGACGCCGGTGCTGATCCTGTGGGTGGTGGCGTCGGGGATCGCGCTGGTGGTGCACCCGACGAGCCTGTGGTGGGTGAAGGTGCTGGCGATCGCGACGTTCCCGCTGACGGGGCTGCCCGGGGTGTGGTGGTCGTGGATGAGTTACCAGCGTCTCGGGGAGCGGTTCCATTCGCGGGTCTTGGGCGAGAAGTACGCGGAACTCTCGAGCGAGCTGGTGTACGCGAGGCGGATCCATGAATCGCTCTTCCCGGTGTCGCTGGAGCGCGGGCCGGTGAAAGTGGCGTACCACTACGAGCCCATGCGGGATATCGGGGGGGATTTCCTGTTCATCCACCCGTCGGCCTATTCCCACGGGGCGGGGCTCAGGCCGGTGTCGATCGTGCTGATCGACGTGTCGGGGCACGGGGTGCCCGCGGCCCTGGCGGTCAACCGCCTGCACGGGGAACTGCAGCGGTATTTCCAGTCGACGCCCGGGGGTTCGCCCGGGGCGCTCCTCGGGTCGCTCAACGCGTACACGTTCGCGGCGTTGGCGCCGCAGGGGGTCTACGCGGCGGCGTTCTGCATCCGTGTGGACGCGGAGCGGCGCCGGATCGAGTGGGCGGCGGCGGGGCACCCCCCGGCGATCCTTCGGAGGCCCGACGGGGCGCTCGAGTGGATGGAGGCGACGGCGCCGATGCTGGGCGTGCTCGAGCCCGAGGCCTTCGACGCGGACGAGCGGTCGGCGTCGTTCGAGCCCGGGTGCGCGGCCTTGGCCTTCACGGACGGGGTGACCGAGGCGAGGACAGGGGTGGACAAGATGCTCGGGCCCGAGGGCGTGCTCCGGGCGATCCGCGAGGGCGCGGAGGGGACCGCGCTTCGGGAACGCGTCATGGCCGGGGTCCGGCGGGCGCGCGGGGACGGGCCGCCGGACGACGACGCGCTGGTCGTCGAGGTGCACCACGCGCAGGTGTATAGCGCGGTGATGCCGATGCCCGGGGCGGCGTCCGAGCCCACCCGCGGGGGGGCCGGGGCGTGACGGGGCACGCGTCACCGCGCGGCCGGTCGGGCCCGTGGGGGCACGCGGCGCTGATCGTGGGGGTCTGCGCGGCGGTGTACTGGGTCGGGCTGGGGTACGCGGGGTTCTCGATGTCGGAGGGGCACCGGGTCGCGCCGGGGTGGGAGATGGCGCGCGGGGGAACGTGGTGGACGACGACCATGTTCGGGCAGGCGTATTACCGCAAGCCGCCGGGCATGGCATGGGCCGTCGCGGCCTCGGCCGAGATGTTCGGGGAGAGCGAGTACGCCGCGCGGGGGGTGTCGGCCTTGTCGGCGACGCTCACGGCCCTTGTGGCGTGGTGGTTCGGGAGGCGGTGGTTCGGGGCGATCGGCGGGCTGGCGGCGGGCCTGGCGTCGGGGCTGACGCCCGTCCTGTGGGAACCCGGTCGCAGCGCGGAGATCGAGGCGTTGCACCACCTCGGGGTGGCGGCGGCATCGTTCGCGGTGATCGACGCGCTGGCGGGGCGCGGGCGGTGGTCGGCCGGGGCGATGCTGGCGGCGGGGTTGCTGGTGATGGTGCTGGCGAAGGGCCCGGCGGGCGTGCCGGTGGTCGCCGGGGTCGTGGTGGCCGGGGTGATCGTGGCGGGCGCTCGCCGCGGCGTGGATGATCGCTCAGCGGGCGGGATGAGGGCCGGGCTGGTGTGGATCGGGCTGGGCCTGGTGGCGGCCGTGGGTGTGCTGGGCTTGGTCGCGGCGAGGTTTCTCGGCGGCGGAGTCTCGGACGGTGGCGCGGTGACGCAGAGCCCCGGTGAGTTTCTCTGGGACCGCGGGCGGCTCTGGGGCGTCGCGTGGCTCATCCCCGGCGCGCTGGCGATGGGGCTGCCGTGGACCGTCGCGCCGGCGTGGGCGTTGTGGGCGTGGCGTCGCGGCGACGCCCGGGTTTCGATCGAGGCGAAGATGCTGTCGCTGGGGTTCGCGTTGGGCGTGGTGGTGTACACGGCGCTGGGGGTCTCGAACACGCGGTACGTGATGCCGGCGGTGGTGTTGTGCGCCCCCGTGGCCGGGTGGATCGTCGCGGCGGTGCTGACGCCGGGGGTCGGCGTGGCCGGGGCCGGGCGGTGGCTGAGGCTCGGGGCGTTGGTGATGCTGGCGGGCGCCGCGGGGCACCATGTCTGGCAGGAGAGCCTTCGGGGTGGGACGGGGGGGCGAGGGAGCGGGAAGCCCGCGGGGGTCCAGATGGCCGAGGCGTTGTCGGCGGCCGGGTACACGGGGCGCGTGGTGGTGGTGGCGGACGGGCTGGTGGAGGCGAGGCCCGAGGTCTTGCTGTACGCGCGGCGTCGCGGCGCGGAGCTGGGTCTTGAAATCGTGCCTCGGTGGGTGCCCGGGTTGAGCGCCCGCGGTGTGCCGGCGTTGGAGGGCGAGGGGGCCGTGGTGCTGGCGCTCCGGACAGACGCGGGTTCGGACGAGTGGTCGCGGCTGGTGGGCGAAGACGCGGACTCAAGCGTGGGGGTGGGGGTGATCTCGCGTGGGCGGGCGGGGTCGTACACGTTTACCCTGGTCCCCCAGACTACCCATTTTAACATTCGTCCCACGCCGGGCGATTGACGGGGCGGCGGGGCGGCGATCCTTGAGCGTGATCTCAACGACAACTTTGCGAGAAATAGGCGCGAGTGTCTTGCATCAGGGGTGCCGCCGCGGCTATCTTCCTTGCATCGATTCCGCCCGCATCTGGGCGTCGGGCTCACCTTGGTGGGCCTTACAACTACGCGAGATCAGCAGCCAGCCCCGCTCGAGGAGAGACGAAGAGAGAGGGCTGCTATCTTGCGTTTTGGGCATCGCCGGAGCGTTCAGGCCGCGCGAGCAGGACCACGGCGTGGACCTCGACGGCGAGCCCCTGGCCAAGGGCGTCGAGCCCCTCGTGGGTTTTCGCTTTGACGTTGGCGCGGGCCGGGTCGATTACGAGGGCGGCGGCGAGCGCGGCGCGGAGCGCCCCCTTGAACGGCGCGAGCTTGGGGCGCTCGAGGATCACGGTCGCGTCGAGGTTGACGGGCGAGTACCCGGCGCGACCCGCGGCGACGACGGCGTGCGCGAGGAACTGGGACGAATCGCGGCCGAGGTTGGCGGGATCGTGATCGGGGAAGACCTGCCCGATGTCGGGGAGCCCCAGCGCGCCGAGGATCGCGTCGGTGACGGCGTGGAAGAGGGCGTCGCCGTCGGAATGGGCGACGGGGCCCATGGTGTGTGGGATGACGACCCCGGCGAGGCGGAGGGGGCGGACGCCGGGGTGGTCGGCGGGCGCAAGCCGGTGGAGGTCGTAGCCATGGCCGATGAGAAACGGGGCAGGTGTTGGCACGCGGAGAGTGTATTGACGGGCCCAGCCCGATCGGGGCGGGCGGGCGTGGGCGGCGGGACCGCGTGCCGACGGGCGGTTCGCTACAGTGTTCGCGGCGGGGCGGTGGGCCTGGAGGCGCCGATGGTTCGGAAGATCGCGGTCGTGGCCTTGGTCGGGGTGATGGGTCTGGCGGGCGTGCTCGGCGGGTGTGGGCTGAACCCGTATTCGCCGGGCGGGGCCGGGGCGTCGTGGGACACGTTCACGTACGTCTCGACGGCGGAGACGCCGATGACGATCTCGGTTCTGGATAAGCGCAACGGCGAGGTGCTGCTGACGGTGGAGGTCCCGGTGGGTGAGCAGCTGGTGGTGTCGTTCAAGGAGGGGGTGTACATCGAGCGAGGGAAGCCGCAGCCGGCGAACCCAGACCTGATGCGGTGGGACCTGATGCCGGCGGGCCGGTCGTTCGGGGTGCTGGGGAACGAGATGCCGGTGCCGGACAAGTCGGCCCGTCACGTGGCGATGGACCTCCGCGAGCCCGGTGAGTTCCCCGAATCTCGCGGCCCGCGGGCGGCGGGTGGGGCGGGTGGGGCGGGTGGGGCGGGGCGCACGTCGGCGTCGGCCCCGACGCGATAATCGGCGAGGCCGCGGAGTCGCGAGCGAAGGGACAGCGATGGCGTTGACCTCGGAGGACCGGGCGCTGCTGGACGCCGCGATCGCCGCGGCGGAACGGTCACTCGCGGACGGCGGGATCCCCATCGGTGCGGCCCTCGGGCTGAATGGCGAGGTGGTGGCGGTCGGGCACAACGAGCGGGTGCAGCGGGGGGACACGACGGCCCACGCCGAGACGGTGTGCCTGCGGAACGCCGGTCGGCGGCGCGATTGGCACCTCCTGACGATGGCGACGACGCTGAGCCCGTGCGCGATGTGCTCGGGGGCGGCGGTGCTGCACCGGATCCGGCGGGTCGTGATCGGGGAGAACCGGACGTTCACGGGGCGTGAGGATTGGTTGCGGCAGGCGGGGATCGAGGTCGTGGTGGCCGACGACCCGCGGTGCGTCGCGCTCATGCGGGCGTTCATCGCGGCGAAGCCCGAGTTGTGGGACGAGGACATCGGCGTCCCCCCCCACCGCTCCTAACGTGGGCACACCCGCGCCCGGGGATCAGGCCGGAAGATGGAGGGTTCCATGATCATGTTGCGTCCACGGACGGTCGGCCTCGCGGTGGTGTCGGTGTTCGCGCCAGCCCTGCACGCCCTGGGCGGAGAAGGACCCAGGGATCTTGCCGACCTCCTTAGACCGATCGTGGAGGCGAGGGGCGTGCCGGGGTTGGCGGCGGCGATCGTGAAAGACGGCGAGGTCGTGGGCCTGGGCGCGTGGGGCGTGCGTGCCGCGGGGTCCGAGGAGAAGGTGACCACGGACGACCGGTGGCACCTGGGCTCGTGCACGAAGTCGATGACGGCGACGATGATCGGCACGCTGGTGGAAGACGGGGTGATGTCGTGGGACATGACGGTGTTTGGGGTCTTCCCGGAACTGAAGGATGAGGCCTCGACGGGCTGGGAGACGGTGACGCTGCGCCACCTGCTGACCAACCGCGGCGGGGTGCCGGGCGATGTCGCGCCGATGCTGTGGCGAACATTGTGGAAGGGCGAGGGCACGGCGACGGACCAGCGGATGACGCTGGTGAAGGGGATGACGAAGGAGAAACTCAAGGGCACGCCCGGGGAGGGGTATATCTACTCGAACGCGGGGTTCTCGATCGCGGGGGCGATGGCGGAGCGCGTGACCGGGAAGGGATACGAGGCGTTGATGCACGAGCGGGTGTTCGGGCCGCTGGGGATGACCTCGGCGGGGTTCGGCCCGCCCGGGCGGGGCGAGGCGGGGGTGACGCAGCCCCGCGGGCACCGCGCCGCGCCCGGCGGCCCCGTGGCCGTTGGCCCTGACGAAACGGGGTCGGATAACCCGGACGGGATCTCGCCGGCGAGCAAGGCGCACGCGACGATGCGCGATTGGGCGTCGTACGCGGCGTGGCACGCCGGGGCCGGGAAGGGAAAGACGGGGACAGGTCCCACGGTCTCGGCGGGGGTCGCGAAGGCGATGCACACGCCGGCGGAGGGCCCCGGGCAGGCGTACGCGATGGGGTGGGTGGTGGGTTCGAGGCCGTGGGCGGGCGGGACGGTGCTGATGCACACCGGGAGCAACTCGATGTGGTTCGCGGTGTGCTGGGTGGCACCGGAGCGCGGGGTGGCGCTGGTGGCGGCGAGCAACGCGGGCGGTCCGGCCGGGGAGCGGGCCTGCGACGACGCGTGCGCGGCGATGCTCAAGGCTTTCCTCGCGCCACCTGAGCGCGAGAAGCCGGCGGTCGCGGACCCGGGGTGAGCGGGGGGCTCCTACCATCAGGCCCGTGCTGTCAAAGAGCGACAAAGCGGGGCCGGGTGGGAAGCCCAACGCGAGGGGAGGGGCGTCGATCCGCCAGGTGGCGGCGGAGGCGGGCGTGTCGATCGCCACGGTCTCCCGGGTGATGAACTCACCCGAGCTGGTGTCGGCGGACACGGCGTCGCGCGTGCAGCGGGTCATCAAGCGGCTCGGGTACACGCCGCACCCGCTCGCGCAGGCGTTGGGATCGGGCGAGAGCCGGGTCCTGGGGATCGCCCTGCCCGGGTTCCACGGGCAGTTTTTCTCGGAGATGCTGCGCGGGGCGGACGCGGAGGCGACCCGCCGGGGGTATTACCTCGCGGTGACGAGCCTGACGAGGCACCCCGACGGCCGGCGTCGCGAGCACATCCTGGGCTCGGGCCTGATGGACGGGACGATCCTGTTCATCGCGGACCTGGACGACCCCCTGATCGAGGAGGTCAACCACGCGTCGCTCCCGGCGGTGGTGATCGGGGTGGACCTCTCGTCGAGCGGGGTGGACAGCGTGATCCTGGACAACGCGCGGGGGGTCGAGGAAGCGGTCGAGCACCTGATGCGGTGGGTGGAGCCCGGGCGGGTGTATTTCGCGGGCGGGCCCCGGAGCAATTTCGATTCGATGCGGCGGGCCGAGGCCTTCGAGGCGACGCTGCGGGCGCGCGGGATCGAGCCGGTGCCCGAGCAGGTGACCTTCGGGGAGTATTCGTTCGAGTGGGGCAAGGAGTGGGCGCTGAGGATGAAGCAGCGGGGGCTGCTCGAGGGTGCGGCGGTGCTCGCGGGCAACGACGAGATCGCGTGCGGGATCGTGCGTGCGGCCGAGGATGTGGGCGTTTGGTCGCCCGACCAGCTCCGGGTGGTCGGGTTCGACGACACGCTCCTGGCGACCCTCGTGAGGCCCCGGCTCTCGACCGTGGCGCTGTCCATGGCCGAGGTGGGCGCCACCGCGGTGTCGCTGCTGGTCGAGCGGCTGGGGAACGAGCGGCACGACCCGGGGCGCTGCGTCTCGCTCCCGACGAGGCTGGTGGTGCGCGAGAGCAGCACGGCGATGACGTTCTGAGCGGTCCGACGCCGCGCGGGTCGGCGGACGGTCGTGTATCGTGCGTGGATGAACGGGACATCATGGTTGTGGTCGGGCGTGGCGCGGGGTGTGGCGGTGTGCGCGGCCCTTGCGGCCCTCCCCGCGTGCGCGGTCAGACCCGGCGAGGAGTCCCGCCGGCACGGGGACGAGATCGTGGTCGCGGGGCGTTTCTTCCGCACCGGGGCGCCCGTGGTGCTCTGGACGGACCCGGGCGGGTACGACGCCTACCGGGTCGAGCGGAGGTTCGTGCCGATCGAAGCCTCGTCGTGGGAGGAGACGGTCAAGGTCTGGACGGACCCCGCGTCGGGCGCGGTGGCGACGCCCAACCGCTACTCGATGCGCCGGCGGGGGCTGAGCGCCGAAGAGATCGAGGCGGTCCGCGGCGGCGGGTGGACGCTCGAGATGCTGCAACGCACGGTGGACCAGTTCGTGCTGCACTACGACGTGTGCGGGACCAGCCGGGTCTGCTTCCGCGTGCTGCACGACATGCGGGGGCTGTCCGTGCACTTCCTCCTGGATATCGACGGGACGATCTACCAGACGCTGGACGTGAAGGAGCGCGGGCGGCACGCGACGGTGTCGAACGATCGTTCGGTGGGGATCGAGATCGCCCACATCGGGGCGTACCCGCCGGGCAAGGACCAGATCCTCGAGCGGTGGTACGCCCGGGACGAGCAGGGGTGGCAGGTGACGCTGCCCTCGCACCTAGGCGGCGGGGGCGTGCGGACGCCGGGGTTCATCGGTCGGCCCGCTCGCGACGGGCCCGTCGAGGGGGCGATCCACGGGCAGACGCTCGTGATGCACGACTTCACGCCCGAGCAGTACGACTCGCTGATCAAACTGACAGCGGCGCTGTGCACCATCTTCCCCGAGATGGCGTGCGATTACCCGCGCGACGCGGGCGGGGCCCTGGTGACGACGAACCTGAGCGAGGAGGCCCTGGCCGGGTACCGCGGGCTGCTGGGGCACTACCACGTCCAGCGGGACAAAATCGACCCCGGGCCGGCGATGGATTGGGACCGCGTGGTCCGCGGGGCCCGTCGGCTCCTGCGCTAGGCGGGGACGACGGCCCTGCCGCGGAGCCCTTGGACCAGCCCGACCCCCGCCGCGACCGACGAAGGGAGGTAGCCCGTGAGGAACGTCTTGAGCCCCTCGGCCTCGCCCTTGAGCCAAGTCAGGCTGGCCCCAAGGTGTTCCCAGACGGCGTTGAGGTCGGCGTCGTAGATATCGAACCGGTGCAGCAGGTAGAGGGTCACGGCGATCACCCCGAGGCAGAGCATCGCCGTGCGTATAAACCGGCGGATGAGCATCCCCACGGCGTAGGCCACGACGAACGACCCGCCCAGGCGCGCCAGCGCGGGCCCGGCGGAATCGATCATCCGGAGCGGGTCGGTCTTCGCGGACGCCTCCCCGCCGGGGGCGTCGTTCGAGGCCGAATCTAGCCCGAGCGCGGGGCCATCGCCCGACGGGGCCGCGGACGGTTGGCCGGCGTGGGTCGGCTGGGGCCTGGTGGCGGCGGCGTACCCCCACAGGGCGAGCCCGGCGACCAAGGCCAGGGCCGCGATGACGAGCAGCACGGGCGTGCGCCGGCGGACGGGCGGGCGGTCGGCGTGGTCGAGATGGTCGCTCATGGGCTGCGCGGATGATAGTGGCGGAGGCCGGGCGGGGCGGCGGGCGGTCGTGTAGACTGGGGCACCTGAACCAAGGAGCAGACGATGAGCACGTTTTCGATCGGCGTGGCGGCGGCGGCGGGGATGACGGCGCTGGCGGGTGGCGTCTTGGCCCAATCCGACGCGGCCCACGGGCCCTCGGGCCTCACGCCCGCCGAGCGGGCCGCGGGATGGAAGGATTACACGGGCGAGGACGCGACGACCAAGTGGCGTGGGTACAAGCAGGCCGCGTTCCCGTCGAAGGGGTGGACCTTCGAGAACGGGACGCTCTCGATCGGGCGCGGCTCGGGCGGCGGGAACATCGTGACCGTCGAGCAGTTTACCGACGTCGAGATGGACTTCTGGTTCAAGATGGGCGAGAAGGCCAACTCGGGGATCATGTTCCGCGTCGCCGAGACCGGCGGCGAGCCCTACGCCACCGGGCCGGAGTTCCAGCTGCTCGACGACGCGGGGTTCGGGTCGGCGGCGACGTCCAAACAATCGTGCGGGGCGCTGTACGACCTCTACGCCCCGGCCGAGCACAAGTCGCTCAAGCCCGCGGGCGAGTGGAACCAGGGCCGCATCCGCCTTCGGAGCGGCGTGCTCACGCACTGGATCAACGGCGGGCGGATCGTCGAGGCGAGGCTCTTCAACGACGACGGGACCCCCTCGCAGGAGTGGGCCGGCAAGATCGCCGCGAGCAAGTTCAAGGACTGGAAGGGCTTCGGCGTGCTGCCCACGGGGCATCTCGCGGTGCAGGACCACGGGGACACCGAGCTCGCGCTGCACGGCGTGAAGATCCGCGACCTGGCGAAGCCCATGCCGGGCGAGAAGGTGCTCTTCAACGGGAAGGACACCGCGGGGTGGACGGCCTTCGCGGGCGACGCCGGGGGGCTGGGCGAGGGGGCGATGAAGGCCATCGCCCAGGTCCGCGACGGGGTGCTGGTGATCAAGGGCCAGCCGATCGGGTACCTGCGGACCACCGAGAAATACACGAACTTCGTGCTGCGTCTGCAGTGGCGCTTCGACGCGTCCAAGGGCGCCGGCAACAGCGGGGTGCTCGTGCGGATGGTGGGCGAGGACAAAGTGTGGCCCAAGAGCGTCGAGGCGCAGCTCCAGTCCGGGAGCGCGGGCGACTTCTGGAACATCGACAACGTGGTGATGACCACCGACCCCGAGCGCACCCGCGGGCGGAACACCAAAAAGGTCGCGACGCCCTACCCGACCGAGCGGCCCATCGGCGAGTGGAACGAGTACGAGATCATCGTGGACGGGGGGACCGTGATCCTGAACGTCAACGGGGAGGAACTCAACCGGGCGACGGGCGTGGCGGTGGTCCCCGGGTACATCTGCCTCCAATCCGAGGGGGCCGAGATCCACTTCCGCAACATCCGGCTGGTCCCGCTGGACTGACACGGCGGCTCACGCCGGGGTATTCCTCGGCACGGCCGGAGGGGTGGGCACCGCTGGCGATGCCAGGCCGGCGAGCCGCTCGGCGGCCTGGTCGGCGGCGTCGTGGAAGGGCATCAGGACGACCTCGACGCCGTGCGATTCCAGGTGGCGTGCGTCCCGCACCGAATGGGCGGCGGCCGCGAAGGGCCCGACAAACCCGCGGGCCCGGAGGTGGTGCAGCAGGGCGAGGTTCACGTCGGCCACGGGGACGGTGCTGACGATGATCCGAGCCTCGCCCAAGGGGAGCATGGCGGGGCATTCGGGGTCCTCGGCGTCACCGTAGCGGGCGTGGATCCCGTCGCGTCGGGCGGCGTCGACGGCGCGGGGATCGAAATCAACGGCGAGGATGCGGCGACCGGCGCGGAGGAGCCCGCGGGCGAGGCGTTCGCCGTAACGCCCGAGGCCGAAGAGGATGATGTCAGGGCGCGGGTCCTCGGCGGGGTGGTCGTGCCCGGCCTCGCGGTGCGGGACGCGGCGCTCGAAGACCCCCAGCCACGGAGCGAGGCGCTGGTAGAGGGGCTGGGAGTAGAGGATCATGTACGTCGAGAGCCCGATGGTGACGATCCCGACGAGCGTGATCAGGCCCATGGTGTCGGGGTTGATGTGCCCCAGCGCGACGCCCAGGGCGGCGAGGATGAGCGAGAACTCGGAGATCTGCGCGACGGTCAGCCCCGTAAGAAACCCGGTGCGCCGGCGGTAGCCCATCACGCCCATGATCGCCATGACGATCAGCGGGTTCCCGACCAGCACGAACACCGACAGGACCGCCGCGGGGACCACCTGCGCGCCCAGCCTCGAGAGGTCCAGCGAGGCGCCCAGGCCCAGGAAAAAGAACAGCAGCAGGAAGTCGCGGAGGCTCACCAGACGCCCCCCGATGGCGTCGCGGTAGGGCGTCGCGGCGAGCGAGACCCCGGCGAGGAACGCCCCGACCTCTTTGCTCAGCCCGAGGAACTCGGCGGCGGCGGCCAGCCCGACGGCCCAGGCCGTGGCAAAGAGGATCAAGAGCTCGACCGACCGCGCGATCAGGTGGACGAGCGGCGGGAGCACAAACCGCATCAGCAGTCCGACGCCCGCGAGCAGCCCGACCCCCTTGGCGGCGATGGCGAACGCCCCGCCCCAGAGGCTCGGCGCATGGTCCGTCGGGTGGCCCTCGCCCCGCGCGGGGCCGACGGCCACCAGCGCGATCATCGCCAGGATGACCAGGAGGTCCTGCACGATCAAAAGCCCGACGGCGATCCGCCCGTGCAGCGAATCGATCTCCCGCTTGTCGGAGAGCAGCTTGACGATGATGATCGTGCTCGAAAAGGTCAGCGCGACGGCAACGTAGAGCGCGGGGATGGGGTCGAGCCCCAGGGCCAGGGCGATGAAAAACCCGAACACCGACGTGAAGACCACCTGCCCGACGCCGGTCGCCAGGGCGACGGGCCCCATCGAGCGGATGACGGCCAGGTCGAGCTTGAGTCCGACGAGGAACAGCAGGACCGAGACGCCCAGCGTGGCGAGCAGCTGCGTCGTCCGACCCGGCGTGATCCACCCCAAGCCGGCGGGGCCCGCGGCGATCCCCACCGCGATGAAGGCCACGATGAGCGGCTGGCGGAGGAGCAGGGCGGCGGCGCCGATGGCCACGGCGAGGAGCATGGTCGCGGCGACCAGTCCGAAGAGGTTGTGATCGCCGGGCATCGGTCGGATTCTAACGGAGCGTCGGCCCGGCGTGGGCGGGGCGGGGGTGAGGTCTCGTATCCTTGGGCATGACCGACGCGGTTCAGGCGGAACGATTGGCGGCGCAGGTGCTCATCGTCGAAGACGAGCCCGACCACGCCGAGACGATGGCGGAGGCCCTGCGCAAACCCGGGCACGTCTG
The DNA here is from genome assembly GCA_015200025.1 of Phycisphaeraceae bacterium. Taxonomy (GTDB): domain Bacteria; phylum Planctomycetota; class Phycisphaerae; order Phycisphaerales; family UBA1924; genus UBA2396. The sequence goes on along the minus strand of CP054186.1, from coordinate 3,033,558 downwards.
CACGATCGTGACCACCGTCGCGGGGGCGTTGGAAGAACTCAGGGGCGGGACGTTCGACATCATCGTCACGGACCTGCGGATGACCACCTCGGGCGGGCAGCAGGCCGAGGGGGTCGCCGTCGCGCCGGACGGTTCGAACGCGGGGCTGGTGATCGTGGAAGCCTCGCGGCGCCTCCAGCCCAACGCCGAGGTCATCATGGTGACCGCCCACGGGGACGTCCCCACCGCCCGCGCCGCCTTCAAGCTCGGCGTCTTCGACTTCATCGAGAAGCCCCTCGACCTGGAGTTGTTCCGGAACCTCGTCGGGCGGGCGGCCCAGACCGTCCTGCTCCGGCACGAGTCGGGCTCGCTCTCGGACCTCGTCCAGCACGAGGGGTTCGAGGGGATCGTCGCCGGATCGGAGCCCATGAGGCGCATCCTGCGCACGGTCAAGACCGTCTCGGCGAGCCCGTTGGCGGTCCTCATCACGGGCGAGTCGGGCACGGGCAAGGAACTCATCGCCCGGGCGGTCCACCGCAACAGCCCGAGGGCCAAGGGCCGATTCGTCGCCATCAACTGCGCGGCGGAGGCCGAGAGCCTGCTCGAGGACCAGTTGTTCGGGCACGTCAAGGGCGCCTTCACGGGCGCGGAGAAAGACCGCGAGGGCCTTTTCGAGTACGCCTCGGGCGGGCCCACCGGGGGGACCGTCTTCCTCGATGAGATCGGGGACATGCCGCTCAAGATGCAGGCCAAACTCCTCCGCGTGCTGGAGACCGGGAGGGTCGTGCGCCTCGGCTCCAACGAGGAGCGGGCCGTGGACGTGCGCATCGTCTCGGCGACCAACAAGGACCTCAAGGGCATGATCACCCGCGGCGAGTTCCGCGAGGACTTGTTCTTCCGGATCAACGGCGTCACCGTCGCGATCCCCCCGCTGCGGGAGCGCCGCGAGGACATCCCCAGGATCGTGCGACACGCGGCCGCGAGGTTCCAATCGCAGATGGCCCCCGACACGCCCCCCGCAGGGATCACCGACGCCGCGATGCTCCGCCTGACCAGCTACGCCTGGCCCGGGAACGTGCGTCAACTGCTCAACGTGGTGCAGAGCATGGTGGTGATGGCGTTGGGGGAGGAAAGGCCCCCGGGCGAGCCCCCGACGCTGGACGTGCGTCACATCCCCGAGGACGTGCGTGCCGGCGACGGCGGGCCGGACGGCGACGGGGCGGTCGGCTCGCTGGCGGGGACCTCGCTCGAGAGCCTGGAGAAGCGGGCGATCCGCGAGACGCTGCGGATGACGGGCGGGAACCGCGAGCAGGCCGCGAAACTGCTGGGGTTGGGCGAGCGGACGCTCTACCGCAAGCTCAAGGAGTACGGGCTCCGCTGAGCCCCCCTGAGGGGGCGTCGCGGGTGGTCCCTATGATGGGGGGTGCCTATCCCCCGTGTTGCCATCGTGGGCCGACCGAACGTCGGCAAATCGTCGCTGATGAACCTGGTCGCCGGGGCGAAGGTGTCGATCGTGGACCCCACGCCCGGGGTGACCCGAGACCGGGTGTCGGCGATCGTCGAACTGCCCGCGCCCAACAACGCCGGCCCCCCCAAGACCGTCGAGTTCCTCGACACGGGCGGGTTCGGCGCGTACACCGCCCCGGGCGAGCGCTTCGACGAGGTCGGCGAGGACCTGCACCGCCTGACGAACTCGATCGAGTTCCAGATCGGCCAGGCCATCGGCGACGCGGACCTGGTGCTGTTCGTCATCGACGCGCAGGACGGGGTGACGACGCAGGATCAGCACATCGCCCGCCTGATCCGCGAGGGCAAGCTCTCCGCCCGCGGCGGCACGCCCCCCCCCGGCGGCAAGCCCACCCCCGGGGCGCCCAAGGCCGCCCCGACGGTCCGCGTCGTGGCGAACAAGACCGACGGCCCGCGGTGGGAGGCCCACGCGGCGGAGGCGGCGGGCCTGGGCTTCGGCGAGCCGATCATGGTCTCGGCGAAGAACAACTACATGCGCCGCGAGTTCCTCGACGAGATCCACGGGCTGGTCCCCGAGACGACCGAGGCGCCCGAGCCGACGGCGGACCTGCGCGTGGCGATCGTCGGGAAGCGCAACGCCGGGAAAAGCACGCTGATCAACACGCTCGCGGGCGAGCCGCGGGTGATCGTCTCGGAGATCGCGGGGACGACGCGCGACGCCGTCGACATCCGCTTCGAGTTCGACGGGCGGAGCGTGCTGGCGATCGACACGGCGGGCGTCCGCCGGCAGAAGTCGTTCCAGAGCATGATCGAGTTCTTCGCGTTCGATCGGGTCAAAAGGGCCATCGACCGGGCCGACGTGGTCTTGCTGATGGTCGACGCGACCGTCAAGATCTCGCAGGTCGACGAGCAGGTCGCCATGCTCGCCCAGAAGTCGTACAAGCCGACCATCATCGTCGTGAACAAGTGGGACCTGGCCGAGGGTCGCCCCAACCCCAAGGGCCGGCCCGTCACGACGGCGGACTACGAGGAATACCTCCGCAAGGAACTGGGCGGGCTGACGCACGCCCCCATCGCGTTCATCTCGGGCAAGTCGGGTCGCAACGTCAAGGCGACGCTGAACCTGGCGTTCGAGCTCAAAGCCCAGGCCGCGACGCGTGTGACGACGGGGATGCTCAACCGCCTCGTCCGCGGCATCATGGAGACGCGGAGCCCCTCGGATACCACGGGCCGGCGCGGGAAGGTGTTCTACGTCGCGCAGACCGGGACCAACCCACCCACGATCACGCTGGTGGTGAACGAGCCGACGCTCTTTAAACCGGGGTTCCTGCGGTTCCTGATGAATCGCTTCCGCGAGAGCCTCCCGTTCGTCGAGGTCCCGATGAGGCTGGTGGTCCGGGCCCGCAAGCAGCGCGAGGGCGACCTGGCCCTGGACCCCGAGGCACGCGTCCGGACGCGCGAGGGCGCGTTCAAGATGCGCGGGCCCAACGACCGCTTCCGCACACACCCGGCCGACCCCCACCACCCCCACCACCCCCACCACCCCGACACCGCCGGCGATGGGCCCGAGGAACGCGAGCTCTCGCCCGCGGAACTCGACGAGATGGCCTCGGCGCCCGCGGGGTTCTTCGACGACGCGGGCCCGGCGTCCGGCGACGGGCCCGACCCCGATCCCAAGTCGTATTTCGAGGATTGACCCGCCGAACCCCCCGCCCGTGCAACGCGGGGGCCCCGGGCTCCTAATAATCCCCCGAGGGAGGACCCGATGTCACTCTGGAAGAAACTCACCGGCGAACTGGTCGACATCATCGAGTGGCTCGACTCGACCCGAGACACCCTCGTCTGGCGCTTCGAGCGCTACCAGAACGAGATCAAGAACGGGGCCCGGCTCATCGTCCGCGAGGGCCAGGCGGCCGTCTTCGTCAACCAGGGGCAGATCGCCGACGTCTTCGCCTTCGCCGGGACGTACACGCTCCGCACCGAGAACCTGCCCATCCTCTCCACCCTCCAGGGGTGGAAGCACGGGTTCAACTCGCCCTTCAAGGCCGAGGTCTACTTCGTCAACCTCCGCCAGTTCACCAGCTGCAAGTGGGGCACGATGAACCCGGTCATGCTCCGGGACGCCGAGTTCGGGCCCATCCGTCTGCGGGCCTTCGGGACTTACGCCTTCCGCGTCTCCAGCCCGACGGACTTCCTCCGCCAGATCGTCGGGACGCACCACCGCTTCACCGCCGAGGGCATCACCGACCAACTCCGCAACTTCATCGTCTCTCGCTTCACGGAGATCGTCGCCGAGTCGAAGATCCCCGCCCTCGACCTCGCCGCCAACTACCAGGAACTGGCGAACTTCGTCTCCGACCGCCTGCGCCCCTCGTTCGCCGAATACGGGCTCGAGCTCACGACGTTCCTCGTCGAGAACATCTCGCTCCCGCCCGAGGTGGAGAAGGTGCTCGACCAGCGGACGAGCATGGGGATCGCTTCCTCGGGCTCGGGCGGGATGAACGCGTACACGCAGTTCCAGGCGGCCCAGGCCCTCGGGCAGCCCGGGTCGGCCGCGGGCGGGACCATCGGCGCCTCGATGGGCCTCGGCGCGGGCGTGGTCATGGGGCAGCAGATGGCCCAGGCGCTCGCCCAGCCGGCCGCTCACCCCGCGACACCGCCCCCGGCGCCCGCCGCCGGCTTCCACGTCGCCCTCGACGGCCGACAAGCCGGCCCGTTCGACCTCCAGGCGCTCAACCAGATGGTCTCATCCGGGCGGGTCACGCCGGGATCGATGGTGTGGAAGGCCGGGATGCCCGCCTGGGCCCCCGCGTCCAGCGTGGGCGAACTCGCGGGCCTCTTCGCGAACGTCCCCCCGCCGCTCCCCCCGGCCTGACCCAGGCCACGCCGAGATTCACCCCACGACCGCCCGAGCGACCGCAACCAGCCCGGGCGCCAGCAGGCACAGCGTCATCACCATGAGGCACCCCGAGCGACGCTCGACGCCCAGCGTGACCGCGGCCTCGTCCACGGCGGCCTTGGCCTCGGCCAGCCCGCGGCCGGTGATCTCCCGGTACCGCTTGATCGCGGGGATGAACTGCTGAGACCGGATCATCGACTCGATCTCGTGACGCTGCGCGGGGGTCAGGTGCGCGACCGTCGGGGCCCGCCCCTCGCCTTCGACCCGGCCCAGTGGCCCCGCCGCGGCCTCGATGAACGTCCGACGCACCTCGGGCGGCAGGTCCTTGAGCCGGATCGCCGTCCCGTCGGGCGCGATCAACTCACCACGCCCCATGTCGAGCCGCACGGCGAAAGGATCCAGCCCCTCCTCCACGCGCGCCTTGACCGACCTCACGATCGCGTCCGCCACCTCGTCGTCCAGGTCCGCGGCGTTGCGCAGCAGGTCGCGTGCGCCCACCACGTCGTCCGCCTCGATCCGCTCCAGCAACCGCTCGTGGATGTCCTCGGGGATGTCGTTGGGGCCGCGCATGAGATCTCCAGACCCACCCCCGGAACCAAGCCGCCCCGGTTCTCACCCGCCACCTTATACCCAGACCTGCACCACAAGATTCGGTTCTTTGGTCTTGCCCGTCCACTCGCCCACGGCCGTCGTCACGAGCTTGACCTCGTACTGCGGGTGCGCGTCGAGCCATTCGTTGACCTGCCGGTCCAGGTACTCCAGGCTCTCCGTGGCGAGCTTGCAGTGAAAGCTCTTCACGTGGATCGCCCCCTGACCCGTCGTGTTCGGCGTGCGCTTCCACGCTTCCTCGTGCCGCCCGCCGAGGCCCATCTTCTGCTCGCTCAGCATGATCTTGGGCTTGGGCGGCTCGGCGAACGGATCGGCCTTCACCGGAACCGGCGCGTGCGAGCCCAACGGCACCCCCCCACCGCCCCCACCGCCCCCACCACCCCCACCTCCTCCGCCACCAACCCCTCCGCCACCCCCGGCGGGAACGAAGCCATCGGGCCCACGAACGGGTTGACGCGTCAACATGTCGGCCTCCGATCTTCCGTCTTGGCGATGCGGGCGACAGAACGCCGCCCACGCTGGAACGCGCCGAACCCCCACCCGAACCCCCACCCGAACCCCCACCCGAACCCCCACCCGAACCCCCACCCCTGCCCCCCACCCCTCGACACCCTCCCTTGGCCCCAAACCCAAATCACGTTCACCCAGCATACCACGGGCCGCCGGCGGCCGGTTCACCCCGCCCGGGTGACCGTGAACGCCCATTCATCGTCGCCGATCGATCGCCCCTCGTAGCGGACGGCTCCACCGCCCCAGTCGGCGAGGACCACGAAAAGGCCCTCGCCGTGGTGCTCGATCCGGGCGGTCCCTCGGGCCACCCGACGGACCTGCCCTCGCCCGCCCGAGACGGGACCTTGGTAGTCGAGGTACGCCTCGCGGTGCGGCGGGAGCCGGGTGGCGGGGAATCGGCCGCCCGTGGCGGTGTCGATCCGCTCCATGACCCTGAACGTGACCAGCCCCTCGGCGTCGCCCCCCGGCTCGATCATCCAATCGAAATGCTCGGACCCGTCGGGCAGCCGGTGTTCGAGCAGGACGCATCCTGTCATCGGGACCTCCCGGGCAACACACCGCCCGCGATGGATCGGGCGGGTCAAGGCCAAGGCCCAGAACGCGGACCGGCCGTGCGGGCCCGACGCCCGCGCGGAAGATACCATGATCCCGCGTCCCGGTCCGTCAAGGCCGGATCGGGCCGGCACGGAACGCCACACGCCGAACCTCCGGAGACTCTGACGATGTTGATCCCCCGAACGCCCCGTCTCTCCCTGCCGATCGCGACCCTCGCGCTGCTCGCGGGCTCGGCGTTGTCCGGGTGCAACTCGCAGCGCCCGCTCCAAGCGATCTGGGAAAAGGGCGATTTCTACTACGGCACCAAGGACTACGCCGCCGCCGAGGCCGAGTACCAGGAATACCTCGACCGCCGACCCGAGAACACCACCGTTCGCTACGGCCTGGCGCGGTCGCTGGCGGCGCAGGGCCGCTGGCCCGAGGCCCGCGAGGAGTACCGCGCGCTCGTGGATATCAACCCGCTCGACGACCGCTTCGTGGACGGGTACGTCGACGCGATGTACCAGACCGGCGACACCGTCCAGCTGCTGGATTTCCTCAATCAGCGCGCCGCCGGGCGGGCCACCGTCTCCGACCACCTCCGCCTCGGGCGCTACGCGCAGCGCATCGGCGACATCGACGGCGCCAAGGCCGCCTTCGCCAACGCCGCCCGCCTCGACGGCGGGCGCTCCGTCCGCCCCTGGGTGGCCCAGGCCGACCTGTTCGCGCAGATCGGCGACACGCCCAACGAACTCCTCTCGCTCCGCCGGGCCGCGTACGTCGACCCGATGAACCCCGAGGTGCAGGAGCGGATCCGCACCCTGGGGGCCATCCCAGGCCCCACCGCCGGGGTCCGCCCGGCCGAGTTCGTGGACCCCGCCCCCGTCCGCCGCTGATCCCCTATCGCCCATAACCCGCAGGCCCGTGACTCGGGCGGTTTGAACCCACGCGGATCACCGACCGGCCCCCGGATGGCCGATCTTGGGGCCGGCCCTTGACCGCGCCGGGTTTGCTTATACCATGTATCCGGATAGAAGCATGAAACAGCGTCTGGGTGACATGCCGATGGCCGAACGGGTCTCGTCTTTGGGCGAGCCGGTCCGTCTTCGGCTGCTCCGGATCCTGGAATCCAACGAGTTATCGGTCGGCGAGATCGCCAAGGTCGTTCAGGGGCCGCAATCGTCGGTGAGCCGTCACCTCAAGGCGTTGGCCGACGCGGGGTGGGTCGTGCGTCGGACGGAAGGGACGGCGACGCTGTACCGCCTCACGATGGATGACCTGACCCCGGCGTGCCGCGGGGTGTGGACGGCGATCCGGGACGAGGCGGCGACGTCGATGGAGATGGCCGAGGACGGGCGGCGGGTCGAGGCGGTGCTGGCGGAGCGCCGGACGGACAGCCAGGCGTTTTTCGGGCGCGTGGCGGGGGAATGGGACGAACTGCGGACCTCGCTGTTCGGGGAGCGCTTCACGCCCGCGGCGTTGCTGGGCTTGCTCCCGCGGTCGTGGACCGTCGCGGACCTTGGGTGCGGGACGGGGGACGCGGCGGCGTGGCTGGCCCCGGTGGTGGCGCGGGTGATCGCGGTGGACCAGTCCGAGGCGATGATCGCGGCGGGGTGCCGGCGTCTGGCGCACGCGGGCAACGTCGAGTTCGTGCGAGGCGACCTCGAGCGGTTGCCGCTGGCGGACGCGAGCGTCGACGCGGCGGTGATGGGCCTGGTGCTGCACCACGTCGAGGACCCGTCGGCGGCGCTGCGCGAGGCGCGGCGCGTGCTGCGGCCCACGCCCGGCGGGGGGGTGCTGATGGTGATCGACATGGTGGCGCACGACCGGGCGGAGTACCGCCCGACGATGGGGCACAAGCACCTCGGGTTTTCAGGCGCGAGGATGTCGGAGCTGATGCGGGGGGCGGGGTTCGCGGGGTGCGAGTATCGAGAGTTGCCGCGGGAGACGCAGGCCCGGGGTCCCGGGCTGTTCGCCGCGGTGGGTCGTCTTTCAGAGTGTTCGGGTTCAGGATCGGAGCAACCGAGAAGGAGCACGCATGAGCGCGGTGGCCACACGGCAGGGTAAGGTGAACAAGTCGCGGGTCGGTTCGTCGCTGACGGCGGACGATTTCAGGGTCAGGGACCTCTCGCAGGCGGAGCTGGGGCGCAAGGAGATCCGCCTGGCGGAGCACGAGATGCCGGGGCTGATGGCCCTCCGCGAGCGGTACAAGGGCAAGAAGCCGCTGGCGGGCGCCCGGATCACGGGCTCGCTGCACATGACGGTGCAGACGGCGGTGCTGATCGAGACGCTGGTCGACCTGGGCGCGGACGTCCGCTGGGCCTCGTGCAACATTTTCAGCACGCAGGACCACGCGGCGGCGGCGGTGGTGGTGGGCCCGGGCGGGACGCCCGAGGAGCCGCGCGGGATCCCGGTCTTCGCCTGGAAGGGCGAGACGCTCGAGGAGTATTGGTGGTGCACGGAGCAGATCTTCAAGTTCCGTGACGCCAAGGGGAACCCGGTGGGCCCGAACCTGCTGCTCGACGACGGCGGGGACGCGACGCTGCTGGTGCACAAGGGCGCGGAGTTCGAGAAGGCGGGCAAGGTCCCTTCGTTCAACGCGAAGAACGACCCGGAGGAGTGGGGCGTGATCCTCGACGTGCTCCGCCGGAGCCTCAAGGAGAGCCCCGGGTACTGGTCGAAGATCATCAAGGGGATCAAGGGCGTCTCCGAGGAGACGACCACGGGCGTGCACCGCCTCTACGACATGCAGAAGAAGGGGCAGCTGGCGTTCGCGGCGATCAACGTGAACGACTCGGCGACCAAGAGCAAGTTCGACAACCTCTACGGGTGCCGGCACTCGCTGGTCGACGGGCTCAACCGCGCCACCGACGTGATGCTCAGCGGAAAGGTCGCGGTGGTGCTGGGTTACGGCGACGTGGGCAAGGGCTGCTGCCAGGCGCTCCGCGGGCAGGGCTGCCGCGTCGTCGTGACGGAGATCGACCCGATCAACGCGCTCCAGGCGGCGATGGAGGGGTACCAGGTGGCCACGCTCGAGGACCTGCTCGAGTCCGCCGACCTGTTCATCACCTCGACGGGCAACAAGAACGTCATCACGCTCGACCACATGCGCAAGATGAAGGACAAGGCGATCGTCGCGAACATCGGGCACTTCGACAACGAGATCGACATGTCCGGGCTCTACCAGGCCGTCAAGGGCGGGACGGTCGCGAAGGTCAACATCAAGGCCCAGTACGACGAGTTCGTGTTCAAGAAGACGGGCCGGAGCATCCTGGTGCTGGCCGAGGGCCGGCTCATGAACCTCGGGTGCGCCACGGGGCACCCCTCGTTCGTGATGTCCTCCTCGTTCACCAACCAGACGATCGCGCAGATCGACCTGTGGCTCTCGGCGAACGGGAAGCCCACGCTCTCGGGCATCCGCTACGAGGCCGGGAAGGTCTACACGCTCCCCAAGAAGCTCGACGAGGAGGTCGCCCGCCTCCACTTGGAGAAGCTGGGCGTGAGGCTCACCCGCCTCTCGAAGGAGCAGGCCGACTACATCGGGGTCCCGGTCGACGGGCCCTACAAGCCCGACCACTACCGCTACTGATCAACCCCCGACCCTCACACCCCTCCCGCGGGCGGAAGCCCCCGGGGGGATTTCGACGCCCGGGCACGAGGCCCACGGTGACGGCACGAGACCCCGCATGGACATCCGCGACGTCTTCCAATCTCGCCGGACGACCTTCTCGTTCGAGTTCTTCCCCCCGCGGACGGCCGAGGGCGCCGGCGACCTCTTCGGGCACATCAAGGAGTTCGAGAAACTCAAGCCCACGTTCGTCTCGGTGACCTACGGCGCCGGGGGGAGCACGCGGCAGCTCACGCACGACCTGGTCGTCAAGATCAGCACGACGACGCCGCTGGACCCGATGCCGCACCTGACCTGCGTCGGTCACGACGAGCGGGAGATCGACGAGATCCTGTCGTCGTACGCGGCCGCGGGGATCAACAAGATCCTGGCCCTCCGCGGGGACCGCCCCAAGGGCGTCACGGGCGACGAGCCCTTCAAGCATTTCCGCCACGCGGCGGACCTGGTGGGCTTCATCCGCAAGTTCAACGAATCGGGCCGGCACCCCGACCGCCGCGGGTTCGCCATCGGGGTCGCCGGGTTCCCCGAGGGGCACCCCGACACGCCCAACCGGCTCGAAGAGATGGACCGGCTCAAGGCGAAGATCGACCGCGGGGCGGATTTCATCGTGACGCAACTGTTCTTCGACAACCGCGACCTGTACGACTTCCGCGACCGCTGCGAGCTGGCGGGGGTGCGGACGCCGATCATCGCGGGGGTGATGCCCATCACGTCGATCGCGGGGATGAAGCGGATGGCCGACCTGGCCGCCGGGGCGAGGTACCCCGCGCCGCTGATCCGGGCGATCAACCGGGCGGGCGGCAACGACGCGGCCGTCCGGCGTGTGGGGGTCCACTGGGCGACCGAGCAGTGCCGCGACCTCCTGGACCACAAGGCCGCGGGGATCCACCTGTACACGCTCAACAAGTCGACGGCGACGCGCGAGATCTACGCCACGCTGGGCGTCGAGAACTCCCTGCAACTGATCTGACCGCCACCCCCACCCCTCCCCCCACCCCGGCGCCTCACCCGCCCCGTGTTACCATGCAGGCATGTCGGATCGGGTCGGTCACCAACCCGGCGCCGCCGGCGTGCGACGCCGACCCATGCTCTGGCGCGATCGGCTCGAGCTGACGCTCGCCGCCGTCGGTACCCTCACGACCGTTGCGCTGGTGTTCCTGGATGTTTCCGGCACGCTCCGGGCGATCACGGGCGTGCCCGTGTGGCTTGTCCCGCTCGTCGTGATCACGCTGACGGCGTGCGTCGTCGGGTGGTCGATCCGGACGAGTTCGGCGTTCCGGCGACTCCACTTCGCGGCGGTCGAGGGCCGCTCGGACCCGTGCCCATTCTGTGCCTACGACATGCGCCACCTCGCGGACGGCCAGACCGTGGACGACGAAACGACGACGGTGTGCCCCGAGTGCGGCGAGACTTCGGACCGTCGGCTGCGCCGGGCCCACTGGATGGTTAACGGGCCTCTTCGCTGGCGAGATTCCTGCCCGTTCGCCCGGCTCATGTGGATCCGGGTCTTTACGGCCATGGCGGCATTCGGGGCGATCGGGGTGGCATGGTTCATCATCGCGCAGCGGAGGATCGCCCGGATTGTGTCGGCCCGATCGGGCAACCCCGACGACATACTCCCCGGGTTTGAAGTGGCTCTGACGGCCGCGGGGATATGCCTGGCGTGGGTGTTGGCGGAGGCCGTGTTGTGGCGGCGGCACCGTCGCACCGCGGCCCGGGGCGCGCCCGGGGCGTGCCCTCGGTGCGTCCGGGCCGAGGACGATCGGAAGTACCTCGAACGGTGGCGTTCGGCGAAGACGACGGGCGGCGGCGTGACCACCCCCTGACGCCCGGGCGGGCGCCCGCCGTAGGATCGCCCCCGTATGGACCTCCAGACCGTTCAGTTGAGCATCCAGGCGTTCTCGTCGACGGTGGTGGCGTGCGGGATCGTCTTCGCCGGGCTGCAGTTCCGGCACTGGCGCCGCGTCGCGCACGTCTCCAACTTCACCAAGCTCGTCGAGCTGCAGATGCACCTGCGCGAGATGCGGGTCGAGGACCCCTCGCTCGCCGAGGTCTACCGGCACGACACCCTGGGCATGCGCGACTCCCGCGAGGTCCAGGAGTATTTCTTCAACCTCATGCAGCTCTCGGTCTTCGAGATCGTCTGGTTCAGCCGGCAGGAGGGGCTGCTCCCCAGGGACTACTTCGAGAGCTGGGAGAAGCGGATGCGCGAGATCGCGGCGGAGGAATCGTTCCGCCGGATGTTCACCGGCCCCTCGATGAAGATCATGCACGACGACTTCCAGCGCTACATCGCGACGCTCGTCGATTCGACCCCGCCCAGGCCCGCGCCCGCCACGCCCCCGGTCACGATCCACACCCCCCCGGCCGGCGCGTAGGGCCCGTCAACACACACGCCCCGCGCGGGCGGGGCGTGCGAAGGGAAGCGTGGTGGTGAGCGGCGGAGGGAGCCGGGGCTACTCCTCCGCGACCGGCTCGAGTTCCTTGGTGCGGTGCTGCATCTGCGCCTTGAGGCGGAGCAGGATCGAGCTGTGCATCTGGCTCACGCGGCTCTCGGAAAGGTCCAGCGTCGCGCCGATCTCCTTCATCGTCATCCCCTCGTAGTAGTAGAGGATGACGATCAGGCGTTCGGAGCGGCTGAGCCCCTTGGTGATCAGCTCCTTGAGGTCGCGGCGCTGCACGTCCACCGCGGGGTTGCGCGACGAATCGTCCTTGATGATGTCGATCTCGCGGACGTCCTTGGACCCGTCGCCCCCGAAGCAGCGCTGCGTGAGGCTGCGGGTGTTGACGGCGAAGCTGTCCCGCTTGAGCTTGTCGAACTCCTCGCCCGAGATGCCCAGGCGCGAGGCGATCTGGTCGTCGGTCGCCAGTTCGCCGGTTTCCATCTCGATCAACTGACGGGCCTGGTCGAACTTGGCCGTGCGGTGACGCACCAGGCGGGGCACCCAGTCCATCGAGCGGAGCTCGTCGAGGATCGCGCCGCGGATGCGCGGGGCGCAGTACGTCTCGAACTTGACCTTGCGCTCCAGGTCGAAGGCGTCGATGGCGTCCATCAGCCCGAAGACCCCGGCGCTCATCAGGTCTTCGATATCCACCTCGTCGGGCAGACGCGTGTGGATCCGCTCGGCGTTGTACCGCACCAGCGGGAGGAACTTCTCCATCAGGAAGTTCCGCAGACGCTCCCGGGCCGGCGTGCCCTCGTCCAGCGTCCGGTACTCCTTCCACAGGTCCGCGACCGGCATCGCGTCGTACGGGGACTTGGCCCGGGCGGCCTCCATGTGCCGCACCAACGCCCGACCGTTATTCCGGAACCCCACCCGGCCGAAGGCCTTCGCTACCGCCATGTGGTCAACTCCCTGACCTTGCGCCGCCCGACGGGGTCACCCGATCGTCCGGCGCGGAAATCCGTTTCCACGAGCAGGCTCCGCCCGCTCACACGTACTCATAACAACTTTCCCGGCCTCCGTGCTCAACTTTCTGGCAAACCGGCGACATTCGCGCGCTCCTCGCCCGCGTTGACGGAACTATCCACAGAGTTATCCACCGAAGACCCAGAACTCGTCCCCGATCCGCCCACCATCGGCGCCGAAAGATCCACCACCCCATGACGCGCCGCCACCGAGCGGGCGAGCACCGACTCGAACGCCGATCCGACCAGAACCCCTACAAGATGCGCGGTCACCAGGCAGACCAACGCCCGTCCAAGCACGTCGGACGCGGGGTTCCCGACCGCCAGGCCCGTAAGCGCGGCGACGGCGAACGCCGACAACGAGAAAATGCCGGCGACGACCTTGGCGGGGCTCTCCATCTGTTGTTGACCTCTCTCCGGCGCGGAACACCCTCGCGCCTCCAACGGTCGGCACGTGCCGGGGGCCGCTTGAGCGGGGGCGGAGAAAAGTCTGAACGCAAATCGCTTGCCAGACGACGCGCGGCGGCGAAGCCCGCGCCGTTCACGCCGGATGCTCCGGAGTGACGGGCGAGGCTCGGCGTGTCCGGGGGAAAGACCCCAGCCCTCAACCGGGTCTCCGCCCCACCGCCCCACCGCCCCACCGCCCCACCGCCCCACCGCCCCACCGCCCCACCGCCCCACCGCCCCACCGCCCCACCGGATCACCGGGTCACCGGGTCACCGGGTCACCGGGTCACCGGGTCACCGGGTCACCGGGTCACCGGGTCACCGGGTCACCCGCCCGCGCTGCCCTCGCCCCCGGGGAGGGTCATCGACCTGGGGTCGAGGGCCCGCTCGAGGTCGTCGGCGGTGATGGATTTCCCTGACATGTCGGGACGGCCCACGAGCGTCCGGTGGGCCAGCTCTCGAACGGTGATCCCTTGCTTGAAGGCCTCCTTGGCGAGGGCGGCCGAGGCGTCGTACCCGATGACGGGCACGAGGCTGGTGCACATGGCGAGGGACCCTTCGATGAGGGCCTTGCATCGGGCCTCGTCGGGCCTGAGGTCCTTGAGCAGGTTCTCGGTGAACATCGAGGACCCGCGGGCGAGCAGGTGGATGGAATCGAGAAGGTTGGCGGCCATCACGGGCATCGCGACGTTGAGGTCCAGCAGGCTCCCGACGCCCCCGAGACCGCCGAGGGTGACGGCGTGGGCGTTGCCGAGCACCTGGCAGGAGACCATGATGAGGCTCTCGCAGATGACGGGGTTGACCTTCCCGGGCATGATCGACGACCCGGGCTGGACGGCGGGGAAGATCAGCTCGCCGATGCCGCAGCGCGGGCCCGACCCCAGCCAGCGGATGTCGTTGGCGATTTTGGTGAGCGAGACGGCGATGGTGGCGAGGTGCCCCGCGGTCTCGACGCAGGCGTCCTTGGCGTGCTGGGCCTCGAAGTGGTTGGACGCCTCGCGGAAGTGGATGCCCGTGGATTCGGTCAGTTCGGCGGCGACCATCGCCCCGAACCGCTCGTGGCAGTTGATCCCCGTGCCCACCGCGGTCCCCCCGATGGCCAGCTCGCCCAGCGTGTGCAGGGCCCGGTGGAGCCTCTCCTCGGCGTGGCGCAGCTGCGAGGCGTACCCGGAGAACTCCTGCCCCAGCCGGATGGGCGTGGCGTCCTGGAGGTGGGTCCGCCCGATCTTGACGATCCCGTCCCACAGGGCCGCCTGATCGCTCAGCCGCGAGGCCATCGCTCCCACGGCGGGGAGCAGCTCGTTCTTGATCGCCAGGGCGGCGGCGACGTGCATGGCCGTCGGGAACGTGTCGTTGGAGGACTGCCCCATGTTGACATGGTCGTTGGGGTGGACGCCCCCGGCGGCGATGAACGTGGGGTCTTTGCTCTTGCCGATGGGGTGGTGGGCCCGGACGGCGGCGAGGTTGGCGATCACCTCGTTGGCATTCATGTTCGTCGAGGTCCCGCTCCCGGTCTGGAAGATGTCCACGGGGAAGTGGCGTTGCCACCCGCCCAGGGCGGGCATCCCGTCGGCGATCTCCCGGCAGGCCTCCATGATCGCCTTGGTCCGGGCCTCGTCGAGGCGCCCAAGGCGGTGGTTGACCGCGGCGCACGCGCTCTTGAGCAACGCGTACGCGTGGATGACCTGGAAGGGGACCGGACGCCCCGAGACGGGGAAGTTGAGCACCGCCCGCTGCGTGGACGCGCCGTAGAGCACATCGGCGGGGACCTCCATCTCGCCCATCGTGTCGCGTTCGAGCCGCGTGGCGGGGGCGTGGGCCGGGGGGGTGGCGGGGGTCTTCGGCGGGTGTTGGGTTGAGGCCATACGCGAGTGTACGTGCGGGTGGAGGAACCGCGGCGGGCGATGGGGCGTCGTACAGTGGGGTGGGATCGGGTTTCGGGCGCCGAACCACGACGATCGCGGGGATCGGCGGGCCCGGCAAGGAGCGTTGGGATGCAACACGAGCATCGGCGTCGGGCGTGTCGGTTCACCGTGGCGGCGCTGACGGTCGCGGGGTCGGTCGCGGGGCTCGGTCCCGTGCAACCGGACCCCGAATCGGAAGCCCACCGCAAGAACCACCAGCCGCCGGACACCACGCCCGTCAACCCCGACGGCTCCAAGCCCGATTCGGCTCAGCCCCAGGACCCCTCCAAGCCCCCCACCTCCCCCACCACCCCCACCACCCCCACGACGCCGGGGCAGCCGATGGGGCCGGGCGCTTTCTCGCCGCTGACGTCGGCCGGCCCGATCCCCGGGGTGATCAAGGTGAGCGCCATCGAGCCGGAGGAGCCCGGGCCGTACGTCAAGCGAGAGAAGCCTCAGGCGTGGGTCATGCGTGCGTTCCTGACGCTCAACGGGTACGGGAACCTGGTGTACGAGGACGGGACGCGGGTGCAGGCGAGGGTCGGGACGGCGTACGAGACGATGACGATCGTGTTCCCCGTGGTCTCCTCGTCGGCGGCGAGCCTGCTCAACCTGCCCGAGGCCACGAGCAAGCTGGTGACGGATGAACGCGAGCGGCTCAGCGGAAAGTTCATGCCCGGGGGGACGCTCGGGAAGCCCGAACTGCTGCGGACGCAGCTGGACGGGTCGCCGTACCACTCGGGCGTGTGGCTGGGGAAGTGGGCGCTGGGCGAGGTCGGGGTGCCCGCGCGGTGGGAGTCGTCGCTGCTGATCGTGGACTTGCCGATGACGTCGTTCAACACGACGTACGACGAGAAGGCCGCGGAGCGGGTGGGGTGGCCCACACAGGGGTGGCCGGTGATCGCGGCGTCGACGTTCGCGCCGCAGATGTACGTGGATTTCGGGCCCGACCCGCTGACGGGGCTGACGGTCCCGTACAACCCGGCGTACGTGGCCGAGGCGGTCAAGTCGTGGCTCGGCGGGCGCGACCCCCGGTCGTACGCGCCGGCGGTCTTGGCGAAACTGCTGTGCGGGAAAGCCTCGGAGCACTTCCAGCCCACGGGCGACGGGCTGGTCTTCAACCGCGGGGGGTACACGCCCGCGGACGGGGGGTCCAAGGTGCAGAGCACCTACGGGCTCGAGGGGCTCGCCATCGGGGGCGCCGAGCAGGCCGCGAGGCTGAAGCGCGGGACCGAGTGGGACATGGTGTGCCTGCTGACGGCGGCGTACCGGCACTGCGGGATCCCCGCGCGGATGGTGATCGGGTACGACTCGCGCGAGGAAGAGAACGAGGACCGCGGGCGGAGCCGTTCCCCGCGGCTTCGTGCCTGGGTCGAGTGGTACCTGTTCGACGAGCCGAACAAGACGGCGAACTGGGTCCCCGCCGACCCCGTCCGCATCCGCCGCGTGACGAGCCGGATGCACCCGCTCAACTCGTCGTGGAAGTTCTTCGGGCGTCACGACGAGCTGCGGGGCGTCATGCCCTTCGCGCACCACTTCCACCCGCCCACGAAGGTCCGCAGCTACGAGTCTCCGGCGTTCTGGGGGTGGCAGGTCACCCCTGGGCTCCCCTCGCAGGTCTGGCAGCGGGTGCGTTTCGCGGGGCACAAGGGGAGCCACCGCCCCGACCGTCCGCAGCCGGGGTTCCCGGGTTCGACTCGGTAAGCGGTCGGGCGTCCGACCACGCCCGTCAGCCCTTGGGCTTGCACCCGCACCCGGGCCCACACCCGCCGGCGGGAACGGGCTCCTCGGGCGCGGGCCCCAGGAACCGCTCGACCTTGGCGTTGAGGTAGGCGGCGTGGTGTTCAAGGTGGTGGGTATACGACACGAGGATGTCGCGGACGGACATGACGCCGCGGACCGGGTGCATGCCCGTGCGGGCGAGCTGGGCGTCGGAGAGGGAGAAGGCCCACTGGGCGGTGCCCTGGCGGAGGGTGTGCGTCAGCGCGACGTACCACCCGACGGCCCCGCCTCCCCCGGGGGGAGCGCCCACGCCGTAGAGGTTCGATTCGACGAACGCGTTCTCGTCCCAGTCGGCGAAGACGGGGTTGTCCTCGGCCACGGCGCGGCGCATGCGGTGGACCGCGACCAGGTCCGCGTCCATCACGTGCCCGAGGACCACGCGGACGGGCCATCGGCCCAGCCCGGATTCGGGAAGGAAGGCCTGGTCGAGCTGCTCGTCGCGGAGCAGGAAGAGGCGGCGGTCGTAGTTCTCGACGCCCCGGCGGTAGCGGGCCAGGAGGTCGTTGGTGGCAAGGGCGGCGATGGTTTCTTTGGGGTCGACCGAGCCGAGGCGCGGGGGACGGCAAAGGGCGGTGCTCATGCCCGAGGGTAGCGCGCGGGGCCGGGCGAACACCCCGGGGCTATGCTGGGCCATGGAACGCCGGCTGAGCCTGCGGGTGGTGATGATGCCGCGGGACACGAACCATTACGGGACGATCTTCGGCGGGGTGATCCTGTCGTACATCGACCAGGCGGGGCTGGTCGAGGCGCTCGAGCACGGTCGGACCAAGTGGGTGACGGTGGCGATGGACCGGGTCGAGTTCAAGGAGCCGGTGCACGTGGGCGACGTGGTGAACTTCCATACCCGGGCCGAGCGGCTCGGGCGGACGTCGATCACGGTGCGGGTCGAGGTCGAGGCCGAGCGGCGAGAGGGCGGGGCGCTGGTCCCGGTGACGGCGGCGTCGATCACGATGGTCTCCGTCGGGCCGGACGAACGCCCGGTACCATTCCGGGTGAACGACCCCGGACCGCGTCCCCCGGAGCCCGCACGCCCATGAACCAATCGACCTTCTGCACGATGGACACGGTCGGGGGGGTGCTCGTCGCCCGCCCGCAACGCGAGAAAGTCGGGGATTACGAATCCCCGATCCTCAAGGGCGAGATCGAGAAGGCCGCGCCCGCCTCGGGGTGGAAGATCGTCGTCGACCTCAGCGACGTGCGCCTGGTCGCCTCCGCGGGCCTGGGCGTGCTGGTGAGCCTCAACAGCGCGTGCAAGAAGAACGGCGGGAAACTCGCCGTCTGCGGGATGGACGAGAACCTCCGCCAGGTCTTCGAGATGACCAAACTCCACCGCGTGCTCACCATCGTCGGGACGCGCGACGAGGCGGTCAAGGCCCTGGGCTAAGGGCCAAGGGCCGGGAGCCACCATGCCTCAACCCGTCACCCCGATCGCGGTGATGATCTCCGGCGGCGGGCGCACGCTCCTCAACCTTCAAGACGCCATCGACCGCGGCGAGCTCCGCGCCAAGATCACCCTCGTGGTCGCGTCGAAGGAAGGCGTCGGGGCCCAGCGCGCCCGAGACCGGGGCCTGCCCGTCGTGGTCGAGCCCGGCGAGATCCCCGCGGACCGGCTCGCGTCGATCCTCCGCGGGGCGGGTGTGGCGTGGGTCGCCCTCGCGGGGTACCTCAAGAAAGTCCATATCCCCCCGGGGTTCGAGGGCAAGGTCGTGAACATCCACCCGGCCCTTCTCCCCAAGTTCGGCGGGCCCGGGATGTACGGACGCCGCGTCCACGAGGCCGTCCTCCGCGCGGGCGAGCGCGAATCCGGGTGCACCGTCCACCTCTGCGACGACCGCTACGACACCGGGCCGATCGTGCTCCAAGAGTCGGTCCCGGTCGTGCCGGGGGACACGCCCGACACGTTGGCGGCCCGGGTCTTCGGGGCCGAGTGCCGCGCGTACCCGGAGGCCCTGCGCCGGCTGCTGGGGGGTGAACGATGAGGTCGATCGGGCTCCTCGCGGCGTCGGTGTGGCTCGCGGCGGCGGCGGCGATCACGCCGGCGCAGCCGGACGACACGAAAGAACCGCCCCGCCGTGCGGCGAAAGACCCGGCCCGGGCCGACCGTGTGTACGCCGCGATCGACCGCAAGGATTGGCCGCAGGCCGAGCGGCTCCTGCTCGAGCAGATCGACGCGGGCGAGGGCGGGTTCGTCCCGTACTACAACCTCGCGTGCGTGTCGGCGGTCACGGGCCGCGGGGACGAAGCCCTCGAATGGCTCGTCAAGTCGGTCGAGCGCGGGTTCAGCGACCTGCACACCCTCCGGCGTGACACCTACCTCAACCGCCTGCGCGACCACCCCGGGTACCGGGCCCTGATCGACGCGTGGCCCGAGATCCTCGCGAGGCGGATCGACACCGACGTGCGCCTGGCCCGCGAGTTTTTCGGCGGGCCCATGCACGAGGAACGCGACGAGGGGCTCCGCATCGTCGTGCTCTCCTCCTTCGACGAGAAGGCCCGCGCGCAGGCCCGCCGCGAGATCGCCCTCGTCGACCATTGGGCCCGCCGGACGCTCTTCCCGGGGATGATGGAAGCCCCCGAATCCAAGGACGACCCGTGGGTGACCGTCGTGCTGCCCCGGCGCGAAGGGTTCGTCAAATGGAGCGTCCTGACCTACGGGCCCGCCTCGCTCACCGGCGCCGGGGCCGTGGGCGGGGCCTACAGCCACGACGAGAAGCGACTGGTCTCGCAGGACCTGGGCGCCACGCTCCGCCACGAGTTCCTCCACGTCCTGCACTGGCGCCACACCACGCGCCTCGGGCAGCGTCACCCCATCTACATCCAGGAAGGCTTGTGCAGCCTCGTCGAAGATTTCGACGTGATCCCCGACCCCGCGGGCGCGGGGGGCCCGGACCTGATCGTCCCCGTCTCGTCCTGGCGGACCAACATCGTCAAACGCCGCGAGCGGTTCGGCTCGCTCCCGACGATCGCCGCGCTGGCCTCGATGCCGCACGAGCGGTTCGTCGCGTCCAGCCCGCTGGCGAACTACGCGGCGGCCCGCACGCTCTTCCAGTGGCTCGACGCCCAGGGCAAGCTCGGCGCCTGGTACGCCCACTACACCGCGAACTTCGACGCCGACCCCACGGGCGTCAGGTCCTTCGAGCACGTGCTGGGGGTGCCGGCCAAGGACCTCGACAAGGCGTGGCGGGCGTGGATCCGGGCGCTCCCCGAGGTCCCCGAGGAGATCACCCGCGGGATGGCGAGCCTGGGGCTCGAGGTCGAGGCGGGCGACGGCGACGGGTGCCGCGTCACCGCCATCGGACCGCCCGAGCCGGGGCGCCTGGGCCGGCGTCCCTCGTCGGCGCGGGGCGTCGAGGGCGAGGTCCGCCTGGGCGACGTGATCCGCACGATCGACGGCAAGCCCGTGCGCGAGATGGCCGAGATGGTCCGGGTCCTCTCGGGGTACCGCCCGGGCGACACCGTCCGGCTGGAGATCCGCCGCGGGCGGTCGATCGAGGACGTCGCGTTCAAACTCATCGCGAAGCCGTGATCCGCGGTGAAAAACCCGCCCCGGCGTGATCGTCGGATCGCCCGACGGCGAATAGAGTTATGCGATGAGCCGGGCCTCTGTACAGACCATCACCGCCCCGCGCGGGCTCGCCCGATTCACCCCCTGGCGGTGGGCGCTGGCGTCGCTGGGGCTGGTCTTGGCGGGGATCGGGCTGGCGGGGGTCTTCATCCCCGGGCTCCCGACGTTCATCTTCGTGCTGTTGGCCTCGTACTGCTTCTCGAAGAGCTGCCCGTGGCTCGAGGAGCGGGTGCTGCGCAACCGCTGGCTGGGGCCCTCGATGCGGATCATCGACGGCGAGCGACCCTTCACCCGCCGGGCGCGGTGCTGGGTGCTGGCGGCGATGTGGACCTCGGTGGGGATCAGCCTGGGGGTGCTGTGGTCCGCGGGCCGACTGACCCCCGCGCTGGCGTGGTCGGTCCCGGCGGCGGCCCTGGTCGGGACCGCCTGCGTCTTCCTCTACCGCCGGGGTGATCTCGCCTCCGGCCCGGTGGACCATCAGGGCGACGGCGTGCCCGCGGCGCGACAATAATCCATCGCCGGCGTCACCCCCGCCGGCGCGTCGAAACCAGAGCACGGCCAGGGGGGCTTGGCCCGAACGACCGACCCGGGTTTGACCCCGGGCCGGCATGGAGCGCACGATGACCCACGGGAAGCCCGCCAAGTGGACGAAGAAAGAACTGCTCAGCCGCCCGGTCGAGCACATCGACATCACCGCCTTCGACGCCCGCCCGATCGTCAAGGCGTACCGCGAGATGGCCTACTCGAGCCGCACGCTCGCCCAGGCCGCCGACATCTACTCGATGATGCTCAAGGACAAGGAGTGCGCGGTGATCCTGACCCTGGCGGGGTCGCTGATCTCGGCGGGGCTCAAGAAGGCGATCATCACGCTGCTCGAGCACAACATGGTGGACGCGATCGTCTCGACGGGCGCGAACATCGTGGACCAGGACTTCTTCGAGGGGCTGGGCTTCAAGCACTACATCGCGCCGGGGAGCCCCGAGGCCCCGCCGGTGGACGACCTGACGCTGCGCAACTGGATGATCGACCGGATCTACGACACGTACATCGACGAGGACGACCTGCGGGCGTGCGACGCCAAGACCCATGAGATTTTCAACGCGTTCGAGCCCGGCGCGTACAGCAGCCGCGAGTTCATCCACGCGATGGGCTCCTACCTGGCCCGCCACCACGCGAAGAACGAGAGCCTCGTCAAGACGGCGTACCTCAGGAAGGTCCCGATCTTCGTGCCCGCGTTCAGCGACTGCTCGGCCGGGTTCGGGATCGTGCTCCAGCAGACCGAGGCCATCGAGAAAGGCCGCGGGCAGGTCGCCTTCGACTCGGGCAAGGACTTCCGCGAGCTGACGGACATCAAGCTCGCGTGCAAGGACACGGGCCTGCTGATGCTGGGCGGGGGCGTGCCCAAGAACTTCGCGCAGGACATCGTCGTCGCCGCCGAATTGCTCAACGAGCGCAAAGGCGGGAAGGCCCGCGGGGACATCGGGATGCACAAGTACGCGGTGCAGATGACCGTCGCCGACTCGCGCGACGGGGCGCTCTCGGGCTCGACGCTCCGCGAGGCCTGCTCGTGGGGCAAGGTGGACGTGGTGCACGAGCAGATGGTCTTCGGGGAGATCTCGGCGCTCTTCCCGATCCTCGCGAGCGACGCGTACCACCGCGGGGCCTGGAAGGGCCGAAAGGGCTTCACCTTCGCCCGGCTGTTCGAGGCCGGCGCGGGCGTCCCCGACTACGCCGCCAAGCCCGCCAAGGCACGCTCCAGGGCCCGCTGACCCCGCCGGAACCCTCCCCCCATCGCGCACCGCCCCGCCCGGCGTGAACCACGCCCGGGCGGGCGCTATCCTTGCGTCCTATGGCACAACTGACGCTCGTCCAGGCGATCACCGCGGCCCTTGCCCACGAGATGGAGCGCGACGACCGCGTCGTCTGCCTCGGCGAGGACGTCGGGCTCAACGGCGGCGTCTTCCGCGTCACCGAGGGCCTCCAGAAAAAGTTCGGGCCCGACCGCGTCATCGACACCCCCCTCGCCGAGTCCGGCATCATGGGCACCGCCATCGGGCTCGCCATGGCCGGGATGCGCCCCATCCCCGAGATCCAGTTCGAGGGCTTCCTCGGGCCGGCCTACGACCAACTGACCAACCACGCCGCCCGATACCGCACCCGCACCCGCGGGGCCATCACCGTCCCGATGGTCGTCCGCGTCCCCGTCGGCGGCGGCATCCACGCCCCCGAGCTCCACAGCGACAGCCCCGAGGCGATCTACGCCCACACGCCCGGGCTCAAGGTCGTGATGCCCAGCACGCCCTTCGACGCCAAGGGCCTGCTCCTGGCCGCCATCCGCGACCCCGACCCCGTCGTCTTCTTCGAGCCCAAGCGCGTCTACCGCTCCTTCCGCGAGGAGGTCCCCGACGGCGATTACGAGGTCCCCATCGGGCAGGCCAAGGTTGTCTCCGAGGGCACGGACATCACCGTCGTCTCGTGGGGCGCGCCCGTCCACGACTGCCTCAAGGCCCTCGACACCCTGCCCGAGGACGTCTCGGCCGAACTCATCGACCTCCGCACCATCTACCCCTACGACGCCGACACCGTCGCCGCCTCCGTCGAGAAAACCGGGCGCTGCGTGGTCGTCTGCGAAGCGCCGCGGACCGCCAGCATGGCCTCCGAGATCGCCACGATGATCCAGGAGCGGTGCTTCCTGCACCTCAAGGCCCCCGTCCAGCGCGTGACCGGGTTCGACACCGTGATGCCGTATTACAAGCTCGAACTCCAGTACATCCCCGATGCGCCCCGCATCGCCGAGGCCGTCACCCAGACCCTGGCGTACTGACGCCCCCGCGAGCGTTCGGCGGCCGCCCCGGCGACGGGTAGAATCCCGCCCTATGGCCCACCACAAGTCCGCCGACCCGAGCATCTTCATCCTCCCCGACCTGGGCGAGGGCGTCCACGAGGCCGAGCTGCTCAAGTGGCGGGTCGCGCCCGGGCAGGCCGTCAGCGAGCACGACATCCTCGCCGATATGGAGCACGACAAGGCCGTCGTCGAGGTCCCCAGCCCCCGCAGCGGGATCATCGCCGCCCTCCACGGGGCCGAGGGCGAGATCCTCAAGGTCGGGAACCCCCTGGTCACCTACGTCCGCGACGGGGCCCAGGCCAACGCACCGACGGCGACGCCCGCCCCAACCCCCGCCGCCAAAGACACAAAGGCCGCCACACCCGCGCCCTCGGCCACGCCCGAGCCGGTCTCCGAGCCCGCGGAAGAACGCGAGGACGCCGGGACCGTCGTCGGGATGATGCGCAAGGAGGAAGGGCCCGAGCCCGGCAAAGCCCTCGCGACCCCCGCGGTCCGCCGGCTCGCCCGCGACCTGGGCGTCGACATCGACCGTGTCGCCGGGACCGGCATTGCCGGTCGTGTAACCGAAAAGGACGTCCGGTCGGCCGCCTCGGGAGGCTCCAAGCCCACCCCTCAACCGACGGCAAAGACCACATACGCCCCCACCCCCACCTCCACCCCCACCCCGGCCCCATCGCGCCCCACGCCCCCGCGGGCGCCCGAGGTGGACCTCGCCGCCGCCGCTCGCGTCGCCGACTACTCCGCCCCGGGCGAGACGACCCGCGTGCCCTTCCGCGGCGTGCGCCGCACCATCGCCAACCGCCTCCGCGAGAGCGTCGACCAGGCCGTCCACTTCACCGTCATGGACGAGGCCGACGTCTCCACCCTCGACGCCCTCCGCCGCAAGCTGGCCTCCGCCTCGGGCGAGAAGGTCAGCTTCCTCCCGTTCGTCGCGTCGGCGGCGTGCCGGGTGCTGAGCAAGCCGGCGTTCGCGGCCCTCAACGCGACGGTAGACGAGACCCCGGGCGACCCGAGCGCCGAGGCCGCCATCATCCGCCACCGCAGCATCCACCTGGGCATCGCGACGGACACGGACTCGGGGCTGATGGTCCCGGTGATCCGCGACGCCGACCGCCTGGGCGTCCTGCAGATCGGGCGGGCCATCGCCTCCTTCGCCGAGCAGGCCCGCACGCGGGCCATCGCCCGCGAGAACCTCATCGGCGGCACGTTCACGATCACCAACGTGGGCAGCCACGCGGGCCGATTCGCGACCCCGGTCATCAACTACCCCGAGGCCGCCATCCTCGCCGTCGGGCGCGCCCGCCCGGGCGCGGTCGTCCGCCACGGCGGGATCTTCGTGGGCAACCTGCTCCCCCTGAGCCTGGCCTGCGACCACCGCGTCGTCGACGGGGCCACCGCCGCCCTCGCCCTCGCCGAGATCATCGCCCTCCTTCAGGACCACCCCGATTCGCTCCTGGGACCCGCCCGCGGGGCGTGACCCCCACCCAAGGGCCCATCCCGGTGACCCACTAGACCTTCACGTACACCCCGCGCCGGTGCATCCGCCACAGGATCACCCACCACACGCCCACGTACGCGGCGATCGCCAGCCACGGGCCCATCGTCGGGCCCGCCGCCTCGCCCAGCCACGCCTTCAGCGACACGAACGCGAGGAGCCCGTCGCCGTCCGGCCCCTTCACGCGCCACCGCATCATCACCGTCGGCCACAGCACCTCGTGCGCCACGTACAGCGCGATCGCGTTCCGTCCAAAAACCTCGAAGAACGACGCCTTCATCCGCGAGACACGCCACGCGCCCGCCCGGCTCTCGTCCAGGATCAGGAACGTCATCCCCAGCAGCACCGCCCCCGTCCCCGCGCTCAGCAGGACGTACGTCGGGGTGAAGAAATCCTTGCTGTACGGCATCCCCAGCCGCTCCCACACCACCCCCGCCACGATCACCCCCGCCCCGCCCAGGACGATCCACCACCCCGCGCGGGCCGCGCGAACGTCGCCCGTGGATGCTCGGCGGAGGAGATCCCCCGCGATCATGCCCAGCACCGTCGCCGCCGCCGCCGGGAGCCCCTGCGTGATCCCCGTCCCGATCCACGCGACGTTCCGCCAGTCCGCGTCGAGGTCCGTCCTCGACGCCGACCACGGGGCCCGGTCCAGGCCCGCGGTCGAGGCCAGGTCCGGGAGGATCCACGCCTTGCCCGCCATCACGGCCAGCACGAACGCCCACCACGACCACCTCGGCCCCGCGTACAGCAGCACCGCGACGAGGTACCCCAGCGCGATCAGCGGCAAGATGTCCCACACCAAGAGCGACGACCACCCGATGGGCCGCCCCTGCCGGGCCAGCGTGTCGCCCGCCGACCGGGACCACGCGATCAGCACCCCCAGGGCGTAGATCACCAGCGCCCGCCGGGCCGCGCCCGCGATCTTCGATGCCCAAGGCTTCGAGGCCCCCCGCCCCGACGTCATCGAGAACGGGACCGCCGCCCCGACGATGAACAGGAACCACGGGAACACGAAGTCCGCCAGCCCCTGCCCGTGCCGACCCTCGTTCCACCCCGCGTGACCCCACCACGACGGGAACGGCGGCCCCGCGTGCGCCAGGTTCACCGCCAGCATCAACGCCATCACCCACCCTCGGAACACGTCCAGCGAACGCAGCCGGAGCCCCGCCGACCCCGCCCCGATGTTTGTGCTTTGTTCAGCCATACCGTCGTGTTTGTTCGCCGGGCGTGCCCCCGTGCAGGTCAAAATGAGCGGAACAGACGGTCGGTTCCGGTATTCTGCAATATACCGGTTGTCCCGATCGTTCTGCCCAACGGCGTTTCTCCGCTCGGCGTTCGTCCCGGGCGGCTGTCTTTGACCCGGCATCCTGAGGAGTCCACCAATGAACCGACGGCATGGAATCAGGGCGATTGTTTCGCTCGTCGTAGGCGTCTTCGCGGCATTCCTTCCCACGGCGACATCGCAGGCACAAACCCGTCCCGACCCCGGCGCCATCGCGGGGGTCGTCTCGCACGACGGGCAGGGCGTCGCCGACGCGACCGTCGTCCTGTACCACAACGACGCGGAAGTCGCCCGGACGACCACGGGCCCGCGCGGCGCGTTCGAGTTCGGCCGCCTCCGCGCCGGCGATTACATGGTGATCGCGGGCAAGGACGGCTTGGGCCGAGCCCGGGCCCGCGCCAGCGTCGCCGCCGGACAGGTCACCCGCGTCCGCCTCAACCTCCCCGGGCTCGGTCAGACCGCCGGCGCCATCGCCGGCCTGGTCACCACCGAGGCGGGTCGCCCGGTCCCCGGCGCAGCCGTGGTCCTCTCGCGTGACGGGCAGGCCGTCGCACGCACCACGACCAACGACGACGGCCGCTACGACTTCGCCAACCTCCGCCCGGGCCAGTACGGGCTCGAAGCCTCCAAGCGCGGCGTCGGGAACGGCGCCGCCCGCGCCGAGGTCCGCGCCGGCGAGACCACCCGCGCCCCCATCGTCCTCCGCGCCCCGGCGCCCACCACCGGCGCGATCGTCGGGCAGGTCTCCAGCGGCGGCGCCCCCGTCGCCGAGGCCGGCGTCGCCCTCGTCCATGACGGCGTCGTCGTCGCCCAGACCGTGACCAACGCCCGCGGGGCGTTCAGCTTCCCCCGCGTCCGCCCGGGCACGTACGCCGTCGTCGCCGCCAAGCGTGGCGTCGGCGAAGGCCGCGCCGCCGCGAACGTCCGCGCGGGCCTGACGACCCGCGTGATGGTCGAGATCCGCCAGCAGCAGGGCCCCGGCGCCATCGCCGGGAGCGTCGCCTCCGCCGCCGGCCCGGTCGCCGACGCCGCCGTCGTCCTCAGCAGCAACGGCGTGGTGGTCGCCCGGACCTCCTCCGCCCGCAACGGCAGCTTCGCGTTCCCCAACCTCCGCCCGGGCCGCTACGTGGTCGAGGCGTCCAAGCGTGGCGTGGGCCAGGGCCGCGCCGTCGTCGAGGTCCAGGCCGACCAGACCGCGGGCGTGCGCATCCTCCTGCAATAGCCCCGCCCATCCATCCTTGAGATCGAGAGGACGCCCCCCCACCGGGGGCGTCTTCCTTTTTACTCGGCGTGACGATCGTCCCACGACGGCCCGCCCGGCCCAGGCTCGATCACGTACGCCGTCCCACGCGTCCGCTCCAGCCACACCCGCGTCATCCCGCGTCGGCCGTACACACGCACCCCCGACACCTCGTCCGCGCACGCCGGGTCGTTGACGTGCACGTCCCCGTTCGCGTCGAACCCCGTGATGACGATCAGGTGCCCCTCCGTGCCCGCGTACGGCGCCTCGGGAAGCTCCCCCTCACGGACCTGGATGCTCGCGACGATCGGCACCCCGCGCTCGATCAACGCCTCGGCCTCTCGCCACGACCCGATCCTCGCCACCCGCGCCGGCCTCCCGCTGATCTCGAACGCCGCCTGCGTGTTGCGGGGCCAGTTCCCGTACAGGTCGTGCGCCGGGTCGTACGCCGCCCCCGCCACCCGCTCCACCGCGCACGCCGACCCGGCGTACGCGAGCACCATCGCCACGCTCGCGGGGCTGCACAGCCGCCCGGCCAGCTCCTCCCTCGGCGTCTTCTGCGAGACAAACGGCACGCCTAACCGCCTCACCGCCCCCGGGCTCACGGGCTCATCGTCCCGCGTCGCCCCGTGCCCAGGCGACTCCCCCGGCGCGCTCAGCGCGAGCCCCACCGCCGCGATCCTCACCCCGCCCCACGGCGACTCCACGCGCACCTGCGCCCGACGCCTCCCCGCCCGCTCGAACCTCGCGTAGTCCACGTCGATCCGAACCCCCGGGCCCTCGACCACCCACGCCCCGACCGACGCCGCGCAATCCCCCACGAACCCCACGCCCAGCCACGGCGTCGGCCCGCCCACCTCTCGCCCCTGTTCGTCCGTCTCCACGAACCTCACCATGACCCGCGCCCCCGACCCCGGCTCGCACTCGATATTCCACCACGGTAACGCCTCGTCGAACCACGCCTCGCCCGTCCACGACGAATCCACCACACCCGGCTCGCCCCGGGGCAACGAGAGCCCCGACACGCTCACCACCGCCCGACCCCGCTCTACACGACCACCGCCCAGCAGCGTCGCGCCGGCAAACTCGGGCGCCCTCGCCCCGGGCCACCGTTCCGCAAGCCCGCCCGACCGGCACGAAGCCACCACGGCGAATACCGCGCACACGACCGCCCCACGACCGATCGACGCGACCCGTTGGCTCACCGTGGTCCGCACGCCGAGTTGTAGGCCGCCGGGCCTCCACCAGCCCCCCCACTACCATGCCCCGCCATGCCCCATGTTCAGACGCCCGTCACCCCGCAGGACCACGACGCCTTCCTCGCGTTCCGCCGCTTCGAGGTTTACCTCCGCGACGTCGTCGAGCCCGCGGTCTACCCCGACCGCGAGCCCGCCTCCGTCGGCGTCTGCCTCCTCGACGACCCGGAAGCACCGCCGCCCATCCCGGGCCGCGACGGCTTCGCCCCCGACCTCCTCGAATTCACCCCCGTCGAGCCCGTCACGCTCTGGGGACCGCGCTGGGCCACCGCCTGGTTCCGCCTCCGCGCCAACGTCCCCCCGCGCTTCGCCGGCCGCACCGTCGTCGCCCGTTTCTCCAGCGGCACCGAAGCCCTCGTCTGGACGACCGTCCCTCTAGCCTCACCGCCACGCTGGACGCCCCTCCAAGGCCTCGACCTCAACCGCGACCGCGTCGGGCTCTTCCCCGCCAGCGCCCGCGGCGGCGAGCCCGTCGAGCTTTTCATCGAAGCCGCCTGCAACCACCCCTTCGGCGTCACCGGCTTTGAATGGGACCCCTCCGAGGTCCACGCCCGCTGGAACAGCCCCACGCCCGGCCGCCTCGAACGCGCCGAGCTCGCCGTCCTCGACACGCACGCCCTCGCGCTCCGCGACGCCTACGCCTTCGCCGTCGGGCTGCTCGCCGAATGCCCCTTCGATTCCGCCCGCTTCGCCACCCTCGCCCACGCCCTGGCCCGCGCCACCCGCTCGCTCCCCCCCGACCCCGCCCTCTGGCCAGCCCACGCCGACGCCGTCGACCGCGCCGCCGGGATCCTCCACGACGCCCTCCGCGTCCCCGCCCCGGGCAGCGCCACACACGCCGTCGCCGTCGGGCACGCCCACCTCGACACCGCCTGGCTCTGGCCCATCCGCGAGACCAAACGCAAACTCCTCCGCACCTTCTCGAACCAGCTCCGCATCATCGACCGCCACCCCGGGTACGTCTTCCTCGCCTCCCAGGCCCAGCACTACGCCTGGGCCGAGGAACTCGCCCCCGACCTCTTCGACCGCATCGCCCGCGCCGTCCGAGAAGGCTCCTGGGAGCCCGGCGGCGCCATGTGGATCGAGCCCGACGTCAACAACGCCGACGGCGAATCCCTCATCCGACAGATCCTCGCCGGCACCCGATACTGGGAATCCCGCTTTGGCGACCACGGAAGGCAATCCTTCCTCTACCTCCCCGATACCTTCGGCTTCGGCGCCTCCCTCCCCCAGATCATGCGCCTCGCCGGCCTCTCCACCTTCATCACCAACAAACTCCACTGGAACCAGACCAACCCCTTCCCACACACCACCTGGCTCTGGCGCGGTATCGACGGCTCCACCGTCCTCGCCCACAACACCCCCGGCAAAGACTACAACGCCACCAACACCCCGCGCGAACTCCGCCGCGGCGAATCCTCCCACCGCGACAAGGACCTCCAACGACACACCCCAGATGGCCCCGCGCCCGGCGCCCGTTGGCTCCAGCCCTTCGGCTTCGGCGACGGGGGCGGCGGGCCCACCGAGTGGTCCATCCGCTACGCCCAACTCGCCGAAAGCTGCGACGGCCTCCCACGCGTCACCCTCGGGCGCGCCGACACCTTCGGCCGCGACCTCGCCAAAGACCTCGACCTCGCCAGGGAACAGGGCCGAGAGATCCCCGTCTGGGACGGCGAGCTCTACCTCGAACTCCACCGCGGCACCCTCACCACCCACGCCGCCGTCAAACGCGCCAACCGGCTCGCCGAAGAATCCCTCAAGGCCGCCGAACTCGCCCTCGCCTGCGGCACGCCAAACGCCCGCGACGCCGCCCGCGCCACCCTCGACCACGCCTGGAAACTCACCCTCCTCAACCAGTTCCACGACATCCTCCCCGGGTCATCGATCGGCTGGGTCTACCGCGACACCGCCCGCGAGCACGACGCCGTCCTCGCCGCCACCGCGGGCATCCTCGAATCGTCGGCGGACGCCCTGCGCCGCCGCGTCGGCGTCACCTCGGGCGCCATCGTCCTCAACACCACCAGCCGCCCCGCCCACGCCGTCGTCGAGACCCACGGGCAGCCCCTCCTCGTCGGGCCCGTCCCCGCGATGGGCGTGGCCCCCCTCGCGCCGCGAACCCCAGAGACCCCCGCCCGCGCCAAGGTCGCCGCGGGCATCGCCACCCTCTCCAACAACCGCCTCCGCGCCACCATCGACCACCGCGGGCGCATCCTCGCCCTCTCGCTCCACAATGGGCCCGACCTCGTCCGCGACGCGCCCATGAACCAACTCGTCCTCTACGAGGACCGCCCCGTCATGTGGGACGCCTGGGATATCGACCCCTCCTACGCCGAGAAGCCCCAGCCCGCCGACGCGCCCGGCGAGTGGCGGCTCGTCCACGACGGCCCCGCCCGCGCCGCCGTCGAACTCACCCGACCCCTCACCCCGCGCTCCACCATCACCCAACGCTTCACCCTCGACGCCGACTCGCCCCGCCTCGACCTCGTCACCACCGTCGAGTGGCGCGAGTCCCACGCCCTGCTCCGCGCCCTCATGCCCACCGGCCTGGCCCCGGGCCTCTCCACCCTCACCACCGCCTGCCACCTCGGGCACCTCACCCGCCCCACCCACCGCAACACCTCCCACGAACGCGCCCGCTTCGAGTTCCCCGCCCAGGGCTGGGTCGATCTCTCCGTGCCGGGCCTCGGGCTCGCGCTGATGGCCGACGCCAAGTTCGGGTTCTCACACGCCGAGGGCGTCCTGGGCCTCTCGCTCCTCCGCGCCCCGACCCACCCCGACCCCGACGCCGACCGCGGCGCCCACCGCTTCACCTACAGCCTCGTGCCCCACGCCGGGGATGGGCGTGCCGCGGGAGTCGCCCACCAATGCGACCTGCTCCGGGCCCCGCTCGCCGTGCTGGGCGAAGGCCCCGCGCCCGCCGGACACACGTGGGCGCCCTTCGAGGTCGCGTGCGACGGGCACGCCGACGCCGCCGTCGCCGCCTTCAAGCCCGCCGAGCCCGACCCCTTCAACCCGGGCGCCCAGCGACGGCTCATCCTGCGCCTCTACGAACGCGCCGGCACGCCCGGCCGCTGCACCGTCCGCTGGAACCTCCCCGTCCGCTCCGTCTCCCCCACCAACCTTCTCGAGCGCCCGATGGACCTCCCCGGGTTCTCGCACCGGGAACACACCACCACCCTCGACCTTCGCCCCTTCCAGATCGTCACCCTCGCGGCGGACCCGGCGTGACCCGCACGCCGCCCATCCCCCGCGTCTACCGGTGCGTGCGCACACCCGAGCCGCCGGGCCTCACCGCGCCGGGCGACGCGTTCCCGTGGTCGCTCGCGCCCTGGAGTGAACCGTTCGTCGATATCTCGGACGACCACGGGCGCCCGTCGCCGCCCCCGCCGCTCGACACTCGGTTCAAGATGCTCTGGGACGACCGGGCGCTGCACGTGCTGGTCTGGATGGACGAACCGCACGTCCGCGCCACGCTGACCGAGCGGGATTCGGTGATCTACGCCGACAACGACATCGAGCTGTTCCTCGACCCCACCGGGGCGGGCCGGCGCTACTACGAGATCGAGGTCAACGCCCTGGGCACGGTCTTCGACCTCGCCCTCGACCGCCCCTACCACGAGGGCGGCCGCGCCGACCATACCTTCGACGTGCGCGGGCTCCGCGCGTGCGTGCGCGTGGACGGAACACTCAACGACCCGCGCGACACCGACCGCGGGTGGGCCGCCGGGCTCGCGGTGCCCTGGGCCGCCCTCGACCGCCACGGCCAAAGCCCGGGCCGACCGCCCGCCCCGGGCGAGCGGTGGCGTGTCAACGTCTCCCGCGTGCAATGGGACCACCGGATCGTGCACGGCCGGTACGAAACAGTCCCCGGGAGGCCCGAGCACAACTGGGTCTGGTCCCCGACCGGCCGCATCGATATGCACCGCCCCGAGCGCTGGGGCGTGGTGACGTTCGAGCCGGCACCGGGGCCCTGAACAGCGCCGCGCGAGCGGGCGGCTACGCTGGGGCCGTGGCCGAGCGGTTCCTGCGCGACATCATGCGGGTGGAGATCACCGACGACGCGGGGAGCGCGCGCACGGTCCCGTTCCTGGACCTGTGGGGCCCACCGCGCGGGTTCCCCAACCACCCGGGGCGGGCGGACCTCTGGCGCATCCGCCGGACGGTGGCGAAACGAACCTGGTTCATGGGCACGCTGGTGGGCGCGAGCACGACGACCGTGGTCTCGCTCATGTTCATCGCGGGGGTGCTGATCCAGGCGCCGGCGTTCCCCGCGCCGGGCTCGTCGGGGTGGCCCGGGGCGGCGGTGGCCCGGTCCACGCTGATCTCGGTCGCGGTCATCACCCCCATCGTGGTGATCCTGTACGAGGCGGTGGCGCTGCGGCTCTTCCGCCGGGCGTACCGGCCCGCGTTCCGCGACGCGTCGCTGGAACGGGGCCTGTGCCCGTTCTGCCTCTACCGGATGGTGGACGTCTCGTCGGGCCCCGCGGCGACGGCCCGGGTGACGTGCCCCGAGTGCGGTGGCTCGTGGGACCTTGGCGCCGGGGTCAGTCGGTGATGACCGGCGCGGGCGAGGCGAGGCGGTAGCCGGCGCGGTCGGCGGTGCGCGGCAGGTTGGACGGCCGGCGCGAGCGCACGGAGACGACAACGGACTGGTCGGTGCCCAGGGGCTGGTCGGCCAGGACGATCTCCCCGTCGCCGTCGGTATCGGCGTGCATCGCGGCGAGGGCGCCCGCGGCGCCGGCGGCGGCGGCCACACACCCGGCGGACGTGGCGATCAGCCCAAGGATGGCGATCGAGGCGAGGACGGTTCGGGCGTCGAGGGTCGGGCGGGCCGGGCGCATGGGAACTCCGTGGGGCGTGAGGACGGGGGTGATGCGGGGTCGAGCGGCGTCCCCGAACGGAGAGAATCACCGGGGGGCGTGGACCTTTCGGGGAACCCGATGGAATCGGGCGGATGGCCGCTCAGGCGTGCCCGAGCCGCTTCTCGACGAGCTCGACCCAGGTGTGGAGGACGAGCATGTGGAGTTCCTGGATGCGGTCGGCGGTGTCGCCGGGGGCGAGGACCTCGACGTCGCACCGTCCGGATAACGCCCCGCCCCCGCGGCCCAGGAGGGCGAGGGTGCGGACGCGCTGTTGGTGCGCGGCCTCGAGGGCGCGGAGAAGATTGCGCGACCGGCCGCTGGTGGAGAGCAGGATCAGCGCGTCGCCGGGGCGGGCGAGCGCGAGAACGGCGCGGGCGAAGACCTCGTCGAAGCCGTAGTCGTTGGCGACGCAGGTGAGGTGGCCGGGGTCGGCCAGGGCGATGGCGGGGAGGGGGGGGCGGTCCGCGCGGAAGCGGCCGGTCATCTCCTCGGCGAAGTGGGCGGCGTCGCAGAGGGATCCCCCGTTGCCGGCGACGAGGACCTTGCCCCCGGCGCGGATGGTGTTGGCGAGGAGGTCGGCGCCCTGCTCAACGGAGGCGGCGACGGCGGGATCGGCGGCGAACCCGGCCGCGAGGGCCGCGGCGGTCTGGAGCGATTCGATCATCGCCCGAGCGTATCCCGGGAACGGGCGGGGGGCCCCCCCACGGTTTCACCCGGGGTCGCGGCGAGCGCAGGAACGGCGCGGGTGCGCGGTACGCGTTTTGCGGGACCACGGGGTGATGCACTACGGATTACAGATCTCGGCGTCGGGGGCGCTCACGGCGATGTACCGGATGGACGTGCTGTCGAACAACCTGGCGAACATGTCGACGGCGGGGTTCAAGCCCGATATCCCGATGACGCGTCACCGGGCGGCGGCGACGGAGGAGGACGGGCTGATGGAGCCGTCGAACCGGATGCTCGAGCGGCTGGGTGCCGGGCCGCACCTGTCGCCCAACCGGGTGTCGGTGACGCAGGGTTCGCTGACGGCGACCACGTCGCCGTTGGATCTGGCGGTGCGGGGCGAGGGGTTTTTCGTGGTGCGGGACACGGGCGGCGGGGGCGGTGAGCGGCTGGTGCTGACGCGAGACGGGCGGTTCACGACGGACTCGCGTGGGCGGCTGGTGACGTCGGAGGGGGGGCACGCGGTGGTGTCGGTGACGGGGGAGGCCATCACGCTTCGGGCGGGGTCGGCGGTGGAGGTGCGTGGGGACGGGACGGTGATTCAGGGTGGCGGGGAGGTGGGGCGTATCCGCCTGGCGTCGGTGAAGGAGCCTTCGGGGCTGAGGCGTGTGGGTCGCGGGTTCTTTGAGGCGCCGGCGGAGGTGGTGAACGGCCGGTCGGCGGCGACGGGGACGATCCGCCAGTCGCACGTCGAGGAGAGCACGGTGGACCCGGTGCAGATGATGATGCGGATCGCGTCGGCGGGGCGCGAGGTCGAGAGCAACATCGGGATGATCACGTACAGCGACCGGATGCTGGAGCGTGCGATCAGCACGTTGGGCCGGACGGCGTAAGGGCGGTGATCACGGGCGGGCGGGGGCGGGGCGTTTGGCCGCGGGGGGGCTCATCATGCGTTGCATGGACTTTCGCATGGACTCGGCCTGGGCGCGGGTCATGCCGGCTTCCTTGAGGTCGGCGCGCATGGCGGTGAGCCAGCGTTCCTCGCCGCGGGTGTACCCCATCTCGTCGAGGAGGACGCGTTCGAAGGCGGGCATGTGCCCGGCGCCGTAGAAGATCCCGATGGAGGCGGCGTCGGGGCGCTGTTCGAGGGTCTTTCGGAGGTCTCGGAGGACGGCGTCGTTTCGGTCGTGGATGATGACCTTGGCGAAGGCTTCGCCGGAGCGGCCGCGGCCGATGGCGGACTCGATGTCGGCGGAGCCGAGCATCATGACCATCATGACCTTGGTGGAAGCCCGCATCTGGGGGCTGAGGTCGATCATTCGGATGAGGAGGTTGGCCATGCCTCCCATGAATCCATCGCCCGAGAGCATGCCGAGGAACCCTTTGGAGGAGCCTCCGGCCTCGTCGAGTTTTTTGGCGACCTCGTCGATGCTGAGGTCGGAGTTGATGAAGTTGGGGCGGTCGTAGTTGATCTCGTGGAGCTGGAAGGCGAGGCCGAGGGCCTTGGCGAGGCGTGTCTGGATGTTGTCGTCGGAGGCTCGTTCGTCCTGGTCGAGGGGCTTCTGGGCGGAGAAGCGGAGGTCGGCGTCGTGTCCTTCGCCGCCGGGGGCGCCGTCGCGGCCGGTGCTGACGAGGTCGTAGGGGGGGTCGTCGGCGGTGACGAGGGCGATGGGGTTCCCCCAGGCGTCGGTGAGGATGGAGGCGACGACGGAGGGGCTTGGCCAGGTGGAGGCGTCGATGAGTTCGGCGCGGTCCTTGGGGAGGCGTCCCTCGCGTTCGCGGAATCGTTCGACGATGGAGGCGGCGAGGCGGAGTCGCTGCTCGGTGTAGCGGGCGCAGGCGGCGGGGTCGTCGAGGGGCGGGCGGTCGCCCATGCCGGCGGGCTTGACGCCCTCGAAGAGGACGACGTCGAGGCTGTCGAGGATGGGCTGGAGTGCGGCGTAGTACTCGGCGAGGCCGACGTGGACGACGCCGACGAGGTGGATGGCGGGCCCGTTCCCCGAAACGGGGAGGTAGGCGCGGGAGACGACCTGGAGGTCGATGGTGTGGGCGTCGTCGGGGGCGTCGGCGCGGATGAAGGCGGCCATGCCCGAGGGCTGTGGTGCGGCGGCGGGCGGAGGCTCCGGTTGCGTCGCGTGGAGGATCGTCGCGGCGAGGGCGGCGGCGAGGACGGCGAGGGATCTCGCGGCGGTCGCGGTCGTGGCGCGTCGGCGTGGTGAGCGTTGGGTGCGCAGGGGCATGTGGGCGTCCTCCGTGGGCGTGGGCCCGCGTTGTCCGCCGCAGGGTACCGGGATCAGGCGGCGCGGGTTGCCGGGCGTGCGTCGGCGGGCCGGGCGGCGCGGCGTGAGTGAGGGGCGGTGGGTTTGGGTTCGATGAGGGCGGCGGCGAGACGGGCGAGGTCGGCGCGGGCCTTGCCGGTGGCCTTCGGCGCGTCGCGGGCGACGAGGCGGATGAGGTCGTCCCTGGCGATGAGGAGTCCCAGCGGGTGAGGGGAGCCCGGTGCGGCGGCGAGCCGGCGGAGGGCGCGGAGGGCGCGGGCGTCGAGGCCCATGGAGGCGGCGACCTGTCGGAGGACGCGGTCGCGTGGGTCGGGGGCGAGGGCGCGCGACCGGCGCCGAGCGGCGTGGGCGAGGAGGATGGTGACGGTGAGAGCGAGGGCGGCGATGAGCCACGCGGCGGCGTGGTCGCTGAGGCGGGGCGGGGTCGCTGCGGGATCGGGGGGCTGCGGATCGTTGGTGATGATGCCGATGGGGTGCGGCGGGAGTGTGGGGGTCATCGTGTGTCCTCGTGGAGCGCGAGGCGGGGGGCGTGGCCTTGGGAGCGGGCGAGGGCGATCCCCGCGCGGAAGCGGACGCGCGGGCAGGCGTCGAGGTCGGCGTGGGCTTCGAGGCGGGACTTGAGTTCGAGGAGCGAGCCGGGGAGGGCGCGGGCGAGCAGCCGCTCGGCGAGCCAGACGCCGGCGAGGCGGTGGGCGTCGCGCGGGTCGGTGGTCATCTCGTGTGCGACGGCGAGTGCGGCGGGGTCGGTCGAGGGTGTGAGGGCGTCGAGGGTGGCGGCGGCGGTGCTGCGGACGCGGTGGTGCGGGTCGGCGAGGAGGGGCGCGAGGTCGGGCGTGTGGGGGCCGCGGGGGATGGATTGCGCGGCGTTGGCGCGGACGCGTGGGTCGGGGTGGTGGAGGGCGGCGTCG
Organism: Phycisphaeraceae bacterium; assembly: GCA_015200025.1. Classification (GTDB taxonomy): domain Bacteria; phylum Planctomycetota; class Phycisphaerae; order Phycisphaerales; family UBA1924; genus UBA2396. The sequence goes on along the minus strand of CP054186.1, from coordinate 2,995,992 downwards.
ATGGCCGCGGGGACGCCCGGGGCGTCGCAGGCGGGGAGCGCCCGGGCGGCGGCGGCGGCGAGGAGGTCGCGGTCCGCGGCGGGGGCGGCCGTCGTGAGGGCGTCGGCGAGGAGGTCGGCGGCGTCGTCGAGGAGGCCTTGGGCCTCGAACCAGGCGACGAGGCGGGCGCGGGCGGCGCGGTCGGCGTCGGCCCAGGCGTCTCTCGCGGCGGCGAGGGCGCCCGCGCGGTCGCGGAGGACACGCCGGCGCGCCTCGGCTCTCGCGGCGGGGCTGGCGGGGTTGAGCCAATCGTGGCGTGCGAGTTCCTGCCCGGCGATGACGCGGAGCGGATCGTGGCGCGAGCGGGCGAGGATCGGGGCGATGCGGGCGAGCGGGTCGAGACGCGCGGGGGCGGGTTGGCCGACCGCGGAAAGACGGAGCACGACGGAGCGGGCGACGTGCTCGTCGCGGTCGAGCGCGAAGTCTTCGAGCGTCCGCCAGGGGCAGGCGCGGGAGGCGGCGAGGCGGACGCGTGTGTCTGGGTCCTCGAGGAGCGCGTCGGCGAGGCGTTCGCGGTCGGTCGGCTCGCGGCGGGCCAGGTCGGCGGCGCGGGCGAGGCCCGCGCGGGCGTCGGGGCTGAGCGTGGCGAGCCGGGGCGCGGGCGGCGCGGCGAACACTTTGGACCCCAAGAGCGAGGCGCGGCGCTTCGGGCGGTGGAGGAGGTGCCACCGGGCCCAGAGACGGGCGGCGTCGTCGAGAGGTGCAGCGTCGAGGCGGTCGCGGCAGGCGGCGGCGAGGGTCGGGTGCCAGGCGAGTTCGAGGGCGCGGTCGGGGGCGGAGGCGTCCGAACAGGAGCGGAGATGGCGGGCGAGCACGCCGTGCTCGTGGAGCCCGGGCTCGTCGAGCCATCGGGTCAGGGGGCAGCGGGCGGCCCGGGCGGGCGGGGTGAGGAGGGCGAGCGCGGCGAGGAGGGGCTCGGGGCGGTGGTGGGTGGAGTAGGAGCGGCACGCGGCCTCGACGGCGCGGCGGGCGTGGTCGAGGTCGGCGTCGGTGGGGTGATCGCGTGCGGCGAGGTCGCGGAGGGCGGCCCCGGCCGACTGGGCGACGTCGGGGTCGGGGTCGGCGATCAGGGGTGTAACGGCGAGGAGGGTGTCGGGGCCGCCGCGAGCGCGGGCGATGGAGCAGGCGGCCTTGCGGGTTTGGGGGTCGCCCGAGGCGCTGAGGCGTTCGACGATCTCGGGGATCGGGTCGCGGGTGAGGACGATGGCGGCGTCCTGGGCTTCTGGGGTCAGGAGATGCCAGCGGGCGAGGAGGCCGTCGGCGGCGAGGCGGACGGCGCGGGCCGCGTCGGCGTTGGCGGGCGAGATGCGAGCTCGGAGCCGAGACCAGAGGCCTGAGTCGCCGACGAGTTGGAGCCACGACAGGGCTTCGGAGGCGAGTTCGGCGGCGAGGCGGTCGCGCTCGGCGGCACGGGCGGCGTGGAGGCCTTCGACGAGCGCGAGGGCTTTCTGCGTCGGTGCGAGCCCCTCGGTGGAACCACCGGGTTTTGTCGGACGAACGTTGCTGTTCAACCGGCGGAGAGGGTTCACGGTGTTCGAGCGGTGTGAGGGCTTCGGGAACATACCCCAACCTGTTGGGGTGTGGCGTAAAAAGATCTGGACAGATTGGGGATCGGGCCGGTAGACTGCTTTGATCAGGTCATGAGAGGGTGTGAGATCGGTGTCGGTTGAGGGATCGAACGGGGCGTGTTGCCCGGGCGAGGCGTGAGGGGAGAATCGTTCGTTGCGGCCCGAGAACTGGAGTTTCGCGGGTCTGAAAGTTTGTGGCGGTCGGGGGGAGTGGTGGCGGGGGGCGTTGGTGGTGGGTGGGGTCGGGCGGGGTGGACCAAGCGGGGTGGGATGGGGGTGGACCGGGGCGGCAGGAGAGAGACCCGGCTGCCCAAGGGATCCGCGGCTGCGTCGGCGGCGGGTTCCCGGGGTTCGAGGCACAGACATGAACACACCGGTCCGCGTGAACAGTCTCCAGACCTTCCAGGTGGTTTTTTATGACCGTGTGCTGCACCCGGAGTTGTTCGCGCTGAAGGGCCGGCGCGTGGTGAAGCAGTCGGGGTACGAGTTCGAGGCGTGGCTGATGCCCGGGTCGCACGTGCTGCGGTTCGAGATGGGCGAGGTGAGGGCGAGCGAGCTGGTGGCGGAGCAGGACCGGAGCCTGCCGATGAAGGGGGTGGTGCACGCGTTCGTGTGCGCCGGGGAGCACGAGTGGGAGCACACGTTCGCGAAGCAGGGCGTGACGTACATGACGACGGTGCAGTCGGAGACGCTGGCGGAGAACGTGTACGAGTCGATCTACCGGGAGATGAGCGAGCACGCGCGGGAGATGGGGTCGTTGTGCCACGCGTGGGAGGACGAGGCGGGGCGGTGCCTGAGCCTGATCGACATCGAGCGCCGGTCGAAGGACGTGTCGGCGGAGTGTTACCACCTGATCGCGTCGTCGGGGCTGGTGCTGCGGACGCAGACGATTTTCGAACGGTCGTGATCGTCGCGGCGGGGCGGTGGCGGGTCGCGGGAGGTCGCGCGCGTGAGCGGGGAGGTTCAGAGCGAGGTGACCACGCTGCTGTCGGCGGCGGCGCGCGGGGAGGCCGGGGCGACGGACCGGTTGTTCCCGCTGGTGTACGAGGAGCTGCGCCGGATGGCGGGGGCGTTGATGTCGCGAGAGGCGCGTGGGCACACGCTGCAGCCGACGGCGTTGGTGCACGAGGCGTACGTGAGGCTGGTGGGCCCCGGGGGCGACGGTGGCGCGGTGTCGTGGGAGAACAAGGCGCATTTTTTCGGGGCGGCGGCGCGGGCGATGCGTCGGATCCTGATCGACCACGCGCGGCGGGTGCGTGCGGCGCGGTCGTCGGCGGCGTCGGGTGGGGAGGCCGGGGCGGAGTTGCCGACGCTGGGCAGCGGGGTTACGGGCGGCGGGGTGTCGGGGGATCGCGCGGCGGACGACCTGGTGTTGCTGGACGGGGCGCTCGAATCGCTGCGGACGCGGGACGAGCGTCAGCACGAGGTGGTGATGTACCGCTTTTTCGGCGGTTTGACGATCGAGCAGACGGCGGGGGTGATGGGCCTTTCGGCGGCGACGATCAAGAATGAATGGTCCTTTGCGCGGGCGTGGCTGCTGCGTGAGATGGACGGCCGCCGCGGGGGGGCGGTGTCGTGACGTCCGGGGGCGCTGGCGGGGCGGGCGGGGACGGAGGGGTGCGCGGGGCGTTCGAGGCGGCGGCGGGGTTGTCGGGGGGGGCGAGGCGGGCGTATCTGGATTCGCTGGCGGCGCGTGACCCGGCGGTCTGTCGCGAGGTGGTCGAGCTCTTGGCGTACCACGACACGGGCGGCGGGGTGTTGGACGTCGGGGCGGCGGGTGCGGCGGCGATGCTGACGCCGACGGCGGGGCCCGGTGCGGGGGCCGAGTCGCCGATGCCCGAGCGTGTGGCGGGGTACGCGGTGATCCGGGAGATCGGGCGTGGAGGGATGGGGGTGGTGTACGAGGCGAGGCAGGATTACCCGGCGCGTCGGGTGGCGCTGAAGGTGGTGCGTCCGGGGATGGTGGGCCCGTCGCTGGTGCGTCGCTTTGCGCACGAGGCCGAGACGTTGGCGATGCTGCAGCACCCGGGGATCGCGGCGTTGTACGGGGCGGGGTTCGTGGACGGGGACCACGCGCGGCCGTACATGGCGATGGAGCTGGTGGAGGGGGAGCGGCTCGACGTGTACGGGCGTTCGCGGGGCTATGGGGTGAGGGAATGGTTGACGTTGGTGTCGCGGGTGTGCGAGGCGGTGGACCACGCGCACCGTCGCGGGGTGGTGCACCGGGACCTCAAGCCGGCGAACATCCTGGTGACGGGGGACGGGCAGCCCAAGGTGCTGGACTTCGGGATCGCGAGGCTGACGGCGATGGACGGGCCGGGCGGCGAGGGGGTGACGGCGGCGACGGTGGTCGGGCAGGTGATCGGGACGGTGGGGTACATGTCCCCCGAACAGTTGTCCGGGGACCCTGGGCAGATCGACTCGCGGTGCGACGTGTACGCGCTGGGGGTGATTTTGTACGAGGTGCTGTCGGGGCGTCGGCCGGTGGACTTGACGGGGCTGTCGATGGCGGAGGCGTCGGCGGCGGTGCGGACGCGGGACGCGGCGCCGCTGGGGAGGCTTGACCCGGCGTTGCGTGGGGACGTTGAGGCGGTGGTGGGCAAGGCGCTGGAGCGTGAGGCGGGGGCGCGGTATCAGAGCGCGGCGGAGTTGGCGTCGGACCTGAGGCGGTGCCTGTCGGACGAGCCGGTGCAGGCGAGGCCGCTGACGGCGTGGTACCAGGCGGCGAAGTTCGCGCGTCGTCACCGGGCGGTGGTCGGGATTGCCGGGGCGGGTCTGGCGGTCTTGGCGGGGGCGACGGTGCTGCTGGCGTGGCAGGTGGGGGTGTCGAGGCGGAACGAGGCGAGGGCGGAGCGTGAGGCGTTGGCGGCGAAGGACGCGCTGGCGAGGGCGAAGGAGACGTCGGCGTTCCTGGACGAGATGATCTCGGCGAGCACGCCGGAGGTGGAGCAGGGGCGGCAATCGACGGTGCGGGAGATGCTGGATGTCGCGTCGGCTCGGCTGATGTCGAGGGAGGGGATGCACCCGATGGCGGCGGCGGACGCGCACCGATCGATCGGGGCGGCGTACGGGTCGCTCGGGGAGTACGCGCGGGCGGCAACGCACTACGTGGAGGCGTTGCGTGGGTTCGAGGCGGGGCTGGGGCCCGGGGCGGAGGTGACCCTCGGGGTGCGGGTGAGCCTGGCGATCGCGCTGACGTACTTGGAGCGGTACGACGAGTCGGAGGCGTGCCTCGTGGCGGGCCTCTCGGCGGCGTCGGGGCTCGATGAGGATCACCCGGTGAAGATCCGGCTCCGCTCGGCGTGGGCGTTCAACCACGGGGACCGGCCCGGGGTGGACCTGCAGGAGTCGTACGACCTGCACCGGGCGGTGTGGGAGCGGGCGGCGCGGGTGTTCGGGGCCGAGAGCGAGCTGGCGGAGAAGGAGAAGCTGAACACCGCGGTGATGGCGACGCGGCTGAAGCGGTACGACGAATCGGAGCGGTGGCTGACGGAGATCGTGGATCGGCGTACGCGGGACCTGGGCCCGGATCACCCCGAGACGCTGCTGGCGTTGTCGAACCTGCTGTCGGTGTACGACAACCGCGGGGAGACGGCGCGGGCGGCGTCGATGGCGGAGGACCTGTACGGGAGGTCGTCGCGGGTGCTCGGGGCGACGCACCCGGGGACGCTGATCCGGCTGCGGAACTCGGTGTTCGCGTACGCGAGGACGGGGGAGCTGGGGCGGGCGCTGGGGCTCACGGACCGGTTGGTGGAGGGGATGCGCGAGCGGCATGGGGAGGGCCACCGGGACGCGATCGCGGCGCTGGGGCTCAAGGCGAACATCCTGGTGGCGCTGGGGCGTGGGGCGGAGGCCGAGCCGATCGGGGCGGAGGTGTACCGGCTGTCGGAGCGGCATTTCGGCGCGGGGTCGGAGGAGGTGTTCCGCGCGGTGTCGCTGATGTACGACCTGTCGCAGGCGAGGAAGGACCGTGCGGCGCAGCGGGCGTGGGCGGAGCGGCTCCGGGGGACGCCGGTGGGGGCGGAGGCGTTTCGTCAGCTGGAAGAAGACGAGCGGCGTGACCGCGAAGGCGGGTGAGTCGGGGGCGTGTGGGTCCGGGGGGTGGTGCCCGTATGATTGCGGCCCGTGAGCGGCCCGTGTTGTGGCGCCGGCGCGGGCCACGACAGGACGACCATGACGACGCCGAACACGACGCCGAGCACGACGGGGGGGGCCTCGCCCGGGAAGGGCGTGGAGGAGAAGAAGTGGCTCAAGGCGAGCCTGAACCTCCCCAAGACGGGGTTCGCGATGAAGGCGAGCCTGGTGCAGAACGAGCCGGCGAGCCTGAAGCGGTGGCGTTCGATCGGGGTGTACGGGAAGCTCCGCGCGGCGCGGGCCGGGGGTCCGGGGTTTGTGTTCCACGACGGCCCGCCGTACGCGAACGGGAACCTGCACCTGGGGCACCTGCTGAACAAGTGCCTGAAGGATTTCGTGGTGAGGTCGCGGGGGATGATGGGGTTCGACTGCGCGTACGTGCCGGGGTGGGACTGCCACGGGCTGCCGATCGAGCACAAGGTGACGACGGACCTTCAGGAGAAGGGGAAGCTCGGGAAACTGATGGAGCTGGAGGAGGGGGCGAGGAAGGTGGCGGTGCGTCGGGCGTGCCGGGAGCACGCGGAGAAGTTCATCAAGCTGCAACGTGGGCAGATGGAGCGGTTCCTGACGCTGGCGGATTACGAGCACCCGTACCTGACGATGCAGCCTTCGTTCGAGGGGGCGACGTTGGAGGTTCTGGCGGGGTTGTGCGGGTCGGGGCTGGTGTACCGGGCGCTCAAGCCGGTGCACTGGTCGGTGGCGAACCGGACGGCGCTGGCGGAGGCGGAGCTGGAGTACCAGGACCGCGAGGACCTGTCGGTGTACGTGGACTTCGAGGCTGTGGACGCGGGGGCGGTGTATGACGCGTTCGGGTTGCGGGAGGCGGAGGATGGGGACGGCGAGGGGCCGGCCGACGGGGCTGAGGGCTCGGCGTCCCGGGCGCCCGCGCCCGGGGAGAGGCCGATGGTCAGCCCGAGCTTCATGATCTGGACGACCACGCCCTGGACGCTCCCGGCGAACCTGGCGGTGGCGGTGAACCCGAAGATCGAGTACGCGTGCGTGTGGGTGGACGGGGCGGTGACGGTGGTGGCGGCGGAGGCGGTCGAGCGCGTGATGAAGCGCCCGACGGGCGAGCACGCGGTCGAGCGGTACGTGGTGCTGGGGACGTGCCCGGGGGGCCGGCTTGTGGGGCTGAGGTACCGGCACCCGTTCGTGGGCTCGGGCGAGGGCGCGGCGGCCGAGACGGGCGCGGGGACGCGCGGGCCGGCGTCCCCGACGATCCACACGGTGGTCGCGGCGGACTACGTGACGCTCGAGGACGGGACCGGGCTGGTGCACACGGCCCCGGGTCACGGGACCGAGGACTACCAGACGGGCCTGGCGGTCGGGCTGCCGCTGTATTGCCCGGTGCGAGAGGACGGGACGTACGACGCGAGCGTGCCGGAGTGGCTGCGGGGCGTGTCGATCTGGGACGCCAACGAGGAGATCACGCGTCGGCTGAAGCACTCGGGGCACCTGTTCTACTCGCACCGGTTCACGCACAGTTACCCGCACGACTGGCGGAGCAAGACGCCGGTGATTTTCCGGTGCACGCACCAGTGGTTCGTGGGTGTGGACCGCGCGTCGGCGGGGAAGGACCTGCGGGCGTTGGCGCTGGGGGCGACGGCGCCCGGGGCGGGGGTCGAGTTTGTGCCCGAGTGGGGTCGGAACCGGATGCGCGGGATGCTCGAGTCGAGGCCCGACTGGTGCATCAGCCGGCAGCGGGCGTGGGGGGTGCCGATCCCGGCGTTCACGCTGAGCGACGGGCGTGTGTTCATGTCGGCGGCGGTGGTTCGCGCGGTGGCGGCGGTCGTCCGCGAGAAGGGGACCGACGCGTGGTTCACGATGAGCGCGGCGGAGCTGCTGGCGGGGTACGACCCCTCGTCGGACCCCGAGGCCGTGAGAGAAAGGGTCACGCGGGAGCACCTCCGCGACGCGGGCAAGGGCGGGGACATCTTGGACGTGTGGTTCGAGTCGGGGAGCACGTGGAACTCGTGCATGCGCGAGCGTGGGCTTGGGTTCCCGTGCGACCTGTACCTGGAGGGGTCGGACCAGCACCGCGGGTGGTTCCAGAGTTCGCTGCTGTTGAGCCTGGCGGCGACGGGCGGGCCGCCGTTTAAGACGCTGCTGACGCACGGGTTCATCGTGGACAAGGACGGGAAGAAGCTGAGCAAGAGCCGCCCGGACGCGGCGCGGTACGAGGTGGAGAGCCTGTGCAACGAGTTCGGGATGGACGTGATGCGTTGGTGGGTGGCGAGCCTGCCGTACGAGAACGACATCAAGGCGGACCTGTCGTTCTTCGCGGAGTTCGGGGAGGGGTACCGCAAGGTCCGCAACACGCTGCGGTTCATGCTGAGCAACCTGGGCGACCTGCCGCGTGAGTCCTCGCCCCCCCCACCACCGCCGGGGGCCGGCCTGGACGCGTGGGTGATGTCGGAGTTCGACGCGCTCTGCGGGGCGGTGGTCGCGGGGTACGCGGCGTACGACTTCCGCGGGGTGCAGCAGAGGCTGTACGACTTCTGCAACGAGACGCTCTCGGCGGTGTACCTGGCGGCGGTGAAGGACCGGCTGTACTGCGACGCGGCGGGCTCGCCGGGGCGTCGGCGGACGCAGGCGACGCTGCGGGCGTTGACGGACGGGCTGTGCCGGCTGCTGGCGCCGATCCTGCCGCACACGGCGGACGAGGCGTACCGCGAGCTGGTGGGGGCCGGGCCCGACGACGCGTCGGCGTGCGTCCACCTCGAGCGGTTCATCGAGACGGGCGGGAGGCCCGGGTACGGGATCGCGTGCGACCCGGCGTGGGGCGGGGTGATGAAGGCCCGGGCGGCGGCGTTGGCGGCGATGGAGAAGGCCAAGGCCGACTTGGGCATCGAGAACCGGCTCGACATGGAGGTCGTCTGGCCCGACGCCGACGGGACGCTCGGGCGGTTCGACCCGGCGGACCTGGCGGACCTGCTGGGGGTCAGCCGGGTGAGCCCGGGGGCGGCGGGGGGCGGGTTCGTGGTCAAGGACCTGCGGGGCGAGCCGCGGTGCGAACGATCGTGGAAGCGGGACGGGACGGTGCGGGAGCGTCGTCACGCGGAGGGGTCGGCGTGGCTGAGCGACCGTGACGCGGCGGCGGTCGGGGCGGCCTGAGCAAGGGCCCCTCCGGGGCGTACGATCCGCCCGCATGCTGGACCAGATCACGGCGTTGAAATCCGAGGCTCTCTCACGCTTGTCGGGGGTGACCGACGCGGGTTCGCTCGAAGCGTGGCGGGTCGAGTACCTCGGGAAATCCGGGCGGCTCGGGGCGCTGATGGGCGGGCTCAAGGACGTCCCCAAGGACCAGAAACCCGCGGTCGGGGCGGCCCTCAACGAGGCCCGCGGGACGCTCGAGGCGGCGCTGGCGGAGCGCAAGGCCTCGGTCGCGGCCTCGCCCGTGGCCGAGGAGCGCGTGGACGTGACCGAGCCGGGGCGGGTGGTGAGTTTCGGCCCGGGGCGGCGGCACATCATCACGCGGGTGATCGACGAACTGGTGGAGGTGTTCGGGCGGATGGGGTTCGACGTGGCGGACGGGCCCGAGCTCGAGGACGACGGGCACAACTTCGTGAAGCTGAACATCCCGCCGAGCCACCCCGCGCGGGACCCGATCGACAACTTTTACGTGGACCCGCCGGGCTCGTCGGCGAGCCCGCGGATGCTGCGGAGCCAGACGAGCACGGTGCAGATCCGGGTGATGGAGCGGGCGGTGGCGGGGGGCGACGGGCGGCTGCGCGGGCCGATCAAGGTCGTGGCGCCGGGGCGTGTGTACCGCCCGGACACGGTGGACGCGACGCACAGCTTCATGTTCCATCAGATCGAGGGGCTGTACATCGACCGCGGGGTGACGCTGGTGGACCTCAAGAGCACGCTGCTGCACTTCGCGCGGTCGTACTTCGGCCCCGAGGCGATGGTGCGGCTCAGGCCGAGCTTTTTCCCGTTCACGGAGCCCTCGGCGGAGTTCGACATGCGGATCCGGCTCCGCCCGGACCAGCCGCCGCGGTGGATCGAGCTGGGCGGGTGCGGGATGGTGCACCCCAACGTGCTCGAAGGGTGCGGGATCGACAGCGAGGAGTGGACGGGGTTCGCGTTCGGGTTCGGGATCGAGCGGCTGGCGATGGGCAAGTACGGGATCCCCGACATCCGGCTGCTGTTTCAGAACGACGTCCGGTTCCTCCGGCAGGTGTGAGCGGGCGGGCGGCGAGGGGCCTGGGTGACGAGGAGCGGGGGCCGCGGGGCGGCGAGGGGCCGCGGGGCGTGGGGCGAGGAACGAGGGGCGGCGAACCGGGGGGCTTGACCGGGCGTGCGGCGGCGGGGGTATACTTGAACAGCCGCGGGCGTAGTTCAGCGGTAGAACGTCAGCTTCCCAAGCTGAATGTCGGGAGTTCGATCCTCCTCGCCCGCTTTGTCTGCCGCCGATGTCACACGATGACACCGGCGGCTTTTCGTTGACAAACTCCGCAGAATCTGCGAGTTCCGGCGAGGCGGGCGGGGGCGGCCAGTTTGGGGCCGACGGCTCGACGATGACAGGGAATGACCTGGGTGGACGCCCGCTTTTGCAAGCGCGTGTGCAAGCGCAGGTGCAAGCGGTTGTGCAAGGTGTGGCGGGGGTGAGGCTGCCGATCGGCGGTCGGACCGAGTCGTCCCGACGCCGCCGTCCGGCTTCGTGGACAATCATGGTCATTATGGACCACCCGCACGCCGAAGCGTTTCCCCCCGAAGTCATCGAGAGGCTCAAGACGTACGTCTACCGCCTGATCGATCCGCGCAACGGCGAGACGTTCTACGTCGGCAAGGGCAAGGGCAACCGCGTCTTCGCTCACATCCGCGGCGAGCAGGGCATCGACGGGGATGACCTCGACAACAAGATGAAGCGCATCCGGCAGATCCGTCTGGCGGGATTCGAGGTGGCCCATGTCATCCACCGGCACGGGATGGATGAGGCGACGGCCTTTGAGGTCGAGTCCGCACTCATGGACGCGTATCCCGGCCTCACGAACGAAGCGGGAGGCGTTGGCGGCAACGAGTTCGGCGCGATGCATGCGATGGAGATCATCCGCGAGTACGCCGCGGAGCCTGCGAAGTTCCGCCACGACGCCGTGCTGATCAGCGTCAACCGCAGCGCCTTGGCCGAATCGTCTCTCTACGAGGCGACGCGGTACGCGTGGAAGATCAGCCCATCGAAAGCGAGGAAGGCGGAGGTGATCCTCGCCACGGTGCAGGGCGTGATCAAGGGGGCGTTCATCGCCGACGATTGGTTGGAAGCGACTGCGGCTAACTTTCCTGGACGACAGGATGTACCTGGCCGCTACGGGTTCGTCGGCCGCGAGGCACCTGAGCAGATCCAGAAGATGTACGTGGGCAAGCGCGTGCCGGACGAGTTTCGGAAGCGGGGCGCGGCGAACCCGATCAAGTACGCCAGCGTGACCAAATAGGGCATCCCGTGTGGGCTCATCAGCGAGCGGCCACCGCTGCCGTTCGCTCGCCAACCTCGCCCAGCGGCAGGTCCGGCAGGCTCGCCACCGCCCCGGCCACATCGAGGAGTTTCGGGTCGGTGTAGACGTTTGCCGTCAGGCTTGGGTCGCTGTGCCGCATCGCGGCCTGCGCTGTCCGCAGCGGGACGCCCGCCTTGGAGAGGTGCGTGCCGAAGGTGTGCCGCAGGGCATGAACGTCGATGGTGCGGCCACGGTCGTCGGTCTTGATGACAACTTCCTTGCCGCCGCGTTTCTCTATGCGGGCCAGCCCGGCGAAGACCAGGTCGCGGTCGAAGATGCGGATCAGCCCGTCGGGCACGTCGAACAGCGGCTCGTCGCTCGCGAGCGCCGTCGGGATGGGGTCCTCCGCGTCCGGTGCCGCCTGCTGCGCACGCGTCAGCCGGTCGGCCAGCCACGAGCGGATGTCGGCAGCGAGGTCGGCCCGCAGCGGAATCTCCGACCCGCGACGGTTCTTCTCGTCGCGTGCGTGAAGGAGCAGGTAGGGCACGCCTCCGCCAAGATCGACCTGGCCGACCGTGATGCTGGCCAGCTCGCCCTTCCGCAGGCCGGTGAGCACGAGCGTCTTGTAGATCAACGCTCGCTCGCGGCCGATGCGAAGGAGTTCGTCGCGGGTCTCGGGCGAGAGATTCGCCTGCGGCTTGCCCTTGGCCTTGCCGCGACGCACCGTCATCGCGTCCGCCAGCGGGCGTCGCTGCGCGGCGTCAAGCAGCCGGGCCAGTTCTTCCTCGGTCAGCGCCCGGCGCTGCCGCCGGGTGTCGGCCCGCTGGTCGGCAACCGCGACGGCCAGGAGCGGGTTGTGCGTGAGCCGCCCCGCGCGGACGCACCAGTTGATGAAGGTGACGCAGGCCTGCCGGTACCCGTTCCGCGTTCCCGCCGACATGTTCTGGTCCGTCTGATCGGTGAGCCAGCGCTCGACCGTCGCGGCCGTGAAGTCTCGCAGGCGCTTCACGCCCCGGTCAGTAGCCACCCGGGCCACGCGACGCCGGGCCTGCGTGTACCAGTGCTCGGTGCTGCCCTTGAGCCGCAGGTGGTCGCGCCACGCGTCGAGATTGGTCTCGATCGATTCGGCCCCATGCCGCGACGCCGCATCCTCCTCCGGCGTGAGCACGCCCGCCTTCACGAGCTCCGCGCGCCGTTCCAGTTGCGCCAGCACCGCCCGCGCGGCGGTTTCGTCAGAGCATCCGGTCGGGCGCTCGATCCAATATCCGGCCGCGTCGCGGAACTTGGCGATGTACGACTTGGTCGTGCCGCGCATGCGGACACGGCCATCGGCGGCGGTGAACACCTCGGCGGTGCGGAGTTGGCCGCTGCGGATGCGGTAGCGGGCGATGCGCTTGCCGCGCTGCTCGACGATCTCCGCGCCCGGCGGAAGGGGTGCGGTCCAGGATTTGCGGAACACGGTGCCCATGGGGCGAATCTCCATCCGCCCCTGCCGCGTTTCTGAACGGTCGGCCGGGGTCACAGTGAGGGCTGGCACTTGGCACGGGTCAAGTCGCCCCCCGGCGGTTGGGCCAGGGGGCGATTCATGCGAAGATGTGGGCCAGATCGCGGACTACAGCCCCTTGCGGGCTTTGGCGTACGCCCGCTCGGCGTCGGTGAGCCGGGTCTCCGCGGCCGCGAGGGCGGTCTTGGCCCGCTCGATCTCGTCCTTCAGCCGGGCCTCCTGCTCCTTCCGATCGCGTGAGATCGGGAGGTTCCGCAGATCACGTTCCAGGCGCTCGACATCGTCGCGGATGCTGTTGCGATGGTTGAACGCCGCGCACTTCGTCGCCTCGGCCTCAGACGCCTTGCGCTCGTGCTCGCGACGCTCCATCAGCGCCAGCACCTCCTTGGGCACGCGCGACGCGGGGAGCAGTCCCTCGTCGTACACGGCCAACACGCGCCGGGCCGCCGACTCGGCCGCGTTCAGTTCCCGTTGCGCGTTCTCGGCGTCGAACGAGGCGGCGTCGGCCTCGGACTCGAGCTTGGCGATCTGCGCCTCGGCCTGGGATCGCGTCGCGTCGGCATGTGCCTTGGTCTTCGTAGCCGCCCGGCGCAGGCGCACGACATCGCCGGCGGAGTGCATGTCTGCGCGGGCCTCGGCGATGCGTGCGATGATCGCGTCCGCCGCCGCGGGCTCGATCCCGGCGTCGCTGGCCAGCTCAGCCAGACGGTCGGGCGTCGTACCCGCCCACGCCGCGTCGATGAACGCGGCGCGGGCCTGCTGCTTCTTGTTCTGGGCGATTTGGGCGAGGGTTGTCATGAGGCGTTCCTTTCCAAGAGAGGGACTGAGACCACGCCGCGCAGGTACAGCACCCGCGCGACTTCAACGATGTGCTTCTCGTGGTCGCTGATGATCCGACGGGCTAGCGTGTGGACCCAGGCGTGCCGCTGGGCCCACCGCTCGGGTTGCTTCTCCACGCCGGCGATGCACCACCGCGCGATCGTGACGTGGTCGGGGACGGCCCGAGCGATGGCTTTGTGGAGGTCGGCAGCGGTTTCGACCGTGGCGACCGTCTCAAGCGTCGGCAGCGCCGGGGGTGGCATGTCGCTGGCGACCGGTGGCGAGGGCTCTGGCGCTGCGTATCGGTTGGCCAGGTGTTCGGCGAGCGGTCCCGCCGCGGCCATGATCGCGTGATCGATTGGTGACAACTCTTCAAGCGCCCAGGCCGCGCCCCCGCCGTTCTGGTGCAACGTCGTAAGCATGCGCGTACCTGTCAGGGCGAACGCGACCACGGCGTGACCGGCCTCGTGGATCGAAAGGGTCCATCGGTTCATGCCACCACCTCCCCGAGCGCCCGCTCGGCTTCATGCCTGGCCTTCTTCGCTGTGCCGTACACGCCCACCGCTTCCCAGCCTCGGCCGCGATTGGCCATCGCCAGGTAGAGCCGACGCTTTCGGCCGCTGCGGTTCGGCATGACGGGAATGCCCGCAACCTGCCGAAGCGAGACGACCCGGGCGACTCGGAGGCCGCCGCGCCAACCGTCCATGTGCGGGCCTTCGAGGAATGCTGAGATCCAGCAGCGGTCCCACTTCATCACGCGGCACCTCCGTCGGTGCCGCTGTTGGACATGTCTACACCGTCAACGCAAACGGAATCCCCCTTCGCGGCACCGCCAGCGGGGTTTCTGTAGACGGGATCGCCGGAAGCGCCGGGCAGGACGAAGCGGCGGGACTTGGGCGCGCCCGGGCCGCGCTGCGGCGGGGTGACCCAAGCGCCGTGGCCCGCATCGACCAGCCGCGACAGCGCGGCCTCCGCGTCCTTCACCGTGCGGAACGCCCGCGATGACTGCACCAACTCCCGGCCGCTAATGCTGCCGCCCTTGCGGCGGATCAGGTCCAGCAACTGCCGCGACTCGCGGTCGTCGCCGCCCTCGGCGAGGCGCAGGTACACCCGCTCCCCCTCACGGCGGAACCATTTTGCCAGTGTGATACCCCGGCGCATCGACTCGCCGTCGATCGAATCGGGTCGCGCGTCCTCGCCACCGGCGACCCGACCGAGATGAACTACCAGCGCGAGCCGCGCGGCTCCACCCTCGAGCTTCGAGAGCATCGCGCGCGTCCGCTCGTCCTCACCGGCCATGTGCTGGTTGAGCTCGTTGTAGTACTCTGCCCAGCGTTTACCCGCCTCCTCGTCGAGCGGGAGCGAGCGGGGCATCGGCGTGCCGTGCTCGTCTTCCGGCATGTCCAGGTCGTAGAGCTTCGCCATCAACGTGCTGAACGCACCCTCGACCATCGGCGACAGGCCGCCGGGTCGCCAACGGCGCGTCGGAGTCGGGGGCATCGAGAGCAGCAGACGGGCCACGAGGCCAGAGTCGAAGTCTGTGCCTGTCAGCGCGGCGGCGAGCACGCCTGGTTGGATGAGTCCGGCGATGTTCAGCGCTGCCTTCTCGATCCTGAGCGGGGGTGAGGTCTTGCGGTCGACCTTCAGCGATCCGGCGCGGTGCATCGGGAGCCAGCGAGCTGCCTCGCTCGACGGGCGGCCGCTATTCCCGGCATAGCGGGTGAACCCGCCGAGCCACGAGGCCAACTCGTCGCAGGCCAAGAGCAGCCCGCGCGGGCTCGCGGCGAGCATCGAGGCCAAGCCTTCGAATGTTGCGTCATTGGTGACGATCCGCTCGCACAGCGGCGGTTCGGGGGCGGCGGGCGGCGTGTCGGCCAGGTTGCCCTTCGCGGCTCCCCGCTCCCACGCCTTCATGGCCCGTTCGTGCAGGAACATCGCAGCGGCGTGCTCCTTGGTGGCTTCCCTGTGGTTGCGGAGAGCCTCGCTGTCTCGCCGCTCAGCGGGGCGGGTGACGAGTTCAAGCGCGGGCGACTTGCCCGAGCCCGAAGGCGCTACGACGACGGCCCACAGGACCGCAGGCTCGCGCCACGACGCGAAGAGCTCGATGACACGAGCGTTGCCGATCGCAGAACTCATGGCTGCCAGCGCGAGCGGCGCGATCATCCCTTCGTCGACCTGCATCGCCTGCGCGCCGGCCCGTACGAGATTGGTCGCGGCGCGCGGGAGCGTGTCGGTCGGGAACGGCGTGAACTCCGGGTCTTGCGGCTTGTGGGCCGACTCGGGCTGTGTGGGAGCGAACGGCTCGGCCTCGTCGATGAGCTTCGAGAGGTCCGCGTCTCCGGCACAGCCGTCGGCGACCCATGAGCGCACGTCCTTGTGCCCTTCTGGCGGGTACGCGAAGCGCACGGACGTGCAAACGTCGACCAGCGCCGCGCACAGCGTCTCGACGCTCCGCCGGCCTGCGTCGTCACTGTCACCGAGGACGACGACGTGCCGGTCCTTCACCAGTTCGGCGAGCTCGTGCGCGCCGCGCCCGGCCATCGGCACACCGATCGCTGTGAAGCCAAATGAGATGAGGCACACGGCATCGCTCGCGCCTTCGGCCACGAGGACAGGATCACGCCCGCTCGTGCCCGCATATGCAGGCAGGCCGTCGGCGGGGAAGATCAAGCCGCGCTTCGACCCCTTCGCAGCGGTGTAGCGAGCCCCCGACGCTGGCGCGTCCCAGCGCGTGATCGTGCCGATGCGCTCGCCCTGGGCATTGCGCTCGGGGTAGCGCCAGCCGCCTTCGACCCGCTCACCGCCGATGGCGAGCCAGCCGTGCGCGGCCGTGCCCGGGGGAATGTTGTTGATGTCGGGGCTGGCGCTCATCGGCCCACCCCCTTCGCGCCTGCGGCCATTTCCTCGAGGCGATCGCGGAGGTCAGTCAGCCGCCAACGGATGACCCGCTCGCTCAGTCGGATCGGCGCGGGGATGTCGCCCGTCTGAGCCAAGCGCCAGACGCTGCGGGGATGCACGCCGAGCAGGTCGGCAACCTGCCGGACGCTCAGGAGAGTCACCTCTGCCATCGATCCATCTCGGTGAGAAGTGCTGCTCAAGCCGCACCACCTTCCGCGGCGCGGCCATCGCGGATGGCGGCGAGGACGGCGTCGCGATCGAACCGCAGTGTCTTCTGGCCCACCCGCAGGCACGGGATGCGGCCGGTGCGAGCCCAATGGCAGACGGTGTGCGTGGAGACGCCGAGGAGGACGGCGAGCTCGCCCGCCGTGATGAGTGGCGATGGTTCGGATGTTGCTCGTCGTGTCGCCGGGGGACAAGGCCGGGTGAATCGCGTGGTTCCCATACCCCGAGATGAACGGATGTTTGGATTCCGGCGCGGATGGGGCTGGTGAAGCGTGGATGAGCGCGGATATCCGCGCTGAATCCGAAGGAGGCTTTTCGTGGCGGGACGAGCGCGATGAACGGAGATGGCCCAACCGGCGATCCGCTTCCGATGTCTACAGAATCACAGCCGATGATGCCACGATCGGCATTCCCGTAGACGTAGACACTGCGGTCGTTCCCACACGATACCCAAGGGGTTCAGTCTTTATCATCGCGGTCGGCACGCCGCCGATCAGCGATGTCCTCGGGCCGAACCACGCTCCGGGTCGGCCCGCCTCGGCGGGGCTCGTTTCGACGACCGTCCGTCAACCGAAGGTACTCGCGGACGTACCGCGTCCACGTGTCCCAGGAGGGAACGGTCGAGCGCCGATCATCTTCCAGCGGATACGCCGGTCCGCCGTGCTCGCGGATGTAGTCGTACTGGTCTTTGTTGTATCGCTCCCCGCTGGCGGCGTCGGGAGCCAGGTCCGGTTGCTCGTTCCGCACCCATTCGAGCGACGCACCTGCCTTACGGACGGCGTCGGACATGCTCCCGGTTGCGGCGTCGCGTCTGTCAGTTGATGGCGATGCGGACGGCTGCGCATCAGGATCGAGCCGTACGAGCATCGGGTACATCTCGTCCAGAATCTTCCCGATGTGATCAGCATCAGCCTTCGGGAGTGCCTGGCCCGGGCTGACTCGGCCCATGCAGAGCACATCAAGCCATCGATCCGGGACACTGATTCCCACACGCAGCGCATCGCGCTTGCAGTCCTCGACGAACGAGAAGAGTGCCCCCGTGGTCAGGAGTTCGGTGAACTGCTCGCGGGCCTCAGATTCAAGGTCGTCGTATTCTGGGCGGCCCCACGCCCGCATGTGCAGATAGACCTGCCAGAGGCGATAGAGAGCGCTGTAGCGGGCTTCCGCCTCCGTCATGCTCCACGCTCCTCCCGTGATTGGAGCACTTCGAGTCGGCCGCTGTTGGCGATGCCCTCGGGATTGTCGCCCAATATCAGTCTCTCGGCCAGATCGAATGCGGCTCGCTCCGCCTCCGCGGCCTGCTCGCGAAGGGCGGCGGTCCTCTTGCGAGCAGCAAGAACTGGCTTCATCAGCGACCGTTGGACGTCGGGGTCCGGGCACGGGATTCGCAGCGCGCGAATCTCCTCAGTGTTGATGTTCGCCTGCCCACCGATCTGGCGGCTCACCTGGTCGATCTGCCCGCGGCCGATGGAGCCGTTGATGACATAGGCAAGGAAAGCGGGGTCGGCACGGTCGTCATCGGCGCGCAGTCGGATGAGGTACGAGGCAAACACAAACGCACCCTCCGCCTCGAACACGGCACACTTCCCGACAAGTTCCTTGCTGTTCGTCCGGTTGATGAGAATGTCGTTGCGCTCGAGCAGAAGCGACTCCGTCTCCGCCTTCGACAACTGGACGTACTTTAGATCACAAAGGTCGAACACGCCGTCCACGATGTTGTTCATGCGGATAATGGGTGTTCCTCGGCCAGAACGATCCGCCTTCTGGCTCGACCCATATTGGACGAGCGTCAGCAGTTCGCCAAGCGGTTTGGGAGCGTATTTGCCTGAGTCGAGATCCACGGCGATCGCAGCGATCTGATGGAAGAGAACCGACCAACGCTCCGCGTCACTCCACTGAACTGCAAGCACCTTCGGGAGTGTCCTCGCCGCCGGAGGCGTGAGGCCCAGTGCCTTCAGGAAGTCCGCTTCCACAGCGGCGTCAAGTTCGTCGGCTTTCGCTCGCAGCGCGGCCGCCTTCGACTTGGACTTCTCGAACGCAGTGACAATTGCTCGCTGCTGTGGTTCGGCGAGATCGGGAACGGGGATCTCCAGCAGATTGGAAACAAAGAGTCGTTCTTTGACCGCGCCCACACGGTGGCAGTCGATCAGTTCGAGGAAGTACCGAGTCCGGATCAGGATCTCAACGAACGCGGGGATGAGCTGGGCCGTCAAGCGCCAGACCTGGTACTCCGGGCTCGTGATCGCGTCAGCGGGCACATCAGGGACGCGGCCGAGCGAACCTACGTTGGCACGCGTCGGATTGTGGAAGAACCAGTCCTTCTCGATCCGTTTGTAGGCCGAGTTGAAATCGGCTCCGCGCTGACGGTGGCTGAGGAACACGCCGGTGGAGTTGTTCACGCCGTAGACCGGCCACTCATGATCGGGCTTCGCCGCGGGGTTGACGGTGACCGTCGCTTCCTCCGCGAAGTGAGCCAGAGGCCGAAAATGCGGGTGGGCCAGGCGAAACTGCGTGGCCCGGGCCGCTTTGATATCCCAGCGATTGGCGTCTCGCCATCGCACCGCGTAAGCCTGAGTCGCAACGTTCACCGGGACACCTCCCGCTTCGAGATCGCGGCGATAAAAGCATCCGGGTCGCGACGGAAAAGGCGGTACTGCATGAGCGCCGTGGTCTGCTCCTGCATCCCTTCGGGTAGGCCAAGAACGGGATCGAGATGCAACTCGCAGGTATCCGGCTCGCCGGTCGCGGAGATGCCGATGTGCTTCGCGTCGTACAGGAACACGGGATAGTCGAAACGCTCGCGGAGCAGCGCCCTCGCCTCGAGCCGTTTCTGCTCTGCCATTCGGGCCAGATACTGCTTGAGTTGTGACTGGGCCGTTTTGCGCCGATCGGCGTCCTTGGCCTGCTTAGCGGCGTCGATCTCGGCTTCGAGCCGTGCCGTTTCCGCCGCGATGGCAGGTGCGTGCTTCGCCTCGACCTCTTTGATCGCCGCGTCGCGCACCTTGGCGAACTTTGCCGCCTCGGCCTCGGTGTACCTTTGCACGAAGAGCATCGACGCCTTCACCGTCGCGCCGGCGGCGAAGAAGGCCTCCTGCGGGAGGCTGACGACAGCCAGGATGCGGGCGCGGTCCTCGCAGAACTCCCGAACGTATTGGAGCGAGGGATTGTTGAAGATGCCCTCTGGCAGCACGATGCCGAGTCGTCCCCCCGGCTTGAGCAGGGACAGGCATCGCTCGATGAAGAGAATCTCCGTCTTGATCTTGCCCGGCTTGTGCCGTGCGCGCTCGGCTTCGTTGTCCTCGCCCTTGTGGGGAAGATCGAAGAGCGAGCCGATGGGAGCCTTGGCCTCCAGAGCCTTCAGTACGCGCTCCTGTGCGTCGGTGTACGCCTTGCCATAGGCCCGCGAATAGCGCCGGCGCTGCTCGTCTGTGGTGCGCACATCGCCTTCGGTGATGCGGTCGGTGGGCTCGACGTTGGCCCCGAAGGGCGGATTGGTCAGGATGATGTCGAACCTGCCCTCGAAGATGCCGTTGACGTTGATGAAGCCGTTGTGGTGATGCACGCCGCCGTGTCCGTCGCCGTGCATGATCATGTTCATCTTGCTGGTGCGGGCCATGCGGTCGTTGGCGTCGCACCCGTAGATGCAGCGGTTGGCCAGCTTCCAGAGGCGGGAATCCTCAGAGTGCTGGTCGATGGCGGCGCGGCGCTGTTCGTCCTTCTCGCGGAGCAGTTCGGCGCGCTTGGCCTCCGAGAGCTTCTTCCCTTCGAGCGACGCGACGAACTCGGCGTACTCGCGGTCAACATCGCGGAGGACCTTCTCCCGCACGATCTCGAAGAAGCGGATGAGGAACCCGCCCGAGCCGCTGGCGGGATCGCAGATGATCTCACCCTCCTGCGGGTCCACCATGCGGATCATGAACTCGACGATTGATCGCGGCGTGAAGAACTGGCCGATTTCGCCGCGGAAGGTGCGCCCAAGGAACCGCTCGAACGCGATGCCCTTCACGTCCTCGCTGGTGTCGGAGAGGTTGTACCGCTCGAGGAGCCGGACGATCTCGCGGACGGTGTCGAACTTTAGGTTGATCTTTTCATCGCCGTCGAAGATGTTGTCGTCGGCGTACTCACGCTTGGTCTCTTCAAAGAGGTTCTCGACGGGATTCGAGAACCGGCGGCGGTCCTCATCGAGGCTGTCGGCGGTGAACAGGTTGCTGCGAACGCGACCGGCGCGGAGCCGGCGCTCGATGGTGACCTTCATGAACAAGACCTTGGCGATCTCGTCGAAGGCCGCGGCGGGATCGAGATGCTCGCGGTTGCGGATGACGTTGTGGCACGAGTGCAGCAGGTCGGCGAACTCGTCTTCCTTGAAGGTCTTTAGCCGATTGAGCAGCTTCTCGATCTCGGCATCGGAAGCGTCCGCATGCGGGATGTTCTCGATCTCTTCGAGATAGCCCGGGCGCTTGTCGGTGCGGACCCGCCAGTACTTGGTCTCGCGGCTGTTGTGGGTGACGAAAAACGCCGCGCCCTCGCGCCGGGCGTAGTTCTCACCCTGCGAATAGTCCTCCTGGCGGATGGTCACGTTGTCGGACTTGCACTCGATGACGATGAACGCTGGCTTGTCGTCGGTGCGGTCCTGGATGGTGCGCCAGATCAGGAAGTCGGCACGTGCGCCGGCGGACCCGCGGCCAACCACGGACTCCTCCTCAGCGATCTGTTCGATTTTGAAGCCGTACTCATTCACCAGGATCGGCAGGTATGTCTGCCGGATGGTCTCCTCCGGTGTCTCAACGAGCCACTTGCCGCGGACATGGGACCAAATCAGGCCCTTGGCCTCGTCGCGCTTGACGGCCAACTGCACGGGCGCTGCCGCGGCTGCGGGGGCTTTCGCAGCCGGGCCGGACAGAGACTTTGCCGAAGCGGCACGTCGCCCATTCGGTGCCGGTTGCTTTTGCTTCGACTGCGTTTTCGCCGAGTTCTTCGCCATGCACGCTCCACGATGCCGGTCCGGTTGCCGCTGGCTGCCCGGGCGCGACGAGCGGCGCGGACGTGGTCATAGGGTGCGGTGCAGGCGCAGGCAGGGCTCCGGAGGAGGCCATCGTATCGGGTTTGGGTGCTGGGAGGGGCTCCGCGCTCGACGACATGGAGCGCCCATCGCACCCGGCGGGGGCCGCCATCCCTGACCCCCGTACAACTCGGAAGTCAACAAAATGTCCATGCCGAGATAGAAATGAGCTCGGCGGTGGATACAATACTCGCAGCGAGGCTGATCGCGTTCCGTCTTTATGGCGGGACGAAAGCGGGCGGCACTCTGCGGTTTCTGACGGGTCTTGAGCCTTCCTGCTCGACTCGATCACACCCTCGCCACATCCTGACTTCTCGTCCAAGGGTCGCTGTTGGTCCTTGGCCGTGAATGCCATCGCGGAAGTTCCGCTTGGCGTCGTGTTCCAAGCCCGTCTATATGGCGGGCAGAAAGGACCGTGGTTTATGAAGACGGATTACAGCATCGTTCGCCAGGATCGTTTCATTCGCGCCACCCGCGACAGCGGGTACAAGGGCACGGACAGCGCCCTCTCGGAGTTGATCGACAACTCCATCCAGGCGGGCGCGACCGAGGTTTCGATCGACATGATCGCGGTCGAGCAGGAGCCGGACGGCCCGGGCCGTCCCAAGCAGCCCCGCATTGTGCAGGTGGCCATCGGGGACAACGGGCGCGGCATGGATGCCGAGACGTTGCGCCGGGCGCTCCGCTTCGGCGACAGCACCCGGTTCGACGATCGCTCGGGTCTCGGGCGGTTCGGCATGGGTCTGCCCAACGCAAGCGTCAGCCAGTGTGAGCGCGTCGAGGTCTACACCTGGCGTCGCGGCAGCAAGCCGCTGATGACGTACATCGATGTGAATGAGGTTTCGGACGGATCGATGTCCGAGGTCCCTCAGCCCCGCGAGGCGGTCATCCCCGCGCCGTACTCGTCCCTTGCGACGTCGCCCTCGGGCACCATCGTGGTCTGGAAGAACTGCGATCGCCTGGACCACGACGGCAAGCAGGACACCCTGGTCCGCGCGTTGCGGCCCGCGCTGGGACGCATCTTCCGGCACTTTCTTGTCGCGGACTTCAACCTGACGATCAACGGCACGGCGGTCGGCCCCGTCGATCCGCTCTATCTCATGCCTCAGGCGCGGCTCGAAGGCGATCCGCTTGCCACCCAGCACGGGGACAGCCTCAAGTTCGACGTCCCGATTCCCGGCAAGCCCGATCAGACTTCCACGGTTGAGGTCGTGATGACGCTCCTCCCCGAGGAGTGGCAGACCTCGATGGGCAACGGCAAGTCGGCCAAGGAGAACCGGCAGCGGCGGCAGATCGACGCCACGTCAGGGTACAGCATCGTCCGCTCTCGGCGCGAGATCGACCTGATCAAGAGCCCGTATCACGCCCGCCACTGGACCGACGCGTGGTACCGGGTGGAGATCCGCTTCGAGCCCGAGTTGGATGAGGTTTTCGGTGTGACGCACACCAAGCAGCACGCCAAGATCTCGTCCGGCTCGTCGATCTATGAACGGCTCGGCACGGCGATCATCGCCAACGTGAACACGTTGAAGGACATGATCATCGCGCGGGGCACGAAGGCCCACCACGCCGCAACCGCCAAGACCGCCCGCGCGGAGGAGACGGTCGGAAAGTTGGCCCCGCGGCTTAAGCCCATCGACGAGTTGGCGGACAAGCCCGCGTTCGAGGTTCAGCAGGAGGTCAAGGAGTTCATCGAGGATCGCCGGATCAGCACCGACGCGACGCCGGAGGTGATGACGGAACTCGAAGAGCGCCTGACGAAGTATCCTGTCGTCATCGAGTACGAGGCCTTGCCGGGCGCACCCTTCTACCGGACCAAGATGGTCGGGCGTTCCGTGGTGGTGCTGCTCAACACCCGCCACCCGTTCTACGACCGCCTCTACCGGCGGATGGAGCAGGACTCCCCCATCGGCAAGACCTGCATCGATCTGATGCTGATGGCTCTTGCCCGCAGCGAAGCGCTCGCCTCCGACGACGCCCGCGAGTGGTACGGTGACCAGCGGCAGGAATGGAGCCAGCACATGAAGGTGTTCCTCGAGCAGATTGAGGAAGCGCCGCAGGGAGATGACCCGAAGTCCCTCGCTGGGGCCGTGGGCTCGGTGTGGATCGACAAGAAGTAATCTCGTCAACAGACCATGACGCCCGGCGGGGGCCACCGGCCCCCGACCGGGCATTTGATCGCGACTGCCGCGGCTGCGTTTCTGCGCACATATTCCCCCATAATCATTGAAAGGACCAGCGATGACTGATCTCGAACTGCGTCAGCTGGCGGACGCCGCCGCTGAGGCGCTCCGCCCACACATAGAAAAATCCGAACCGCTCAGGCGGGCCGTTGCGCTGATAGGAAAATGGCTTTGCGAAGAGGCCGAGCGTGCCGAAGGACCAACGCCAGCCGCCGTCGAACACATAGTCGCGACGGAAACACCGATAGCCCAAAACTCAATTGGCACCACCGAGCCAGAACCAGCTCCGTCATCGCACTCTCCGAACATTGAGCCGAAGGTACATCTGGCGACGCTCCCTCGAGCGCTGCCCGTGTCCTCAGCGATCGTGCCCCTCAGGCTCGGGGATGCCGTGGTGCATCTCCCACTCACGGGGACGACCGAGGAACTCGGACGAGCCCGTGCATCCGCATCGGAGGTATCAACAGATGCTGAATGGGGCGGCGATGACGCCGGGGCCATGTCGGAGATCGATTTGGCACTCGTCGAGAAACGCTGCCGGCTCAAAGCCGCGTCATGTCGGCTGTTCATCGCACGGCGTGCCGCGGCCGCAGATCCGGACGCTGAGCGCGAGGTTCTCGACCGCCTCAACGACATGATCGCCAAGGCCAAGGCGATGGTGAGCTGCTTTCTGTGGGTCTTCTGGCGCAACCAGGCGCAGCCCGACGATGCAATTCTCGCCCGCATCGCCGATTGCTACGACGCCCAGGCGGACGCGGTCGCACTAATTCAGCGAGTCGACGCCGTCGCGGACGGGCGGCGTGTCGAAGATGAGGAGTCTGCGTTCCACCTGTTGGCCGAGGCCAACTCGGCCCTGCGGGTCGCGCTCGCTGACACATGGCTCAGCGATGATGATCGGGATCAAGCCGAAACGCACGTCTGGCTGCGCCGCGAGACCGCCGAGCGGCGTGTGTTCATCGAACGCCACATGACTGGCGATGATCCGGCGGACCCGACGAACGCGGCTGATCTGAGGTCCCGCATCAAGGCGCTCGGCAAGCAGTTGGACGATCGAGAGGCGGCAGGCAAGAAGGTCAAGAACGCGTTGGGGCAGATCAAGTACCACGCGGGGCAACTGATCAAGGGGCGTCCCGAGGAAGCGCCGGCCCACTGGGCGAAGATCTCGGATGGCGTCAAGCGCCTCAATGGCATGGGCGTGTCCCCGACCGACCGCCGGATTTCGGAGGCGGTCGGGCCTGCCGCTGCCGCCGCATGGCCAGGACCATCAGAAGGCGCGGAGTTCATGGCAGGTGTCATCACCCGTGCGATGGCGCTCAAGAATGAGAAGCCGGACACCAAGCGTGCAGTCGCCGATGGGCGCGAGTGGAGCGAGTCTGTGCTCGCCGTGCGGACCCTGCTGCGCGGGAAACGCATGGTCGTCATCGGCGGTGAGCCGAACGCTGAGGCTGTCGAACGGTTGACGCAGGCCTTCGAGCTCAAGGAAGCCGAATGGGTCGAACTCGCGGAGCACGGGCCCGGAACGCCGATGCGGGCACCGATCTACCGATCGGACACGGCCGTCGTCATCGTCATCATCAAGCTCACCGGGCACCTGCATGCCGAGGAGGCGCGGGAATATTCCACCGGTGCGGGGAAGCCGTGCGTCATGCTCTCGGGCGGCTACAACCCGGAGCGGGTGGCTGCCGAGATCATGGAGCAGGCCAGCTCCCGACTGAAGTGATGGACGCAGAGTTGCGGCCGAAGAGAAAGCCGCGACCCGTGTCGCGGCTGGGAGCAAGGCGTGATGGGCGCCTCACTCGTCGAGGGTCGGGAGCGGGCCGTCGGCCGCTTCGTCCCATTCGAGGGCGTAGCGCTCGGCGATGTCCTCGAGGTCGTGGTCGGTCAGGTACTCGGCGGTCTTCCGCTCCTGGCACGCCGCGACGGCCCGCGCGAGGTCCGTCCACTCCTCGATGGTGAGCATCTGATCCTGGCGTGCGCCGAGCAGGTAGAGCGCGGCCTGCAGCACGGCCTCCAGTTGCGCTTCGCGGTTAGGGGCGGGCGTCGCGTTCATGGCTCAGGCTCCCTTCCCCGCGACGAACACGCCGCGCTCGTGCTTCTTGAAGCGGGCCGCCGTGCCCTTGGCGGCGATCTCGCGGATGATCGCGGCGTAGAGCGTGGCCTCGGGCGTCTTGCCGCCCGGCGAGCGCCACAGGCCCTTCGCCTCCATCGCGGCGATCATCTCCTTGGCCCGCATCGGCACCTCGCTCGCGGCCAGCACCTGCGCCGCCGCGTCGAGGGCGCTGAGGCGCTTCGTCGGCGCAGGCGTCGCCTCCTTCGCGGGCGGCGCGGTCTTCGCCGCCTTGCGGGCCTTCCGCGCGTCGCTCATCTCGCGGTGGACCTTGCCCATGTTCTTGATCGTGCCTTTGCGTGCCATTTCGGACTCCTTCGTGTCGGGTGCGGAACCCCGCAGCACGGCGCGGCGGGGGAAACGTGGCGGCCGCGGTTTCCCGCGACGCCGCGTGGGGTCACTCGGCGTCGGCCAGGAACGCCTCGACGTGCTCGGGGTCCAATTTGCTGAGGAACCCGACCAGATCGATCAGGTCGCTGCGGACCTTTCCGAGGCTTCCCGCGAAGCCCCAGTTGCGCGGGTCGGCCTTCGCCCCCTCGGCGTGCTTGTCGAGTTCCATCTGCAGCACGTCCATCAGACGGGCGATGTCGTTGCGGCGTGCGGCGAACGTCTCGGCGGCGGTGGGTTCGGGCTTGGTGGTCTTGGGGGTGCGCTTCGTCATGGTCGTGCTCCTTTGGGTTCGTGGTCTCTGATAAACAGCGAAGCCCGCATCACGCGGGCTTCAGGTCGTCGGATCGGTTGTGCGAGTCGTGCTCGGCCGGGCTTTGGGTTGCCCGACCGCGTTCAGGTAGTCGATCAGGTCGCCCGCGTCCCAGGTGTCGTAATCCACCGGGTCGTGTTCGGTCGGCGCGTCGTCGCGATCGCGGTCGATCTCGAACAGGCGGAACCCGCCCGGCGCTCCGGCCATCGGCCCCCAGTGCCCGTCGGCGTGGCGGCCGCGTCCGGCGGGGATCGCGTCAATCGACCAGCGGCGGCCGTCGGGCGTCTGGACCTCGACGCTACGCACCGCGAATCCGCGGCGGGCCAAAGTCGTGGCCATCTCGATCGTGCTCTTCGTGGTGGCGTTCATGTTCGTGGTCTCCGTCGCGGGGTTCCGCCCCGCGTTGTGACACATGAAGCCATGACATTCGCCACGAGGCAAGGCAAACCGCAGCGGTTTCGCCGTCATTCCGCGACATGTGGGCAACTTCGGCCCCATGTGGGCAAACGGGCGGATTCGGCCGGAATTCGCCCATCTCCGCGCGAAACAATCTCTGTCTACCCGCGCGGCTGTTCCCGTAGGCATCGCGTTCGACCGTCCCCCACCAAGTACCTACGCCGGGGCAGCCGAGCGTCTACGTCTACAGAAACCCCGCCCACAGCGGCATCGTCGCGGATTCTGTATGCGTAGACGCGTAGACGCGTAGACGCCCACGTCGCGCCACGTCGGCCCCACGTGCCGCCGGTTGGCGACGCCCGGGATTCGGGGCCAGCGCCGGGCCGGGCCGCCCGTGGGCTAACGTGGCGGGGCGGGCGCGGGGGCGAGAATCCCATCATGCGCGGGCTTGTGCAAGCGCGTGTGCAAGCGAACGCGGGGTGCGTCGGAAGTGGCCAGATTCACGGGGATTCTGATCGTGAGCCCGGGCGTTCCCAAGCTGAATGTCGGGAGTTCGATCCTCCTCGCCCGCTTTGTGAAAAAGGCCCTGTTTTACAGGGCTTTTTTCGTTTCCGGGGTGTGGCGAAAGGTCGCGGGAAAAAGGCCCACGGGAGAATGGCGGGAGAATGCGAAAAACGGATACCCTATAACCCTTGCAAGCTACCGCAGTCCAAAACGGCCATGCTCCGGCACTCAATGGAGCACACTCACCCCGGATCGCTCCCACCGTCGCCTATTCGACCGACCGGGGGGAGATGTACCACGGGCGTATCGAAGACTTCCTCGACTCGGAACAGGCGAAAGAGCTGCGCGGCAAAGTACAGCTCATCTTCACCTCGCCGCCGTTCCCGCTCAACCGGAAGAAGAAGTACGGAAACCTCGTGGGTGAGGAGTACAAGCGATGGCTTGCGGGGCTCGCGCCGAAGCTGACAAAGCTCCTCAAGCCCGATGGCTCCATTGTCGTTGAGGTGGGGAACTCTTGGAACCCCGGCGAGCCCACTATGTCCACGCTCGCGCTTGAATCTCTGCTCGCGTTCCGCGAAGCGGGAGAGCTGCGGCTTTGCCAACAGTTCGTTTGCCACAACCCTGCCCGGCTCCCGAGCCCGGCACAGTGGGTCACGATCGACCGGATCAGGCTGAAGGACTCGTTCACTCATGTCTGGTGGTTCTCGCCGAGCGCCAAGCCCAACGCGAGCAACCGGCGTGTCTTGACCCCCTACAGCGCCGCAATGCTGAAGCTGCTGAAGCTGAAGAAGTACAACGCGGGCAAGCGACCATCCGAGCACGACATCGGGGCGGAATCGTTCCTCTCCGACAACGGCGGAGCGATC
This sequence comes from Phycisphaeraceae bacterium, assembly GCA_015200025.1. Taxonomy (GTDB): domain Bacteria; phylum Planctomycetota; class Phycisphaerae; order Phycisphaerales; family UBA1924; genus UBA2396. The sequence goes on along the minus strand of CP054186.1, from coordinate 2,967,558 downwards.
CCCGCGAACGTGCTCCAGTTCACCAACACCCGCTCGGGAGACAACTACCTCAACTACTGCCGGACCAAGAAGCTCAAGCTCCACCCGGCGCGAATGCCGGTGGGCCTCGCAGAGTTCTTCATCAAGTTCCTGACGACACCGAAGAATCTGGTGCTTGACCCGTTCGGCGGTAGCAACGTGACCGGCGCGGCCGCCGAGTCTCTGAAGAGGCGATGGCTTTGTGTGGAGGCGGACCGTCACTACATCGACGGCTCGCGGGGGCGGTTCGAGTCGATGCCGGAGGTGACAGTCTATGACCACTGACGAACTCCTCAAGGTATTGGTTGCTGCGAACACTGCTGAAGAAGCAATCGCTGCTGTTGAGCGCTTCGCGGAGGCGAACACGTCCACGAGCTGGACGCCGGTAGGCGGTCGGCGGAACAACTGCGGACCGATCGAAGCGTCCGCCAACCCCGCCCGAGCGCTGGTGGAGCGCGTGACGAACGCGGTTGACGCGGTGCTCGACTTCGAGTTCGTGAAGCACGCGGGCAAACCGGCGTGTCAGTCGCCGCGAGAAGCGGCAACCGCTTGGCTGAACGTCCCGGAAGACGGACTCAGCGCGATGGAGGCGAAGGATCGTCGCCGCATCGCGCAGCGCGTCACGGTGAAACTCCGCGAGGGAACAGCGCTGAACCGCCGGATTGTCGAAGTCATCGACCAAGGAATCGGGCTCACCGCAGAGGAGATGCCGCGCACGATTCTCAGCCTCAACGAATCCAACAAGGTTGAGAAGCTCCACCTCGCGGGTACCTACGGGCAAGGTGGCTCCGCTACATTCGTTGCAAGTCAGCTCTCGCTCATCGCAAGCCGGAAAGTCGGCTCGGACGAAGTGGCGTTCACGGTCGTCAAGTTCGAGCCACCCCCGCTGTTGAAGGGCGGAAGCTACGTCTACTTGGTGCTCGGTGGGAAGGTGCTGACGGCGAACTCCGATCTCGTCAAGCCGGGCACCGCCTGCATTCACTACGGCTACGACCTGAAACACTTCCCGTCGCCGCTCGGTCCGAACAGCTTGTACGGGCACCTCCAAGAAGTTCTCTTCGATCCGGTTCTCCCCATTTGGTTTGACAATCGAGTACGGGACTACCGGCGCGTCATCAAGGGTTCTCGCAACGCGCTGAACGGGGCGAAGGACGAAGGCGACGACACCGAATCGAAGATTGTTCATTCCATGCCGATGTTCTACGCGCCGTTGGGCGAGTACGGGCGAGCTGGCATCGAATACTGGGTGCTCGACCGACCCGAAAAGGCTGGGACCAAGCCCTCCGCATCCTTCGTCAACCCCATCCATCCCATCATCCTGACACTGAACGGCCAGAATCAGGGGGCCATGCCGGTTCGTGTGATCCGCAAAGATGCGGAGCTGCCATACTTGGCGACGCGGCTCATCTGTCATATCGACTGCAACAGCTTGAGCTTGGCCGGAAAAAAGAACCTGTTCGCATCCAGCCGCGAGACAGTGCGGCACGGCACCGTGTATGACCTGTTGGAGCGAGAGCTTGTCAACGCTCTGAAGTCCGATGAGAAGTTGGAAGCGCTCAACGCGCAAGCTCGGGACCAGAGGCATGAGGACGACGACAAGGAGGCTACGCAGGCGATGCGCAAGGAGGTTGCGCGCTTGCTCAAGTTGCAGGGATTCGAGGTTGCTACTGAGGCCGGATCGACCAAGACGGCTGGCGGCGGAGGCGGAAGGGGTGGTGGAGGCGGCGGAGGTGGTGGGCGCGGTCGCGCTGATCCGATCGAAGTTCACGAGCCGCCAACGTTCATTCGCATTGTGTGGCCCGCGAACGAACCGATCGAACTGCATCCGTCCCAGCAGAAGTACATTCGCATTGAGACGGACGCCCACTCCCGATACCACGATCCGAAGCACCCGGAGAAGTCGTCTATCAACGTGGCCGTAACGGGTGACGGATTCCAGCCCACGGGCTCGACGCCGCTCAAGGACGGGCGCATGCGGGTGCTTGTCTCGTGTACCGAGCAATCGAAGACGGGTACCAAGGGACGTATCTCGATTGAGCTTCGCGTTCCAGGCATGAAGACGATCGCCGATGAGCGAGAGCTGTTGATCGTTGAGCCACCGAAGGCGAAAGACGCGGCGCAGAAGATCGTCATGCCCGACTTCGACGTTCGGCCAGTCGATGGGCCGGACGATCCCCTGTGGGCGAGCTTGGGGTGGCCGGAGAGCGTGGCGACCATCGCCTCCGAAGCCGTTGAGGAATCGGGAAAGCTGGTCGTTTACTACTCCCGCGCCTTTCCGCACTTCGTTGGGTATCGAGAGAAGTTCGAGGCGCAGGACGTGCAGCTTTCCAAGACGTTCGAGAGCCGGTACAAGGTGTGGCTTGCTGTCCATAGCCTGATCCTGAAGAAGGCGAAGGAAGAGGGCGACCACTTGCCGGAGTCCGAGACGGTCACGATTGACGACGACATGCAGGATTTGATCGAACGCGGTGAGCGTTGCCGCATGGCCGTCGTCGCCGCGATGGTCGCCGCACAGGATGCCAAGCGCGGTGAGCCCACCGCAGACGAGTAGCCGAGTCAATCACTCGACATCGTGCCGAATCCGCCACAGCACGGCCTCGTGCTCGCGGTTCAACTTCTCCCACCATTCCAGATAGAGGGCGTAGCCGCGTTCCCACAGGGTGGCAGAGACAGGGTTCGGACCACCCCACAGGTCTTCCAGGTGATCCGCCAGCAAACCGAGTATGTCACCCACGGGGAGCGTGTCGCCACGCAGGAAGAAGTCGGCCATGCCGATGCGCCGGAACTCCTCCTCAGCCGCGTTGGGGATGGGATCAAGCAGCGTTTCGGCCAGAAACGCTGCGTGCTTGGCGCAGTAGTGCTTGGCGCAGGCGTCGAACACCTCGGCGCGGACGCGATCTCGCTTGGTGGTAGTGGTTGCGATCAACGGCCACCCCCCATCAACCACGCGGGCGGCACGATCCCCGACCGGCGGCACGCTTCAATCGCGGCGCGTTCACCGACGCGAGCGACAAGGGCGTACTGGGCGGTCAGCGTTCCACCCTTGAAGCATGACACGTCCGGCCCCGCGTGGGCTGCGAAGCCCGCGCCTTTGGCCCCCGCGCCGATGCTTGTCGGCCAGTAGTGAGGGCGCATGGTCTTCAACTGACCGGCGATGAACTGTTCCACCGTCTGCCCAGGCACGACGTTGGGCGCGGCCTTCGTGCGCACCTCGCCTTTGTCGGTGACTTCCAGGACGCTGCGCAGGATCGTGGTGGCATCGTCCGTGCTTTGAGCGAAGATACCGGCCTTCGTCACGGCGCTGCGAATCTCCGCGTCCATCTTCTCCACGTTGCGCTCGGTGCTGATCTTCGCGGCGCTCGCAACGGCTTCGTCACGCTGAGTCGTCACCGTGCCCAGAGCAGACAGCACGGCAGCATCGTCGGCGTCGTCGCCCAGGCCCAGGGCCTTGCGGACGCCACCGGCCAACGTATTCAGCCGGTCAACGGTGGCTTGAAGTTCGGTCGGGTTGGGGGCATTGTCCACCATTACTGCTGACCCCCTTCCAGCGCCGCGAGCGAACGCGCGGCCTTCGCAGCGGGCGAGTCTCCCGCGCCGGTCAGCGGGCCGAATCGCTTCTCCGTGGCGCTCATGGCCGTTTCGACCAGCCCGACCATCTTGCCGATGGAATCGCGCAGTTGAACGGCGGGTTTGCAGAATCGTTCCTCGGCCTCGTAGCGCGCGAACTCTTGTTCCTTCCGCGTCAGGCCCGACGCCAGAGGCGACGCGCCCAGGACCGCAGCGGCCACGGCGGTATCACCGTCGCTGATTGCCTTGCGGATCGTCTCGGGACGCTCGCGCTGGGGCAGGGACCGAATGAACGAACGAATCTCCCCGGCGCGGGCGTTCTCGTTCACGTCGGTACGCGCCGTCTGGATTCCCAAGTCTGTGTCGATGCCCGCGTTGATCTGATCGACGTGAGCCTGAAGCGCCGCGAGTCCATCGGATGCGGACTTGCGCACGCCGTTCATCTTGTTCACGGCTGCCCGGCGCAGGCGGTCAACCGTCGCCGGATCGGTCAGACCCGCACGCTTGATGTCCAGTTCGGCGCTGGACAGCGCGTTTGAGGTTTCGTAGAGCGCCGCGAGAACGGCGCGCCCAGCGGTGTATCCGGCGTGACGGACGGGCTGGCCGTCCGCGCCGTGAGAGAGGGTGAACTGATCGGCAATGGCCTCGGCCATCGCGGGATCAACACTCGGGGAGAAGGACATATCCATATCAGGGTGCTCCAACAGACACACGGTGCGAAACCCAGACGGACCATCCGACCGGGCTGTAAACCCCGCACCCGGACGACAAGTCCGGGCCGGAGTGACCTAATCCGCGAAACCCCGGTGACGCTCGCGCCCGTTAGGGCACTCCGGGGGACTCTGGCAGCGTCAGGAATCGCCGCCGGTCGATTTGTCCTTCTCCTCTATCAACTGACGATTCCGCGCCTGCGATTCCGCGTTGACCTTCTCGCGGTGCGCTTTCCATTCTTCAAGCGTGTAGTCGCGCACTGTGCTGACGAGCACTCCGTAGTTGTTGATGTAGGTGTAACTCCGGTCGGCCTTGATGCGCTCCAACTCGGCGTGCTCGGCCTCGGTCAACGCGCCCATGCGGGCCTTCAGTTCGAGGAAACTACGGCGGCTGCTCATTGTGAATCTCCGGGAGGAAGCGCGGGCTGAGATTGACGCTGCCCCACGCGGGCACGCTCCAAGCGGGCATTCTCGATCTTCTCCAATAGAACCATGAGTGTGCGGGCCTCGTCCGCGCTCAGCGCCGCTTGTGCGGACTCGAAGTCCACCGAATACCCGCCGCTGTTGCCGACTAGGTGTGCGTGCGCATGGCGGTGGTCAACCTGCCCTTCAACTTCCACCTTGCGGCGGTCGGTGTAGCGGTCGTCATGCGCCTTCAGCAGTTGCAGGATCGCCCACACCTTGTTGCGCTTGTCGGTGCGAACCCGCGTGACCTGCCCTTGCTTATTGAAGTCCTGAGTGATGTCGCCCGGACCCAGCGCGATCTTCTCGATCTCGTCTTCCAGTTCCGCGATCAAGCGGCTTCGCTTCTCTTGCGCGGCCTCGTCCAGGATGGCGCGGAGATCGGAGCGGCGGTCGAGAATCCGACCGAGCGTGCGCCGACGGCGCGGGCGCTGAATCGGATTTCCCAGGCGGTTGATCTCGGTGACGAACTCGCCTTCGGCCCAGGCGGTCCACACGGCTTCCCAGCCGCCGCGCTTGGATGCGTCCACGAGTTTCGCAAAGCACGGCCCGGACAGGGCGCACTCGCGCGTCGGCGATGGCGGCAGCGCCCAGGCATCATCGACCGGCGTTGGGGTGATCGGGTTTGGTGGGTTCGTACTCATGGTCATGGCTGGTGGATACCTAACAAAAACCGCTCCATTGAAACTGGTGCCCGCCGTGGACTTAGAGGGGAGGAGGTACGGCGTAAGTTCGGATTTTTCTTATCACCCCCTCCCCCGGCCCCATAACGGATGGACCGGGAACGTTGCGGCTGTGGGTGGATGGACCGATAGCGCCGAGTGGTTTCTCCCGCCACGGGAGAATGGGTCCGATGTCCGGGAAGATCGCGGCTGGCAGCGTCACAGGCCCGACATTCACGGGCCACGGTGAGGCGGTCTGATCCGCCAGCAGAACGTCGGGAGTTCGATTCGATGTTCTCGGGCTGTGCCTCGGGCGCGGGAGGCGGCTTATGGGTCGATGGGGCCGAAAGGGTGTTGATCGCCTGCCGACGCGGGAGCGCGTCTGACCCAGCGTCTATCCACCCCAGACAGCCCACGCACAGCGGAAGCCGCGTTGCTGTGGTCCCAGGGCCGGTGTCTAGGTCGTCTACTCCGTCTACCCCTTTTTCATCCTTTAGATACTGGTGAGACGTGGCACCACTACCGTGAGTGACGAGGGGTACGGCATCATGCCCGTCCGGGGAAGTGTTGCGCACCAGGGGGCAGACCCCCATGCGCAGTAGACACCCGCGTTCCCAGCGTCCCATCGCCGATTCCGACCCTTGCGGGCCTAGACAGGCAGGTGAGGGGCTAGACGAGATCAAGCCTCACCTCCCTCTTCGATGTCCTCTGCGATCTCGACAGCAGGGCCGGGTAGATCGTCGGTACCCAGGCCGGTGAGCACGCCGTAGTCGTCCGGGGGCGTCAGCACTTCGACCACCGACCACTCGCCCCGCTCGTTCTGGTCGAACTTCAGCCGCGCCCGGTTGTCGCCCTTGGCGTAGCAGGTCAGCCGCGTGCCGCCGAATCGAAGTTGGCCGGACTTGTTGGGACGACTCCACCCGAGCCGCCGCATGGCAGCGCCCAGGGATTGCATCGCCCGCTGATCTCGTTGGCCCGCCAGTGGCTTGCCGAGCACCTTCCACAGGTCTTCGGTGACGATGACACCGGCGCGATCTCCGATCAGGTCACGCAAGTATTCGTCAACGGGGCCGGAGTCCTCGCGCTCGCCTTGCACCTTGGCAGCGTCGCCCCAGAGTGAAGGATCAAGCCGGATGGATTCGCCCGCCGCCTCGCGCGTCGCGGCCTCGCCCCAGAGCTGATCCCGGTCGGCCTTGATCTTCGCAATGTCGATGAAGCCCGTGGCGACGGGCCAGAACCGACGATTGCCGGTGCCGTCACGCAGGTACTTCCGGTCATTCGTGCTGCCCACCATGATGAACCGGCGCGGGCGGTACGAGGTGTATCGCCCGTAGGCCATGCGGGCGCGGTCCTCCTGCCGTGACGCAAACGACTTGATGGATTCGACTTCGCCCTGCTTCATCCCCTTCAGTTCTGACAACTCAACGATGAAGACGCCCTCGACTACCTCCATCACTTCCTTGGTCTTCGCGCCCAAGGGGAGATCGTCGGTGAACCAGCGGTCATTCACGGCCAGGATGCGCCAGGCCGTGGACTTGTTCTGCCCCTGCTCCGATTCGAGCACGAGGATTTCGTCATACTTGCAGCCGGGGTTGCGCACGCGGCGCACCGCAGCCTTGAAGACGATGGAACCGATTGCGCGATTCAGCGCGGTGTCCTCAGCGCCGAAGTAGTCGATGAGGACGCGATCAAGTCGGGGCTGGCCGTCCCACTTCGTTTGGGCCTCGGCGAAGTATTCGGCGACAGGGTTGCGCCGATTGTCGAACGCCACGTCCATCACCACGTTGTTGAACAACTCGGCGGAAGGGAGGAATCCGAACTTGGAATCCAGGCGCAGCCGCAGGCGGTTCGCGGCGGGATCGTCGATGTATGGTCCGAACCCGTCCAGCCCTTCGATGCAAAGGCGGTCGGCGAAGTCGTCCCACCAGAGTTTGACACCCAGTTGATTGAAGCCGGTGCGAATGTTCGCCTGACTCTGCGCGATCGGCGTGCCGTTCTCATCGCATACGAACCCCGCAACTGCGGCAACGGTCCCGGCGCTGCGCCGGCCCTTCTGCGCCTCGGCTGCCTGAGCCTTCACCCACTGGTCGTATGCGTAGTCACGCGGCGGCTTGCCCTTGTTCTTGAATGCCTGAGCGATGCCGAAGGTGCCGAGTGCGAACCCCAGCGCCTTCGCCTGACTCACGCCGCGTCGGATGCACTCACAGAAAAACCAGTGAAGCATCTTGGACTTGTCGAGATCGCCATTGCCCTTCGCCCAGCGGGTCACGTCCTCGGTGTCGCGCCCGTGCTGCGCCACCCGTTGCATTTCCTCGGTGGGAAGATCATCAAGCGTCACCGACTTATCAGGATCAGCAGGAAGTTCAGCGGCAACGGGCTTGTTCTCGCTCTGCCGTTGGGCTTCGTACAGAGGTTCGGGGAAGTCCTCCAGGCAATAGCGCCGCGTGATGTCGATGAAGTCCACCGATGCAAGCGCATCCGGGCGTCCGGGCTTGTTCGGGTTCAGGCTCGCCCAGTTCACCGTCCCCGGCAAGCGTGCGATTCGATCCATGTTGAAGCACGAATCACCGTGCGGGAAGAGGGACGCAATCCGTCGCCCGATTCCATCGACGCGGCGCACGATCTCCGGCATCTCGTTCGGACTCGCCCACGCGGGCACGGTCACAAACTCGGCCAGCAACCAGAACAACCAGCACCCGCCACCGGAATAGATGCGAACGGTCGGCAGCGGCAGGCCCTTGGCCTTCAGCGCATCGTCGGTTGTCTCGGCCTTGATGCGCTCGCGTTCCTCGTCAGCGGGCTTGCCCTTGTCGGGGTCCAGGTCAACGAACACGGCGCGGATGGTGCCCAGGTCTGACTTCTTGGGCTTCTTGTGCATCACCTCGCGCGGCAGATTGATCGAGAAATAGGTATCGAGCCGGTCATTCGCACTCGGCAGGTTGGCGATGAACTCGCCCCGCTGATCCACGGTGTACCGACGCCCGAAGGGATTTCCTCCCGTGGGCGTGATGGACAGGATCAACTCAGAGGTTCCAGGCGACAGGGCCTTCAGGAACTCCCAAGCCACCTCGGGCACACACTTCAGCGGCGGTGTCGTCACTTCGCCACCCCGCAAGTCCACCGACTTGCTTCAACCTCCCGCAGGCGATTCTCCAGCCGGTTTGATGCGATGCTCAGTTCGTACCAGACATCACGGTGCGGGTCGCCCTTGGGCGGCAACGCGGCACCACGGGGAGCGTGCGAACGCGCGCGCTCGGCGCGCTGGCGCAGGTCGGCAATCTCGGAGCGCAGGAAGTCGGCTTCGTTCAGCACGCAACACCGCCCTTCGCCAAGGGCTGGTCCGACGTGCCGACGTTGCGGGACGCGAGATACGCGACCAGTGCGCTCACGCGGTAGCGGATGAGTCGCCCGGCCTTCGTGTACGCCGGGCCAATCCGCAGGACACGCCAGTTTGAGAGTGTGCTGAGCGAAACGCCCAGGTATTCCGCCGCCTCGTCGGGCGGCATCAGACGATCATCGACAGTTGCCATACCTCGATTCCTCTTGTGAGGCACCGGGGCGGCACGTCGGGGGTGAACTGTTCACCGGGTCAAAAACAACAACGGCCTCCCGGTGCGTGGTAAAAACCAGCAGCACCAGCAGGACCGTTTCCGATGATGGGCACTCTTCCAGCCCTGAATCACCTGTTAGATCCAAAGTATGTCGGACACCATCATCATAGTGCAGTTGCGTTGAGCGGGCAACCGCTTAGCCCCTCACCATACCTCTCTCGGACTATGCGGACAAGTCAGAGTTTCGGCGACCACTCCCGATGGAGCGAATCGGGGATGGGGAGCGCCCGCACGAGACGTTCCCGGACCCATTCCACCAGAGCGGCATGGAACTCGGGTGTCCGCACTCCACCAGCATCACGTCCCAGGGCGATCAACCGCCGCGTGCTCTCATCATCCGGGTTGGCTAGGGCGATGCTCGCCAAGGCAGCGACGCATTCTGTCTCGCGGCCCTTCTTCGGTCCCGCATCGACGTGACCCAGGCGGTCGGGGTGGACCCACCACTGATCCGTGCCGGGCAGGGGTGCCCATCCCAAGCCCAACTGCGTGAGCACTCGTACCTGCTCATCCGGCGACAGAGAGTTGAAGTTGGGGGTGTGTGCGATGCTCATGCCGCTTCCTCCTCGAACATGGCGGCGCTGATCTCGTGCGTAACGCTGCGCTTCTGCGCCTTCGACAGACGAACGTAGTGCTCGGTGGTTGTGTCGGGCGAGTCGTGTCCGACCGCCGCCGCGATAGCCTCGGTGGTCTTGCCCTTGACGACGCCCAAGGTGACGAACGCGGCCCGCAGGTCGTGAATGGTCAGGTGCGGATTGTCGATGCCCGCGATGACGAGAATCTTGTGGTAGACCTTCCGGGGGTCTTTGACCTTCGCCGTGCCGCGAGCGCCGGGGAAAACGTACTCACCGTCCCCGGAGCGCTGGCGACGCTCCCGCAGCAGTTCAACGGCCTTCGGCGGCAGGTGAATCGTCTTCCACTTGCGGGACTTGTTGCCCTTGATCGGCGGGATTCGCCACGTCGGATCGTCGCCGTTCAGCCGAAGATCGGTCCAGCGCATCCCGGCCACCGCGCCGCGGCGCTGGCCCAGGGTGACACAGCAGAACAGCACGTCGGCCAGCGCGATCCGTGATTCAATGGGCTGGCCCTTGAACATGCCGCGCCCAGGGCGCGTGTGCTTGAACACGCAATGCTCGCGCTTGAAGGTGTCGATAGCGGCAAGGAAACGCTTGATTTCCTCGGGACTCATGCACTCTTCGCGGCGGGAAGTGGGGTACAGCGGAACATCCACACAGGGGTTCGCACGCTTCCCCTTCAACTTGTTGACCTTCAAGTAGCGGGCATAGACGGCGCGGAACAGGACGAGGACGTTGTTGGCCGTGTAGGTGCCGCCGCTCCGGCGCAGCGCCTTCCGGCGTTCGTCCAGGCCGTCGCCACGGGCCACGGCGTGCTTGATGTTCCGCTCCACCCAAACCTCGTCGATCTCGTCCATGAGGACGTGGGCGAAGCGCTCCAGATAGAGGGCGTACATGCGCCGCTGCTGGTAGACCGAGCGCCCGCCCTCACCCTCTCGGAAGGTGATGTAGTCGGCGAAGGCATCGCCCAGGGTGTGCGTGGATGGACGATCCCGCTTGGGCACAGCGCCACCGGCTTCGACCGTCTGCCCGTTCAGCACGTCCACGCGGGCGCGGGCCTGTTCCACTGTCCACTCGCCCAGGGGACCGACACGCTGCTTCGCTGTCTTGCCGCTCCGGTCGGTGCGGCAGAAATAGAACGTCTTGGCACCTTTCGGGCTGATGCGCAGCAGCAGGTTCGGGCGCTCGGTGTCATGTAGATACACCTCGCCCTCGGTGGGACGCCACGCTTCCAGCCGCGTGTCGGTGAACTTGAACTTGCGATCGTCGGTGACTGTCCGCACAGACCAGCCCTCCATTCGCGGCGGGAGAATACGGGAGAAACGAGCTTCGATTTCGGCGTATTCTCCCGTGACTTACGGTGACATGCGCCACCTCTATTATACGCGAAAAACACTGGTTTTGCCAGTGTTTTATGCGTTTCGGTGACTTCCGGTGTATAGCCGTAACGTCTGTGCGGACGAGTTCCCAAGCTGAATGTCGTCGGTTCGATCCCGATCGCCCGCTTTGAGCGCCGCCGATGTCACACGATGACACCGGCGGCTTCTCGTTGACAAACCCCGCAGATTCCGCGAGTTCTGGCGGGGTGGGCGGGGGCGGCCGGATCGAGGCCAACGGCCCGACGATGACAGGGAATGACCTGGGTGGACGCTCGCTTATGCAAGCGCGTGTGCAAGCGCAGGTGCAAGCGGTTGTGCAAGCGGTTGTGCAAGGTGTGGCGGGGATGAGGCTGTCGATCGGCGGGCGGCGCGGGGGTTGCTCATGGACGGTGCCAACGACGCCGTGCCCAATCGCGGACAATCATGGTCACTATGGACCACCAGCACGCTGAAGCGTTTCCCCCCGAGGTCATCGAGAGGCTCAAGACGTACGTCTACCGCCTGATCGACCCGCGCAACGGCGAGTCGTTTTACGTCGGGAAGGGGAAGGGCAACCGAGTCTTCGCCCACATCCGGGGTGAGCAGGGCATCGAGGGCGACGATCTCGACAACAAGATGAAACGCATTCGGCAGATCCGGCTGGCGGGGTTCGAGGTGGCGCACGTCATCCACCGGCACGGGATGGACGATGCGACGGCCTTCGAAGTCGAGTCCGCACTGATGGACGCTTATCCCGGCCTCACCAACGAGGCGGGTGGCGTGGGCGGGAACGAGTTCGGCGCGATGCACGCGATGGAGATCATCCGCGAATACGCCGCGGAGCCTGCCAGGTTCCGCCACAACGCCGTGCTGATCAGCGTCAACCGCAGCGCTTTGAGCGAATCGTCTCTGTACGAAGCGACTCGCTACGCGTGGAAGATCAGCCCGGCGAAAGCGAAGAAAGCCGAGGTTATCCTCGCGACGGTGCAGGGCGTGATCAAGGGGGCGTTCATCGCCGACGATTGGTTGGAAGCGACTGCGGCCAACTTTCCTGGACGACAGGATGTACCTGGCCGCTACGGGTTCGTCGGCCGCGAGGCACCTGAGCAGATCCAGAAGATGTACGTGGGCAAGCGCGTGCCGGACGAGTTTCGGAAGCGGGGCGCGGCGAACCCGATCAAGTACGCCAGCGTGACCAAATAGGGCATCCCGTGTGGGCCCCTCAGCGAGCGGCCACCGCTGCCATTCGCTCGCCTATTCCGCCCAGCGGCAGATCTGGCAGGCTCGCCACCGCCCCGGCCACGTCGAGCAGTTTCGGGTCGGTGTAGACGTTGGCCGTGAGGCTCGGATCGCTGTGTCGCATGGCGGCCTGGGCCGTCCGCAGGGGGACGCCCGCCTTCGACAGGTGCGTGCCGAAGGTGTGCCGCAGGGCATGGATGTCGATGGTCCGGCCGCGGTCGTCGGTCTTGATGACGGCCTCCGTCCCGCCTCGCCCCCCCACACCATCTCGACGCGGGCCAGCCCGTCGATGACCTCGTGGCGGTCGACGCCGAGGCTTGACCTTCCGCGGGCGATGACGCCGACGGCGTTTCGTTCGCCCGCCGGCGGGCGCGGCGCGTTCGCGGGCCGTAGCATGCGCCATGGACGGTGCAGCCGAACTGTGGCGGGCGGTGGATGACGTGTGCGAGCGGATGGCTGGGGCGTTGCCTCGCGGCGTCGAGGTCGCGGCGCGGCGGTGCGCGGAGCTGGGGTTGCCGGAGATCAACGTGACGCCGTCCATGGGGAGGCTGCTGGAGATCCTGGCGCGGCTGACCGGCGCGGCCCGGGTGCTCGAGATCGGGACGCTCGGCGGCTACAGCACGGCGTGGCTGGCCGAGGGGTTGGCGCCGGGCGGGCGGGTTGTCACGGTCGAGGTGGATCCTGCCCGAGCGGCGTCGGCGGAGGAGACGTTCCGCCTGGGCGGGATCGGGGGCCGCGTCAGCGTGCGCTGCGGTCGCGGGCTAGAGGTGATCGGGGCGCTCGAAAGCGAGGGGGCCGGGCCGTTCGACCTGGTGTTCATCGACGCGGACAAAGAGAACAGCGGCGCGTACTTTCAGCGCGCCCTTGGGTTGACCCGGCCCGGCGGGGTGATCATCGTCGATAACGTGGTGCGGGGGGGCGCCATCGCTGACACGGCCGGCCATGATCCCCGCGTGCGGGGGTCGCTCGACGCGATCGAGCGGATGGGGGCGTCGGCGGGCGTGCTCGCGTCGGTGCTGCAGACGGTCGGCTCGAAAGGGTACGACGGCTTCGCCATCGCGTGGGTGGGCGGCCCGGCGCGGTGAGCGGGGGATCGAGTCAGGGCACGGTCACGACCACGCTCCCGACTTTGCGGCCGCTATCGACCCGGCGGTGCGCTTCGACGATCTGCCGCAGCGGGTACATGCTGTCGATGACGGGCTTGAGGTGCCCGGCCTCCGCCAGGCTCATCAGGTGCACGAGGTCGGCCTTGCTCGCGGACACGATCGCTCCCCTCACGCGCCTGCCGCCGGCGAGCCGGGTCCACGCCATCTGGCCGAACTCCGTCAGCCCCATGAGCACGGCGAGGAACTGCCCGCTGGGCGTGAGCAGGTTCTTGCACTCCGCGAACGAGGTCGCGCCCACGGTGTCGAGCACCACGTCGTACACGGCCCCGCCTTGGCGGAAGTCCTCCGTGAGCCGATCGATGACCGCCGCGGCGCCCAGCGATCGCACGAGGGCGACGTTCGCGGTGCTGCACACCCCCGTCACGTGCGCGCCCAGACGCCGAGCCAACTGCACGGCGGCCACGCCGATGGCGCCCGAAGCGCCGATCACCAGCACTCGCTGGCCCTCCGTGACACGCGCGAGGTCGCGCAGGTACCGGAGCGCGACCAGGGCGCCGAACGGGATCGCCACGGCCTGATCGAACGAGAGATTCGCGGGCACGGTGGTCAGCGCGGAGCCTTCTCTCGCGCAGACGAGTTCGGCGTGCGCCCCCATGCGGAAGTCGGTGACGGCGATCACGCGGTCGCCGGGCCGGAACGCCGTGACGCGCGCGCCCACGCGTTCGACGACGCCGGCGCATTCGGTCCCGAGCACCGGCTTGCGCGGCCCACGCAGCCCCAGGACAAGCGGAGCGATGAGGGTGAAGATCGGGGCGGGCATGACCCTGGCCCGAACCCGCCAGTCCGCGGTCGTGACCGTCGTGGCGTGCACGCGGATGAGCACGTCCTGTTCGGTGGGGATCGGATCAGGACGTTCTTGGATCCGCACGACTTCGGGTGGACCGAACGTGGAGTAGACCGCTGCCTTCATGATGGAGCGTAGCTCTGCGCGATGGGCTGACCGCTATGCTCGGGTCGGTGCGCCCATCGCGGCCTGTGCCGTCCGGAGTGGGATGCCCGCCCCCGGCAGGTGCATGACGTTGGTGTGCCGCGGGGCATGAACGAGGGCGGGGCGTACGCGCTCGTCATCGCTCGGTTTCTCGACGCCGAGGGAGGGTGGACCCCGCACGGGCGCGTGGTCCACCGCCGGTTCCGGGGTATGCGCCCGTGGCTTGCTTCGAACCTTCCGCGCTTTACTTGCATTTTACAACTTACGCTCTATTCTCACGGCATGGCGAATCCAGATAGACCGTTGCACCCGACGTCTCGGCGTGACCGATATCGGAGGATCCGACTCGCGTGGGTGATGGCGGGGATGGGCGGGGCCGCGGCGTTGGCCCTGGGCGTCCTCGGGCTGTCGGGGTGCGCGCTGGCCTCGCCGTTCGCCGGCACGGGGTATGACGAGGACCGCGGGGTGATCAATCCCGGGGCGGGGGATCGCGTGGTCGTCGTCATCACGCAGGCGCAGCTGGGCCGCGCGGACCGGGGCGAGTTCGACGACCACACGCGCCGCGTGATCCGCGACCTGCCGAACCACGAGGGCTACATCGGCCATTCCGTGCGCACGCGGGTGCTGGGGGACGAGGTCTGGACCATGACGGTCTGGCGGGACGAGGCCGCGATGGAGCGGTTCGTCACGTCGCCGGTCCACTCGGCGGCGATCCGGGCCGGGCTCCCGGCGGTGCGCCGGGCGAAGTTCGTCCGCGAATCCTGGCCGGCCTGGGCCGTCCCGCCCACGTGGGGGCAGGCCCTCCGTCGGCTCGACGCCGAGGCCTTTGTCGAATACGGTCCCCCGGGCGGGACCGACGGGGACGCCCCCGGGCGGTGAGTCGGGGGAGGCCCGAGCCCGTGCGCCGTGAGCGGAGGGTCGTATGCCGGCGAAAAAGCGGAGGTCCGTCTGCCCCGTCGCGTGCACGCTCGATCTCATCGGGGATAAGTGGACGCTGCTGGTGATCCGCGACCTGTTCGCCGGCAAGTCGCACTTCCACGAGTTCGCCGGCTCGCCCGAGAAGATCGCGACCAACATCCTGAGTGATCGGTTGGTCCGGCTGCGCGACGCGGGGCTGATCGACGCCTCGCCCTCGAAGGCCAGGGCCGGGAGTTCCGCGTACACGCTGACCGCGAGGGGGCGTTCGCTCTTCCCCGTCATCGACGCCATGAAGGGCTGGGGGCTGGCCAATATCCGCGGCACGGAGGCGAGGATCGCGGCGTCGCCCCGGGGGTGAGCCCCGCCTACCGATCGGCCGGTTCCGCGGGTTCGGCCCGCGGGATGGTCACCCGCACGGCCGCGGTCGCGGCCATGGCCGGGTCGGGGCGCCGGGCGAGCGATCGGCGGATCGCCTGCTCGGTCCGTGGGATCACGCCCTCGAAGACGGCCCGCCTGTTCGCCGTGACGCGCACGGGTTGATCCAGGTCGATCAGGTCGTCGTGGAGCAGGAGTTCGACGGCGAGTGGGCCGTCGGCCTCGAGCGTGATGGTCTGGCCGTCCGCGGCTGCCCGGATCTCCCGCCCCGGGGTCGCGTCGGCGGGGTCCACGGCGAGCCAGTAGAACCGTTCGTGCGGCGTGTTGCCCTGACGCCACACGACACGCCGGGGCCACGGGTGGCGAGAAAACCCGGCCATCCACGGCAGGGCCTCGGCGTCCTTGCCGTTCATCCAGTGCCCCGCGTCCGGGTAGATGGTCACGCGGTGCGGGTACCCGCCGGGATCGTCCGCGGCGAGTTGGGCCAGCCGCTCCCCCCACTGCCGGGCGACGGCGTTGCGGTTGTACGCCGCATCGTTCCCGCCCATGAAAATCGCGAACGGGAGGTTCCGCAAGCCGATCGGCGAGGCGTCGTTGGGGTGCCCGGCCATCATGGCGGCGGCGGCGAAGCGGTCGGCCAGTCGCGGGGCGAGCTGGTACACCCCGTCACCGCCCGCCGAGTAGCCCATCAGGTAAACCCGGTCGGGGTTGACATTCCACACGATGACCGCGGACTCGATCAGCCGGGCGAGCAGGGCGTCGACCTCGGGGCGGTGCCAGAGGTTCCAGGTGTCGGAGGGCGCGCGGGGCGCGACGACGATCCCCTCGGCGGGCTCGTAGAGCCGGATCTGGTTCTTCCACTGGCGTTCATTGACCTCCGCCGGCGCGCCTCCCCCGCCGTGGAGCGAGATCCACAGGCTCCGCCCGCCTTCGGGCGCTTCACCGAACTCTCGCCGCAGCAGCCTCATCTCGTGCCCGGCGGCCTTGACAAGGTCCGCGGCGAGGTCCGCGGCGCACGCGTCGCGGTGGGCGTCCGCGTGGGAGAGCCACGACCGCAGGGCTTGGGCCTTGGCCGCGTCCTCCGAGAGCGGGAGTTCGTCCCAGAACACCTCGATCACCCGCCCGCCCGCGGGCGCGGCCGGCATCGGCATCGTGCGAGCCTCGCCCCCGTGCGTGAAGGACATCGAACCCGCCGGGGGGGACGCGAACGCGTCGGCGGGGACCTCGGCGAGCCGGTTGATGTCGTCGGGGTCCGCGAACGTCCGGGCGCGGTGTTCGGCGGGGTCGCCGCCCGGCGCACGCGCGGAAACCACGACCTCCGCGGCGAGGCGGGACCCGCCGCGCGAGGCCCACAGGCGGACGCCGACCGTCGCCCCGCCGGCGTGCGAACCCATCGCGGCGTACCGGGCCGTCACGTCAACGCCGGGCACGCTCGGGTCGCGCGGGCTCCACGCCAGGGGGAACGAGGTGCCCGTCGTGCGCCACGACGACGCGACGACGGCGTACCGCGCGTGCCCCTCGACGCCGCCGGCCGCCGCGCCGGTGAACCACCCGCGGTCGAGCCCCGCCGGGTCGTGCTCGGCCGCGCCGGTGAACCGCCACCGCTCCCCGTCGTGGACCTCGACCCAGGTGTGGTTCCCATCGCGGCCCGCCCACGACGCGACCCCGGCCACCCGCGCGGGGATCCCCACGCTCCGGCACGCCTCCACCAGCAGGATCGAGAGTCCCGTGCACGACGCCAGACCCTGCTCCATCGACTCGAGCGGGTTCTGGTTCGCCCGGCGACGCTGCGTGCTGTACTTCACCTTCGCGGCGTTGAACAGGTCTCGGTTGAGGGCCTGGGCCGCCTCCGCCGCCGTCGTGGCGTCTTTAACGATCGGTCCCGCGAGCCCGTACACCCGCGATCGGACCGCCGCCCGGGGCTCGTCGAGGACGGCGTACGGGACCACGTCGTTGAAGAACAGGTCGTCGGGCACGCCCTTGGCCCACGGGTAGGTCTCACGGGCCTTGAGCGCCACGCCGATCGCGTCGAAGACGACCTCGGGATCGACGGCGTCGTCCCGCGGGGGACGGTGTTCGGCCAGGAACGAGGCCGCCCGCTCGCCGGCCCCGCCAAACCGTTCACCGGCCGCCTTGACGATCGCCGCCCAGTGCGCCGACGGCCCATCGTCCGCCGCGGCGACCGCGGGCCACGGACCGATCAGTGAGACAAAGCAGAGAACGACGCGGAGGATCGAGCGCATGGGCGGAGTGTACCGCCGGCGCTCGGAAGGACCGGTCTCGAAAGCGGGCGAGGGGATTCGAACCCCTGACGTACAGCTTGGAAGGCTGTCACTCTACCACTGAGTTACGCCCGCGCACGCCGGATCGTACGTCGGCTCGCCGCCCGGGCAAAGCCGCGGAGCGACGCCGCGGGTGGAGTTTCGGGGCCTTGGGGGCGGGCGGGGATCGGTCGCGTTCAAGGACGCCGGCGACGAGCGGCGGCGAGGCCCGCGATCATGAACGCCGCGGCCGGGGACGGCGCGGGGACGGGCGTCCTCCAGAGCAAGGCCTCGCTGCGGTTGCGGGCGCGGTGAAAGCCGTGCCCGCTGACGTAGGTCCATTGCCCGTCGCTCCAGACACCCGTCGCCTCGGAGGACGTGTAATCGGCCGAGATGAGGGCGTGCAGGTCGACCCACGAGCCGGCCGTACCTCGCCACAGCGAAGCGCGGTTCACCCCGCCGCCCACGCGGGCCCGGCCGACCTGGTTCGTGCCGTCGGTCGCGTAGGCCGTCGATTCGGTGAACCCGGCCGTATGAAGGCTCACCCACGTATCGGCGGACCCGTGCCAGAGCCCGGCCGCGAGCGACCCCGGGAGGGCCACAGCCCCGACCTGTTGCCCGCCGAACACACCCAGGGCGAGCGAGCCGCCCCCCGCGCCGGCGGGGTTGAGGTCGACCCACGTGCCCGCGGCCCCGTGCCAGAGCGAGGCACGCCCGAGGCCGCCGACGGTGGCTTGCCCGACCTGCGCGTCGCCCGAGACGCCCAGGGCGCGGGAGAACGTCGCGCCGGCGGGCGTGAGGTCGATCCAGGACTCACGCGTGCCGGACCAGAGGCTCGCGCGGGTGACGCCGTCGCCCGTGACCACGAGCCCGACCTGGCGCTCGCCGTCGGTGGCGCGGGCCTGCGATTCGCGGGCGCCGGCGACGTGGAGATCAACCCACGAGGCGGCCGACCCTCGCCACAGCCCGGCGTGGAAATCGGCCCCGAACCTCGCGTACCCGACCTGCTGCCCGCCCGCGACGCCGTAGGCATACGACAAGTCGGACCCGGCGGGGTGAAGGTCGATCCGTGATCCGGCGGACCCGAGCCAGAGACTGGCGCGGTCGACGGCACCGATCCGGCTCCACCCGGCCTGGCCCGAGGCCCCGACGCCCTGCGCGAAGGACCGTTGCCCGTCCGGCGGGTTGAGGTTGACGACCGACCACTGCGCCGACGCGATCGGGGCGGCGGCCGCCAGGCCCAGGCACGCCACCAGCGAAACCGTGCGCATCCTTCAAACTCCCGGGAGACTGGATCGTCGATCGTGGTCAGTAAATATGCCCCACGGGCGTGAAAACGCAACCCCGCCGGGCAGCTTCACCGAGGTTTCTTGGGACCGACGGGCGTGGCGAATGCGACAGGACGGGGCCGAACGCCGGCATGGGAAGAGGCGGGCCGCCGATCGGGGAAGAGCACGGGGGGGGAGGGGGGGAATCAGGGTGACGGGCGCGGATCGATCGGTTTGGCGGGGCCGCCGCCGACGGTCAGCGTGGCGGACGCGGGGCCGGGCTGGGCGGGCTTGAGACGCCGTCGGAGCTCGAAGGCGGCGATGTCGGCGAGGGTGGTGGCCTTGAGGTAGGTGTTCCATCGCTCGCGGTGCCCGGACCAGAACTTGTGGGCCGGGCAGGCCCGCTCGTCGGAGCAGGGGGCGACGCCGAGCATGCACCGGTTGGCGACGCAGGGGTCGTCGAGGGCGACGCAGAGGTCGTAGAGGGTGATCTCGGTGGGGCTGCGCGAGAGGGTGACCCCGCCCCCGATGCCCCGCTGGGTGGTGACGATCCCCTTGCGGGCGAGGACCTGGATGACCTTGGCGAGGTACGAGCCGGGGATATCGCAGGCCTCGGCGATCTCCTTGACCAAGATGGGCCGCCCTCCCGCGGCGGCGACCTGCCCCAAGGCGGTGGCGGCGTATCCCGCAGACTGGCTCAGCATGGCGACATCCCCAGCATCACGGGAAGTGTACCCGCGGCAGCATAAACATCAAGACAAAGCACGCCAGTAGTCTCCAATACAACCCTCACAGGATCGGCGTCGATGGCGGTGCATTTCACGGCACAATGGTTTTTTATCGCGAGGCTTGACTGATAAGGCTTCCCGGTCGAGAATATTTGAGGATCAACAAGTCGCTTTCTATGCGCCGTTGTATGGTTTTTGTTTGAATCGATCGAACGGCCGGTCAATCGCCAAAGGGAGTCACCGATGTCGGAAGCCCACGTGAGCCGCGCCTTATCCACCGTGTCCGCTGGGGAAGGGGGCGGGGTGACGGGGGCGGTGATGGAGCGGTTCGTCTACGACGACGCGATCGTGCGGAAGTTCCTGACGGCGACGATGGTGTGGGGTCTGGTGGCGTTCCTGGTGGGGCTGCTGATCGCGGTGCAGTTGGCGTGGCCCGCGGCGAACCTGGGGTTCGAGTACACGTCGTTCGGGCGGCTCCGCCCGCTGCACACCAACGCGGCGATCTTCGCCTTTGCGGGGAACGCGATCTTCGCGGCGGTCTACTACTCCACGCAGCGGCTGTGCAAGGCCCGGATGTGGTCGGACCGGCTCAGCGCCCTGCACTTCTGGGGGTGGCAGGCGATCATCGTGTCGGCCGCCCTGACCCTGCCCCTGGGGATCACGCAGGGCAAGGAGTACGCCGAGCTCGAGTGGCCCATCGACCTGGCGATCGCGGTGGTGTGGCTGGGGTTCTTCGGGACCAACTTCTTCATGACGCTGGTGCACCGGCGCGAGCGGCACATGTACGTGGCGCTGTGGTTCTACATCGCGACGATCGTGACGGTCACGGTGTTGCACGTCTTCAACAGCCTGGTGGTCCCGGCGGGGCTCTTCAAGAGCTACTCGGTCTACGCGGGTGTGCAGGACGCTTTCATGCAGTGGTGGTACGGGCACAACGCCGTGGCGTTCTTCCTGACCACGCCCTTCCTGGGGCTGATGTACTACTTCATGCCCAAGGCGGCCGGGCGCCCGGTCTTCAGCTACCGCCTCTCGATCCTCCACTTCTGGAGCCTGGTCTTCATCTACATCTGGGCGGGCCCCCACCACCTGCACTACACGGCGTTGCCCTCGTGGGCGAGCACGCTGGGCATGCTCTTTAGCGTCATGCTCTGGATGCCCTCCTGGGGCGGTGGGATCAACGGGCTCCTGACCCTCCGCGGGGCGTGGCACAAGCTCCGCGACGACCCGGTCCTCAAGTTCTTCGTCGCGGGCGTCACCTTCTACATGATGTCCACCTTCGAGGGCCCGATGCTCAGCGTCAAGAGCGTCAACGCCCTCTCCCACTACACCGACTGGACCATCGCCCACGTCCACTCGGGCGCCCTGGGCTGGAACGGGCTGATGACCTTCGGGATGATGTACTGGCTCCTCCCACGCCTCTTCCAGACGCGCCTGTGGAGCACCAAGCTCGCCGAGTACCACTTCTGGGCCGCCACCCTGGGCATCCTGCTCTACATCATCCCCATCTACTTCGGCGGGATCACGCAGGGCCTCATGTGGCGGGCCTTCGACGAGGTCGGGCAGCTCAAGTACCCCGACTTCGTCGAGACCGTGATGCGGCTCATGCCCTACTACTGGATCCGCGTCGTCGGGGGATCGATCTTCATCCTCGGGGCGCTCCTGGGCGCGGTCAACTTTTTCATGACCTGGCGCTCCAGGCCCGCGGTCTACGAGGAGGTCGTCCACGAGGCCCCGCGCCTGTCGCGCTCGTACCCCGAGGCCACGCCCCCGCCCACCCGCCTCACCGGGAACGTCGAGTTCGGGAAGCGGCTCGAGGTCTGGATCACGATGTGGTGGCACCGGGTCTGGGAGCGTCGCCCGATCAAGTTCACGGTCTTCGTGGTGATCGCGGTCGCCGTCGCCTCGCTCTTCGAGATCATCCCGATGTTCCTGATCCGGTCGAACGTCCCGACGATCGAGAGCGTCAGGCCCTACACCCCGCTCGAGCTGGCCGGGCGTGATATCTACGTCGCCGAGGGGTGCTACAACTGCCACTCGCAGATGATCCGACCGATCTACGCCGAGGTGAAGCGGTACGGGGAGTACAGCAAGCCGGGCGAGTTCGTCTACGACCATCCGTTCCAGTGGGGCAGCCGGCGCATCGGGCCGGACCTGGCCCGCGAGGGCGGCCGCCAATCGAACGCGTGGCACGCGCTGCACTTCGAGGACCCCAGGCAGGTCACCGAGAACTCGACGATGCCGGCGTACCCCTGGCTGCTCGGGCAGGACCTGGACTTCGCCTCGATCCAATCCCGCGTCCGCGCGATGGCGATGCTCGGGGTGCCCTACGGCGAGGCGGTCAAGGACGGCGTCGCCGAGCGGATGGCCCGCGCCCAGGCCGCCGAGATCGCCGCCTCCATCGCCGCCCAGGGCGGGAAGCCCGGGCTCGAGGGCAAGAAAGTCACCGCGCTGATCGCGTACATGCAGCGGCTGGGCCGCGACGCGACGAACCCGGCGCCGGCGGAAGGAGGCGCCCCGTGAGCCTGACCGACCTGATGAGCGGGATGGACCTGACGATCTACCCGCTGGTGGCGATGGTGCTGTTCATCGGCGTCTACGCCCTCGTGGCCCGCCGGGTCTGGCTCGAGCCCAAGGTCGAGCGGGACCGCCAGGCCGGCCTCCCGCTCGACGATTCCCCCGCCACCGCCTCTCCGATATTGACCCACGACCGCACGTACGCCCGCGTCCGCATCGCCCGAGACGCCGCCCAGACGGAGCGCCGCCCATGAGCCACGAACCCAAGGTGCTGGACCACGAGTACGACGGGATCCAGGAGTACGACAACCCGACGCCGGGGTGGTGGCACGCGATCTTCTGGGCCACGATCCTCTTCTCGATCCCGTACTTCGTGATCTACGAGATGAACCCGGAGGTCCCGACGATCCAGGACACCCTCGAAGCGACGCGCACCGCGGAGCTCCGCAAGCAGTTCGCCGAGATCGGCGAGCTGACGCTCGACGAGGCGACGATCCTGCGGTTCGCCGACGACCCCAAGTGGCTCGCGGTGGGCGCCTCGATGTTCCGCAGCCGGTGCGCCAGCTGCCACGGGCAGCAGGGCGAGGGGGGCTCGGTCGGCCCCAACATGACCGACCATCACTACAAGAACGTCAAGGTCGCGATGGACCTGGCGAAGGTCATCCAGAACGGGGCAGCGGGCGGGGCGATGCCGGCCTGGGGCCACCAGCTCTCGACCAACGAGGTCGTGATGCTCTCCTCGTTCCTGGTCGCCCAGCGCGGGAAGAACCTGCCCGGGCCCAGGCCCGCTGAGGGCGAGGTCATCCCGCCATTCGGGCCCGCGAAGTAGCCGAGTGAGTGGCCGCCGACCATCGACGCGTCCGGCGGCCGGAAAGGACGCATGCCAGGATCCCTGCTCGAACCCCCGGAGCACGTCCTCTCGACGCTCAACAGGGACGGTTCGCGGCGGTGGATCGAGCCGAGGGTCTCCCCCGGCCGCTTCTGGCACGCCCGCCGGGGGGTCGCGTACCTCCTCATGGCGGTCTTCTTCCTGATCCCGTACCTGAAGATCAACGACAAGCCGGCGATCCTGCTCGACATCGCCGCCCGAGAGTTCACGATCCTGGGCAAAACGTTCCTCCCGACCGACACGCTGCTCCTGGCCCTCCTGGTCGTGAGCGTGTTCCTGACCGTCCTCCTCGTGACGGCCCTGTTCGGGCGGGTCTGGTGCGGGTGGGCTTGCCCCCAGACGGTCTACATGGAGTTCCTCTTCCGCCCGATCGAGAGGCTCTTCGAGGGCCGCCCGGGCGGCGCGAGGAAGCCGGCCCGCACGCCGCTCCGCCGGGCCCTCAAGTTCGCCGCCTTCCTGCTCCTCGCGCTCTTCCTCGCCCACACGTTCTTGGCGTATTTCGTGGGCGTCGAGGCGCTGGCCCAGTGGGTCCGCCGGTCCCCGGCCGAGCACCCGACCTCGTTCGTGGTCATGGCGGTCACCACGGGCCTGATCCTCTTCAACTTCGGGTACTTCCGCGAGTACACCTGCATCATCGCCTGCCCCTACGGACGATTCCAGTCCGTCATGCTCGACCGCGACTCGTTGATCATCACCTACGACCGCCTCCGCGGCGAGCCCCGCGGACGCCTCGGCAAGGGCGTCGCCCTCGCCCTCCCGGTCGTGGACGGCGGGGCCGGCGCCACGCCGAAGTCCCCCGGCGATTGCGTCGACTGCGGGCTGTGCGTGGCGACCTGCCCCACGGGCATCGACATCCGCAACGGGCTGCAGCTCGAGTGCATCGGGTGCGCCCAGTGCATCGACGCCTGCGACGCGGTCATGACCAAACTCAAACGCCCGCGAGGGCTGATCCGCTACAGCTCGCAGAACGCCGTCGAGCACAAGGCCCGCCACCTCGTCCGCCCGCGCGTGATCGCCTACCCGGCGGTGCTCGCCGTGCTGCTCACGGTCTTCGGCTACACGCTCGCGAACGCCCCCGACGCCGACGTGACGATCCTCCGAAACCGCGGGATGCCCTTCACGCTCCTCGACTCGGGCGAGGTCGTCAACAACCTCAAAGTCCGCGTCGCCAACCGCACCGAGGCGGAGAAGGCGTACGCCATCGAGGTCCTCGAGCCCGCGGGGGCCAGGGCCGTCGTCGCCGAGGACGACCGCGCCGTCCGCCCCCACGAGACGCGCACCTTCTCGCTCGCGGTCTACACCCCCCGCTCGGCGTTCGTCGCCGGGCACGCCAGGGCCTCGATCCGTGTCGCCGACGGCACGGGCTTCGCGATCGAGTCCACCTACGGCCTGCTCGGGCCGCACGGCCCCACGCCGACCGAGCCCACGGAGGATCACGATGGAGACTAACCCCGCGGCCGCGAGTGTTTCGTGCGAGGCCGATCGACCCCGCTCGGGCGGCATCTGGCCCGGGATGATCTTCGTGCTGATCGGGATCAACGTCATGATCACGCTCAGCACCCTCTACCTCGCGCTCGCCGACGGGTCGGTCGCGGTCGAGCCCGATTACTACGGCAAGGCCGTCCGCTGGGACGACACCGTGCGTCAGCGCGAGGCCAACGCCCGCCTGGGATGGGCCGTCTCGCTGGACCCGGCGGGCCATGGTCCCGGCGGGTTCGCCGTGCGTGTTCAGGACCAAGGCGGCAGCCCGATCACCGACGCCGTCGTCGCGGTTGAGCTCTTCCACCAAGCCGCCTCACGCCGGCGATTCGGGGTGACGCTCGAGCCCCGCGGCGACGGGGTGTACGCCGGCCTCATGCCCACCGACCGCGAGGGGTTCTGGGAGTTCCGCGTCACCGTCACCGCCCGCGGGCAACGGTTCACGGCCCAGTTCAACCCCTTCATCGTCGGCCAACGCCGGGGGAACGCGGGATGACCCCGCTCGTCGTCAGCGTGCTCGTCGCCAGCCTCCTGGGCAGCCTCCACTGCGCGGGGATGTGCGGCGCGTTCCTGGCGATGGCGCTCGCCGAGCCGGCGACACCCGGCACGCCCGACGACCGCACCCTCCCCCCGCGCCCGGTGAGCGGCGCGCACGCGATGTACCACGCCGGGCGGCTCGCGACCTACGCCGCGCTGGGCGCCCTCGCCGGCGGGCTCGGCCTGGGCCTCGATTCGGCGGGCTCGCTCGCGGGCGTCCAACGCGCCGCGGCGATCGTCGCCGCCGTGGGGCTGGGCCTGATCGGCGCGGCGATCCTCGCACGAGGCGCCACGCGCGGGATGCCCAGGCTCCCCGTCCCCGCCGCACTCACCCGCGCCGCCGACCTCGTCATGGGACGGGCGATGCGGCTCCCGGTCCGGCCACGGGCCCTGGTCATCGGGCTCGCCACCGCGTTCATCCCCTGCGGGTGGCTCTGGGCGTTCGTCCTCACCGCCGCGGGCACGGGCGACCCGCTCCACGCCGCCATGCTCATGGGCGTCTTCTGGCTCGGGACGCTCCCGGTCATGGTCTCGGTCGGCATCGGCCTGACCGCGGGCCTGGGGCCGCTGACCCGCCGACTCCCCACGCTCACCGGGCTGGCCCTGATCCTCGCGGCCGCGGCGACCGTGATGCTCCGCGTGAGCCCCGACGCGTGCCACACCCACGACCCGCTCGTGCCCGCGTCACTCCCGGGGCCCAGCCCCTACGCCGACTCGGAGGTGCCGCGGTGCAACTGAGCTTCGCCCCGCCCTCGGCCCGCCCCCCCGCGCCGCCCCCGCGTCCGGCGGCGGTCGCGCCCGCGCGCGAGGCCGACGCCGCGTGCACGCACTGCGGGCTGCCCGTCCCCCCCGGGCTCATCACCCCCGGCGCGGACGAGCAGTTCTGCTGCGGCGGGTGCCGGGCGCTCTCCACCATCGCGCGGCGTCTGCGCGACGGAGGCCGGGCGTCCCCGCCCGTGCCCCGGCCCGTCCTCGACCCCTCGCTGGCACGCGGGCTGGCCGTCTTCGACGAGCCCGTCTTCGCCGAGCGCAGCGTGATGACGCGCCCGGACGGGCTCCTCGAGTTCGAGCTGGCCATCGACGGGATCACCTGCGTCCCGTGCGTCTGGCAGCTCGAGCGCCTGCACGTCGCGCTCCCGGGCGTGATCGAGGCCCGGCTCAACGCCCGCCTCGCCGTCCTCAAGGTCACGTTCGACCCCGCGCGGACCTCGCCGGGGGCGATAGCCCGAGAGATCGCCTCGTGGGGATACACGCCCCTGCCCGCCAAGGACCGCGCCTCGCGCGGCCGCCGTCAGGCCGAGGACCGCCGGATGCTCGTCCGTCTCGGCGTGGCGGGCGCGCTCGCCGGGAACATCATGATCTTCGCCTTCGCGCTCTACGGGGGCGAGTTCGGGGGCATCGACCCCGCCCACGAGCACCTCTTCCGCTGGCTCAGCACCATCCTGGGCGTCACCGCGCTGGCCTGGCCCGGGAGTGTCTTCTTCCGCTCCGCCCTCGCCGCCCTCAAGACCCGTTCGGTCAACCTCGACGTGCCCATCGCCCTCGCCCTCGCGGTGGGCGCCGTCGCCGGCGTCGTCAACACCGTGCTCGCCCGCGGCGAATCCTACTTCGATTCCCTCGCGCCGCTCGTCTTCCTGCTCCTCGTCGGGCGGTTCATCCAGCACCGCCGCCAGCGTCACGCCGCCGACGCCGTCGAGCTCCTTTTCTCGCTCACGCCCTCGACCGCCGTCCTCGTCACGCCCGACGGGCCCCGCACCGTCCCGGCCGATTCGCTCGAGCCGGGGGACCGGGTCGAGGTCCTCGCGGGTGATTCGCTGCCCGCCGACGGGACGATCGTCTCGGGCCGCTCGTCCATCGACCAGTCGCTGCTCACGGGCGAGTCCGCGCCGCTCTCGTCTGGCCCGGGCGACGCCGTCCTCGCGGGCACGGTCAACCTCGCCTCGCCGCTGATCGTCGAGGTCTCCCGCGCGGGCCGGCTGACCCGCGCGGGGCAGCTCATGAGGCTGGTCGAAGAGGCCTCGGCTCGCAAGCCCGACATCGTCCATTTCACCGACCGCGTCGCCCGCGCGTTCCTCCTGGGGATCATCGCCCTGGCCGCCCTGACCGTCGCCCTGTGGCTCCCCGCGGGCACGGCCGCCGCCGTCGACGCCGCGTCGAGCCTCCTCATCGTCACCTGCCCCTGCGCCCTGGGCATCGCCGTCCCGCTCGTCATGGCCATCGCCGGCGGACGCGGCGCCGCCCTGGGCACCCTCGTCAAGGGCTCCGACGTCTTCGAACGCCTCGCACGGCCGGGCGTAGTCTTCCTCGACAAGACCGGCACGATCACGCAGGGCCGACTCGAGGCCGTCGAGCACCTGGGAGACCCCGACGCCCTCGCCCTCGCCGCCGCGCTCGAAGCACACTCCACCCACCCCGCCGCTCGCGCCGTCGCCGCCGCGTTCCCGCACGGCGATCCACCGGTCTCGGACATCACACAGACCCTCGGCGGGGGGATCCAAGGCGCGGTGAGCGACCGGCCCGTCGCCGTCGGGACCGAGGCCTACCTCGCCTCGCTCGGCGTGACGATCGACCCCAGGACCACCGACGCCGCACGCGACATGGCCCGCCGCGGCGTCTCGCCCGTGATCGTCTCGGTGGGCGGGGTCGCCCGCGCGATCATCGGCCTGGCCGACCCGATCCGCCCCGACGCCCGCGACGCCATCGACCGCCTCCGCGCGTGGGGCTGGAGGCCCCGCATCCTCTCGGGCGACCACCCCGGCGTGGTGAGCCGGGTCGGGCGGGCCCTGGGCTTCGAGCCGCTCGACCTGATCGGGGGCGCCTCGCCCGAGGACAAAGCCCGCGCGGTCCGCGACGCCGCCGTGCTCGGGCCGGTGGCCATGATCGGGGACGGGGTCAACGACGCGCCCGCGCTCGCGTCGGCCACAGTGGGGATCGCGGTCCACGGCGGCGCGGAGGCGAGCCTCGCCGCCGCCGACGCGTACATCTCGCGCCCGGGCCTCGCGCCGGTGGTCGAGCTCTTCGACGCCGGGCGCCGCTCCATGCGGGCCGTGCGGTGGACGCTCGCGGGGTCGCTGGTCTACAACCTCACCGCCGCGGGGCTCGCCGTCGCCGGGCTCATCACCCCCATGATCGCCGCGATCCTTATGCCTTTGAGTTCCCTCACCGTGCTGACCATCGCCGTCCGCGCCCGGACCTTCCCCACGCCCGGACGACCCCGGAGGGCCTCCTCATGGAAGTGATGTACGTCATCCTGCCCGTGGCGGGTGTGATGGCCCTCGCCGCCGTCGTCGCCTTTATCCGCTCGACCCGTTCGGGCCAGTTCGACGACCTGGACACCCCCCCGCTGCGGGTGCTCGCCGACGACGACGACGACGCCCGCCCGTAGGGCGTGGCCGGGCACGGGGCCGATGATCGGACCCTCACGGGCACCCCCTCCCCCGGACTATCGTTCCGCCGGACCGAGGGCCGAAACAGGCTCTTGAATCCCACGAGGAACCGCCATGATCACCATGCTTGTCGCCGCCGCGCTCTGGTCGCCCGCCCCGTCCCTCGCCGCCGGTGATGAGCCGGTCCGTCTGGCCTGGTCGTGGAAGGCGGGCGACGCGACCACCTACACCTCGACGTTCGTGCAGGAGGTCGTCGCGACCGGGCAGGTCGAATCCAAGAACCGCACCGAGCAGCGCATGACGCACACCCTCGCGGTCGTCAAGACCACCGACGGCGGCGGGGCCCTCGTCGAACAAACCATCCGCGCCCTGGCGATCGACACCGAATCCCCGATGGGCGCGATGAAGTTCGACACCCAGGCGACGGACGACGAGGGCAACGCCCCCGCGTTCAAGTTCTTCTCCACGCTCGTCGGGGCCTCGGTCCGCCTGACCGTCGGGCCCGAGGGCGAGGTGACCGAGATCGAGGGTCTCGAAAAGCTCCTGACCCAGTCGGCCTCGCCCGGCGAGTCCGCCGTCACCTCCCAGGCCCGCCTCATGTTCTCCGACGACACGATGAAGCGGACCGCCGAGCAGTTCTTCGGCGTGCTCCCCGGGCGCGAGGTCAAGCCCGGCGAGTCCTGGACCCGCACGATCAACAACAAGGTCCCGACCCTGGGCGTCATCACCACCACCTCAACCTACACCTACGCCGGCGCCGCCACGCACCGGGACTCGCCCGCCGCCCGCATCACCGTCGCCAGCAAATCGACCCTCACTCAGGACACCGAGACCCCGATGAGCCGGGTCTTCACCATCACGCTCGAGGGCGGCGACGGGGCCGGCGAGATCCTCGTCGACCCGTCCACCTCGCGCCCCATCACGGGCTCGGTCAAGAGCGAGATCCTGATCCTCGTCACGCCCAAGCAAGAGGGCAGCCCGCTCAAGCCCATCCGCCAGACCGTCAAGGCCGAGAACCGGTTCGAGAGGGCCGACCCCGCCCGGCCGGCCGACGCGATCAGCCCCTCAGCGCCTTGAACGCCCCGATCGCCCTCGCCCGGCTCGTCGAGAGGTCCACGATCGGCCTCGGGTAATCCAGCCTCGACGCCGCCAGGCCCATCGCCCCGTGCGGGTCGTGCACCGCGTCCCCCTCGACCTTCGCCAGCTCCGGCACCCACCGCCGGATGAACGCCCCGTCGGGGTCGTACGTCCGGCTCTGGCTCAGCGGGTTGAAGATCCGGAAGTACGGCGCGGCGTCCGTCCCCGTGCTCGCCGACCACTGCCACCCGCCGTTGTTGCTCGCGAAATACCCGTCCACCAGGTTCCGCATGAACCACGACTCGCCGCGGCGCCAGTCGATGAACAGGTTCTTGGTCAGGTACATCGCCGCGACCATGCGCAGGCGGTTGTGCATCCACCCCGTCCCGAGCAACTGACGCATCGCCGCGTCCACGATGGGCACGCCCGTCCGCCCGGCGCACCAGGCCTCGAACCCCGCCCCGTCGTCACGCCACGCCAACCGGTCCGTCTCGGGCTGGAACGCACGACCCCGGCACACCCGCGGGTACCCCACCAGCACGTGCGTGTAGAACTCCCGCCACACCACCTCGCTCAGCCAATGACCCGGGCCCGCCGGCATCCGCTCGAAGGCCTTCCCGTCGAGCCTCGCGGGCTCCACGCCCCCCGCCGACAACGCCGCGTGAACGCACCGACGGGGGGAAATCGCCCCCACCGCCAGGTACGGCGAGAGCCCGCTCGTCCCCTCGATCCCCGGGTAGTCCCGGTCCGCCTTGTACCGCCCGATCCTCGACGCGGCGAACGCATCGAGCGCCCGCCCCGCCGCCCTCTCCCCGCCGGGCCACCGCCCCGCCCCCACCGGCGACTCGAAGCCCGCCACCGACCCCGGCACCGCCGAACCCTCCACGCCGATCGGACGCTGCGCCGTGGGCGTCGGCACCACACCCACCCCGCCCCCCCCACCTACCGCCGCCCACGCCGCCAGCCACGCGCGTCGGAACGGCGTGAACACGGTGTAGAACCGCCCCTCGCCCGTGCGGATGTCCGCCGGGGGGATCACGACCTGATCGTGGTGCGTCGAGACCTCCAGCCCTCGCGCGCGCGCCAGCCCCGCCGTCGCCTCGTCCCGGGCCGCCTCGTTCACCTCGTACTCGATGTTCCACGCCACGCGCCCGCACCGCCACCGCACCGCCTCCTCCACCACCGCCCCGGGCACCACGCCCGGGGTCGGCGCCGTCACGATCCGCAGCGGGATGTTGAGCCCCGCGAGGGTCTCCGAGAGTTCCGCCAGCGTGCGCAGGATCAGGCCCACCCGCGCCGGGGCCACCTCGTGCCGGCGCCAATCCCCCGGCGAGACCACGTACAGCCCCACCACCCCGTCCGCCGACGAACGCGACGCCTCCCACAGCGCCGTGTTGTCCCCCGCCCGCAGGTCCGACCGAAACCACACCAGTGTGCGCATACGTACCCTTCGACGCCCGATGCCACGGACACGCCCCGGCAGGCCGAGCCCCATGGATTCGCCCCGGACCGGGGGGTCCGATGCGGTCCGCGCGTGGTTCGCCGCGCACGGCATGCGCCCCCACGAGTTCCAGGAGCGGGCCTGGAAAGCC
The DNA here is from genome assembly GCA_015200025.1 of Phycisphaeraceae bacterium. GTDB lineage: Bacteria > Planctomycetota > Phycisphaerae > Phycisphaerales > UBA1924 > UBA2396. The sequence goes on along the minus strand of CP054186.1, from coordinate 2,936,241 downwards.
TACGCGGATGCCCGCGGCGGACTGATCCAGGTCCCCACCGGCTCGGGCAAGACCTACGCCGCTTTCGGGGGCCCCTTGGCCGAGATCATCGATGAGGCCCGCGACGCGTCACCCGGCCCGCCCCCCCCCGGCATACGCGTGCTCTACGTGTCGCCGCTGCGGGCCGTCGCCCGCGACATCACCCTCGCCCTCGAGCGCCCCCTGCGCGACCTGGGCCTCCCCGCCCGCGTCCAGACGCGCACCGGCGACACCGCCGCGTCCGTGCGCGCTGCCCAGCGTCAGTCGCTCCCCGAGGTCCTCGTCACCACGCCCGAGAGCCTCTCGATCCTCCTGACCCGCGAGAACGCACGCGCCCTCTTCGCCACACTGCGAGCGGTCATCGTCGACGAGTGGCACGAGTTGCTCGCCTCCAAACGCGGCTCCCAGGTCGAGCTGGCCCTCGCCCGCCTGCGAACCTTCGCCCCCGGCGCCCGCGTCTGGGGGATGTCCGCGACCATCGCCAACGCGGACGCCGCCGCCCGCGCCCTCGTGGGCGTCGGGCCCGAGCCCATCGTCATCACCGCGCCGATCGTGCGCCCCGTGGTGGTGCGGTCGGTCCTGCCCGACGAGGGGGTGGACCTGCCCTGGGCCGGGCACCTGGGCCTCTCGATGCTCCCCAAGGTCGCCGAGGCCCTCGACCCCGAGAAGCCCACGCTGATCTTCACGAACACGCGCGCGCAGGCCGAGCTCTGGCACCGCGCGCTCCTGGCCTTGAGGCCCGAGTGGGAGCCCATCACCGCCCTCCACCACGGCTCGATCGACCGCGACGAACGCGAGCGCGCCGAGGGGGGGATCAAGGACGGCTCGGTCCGCTTCGTCGTCGCGACCAGCTCCCTCGACCTGGGCGTGGATTTCGCCCCCGTCGAGCGGGCCGTGCAGATCGGCAGCCCAAAGGGCATCGGGCGGATCGTCCAGCGGGCCGGACGCGCCAGCCACCGCCCGGGCGAACCCTGCGAGATCCTCTGCGTCCCCACGCACGCCCTCGAACTGATCGAGATCGACGCGGTCCGGCGGGCCCTCGCCCTGGGGGTCATGGAGCCCCGCGAGCCGATCAACGCCCCGCTCGACGTGCTCGCCCAGCACCTGGTCACCTGCGCGATGGGCGGGGGCTTCGACCCCGACGAACTCTTCCGCGAGGTCCGCCTCGCGTGGAGTTACCGCGACCTGCCCCGCGAGGAGTTCGATTGGGTCCTCGCGATGGTCCGCGACGGCGGGGCCGCCCTCTCGGCCTACGAACGGTTCAAGAAGGTCAGGCCCGTCGCCGACGGGCACGGCCGCACGATCTACCGCGTCACGGACCAGCGCCTCGCGACACTCCACCGCTTCAACGTCGGCACGATCGTCTCGGACGCGACGGTCGAGGTCCGGCTCCGCTCGGGCTGGCGGCTGGGCAGCGTCGAGGAGGGGTTCGCCGCGGTCCTCCGCCCGGGCGAGCGGTTCATTTTCTCGGGGCGCGTGCTCCGCTTCGTCAAGCTCGAGAACCTGACATGCTGGGCCGAGCCCGCGGGTGGATCGACCTCGCTCACCCCGCATTGGGCCGGGACCAAACTGCCCATCACCGAACGCCTCGGCGAGATGGTCCGGGCCTCACTGGCCCGGGCTTGCGCCCCGCCGCCCCCGGGCCCCGATGAGCCCGAGTTGGCCCGCGCGATGCCGCTCATCGACGCCCAACGCCACCTCTCGATCATCCCCGGCCCCGACGAGGTGCTCGCCGAGGTCTGCCGGACGCGCGAGGGGACCCACCTGTTCCTCTTCCCCTTCGCCGGGCGGCTCGTCCACGCGGGCCTCGCGGCGATCACGGCCCTCCGCCTCACGCGACGCTGCCCGGCGACGTTCGCCGCGTCCGTCAACGACTACGGGTTCGAGCTGCTCACCGCCGACGACGTCCCGTTCGAGACGCTGCTGACCCCGGACCTCTTCGACCCCGCGACCCTCGCCGCCGACGCGTTGGAATCGGTCAACGTCGCCGAGATCGCCAAGTCGCAGTTCCGCGAGGTCGCGCGGGTCTCGGGGCTGGTCTTCCAGTCCTACCCCGGGTCCCGCGTCCGCGGGCGGCAGACCCAGGCGTCGAGTTCCCTCATCTACGACGTCTTCGCCGAGTTCGACCCGGGGAACCTGCTCTTGCTCCAGGCCCGGCGCGAGGTCCTCGAACGACAGTTCGAGCACTCCCGGCTCGCCCGCACCATGGGCCGTCTCGGCTCGGCGGCCTCGTCGGGACGGCTCCGCATCGTCGCCCCGCCCCGCCCGACACCCCTGGCCTACCCGCTGATCGTCGAACGCGTCTCGGCCCTGTTCTCGGGCGAGACACTCGAGCAGAGGCTGGCAAAGATGAGGGCTCCATGGGACCGCGCGACACCCTCATCCCCGTCGGACCCGCCCAGGCCTCGGGTGGCGCGCAAACCCCGGGGGCTGCGGTCCTCGCTCTGATGCCCGAGCGGTGCGCCGACTGGCCCGCCGAATCGACGCTGATCCTGGCCGACCTCCACCTGGGCAAGGCCGACGCCCTGGCCGCCTCCGACGGGGCCCCCGTGCCCGAGCACGTCGCGCGGGGCGTGCTCCGCGACGACCTGGCCCGGCTCGCGCGGGCGCTCGAACGCTCGGGGGCTCAACGCGTCGTCATCGTCGGCGACCTGCTCCACGCCCACGCGGGGCTCACCGCCCCCATGATCGACGACGTCGCCCGCTGGCGGGACGCCCACCCGCACGAGTGGGTCCTCGTCCGCGGGAACCACGACGGCAAGGCCCGCGCCGTCGCCCACGCCTGGCGCCTCACCCTCGCCGGCGAGCGCTGGGACCACGCGGGGCTGACCTTCGAGCACATCCCCCCGGCCGAGCCCGTGGGCGGGTTCGTGGTCTCCGGGCACGAGCACCCGGCCGTGGCCTTCACCCGCGCGGGGCAGACGATCAAACTCCCGGCGTTCGTCGTAGGCCCGACGCGGCTCATCCTTCCCGCGTTCAGCCGCTTCACCGGCGGGGTCGCCCGCGCCTGCCGGCCGGACGACCGCCTCTTCGCCTGCGCCCCGGGCGAGGTCTTCGAGGCCCCCAACCCCTGGGCCCGCGGGCGTGCCGGTACGATGCGGGCATGACGCACCCGCCACGGGTTTCCCGCGCGCTGGCCCCCCTGGGGACCACCATCTTCACCGAGATGACCGCCCTGGCCGCTCGCCACGGCGCGGTCAACCTCGCGCAGGGGTTCCCCGACTTCGACGGGCCCGAACTCGCCAAGGACGCCGCCATCGGGGCGATCCGCGCCGGGCACAGCCAGTACGCCCGCATGGCCGGCATCCCGCTGCTGTGCGCCGCCGTCGCCCGCGCCTGGTCCGCGCGCGCGGGGCTGCCCGTCGATCCCGACTCGGAGGTCACCGTCACCAGCGGGTGCACCGAGGCCATCGCCGCGTCGGTCCTGGGGCTGCTCGATCCCGGCGACGGGCTGGTGATGTTCGAGCCCTTCTACGACAGTTACCGCGCCGTGGCCGCCATGGGCGGGGCGATGGTCCGCGCGGTCTCGCTCCGCCCCGAACCGCCCGCGACGCCCCCCGGCCCGCGCGGGTTCGCCTTCGACGAGGGCGAACTCCGGCGCGCGATCCGGGGCTCGCGGATGATCCTCCTCAACACCCCGCACAACCCCACCGGCAAGGTCTTCTCCCGAGAGGAGCTCGGGCTCATCGCCTCGCTCTGCCGAGAGCACGATGTCATCGCGGTCGTCGACGAGGTCTACGAGCACCTCACCTACGACCCCGCCCGCCCGCACGTCTCGCTCGCCACGCTCCCGGGCATGTGGGAACGCACCCTCACCCTGGGCAGCCTGGGCAAGAGCTACAACCTCACCGGCTGGAAGATCGGGTGGGCCATCGGGCCGGCCTCGCTCACCGCCGGGGTCCGCTCGGCCCACCAATACCTGACCTTCGCCACCGCCACACCGCTCCAGCACGGCGCCGCCGCCGTCATCGAGCACGGCGTGGAGACCATCGCCCGCACGCGCGACCTCTTCCGCGCCAACCGCGACCGGCTCTCGGAGGCCCTGGCCTCGCTGGGGTTCGGGGTCTTCCGCTCCGACGGGGCGTACTTCGTGATGGCGGACCACACGGGCGTCTCCGGGCGTCTGGGGCTCCCGCCGGGCGACCGCGCCATGGCCGCCTGGCTGATCGAGCACGCGAAGGTGGCCGTCATCCCGCCCGGGGCCTTCTACCGCGACCCGGGCGACGGCTCGGCCCTCGTGCGCCTCGCGTACTGCAAGAGGACCGAGACCATCGACGAGGCGATCCGACGCCTCCGCGCCGCGCTCGCGGGCTGAACGCGTCGGGCGTCCGGCCACGCCGGACCCCTGCCGGGTGTATGCTGTGCGTGTCGGGCCGGTGCGTTCGAGCCCGGGCCCGCGCGACCATGCTCGTGGTACGGCAACATCTCGCGACGGTGATCCGGGCCGCGGTCGACGCCGCCGACCCGGGGCGGGCCGTTCTGGACGCCTGGCCCGAAGAACTCGACCACGCCCCCCCGCGGTCCGTCGACATCCTCGCGTTCGGGAAGGCCTCCGTCGGCATGGCCGCGGCGGCCGGTCGCCGACTCGGGCCCGCGCTCGAAGGGGGCCGGGTCCTCGCGGTGCCCGAGCGCATCGGCGCCGCGGCGCTCAACCCGAGCCTCAAGACCTTCCGCGCCGACCACCCGCTCCCCACGCCCCGCACCCTCGCCGCCGCCGAGTCCGTCGAGCGCTGGCTCCGCGACACCCCCGACGACGCCGCCCGCCGCACGCTCTTGTGCCTCATCTCGGGCGGGGGGTCCGCCCACCTGACGCTCCCCCGCGACCCCTTGACCATCGACGACGTGGCGGGCGTCACCCGGACCCTCCAGAACGCGGGGGCCACGGTCCACGAACTCAACACCGTTCGCCGGCACATCGAACGGCTCAAGGGCGGTCGTTTGGCCCTCGTCGCCCCGCATCGGCGCATCGTCGCGCTGGTCATCTCCGACGTCGAGGGCGACGACCCGGGCACCATCGCCTCGGGCCCGCTGACGCCCGACCCCACGACCCCCGCCGACGCCCTGAGGGTCCTCGACGCGCACGGCGCCGCGGACGCCGCCCCCGCCGTGACGGAGTTCCTGCGCGACGCCGCGGCACACCCGCCCGCCGGGGGGGGAGCAGGCGGGCCGTCCGATCCGTCGCGGGTCGTCTACCGGGTGATCCTGAACAACCGGGCGATCATCGACCGGGCCGCCAGGGCCGCCGAAGGGCTCGGGTACCAGACCAAGGTTCTGTCCGGGTGGATCAAGGGCGAGTCCAAGGCGGCCGGGGAACGGTTCGCGAGGCTCGCACTGGAACACGCCGAGCAGGGCCCGCTATGCCTGCTGGCGGGCGGCGAGCCGACGGTGAACATCGGCGCCTCGACCGGGGCCGGGGGCCCGTCGACCGAGTTCGCGCTCGCGTCGGCGTTCGTGATCGCGGGGCGGGCGGACGTGACGATCGCGGCCCTGAGCACCGACGGGGTCGACGGGCCACCGCACCCCAGCGACGGGCCCGCGGGACCGCCCGCCGGCGCCATCGCCGACCGCGCGACCGTCGGCCGCGCCGAGGCCCTCCAGGCCGACGCCGCCGGCGCCCTCGCACGCCACGACTCACGCGCCGCCTTCCGCCCCCTCTCGGACCTCATCATCACCGGCCCCACCGGGACCAACGTCAACCACCTCTTCCTCGCGATGATCGAGCCCGGGCACGAGGGCCCGCGCCGGGGCGACGCCGTCGCCTAAGCCGACGGGGCTACGCCGCCGCCGCGACCATCGGCTCCTCCGCCTCGCCCACCAACGCCACCGACTCGATGTCCACGCTCGGGATGATCTCGTTGTACCCCAGCACCGCGACCCCGGGGACGTGCGGGTCGAGCACCTGACGCACCACCGCCCGCACCGAAGGCGATGACAGCACCACCGGCGGCGACCCCGCGTCCACCACGCCCTTGAGCCCCCGCGCGATCCGCTCGGCCAAGAACGACGCCTCCCGCGCGGGGATGTTCACGCTCGTCCCGCCCGGCCCGCGGTCGATGAACGCGTTGATCCGGTCTTCGAGCGCCGGGTCGAGCGTGACGCACAGCACCCGCGGCCTCCCCCCGCCCGGGGGTGTCTGCGCGTACTGCCCGCAGATCGTCCGCCGCAACGCGTTCCTCGCGTACTCCGTCAGCACGTCGATGTCCTTGGTCTTGCCCCCCCACTCGCACACCACTTCGAGCACCGATTCCAGGTCGCGGATCGGCACCCGCTCGCGCAGCAGGTTCTGCAGCAGCTTCTGCAGCTCGAGCGGCTTGAGCACCCCGGGCACCGCATCCTCGACGAGCTTGGGCGCCCGCTTCTTGAGCTCTTCCAGCAGGTTCCCCACCTCTTCCCGCGTCAGCAGCTCGTCCGCGTGACGACGCACCACCTCCGTCAGGTGCGTCGCCATCACCGCCGACGGCTCCACGACCGTGTAGTTCGTCGCCTCCGCCCGCCCCTTGAGCGCGGGGTCGATCCACCACGCCGTCAGCCCGAACGCCGGCTCGACCGTCCGCTCCCCCTCGATCGGCCCGCTCGCCAGGCCCGAGTCCATCGCGAGCAACCTCCCGGGCCGGACCAGGCCCTCGGCGATCGTGTTCCCGCGGATCTTGACCCGGTACGAGTCCGTCTCGACCTGCACGTTGTCGCGGATCCGCACCGGGGGCATGACCAGCCCCAGCTCCGCCGCCAGCTGGCGCCTCACCGCCGCGATCCGCTCGAGCAGGTCGCCCCCCGACCCCGCGTCCACGAGCCCGACGAGCCCGTACCCGACCTCGAGTTCCATCGTGTCCACCTTCAGAAGGCTCTCGACCTGCGGCGGCTCCACGGGCGCGGCCGCCCTCGCCTCGCGGTCGGCCTTCTCCGTGGCGTCCCGACGCGATCGGTTCATCGCCCACGCCACCCCCACCAGCACGGCCGCCGACGCCAGGAGCGGGATCCCCGGGAGCGGCGTAAAGGCCAGGATCGCCAGGAACCCCGCCGTCACGTACAGCCCCCGGGGCTGGCTCACCAGCTGATCGGTCAGCTCGTCGCCCAGCTGCGCCTTGCTCCCCGACCGGGTGACGATCAGCGCCGCCGCGATGGACACCACCAGGCTGGGGATCTGCGAGGAGAGCCCGTCCCCGATGGTGAGTTTCGTGAACACCTCGGCCGTCTGCCCCGCGGGCCACCCGCGGTCGATCATCCCCACCGCGAACCCCCCGAGGATGTTGATGCAGGTGATGATGATCCCGGCGATCGCGTCCCCGCGCACAAACTTGCTGGCGCCGTCCATCGCCCCGAAGAAGTCCGCTTCCTGCCCGATGCGCTGACGACGCCGCCTCGCCTCGGCCTCGTCGATCGCCCCCGCGTTGAGGTCGCTGTCGATGGCCATCTGCTTCCCGGGCATCGCGTCGAGGGTGAACCTCGCCGCGACCTCGCTGATCCGCGTGGCGCCCTTGGTCACCACCACGAACTGCACGATCACCAGGATGATGAAGATCACCACGCCCACGAACAGCGAATCCCCCGCCACGAACTGCCCGAACGCCGCCACCACATGCCCGGCGACGTGCATCGCCTCTTCGGGGCTCCCCGCGTCCGCCGTCAGCACCAGACGCGTGCTCGCGATGTTCAGCACCAGCCTAAACAGCGTCGCCGCCAGCAGCAGGCTCGGGAACACGCTGAAGTCCAGCGGCTCGGCCATATACACCGTCGTGAGCAGCACGATCACCGACAGCGCGATGTTCAGCGCGATCATCACGTCCATCAACGCCGGGGGCAGCGGGACCAGCAGCACCGCCAGCAGCGAGACGAACCCCACCGGGACGATCAGCCCGCGGTGCCGCTTGATCCACAGCATCCACGACGGGATGCCCCCCCCCCCGAGCCCGCCCCCCGAGACCGCCATGACCTTCGCGTCCGCCACGTTCTTCTCCCGCGATCAGCCCGATCCGCTCACGCGGCGGCCGTCGCCGCACGATCCTTGAGCCGGTACACGTACGCCAGGACCTCCGCCACCGCCTGGTAATGCTCCTGCGGGACCTCTCGCCCCACGTCCACCCCGTAGTACAACGCCCGCGCCAAAGGCGGACGCTCCAGGATCGGGACCCCCGCGCCCCGCGCCAGCGTCCGGATGTACAACGCCATGTGGTCGGCCCCCTTGGCGACGACCCGCGGCGCGCGCATCGCGCCCCCGTCGTACTTGATCGCCACCGAGAAGTGCGTCGGGTTGGTCACCACCACGTCCGCCCCGGGCACGGCGTTCTTGGCCCGCTGCGTCGCCAGCTGGCGCGCCATCCGCATCCGGCGGGCCTTCATCTCCGGGTCCCCGTCCATGTTCTTCCGCTCGTCCTTGACCTCCTGCTTGCTCATCCGCAGGTCCTTCCCGTGCTGCCACCGCTGGTACATGTAATCCGCCACCCCGATCACCAGCATCAGCAGGATCAGCCACGCCGACAGCTCCAGCACCATCCGCCCCACCGCCCCCAGCGCCTGCCCCACGCCCATCATCGGGAGCATCCCGATCGTCGACGCGTCACGCACCAGGAGCCACGCGCCCACCCCCAGCACCGCCGACAGCTTCACCGAGTTCACCAGCGTCTTGATCACGTTCCTCAGGCTCAGCAGCCTCTTGACCCCCGAGATCGGGTTCAGCCGGTCCAGCTTCGGGACCAGGGGCTTGGTCGTCCACAGCGGGCCCACCTGCAGCCCGTGCGCCAGCACCGCCACCAGGAACGCCCCGCCCAGGAACGGCGCCACCATCAGCAGCTCCCGCGCCGCCCCTCGGATCACCAGCTCCGTCGAGCCCGGCAGCAACGCCTCGGGCCCGATCTCGTCGCCCAGCACCCGGCGCATCAGCCGCCCCCCGCCGTCCCACAGCAGCGCCCCCATCGCCGCCAGCAGGATCAGCCCGCCCGCCAGGTCGATCGCCCCGGCCAGGTCCGGGCTCTTGGCGATCCGCCCGTTCTCCCTCGCGTCGGCCAGCTTCCGCGACGACGCGTCCTCGGTTTTTTCGCCCAGATCCTCGGCCAACTCACGCCTCCCTCACGCCACCCCCACCGCCCCGGCCGCCCACGACCCCACCAGCCTCAGCACCCGCACGACCTCCTCACCCACCACCCGCTCGATCACCACCACCGACGCCGCCAGCGCCATCAGCCCCCCCACCACCTTCACCGAGAACCCCACGCTCATCACGTTGATCTGCGGCATCGTCTTCCCGATCGCCCCGAAAATCAGCACCAGCAGCGTCACCACCGCCACGATCGGGAGCGTCACCCGGATCGCCAGCTCGCACCCCGACCCGATCACCCCCACCAGCCCCGCCAGCGGCGCCGACGACAACGCGATCCCCCCCGGCGGGAGCGTCTCGAACGTCCGCGCCAGCGACACGAACAGCCACTCCAGCCCCCCCATCACCACGAACGCCCCCGTCGCCAGCATGAACAGCAACTGCCCCGTCACGTCCGACTCCGTGTCCATCTCGGGGTTGTACACCCGCGCGAGCCCCAGCCCCATCACCTGCCCGCCGAACACCCCCGCCATGTCCATGCACAGGATCGGCACCGACGCCACCACCCCCATCACCAGGCCCACCGCCGCCTCCCCCACCACCATCCCCAGAAGCCCCGCCCACCCCACCTCGCCCATCCCGTGCCACGACGCCGGCACCGTCGGGTACACCGCCAGCGCCATCGTCACCGCGAGCATCGCCTTGATCCGCGCCGGGACGCCCACGCTCATCAGCAGCGGCGCCGCCACGAACAGCCCCGCCAGCCTGAACACGACCAGCGTGAACGGGACCACGTGCGCCAGGATGGGGTCCAGAGCGGGCATCGCACCTCACCACAGCCGGAACAGCCCGGCCGAATATTCCACCATCCGCTGCACGATCCACGGCACGACGAGCACCGCCACCACGATCATGCCCACGATCTTGGGCACGAACGAGATCGTCTGGTCCTGGATCGACGTCACGCTCTGCACCAGGCTCACGACCAGCCCGATGATCATCCCCGCCGCCAGGATCGGCGCCGCCGTCTTGAGCGCCATGATCAGCGCATCGCGCACGAGCTGGACCGTCGAATCGTCGAACGTCATCGCGCCGTCCTCCCGTTACACGACCGCCGGAAGCCCCACGCCCGACCACGCCACCGCCCCCGCCGGCGACGACACGTCGAAACTCCGCATCAGGCTCCCCACGATCAGCGTCCACCCGTCCACCAGCACGAACAGCAGCAGCTTGAACGGCATGCTGATGATCACCGGGGGCAGCATCATCATCCCCATGCTGATCAGCAGGCTGCTGATCACCATGTCGATCACCAGGAACGGCAGGTACACCCGGAACCCCATCACAAACGCCGTCTTCAGCTCGCTCAGCACGAACGACGGGACCAGCGTCACCATGTCCACGTCCGCCCGCGTCAGCCGCTCCGGCTCGCTCACGTCCACCCCGCGGTACTCCAGCATCGCGTACACCGACGACCAGTTCCCCGTCGCGTCGATCTGCGCGAACATGAAATCCCGCAGCGGCTGCTTCCCACGCTCCCACAACTCTTCCACCGACCCGACCTCGCCCCTCGCGTACGGCGTCACCGCCTCCGCCCGGATCCGGTCGATCGTCGGGCTCATCACCGCCGCCGTCATGAACAACGCCAACGCCGTCGTGACCTGCGGCGGGGGGATCGACTGCAACCCCATCGCCTGCTTGAGCAGCCCCAGGACAATGATCATCCGCACGAAGCACGTGCACATCAGGATCACCGCCGGCGCCAGCGTGATCACCGTCAGCAGGAGCATCACGCTCACCGCCGAACTCAACCCCGCCCCACGCCCACCTTCACCCCCGCCCCCCTCGGCCGCCGACCCGCCGCCCGGGAACGCCCGCGACGCCGACTCCAGCACGCTCAGCGGGTTGAGCGACCCAAGGTCCCCGCCGAGCCCAGAGGACGCCGACGCGCCCGACGGATCGGGCCCCAGCACGGGCTGCGCGACCGACTCGCACGACGACACCAGCACCAGGATCAACGCCGCCAGCCACCGCATCACGCACGCCCCCCGCCGCCCGCCCGCGGCACGTTCATCCCACCCGCCGCCCTCACCCCGCCGTTCGCTCGCATCGCCGCCAGCTTCCGCCTCAGGTCTTCAACGGCCGGCGACGACGACGCAGAGGCCGGCGCACGCCCGGGACCCACGGTCTCCACGATCCCGCGCCCGAACGCCGGATCGTCGGGGACGAGCCGCCCCGCGCGATCCGCACGCTCGATCAGCCGGTCGAACCGCGCCGACTCCCCGCTCCCCGAGGCGTCCTCGGCCTTCGCCACCACCGACGCGACCTCCGCCGGGTCCGTGATCTCCGTCAACGTCCGCAGCACCACCCCGCCGCCCAACCGTCCGCCCGACGACGTCTGCGAGACCAGCAGCACGCGGCGGTCCACCCGCAGCAGGATCAGCGTCTGCCCGCGGGCCAGCGGGTACCGGCCCAGCACGCTGAGGATCCCCGACGGGGCCCGCCCGCCCGCCCCGAGCGACGCCACCAGCCCGCCGCGACGACGCGCCACGAACCGCGCCGCCGACGCCGCCGCGATCGCCAGCCCCACCACCACCGCCAGCGACGCCAACGTCCTCGCGTACCCGGGTCCCACCGGGGCCGTCTCGTTCGATCCCCCCTCGGTCTTGACCTCGACCCGTCCCAACCCGAGCCGCTCGTTCGAGGATGTCGATCGCCCGCGCGACGCCGCGGCCGGCGCCGCCGATCCGGCCCCACTCGCCGAGGGTTCCGCCACGCCCGCCAATTGCTCGAGCACCGGGTCGCGGCCCGCGGTCGTCGCCGCCCGGGCGTCGGGCGTAGCCGCCGCCGGGGGCACGGGAGGCCCCACCGGCTCGTCCGCCTCGCTCACCGCCCACGACGGGGCCGCCCACGCGACGCACCACGCGATCCCCGCCCCGAGCCTGCACGTCCTCGATCTCACGGCCATCCCGGCCTTTCTCCGCACGGCGCTCCGCGCCGCGGTTCATCGCCCGTTCACGCCGCGGACTTGCCCGCCGCGTCCGCCGCGCCCTCGCCCGGCGACCGGATCACCTCGTTGATGCGCACGCAGAAGTTGTCGTTGAGCACGAGCACCTCGCCCCGCGCGATATGCCGCTCGTTCACGTAGATATCCACGGGGTCGCCCGCCAGCTTGTCCAGCTCCACCACCGCGCCCTCGCCCAGCCGAAGCACGTCCTCGATCAGCATCTTCGTCCGTCCCAGCTCGATCTTGACGTTCAGGTTTACGTCCGTGAGGAGATCGATCCCCTTGACCGACGCCGGCAACCCCGCCCCGTCGAACGACGGCAGGTCCACGGGCGTGGGCTCGCCGCCGGACGCGGTCGCGCCTTCGAGCCCCTGGGAAAGCCCCGAGACCGCGTCCTGGGCCCGCTGGAGGGCCTGCTCCGCCATGGCGTCGGCGGGGACCGCGGGTTCGGGCCCCGGGCCCGTGGGGGCTGATTCGGGCTGCGATGGTGATTCAGACATCCCGGCCTCCGATGGGTCAACACGCGGATCCCGCGCGTCGCGCAGGTCTGACGCGCACGCGAGAACCCATCGGTCCCACCCCCCGGCCTCGCCGAGATTTCGACCCCGCCCACGCCCCGCTTTCGCCCCGCGACCCCCCTCCGGGCCGCGGGTCCGGTAATTCAGTCCGCCGGGAACCCGCGGCTCTTGGGGATCAGCACCCGGTCGATGTAGCTCCGGCGCTCCCCGTCGGCCTCTTCCATGCCCAGCACCCCGTCGAGGAACGCCAGCACCTGCCGGTTGACCGTCTCCATCCCGGGGTCCTTGAGCTGCGCGAACGTCGCCCGGCGGAAGATCGTCGAGATCCCCTCGTGCACCTCGAACTGGCGTTCGTTGAGCACGCGGAGCACCCGCTCCTCGTGCCGCTTCTTGACCCGCAGCACGATCGCCGTATCCCACACCCAGACCCGCCCGGTCAGCATGTTCTGGAACTGCTCTTCCAGCAGCGGGAGCTCGACCATCGCGTCCGCGTGCCCGGCGTCGCCGGTCGCCAGCGCCACCGCCTCCGCCGCCGCCGGCTTGTTGCGGCTCGCCCCCACCAGCATGAACACCGCCGCCCCCTCGGCGATCATCAGGGCCGCCACGATCCCGATGAACTTGATCGGGAGGCCCTTCTTCGCCGGTGCCTCGGCTCCCTCGGCCTTTGGTTTCTCGTCGGACATCCCACGCGGCTCCCGGCCCACAGGCCCTGCGGCGGGGTCCGGCGCCCACGCCGATCACCGCCGCAAATCCTGATCGGGCCGACGGGCCCGCCTCTTGCCCGGTCCGTGGGGAGCCCGGGCCCGGGCCGCGCACGATCTGCCGAGTGTGCCGCGTGGTCCGACCGCCCCGCCCCCGCGTCCTGGGGTTATCGACCCAGGGCGAGCAGCTGCCGCATCAGCTCGTCGCCGGTGCTGATGATCCGCGCCGCCGCCGAGTACCCGGTCTGCGCGAGGATCAGCCCGATGAACTCCTGCCCGAGGTCGACGTTGGAGAGCTCGAGCGCCCCGCCGAGGATCTTCCCCGCCGAGAGGGTCCCCGGGGCCGACACCACGGCGGACCCGCTGTTGGCCCCGACGGTGTAGAGGCTCCCGCCGGTGTCGATCAGGCCCTCGGGCGAGGAGAACGTCGCGAGCACGACCTGCCCGAGCGTCCGCGTCAGCCCGTTGCTGAACGACCCGAGGATCACCCCGTCCGAGCCGATGGCGAACGCCTCGAGGGTCCCGATGGGCGACCCGTCGCGGTTGGTCGCCGCCAGCGACGAGCCGTTGGAATCCAGCGCCGTCACGCTCTGCTCGCGGTCGGTGAGCAGGACCTCGAACGTCAGGGGCGTGGCGGCCCCGGTCCCGGTCCGGTCGATCGTCGCCGAGAGACCCGTCGTCGTGGTCAGGCGCCCCGAGGTATCGAACTCCACGGTCCCGCCGCCCACGATGATCGGGACGCCCGCGTTCTCGCCCGACTCCAGGTAGTACCGCCAGGTCGTCCCGTTGTTGGTCTTGGCGTCGATGACCATCGTCAGGTCCACGCTCACGGGCGAGCCCAGCGAGTCGTACACCAGGAACGTGGTCCGCACGCTCTCCCCGTCGGCGCTCTGTGTCTTCTCGGCGTGGAACGCGTTCTTCACCACGGTCCCGCCCGCGTCGACAACCTTGATATCCGCGTTGTCGATCGACAGGTCGTTCGCCGACCCCGTGTTCCCGGTGATGATGACCTGCCCCGTCAGCGTGTCGAGCTCGACCCCCGGGGCCCGCCCGTCGGGGTTGGTGCCCCCGGTCGTGATGCCCAGCGCCGCGGTCATGAAGTCCATCAGGTCCTGCAGCGTCGTCGTCGCGCCGATCGTCAGCTCCGCGTCGGGGAGGGTCTTCCCGCCCTTCTGCACCCCCGTCACACGCAGCGTCTGACCCGCCGAGAAGTGCGGCACGTCGCTCCCGGGCTGCGAGGGGTCCTCGATGTCCACGAGCCGGGAGTTGAGGTCGATCACGTCGGGCGGGGTCGGCGCCGGCGCCGCGGTCGAGATCAGGGAGAGCCCGCTCGTCGCGGTCCCCATCAGCGCGTTCACCGCCCCCTGCGTGGGGAGCGCCCCGCCCGCGTCGAGGTTGCCCGCGAACCGGACCCGCGTCGTCGCCTGCGCGATCGTCATCGAGCCCAGCGGGATGTTCACCGGCCTGATCTGCCCCGTGATCACCCCGAACGTCGAGTCCACCCCGTACCCCATCAGCCGCTCGCCCGAGATCGACACCAGGTCGTTGTTGCTGTCGGGCCTGAACGACCCGTTCCGCGTGTACAGCATCCGGTCCCCGCGCGAGACCACGAAGAACCCGTTCCCCTCGATCGCCAGGTCACGCGCGTCGCCCGTGTTCGTCACCGAGCCCGACGAGAAGTTCCGCTGCGTCCCCGCCACCTGCACGCCCAGCCCGATCTGGAACGGGTTCGAGCCGCCCGAGTTGTCGCCCGGGGGCGAGCCCGAGTTGTACGTCCGGCTGAACATCGACCCGAACATCAGCTTCGACGACTTGTACGCGACCGTGTTCACGTTCGCGATGTTGTTGCCGATCACGTCCAGGCTGCGCGCGTTCGCGCTCATACCCGACAGCGCCGAGAACATCGCGGTGGTGGATGCCATGCCTTGCTCCGATCCTTCGATCAACCAGGGGCGACCGGCGCCCCGCCTCTGCCCCTCCCGCGTGGCTCCGCCGCACGGGATACTCCGGCCCCACCCGCACGCCGCGCGGACTCCGCCCCGCGGCCTCAACCCAGCCCGGGGACGAGGGGCCTTCCATGGCCCGACGCCCCCGATCCCTTCGGACGCCGTCCTACGCGCCCGTCTGACCGCTCAACAACTTCAAGACCTGAGGCGTCAGCCCCAGCGTCCCCGGGCCCGTCGGGACGCCGGGCCCCGCCGCCGCCCCGGGCGCCTCGAGCACCGCGTCGATCCCGCCCGCCACCTCGCCCGACCCGGGCGACCACGAGCCCGTCACCGTCCGCGTCGCCAGGTCCACCGACACCCATTGCTCATCGATCTTCACCAACGCCCGCGACGCGCCCGAGGCCTCCGCCTTGTCCGCCGCGATCGACACCCGCCCGACCTGTTCGTCCGTCAGCGTGACCCCCGCGCCCTCCGCGATGGTCACCCGCACACCGCTCGAGACCCCGCCCGCGCGGGCCTGCTCGAGCACCGAGCGGAAGTCAGGCCCCCCCATCGCCCGCGGCGAGAAGCCCCCGCCCGAACGCCCGAGCGTCCGCGACACCCCCGACGCCCCGTCCCCAAGCCCGCCCAGCAACCTCAGCATGTCCATGCCGACGCTCATCACCGACCCTCCTCTTCACGCCGCGCCCGATCCGCGTCCGGCACCGCGTCCTCGCCCACCACCTCGTCCACCCACGCGAACGGCACCCGCTCGCCCGAGGCCAGGTTCAGCACCACGCCCTCACGCGTCCGGCTCACCGACACGACCTGCCCGATCACCCGGTCAAAGTCCGTCGTCAGCCCGCTCACCCATTTGCCCATCATGTTCGCCGCCGCCGCGAACGAGTTCTCGCTCGAGAGGTGCTCCAGCTTCTCCGACAGGTCGATGTCGCTCTGGATCGAGCGGATCGTCGCGAACTGCTGGATCATCTGGTTCGTGTCGTTGGGCGACAGCGGGTCCTGCCGCGACAGCTCGGTGAGGATGATCTTCGTGAAATCCTCCGTCGAAAGAGAGCCAAGGCCCCCGCCGCCCGACGCCCCAAACCCGCTCAACGCGCTGATCGAACTCATGGGCATCTCCTCGCGAGGCCGGGCCGGGCACGAAAGCCCGCCCCGACCGTGTTCACGCCACCGCGTCCACCGTCAGCATCAGCAACCCGCGTGCCGACCCACTCAGGGCCCCCTCCCCGTCGTCACGCGATCCACCGCCCGCGACACTCAGCCCGGGACGCCCGTCACGCGGCCGCACCCCGTGCGCCCCGTCGCGCGGCCTCGATCCGTCCTCGCGCCGATCCTGCGCCCCGTGCCCGCCCGCCTCTTCACGCCCGCGGTCCCGAGGCTGACCCCAGCCCTCCTCACGCTCACGCGACGATCCCGATTCCTGACTCCCCAGGACCGACGCCGCGGGCGGGACCACCTCGATCCGGTCCACCGACAGCCCACGACCCTGCATCGACTTCGACAACCCTTCGAGCCCGCCCGCCAACGCCTCGAACGCCCGGACCGTCGTCGGCTCGAACCGCGCCGTCACCAGCCCGCCCTCCAGGCGGACATCGATCCGCAGCGGGCCGAGCGCCTCGGGGCTGAGCCTCAGCGTGAGCGTCCCGCCCTTGTGGCGGAACGCCGCGGCGAGCCCCTTGGCCACCTGGTCGTCGATCCGGTCCTGGTTCACCCCGCCCGCCGCCGACGACCCGTGCGTGGGACCCGCCGAGACCCGGAGCACACCCGCGCGGTCCGACGTGAGAGAGGTCGATCGTGCCGACAGCGCCGGTGCGAACTCGCCATCCTTGAGGCCCAGGGTGTGCGAGCCCGTGCCGGAGTTCATCCCCTCGATCGCCCCCGGCGCCTTGAGCGAGCCGTGGGCCGGGCCGTGCGACGAACCCTGCGATGGGACGCCCTCACCGCCACGCCCCGCCGAGGGGTGCGCGCCGTCGCGTTCGTTCTTGGGCTGGCCGCCGTCGCCCCCGGCCTGTGCGTCACGCCCCAAGGCCTCGCCCACCGGCGCATCCGAGACCCCGCCCGCCACCGCAGCGCCCGACGCCGGCGGCGCCGGAGCGACCGCGGGCCTGGCGCCCGCCGACCCCGCGCCCGGGCTGGGCTCCACGCCGACGCCCGTCCGCGGCGACGATGCCGACGTCTTCACCGAGGGGCCTTTCACCCGAGCGGCCTTGGGCTCGACGGGCTGGGTCGTCCGGTCCGGCGCGTTCGTGTCCGCGGCCTCGGCCTCGGCCGGCAACGACTCGCCCGCCGGCACGATCAGCCTCAACGGGTCCGTCGGCGCCGTCGGCACCATCGCCGCGCGTGGTTCCGAGGTCGTGGCGTGACCGGCCGCGGTGGTCGCCGGCACCGCAGGCGCCTTCTCCACCGCCGCGGACGGTTCCGTCACCCCGCCCGGCTTCGACGCCGAGCCCGTCCCGCCCGTGCCCGACGCCGGCGCCCCGGCCCGACCCTCGACCACCCCGGCGTCGTCGGCGTCGTCCGCAGACGAGCCCGCGCCGGCGGCCGGAGCCGCATCGGTCGCCTCCCCGGCGTCGGCCGCCGCACGCCCCGCCGGTGCTCGATCTTCCTCTCCGCCCCCGCGGGGCGCAACCGCCCCGGGCGTCGTCGGTTCCTTGGTCGAAGACAGACGCGGCTCACGCGCGGATTCCGCGCGTCGGGGCGCCGGGTCGGCCTTGGTGTCGCGCCGGGACGGCGCGTCCTGGGCACGGCTCCGCTCGAACCGCGACGCGAACGAGCCCTCAACGCCCGCCGATCCCTTCTCGCCGCCCCCGGGCGTCCCCACGAGGTTCAGCAGCGTTACGGCCTTGGTCGGAGCGTTCGCGGCGGCGGGTGTGTGCATCGATCCTCCTCAGCGACCGGCGGGCGCGAGCCCGTAGGTCCTGAGGCGTTCGAGCAAATCCGCTGCCAACGTCGCTTCCTCCCGGGCGATGGCCCCGAGGATCTCGTTCCTCTTGCGGTCCTGCATGGCGTTGAGGTACCCGATCGCCAGCGCCGAGCCCGCCGACCCTTCCCCGCCCGTGATGATCTGGCGGATCATCGCCGACGCGGCCTTGGGGTCCATGCCCTCGAGCGCGGAAAGGGCCTTCCGGAACTGCGTGTCCTCGCCCAGCGAGCGGGTCTCCTGGATCATCGCCTCGAAGGCGGCGCGGTCGCGGGCCAGGGCCGCCCGGTCCTGGTCGATCCGTTCCTGCGCCTCGCGCAGGCTCTGCTGCATCGCCGACACCTGCGTGCGCATGTTCATCAACCGCTGCGTATCGACCTCCCCCGCCTCGAGCCTCGCCTGGAGTTTCTCCGCGGCGGACATCGGGGGGCGGGCGTCCTTGGCGGCCTTGGCCTTGGCCTGGTCCTCCGCCGCGAGCCTCGCCGCCTCCGCCTGGGCCTTCGACTCGCGCTCGGCCCGGGTCTCGGTGAGCGAGGCCCGGACCTCGCGGATGCGTTCGGGGTCGAGGCGGTCCGTCGCCGCGAGCCACCCGACCACTCCGCCCAGGGCCAGCATGTTCGCCACGCAGAACACCGACACCGCGTTCCAGATCGCCCTCACGAGTCACCTCCGTCCGTCCGCGACGCCGCCATCACCGCCCGCTCGTCCTGCTCGCTCAGCTCGGCCTTGTTCAGCAATGTCTTCCAGGCCTCGAAGCGGCGTTCCCGCAGGCGTTCGACGGCCTTGCGCCGCGTCGTCGCGTCGATCAGCTCGCGTCGCCTCGCCTCGGCGTGGGCCGTCGCCCCCGAGAGCCTCAGCACCGCGCGACGGGCCATGACGAGCGCCCGCAGCGACGCGCCGGCTTGGAGCCTCGCCGACGACAGCGAGACCGGCCCGCCCGGCGCGAGGATCCCGCGCATCTCACGCCGCGAGGTCTCGATCAGGTCGCGGGCGGCGCGGGCGTCGGCCTCGGCGCCGAGCCGCTCGGCCTCGGCGCGGGCCAGCGCCGTCTGCCGCGCCCGCTCGACCGCCCGCCTCTGCCTCATCACCGCCTCGAGTTTGAACACGAACCTCGCCACGCGACCGCTCCTTTACCGCCTGGGCCTGGCCTTCTCGATCTGGTCGAACGCCGCCGTCGTCAGCGCGATCAGGTCCGCCCTCGCCTTGGCGAAGGGGGTGGACTCGCCCTGCCCCTGGCGGAGCATGGCGTTGATCGCGGGCTGGACCTCGATCGCCGCGTCGTGCTCGGGGCTGCTCCCCTTGGCGTAGGCCCCGATCTGGACGAGGTCCTCGACCTCGCGGTAGAGGGCGAGCAGCCTGGACGCCCGCTGCCGGGCCCTTTGGTGCTCGGGGTCGGTCACGTCCGGGGCGACGCGCGAGACCGAGTCGAGCACGTCGATCGCCGGGTAGTGCGACTTGTGCGCCAGCGCCCGCGAGAGCACGAGGTGCCCGTCGAGGATCCCGCGGGCGGCGTCCGCCACGGGCTCGGTCATGTCGTCGCCCTCCACCAGGATCGTGTACAGCCCGGTGATGGAGCCCCCGCCCGGGCCGTCGATCGCCCCGGCGCGTTCGAGCAGCAGCGCGAGCTGCGCGAAGACGCTGGGCGTGTAGCCCTTGGTCGCGGGGGGCTCGCCCACCGAGAGGCCCACCTGGCGCTGCGCGTGCGCGAACCGCGTCACCGAGTCCATCACCAGCAGCACGTCCTTCCCCCGGTCGCGGAAGTGCTCGGCGATGGAGCAGGCCGCCTTGGAGGCGCGGAGCCTCATCAGGGGCGATTCGTCGCCCGTCGCCGCCACGACCACGGAGCGTGCGAGCCCCTCGGGCCCCAGCGCGTGGTCGACGAAATCGCGGACCTCGCGCCCGCGCTCGCCGATGAGCGCCACCACGCACACGTCCGCCTCGCACCTTTTCACGATCGTCGAGAGCAGCGTGCTCTTGCCCACCCCGGGGCCCGCGAAGATCCCCATCCGCTGCCCGCGGCCCAGGGTCGCCATCAGGTCCAGCGCCCGCAGGCCCGTGTGCATCGGGCGCGTCACGCGACGGCGCGACATCGCCGGCACCGGCTCGGGCGTCAGCGGGCGGTATTCCACGTCGCGCGGCGCCGGGCGCCCGTCCATCGGCTCCCCCAACCCGTTGACGCACCGGCCCAGGAGGTCGTCCGAGACCGCGACGGCCGCGCTGGTCCGTTCGAGGACCGCCCGCTCGCCCGGGCGGATGCCCGACGACTGCCCGAGCATCATCACCACGGCGCACCCCCCGGTGAACCCCACCACCTCGCCCGCCCGGCCCGCCCCCGCCCCATGCGCCCCCGCCCCATCTGTCCCCACACGCACCAGCGACCCCACGGGGGCCGGGAAGTCCTCGACCAGCACCGTCAGCCCCCGCACCGCCGACACCGTCCCGCTGATGCGCGCGGGCTGGACCGTCCGCAGGGTCGCGGCCGCCCGCGCCAGGGCCGTCATGACTCACCCCCCGCCTTGCCCCCGGCCTTGCCCCCTTCGGGCCGGCCGGGCGCGATCGCCTCGGCGATCCTCGCCACGCGCGTCGCGATCGACGAATCCACCTCCCCGGAGGCCGACCTCGCCACGCACGACCCGCGGTCGAGCGACGCGTCCTCGATGACCTCCGCGTGCTCGATCGTGGCGAAACGGGCGCTCAGCCCGGGCAAGGACTCACGGACCAGGGCCGCGTCCTCGGGGTTGACGCGGACGGTCAGCCTCGTGGGCGCCATCATCAGCCCGACCGCCTCTTCCACGAGCGCGACGGCGACGCCCGGCTCCGCCTCGATGGTCCGCCGGGTCACCTCCCGGGCGATCATCATCGCCAGGTCGACGACCCCCCGGCCGGCCTCGCTGAGCATGACCCGGCGCTGGGCCTCGAACTCGCCGAGGGCCTTCGTCCAGCCCGACTCGACCGCGGCGAGCTCCTTCGACCTCGCGTCCGTCGCCTTCGCCAACCCCTCGGCGTGACCCTTGGCCCGACCCTCGGCCAGCCCCTGCTGGAACCCGGCCTTTCGCCCCTCGGCGGTCGCCGTGGCCAGCAGGCGGGCCCGCTCGTCCGTGGCCCGGGCGATGACGCCCCGGGCCTCCTCGGCCGCCGCCTCGAGCACACGCCGCGCGCTGGCGCGGAGGTCCCCCAGGTCCAGGACCAGGGCGTCGCGGGTGCGTGCGGGGACGTCGGCGTGTCGGATCAGGGCCATGGGCGTGCGTGCTCCCGGTCGTGCGTGGGTCAGACGAGCTGCTCGCTATCGCCCCCGCGTCCCTGGATGACGACCTCCCCGGACTCTTCGAGCCGGCGGACC
The DNA here is from genome assembly GCA_015200025.1 of Phycisphaeraceae bacterium. GTDB lineage: Bacteria > Planctomycetota > Phycisphaerae > Phycisphaerales > UBA1924 > UBA2396. Next base: position 2,914,760 of record CP054186.1, on the reverse strand, counting down.
GTGTCGACGATGCGCTGCTGGGCGGACTCGACGTCGCTGATCTTGACCGGGCCCATGTACTGCATGTCCTCGCGGATCATGCCCGCGGCCCGCTCCGACATGTTCGCGAAGATCTTGGTCTTGAGCTCCTCGCTCGCGGTCTTGAGGGCCAGCGCCAGCTCGTGGTTGTCGACCTCCTTGAGCACGGCCTGGATCCCCTTGTCGTTGACCATCTTGATGTCCTCGAAGACGAACATCAGGCGCCGGATCTGCTCGACCAGGTCCGGGTCCTCCGTCTCGAGGCCCTCGAGGATCGCCTTCTCCGTCGCCCGGTCCGCGAGGTTGAGGATCTCCGACACCGTCGGCACGCCCCCCGCCTTCTCCATGCTCTGCGTCAGCATGTTCGCCAGCCGGCTCTCCAGCCCGCGCTCGACCTCCTTGATCACGTCCGGGTTGGTCTGCTCCATGTTGGCGATCCGCTTGATCACCTCGATCTGCTTCTGCGTCGGGAGCCCCCCCACGATCTCCGCCCCCTTGTGGTGCGGGAGGTGGCACACGATCAGCGCGATCGTCTGCGGGTGCTCGTCCTGGATGAACGTCAGCAGGTTGTCGCTCTCGGCACGCTGCAGGAAACTGAACGGCTTGCGCTGCACCTGCGTCTGGATCTGCGCCAGCACCTTGTCCGCCTGCTTCCCGTCCATCGAGTTCCGCAGGATCGCCTTCGCGTAATCCAGCCCGCCCTCGGCCGCGAACTCGCTCGCGATCGTCTGGTTGTAGAACTCCTCCACCACCGCCGACTGGAGCTGCCGGGGCACCCGCCCCAGCGACGCCAGCTCGCGCGTCACTTCCTCCACCGCCTCGGGCGGGAGGCCCTTGAGCACCGCCGCGGCCTGCTCGGTCCCCACCGCCAGCAGCAGGATCGCCGCCTTGGTCACGCCCTCGAGGTCCTCGATGTGGTCGGGCAGTTTCTCGTTGGGCTTGCGCGGCATGGTGGGCTCCGTCCGGGGTCAGCCCGCCGGGGAGGGCGGGCGTGTGCGCGAAGGGGTGTTCGGATGAGTCGGTGGGGTCAGTGCTCGATCGTGATCCAGCGTTTCACCATGGTCGAGGCCGTCTCGGGCTTCTCGCGGACCAAGTCCGAGACCTGCTCGAGGATCTGCGCCGTCCGCATCTCGCCCTCGTCGACCTCGATCCCGGCCAGGGCCGCCTCGGTCTCGTCGGCCTCCCCGATCAGGTCGCTCTTGCTCTGCAGCGGGGGCGGTGTCCCCACCAGTTCCTGCGCCGTCGGGAGGTCCGCCCGCTTCGACGCCCGCCTGACCATCATGAACATCATCCCCAGGGACGCCACCGCCAGCACCCCCAGCACCGCCTTCTCGATCAGCCCCGACGCCAGGTTCCCGCCCAACGCCCCGCCAAGGAGCCCCGCGTTGTTCGACTGCGGCGGGGCGGCGGCCAGCTCCACCGGGATCAGGCTCACCGACACCTGCTGTTTGAGCTCCGCGGGCGTCGGCGGCTTGCCCCCCGACGCCTGCGTCAGCGTCCGCACGTGCGGGAGGATGCTCGACTCCACCGCGGGCCGGACCTTCTTCTCGAACGCCTCGTCGATCTCCGCCTCCCCCACCGTCGCCTCGGGGTTGCCCGACTTGACCAATCCCGCCACGTACCCGCGCGGGACGTTCACCGAGACCGCGATCATCGTCGGCATCCCCCGCGGGTCCACGATGTCGTCGACCTTCATCCCGATCTGATTCTCGTACTCCGTGTCCTTCTCCTCGCTCGTCGAGGTCGTCACACGCCCGCCGCCGCCCCGGTTCACGTCCACCGACGCGTTCGCGCGCACGCCCGGCTCGGCCCCCGACGACCCCCCGGCCTGCGTCGAGGAGACCCCCTGCGAGCGCTTGAGCATGCTCACCGAACCCTCGCTCTCGTTGAACGCCCGCGACACCTTCGACGACACCCGCGTCACGTCCACCTGCGCCGTCACCGCCACCACCACCCCCGGGATGTACCCCAGGAGGTCCGACAGCTTCTCCCGCGTGTCGTTCTCCACCCGCGCCGCGTGCTCCAGGTACGTCGTGGGCACCGCCTCGTGCTCGCTCGTCGCCTTGCGCTGACCCTTGGGGTCGATCACTCGGACCCGCTCGGGCGTCAGCCCGGCCTTCGAACCGCCCACCAGGTACGCGATCGCGTCCACCGTCTTCTGCTCGAGCGGGCCCCCGCCCGACGTGAACACCATCACGCTCGCCGTCGGCCGGCGGACCTGCGCGCCAAGCCCCACCGGCTCGGGCACGTCGATCATCACCGACGCCGAGTCCACCCCGGGCATCTCCGAGATGATCCGGTCCAGCTCCGACTTGAGCGCCGCCACGTACAGCTGGTCGTTCTGCTGACGCGTGTGGCTCCAGTGCTGGCTCTCCACCAGGCTCTTGAAGAACCCCGCCGAGTCCCGCGGCAACGCCTTGGCCTGCGTCAGCTGCGCCAGCACGCGGTCCTTGCGGTCCGCCGGGACCATCACCGCCCCGTCCCGCATCGCGTGGTCGACCCCCGCCCCCGCGAGGTACGACTTGGCCCGCTCCTGGTCCGACGCCGGCGCCCCGGGCAACAGCGGCACCATCGACCGCGACGAGGCCCACTGGCTCACCAGGAACAGCCCCATCAGCAGGATGACGGCGAAACTGCCGATCAGCAGCCTCTCCGTCGGGCCCACCTTGCGGAGCGACGAACCGATATTCGCGAAAACAACCCGGAGTCGGTCCACGCGCGAGGCCTCCTGCCGCCGCCGACGATCCCCGGGGCTCCGCCCCAGGGCGCCCGAAGACCTCGGACGCGACCTCCAGATTCGGACCCCTCACCCCGCCGCCTTGAAACCCGACCCCCCCGACGCCGCCCCCGCGCGCCACGCCCGGCGGAGGGCCCGTCTCGTCCGATATCGGACCCCGCCCTCTCACCCACCTTCACCCGCCCCACGCCTCAGACGCGGATCTGCTTGATCTCGTCGTAGGCCTCCATCACCTTGTTCCGCACCGCCTGAAGCGCCTTGAACGCCGTGTCGGCCTTGGAGGTCGCCAGGATCACGCCCTCGACGTCCCCGCGGCGGCCCGCCGTCAGGTCCTCGATGGCTTTCGTCGCGTCCTGCTGGAGGGTGTTGACTTCCTCGATGTTCTTGAGCAGCACGTCCTTGAACGACGCGCCGCCCGCCTGGGGGCGTACGCCCCCGGCGATGGGTCTGGCGGCCGCCGTGCTCGAAGAGATCAGTCCCAGTGGGTCGCTCATGTGGTCCGTCCTCGGTCGTTCGTCTTATCCGCCGCAAACCGCGTGCCGCCCCGCCCGGGCCCCGCGCCCGCCCGTCTTACGCCAGCAGGCGCAGGGCCTGCGCCATCATCGCCTTGGTGGTTTCCGCCGCCGCCACGTTCGCCTCGTACGCCCGGGCCGCCTCCATCGCGTTGATGTTCTCCACCACCGGGTTGATGTCGGGCACCATCACGTACCCGTCGCGGTCCGCGTGCGGGTTGGACGGGTCGTGGCGGCGGACCAGCGCCCGCTCGTCGGCCTGGATCTCGGCGACGTGGACCCCCAGCCGCCGACCGGCGTCGGTCCTCGCGGCGGGGTCGCCCGGCGCGAACATCGCCGCCCGGCGCAGGTACGGCGCGAAGTTCCCCTCCGCGTCCTCGAGCACGTGCATGTTGGCGATGTTGGACTGGATGACCTCCAGGCGGGTCCGCTGGGCGATCATGCCGGAGACCGAGATATCGAGCGAGCCGTACATGGTCTCCTCCCGGTTACACGCGCTGCGCCAGGGCGGACCGCAGGAGGTCCGTCCGGGTCCGCAGGAGGTCGGTCGCCACGCGGAACGCCGCGAGGTTCTCGGCCTGGTCCTGCATAAGCCGCTCCACGTCGCGGTTGTTGCGGTCGTGGAACAGGATGTTGCCCGAGGGCGTGCGCGGCGAGAGTTCGACGCGTCCGTCGGCGCCGACGCGCACCTCCCGCGTGGACGGGGCCGCCAGGGCCCCCTGCCCGCCCGAGGCCCGCCTTTTGTCGATGGCCTCGCCCAGGGCCCGGCGGAACTCGCCGGTCGAGACGTCGAGGGGGACGAAATCGGGCGTGCTGACGTTGGCGATGTTGTGCGCGAGCAGTCGCTGGCGCTGCCCGGCGAACTTCGCGAGCATCTCCAGGGCGGGGATGGCCCCCGAGTTGGTCAGTCCGGCGATGGTCACGCGGGGATCCTCCGCAAGGGGCATGCCCGGGGCTAGAGCGACGGGCTGACGAGGTGGAGTTCCTTCCACTTCTTGAGCTTGAGCCCCAGCGTGCGCACGCCGATGCCCAGCGCGTGGGCGGTCTTGACGCGGTGCCCCCCGAAGCGTTGGAGGGTCGCGACGATGGCCTCGCGCTCGACGTCTTCGAGCGTCCGGGGGCTCTGGGCGGACTGGGCCTTGGGCTCGACGATCCCGTGGTGGACGCCGTTGGCGACGGGCGATGGGGCCGCGTCGGCGAGGGCGCCGGCGACCGAGGCCGACCCGCCCGCGGCGGGCTGCCCGCGGAGCCAGGGTCCGATCAGGTCGGCGGTGACGGCGCCCTTGCCCAGGACGACGGCCCGCTCGCAGATGTTCTGGAGTTCGCGCACGTTCCCGGGCCATTCGTAGCGGGTGAGGAGGTCGATCGCGTCGGGCTCGAGCGACGCGGCCGGGCGCCCCTCGCGCCGGCAGATCATGTCGATGAAGTGGCGGGCGAGGGCGTGGACGTCGCCGGGCCTCTCGCGCAGGGGCGGGGCGTTGATGGGCAGGACGCTGAGCCGGTAGTAGAGGTCCTGCCTGAACTCGCCCCGGGCGACGGCGGCGGGGAGGTCCCGGTTGCTCGTGGCGATCACGCGCACGTCGACCCCGATCGACACGCTCGACCCCACCCGCTCGAAGGTCCGCTCCTGGAGTACGCGGAGGAGCTTGGCCTGCACCTTGGGGCTGACCTCGGAGACCTCGTCGAGCAACAGCGTGCCCCCGTCGGCCAGCTCGAAGCGGCCCTTGCGGAGCTTGTCGGCCCCGGTGAAGGCGCCCCGCTCGTGCCCGAAGAGTTCGCTCTCGAGGATGCTCTCGGAGAGGGCGGCGCAGTTGACGGCGAGGAACGGGCCCGAGGCCCTGGCCCCGGTCTCGTGGATCGCCCGCGCGATCACCTCTTTGCCCGCGCCGCTCTCCCCGGTGATCAGGACCGTGCCCTGGCTCTTGGCCACGTCGCTCAGCTGCGCCTTGAGCGAGGTCATCGCGGGCGAATCCCCGACCAGTCGGTCCAGCCCGGGGCGCTCGCCCCCGGCGGCGGGCCCCGGCTCGGGCGCGGCCTGGGCCCGGAGGACCTGGTTCTCACGCACGACGCGCCGGTGCTCGACGGCCCTCTTGACGGCGATGATCAGCTCGTCGCCCTCGAAGGGTTTGGTCAGGTAATCGAACGCCCCCTGCCTCATGGCGGCGACGGCGGTGTCGATCGTGGCGAAGGCCGTCATGACCAGGACCGGGAGGTCTTCGTCCAGCCGCCGGACCTCGGCGAGCAGTTCGACCCCGCCCATCCCGGGCATGCGCATGTCGGTGACGACCACGTCGGGCCGGCGGCGTGCGATGGCGGCGAGGGCCTCGCGTCCGTCGCCCGCGGCGTGGACCTCGAACCCGGCCCGGCGGAGCGTCTCGCAGACCCCGTCGCGCATCAGTTCCTTGTCGTCAACAACCAGAATATTCGTGCTCATGCGGCCTCCGTGCGGGGTGCGTGGGTTCGGACCGTGGTGACGACGCCCCGTGCCGGCCCGTCCTGGGCGGGCGACGACGCGTCGGGGATGAACAGGGTGAACGTCGCGCCGCCCGGGCCGTCCGGGGCGGGGGGGTTGTTGCGGACGTTGATGCGCCCGCCGTGAGCCTCGACGATGCGGTGGACGATCGAGAGCCCCAGGCCCGTGCCGGCGGCGCGGGTCGTGAAGAAGGGGTTGAAGACGCGTTCGAGGACCCCGGGCGGGACGCCCGGGCCGTGGTCGGCGACGGAGAGTTCGGCCCCCCCGCCGCGCCCGCGGCGCGCGGAGAGCACGAGCCGGGCCCCACGCCCGGAACGCCCGTGGTCGTGCATGACCTCGAAGGCGTTTCGGATGATGTTGGCGAGGGCCTGGGTCATCAGCGAGGGGTCGGCGTCGACGGCGACGCCCGCGTCGTCGCGGAGGACGGCCGCGTCGCGCCACCCGGGGACGCCGTCGTGCCGGCAAGACTCCAGGGCCGCGTCGAAGAGCGCGTCGGCGTCGAGGCGTTCACGCCGGGGCTTGATCTCGCGGGCGAAGGTCAGGACGTCGCCGACGATGCGGTCGATGGCGCCGGCGCCCGAGGCGATCTTCGAGGCCAGGTCGCGCATCCCCGGGCGATCGGCGAGGTCGTGCTCGAGCATCCGGGCGTAGAGGCGGACCCCGCCCAGGGGGTTGCGGACCTCGTGGGCGATGCCCGCGGCCATCTCGCCCAGGGCGGCGAGCCGTCGCGAGCGTTCGAGCTGTTCGTTGGCCTCGCCCAGATCACGGGTGAGGCGAGCCACCTCGCGGACCAGGTGGTCGTGCGTCCGCTGGAGCTTTCCGGTGGTCTCGTTGAAGACCGAGAGCAGGTGGGCCAGGTCGTCGGGCGCGAGGTGCCCCGGGGCCGGCGGGGCGGCGTCGGGGGTGGGCGCTGGGGCCGGCATGGTGGCGGTCGTGGTGTTCATCCGCGGCGGTCCTGGAACGAGGGTCCGTCGGGCGAGGAGGACGATCCGGCGGGTCGGTACGCCTCGGAGGCCTGCCCGCCGCGGCGGAGGCTGTGGAGTTGTTCTTTGGTCTCGTCGCGTCGCCCGCGGAGGTGGTCGAGCGCCTCGCGGTCGTCGCCCGCGATGCGTCCCGCGCACTCGCGGATCTCGTCGAGGCGGGCGGTGACCGCCGCCCGGACGCCCGCGTCGCCCGAGGCCTGGGCCCGGGCGAGGTCCTCGCGGGAGAGGTCGATGACGCGGGCGCCCTCGACCAGCCGCGCGACGACGGGCCCCCGGCGGGCGAGGAGGTCGTCGACGCGTTCCCCGTCGCCGGAGGTGGCCGCGGAGGCGAGTTCGGCGCTGAGCGTCGCGAGGGTCCGGTACGCCGCGGCCTGGCGGTCGAGCAGCGCGAGGAGCACGTCGAGTTCGGTGGGGTTGTGGGTGATGGTCCGCTCGGTCATGGGTGGTGCTGTCCCTTCATCGTGCGTCGCCCCCGTCGTCGGCGCCGGCGCGCTGGCGTTCGTCCGACCAGAGTTCCGAGGTGGCGGCGAGCCACCGCTCCCAGTCCTCGCGGGTCATGGGCAGGTTGGGGTCGTCCCAGACGGCGGCTGGCATGGAGGCGTAAAAACGCTTGGCCCGCTCGTTGGCGGCGCGGGCGCGGCGCGGGTCGCCCTGCCGGAGGTGGCAGGTGACGATCTGCGTCATCGCGACCAGCGAGGCGGGGTCGTTGGCGTAGCGGTCTCGGGCGGCGGCGTAGTAGGTCACCGCGGCGTCCCAGTCGCCCAGCTCGAAGGCGCACTCGCCCAGGTAGAACGAGGCGTTGCGGAGGTAGAGGTCTTCGATCGCGGTCCGGCGTTGGGCGTCCTTGCCCTCGAGTTCTCGGCGGACGCGCTCGAAGACGCCGATCGACCCGCGGAGACGCTGCTCGCGCGTCTGCTGGAGCAGGAGGCGCTGCGAGGCGGGCATCGCCTCGGACGCGAGGGCCCGCTTGATCTCCGAGGCCGAGACGCGCATGGCGTCGGCGTGCTGGAACAAGGCGGCCAGGACGCGGGGGTCGCCCGGGTAACGCGAGATGAACTCGTCGAGGCGCTCGATGGCCCGGCCGGTGTTGCCCTGGCGGTAGTAGAGCGAGCCGAGCTCGAAGACCGCGTCGCGGAAGGCCGGGGTGTCGGGACCGCCGAGCGAGCCCGCCGCCACGCGGGTCAGCCGGCGTTCGGCCTCGGCGTCGTTGTCGGCGTCGTGGTCCAGGAGCATGCACTGGGCGAGGGGGACCTCGCTCAGGTCGGCCCAGGGCCCGGCGCCGAGGTCTTCCTGACGCCCGAGGATGAGCGTCGCGTAGTGCTTGGACGCGGTCCCGAAATCGCCTCGCGCCTGGTACGCCTGCGCGAGCCGGAAGCGGGCCTCGGCCTGACGCGGATCGCCCGGGCGTTCGGTGAGGTACAAGAGGAACGACGCGACGGCCTGCTCCTGCTCGCCGCTGCGGTCGAAGGCTTCGCCCGCGCTCCACGTCGCCTCGGCCCAGGCGGCCGGGTCGCTCATCGCGACTTTGTCGGCCAGGCGCCGGAAGTAGACCCCCGAGGCCGTCAGGTGTGTCTTGACCTGCGCCCGGGTCGAGGGGTCCAGGTCCACCAGCGCGAGGACGCCGTCGCGTCCCGAAAGGATCGGGGTGAGGATCGCGTCGCCGAGGCGGCGGTGGCACTCGGCCAGGCGCCGGAGCGTCGGGGCGGGGGTCGACCCGCCCGGGAGGACCCGCTCGGCCAGGTTCACCAGCGCCAGCGCGCCGCGGTCGTCCTTGACGCCGAACCGTTCGTCGGCCCGATCGGTCATGCTGGCGACGGCCCGTGCCGCGTCGACCCCACCGTGCGCCCCGGGGTGCGCGAGCCGGTCGGCCAGCCGGGTGAACGCGTCGAGGGACGCGTCGTAGTCACCCATCGCGGCGGCGGTCTCGGCGATGCCCAGGACCGCGGGGGTCGCGTAGCGATCGTCGTCGGTGAACTCGAGGACGGACTCGAACCGGGCGCGGGCGGTCTCGTGGTCGCCGCCCATCGCGGCGACCAGCCCGTGCGCGAGCCGGAGACGGGCGCCGGCGGGGTCGTGTTCTTCGAGCAGCGCCGAGGCGTGGTCGAGCTGTCGCTGGGCCTCGGCGAGCGGCCCGGTCTTGGTGTAGGCCTCGCCCAGCAGCAGGTGCAGATTCGCGAGCGAGCCCTTGTCCGCGCGGTCGAGCAGGGGCATCTCGCGCAGGAGTCGCCCGATGGCCTCTTCCGCGTAGCCTCGCCCGATCTGCAGTTCCGCGTGACGGCCCAGCGCCCAGGCCCGCGTGTCCTGGTCCAGCGACGGGTCGGTGAGCATCTCGGTCAGGAGCGTCAGGGCCATCAGGTCGCGCCCCGAGCCGGGGCGCAGCGCCCGGTCGACGATCCCTCGGACGATCTGCATCCGCCGGGCCCGCTCCGGGGCGGGCAATCGGTCCGCCCGCGCCTTGGCCCGGTCCAGGTCGTCCATCGCCACATAGGTCATCGCCAGGGTCGAGAGGTCTTCGGGTTCGAGCCTCGCCCCGTAGGCCTCGGCCTCGAGGTACGACGCGACGATGTTCTTGTTGTTGTCCTCGCGGTTGATCCCCAGGTCCGCCTGCCCTCGGGCGATGGCCCGGGCGATCAGGGTGTGGAACCTCGCCCGCTGCTCGTCGCTCACCTTCGCCGTGGCGAGGTAGGGGTAGACCTCGGTGTTGAGCACGCCGATGGCCTCGGTGTTCGCGCCCGAGAGGATGAGCCGCTCGCCGCGGAGCAGGAACCCGTCGAAATCCGGGTCGGGGTTCGAGCCGACGAGCGAGTACCCGCCCGAGATCAGCAGCACGAGCCCCGCCGCCATCACCGGGACCTGCCACACCTCACGCCACGGCGAGCGCGCGGGGGTGGCCGCGACGGCGTGTTCGGGCGTGCTGGGCGTGATGGCGTCGGCGGGCGGTTGCACGGGGCTCCTCGCCGGCGTTCCCCGGCGGGGTGCTCATCGGGCAAGGATTGCCGATCCCTTTGAGGACGACGCACCCCTTGCGCGTCCGCTTTCACGGGCGAGTCCCGCCGAGTTATCGCCCGTTGCACGCCCGCGCACCCCGCCGCGGCGGCGTGAGGGCCGATCCCGGGGCCCGTCGCGGGTTATTCGGGCTCGCCGTCGGGCTCGGGGCGTACGACCACGCCGGTCCCGGTCAGGGTCTCGCCGCGGTGACGCCCGGAGGGATCCAGGAACGCGAGCATCCCCACGGGCGGGAGTGTCCACTTCACCACGTTGCGGACCAGGGCTCGCCACAACCCGGGCGTGACGGCCTCGTCGCCCTCGACCCGAACCACCTCGCACCCGGTCAGCATTTTCCCGACCGTCCGACCCAGGAGCCCCTCCATCAGCGTCCCGACGCCCAGCCCAACCCCCAGCAGCGTCATCACGACCCACACCCCGACCGCGGAGGACCACACGTCGGGCTCAAAGATGGACCCCGGCGAGAGGCCCCAGAACCGCAGCGCGATGATCAGCGCGAGGAGGGTGTCGATCAGCGAGGCGATCAGACGACGCCCCGGTTCGGCCATCGCCAGCCCCTCGGGGAGCGAGAACTCGGCCCCTTTGCCCTCGGTGCGCAGCACGAACACCAGCACCACCGCCGCCAGCCCCAACAGCCCGGCGAGGAGGAGCCTGACGTCGTGGGGCGAGATGAGCCCCGGGCCCACCGGGGGACCGTCGTAAAACACCTGCCCCGTCCACAAGGACCGTTCGACCACGCGGATGGGCCACCCCCGGCGCACCGACCCGGTCTCTGCGGGCTCCGAACCCGACGCGCCCTCGCCCGACGTGGGCGGGCTCGCGGCGATCAGGACCGCACGCCCCGTGCCGGGGGAGGGGATCAGCGAGACCACGCCGTCGGCGGGCGCGTCGAACGTCCACACCGTCACGGGAGACTCCTCCCCGGCCCGGACCACCACGACCCGCCCGCGTTCGGCGGACGCGGCGAAGAGGTCATCGCCGGCCGTAAAGAGACGGGCGTTCGAGGCCCGGCGCGCCTCCGCGGGGCTCTCGAACAGGCGGACGCGGCGGGCCGCGGGGACGATCCGACCGTCGGGATCGCTCGACGCGGCGGCGGTCGGGGCGGCCTCGCCCAGAGCGGCCCATCCTTCCGCGTCGAGGGTGACGAGCATGACCCCCGACGGCGAGCCGGCCAGCGTGACGCGCACGATCTCCGCGAGCATGGGCGGCGGGCGGATCTCCTCGCTCGTCCATCGGGCCCCGTGCAGCGTGCGGAGGGTGTACCGGGGTTCGTCGGGATCGTCCGACGGCTCACGGAACAACGCGGCGAGGCCCCGCTGGTCCGCGGCGAACCCGATCAGTTCGCCCTCGGGTGGGAGTTCGGGTTCGAGCAGGAACCCCTGTGACGGTTCGTCGCGCCAGAGGTCGGCGACGCCGGAGGGGCGTGCCGAGACGGTGATCACGGGCCTCCCGCCGCCCTCTTCGCGGGGCGGGAAGACCAGCGCGAGGCGTCCCCCGGACGCGGCGAGTGCGATCGGCTCGCGCGGGAGCGTGGCGAAACGGAGGGGTCGCGTGGTCCCGTCGGGGGCGCCGTGGGCCTTCCCGTCGGTGAGCCTCGCGAGGCGCCGGGGCGGGAGGTGGACGACACGCCACGCCGGGGGCGCGTCGCCCGTCACGGTGTGGGGGAGCACGGCCCACCCGTGGGAATCAAAGAGGCCCGAGGTCGTGCCCGAGCCCGGCGTTTCGTCGGCGTCGCCCACGCCCGGGATGAACTGGGCCCGGGCGATCCCGGCGAGGGTGAGCATCACCGCCCACGCGAGGACGAGGAGCCTCCGGGCCTGGCGCGCGCTCACGGGAGCCCGCCCTCCGGGTCGTCGATGGCGTCGAGCGAGATCTCGCGCCCGATGGTGAACCGGCGTTTGAGTTCATCGAGGTCGAACGCCGTGCCGCGGATGACGCGGTTCTCGGGCTGCACGAGGCCCAGGACCGCGGTCAGGCTCCCGCGGCCCGGGGCGCTGAAGGAGACCTCGACGCGGGTGGCGACCCGGGGCCGCTCCGCCTGGTCGTCGATGACGTTGACCACGCCGTAGTTCGAGAGCTTCGCGAACACCAGGGGCCGGCCCGAGGCGTCCTCGATGGCGATGGAGACGGGCTCAAAGGAGGCCGGATCGACGCGGATTCGGCGCCACCCGCCGCGCGTGGGCACGCGGCACTCGACGGTGGCGCCCTCGGCCCATGTCGTGGGGATCGGTGTCGGGCCCGGCGGAGGGAGCGGGGTGATCCCGAGGACTTCGATCAGGTCGAGGGGGTAGACGGGCAGGCCGAAGCGTGAGGTGGTGACGGGCGAGGCCCGTTCGTGCGTCCCGACCAGGGCCACGCGGGGTTCGGTGAAGAGATCGAACCACCAATAGGACGATTCGTTGGCGCCGAGGTAGAAGTATGTTTTCTCGAGTTTGTTGACCGAGAGGGCCACGCGGGTCGGTCGGACGTGCTGGAGGTACCCGCCGGCGTCCTCGTCGATGGGCTTACCGTCGCGGTCGACGCCCTTGAGGCGGAGGTCCACCGGGGTCCAGAACCGTTCGAGCCGCTGCACCCGGCGGTTGTACGCCGTGACGAGGGTCTCGTAGGCCGGCGGGGGTTCCTGCGGGATCGGGCGGCGTCCCTGGGGCCAGGTCACGGTCCCGTGGCGGTCGGGCGAACAGCACGCCGGGAGGATCGAGGCGAAGGTGGCCGCGATCAGGAGCGCCCAAGGCCGCCGACCCGATCGGGCTTCGCGCCGGCGGGGCCGATCGCCCGTGGGTGGTCTGCCGGGTTCACCCACCGACGACCTCGCTGAGTTGTTCGAGGACGCCGTTGAGGGTGTCGGGGTCGATCGGGGCGTCGTCGATCTCGACGACGGGGGCGGGCGCGGCGCCCGCGGGCGTGCGGACTCGGACACGCAACACCCCTCCCCCACCTCCCCCACCACCCCCATCACCCCGTCCGCTCGCGTGTTCAGCGTGACCGAGATGGCCGGTGCCTTCGTAGACGAGGCGTCGGCGGCGGATGAGCAGGAGGGCCAGGACGTAGCGGAAGGCCCGCTGGCGGGGCTGGTCGGCGGAGGCGAGTTGCTCGAAGAGGTCGAGCAGCTCGTCGTCGGTCATACGCAGGGCGCGGGTCTGGTTGGGCTCGGGCTGGACGGCACGCCACGTCGCGAAGGCCGACAAGGGAGGGAGCGGGCGTGAGCCCGAATCCCAGGCGGCTTTGGAAAAATCGAGGCGGGAGAGCTCGGCGACCCCCTCGGACTCGCACAGGACCGCGACATAGGGCTCGCCCGGGGCGATCTCTCGCCCGGTGGCGGCGCACCGCCCGGTCGGCTTGGTGATCGAGAACGAGAGCGAGGAGAGGCCGGACATCGCGGGCAGTGTAGAGCCCGGCGTTGGGGCGTGATGGCCCGGCGTCCTCGCGCCGGTGTGGGGCGTTCAACAACTGACCTCGAAGAACCGACGCGACGTCCCCCCGGGCCCCACGGCGAACCGGACCTGCTTCATGCACCGCGGGCATCGGGCGATGTAGAGACGTCCGGTCGGATCGCGGAAGACGCGGAGGTACTGGTTGGAGCAGCGGAAAAAGACGGCCAGCGACGGCCGGGCCGGGTCGGGCTCGGAAGGAATCGTCTGTTCGTATTTTGTATGCATAATGACGGCGATACGGTCCAATCGCAAGGTCGATATTCGGTATCGGAAGGCCGGCGTGGGAACTTTGAGGATGGCCCGGCGTCGGGGTCCGATAGACAAGAGAGGGAGGTTGGGCCGGTTGAGGAGGCGGGGCGGGGGCGGTAAAGTTCGTGCTCGGATGGGCGGGGTGGGTCGCGTGTCGCGGAGATGGGGGGCGGCCGGTCCGTGGTGGCGTGAGTCGACGCCGATCGGGCGGGCCTGTGTGGAGGTTTTTCAGGACCGATGAGCGTCGCGGCTCCTGTTCCGATCTCGCTGACCGTGCTGCCGGACCCACCGCCGCCGCCCACCGCGATCGGTCTGATCGCCGGCGGGGGCGAGTTGCCGGTGCTGATCGCCACGTCGTTGGTGAAAGCCGGGCACGCCGTTCATGGGCTCGGGCTGCTGCGTCAGTACGACCCGGTGCTGCCGGGGATCTGCTCGACGTTCCGAGAGGTGGGGCTGCTGAAGGTCGGGCGGTGGGGACGGATTCTGTCTGGGTTGGGGGTCAAGCACGCGATCATGGTGGGGAAGGTGGACAAGGCCAAATTGATGCACGATCCGCTGCGGATCCTGCGCTACGTGCCGGACTGGCGGACGGCGGTGGCGTGGTACCGGCACCTCCGGCACGACCGGCGGAGCCACGCGGTCTTGGGGGCGATCGCGCTGGAGCTGGACCGGTGCGGGGTATCGCTGCTGGATTCGACGGCCCCGATCCCCGACTCGATGGCGGACGCGGGGGTGATGACAAGGCGGGAGCCGACGCGGGAGCAGCGGAGCGATATCCAGTTCGTGTGGCCGCTGCTCCAGCAGATGCTCCGGCTCGATGTCGGGCAGGCGGTGGCGGTGCGAGAGCGGGACGTTCTGGCGGTCGAGGCGGTGGAGGGGACGGACCGGATGATCGAGCGGGTCGGTGGGTTGTGCCGGGCGCGGGGGTGGACGCTGGTCAAGGGGGCGCGGGCGGGTCACGACCGGCGGAGCGACGTCCCGACGGTCGGGGTGCGGACGATCGAGAACCTGGCGAAGCACGGGGCGGGGTGCCTGGCGCTGGCGGCGGGTGAGGTCATCATGCTGGACAAACGGGAGATGATCCGCAAGGCCGACGAGGCGGGGATCGCCATCATCGGGGTCCCCACGGCGATGGGATGAGCGGCGGGGCGTACGCCAGCCGGGGCGGGTTGAAACTCGAGCACGGGCTTGGGGCGTTGGGGATCAACCCCGCGGGGCTGGTGTGCGCCGACCTTGGGTGCAGCACGGGGGGATTCACGGATTGCCTGCTCAAACACGGGGCGGCGAGGGTGTACGCGGTGGACACGGCGTACGGGCAACTGGCCTGGACGCTGCGGAACGATCCCAGGGTCGTGGTGATGGAGCGGACCAACGCCCTGCACGCCACGCCGCCGGCGGGCGGCGTGGCGCTGGTGGTGGCGGACATGAGCTGGACGCCTCAGCGTCTGGTGATTCCCGCGGCGCTTCGGTGGCTCTCGGCCGCGGAGGGCTCGGTGGAGGGCGAGGGGATGGGGGTGGGGGTGGGGGTGGGGGTGGGGGTGGTGACGCTGATCAAGCCGCACTACGAGGCGAGGGAGGTCGGGGTGGTGGTGCCGCGGGGCGGGGTGCTGGGTGAGGAGGAGGCGGAACGGATCGCGCGGGAGGTGTGCGGGCGGATGGGGTCGTGGGGGGCGAGGGTGCTGGGGCTGACGAAGTCGCCGGTCTTGGGCGGCGGGAAGGGGGCGGGGAACGCGGAGTGGCTGGCGTGGGTGACGCGGGCGTGAGGGGCGGGCGGAGATTCGAGGGTGGAAAAAGGCTATATTGCGACGGGCCGTGCGGGCCATGGAGGGCCGGAGCATGACGCGAGTGGCCGAGCGACCGTCGGCGGAGGGTGAGACCAAGGTGAGCGGCAAGAAGACGGCGGCGCGGGCGACGGCCGAGAGCATGGCGGCCAAGCAGCGCGACATCTCGGTGTCGGAGTTTTTCGCGAAGAACCGGCACCTGCTGGGGTTCGACAACCCGCGCAAGGCGCTCCTGACGACGGTCAAGGAGGCGGTGGACAACAGCCTCGACGCGTGCGAGGAGGCGGGGATCCTGCCGGACATCACGGTGGTCATCGAAGACCTGCAGCCCGATCGGGGGCGGGAGGTCAAGCAGTCGCGGTACCGGATCACGGTGGTGGACAACGGGCCGGGGATCGTCCGCAAGCAGGTCGAGAACGTCTTCGGGCGGCTGCTCTTTGGGAGCAAATTCCACCGGCTCAAGATGAGCCGGGGGCAGCAGGGGATCGGGATCTCGGCGGCGGGGATGTACGGGCTGATCACGACGGGCAAGCCCATGCTGATCCAGACGCGTCCGCGCGCGGACCAGCCGGCCCACCACATCGAACTGGCGATGAACACCAAGACCAACCGGGCCGAGGTGACCGTCGATGAGGAGACCGAGGATTTCCCGCTCGCGAGGCTCAAGGGGTTGACGGCGGGGACTCGCGAGCTGGCGCAACGGGGGGAGTTCCTCGCGGCGGGGGCCTATCCCACCGGGACGAGCGTGACGGTCGAGCTGGAGGGGCGGTACCAGAAAGGGCGCGGGTCGGTCGATGAGTTCCTGGAGCTGACGGCGATCGCCAACCCGCACGCGAGGATCACCTTTGTCCCGCCTTCGCGGGAGAGCGCGGCGGAGGACGAGACGCTGCTGGCGGGCGCGGGGCGCGGCCGGGGGTCGGCGGACGAAACCCCGGGCGTCACCGCCGAGCCCGAGTCGCCCGCGCAGACGACCGAGACGGGCGGTGTGGTGGTGTTCCCTCGCGGGGTGGCGGAGCTGCCGCCCGAGACCAAGGAGATCCAGCCCCACCCCAAGGGGATCGAGCTGGGCATCCTGATCCAGATGCTCAAGGATTACGAGGCCGCCGAGAAGGGCGGGACGCTCTACAAGTTCCTGCAGGAGCGGTTCTGCCGGGTGTCGTCGTCGACGGCGTCGGAGTTCTGCCAGACGATCAAGGCGACGGCCCGGACGAAGGTGAGCGACCTCGAGCCCGCGCAGGCGGAGGCGTTGTTCCGGGCGTTCCAGGAGGCGAAGCTGGCCCCGCCGCCGACGGACTGCCTGGCGCCGATCGGGGTGAGGCAGCTCCTGGCGGGGATGCTCAAGGGCGTGAAGGCGGAGTTCTACGCGGCGTCGTCGCGCGAGCCGGAGGTCTACCGGGGCCGGCCGTTCCAGATCGAGGCGGCCATCGCGTTCGGGGGCGACCTTCCCAAGGACGAGTCGGCGCGGGTGATCCGGTTTGCCAACCGCGTGCCGCTGCTGTTCCAGCAGTCGGCGTGCTCGTCGTTCAAGAGCGTGACGGAGACGAACTGGCGGAACTACGACCTTCAGCAGCCCCGTGAGAGCCTGCCGGTGGGCCCGCTGGTGATCATGATCCACATGGCGAGCGTGTGGGTCCCCTTCACGAGCGAGAGCAAGGAGGCCATCGCGGACTACGACGAGGTGCGGAAGGAGATGAAGCTCGCGCTGATGGAGTGCGGGCGGAAACTGGGGACGTACCTCAAGAAGCGGGCGAAGATGAAGCGCGAGGCCGAGCGGCGCGACGTCTTCCAGAAGTACATCGGGGAGATCAGCAAGGCCCTCAGCGCGATCAACGGGAGCGACGCGTCGAGGCTGTACGAGGCGTTGCTCGCGCAGGCCAAGAAGCGGACGGCGATCGCCGACCAGCGCCTCGACGACGAGGGCAAGAGGATCAAGGACGAGGACCCCGCGGACCAGGACGGGGTCATCATCGTCGCCCCCACGCCGGCGGAGGGCCCCGCGGGTGTCCCCCCGGGCGGGATGCCGGGCGGGGTGCTGAGCAAGGCCGAGGCGGCGCGGCTCAAGGTCGCGTCGCTGGCCAAGGACGACGAGCCGGCGTTGCTGGACGTGCGCGAGACGCCGCGGGCGGGCCGGGGGAAGGCCAAGGCGGGTGATCCGCCGTCGTCCAAGAGCAAGCCCGAGGCGAGCGGGCCCGCCCACGGGGCCAAGCCGCGGATGAGGCTGGTGGACGGGAAGCTGGTGCGGGTGGACGAGCCGGGGCTGTTCTAACGGGCTGAGATGGACCGGGGCGCTGGCCCCGGGCGGAGGGATCGGGCATGGCGAAGAAGACGTCGGGGAGTGGCGGGGGGAGTGGGGCGGGTGGGGCGGGTGGGGCGGGTGGGGGGATGACGGCGCGGATCAAGGAGCGGGACGCGCGGACGCGCGGGAAGATCGTGGAGCTGGCGGACCGAATCTCGACGAGCGCGCTCTCGATGCGCGAGCCCAAGATCGAGATCCCGATCCGGGCCAAGAGCAACACGATCTGGGACCGCAAGCGGCGGGTGCTGCGGATGGGCGACGCGTCGTCGGAGCGAGAGCTGTTCAACCTGAGCCAGGCCAAGCAGTTCATGCAGACGTGCCTGCACTCCTCGTCGATCAAGGACCTGATCGAGGCGGAGAAGACGCTGAGCCTCCGCGGCATGTTCTACAAGGGCCTGCACACGGTGGCGGGGACCAAGGAGAAAACCTTCGCGGACCAGGACGAGTCCGACGCGGTGCTCGAGGACCTGGAGGTCTCGCTCGGGGCGCTGCGCGAGGAGCTGCACATCTTCGCGAAAAAGAAGGGGACGATGATCGGGAACATCACGATCGTCGACACGGGGGACGAGATCGACTGCCGGCGGATGGGCTCGGGGGGCTACGCCATCCCCAGCATCGTCGAGCCCGACGTGATCCAGTTCAAGAAGTGCGACGCGAAGTTCGTCCTCCACGTCGAGAAGGACACGGTCTGGGGGCGGTTCAACGAGGACAAGTTCTGGCAGAAGCACAACTGCATCCTGACCGAGGGCGGGGGGCAGCCTTCGCGAGGTGTCCGCCGGCTCCTGCAACGCCTCAACACCGAGCTGGGGCTCCCCATCTACTGCCTGCTCGATTGCGACCCCTGGGGGCACTACATCTTCAGCGTCATCAAGCAGGGCTCGATCTCCCTGGCCTTCGAGAGCAACCGGCTGGCCATCCCCGAGGCCAAGTTCGTCGGCGTCCGCTCCAAGGACTACGCCGAGTGCGGGCTCTCCGACGACGTGCAGATCGCCCTCAACGACAACGACACCAAGAGGGCCAAGGAGATCGCCGCCTACCCGTGGTTCGTCGAGCACAAGGGCTGGCAGAAGGAGATCGACCTCATGCTGAAGAACGGCTTCAAGATGGAGGTCGAGTCGCTCATCACGAAGGACATCTCGTACGTCACCGAGACGTACGTGCCCCAGCGGCTCAGGGCCAAGGACTGGCTGGACTGAGCCCGCGGGCCGCTCAGAGGCCGTACACCTCGCCCAGGCGTGATTCGAGGTGGCGCATCAAGGGGTCGGCCGAGAGCGGGCGGCCCGTGACCTTCTCGCAGAGTTCCGCGGCCCGGTAGCGACGCCCGTGCGCGTGGATGTTGGTGACGAGCCACTTCTTGAGCGGGGCGAAATCGCCCTTGGAGAGCCGCGCGGGCAGGTCCTTGATCTTTTTGTTGATCGCCTCCCAGAACTGTGCGGCGTAGAGGTTCCCCAGCGTGTAGGTCGGGAAGTACCCGATCAGCCCGAAACTCCAGTGCACGTCCTGCAGGCACCCGCGGCGGTCGTCGGGCACCTTCAGCCCCAGCGACGACCGGTACGCCTCGTTCCACGCCCCGGGGACGTCCTTGACCGACAGCCCGCCCGACATCAGGCCCCGCTCGATCCCGAACCGGATCATCACGTGCAGGTTGTACGTGCCCTCGTCGGCCTCGACGCGGATGAAACTCGGGGTGCAGGTGTTCGCGGCCCGGAAGAGGTCGTCGACCGAGGCCTTGCGGAGCGCCGCCGCGTGGGGGCCCAGACGCTTCTTGACGTGCGGGAGCGCCCACTTCCAGAACGGGCGCCCGCGACCAACGAAGTTCTCCCACATCCGGCTCTGGCTCTCGTGGATGCCCAAGGAGACGGCCTCGGCGAGCGGGGTGCCCGCGTGCGGGCCGTCCTTGGGGAGCCCCTGCTCGTACAGACCGTGCCCCATCTCGTGCATCGTCCCGTACAGCGCGTCGGTGAACTTCTCGCCCTTGTAGCGCGTCGTCAGGCGCGTGTCGCCCGGGGCGATGCCCGAGCAAAAAGGGTGCGTCGTCGTGTCGAGCCGACCGGCCTGAAGATCAAAGCCCATCGCGCCCAGCACGAACTCGCCCAGACCCTGCTGCGCGTCGGGGGGGGCCTTGGCCGAGAGGACCTTGGTCCCGACCTTGGCCTTCGACGCCCGGACGCGGGCGATCAGGTCGGAGAGGCGGGCCTTGAGGGGCGTGAAGACCCGCTCGATCTCGCGGGCGGTGATCCCCGGCTCGTACTCGTTGAGCAGCGCGTCGTACGCCTCGCCGCCCGCGGGGACGCCGTAGCACGCCGCCTTGCGCCGGGCCAGGTCCATGACCTTGCCCAGCCACGGGGCGAACCGCTTGAAATCGCTCTTCTCGCGGGCGTGCTTCCACTCCTCCGAGGCCTTGCTGGTGGTCGTCGCCCATTCTTCGACGAGGTCCTTGGGCAGTTTCGTCGCCAGGTCGTAGTCGCGGCGCATCTCGCGGATGTTGGCGGCCTCGGGTGAGCCGGGCTCGATGACCCGCCCGACCTCGCCCTCGCACGCGGCGAGCAGTTCGCCGACCCGCGGGTGGGTCTTGCGCTCGTGCGTGATCCCGGCGAGGAGCCCCTGCTGCTCGGCCCGGGCGGCGACGCCCTTGGGCGGGAGGTACGTCTCTTGGTCCCACCCCAGCAGGCTCGAAACCGAGCCGAGGGTGGAGGCCTCGCGGACCAGCCGGCACAACTCGCGGTATTCCTGGGTGGGCATCGCTCGCTCCAAGTCGGCGGGTGGGTCACCGGCCGCAGGCGAGCGTACGCGGGCTCAGGCCGGGCGTGCCAGCGCGGGCCCCAAGGCCCCCGCCGAAGCGTGGGCCGCCCTGAGGTACCCGGTGTTCCAATGCCAGCGGCGGAGGAGGCGGGCCCCCTCGGCGGCCCATCGGATCAGCGCGGGCGACGCCGGGTCGTTCGAGGCCGGCGCGGGCGTTCGACCCAGGGCGAGGAAGCCCTCACGGGCGCGGTCGGCGGCCGCCGATTCACGCTCGACGAAAGCACGGGCGTAGGCCGACTCGGCGGGGGAGCGCAGGTCGCGCCCGAAGAGGTCGATGGCGAACGCCGGGCGGGCCCACGCGAACCCCCACGCCGACGACCCCAGCCGCTCTTCGCGGTCGAGGACCTCGGCCGGGGTGTACCGGTGGTCGTGCTCGGCGTGCGCCCCGGGGCGGTAGAGGACCGGCAGGCCGAAGTGGGCTTTGAGACGCCACGCGAGCTCGAGGTCGTCGTACCCGTAGGCGAGCGGGAGGGCGGTGAAGCCCCCCGCGCGGCGGACCAGATCCAACGGCGCGGACAGGTTGAGCCCGTACGCGTGGCGGTAGCCCCAATCGCGGCCCGGGTCGGCGAGCCCCTCGGGCGTGTCCATGCGGTCGTAGAAGAAAATCATCGAGGTGCGTTGGACGAGCAGGTCGAACACGGTCGGGTCGGCGGGCCTTCGCCACGGCGACCGCCCCACCACGACCGCGGGCCGGCCGTTCGCCACGCCCGGCGCGTGCTCTCGGGTATGGACCTCGACGAACGCCGGGTCGGGTGCCACGTCGTCGTTGATCGAGATCATCACGCGCCCGCGAGCGGCGGCGAGCAGCCGGTTCCGCGACGCGTTGTACCCCTCGCGCGGGAACTCGGCGACGGTCAGCCTCGCGGGGTCGACCGACCACGCCCCGCGGGCGGCGGACACGGACTCCCCGTCGGGCCCGTCGATCCCGACGAGAACCTCGAAGCCGTCGATCGTCTGGGCCGACAGGGCCCGGAGACAGGCGGCGAGCCTGGCGGGCCGGCGGTACGTGGGGATCAGGACGCTGGCGAGCATCGGTCCGATATCGACCCCGGGTCGGGCGGGGGGCGAGTTTCGGGCGTGTTCGTTCGTGGTCCGGAAAGTCGGGCGGTCGGCGGGCCGATGCAATGAGGCCGACGACCGACGACGCAACCGAAAGAAGGGGCCATGAACGCGACGAACGAACGCCGACGCGAACCGAGGACGCCCGTGCGGCGTCCGTGCAAGGTTTTCCACCGCGGGACGTGGCGGTACCTACCCGGGACCACGGCGGACGCGTCGGAGCACGGGCTGCTGATCGAGGCCGCCGGGGGCGAACCGCCGATCGTTGGCGATATCGTGGACGTGGCGGTGGGGTGGGAGAACCAGCCGATCCTCCGGACCGACGAGTTCATCCACGGCCGCGTGGTCCGCGTGGGCCGGGGGGCGGGGGGCTCGTCGTACGCGGTGGAACTCACGAGGCCGACGGAGCCGGCTTCCCGCTGAGGTTCAGCACGCGTTCGCACGCCGATCGAACGTCGGCGGTCGAGATCCGATCGATCCTCGAACGCTCGGGATCGTCGTTGGCGACCTCGTCGTCGCGCAGGGTGGGGTCGGCCAGGACGATCGCCTCGGGCCCGGAAGGCCTGGTGGGGATGGTGGTCCATCGGTGGTCGGTGGGCCCGAAGAGGGTGACGAGGGGGACGCCGAAGGCCGCCGCGATGTGGCGGGGCCCGGTGTCGTTGGTGACCATGATCGAGGCGCCGCGGACGATGGGTTTGAGCGCCCCGAGCGTCACGCCGGCCCCGGGCAGCGACGCCCCGCCGCACCCGGCCGCCACCGCGTCGCACAGGTCGGCCTCGCCGGGGGAGCCGTTGATCAGCACCGCGAGCCCGCGCGACTCCCTCAACCACGCGCCGATCGACGCGAACCGATCGACAGGCCATCGCTTGGCCTCGTTGTTCCCGCCCGGGTTGAGGACGGCGTAGGGCGTCCCGGCGGCGACGCCCGCACGCCCGAGCACGCCCTCGGCGTCGCGCTCATCGCCCGGGGTACAGCCCAGTTCGAGGAACCCCGGGTCGGCGTCGATCTCGCCCCCGACGAGCGCGCGGGCGAGCTCGAGGTAATACCGAACCGCGGGGATCGGCGCCCAGCGCCCGTCGGATCGGGTCGGGGCGGCGAGGCGGTCGGTGAGCAAAAGGCCGCGGAGATCGCGGTCGTACCCGATCCGCCGGGGGATCCCCGCCATGCGCACCGCGAGGGCGGTCGAGAACGAGTTGGCGAGGATGACGGCGGCGTCGTACCGCCCGTGGCGGACCTTCCCGGCCGCCACCTTGGGGCCCATCACCCCGCCCCAGTGCGCGACGTGCGCCTCGTCGTACAGATCGAGCCCGGCGAGCACCTGGTCGATCCCCGGACGCACCAGCACCCCGATCAGCGCCCCGGGGAGCCCGCGGCGGATCACCCGCAGCGCGGGCGTCGCCATCACCGCGTCCCCCAGCCAGCTGGGCATCACGACCAGCACGCGACGGGGACGCGCGGGGTCGGATCGGTCTTGGGATGAGGCGGGGTCGGCGTGGCTCATCGTGTCACCCCGCGTCCCACACGTCGGGCTCGTCGCCCCAGAGCGAGAGCCCGTGGTGCTTCCCGGCGTACCAGGCGTTGGTCAGCCGGCGCAGCTCGGCGAGGAACCCCAGGCACGCGAGCTTGTCCAACGGGAGCGTGACGGTCACCGCGTGGTCCTCGGCGTGGACGCCCGCGAGCGTGACGCCGGTCCGCTCGGCGATGGCCTCCGCCGTCGCCACGACCATCGCGCGGACCTTGGGGTCCTTGAGCGGGGCGCCCGAGAGGGCCCGGAGCCGGACGGTCGAAACTTCCATCGTCGATCACTCTATCCGCGGGGTCCCCCCACCACCACCGCCGCCCACGATCTCCGCGGGCGGGCCGGAGCGGAGGATGATCGAAGCCGCGGCCGCCAGGTCGGGGATCGCGGGGGTGCCGACGCGGAGGCAACGCGAGGGGTCGAGCCCCGCGGCGATCCCGGCCTCGACGTCCCGCTCGGCGTCGCCCACCATCCACGAGCCGGGCAGGTCAAGGCCCAGATCGCGAGCGGCGGCGAGGAGCATCCCGGGCCCAGGCTTGCGGAGGCGGTCGGGGTCAGAGGCGTACCGTCCGAACGTCGCCCCCGGGCGGAAGGGCGCCAGGTAGACCCCCGCGAGGGCGGCGTCGAAGGGGCGGAGCAGGTCGGCCATCCGCGCGTTGACGGCATGGACCTGCTCGATGGTCCCCAGCCCGTGCGAGAGCCCCCCCTGATTCGTCACGACCACGAGCGGCCATCCCGCGCGGCTGAGTTCGCCCAAGGCCTCGCCCGCGCCGGGCAGGAGCCGAACGAGCGAGGGGTCGTAAAGATCGCCCGGCGTCGCGGTGCATTCGGTGACGGCCCGATTCGGGATGATCGTCTCGTCGCGGTCGAGGAAGACCGCGGGGCGCGACGCTCGGCGCTGGCCCACGCCCGGCGTCTCGCGTGCCGTGTCGGGGTCATTGGGCAACTCGACGCCTCCCGGACGATACAACAGGCATGAGCCCGCGCGAGCCCACCTCCACCACGATAGCCGGGCCGCCCGGGCGTGCGCTCGCCCGTCGTCGCGCGTGGGTGCGGGTCTGGACGCTGGCCGCCGCGGCGGTCGTGTTCGTGGCCCTGGCGTGGGGGCTCCGGCGACTGGAGCGGTCCGCGGGTCAGCCCCTGCCGGCGGGGGCGACGCCCGGGGAGTCCGTCGCGCCGATCACGCTCGACCGGGCCGTCGCGGTCCGGGTGGCGCTGCGTGCCCTCAAGGTCGTGACGGTCGAGATCCGGACCGAGGTGACGTCACGGTCCTTCGAGCGGAGCGTGATGGGCGACGTGGAAGCCGCCGTCACCGCCCCGGTCAGGCTGCTCTACGGGTGCGACCTCTCGGGGCTGCCCGACGACGCGGTGGAATGGAGCGAGACGCTCGGGCTGATCCGGCTGACCGTCCCTCCCCCGTCACGGGTGTCGGGCGAGGTGCTCGGGCAGTTCGAGCGGGCGGAGGTCCGGGCGGGGTGGCTACGGTCGCGCGAGGGCGCGGGCGAACGGCACCTGGGCCTCGCCCGGCGCGACCTGCACCTGCGGGCCCAGCGTCTCGTCCTCGACGCCGACCAGGCCCGGCAGGTCCGGGACCTCACCCGCGACCAGTTGTCCTCGTTGGTCTCGACGATCGCGCCGGGGAAGCGGGCCGTGATCGTCTTCGGCGACGAGTAACCCATGCGCGCCCTCTGGTCAGCCCGGTGGAACCTGCTCCGGCTCGCGGCCGCCCTCGCGCTGGCCGCGGTCCTGGCGGGCGAGGTGCCGCGCCGGCTCGCGACGCTCCGGTTCGCCGCCCTGCCCGACCACGACTGGCCCGCCGAGGTCGAGAGGCTCGTCGCCGAGGATCGGCTCGGGGAAGCGGAGGTCGTGGCGGACGCGGCCCTGGGGTTCGCCGAGGGCCCGGCCCGAGCGCGGTTGCTCGCCGCGAAGGACGCCGCCGCGAAGGAACGCGAGCGGTGGGCCCGCATCGCCCGCGAGGTGGGCGTGGGCGCGCTGACGGGGCGTGGCGGGTCCGCCGAGCGGCTCATCGGGGCGCTGGGGGCCGATTTCTTCGTGGTCGGTGACGTCCGCGACCTGGTGATCCAAGCGGTCGAGATCACCACCGGGGGCGAGCCCGACCCGGTGATCACCGCCCTCTCGGCCGCGGGGCTGGCGACCACGCTGGCGCCCGCGATCGACTGGGCGCCGTCGGTCCTCAAGTCGGCCCGCCGCTCCGGGGCGCTCTCCCCGGGGCTGGCCTCGCACGTGACCGACGCGGCGAGGCGCGGCCGTTGGGGCGACCTCGCGTCGCTGTGCGATCACGTGGCGTCACTGTCGAGGTCGCTCTCGCCCGGTGGCGCCACACGGGCCCTGAGGCTGTGCGAGACGCCCGCCGACGCCGCCCGGCTCGCGGCCCTCTCTTCGAAGAACCCCGGGGCGTCGGCGATGCTGCTCCACGCGGCGCCGGACCGGGCGGGCGAACTCGTGCGCACGGGGACGGTCGCGGGCGCGAAGGTCGGCGACGACGCGGTCCTCGCGGCGGCGGGCAAGGGGCGACGCGGGGTCGAGTGGACCGCCTCGCCCACAGCCCGGGCGATGCTCCGCCCGCACCCGATCCTGGGGCTGGCCAAGGGGCTCTGGAAGGGCAACGCGGGCGAACTGATCGACCGCACGCTCGCGGCGCTGGGCCCGCGGCTGTGGTGGCTCGTGCCCGCGGCGTGCGCCTGGGCGCTGATCGAGGCGATCCTTCTTGTGGGGCGGCTGGGGGCGAAGAGCCCCGGCCCTATTCCTTCGCCAGGACGACCCAGCGGGGGTCGGCGCTGACGGCCTCGCGGAACTCCGGGCAGGCCAGGAGGGACACCTCGCTGTTGAAGTGGACCCAGCGGGCGGTGAGCCAGAGCATGATGGCCAGGCAGAGCCAGGCGCCCAGCTCGGCGGAGCGGTGGCGGCGGTGGGCGTAGAGGATGCCGATGGCCAGCCCGGCGGTGAGGACCTTCCAGAGCACCACGAGCCCGACGGACCCGGTGGCGAGGAGTTCTCGGGCGATGGGGTTGTGCTCGATCATGCCGGTGGTCCCGGCGTAGTGGAGCGTCAGGTCGAGGTCGAGGAGGGAGACCATCGCGACAGCCAGGAGCACGAGCGAGACCCGCGTCGGGCGGGCCGTGGGGGCGGCCGCGGGGGCTGGGTCGGGGCTGTCCAGGGGCTCGGGCTGGAGGGCCCGCGCCGACACGAAGGTCGACATCGCCGTCAGCGATCGGCGGATCTTGCGCCGGGCTTGAGTTGTGCCGGGGGGCGGACCGACTAAACTTGCCGAACCGCGGGTCGGCGAGGCCCGAACCGTGGTTATGGGCCCGCGGCCGGGGAACTCCCGGACCGTGCGCCCGCCACGGGAGCCGGACCGCATGCACGAGCCTTCCCGAAGCGTCCCCCCGCGGCCCGCCGCGAACGCACGCCGCGTGTGGTGGTCGGTCGCGGCGGCGGCCGTGCTGGCGCTGGCGTCGCCGGCGGCGCGGGCCCAGGTGACGCAGGTCTTTGTGGACGACTCGGTGCTGGCCCGCGACACGCTGACGCGTGCGCCCGAGCTGGTGGCGGCGGGCAACGTCGCCGAGGCGGTCCGGGTCCTGTCGCTCTTGCTGGACACCGAGGGCGAGCGGGTTGTCGCGGTGGAGGGCGAGCCGAATGTCTTTGTGAGCGTGCGCGCGCGGGTGCACGGGGCGCTCCTGGGCGATCCGGCGCTGCTGGAGGCGTTCCGGCGCGACCTGGCGCCGGTGGCGGCGAGGCTGATGAGCGAGGGGCGCTACCGCGAGGCGGAGCGTCGGGTGCTGCTGACGACGCCGGGGCTCGAGGCGGCCCTGAGGGTCGCGCAGGAGGAGCTGGAAGCGGCACGTTTCGAGACGGCGTTGCTGGTGCTGCGCGGGCTGACGGCGCACCCGGACCGGGTCCGGGACCGCGCGGCGGCCTCTCGGGCCGCGGGCCTGGCGACGTCGCTGACGAGGTACCTGCGGACGCCCGAGGCGTTGGACCTGGCGGCGCGGTGGCGTGCGGACGCGGGCGAGGCGGGCGCGGCGCCGGCGGCGGTCGAGCCTCCCGCGCTGGCGCTGGTGGCGGAGCGCTCATCGCGGAGCGGGTTCGCGCCGCTGGATGAACAGGCCCCCCCCGCGCGGGCGCTGGCCGAGGTTCCCTTCGCGGCGGCGGCGACGGACGCGGGGTCGGCGGTCCGGGTGAGCACGGCGGTGCCGGCGTCGTGGGTGTCCCCGTCGATCATCGGGGAGACGCTGTACACGAACGACGGGGCGGAGATCGCGGCGTGGGACCGGGCGACGCTGGTCCCGATCTGGAGTTCGCGTCCGGGGGCGGGCCTCGCCGGGCTGCGGACGTTCGACGAGGGCCTGAGGCTCCCGGTGGGCCAGGCGGCCCGGCAGTTCGAGGAGCTGGCGTCGGTGTCGGTCAAGGGCGGGGTGCTGGTGGCGGTGGGCGGGTACGCGCTCCCGAACTTTCGGCGCGAAGGCGACACGCGCGTGCACGCGCTGGACGCGGCGACGGGGCGGGTGCTGTGGTCCGTAGACCCCTCGACGCTGGCCCGGGCGCTGGAGGGCGCAACGGTGCGCGGCCCGGCGCTGCTGACGGAGGATACGTGCGTCCTGGCGCTGGCCCGCGTCTCGAACGCGCAGCGGATCGCGGCGTCGATGATGGTCGGGCTGGACCTGGCCACGGGTCGGTTGCTGTGGTCGCGGACGCTGTGCAGCGTCGGGATCCCGCCGTACCCGCGCCCGCACCGCCCGTCGGACATCGGGGTCGCGGAGGGCGGGGTCATCTACCGGACGGACGTGAACGGGGTGGTGTCGGCGATCGAGGCGCGGTCGGGCCGGGTCGTGTGGATCCGGCGGGCCATCGCGATCGATTCGGGTTTCGGCCCGCGGATGGAGCCCGCGCCGTGGCTGGGGTCGGCGCCGATCATCGACGGGGAGAGCGTGGTGGTGCTCGAACCGGCGGGCGGGGACCTCGTGCGGCTTGGGCGGCGTGACGGGGCGATCCTCGAGCGGCGGGCGGCGGACGAGCTGGGGGCCCCGCGGTACATCGTCCGGGTCGGTCGGACCATCGCGGCGGTGGGCACGTCGATCGTCAACTTCGTCCCGCTGGCGGATTTCTCGGGCGCCACAGTGCGGCTCTCGCCCTCGCTGCGCGACGCGGGGGTGTCGGGGCGTGCGGTGGCGTCCGGGGACAGGCTGTTGGTGCCCATCGGGACGGGCGTGCTGTCGATCGACCCCGAGAACCCCGACGACACGCGGGCGCTGGCGCTCGAGCGGACGGGGAACCTCGCGGTGGGCGAGGGGGCGCTGGTGGTCGCCGACACGGGGATGCTGAGCAGTTTCCTGTCGTGGGAGGCGGCCGAGCCGAGGCTGCTCTCGCGGATCGCCCGCCGGCCCGAGGACACGGACGCGGCGTTGACGTACATCGAGATCGCGATCCGCGCGGGACGCCGGGAGGGCATCCCGGGGGTCGCGGACCGGGTGCTGGACGCGGCCGACCTGGACCCGTTCTCGACGACGGCGCGGGCGGCGCGTCAGAGGCTGTTCGAGCTGCTGCTGCGGGCGGTGGACCCCGCGGGTGCGGAGCCCGCGCCGGACGCGGGGTCGCTGGACCAGGTGCTGGCGCGGGCGTCGCGGGCGGCGGACACGCCCCAGGAGCGGGCGCGGTTCTGGGTGACCGCGGCCCACGCGCGGGCGCTGCTCGGTCAGCACGCCCGCGCGGTCGAGGCCTACCAAGTCGTGCTGGCGGACGCCGAGCTGTCGGTGGCGTCGGTGGTCCCCCCGCACGAGGCCCCGGCGGCCCGCGGGCCGGACGTGAGGCTGCGGGTCTCGGCGGGCCCGTACGCGCGCGAGCGCCTGACGACGCTGATCCTGGCCGTGGGGTACGCGCCGTACGAACCGTACTCGGCGCAGGCGGAGGCGGAGCTTCGGTCGCTGGGCCCCTCGCCCGGTCCGGACGAATTGGAATCGCTGGCGTCGCGTTTCCCGCTGGCGCGATCGACGCCGGGCGTGCTCCTGGCCGCCGCCCGTGCGTACGCGGCGCCCGGCGCGGAGGCCCCGCGGATCAAGGCGCTGGCCCGCGCGCTGGACGCCTCGCGGACCCTGGCGCGGATCACGCGTCAGCCCGAGGCGGACGAGACCATGCAGGCGTCGGGGCTCCTGATCGAGTCGCTCGCGTCGTCGGGGCGTCTGGGCGAGGCGGACCGGCTGATCCGTCGGCTGGCCGCCGAATCGCCCGGGTTGGCCCCCAAGGTGGGCGCGACGCCGCTGAACGTGGGGAGCCTCCGGGCGGATCTTGAAGGCCGGTTGTCTTCGCGTCAGACTCCCCCGGTCGTGGGCCTCGCGGTGGTCGGCCGCCCCGACGTGATCGCGGGATGGACGCCCGCGCCGGCGCGGTTCACCGAGTGGGCGGCGTCGGACCAGGTCCCGATGTTCGCGCGTTTGGCGCCCGAGGTCGCGGTGTTCGCTCGCCGGACGGAGGACGGGCGGCTGGCCCCGTTGTGGGTCCGGCGGTTCGAGTCGGACGCGCAGAGGCCGACGGTGCTGAGCGTGCGGTGGGACGCGACGTACTTGCTGTGGCCGACGGAGATGGGCCCCCGCCTGGAGCGGATCGACGCGGCGACGGGCGCGACGTCGTGGACGTCGCAGGAGTTCGCGAGGCTCCTCCCGCCCGAGGGCCGGGCGGACCCCAGCCGCGCCGTGCGGATCCAGACGCCCCTGGACGGGGACGTGAGCCCGGATCAGGTGGTGGTGGTGATGGACCGCGGGACGGCGGTGCTGCTGTCGCGTCGGGGCCGGGGCGTGGGGATCGACCTGAGCACGGGGAAGCCGCTGTGGGCGCGTCAGCTGCCGTTCGTGGGGGTGTACGACGCGGCGATCGCCGCGGGGCGTCTGGTGGTGGCGGGGATCTCGAGCGACGCCGAGGGGGTGGTGGCGTTCGAGGCGAGGAGCGGCCGGCAGGTCTCGACGCCTCGGACCGATCCGTCGCTGGGCCAAGGCCCGCCGCGGTGGGTGCGTCAGGCGGGGGGCACGGTGCTGGTGGGGCTGGACACGGGGATTTTCGCGTGGGACATGGCCGGGGAGCGGATCGCCTGGCACGCGGACACGCGGCCTGCACGCCGGACCTCGGAGTGCTGGGTCGCCGGGGACCGTTTCTACGTGGTCAACCAGGAGGGGCTGCTCTTCTCCGGGGCGCTGTCGTCGGGCGAGTTCATCCCCGAGCCGCTGCGGACCAACGACCGGTTGGCGGGGGCGAGGCGGCGTCAGTCCGACCAGCCGACGATGATCCACCCGCTCCCCGGGGGTCACGCCGCCCTGTTCTCCGAGCGTGGGCTCGCGGTGTTCAACCCCGCCGGGGAGATGATCGGCGCGGACGCCCGAGGACCGGACCGGGGCTCGCGGCTCTACGCGTTGACGCACGACGCCGCGTTGTTCATTGATCAGACACCGGTCTCGGACTCGTCGTCGAACCGCACGGTCTCGCTGCAGTGGCTCGAACTGCCCGGCGGGCGGGTGGCGGCGGACGAATCGCTGGTGGTGTACGAGGCGCCGCACGCGCTCGCGGTGATCGACGGGGCGGTGATCGTCGGGGCGGGGCCGGTGACGATCGTGCTCGATTCGCCGCCGGACCTGACCGCGCCCCGTCGCTGAGGAATCGGCCGGGCGTCACCGCCGAAGTACGTTGGGATGGGCCGGGGTGGGCCGGATGTCAATCCTGGGCCTTGGCCTCGACGGCGTCGGCGGCCTTGGGCGCTTTGGCCCGTTGGGACTTGCTCTCGCCGAGTTCGAGACTCTCTCGCATGAGCCGGCCGACCTTGAACTTGACGGTCATCTTCGCGGGGACCTCGACGCGTTGGAGGGTTTTGGGGTTCTGAGCAACCCGGGGCGAGCGTTTCTTGATCTCGAAGACGCCGAAATCGCGGAACTCGATGCGGTTGCCGCGCTTGAGCTCGACGATCATCTGATCGAGGAACTCCTGCACGGCCATCTTGACGAACGATCGCTGCGCCTTGGTCCGCTGCGCGACGCGGTCGATCATGTCTTTCTTGGTCACCGTGCCCATCGGCGGCCCCTGCGTACCCGGCGGCGTCGTGGCGACGCCGCACCGGGGATCACAGTATGCCGCGCGGGCGTGGTCGCGTCAAACCGAGCCGGCGCCTCCCGCGGGGTCAGCGGCGTGGGGGCCGTTCGCGCGGATTTAATATTTCAGTTCGATCCCGGCGTAGAGGCCGGCGGTGGCGCCGTCGAAATGAAACTCGTTCGCGCCCTCGCCCGAGGTAAGATCGAGCCAGGCGTGCCGGTAGCCGACCTGGACGCCCAGCCCGTCGATGGGCTTCCACACGAAACCGACGACGATGTCGACCGAGGTCGACTCTTCGTCGGGCCAGTAGCCCACGAGCGTCTGGACGTCGATGGAGAACGCCTCGACCAGTTCCATCTCGGCGCGGAACCCGATGGCGGGCTGGACGAAGGCCTCGTCGGCCGACGCGGTGACGCCGCCGGGGCCCTGGACCTCGAAGTCGACGCCGAAGTACCGGACGC
The DNA here is from genome assembly GCA_015200025.1 of Phycisphaeraceae bacterium. Lineage (GTDB taxonomy): Bacteria > Planctomycetota > Phycisphaerae > Phycisphaerales > UBA1924 > UBA2396. The sequence goes on along the minus strand of CP054186.1, from coordinate 2,883,345 downwards.
CGCCGACGAGGAGGATCTCGGGCTCCCACCCGAACCCGCCCTCGGTCCGCGGGACGAGGGACCAACGCCCGAGGCTGTACCCCCCGAGCACCTCGAAGGTGGTGAAATCAAGGGACGTGGCGAGCACGTCGCCCGGGGCGACCACGATGGGCCCGACCTGCGACGCCGACGCCGCGATCGAGTCGCGGTCGGTGGAGAAGAAGGCGCCCGAGACCGAGAGGCGCCAATCGCCCAGGCGGGCGTGGACCTCGGCGAAGGGGCTCATGCGCGGGCTGTCGCCGTTGAGCGCGCGGATGGTGGTCCGCCCGGCGCCCGCCGGGGCCCCCGGCATGCGCAGGTTCCCGGAGATCCCGGCGTACCAGACGGCGGGCTCGAACCGAAGGGTCCACCCCGGGTCGGGCTCTTCCACGGCCTTGGCCGCGTCGGCGGCCCGCGTGGCCGGGGCCTCGCCGCGCAGGGCCTGCGCGTCCTGGGCGAACGCCGACGACGACACGACCGCCCACAAACCCAGGGCGAACGAACGAGATCCGATGGTCATGCGATCGATTCCTTTCACGCGAACGTCCGGTAGCGTACCACCCCGGGGGCGCGGACGCGCGGCGTCGTGCGCGGGCTCGGCTCGGCCCGTACGCTCACGACGCGCATGCCCCGCCTGATCCTCGCCATCGAGACGAGCAACCCGTCCGCGTGGACGCCCGGATCGGCCTGGCGCCCGGGCGTGGCGCTGGGGGAGCGGGCCGGCGGCGGGGTTCGGCTCATCGGGGCCGAGCCGGTTGATCCGTCGGACCGCGACGACACGCTCGCGCAGGCCGTGGACCGGGTGTTCCGCGTGGCCGGCGCCTCGCCCGCCGATCTGGCGCTGGTCGCGGTCTCGGTGGGCCCGGGGGGCTTCACGTCGCTGCGGATCGCGGTGGCGTCGGCGAAGATGCTCGCGCTCACGACGGGGTGCGGTGCGGCGGCGGTCCCGTCGGCCGACGTGGTGGCCCGCCGGGTGACGCCCGACGGGAGGCCCTTCGCCGTGGCGCTCTCGTCGAAGGGCGACGACGCGTGGGTGACGCGGTACGACGCGCAGGGTCGGCCGGTCTCGCCCGGTGGGCTCGCGGGGGCGCGGGACCTGCGCGACGACCCGCCGGCGAGGCTGATCGCCGACTGTTTCCTGCCCGGGTCGCTCGCGGAGGCGTGCCGCGGGCTGGGGGTCGGGGTGGAGCCGCCGGTGTTCGACCCGGCGGCGTGCCTGGAGGCGGCCGCGGACGCCGCGGTGATCGACGCGATGGCGTTGGACGTGGTGTACCCCAGGCCGCCCGAGGCGGTGCGCAAGTGGCAGGAGTTGCGCGGCGGGCCGTCTGTGCCGCCGGGGTAATCTGGGTCGTCCGGGTGGTTTGGTGAAGTCGGGTGCCCGGCGCGTCGATCCAACACCGCGCCCCATGCCCCCACCACCCCCCCCACCTCCACCTCCACCTCCACCACCACCTCCTCCCCACGCGTCTCCTCCTTCGCCGGCGGATCGTGGGGACGGCGGGTCGGGCGAGGCTGATGGGTTGGGTGAGAAGCGGGTGTTCACGACGGGCGAGGCCGCGGCGGTCTGTCGGGTGTCTCAGCAGACGATCATCCGGTGTTTCGACAACGGGAAGTTGACGGGGTTTCGGGTGCCAGGGTCGAGGTTCCGGCGGATCCCTCGGGACGAGTTGATCCGTTTCATGCGTGCGCACGGGATGTCGACGGCGGCGTTGGAGCCGGGGGGCGTGCGGGTGCTGGTGATCGACGAGGCGCCGGCGGCGGAACGTCTGGCGGGTGCGTTGTCGCGGGACCCGAGGCTGCGGGTGTCGTGGGCGGGCACGTTGTTTGACGCGGGGTACGCGGCGGCGCAGATGCGGGGCGGGGTGGTGGTGGTGGCGTCTCGGGTGGCGGGGTCGGAGGGGGTGTGCGCGCGGGTCTCGTCGGGCGCGGTGGGCGACCGGGCGCGGGTGATCGTGCTGATGGAGCCTGGGCATGTGAAGCAGGCCGGGGCGTTCAAGCAGGCGGGGGCGGACGAGGTGCTGCCCCGCGAGACGGAGGTGTCGGGGCTTGTGGAGCGGTGTCTGAGCGTGGCGGGGGCGACGGGCCGGGCGAAGGAACGCTGAGCGGCGGACGAAATCGTGAGTGGACGGGGCGTGCGTCGTCAAGTCGAGCCCTGGGAACGCCGAACTTTCTGGGCCGGGCGACGGACCGGCCTGTGACGAATGGAGCGACGCATCGCACGCAAGGACACCCAACCTCACGCACCCCGCCCGAGCCCGCGCCGGGAAGGCCCGGTGATCGTGGTGGTCTTCGAGGACCCGTCGGAGCGTCGTCGCGCGTTGGAGGCGTTGTCTTCGCGTGGGGCGTCGTGCCTGCTGGCGGACGACGCGGCGCACGCGGTGTCTTTGGTGAGGTCGGCGCGGGTGGACGCGGTGCTGCTGGACGACGCGTCGAGCGGACCTTCGTTCGAGCACGCGGGGGCGGTCGCGGGGTCGTCGTCGCGCGGGGTGGAGACGGTGGTGCTGACGCGCGGGTCGACGATGGAGGGCGCGGTCGCCGCGATGCGTGCGGGGGTCAGGGACCTGATCCGTGCGGACGCGACGGACCGCGAGCTGGCGTCGCGTGTGCTGGCGGCGGCGCGTCGGGCCTTTGGGGCGAGGCGTGAGGACGAGCGTTCGCGGCGGCTTCGGTCGCTGTGCAAGGGGCTCTCGCGGTCGCGCCGGGAGCTGTCGGCGCAGGTGGGTTCGATGTGCGAGAACCTGGCGACGGCGTACCGCGACCTGGCGGACCAGATCGGGCTGATCTCGCTCTCGGCGGAGTTCGGGGCGGCGCTGCGTCCGGAGCTGGACATCGAGAACGCGCTGCGGGTGGGGCTCGAGTTCATGCTGACGCGGACGGGCCCGACCAACGCCGCGGTGTTCCTGCCGTCGACGACGGGGGATTTCTCGTTGGGCGCGTACGTGAATTACGACATCGGGGCGGACTCGGCCGAGGTGCTGATGGACCACCTGGCGGCGTCGGCGGCGCCGCGGCTGCAGGAGCAGCGTGAGCCGGTCTTGCTCTCGTCGGACGCGGAGCTGCGGTCGAGGCTTGGGGACGCGGCGGAATGGCTTCGGGACGTGTCGGTGATCGCGTTCGCGTGCCGGCACGAGGGCGAGTGCCTGGCGGTGTTCCAGTTGTTCCGTGACCGGGCCACGCCGTTCTCGGCGTCGCAGCTGCCCGCGGTCGCCCTGATGGCCGACCTGTTCTCGCGGCACCTGGCGAAGATCGTCCGGGTGCACCACCGGCACATGCCCAAGCACAAGTGGGGCACCCCGGGCGACCCGTCGGACGGGATCGACGACATCGACCTGGCGGCCTAAAGACGCCCGGCCCGCGGGCCGGCGTGGGCCAGACACTCAATCCACGGTGGCGACGCTGGGCTTCGAGAGCGCGAGCATGCGGTCCAGCGCCCGCACGGCGTCGCGCCGGACTTCCGGGTGGACCGAGATCACGTTGACGGCCTTGGGGGTCCCTGTGGCCTCGCCGGTGAGGTGGTCGAGGGCCCAGAGCAGGTGTGGCTGATCGATGCGGTACATCGTGGTGCAGAGGCACTGGCAGTCGGAGAGGATGCGGACCTCGACGCCGCGGGCGGCGGCCTCACGGGCGAGGCGGGCGACGAGGTGGAACTCGGTGCCGACGGCCCACCTGGACCCCGGGGGGGCCTGGCGGATCTGCGAGATGATGTACTCGGTCGAGCCGGCGAGGTCGGCGAGGTCGACGACCTCCTTGCCGCATTCGGGGTGGACGAGGATGGTGGTCTTGGGGCGGTCGGGCGTGGCGGCGTCGGCGGCGCGGACGGCGGCGGCGTGCTCGGGCCTGAAGAGTTTGTGCACCGAGCAATGCCCGGCCCAGAGGATCACTCGTGAGCGGCGGAGTTCGTCGGCGCTGGCGCCGCCGAGCGGCTCCCCGCGACGCGTGAGTGTGGGGTCGTAGACGCAGGACTCGGAGGCCACGTCGAACCCGTGGGCGGCGGCGGTGTTCCGGCCGAGGTGCTGATCGGGGAGGAAGAGGACCTTGATCTCTTCGCTCGGGCGGGCGGGGGTTTCGCCCCCGGCGGCGGCCCACTCGAAGACACGGCGGGCGTTGGAGCTGGTGCAGCAGGCGCCGCCGCGGGACCCGACAAAGGCCTTGATGGCGGCGGAGCTGTTGACGTAGGTGATGGGGATGATGCGCCCGTTCCAGTTGTCGCCACCGAGGGCGAGGTGGAGGGCGTCCCAGGCGTCGACGGTGTCGTCGTACTGGGCCATGTCGGCCATGGAGCACCCGGCGGAAAGGTCGGGGAGGATGACCTTGACGTGGGCGGGGGTGAGCATGTCGGCGGTTTCGGCCATGAAATGGACGCCGCAGAAGACGACGTGCTGGACGGCGCGTTCGGCGGCGATGGCGGCGGCGACCTGGGAGAGTTTGAGGCTGTCGCCGGTGACGTCGGCGTGCCGGATGACCTCGTCGGTCTGGTAGTGGTGCCCGAGGATGAGGAGGGACTGGCCGAGGCGTTCCCTGGCGGCGGCGATCGCGCGGGCGAGGTCGTCGGGGGCCGTGCGGAGGTACCGCTCCGGTAATGAGGGCTGCCAGAGCATGAAGGGATCGTAGAGCCCCCTGGGGCGGACCGGGGGCGGAGGCGTGTGGAGGGGTCCCCCTCGGGGCGGGGGGTCGGAGGGCGGGGTTTCGGTTGTTGAAACCCCCCGAGGGGCCCACCTACCATCGTGTCCGGCCCGGGCGTGGGTCCCCCTTCCGAGGGGTACGAACGCCTGGGCCCCGACAAGTCGATAGCACGTGGAACGATCCGGGGGTGGACCATCCCGGGGGCGTAGCTCAGTTTTGGTAGAGCGCATCCATGGCATGGATGAGGTCACGAGTTCGAGTCTCGTCGCCTCCACGTGAACACCGACGCCCGGGCCGATGTGCCCGGGCGTTTGTGTTTTTGGGCGGTTGGCTACGCTCGGGCCGCTTCCGAAACCCCCACCTCCCCACCCCCCCCACCCACTCCCTACCCACCCACACCCCACCCATCCCACCCCTTTTCACCACCCCCGATCCATCTCACCCGGAGCCCGCCGAATGACGACGGAGACGACCCACGCCCCGAGCACCCGGCTTTCGCGATTGACGGAGGACCCGCGGTTCAACGCGGCGTCGGTGGCGGTGATTTTGATCAACGCGGCGTTGATCGGCGCCTCGACGTACACGGACGCGGGGTGGATCGTCCACGCCGAGCGGGCGTGTGTGGCGCTGTTCACGACGGAGATCGTGCTGCGGTTCCTGTCGGCGCGTTCGGCGCGGGCGTACCTCCGCGACGGGTGGAACGTGTTCGACGTGGTGATCGTGACGGCGGCGTTCATCCCCGCGTGGCAGGGGGTGGCGCCGGTCGTTCGGATCCTGCGCGTGCTGCGGATCCTGAGGCTCGTCAAGGCCCTGCCCGAGCTGCGGATGATCGTGGACGTGCTCATCCGCTCGACGGCGAGCATGAAGCACATCACGGCGCTGGCGGCGCTGAGCTTCTACGTGTTCGCGACGATCGGGGTGAAGGTGTTCGGCTCCCAGGATCCGGGCAACCCGCTGCGCGAGGAGTACGCCACGATCCACGAGGCGTGCTTCACGCTGTTCCGCGTCTTGACGGGGGACAACTGGACGGACCTGCGGTACGAGGCCGCGGCGTTTTACGGGCCGCACGCGTGGATCGTGACGGGTTTCCACGTGCTGTGGATCGTGATCGCGACGTTCCTGCTGATCAACCTGATCGTGGGGGCGATCATCAACAACTACCAGGAGGTGCAGGAGATCGAGCACCGCCGCAGGCAGAACTTGGACACGTCCGACCGGAGGCTGGCGGAACTGGCGGAGGAGATGCGCGAGATCCTCGCCCTGCGGGACGCGGGGCGGCGGGGCTGAGAGGGACCGCGGGAAGCCCGGGCTGGGCGTGGCGTCAGAGCAGGGGGTTGCGCGAGCCGTGGGTGTAGTCGCCCGAGGGGGAGAGGTTGGGCTGGGGGTTGAGGAAGACGTCGGTGTAGAGCTCGGCGGCGTCGGGCGTCGGGGCGGCCTCGGCCTCGTCGACGGCGCGCCGGACTTCCTCGCGGACCTCGGCCTGGAGGGCTTGGAGGGCGGCCTCGTCGAGGATGGGCCCGCCCCGCTTCTTGGCGCGGGGGGAATCGGCCGACATCAGGCGTGAGGCGAGGGCGTCGATGGAGTCCTTGCCCTTGAAGGCCTCGACCTCGTCCTTGGTGCGGTACTTCTGCGGGTCGCTCATGGAGTGCCCGAGGTAGCGGTAGGTTTTGAGGTCGATAAAGGCGGGCCTCTGCTCGGCGCGGCACCAGTCCACGACGGGCTTGAAATGGTCGTAGAGCGAGACGACATCGAACCCGTCGATGATCTCGCCGCGGATGCCGTAGGCGTCGGCCTTCTTGCGGAGGTCGTGGGCCATGGTGGTCCCGCGGTCGATGGCGGTGCCCATGGAGTACCCGTTGTTCTCGACGATGTAGATGACGGGGATGGAGTAGAGCCCGGCGAGGTTCATCGCCTCGTGGAGGGCGCCCTGGTTGAGGGCGCCGTCGCCGAGGTAGGCGAGGGAGACTTTTTTCTTCGCGGGCCCGCCGTCGACGCTCGCGCCGAGCACTTCCCATTCGTACCGGGCGGCGAAGGCCAGCCCGGTCCCCAGGGGCGTCTGGGCGCCGACGATCCCGTGCCCCCCGAAGAGCCAGTTGGGGCGGTCGAACATGTGCATCGAGCCGCCCTTGCCCTTGGCGCACCCGGTGACCTTCCCGTACATCTCGGCCATGCAGGCGGCGGGGGACATGCCCCGGGCCAGGGCGTGCCCGTGGTCGCGGTAGGCGGTGACGATCGGGTCGTCGTGCTCGACAGAGGCGATGGTCCCGACGGCGACGGCCTCCTGCCCGGTGTAGAGGTGGCAGAACCCGCCGATCTTGGCCTGCTGGTAGGACTGGGCGCAGCGCATCTCGAACTCGCGGATGAGCAGCATGTCGCGGAGCCACTTGACCAGCGTCTGGTCCGGGAGGAGGTCCGAGGCGGGGGTCCCCGCCGGCTGGGCCTTGCCCGGGCCCTGGTCTTTCATCGCGCCCGCCCCGTGCATGTCCTTGGCCATCGTCGTCATATCGCCCTCAGCAAGCCGCCCCCGGGGCCTCTCGGCACGCCGCCGACGGCGTGGCCTAGACCCTTCCCGGTGTTCAATCGGCAAGGGTAGGTCGGCCGCCGGTCGTTCACCGGCGGGAGGGTGGCCCGGGCCCGTACACCACCCGTTCGGGGTGGATATCCCGGGGCGGGCGCTGGCGGGCGGGACGGGGCTACCGGTCGAGGCGGGCGTGCCCATGCTCGCGCGAAGCGGCCTGGGCGTGGAGGAGCAGGACGGCGGTCTCGAGCTGGAGGTCGAGGTTTTTGCGGAAGGTGTCGTCGGGGTCGGCGGCCTCGGCGCCCGCGGGGGGGATAACGTCGGCGTTTTTGCGGAGGGTGAGCCCCTCGGCGATCTGCTTGGGGAGCATCTCGACGGCGAAATCGGGGTCCACGCCCCAGACCTTGGCGCCCGGCTCGCGGTGGATCATCCGCCCGTCGGGGAGGAGGTAGTGCTGGGTGGTGAGTTTCATCATCCCGCGATTGCCGGCGAGGGCCCAGACTTTCTGGACGGAGCCCTTGCCGTAGGAACGCTGCCCGAGGACGACCGCGGGGATGTCGCCGCGGCGGCCGTAGTGCTGGACGGCGCCCGAGACGATCTCGCTGGCGGAGGCGGACCCGCGGTTGACGAGGACGACGACGGGGAGCTTGTCGAGGACGGCGCGGCCGGCGCCGTCCTTTTTCTCCTCGATGACGTTGTCGGCGCCGCGTGTCATGACGATGGTGCCGCGATCGATGAAGCGTTGGGAGAGCAGGACGGCCTGGTCGAGCAGGCCCCCGGGGTTGAAGCGGAGGTCGACGACGAGCCCGCGGACGCCGGCGCGGGTCATGGCGTCGACGGCGGTGTCGAACTCGTCGGTGGTGTCCTCGGTGAACTGGGTGACGCGGACGTACCCGATCTTGGCCTCGGGGTCGACGAACCATCCCCACTCGTGCTCCCCGGGGCCCTCGCGTCGCCAGCCCTTGACGGAGGCGACGGCGATCCGGTCGCGGATGAGCTTGAAGTCGAGTTCCTGCCTGGGGGCGTCGGCGCCGTCGCCCTTGGCGGGCCTCTCGACGGCGAGGGTGACGGGGGTGCCCTGCGGCCCGGTGATCAGGTCGACGACCTGGTCGAGGGAGAGCCCGAAGATGGAGGTCCCGTTGACCTTGACGATGCGATCGTCGGTGGCGATGCCGGCGCGCTGGGCGGGGGTCCCGTCGAGCGGGGTGACGACCCGGACGTAGGACGCCTCGTCGAACTCGATCTGGACCCCGACGCCGATGAAGCTGCCCTGGGTCATCTTGTTGAATCGTGCGAGTTCGTCGGGCCAGATGATGGCGGAGAACTCGTCGAGGGCGGCCATGGCGCCGTTCCCGAACTCGTGGAGGAGGGCGCCCGGGAGGACCTTGACGGACTCGGCGCTGGCGGCGAGGAGGCGCCGGACGGCGCCCTCGACGTCGGCGAGGGTGACGGCGCGGTCGTCGACGACGGCGGCCCGCTCGCGTTCGACGGCGGCCATGAAGCGGGAGACCATGTCGCCGTCGGCGAGGCCCGGGAAGGCCTCGCGGAGGTCGCCGGTGGTGGCCATGGTGCGGACCGAGTCGATCCCGCTGAGGAGGATGGCCTTCATGTCCCCGAGCTTGACGTGCTGGCGGGCGCTCTTGTTGACCGCGTCAACGACCATGCGGACGTCGATGCCTTCGAGCTTTTTACGGAAGTCGCTGCCCGCGGCGTTGTAGGGTGGGAGGGGCTTGCCGTCGGCCTCCATCTTGCGCTCGTTCTGCATCTCCCAGACCCGGCGCGGCGCGTAGAGGCGGAGCATCGCGAGGCGGTGCGTGAGGCGCTGGGCGTCGGACTTGTACCGGGCGGCGTCGGGGCTCTCTTCCATCAGGAGCGAGAGGCGGATGAACAGTTCGCTGGCCGAGAGCCATTCGCCCTTGGCCTCGGCGTCGCGTGCGGCGGCATCGGCGCGCCGGACGAGTTCCCTGACCTGCGGCTCGTCGAGGACGCGGGCGGGGTCTTTCGAGAGTTCGTAGATCTCCATCGCCGAGACCAGCGCTTTGGAGAGGCTCACCGCCGTCGGGGCCTCGTCCATGTGTTTGGTCATGTCCGTGCGGGCGGCCTCGAGGCGCTGGGCGCGGTCGTCCTCGCGGGCGGCGAAGTGGGATTTGAGCCGGGACGCGGAGGCCGAGAGGGACGTGTGGCCCGCGGGCGGGTCGGCGAGCAGACCGAGGAAGGTCGGGGTGTCGTCCCGCTTGGCGGACGACCAGAGCCGGTCGGCCCACTCGCTCAGGGATGGGGCGTTGCGGGCCGCAACGGCGACGGCGTCGGCCTGGGGCTCGGCGGCCATCGAGGACGTCGGCGCCCCGCAGGCCAGGAGGCCCGCGAGGATCGACCAGACCACGCCACGGCCCACACGCTCGGTGTACATGCTCACGGGTTCACGCCTCCAAAGATCGTCACGGGACCCGAACACTCGCTCACGTATCGATCGTCCGACCCCCGACCCCGGTTCACGAGGCTCCGCCCTTTCACCCCCCGACCGGTTCGCCTTCCCTACCCGCCCCCACGATCCTCCCCAGTTCGTACGACCGGCGTGCTCGACAGTTTCCATACACGCCGGATCACCACGAGTGTGGTGCCCAGGGCCAGCACGCCGACCACCCCGAACAAAGCAGGACCAAACCCGCTCGGGGGGATGATCCTGAGTGCTACCGCCGATTCGGCGGCCAGGCCGCACATCGGCCCCAACAAATATCCGACCCCGATGAGGGATTCGTGGGTGCCCCCGGCGGCGACCTGGGACCGGCCGACCTCCATGGCGTAATAGATGGCGGCGGTGTAGACGAGGGCCATCCCGGTCCCGAAGACGCCCAGCCCGACCAGGGTGATGACCAGGGTGCCTTGCTCGGGGACGAGGATGGGGGCCAAGAGGGCCACGCCGAACCCGCCGACGATGAGCCCGCCGCCGGCGATGGCGGCCCACCAGCGTCCCTCCCACCCGTGCCAGCGCGAGAGCACCCAGAACATGATGACCCTGGGCACGATCCACGCGGCCCCGTAGACCGGCCGTTCGCGGTCGGGGACCCCGAGGGATTCGAGGAGCCAGGCGAGGATGGGGGCCAGGGCGCTGAGGACGACGTAGCCCATGGGGAGGAGGAGCCGGAAGGTGATGAGCAGGCGGGGGTAGTCCGCGGGGTGGGCGCCGTGGTGCTCGTCTTCGTGGGGCGCGGGCTCACGCGGGAGGCGGGCGAGCACGAGGGCGGCGGCGGCGTGGATCACGCCGGTGGCGGCGAGGATGAGGGCGGGTTCGAAGACGGCGGTCTGTGGGTCGTCCTTGACCAGCGGGCTCATGAGGATCTGGGCCATCAGGGCCGAACCGGCCCACGAGACGTTCCACCACCCCATGACGCGGCGCAGCCCCTCGCCGCGGCGGCCGCCGGAGAGGAAACTCTCGACGACGGGCCAGAGCACCCCCGAGAGGGCGCTGTACACGACGATCACCCCCCACACCCCCACCACCCCAACCATTCCCGCCGTTCCCGCCCGGCCCTCAACCTGCCCCTGCGATGTCAGCGGCCCGAACCCGGACAGGACCAACGCCATCGGGATGAGGCAGACCGCGCCCATCAGGGCCATAAGGAGGAGGAGCATGCCCCGCGAGGTCAGGCCCGGAATGACCGATCGGAGCCAGGCGGGGACACGCCACGCCAGGGCGGCCCCGGCGATGTAGGAGGCGCCGATGGTGACCCCGAGCCCGAGGTTGAGCCCTCGGGTAAAGCCGTACCCGCTGTCGGTGATGTAGTAGATCCCGTTGGTGACGGTCGCGGTCCCGACGCTGTTGAGCATCGTGAAGGCGATGACGGCCCCGATGGGGGCGGGGGAGCGGCTCGACCCGGGCAACGTGGCCCGGTGGTGTGAGGCGTCGCTGTCCGATCCGATGGCCACGCCGATCAAACCGCCTGGTCCCCCACGCCGCCCGATCCGCCGTCCCCGTCGCGTCCATTTGCCCCGGGGCGGCGGCGATCGTAGCATCCGCCGTCGCGAGGGCGACACGCCGAGTGCCCGTAGCTCAATTGGATAGAGCGCTGCCCTCCGAAGGCAGAGGTTAGAGGTTCAACTCCTCTCGGGCACGCTTCCCCCGCACCCCTTCCCGAACTCCCGGCAGATGGGGTGGGTGTGGCCGCCGCCCCGGGCGGGGCAGGCGTACCGGCCGTGCCAGATGAGCATGTGCGAGAGGTCGCACCACCGCTCGCGGGGGAACAGGGCCATCAGGCGTTTTTCGATCGCCGCGGGGGTCGCGCCGGGGCGGACCAGCCCGAGGCGGGCCGAGACGCGTTGGACGTGCGTATCGACGGGGATGCCCTCGTTGATCCCGAAGGCGTTGCCTAGGACGACGTTGGCGGTTTTGCGGGCCACGCCCCGGAGCGTGAGGAGGTCCTCCATCCGCCGGGGGACCTCGCCACCGAACCGCTCGACCAGGGCCTTCATCGATTCGTGGAGGGCGCGGGCCTTGCTCCGGAACAGCCCGATCTTCCGGATGAAGGGTTCGATCTCCGCGGGGCTCGCGTAGGCGTAGTGGGCCGGCGTGGGGAAGCGGGCGAAGAGGGCCGGCGTGGCCTTGTTCACGCCCGCGTCGGTGGACTGCGCCGAGAGGATCGTGGCGGCGAGGAGTTCGTAGGGGGTGGTGTAGTTCAGCTCGCAGCGAGCGTGCCCCCAATGCTCGTCGAGGGCGGCGAGGACCCGGGCCGCCCGCGCTTTCTGAGAGGCCGTCACGCGCTCGGGGGACGCCGTGCTCACGCGTCGGCCCGCCCGGAGGCCCCGAGCCCGCCGGCGGCGATAGCCCCGAGCACGCACGCGGCGGCGAGGGTCATGAGCCCGCGCGAGGAGGGGTGCATCGCTTCGAACGCTCGCCGAGCCTGGTCGGCTTCGTCGTTCATGCCGGCCCGGGCGCTGGACCAATACGTGTCCAGGGCGCGGTTCATGCGCGGCGATTGCACCAGACCTTGCCAGACGGCGAGGCTCCCGGCCGTCAGGATCAACACCCACCGCGCGAGCGAGCGCCAGCGTTCAGCCGGGGCGGCGCGTTCCGCGGCCGCCAGGCTCACGACCGCCGCCGCCGCGCTGACGAGCACGATCTTCTCGGCGATGGAGAAAGCCCCACGCCCGACATGACCGCCGGCGATGAGCCAGTGAGGCCCGTCGTACGCCGAGAACCCCGGCAGGCCCGGGTCGAGACTTTTCATCGCCGGGAACGCCACGCCCGCGGCCAGGCCGGCCCCCGCCAGCGCGGCGAACCAGACCGCCAGGGATACCGCGTGCACACCTTCGAAGATCCGGCCGGCGCGAGACATGCCCGATCGTACTGCCCTACAACACTCCGTGACTCCGGGTCTGCCCATGCTGTCGCCCGCCCTCGCGCTCGCGGGCCTGACCTTTCCCGATGAGGCCGCACGACCCGCCGGGACGCGGGCCCTGATCGAGTGGGCCGCCGCCCGACCGCCCGCGGCCCGCCCCCGGGCCGTCCAGCTCGACGCGACGAGCCCGGACACCCGCCCGCGGGACCTGGACCGATCGGCGAGGCGTGATCTGGCCGCCGTGCTCCGCCGGCACGGGCTGGGGTTCGCCGGGCTGGACCTGTGGATCCCGCCGGGGCATTTCGTGGAGCCGGCGCACGCGGACCGTGCCTTGGCGGCCGCGTTGGCGGCGATCTCGCTGGCGGGCGACCTGGCGACGCTCGCGGGCGATCCTCGCGGGCGCGTGGTGTGTGTGGAACTGCCCGCGAACGGGTCGGTGGAAGGCGAGCCGATGAAGGCGACGCTGGCGGCGGTCCGCGCGGCGATCGCGGACGCGGCCGCCCGTGCCGACGTAGCCGTCGCTGATTTCTCGCGCGGGTTCGACCCGCCCGTCGGGCCGCTCACCGCGGGGATCGACCCGGCGGGGTTGCTGCTGGCGGGGTTGGACCCGGCGATGCACGCGGCCCGGCTCACGATCACGCCCGCCGCCGCACGGCTCGCCGACGCCGACGCCTCGGTCCGACGCCCGCTCGGGCTGGGTCGGCTCGACCCGGCCGCCTACCTCGCGTGCCTCCACGCCCGCGGGTTTACGGGCTACCCCGTGATCGACCTCCGCGCCTTGCCCGACGCGTCCGACGCGTTCGACCGGGCCGCCGGGGCGCTCGGGCTCAGCCGGTAAGCCGCCGCCGAGCCATAATCGGCTTCGGGTTATGGTTATAGAATATCGCCAATCGAAACACACGCATTCTTCACTTGACCGGATCATTCGAGTAAGTTATCTTCAACAATCCTTTGGAGTATCAGCCATGATGAATCCCCCCCCCCCGCCACGCACGCTGCTCTGATGTCGCCGGTCGGCTGATCGGCCCGTTCACACGCGACCGCCGACGTTCCGACACCCGCACACGGGCTTCGGCGCGGATCGGAGGGATCATGGGCTTCCTCGCGGCCGGCTCGCTCTCGCTCGCCCAGCCGTGGCACCCGCGGATGACGTACGCGGATTTCAACGGCGACGGGGTGGTCGATCAGATCGAGACGCTGACGATCTGGGACAGCACGATCTCGGCCGAAGAGGTCGCGCATGTCGATGTGGTCTCGGCCGACGGGACGGTGATCCTCTTGCTGAACCCGCCGGCCACGGGCGGGTTGTTCGGCAACGGCGCGATCGCGATCGAAGACGCGGACGACGACGGGGTGGCGGACCTTATCGTTTCGGCCCCGATGGAGCCGACGGCGGGCGGGAGGGGCCGGGTGTACCTGATCTCGGGCGCGACGGGGGCGGTGATCACGTCCGTGGCCGGGCCGCAGGACACGCTCTTCGGCGCTGGCCTGCGAGTGACACGGGACCTCGACGGGGACGGGAAGAGCGATGTGGCCGTCGCCTCGCTTGTCGTGGACACGATGTCCAATGTCCGCGTGGTCTGGCGGGCGTACTCGGGATCGTGGCTGAGCCCGCTGGGTTCTGGGCTGACCTCGGGGTGCCAGGGCGCCTGCCGGATCGGCTCGTTGGCCGACGCGAACGCGGACGACGGGGTGACCGAGGACGACGCGGTGGAGGTTTTCCTCGCCGAGGGGACCGAAGGGTTCGAGGCCGTGCTGACGGACGTGAACGGCGACGGGGTAACGGACGGGCTGGACACGCAGGCGGCGGTCGCGGCGCTGTTCCAGCCGTCGCCCCCGTCGTGCCCCGTGCCATTGCCGGCGGCCCCCGAGACGCTGATCCGCATGCTGGGGATGTGGGATGGGCGGGTCTGTGAGGGCGATGTATTCGTGGAGGAGAGGCCGCAGATGTGGAACGCGTCCACGTCGAGCTGCTTGGATTCGGAGTACGCGGAGGAGGGCACGCCGTGCTCGGGGCAGGGGTGCCTGTGGAACGGGAAGATGAGCTGGCGGTATTGGAGTGTGTTGCTATCCGGGCTCGGTTCGATCGATGGAGTCGGGTGGGCGTTGGACTCGACCGGGTGTCTTTATTCGCTCGAGGGGGATGGTTCGCTTGACTTTGGTGCCGGAGCCGTTGTCGGCTATGTTGCAGCGGATATCCCCTTTCGGGACTTGCCTGTGCGGTGCCAATGGCCGTTCGATGTGGGTTCACAGACCAGGGCCGGGTTCGTCGGCGTCCCTATACCATTGCGAAGGCTCTCGGCCACCATTGGATTTCCGATGGCGGAGATGGGCTCATGGCACCGAACCAGCGGGAATCCTGTCGGGGTTGGCGGCATTGCCGTCGGCTTCGGGGGCGGCATTCAAGGGACCGTAACAGCGGTGACGTTACGGAGCGGTCCGGTACCGCCGAACTTGATTGCGCCTCACTCGGTGCCCTGCATACCTTGAGTCCTGTGGGGCTGTCACCTCACCCATCGACGTGGATCAACGAGCATGCGGAAGATCTTCTTGAGCCTGTCGATCCTCGCCGCCCTCGCGGCCTTCTCCCTTCTCTCGCGTTGTATCGTCAAATGGGTCTACCTCGCTCCCTACCGTGAGGAGATCCGCGGGGCCTTCCGTCGGTTCGAAGAGACCCGCGGCGAATTCCGACCCGACGACCCCGATTTCCTGTCGCTCGGCATCCATCCCGAATGGTCGCGTGACCAGGCGCTCGATCACCTTAGATCGATGGGCTTCGACTACCCGCCCCGACACGGCCCGCTCGTCAACATCGACCTCCTGGAGAACTATTACCGTACTGTCCGCGATCCGGAGGGTGGTGATACGCCCTCCTTCGGTCGGCTCTCGAGTCGAGAGGTGTTCGCGCCGTACGAATTTCTATTTGTTTACTACGGCCACGACCAGCGGCCTTTGGTCATATCGTACAACTACCGCGACTTCTCGGGCATCTTCCCGATCGACGTGACTCGGAGTTACAACCTGATCACTCGGGAGATCACCCACGAATTCTTCGGTGGGTCCTCGTACCTCGGCGAGGTCGGCGTCCAACGAAAGGACGAACAGGGCGTCTGGCGGCACGTTGATCCGCCCCGCCCACCCTCCACCGCGACGCAGACCACGCCGTCGCCCGGATCATCCGACGCCCCGGATTGGTGATCGGATTCAGATCATACCGGAGTCCCCATCATGCCCGTCGCGTTTTATATCCTGCTGTCGTTGCTGCCCGTCGCGGTCTTTGGGGCTGTGAGCCAGTACCTGGCCAGGCAGGCCGAGCTGGCGCCCTTCAAGGAGCAGATCCGGGAGGCTCGGCGGACGTTCCAGCAGGTCCGCGGGCGGCCCGCGTTCACCAGCCCCCGGTTCCTCTCGCTGGGCATCCGCCCCGAATGGACACGCGAGCAGACCCTGGCGCACCTGAGGGGCATGGGCTTCCGGCCCACGCGCGAGGATCGGCCGTTCTTGGGCCACGACGAGCTGGAGAACTATTACCGCCCCGTCCCGCCCCGGGACGATGGCCACGACGTGGCGGTCGGTGTGATGCGCGACCGCGACCTCATGGCCCCCTACGAGCGGGTCGTGGTCTATTACAACCACGAGCTTCGGCCGCGCGTCATCGGCTACACCTACCGCGACGTGACCGCCATCATCCCCGACGACACGACCCGCGCCCTCAATCTCGTCACGGGCAAGGTCGGGAGGAGATTCGGCGACGCGTGGGAATTCCTGGGCGAGCTGGGCATCCTCCGCAAGGGCGAAGACGGCGCCTGGCAGGACGCCCCGCCTCCCCCCCAGTAGTTCCCTCGCCCCGCCGCTCCGCCGCCCCGCCGATCGTCGGACTGCCGATCGTCGGACTGCCGCTCGATCGCGTGGGGGCTACCGGAAGTCCGCGTTGGTGTAGACCTTCTGGACGTCGTCGAGTTCTTCGAGGGCCTCGATGATCTCCCCGACGCGGTCGGCCGTCTCGCCCGAGACGGCGCTGGTGGCCTCGGGCACCATCGCGAGCGAGGCCTCTTCGATGGTGAACCCCGCGCTCTCGATGGCGTCTTTGACGCGGAGGAAGGCGGGGATATCGGTGAGGACCTCCCAGGGGTCGCCGTCGTCCTCGGGCGGGCGGATGTCGGCGGCGCCGGCCTCGATGGCCACGCCCATGATCGCGTCCTCGCTCACGCCCGCCGGGGCGACGAGCACTCGCCCGCGGGGGAGGAACATGTAGCCGACGCACCCGGCGGTGCCGAGGTTGCCGCCGTGGTCGTTGAAGGCGCCGCGGACGTCCGCGGCGGTGCGGGTGCGGTTGTCGGTGAGCGCGTCGACGACGACGGCGACGCCGCCGGGCGCGTAGCCCTCGTAGCGGACGGTCTCGTACTGGCTCGTGTCCTCGCCGCCCGCGCCCTTCTTGATGGCCCGCTCGATGGTGTCGCGGGGCATGTTGGCGTAGCGGGCCTCGTCGATGGCGTATCGGAGGGCGAGGTTGCTGGCCGGGTCGGGGCCCCCGTGCCTGGCCGCCACGATGATCGCCTTGGACACCTTGGTCCAGACCTTGCCCCGGCGCTTATCGACGACCGCCTTGCGGTGCTTGATTTTGCTCCACTTGTTATGTCCGGCCACGGGTGCTCCCTCGCTCGATCATTCGCCCCCACCGCCCCCACCACCGTCGCCCCCACCGCCGACGGGCCTGCTCCCGACCATAATCATGGACGCGATCGGTGGGTCGCGGCCTTCCTTCACCGCTTTGAGTTTCTCCTGCGAAGCCCGACGGATTCCCTGGAAGAACTTGACCTGCCTGGACTGGTCCGAGGCGCCCTGGGCCCGCAGTTCGGCGAGGAACCCGTCGGCGAGCCTCGAGGCGCGGCCCCAGAAATCCAACGCCTCCTCACGCTTGCCCACCGCCCAGTGCGCGTCGCCGAGGTGATCCATCATCTCGGTGTTGTCGTCGTCCCCGTCGGCCAGCCTCGCGCGGATCAGCAGCGAGACGGCGCCCTCGGAGACAACCCGCCCGGCCTCGTCGACGGTGTCGTGCAGCCGGCCCTGGAGGTACCGGACCCACCCGATCGAGTCGAGGATGTGCGGGTTGCTGCTGTCTCTGGCGTACGCCGTCTCGATCAGCCGGGCGCCCTCCTCGGGCTTCCCGCCGTCGGTGAGGAGGTGGTACCCGAAATCGTTGCACGTCATCGTGTGCGCGGGGTTGTAGTCGAGCGCGAGGCGGTAGAGCCCGTCGGCGGCCTCGCGCCGCTCCCGCACCGCCGCGAGGGACGCGAGCTGGTAGGCGATCTCGGGCTCGCGTTGTCCCGCCGGGGGGATGGGGTCCATCGACTGCATGAGCCGTTCGAGCAGCGCGACCCCCCCGTCGCCCGAGAGGAGCAGGGGCATCAATCGGCGGGCGTCGTCCGCCCCGCCCGCCCACGCGATGACCCTCGCGAGGACCTCCGCCCGCTCGCTCGTCCACCCCGCCTTGACCAGCCCCTCGGCGAACGTGACCGCGGCGGCGGGCCTCTCGCCGTTGAGGAGCCTCGTCGCCACCCGGGACACCGCGTTGAGCTCGGGCTCGCGGAGGGTCCCGATCATCGAACGCACCGCGGCGGCTACCGCGTCGGGGTCCGCCGGGTCGGCCTGCGCGAGCGCCACGACCATGCCCTCGCGCAGCGCCGTGGGCACCTCGACCCTCGGGCTCGTCACGCGCTCGTCGACCAGCGCGAGATACCCGGGCGAGACCGCAGGCCCCCGCCCGGCGAGCGCCGTGTCCCGCTGGACCGCCTGCACCGCCAGCAGCACCAACGCGGTCTGCTGCTCGTCGGTCAGGGGGACGAACTCGGGCAGCCCCTCGCGCACGACGCGCGGCCCCTCCGACGCCCGGTCGCCGGTCAGCAGGAGGTCCGCGAGCGAGAACGTTTCCTCGATGGTCCTGGGCCCCGACTCCAGGCGTTCGAGGCGGAGACGGGCCGCCCCGGCCTCGTCGCCGCCGGGGTCGGCGGTGATCGATTCACGGAGGCGTCGCAGGGCGGGGATCGGTGCCTTCGCGGTGTACGCGTCGAGCATCGCGAGGGCGCCCGCGTGATCTCCCGAGGCGGCCCTGATCCGCGCCATGCCGGCGAGAAAGTCGGGGTTCTCGGGGGACGCGGCGAGCCGGGCCGAGAGCCACGCCCCGCCGCGCGAAAGCGCCGGCCCGCCCTGCCGCATCCAGACCGTCACGAGCCTCTCGATCAGCCCCGGGCTGCGGGGGTTCTCTTCGGCGAGGCTGAGGAACCCATCCTCGGCCTGTGTCCACTGCCCGCGCTGCGCCAGCTCGCTCGCCGCGATGAACCGCAGCACGCGGCTCGACGAGACGCCCTCGCGCAGCGCCCGGACGACGCCCAGCAGGGACTCGTCGGGCGCGCCGCCGGGCCCCGACGAGGCGTACAGGCGGATGAGGACTTCGAAGGCCCGCTCATCGGAGGGATCCTCGGCCGTGAGACGCCGGAGCATGGCCTCGGCCCGAGCGCCTTCGCCCGCCCGCAGCGCGACCGAGGCGGCGAGCACCCGCTCGTCGAACGCCAGCGCGTCCCAGCGGGCCTCGGGGTCGAGCGCGGCGAGGGCCTCGCCGAACCGCTGCACGCCGGCGAGGGCCGACGCCAAGGACGCCCGGCCGGACGCGGACTGATCGCCCGCGAGCCCTTGCGCCACGCGCCACGCCCGCTCGTAGGCGCCGCACGCCGCCGCGATCTCGGCCTCCGCGTCGCGTGCCGCGGGGACACACTCGCCGCGCCACGGGCCGGCGTCGAGCACCCGGAGCGCGACGGTCGGCTTCCCGAGTGCCGCGGTCAGCCTTGCGCCGAGCAACCGTTCCGCCTCCCCCGACGCGTTCATCAGCCGCTCCGACGCCGCGATCACGCCCCGCCCGTCCGCCAGCAGCGCGTCCGCCGCCGCGCTCGACGCCTTGGGGTTTTTCGCGACGACGGCGGCGAGGGCCCGATCTCGGGCGGCCAGGTCCCCGTCGGCGAACGAGGCCGCGAGGTCCCAGGCGGCGTCCGAGTCGCCCGGGGTGGAGGCGAGATAGTCCGCGAGGACGGCCCGCCCATCGTCGGGCCTGAGCACCGCGGCCCGGGCACGCGTCAATCGACCCGCCACGCTGCCCGTGACCCCGGGCCCGCGCGCGATCTCGCCCAGCGCGTCGGAGATCACCCCGGCCCGCGTCGCGTCCGACGACAGCGATCGAAGGAGCGCCAGCTCGCGGTCCTCGACCCGTCCCTTCGACGCGGCGATCTTCTCGAGCAGGACCAGCGCGGCCTCGGCGGGCCTCCCCGCCCGGGCGGCCAGCACGACACGCCGGGCCACCACCGCCCCGGGGTCGAGCGACGCTTCGCCCGCGCCCCTGGCGTAGGCGGCTCTGGCCTCGTCGAGGCGTTCGAGACGGAACGCCAGATCGCCGACCCGCTGCCAGAACTCACCGCGCCGCCGGACCAGTTCGGCCCGCTCGGGCCCCGCGACGCCCGCGTGGGGGCGGTCGCCGCCGGGCTCGGCCGACGCCGCCAGGGTCCACAGCTCGAGCGCCGCCGCATACCACCCGCGTCGCTCGAACTCTTCGGCCAAGTCGGCCTCGGCGAGGGCCCGGAGCACGGCGTCGTCCTCGCCCGAGAGCCCCTCGCGTCCGGTCGCCAGGAGCCACGCCGACTCGTCGTGCCTGAGCGACCGGGCCGCCTCGCGTCCCAGCGCGATCAGGCCTCTGGGCTCGCGGAACCCCCGGCGGACGGCTTGGACCAGCGCCGACGACGACGCCGCACGCCGCCCGAGCAACGATTGCGCCTCGGCGATCCGCTCCCAGGGCTCCACCGAGACGGGATCGGCCTTCGCGGAGGCTTCGAACTCCACCAGCGCCTCGGCCGGCTTGCCCTCGGCCATCAACTGCCGACCGCGTGCGAAGCGCGACAAGGCTTCCGCCTTCGAGGCGCCGCTGACCTCGGGGAATCGCGTGAGCGCCGACAGCGACGCCGGGACGGCGCCGCGGACCCGTTCAAGGGCACCGGCGGCGTCGATCGACCCATCGCCCCGGCGCTGGTCCGGCGGGATGATCGCCAGCGTGGGGACATCCAACCCCTCGGGCGCCTCCCCCACCGCCCCCACCGCCACCCCCCCGACCTCCGCGTCCGCCATCGCGCGGAGGCGCTCCATGGCCGAGGGGCCAACCCGTGTGGGCTCGCCCGCGGCGTGAGCATCTTGATTCGATCCGTGCGGGGATTCATGGCCCGACGCGCAGCCCGACATCCAGATCAGCAGCGCCGCGGACGCCGCACGCATACCCACGGCACCGATCTGGGTCCTTGTCGCCCGGCCCGCCGCGGGACGTCCCCGTCTTCCGTTCCCTCGCCCGCTCATCGCGTCCGCTCCTTGCCCCGGCCCCGTCGTCGCGCCCTGTCTCGATCAGCCCCCGGCTCAGCCGCCTTTGGACTTGGGTCGGCCGCCGCTCGCTTTGGCCGACGCCGGCGTGCCCTTGGCTTTCGGGGCCCTCGCGGCCTTGGGCGTCCGCTCCGCTTTGGCCTTGGCGGCGTTGCTCGCGCGGGCGGCGCCCCCGCGGTCGTCGGACCATGATTGCAGCACGGAGGCCACGGCCCCCGCCTCGTTGGCCCTGACCTGTCGTTCGAGCCACGCGCCGATATCCCAGGGTTCGTCGAGCCCCTCCGGGCACGCCCCCTCGGCGTGCAGGAGCGAGGCCAGCCGGCGGTCGACCGGCGCCGCGTGGCCCCCGAGCCCGAAGACCAGCAGCCGGGCGGCGACAAACTGGGGCATGCCCTCGAGCGACCGCAGGTACGACCAGGCCTCCCGCTTGGGGGCCTCCGACACGTGGGCCAGCGTGATCGAGTGCTCGCGCCCGTAGACGTCGCGCAGCGAGGCGCGGAGTCGGGTCGCGCGTTCGAGCCCGAGCGCCCCCTCGTCGCCGAGCACCGACGCGATCTCCTCGGGGAGCGCGATGCGCAGCTCGTTGTAGTCCACAAAGGCCGAGCCCACGCGCTCGAACGCGGTCTTGGCCGCGGACGACGAGGACTCCCAGAGCATGAACCCGAAGACCATCTGATCGACGAGGCCGTCGGCCGCGCCGCCCGGCTCCTGCGACACGGGCGAGTCGCTCGGCGCGTGGGCGTACTTCGCGCGGAGCCGCTTGACCAGCGTTAGGAACGCCTTGCCCGCGTCGGACACGCTCACGAGCCCTCCCCCGCGGCCTCGCCGCCGACCCCGTGACCACCGCCGGCGTCGCCCGGCGCGGCGCGGCCCCACCCCGGCGCCCCCGGCTCGGACCGGACCCGCTCGAGCGCCTCGATCACCTTCGCCTGCGACTTGAGCCCCTCATCCAGCTCGAACACGAACTGGGGCAGCTTGCGGCTGTCCACCATCGGGCCGACTCGTTTGCGGATCCACGCCGACGCGGCCTCGATCCCGTGCATCGCCAGCTTCTGCTTCGATTCGGGCAGCACCGACACCCGAACGACGGCGCGGGAGAGGTCCTCGGTCACGCGGACGCCGGTCACCGTGATCAGCCCGCCCACGCGCGGGTCGTTGAGCCCGCGGGCGAAGACCTCGCTCAGGGCCGAGTGGAGCAGCGACGCCATCTGCTCGGAACGCCGGCTCATCCTTCACCCCCCAAGGCCTCGTCGCCCCGCCGGAGCAGCTCGGCCGCCAGCGTCCCGTCGGGATCATCGGCGGGGTCGCCCGCGGCGCCGAAGCCCTCACGTGATTCGACGCCGTGGATCAGGTGGCGGGAGACCTCGCCCAGTTCCGCGTCGACCAGCCCGCGGAGTTTGGCGGTAATCCGGTCGAGAACCTCGCCGGCGTACCTCCCGTCGGCGCTGACCAGGGCGACCCCGAGCACGGCGACCGCCGGGTTGTCCTGCCGGGCGACCTCGGCGACGCTGACCTGGTGCTCTCGGTGGAGGCGGTCCTTGACCGAACTGACCACCCGCCGCTTGTCTTTGAGCGACTCGGCCCCGTGGATCAGCAACTCGAACTGCAGCACACCGACAACCATCGACTACGTCCTGCCCGCCCGCGCGACGCCCCGGCCGGAGCCCGGCCCGGCGTGTTACTTCTTCCGATCGCCCTTGACGCCCGGCTTCTCGACGGGCTTGACCCCGCCGTCGAGCGTCCGCTTGAACTCGACCTGCTTGTAGCACTCGATGACGTCCCCGGCCTTGATGTCGTCGTACCCGGCGACCTTCATCCCGCACTCCATCCCGGCGCGGACCTCGCGGGCGTCGTCCTTGAACCGCTTGAGCTGCTCGAGGACGCGCTCGTTCTGCACGACCACACCGCCGCGCGTCACGCGGATGAACGCGTTGCGCTCCACCACGCCGTCGGTCACGTAGCACCCGGCGATGGTCCCGACCTTCGAGACGGTGAAGACCTGGCGGACCTCCGCGTGCCCGAGGATCTCCTGCCTCAGCTCCGGGGAGAGCAGGCCCTCGGCCGCCGCCTTGAGGTCGTCCGTGATGTTGTAGATCACGTCGTACGTGCGGATCTCGACGCCCTTCTGCTCGGCCAGCGTCCTCGCCTCGCTCAGCGCGATGACGTTGAACCCGATGATGATCGCCCGCGACGCGTCGGCCAGCAGCACGTCCGAGCGGTTGATCCCGCCGATCCCCGTGTGCAGCACCCGGACCTTGACCTCCGCCGTCCCGATCTTCTCGCACTCCTTCGCCAGCACGTCCACCGTGCCCTGCTCGGCGGCCTTGAGCACCACCTTGATCTCCTTGACCGCGACCTCGCCCTCCTGCATCTGCGTGAACAGGCTGTCGAGCGTCAGCTTCGGCTTGGCCAGCTCCGCCTCGCGCTCGCGGTGGCGGCGCTGCTCGGCGGCCTCCTCGGCCTTGCGCAGCGAGTCCACGATGTAGAACTTGTCCCCCGCGTCGGGCACCATGTCGATCCCCGACACCTGCACCGGGCTGGGCGGGAGCGCCTCGCGGATCTTCGACCCGCGGTCGTCGTGGATATCCCGCACGCGCCCGAACGCCCGGCCCGCGACGATAAAGTCCCCGACCTTGAGCTTCCCGTGCTGCACCAGCAGGCTCGCCACCGACCCGCGACCCTCCTCGGTCCTCGCCTCGATCACCACCCCGCGGGCCGAGCCCCCGAAGTCGGCCTTGAGGCCCTTGACCTGCGCCTGAAGGTCCAGCAGCTCGAGCAACTCCTTGATCCCCTGGCCGGTCACCGCGCTGGTCTTCACCACGTCGATGTCCCCGCCCCACTCCGAGGGCTGGAGGCCCGCGTCGGCCAGCTGACGCAGCGTCTTCTGCACCTGCCCCTCCGTCGCGTCGGGGCGGTCGATCTTGTTGAGCGCCACCACGATGGGGACCCCGGCCGCCTTGGCGTGGTTGATGGACTCGATGGTCTGCGGCATCACGCCCTCGGGCGCCGACACCACCAGCACCACCACGTCCGTCATGCTCGCCCCGCGAGACCGCATGCTCGTGAACGCCTCGTGGCCCGGGGTGTCGAGGAAGACCACTTCCTTGGTCTCCCCGCCGACCGTCACCGGCACGCGGAACGCGCTGGTCCGCTGCGTGATCCCGCCCGCCTCCCCCGCCGCCACGTTCGCGTCGCGGATCTTGTCCAGCAGGCTCGTCTTCCCGTGGTCGACGTGCCCGAGGATCGTCACCACCGGCCCGCGCGTCCGCTCGTCCACCACCTCGCGCTTGACAAGGTCGTCGGCGATGGTCTCCTCCGCCGTCCTGGACTCGGTCACCTCCAGCTCGATGTCGAAGTCCATCATGATCTCGATGGCCTTCGCCGGCTCGATGCCCGAGTTGATCGTCGCCATCACCCCCTGCATGAACAACTTCTTGACGATCTCGGCCGCCTTGACGCCCGTCTCCTCCGAGAGGTCCTTGATCGTGAAGGGCGCGGCGATCCGGATCTTGCCCGTCGAGGGCTGCCCGGGCACCAGGCCCGCGCCGTCGCGCGTCTTGAACGCCTGACGCTGCTTGCGCACGAACCCGCCGGAGCGGGCCAGACGGGCCTCGCGCTCGAGCAGGTCCTGCTCGCTGAACACCCCGCCGGTCCACTCGGGTCCCGAGCTGGCGCGCCGGCGGTCCGGGACGCCCGTGCCCGTCGAGCGCTTGGGGCCGGGGGCCCCGCCGGGGGCCGCCTTGCGGCGGGGGCTGCGGCCGTGGTCATCATCCTCCGCGCCGCCGGGTCCACGGGCCGCGGGCCGGGCCCCGCCCGTGCCGACGCCGGGGCCGCCGGGGCCCACGCGGCGCGGGCGCGGCGCCTCGATCTGCTCGGGGGCCTCGATCCGCACGATCTTGGGACCGGACAACTTCACCGGGGTCTTGATCTCGAGTTTCGGCCCGGCGCGCACCACGGTGGTGGGCTTGCGGGGCACGTTCGCCGGCGCGGGGACGACCGCGGGGGCGCCGCCGCCGGGGGGGCCGGACGCCGGGGGGGCCGCCGTGGTCGCGGCGGGGGCCGGGACGACGGTGGGCGTGACGGGGATCGAGGTGGCGCGGACCGCGGGCTCGTCGGGAGCGGACGTCGCCGCGGGGGTCACCACCACGGGCTTGGGGGCCGCACGCACCGGCTCGTGCCTGGCCTCGACCGGGGCGGCCGGCGTCGTCGCGGGCTCGGCGCTGATCGATCGCTCGATGGTCTTGGACACCTTCGGCGCGTCGACGACCGCGGTGGTCGAGCCGCTGTCGCTCTCGCTGGGCGTCGCCTTCCCGGCCGCGGCCTTCCTGGACCTGGACGGGGCTTTGGAGGCCGATTCGCCCTCGGCGATCCGTGCGGCCTCGATCTTCTCGGCGGTCTCGACCGCGGTCGCCGTGCCCTCGCCGCTGAACCACTCGCGGATCGTGGCCTCGAGCCCGGCCGACACCGTCGACATGTGCCCCTTCACCAGGGATTCGGGGATCCCTTCGGCGCGGCACTTGGCCACGATGGTCTTCGACTCGACGCCCAGTTCTTTCGCCAGTTGTGAGATTCGCTTCGAGGCCAAACGGTAACTCCATCACGACCGGGCGACACGCCCGTCCCCGCCACCCCCCCGCGATCAACCCCTCCCCCGCTCCACGCCGATCCGCCCCGGCGGATTACGACTGCCCGAGGATGTCCGCGGCCCGCGCCTCGTCGGAGGGCGCGGGGCTCGCCGCCGGGGGCGTGGGCTCCGCCGAGGCGCCCAGGATCGCCGCCGCCGCCGCGTCCCCGGCCTGGGCGAGGGTGTCGCCCGAGAGCGCCGCCTTCGCCGCGGCCTGAGCGGCCGCGTCGGCCTTGGCCTTGGCTTCCTTGTCGGCCTGCTGCTGGGCCGCGACTTCCTTGGCCTTGGCCGCGCACACCTCGCCCACGCGGCGGGCGAGCGATTCCTCGACCCCGATCTCGTTGATCAGGATGTCGACCCCGACCTCCTCGATATCGAACACGCTCACCATGCCCAGGGCGCCGAGGCGATCGACCACGGTCTCCGTCAAGCCCTCGATCCCCAGCAGCGTCTGCGACATCGTTTCGAGGCCCTTGTTGAACTCCTCGGGCGTGAGGATGTCGATGTCCCACCCCGTCAGCCTCGCCGCCAGGCGCACGTTCTGCCCGCGCTTCCCGATGGCCAGGCTCAGCTGGTCGTCGCGGACCACGACCGTGGCGCGGCCCAGCTCGAAGCACAGGCTGATCTCCGCCACCTCCGCGGGCTTGAGCGAGTTCTGGATCAGGATCTGGCTGCTCTCGTTCCACCGCACGATGTCGATCTTCTCCCCGTTGAGCTCGTCGACGATGTTCTTGATCCGGCTCCCGCGCACGCCCACGCACGCCCCCACCGCGTCCACCTTGCTGTCCATGCTCGAGACGGCCAGCTTCGTCCGGAACCCCGCCTCGCGCGCCATCGCCTTGATCTCGATGATCCGCTCGGCCACCTCGGGGACCTCGACCTCGAACAGCCGCTTGATGAAGTCCGGGTGCCCGCGGCTGAGGACGATCTTGACCTGGCTCCCCGCGTCGCGCACGTCGAGGATCAGGCACCTGACCCGGTCCCCGGCCTGGAACATCTCCCCGGGGATCTGCTCGCTCTTGGGCATGAACGCCTCGGCCCGGTCGATCGTCACCACCAGCGCCCCGCCCTCGTACCGCTGCGCCACCCCCGTCACGATGTCCCCGATCCGCTTGCTGAACTCCTCCAGCACGCTCGCCCGCTCGTCGTCCCGGAACCGCTGGATCATCACCTGCTTGAACGTCTGCGCCGCGATCCGCCCGAAGGCCTCGGGGGGCATGTTCAGCGGGACGTACTCCTCACCCTGGCGCTGGAAGACCCGCATCGCCCCGGCCTCGGGGTCGAACTTCGCCTGGAACTCCTCCACGTCGAGGCTGTTGAAATACTTCCGGCACGCCGACACCATCGCCTGCTCGAGGTCCCGCACCAGGACCGCCTTGTCGATGTTCCGCTCGCGGCTGATGCTGTCGAGGTTCCGGTTCACTTCCTGAAGGTTCATGCCGATCTCCGATTCTGCCCTGCGCCGGGATGTCCGACCCACGATGTCGAGATGTCCAAACCTCGCCGGCCCCGGGGAGCACCCCAGCGGCCGGCGACAAAAACACAAGAGGCCCGAGCGTTCCCGCTCGCGGCCCCGGGTCCATCGCCCCCGCCGCGCCGAGCCCATTGGGGGACCGGCGTGACAAAGGCCAAGGCTGGCTCACGCCGCCCCTAGTCCATCGGCACCCCCGCCGAACGGACCGGGACGACCCACGCCGCGCCGACCGACCACCGGCCGGCACACGACTGGCACCCCTCAGAGAGCATAATTCTCTGCTCGGAGCATGATCGCCTCGCACCCGGAGACCGGCACGCCGCACACCGCGGCGTGCCACAACCTCCGCAACGTCTCAGAACTGTACGGGTCTCCCCCCCGCCGGATCAAACCCCCCCCACGCCGGACCTCGTGGGTTCTCACCCCGCCGCATGCACGAACATAATACAAACGATCCATCGCGGGTCCCGGCCGACCTCGGTCCATCCATCGCGGGTCGCGTGCCACGAGATGATCCGGATGAACGGCGTGCCCGTCGTGCCGGCGTGCGCACGGGGCGTGCATTTATGAACGGCGGGGCGTGGAGGCCCTTCCGACACGTCGGACGCGGGAAGGACCCGGGAGCCCACCCGACACCTCCGGATGCGGCAGGGAGGATCGTGGCGCGGATCGCCCGGGGTGCGCCCAAGAGCGCCGGCCGGATCGGCGTCGCGATGAACGCGCCGCGTCGTCGGGCGTGTTTGAGGCGATCGGCGTGGCGGGCCGATATGGTCAGGGCCCATGGGAGAACTGAGTCACGCACATCCCCCGACCGCGTCCGACGCGGCGCCGCCGGCGCGTGCGGGGTGGTCGGGGTGGGTCCTCTCGAAGCTGTCGCGGGTGACCTCGTCGGGGCGTTTCTTGCCGGAGATCGACGGGCTGCGGTTCCTGGCGATCATCTCGGTGATCCTGCTGCACGTGAGCACGGTGGCGAGGCAGGAATTGGTGAAGGACGGGACGCGGGGGGGCTTCGCGGACGCGCACGAGACGGATTGGGTGGGGAACATCCTGCACCGGGGGGGCGTGGGGGTGTTGGTGTTTTTCGGGATCTCGGGGTTCATCCTGGCGTTCCCGTTCGCGTTGCACCATCTTGAGGGGGCGAGGAAGGTCAGGCTCAAGGACTATTTCATCCGTCGGGTGACGCGGCTCGAGCCGCCGTACCTGGTCGCGTTGGTGGGCATGTACGCGGCGCTGCATCTCCTGGGCCCGAGGATGGGCGTTCCGGCGGAGAAGATGCCCGGCCCCGAGCACCTGGGGGCGTCGGCGCTGTACGTGCACAACGTGGCGTTCGGGGAATACTCACGCGTGAACGGGGTGGCGTGGTCGCTGGAGGTCGAGGTTCAGTTCTACATCCTCGCGCCGGCGTTGGCGCTGATCTTCACGCTGCCGAAGGTGGTGAGGCGGTCGATCCTGGTCTCGGCGATCCTCGCGGGGGGCTTTTTCAAGGGCGGGTTCGACGACGTGCTCAGGTCGTACCGGCTCGACATGACGCTCGCGGGGTACCTGCACTGCTTCCTGGTGGGCTTCCTGTTCGCGGACGTGTTCATCACGGATTGGAAGCAGAAGCCGTCGCACGGGTCGTGGCGGTGGGACCTGGCGGGGCTGGCGGGGATGGCGGGGATCCTTCCGGCGGGCGGGGTGACCAAGGACCAGGTGTTCGCGAACGGGCTGTCGCACTCGGCGGCGTACCTCCCGCTGTTCCTGGTGTCGAACTTCGTGGTGTTCTGCGCGGTGTTCCGGGGGAGGCTGGTGCGGGCGTTCTTTACGAACGCGTGGATCGCGACGATCGGCGGGATGTGCTACTCGATCTACCTGATCCACCAGCCGATGGTGCACGTGCTGGGGAAGGTGACGGGGCGGATGGTGGTGGGCGAGGCGTATTGGGTGAACGTGCTGGTCCAGTCGGTGCTGATCGTGCCGGTGGTGGTGGCGTTGTGCGCGGTGTTCTTTGTGTTGATCGAGAGGCCGTGCATGTACAAGGACTGGCCGCAGCGTCTGTGGTCGCGGGTGAGGCGGGCGGCGGGGGCGGGGTAAAAAGGGCCGCGGGCCCCGGGGGTTCATCCGGGGCCCGCGCCAAGGTCCCGCGCGGCGGTAAGCCGAGTTCTGTCCCGGCCCGCGGTTCCCGGTCCCCTTGGGGGTGACGGGCCTTCGGGCGTTGGGCGGCCATTTCTCTGGGCCCGTCGTTGCCGACGGGCTCGAGCGGTCGACCCGCCCCCTTCCGCCCGGACCGGGCGTGACGCCGGGACGAGCCCGGCGTACCGGGGGCTGCATGACCTTGCACGCGGTGGGGTTTGCCGGCCGCGACGGTCACCCGCCGCGCGGTGCGCTCTTACCGCACCATTTCACCCTTGCCTGATCCCCGCCCTTTCGGGTCGGGGCCATCGGCGGTGTGCTTTCTGTTGCACTGTCCCTCGCCCCGGGCCGTGGTGTGGGGGGCGGGTGGGTGTTGCCCACCACCGTGTCCTGCCGTGCTCGGACTTTCCTCGATCGGCGGATGTCTCCCCGCCGTCGCGGCCGCCTGCCGCGCTCCGGGAGGATGGTACGCACGGGGCGTATGCTGGGGTCGGATGGCGAGTCTCAAGGGCAAGCGAGTGGCGGTGTGGGTGGACCCCGCGCGGGCGGAGCTGGCGCGTCGGGTGTTGGCGTGGCTGGACGCGCCGGCGTCGGTGGCGGGCTCGCCCGCGCGCGGTCAATCGCGTGCGGTGGCGGCGGCGCTGGGGGCCGAGCCGGCGGACGACCTGAGACGGGTGCTGGTCGAGGGGGAGGTGGACGTGGTGTGGGTGGTGGACGCGGGGGAGTTCGGGGAGCCCGGGGACGCGTCGTCGCTGTCGGCGGCGCACGCCCGCGGGGTGAAGGTGGTGACGCGCGAGTCGATCCCGGGGTCGGCGCTGGACGCGGCGTCCTCGGCGTGGGGCGTGGGGGGCGGGTCGGTGGACGGGCCGTCGCCGGCGTGGCGTCCGAGGGTCTCGCCGCTGATCCGTTCGGGGCGGTCGTACCGGGAGGCGGGCGAGGTGCTGTCGGAGATCGGGGCGGTCCGGGCGGTGTGTGTGGAGGCGTTGTCGTCGGCGTGGAACGGGACGCTGGGGGGGCTGCTGTACGACGCGGCGGACGTGGTGAGGGCGCTCTTGGGCGAGCCCGAGTCGGTGCACGCGGCGTACGGGCCCGGGAACGCGCCGGTGGCGTCGCCCTCGGTGGCGCCCGGGAGTCTGCGCGGGCTGGAGGGGGATTTGTTCGCGACGCTGCGGTACGCGGACGGGCGGGTGGGTTCGATGGTGCTGTCGGGCCGGGGCGGTGGGTGGCGACGCCGGGTGACGGTGCTGGGGGAGCGTGGGCGGGTGACGGTGAGCGGTGCGGGCTTTGAGCGTCACACGCCCGAGGGCGAGCGTGCGGACTCGACGCGGTACCGCGGTCCCAAGGACGCGTGGGGTGAGGCGGTGCGCGAGGTGGGCGAATCGCTCGCCCGTGCGTCGGGGTCGGCGGGGCTCGGGGATTCGCCGGGCGGGGCGTTGGGGGCGCTCACGATCTGCCAGACGGCGCTGCTGAGCGCGAAGACGGGGCAGGCCGAGTCGCCCGCGACGATCCGCCGGATGATCGAGGTGGGGTGAGGGGGTGTGATGGGGTGGGGTGTGTCGACGAACGCGGGGTGTTCGGGGTCTACGATGGGGGATGAGCAGCGTGAATATGGAAGGGGCGTCGTCGGGGGGTCCGGTGGTGAACCGGCGGCGGATGATCGCGGAGATGAGGCCCTCGGAGCGTGTGGCGGGGTTGTTCACGATCACGAACGCGCAGATGGGCCGGACGCGGACGGACAAGCCTTACCTTCGGGTGCTGGTGGCGGACCGCTCGGGGGAGATGCCGGGGCGGATGTGGTCGGTGGAAGAATCGACGGTGTCGCGGCTGCCGACGGACGGGTTCGCGTACATCCAGGGGGAGACACAGAAGTATCAGGGTGAGATGCAGATGATCATCCAGCACATCGAATCGGCCGAGCCGTCGGCGGAGGAGATGCGGGACCTGCTGCCGAGCTCATCGAGGCCGGCGGACGAGATGTTCGCGGAGGTGGTGGCGATCTTGGGGACGCTGTCGCACCCGGCGATGAAGGGGCTGGCGAAGGCGTACCTGGACGACACGTACCTGATGGAGCAGTTCCGTCGGTGCCCGGCGGCCAAGAGCGCGCACCACGCGTACCTGGGCGGGCTGCTGGAGCACACGCTGTCGCTGATGAACCTGGCGAACGTGGTGTGCCCGCTGTACCCGAGGCTGAGCCGGGACCTGGTGGTGATGGGGCTGTTCCTGCACGACCTTGGGAAGACGCGGGAGCTGTCGTACGACCGGGCGTTCACGTACACGGACCGGGGCGAGTTGGTGGGGCACATCGTGGACGGGGCGATCATGCTGCACGACAAGTCGCAGCAGATGATGCGGGAGAGCGGGCTGAGGCTGCCGCCCAACGCGTTGATGGTGCTCCAGCACATCATCCTGTCGCACCACGGGGACCCGGCGTACGGGGCGGCGAAGGTGCCGATGAGCCCTGAGGCGATCCTGGTTCACTACCTGGACAACATCGACGCGAAGATGGCGATGGCGCTCGGCGCGGCGCGGGGGGCGAGGGCGCAGCAGG
The DNA here is from genome assembly GCA_015200025.1 of Phycisphaeraceae bacterium. GTDB lineage: Bacteria > Planctomycetota > Phycisphaerae > Phycisphaerales > UBA1924 > UBA2396. The sequence goes on along the minus strand of CP054186.1, from coordinate 2,851,686 downwards.
ACCTGGGCGGGAACTTCACGGACCGGCTGTGGGCGCTGGACACGAAGTTGTTCAAGCCCGACCCGTTGGCGTGATCTCGCGGGTGAGGGGTCAGTGGTACGGCCATTCCTGGCCGGAGCCCGGGTCGAACTTGTACGGGACGTGCGGGTCGAGGTGGTGGCCGTAGACCTTGGGGTCGGCGCCGGGATCGAACCCGTGGCCGTTCCAGAGGCGGTTGTCGGCGTAGGCCTCGGCGGGCGTGACGGCGGCGACGTGGGCGTCGACGAAGGCGGCGTTGGAAACCCCGCGGTGACGCTCGGACAGAAAGGTTCGGTGGATGCCGGCGGCGTATTTCTCGGCGCCGAGTTCGCTGCGGAGGGGGATGTAGGTGGGGTCGAGGGTGTAGCCGTGGTTGCCCCATCGGTCGGGGTGCTGGTCGGGGCCCTCGGGGGCGTAGGGGAGGGATCGGCCGGAGCCGTCGCCGTCGGCGAACGCGATGGTGCGTGTGGGGTCGTGGATATCGCGGACGGGGAAGGACTCGTATGGACGGAAGGGGTTGCCCGGGATGTTGAGGTCTCGCATGCTGCCGAGGTACTTGTAGTTGTAGCCGAAGGAGTGGTTGCGCGAGATCTCCCAGTCGGGGGTGGAGGGGCATCGGACGCCGATCCGCGTATCGGCGTACTCGGCGAGGGCGGCGAACCAGCGGTGGCGGGAGCCGTCGGGGAGTCGGATCTGGTGGGCGGGGAAGTGGCGGTAATCGTTCTGGTAGAGGGTGAGGGCGGCGGCGGGCTGCCGCATGACGGCGGCGCATCGGGTGGCGCGTGCGGCCTCTCGCGCGGAGCGGAGTGCGGGGAGCGTGATCGCGATGAGCAGGGCGACGATCGCGATAACGACGAGGAGCTCGATCAGGGTGAACGCGCGGCGGGCGTGGCGTGGCATGCGACCTCCGGGCGGCAACATAACATAATCAGGGTCGAAGTGCGCCAAGCCCGGCCGAGTTCGGGGGAAGGTCGATGGATCACCGCGGGATGGTCGGCGGGTCGGCCGGGAGGGCGTCGGCGCCGTGCGGCAGGGCGGGGCTTTCGGGGGTCTGCCGGAGGTCGAGCCGGTCGGGGTCGCGGAATCGGGGCTCTCGGCCGCCGGCGGGGTCGGTCTCGGCGGCCGGGAGGGTGGGGATGCTCCGCGCGGGATCGTCGGTGGCGAACCAGTAGTTGCGCGCGAAGCGGAAGGTCTCGGGCTTCGTGCCCGACCCGACGTTGATCATGGTTGAGATGTCCCGACGGCGATAGACGAAGAGGTTGTCCTCGATACGGCCGTTCCGGGATTTGACGAACCTGGGGCCCGTGGATTCCTGGAGTATGCGTGCGGCCCAGCGGGACGGGAGGTAGACGGTGTTGAATCGGAAGGCGGCGCCGTCGACGCCGACGAAGGCGACGGGGGTGTGCGAGCCGATGAAGGTGCAGCCCTCGACGGTGATGCTGCGGGCTTCGTGGGGTGCGTCCGGGGGGCGGAAGTAGGGGAGGCCGGTGGAGCCCCCGATGTTGACGGCGCGTTGCCCGGCGTGGACGAACCGGCATCGGCGGATGGTGATGTCGGAGGAGCCGCCTTTGGTCTGGACGGCGTTGGAGGCGGGGTCGGATTCGAGGTCGGCGAAGGTGCAGTCTCGGATGACGCCGCGGGCGCAGCCGACCATATCGATGGCGCTGCCGCCCCTCCCCCACCGCTCGAAGGTGCAGTGCTCGACGAGGACATCCTGAACGCCGGAGAGTTTGAGCCCGTCGGCGTTGGCGCGTCCGCCGTTGTCGCGGATGGTGAGCCGGCGGATAGTGAGGTGTTGGGCCGGGGTGAGGTGGTTTCCGCCGTCGTCGATGTTGAAGGCGTTGTGCGGGGCGTCGATGCTGTGGAGGTCGGCGAGTTCGGTGTGGCGTGGTCGGACGAGGTGTACGCCGGAGGTGAAGACCGGGGGGTCGGCGGGGTGTTGAGCGCGGACGATGATCGGGCGGTCGGGTTCGCCGCGGAGGTTGTCGGCGGTGAACCCGCGGAACTTCCCCGGGGCGAGGAGGATGGCGTCGCCGGGGCGGGCGTCGGCGAGGGCACGTCGCAGGGCGGCGTCGTCGGCCACGAGGATTTCGCGGGCGGGCGATGGGGAGAGGGCTGGACCGAGTGTGTCGGCGGGCTGGAGTCCCGCGGCGGCGGCGAGAGCGGCGAGAGCGAGCATCATTAAGGGATGATACTTTGGGGCTTTGGGTGTGCGGCGTGCCCTTTGGGGTGCGGGCGGCGGCTCATCAATCGTCGTCGTCGTGGCGGTCGGCTCGGTTTTCCGGCCGGCGATCGGGCTCGCGTTCCGGCGATTCCGCGAGCCTGAGGGTGACCCCGACGCCCGGGATGGTGGTGGTGGCGCGGGCGGGATCAAAGCCGGTGACGAGCGAGAGCGTCCAGGCGGCGACGAGGACCGCCGCGACGATCGCGGTGATGGGCTTGGCCGAGGGGATGCCGTGTTCGGCGGGCGCGTCTTTGCGGCCGTGGACCATGGAGGCGGTGATGTTTTCGCGGTAGCGGAGGGTGTGGAAGGCCACGCCCAGGACGTGGACGGCGGCGAGGGCGAGCATGACCCAGACGGCGGTTTCGTGGATCTCTTTGGCGGCTTCGAAACCCCGGCCGAGCATGACGCCGGTGGTGATGATGACGGCGGCCACGGCGAGCAGCGCGAAGATCACCCAGGCGGAGCCCGGGTTGTGTCCCGAGTGGCGTTGCGGGGCCCGGCCGAGGAGTGAGGCCGCGTAGGCGAGCACGGCGCGTGGGCCGAAGGCGAAGTCGCGGAACCGGGCGTGACGGGTGCCGATGACCCCCCAGACGAGTCGGAGGGCGAGGATCAGGGCGAGGGTGAGGCCGAGGATGGCGTGGTAGGGGAAGAGGGTGTGGTGCTCACCGAGGGCGAGGGCGATGAAGGCCGCGGCGAGGATCCCTCCGGCGAAGGACCAGTGGAAGAGTCGTGTCGGCCAGTCCCAGATCATCGTCGCTTTCACGGCGGATCCCCTTTTTGAGGGCACACGGCATCGGCCCGATTACGGATGTTATAGGGTGGAAAGGTCGCCGGGTTTCGCGCGAGGGTAATCGCGTGGCCGGGGCGGGAGGGCGGGGCGGATCCCCGGAGGGGCCGCCGCGGGGATCAGGCGCCGATGTCGTCGCGGCGTTGGAGGCCCGGGAAGTGGATGCGGTCGGCGGCCTTGTAGGCGAGGGCGCGGGCGTCGGCGGGGGAATCGCCGAGGGCGGTGACGGAGAGGACGCGTCCGCCGTCGGTGACGATGGCGCCGTCGGCGTTTCGGCGTGTCCCGGCGTGGGCGACGAAGCCACGTCCTTTGAGGAGGGCGTCGGCGTCGTCGAGGCCGGTGATGACGTCTCCCTTGCGCGGGGTGTCGGGGTAGCCGTGGGACGCGAGGACGACGCAGCAGGCGTGCCGTGGGTCCCAGGTGACGCGTTCGGCGGCCTGGTCGAGGGTGCTGGTGCAGACGGCTTCGATGAGGTCGATGGGGTCGGAGGTCAGTCGGGCCATGAGGGGCTGGCACTCGGGGTCGCCGAAGCGGCAGTTGAACTCGAGGACCTTGGGCCCGGCGTGGGTGAGCATGAGGCCGGCGTAGAGGACGCCCTTGTAGACGATCTCGTCGCGGCGGAGGGCGTCGATGGTGGGGACGAGGATCTCGGCCTCGACGGCGGCCATCTGTTCGTCGGAGAGCGGCGAGGTGGGGCAGGTGGCGCCCATGCCGCCGGTGTTGGGGCCGGTGTCGCGGTTTCCGAGACGTTTGTGGTCTTTGCAGGGCGGGAGGACGAGGATGGAACGGCCGTCGACGAGGGCGAGGACGGAAACCTCCGGGCCTTCGAGGCGTTCCTCGACGAGGACGGTTCGTCCGGCGTCGCCGAAGGACTTTCTGACCATGATGTCGTCGATGGCGTCGAAGGCGTGCAGGAGTGAATCGGGGAGGATGACGCCCTTCCCGCGGGCGAGGCCGGAGGCTTTGATGACGGGGAGGTCCTGTCGCTTGAGGGTCCAGAGCTTCCAGAGGGAGGCGGCCTCGGCGAGGATGGGCGAAGGATCGGCGCCCGGGGTCCGGAAGGTGCCGGTGTCCTTGAGGACGTTGAGGTCGGCGTTGGCGAAGGGCTTTTTGTCGGCGACGGCGCGTCCGACGCGGAGCATGGCGTCGATGGCGTAGCGGCGCCGGGCGGGGTCGCGGAGGGCGGCGAAGCGCTCGAGGATGACTCGGAGGTGTTCGTCGTCGTGGGCGCGGGACTCGATGTATTGCCGAGCGGCTTCGTGGTCGGAGAACGAGCGGGACTCGGCGGTGGGCACGCTGGCGGAACGCATCAGTTGCTTGGACCAGGCCTTGTCGGCCTCGATCTGGGCGGCCTGCCGCGTGGGGCCGAAGACCATGGGAGAACCGGCCTCGGGCGAGGCGAGTTTGTCGGCGTAGCCGTCGGCGAGGGGGTCTTCGGGGCCGATGACGACCAGGTCGATGGATTTTTTGAGGCAGAACTGCTGGAGGCGGTAGAGCTCTCTCGCGCTGACGGGGACGTCGACGGGAGCGGCGAGGGCGGCGAGCCCCGGGTTCTCGGGGTGGGTGGTGTAGAGGGCGGCGAGGCGAGGGGAGCGTTTGAGGGCGATGGCGAGGGCGTGCTCGCGGCCGCCGCCGCCGATGAGGAGGACGTTCAGTCGTTCGGGCATTGGGGGGCATGGTAGGGACGGGAGGGCCGCGATGGAGCGCACGCGGGGCGAACCGAGCGGAAACCGGCTCGAAGGGATCCGCCCCCCCACCCATCCCCCCACGACCACCTCCGGGCGGGCGTGGCATTGACGCGGGAGAAATGGTGGGCTATGAATAGATCCAGATTGCGGGGTAGAGCAGCCTGGTAGCTCGTCGGGCTCATAACCCGGAGGTCAGTGGTTCAAATCCACTCCCCGCTATTGCCGGGCCGGTTGCGAAAGCAGCCGGCCCTTTGGTTTTCAGGGAACGCCGCCGAGAGACCTCGGCGGCGTTTTCGCGTTTTGGCCCACGTTCCGAAGGGTTCGCCAGCACGACGGCCCGCGGGGCGGGTCTCTGCCGCGCTCCGTGTCCATAACCAGTTCTGACCCGCTCGGGCCTCACGGGCGCGAATCTGGCCCAAAGTCTCTCCGCGTCTCTCGACGCCGGGTGCCCGGGTTAAGAGGGGTTGGTGCTCGCGAAGGCGGGATTGATGCGGTTGCAAACGCGATCCGCTGGCTATCGCGCCACGCGGCGCGCGACTTTTGCATAAAGGCATGCGGTGATGCGGCTGCGATCGTCGCGGCCAATCTCTCCGACCCGGAGCTCACCGTGATCTCAAACACCAGGCCCGAGTCCATGACGCCTGCGGAGCGCGACGCTGAAGTGGCGAGCATCTTCGCTCGCGGCCTCGCGCGGGCCATCCATGCGGAGCGTTCGCGCTCCACCCGGGAGTCGAGCGACCAGGCGAAATCTGACGCCGATCGACTTGAACTTCCGCGGCATGCGGACCTCAGTGTCTCCGCACGGCCCCGGGGTTAGGGCTCCGGGCCATGCGAAGAGGAACCCCCATGCCCGACGCCATTGAACGACAACTCGGCGAGATTCAGCGGATGACCACCAGCGACTTGGTGGACCGCTACGAGGAACTCCACGGCCACGCCTGCCGGACGCGCCACCGCGCCTACCTGATCCGCAAAATCGCGTGGCGCATCCAGGCCAACGCGGAAGGCGACCTAAGCGAGCGAGCCAAGCGGCGGGCGGCGGAACTCGCCGACGACGCCGAAATCCGCACGATGGCTCCCCGCTCGTACACTTCCCCGCCGCAGCCCGGCGAGATCCGCACCTGCGTGCGGTCGCTCGACCCGCGCGACCGGCGCGATCCCCGGCTGCCGCCGCCCGGCTCCGCGATTGTCCGCCAATACAAGGGGCGGACGATCCGGGTGATGGTGCTCGCGGACGGTGAGGGCTTCGAGTTCGACGGCGAGCGGTACGGCACGCTGTCGGTGATCGCCAAAAAGGTGACGGGCCAGCACATCAACGGGTACCGCTTCTTCGGATTGCGGGGTGGGCGATGACCAAGCGAGGCCGAACGCCCAGCGTGCCGCCATCGCGGGAACGGGGCGCGGGAGCGCCCGGGCCGATCCGGTGTGCGATCTACACCCGCAAGAGCAGCGAAGAGGGGCTAGAACTCGAGTTCAATTCCCTCGACGCCCAGCGGGAGGCCGCGGAGGCGTACATCGCCAGCCAGCGGAACGAAGGGTGGATCTGCCTTCCAGACCGCTACGACGACGGCGGCTTCTCCGGCGGCAGCATGGAACGGCCAGCGCTGGAGCAGATGCTGAAGGACATCGAGGCCGGCAAGGTCGACTGCGTCGTGGTCTACAAGGTGGACCGCCTGAGCCGGTCGCTCATGGACTTCGCCCGCATTATGCAGTCGTTCGACCGCAAGGGCGTCTCGTTCGTCTCGGTGACACAGCAGTTCAACACCACGAGCTCGATGGGGCGGCTGACGCTCAACATCCTGCTCTCGTTCGCCCAGTTCGAGCGTGAGATCATCGGCGAGCGGATCCGCGACAAGATTGCCGCCCAGAAGCGCCGGGGCAAGTGGGCGGGCGGCGTGCCCATCCTGGGCTACGACGTGGATCGTTCTGGCGGCAGTCCCCGCCTGGTCGTCAACCCCCGCGAGGCGGCCAAGGTCCGCGCGATCTTCCAGATCTACCTCGACAAGGGGTCGCTCCAGCGGGCCGTCACCGAACTCCGGCACCGGGAGTGGATGAACAAGCGCCGGGTGACCAAGAAGGGGGTCAGCGTCGGCGGCCAGCCCTTCAACACGGGCACCCTCCACGTTCTTCTGACCAACCCGCTTCTGACGGGCAAGATCGTCCACCGGGGCAACACCTACGACGGCGAGCACGAGGCGATCGTCGATCCCGCGTTGTTCGAGCGCGTCCGCCAGCAGCTCCTCGAGAACGGTCGGACCGGTGGTATCGAGATGCGCAACAAGTACGGGGCACTCCTGCGTGGGCTCCTGCGCTGCAAGAAGTGCGACTGCGCCATGATCCACACCTTCTACGGCAAGCGGAACAAGCAGTACCGCTACTACCGCTGTCTGGAAGCCATCAAGAACGGGGCGCACACCTGCGAGGCGTCGTCGCTGCCAGGGCTGGAGATCGAGAAGCTCGTGGTCGACGAGATCCGGACGCTCGGCAACGACCGGACGTTGCTGGACCGCATCCTTGCAGAAGCCCAGGTCAACGTAGACGAGGAACTGACGGCGCTGAAGTCGGAGCGGGCGTCGATCCACGCCTCGCTCGGCCGCTTGGAGAAGGAGTTGCGGGAACTGGTAGCGGACCGGAGCGGGAGCACCGCTACCACCGCGCGGCTGGCCGCCGCTCACGAACGGGTCAGCGGGGCACGCACCCGCCTTGCCGAAGTCGAGACACGGCTGGGTTTAATCGGAGATAGCGCCATCACCCGCGAGGAGGCCCGCAAGGCGCTCAACGAGTTCGACGGGGTCTGGGCGCAACTGTCGCCTCGCGAGCAGGGCCGGGTGCTGAAGCTGCTCTTCTCGAAGATCGAGTACGACGCCGAGAACGCCACCGTCGCCGTGACGTTCCGGGCGACCGGGATTGCCGCCCTGTGCGCCCGCCGATTGGAGGAAGCCGCGTGACCACCGTCGTGAGAACCATCCACATCACCCGAAAGGCCCGCCGCAAACGCGTCGTTCTTGGCCCCGAGGCCCCGAAGGCCGAACTGCCGGGCCGTGTGCCCCGCGTGGCCCGCCTGATGGCTTTGGCGATCAAGTACGACCGGCTTCTCCGCAAGGGCGTCGTCGCCGACCTGTCGGAGCTCGCACGGTTGTGCCAGGTCACGCAGCCGCGGATGACGCAGATCATGAACCTGCTGCACCTTGCGCCGGACATTCAGGAGGAGATCTTGCTGCTCCCTCGGGTCGAACGGGGGCACGACCCAATTCACGAGCGGTCACTTCGTCAACTCACCCGCAAGGTCGCGTGGAGCGAGCAGCGAAGGCTGTGGGCGCGGCTTCGTTCGCGCTGATGCCATAAAGGTCTGGAACCGTTCGGTTGCTACAGCAGCCCGGACGGCGTTGACCCAAGCCGACGCTTGAAAAGCAGCCGTGCGTCATCATCATCCGACAGATGCACGCGAATCACCCCGTTGCATTCCGTAGGTGGCGGGGTTGTCGTCGTCATGATGTACTGGAACGGCGCTTGGTTTTCACCGCCGAGGGTGTTGTGGCTTTCCAGCATGAACGAGATGAATCGGTGGTAAAGGGCCGAACCAAGATCCGCCTCACGCGGGCTGTCATGGACGACGAAACCGGGATGGTTGGCGGCACCCTCGACGGACGCGAGCAGGCCGCATGCGTCAGCAAGCACGACGGCCAGCGACTCGACGGCCTCACCGCCAATCGCCGCCTTTCGCCTGATCTCGAACTCGATCTCGTCGTCGGTCACGACAATCTCGCCCGAGTAGTCCGGCGACAGTGCCGCGGCGATGACCGCTGAGTACAGACGTCGTACGCGATCGAACTGCTCGGTTGTGCGGGATCGCACGCCCTGCACCTTGACGGCGAGACCGGCTTGGGTCGCCTCCTCGAGCCGCAGCGTCTCTCGGAGCCGCGCGAGCTCGGCGTCTTGCTCGGTTCCGGCGATCAGACCCGCATATCGGTCCAGCTCCCGGCCCAGACGCTCTATGGCTTCAATGCGGCGTTCGGACGAGCGCTGCTTCGCAGAAAATTCCGCAACCCGCTTCTCGAGCGCAATCGCCCTCGCTCTCGGTTCGACCAGCTCCTTGTCAATCGCCTCGATATCCGCAGCGAAACTCGCTGCTGCCTGGTCAGATTGAGCAATGACCGGAAGAGCCACATCCCGCGAGCCCTCGAGCCGCCCCAGATGGTCATCGATGTGCCCGCAGTCTCGGAACGGAATACCGCCGTAGTTGCACGTCTGGAGCCCCGACTGCAGCGCCTTCAGCTTGGCCATCACATCGCGTTCGTCCTGCGTGTACTGCGCAGCCGCGTCGCCGCGCTTCGACTGCAAGCCCTGCAGTGCAACCCGATCTCTCCGATCTGCCTCCCTGGTCTCGATGCGAGCGAGAACAGAACGGAGCTCCCGGTTGTCCGCCTCTAGCTTGCTTTCAAGCACCTTCAGTTCGTCCCGGAGACCCCCAAGGAACGATGAGACACGGTTCGCCGGCGAGAACAACTCGCCCGCATCCTGCGCGACACCCGGGACCCCTTGATCCAGCAGTGCCTGATTCAACCTCGCGACCCAATAGCGGGGCTCGTTGAGCCGCGTGTCGACTTGCACGCGGAGCCTGTCGGCGGCGCTGGTGCAGTTGTCGAGATCGTCCTGCAAAGTCAGTTCCTCGGCGTCCAGCACTCCGAGAATGGCGCGGATGACCCTGCTGCCGTCGATCTTGGGGCGGGGCAGGCTGGGGGTCTCGGAGTCGCTGCGCTCCGACCTCCACCTCCACACGGACTCCAGGCGGCACTCCTGGTCGCGCGTGAACGCAGGGAGCAGGTGACTGTGCGTCAGCGTGATGCCGGGGACGACCTGGCCCTTCCGCGGCATGTTCGCCATAAGCGCCGACGACAAAGCGGCCTCGAACTCGCTGTATGGCACAACTCGCTGTCGCTGTAGCGCCAGATCCTCCACCGAAGTGTCGCGGGCGGCCCGCGACCACGGCCCGACGGCGAAGGGCCGCAGGACAGTCCAGGACTGACCACCGACGCGCAGTTCCGCCCCGACCCAACCAGCGGGAAGATCCTGCCGGATTGCGGCGACGACCCGCCGACGCCCGAAGTGCGGTTCGCCCAGGCAGTAACGGATCAGCCGGCAGAGCGAGGTCTTGCCGACGCCGTGACCCGACGCCTTGATGTCTCGCCAGGAGCCCTTCTCCTCGCCGAACACGATGTTCAGGCCGCGCTTGAAGGAGAACTCGTTGACCATCTCGAATGGGTCGAGCCGCTCAAGAATGACGACCCGCCGGATCCAGAAGACCGGCTCGGTCCGCAACGGCTTGAGGTCGAGGAAGGTCGGGGTCATCCCACCAACAACCTCCTCTGCTCAAACGCCTGTCGCCACGGCTGCGTGGCTTGGGTCGCGTCGGTGGCGTGTTCTGCCACTTTAATGACGAGCGATATCAGCGCATCGTCAAGCTTGGGCATCCCCGCTTCGCTCACAGCGCGCGGGAAAGTCGGCCCGGGCTGAGCGTCGTTCATCTGAGCAGATGTGGTGATCGCCTTGGTGGTTGATGCCCAGCGGAGCGCCGCCGCAAACGGGATGCGCGTGCCGCTCGGCTGCTTGGCCAGCGGCGCTTTCGCCATCAGTCGCTTGGTCTGCTGCTTTCGATCCTGCGGCAGTATCTGCTCACACAGATCCGGGGACGCCGCGGCAGCCATGCACGCCATGTAGAAGGCCATGCCTCTGCGTGGCGCGGCGCGAACCAGTGCCAGCATCCAGCTCGCGGTCTCCCAATCCACCGCCGTCGCGGGGAACGCCTGATCGAAGACGGTCATCTCCTCGACGGCAGTCGCCACCGCCGCACGCTTGGCCCGGGCGGGCTTGGCCACGGCCGGGGCTGCGGCAGCCTGTTCGGCCTTGGAGCGTTCGTGGTTGAGGGCGAGAAGCCGTTTGAGGACTTCCTTGCGGGCGGCGGGGCTGATGGTGTAGCGAACGCGATCGCTCTCGGGGAGGGTCTCGACCTCATAGAAATCGTGCTGAAGGTCGAGCGAAGTCCAGCCGTACGCGTCGCGGACGGCATTGTCGAGAGCAACGTGGAGACGGCGGAGTTCGTGCAGGCTGGCGAAGCCCTGGTCGTAGGTGAACGCGAGCGCCCGCTCGCGGTGCTCGGGCGGAATGGAGAGGCCACGCGGGTCCTTCTTGGCCCGGGCGGCAAAATGCGCCTTCAGCTCGGCTTCGACGTCGCGGGAGTGGAAGAGGTTGTAGACGTCGGTCAGGCCGAGCCAGAGCGAGAGCATGAGCGAGCGGCGGTGCTCGTGGTAACGCTCGCCGGGAGCGGCGAGAGCCAGGTCATCAGAACGCCAGAGTCCGTTTGGGAATGGATAGTTCTCGAAGCAGTCAGAGGGCGAGTATCGGAGTCGCGTTTCGAGAGCCCCGCTGTACTTTCGCGCCCACATCTCGTGGATCGTGGATTGCACTACCGTGAAGAGATCCCAGCGGTCAGTTGTGAACACGTAGAGAGCGTCGGAGAACACCCTATCCGTGGGGCAGGCCGAGAAGCTCAAGAACTTGGTGGTCCGAGCGGCGACGAGACACCACTGCCTTCCTTCCAGACTGCGGTAAAGCTCACCACGTGGCCGCAAGAATCGCCACCAGTACTGTCGGCCCGTCGCGTCGCCCTGACGTTCTCGCTCCGGCTTGACAGACGCTTCGACGATCGCAAACGGCTCAGAGAACCGTCGCGATCTGTCTTCAGTCCAGTCGCGGAAATTGATGATTGATCGGCCCGGCCGCTGGTCGGGTGCGTTGTTCAGCTCCTGCCCGTTGATGAGGGGCTGGATAACTTCGCGGTTGCTGGGGCCCTGTCGGATAAGATTCTCAGCTTCGTCGTGAGTGAGCAAGAAGCCGTCGCCCAGAAAGATAGAACCCTGAAACACTCGCGCTCCATTGTCCGCGAGGGCATGCGGCTTTCCGGCGTCAGCCTCAGCCTCAAAGAATGGCGTGATCGTCTGCACCTCTTGGCCGTCGAGTACGTGGCGACCTTTCCACCCGCCGCGGTGAACGCCGACAAGGGACACGACCAGATTCGCCCGCCCAGGCCACTTGATGCCGCGCACAGCAAAGTTGATGCTGCCGCCCTGGGCGACGACCTGCTCTAGGCCGTCTTTCCGAACGTCACCATCCTTGATGGAGTTCGTCGTGATGAACGCCGCGAAGCCGCTGGGCCGCAGAAGGCGGAAAATCCGACGGAGAAAGAAGACGACAAGATCGCTCAAGCCGGTCGGGGCGAATGCGTGACGGACGTACCCACAAAACTCGTGTCCGTAGGTGCCGCTGAGCGCTTGGCCGCCGAGGTATGGCGGATTGCCGAGGATACAGTCGAAGCCACCCCTTTGGACGATCTCCGGGAACTCGATAAACCAGTGGAAGAACCGCTTGCGGTGGGCGAGGGCTAACGCCGCCGCTGGTGCCTGCCCCTGCGCGGCGACACGCCCCGACCAGAAGTCCCTGAACCGCTCGTCGGTTATCAGCCGATCGGCGTTCTCTGGCGTTCGCGGGATGTAGAACTGGGCAATCGGGATCGAGGCTAGGTTGCGGAGCGTGAAGGCGGCACCGGAGGACGAAAATGACTCGAAGGCGTTCTTCTTGGCGTTGATCTCGGCGGGCGTGGTCTCCGGCATGGATGTGACGGTCCGCCACCGGTCGAGCACGGCAGCGAGCTCGGTTTCGCGCTGGTGCGTGAAGGCGAGCTTGGCCTGCCCCGTCGCACGCTCCTTGCGCTCGCGCTTGTTGCGGGCGCGGACCTCCTTGCCGATGTCGGGATCGTCGCCCGGGAGCTTGGCGAAGGCCTCATCCGGCACGCCCGCGTCGACTTCCTCCCGCTTCACGAAGCCGACGATGGCGTTGCCGCACTTGACGTGGTGGTCGAGGAAGTTGAGCGGCTCGCCCGGGTTGTGGGCCTCGAGCCAGAGGGCGACCTTGCAGAGCTCGACGGCGAGGGGGTTGAGGTCGACGCCGTAGATGCAGGTGCGGATGACGTCGCGGATGGCGGCGCGGTATGCGGTCGGGGAGGGCTGCTCCTCACCGGTCCGGACGATCGCGAGCTCGGTGGCGATGCGGCGGGCGGCGGCGAGGAGGATGTGCCCGGAGCCGCAGGCGATGTCGGCGACGCGGAGGTCGAGCAGCGCGGCGGCGGGGTCCTTGGCCTTGAGCCGCTCGGTGATGAGGTGGTCGAGCGAGTGTTTGATCAACGGCTGGACGAGGTCGTCGGGTGTGTAGTGCGACCCGGTGGCGGCGCGCTCGTCGCCGGGCTTGAAGTCAAAGACGGGCGTCGTTCCGGAGAGATCGATCGAAGGTTCGTACTCGAGAAGCCCCTCGTAGACGGAGCCGAACTCCTCTACGTTGAGCGCGGCGTAGTTGACCCGGATGAGCTGCCCGTTGTCGGGATTGGTGTAGAGCCCGAGCGAGCGGAGGCAGGAGAGCAGGTGGGCGTTAGAGAGGTGGGCGGACTCCAGCTCACCAATGGCTCCATAGCTGAAGAGATCGCCAGCGAGCGGCTTGAGCCCGATCTTCGGACCGGGTCCGTCGGCGTCGAAAAGGCGGAAGGTAGAAACGAGCGCGAGCCAGAGGTCGTTGTGCCGACCGTCGGCGAGGTATCGCTTCTCGGCGAGGCGGCGGAGGCGCTGGACGCTGTAATACTGCTCGTACGTGCCGCGGTGCGACGGCTTGGCCGACGCGGGGAAGACGAGCCCCCGCTCCTCGATGACCATCAGAAACAGCAGGCGGTAGATCAGGCGGAGGAGCGACTTGTAGAACGCGTTGGGCTCGAGGGAGCCGGCGGCCAGGCGGGCACGGAGGGCGGTGTTAGCAGGGTGCGACAGGAAACCGTTGGCAAAGCAGCGGATGGCCTCCTCGACGGCTCGCGACAGGCCCTCGCGGATCCGGGCCCCGGAGTCCAGCGAGTCCTGGTGGTAGCGTTCGACGATGCTCTCGGCCGCGGCCTCGGCGGACTGCGGGAGGCGCGAGGCGTGGAGCAGGCGGTAGAGGACGGCGAAGTCGGCGAAGAGGCCGTCGGTGAAGATGCGGTCGAGGTCGAACTCGACGTACGTCTGCTTGATGAGCCGCGAACTGTCTCGGAGGAGGCGAAGCACACGGCCGTTGGTGACCAGGCCGTAGAGCTGCTCGGAGAGGTTGAGGTATTCCTGCACGACGGCGTGCGCCGACATGCGCAGCGTCGCATTGGCGGGCTTGCGGTCAAGCCCGGCGGGGTCGCGGTAGCCGACGACGTGGACAGGGGTCTGCCCGCGGTTGGTGATGCGGTGGGAGATCGCGTAGGTCTTGCCGTTGAGTTCGGCACCGGCCTTCTGGAACTCCAGGTCGTACTTGAGCAGGCCGAGGAGGGGGACGATCCAGAGGTTCCGGGTCTCGGTCGTCGCCGGCGAGTCCGGGCGGAGGGCTTCGAGCTTTCGGTGGAAGATCCGCCAGTAGTCCTGCGCGTCCGCCCAGGCGCGGGCGATCTCGTCCTTGACCTTCGTGCCTGAGTCGAGGCCGAAGTCGGCGGGACGCTGGCCGGGGAGTTCCTCAAGCCGATCGATCAGGTCGGGAGAGAGGATCGACCCCTCGATGCGGATGCTGGGGTAGATCACGACGCCACCTCCGGCAGCAGCACGTAGATCCCGAGCAGGTCCATCGGGAGCACGGGATACACCACCTGGTAGCGATTCTTGTCCATCAGGGCGCTGAAGCGCTCGTGGGCCTCGACCAGCCGTTTGGACTGTTGCTCGGCGACCCGGTCGAACTCCGGGCCGAACGAGGCGGCCCCCTCGAGCTCGGTCTGCAGGAAGTTGGCCCTGGACTGAGGCGAGAGATCGCTCGATGGACGGGCGCGCATCAGGAGCGACTTGGCCTCCTCGTGCCCAAGGTACTCGCGGCCGCCCTGCGCGGGACGCCATCCCCAGATCAGCATCTCCTCAGCGACGATCTGATGTGGCTGACGCATGCCGTCGCGAGCCTGCTCGATGACGTTGCGGCACCGGAAGAGCATGAGCGTGGTCTTCACGCCCACCTCTCGCGTCCTCACCACCGCTGCCCGGGCTGCGCGCTTGCCCTGTCGGGCGAGGGTGTTGGCCATGACTAGCTGGCAGAGCTGCTCGACGAAGCGATGGTTGCGGCCGATGTAGCGGAAGCCTCTCGGCGGCGGGGAGACGAACGAGACTCGCACCGTCGGTCCATCCGGGAGGATGCCCTGCAGCTGGGGCGGCAGGTTGCCCGTCACGATCGTGTAGCCGGTTTCGGTGCGGTCCTTGATCACCTGAACACCGAGGACGCCCTGGAGCACGCTGGTCACGAAGTCCTCGACCGCGCGCGGGTCGCCGATGGCCTCGTCGACCGCTTTGAGGTCCTGCTCGATCTCCGAAGCCTGGATCGCGTTCTGGGCGAAGATGCTCCGTGACGCCTTCTCGCGCTCCGCAGCCTCGTCGACCTTGCGGGTGACGTTGCGCTTCGCCTCGGCAGCCTCGCCGAAGTCGCTGAAGTCGAAGAGCGTCCCCTCCTTCTCCTTGCGGCGCGAGATTTTCCGGTCGGGGTTGAGAAGCAGGGCCTGGGTGATGGTGTCGATGATGGACTGCGAGTCCTCCGGGAACGGTACGTTGATACCGGTGGCGCGCTTGATCTCTCGGACCTTGCGCAGCAGGACGTCGAGCACGATGCCGTCGATCGGGTTGTCCTCGCCGTACAGCAGGCAGGCCTTCACGATGGGCGCGGTCTGCCCGAAGCGGTCGACGCGCCCCTCGCGCTGCTCGAGGCGGTTGGGGTTCCAGGGCAGGTCGTAGTGAAGGACGCCCGTGAACAGTTCCTGTAGGTTGATGCCCTCGGAAAGGCAGTCGGTCGCCACGAGCACGCGAAGCGAAGCGGGGGCCATCCCGGCAATGCGGTCGCGGCGCACCTCGTCGGGGTCCTCGCTGGTGACAACCTGGATGTCCAGCTTCCCATATTTCCGAGAGAGAAGAGGCTTGAGGTGCTCGCCGATGTAGTTGGCGGTCGGGATATAGCGGCAGAACACGACCGGGTTGATGCCCGCATCGAGCCAGTCTTCGATCACCGCGACCAGATTGGTGAGCTTGGCGTCATGCTCCTGGCCCGAGAGCGCCCCAAGGCGCGTCGCGAAGTCGCGGAGCTGGCGGCGCTGATGCTCAGACCAGTCCCCTGTCTCGACGAGTTGCGTCGGAGCCGTGTCGGCGGTGGCGAGCTCCTCGGAGTCGGCGACAGGATTCTCAGCAGTCTCAGGATCGTCTGCGCCGGGGTTGGCCGCGCCGAGCTTTTCCAAGCGGGTCGTCAACATCTGGACGCCTGCGGCGGGGCTCGACATCACGCCGCGGAGCAACGCGAGCGCGGTCCAGTACTGGACGCGCTTCCGCCGACCAGGAGACTTCGGGTCCGGTGCAACGAGCTTTCGGGCAAAGTCGAGTATCTCGTCGAAGAGGGACGCGTACCGCTCGCCGAGGGAGTAGCTCCACTCGAAGGCCTCGCGGCGCGGGAACGGGGTGTCCTCGCCGAGCCAGCGCTCCACGTCCGCACGCTTCCGCTGCACGAAGTGCTTCGCGAGCTCGCGACGCTGGGACTGCGAAGAGGACGGGATGTCGAGCGATCCGAACTCGGGTTTCACTAGCCCCAGCAGAGACTGGAACTCTTCCGGCTTGCCACTGTGCGGCGTCGCGGTGAGAAGCACGAGGTGCTGGCCGGGCTTGGCGGCCAGCCTGCTGACCAGGTGGTACCGCTGCTGCTGTGCCGCGGCGGCACCCGCGGGCCTGGCGCAGGTGTGAGCCTCGTCAACGATGACCAGCTCGGGGCACTGCTCGATGAACACGTCCCTACGGATGTCCGACTTGATGTAGTCGATCGAGATGATCTGGTGCGGGTAGTACTCATACACGCTCGTGTCGCCCTGGATCTGCCGGTCGAGTCGGGCTTGGGTGCTCGAGCGGATCACCACCGGGTCGAGATCGAGCTTCTCCCGGATCTCACGCTCCCACTGGTCACAGAGGTGCGGCAGGCAGACGACCGCGAAGCGCCGCACGCGCCGGCGCTCGATCAACTCCCTGGTAAGCAGGAGAGCCTCGACGGTCTTGCCGACGCCGACATCGTCGGCGATCAACAGCCTCACGGTCTCCTGCCGGAGCGCCATCACGAGGGGGACGATCTGGTAGGAGCGGGGACGGAACGAGAGTTTGGCGAGGGACCGGAACGGGCCGGCCCCGTTGCGGAAGGCGAGCCGCGCCGCGTCATAGAGCGATCGCGCCGTGGCGAGATCGCCGAGGTCCTCGGCGCTGGGTGCGGGGAACCGGGCGTCCTCGGGCCGATCGTGCTCGATGGCCAGAGGGAGGAAGACGGCCGTGGTTTCTTCCTCGCCACCGCCCAGGGGACGCACAACAAGCAACTCCGGCGATTCCGACGGGAGCACCACCCAGTCGCGGCCGCGGAGCCGCACGAGCTTGCCGGGCTGAAGCAGCGCCTGGCTCATCTGACCCTCCGGAACACGTCGGGGCGGCGAGCGACCAGGGCGGTGAGATCGTCGGTGTAGTAGTAGACGATGACTTCGTCCCCCGCTGCTCGGATCTCGTCCCGCTTTCGCCGGTCTGCCTCTTGCACCTCCGGCCGGTCGTGAACGGACCCGTCGCAGAACACCCAGATGCGCGGCTCGTAGTAGAAGTCGGGCTGGCTGTAGATGCCCGGCGTCCGCTTTTGGGCCGAGTCCGGCAGCCGCAGTCCGCTGGCATAGAGGAAGTCGAGGAACTTGCGCTCCGTGCTCGAGGTCGGGTCGATCGCCTCCAGCAGCGAACGGTAGTGGGCGTCGTAGTCGCGAAAGCCGGAGTTGGTCCGGAGTTCGACCTGCGAAGCACCCAGCTTGTCGAGCGCCTCGCGGATGGAGAAGCGATTGACGGAGCGGTGGTCCCGCTGGTTGTAGTAGCTCAGAAGGTCGTCGTACGAGGCCGGGGCCTTGTACTCCGGGTCGTCGAACCGGCAGATCGCGATCGCCCTCGCGACGACCGCATGCAGCGTCTGCGGATCGTCGGCGAAGCGGGAGAGGATGCCGAGGCTGCCCTCCGCCGCCTCGTATAGCAGGATGTTCGGCGCAGAGGGATCGCCGATGGTCACAGCCCCAATTTCGTTAGGCTCAACCTGGAACTCGGCCTCGATCGCTCGCTTGAGCGCGTACTGGAGCGTTATGACGCCCTCGGGCTGCAGAGCAAGGGGCTGGACCGGCTCGATGTACAGCGCGTCCGCCAGGTTCGACGTCCACAGGTTGACGATGCGGTGAGGCTCCGTCTGCTCGTCTTGGGGCGGCATCGACGAGCGCCACAGCCCCGTGGTCATCGCCAGAGGGAACCCGGCGAACTGCGTCGCCCTCCACTTCCGGCTGACGTACACCAGTCGGGCCGCCGGGATGTACCTGAGGTTCAGCAGCGGCGAGTCCGCGACCTTGACCACCGCCGCGCGGATACGGTCGAGCGAGCCGTCGACCGAGAAGTACGTGTCGATCTCGAAGCCCCTGGATGCCCTCTCCTCCTCCTCGCACGAGATCCGATCGACCTCGGTCGCACGGGACTCGCCCATCTCCAGGAGGTCGACGAGCGGCTCCTTGTTCGCGTTGTCGGAGAGGTTGAGGCCGGTGAAGGGGCAGATCTCGAGGTCAACCTGTTCGCCGGACAGGAAGTAGCCCGCCTTACGGCTGACCTTCGCTTCCGTAAGCGCCTCCTCGGCGTCCTGGACCACCAGCTGGTCGACGCGGTACTTGCGCCCGTTGTGGTAGATGATGTTCAGCGGGCCGAACTCCCGAAGGGCGACCGCGCGGGGGCGTGAGATGTACTCGCCAGCGCTCGCGCCCGTGGGCACGAAGATCCTGAGGGGCAGCCTCGTGAAGTTGTACCCGGGAAGGAAGCCCTCGGACGCGAGGTAGCGGTACGGGTAGAACTCGGATAGGTCGGAGGTCCGCTTACCCAGGTCGTTCACGAGCAGGTTCAGCTGGCGGGTCGCCTGGTTCTGGAGCCTGACCAGTTTCTTGTACTCGTCGCTCGACGCCGCGAGCGTACCGCTCTCGATCCTCTGTGTCGCGCGAGAGAGGCTGGTGCGGGCCGATTGATGCAGCTTTCTCCAGCGTCCGAGCGATCTGTCGAGTTGATCGGGCAGCTTCTCCAGCACCGTCTGGCTCCACGAGTCTGAAAACCAACCTGCGCCACGTCGCGGCAGTTCGTGAGCGAAGTCGTGGATCGCCCGCGCGAACGCGGCGAGAACCGAGGCGAAGGCGGACGGCCCAAGCTTCAGCCCGGCCCGCGTCGTCTCGGATAGCGGCAGGTCGCGGCCATTCGGGTCGACCAAGGACATGAGCGACGCCGCCCGCCCATTCTGCGACTCCAGTCCGGGAAGCCCGACTTCAGAGATAGCCATCGCATGCAGGTGCGATTGGAGGAGCTCGCGGTTGAAGAGGTCGATTCTGGGAGCCTGGACCTCCCCGGCGACCATCTCTGCCTGGTGCTGGAAGTAGTGCCTGTCGTGCGGCGAGAAGCTCGAGCAGTAGGTAAAGACAAGGGCCCCCTGACCGCTACGTCCCGCTCGCCCGGCACGCTGCGCGTAGTTTGCGGAGTTCGGCGGGGCGTTGCGCAGGTGCACGACGCTCAGCCCGCCGATGTCGACCCCGAGTTCCATCGTCGGCGAGCAGAACAGGGCGCTCACCGCTTGGCTGCGGATCTTCGCCTCATCCCGAGTTCGCTTCGCCGCGTCGAGCCACCAATCGCACTTGAAGCGGTCCTCGCGGTCGAGCCGGGTCTCGGCGTCTAACTGGCCCGTGTGGTCTGCCGCGACCAGTCGCTTGGTCTTCGCGAACTCGCGGGCATACATAGAAGCGAAGAACGCGTTGGGCCGCGGGGCCGTCGAGCGGAAGCTCCGCTGCTTGATGACATCGGACTTGACGGTCCGGCCGTCGCCGAGCCTCCAGAGGATCTTGTCGACCTTCAGGCGATAGACGTCGACCTCGTCGCCTGCCTCACTTCGGGCCTTAAGCCGGTGCAGATAGTCGGCGTCGGCGAGTCGCTCCAGCAATGCCAGGACGAAATCGCGGTACCGCTGCCCGCCGAAGTCGCTCCGTTCGAAGCCGTTCTCCTTGGCCGCCTGCTTGATGAACTTCCCGAGCGAGCTGGCCGGGCCGACGCTAACGGATGCGAGGTGCGCGGAACGTGCCAAGGGGTCGAGGCGAGCGACCGTCGGGGGCCTGAGGTCCTCGCGCTCGTCGAGCGTCCAAGGTGCGCGGAGCTGCTCGCGGAAGTCCCGCTCGTTCTCCTTCATGCGAGAGTGCTCAAGGAAGTTCTCGCTGTGGAGGGCGTACTCGAGCCGGAAGAAATCGAGGATGGTGCCAAGGAAGTCGCGCCGCTGCGACGCGGGCATCGCGTTCACGAGGGGCGTGTCCTTCCAGAAGGTGTCTGCGGCCGCGGTTTCATCGAGGTCGACGTAGTCAATCGCGAGCAGTGCGCACTGCTCCAGATTTGGCAGGACGATGCGCCAACTGCGCCGCAGATCGGCAAGCGCACGGTACACGAGGAAGTTCTGAAAGGTCGCCTCATAGCGACGTCGCACCGGCGCGAGGTCGGGCTCCTTCTCGAGCTTCGAGAAGTCGGCGAAGGGGAGCTCCAGTGCCCTGAAGACCGCCTCGCCGAGTCTGGCGTACGTCAGAACGCCGCCCGGGGCGTCGCGGAGTGCCTTGTGGATGCCGGCTCGGAGCCGCACCACTTGCACAAAGTCGTTGAAATGGCCGGCCTGCAGGGCGGCGTCCTGCCGGTTGTCCGTGAAGCTCAGCAGCTTCTGATCCGACAGGGGGTAACCCGCCTCGCGGAGCTGGTTGAGGATGGCGAACGCCGCGATGGTCGTCGACGTGCTCCGCCCCTCGCTTCCGAGCTTGGCGAGCTTGGTGCCTTCGCGGGTCTTGGGGTCAAAGAACGTGCCGCTGGTGGGATCGAAGAGGAGCGGAGCCCTCATGAACCAACCCTGGTACTTGCCTGGCGGCGAGTCAGAGCAGCGTCCGAGCTCGTCGAAGTAGATTCGCTGCGGGAAGTACTCGGCTTTCTCGGGTATCGCTTTCCGCCCGCTCTTGTTCGCGCGGAACCAGCTGTCGGGCAGCGCATCGAGGTCGCTGTCGGGATCCCACACGTCCTCACCGACGATGAGGTAACCGTCCTCCCGCTGGTCGTCGTCTTCCGACGCTTCCATGAACTCTCGCGGCAAAAGCAGGTCGCCCTGCCGCGAGACGCAGATGAACGCGTGCCCCGAGCTTCTGCTGAAGATGTTGGGGTAGATCGGCTTCTGGTTCTCCTCGTCCGACTTGTAGATGCCAGGCTCGAGGGTGATGAACCGGTCCGCGCCTTGGTCGAGCGTCGTGTACACGGAGCCGGTCTGAGAAATGAACTGGTGCAACCGGAAGGGCAGGACCGTCTCGCGATGCCCCGCACGCCGCCTGGACTCGTTAACCCGGCTGATCCACAGCAGGACCCCGCTCAGCGCCGAGCCGCAAGCTTCGACTGGCTCGCGGGTCTCCTCAGCGAGTCGACTGGCCAAATCTCCGACCGGGCGCGGACGCCGACGGACCTTGTCGTCACCGATCTGCTCGATCGCGGCTTCGGCCTCCAGCCACAGGGCGAGCGGATGGCGCAGGAGCGAACCGTAGTCGTCACTAGGTTCGACGCCAGCGCGGACGGCCGCGGCCAGCGCGCCGCCGGACGGAATTGGCCCGGAGTGGTCCAGCGAGTACTCGAGCTGCTCGGTCACGACCTGATCGGGGTCGAACGGTTTTCCGAACAGCGTCTTGGCGACTCCAGCCACCGCTTGCCGCTGTTGTTCGGGAAGACCGCCCGAGACCATTGTCGCTGAGGTTCCGATGCAAACCACGTCTCTCGCGCACTGGGCCCGGATCCGCCGGATCAGCATCGCTATGTCGCCGCCCTGACGCCCGCGGTACGTGTGCAGCTCGTCGAAGACGAGAAACCGCAGGTTCTCGTAGATGCCGTCGCGGATCCGACGCTCGTGCATCCTGGTCAGCAGCAGTTCGAGCATCATGTAGTTCGTCAGTAGGATCTGCGGCGGAGAGTCCCGCAGCGAGGCGCGGGCGCTCTCGTCCTCCTGACCGGTGTACTGGCCGAAGGTGATCGGGAAGTCCCGTCCCGTCTGCCGCTTGTAGTTGTCCTGGTACTTTCGGAACTCCTCCGTCTGGCTGTTGATCAGCGCGTTCAACGGATAGACCACGACCGCCACGACGCCGCGCGCACCGGGGTTCGCCAGGATGTGGCTGAAGATTGTGCCGATGTACGTGAGCGACTTGCCTGAGCCGGTCCCGGAGGTGACGACGAAGTCTCTCCCGGCGACCCCGAGACGTATTGCCTCGAGCTGGTGCCGGTACAGGGAGTAGCCGGCGAAGATGTCCGCGAGGTCGCGGTGCAGCGCTCCCTCGCGAACCAGGTCCGCGACCGCGCCCGACTTGCGGTAGCCAGGATTGAACTGCAGCAGCGGCTCGGGCCACAACTTGCCCTTCTCGAGCTCCTCCCGCACGACCTGCTCGATCGCCGGATCGGCGATGTTGATGAACGAGCGGATGTACTGCTCGTAGTCCTCGACGATTCTCTTGTGGACTTCGAGTACGTTCATCAGGTACCTGCATCGCGACGTCGGTGGCGGATCGACGTTTGACCCGCCGGTTATGTCCGTGTACAGTAAACAGCAAAAGACCGAGCGTCAAACCGTCATGACCGCCCACAAGCCAAAGTTCGGCACCTTCATCCGCGAGCGCCGCACCGCCAAAGGATACAGCCTGCGCCGGTTCGCCGAGCTTGTCGGCATCAGCCCGACGTACCTGTCGCACGTTGAGCAGGACAAGGTGGACTCGCCGCCGACGGTTGACCGTATCAAGAAGATGGCGGAGCTGCTCGGCGAGAGTGCCGACGAGCTCAGCGCGATGGCCGGTCGCGTCCCTGAGGACCTCCCGAAGATCATCCAGAGCCAGCCGGAAGCGATGCCGGCGCTCCTGCGCGCCGCGAAGGGGCTGACGCCCGAGCAGCTCAAGAGGCTGCAGGATCAAGCGTCCCAGATGCGGAGGGAGGGCGATCCGTCGTGAGTGGTCGCGGGGCCATCACGGATGTGCCGTTCCTGCCGGAAGTCCGCATTGAGCGCGACGCGGATGTCCTCGTCGCCGAATATGCACAGCGTCGCGGTGCGCCCGTGGTCGCGCCGGTGCCAGTGGAGGACATCCTCGAACTGCATCTCGGCCTGACATTCGCCATCGAGGACCTGGCGGCGCTGTTCGGGACCGATGGCGTGCTCGGCGCGATCTGGTTCAACGAACAGCTGGTGCGGATTGACAGCCGGCTCGATCCTTCGGAGAACCCGTCGCGACTCGGGCGATACCGGTTCACGCTTGCGCACGAGATCGGCCATTGGCGTTTGCACCGCTCGTTCTACCGCCAGGATCCGACGCAGGCGGCGCTCTTCGACGGGCGCGGCCAACCTGCGGTCGTGTGCCGCGCCGGAGAGAAGAAGATCCCCGTTGAATGGCAGGCCGACACGTTCGCCAGCTACTTGCTCATGCCCAAGACGCTCGTGATCGCGGCGTGGACCGAATGGCGCGGCAACCTGGACCCAGTGGTTCTCGCTGATCTTGCTCCCGTGTCCGCCGCCGACGGCCGCGACCCGACCGACGCCATGCTCGATCGTTTCTCGAAGCCGCTCGCCGAGCGGTTTGAAGTGTCCGCCGAGGCGATGCGCATCCGCCTCGAGAAGCTCGGCCTGCTGATGCGCGAACGACCCAACACGCTGTTCTGACGCCGCACGACTTGACACCGGCGCGGCTCTGTCACGTCCCGAGTGTCAACCCTTTAGCAAACGACAGACAAGGAACCTCAGTCATGGCCAAGCCGTTTGATCCCCGCAAAGTCCTCAAGCAGATCGCGAACTCGCTGCTCCGCGAGTTCTTCACGCGCCGCGGCGAGCTCGCCGACGTGCCGTGGGACCAGCTCAGCGAGCACCGCATCGAGCCGGTGTTCGCGGCGTGGCAGGCGCTGCCGGAGTCCACGCAGCGCGAAGTGCAGATGATCATCCGCGACGTCAACGAACTCGCCGATCACCGCGGCGTTGCCGTGCTCGCGGAAGGCATCCTTGCTCGCCACCCCGACCGCGCTGAGGACTTCTCGGCGCAGCGCAGCAAGACCGACAAGGCGATGTGGTCGTACCTCTACGCGCCAGGAGTTTTCAACGACGCGGCGATGTTCGCCCGCGCCGATGCGCTGACCGGAGGCCGCCTTTGGAACCGCCGCAATGGCCTACCCAAGCGCCAACTCGAAGACCCCGGGTCTCTGTGCGGCCCGCTCGGCGAAGCGCTGTCCTCCGTGTACGGACCCGCCCAGCTCCGAGGCAAGCAGTGCATGGTCGAGCACTACCGCCGGGCCGACGGCGCGGATTACTTCTTCGCGTACCTCGACGACTACCCCGACAAGCACCTGGTCTTTGATGGGGACGACAGTCAGCCGACCGTGCGCTGGGATCGGTACGCGTTCGAGAATGTGTTTGTCTACAGCGGCGACGAGGGCGTGCTGGAGATCGTCGCGCCCGGCGGCGGGAAGATGTGGACGACCCTGCAGGTGGCGTTCTGCAAGGCGGTGCTCAAGAAGGACATTCCGCCGGCGGACCCGCTCAAGCCCTCGTACCGCCTTGACCACCTGCTCCAGAACGATTTCCCGCTCCCGACCGATCCGGCAGACCGCGTCGAGGACGCACGCATCACGCGGCTGCGCATCGTCCCGCGTGGCGGAGGCGCCCATATCGAGATCAAAGCCGATCCTCGCGGCGACCGCAATGACATCTACCGCAAGATGGACCGCTGGCTCCGCCGCGAGAACCTGCCGGTCGAAGGGCTGCGCGTGGTTCAGGCAACGTTCTCGCTGCGCTTCGTCCACAACGGAGTCGGTCGCCAGCCGACGCTGACGTTCGAGGTTTCGGTCCCGCACTCGAGCAACCTCAAGAGCAAGCCCGACGAGGTTCGCGTCATTGGCGAGCGCTGCCTGCGCCGGTGGGAGGTGACTGATGACCAAGGCTGATCTATTCCGCCTGCTGCTGGTGGCGGCGGACGCCCCGGGGTCGCTGTTCGACCACTCAGAGGTGTCGCGCTGGCCCAAGGGGGCACTCGACGACCTGCTGAAGTCCCACCTCGTCCGACCGGCTCAGACGGGGCTCACCGCGCCTTGTCCCCACTGCGACGACGGCCACGTCGAAACAGTGACGGTCGTCGAACCAGCGGATGACACCGAGAAGCCGCGGTACTTCATCTGCTGCCCGGAGTCGCTCAAGGTCGAGGTCACCGAAGAGATGTGCCGTGGCTGGGCGGTCGACCTTGACGGCTTGGCGGTCAAGCTCGCATCGGCCCTTGCCGTCTCCACGCCGAAGCCCGTATTGCCCGGACGGTTCTGGCGGCTGGGACGGATGCAGCTTCGTGACACCACGCGCGAGGTCGTCTTCGCGGTGCGGCTTGCCGATGACGACGCAGAAGTGCTCATGCGCCATGTCGGCGCGGGCGGCCGGGCGGTGGTGTTTGTGCCGCACCGCGTGCCGGACCGGGGCCGATGGCCCGGTCGGGTGCCCGCCGTGATCCCCATGCATGACGTGGCCGTGCTGACCGACGACAACGTCGTGCTCGATCCGGAGGCAGTCCTCGAGGCGATCGACATCGCCGACAAGAGGGCAGAAGCTCGCGGAGAGGTTCCCGAGGAGAAGCTGACCGCCAAGCGGCTCGAGCGCGGGGTTCGCAGGGTCATCGAGAACATGGTGTCCGACGACGCGCTCGTCCGGGCGTATGTGACTCACGGCTCCTATCGGAAGGCCGCTGACGCGCTGGTCCGCGATGGCCAGATCACGGACCGCTGGGCGGTTGAGCGTGCCGTCAAGGCTAAGGGCGGACCCAAAGCCGTCAAGCGAGAGACGGACTCTGGTTCGGTCGGTCGCACTGTCGCGTCGCAATCTCGCGACAGGGGCAAGAAACTTGACCAGTATCGCAAGTAGCGGTTTCGCAGTGGCTTAGGCGTGTCGCACGCAGCGATACGCCCCCTCCCAACCCGCGACTTCCGCGACACCGGGCCCTGCGTCCGAGGCCGGTCGGCTCATAACCGGCCAGTCACGGGCGCACCTGTGCATCCCTCGCGGCGTGTTGCCGCGGCGCAGTCCTTCGTGTGCGGTCCCGTGACTGGTTGGCGAGCAGACCTCCGGCCTCGGAGGTCCCATGACCAGCCGCAGCGATGTCGTATCCCACCCGTTCACCGCCGACCTGATCCGCCGCAAGGCGATGTTCCTCAGCCGGAGCGCCGGCTTCGCCCGCGCGGAAGAGGAGGACCTGCGCCAGGAGATGACGCTGTTCCTGCTCACCAAAGCCGACCTCTTCGACGCCAGCCGGGGTTCGATCCAGGCGTTCGCTACCTCGGTCGTGACGAGCTGGATCGGCATGGAGGTGCGCCGCCGCAAGGGCGTCAAGCGTCGAGCAGCCGCGCTCACGCTTTCCCTGGACGAAGAGCATCCAGGAAGCCGCACGTGGCGCAGCTCCATCGGCGAACGCATGAACGACGCTGACGGCGGCCGCCGCACCGGCACGACCCCCCGCACGCCCGCCGAGGAGGCCGCGATCCGCGACGAGGCGGCGCTCGTCGACGCCATGTTCACTCCCCGCGAGCGGATCTTGCTCCGCGACGTCGCCGAACTCGGCATCACCGGCGCTGCCAGGAAGCGCAAGGTCTCGCGGTGGATCCTGCTGCCGCGCCTCGAGGCGATTCGCGCTCGCGTTCTCGAATCCGCCACATCGCTCTCGGATTTTGCATAAAGGCATGCCGAGCGGGTAGTCGCTCGCTGCGGAACGGCGATCCGGGGCCCGGCTCACCACGTGGGTCGGGCCCCGGCCCCCGCGGGCTCCCGCACCTCCCACGGAGAACAACACCATGCGATGTGTCGAGTACCGCTTTCAGTTCAGTCCGGAGGTTGATCTGTCGGAGGCGGAAGACACGCTCCGGTTGTCGCTGCTGGCCGCCGAAGGGCTCTTCGGCGAGGCCAAGGTCCGCACCGAGGTGACGTTCTCCGTCCACCCGCTGCAGGCCGAGTTGCATGTGACCGGGTGCGCCAACATCGTCGAATCCGTCGCCCAGATCTGCACGTCGCTGCTTACGCACGAGTTCGGCCGCGAGGCGTTCCGCGTTCGTCGCGAGCCGAGCGCCGAACCCGCGACGGCTGCCGCGTGACCCATCACCTCCCGCTCGTCCGCCTCGGCCAGGGCGCGTTTGTCCGCGAGATCTGGCCCCACGACACCGATTCCCCACTCCCCAAGCACGGAGATCCCATGTCCGCAACCGCGACCCTCATGAACCAGATCACCAAGGGCCGTAAGCCCAAGCCGCGCCGCGTGATGCTGTACGGCACGCACGGGATCGGCAAGAGCACGTTCGGTGCGATGGCCGAGAACCCGATCTTCATCCCGACCGAGGACGGCCTGGGCGACATCGAGTGCGAGTCGTTCCCGCTGGCCCGCTCGCTCGGCGATGTGATGGCGGCGCTAGAGACGCTGTACTCCGGCGAGCACGGGTACAGGACCGTCGTCATCGATTCCCTCGACTGGCTCGAGCGCCTGATCTGGAACGAGGTCTGCGAGGACGAGCAGGTCGAGAGCATCGAGAAGATCGGGTACGCCAAGGGATACACGTTCGCCATCGACAAGTGGCGGACAGTGCTCGGCGCGCTGGACGCCCTCCGCAGCGACCGTGGCATGACGGTGATCGTCATCGCCCACGCCAAGATCGAAAAGTTCGAGAACCCCGAGACGGTCCCCTACGACCGCTACAGCCCCCGCCTGCACAAGCTCGCCTCGGCCCTGGTGCAGGAGTGGGCGGACGAGGTGTTCTTCGCCACGTACAAGGTGCTCACCGTCAAGGTGGACGAGGGGTTCAACAAGGCAAAGCACAACGGCGTCGGCACCGGGGAGCGGATCATCCGCACCGTCGAGCGGCCGGCGCACGTCGCCAAGAACCGTCTGAACCTCCCCGAGGAGCTGCCGCTTGACTACCGCGTCTTCGCGGAGCACGTCGCCGCCTCGCGCGGCGAGAGCGGCCCCACCACGCCCACTCCCCCCATCACTCAGAACACCGACGCCGCGCCCGGCGAGAGCGCGGCCGCAACCAACTGAAAGGACTCTGACCCATGGCAAACCTGAACAACTTCGACGCGAACAACGTGGACCCCTCCGTCGCCCTCGACCCGATCCCCGCGGGCAAGTACATCGCCGTCATCACCGAGTCGGAGATGAAGCCGACGAAGGCTGGCGGCGGGAAGTACCTCCAGCTCACGTTCCAGATCATCGACGGCGAGCGCAAGGGCCGCCTCGTCTGGGCCCGGCTCAACCTGGAGAACAACAGTGAGATGACGGTGAAGATCGCGCGGGGCGAGCTGTCGGCGATCTGCCGCGCCGTCGGGGTCATGGCCCCGAAGGACTCGGTCGAGCTCCACAACATCCCGCTGGAGATCAACGTTGGGCTGAAGAAGCGCGACGACAACGGCGAGTTCACCAACGTCATCAAGGGCTACGCCAAGAAGGGCGGGAACGGGGGCAGCGGCGCTGCCGGCGCTCGCGTGCCCGCGGGCGTCGGCCCGGGGAGCACGCCGCCCTGGAAGCGCTGAGTCCATCCGGTCGCGTCCTCGAGCTCCCGTACCCGCCCAGTGTGAACCACATCTGGCGGCGCGTGGGGCCGAGGACCGTCATCAGCCGCGAGGGCCGGCGCTACCGCACGGACGTGTGCGCCGCCCTTGCGGCGATGAAGGTCGAGCGGATGGACGGCCGGCTGGCGGTGCGGGTCACCGTCTGCCCGCCCGATCACCGCCGGAGCGACCTGGACAACGTGCAGAAGGCGCTGCTCGACGCGCTGGCGAAGGGAGGGGCGTACCGCGACGACTCGCAGATCGATCGGCTGGAAGTGGAACGAGGCCCGGTGACGCCGGGCGGCAAAGTGCTGGTGGAGATCACGCGAATCAAACCATGAACCTCCGACCTTATCAATCCGAAGCCGTCGCCGCGGTATACGAACACCTGCGGACCCGCGACGACAACCCCTGCGTGGTCATCCCGACAGGCGGGGGCAAGACGCCCGTCATCGCCACCATCTGCCGCGACGCGGTGGGGCCGTGGAACGGGCGTGTGGTCATCCTGGCTCACGTCAAGGAACTGCTGGAGCAGGCGGCGGACAAGCTTCGGCACATCGCGCCGGACGTGCCCGTGGGCATCTACTCGGCGGGGCTGAAGCGCAAGGACCTCGGGTACGCCGTCACCATCGCCGGGATTCAGTCCATCTACCAGCGGGCGTGCGACCTTGGGCCGGTGGACCTGCTCATCGTGGACGAGGCGCACCTGATCCCGCCCGACGGCGAGGGGATGTACCGCCAGTTCATCGCCGACGCGAAGGTCGTGAACCCGCTGGCGCGGGTGATTGGACTGACGGCGACGCCGTTCCGCATGAAGTCCGGGCCCATCTGCGAGCCGGGCAACATCCTCAACCACGTCTGCTTCGAGGTCGGCGTCCGCGAACTGATCGTGCAGGGCTTCCTCTCCCCGCTGCGGACCAAGGCGGGGCTACAGAAGGTCAGCACCGACGACTTGCACGTCCGCGCCGGCGAGTTCGTCGCCAGCGAGGTCGAGGACCTGATGGACAAGGACGCCCTGGTCGAGGGCGCGTGCGCCGAGATCATCGAGCACACCAAGGACCGCAGCGCCACGCTGATCTTCTCGTCGGGCATCCGGCACGGGCAGCACATCGTGGAGGTGCTGAAGTCCAAGCATGGCGTCGAGTGCGGGTTCGTATCCGGCGACACGCCCGCGGGCGTGCGGAGCGACATCCTCGACCGGTTCCGTTCAGGCTCGCTCAAGTACCTCTGCAACGTCAACGTCCTCACGACCGGCTTCGACGCCCCGCACATTGACTGCGTGGCGCTCGTGAGACCGACGATGTCGCCCGGCCTGTACTACCAGATGGTCGGGCGGGGCTTCCGGCTGCACCCCGGCAAGGCCGACTGCCTCGTGTTGGACTTTGGCGGCAACGTGCTGCGGCACGGGCCGGTGGATGCCATCCGCGTCACCACGGACGATCGCGGTGAGGGCGAGGCCCCGGCAAAGGAATGCCCGCAGTGCCACGCGCTCATCGCGGCGGGCTACCAGACCTGCCCGCAGTGCGGGCACCAGTTCCCCGAGCCCGACAAGCAGAAGCACGAGGCGCAGGCCAGCACCGAGGGCATCCTCAGCGGCCAGACCACGCGCGAGGAGCACAATGTCAGCGAGACGACGTACCACGTCCATATGAAGCGGAACGACCCGGCCGCGCCGCTCACGATGCGCGTCGAGTACCGGGTCGGCTTCAACCACTACTTCCGCGAGTGGGTCTGCTTCGATCACACCGGGTACGCGCGGACGAAGGCGGAGGCGTGGTGGCGCGCCCGTTCGGTTGAACCGGTGCCCGCGAGCACCGAGGAGGCGGTCGAGCTCGCGCGGGCGGGGGCGCTCGCGCCGGCGCTGCACATCACGGTCGAGAAGAAGGCGGGTGAGCAGTTCGAGCGGGTGGTGGCGCATCGCCTGGGCGACAAGCCGCCGCGGTTTGAGGGCGACGAAGGCCTGCCCGAGTACGCGCCCGCTGGCACCACGTACGGCATCCCTGACGACGAAATCCCCTTCTGAACAGGAGCACACGATGATCACGATCACGATCGAAGAGACGGATAAGGACGGCCACGTGGTGGGCCGGCACGTGGCCTCGGCCCCCATCGACAAGACTGACGCCAAGGGCGTCGGGTCGCTGCTGGCCCGCAGCGTTGGCGGGCTGATGTACCACGGCCAGACGCGGGCGGAGGTCCCGCTGCTGCTCGCGGCGGCGGGCACGCACCGGTCGAGCCGCTGCACCCAGGCGATCGCGCACGCCCTGGGGCTGGCCGGGAGCGACCACAGCTTCGAGTACGCGGTGAAGCCCGTCGTGGACCTCGACCGGCTCCTCGACTACCGCGCGAGCAAGAAGGACCGGGAGAACGCGGCGCAGATGCTCAAGATCATGGGCGCCGGCGTCAAGACGAAGGGGGATGACGAGTAAACCGATGAGCAACGGCCCGTCCAATCTTCTCGACGCGGCGCGGTGGTACCTCGCGCGCGGCTACGCCCCGATCCCCGTGCCCGCAGGGACAAAGGTGCCGGTGCTCAAGGGCTGGACCGATTTGCGCCTCGCAGAGGCCGACCTGCCCCGGCACTTCAACGGCACCGGGAACATCGGCGTCCTGCTCGGGGAGCCGAGCGGTTGGCTCGTGGATGTGGACCTGGACTGCGAGGAAGCGGTGGCGCTCGCCCCGGCGTTTCTGCCGCCGACGGGCGCGAAGTCCGGTCGGCCCGGCAAGCCGTCGTCCCATTGGTGGTACGTCTGCGAGGGCTCGAAGACCCGCAAGCACCAGGACCCGGCCACCAAGAAGATGATCGTCGAGCTCCGGAGCACCGGCGCGCAGACGGTTGTCGGCCCGAGTATGCACCCCAGCGGGGAGCAGTACGACCCGCTCGAAGGCGAGCCCGCCGTCGTCGATGTCGAGTCGCTCGGCGCGGCGGTCGCGGCGCTGGCGAATGCTGTTATCGAGCAGCGCCATGGGTGCAAGGAACGTCCGCGTTCACAACCGACCGCACTAGGAACGCGAGCGTTCCTAGCCGACGACGCCGTCCTCCGCCGCGCCGAGGCGTACCTCGACCGCATCCCGCCGGCGATCTCGGGCTCGGGCGGGCACAGCCAGACGTATGCGGCCGCGACGGCGATGGTGCACGGGTTCGGGCTGGACCCGGAGACGGCGCTCACGTTGCTTGTCGATCGGTACAACCCGTGATGCCAACCGCCGTGGTCGGAGAAGGAACTGCGGCACAAGGTCAGCGACGCCGCGAGCAAGCCGCACGACCGTCCGCACGGATGGCTGCGCGACGCGGGCCCGGTTGAGGCCACCGGCGTGGACCTTTCCGGGTTCGATCCCGAGCGGAAACGGGCGTCCGGCGAGCGGCCCCGGTCCGAGCGCCCGCCAGATCCCGGGCCGTTCCCCGAGCACCTCCTCCGCGTCCCCGGCTTCATCGAGCAGGTCGTGGAGCACAATCTGGCGACGGCCACACGGCCGCAGCCCGTGCTGGCGCTGGCGGCCGCGATCTGCCTCCAGGCCGTGCTCGCCGCCCGCAAGGTGCGCGACGAGCGCGGCAACCGCACCAACCTGTACTGCGTGGGCGTAGCGCCCTCCGGGGCCGGCAAGGACAACGCCCGCAAGGTGAACAAGAACATCCTGTTTGCCGCCGACATGGTCGAGCACGAGGGAAACGAGGACCTGGCGTCCGATGCGGGGCTGGTCACTGCCGTAGAGGCCCAGCCGGCGATCCTGTTCCAGATCGACGAGTTCGGGCGCTTCCTCCGCACCATCGGCGACCCCAAGAAGGCCCCGCACCTGTTCAACGTGCTCACGGCGCTGATGAAGCTCTACAGCAGCGCCGACACGGTCTTCCGGGGCAAGGCCTACGCCGACAAGAAGCGGAACAAGGTGGTCGATCAGCCGTGCGTGAGCGTCTACGGCACGACCGTCCCGGAGCACTTCTTCGAGTCGCTCACCGCCGACAGCCTGAGCGACGGGTTCATCGCCCGGCTCCTGGTGTTCGAGGCGGCCGATACGCCGGCGCGGCAGCGCGCCCGGGCGACGGGCGTTCCCGACGCGATCAAGGAGGCCGCCGAGTGGTGGGGATCGTTCAAGCCCGGCGGCAACCTCGCCCCCGAGCACCCCCAGCCGATCGTGGTGGAGGCCACGCCGGAGGCGGGCGCGGTGTTCGACGCGCTCGCGGTGATGGTGGATGCCGAGCTCGGCAAGCCCGACGAGGCGGGCCGTTCGCTGTGGGCGCGGGCCGAGGAGAAGGCGTGCCGCCTGGCCCTGATCTACGCGTGCTCCGCGAACGCCCAGAAGCCGGTGATCGACGCCGACGCCGCCCGCTGGGCGTGCGACCTGTCGTCGTACCTGACCCGCCGGATGCTCCACATCGCTCACGAGTGGGTCGCCGACGGCGTCTTCGACGCCCGGCAGAAGCGCGTGGTGCGGGTGGTGCGCAAGGCGGGTGGAAAGATCTCCCGCAGCGAACTCTGCCGCAAGACGCAGTGGTTGACGCAGCGGGAGCGGCAGGAAGTCATCGACAACCTCCTGGAAACGCAGCAGTTGCGGCACGAAGAGGAATCAACGGCAACGCGGCCGAGGGTCTGGTATGTGCTGGCATGAGCCGAATAGTTCAATCATTCATCCATTCACCGCGCGCGCACGCGGGTCGCGCACGCGCGGGCGGGTACATGGGCGTAAGGGAGGTATTGAAAGATTGAAGAATCTCTCTCTTTCATCATGTACTTCCTCCCTCCCTCCCCGCCGCGCCCATGCAGGGCGCGCGCCAGTCCGCGCCTACCACGAGCCCAACAGCCCGAAGCCGAACGGCCGGGAGGCGGATGGCGTTAGGTACTTCCCGGGCGGGGATGCGAGGCTTGGCCCGCGGGAACAGCCGCGCTTGGCGACAGAGTTTGTTTCGCCCGTCCGAGCGCGGGGCGGCCGTCTGGCGGGGTTGGTAGGCCTCGCCGACAACGACGCGACGTGGGCCAACGTGGGCGTACCCGTGGCCAACGGGCGCGGCCCGTAGCGCGGGGGAATCGGGGCGCTAAGCGCTCCCGGACGGGCCCGTCGCCCGAGCGATCCAGCCATCCAGCGATCCACCGATTCCCGGACCCACCGCATGTGCGGCGGGCCACCACGACGCTTTGCGCTGGCGTTCCCCGCCGCGCTTCCGACGGA
This sequence comes from Phycisphaeraceae bacterium, assembly GCA_015200025.1. Classification (GTDB taxonomy): domain Bacteria; phylum Planctomycetota; class Phycisphaerae; order Phycisphaerales; family UBA1924; genus UBA2396. The sequence continues at coordinate 2,818,067 of CP054186.1, read as the reverse complement.
GATTGCTGTGAACATCGAGACGCTGCCCATCGACGCGGTCAAGGAATACGACCGCAATCCCCGCACCATCAACGACGCCGCCATCGACGCGGTGGCCAAGAGCATCGAGGCCTTCGGCTTCAAGGTGCCGATCCTGATCGACGCCGACGGCGTGATCATCGCCGGGCACACGCGACTCCGCGCGGCGCGGAAGCTCGGGCTGAAGGAGGTGCCGACGATCCGCGCCACCGATCTGACGCCCGAGCAGGTCAAGGCGCTGCGCATCGCCGACAACAAGGTCGCCACGCTGACGTCGTGGGACATGGAGCTCCTGCCGCTGGAGCTGGCCGACCTCAAGGGCGTGGACTTCGACCTCGCGCTCCTCGGCTTCAGCGCCGAGGATCTCAGCGCCATCATGGCTCCCGCGGGCAGCGATGGTTTGACCGATCCCGATGACGTGCCGGGCGCACCGGATGCAGCGACGACGGTGCCCGGCGACATCTGGGTGCTCGGCAACCACCGCTTGATGTGCGGCGACTCGTCCAAGCCCGAGGACCTGGATCGTCTGCTCGATGGCCAGCCGATCCATCTCGTGAACACCGATCCGCCGTACAACGTGAAAGTCGAGCCGCGCTCGAACAACGCGATCGTCGCCGGCCTGAGTTCGTTCGCGCTGCCCGGAAAGGCAGACCAGCACGATCAGCAGAGCGCCGACCTCAACCGCTACCCCGAGAAGAGCCGAGCGACGCACAAGAAGCTCCGGGCCAAGGACCGGCCGCTCGCCAACGACTTTGTGTCGGACGACGAGTTCGACCGGCTGCTCGCGGCGTGGTTCGGAAACATCACCCGTGTGCTGATCCCCGGCGGCACGTTCTACATCTGGGGCGGCTACGCCAACTGCGGCAACTACCCGCCGGTGCTCAAGCGCTGCGAGCTGTACTTCGCGCAAGCGATCATCTGGATCAAGGAGCACCCCGTCCTGACCCGCAAGGATTTCATGGGCAACCACGAGTGGTGCTTCTATGGCTGGAAAGAAGGCGCGGCGCACCGCTTCTTCGGCCCGGCCAACGTGCCGGACACATGGTCGATCAAGAAGGTCAACCCACAGAGCATGGTCCACCTCACGGAGAAGCCCGTCGAACTCGCTCGGCGGGCGATCGAGTTCTCATCGCGTCCCGGCGAGAACGTGCTCGACCTCTTCGGCGGCAGCGGGAGCACGCTGATCGGCGCGGAAATGACCGGGCGACACGCGTTCCTCATGGAGCTTGACACGCTCTACTGCGATGTCATCGTGCAGCGCTGGGAGAAGTTCACGGGCCGCAAGGCGGAGCGGCTTCCGGCAAAGGGTGCGGCCGAAGAGAAAGCCGCGACGCGTGTCGCGGCTGGGAGCAAGGCGTGATGTACGCCTCACTCGTCGTCGAGCGTGGGCAGAGCCCCGTCGGTCGCTTCGTCCCATTCAAGGGCGTAGCGCTCGGCGATGTCCTCGAGGTCGTGCTCGGTGAGATAGTCGGCCGTCTTGCGCTCTTGGCAGGCCGCGACGGCTCGGGCGAGGTCCGTCCACTCCTCGATCGTGACCATCCGGTCCTGCCGCGCTCCGAGCAGGTAGAGAGCGGCCTGCAGCACGGCATCGAGTTGGGCTTGGGTCGGCGCGGGCTGCGGGGCGGGGGTGGCGTTCATGACTCAGGCTCCCTTCCCCGCGACAAAGACGCCGCGCTCGTGCTTCTTGAAGCGGGCGGCGGTGCCCTTGGCGGCGATCTCGCGGATGATGGCGGCGTAGAGCGTGGCCTCGGGCGTCTTGCCGCCGGGGCTCGTCCACAGACCCTTCGCCTCCATCGCGGCGATCATCTCCTTGGCTCGCATCGGCACCTCGCTCGCGGCGAGCACGTGCGCCGCCGCGTCGAGGGCGCTAACGCGCTTGGGCTTGGGTTCCTTCACGGGCTTCGGAGCCCTTGGCGTCTTGGGGGCTTTCTCCCCTTTCGCCTTATTGCCCTTGGTAGCCGCGCCAAGGCTCGCGTTGTTGGTGACCTCTTTCTCGCTGGGGACTTCGTGATCCTGCTTCCCGCCCGCCAGCCGACCGCTGATCTCGGCGAGCGCCGCCTTGCGGAGGCGGTCCGTCCTGGCGGCACCCTCGGCGCGGGCGGCGCTCTTGGACATCTTCGGGGTGCGGGGGGTGCGGGGCTTGGCGGGCTTCTTCGTCTTTGTGCTCATGGTCATCTCCGAACTAGGGGTTGGAACCCCCGCCGCACATTGCGGCGGGGAAGCGTGGCCGCCGCGGTTCCCCGCGACGCCGCGTGGGTTCTGTCAGCAGCCCGCGACGCGCTCCATCTCGTTGAGCACGTCATGGACCATCGAGTTGGTGGCGGCGGCTTGGCCTCGGCGGTCGGTGCCGTAGACCAGCTTGGCGACCTCCGTCGCCTTCGCGTAGCGGCTCTCGCGGTTCTCGTCGCGGGCGATGTGCGCGATGCAAATGTCCTGCCTGCCCGCGTGCCGCGTGTTCTGCTCGATGGTCACTTCCGCGCCGCGCTCGCTGCGGCGAATGCTGATGTCTTGGTCGATGCCCTCGATCACGATCGTCTTGATGGTCATGGCGTTGCTCCTTGCGGTTGGTGGTTCTGGTCACTCGGCGTCGTTCAGAAAGGCCTCGACGTGCTCGGGGTCCATGTTGCTGAGGAACCCGACCAGATCGATCAGGTCGCTGCGCACCTTCCCGAGGCTTCCCGCGAAGCCCCAGTTGCGTGGGTCGGCCTTGGCTCCCTCGGCGTGCTTGTCGAGTTCCATCTGCAGCACGTCCATCAGGCGGGCGATGTCGTTGCGGCGTGCGGCGTAGGTCTCGGCGGCGGTCGGTTCGGGCTTGGTGGTCTTGGGGGTCCGCTTCGTCATGGTCGTGCTCCTTTGGGTTGGTGGTCTCTGGTAAACAGCGAAGCCCGCATTACGCGGGCTTCAGGTCGTCGGGTGGTTGTCGTTCTTGCGGTCCCAACTCGTCGTGTCTTTCGGCTGGCCGACCGCCCGGAGGTAGTCGACCAACTCGTCGGCGGTCCAGGTATCGCCGTCGATCGCGTCGTGCTCGTCGGGGGCGTCGGTATCGCGGTTGATCTCGAAGAGGCGGAAGCCGCCAAGCGCTCCGGGGCGTGGGCCCCAGTGCCCGTCGAGGTGGCGGCCGCGTCCGGCGGGGACCGTCGCGATGTTCCAGGTGCGGCCGTCGGGCGTGTGGATCTCGATCGCGGGGATGTGGAACCCGCTCTTGGCGAGCGTCTTGGCGAGGTCGAGCGTGGTCTTCGTGGTCGCGTTCATGTTCGTGGTCTCCGTCGCGTGCGGGGGGTGCGTTGTTCCCGCTCGCGTTGGACACACATTGGCCGGCTGACGGGGAACAGGCAAGGCGATCGGCCTGCATTTCTCGATGATTCTGCGACATGTGGGCAACTCTTCCGCCCATGTGGGCAAGTTTGCGCGGGAGGTCCGCGATGACTCCCGAACACGCGCCTAGTTCCCAGCCTGCGGGGAGCGGACAGGGAATGTCCCGGCTCAACCCGGCGGCGATGCCCGTGGCGGATGCCGCCCGCGTGCTCACGCGGCTTGGCGGCAAGCCGGTCACAGAAGCGATGATCCGCGCCGACATCGATGAGGGCGCGCCGGTGAACGCCGACGGGAGCGTGAACCTCGTGCATTACGCCGCCTGGCTCGTGAAGGAGATGTCCGCAGGTGGCGATTGACCCGCGCAAACTCAAGCCCGGCGAACTCGCGCGGCTGCTCAATAGCACACCGCTGGGCGAGGTGATCAGCGAGCGGCAGCTCCACCGGCATCGCACACGCGCGGGGTTCCGCGTCGCGGCCGACGGCGATGCGGGCAAGGTTGATCTGTTCCGATACGTGGCGTGGCTGGCGACCACGCGGCACGAGGCGATCGCCGATGCTGCCAATGCGCCCGAAGGTCTGACGGGTTACGACGCGATGAAGGAGCGTGCTCGGCTCCGCAACGCGATGTTGTCGCTGTCGGGACGGGACATTGGTGATCTGCCGTCGGTTGCGGACCCCGCCAGGCGAGATCGAGCCGCGCGGGACTTCCGGTACTTCTGCGAGGCGTACTTCCCGCAGACGTTTCACCTGAAGTGGTCGGATGACCATCTCAAGGTCATCGCCAAGATCGAACAGGCGGTGCTCGAGGGCGGGCTGTTTGCGATGGCGATGCCGCGCGGCTCAGGCAAGACCTCGCTCTGCGAGATTGCGTGTCTGTGGGCGTTGGTGTGCGGGCACCGGGAGTTCGTGGCGCTCGTGGGGTCGGACGAAGAGCACGCGGCGGGGATGCTGGACTCGATCAAGGCGGAGCTGGAGAACAGCGAGATCCTCGGCGGCGACTTCCCAGAGGTCTGCCACCCGATCCGCTCGCTCGAAGGCATTCACCAGCGGGCGTCAGGGCAGCTCTACCAAGGCAAGCAGACCCACATCGGCTGGACCGCCAAAGAGATCGTGCTTCCGACGATCTCCGGTTCGGTCGCCTCCGGGGCGATCATCCGCGTGGCCGGGATCACTGGTCGTATCCGTGGCATGAAGCACAAGCGGGTGGACGGCGTGAGCGTGCGTCCATCGCTGGTGCTGATCGACGACCCGCAGACCGACGAGAGCGCTCGCTCTCCTTCGCAGTGCGCCAACCGAGAGCGCATTCTCGCGGGCGCGATCCTGGGCATGGCCGGGCCCGGACGGAAGATCGCCGGCCTGATGACGCTAACGGTGGTCCGCCCCGATGATCTGGCGGACCGCATTCTCGACCGCGACAAGCACCCGCAGTGGCAGGGCGAGCGGACCAAGATGGTCTATTCGTTCCCCAAGAACGAGAAGCTCTGGGCCGAGTACGCCCGCGTGCGGGCCGAGGGGCTTCGCGCCGACCGCGGGAGCATTGATGCCACGGCGTTCTACGGCAAGCACCGGACGGCGATGGATGAGGGAGCGGTCATCGCCTGGCCGGAGCGGTTCAACCACGACGAGTTGTCGGCGGTGCAGCACGCCATGAACCTGCGGCTGCAGAACGAGGCCGCATTCTTCGCCGAGTACCAGAACGAGCCGCTGCCGGAGGTTGAGGTCGCGGACGACCTTCTGAGCGCCGACCAGATCGCAGCGAAGGTGAACGGGCACGCCCGCGGGCTTGTCCCACTCGGGTGTTCGCACCTGACGATGTTCGTGGATGTGCAAGGGAAGGCACTGTTCTATTTGGTCGCCGCATGGGAGGACGACTTCACCGGGCACATCATCGAATACGGCACGGAGCCGGATCAGAAGCAGGCGTGTTTCACGCTTCGGGATGTGCGCAGGACGCTCGGGGCCGCTTCGCCCCGCGCCGGCGTCGAAGGCGCGATCTACGGCGGCCTGGAGCGTCTCATCGAGGCGACTGTTGCTCGCGAATGGCGGCGCGATGATGGCGCGATGGTGCGGATCGACCGATGCTTGATCGACGCCAACTGGGGTTCATCCACGGATGTGGTCTATCAGTTCTGCCGCCAGAGTCCGCATGCGAGCGTGCTCACCCCCAGCCACGGCAGGTATGTCGGTGCGAGCAGCCTGCCCTTCAGCGACTACAAGCGCAAGCGCGGCGAGCGGGTCGGCCTGAACTGGCGTGTGCCGATTGTGACCGGAAAGCGGGCGGTTCGGCACATCCTGTTCGACACGAACTACTGGAAGTCCTTTGTGCACGCGAGGCTGGCGGTGCCCATGGGCGATCCCGGCGGGCTGTCTCTGTTCGGCCAGAAGCCAGAGCCACACCGCCTGTTGTCGGAGCACCTCACCAGCGAATACCGCGTGCGGACAGAGGGCCGGGGCCGCACCGTGGACGAATGGAAGCTGCGGGTCGAAGGGCTCGATAACCACTGGCTCGACGGTCTCGTCGGCGCGGCGGTGGCCGCGTCCATGCAGGGTGCGGTGCTCTTTGGCACTGACGCGCGAGTGCCAAACCGGCCACGCATTCGACTGTCGGCCATCCGAGGAGACCGTCGCTGATGCCACGCGTGCGGCGAGTCGTCCCGACGGAGAAGGACCAGCCCCTCGGGCTGGTGTGCCGTGGCTGTGGATGCCAGCACTTCCGAGTGCTCTACCTCAAGCGGATTGCCGGTGCGATTGTGCGCCGGCGGGAGTGCCGGCACTGCGGGCGGCGTGTCTCGACCAGGGAAGCCCAGGCGTAGCCCGTTCGATCTATCGAATGACTTGACCCAGGCGCTCCGCAAAGCGGACAGCGGCTCCAGCGACGGCGTATGTAGCCGGGAGACGTCTCGTCGTTTCGAGACGAGGAGCCTGCTGTGCCCGACGCCCCACCATCTCCGGATCCCGACCAGGCCCTCCGCGACGCCGCGTCGCAGCCTGCCAAGGCGTCCGTGGATGGTCAGTCCGTTGAGCAGCACCCGCTGAAGGACCAGATCGAGGCCGACCGCTACCTCGCGTCCAAGGCCGCCGCGAGGAAGCCCGGCCTCGGCATCAAGTTCGCCAAGATCGTCCCCCCCGGTTCTGTCTGACCCGCCCATGCTGAAAGCCATTGCCAACATCATGAGCCGGGTCGGTCGCGGAGCTCCGCCCGCCTCTCCCTCCCCGGCGGCGTCGCGTGCTCCGCATGGAGGCGGATCGCGCGGCGGCCGTCGTTTGGTCGTTGCCAAGTTCGACTCAGCCAAGACCACGCCGGAGAACCGCAAGCACTGGGCGAACGCGGACGGCCTCTCGCCCAACGCTGCGATCAATCCCGAAGTGCGGCGGGTCCTCCGGAATCGCGCCCGCTACGAGGTCGCTAACAACTCCTACGCCAAGGGCATCGTCCTCACGCTCGCCAACGACACCATCGGCACCGGTCCCCGGCTGCAAATGCTGTCTGGCGACGCCGACGCTAACGCCCGCATCGAGGACGCGTTCGAACAGTGGTCGCGGGCCGTCGATCTGCCCGGCAAGCTCCGCACCATGCGGATGGCTCGTGCCGAGACGGGTGAGGCGTTCGCGCTGCTGGTGAACAACCCCGGCGTGGCGTCGCCCGTGTCCTTGGATCTCAAGCTCATCGAGGCCGATCAGGTCTGTACGCCGCTGCTCCAGCGTGGACGCACCGATGAGATCGACGGCATCCTCCTGGACCAGTGGGGCAACCCCTCCGCCTACCGCGTGCTCAAACGCCACCCCGGGGACAGCAGTTTCCTCCGCGCGCTGAACGCTCCGATCGACGACTTGTTCGCCTACGACACGCTCCCCGCCGCTTCGGTCGTGCACTACTTCCGCGCCGACCGGCCCGGCCAACTCCGCGGCATCCCCGACATCACACCGGCGCTCCCGCTCTTTGCGCAACTCCGCCGGTACACGCTCGCGACCATCGCGGCCGCCGAGACCGCCGCCAACTTCGCCGCCGTCATCTACACCGACAGCCCCGCCAACGGCGAGGCGGATCCGCTTGAGCCGATGGACGAGGTGGAACTCGAGCAGCGTCTCGCCACGGTACTCCCCGGCGGCTGGAAGCTTGGGCAGGTCCACGCCGAGCAGCCGACGACCACGTTCGGTGAGTTCAAGCGCGAGGTTCTCAACGAGATCGCCCGCTGCCTGAACATGCCGTTCAACGTCGCGGCGGGGAACTCGTCGGGGTACAACTACGCCAGCGGTCGCCTGGACCATCAGGTGTACTTCAAGAGCATCCGCGTTGAGCAGCACCACCTGCAGCTCGCCGTGCTCGACCGCATCCTCAAGGCATGGCTCAACGAGGCGGTTCTGGTCGAGGGGTTGCTCCCGCAATCGCTCCGCACGATCGCACGCACGCTCCCGGAGCACGCTTGGTTCTGGGATGGCGTCGAGCACGTCGATCCCGCCAAAGAAGCCAACGCGCAGGCGACCCGTCTGGCCAATCACACGACCACGCTCGCCGCAGAGTTCGCTCGGCAGGGGCGCGACTGGGAGCAGGAGCTCCGCCAGCGTGCCAAAGAGCTCACGCTCATGAACGAGCTCGGCCTCGCGCTCGCAACGCCGCAGAATGCCGCGCCGGCGTCCAACTCGCCGGCAGAAGACCCCGCTGAAGTACTCGATGAGGAGACCGCCAGTGCCAGTCACCGCTGAATCCGCCAAGATCCTGCCCGCCCTCACGCTGACCGCGACGGCCGACATCTCGTTCACCGCTGCTGCGGAGGGTCAGAGTGCGCCGCTGCCCCGGTTCAAGATGGTCGCGTACACCGGCGGCGCGATGCGCGTCGGGGGCTGGCGTCACCCGGTGGTGATCGACCTCGCGGGCTTGGCCGTGCCGTCGCAGGCACGCCCTATCCGCTTCGGGCACGACCCGCTTTCGGGCGTCGGTCACACCGATGCCATCCGAGTCGAGGCCGGGCAACTCGTCGCCACGGGTGTGATCTCGCGTGACACGAGCGCCGCCAAAGAAGTCGTTGCGTCCTCGCGGAACGGCTTCCCCTGGCAAGCCTCCGTCGGCGCGAGCGTCGAGGAGTTCGAGTTCATCAAGGACAACCAGAAGGCGACGGTCAACGGCCAGGAACTCACCGGCCCGGTCAACGTCGTCCGCAAGGCCACGCTCGGCGAGATCAGTTTCGTGGATCTCGGCGCAGACGGCCGCACCAGCGCGAGCATCGCCGCGCGTCAGAACAAGGAGCCCAGCGTCATGGCCGACGACCCCACGACTTCCAATCCCACCCCGTCCCAAATCATCGCCACCGAGCAGACGCCCGAGCAGGTCCGCGCTGCAGCCCTTGCTGAGACTGCCCGCATCGCCGCCGTCCGCAAGGTCTGCGGCGGCAAGCACAGCGAGATCGAGGCCCAGGCCATCCGCGACAACTGGGATGCCACGCGGACCGAGCTCGAGGTTCTCCGCGCCAGCCGACCCAAGGCCCCGGCCATCCACGCCCCCGACACCAGCGTGACCAGCGAGGTGCTCGAAGCCGCGTGCTTCCAGAGCGCCAAGCTCGAAGGCATCGAGAAGGTCTGCTCCACGCAGGCAATCGAGATCGCCGCCAAGCGGTTCCAGGGCGGGCTGGGCCTGCAGGAACTCCTCTTCGAGGCCGCGATCGCCAACGGCTACACGGGCCGCACCTTCCGCGACAGCCGCCGCGTGCTTGAAGCCGCGTTCGGACGCGGCATCGAGGCGGGCATGACCACCATCGACGTGGGCGGCATCCTCTCCAACGTCGCCAACAAGTTCCTGCTCGAGGGCTTCTTCAGCGTCGAGCGCGTCTGGCGGAGCATCTGCGCCGTCCGCAACGTCAGCGACTTCAAGACCGTCACCAGCTACCGCCTGGTCGGCAAGGACCAGTACGAGCAGGTCGCCCCCGGCGGCGAGCTCAAGCAGGGCACACTCGGCGAGGAGACGTACACCAACAAGGCCGACACCTACGGCCTGATGCTCTCGATCGACCGCCGCGACATCATCAACGACGACCTCGGCGCGATCACCACGGTGCCCCGCAAGCTCGGCCGTGGCTCGGGCCTGAAGATCAACGACGTCTTCTGGACGGCGTTCATGAACAACGCCGCGTTCTTCAGCGCCGGCAACAAGAACTTCGTCTCGGGTGCGGACACCGCCCTCGGCATCGACGGCCTCACCAAGGGCGAGGTCGCCTTCATGGACCTCGTGGACTCCGACGGCAAGCCGACGGGCGTGATGCCCGCGATCATGCTGGTGCCGACAGCACTCTCGGCGATGGGCACGCAGCTCTACAAGAGCGTCGAGCTCCGGGACACGACCGCGAACACCAAGTTCCCCGTCGCCAACCCGCACCAGGGCAAGTTCCGCATCGAGGTCAGCCGCTACCTGTCCAATGCGCTCTACACCGGCAACTCCGCCAAGGCGTGGTACCTCCTCGCCGATCCGAACGACCTGCCGGTCATCGAGATGGCGTTCCTTAACGGCCAGGAGGCCCCGACCGTCGAGACCTCGGACGCGGACTTCAACATGCTCGGCATCCGGATGCGTGGGTACCACGACTTCGGCGTCAACCTGCAGGACCCGCGCTGCGGTGTCAAGAGCAAGGGCGAGGTGTAAGCCATGCCCGGGCAGGTCAGCACAGGTGCTGGGGGGCTCGGCGGCGAGCTCTCCGGCGAACCTGAGGGGTGCTTGTGGATTCGTCAACATGATTGCGGTCCCCGCCCACAGTGGGTACACTTGACCTATGGGCAGATACCTGTACATCCTGCTATCGTTGTTCTTAATGCTCGCCGCCTCATCATGTAACCGTTCACCGAGGCCCACTGTTGGGCCGTCCCCGTCCGCTGCGAGCGCGGCACAACTGGCGAGAATCCAGGGTAATTGGGCGCTGGCGCCCGCTCAGCGAGGGCCTCAGACCCTCCCTTTCACTCAGTTGATTCTGGCTGTGCAAGGCAACGCTGTATCGGGTGTCGCAAACCCGGGCGGCGTCGCCTTTCAGGGAACCACAGAGTATCAGCAGCCCCGACCTGGCGGCGGGCGCCTCCGCTTGACGGCCCAACTCACCAGCACAGTGGGGGAAATCACAATGGTTGTTGATTGGGCTGAGGATGCTCGTGAGGGCAACGGCGGATGGTTTACCGGCGGAGGTCTGAAAGACACGTTGGCGTTTGCCGTTGCCCCCAAGCCATAGTGCCGGTTGACTTTTTGCCTCACATGAAAGGAGTCTACATGATGAAGCGGCTATTGAGTATCATCGCGGTTAGTGTGATGTGCCTTCTCGGCGCTCGCCCCGCCGTGGCGCAGGGAGGCTGGCCCGAGTTCCCGCTCGGCTGGCAGCAGCAGCCCGGCCAAGTGATGAGCGAACAGACCCGGTTGGAGATTAGGACGTGGGCAAGGGCCTATTGGGAGTTCATGGACACCGGCCAGCGTCCCGCTTGGGCGCAGGGTCCAATGTTTTCTCGCCCGCAGGAGATTCCGGCAAACTGGGTGCCGTTCGCAGACGCGTTTGATCTTTTCGGAAAGATATATCAACATCGCCTCCAACCCGATCCGCGGCTTGCCGGCTACTACACCTTCGGCGACCTCCTGAGAGATGAGCCCACCATTCTCCAAGCGTTCAAAAACTACACGATCACCGGTGAGTTGAAGACTCCATTCGGTGCCGATGCAATCGCGTTGGACAAGCACGTCGAGCTTGCCTTGAGTGGGCTTTTTGGTGAACAGGCTGACGGCGTACTGCCCGAGACCTCGTTTCTCCTTGCCGAGGGAAACGACCTGAAATCTGATACAAAGATCAGTGTCATCGCTTCGACCGTCTATCTTGGTGACCTCGCCGTCATCGCACCGGGGACGCCACTCCCAACGCCCGCCCGCCCCGAGATCCCCGATTGCCTTCTGGAGTGGGTGAAGAAGAGCAGGCTTGGCTGGGGTCCTCCCGGGACGGATCGAGGCTGTGTTCCGCGATGCCTGTACAGCAAAGATACCGCGATTGATGGGTGGCTTTGGTATGACTACCTTGCGCCGGGCTTCGATTGCGACGACTTCTCCGATGCGATGCTCGCGTGGCTCTTGCACCACCTTCGCGGCATGTATCCTGACATGGAAGGGTACAATCTGTGGTTTGAGTGGACCGACTGCAACGGCAATCCGCTGGGCCATTCGGTGGTCTATATTAAGATTGGCAACTACTACTACATCATCGAGCCCCAGACCGGAGAAATCAAGGGGCCGTACCCTGTTGGGACAAACCCTGATCCTCGTGTACTCCTCACTCCTTGCCCCGGCGGGAACTACGACCCCAACAAGCCCGTGAAGTGGCGTCTGGTCCCGCCCAACGAGCGCCCGAAGCCGTACTTCGAGCCACCTCCGTGGCACACCGATCCTTTCTTCCGTCAGAAGCTGATCGATTGCATCCGGCGCTGCTATGGTGACACAATTGATCCGAATGACTACATTTGGGATCCAAATAACCCTGGCACACCTTGCACGACAGGCTGCGGCTGCGACCCAACGAAGTGGGTGCCCAACACGACTCCTTGACGCAGCCGGTTGAGGCCAAGAGAAGCTAAAGGCCGTGGTCCGCAAGGGCCACGGCCTTTTTGCTGACGCAATTAACTTCACCTGGCGTTCGCGGGATGCAGCGACCCTTGCAGCTTTCTTGTTCCCCTGCTCGGGTCCTGGTCCAGCATTTTCAGACGATGCGCCATCTGACATTTGGTGGGTGCGCACTGTGATTGATCCTGCGCCCCTATCTTTGCCGCAGTACCCGCTCAACTTTGGCTGATGCTCTTCATCGTTTCGTCCGCGCTCGCGGACATGGGAGCGATGTCAGCGATCTTTTTGTCCGCGCCAGAGATCTTTTTGGTGCTTCCAGCGATATCCGTGCTCAAGTCGGCGTGTTTTCTCGCCGAAGTCGGGTGTGGAAACGGCGTTGGGGCGTTCTCAACGCGGTTTCCGAGTACCGGCGGGGCCGCGTTTGACGCCATGGCGGGCTGACTGGCTTCCATTTACCGAAGGCAGGCCAGCACGCTTGCGACCTTCGCCTCAGCAGCCGCGATTGCGGCGGAGGTTCTCACCATGGCAACGTACCCGCGTGATCGGGCCGAGTTTCTGCGTTGGGCCGAAGCCCATGTCGATGTGTTCACCGCTCAGGCCGCGAATATCGGCTTGACTGCGGCACAGGCGACGGCGTTCAAGAATCAGGTGGGCGCGCTGCGCTCGCGCACGACGGCGCAGCAGGCCGCGAAGGACGCCGCCAAGGCGGCGACCGAGGCGGCTCGCGATGCCGACTCGGCGACGCGCGAACTGACGAGCGATCTCGTTCGCTCTATCCGCGCCTTCGCGACGAACAACAACAACCCCAACGTGTACGTGCTGGCGCAGATCCCCGCGCCGAACCCCGCCGCGCCCGTCCCGCCTCCGGGCCAGCCGACGGACTTCAAGGTCGAACTCAACTCCGACGGCTCGATCACTTTGAAGTGGAAAGCGAAACACCCCGAGGGCTCCGACCGCGTGGTCTACTTCGTGCAGCGCAAGCTCATCAACGAGAGCGCGTTCACACTCGTCGGCGGCAGCGGCGAGAAGTCCTACCAGGACGATACGCTCCCCGTCGGCATCGACGGCGCGACGTACATCATCACCGCCCAGCGCGGCAACGTCCAAGGCCAGCCCTCGCGGCAGTTGACCGTGACGTTTGGCTCCGGCGGGCCGGGGGCGATGCGGTTTGGCTTCGCCGAGGCAAGCGCGACGGCAAAGAAGGCCGCGTAACCCACGTTCCACATCTCGGCTTTGCTCGACGGCCCCGGCACGCGCTGGGGCCGTTGTCGTTGGACGCATGGCCCGAGGGACCGGGCCAACCTGTGGGGGTCGGGCGTGTGCTCCAGGCCACGAACCGTGTGCTGGACAAGGCCCGCGACCTGACGGAGAAGCGGATCCAGACGCTGACCAGCGAGAGCGAGTTGGACAGGCTCGTGAACCGGATGGCCCCGCCGCCCCAAGAGCCGCCGACGCCTGGAAGTTCATCTACCAGTGCGCCGGGGCCCTCGGCCTCGACCCCGGGCCCCTGACGCTGCGGGAGCTGGTCGCCATGCTCGATGGCCGCCAGCGCCACGACTGGTCGATCGCCGCCGCCGTCATGTCCGTGGTGGCCAACACCGCCCGCGATCCCAAGCGATCCCGCCTTCTCAAGCCATCGGACTTCGACCCATTCAACAAGCCCGCCCGTCCCGTCAGGGTTGACGTGTCGGTCCTCAAAGACGTGTTCATCGACCACCGCATGCCGGAGGTCGCCAAGGAGACTCGTGCATGAAGAGCCTGACCACCCGCCATTACGTCTATCTCGGTGCCCTGATCCTGCTGGCGCTCGTGCTCGCGTCGTGCGCCGGCCTGGACCTTGGCGACATCGTCAAGGTCAAGACGCCCAACACGATTCAGCAGACCACCGGCCTGCCGTCGACGTTGAGCCTCAACGAGGCCGAGGTCGAGTACCAGAACTGGTTCAACCTCACGCAGACGACCGGCGCGCAGTGGAAGGGCAACATCGAGAAGGCCGGCGAGATCCGCGGGCTGCTCGGCCAACTCACGCTCTCGGCGCTCGACACCGTCGGGCCGACCGTCGCGGGCCTGCCCGTGCTCGGGCCGGCGCTCCCAGCCCTCACCGGCATCGTCGGTCTGTTCATCGGGTCCGGCCGTCTCCGCAAGGAGAAGGAGGCGTCCTTCAACAAGGGCCTGGAGAAGGGCAGCACCATCGCCGGCACCGGCGGCGGTCAGGTCGGTGGCGCTGGGAGCAGCGGCGCGTGATCACCATGCGCATAAAGGACATGTTCTTCGACCGCCATGTCGTGATGGCGGCGGTCGACAACGCCAAGCGGAAGGTGCTCAGCAAGGCCGGCGCGTACATCCGCACGGCGGCCAAGACGAGCATCCGCAAACGCAAGGAGTCGGCTCCTCCCGGGGCCCCGCCCCATTCGCACGAGGGCAGCCTGCGTCGGCTGATCCTCTTTGGGTACGACAAGCCCAACGACTCGGTCGTCGTCGGGCCGGTGGGATTCAAGAAGAGCGAGGCACCGAGCGCTTTGGAGTATGGCGGCGAAGTCGTCGTGCTTCGCAGACGCGGCGGCAAGCTCACCTCGCAGAAGGTCAAGATCGCGCCGCGGCCGTACATGGCTCCGGCGCTGGAGAAGGAGCGGCCCAAGCTGCCGCTCTTGTGGCGGAACTCGATCAAGAAAGGGTGATTGAACGTGGCCGATACGCGGGGCATCCGAGCCGGGCGAGCGTTCATTGAGCTGGGCGTCAGCGACAAGCTGTCGGCTGGACTCAAGGCAGCCCAGAAGAAGCTCGAAGCCTTCGGCGCTGGGCTGCGGTCCATCGGCACCAAGATGGCGGGCATCGGTGTCGCGGCGATCACGGCGCTGCTCGGCACCGCGAAGGTGTTCAGCGACTCTGGCGATGCGCTCGACAAGATGAGCGCCCGCACGGGCGTGAGCGTTGAGGCACTCAGCGAGCTCGGTTACGCCGCCGACCTCTCCGGCACGGATATGGAGACGCTGGAGAACGGTCTGCGCGTCATGCAGAAGACGCTGACGGAGGCGTCGCAAGGTTCTAAAGGGGCGAATGAAGCCCTCGGTCGGCTCGGTCTGACGGTGCAAGACCTCGCCAAGCTTTCCCCCGACGAGCAGTTCAAGCTGCTAGCCGACCGGATCTCCCAGATCCAAGACCCGGCGCTCCGGGCCGCGATGGCGATGGAGCTCTTCGGCAAGGCGGGAACCAAGCTCCTGCCGCTCATGGCCGACGGGGCAGCAGGCATCAACGAGATGCAGGAACAGGCTCGCAAACTCGGGCTGACGGTGAGCACGGAAACCGCCCGCGACGCGGCCGAACTCAACGACGCGCTGGGCACGCTGTGGAAGGTCCTCAAGCAGGGCGTGTTCACCATCGGCGGGGCGCTCGCGCCGACGATCAAGGACCTCACGGAGCGGATCACGCGGATCGTCGTCAGCGCCACCGCGTGGGTGAAGGCGAACAAGGAAACGGTGGTCTGGGCGCTCAAGGTCGCGGCGGCGGTCGCGGTCGCGGGGATTGCCATTGTCGGCCTGGGCTACATCATCTCGGGCATTGGCGCGGCGCTCGGCATCGTGGCCGCCGTCATCGGCGGGATCGGCACGGCTTTCAGCCTGATCGGAGCCGCGATCGGCGCTGTGCTCACTCCGGTGGGTCTGACGATCGCCGCGATCGTGGCGTTGGGCGGCACACTGCTGGTCGTCACCGGCGCGGGCGGCGAGGCGCTGTCGTGGCTCGCGGAGAAGTTCACCGAGCTGCGTGACTGGGTCGGAAAGGTGGTCGGCGGCATCTCCGACGCTTTCGCCGCCGGCGACATCGCACTCGCAGCCGAGATCCTGTGGCTGTCGCTGAAGGTGATCTGGCAGCAGGGCGTCGCGGCGCTGAACAAGGCGTGGCTGGGGGCGAAGGAGTTCTTCGTCTCCACGGCGTACTCCATGTGGTACGGGGCGCTGGCCGCCGCCGAGATTGTGTTCCACGCGCTTGAGGTCGCGTGGATCGAGACGACCGCTTTCCTGTCAAAGACCTGGACCAACTTTGCAACGGGCTTCCAGATGATCTGGGAGGAAGCCTCGTCGTGGGTCGCCAAGCGGATGCTGGAGATCCAGGGGCTGTTCGATGACGGGCTCGATGTCGAAGCCGCGAAGAAGGCGGTTGACCAGCAACTCGAATCCCGGCTCGTCGAACTGGAGAACGCTGCCCAGCAGTCGGTGACCGCCCGGGACAAAGAGCGCGAGGCCCAGCGCCGGGACGCCGCCGCGATGCACGAAGCAACGCTCGCGGGCATCGGCCAGGACTTCGAGACCGCGCAGGAAGCCTTGCGCAAGGACACGGCCGCAGGCCTCGCCGAGTCGCAGGCCGCTCTGGACGCCGCCAAGCAGAAGCTCGCGGCCGCAATCGAAGAAGCCCGCAAGAAACGCGAGGCCGCAGACGCCGAGAAGGGACCAGGTCGCCCGCAGAGGGATCTGATGGCCGACTTCGAGGACCGGCTCTCGGGACTCGGCGCGGCCATCGGCAAGGGCATCAGCGTCACGGGCACGTTCAGTTCCGCGGCCGTCTCGGGGCTTGGCACCGGTGGCGATGCCGCCGAGCGCACGGCCACCGCGACGGAGGCGACGGCCAAGAACACCAAGCGTCTGCTGGATGCCAGCGTGGACAACGGAATGCGGTTCGCCTGATCCCCACCCCAAGAAAGGAGGTCATCGCTCGTGCCGGTTGAGGTCTTTGAGAAGTTCGAGAGCCGCCGCTCCACCAAGGCGAACCAAGTGTCGCAGTCCTCTGCGGAGCTCGGGTACATCGTGCGCGGCACCGCGGATGATCTCGTGGCCCGCAACGCGGCGCAGACCGCCTCGCCCGCGACTTACGACAGTCTGGCCCGGCAGAACGTGCAGATCGAACCGCTCGGTCCGCAACTGTGGGACGTGACCGTCCGCTATGGCTCCAGCGACAGCGGCGGAACCCCCACGCCCAGCGAGGCTTCGTTCAACTTCGAGACCGGCGGCGGCACGCAGCACATCACCCAGAGCAAAGACACGGTGCAGGCGCGGGCGGCGTCGGGGTCGACCGCACCGGACTTTGGCGGCGCGATCGGCGTGACCGCCGACGGCGTCGACGGCGTGGACATCACCGTGCCTGTGTACCAGTTCTCTGAGACGCACTACTTCAGCGATGCGCAGGTGACCGGGGCGTACAAGGGGGCGATCTTCAGTTGCACAGGCAAGACGAACGCTGGCGGGTTCAAGGGCTTTGCCCCCGGCGAGGTGCTGTTCCTCGGTGCGACAGGTTCAAGGCGTGGCGACGGTCCCGACGACGACTGGGAGATCACCTTCCGGTTCGCGGCTAGTCCGAACGAGACCGGTCTTTCGGTCGGCTCCATCACCGGCATCAACAAGAAGGGGTGGGAGTACCTGTGGGTCCGCTACGCCGACGCGGAGGACACCGGGTCCGGCGCGATCATCAAGAAGCCCATCGCCGCCTACGTCGAGCGTGTGTACGACGACGCCAATTTCGGAGCACTGGGGATCTGAGTCCCTGCAACCATGCCTGACGACCTGCGCAAAGTCCGATCCGGTGATCCACTCCGCCTCCCCGCGGGCACGTACAACGCGTTTGTCGATGCGGCTGTGGACCTGCGCCGGCGTCAGGGTCGCGGCGAGGCCGTCGCGGGTCCGCTCGTGGAGTCGGTCCAGCGTGGCATCGTGCTGGTGCGCAACGACTCCGGCGAGGAGATCGAGCCGTACCACGCGCTGGCGATCACCGGCGTGCTCGTCGAGCCCGGCGAGGACGACCAGGAACGAACATTCCAGAGCCGCACGCCGCTGACGGGCGACATCGCCACGGAGGAGACCGCTGGTCCAGCGTTCGTCGTCGCACTCCAGCCCATCAAGCCCAACAAGCTCGGGCGCTGCGTGCTCACCGGCGTGACGGTGGCGCGGGTGTTCATCACCAACGAGACCGACACGACCTGCGAGCTGGCGGCCGAGGAGACGGTCCTGGCCAGCACGCCAATGGGCGGTATCCCGATCCTCTGGAAGGAAGAGGGCACCGGCGAGAAGTGGGCGGTCCTTGAACTCGGCCGTCCGTCGCCCGGGCGCGTGACCGCGATCCTCGGCGCTGCCCAGGCGATCCCCACCGAGCGCAACCGCTGGCGCTATCCGTGGGTTGAAGCCCAGATCGACGGCAACCCCGGCAGCGAGACCTATCTCCGGTATGTGGCCATCGAGGGTGGCCTGTCGTCCCAGCTCGCAAGCGGCGGTGAAGACCCCACGCGGCTGGCGCTCAACCGGTTCGAGGCCCACCACATGAATGACTCGGAGCCCGGCTCCGGGTTCGGTGGCCTGCTCGGGCTCGGCCCGGTGTGCGAGTTGCCCGGCGTGCTCCCCAAGTGCCCGCCCGCGCGGTCGCTTAAACCCAAGCTCGTGCCGATCCCCGAGGGCGTGTGCGTGCAGCTCACCTGCGAGCGCAACAGCAAGGGCAAGCCGGTGTGGGTCTTCGAGGCCATGAGCCTGATCGAGATCGCCGACCCCGCCGACGAGGACCGCAAGTTCAACCTCTACATCGGAGGTGCCGAGTGACGACGACCCCGACGACTCTGGACACTCGCCGAGAGACGGAACGAGCCAAGTATGTGGCGCTGGCCGCCAAGCCCGGCTCAACATACGGCTCGACCAACCACGGCAAGCTCGCTGTTCCGATCATCCAGAAGTTCAAGCCGAGGTTTGTCGTGGACTTCGGATGCGGCCGCAACGACCTCGTGCGTGATCTGCGCCGGCTGGGGATCGACGGCCTGGGTGTGGACTTCGCGTTCCCGGATGCGGACCTCGTGCGTCCCATGCACAAGACCGCGCTGCACGCAGCGGTGGCGGACGTCGTCACGAGCTTCGACGCACTCGAGCATCTGCTCCCCGAGGACGTGGACGCGGTGCTCGCGGAGATGCGCCGTGTGGCCAAGCCGCGCGGCTACTTCGTGTTCTCGATCTGCACCCGTCCCAGTAAGACCACCGTCGCCGGCGAAGGTCTGCACCCGACAGTGCGCTCGCTGGACTGGTGGCTCGACCGCATCGGGCGTGTCGCCACGGTGATCAACCCGCGGGCTGAGCGGCGGTTCATCGTCGGGCGGTTCAAGGGCGGAAGTGATGGGGGGTGCTGTGGTGCGTGAGAACCAGTCTGACATCGCGGCGCTCCAGGCCGGGCTGAAGGCGAGAAAGCCGTCGCGGGATGGCCTGCGCCTTTACACCGCCGACTTCGACTCCGTGTCGCTCGGCGGGTTTTACCGCGGGCGCTCGGCGTTCCTGATCTTGTCGGGGCCTTCGCTCACGCAGATCGACCTCACCGCGCTCAACAAGCGTGGCATCGTCACGATGGCAGTCAACAACGCGTGGGCGGTGCATCGCCCGACGCTGTGGACCTGCGTTGACGATCCCGGCCGCTTCATCGATACCGGCTGGAAGGACCCGGGCATCCTGAAGTTCGTGCCCACATGCATGTGGGACAAGCGGCTCCGCATCCAGGGCGCTGACGGCGTGATGCGCAACAGTGCTTTCAGGGTCCGCCAGATGCCCAGCGTCATGTTCTTCCGTCGCGCGGATCACTTCGACCATGAGCGGTTCCTGACTGGAGACAGCGTCCCGTGGGGCAACGACGCCAAGAACCCCGACTCTTTGGGCATCACCGGCAAGCGCTCGGTCATGCTCGTGGCACTCCGCCTCCTGCACTACCTCGGATTCTCGACGGTGTACCTGCTGGGCTGCGACTTCAAAATGGCCGAAGACCGCAAGTACGCCTTCGCCGAGAACCGGGCCGCCAACGCTATCCGGCACAACAACGTGCTGTATGACTCGCTGGCACGGCGCTTCGAGGCCCTCAAGCCGCACTTCGAGAAGCACCGCTTCCGCGTGGTGAACTGCTCGCCCGGCAGCGAACTGCAGGTGTTTGAGCGCATGGAGTTCGCCGACGCCGTCGCGGCCGCGTCGGCCGAGTGCGGCAAGCCGGTGAACACGCAGGGCTGGTATGAGCCCAACCCCATCACCAAACCCCAGGAGGCCGCACGATGAGCGACGGCCCCACCCGCTACTACCTCTATATCCCGGTCTGGGCGACGGGCCGCGCCCCGCAGGGCGGCGGCTCGAGCAACTACTCGACGCCGTCGGAGTCGCCCGACTCGTCGTATAGCACGTACTCGACGCCCACCAGCACGCCGAGCATGCCCCCGAGTTACTCGACGACGGGCGATGTGATCTACACGACCGGGCCGGGCGGCACGCCGACGCTGACGTTCTACACCACCGATGCGTTCACGAGCAACACGCCGGGCACGACGCACACGCCATCGAGCACGCCGAGCGATACGCCATCGAGCAGCGGTGGGATGTCGTCCTCAGGAATGTCGAGCAGCGGCGGTTCAAGCGGCATGAGCAGTTCCGGCGGCGGCAGTTCGTCGGGAATGAGTTCTTCGGGCGCTTCGTCGGGCATGAGTTCCGGGGCGTCCAGCGGCATGTCGTCGGGGGCGAGTTCCGGCATGTCCTCGGGCGGGTCCTTTGGAGGATCGTCCGGAGGGGGCAGTTCCGGCGGCGGTTCGTCGGGCGGGGACGGGTCCAGTGGCGGCGGCAGCGGCCCGGGCGGCTCGGGTCCCGGAGGCTCCGGCCCTGGCGGTTCTGGGCCGGGAGGGTCGGGCCCTGGGGGAAGCGGGCCGGGTGGTTCCGGCCCCGGAGGTTCGGGACCCGGGTCCAACTGCGTGCTGGCCGGGACGCCGGTGCGGCTGGCCTCGGGCCAGACAGTGCCGATCGAGCGTCTCAAGCCGGGCGATCGCATCGCGGCGCTCGACGTGGCGGGCCTCGACCGCGATGTACCGTGGCGGGCGCAGTACCAGTGGCTGCGTCAGCGGGCCGAGGCGGTGCTCACGCCGGTCACCGGCTGCGTGGCCAGCGTCACTGTCGGCACGCACGACGGGTTCATCACCATCAACGGTCGCCTGCGGCTGACGCACGAGCACCCCGTGCTCCTGCGGCGCGGCGATGAGGTCGGGTTCGTGTCGGCTGAGTTCTTGCTCGTCGGCGACTACCTCGTGCGGCACGACCTCAGCGAGGAGCGCATCGAGAAACTTGCCCGCGCTGGCGATCGCGTGACCACGGTCGCGGTGCATGTGCCCGGCCTGAACGTGTTCCTGGCCGACGGCGTGTGGATCCACAACGACATGCCCGCGACGCAGGCCACCGGATCGGGATCGGCCTCCGGATCAGGGTCTGGTTCTGGCTCGGGTTCTGGGTCCTCGAGCGGCAGCGGGTCGGGGTCCGGAAGCGGCAAGTCCAGCGGCTCGTCCATGTCGAGCTCAGGAAGTTCTTCAGGATCTGGCAGCTCGTCTGGCTCGTCGAGCGGCAGCGGGAGCGAGAGCGGCTCTGGCCCGCCCGGCTCCGGCTCGGGGTCCGGCAGCGCCCAGCAGTCGGTGGCGCTCGGTGAGGGTGCATCGTCGTTCATCGAGGGCGGCATGGAGGGCGTGCCTCCCGCGAAGTGGCAGCAGAGTGGATTGAGCAGTGGCATCGAAGAGGAGGTGAAGTCGTGATCCCGAAGGTCATCTACACGGCCGATTTGTCCGAGTCTCCCGACCGTCAGCGGCTCACCGCCTGGAAGCACGCGTGGCAGACGCTGCATCCCGAGTGGGACGTCGTCACGTTCACGCTTGAAAGCCGGCCGCCGATCCTGAACCACGAGCAGTGGCAGCAGACGCTCGACCTCAGTGAGCCACCAGCGTCGGCGGCACGGCTGAACCTGCTGCGATACGAGGTGCTCGCCCGCGAAGGCGGGGTGTTCGTCGATCCCGATCGTCTGCCGCTACGTCCGCTGGATGAACTCGTCGCCGGGGTCGGCGCATTCTGTTCCACGATCGCCAGCCACGGCGCGAGCCGCCCGCACATGCTCTCGCCGTCGGTGCTCGGCGCAACGCGGAACCACCCGATGCTCTGGCATGCGATCCGCGACCTGCCGCACTCGGTGCTGGTCTATCGCGGCGTATGGGACCAGAGCGGCCCGGGGTTCCTCACCCGCGTCGTCCGCGACCACGGACACTTCCGCGACGTGGTGCCGTTCCACTGGGCCATGTTCGAGCAGGGCGAAGAACCCGCCAAGGCCCACGGCGGCGCGTTCGGGTTCGTGACCGGCAAGACGGCGGAGGTCGCCGCTTGAGCACTACCGCAACCCCGATCCCGCGGGTCCTGCACCAGATCTGGCTCGGCAAGGGCGAGATGCCCCTACACCAGCGGCGCTGGCGTCGCCGCTTCGCCGAGATGAACCCGCACTGGGATATTCGATTGTGGACGGACGACAGACTGCCGCCGATCCTCAACCGCAACGCATGGGCGGCTTGCGGCAACGTCGGCGGCACGCCCGGCTGCGTGATGCGCTCGGACATCCTGCGGCTGGAACTCCTGGCCCGCATCGGCGGCGTCTACCTCGACACCGACGTGAAGCCGATCCGTCCGCTCGACGAGATGTGCCCACCCGAGGTACGGGCGTGGGCCGCCTGCGAACAACTTGACATCGTCTCCAACGCGGCGATGGGCTTTCCGGCTAACCACCCGGCGATGTGGCACATGGTGGCGATGATCGAAGAGTCGTTCTTCGAGCGCCGGTACGTCGGCGATCAAGCCGGACCGGGGCTCCTCGCTCGGGTGGTCACCCAGTACGACGACATCGCGCTCTATCCGCCGGCGTACTTCCACCCGACGGTCGGAGAGTCGAAGTCCAATCCGGACGCCCCATTGTTCCTGAAAGCGGCGCATCTCTTTGCCGGGACGTGGGTAGAGGGGAAGCAATCAAGGTATGCGGGATTGTGGAAGGCAAACTGCGGATAGCGAGCCCACTACGAGCATCTCTGAAATCGCGACACCTGGAGTACTCGAAGCTGGCATTCGCTCGGAAGTACCCCGGAAGACTCCAGTCGTCGAGACGCATTCCGAGACACGCTGCTACTCTGTGGTGATTTCACTCGCGATGGCGGAACGCTTGACGAATTGTCCCGACACAGCAGTATGCCCATGATTCCTTGGAATCATCCGGCCCTTGAAGAAGACCAGTGCCGAATTTCAGCGCTCTCACTATCTCTACCCGCAATCGGTTCCGATCACCCAGAAAGCACATCGTCATGTCTTCGCCGCGACACTCTGGCACGTCTCTCCCCTTCGGGCGGCTTTGCGCTGACTACTACGCACTATCCGCGCCGCTGACAGTGGAGTATCCTGATGTTCCGTACTATCGCGAGGCGCTGTCCACCCTCCAAGGCCGGATCTTAGAAGCGGCCGTCGGCACTGGACGCCTACTCCTGCCCTTGCTCAAGGCTGGGTATGCAGTCGACGGCGCCGATGATTCGCCATTCATGCTCTCGCATTGCCGCGCTGCTGTGGAGCGTAGTGGTTTGGTTTCTCACTTGCACCTTGCGGACATTCGGAGCGGTGCTTTTACCGGCCGATACCGAGCCATCATCATCGCATTTGGTACCTTCTCTCTCTTTGCCGATGCCTCATCCGCAGACGCAGTTCTACGCAATGCCTGGCGTCACCTTGATGATGGCGGCGTCTTGTTTCTGGACATTCCTCAAGCACCGTCGGGCAGCACGACGCCCCGTTCTCTGCAGCAAAGTCGTACCGTTACCGGCACTGACGGGACAACCATTGTGATGCATGAGGTCGTTAGCCCTACTGCCCGATCTAGGATCACTTGCCACCGCGTCCGCTACGAGGAATGGCGGGAAGATAGACTGTTGGCGTGCGAGTCGCAACACCTCTCGATGCGGTGGTACTCCGAACTCCAAATTGTCGCACTTCTCAGATCTGTCGGTTTTCATCCCGTAAGTACTGTACGGAACTTTGGTGCCGCGACGCTCGACCCGGGCTGGGGCGAGATACTGAGCATCGCGGCACACAAACCACTTTTACACCGGCGGGCGGCAATGCCGAACTGATCTTGCCCCACCACCTCTTCACCTCTCCGCGGGTCAACCCAAGCATTGTATCTCACGCACCAACCAGTCGGAGCGCACCCCGTGATCCACGACAACGCCGACGCTCGATCTCCTCTACGCGCAAGAGATCTCCTGACCTCGCTTACGCTCGGTGCCACAGAGGAAGGGAAGCTCGCACCCTTTGACTCGTCAGCGTTGCTCCTCGACACCCTGCTACAACCACATCTCACGCCAGCTGAGAACGCATTTGTTCGGCTCCACCACGACGTCGTGGATAGTGCATTCCGCTCTGCCCGACAAGGCGATCTTGTGCGAGCGAAGGACTGCCTGCTCGCCGCCTCGATCGCTTCAACGCGAGGTGCACCCTCGGAACGGTCCACGCAGGCACTGTGTGCGTTTATCCAGTCAGCATTGGCTTACATTTCCTTCAAGTCTGGCCGACACGGCGAAGCCGCGCCACAGCTGCAGATCGCCATGAGCATTGATCATCGCCTTGTATCGGAGCACGGACTGCTCTATTTTCATTGCCACCGCTTGCATATCGCACACAATCTTCTGCGGGTGTGGCTTGCCGAGGGCAGAGCTCTCGACGCTGCAGCACTCGCAGATCGTGCCATCCAGTACCTGTTGTCGCGACGGCAGCGCGTTCTACCAGGCTTCCCGCGTGATCTTCCTCGCGACCTCAGCTGTGCAGCGATACATGGGCACATGCTCCGCTTGTTTGCTGGAGAACTTGCTTTCCTCTTGTTAGAATTCGACACCGGGACAGATAAGTCATTCTGCGAACAACTGGACACATTCCGTATACCGTCAAGAGCGTGCCGCGACGCGATCGTGCGATGGTGGATACTGTCGAAGCGCGCACATCTGAGCGGGCGTCGCCTTCAGGCGGCGCGATGGCGGGGAAAAGTCCTGCTCGCGACGCAAGGCCGTGAGTCACATCTCTGGTACGCAGCACTCGCAGAAGCATGTGAGGTTTGGCGGCAGTTCGGCGATCCAGATCTGCCAGAGCTCCTCGAGACGGTTCAAGTGCGCCTCTCGAGTTTCCAGTCGCTTTCAGACAGATTCAAACGGCGACTCGGTGTGCGCGCATGTGCATCACATCTAGAGGTACCACTTGCCTAAGATAACTGCGCTTAGCTCGGATCGTTTGGGCTAGACCTTCTGAGAGCTGTCGCAGGCATGACATGTGGTCGCAGTTGGGAGATTGCACTGTGAGACGTCGATCTTTCGCAAGAATGTCTGTTTTGGTGCTATTTGCGGGATGCGGGTTGATCGGTTGCGAGCCCACCACACCAAAGCCACTCCCTCAAGGCGTGTGCCCTGCCTGTCAGGGCAGTGGCATCACGGTTGTATTGATGCCAGGCTCAAGTGGGGGGCCACCTGACATGCCCTCAAGCACCTTCACCACGAGTACCATGCCATGCCCGCGATGTGGAGGGAGCGGGAAGAAGCCGTAGCTAATCAACCGCGTAGCAGAACGGGGGCAGATTGACCTGCCCCCATTTCCTGTACCAGTCGCTATGAGAGTCGGGTGATGGTATCGATCCTTTGGTTGGTGGCGTCGGGTCCGGTTCCGGCGGCACCCGAGGGCATGCTGCACCTTGCTCGGCGGGCCCTCGGGGGTGGGGTGCCAAGTGAGTGGCTTCCTTCCATCTGGTCTTCACTCCCGATCAGCGGCATCGCTGTCACCCCGATCGTCACCAGCGCCGCCGTCGTGGCCATCATCGCGATCGATGCTCCAGCCGCGAGCCCGGCCGCGTACACCGCCGGCGGCACATACCCCAGCGACGAGTGCGGCCGGTGATGGTCGTACTCGTGACGCCACGACGCCGCGAGCGTCCTGGCCTCGCGCACGCCCTCGAACACCTCCGCGTTCAGGAGTTCATCACGCAGCCGCGAGTGGAAACTCTCGGCGTACCCGTTCTCCCACGGGCTGCCGGGCGCGATGTACAAGGTCTCCACGCCCGTCAGCGTGGCCAGTCGCCGGATCGTCTGCGCGATGAACTCAGGGCCGTTGTCGCAGCGGGTGTGCGCGGGGACGCCCCGCGTCGTGAACAGGTTGATGAGCACCTCGGCCACGGCGCGGGCCGTCATCGAGCGGTTCACCTCCAGCGCCAGGCACTCGCGCGTGAACTCGTCCACCACACTCAGCCACTTCAGCGGCCGCCCGCGTTGGTCCGTGTCGTGGATGAAGTCCACGCACCAGACGTGGTTCCGGTGCTCGGCACGCCGACGCAGGATGCCGTTCGCTGAATGCCCGAGCCGCGCGCGTTTGTGCTGGATCTGAGGCACTCTCAGCCCTTCCCGCCGCCACAGCCGATGCACGCGCTTCTTGTTCACCCTCCACCCTTCCAGGCGCAGCATCCCCCAGACCATCCGATACCCGCGCCGTGGATGCTGGCGCACCAGCTCGTGCATGCGTCGCACCAGCGGCTCGTCACCGTCACGCCCCCCCGATGAGATCGCCACGTACCGCTGCGTCGAGCGCGGCTGGCCCAGCACGCGGCAGACACGCCGCTCGCTCACACGCGGCGCCGAGGCGTTCATGTGGTCCTGCACATGCTTCACGACGCACCTCCGCCCCTGGGGGCTCGATGCTTTCCCAGGAAGTCGTTCGCCTCCTTCAGGATCGCCATGTCCAAGGCCTGATCCGCCACCAGCCGCTTGAGCCGGGCGTTCTCGATCTCGAGTTCCTTGAGCCGCCTGGCTTCGTCGGACTTCATCCCGCCGTACTGCTTGCGCCAGCGGTCGTAACTCGCTTCGCTCACGCCCATGGCCTGGACCACCTGGGCGACGGACTTCCCCGCCGCCAGCATCGCGTCCGCCTCACGCAACTTGTTCACGATCTGTTCCGGTGTGTGCCTCGTCCGTTTCATCGTCAAGAGTCTCCTGGTGAAGCCGGCCGGGCTTCCTCGGGACTCTCATAGGCCTGGACCACGATTTGGGGAGCAGGTCAAGATCACCAGACCCAGTTGAGCTTCGTGCCGCGGAAGCGCCACCGCACCCGATCAGGCGCAATCGGGCAGGGGTGGGCCGATGCGTTGGTCATTACCCGAAAGCGGCGGTGCGATCGTGCCTTGATGCGGAGGCTGTGTATCATATCACCTTCACCACCGCATTGCGGCACACCGCTCGGCTGCGCCGCAGCAACGCCCGGTGCACACGGGGGCTGCCATAAACGCGGCGGCTCTCTTAGGCTGGGTCGGAGTGACTCTCATGCTTGCGAATCCGCGCATACCACGCTCGAGGTCCCGAAGTCAATCTGCCGCTCACCAGAACGTCGAAGCAGCACTCAGCAATGTGCTCTACAAGCCATCCATCCTGGAAAATCTCCAGTAATCGTGACCGCGAGTACTTGGTTCGAACAGGCATTTCTTCAGCGTCGCTGAAGCACATCAGATGCAAGACACCAGCGCTATTGAGAACGTGACGCACGCCCGACACGTAGCCACCTACTGCCTCGACCGGGAGCGTGTGCAGCATTCCGACATCGATAGCTGCATCAAACCGCTCCGACCACCCGGACAGCGTCGTCGCGTCCATGACTAAGCAAGTCACATCTTGGCCGCGCTCAAACGCCCTCGCCCTCGCGCACTCGACAACACTTGGAACGAAATCTATTGCAACCACCTTTATCCCCTTGGACGCGATGTGAATCGCGTTGGCACCGTCGCCACATCCGATATCGAGCACTCGGCCGATCTGACCAGGCTGATTCCAACAGTGCATCATGGCCGACTGCGGCTCTCCGGTGCTCCACGGGGCTCCCAATTCGTAAAGCCGCTCGAATGCTCCACGACGATCTGAAGGGCTCAGCTCTGACATGACTGCGACTGTCCAAAGTAAATGTGCGGGCGTCCGGTTAGCGGGTTGATTCCGCGACGCGCTGATACTCCAAACACGTCGCGGATCAGCTCGTCGGTCAGAACCGCGTCAACGCTTCCCTCGGCTACGACCTTTCCATGAGCCAGCACGTACAGCTTGTCGCAATAGGCTGCAGCTAGATTCAGGTCGTGAAGTGTGACTACGACCGCAATGCGCAACTGCCGCACTAGCTCCAGTAAGTCGATCTGATAGCGAACATCTAAGTGGTTGGTGGGTTCATCCAGGACCAAGACGCGCGGCTGTTGAGCGAGTCCCTTTGCGATCATCGCTCGTTGGCGTTCACCGCCAGAGAGCTCCGAGAGCCGACGCCCTGCGAGGGCGCTAAGCCCAACCCGCGAGATTGCTTCGTCGATAATGACTTGATCTGCCGGCGTGTCCGGCT
Organism: Phycisphaeraceae bacterium; assembly: GCA_015200025.1. Taxonomy (GTDB): domain Bacteria; phylum Planctomycetota; class Phycisphaerae; order Phycisphaerales; family UBA1924; genus UBA2396. The sequence goes on along the minus strand of CP054186.1, from coordinate 2,789,942 downwards.
CAAACATCTGTTTGTGCGGAAATCGTCCGAAGGACACAAGCTCCCGGATAGTCATGTCGTGGGCAAGCGATTGGTCTTGCGCGACGGACCCGATGGCCCTCGCTGCCTCCATAGAAGACATCCGCCAAACGTCGCGACCTTCAATCAGCACCGAGCCGGAATCTGGACGGAGAACGCGATAGGCAGCGCGGAGAAGCGTAGTCTTGCCGCTGCCATTGTGTCCTAGTACGCCCACGACCTGTTCCGCAGACACCTCCAGCGAGACGCGGTCGATGACTGGAGGGCCTGCGAACGCTATCGTTAATTGCTCCGCCTTCAGCATAACATTACGTCCATCTTGCACGCCGCAAAAGAATAAGGAAGCAAGGAGCGCCGCACATCGCCGAGATGATGCCGACGGCCACTTCGTGCGAACCACCGATGGATCGCCCAAGCGTGTCGGCGAGCACGAGAAACGTCGCTCCCATCAGGGCTGCGTTCGGAAGAAGCCGCTTGTGAAAAGGCCCGACGACAAACCGCGTCGCGTGCGGAATCATCAGACCAACAAATCCGATCGGCCCGCTCGCTGCGACGCATGCCGCAACAAGTGCTGCTGACACGACAAATAGAACCCGTCTGATCTTCTGTGGTTCTGCTCCCAGCGCAGTCGCATGTTCATCATTTACAATGAGCACGTCCAGCCGACGCCGCAACGCCATAAGTACGACCAAGGACGCTACGACAACGATTGTCGGAATGAGAACGAGGTCCCATTGGGCCCGCGCGAGACTGCCGAGCGACCAGAACACGAACACATTGCTGCCTCCGAAACCCTGTCGATCGACCAATGTGAGCACAAAACTCGTGAGCGCAGAGAGGAGATAAGTGGTGGCAACGCCGGCAAGAACCAGTCGCTGGGATGACGAGGCAGCTCCACGGGCGCGTCCCACAACATAAACGATCAAAGATGCTGCAGCGCCTCCACAGAATGCCGCAGCGAAGAGCGGGAGCCCATAGAACTTCAGCGGAAGTGCGTACAAGAGCAACACTGCTCCCAAGGACGCCCCGGATGAAACCCCAAGCACATAAGGGTCTGCCAAGGGGTTGCGCACTGCCGTCTGAATGACGACGCCTGCAACCGATAGGCCGCACCCGACGATCATCCCGAGCACCACTCGCGGTGCACGGAACTGGACGCGCACGTCTATCTCGGAGCTCCCATCGCCCATTACTAGGCGTCCAAGATCACTGAGCACTGCAGATGGCGAGATCCAACTCGACCCCGCACACATGGCTAGCAGCATCGCGCCCAATAATGTGACGAAGAGTCCGCACATCAGTAGTTCTGAAGATAGCCGAGGTCTTGATCCCATAGGGCGACGTTACCTTGTTCAGTTGCAAGTGGGCTGGAAATGCAGATCCAGCGGCGGTGCGACGGGACTGGACGGGATGCCAAAGGCACTCTCCCGACTGCGACAACCGGGACAGTCTCCGCAATGTGAATCGCCACTCCTGGAGCAACTCCACGTGATCTCTTGAAGGGGGAGATCGAACGCGTGTCCGAGCGCGACAACTTCGCGTTTGGACATGTGGCTCAACGGGAGTTCCACAGAAAACCGATACTCTCCTCGAACCGCGACAGAAGCCTGCGTCTGCCAGGCTGTGATCCATTCTGTGGCCGGAGCGCCCTCCAAGTCGTCACGAGTCAACCCAAGAGCTATCCTACGAATCGAGCGGCTCCATGCGAGTGCGGCAGCGAGGCCGAGCAGCGACTGCAGACCGAGGAATCCGCTCGCTGATCCGTAGTCCGAAGCAGGGATCACGCACGGGGAATAGCTCAGCGCAACGTGATCGAGAGTTAGCCCCAATCTCTCGCACAGCAAGGTCACACGGTGCAACTGGCAAGCGTCGATAGGATTGCCGAGCGACACGTGGAGCACGCACGCGACCAACCCTCGAGCGTGCAACGCGGCAGCCATGACCGCGCTGTCGATGCCTCCGGAAACGAGGATCAACACGCCATTGTCTGGAATCGGTAGCGAACGGCTGGTCACGGCTTCCCGCTCTCCGCGAACGCCTCGGGGTGTAGTGACCGCGCGAGTTCCTCGACGAACTCGACGTTTCTGTAGCCGACATTGAGTTTTTCAACCCCGATTCCGACAAACCGGCGCCGCTTCGACGCTTCGGTCTGAGGAAACGTTTTGAACAACCAGGCGGCGGATGAGTCGGCACGCATGGACGGAACCGCGGGTAGGTCAGGGATGACGTAAACCTCGATGACCCGCTGTGCAAAATCCTCTTTCGAGGCGTTCACCATCGTCGCGTCCTCGTGAGAGTACACGTTTGTCCCGCCGGCCGCATCGACCAAATCATTCAACAGTCCAGCACCGAACACTCCAAGCATTTGGTCGCTGGCGCTAAAGCAAATAACAAGCTTGACCTTTTCTCGACCTGCGACCCGCTGGCGGACGGCCGCGATCCGACTCCGACATTCTTCCACCAATTGCTGGGCGGTCTGCTCGACACGCAGGATCTTACCGATGTCAGCGACATCAGACAGAAACATTTCAAATGTTGCTTCGGATGGCTTGCAAGATGTTGCGGTATAGCCGAACACCTGCGAGCCGACCTTTGCGAAGTCATCGATGGTGGCGCCTCCGCGAGAAGAATCAAAATCCATCGTAGGAAAAGCGGAGAGAACGAGGTCCGGCTTGAGTGGCAACACGACTTCCTTGGAAGGAGGCGCGTCGGTCGAGAGCGAAGTGAGTTCGCGAAACGGTACAGCGATCGCCGGATCGACCGGTTGTTGTGCGCCGTAGTAGATCCCCACAATGGACTTGCCAACGCCCAGCTTGAGCAGCAGCTCCGCGGGCCCCTGGCCGGTCGTAATGATCCGCTGAGGAACGTGCTCAAAAGTCAACTTTCGTCCGCCGTTGGAGACGACGACTCCTGTCGCCTGGCCCCCCGAGGATGTTGAACCAGAAGCCTGGGTGGGCTTTTTGGATGGCTCGCGATCGCAAGCGGTGAGCATCGTGAATGCAAACGTGCAACCCAATGCCACTAGCAGCCGAACTGTTCTCAATCTCGTCATTCCTAGGCTCCATGTTTGGTGCGCGACTTGGGAAATCTCAGAACGTGCCAGATCATCGGGGCGGTTGGACGGGTAGTCCTCCAGTCTTGCACTCCAAGGCTGGCGATCTCCGCAGATCATAGAGGACGACGTCGGCCACCGCTTGAATCCGAGTGCGACAAAAAAACGTCTCCGTAGAATTGACAGAGCGATTCTCAAACAGCTTGTTTGCCGGCGAACCGCCGCCGCAAACTGGGAAATACTCGCAGCTCGACGCGCATTTTTGAACCCCCGCTCGGACTTCCTCGGCAAGCTCGATGAATGATGAAGAGCCAACCACCGTCTCGACGGGTTCTCCAAAAACACTTCCAAGCACGAATGAACCGCCCCCTCCTCGTGGAAAGGTGAGAAGCTCCGGCGAGAATGTCCCCCAACGTCCGGCCGAATCAACATTGACAATTGCCAACGGCTCCGCCACCGCGCTCCGCGCAGGGAGGACAGGAGCAAAGATCGCAGCTTGCATCTCGCCAATCTCTCGTACGACCGGCAGGCCCTTTCTAGACAGTTCGACCATTCGGCTCATGAACGACCGATAGCGAGCGAGTCGGTCATTGAGTTCGGACGGCGTCGCCTGCGCGGGCCGGAGATCATCGGTGTTGAATCCGACTACGCGGCAGCCGATCTCCGAAAAGAACGCATAGAGCTCGTCGGCACTCGCTAGGGAACGTTCATTGAGGACGCAGATGGCGTCAAATGGGATATCACAACGACGGAGGTGGGCGACTCCAGCCATCACGCGATCGAAGGTCCCGCGGCCCGCACGATCGACCCGATGCATGTCATGGAATACCGCCGGGCCGTCGATGCTCAATCCAACCTCGACCTTGCAATCTTTGAAGAATGAGCACCATTCATCGTTGATCAACAGGCCGTTGGTCTGGATAGAGAACCAAAAGCGTGATGCATCTCCGAAAGCATGAACAGCCGACTGAAAGGCATTCCTGTAGAAGGCCGGCGGCAGGGTCAGGGGCTCACCAGAATGCCATCGGCACTCGACTGGATCGAGGCATAGCTTAGATGCTGCAAAATACTCAAATGTCCTTTGAGCGGTTGCGGCGCTCATGTTCGACCGCATTGCTCTAGATGCCTCATCCAAGTAACAATATCGGCAGTTAATGTTGCAGAAGGAGGTTCCTTGCAGCACGATTTGTCGAATCGGTCCAAGCTTGAACGTCGGGGGCGGAGCCGGGATGTCGTAGTGGGGTTGCATCATCACGACATCCGATACCTGCCCAGCATTAAGAAAGCCACATCTGCGTCGACATCTCCTCCGGCACCGTCGTGAATGATGTCCTGGGGCGTGGTGACGTAAAGGCTTCCTGGAGGTAGGGCCACCCGAGTCACCGGATAATCGGGATAGGACTCCAGGAATTTGTTCTTGAGGGCATCGCACGCCGTAGCGCGGTCCTCTTGAGGATCGTCTAGTGGCGAGTGCAGGATTTTCGCAAGTTCTTCCACGGGCAAGTCAATGAAGTGAAAATACCTCGTTGACCGGCCACAATTGAGTGTCATTAACTGGATCGCCGTGCGACGCGACGCCAGCGGCAGCCGATCATGGTTGTCAATGTGCAAGCCGACATATTCGTGCGTCACGAAGTCCTTACCCGTGGAACGCGTGCCCGGAGGGTTTACAGCGACATTGCACACTCGCACGCTTTCCGCGATCATCCCGATCGCGCCGAGTGCAGCTTCGACTCGCTTCCCAAACTGCTGCAAGAAATCGGCTCGAACCCCGTCATCTCCGCTCGCGTCAAGAAGCAACGGTAACTTCACGCGAAACTCTGAGACCAACGACGCGTCGAGAGCGGCAAGCGTTACCCTGCCCTCCAGCGACATCGCTTCGCTGGGCCGTATCTGTGGTCGCTTAGGCTCGCTCCAGCTTTCGCGAGGGAGGTATCGGACGGTGCGTGCATCCCGGTCGAGGTATACGCCATCGTTGACCATCGTGGCGCACGAGGGATCGCCCACGCCCACGGCCTGCACCATGTAGCGGTGCGATGCAGAGTCGACTGAACCGATTGTCGTCGCCATGACTTGAAGCCTTGTGAAAGTAATAGCGCCACTCCCAAGTTGGAGCTACTAACAGCCTTGCTCTGAGAGACTGCGCCTTACTTGACGAATGCGCCCCAGAAGCACATCATCACCGGGCTGGCTTCGACACCCGCCTCCTTCCGGACGGCGTGCAGACTCTCAGTCAGCCCGAGAATTTCGCCCGTGGTGCTGCCGATGCACATCCCGCCGGTGCTTGAGGAGATGAGCTTCCGTTGGATTTCGAGCTCGATCGCATCTTCTTCTCGACGCGATGCACTGTCTGAGGTGGCTGCGGTGGTCTTGACAGGGGGGGGGGAAACGGTTGACTGCATGGCCGGATTCCTTTCACTTGAACGGTGTCGAATGGTTGGCAGAATAGGGTAGGCGATTTCACAGAATCGTGCGCGCTCGACAACTCCAGCATGAGCAGGTCCGTACAAAGACCGTATGCTCTTCAGCCGATAACTGAACCTGCCCATCTTGGGTGGACACGGCCGATCGATAGGCTGTTGCCTTTCGAAGGAAGGTCCCAGCGATGGTCATGCGAAGAAGCGGAAAGACACGGCGGAGTTCTGTGAGGCGGCGGTAGCCGAAGCCTTGGACAGGGCCGCTGACACATTGTGCTGCACGGGCAAAGTCGACAGTCGAAGCGGGAGAAAAGCCTGTCTCTCAAGAGCACAACGATTGAGATCGAGTTCCCTTGGGTGGAATTCTCAACTCGCATCATTGGTCCGCGCGAAGGCGTCTGTGAGACGCCCTCGCACCCCGATGGGGGCGAGTATCGGCGGGAGCCGCCGAATTCCGTTCGATCCCCGCTATCCATCCTCTATTGCCCGGGTCGTCCAGAAACTGGGCGACCCACCCGTTAGAAGTGAACGCCCCGACCGCAAGGCCGGGGCGTTTGCGTTTCCGGGCCGCGTTTTGCCGAGTCTCTCGACATGCCCCACCGCGGGAAGTCTCACTCAGTTGCGCCGTGAGACTCACGGGGCGCGGCATCTGGCCTGCGGGGACGCGTCCAAACCCAAAAAGTCTCAGAGTCTCTGCGTCTCACCCGGCACGCCGTTATAGCCGTGACCCGACAGCTCGTGGGTCGGCAACACATGGCGAGTTCGGCAGGGGCGACGGCGATTTCGAACGCAAACTCGGTTGGTGTGATGTCGACGCATCGGCTCGCTTCGCGTGGGCGTTGCAGCGAGCGTGCCGGCGAAGGTGCCACACGAATCGAAACCAGTTGTCCGTTCACATGCCCAGTGCGGACAGCCCGCGTCCGCGTGGCGTATGTAGCCGGGGAGAAGACATGCCTTGCCTTCTCGCCCCCACGCCACCTCAATCGTCCGACGACGAGCCGGGAGCACCGCTGATGGTTGCCAATGACGATGACGCCAATCTTTCCGCCGACCAGCGCCGCCGCGAGGTGATCGCCTTACTGGCAACGGGCGCGATGCGCTGGCACCGGCGTGCCAAGGCGACGGGCCTCGGCGTGGGATCGGCGGCAGCGGCCACACCCGCCCCGACACCGCAGCATCAAGAAGAAGCGGACATCGAACTTGAACTGGGCGAGGAAGCCGGCCTCAGTGTGTCTGACCGTACCGCGCGTTAGCGGTGCGGGCATCTGGAGACTTGCCCATGACGACAACCGTTTCGAAGGACCTCGCGGCGCTGGAAAAGATGACGATCGGCGAACTGCACGATCGGTACGCTGAGCTCTTCGGCGAGCGGATTCAGAGCCGCCATCGCATCTACCTCGTCCGCCGCATCGCGTGGCGCATCCAGGCCAACGCCGAAGGTGGCTTGTCCGAACGAGCCCGTGTCCGAGCGGCCCAACTTGCCAACCCGACCGACGTGCGGCGTACGCCGCCCAAGTGGGCCACGCTCGGGGAGGCCCCCAAGGACGCCAAGAAAGTCGCCCTCGCCGCCACGGCGGACCCACGGCTACCACCCGCGGGAGCGGCGATCGTCCGGGACTACCGGGGCCGGACGGTGCGGGTCGTGGTGCTGGCGGACGGGTTCGAGTTCGAGGGTGAGCGCTACCGCTCCCTGTCGGCGATCGCCAAGGCGGTCACTGGCTCGCACGTCAACGGATTCCGGTTCTTCAACCTGGAGGGCCGTCGATGAGCAGAGGCACCCAGAACGGAAAGCACGCCGCCACTCCGCCTCCGCAATGTCGCTGCGCGATCTACACCCGAAAGTCGAGCGAGGAGGGGCTCAAGCAGGAGTTCAACTCCCTCGACGCCCAGCGTGAGGCGGCGGAGGCGTACGTCGCCAGCCAGCGGAACGAGGGATGGTCAGCGCTTCCCGATCGATACGACGACGGCGGATTCTCGGGGGGCAACGTCGATCGGCCTGGCCTCAAGAGCCTGATGGCCGACATCGAGGCGGGCAAAATCGACTGCGTGGTGGTCTACAAGGTGGACCGTCTGTCCCGGTCGCTGATGGACTTCGCGCGCCTCATGGAGGTCTTTGATCGCCACAAGGTTTCGTTCGTCTCGGTTACCCAGCACTTCAACACGACCCATTCGATGGGCCGGCTCACGCTCAACATCCTCCTGTCGTTCGCCCAGTTCGAGCGTGAGATCATCGGCGAGCGCATCCGGGACAAGATCGCGGCGGCGAAGAAGCGGGGCAAATGGGGCGGCGGTCCGCCGCCGTTCGGGTACGACGTCGACCGCTCGAACGGAAGCCCACGCCTCGTCGTCAACCCGGCTGAGGCGTCGCGGGTTCGCCACATCTTTGAGCGGTACCTCGAGCTCGGGTCGTTGCTGTCGGTCGGTGAAGATCTCTGCAAACGCGGCTGGAAGACCAAATCGTGGCGAACGAAGGCGGGCGTGGTTCGCGGAGGCGTGGAATGGGACCGGCACTCGGTGTACTGCACGCTGACGAATCCGATCTACATGGGCAAGGTGGTCCACAAGGGCGAGACGTACCAGGGGCAGCACGAGGCCATAGTTGAGGAGGAGACGTTCCGGCGTGCTCACGTGCTGATGCAGAAGAATTCACGGACCCGCGGCAACGAACTGCGGAACCAGTTCGGGGCGCTGCTGCGCAAACTGCTGTACTGCAAGGGGTGCGGCAGCGCGATGGTCCACACCTTTACCCGGCGTGGGAACAAGGCGTATCGGTACTACGTCTGCTGCAACGCCATCAAGAAGGGCCGCGCTCGTTGCCAGAGTGGTTCGCTGCCCGCCCTTGAGATCGAGAAGGCGGTCGTCGAACAGATCCGGTGCGTCGGCCAGGACCAGAGCGTTCTGGAGGAGACGCTCTCGGCATCGCGGGCTCAAGCAGACGCGGCCATCGAGCAGTTGGACGCCGAGCTGCGCATCGTCAACCGTGGTCTGGGGCGCAATCACGCCGAGATCCGCCGCCTGGCAACCACCGAGCCAGCGTCCTCCGCGTCCGCGGGCCGCATCACCGACCTCAACGACCAGATCCGCGAGGCGGAGCGGCGGGCCAGCGACATTGGGGCCGCCGTAGAACGCCACCGAGCGGAAGTGCTCTCAGCCGAAGACCTCCACGCGGCGTTTGCCGACTTCGACAACGTCTGGACCGCGCTCGCGCCCCGAGAACAGGTCCGGATGCTCCAGTTGCTGATCAACAAGGTCGTCTACGACGCCCTCGACAGCAGCATCGAGGTGTCGTTCTACCCGTCGGGCGTGAAGGCGCTCGCGGGCGGGGCCGTGGAAGGACCGGAGGCCCAGGCATGATCACCGTCAAGGCGAAGGTCTTCTTCAACCGCGCCGCACACGGGCGCAAGACGATCGACACGAAGCCCGCCGCGCGCGTGGCCGTGGACCCCGGCCGCGTGCCGCGGATCTCCCGCCTGATGGCGCTGGCCATCCACTTCGACGAGATGATCCGCGCCGGCAAGGTCGCCAACATCTCCGAGATCGCCCGGCTGACGCACGTCACCCAGCCTCGGATCACGCAGCTGATGAATCTCTGCCACCTCGCGCCGGATATTCAGGAGGAGATCCTGTTCCTGCCGCTGGTGATGAGTGGGCGCGATCCCATCCACGAGCACATGCTGCGCGACGTGGCCTGCGTGATGGACTGGATGGAGCAACGGCGGCGGTGGGGATCGCTGCCGCGCCGCTGACAACTACTTCTTCTTGTTGTCGTAGCGCCCCGTGTCGCCGTTCCCCTTCTTGGGCATGACCTCGACTGACGACCCTCGGGGGTTGGCCTTAGCCTGATCGACAGACTTCAGGCGGCCCGTCTCGTTGTCCCGACCGATCTTGAATCCCTTGGACTTCGACATGGCGTCTACTCCATTTTGACGCGGGCTGTCGGATCTACCCTGATCCGCTGGCTTTGACCCGCTGGTTATGATACCCTGTCCACGTTCACTGAACATGGACGGAGTACAAAATGGCCAAGCGGACCGCGAAGAAGCCGAAGGACGAAGCCCCGCAGAACGGGACGGCACAGCTCATGAAGGAGCTGTGGCAGGCCGCCGTGAACCTGCGCGGCTCGATCGAGCCCGCCGACTATAAGCGGTACGTCTTGCCCATCATCTTTCTCCGGTTCCTCTCGCTGCGCTATGAGCGCCGCCGCGAGGAACTCGAGGGGTTGCTCGCGGACCCGAAGAGCGATTACTTCACCAAGGACGCGAAGGCCCGCGCCCGCATCCTGGCCGACGCGGACGAGTACCGCGCTGCGGGTGCTTTCATCGTCCCCGAGAAGTCGCGCTGGTCGTACATCCTCCAGCACGCCCAGGCGGACACGATCAAGAGCATCCTCGACGACGCACTCGAACTCCTGGAGAAGACCTACCCCGACAAGCTCCGCGGCCTGCTGCCCCGCATCTACGCCGGCTCGAACCTTGACCGCGAGGGCGTCACCGGGCTCATCAATCTGTTCTCGAAGGACATCTTCAAGCAGGACCACGGCGGCGAGGATCTGGTCGGCCGCGTCTACGAGTACTTCATCGGCGAGTTCGCCAACAGCGAGGGCAAGCGCGGCGGCGAGTACTTCACGCCCGTCTCCATCGTCCGCACGCTCGTCGCCATGCTGGAGCCCACCGACGGCGTCGTGTACGACCCCTGCTGTGGCGCTGGCGGCATGTTCGTGCAGTCGGACGTGTTTACGAAGCACTCCGGCCGCCTGTCATTCATCGGTCAGGAAAGCAAGGACTTCACGTACCGGCTGTGCCGGATGAACCTCTTCATCCACGGCATCGACGGCAACATCCAACTCGGCAGTTCGTACTTCAATGATCTGCACGCCGACACGAAGGCCGACTACGTCATCGCCAATCCCCCCTTCAACGACGGCGCGAAGGGCGAGGACGGCTGGGGCGCTCACCGCATCACGAGCAAGGACCCACGGTTGGACTTCGCCAAGCGTGCTGGCGCGAACGGCCAGGGCCAGCCCATGCCTCTCTCGCCGCGCAACGCCAACACCATGTGGATGATGCACTTCCTGCATCACCTCCGTGACCCGGATGGAAAGAAGCACGCCGGAGGTACCGCCGGATTCGTGATGGCCACCGGCGAACTCTCCAATGGCGAAGTCGCGCGCCTCGAAGTCCGTAAGACGATGGTCGAGCACGGGTACGTGGACTGCATCGTGCAGCTCACAGGCCAACTCTTTGCCAACACGCAGATCCCGTGCTGCCTCTGGTTCCTGTCGAAGAACCGTGGCGGTGTCGGCGGCTTCCGCGCTCGGAAGAACGAGATCCTCTTCATCGACGGCCGAAAGCTCGGCACGCTCATTCCTGGCTCGCGCAAGCAGAAGCAACTGTCGTCGGAAGAGGTCGAGAAGATCGCATCCGTCTACCGCGAGTTCAAGCGGAAGGGCACGCCCGCCGAGGTCGCGGGCTTCTGCAAGGCCGCGACGCTCGACGAGATCCGGGAGCACAACTACGCGCTGACGCCAGGCCGCTACGTCGGCGCGGCCGAGAGCGACGACGCCGACGAGCCGTTCGAGGACCGCTTCCCGCACCTGGCGGCGACGCTTGATGAACAGTTCACGCAGTCCGCAGCGTTGGAGAAGCAGATCCGTGCTTCGCTCGCTGAAGTCGCCAAGGCCGCGGGGCTCGATGGCGTCTCACCTCGCACAGCCTATGCCCGGCCCAATGGGGTGGCGGTGCTCGCTTCGAAGGGGGCGCGGCGATGAGTGGTTCTGCACCAGACACATCAGTCGGCGGCGACGCCGATGGATTCCCCAGGCGGCATCGCCTTGATTTCAAGTTCGAACCGATCGTCGATGCCAAGACCGGCGAGAAGGGCGTGGCCGTTGTGCTCGATCCCGCGCGGTACAGAGTTGTCGAAGATGCTGATGAGCCGATGGTCATCGACAAGTTGGACCACTTTGCAATCCCGATGCGGGAAGTTCAGCGAATGATCGATGAGGCGTTTTCTCGGACACCGACCGGACAGGGACAGCGTCTCGGAAGCGCGCGAGAGTACATTCAGCGCCGGCGGGAGGAGATCAAGAAGCGACTCACCGACCAGACCACGCCGCCGCACTCGTTCGTGGACCGTTCTGAGGAGTTCCTGGCCCAGCTCCCCGACGGCGTCCACGGCTTTGCGGTCTTGTCAGTGGACTTGGTCGGATCCACCAAGCTCTCCAACTCGCTCGACGCCGTGACGAACGCCCGCGTCGTCAGCGTGGTCCTAGAGGAGATCGCTGCTGTCGCCCCGTGTTTCCACGCCCACATCCTCAAGTTCACGGGGGATGGCGTGCTGGCCTACATCCCGCCGCCGTCGTTCCTGACGGCCAACGACAACGCAATCGACGGAGCCCTCACGGTGAGAGGGCTCATCCGCGATGCGGTCAACCCAACGTTTGCGGAGCTGGGCTATCCGGCGCTTGACGTGCGCATAGGCATCGAATCGGGGGGGGCGGTCGCCATGACTGTCGGGCACGTTTCCTCAAAACGGCAACGCGATCTGATCGGCCAGACCTTGAATATCGCCTGCAAGATTCAGGCATCGGGCGCGCCGGGCGAAATCCGGATCGGGCAGGTCGCCTATCAGAACATGCACACGATGTGGAAGCGGGGATGCGATCGTGCCCCGACGCCGGCGGGCTGGACGTACACACTGCCGGACGGCGGTGACTATCCGCTCTACATCTTCACGGCTACGGGGGCGATCCTCAAATGAACTTCCTTTCGCCCATGTTGACAATCATCGGAGACGAACCGAAGGGCTGGCACGCCCCTCTCCGATCAGAGCACCGGCACATACCCGGCGTAGTTGCGGGGGTGCTCCATGGCGCTTGACCCTTGGCCGACCGTTTCGATCGGCGAAGTCTGCGACGGCATCTTCGACGGGCCGCACGCAACGCCCGCGAAGATCGACAGTGGTGCGGTCTTTCTTGGCATTTGGAACATCGAGAACGGGCGAATTGACCTCTCGACGACTGAGCACATCTCCGAGGCGGACTGGCCGCGATGGACTCGGCGCGTGGAGCCGACGGAGGGCGATTTGGTCTTCTCCTACGAAACCAAACTCGGCTGCGGCGCGTTGATTCCGGCGGGCCTCCGGTGTTGCCTTGGCCGTCGCATGGCGCTCGCCCGCCCGAACCGTCGCAAAGTTGATTCTCGCTTCTTGCTGTACACGTTTCTCGCGCCGGACTTCCAAGAGTGCATCCGCAACTACACGATCTCCGGAAGCACGGTGGACAGAATCCCGCTGCTGGAGTTCCCGAAGTTCCCCATCAGACTCCCGCCTCTCCCCGAGCAGCGGGCGATTGCGCGGGTGCTGGGGGCATTGGACAACAAGATCGAACTGAATCGGCGGATGAATCGGACGCTAAAGGACATGGCTCGCGCTCTGTTTAGCGACTGGCTTGAACGCATGGAGAGCGAGCTTGAGACGGTGACGACACAATCGCTGACCGACTCGGGCGTGCTCGTCATTGGTGACGGGTACCGCGCCAAGCGCAGCGAACTGCGACCGACGGGCCTCCCGTTCGCGCGGGCGGGCAACATTGACGGCGGATTTCAGTTCACAGACTGCGAGTACATGGGCGTTGATGGAGTTCAGGCCGCGGGCGACAAGTTGTCCCGGCCACTCGACTCGGTGTTCACGTCCAAGGGCACAGTTGGACGCCTTGCGCTGGTGTCGAATAACACACCGACATTCGTATATGCGCCACAGCTCTGCTTCTGGCGCGCAGCCGATCCTTCACGCCTCAACCCGTTCGTCCTGCACCAATGGATGCACGGCGACGAGTTCGGCGAGCAGGTGGACATGACCAAGGGCCAGACCGATATGGCGGACTATGTCAGTCTGACTGATCAGCGTCGCATGCGGATCACACTGCCCTCACCGAAGCGACAGGCCGAGGTAGGGCGGCACCTGGAGCGTCTCTACGGCATGATGGATCAGAACACCACGCAGATCGGCACGCTTGCGGCGCTCCGCGATTCGCTACTGCCCGTTCTCTTATCAGGCGAACTACGCCTGCATCACGTGTCGGCGGTCGTTAAGGAGGTCGTCGCATGAGCAGATTCGACGATTTTCCGAAGCAGATCAACGTACCGATCCCCACGGATGACACCGGCATGGTCGGGCGTGAGTGCCCCAATGCTGAATGCGAGGGGTACTTCAAACTCCAGCCTGGAACGGGCCTGACGGGCGATGATCTCGACTGTGTATGTCCGTATTGCGGCCATCGGGGCAAGCCGGACCAGTTCTGGACAAAGGAGCAGATCGAGTACGCGAAGTCATACGCGTTCCGTGCCATCGGGGACATCGTGACCCGCGAGTTGAAGAAGCTCGAGTTCAATCACCCGCCGCGCGGTGCGTTCGGTATTGGCATCAGCATGACACTGAAGGAAGGGCCACGCGCCCCCCTTCGGCACTACCGAGAGAAGGCACTCGAAACCGAGGTCGTGTGCGACCAGTGCACCCTTCGGTACAGCGTGTTCGGTGTCTTTGGGTTCTGCCCAGATTGCGGATGTCACAACTCCCGTCAGATCTTGGAGAAGAACCTGGACCTTGCGATGAAGGTGATTGAGTTCTCTCAAGCCGCGCCTACGCCCGAGATCACTGAGAATCTGGTTCAGAACGCGCTTGAAGACGTGGTTTCGTCGTTTGACGGATTTGGTCGCGAACTGCTGAGTGCCCACGCCGCGCGAGCAAATGATCCGAAGAAGGCGTCCAGCGTGTCGTTTCAAAGCTTGACTGGTGCGGACAAGTCGTTGCAGGCCTTGTTTGGGACGTCCCTTCAGACGCTGACGACGCCAGAAGAGTGGAAGCTCATGGTCCGCTGCTTCCACAAGCGTCATGTGATCGCCCACAAAGGCGGGGTAATCGACGAGAAGTACATCGAGCAATCAGGCGACGACACCGCAATCGAAAGGCGAAAGGTGCGTGTCTCAGCAGATGAGGTGCGGATGCTCGTGGCTGCCGTTCGGTCGCTGGGAGATGGGTTGTGGCGGTACTTCACGCCGGCGGCCCGGTCGGCGGAGGTGCCCAAGTGAACGTGTTCATCTCGTACAGCGTGGCAGACGTTGACCTATTGCGCAGGGTGGCTCAGGTGATCGCGGCGGGTGGGGATAAGCCTCTGTGCTGGGACACCAGCAAGACGCCTGGCCACGAAGTCTGGCCCAGCATCTTCGGATGGATCGACGCGAGCGACCTGGTCATCGTCATCATCACAGATCAAACCGTGGCGCGGGCAATGTCCGTCGGGCAGGAAGTTGGGCATGCACGAGCCAAGGGAAAGCCGATCGTGCCGCTTGTCGCCGCTGGGGTCAGGCCAGAGGACCTCGGGTGTCTGAACGGGGTGATCTATCAACCCATCAGTCGAGAGAACACAAGTGATGCGCTCGCCGCTGTTCAGCGGGTTCTCGACGGGATGAAGATGCAGAAGGCCGAGGCGCAGCGCCAGTTGCTAGTGGTCGGTGGGATCGTCGGTCTGCTGTGGCTGTTCGGCCAGAATGGGTAATCGAAGAAGTTCCGCGATTCAAGAGGTTTATGTGATTCCCAAGACGTTGGACAAGATCGAGGCCGCCGACATCCAGTCCCTCGTCACCAATGGTGACGAGGAACGCCGGACGTTGGACTTCAAGCGCGACCTGCCGGGCAACACCGACAAGGACAAGAACGAACTCCGCGCGGACGTAACCTCGTTCGCCAACGCCGGGGGCGGCGACCTGATCTTCGGCGTGGATGAGGTGGGCGGCGTGGCCACGGCCGTGCCGGGGTTGTCCGGTGTCGATGCCGACGCAGAGATCCGCCGCATCGAGGCCGTTATTCAGACCAGCATCGACCCGCGCGTGCCCGGGTTTGAGTCACGGGCTATCGCGATCCCGGGCAAGGGGCCGGTGATCGTCGTCCGTGTGCCCAAGAGCTGGCGCGGCCCGCATCTGGTCAAGATCAACGACACGTTTCGGATGTTCGGGCGCAACAGCAAGGGCAAGTACATCTTCGATGCCACGGAGATCCGTTCGGCGTTCGCGCTGTCGGAGAAGTTGCCGGAGCGCATCCGGCGCTGGCGGGATGATCGGTTGGCTCGAATTATCGGGGAAGAGGCTCCCCTGCCGCTCGCGGCCGGCGCAAGGCTAGTCGTTCATGTTGTTCCCCTGGCCTCGTTCGCCGCAGGGAGGGAAGTCTCCGCCGAGGCCATGAAGAAGGCAAGCCAGGCCTTTCAACCACTCTGCACGGGCGGCAGCGACTCCCGCATCAACATCGACGGGCTCCTGAAGTTCACCGGGGGCCGTGCGGGTGCGCCCGGCGCGACCGCGTACTGCCAGGTGTTCCGCTCCGGAATCGTTGAAGGCGTGACGACCGAGGTCGTTCAAACTCGTGAGCCGCGCCCGTACATCGCCAGCCAGTGGCTTGCCCAGGAGGTCGTCTCGAGCGTCAAGCAGTATCGGGCTGGTCTGATCGCTTGCGATGTCCTGCCGCCTTACCTCGTGCTGGCCACGTTGGCGGGAGCGAAGGGCGCGACGCTGGCAGTCAGCAATCGTTTCATGGTCTGGGAGCACTACCCGGTTGACCGTGACTTGGTGGTCCTCCCCGACGTGCTGATCGAGTCCAAGGACAGTGATCTGCTGACCGACCTCCGGTCGCTGTTCGACGGCGTCTGGAACGCCTGCGGCTGGGTGCGTTGCTTCGATTACAACGAACAGGGCAAGTGGGCACCTCCCGCCTGAGCATCAGCGAAAGGACGTTTCGGCATGACGTGGCACGGCTCTGAATCCCAGTTTGAGTGGACGACCATTGAGCGGCTCAAGTCGCTCGGGTATGTCTATGTCCACGGGTCGGAGTTGGGCGCTGCTGCGAGGCCCGATGACTCAGAGGTCGTGCTCAAGGACCGGCTGCGGGCATTCCTCGTCGCCCGCTACGGGCGCACGGTCACTCGTCCCGATGGGCTGCCCGACACGGCGATCGAGGCAGCCGTCGCCAAGTACGCCCGGCCGGAGGGTGTTGACACGCTCCGCCGCAATGCGGCGCTGCACGCGATGCTGCGCGGGGGCGTCGAGATCGCGGTCGAGGAGCCGGCGACGAGGACGACGCCCGCGAGCAAACGCATCGCGCACATCTACGCCGTGGACTGGGATACGCCGGAGAACAACGAGTTCTTGGTCGTGAATCAGTTGCCCGTGCACGGTCCGAATGGCAACGACCGCCGGCCCGATGTCATCGTCTACGTGAACGGGCTGCCGTTGGTCCTGTTCGAGCTCAAGAACCCGTACGACGACCAGCCCACAGTGGCGGACGCGATCAACCAGATCGGCCACTACCGCCACGAGATCCCGCAACTCTTCGACCACAACGCGCTCTGCATCGCCTCTGACGGCGTGACCACGCTGCACGGCATGTGGACCGCGAACGAAGAGTGGTACGCGCCGTGGAAGAGCATTGATGGCGCGAGCGTCGAGCGCGGCACCACCGGGAGCATGAAGACGCTGGTCGAGGGGCTGCTGCCCAAGGACCGGCTCTTGGCGTACATCCGCGACTTCATCGTGTTCGAGACGATCGGAGCCGCTGGGGGCAAGATCATCAAGAAGGGCGGGAAGTACCACCAGTTCTTCGCGGTGCGGATCGGGGCGCGGAAGATCCTGGAGTCGGTGGCGGCGGGCAGCGCGGACAAGCGGCTCGGCGTGATCTGGCACACCACCGGCTCGGGGAAGAGTTTGTCGATGTGCTTCCTGGTGGGGATGCTGCGGCGGGAGGCCGTGCTGAACAACCCGACCTTTGTGATCCAAGTCGATCGGACGGACCTTGACCAGCAACTGCACGACCAGTTCGTCGCGGCGCGGTCGCTGGTGGGCGACGTCAAGCACGCCAAGAGCGTCGAAGATCTTCGCGGCCTGCTCCAGACGCAGGGCGGTGAGGTGATCTTCACCACGATCGAGAAGTTCGCGCTGCGTGAGGGCGAGGCCGAGCATCCGGTGCTCTCGACGCGAGACAATGTGATCGTGATCGCCGATGAAGCGCACCGGAGCCAGTACGGGTTCACCAAGGGCTTTGCGCGATGGCTCGGGGCGGCGCTACCCAATGCGCGGCGGCTGGGCTTTACCGGCACGCCCGTCTCCTTCAGCGGGGCCGACACCGTCGAGGTCTTCGGTGACTTGGTCCACGTCTACGACATCCGTCAGAGCCAGGATGACAAGGCGACGGTGCCGATCTTCTACGAGCCACGGCAGATCAAGCTTCATTTGAACAAGACGGATGTGGATGGGGCGCTGGCGGAGATTGTCGACGACACACCAATTGACGAACTCGAGAGAAAGAAGGGGCAATGGGCCGCGCTGGCCAAGGCGGCGGGCGCGAAGGAGCGGATAGAACTACTCGCGACCGACCTGCTCGCACATTTCAAGGACCGGACGGCGACGCTCAAGGGCAAGGCGATGGTCGTCTGCATGATTCGCGAGAACTGCGTGCGGCTGTACGATGCGCTCAAGTCGCTGCCGGGGTGCCCCGAGATCAAGGTGGTGATGACCGGCGACCTGGGCAAGGACCCCGAGGCGTGGAGCAAGGCCGGGCACCTGACGACCAAACAACAGCGCGAGGCGATCAAGAAGCGGATGATCGACGCGGACGATCCGCTGTCGATGGTGATCGTCTGCGATATGTGGTTGACGGGCACGGACATCCCATGCCTGCACACGCTGTATGTGGACAAGCCCATGAAGGGCCACACGATGATTCAGGCGATCTCGCGTGTGAACCGCGTGTTCAGCGACAAGCCGCACGGGCTGATCGTGGACTACATCGGCATCGGCGATGAGCTGCGGGCAGCGACCGCGAAGTACTCTGCGGGTGGAGAAGATCACGGGAAGCCCGCGGGCGGGCTGGATGAAGACGCCCGGCCGCTGTTCGTGGCGGCGCTGGCCGAGGTGCGGTCGTTCCTCCCCGAAGGCGTGAACTACGGCGACTGGCGGCGGCTCTCGCCGATCGCGCTGGAGGACCGCTACGCGGCGGTCTACGGGCATCTGACCAGCGACGATGACCTGCGGGACCACTTCTTGGACGCCGAGCTGCGGCTGACGAGCGCGTTCCTGCTCGTTAAGCACCTGGATGACTGCCGCGCCAGTGCCGACGAGGTGATCTTCTGTCAGCGGGTGCGCAAGCAACTCCTCAAGACGATCCGCGGGCGTGGACCTACTAGAGACATCGAGAAGGCGGTGCGGGACCTGGTGGATGACACCGTCGAGAGCGAGGGCGTCGTTGACATCTTCAAGGCTGCGGGGATCACGCGGGCCGACATTTCGATCCTCGACGACAACTTCCTTCAGACGTTTAAGGATCGGCCGCTGCCGGACCTTCGGCTCAAGTTGCTCGAGAAACTGCTCGCTGACGAGATCCACATGCGGGCCAAGAAGAACTTAGCCAAGGCGAAGACGTTCCGTGAACTACTCGAAGCGACGCTCCAGAAGTACCACAACCGGCTCATCGACGCGGCGGCCGTGATCCGCGCCATGATCGAGATCAAGAAGGACATGGAGGCCTCGGATCAGCGGGCCGGGCAGTTGGGCTTGGCGGAGGATGAGCTTGCCTTCTATGACGCCGTCGCCATCAACTACGAGAACGTCTACGGCGTGGACTTCCTGAAGGGCCTGATCCACGACGTTGTGCAGAGCATCAAGCGAAACCTGAAGGTGGATTGGACTGAGCCGCATCGGGAGGACGTGAAGGCCGCGGTGAGAGCCGCGGTGCGGCGTGTTCTGACGAAACAGGGCGTGAAGGCTGAGGACTTTGATCGGCTGATGCCCGTGCTGATGGCACAGGCGGAGGCGTTGTACGCGGAATGGCCGATCGCGGCCTGAGGAGTGAATTGTGAACGGACGCCAGACATGAGCAAGAAACAACCAGCCTTTGGCGAGCTCATCCGCGAGAAGCGGCTCGCGAAGGGTCACAGCCTGCGGAAGTTCGCGGAGCTCATCGACGTGAGTCCAACCTATCTCTCGCTCGTCGAGCAGGGAAAGGTGGAAAGCCCTCCGACCGCCGAGCGGGTGCGTCGGATGGCGGAGGTGCTCGGAGAGAACCCAGATGAGCTGATGTCATTGGCCGGCCGGATGCCGGAGGATCTTCGCGGAATCATCCAGAGCGAGCCGGAAGAGATGCCTCAGTTGTTGCGGGCGGCAAAGGGTTTGACGGCAGACCAGTTGAAGGCACTGTCGGCGCAGGCCAAGAAGATGCAGAAAGAGGAGCAATGATGGGGCGACCGCCTGCCAAGACCGAACGCGTGCCGTGGTTGCGCGATGAGAGTATCGAGGCCGAAGCCGAGACGCTCTTTGCGCTGTGGCAGAAGGCCCACGGCGAGGTCTCTGAACCCCCCGTTCCCGTCGATGAGATGATCGAGCTGCAGCTCAACCTGCGGTATGAACTAGATGACCTGCAGAAGCGATTCGGTCACAGCGATGTGCTCGGTGCGATCTGGTTCAAGGACCAGATCATCCGAGTCGACCGGAGCCTTGATCCCATCGAGCACCCACGCATGCTCGGACGCTACCGGTTCACGCTCGCCCATGAGATCGGCCACTGGCAGCTTCACCGGAAGGTCTTTCTCCGCGACGAGACACAGATGTCTCTGACATCCGCAGCGGATGCGCCCGCGTTCGTTTGCCGCTCGACCGACCAAGCGCGTGAAGAGGTGCAGGCGAACATGTTCGCGGCGTACCTGCTCATGCCGCGTGACCTGATTCGCCGGGCGTGGATCAAGTGGCGGCGCGCCGATGACGTCGTGTGTGTGCTTGACCTCGACGCACCAACCTCATCCGGAAGTGTGAAGGCACAGCAGGACGCCGCGATGCAACGCTTCTCGAAGCCATTCGCTGAGCACTTCCATGTGTCTGCCGAGGCCATGAGCTACCGCCTGGAGGCGCTTGGGCTCCTCACTCGTGATCGATCCCTGTTTGGTTGAACCCCCAGTGTTCTTGTGCGCAGTGCGTTTACTGTTCACGGGACATGGACAATTGGAGGCCCTGAAATGGCCAAAGACTTTGATCCGCGTCGCATCCTCCGCAAGATCTCCAACTCGCTCACCGGGAGTTCGTGGCGCTCGTGGGATCGGACGAGGAGCACGCGGCCGGGATGCTCGACTCGATCAAGGCGGAGCTGGAGAACAGCGAGATCCTCGGCGGCGACTTCCCAGAGGTCTGCCATCCGATCCGTTCGCTCGAGGGCATCCACCAGCGGGCGTCGGGGCAGCTCTACCTGGGCAAGCAGACCCACATCGGCTGGACCGCCCGGGAGATCGTGCTGCCCACGATTCCTGGCTCCGCGGCATCCGGCGCGATCATTCGTGTCGCGGGGATCACGGGGCGCATCGGCGTGGTGCTTGTCCGCAACGATTCGAACGAGCTGATCGAGCCGCACCACGCGCTGGCGATTACCGGTGTGCTCGTCGAGCCCGGTGAGGACGATCAGGAGCGAACCTTCCACAGCCGAACGCCCCTGACGGGCGACGTCGCCACTGAAGAGTCCGACACGCTCGCCTTCGCGGTGGCGATCCAGCCGATCAAGCCCAATGCACTCGGTCCCTGCGTGCTCACCGGCGTGACGACCGCCCGGGTCTACATCACCAACGAGACGGACACCACCTGCGAACTCGCGGCCGACGAGACAGTCCTGGCGAGCACGCCCATGGGCGGCATCCCAATCCTGTGGAAGGAGGACGGCACCGGCGAGAAGTGGGCCGTGGTCGAGCTCGGCCGCCCCTCGCCGGGACGCATCACCGCGATCCTCGGCGCGGCCCAGCCGATCCCCACCGAGCGCAACCGCTGGCGCTACCCGTGGGTCGAGGCTCAGATCGACGGTAACCCGGGAAGTCCGGACTACCTGCGCTACGTGCCGGTGGAGAACGGCCTGACCTCGCAGGCCCCCAGCGGCGGCGAGGACCCCACGCGCCTGGCGATCAACCGCTTCGAGGCGCACCACATGAACGACTCCGAGCCCGGCTCCGGGTTCGGCGGCCTGCTGGGGCTGGGCCCGGTGTGCGAGCTCCCGGGCGTGCTGCCCAAGTGCCCGCCCGCGCGATCGCTCAAGCCCAAGCTCGTGCCGATCCCCGAGGGCGTGTGCGTGCAGATGACCTGCGAGCGCAACAGCCGGGGCAAGCCGGTGTGGGTCTTCGAAGCGATGAGCCTGATCGAGATCGCCGACCCCGCCGACGAGGACCGCAAGTTCAACCTCTACATCGGAGGTGCCGAATGACGACGACCCTGACCCCCACGACGACGCCAGCGCCGGCGACTCCGCTCGATGCCAAGCGTGCCAAGGAGCGGGCCAAGTACCTGGCACTGGCGAACAAGCCCGGCACGACGTACGGCTCGTCCAACCACGGACGGGCGGCGATCCCGCTCATCCAGGAGGGCAAGCCGAGGTTCGTGGTGGACTTCGGCTGCGGCCGCAACGACCTTGTGCGCGAGCTGCGGCGTCTTGGCATCGACGGACTGGGCGTCGACTTCGCGTTCCCCGAGGCGGATCTCGTGCGCCCGATGCACGCGACGGCCCTGCAGGCGGGCATCGCCGATGTGGTGACGAGCTTCGACGCCCTCGAGCACCTGCTGCCCGAGGACGTGGATCTGACGCTTGCGGAGATGCGCCGCGTCGGGGTGCCGCGCGGGCGGTTCATCTTCTCGATCTGCACGCGGCCGAGCACGACCACCGTCGCCGGCGAGGGTCTGCACCCGACGGTGCGTCCGCTGGACTGGTGGCTGGAGCGCATCGCCCGCGTCGGCGTCGCGAGCAAGCCCAAGGCGGGGTCCCGCTACATCGTCGGGCGGTTCAAGAGTGATGGGGGGTGCTGCGGTGCGTGAGAACCAGTCCGACATCGCGGCGCTGCAGGCCGGGCTCAAGGCGCGCAAGCCCGCCCGTGATGGCCTGCGCCTCTACACCGCCCCGCCGACGTTCGAGTCGGTGTCCCTGAGCGGGTTCTACCGAGGCCGGTCCGCGTTCCTGATGCTCTCCGGTCCGTCGCTCAAGCAGATCGATCTGTCACTGCTCGACGCCCGCGGCATCGTCACGATGGCCGTGAACAACGCCTGGTCCGTGCGGCGTCCGACGCTCTGGACCTGCGTTGATGACCCCGGGCGCTTCATCGATGTGGGCTGGAAGGACCCGGGCATCCTGAAGTTCGTGCCGACCTGCATGTGGGACAAGCGGCTGAAGGTGATGAACCCAGACGGCACGCTCCGCAACAGCGCCTTCAAGGTCCACCACATGCCCGGCGTGCTGTTCTTCCGCCGCAGCGACCACTTCGACCACGAGCGATTCCTCACCGGGGACACGATCTCATGGGGCAACGACGCGAAGAACCCCGACTCGCTGGGCATCACCGGCAAGCGCTCGGTCATGCTTGTCGCCCTGCGGCTGCTCCACTACCTCGGCTTCTCGACGGTGTACCTGCTCGGCTGCGACTTCAAGATGGACGCGGAGCGCAAGTACGCCTTCGACGAGCACCGCGCGGCGAACGCGATCCGGCACAACAACGTGCTGTATGACTCGCTGTCACGCCGGTTCGCGGCTCTCAGGCCGTACTTCGAGAAGCACCGCTTCCGCGTGGTCAATTGCTCGCCCGCAAGCGCCCTGGAGGTCTTCGAGAAGATGGCCTTTGAGGACGCGGTGAAGGCAGCCGCTTCCGAGTGCGGCAAGCCCATCCGCACCGACGGGTGGTACGAGCCCAATCCCAAGGCGAGCGCCCCGCAACAGGAGGCCGCACGATGAGCGACGGCCCCACTCGGTACTACCTCTACATCCCTGTGTGGGCGACGGGACGCGCTCCCCAGGGCGGCGGGTCGAGTAACTACTCGACGCCGTCGGGCTCGACTCCCGAGAGCACGTATTCGACCCCGACCAGCACGCCGAGCATGCCGCCGAGTTACTCGACGACGGGCGATGTGATCTACACGACCGGGCCCGGCGGCACGCCGACGCTGACGTTCTACACCACCGATGCGTTCACGAGCAACACGCCGGGGACGACGCATACGCCGTCGAGCAGCGGGCCGATGTCATCCAGCGGGATGACCACCGACTCGTCGCAGACGCCGACGAGTTCGCAGACGCCGTCGAGCACGGGCTCGTCGGGCATGAGCAGTTCCGGCGGCGGGAGTTCCTCGGGCGCGTCGAGTGGCATGTCCTCGGGTGCGAGTTCGGGGGCGTCGTCGGGCATGTCGTCTGGTGGTAGTTCCGGTATGTCCTCGGGCATGTCGTCGGGCGGGTCGTCCGGTGGTTCATCGGGAGGCGGGTCGTCGGGTGGCGGTGGATCGAGTGGCGGCGGCAGCGGCCCCGGTGGGTCGGGTCCAGGCGGGTCCGGGCCTGGCGGCTCGGGGCCGGGTGGTTCTGGCCCGGGCGGGAGCGGTCCCGGTGGCTCTGGCCCCGGTTCCAACTGCGTTCTCGCGGGCACGCCGGTGGTGCTGGCCGATGGTTCGACCAAGCCGGTCGAGGCGCTCCAGCCGGGCGACCGTGTCGCAGCGCTCGACGTGGCGGGCCTGGACCGCGACGTGCCGTGGCGAGCCCAGTACCAGTGGCTGCGTCCGTGGGCGGAAGCCGCGCTCACGCCCGTCACGGGCACCGTCGGCAGCGTGAAGCTCGGCGCGCACGACGGCTTCGTCACCATCAACGGACGCCTGCGCCTGACGCCCGAGCACCCGGTGCTGCTGAAGCGCAACGAGGAGATCGGCTTCGCGTCCGCCGAGTTCGTGCAGGTCGGCGATGCGCTCGTGCGCCAGGACCTGAGCGAGGAGCTGGTCGAGACGGTGGAGCGCTCGGGCGAACGCGTGACGACAGTGGCCGTGCATGTGCCCGGACTCAACGTGTTCCTGGTGGGCGGCGTTGGGGGGGTGTGGATTCACAACGACATGCCCGCCACGCAGCAGAGCGGGTCCGGATCGTCGTCGGGCTCGGGGTCGAGTTCTGGTTCCGGGTCCGGGTCATCGAGCGGAAGCGGGTCCGGCAGCGGCAAGTCCAGCGGCTCGTCCATGTCGAGTTCGGGGTCCAGTTCCGGATCGAGTTCCGGCAGTTCGTCTGGCTCATCGAGCGGCAGCGACAGCGGCTCCGGCCCGCCCGGCTCCGGATCGGGCTCCGGCAGCGCCCAGCAGTCGGTGGCGCTCGGCGAAGGCGCATCCCTGTTCATCGAGGGCGGCATGGAGGGCGTGCCACGGGCGAAGTGGCAGCAGAGCGGCGTAGCAAGTCTCAGCAGCGGCATCGAAGAGGAGGCAAAGGCGTGATTCCGAAGGTCATCTACACGGCGGACCTCAGCGAGACTCCCGACAAGCAGCGGCTCACGGCCTGGCGGCACGCGTGGCAGACCATGCATCCCGAGTGGGACGTGGTGACGCTCACGCTGGACACCAAGCCGCCGATCCTGAACTACGACCAGTGGCAGCAGACCTTTGGGCTCAGCGAGCCCGCAGCCTCGGCGGCACGGCTGAATCTGCTCCGCTACGAAGTGCTGGCCCGCGAGGGCGGAGTGTTTGTCGATCCCGATCGCCTGCCGCTGCGCCCGCTCGATGAACTCGTCGCCGGGGTCGGCGCGTTCTGCTCGACCATCGCCAGCCACGGTGCGAGCAGGCCGCACATGCTCTCGCCGTCGGTGCTCGGCGCTACGCGGAACCATCCGATGCTCTGGCACGCCATCCGCGACCTGCCGCACTCGGTGCTGGTCTATCGCGGCGTGTGGGACCAGAGCGGGCCGGGGTTCCTCACCCGCGTCGTCCGCGACCACGGTCACTTCCGCGACGTGGTGCCCTTCCACTGGGCGATCTTCGAGCAGGGCGAAGAAGCCGCCACGGCCCACGGCGGCGCGTTCGCGTTCGTGCAGGCCAAGCCCGCGGAGGTGGTGGCGTGAGCATGCCTGCACGCACCACCTCAATCCCGCGTGTCCTGCACCAGATCTGGCTGGGCAAGGGCGAGATGCCGCTCAACCAGCGTCGCTGGCGTCGCCGCGTCGCCGAGATGAACCCGCACTGGGAGATGCGGCTGTGGACCGACGACAACCTGCCGCCGATCCTCAACCGCAACGCCTGGGACGCCTGCGGCAACGTCGGCGGCACGCCCGGCTGCGTGATGCGCTCGGATATCCTGCGGCTGGAGATCTTGGCCCGGTTCGGAGGGGTCTACCTCGACACCGACGTGAAGCCGGTACGGCCGCTGGATGAGATGTGCCCGCCCGAGGTCGTCGCGTGGGCCGCGTGCGAGCAACTCGACATCGTGACCAACGCCGCGATGGGATTCCCGCCCAACCACCCGGCGATGTGGCACGCGGTGGCGATGGTCGAAGAGTCGTTCTTCGAGCGCCGGTATGTCGGTGATCAGGCGGGGCCGGGCCTGATCGCCCGGGTGGTCACGCAGTACGACGACGTGGCGCTGTATCCGCCGGCCTACTTCCACCCGACGGTCGGAGAGTCGAAGTCCAACCCGGACGCGCCCGTGTTCTTGAAGGCGGCGCATCTCTTCGCGGGGACGTGGGTGGAAGAGAATCGGCAACGCTACTCAAGAATGTGGCACGCGAACGAATCACGTCGCTGATCGAGCCCTCAACCTCAGGCTGTTGAGCACCACGCTTACGCTGCTGAACGCCATCGCGGCGCTCGCGAGAATCGGCGAGAGCAACCAGCCCGTGAACGGGAAAAGCACGCCCGCCGCGATGGGGATTCCCACGATGTTGTAGATGAACGCCCAGAACAGGTTCTGCTTGATCGTCCGCATGGTGTCGTGCGAAAGGGCGATCGCCTGGGGCACGGCCCGCAGATCGCCGCGCATGAGCGTGATGTCAGCAGACTCCATCGCCACATCGGTGCCGGTCCCGACGGCCAGGCCGACATCGGCCTGAGCGAGCGCGGGTGCATCGTTGATGCCGTCGCCGACCATGCCCACGACGTGCCCCTCGACCTGAAGGGCCCTGACCTTGTCCGCCTTGTCCTTTGGCAGTACATCAGCGAAAACGACATCGACGCCAACTTGCGAGGCGACGGCGTCGGCCGTTCGCTTGTTGTCGCCGGTCATCATGACCACGCGGAGACCCAGCTCATGCATCGTGGCGATGGCCTCCTTCGATTCGGGTCGCACCGTGTCGGCGACCGCAATAATTCCCGCTTCGCGGCCGTCGACGGCAACGTACATGGGCGTGCGCCCCAGCGCCGCCAGACCCGCGGCGTTCTCCCCCATCGCGGACTGGATACTGCGCTGAGCCAGCAACGCCGCTTTGCCGACTAGCACCGCGTGCCCGTCTACCTGGGCCTCGACGCCGTTCCCGACCACGGCCTGAAAGTCGATCGGTTCAGTGAGCGACAGTCCGCGTGCCAAGGCCTCACGGACGATCGCGGCGGCGAGCGGGTGCTCGCTGTGCTGCTCCGCTGAAGCGGCCAACCGCAGCAACTCGCGTTCATCGAGCGTCTCCTGCACACCCACGGGTGCCGTGATGATGTCCGTCACGGCGGGCTTGCCGTGCGTGATGGTGCCCGTCTTGTCGAGCACGATGGCGGTGAGCTTGTGGGCGGTCTCCAGCGCCTCGCCGCCCTTGATGAGAATACCCTTTTCCGCGCCGCGCCCCGTGCCGACCATGATCGCCGTCGGCGTTGCCAGCCCCAGGGCGCACGGGCACGCGATGATGAGCACGGAGACGGCCGTGACCAGCGCCATGCTGAGGCGCGATTCCGCCGGCGAAGCGAACCACCAGACCACGAACGTTACGAGGGCGATCGCGATCACGATGGGAACGAACACGCCGCTGATCTTGTCGGCCAGGCGGGCAATCGGGGCCTTACTGCCCTGGGCCTCCTGGACAAGCCGCACGATCTGCTGAAGAGCCGAGTCAGCTCCGACCCTGGTCGCCACCAGCCGCAGCGCGCCGGTCGTGTTCATCGTCGCGCCGAAAACGCTGTCGCCGGCCGTCTTCTCGACCGGCACGCTCTCGCCGGTGAGCATCGACTCGTCCACGGCGGACTGGCCGCTCTCAACACGTCCATCCACGGGGATCTTCTCGCCGGGACGCACCAACACGCGATCACCAACGACGACAGATTCGATTGGCACGTCCTGCTCGGTGCCGTTGCGCACGACACGAGCTGTCCGAGCCTGCATGCCAATGAGACGCTTGATGGCCGCACTCGTCCGCCCCGTGGCCCGGGCCTCGAAGTACTTGCCCAACAGGATCAGGACGATGATGACCGCGGCGGCCTCGTAGTACACGGGCACCATGACCATGCCGCCCATGTTGCCTTCGGCGTGTGCGGCATGAGCCGCGGCTCCGCTCACTCCAGCGAAGAACCCCGGCCAGATCGTCGCCGCGAGCGAGTAGAGGTACGCCGCGCCCGTGCCCATCGCCACCAGCGTGTCCATGTTGGCGCTGAAGTGCCGCAAGCCCTTCCACGCGGAGCGGAAGAACTGCCAACCGCACCAGAACATGACCGGCGTCGTGAGCGCGAGTTGGAGCCAGTTGGTCCAGGGGACGTTGAAGGCGTCGATCTTGCCGTGCGACATCGCGATGACGAGCACCGGCAGCGATAGCACGGCCCCGACGGTCGTCTTGATCAGCAGCCGTCGGGCCTCTGCCTCTCCGACGTTCAAGTGGGCCGAGTGGTCCTCGCCCCTAGGGCCGCCGTTCATCGCGTGCCCGGCGTGTTCCCCCGCCGTCTGCGCTGCGAGCATCGCGGCGTGATCGTGGCCCGCGTGTCCCTGCGGAGGATTCGTCGCCCCCTGCTTCACCGGCGACACGACGGCCTTGTAGCCGATGCCGTCCACCGCCTTGGCGAGTTGCTCCGGACCGGTCGCCGCCGGGTCGTACCTCACCGTCGCCACCTTGGTAGCGAAGTTCACGCTCGCCGACTCAACGCCCGGCTGCTTGCCCAGACGCTTCTCGATCCGGCTCGCGCACGAAGCGCACGTCATCCCTTCGATCGGCAGATCGGCCCGCTCGATAGTCGCTTTGGCAGTCGTCTCCGTCGGTGCGGCCTCGCCGCCATGCGGATCTTCGTTGGCGTTCGTCATCATCGTCCTTTGTACATCGAGCCGATCTCAGGGCTTGGTCGCCGCCGTTGTTCGCTCTGTCGGTGAGCGCGAAGAGGGCTTGGTTGCGTCGTCCTTCTTGAGCACCGCCCCGGCGATGATCGCTCCGACCACCACCGCACCCAGGATCAAGGGCATGAACTTTCGCCATCCCGTCGCCGGAGCATTGTCGTCATGGCATCCGCAGTTGCAACTCATGATTCACCTCGCGTTCCCATTTCATTACACCAGCACTCGGCTCACGGCTTCCACAGCCTTCAGCCCTGTCCCGAACCGGGCCATTGTCTCGCGGTGTTTATCCAGTTCGCCGTAGGGCAGGAAGCGCACGGCGAAATCGGCGACGCGTCGGAACGCGGGCCGGGCCAGTTGCTGCCGCACATCGTCTTCCCTCGCGTCGGGCGCGACAAGAAACAGTCGCACTCCCGCGTGATCGGGCACACCCAACGCGAGGTCGAGCATCCGCACGATGCCTGAGTAGATGCTCGTGGTGTGCTCGACCTCGAAGGCCGCGGCGACACGGCCGGGGGATGCGCCGCCGAACTCGCCTCGTTCGAGCCAGAGCACGTCGATCAGTCGAACGGCCTCCACGCCGGTGGACTGCTCCAGCGCCGGCGGGAGGGCATCGATGCACCCGTCGCACAGCCGCCCGCCCTCCAGCGGCCGGTTGCGGTCGTTCGCCGCGACCCACACGTCAAAGCCGAGCGAGCGGCCCAGGTCGCGGAGCCAGCCCTGCACCTGGGCGTGCGACCGGTCCTCCTGCTCGGCGATCTTCTGTGCTTTCACGGCGGCCGCGGACTCGTCGCGGACGTTCCTGAGGTCCGCCTCCCACGCGGCGATCGCATCGGTGTCGCCGCTGCGCGGCGGGGCTTGGTAGCGTCCGAGACCCACATCGAACAACAAGCCCGCGACTGCTCCGAGATCGTTGCTCAGCAGCGCACGGTGCTCGGCGTTGATCCGCATCACGCCGGCGCGCATGGCGAGGTACTGCTCCCACGATCCGAGCTTGACCTTCGAGCCGGTCACCGCGTTGTACCCCTTGACGATGGCCGTGTTGAAGGGTGGTACCAGCGTGGGGTGCAGGAAGTAGAGCATGTTGGCCGCGGCGGGACCCAGGCCTTTGATGTTCCGATCGGCGAGCGTTCGGACGGCCCGCACGACCGCGTCCTCGGTGTCGCAGCACGAGCACGTGTGCAGGAACCGTCCGAAGGCCCTCTGATTCTCCGCGCTCTCGTAGATGTCCGGGATGCGAAGCTTGGGCTTCCACAGGAACGCGTGGTCTGCCCCCTTGAAGATCTGTCGCTGCTCCGCGATCGAATGCACGACGGTTTCCAGCGACGAACCCTTGTAGACGTTGCCGAACGTCCCCGCGTCGATCTCTCGCACGACCTCGGCGATCCCCACCCGGATCGAACGAAAGTTCTTGATCCGCTGGTCCCACAGGAACCACGAGCGGTACGCCCCGCCGGGGTCGTCCTTCCAACGGGCAATCAGTTGGGCGAGCGCGTCGTACATGCCGTCAATGCTCCTTGGCGCATCCGAGCGGGGTCACCGGGCGATCTTGCCGACCAGCGCGATCAGTTCGTCCACCATCGCCGCCTGCTGGGCCTCGTCGCCGTGCATGGCGTGGTTCGCGCAGTGCGACAGGTGGTTGCGGAGCAGGTTCTTGGCGACCGAGCGCAGCGACTCTTGCACCGCCGCGCACTGCTGGATGATGTCCGCGCAGTAGCGGTTTTCGTCGATCATCGCGGCGATTCCACGCACCTGCCCCTCAATCCGCTTGAGGTGTTTCAGGTTCGCCGCCTTGAGGTCGTGGTCCACGCCCGCTGCGTGCGCGCCAGGCCCGACGCCATCGCGCGCGGCCTCCAGCCCAGCCGCCGCGCCGCACCCGCAGCACGCCGCGGCTCGTGCGCCTTCAGGAGATGCTCGCCCCGCGCCGCTCACGACTGGGGCGCTCTTTGCGTCGCCCGCCCGTGCGCTGCTCGTCTCGCTCTGCTTTTTCATGCGTGAGTGTCCCTTTGTTGTCGGCACCGAATGCCGCCCCGCTTCCCGACTTCAGCCGCGAGAAGGGCCGTGCGCGGCGTTCTTGTTTCCACCGACGCAGCACGCCGCGGCGGGAGCCCGTCCAGCACCGGCTTCCGCCGACTCCGCGCTCGCTCGGGCCGTGTAACCGGCCTCGCCAAGGGCGTTCACGGCCCGGGACACGGTGGGACCGTCGGGCGCGGTGATTTCGGCACGGCCCACCGCGACCGACCGGACGCCCACGCCCGGCACGGCGGCCAGGGCCTTGGTAACGGTCTGCACGCATTGCCCGCAACTCATCCCGTCGATAGAGAGCGTCGTGGCCGTGTTCGTCCGTGCCGTCGTGTCCATGAGAAACTCCTTTGTCGAAGTATACTCCCCAGGGGTATCTGCGTCCACCATGGCCGCGAAGTTCGACGTGGCTTTGCCCCGGGCAGGCGGAGGTAAGGCGTGTGTGTCCGCCGCGTCCGCGCGGACTCTCAGGATTCCCGTCCAGGTCGGTCGGACGACCGTCCCGATGGGCGGGACGGGGGCGCGAGGCGACGGGACGAGCGTCCGGCCGGCTCGTGCGGGCTTCCATGCGGATCGCACGGGTGTGCGTGCGGCATGGACGGGCGTGCGAGCGACGCGTTCGGTCGTCCGGGCCGGGGGGACGATCGTCCCCCCGCAAGGCGCGATCGCGCGATCGCGCCATCTCCCCGCGGGGACCGAATCCCGGCCGCCGGAACGCCTCGGCCCGGCTCCTGGGACGGGGCAATCGGCCCGACCGGCTTCCGCCGGACGAGCCGCGTTGGTTCAGTGCCTGGCCATCTTCCGGCACGAGTCGGCGCACGCCTTGCACGCGGCGGCGCAGGCCTTGGTCGGTGCGTCCTCGAGCCCAAGTTCGGCGCAGCACGCGGCGCAGGCGTCGCACACCGTGGCGCACGCGGCGCAGACCGCGGCGTGCTGCGGGGAGCCGCGGTGCAGGAAGCTGTGCGCCGACGCGCAGATCTCGGCGCAGTCCATCAGCGTGCCGATGTGCGCCGGGTCGGCGGGCTGGCCGGTCTTGACGCAGTGGGCCAGGCAGTGCGGGATGAGGGCCAGGCACGCGTCCATGCACTGATGGCAGGTCTCGGCGCAGACGGAATGAGCGGACATGATCGACTCCTTGTCTGTCCCCGCGACGGTCGTCGACGGCGGACGGTTCTTGCAGCGGCCCGGACAACACCCCGCCAGGCCTCGGGGAACGATCGAATGCGGTCGCTGAGCGATCCTCGGCGCCGGCGGGGTTCAGGGCTTCTCAGATTCGCCGCCGGACGGGTGCGCGGTGCCGCGGGGCGTGGCCGTGGGCCGGGGCGGCCCGGTCAGGTTGTAGATCGCGGCGATCGTCGCCCCGAGCAACCATCCGAGGACGAAGACGCAGAAGGCTCCCGTGGCGGTCTGCGTCCACGTCTTGTCCCACGTCAGAACGGGGCCGAAGTCGAGGCCGTGGACGAGCGCGTTGGCGAAGTGCAGCGCGGCGTCCTTGGGCACGAGAGCCATGACGACGGCGCAGCCAAGGTGGAGCACGGCGAGCGTCGCGCCCAGCGCGAAGCCCAAGCGACGCGGATCAATGATGTGCATGGTCGCTCCCTCCTTCGCGTCGGGCCGACTCGGTGGGCGGCGTTGCGTCGCGGTCGGATCCGCCGCGGCGCCACGAGAACGTGGCGGTGAGGAGATGGCAGGCCAGCATCGCGGCCAGAGCGATCGGGATGACCCAGCCCTCGCGCACTCCGACGAGCGGGAGCACGAAGATCAGGAGCAGGGGCCCGAGGCAGCCCAGCAGCATCAGCCACAAGTGTTTGTGTCCGGGTCCGCAGCACATGGCGTGGTCCTTTCTCGGCGGGGCGATAGTGGCCCGGGCGCAACTCAGCCATCGACAGGCTCGGCGACGGTGCCCGGCGGGTGCGCGTACCAGCCGGGGTCCTTCCCGTCTTCCAACGCGGCCCGCACCTTGACGAGCGTGAACATGCCGCCGGCGTCGATCTCGTCGAAGGGGCCTTCGGTGGCGCTGCCGATCGTGTTCGGCGGGCGGCCCATCTCCATCATGCCGGTCATGCTCGCTGGCATGGGCATGTAGCCCGGGATACGGCGAGCAAGACGGGCCGCGGGCCCGGCCTGATCGACTCCGAGCAGTTGCGGCAGGTTGTGCCCCATGCCGTTCATCAGGTGGTGGACCTTGTGGCAGTGGAAGGCCCAGTCGCCCTCCGCGTCGGCGACGAACTCGATGTCGCGCGCCGAGCCGGTCGGGACGTTCACCGTGACCTCCGGCCACTGGCCCGCCTCGGGGATCGGGCCCCCGTCGGTGCCGGTGACCTTGAACGAGAACCCGTGCAGGTGGATCGGGTGCGAGTTGGTCGTGCTCAGGTTGCCGATGCGGATCCGGACGCGCTCGCCCAGACGCGCGAGCATCGGCGAGGTGCCGGGGAACATCCGCCCGTTGAACGTGAACAGGTTGAAGTTGGTCATTTCCGTTGGGTCGGGCGTGGCCGAGCCGGGCCGCACGAGCCACTCGTTGAGGAGGATCGCGTAGTCGCGGTCGACGGCGCGCACCGAAGGTTCGCGCGGGTGCACCACGAACAGGCCCATGAGCCCGAGGCCCATCTGGAACATCTCGTCGAAGTGCGGGTGGTACATGTACGTGCCGTGCTGACGGAGCGTGAACTCGTACCGGAACGTCTGGCCCTCGCGGATGTGCTTCTGCGTCAGCCCGCCCACCCCGTCCATGCCGTTGGGCAGCAGGATGCCGTGCCAGTGCACGGTGGTATGGATGCCCTTGGGCAGTCTGTTGGTCACGAGGATGCGGACGCGGTCGCCTTCGACGGCCTCGATCATCGGGCCGGGCGATTGCCCGTTGTATCCCCAGCAGTTGACCACCACCCCCGGCGCGAACTCGCGCTGGACCGGCTCGGCCACGAGCCTGAAGACCTTCACGCCGTTGTCGAGCTCGTAAGGCAGGGTCGGCGTGTCGAGAGCGATCACGGGGCGGTACCCGCGGGTGCCGTTGGCGGGTGCGGCGGCATGGGATGCGGGCGGCCTTGACGGAGGCACGGGTTTGGATGGGACATGGCCCTCGTGCTGCGGCTGCATCGCCGCGAGCAGAGGGGCGGCGGCGAAGGCGCCCGCGGTCGCGGTGAGCACTTGTCTGCGTGTGATGGGCTGGCTCATAGTCGAGGACTCCGGTCGATCGGTTTGCTGGGCGTGTGCGATTGAGTCAGGGGTGCTTCATGCCCGGCATGTCGGGCATCGCCATTGGAGGTGGCTGGGAAGGGACACCAGCGGGGGGAGCGACGATGGCCTCCGCGCGCTTAGGGACGCGAACGCCCATCGCACGCTCAAGCTCGGCGCGGGCGGTCCAGTAGTCCTGCTGGGCTCGCGCCGCGTCGATGGCCGAGCGGGCCTCGGCGCTCTTAGCTGCGAGCAGTTCGGGGTAGCCCGTGATCATGGCGTTGTGCTCAGCGAGCGCGAGCTGGCCGACCTTCCGCCGCTCAGGGAGGATCACGCGCTCGTAGCGAGCGAGTGAACGACGGGCGAGCGCCATCCGCTCGGCCGCAGTGCGCACCTCGGCGCGGGCCGCGCCCCGGCGGGACGCCAAACGCTCCTCCGCCTGGCGGATGAGTGCCTCCCGCCGGGCGTAAACCGCCTGGTGCTGGTGAAAGATGGGGAGTTCCACGCTGAAGTGCGGGCCGGTGGATTGAACTCCCTCACTGCTGCGTTCGGTCTCGACGCCGACGCTCCCCTTGGCGAGGAACCACTTGCGGTCGAACTCCAGCCCGAGCCGCTGCTGCTCCACCTCGCGGGCGAGGAGCGCAAGGTCGAGGCGGCGATCCAACGCGGTGGTCACCATTCCTTCGACGTCAGGATCGCCGGACGGCACCGGATCGTCGTTCGCGGCGATCGACCAAGGCGTGAGGCCGTCGGTTAGATCCAGGAGCCGCCCGAGCTCCTCGCGGCTGATCCGGGCGGCCGACTCGGCCTGGTCCAGTGCGATGGCCGCCTCCGCGGCGGCAAGACGTTCCCGGGCGAGTTCGATCTCCGGGACGTGGCCGAGCGGGAACTGCTGCTCCGCGATGTCCCGCGCGGCCGCGCCGAAGTCTGCTAGGGCGCGCTGGTGCTCGAGTACGCGCTGATCCGCGGCGAGCCGGTGCCAGGCAACGCGGACGCGTGTCGCCTTGTCGAGCACCGCGTCCGTGACGCGCAGCAGCGCCGCGTCGAGGTCGTTGCCCGCGATGCGCTTGCGAAGGGGTACGAGGAACACGTCCAGCCAGAGGTCCAGGCCCACGTTCCAGTTGACGCCGCTGGGCCCGCGGTCGGGTATGCGGAAGAAGCCGGCGAAGTCGGGGTTGCGGAGAAGCCCCGCGTGGACGAGGTCGGCCTGAGCCACGCCGAGGTCTTCATAGACGGCTTGGAGCTCGCGCGATCTGAGCAGGGCGACCTGCACCGCGGCGTCGGCCGTGAGGGGCTGTGCGAGCAGCCCGGACACGAACCCATCGGCGTCCGCGTCTTCGGGCCCACCCAGTCGCCAGTGCACCCGAGACGTCGCCGGCCCGAGGCGCTCGGCGGCGGCGGAGCGCACGTCGCCGAAGCGCTCGTCGGGCCGGACGGACACGCAACCGGCCAACGTGAAGATGCACACCGCCGACAATGCCGCGCGGGATGAACGACTGAGGGTCATGGAGAGGGCTCCGTGGCTGGAATGACAGAGGCAGGTTGGCTGGCAGTTGTTGCCTTGCGGAGTTCGAAGGCGATGGACAGGCTGAGGACGGTGCGGATCACGATCACACCCGCGAGCAGGCCCATGCCCTCGAGGGTCGGGGTGGTCACGGTCTTGAGGATGTCGGCGGCAATGAGGAATTCCAGGGACAATACCAACCGTCCGGCGAGGCGGAGACGGGCAGTCGTGACCTGACCGTCGAGATCACGAGCCATTGCAGCACGAGCGACCTCGAACACCCCCATCACAGTCGAGGCGACGATCATCACCGCGGCGATGGCCTCGATGACTCGTGATGCGGCGTTGATAGACACTTCGAGCATGGGGAAATCCGAACGTCATGTATGCATGCGGCTTATCGTCGGTTCGAGACGGGTGGCAAACACTTGTCACAGTCCACACCTTCCGGCGCACACTTGGCACACCAAAGCCTGAGCTCCCCTTCTTGTTCGTAGATGGACACATCCGTTCTGCATTCGGGACACTGATGTACGCGCCGGTACTCGACGTGCCGCCAGCCACCTCCTCGGTACTCGCCCCAGAGATGCACCTCCCTCTTCGCCGCGTCGTAGCACGAACGGCAAACCCGGACTCCGTCGGCCACCGAGTCCGACTGACGATGCGGCGTTGTGGAGCAGCCCACGGCGAGTGCCGCGAGAAGAACGAGTGAGCCAGAAACCCAAATACCAGCGTTCGGGCGCATGCGTGAACTCCTTTGACTCCTGCTTGACGACCGCAGACAGCGACGCGCGCCGTCAATGGTGCTTGTACCAACCGACCCCCTTGATGTCGTTCCACGAGTTCGTCTTGTGGCAGAGGTAGCACTGGCTCACGTCCGCGCTCTCGATCCGGGCGACCTTCATCGACACCATCGAGAAGTGCTCCATGTAGTGGCTGGGCGGGGCCTGATGGCACTGCGCGCAGTCGGTCGACAACGCGGAGGGGTGGCGGAATTCGCGGATCGACCATCCGCCGACGGCCGCGCTGGTGGCGTGGCAGGAGGCGCAGCCGCTGCCCATGAGCCCCCGGTGCGGATCCTGATTGGCGTGGCACGCGTTGCAGTCGAGCGCCAGCTCGCGCGGGGTGATCCGGGGGTGCGGCGCCGGCCGCGACGAGGCCACGCCGAGGGCCGCCATGATGGAGCGGGCGTCCGCCTCGGTGAGCGCGCCGCTGGACGCCGACTCTTCGGCGTGGTCGACGAGCGCGGCGTGCACCATGTCGATCGGGCGGCGCTCGCGTCCGAGATGCTCGACATGGCACTCCGAGCACGTCCCGACGTCGGCGTGGAACCGCGTGCTCTGCTTGGCGAGAACACCCTCGGTCACCGCCCCCGACGCGTGGCACGCCACGCACTTGTCGGCCGTCGGGCCCTTGTGCGGCGTGTGGCATGCCTCGCAGCGGTCGGCGAGGAACTCATGCTTCAACGAGAGCCTGCCCGGGTTCACGAACTCGCCCCATCCGGGAGCCGCGGACGTGCCTCCGCGGTGCGACATCAGCGGCAGCGCCGCGGCCGCACCCAGAGCCCCGAGTGTCACGACCGCGTAGATGATCTCGATCCTCTTCATGGCAGCCACCTGATCCCGAAGTACCACGCCGACCAGACGTGGACGGCCAGGAGCGCGTAGAGCACGATGGCGATAACGATGTGGCACGCGAGCCAACGGCCGAACGCGTCCTTGACGACCTCGTGAGACTTGATGGCGTACTCGAGGTCGGCCATCGACTCGGACAGCCGAATCGCTCGCTCGCGCACGCCGGGTGGGCGGCCAGCGCCCGCGGCTGGGTCGGCTACGAAGAAGGGGGCGGCCAGACGCGAGA
Organism: Phycisphaeraceae bacterium; assembly: GCA_015200025.1. Taxonomy (GTDB): domain Bacteria; phylum Planctomycetota; class Phycisphaerae; order Phycisphaerales; family UBA1924; genus UBA2396. The sequence goes on along the minus strand of CP054186.1, from coordinate 2,752,822 downwards.
AGAATCCCGCGAACGGCCGCAGGGCCGCAGCGGCCTCGGGCTCCTTGGCCAGCTCGCCGGCCGTCCGCTCGTACGCGACGCGCATCCCGGCGAGCATCTGCTGCTGCTCGCGCGAGTCGGCGCTCAGGCGGCCCATGAGGTAGCGTCCGACGAAGCCGCTCACGGCGACGATGAGCATCATCGCGGTCAGCGCGATCCCCAGCGGGCTCTCGAAGCGGTGCCCGCTGTGCAGCACGCCGAGGATCGGTCCGAGCACGCCCGCGTAGATGTGGACGGCCAGCAGCGTGCGCATCGACACAACACGCGTCACCGGCCCCTTAAGGAACGGGAGGCGCTTGACCACGAGGTATGCCAGCGGCACGAGCATCAGCGCGGCCGCGGAGATCCCCAGCACGCCGCCCGCGAGGCTGCCCGGGAAACGCGGGTCGCGGTGGACGGAGAACCCGAGCGCCAGCACCAGGAGGAGCAGCAGCAATCCAGTCACGATGGCCCGTTCACGTTCCTGCATCGCTCAGGCCTCCACTTCGAGGTTGGTCGTCGCCTGGGCCTGGCATGCGAGGACGATGCCGTTCGCTTTCTCCTCAGGCGACAGCGCGTCCTCGACGGCCATCGTCACCGACCCCTTCCTGAGCCGGACCTTGCATTGCCCGCAGGTTCCCGCTCGGCAAGAGTTATCGATGACCACGCCCACATGCTCGGCGGCCTCGAGCACGCTCGTCCCCGGCGGCAAGGGGGCCGATCGATTGGAGATGGTGAATGCCACCACAGGCGTCGCTGGCGAAGGCTCGACCATCGCGGCCTGGACCGTCGCCTGCCGGTCACTCTTGCTGCCGGCCGGGCCGAATGCCTCGGTCCGGATCTGCTCGCCGGGGACGCCGAGCTCAAGCAGCATCGCTCGCGTGGCGTCCATCATGGTTGCCGGGCCGCACAGGTGGACCCTTCGACGCGCGATGTCCGGCACGGACTGGGTGATGAGCTCCTTGGTCATGCGACCCTTCGGGCCCATCCATGCGGTGCCGTCGGCGCGGGACATGGTCGCGACGACGTGCAGATTCGGGTGCCGCTTCTGCAGGCGCTCGAGTTCTTCCCGGAACACGAAGTCCGCCGAGGTGCGGCAGGCAAAGAGCAGAAAGATGTCCTTGTCCCAACCCCTGTCCGTGAGCGATCGCACCACGCTCATGAGAGGAGTGATGCCCACCCCGCCGCCGATCAACACGATCCCGTCCGCCTCGGCGCCCGTGAACGTGAAGCGGCCCTGGGGCGCGGCGACCTGGAGCAGATCGCCCGGCGCGACGCGGTCGTGCAGGTACCGCGACACCACCCCCTTCTCCTCACGCTTGACAGTGATCTCCACGTATCCCCGCTGTTCGGCGGAAGATGCGATCGTGTACGAACGCTTGGTGGTGCTGCCCGCCTGGGCTACTGCGAGCGTCAGGAACTGGCCGGGGAGGAACTCGAAGGGCACCGGCCCGCCCGTCGGATTGACGAGCCTGAAGGTCTTGATCCCCGGCGTCTCGTCGAAGACGCTGGCGACGCGGAGCGAGCCGCTCCAGGTGCCGGTCGACTGCTGTGCGCGATCGGACACGGATGCCGTGGGTGGAGGGGCCTGTGGATCGACGCCAGACGACCCTGTGGCGGGCGGGGTGGGGGTCGGTATGGCGACCACGGCGCCCGGCGGCGGCTCCGTCAAGCGTGCCAGGAGAGCTGTAGCCCGCCTCATCTTGACGACGTACATCAGCACCATCACGACCGCGAAGGCACTCAGCAAGACCATGACCGCCCAGTGCCACAGGGACCAGCCCAGCCACCCGTGCGTCATGGGGGGGGCGTGCATCGGCAGGCTCAGCTCTCTCTTGAACCACTCGAGCGCGATCTGCTGGGGCGAAGCGCCCGCGGCGGCGGCACGGTGGGCCGCGAGGCCACTGTCGAACCGGGCGAGGCCCTCCCGCATTCGTCCCACCGCGTCCTGCATCGCGGCGTAGTCGTTCCTGGCCGCGGCCTCCTGGAGCACCTGGAGCGCGTCCGACACGGCCCGCGTCCCGGACTCCATGCGCGCATGTGCGTCGCGCTGCAGCTCGGCGAGTTGTTCCGGAGAGAGTGCGGGGAGCCCGATGAGCCGTGGGTACAGCTCCTTCGGCGGTGTTGTCCCCATGCCCTGCATCATGTCCGCCATGCCCGACATCGCTCCCGCGCCGGTGGAGGTTGCTGGCGGCGACTGTGGCACACCTGCCGGCGCGGGATGGTGTTTGGCGTGCTCCTCGGGACTGACCTGCGCGGCCACAGAGAGCGGCACGCAGAGCGCGACGCCGAGGCCGAGAGACAATGCCGCTCGCCCGCGCCTCATGTGTTAACCTCCTTGAACGCGGGCGTGCTTCCTGACTCGATGATGTCGCTGGCGGCGGCATGTCCGACGACCGCGCGCAGCGCCGCGAATGCCGCGGCGTCGATTCTGCTACCGCTCAGCTCGGACATCACCGCGAGCGCCGCGCTGGTGTCCGTGGGCGTGTGGTAGGGCCTCGGTTCGGTGAGTGCCGCGTACACGTCAGCGACGCGTAGGATGCTGGCCGCGGGGTCGATCGCCTTGGCCCGCAGCCCGCGCGGATAGCCGCTGCCGTCCGGGCACTCGTGATGCTGCGACACGATCCTCGCGATGGTGTCGGTCCCCGGGATGGCCCGGAGCATGGAGACGGCGAGGTCGACGTGACTCCGCATCACGACGGTCTGCTCCTCCGTGAGGCTCCCGTCCTTGAAGAGAATGTCGTCGGGCACACCGGCCTTGCCGATGTCGTGCACGAGCCCCGCGAGGCGAAGGTCGTTGACCACCACGCTGTCCAGGCCCATCTGCTCACCAATCCGCACGGCGATCGCCGCGACCCGGCGAGAGTGCGCGAGCGTCGCGGCGTCCCTTACGCCAAGAACCGTCAGGAGGCCGGTGAGGCCTTGCACCATCTCGGTGCGCTGAGACTTCCTAATCACCTCGTCCCGCTGCCACTTCCGGTAGTTGGCGGTGTGCACAAGCTGTCCTGCGGTGAGTCCGACCACGACGTACACCACGGGCCACGCGAACTGGTCGGGATTGGACATGGGTGAGTTCCGCCAGTTGAGCAGGAGATGCAGCAGGTAGATCCCGCTGATCGCCGCGGCGGCGATGAGTGCGCCGCGCCGCTCCATCGCCACCGCCGCGATGATGACGGGCACCATGAACAGGCCTGCCAGCGCGATGTGCAGGCCGTGGACGGCGTGCGTGCGCGTGCCGAGCACAAAGTGCACCGCCGTGAGGACGACTGTCCACACGACGGCGCTACGAAGCTGGCTGGCCTTCTCGGGGTCCATGCGGCGCACTCATAGCCTCTGGCCGACAGCGGGCATCGCACCCGTGGGCAGTTCCGCGACGACGAGCAGACGGTTCATGGTGCCGTGCTCGTTGGGGACGCAGCCCGGGCAGCCGTCGAAGGCCTTGTCGCACCCCGGCTCGCAGCACCACTGGCCGTCCACAACGAACTTGTACTCGTAGGTTCCGGGAGCCAGATCGAGGTCGAGCACCCAGCGGCCGTCACGGGTCGTGCGTTTCATGGGATGCGATGTGGTGCTCCAGTTGTTGAACGTGCCGGCGACGAAGACCTGCTTCGCGTCGGGGGCCTTGATCGACACGACCGTACCTCCCGGCCTGCAGTGGGGGTCTCGCATGCTCATGCTGTGTTCTCCTTGTGGCTGATATGGAACGCCGGTTCACATGTCGCTCATGCCGCCGCCGCTACCCATGCCGGGCATGGCAGCAGGCTGGTTCGCCGGCGCTGGAGCGGGCGGCGCCATGCCCGTGAGCTGTTTGCGCTGCTCGTCGGTGAGCACGCCAGCGGCCTTGCCCACGTCGCGGATGAACTCGATCCGCTGCTCGCTCTTGGTCTGCTCGATCTCTCGCGCCTTCGCCTCGATCTTGGACGAGTCCGGCGCGTCGCTCCCGGTCAGATCCCACAGCTCCTGCTCGGCCTGGTCGATCTTCCGCTGGAGCGTCGCCTGGTTGAGCAGCGACTGCTCCTTGATTTCACCAAGCTGCTTCTGTTGTTCGACCGTCAGCGTGATGTGCGAGGCGTGGTCGAGGAAGAAGCCGGTCGCACCGAGGTGGTAAATGTGCGAGGCGCCCGGGAATCCAGGGAGTGCGGACGCCATCCCGCCGGTGTTCATGCCGCCGCCCATGCGCGACATCCCCATGCTCATCATCTGGTCCATCATGCCGCCGCTACCCGACATGCCAGACATGCCGCCGGACCCACCTCCCGACATCCCTCCCATCATCATCTGGTCCATGTCCATCATGCCCATGCCGCCCCCGCCCCCTCCGCTCGGCATGCCTCCGCCACCGCCAGCCATCCCGGGCATGCCCGACATCCCGCCGCCGGCGGGAGGCATCGACCCGCTCCCCATCCGCTTCATCCCCATGCCGGGGCCCATCGGCATGCGGCCCGGAGGCATGGCCGGCTGCATGCCGCCTGCTGCCTGCGGCGAACCTCCAGCCGCCTGCCCCTTCGCCAGAGCGGCTTGGAGCTGTGCGATCTGTGCGCGGAGCTCGGCCAACTGCTTGGCGAGCTCGGCGTTGTCGGCGGGCTGAGTCGCGGGGGGTGTGTGTGCCCCCGCGCCTTGGGCGACGTGAGCGGCGTGAGTGGCCGGGTCGACGCCGGCGGGCGGCTGGCCAGAAGCCGCGGGCTGCAACTGGGCGAGGGCAACTGCCGCCAGCGCGGTGCCGGCGATCAAGGCGAGGACGATGATGCGTGCACGGTTCATGTGTGATCTCCTTTTCGAGAGGCGACTGGCTGAGCAGACGAAGGCGTGGTGGCTGTGTCAAACATCCATAGCATATCCTCTTTGGATGTATACCGTCAAGACGCCCCGGAAGTTCGCGCCCTGGAACTGGGAAAGGCGACGGGCCTCGCCACAGGTGCGGGACGCGGAAGCGCCGTGACGGACAGAACCCGCCAACAGAACGCCGATACGATGGCCTTGTCGTACTCGAACCAGCCGCGAACCCCCAGCAGCCGCAAGGCCCGTCAGGAATCCCCGATGCTCACTCGACAGGTTGGAGTTGCCGCGACCTGTCTGGGGCTCATCGCCCGGGCCGGAGAAGGTGGGCTTCAGATCCCGCAGATCGCCGAGCGAACAGGGATTTCCAAGCCGACGTTGGCCAAGGTGATCTATGCACTGGCCCGCAAGAAGCTCGTCAAGACCCGGCGAGGGGTCGGCGGTGGAGTCGAACTCGCCAGGCCGGCGTCGAGCATCACGATGTACGACCTGTGCGTGCTCCTGGACGATCCGGTAGTTGAGTGCCGCTGCATGTTCGGGTTCGGCCACTGCGCCGCGGACGGCGCGTGCCCGCCCGGGTGCCCGTGCATGGCGATGCACCACAAGCAGATCGAGTTCCTCAAGGGCACGACGATGGCGGACGTCTCGTCGCTGATGCTCTCGCACCTTTGTCACGACGGAAAGACGAAAGCGATCACCCCGAAGGGTCGCTCCGCACGAGCACGTCGAGCGAAGAAGTGAGTCGCCAATGCTGGCTGGCATTGCGTGATACAGGGGTAGCGTGATCACGGGCCACCGCCTTCGACTGGAGGCGGAGACACCTCGCGATCTTCTGTTCCCGAGAGCCGGCCCCCGACCGCGAACTCGAGTTCGATCCGCGCAAGTGCCGCATCCCGCTCCAGTTCGTTGAGGCGGATCCTTGCCTCGATGACGGCGCGCTGCGATTCGAGGAGCACCGTAACATCGTCCTGGCCCGCGGCCACCGACCTGGACGCCAGCTCAAGGTTCGTCTCGGCCAGCGCGATCAGGTCGCGGCGGAACTCCGCCGCGATCGCCCCGGTGCTTCGCGCCTCGACAAAGGCGACACGGGCGGCTGCCACGGCGCGCTGGATGGTGTCCTCGTACGCGGCCAGCGAGGCCCGCGCGAGCGAGCCCGCCTTTGCGATCTGGGCCTGGTTCAGATCGAAGATGGGGATCGCGACCTCGACGTCCGGGCCGACGAACCGCGCCTTGTCCTCGGTCTGCTCAAAGGCAACGCCGAGGCCGAGGCTCTTGATGCGGCTCCGTTCCTGCTCGGTCAGCTCCGCCGCACGGGCCTGCACGACCGCGCGAGCGGCGGCTACGTCAAGCCGCTGACTCGTCGCCAGTACCACAACGGCCGATTCGTCGAGCCCCGTTGGCAACTGCGGCCGATGAACAGGATGGTCGTCGTAGTGTTCTTCCGCGGCCGTCCATGCCGCATCCTCGCCCGCGTGTCCGATCAGCAGCAGCAGTCTCCGCTTCTCCTTGGCCAGTTCCCGTTCCTGCAACGCCAAGTCCGCTCGCAACGACAGGAGTTGCTGCCTCGCTCGGTTCGGGTCGAGGGGCGTGCCCTCTCCGCCCCGCACACGGTCTTGGAGCGCCTGGATCGAGCGCTCGACCATTGCGATGTTCTCATGTGTGAGCGCCACCGCCCGCTGACCGAAGACCACCTGCGCGTGGGATGTTTTCACGTCGGCCACCAGACGGAGCGCCGAATCCGACACCGTCAACACGGTTTCGTTGAGCCGGGCGTCCGCTGCGCGGATGCGGCTTGGGCGCAGCCACAGGGAGACCAGATCCTGGACGACGGTCGCGCCGACCTGCGAGTATCCCGCGACGGGATCCACCGGGAACCGCAGCGCCAGCGCGAGGACCGGGTTGGGCAGCAGCCCGGCCTGGACGAGATCCGCTCTCCCGGCAGCGATCTGCTCGACCTGGGTTCGAAGAGCCCGGTTGTTCATCAGCGCGGTGGTCGCCGCCTGCTCCATTGATAGCGGCGACCTGCCGTCCCAGGGCGGGTTCCGGTCTGCCCACGGCACCGTCCAGTCCACGGGCAGGCCGGACCGATCCGCGACGACCGCCCCCGCTCGCCGCAGATCCGTAGACGGGTCGAGCGAGGCGCAGCCGCCAGCGAACGCGACCAGTGCGAGCGCCGTGGTGGCAACTATGCGAGAGAAGTGATGGGTGACAGACAGAGCATGGCAGGTCATGAACGGAGTCTCCGGGGGAGCGGCGGAAGAGCAGCGGGACGGGAGCACTTACTTGGCGGCGCGAGGCATGCACCGGTCGCAGTCCACACCCTCGGGTGCGCACGACGCGCAGCGGACTTTGAGCACGCCGCCTTGCTCATAGATGCTCATGTCACTCTTGCACTCGTCGCAGCGGTGCGTCTTGATCGTGTGGTCGAATCGCTGACCTGTTCGAGGGTTGTACGAACCGCGCACCTTGGCGATCTCGTCATAGCACTTGGTGCAGACCGAGACCTGCCCCGGCTGGGCCGGTGTCATGGTGTGCTTGTCCGTGGTGCATCCACCGGCGAACAAGATGGCGGTCATGGAGAGCATGGAGGTGAGGACGGTGGGACGTGGGAACATCATGTGAGAATCTCCTGAGGAAAGCCAACCTCGGCTCGCCGAACCGTTCGGCCGACCTTGGCTCGCGGAAGCGTCCCACGCCGCGTCGGCGGAGCGGGACGGTGGTTGCGATTACTTGTGCTCGTGGCCGCCGCTCGCGCCATGCCCGGTCTCGGGCTTCGCGGAGGCGTCGGCGGCGGGTTTCTTCTCCGCCCGGCTCGACCAGTGCAGGTGCGCGATCCTGGGCGTGCCGCTGTCGTCCACCACGACATAGGTCACGGCGGCGAAGAACTTCCGAGGCGCGTCGGGGTGGTTGGGGTCGGGCACGGTGAACGAGCCGATCTGCCGGACGATCGAGGTCGTGCCGAAGGTCTGCACGTCCTCCTTCGCCACGGTCATGACGAAGCCGGGCATCTCCTTGAGTTCGGGCAGCAGGTGGCGATCCCGGTAGGTCTCCCACGTCCCCTCATCGCCCGCGTTTTCGCTCACCGTCGCGCGGCCCCTGTCCAGGAAGAGTGCGTCGAGGGCCGTCACGTCGGCCTTGCCGCACGCGGCGATGTAGTCGCGCGCGACCTTCAGTGCCGGGTTGCTTGCCGCGTTGATCGCCGCGACCGCTTCCGGGGCCATCTTGGTCAGGAGCGCCATCTTCGCCTCGTCGGACTTGCGGTCCCACTTGCGATCGCAGCCGGGGCAGCAGAAGCCGATAGTCACGCCCTTGAACTGGCGCGTGGGCGATTCGGCGTCCACCTCGTTCTCCATGATCGGGCAGAGTTTGTTGACGGGCTTAGGCGCACCTTGGGCCGGTGCTGATGCGGCGGGTTGCGTGGGCGTAGCGGCTGGCGGCTGGGGCTGCGCCGCCCAGGCGGCGGCGCTGATGATTCCACCGCCGAGAACGAGCGCGGCGAGTGGACGGATGAACAAGACGGGGGCTTTCTTCATGGATCTGACTCCGGGAAACGTGGATTGGGACTGTTGAATGAACGATGGGAGGCCCATCGGTGTGGGTACACGGGATGCCGCCGCGCTGGCTCTCGCGCACCGCGGCGGAGACGATCACTTCTTCACGTACTCGCTGGGATCAAGGACCTCCTTGGGCGAGGTCTTGGCGAGCAGCACGTACTCGTCGATGCACGGCGGGCAGCAGAACTCGTAGGTCTTGCCTCCGATGATCCACGTGAACTTGGGGTTGGCCTTGGTCATCGTGATCGGGCAGATCTTGTCCCCGGTCTTGGGCTTCATGTCGTGCTTGGCCATCTTTCCCCTGTACTTGTCGCTCGCGGTCATGGAGCCATTGGCCCGGATGTCGGCCTCCGTATAGATGCCGCCGGGTGTCAGGTAGAGCGCGCGCTCCTCGTCGGCGTCCACGCCCGCGGGCATGGCGTCGTCGCCATCATGTCCACCCTTGGCCGAAGAGGCCGCGATCGCGGCGACGAACTTGCTCATGCGGTCGGTGTCGCTCATCGCGTCCCACTTGGCGGCGGAGGCCGCATCGTGGAAGGCGACGGCCTGGCCCTTGAAATCGCGGGTGATCTTGGCATCCGCCGCGTCGGCGGTGATTGGGCAGACGGTGTTCGCCGGGGCCGCGCCGTGTCTCTCCCCGTGGCCGTCCGCCGCACCCTTCTCGACGGTGAAGGTGAAGGGCACGGTCAAGACCTGCTCCTTCTCAGCGGTGCCCACGTTGAACTGGCCCCAAGCCCTGTAGATTCCCGGCTGCTTGAAGTGGGCCTCGAAGTCCACCTTGGGACCGCCCATGCCCTTGCCCGCGTCCGCTGCCTTGGGCGCTGCGCCACCGTGACCCGCTCCCCCCGTGTGCTCGTCCTTCTTCGCGCCCTCACCGTGCCCACCGCCCCCCCCATGGGCATCATGCCCGCCCGCGCCGTGTCCCTCGCCGTGCTCGCCGCCTTCGTGCGGATGCGCGTGGACAAACTGCGTCCCGTCCTGGCTGATGATGACCAGGTGCCCCATCGCGCCCAGGTACGGGCGGAGCGTGGTCACGGGCTTGCCGTCCTTGGTGACCGTGAACACCAGGTGCGCCGCGCCACCGGCCTTGACGGCGCCCCCGGTGTCGAGCGCGACCGTGAAGCCGTCGATGGTCTTGGGCTTGTCGGCATCAACCGCCAGCGGCACGGCGGCCTTGGGCGTGCCGCTCGCCGTCACCTTCACCGGCACCACCTGCTGCGGCGAGCCCTTGGGCGTGAAGTCGAAGTAGAGCGTGTACTCGCCCCCGGCGGGGAAGGTGATGGGCTGAACAAACATACCATCGGCGCGGCGCTTCGGGTGCTCGTGCGCGAACCACGAGAGGTCCTTGCTCACCACCAGCAGGTGCAACGGCCTTTCGTGGACGATGTCCAGGTCCTTGACGGGCTCGCCCTTGGCGTCCTTGAGGGAGAAGATCATGGCCGCCGCCTTGCCCGCTTCGATGGCCTTGCCACCTTCGGCGGTCACCGTGACGCTGTGAGTCGGTGCGGTGGTCTCGTGCCCGTGGCCTTGGTCGTGCCCGTCCGCCGTCGCGGGGGGGGCGGGCGCGAGCGCGGCGACCTTCGCTGCCGCCGCCTTCACCGGCGCGAACGCCGCCTTGCTCTTGGCCAGGTCGCCCGCGTCGGCGATGTTGTGCAGGTTGTCGGCCGCCTCGGCGAGTTCCTTGCTGGCGGCATTGATCTCCTTGACCTTCTCGCGCGGCACGCCGCTGTCCTTGGCGAGCGACAGCGCCCCGAGGGTCTTGGCGAGCGTGGCGACGGCGTTGGCCTTGTCCGAAACGCCCGAGATGGAACCGCCCGCCAAGGCCGTGTCCATCGCCTTGATATCGGCGGCGATGCGATTCACCGCGTCGGCGAACGACCCCGCCTTGGCGACCTCGCCGTGCGCGTGGCCGTCGTCCTTGTGCCCGGACTGGCCGTGTCCGTCGTCCTTGCCGTGGCCGTGCTGCGCCAGCGCGGGAGCGGCTGCCGAGAGGGCCAGGCCCGCGGCGAGAGAGAGGAACAGGTTGGAATGCTTCGTGCTTTTCATGTCAGAACTCCTTGAAATGATGAATGGAACGATCGGATGGACGATGCTCGGGGCGGACAACGTGAACGCCCGGGCGGGTGTTTGGCCGCGCACGCCGCGGCTGCGTCCTTACTCGGTAGGGTGCGTCGGCGCCTCCTCCCCCGCCCGCGCGGGGAACTCCACGATCGGCCCGGGCCGCGACGGATCGCCGCGACTCGACGCGGGCGGGTGCATCAGATCCTCGAAGATGTCGTGCACGCCCCGGAAGGCGTCGACGGCGACCGCGACAATCAGGTCGCACTCGGAGGCGGGCAGGGTCAGGATGTCGAGCGCGGCCTTGAAGTACGACCAGCGCTCGCGCTGGCGTTCGCCGTGGGGCTCGAAGTACTCGGTGCCGGAGCCCGGCCCTCCCGCGGCGGGCAGGCCCAGGGCCTTGCGCACCGCCGGGGCGATGAACCGCCCGCCGTTGGTCGAGCCCTCCAGCACGTAGAACGTGCCCAGCAGCGCCACCGCGTCGTCCTCGGCCAGGGCGCTGATCCGACCGCAGAAGAGGCGCGTGGCCGGCAGCGGCGGATGGTCCTCCGCCCGCTCGCCCAGGGTCGCCAGGTCCGCCCGGATGGCCGGCTCGTGCAGGTACTGCTCGCGCACGACGACGGCCAGGGCCCCGTGCTTCTGGGCCCCGGCCCGCAGGGCGGCGTCGAGGGTGGCGTGGACGTGCCGCATCTGCCCGAGGTAGCGGGCGTACGTGGCGCGGTCGATCCGGCCCGAGACCATCGCGGCCATGAGCGGGTGCGTCTCGGCGCGGGAGTGGTCGGCGCGGGTCTCGGCCTTAAGGCGCTCCGAGAGCGGCTTGGGAACGCGGTCGGGAGAGTGGGACGTGCGGTGGTCGATCATGGCGTGTGCTCCTGCGTGCGGGGGACTGGGCAATCGGTCAGCGGGAAAACGCGCGGCTCACTTGGCCCGGGCCTTGGCGAGGAGTTCCTCGGCCTCGGCGACGTAGTACTCGGTGGCGGCGACGTCGAACGTTGAGAACGCGCCCTTGGCGTTCGCGCCCGCGACCTTGGCGGCCAGCGCCCGGACGTGGTCCAGGTGCCGCCGGGCCGCGGCCACGCCGTGGTCCTTGGCGAGCTCGACGTCGCGCTGGGCCTCGAAGCGCCGCAGGGACCAGAGGTACGAGTGCTCGGGCGTCTGGTGCGCGATCGGCGAGCCGTCGTCCAGGTCGTGCAGCATCTTGCACGCCTTCTCGGCGGCGGCCAGCCGCGCCGCGGCGCTCGCCGAGGCCTCGTGGGCGGGAGAGGCCGCGGGCTGGCCCCCGGCCTGCGCCAGCGCGATGGCGGCAGCGGCGGCGAGCAACACAACGGCGGCGGATCGGGTGACGATGGTCATGTGGGGACTCCTCGGAGAGATGGAACACGATGCACGACGCAACCGGACGCGAGCCGGCGTCGGGCCGCGCTCGACGGACGATGAGGACGAACGCCGCCCGGCGTTCACGCTGGGCTAATGAAGCTCGCCATATTGCTTGAGGGGGTACCTGTCCGCCCCCAACCCACCGCGGGGGTGTATCCCCGCGCAGGCCCTGATCCCCGAAAGGAAACGACCGATGCCCCACATGATGCCCTCCAAAGAGATGCTCGACTGCATGAAGACCTGCGGCGAGTGCTCCCTCATCTGCAACCAGTGCTCGCACCACTGCCTCCACATGGGGGGCGAGCACGCCGCGCCCGAGCACCAGGGCCTCATGCGCGACTGCGCCGAGATCTGCGCCCTGGCCGCGTGCTTCATGGGCCGCTCCTCGCACCACAGCGCCCACGTCTGCCGCGAGTGCGCCGAGATCTGCAACGCCTGCGCCGAGTCGTGCGAGCGGCTGGGCAAGGGCGACGAGATGATGACGCGGTGCGCCAAGGTCTGCCGCCAGTGCGCCCAGTCGTGCGAGAGGATGGCGGGCGCTCACGCCTGAACCGACCGGGCCGCCCCGGACGCCCAGAACCCTTCCGATCCCGGCCCGTGCCCGCCCGCGGCGCCCGTCCCGGCCACAAGGACGCCCGTCCCGATGATCGGGACGGGCGTCCTTGCCATGTGGACGGGCGTTCGGGAGGCGCGGACTGCCGCGCATCACGCTCGGACGGGCGTTCGAGTGAAGTGGACGGTTGTTCCGGTCGATGGAACGGGCGTCCGGCTGGTTCGCACGCTCGTGCGAGGGGCGCGGACGGTCGCGGAGACAACCGCCATGCCCGAGCAGCGCATCCCCCGAGCCGACGGCGACTTCGCCGCCTACGCGAACCACTACTACGAGGCGGTCAAGAAGTTCTACGAGGCCCAGGGGTTGGACCCCGACCTCCTGACGCCGCTGATGAAGGCGCTGGAAGCGTGGAACGCGGCCTACCCCACGCACGTCGCCGCCCAGAACGCGGCGGGAGCGGCCCGGCAGGCCAAGGACGCGGCCAAGCGCGAACTGGAGCGGCAGATCAGGCCCGTCTCGGCGTTCATCCAGACCTATCCCAAGACCACCGACGCCGACCGCGCGGCGATCGGGATCAGCGTGAGAGACACCGGCGGCGCGCCCGTGCCCCCGCCGCAATCGCGCCCGCTCCTCTTGGTCGAAGCGGGCAGCCGACTCACGCACCGCCTGCGGATTTTCGACGAGCGCGCGGCGGACGGCGACGGCGCGGGCAACCCCCGCAAGGCCCGCCCGCGCGGCACGCTGGGCGCCGAGGTCTACCTCGCCGTCGTCGCGCCCCAGGAACAACCACCCGCCGACTTCGGCAACTACACGTTCGTCCGCACCGTCACCAGCGGAGCCGCCGAAGTGTCCTTCGAGCCCACGCAGGGCGGCTCCCGCGCCGCGTACCTGGTCCGCTGGGTCAGCGCTACCGGCGAGCCGGGGCCGTGGGGGGAGACGGTCACGGCTACAGTTGCCGCGTAAGTCCAGGAAACTTTCTATTCGGAGGCGAACTCGATGGCCCTGACTCAGGTGCAGACCGACAAGATCGATGAAATGATCGGGAACAACGCGAAACGTCTCGACATCATCGATGAACTTGTGGGCAAGCACAAGGCGTCGGCTGCGGACGTCGAGCAGTACATCAAGGAAAACAAGACGCTGCAAGGCATGCTCAAGACGATCAGCCACCGGACGAAGGACGTAATCGCCGCTGGCACCGAGGCCGAGCGCAAGGAAGCCGCGAAGGAAATCGAGACGCTGGCGAAGAAGGCGATCAAGATTCTTCAGCGCAAAGCCAGTTAGTTCTGCGGCTCCGTCGCTCGTTCGCGCGTGACCAACCCCGTGATCCCCCGCCCCGCCGGGGCGCGTCTGCTGCGGGTCATCGCTTCCACGGGTTGCGAGATGCTGCGCATGGCGCAACTCGTGGCTACAGCCCTCGGCTCCACTGGGGCCGGGAGGCGGAGGAACGATTGCGCGGGGGCGGCTGTTCACGGAGTGCCCTCCGGTTTCTTCCCGTCGGGTTGGACTTCGGTTGAAGTCGGCGGGGTGCTGCCCGGCGCGGGAGTCGGGATCGTCGGCAGCGGCGCGGGGTTCGCCTCGCTCCCCGCCTTGCCACTCCGCTTCTTGCCTTCCTCCGTGCCCTCAGTGTTCTCTGTGGTGACAGTCTTCGCGTCGCTCGCCGCGTGCGGGTGCTTCTCGGCATGTTCCCGCGCCAGCCGCTCAGCGGCGGTCTTGCCGAAGCGGTAGAAGATCGACGGGGTGACGAAGAAGTCCAGCAAGGTGCTCGTGATGAGACCGCCCAGGATCACCACCGCGACCGGGTACAGGATCTCCTTGCCCGGCTCGCCCTTGGTCAGCACCAGCGGGATCAATCCCAACCCCGCCGTGACGGCGGTCATGAGCACGGGCGCGACGCGCTCCTGGCTGCCGCGGATGATGAGCTCCTTGCTCCAGGCCTGCCGCTCCTCGGTCATGAGGTGGATGTAGTGGCTGACCATCAGCACGCCGTTGCGGGTGGCGATGCCGGTGAGCGAGATGAACCCCACGAGCGAGGCGACGCTGAACGGCTCGCGGGTGATCGCCATCGCCGTCACGCTCCCGATGAGCGCGAAGGGAACGTTGAGCATGATCTGGGCCGCGACCATGCCCGAGCGGTAGTGCGTGAAGAGGATCACGAAGATCGCGATGAGCGAGCCCGCGCCGAGCGCCAGGAGCAAGCGGGTGGATTCCTGCTGGGCCTCGTACAGGCCGCCGTACTGGATCGTGTAGCCCTGCGGCAACTGCACGTCCATCGCGATGGACTTCTTGATTTCTTCCACCGTTGAACCCAGGTCGCGGCCCCGGACGTTGGCGGAGACCACGATGCGGCGGCGGAGGCTCTCGCGCTGCACCTCGTTGGGGCCGAGCTTCTCGACAATCTCGGCGACATCCTGCACAAGAACGATGGCGCCCGTCGGCGAGACCAGCCGCACCAGCCCCAGTGCGGTGGGATCGGTGCGGTGGTGGTCATCCAAGGTGAGCGTGATGTCGAAGACCTTCAGCCCATCGAGCACCTGGCCCACGACCTTGCCCTTGGTCGCGGTCTCCATCGCGTCGGTGAGCGTCGCGGGCGTGAAGCCGACGCGGGCCGCCGCCGCGCGGTTGACGCTGATGTGCAGCTGCGGGATGAGCACCTGCTGTTCAACCTGCAGGTCGGCGACACCGGGGATGCCTTCCATCGCGGCCTTGGTCTGCTCCGCGAGCGTGCGGAGCGTGCCGAGGTCGTCGCCGAAGATCTTGATGGCGACCTGGGCGCGGACGCCCGAGAGCAAGTGCTCGATGCGGTGGCTGATGGGCTGGCCGATGCCCGTGGCGACGCCGGGGAAGGCCGCCAGCTTCTCCTCGATCATCGAGAAGACCTGTTCGCGCGGCAGGATGTCCTTGACCGGCGGCGGTCTGCGGCCTGCGGCGGTCGTGTGCCCTTCGGGGTTCTTCGCTTCTTCCTTGGTCCAGAAGTCCACCTCGATCTCGCTGGCGTTCACGCCCAGGGCGTGCTCGTCCTGCTCGGCGCGGCCCGTGCGGCGGGCCGTGCTCTTGACCTGCGGGATCGAGAGGATCATCTCCTCGGCCTTGGTTCCCAGCTTGTTGGATTCCTCGAGCGAAATGCCCGGCTGCTGCATGAACGAGACCACGGCCGTACCCTCGTTGAAGGGCGGCAGGAACTCTGAACCCAGCCGCGTGACGACAAAGAGAGCGACCGCCACCAGCGCGCCGAGCGTGCCGAGCACCGCCACCGGGCGCGGCATCGAGATCGAGTAGGACCTGAGCGCCAGCCACTTGCAGGCCCGAAGCAGCGGGCCGTCCTTGCCGTGCTCCATGCGCTTGATGCCCGGAAGCAGGTAGTACGCCAGCACCGGCGTCACCGTGAGCGCCACGAGCAGCGACGCGAAGATGCTCACGATGTACGCGGTCGCAAGCGGGGCGAAGAGCCGCCCCTCGATCCCCGGGAGGAAGAACGTCGGCAGGAAGACGAGGTTGACGATGATCGTGCCCAGGATGATCGGGTTGCGGATCTCGCTGGATGCGTCGAAGACCACCTGCGCGATGGGCTTGGGACTCGCCGCGCGGCGGTTCTCGCCCAGGCGGCGGTAGACGTTCTCGACATCGACCACAGCGTCGTCCACGAGTTCACCGATGGCGACCGCGAGCCCGCCCAGCGTCATCGTGTTCACGCTCATGCCCAGCCAGTGGAAGACCAGGAACGTCGTGATGATCGACAAGGGAAGCGCCGTGAGCGTGACGATCGTCGTCCGCACGTTCATCAGGAACAAGATGAGCACAATGACCACGAGGATCGCGCCATCGCGGAGCGCCTCGACAACATTGCCGATGGCCGATTTGATGAAGTGCTCCTGCCGGAACACGTCGGCGTTGATCTCGATCCCCTTTGGCAGCGTGGGCCTGAGCTGCGCCAGCGTCTGGTCGAGGGCGCGCGTGAGCGTGATCGTGTCCGCGCCCGGCTGCTTCTGGATCGCCATGATGACGGCGGGCGAGGCGTTGTCCGAACCATCGCCGCGTTTGATGGTGGGACCGGACTCGATCACCGTCGCGACGTCTCGGACCAGCACGGCCCTCGGGGGGCTGGCGTGATCGCCGGGCTTGGTCGAAATGAGGGAGAGTGCAATGTCGTCCGCGGTTTGGACCCGGCCGATGTTCCGAACGACCAGTTCCTGCGCCCCGCTGACGACAAAGCCGCCACCGGTGTTCTGGTTGGCGGCGGCGAGCGCCTTCTCGACGTCCTCGATGGAGAGATCGAAGAGGCGGAGCTTGTCGGGATCGACCTGGACGCGGAACTGCTTGAGGTCGCCGCCCATCGCCGTCACCTGGGCGATGCCCGGGATCGAGAGGATCGCCGGGCGCAGCGTGAACTCGGCCACGGTGCGCACGTCCATCGGGGTCAGCGACTTACTTGAAACGCTGATCAGGGCGATCTCGCCCATGATGCTGGTGGCGGGCGTCATAACCGGCACGACGCCGGGGGGCAGCTTCTCCGTGATGGTGCCCAGCCGCTCGGTGACGACCTGACGGTTGTACTTGAGGTCCGTGCCCCACTGGAACTCGACGAAGACGATCGAGAGCCCCAGCGATGAGACGCTCCGCACCCGCTCGACGCCCGGCGAGCCGTTGACTGCGGTTTCGATGTTGTACGTGACCTGGGCCTCGACCTCCTCGGGAGCAAGCCCGGCGGCCTCGGTCATAATGGTCACGACCGGCCGGTTGAGGTCGGGCAGAACGTCCGTGGGCGTCCGCAGCGTCACGTACATTCCATAGACGGAGACCAGCAGCGCGGCGATCAGCACCAGCACGCGGTTGTTCAAGGATGATCGGATGATCCAGTTGAGCACGGGGATGTTCCTCGTTTGGCTGTCGGGCGTGGAGCGTGGATGGTGTGATCAATGCGAGTGGCCGTGGCCGTCACCAGACTTGGCAGGTTCAGCGACGGGTTCGGGAGCGCCGGGCACGAATCCACGGAGTTGCGACAGGCTGAACGCGCCGCTCACTGCCACGACATCGCCGGGCACGAGACCCTTGACAATCTCGATGACTCGATCATCACGCACGCCGACGGCGACGTCGCGCTTCTTGAAGACCTCGTTCTCGCCCTTGCCCTCGCGCACGAACACGTACTGCATCGGTCCTTCCTTCACGACCGCCGAGGCGGGCACCACGACTGCGCTGTCGTTGGACGAAAGCACCACGCTCAGGTCTACGAACTGCCCCTGTCGCAAGAGGCCCTGTGGGTTTTCGACGTCGATGATGACGTGCGCGGTGCGCTTGGACGCATCGATTACCGGGCTGAGGAACCGAACAACCCCTTCGGCAACAACCTCGCTTGCTGCGGCCACACCTCTGCGGACCCGCACCTTTGCGTTCGGCGCTGCCTCCACCCGCGCGAGCAGGCCTTCGGGCAGTTCTCCCTCGATCTGCACCCGCGAGAAGTCACCGATGCTCACAATGGGGCTTCCAGCAACAACACCCTCACCGATCACTGCCGTCCGGCTCACAACCACGCCGTCCAGCGGCGCGAGGAGGCGGATGGCACCCGCCGCATCGGTCCCCGCTCCAGCCGGGAGCGTGGCTCGGAGGGCTTCGACGGACGCCAGCGTGGCCTCGATCTGACGACGCAACGAATCGGCGTCGGTCCTTGCCTGTGCGAGGGAGACCTTGCGGAGCGATGCGTCGGTGCGGAGACGGATCGCCTCGCCTCGACGCTGCGCCAGCAGGTTCGCTGACACGCTCTCGCCGGCGGACACCAACCGATCGACCTCCACTTCGGCGAGCGCTGCGCTCTGTTCGGATGCAGGAACCTCGATCTCGAGTGATGCGACCTGCGACGTCGCCCGCTTTTGCTCGGCGGTGAGCCGCTCGGCCTCAGACTCCAGCCGCCGGACCTCGAACAAGGCCCGGGCCAGTTCCGGTGACTCAACTTCCGCGATGAGATCGCCCTTACGCACACGATCGCCGGGTTGCACCGCGATCGAGCGGACGACACCCGCGTAGGTGGTTGAGACCCCGGCGAGCGCCCCGGGCTGGGCGCGGACCATGCCTGTCAGACGGACAACGTCCTCGACGTTGCCAAAGTCCACTTCGGCGGTCTTGAGCCCGATGGCGAAGGTAGTCGCTTCGGTGACCTTCTTGGGGGCGTTGGGGTCAAACGTCGCGCCCGTGGGCTTGCCGTGACCTTCGTGCGCGTACACAGGAATCAGGATGGCCGCGGTCGCGAGCGCCAGTGCGCCCGCTGCCAGGGCCGCGCGTGAGCGGACCATGAGCGATCTCCAAATGGGGACGGGGAACCGAAATGTGGTGGGGGATGCACCTGCCGCGCCATGACGCGAACAAGGCGGTGAGCGCAATGCGACCATCCGTTAGCCGAGTGGTGCTCGACAACGGCTGGTCTCAAGTCGCTTTGCTACACAATGAGCGCGCAATGCATGCGCAGCAGGCTGGTCGGAGGTCGGGCACAGGCCCAAACTTCGCCGCTCACGAACGTGTGAGATTGTTCCGGGGCGGTCCACGCTACCGTGGTCCAGTTGAGAATCGCAACGAGCACCGTGGTCGGCAACTCGATGGTCGGCTTTTCGCCCGACAGCATTTTTGCCTCATGCTTGCCGCACGTGCAGTCCTGGGTATCCCCATCCGAGGGCTCGCCATGGTGGTGACGGGTTTCCGAGCCGGGACGAGCACCGCTTGCGTGAAGGTGTTCGTGGTCGTTGTCGTCATGCCCGTTCGCGGCCGCTGTGCGGCTCTCATGGCCCGCACAGGCAGGGACGCACGCCTCGCAGGCGGTCAGGAGCGAGTGGAAGTTGCAGCAGCAGAACGGCACCACAACCGCCAGGAGCAGGCTGAGGCAGGTCTGGAAATGGCCGTTGCGGGAGAGCATACTTCAGGGGAGTATAGCAGCTACCGCGGGTGTACGTCAAAAGCCACCAGTCGGTTCTGCGAAGTTGGTCCGTTCCTTTCAGCTTCGGCTGTGTGCAGCCCTAGGCGTGGTCCGAGAGTCGGAGCTGGATCTTGGAAATTGCAACCCAGTCGGGGCGAGTCGTCGTTCGGCCGTAGTGCAGCCGATCGGTCGCGAGTTGGTGCGCATCGGCGGGCAGGCAGGACCTAAAGGAGCGAACACCGTGCCGGACCGCGCGGCCCGACCGTCGCCGCATGCGCGGTCAGCCCCGAAACAGGATCATCGAGCCTCAACCTCTTGGCCGCGTGGTGCGCATAGAGCGTCATGGGCGGTCTCGATAGGTGGTCCCCCTTGTCTTCGAGTTGGTTTGACGGCTGCAACTGTCATCACTGATTCCCGGACTAGCGGTGTCCGCGGTTCCACTTCCACTCTTCGACAGCGCAGAAGACGCACGGCACGATGAAGAGTGTGATGAGCGAGACCGTCATGCCGCCCACCGAGGGGATTGCCATCGGTTGCATCACGTCCGAGCCGCGGCCGGTCGCCCAGAAGATCGGCATCAGGCCGAAGACGGTTGTCGCGATGGTCATGAGGCAAGGGCGAATGCGCTTGAGCCCCGCCTCGATGACCGCGTCGCGGATCTCCCGCTTCGAGGTGAACGTCCGGTCCTTGAAGACACCTTCGAGGTAGGTGGAGATGATCACGCCGTCGTCGTCCACGACGCCGAAGAGGACGAGGAACCCGACCCACACCGCCACCGAGAGATTCACGCCCCACAAGGCGAGCATGATGAACCCGCCCGAGGCGGAGACCAGCACGCCGAAGAAGATGAGCGGGGCGATCCACCAGCGCGAGAAGCCGAGGTACAGCATCACGAACATGATGCCGAGCGTGATCGGGACGAGGATCTGCATCCGCTTGGTGGCACGGACCTGGTTCTCGAATTGGCCGGACCACTCCCAGTAATAGCCGGGGGGAAGCGTCAGCCGCCCGTCCTTGAGCGCCTGCTGGAGCACGCGCTCCGCGTCTTGCACGACCGAGACCTCGTCGCGGTCGCGCGTGTTCATCGTCACGTATCCGACGAGCAGACCCCGCTCGCCCTTAATCTCCTGCGGGCCCAGGACCGTGGAGATCGAGGCCAACTGCGCGAGCGGCACCTGCGCGCCGGTAGAGGAGGGGACGTTGATCCGCTGGATCGCGTCCATGTCCTCGCGGAAGTCGCGGGCCAGCCGGACACGGATCGGATAGCGCTCGCGACCCTCGACCGACTCCATGATGTTCATCCCGCCCAGCGCCATCTCGATGACGTCCTGCACATCGCGGATGTTGACGCCGTAGCGGCCGATCCGCTCGCGATCGATCTCGATTTGGATGTAGGGCTTGCCAACGATGCGGTCGGCCACGATGTCCGTCGCGCCGGGCACCTCTCGGAGCAGCTGCTCGATCTGCAGGCCGACCTTCTCGATTTCGCGGAGGTCGCTGCCGTAGATCTTCACGCCCATCATGGCGCGGAAGCCGGTCTGGAGCATGACCAACCTCGTTTGAATCGGCTGAAGCCAGGTTGGAAGCACGCCGGGGATGGCGGTCTTCTCCTGGAGTTCCGCGAGAATTTCCTGCTTGGTGATGCGACGCTCCTCGGGCCAGATCCACGAGAGCGGCGTGCGAACGATGCCCGGCCAGTCGGAGAACACGCGCTCGACCTTCCGCGTGCGCCATTGGTCCTCGGGCTTGAGGATCACGATCGACTCCATCATCCCGATTGGCGCGGGGTCGAGCGCGGACTCGGCCCGCCCGATCTTGCCGACCACGCTCTCAACCTCGGGCACGCTCGCGATGGCGAGATCCTGCTTGCTGTTGACCTCCACCGCCTGCGACAGGGACGCCTGGGGAAGGAGCGACGGCATGTAGAGCAGCGAGCCCTCGTCAAGCGGCGGCATGAACTCGCGGCCCAGGCCGGGGAGGATGCGGCCCTCCTTGAGCACGGCGAGCCCCGCGGCTGATTCGGCATCTCGCTCGGCGGGGTCTTGGCGACGCCACACGAGCCGCGTGCGCTCCGAGCCGTCGGCAGAAAGGATGCGTTGCCACCGGAGCTGGTCGAGCTCGAGCAACGGGCGTGTCAAATCCGAGTCGGGGTCTGCGTACATGAGGCGCTTGAGTTCGGGCGAGGCCGGCTCGCGGGCAAACGCGTTCACGCCCCACTCGAGCGGCGCGAGCGTGCGGTGGATGCCGAGCCAGACCGAGAGCCCCACGAACAGGATGACCACCGGGACCACAAGAAACGTCTTCTTGTGGTCGAGGATCCAGCGGAGCGTTGGGACGTAGCCGCGGGCGATGACCCGCGAAACCGGGTTCTGTTCCAGCGGCAGGAACTTCTCCCGTGACATTCGGATCACGCACAGCGCGACGCCGATCCCTACCGCGGCAGCGACCAGCCAGCCGCGATCGTGCGCACCGCCGAGGCCCCACATGAACGCGAAGTGGGTTGCGAATGCCGCCAGCACGCCCACCCCAGCGGCCAGAGCGATTGTCGTACGGAGCTTCCAGTTCACGGGCCGGTAGAGCAGGTAGCACAGGAACGGGACCACCGTGATGGCGAGAACGACGGACGAGCCGATGGCGAACGTCTTGGTGAAGGCCAGGGGCTTGAATAGCTTGCCCTCCTGGTCGGTGAGGAAGAAGACGGGGATGAACGAGACGATCGTGTTCGTAACAGCGGTGATGATCGCCCCGCCGACTTCTGTAGCGCCCTCGTACACCAGCCCGAAGTGGCCCTTCTCTCGTCGTTCCTCGGGCGTCGCGCCTGCGATGCGGCGGTAGATGTTCTCCGTCATGATGATGCCCATGTCGGCGATGTCGCCAATGGCGATCGCCAGCCCGGCGAGCGACATGATGTTGCTGTCGACGCCGAAGGCGTACATCAAGATAAACGAGCCGGCCAGCGCAAGCGGCAGCGTCGGGAGCACGGTCGCAGTCGAGCGCAGGTGCATGAGGAAAAACAGCACGACGAATCCCGCGATCAGCGCTTCCTCGAACAGCGCCTCTTTGAGCGTGTCGATCGTCTCCTGCACGATGGTCGTGCGGTCGTAGAACGGCACGAGTCGAACGGCCGACACCCGGCCGTTTTCCAGGGTCTTGCGGGGCAGGCCGGCCTCCAACTGGGCGATCTTCTCGTTGACGCGAGCCACCACCTCACGGGGGTTTTCGCCGTAGCGCATGAGAACCACGCCGCCGACCGCCTCTACACCCCCCTTGTCGAGCGCCCCGCGCCGGAAGTCCGGGCCCAGTTGGACCGTCGCCACGCTGCGCAGATACAGCGGTGTGCCGCCCTCTTGGCGGATCACCACCCGCTCGAGGTCCTCCACCGACTTGACGAAACCCAGCCCACGGATGAAGTACTCGACGCCGCTCTGC
Source organism: Phycisphaeraceae bacterium (assembly GCA_015200025.1). Classification (GTDB taxonomy): domain Bacteria; phylum Planctomycetota; class Phycisphaerae; order Phycisphaerales; family UBA1924; genus UBA2396. The sequence continues at coordinate 2,730,156 of CP054186.1, read as the reverse complement.
TCGATGACCTTCGCGCCCACATCGATGTTGCTCTTGCCGACGGCCTCAACGATTTCCATCATCGTGACGCGGTGGGCCCGCATCTTGTCGGGGTGGATGTCGATCTGATACTGCTTGACGAAGCCGCCGATGCTGGCGACCTCGCTCACCCCAGGCACGGTCTGGAGTTGGTAGCGGATGTACCAGTCCTGGATCGATCGCAGCTCGGCGAGATCGAACCCCTCGCCCTCGACCGTGTACCAGTACACCTGGCCGAGAGCGGTGGCGTCCGGCCCGAGCACCGGCGTCACGCCCTCCGGCAGACGCTGCTGAGCAACATTCATCCGTTCCAGCACGCGCGACCGCGCCCAGTAGTAGTCGGCGCTGTCCTCAAAGATCACGAAGACCATCGAGAACCCGAAGCCGGACATGGACCGGATTGCCTTCACACCCGGCGTGCCGGTAAGGCTCGTCGTGAGCGGGTACGTGACCTGATCGTCCACGTCCTGCGGGCTGCGGCCCTCCCAGTCGGCGTAGACAATGACCTGCTTCTCGCCGATGTCCGGGATGGCGTCCACGGGCAGGCGCAGGATCGCCCAGTACCCGGCGGCGCAGATGCTCAGGATAATGAGCGACATCAGGAACGTGTTCTTCATGCACCAGCGGATGATGGCGTTGACCATGGGTGGCTCCTTCGCTTAGTGCTTGTGGCCGCCGGTGGGCGCTGGTGTCGGTGATTCGGTGGGCGTTGCGCCGGGCTGAGCCGGTTTCGCGTCGGATGTCGCCTGTCCGTGGTCGTGCCCCATCGTGGCGTGCAGACCGCCCGGGTAGAACAGGCTCGGGTGCCCTGTCACCTGGAACTGGCTGTCGATGAGGAAGTTGCCTCGCGTGACGACGCGCTCGCCCGCAGAGACGCCGGATAGAACCGGGTAGTACGCGCCGGCTCGTGGGCCGAGCGTGAGCTCCCGCGGTTCGAACAGGCCGCGGGCCTTCTCCACGTAGACGATCCGCCGCGTCCCGGAATCAAGCACGGCCGCCACCGGCACCGCCAGCACTCCACCGGCACCGCCCGACGCGGCCGCCTTCGCCGGAACCTCCTTGAGCTTCATCTTGCACACCGGGCAGCGCCCCGGCTGGTCGTAGGTCTTCTCGCCCTCGCACTTCATCGGGCAGAAGTACTTGGTCGCGAGTGAGGGCATCTCGGCAGGTGCTGCCTCGTGCTTGTGGGCGTCGGCCGAATGCACCGACGTGTCCTCGGTGACCTTCACCGGGTCGCCGGGGATCTGCTCGAGGGGCATCTCGCAGATCGGGCACGCACCGTCGGTTTCGGTGAGCACTTGCGGGTGCATCGGGCAGGTGTACTTGCCCTCGACGCCCGTCGGCGCCGCCCGTCCCTCGGCCGTGAGCGAGGCATCGATCGACGCGGTCACGAACATCCCCGGCTTGAGAGCGTGATCCTTGTTCTCGATATGCACCGGGATGCGGATCGTGCGGGACTGCTCGTTGACGATCGGTTGCACGAACGTCACCATCCCCTCGAAAGTCCGGCCGGGCACCGCTTCCGCCGTGACGCGGACTCTCTGGCCGTAGCGGACCCACGGCAGGTCGTACTCGTACACCTCCAGGTAGACCCACACCGAATCGAGGTTGGCGATGCGGTAGAGCGCGTCGCCGGCTTTGAACGCGGCCTTCTCAACGATCGACTTCTCAATCACCGTGCCGCTGATTGGCGAGTAAAGCGTGACTCGGTCGGTGGTCTGCTTCCGGTCGACCAGACGGGCGATCTGTTCATCGGTGAGCCCGAGGAGGCGGAGCCTCGTCTTGGCAACGTTCACCAGCGCCTCTCCAGCATTGCCCGCCTGGACTGCGATGAGGAGTTCCTGCTGTGCCACAAGCAGCTCGGGGCTGTAGACCTCGGCGAGGTGGTCGCCCTTGCGAATCTCCACGCCGGTGAAGTTCACGAACAGGCGCTCGGCGTAGCCATCCACGCGCGGCGTGATCGTTGCCAGCGAGGACTCGTTGTACTCGATGCGTCCGACCGCCCGCAGCTCGCGGGCCAGCGGTCGGGGTTCAACCGCGACCGTCTCCACGCTCGCCATCGCGAGCGCGTGCTCGGAGAGCTGGAGCGTCGGAGCTTCCCCCGCCGCAGCCGCCGTCGCCGACGCTGCCGGGATCAACGGCATCTCGCAGATCGGGCAGTCACCTGGCTGATCCAGGCGGACCTGCGGGTGCATCGAGCAGGTGTAGGTCTGCTTGGCAGGAGCGGGTGCCGCGGCTGCCGAAGCTCCTTCGGTGGGAGCGGGCCGAGGGCCGCCGCCACGCCCCATCCAGTATCCGCCACCGGCGGCAATCACGGCGACGAGAAGGACCGACACGATAATGGTGCTGCGCTTCATGGACGGGCCTCCTTCGGCTCCGCGCGCTCGGGAGCACTGACGGGCAGGACCGGGGCTCCGTCCGGAGCCGATCCCGAGATCAGGAGCGAAATAGACGCAATCGCCAGTTCCCTCTGGGTTCTGGCCTCGATGGCGCTGAGTTCGAACTCGAGCAAGCGGCGATGGGCGTCGATCACGTCCAAGAAAGTCGATCGCCCGGTGAGGTACCCCGATCGCGAGGCGTCGAGCGATTGCTGCGCCTTCGGCAGGAGCGTCATGCTGAACAGCGCAACGTTTCGCCCGCTCTCGCGGTACGTGTAGAGCATCGATGCGAGTTCGGCCGCGATGCTGATCTGCTCCGCGGAGAGGCGAGCCTCGGCGGATCGCTTGTCGGCCTGGGCCGCCGCGATCTCCGCTTCAATCTTGTCACGCCAGATCGGGAGCGTAATGCTGGCGGTGGGCCGCCACATGATCGGATTCGCCTTCACATCCGCCTCGATGCCGACCGTGAAGTCCGGCACCCGGCTCGTGCGGGCGAGATCGAGCATTGCTTCGCCGCGGCGGACGTCGGCTTCCATCTGACGCAGCACCGGGTTGTGCTCCGCGGCGAGTGCGAGAACCTCATCCGCGGCAGGGGGCGCGGCGCCGACCTCGAATGTGCCGGGAATCGGTACAGACACATCGGCGGGTGAGTGACCGAGCGCCGCCCGGAACTCCGCCTCGAGCACGCTCCGGGAGTCCTCCAGGTTGGCGATCTGGTTGGTGAGTTGATCGCGCTCGATCTGTGCGCGGAGCACATCCTGGATCGTGCCGCGCCCGGCGCCGACCTGCTGCTGCGCCTGCGATTCGACGTCGCCGAGCAGGGCGAGCGCTTCTCGCTGCACTCGGATCGTGTCGCTAAGGAAATGAAGCCGGATGTAGGCGGACTTGGTCGCGTACGCAGCCTGGAGCACCTGGCTCTCAAAGCCGAAGTAGCCCACTCGCGCCTCAGCCGCCGCCACATCGCCGGCCGCCCGGAGCTTGCCCGGACCCGGCAGGTCAAGCATCAGCCCGGGCATGACCGCGTCGAGCATGTCGGTGATATCGGCCTCGAAGGTCAGGCGCGGGTCGGGGAGCGACCGTGCGGGTGTGATGCGCTCGACGGACGCGGCCCACGAGTAGTACGCGGCCTCAACGCGAGGGTTGTTGAGGATGGAGTAGCGCAAGTAGTCCGCCAGCGGTGATTCCGTGCTCAGCGATGGACGTTTGGGCTTCGCGTCTCCGGGTCGATAGGCAGACCGGACGCTCTCCAGGTTCGCCCTCGCCTCTCGTTCGGTGGCGGTGGGTGTGCCGGCGCAGCCCGCGAGCAGCGCGGCGGGAAGCAGCGTGGCCGCGAGCAAACGCCATTGGTGGGTGGTAAGTCTCATGGGATACCTCACTTCTTGCCCTCTGCGACTTCATGTAAAGACCAGTGCATGTGGGCGATCTTGGGCGTCCCGCCATCATCTACCACGACCAAGGTGACCGCGGCGGACAGCTCACGCTTCTTCGAGCCTTCGCCCACCGTGAGCGTCACCGTCTGGGTGACGATGGTCGCCGCGCCGAGTGAAGTCTCGGACTCAGTCACCGTTCGCCAGGCTGTCTCGCCGAGGGCCTTGAATTCGGGCTTGAGGTGTTCCTCTCGGTATCGCTCCCAAGTACCGGCGTCTCGCCCGTTTTGGAGCACATTGGCCTTTCCATCACCCAAGAACATCCGGTCCATCGCGGCGGTGTCTCCGGCCGCTCTCGCGGCTTGGAACCGCCGCGCGAGATCGACCGCCGGGGCTGGCAGCGCGAGCTTCACGTACTTCGCGAGAAACGCGTCCTTCTCAGCGTCGGGCTTGGCGTCCCATTTTTTGTCGCAGCCTGGGCAGCAGAAGCCGATCGAGTGCCCCCTCCACTGGCGCATCGGGGTCTCCGGATCAATTTCCTCGCCTTGGATCGGGCAGCGGTCGTTCACCGCCTTGGCCGGTTGCGGGCTGGGCTGCGTCGTCTTGGGAGCGTGATGGTCGTGGTGTCCGGGCTGGGCGGCGCCGGCCAGCAGAGTGCCGGCCGCGAGCAGTGCGGCGAGAATGATGCTTGTACGAATGAACATGTTGACCTCCGTCGATCGGGGAATGAACAGGGAACGCGGGCGCGCGTAGAGGGAGCTGAGATGTGGGCGAGATGGGGCGTCCGGCGCAAGTGCCGCTCGGGAAGCGTCGGAGGACGCTCCGGGGCATCGGGCGGACTGGGCCTGCTAGACGATGAGCGCGCAGTGCATGCGCACCAGCGACGTCAGGGGTCGGTGAACCGCGTGCGGAAGCTGTCCACGTCCGATGACCGGATCGAAAAGCCGGAGTTCAGGCCATTGGACCCACTCAAGCACCGCCACCAACACCTGCGCAGGGAGTTCCAGGCCGGGCTTCTCGACCGAAAGCACCTTCCCGCCGCTCTTGTCGCATGAGCAGTCACGGGGCTGGTCTGATGTATCGCTCGTTGGCTCGAAGTCGGAGGTCACGCCATCGCTCACCGACTTGCCGTGGCAGCACCCGTGGGCTTTTGTCGGGTTTAGAGAAGCTCGCGCGACACCAACTTTCGCGAAGGACGCTGATTCGCACGCCAGATTCCCGGCGAGCAGCGAGCGGAAGTTGCAGCAGCAGAACGGGATCGCCACCGTCAGAAGGACGGCGATGAGACTCCGGAATTGGGCACTGCGGAGGATCATACTCGGGGGGAGTATACCCATCGCCCATGTGCTTGTCAAATGCACTGCCGATGCAGACTCTGGTCTGCTGTCCGATAACGTGGAGTCGATTCGAACGCGGACGGTCCTGGCCGATTCGGCCTTCCGGGCTTCAAAGGCCACAAGCAGAAGACGCGTTTCTGCCGGAGCGCCTCGTCCGCTCCTTGTGTGTGGCTCCGAGATAGGGGTCGGCGGGCCGGAACAACCATGGTCGCGCGTCGCCCCGACTTCTCTGCAAGTTGCTGCCGTCCGTGATCGAGAAACGGTTCGCGAGGGTTGTGGATACTGAGGGTTATGGGGTGCGAATACACGAGTTGAGCGCAACGCAGGTCGAGAACAGCTCAAGAGCCGTGAATCGTCCGCACTCTGAGCCTCGCCGCATAGATGCGGGGACACGCTGGCGTGAAGCTCGCCGTCACTGAATCCACTGCCCAAGGGTCTCTGCCGATGCATTCTGAGCATGGACTGGCTATGATTGCAGACGATGAGGCTCTGGAGTCCCTACATCGCGGTTGTTGTCTTGGTCGCCCAACTTCTCTCCTCAGGAGCGTTGGGGCCTCGGATGCTCTGCGCTCACCGCGATGGCTCACAGAGTATCGAATTGTCTGTCACGAGCTGCTGCGGAGGCAGCCGCGCCCAGACGACCGCTTCGGAGTCCGTGTGCGGCGGCTGCGATGGCGGGTGCCACGAGGATCGCAGCGGTCTGGTTCTCAGCCAGCCCGATTGCGACTGTATCGATACGCCCGTGGCCGGCGAGCCGATGGTTCGGCAGGCTCCACAGTCGACGCCTCAGCATGAGCTAGCCGCAACGTTTGTGGCTGTTGTCGCGGTGCTCATGATCGATCTCAGCCCGCTCAACGCGAGCGGGTTCACTCATCGAGCTGCTTTGCCAGAGTGTTTGGCGCCTCCGCGCGCGCATCTGGCGACCATTGTTCTTCGCTTGTAGTGCTTCGGTGCGGTTCCTTGTGCCTCCGGTCCCCATGCGGGCCGCGTGGCGGCGTCTCCACGCACCGGCTCCGTCCATGACGTGAGCACGACCCAGCACTCCTGAGCGAGGACTCCCTTGAGAAACTCCGTGATCGCGGCCACAGGGTCGCTCATATTCCTGCTTGGCGGGTGCGTCAGCTACCACCCAAAGCCCCTCGACCCTCGAGCCCAGCTCGCGGCGCTGGACGCCCGCACATTTCCCGCAGGGACGCTGGTCCAACTCCGGGACGCGGCCGCAGGGCCCCCCGACGCCCCCGTGTTCGACGCGTCCGATGGGCTGAGCGAAGCGGAGCTGATGGCCGTCGCGGTCATGCTCAACCCGGATCTCCAGGCAGCCCGCGCTTCGATCGGCGAGACCGAGGCACTGCTGATCTCCGCCAAGACGCTTCCCAACCCTGAGGTTGGCGTCGGATTCGGCGTGGGGCTGCTGGGGACCGATGGGTTCAAGCTCGGCACCGACCTGCTATTTGAGTTCCTCAAGCCCGGTGAGCGTGAAGCGCGTCAGGCCGTGGCCACGGCCCGGATTGCGCTCACGCGGGTGGAGGTTCTGGCGCGGGAGTACGAGATCGCCGCCGAGATTCGCCGGCTCGCGTTCAACGTAGCGGTCGCCGAACAGGCCATCGTGATCCTCGATGCCGAGCTGGCCCTCCGCCAGCAGGCCACCGGCCTGGTCCGTCGCCGCCGGGACGTGGGAGAGGCCAACGACCTGGACATCTCGGCGGTCGACCTTGAGCTTGTCGAGGTGCAGCGCGACCGGCGCTTGGCGCAGATCGAACTTGAACAGGCCAGGCTCGCGCTCAACAGGGAGCTGGGCCTCCCGCCCAGTTCCGTCATCACGCTCGAATCATCCGGCAAACCGCTCGAAGTTCCGCTGATTGACGCGGTCCAATTCGGCGATCTTGACGAGCGGCTCCTGTCGAGTCGGCTGGACCTCAAGGCGCGCGAGGCGGCCTACCAGGTCTCGGAAGAGGAGCTGCGCCTCGCGACTGCCCGGCAGTTCCTCAAGCTCAAGGCCGGACCACTCTACGAGCACGACGGTGTGTCAGAGAACTTCGCGGGTGTCAGCGCGTCGGTCGAGATTCCGATCTTTGACCGCAACCAGGACGAGATCGCGGAGAAGACCGCGGCCCGCGACCGGTCCCGGGCCGAGTACACCGCGGCGCTGCACCGGCTCCGCTCGGAGGCCGCGGCGGCGCTCGCGCGTGTTCGCGCCATCCGAGCGGAGATCGACACCCAGCAGCGTGAGGTCCTTCCTCTGCTGGAGCGAAGCCAGACATTGTCGCGGGGCGCCTTCGAGGCGCGTGAACTCAATGTGCTGGACTGGGTCACCGCGCAGCAGAGGGCGCTGCGGACCCGCCGGGCGTACCTCGACACCGTGATCTCGTACCGCCGCGCCCTCCTGGATCTGGAGGCGCTGAGTGGATTCCCGGTCTGGCGGTTCGCGCCCCTGCCCGAGCCCTCGTCCCTCTCCCCACAGAAAAGGAACGCACCATGAGCATCATCAAGCGAGCCCCGGGCGCGCTGCTTCGGGGCCTACCGACGGCCCTCACCATCGCCGTCCTCGCGGGCATCGGCTACATCGGCCACCGCACGGGATGGAAGATTCCCGCGGCTTCGGAGGTCTTCGGCGGCGGCAAGGAGCCGCGCGAGGACTGGTGCGGCGAGCACGGCGTCCCCGAGTCCAGGTGCATGATTTGTCGCGGACTCAAGGCGAACGCCGTTCCACCGTCGCAGCAGCGCAAAGGCGACGCTGCGACGAGTTCCCAGCCTTCGGAGCCCGAGGTTGAACAGGTCGGGACCAAGAAACGACCCGCGGTGCAGCTGACAACCGGCGACACCGCAGGGCGGGCGGGCATCGAGGTGCAGCCCGCGGCTCTCAAGCCGATGGACGAGACGGTCGAAGCCAACGCCGAGGTCTCGTTCGATCTCTCCCGATATGCCCAGGTCGCCTCACGGGTGCCGGGGACCGTCGCGCTCATGCGCGTTCAGCCGGGACAGCGTGTAACGCGCGGCGAGGTACTCGCGCTGGTCGACGCCGTCGAAGTCGGGCGGGCCAAAGCGGAGCTCCTCCAGGCCGCCGCGCAGATCGTCAGCAGGCAGCGGGCGCTGGACCGCATCCGCAACTCGACCGAGGCCGGATTCCGCAACCAGGCCGACCTGGTGACGGCCGAGGCCGAGCTCAAGGAGGCTTCGATTCGCCTGTTCAATGCGAGGCAATCGCTGGTCAACCTCGGGCTCCCGGTCCCCACCACGGCCGAGGGCGAGATTCCCGGCGAGCGCGATGTGCTCCACCTCGGGCTCCCCGAACCGATCCTCGCGGAGCTCGACCCGTCCCGCACGTCGGGCAATCTCCTTCCGGTGCTGTCGCCCATCGACGGGGTGGTGATCTCCCGCGCTGCGGTCGCGGGAGAGGTCGTCGAATCGGGCAAGCCCCTGCTCGTCGTTTCCGATACGTCCCGGCTGTGGGTGCACGCCGAGCTGACGCCGGCCCAGGCAGCGAAGGCTCGCGTCGGTCAACCGCTGGAGTTCGTGCCCGACGTTGTCGGCTCGACCCCGGTCGTAGGAAAAGTGATCTGGATCAGTCCCGAGGTGAACGAGAAGACGAGGACCATCCAGGTCCGCGCCGAGGTTGACAACAGCGATGGCCACCTCTTTGCCCACTCCTTCGGCCGGGCCCGCATCACCGTAAGGTCGTCGCAATCGGCGGTCGTGGTGCCCGAGTCGGCCCTTCAGAAGGACGGCGAGTCGCACCTGCTCTTCGTCAAGCTCAACGACGAGGTCTTCCAGACCCGCGAGGTCCGCGTCGGCGGTCACGGCGGGGGTTGGGTGGAGATCGTGGCCGGTCTGCGGGCCGGTGAGCCTGTCGCCATCAAGGGCAGCTACGCGCTGGCGGCCCAACTCAACCGCGCCAAGCTCGGGGCCGGCTGCACCGACGACTGAACCTGGAGAAAGCCATGCTCAACTTGATCATCGACTGGTCGCTTCGGAACAGGTTCATCGTCATCGTCGCCTCGCTGCTCTTCGCGGGCCTGGGCGTCATGGCGCTCAAGGACCTCGACATCGACGCCTTCCCCGACACCACGCCGGTGCAGGTGCAGATCAACACGGTTGCCCCGTCCCTGGGGCCTGAGGAGGTCGAGCGACAGATCTCGTTCCCCGTTGAGCAGGCGCTCGGCGGCCTCCCGCACCTCCAGAACGTGCGGAGTATCTCGAAGTTCGGCTTCTCGCAAGTCGTCGTCACCTTCGACGACAGGATGTCAATTTTTCTGGCGCGGCAGCTGGTGGCCGAGCGGCTGAACGCGGTGGAGATTCCCGAGGGCATCTCGCCGCCACAGATGGGCCCCATCGCCACTGGCCTGGGCGAGGTGTTCCACTACGTCGTGTCGAGTGAAACGATCGACCTCACCGAACTGCGGACCATCCACGATTGGACTGTCAAGCCCGCGCTGCGGACAGTGCCCGGCGTCGCGGAGGTCAACAGCTGGGGCGGCTTCGAGAAGCAGTTCCAGGTCCGGATCGACCCAGACCGGCTGGTCAAGTACGACGTGGCCTTCGACGAGGTCACGGAGGCCATCCGGCGCAACAACGCGAACGTCGGCGGCGGCAATATCGCCCGTTCGGGCGGGAGCCTGCTTGTCCAGGGGCTGGGCCGGGTCGGTTCACTGGACGAGATCCGCAACATCCCCATCACCGCCCGGGGCGGCGTGCCCATCCGCGTCGCGGACGTGGCCGAGGTGAATATCGGCGCAGAGATCCGCCGTGGCGCGGTGACCTACGACGGCAAGGGCGAGGCCATCCTGGGCCTGGGCTTCATGCTCATGGGCGAGAACAGCCACGACGTGACCTCGCGGCTCCGCGACAAGCTCACGGAGATCAGGCCGTTCCTCCCCGCCGCGGTCAGCGTGGACATCGTCTATGACCGGACGGAACTCGTTGACCAGGTCATCGACACCGTCCGCAAGAACCTGTTCGAGGGCGGGCTGCTGGTCATCGCGGTGTTGTTCGTGTTCCTGGGCAACCTGCGGGCCGGGCTCATCGTCGCCTCGGCCATCCCACTCTCCATGCTCTTCGCGTTCGACTCGATGCTGCGGTTCGGCATCTCCGGCAGCCTCCTAAGCCTCGGCGCCATCGACTTCGGACTCGTCGTGGACAGCTCGGTCATCATGATCGAGAACACGATGCGCCACCTGGCGCACGACCGGTCGAGCCGGCGCAAGATCGACATCGTGCGGGACGCGGCCATCGAGGTCCGCAAGCCGACCATGTTCGGCGAGCTCATCATCATCATCGTTTTCCTGCCCATCCTGACCCTGGAGGGGGTCGAGGGCAAGATGTTCAAGCCGATGGCGCTGACGTTTATCTTCGCGCTCGTCGGCTCGCTGATGCTGTCCCTCACGCTGATGCCCGTGCTGGCCAGCCTGCTGCTGCCCAGGAAAGTCCAAGAGCGCGAGCCGCTGGTGGTGCGGCTGGCGCACATGGTCTACGCGCCACTGCTCCGGCTGGCCCAGCGCTCCCGGCTGGTCGTGATTGGCTTGGCCCTGGCGCTCCTGGCGGTCACCGTCATGGGCATCCGCGGCCTGGGAGCCGAGTTCGTGCCCAAGCTGGGCGAGGGTTCCATCGTCGCCAACACCATCCGCCTCGCGGGCACGGATATCGACGAGTCGATCCGGATGAACACGGTGATGGAGAAGGAGATCCTCCGCCAGTTCCCAGACGAGGTCGAGCACGTGTGGAGCCGCATCGGCACCGCGGAGGTGGCGACCGATCCGATGGGTGTCGAGCTCACCGACATCTTCATGACCCTGCGGCCGCGGTCGCAGTGGAAGCGAGCCGCCACGCGCGAGGAGCTCGTCCGCGAGATGGACCACGCCCTGCGGGATCTGCCGGGGCAGCGCGTCGCCTTCACGCAGCCCATCGAGATGCGGATGAACGAGATGTCGGCGGGCATCAAGGCCGATGTCGGTATCAAGCTCTACGGCGACGACCTCTCGGTGCTCACCAATAAGTCGGGCGAGATTGCCGCGGTGCTGGAGGGGATCAAGGGCGCGACCGATGTCAGCGTGGAGCAGCTCAGCGGCCAGCCCGTGCTGCAGGTGCGCGTGCTCCCGGATGCCATCGCCCGCTACGGAATCCCCGCCAGCGAGGTGCTGGAACTGGTCGAGTCACTCGGGACGATGGAGCTTGGAACCGTCGTGGAGGGTCAGCTCCGGTTCCCTCTCGTCTCGCGGCTCCCCGACCGCCTGCGTTCAAGCCCCGAAGCCATCGGATCGGCCCTCATTACGGCTCCTAACGGCGAGCGCGTGCCGCTCTCCAAGCTGGCATCGATTCAGGAGACCGAAGGTCCCTCGACCATCACGCGCGAGTGGGGCCAGCGGCGATCCACCATCCAGGCCAACGTCCGCGGCCGCGACATCGGGTCGTTCGTGACCGAGGCGCAGGCCGCCATCGCGTCGGAGGTACAGATCCCGCCAGGACGTTACCGGCTGGAATGGGGCGGGCAGTTTGAGAACCTTCAGCGGGCCCAGACGCGCCTGGCAATCGTTGTGCCCGTCGCGCTCCTGCTGATCTTCCTGCTGCTGTATCTCTCGTTCAAGTCAACCCGCTTGGCGCTGCTGGTCTACACGGGTGTGCCATTCGCTGTAGTCGGAGGCGTAGCCGCCTTGTGGGGCCGCGGACTTCCGTTCTCCATTTCGGCCGGCGTCGGCTTCATCGCCCTCTCCGGCGTGGCCGTGTTGAACGGCCTCGTCATGGTGACCTTCATCCGGCAGCTGCGCCGCCGCGGTTTCGCGCTGGAGCGGGCCATTTTCGAAGGGTGCATGGTCCGGCTCCGTCCCGTGCTTATGACGGCAACCGTCGCGGCCCTCGGGTTCATTCCGATGGCCCTCGCCGACGGCGTGGGCGCGGAGGTGCAGCGTCCGCTCGCGACGGTCGTCATCGGGGGTGTCCTCAGCAGCACGATCCTCACCCTCTTCGTGCTCCCCATCCTCTATCCGTGGTTCGAGCCTAAAGGCGACGCGGCCGTGGTCGATCGTGAGGAACAGGGTGAAGGCCAGCGACACGAACACGATCACACAGACTCCAGCACCCCAGCCGAATCGCAGAACGGTCTTGTCGCCGCACCGAGCATCAAGCCGGCGACTACTTGAGGTTTGCATCAGAAGGAGCGTTCAATGAGAAGCCTGACTGTCGTCCCTGCCGTTCTTCTGTCGGTCTGCGTCCTTGGTCTGGGCGGATGCGACCAGAAGAAGGAAACGGCCGCAAAGACCGCCCAGACCACGACTCCGACCCCGGCCGCGGCCGAGCCCGATTGGTGCGCCGAGCACGGAGTTCCGGAGTCGATCTGCACGCGCTGCAACTCCAAGCTCATCGCGGAGTTCAAGCAGAAGGGTGACTGGTGCAAAGAGCACAACCTGCCCGAGTCGCAGTGCGTCGCCTGCCACCCGGAGCTCAAGGAGAAGTTCGAGGCGATGAAACCAAAGAAGGACAAGTAGCCGACGTCTCGTGTGACGCCATGCTCCGTAAGCGCGCAGGCAAGCGGTGGACAGGGACCAGCCTCACCGTACTCGGCATTACCGCCGGGCCGACGTGGCACGTCGTATCGTCCGGCATCAACGGGCTCATCGCCGCGGCCCTGGGCATCTACGCATGGCGAGCACCGCGCCCAGGAGGCAGACTTTGACGTGTGAAGATGGTTGCCGCCCGAAGGATCTCTCTCATGCCAGCAGGGGCTACCGCCGCGCACTGGTGATCGTCGTGGCGCTCAACCTCGCGATGGCCGTGGCCGAGATGTTCGGCGGGTTACTCGGCAAGTCCCAGGCCCTCAAGGCGGATGCCCTCGACTTTCTCGGCGACGGGACCATCACGCTGTTGGCCCTGATCGCGATCTCGCACGGACCAGGCTGGCGCGCCCGCGCCGCCCTCCTCCAAGGCATGTTCCTCACCGTGCTGGGCCTGGGCGTCATCGGCGCCGCCGTGTATCGGATCATTGAGCGAAGGCTTCCCGATGCGGAAGTGATGACGTGGTTCGGTGCAGCGGCGCTCGCGGTCAACGTGGCGTCCGCCCTTGTCCTCATCCCGCACCGTAAAGGCGACGCGAACGTGCGGGCGGTCTGGCTCTTCAGCCGCAACGACGCCCTTGGCAACGTCGCTGTGCTGATCGCCGCCGGGCTCGTGTTCTGGACCGGGACCCCCTGGCCCGATCTGGTCACCGCGGGGCTCATCGGCGGGCTGTTCCTTCATTCCGCCGTCGACATCATCCGCGACGCCCGCCGGGAGCTTCGAGTTGTGGCACAGCCGTCAAGGACCGTGGCAGCGGAACGGACCTAGCTGTTCGGCGCAAGAGTCCTTCCGAATCACGTGGATGCATGGGCCACAGGTTGGACCTTCTACAGGCTCACTATGCTCACTAACGCCGCTTTGGATTCCGAAGTGCTTCGTCCAGTGACGCCCAACTCGCCACATGCAGTTGCCCCGAACCCGCAGGAGAGACGCCCTATCCCTCCGATCGTGGCGGCGACGGGCGTGAGCGGCGGAGCCCCGTTCGACACCCGCTATCCACCCTCTATTGCCGGGCCGGTTGCGAACGCAGCCGGCCCTTTGGTTTTCAGGGTACGCCGCCGAGAGACCTCGGCGGCGTTTTCGCGTTTTGGCCCACGTTCCGACGGGATCGCGAGCACGACCGGCCGCGGGCAGGGCGGGACGAGCTCGAACTAGGCTGCCCGTCGGAGCCGGAGGCTGTTCAGCACCACGCTCACGCTGCTGAACGCCATCGCCGCGCTCGCGATGATCGGCGAGAGCAGCCAGCCCGTGAATGGGAACAGCACACCGGCCGCGATGGGGATGCCGACGACGTTGTAGATGAACGCCCAGAAGAGGTTCTGCCTGATCGTCCGCATGGTGGCGTGGGAGAGGGCGATGGCCTGGGGGACCGCCCGGAGATCGCCTCGCATGAGCGTGATATCCGCCGATTGCATTGCGACGTCGGTGCCGGTGCCGACCGCGAGGCCGACGTCGGCCTGGGCGAGCGCCGGGGCGTCGTTGATGCCGTCGCCGACCATGCCCACGACATGACCCTCGCCTTGGAGGGCCTTGACCATGTCCGCTTTGTCCTTGGGCAGGACGTCGGCGAAGACGTGATCGACGCCGACCTGCGAGGCGACCGCCTCGGCGGTTCGCTGGTTGTCGCCGGTCATCATGGCCACGCGAAGGCCGAGGGCGTGCATCGTGGCGATGGCGTCCTTGGATTCGGGCCGCACCGTGTCGGCGACGGCCACGATCCCGGCCTCGCGGCCGTCCACCGCGACGTACATCGGCGTGCGTCCCATCGCCGATAGAGCCGCGGCCTTCTCCGTCAGCGCCGACCGGATGCCGCGCTGAGCCAGCAACGCCGCCTTGCCGACCAGCACCGCGTGCCCGTCCACCGTGGCCTCGACGCCGTGCCCGACCACGGCTTGGAAGCCGACGGGCTCGGCGAGCGACAGCCCGCGTGCCGTCGCCTCACGCACGATCGCCGCCGCGAGCGGGTGCTCGCTGTGCAGCTCGGCCGATGCGGCCAGCCGCAGCATCTCGCGTTCATCGAGCGTCCCCCCCACACCCGCGGGCGCCGTGACGATGTCGGATACGGCGGGCTTGCCGTGCGTGATCGTGCCCGTCTTGTCGAGCACGATGGCCGTGAGCTTGTGGGCGGTTTCTAGCGCTTCGCCTCCCTTGATGAGGATGCCCCTCTCCGCGCCGCGCCCGGTGCCCACCATGATCGCCGTCGGCGTCGCCAGCCCCAGGGCGCACGGGCACGCGATGATGAGCACGGACACGGACGTCACCAGCGCCATGCTCAGCCGGGTCTCCGCTGGCGAGACGAGCCACCAGGTGACATACGTCGCGATGGCGACCACGACGACGATCGGGACGAAGACCCCGCTGATCCTGTCGGCGAGGCGGGCGATCGGGGCCTTGCTCCCCTGGGCCTCCTGCACGAGCCGCACGATCTGCTGGAGCACCGAGTCGGCCCCGACCTTGGTCGCGACCAGCCGCAGCGCGCCGGTGGTGTTCATCGTCGCGCCGAAGACACTGTCGCCGGCCGATTTCTCGACCGGCACACTCTCGCCGGTGAGCATCGACTCGTCCACCGCGGACCGGCCGCTCTCGACCGTGCCGTCCACGGGGATCTTCTCGCCCGGGCGGACCAGCACGCGGTCGCCCACGACCACGGATTCGATCGGCACGTCCTGCTCGGCGCCGTCACCCCCGCCCCGCATGACCCGAGCGGTCCTGGCCTGCATCCCGATGATCCGTTTGATGGCGGCGCTGGTCCGCCCTGTGGCCCGCGCCTCGAAGTGCTTGCCCAGCAGGATCAGCACGATGATGACCGCGGCCGCCTCGTAGTACACGGGCACCATGACCATGCCGCCCATCGTGCCATCGGCGTGTGCGGCGTGGGCCCCCGCCCCGCTCACGGCCGCGAAGAACCCCGGCCGGATCGTCGCCGCGAACGAGTAGAGGTACGCCGCGCCCGTGCCCATCGCGACGAGCGTGTCCATGTTGGCGCTGAGGTGCCGGAGGCCCTTCCACGCGGCGCGGAAGAACTGCCAGCCGCACCAGAACATCACCGGCGTCGTGAGCGCGAACTGGAGCCAGTTGATCCACGGGACGTTGATCGCCTCGATTCTCCCGTGCGACATCGCGATGACCAGCAGGGGCAGCGACAGCACGGCCCCGACGGTCGTCTTGATCAGAAGCCGCCGCGTCTCGGCCTCGCCCACGTTCATGTGCGCCGAGTGGTCCTCGCCCCCCCCGCCGCCGCGCATCGCGTGCCCGGCGTGCGCTCCGGCTCCCTGCGCGGCCAGCATCGCCGCGTGGTCGTGCCCCGCCCCCCCAACGTGCCCGTGCGGCGGATTCAAGGACATGCGCGCGTCCGAGCCGCCAGGGGGCACGATCGCCTTGTACCCGATGTCGTCTACCGCCTTGGCGAGTGTCTCTGGCCCGGTCGCCGCCGGGTCATACTTCACCGTGGCCACCTTGGTGGCGAAGTTCACGCTCGCGGAGGAGACGCCGGGCTGCTTGGCGAGCCGCTTCTCGATCCGGTTCGCGCACGAGGCGCACGTCATGCCCTCGATCGGCAAGTCGCAGCGCTCATCGGACGTTGTCAGCGTGCGAGCGGCCCCTGACCCGTGCGCATGTGCCGGGGTCGAGTCGTGACGATCGGTACTCATGTGCGGTGTCCTTCGCATTCACCCCCGGGCCGCTTAGCGAGCGATCCTCCCGACCAGTTCGACCAGTTCCTCCACCATCGCTTCCTGCTGAGCCTTGTCTCCGTGGAGCGCGTGATTGGCGCAGTAGGCGAGGTGATTGCGGAGCAGATTCTTGGCGACCGACCGTAGCGACTCCTGCACCGCCGCGCACTGCTGGATGATGTCGGCGCAGTACCGGTCCTCGTCGATCATCGCGGCGATACCGCGGACCTGCCCCTCGATCCGCCGGAGGTGCTTGAGGTTCGCCGACTTGAGGGCCGCATCCACGCCCGACGCGTGCGCACCCGGGCCGACACCATCGCGCACCGCCTCAGTGCCCGCCGCAGCGCCGCACCCGCAGCACGCCGCGGCGCCCCTGCCAGGTGTCGCGGCCGCGCCCTTGCCGTTTCTCCCGTTCTTCGCTGTTTCCCGCTTCTTCATCGTTTCGGTCCTCGTGCGAATCTGTTGACGCTCGCCATGGATCCCATTCTCACCCGCAGCACCTGCCGCAGGCCGCGCTCTCACTCGTGGTCTCGCTCGCCCGGGCCGAGTACCCGGCCTCCTCGAGCGCGGCCACGGCCCGGACAACCGCGAGCCCGTCGGGCGCGGTCTACTCCGAGCTGCTCACCCTGACCGACCGGACGCCCACCCCGTGCACCCCGGCCGGTGCCTTCGTCACGGCCTGCACGCAGTGCCCGCGAGTCAAGCCGTGGATGGTGAGCCTGAACGACGAGTGACTGGCCGGTGCGGCACGGGTCGAACTCACCAGGCATCTTCTTCCTCAAGCATACTCCTCCCCAGTATTGTTGTCAACCCAAGTACTCGGGCTCTTGCAGCCCACCTCGGGCTCGTAGGTGGTGGACGCCTCCGCACAGAATGGATGAGCGAGGCCTGCCTTTGATCAGTTCACCGGATCGCCTTTGTGCGCACATGGCGCTTCCACGTCCACGCCTCGACCGCGCAGGACGCGCACGGCACGACGAACCGCGTGATCAGCGAGACGGCCATGCCGCCGACGGACGGGATGTCGGGAATCGCGTCCACCGGCAGCCGGAGAATGGCCCAATACCCGGCGGCGCAGATGCCGAGGATGATGAGCGTCATCAGGGATGTGTTCGTCATGCACCAGCGAATGACGGCGTTGACCATGGGTTGCTCCTCCGCTCAGTGCTTGTGGCCGCCGGTCGGCACGGACGTTGTGGATGGCATCGTGTCAGCACCGGGCTGCGCCGGAGCGTCGGCGGGCGTTGCGGGCCCTCCGTGGTCACCCGATCAACGCCGAGCCCGTCGTCATCGCCAAGGGACCGACCATCGGCAAGGCCGGCATCGCGTGGAACGGCGAGGTGTACATGATCGCCTGGGACGAGGGGCAGAGCGGGCTCTCTCCAGTGTCGATCCTGGCGCGTCGCATCTCCCCCGACGGCACCTTTGTCGACGACCGGCCGATCGGCGTGATGCCCGGGCATGCGCCCGATGTCGAATCGCTCGGCGAAGACTTCCTCATCGGGTGCAGCCGGTACGCCCAGAGTCCGCAGTTTATCGATGCCTGGCAGCGTCGTATCAGCGGGCGGACCGGGCAGTTCCTCGACGCCGCGCCGGTGCTCAACGGCACGGGGTACAACTCGAACGTACGCGTGCGCACCGACGGGACCAGTTGGATCATGCTCTACCAGAGCAACTGGTCGCACAACGCCGCGAACGTCGACGCGCGGATGAGTTTCATCGACCGCAACGGAGTGCAGACCCCGGCGAACAACCCGACGCCGTTCTCTGGAATCACCGGCACGCCCGACATTGCTTTCAGCGGAGCCCCCGGCGGTGATGGGAAGTACCTCATCGTCTGGCGCGATCATACCCTCTCAAACGCGGACAACTCCATCTCCGGGCGGATCATGAACGCCGACAGGACCTTCGCGACCGGCGCTTTCACGATCGCTCAGGCCCCGGGCCGCCAGCTGTCGCCGGTGGTCGGGTGGGATGGCTCCACCTTTATCGTCGTGTGGGAGGATCAGCGTCACCAGCACGCGTTCTTCGATCAGCGCACCGACATTTACGCTGCTCGCGTGACCACCACCGGGCTCGTGCTCGACCCGAACGGCATCCCTGTTGTCCGTGGGGCCAACGCCGCGGCTTCTCCATCTGTCTTCTCCTCCAAGGGGATGAGCCTCGTCGCTTCCGCCCGATTCAGCATCACGCCTCCCTTCGATACTTACCGCATCGGGCTGACTCGCCTTTGGAACGGCTCCTTGAAAGCCACCGCTCCGTAAAGACGGGTGAACGAGCGCCGCGGATGGACCCGCCCCCGGGGAGCCCCCCACCCGCAGACCGCCGAACCGTGAGGCGTTGAGTGAGCCTCCGAGTTCACTCCCCCGTCACCGCGGGACGAGCTCACACGGACACTCGTACCGGGGCGTTGAACGCCATGCCCTCTCAGCTGATCTGGCACGGCGTTCGGCACGCCACTCCTCGCGCCCGCTCTCCGCACTGACACCGGATCGCGAGTCTCGATGGCTCTTCCCTTGGAGCGGGAGTACGTCCGTACTCATATCACCACCGCGGGGCCACCGTGGCTGTTATCCCAGACCCCACCCGGTCGGGCTGATAATGCTTCCCCGCCGCCGTCCCTTGCTTCCACGCCGGGCCCGCCACTCCACAGCCTCGGCGTCGTCGCCCTTGCCGGACTCGGCCCTCTCCCATACTTCGCAGTCGCGAACGATGGCGTCGGTGCTGTGGCTGATCCGCGTGCGTGGCTCGGGCGGTTCGGCCTCGCGGAAGACCCGCTGGAAGTCGGCGTGCGCCGCGGCGCGGAGTTCCTCGCGGTCGAGGATCGGCGTCAACAGCAAAGATTCGGACGCTCGTGTGAGCTCGCGGCGGGATCGCTCCGCGAGGATGCCGAACGAGCAACACTCCGCCGGGGAGGTCGCTCACCTCAGTACGAGCGTGACGGTCTCGCGCTGGGCGGTGCGGGTCGTTTCGGCGGTTATACGTCGCGAGAGGATCTCGAACCCGTTCTTCTCGAGCACCCGGATCGAAGGAAGGTTGTGCCCGGCGGTGGTCGCCATGAGCGGACGCCGAACGAACTCCGCGAGCATCAGGGCCACCGCCCGCGAGGCGATGCCGCGGCCCCAATGCTCTTTCGCGATCCAGTAGCCGATCGAGTCGAGCCTTTGATCGGGTGAGATGTTGATCGCGCCGACAAGGAGGCGGTCGGCCAGGATGACCCTGGGCGTAACCCCCGTCGAGGTCCCATCGTGATCGGCGAGGATCGCCTCCCATCGGGCCTTGAAGGTGGGCCAATCACGGGGCTTGGTGCCCGCGAGCCGATTTGACGCTTCGTCGAGCTCGAGGGCGTGGAGCCTCGGGATGTCGGCCGGGATGGTCCGACGAAGGGTGATCTCGGGCTGCACTGGAATTGACACGTACAAAGGTATGACCTGCGCGCAAATCGGAGAGTTCGACGGGCCGACCCGTGCGCCCGCGGCCCGCGTCGGCCGCCGATCCGGGTGGGTCGCGGCGGTGGGTGCGATCGGCGCGCGGCGTCCACCGCGGCGTGCGGGGTCGCAGCGGCGATCGTGCGAACGGTCGGGCGGGAGAAGTTACATCTTGAGGTCGAAGCCGACAAGGGTCGTCTCACCCGAATCGGACTCGACCTCCACCCACAGTTTGCTCCCCTCGGGCAAGGGGCTGGGGACTTCGGCGTGGGTATGCCAATTGTCCTTCTCGAGTTCGGCCTTCGCCTTGAGAGAGCCCTTGGCGTCCTGCGTTCCGATCCAGAACCGGACGGCGGCGACTTTGGCGCTGCCCCCGGTCACCCACACGTCGATCGGGGCGTCACCGCCGGGCGAGATCCCGCCGTCGCGGGACGCCTTGACCGTGAACCCGCCGGCGGTCTGCTCGCCGAGCGCCGTGGTGGGGCCGTGGCCGTGGTCCATGCCGGCCGAGTGTCCGTGCGTGTCGGTGCCCGTCGGCGTGGCCGCCGGACCGCCGGCCTTGACCGGCTCGGGCTTCTTCTCGCAGCCGGTCTGAGACGCGGCGGCCGCGAGGAGCGACAGGACGGAGACGACGGTGATGATTGATGCTCTCTGCATGATGGGGGCTCCTTGTTCGTGAACTGTGGACGATGACTCACTTCTGATCGGCGTGAACGACCCGGTCGGGGTCACTTCCCGAACTCCGGGGAGGGACGTGGGCACGGAACACCATCGCGTACCCCGCGGGGACGACGAAGAGGTTGAGGAGGGTGGACGAGACCAGGCCGCCCAGCACGACGACCGCCAGGGGCGCCAGGAGTTCGCTCCCGGGCAGTCCTTTGGCCATGGCGAGGGGCACCATGCCGAGCAAGGCGGTCAAGGCGGTCATGAGGATGGGCACCAGCCGTTCCAACGACCCTCGAACGATGGCCTCGGCGAGGGTGGCTCCCTCGTGCTGGCAGAGATGGTCGTAGTGGTTGACGAGGAGGATCCCGTTTCGGACGGCGATGCCGAAGAGCGTGACGAACCCGACCATGCTGGCAATAGACACTACGGGCGCGACGTAGCGAGCGGTTGACAGGCCGACGAGCGAGAGCGTGTTGGTGAGTATGCTCGGGCTCTCGGTGAGGTAGATGGCGGCGATGCCCCCGATCAGTGAGAGGGGGAGGTTGAGCATGACCAATGCTGCGACGCGGCTGGTGCCGGTGGAGAGTTGAAGCAGGAGGAACATGAACACCGCGACGCCCGCGCCCATGACGTAGATCGTGCGGCTGGCGGACTGCTGGGCCTCGAACTGTCCGCCGTAATGGACGGTGTACCCGGCCCGGTGGACGATCGGATCGACGCCGGCGCGGACCTGCTCGACGAGCTGACCGAGGTTGTACCCGTCGGCGACGTTGGTCGAGACGACGGCCTTTCGCTGGGCGTTCTCGCGTGTGATGAGGTTGCTGGTTTTCTCCGGGCCGAGGTCGGCGACGTCTCGGAGCCGCACGCGCGTTCCGCCGAGCCCCCGGAGCTGGAGGTCCATGATCTGGTCGATCCGCTCGCGTTCTCGCTCGTCGAGCCGGACGACGATCTCGTAGCGTCGAACGCCCTGGCTGACCTCGGCGACCCGCTCGCCATAGAGCGCCTGCTGCACCTGCCGGGCGGCGGACACGGGCGTGAGC
Organism: Phycisphaeraceae bacterium; assembly: GCA_015200025.1. Taxonomy (GTDB): domain Bacteria; phylum Planctomycetota; class Phycisphaerae; order Phycisphaerales; family UBA1924; genus UBA2396. The sequence goes on along the minus strand of CP054186.1, from coordinate 2,708,709 downwards.
CCGGCGGCGGCGAGGTCCTGCGGGCGGTATCGGATCGGGAGGGAAGTGATCATGACCTCGCGGTTTGCCGCGACGTCGCGGGTGCCGGGGATGGACTTGAGGTGCGTCTCGATCCGTCCGGCGAGTGCACGGAGGATGTCGAGATCGTCCCCGTAGACGCTGATCGCGATCGCCGCGGGCGTCCCCGAGAGCACGTGGCTCAGGCGGTGCTCGATGGGCTGGCCCACCATGGTCGTGATGCCCGGGATGCCGGCGACGACGCGGTCGATCTCGGCCCGGACCGAGTCCTGGTCCACGCCGGGCTTCATCGTGACCTCGATCTCGGAGCTGCTGACGGGCTCGGCATGCTCGTCGCGTTCGGCCCGCCCGGTCCGACGGGTGACGCTCTGGACGCCGTCGATGGCGGCGAGACGGGCCTCGACGCCCGTCGCGAGGCGATTGCTCTCGGCCAGAGACGTTCCGGGCGGAGCCATGAGGAAGACGGTGAAGGTACCCTCCTTGAACGCCGGGAGGAACGAGGTTCCGAACGTGGACGCGAGCGCGAGCGATGCGATGGACAGGGCGCCCGCGCCGGCGAGCACGGAGCGGCGGTGTCGCAAGGCGGCGCGGAGGGCTGGTTCATAGCGGCGTTTGAGCCATCGCGCGAGACGGCTGTCGTGGCCTGTTGGCCCGCCCGCCCCGGTCCCGTCGGCGGCCCGGGCGAACGCGCCGGCGAGGAGCCACTTGCACAGCGCCGGGGTGACGGTCAGGGCCACGACGAGCGAGGCCATGATCGAACTGATGTAGGCGATGCCCAGGGGTTGGAAGAACCGCCCCTCGAGCCCGCGCAGGAAGAGCAGCGGGACGAAGACCATGCAGATGATGATGGTCGCGAAGACCACTGACGAGCGGATCTCCCGGCTCGCGTTGTAGATGACCTCGGTCAGGCCCTTGCGTTCGTCGTCCGGAAGGGCGGCGTTCTCCTTGAGCCGCCGCAGGACGTTCTCGACATCGATGATGGCGTCGTCCACCAGTTCCCCGATCGCGACCGCGAGGCCGCCGAGGGTCATGACGTTGATCGAGAGCCCCCAGGCCCAGAGGAGGAGCAGGGCCGCGGCGAGCGAGAGCGGGATCGCGGTGAAGGTGATCACGGTTGCGCGGGCGTTCATGAGGAACAGGATCACGATCACGGTCACGATGACGCTGGCCTTGAGCAGCTTGTCGAACACGTTGCGGACCGACCGCTCGATGAAGCGTGACGCCCGGAACGGGTCGCGGTTGAGGACCATGCCGTTGGGCATGGCCTGCTCCACCTGGTCGAGCACGAGGTCGATCTGGGAGGTCAGTTCGAGCGTGTTCGTGCCGGGGGATTTCTGGACGCTGATGACGACGGCGGGCAGCCCGCGGTCGGCGGCGGTGCCCCGCTTGGGGGACGGGCCGAGGCGCACATCGGCCACCTGGCCGATGGTGACCGGCGCGCCGAGGTGGTACTTCACGAGCGTCCTCGCGATGTCCTCGGCGCCGCCGACGCGGGCCATCTGGCGGATGGGGAGTTCCTGGCTCTCGACGTCGGGCAGGTAGCCCGCACTGGCGGTCGAGTGCGCCCCCCCGGCGGCGTCGACAACGTCGGAGATCGTCAGCCCGTGCAGGGCCAGCCGGTCCTGGTCGACGCTGATCTGGTACTGCGGCAGCTCACCGCCGATGGAGACCACTTGGGCCACACCCGGGACGGCGAGGATCTTGTTCCGCAGGTCGAACTCGGCGAACGAGCGGAGGTCCATCGGGCTGACCGAGCCGTCGGGGCTCGAGAGCGCCAGGAGCATGATCTCGCCGGTGATGCTGGTCACGGGGGTGATCTCGGCGTGCGCGTCGCGGGGGAGCGCGTCCCGCGCCGCCGACAGGCGTTCGCCGACGAGTTGGCGTGCGCGGTAAATATCGGTCCCCCAGTCGAACTCGACCCACACGATCGACAGGCTGGTCGCGCTGGCGGAACGGACCCGGCGCGTGCCGGGGAGGCCGTTGACGGCGGTTTCGATGGGGAAGGTGACGTTGAGTTCCACCTCGTCGGCCGCGAGCCCGCCGGCCTCGGTCATAATGACCACCGTGGGGGCGTTCAACTCGGGGAACACGTCGACGGGCATGTCTTTGGCCTTGACGCCCGCGAGCACGAGCAAGAGTCCGGCCAGGACCACCACCAGGGATGGCTGACGCAGGGAGAAGGCGATGAGACGGTCCAGCATGGCCTAGTGCTCTCCCTCGTGGAAGGTGCCGTCGGGGTGGAAGTGCCCTCCCCTGGGGGCGGCGGCGCTGGTGGCGAGCATGAGCGGGTAGTTCCCGCCCAGCACGATCTCGTCGCCCTCCCTGACCCCGCTGCGGATGACAACCCATCGGCCGTCGGAGAGACCAAGGTCGGCCTCAACACGGATGGCCTTGTCGGGGTTCGCCGGGTCGCGGCGGAAGATGTACGGGGTGGCGCCGTCGCGGACCACCGCCGAGAGGGGGATGGCGAGTGCCTCGCCGCCGTCGGCCAGCGTGATCTCCAGGTGCGCGACGACCCCGGATCTCGCCCACGGCGAGAGCGAATCGGGCGTCACGATGAGATCGATAGTGCGTTCGTCCGCGTCGGCCGCGGGGCCGATGAACAGCACGCCGCTCATCGTGTCCTGCAGCGGGGTGCTCCCGCCCTGGGGCGGGGCGATCCGTGCGGGGAGACCGTCCCGCAGCCGCCCGAGGTCCGACTGCAACGCCCTGGCCCGGAAACGGATCCGGTCCGGCTGCAGGAGGGTCAGGATGTGCCCGTTCTCCTGGGCGAGCCCTCCCGGGGTGATCCCGATGGCTTCGACAACCCCCGGCGCGACGGAGCACACCGTGTACCCCCGCGCCGACCCGGGCCCGTCGGGGGCCTCGCCGCAGTGCGTGTCGTTCAGGAGCAGGTCTCGCCTCGACACGAGCGACCGGAGCTGAGCCTCGGCCTGGGTCTGCTGGGCCTGCAGCTCCGCGTCTTTCTCCATCACGTCGGCGAGCTCGGCCTGCGTGGCGTTGAGGGCGGCGCGGGCCTCGGTGAACTGCGCGGCGCTGCCACCCCCCGCGCTCTGGAGGGCGTCCAGCTGCTTCAGCCGATCCTGCCAGAGCGCCACCTTCTCTGCCAGGCTCTGCTCGTGCTGTCGGTGCGCGTCGCGGCGCGGCCCCATCGAATCGGCGAGCGCCCGCGTCGCGGCGATCTGCTCGTGCAGGTCCTGCCAGCCCGCGGCGTCCACGCGGTAGAGCGGCGTGCCCCGCTCGACCTTCTGATACTGCGTGACGAGGAGATCCACCCGCCCCGCGAGCGGTGTGCGGTACTCGCGCCGGGCCGTGGGCAGCAGCTCGAACCGGCCCGGGACACGGAGGGTCTGGGCGACGTTACGGGGCTCGACCTTCACGAACGTGATGCCGAGGTTCTGGCGGACCGCGGCGGGGATATCCACGCGGTTGGTCGGCGTTGTCGAGGCGGCGGCGGGGCCGGCGCCGTGTTCGTGGTCGTCGCCGGGGGAGGGCTGGTCACTCCTCCGGTCGCAGCCGGCGAGTGCGAACGCGAGGGCGATCGTGGTGGCGAGCCGGATGGGTGCGGGTATGGTGTTCATGGTCATCTCGGGAGGATGGTCAGAGGCCGTCGCCGCCGGGTGCTGTGGGCGAGTCGGGGATGGGATGCGATGGGGAGGGCGGCGGGCCGAGCAGTTCGTCGAGATCGACAGCGGCGATCGCCTCGTCGCGGGCCGCCTCGACGAGCGAGGTCTTGGCCTGGAGCTGGCGTGTCAGGCTCTCGATGAGCACGAGCGTGTTGACCTCGCCGAGCGTGGCCACCCGCCGGGCGTCGGCGTACTGGGCGTCGACCAGAGGGACGATCTGCGTTTCGAGCGTGAGCCGCCGGTGTGTCGCCGCCGATGCTCGGAGCCAGGCCGCGCCGAGCCCGGCGATGGTCTGCTCCAGCGTTGCTTCGACACCGGCCCTCGCGAACTCGCGGGCGGCTTCGGCCTGAGCGATCCTCTGCCGGTTGGCGTTCACAAACGGGATCGGCACGGTGAGCCCCAAGAGCACCTGGTCTTGCCCGTCCTCACGCCCGAATCCCGGTCCGACGTGGAGGTCCGGATACTGCCTGCGGATCTCGAGCTCCAGGGCTCGCTCGGCGGCCTCGTACTCGGCGATCACGACCAGCATGGCGGGGCTGCGGTGCTCCAACTCGGCGGGGGTGTCGCCCGGGGAGATGTCCCCCGTCGTGGTGGAACTCGCCGGCCTGAGCCCGCCAGTCACGAAACGAAGGGGCGCGTCGGGTGACATGCCCATGAGCTGTCGCACCCGCAGGTCCGCCTCGCGTGCCCGAGATTCCAGGGTGGCGAGATCAAGGGATCTCGTCGCCTTCTCGATCCGGAAGAGCCTCGCCTCGGTCCGGGCCATCTCTCCGGCCTGCTCCATCCGGTCCACCACCGGGAGGATCTGGTCGACGCGCTCCAGGAAGTCTCTCGTCGCGTCGAGCTGGGCATTCAGGGCCGACCACTCGATCCAGGCGCGGCGGACCGACATCCGCACCGACCATTCGCGCTGCGCGAGGCGCGCGAGCTCCGCGGCGTGCTCGGCGCCGGCGCGTTGTTTCTCGGCCTCGAGCCGGCCCGAGATCGGGAGCGTGAGCCCGACACTCGTGGACACCTTCCAGGGTTCGGGGGTGCTCTCGATGATGCGTGCCAGGCTGACGCTGATCGTGGGATCATCCCACAGACCGGCGTGCTCGGCGGTCGCCCGAGTCACTCCCGCCCGCAGCCGTGCGAGCCGCAGGTCGGCGTTGAAGACCAACGCGATAATCTCGGCCTCGGCGCACCCGATCCCGTCGGAGGGGTTGAAATCGGCGGGGTCCGGGTCTCGCGCCGCGAGTCGAGCCGCGAACGCCCGAACCTCGGGGCCCTCCGGTGTGCGTGCCACGAACGCCGCGAGGTGGCCGGGCACGTCCAGCGGGCGACGCTCGTAGGACTGGCACGCACCGACGAGGATGACGGCGATCCCGACCGGGGGGAGAAGGCCGACCCGGAGCAAAGTATGCCCGGGGGCGTGCTGGGTGGTTGATCGGGTCATGAGGGGGAGTCCGGAAGGGGACGTCTCTTCGAGTCGCCATGGGGCGACATCACGATGGTCCTCGTGCGGCAGGATCGGATGAGTGGCGTGTCGGCCGGGGCCGCCGGGTATGAGACAGGGGGGCCACCCACGGGGTGTGTCAACACCGAGCGCACCGGGGCCATGGCCCCAGAGGCGGCGGGGCAGATCACCGGCGCTAGATCAGCAGACGGGTGGTCTTGAGGGCACGGAGGTGTTCGGGTTCGCCATGGTCTGGCGGACGCCCTCGTGTGGTCTCCACTCGTGGCGGGATACGTCCGAAGTCGACAAGCACGGGGACCGGCGGAATGCCGACGGTTCGTGGTTCGGGGCCGCCGCCCCACGGGTTGATCGGTGCCTGCCCGTCACCGGGAACCGGAATGTGCGCATGGCAACCGCAGTCGCTCGCGGGGTGGAATGCCGCGCTGACCGGGTCGAGCCAGACCCCCACCGGTGCGCCCTCGACACCCGAGACCTGGCCGACGGCGTGATGCTCGCAAGCGACCTTCGCCCCATGCCCGTGGGTCTCGCACGCTCGGGTCTGGATGCAGATCATCCGCCCCGGCGACGCGAATATCGCGGCCTGCGCGATCAGCAGCATCAGGGCGACGAGTTTGAGCGCGTTGGAGGTCATCGGGTGGAGTCAGGTATCGGACGATGAAGTATACCGCTTCAGCGACACCCTGATCATCCCGGGAAACTCGCGCGGTCCTTGCGCGTCGGCGGGCTCGCCCGCGAGAAGCGCCCCGTAGAGTCCGGGGCACGTTGGGGCGAGGGCACGGCTCACGATCTCACAAGGGGAACGACGTCATGGGCTTCGGCACAAAGGCCTCAGCGATGGTGTGCGGGGGCCTGATCGTGTGCGCCGCCTGGACGGGGTGTGGAGCCCGGGAGCACGACCACCAACGCACGGGAACGCCGAAGCCATCCTCGGCGCTAGCGTCCACGGCCGAGCGCACGGTCATGATCGTCTCCGGCGAGCGGTTCGAGGCGGTGGTCCACTGTCCGACGCCGTCGCTCGCGAACGGCTGGGGGGTTCTCCTGATCGGGGGCGGTCTGGGCAACGATCTCGACTGGGTCACGCCCGGGATGATCCACCTGGAAGGCGGGGCGAGGCGGGTCACGATCACCGGCGATCCCCACGCCGACGCGCCGGTGATCAGCGCCGATCTCGCGGGCCGAGGGTTTGTGGTGGTCCGCTGGAGCACCATCGCGATCGACGATCCTCTCGCGGGCGAGTGGCCTGTTCGGTCAACCCCGCGCACGCCGGAGGATCTTCTTGAACAATGCCGGGCCGCGTTGGCGCTCCTTCGCGGGGTCCGGGGCGTGCGGGCGGAACGGATCGCGCTGGTCGGTCACAGCCTTGGAGCGGCCCGCGCGTTCACGATCGCCGCGGAGGACGACCTCGTCTGTGGCGTGGTGGCGCTCTCACCCGCGTACTTCACGCCGGAGACGCCGCTGCTCGCGTCGTTCGTGAGGGCCGGGATGCGGCACGGCCTGGACGTCGCGGCGGCGCGAGGGCTCCCGGTCCTCGCCCTCTTCGGCACGCTCGACCGATCTCGCGTGGTCGATGCGGCGGGCTCGCGAGCGATGAAGGACTCGGGGGCCGTCGAGGGGCTCGACGTCGTGTGCCTGAATGGATTGGGCCACCAGTTGGGTCCTCAGGAGGGCGACTTGTTCGGGCCGATCGACCCCGGGGCGGTGGACCACATCGGTCGCTGGCTCGAACGCCTCGCGGGGCGGGAGTGAGTCCACGCCCGAGAGCGCAACACCCAGCGATGCGGCCGGGGTGCTCGGCGGTCGATCACGACGCCGGCCCGGCTTCGCGCTCAGAGCATCTCGCCCGGAAGCCGGCTCGCCTGCTCGACCCACCGAATGAACTGCTCTTCGTCGAACGCGGGCGAATCCGGCAACGCGGGCTCGTGGATGTCGAGGTACCGAACGTGCTCTTGCTTCGATGCGCCCGGGGGCGTCGGCCGCAGCGAGGCACCCCTGAAGAACGCGACCTTGACGTACGTCGTGAAGCAGTGAAAGCTCAGGAACCAGCCCTTGCCCTCGAGGCCGTAGAGCGGGCTGTTCCACTTGACCGCCTTGGTGACGCCGGGGACGGCGAGCACGATGAGGGCGTCGAGGCGGCGTCCGATGCCGTGCTTCCATCCCGGCATCGCGGCGATGTAGGCCAGTACGGGCTCGTCGCCGTACGCCTTGGGGATCTGGGGGTTTCCCCCCGAGAGAAGCTTTGGGGTCGATTTCGCCATCGAGGGGAGCACGGGGTTACGGGATTGACCCACGCCGATTCACGATCGGTGGTTCACGGCTGAACGGCGCGTCTCTCCTGCCGGATCGCGATCGGCACGAACCCGACCTCGAGCCCGGGCGGCGGGGTCACGATCAGGGCCGGGTCGAGCGAGGCGAGGGTTCCGGTCGTGGGCGGCGCGAGGTAAGTCCGGTCTTTCGTCCATTCGCGGTGCATCAACTCAACACGGCGTTGCGCTTCCTCTCGCTCCTTGGGAGTCAGGTCCGCGTTGAGCATCGCCGGCTGGTCCGCGAAGCGGTACCACGCGTAGGTCAGGGTGCTACCGTCGCCGAGCGTCACTTCGAACGGCCCCGCGACCGGGCCCGGCGTCCGGAACGGTGAACCCGGGGTGTCTGGGGTTTCGTACGCCCCGGCGTCGCTCTCGTGGGGCGGCTCGAAGCTCGCGGTGTGGAGCCGGCTCGCCGGTGGGATGTCGCTCTCCGGGAGCGCGACCCATCGCGGCCCATGACCCGCGGGTGTGTCGAAGCGGAAGTACTCGGGGAGCCGCACACGCCGCCCGCGGCCGTCGGCGACGGGGCGGACGAGGTCGGGATTCCACCGATACCCGAAGGTCGTCGGGTCGTGAGACACGGGCGTGCCGAAGGAGGACCAGTCGATCTCGCGGCGGTCCTTGTCGTGGGTACCGTCGGCGGCGATGGTCCAGGTCGAGCCGCCGCCGGGGTGGAAGTTTGTGATGTGCGAGGCGTCGGAGTTGATCTCGCCGCGGACCGGAGCCCCGCCGGCGAACCACCGCCGCACGGGCTCGGTGATCGCGTCCCGTGTGTACGTGGTGAGGCGGTGGAGCACCACGGTGCGTCCCTCGGGGTCGATCGGGAAGGCCATCGGGGCCGTTCGCGCGAAGACGTGCGTTGCCCCACCATCCCGCGTCGCGGTGCTGACCACGGCGGGCACCCACTGGGTTTCCATCTGGAAGGCCTTGTTGGGGTTGGAGGGGCGTGAATCGAGCAGGAGGCCGGCCCACTCGGGCTTCTCGGCCGCGGAGGCGGACCAGAAGAAGGGCGTGAAGAAGCACACCGGACCTTTGAAGTTCGCGGTGTTGAGGAAGAGTGTCCAGCACTGATCCCCGGTGGGGACCGTGGTCCCGGCGGTGGTCGGCTTGGCGTCCACGATGGGGAGTGGGAGGTAGCCGTAGCCGAAAAGCTCGCCGCAGGTGCCCTGCGCGAGGTTGAGCCCGTCGGGCGGCCAGACGATCCACGGGCTGAGCTGCGCGATGGCGTACTTTCCGAGGGGCCGGTCCCAATCGCGTCCCTTGCCCGCGCCGGGCCCGTTGGCCCACGCGGAAAAGTTGGGTGCGACACCGCCCATGATGAACTTGGGCGTGGTGGTCGGGAAGCGTGTGTCGCGCCACCATCCGAGGCCGCCCTCGATGTCGGAATAAAGGTTCTTGGGCGCTTCGCCCTCGAACTGCGCGAACATCCAGGTCCCGAAGAGCCCGGTCTGGAACCTGGAGCCGGGGTAGGTGTCGACGATCGGCCACGCGGCGGCGTAGAGCGAGAACCCGGCGTTGAACTCCTCCGGGGCCCGCTCGACGGGGACGAGCATGTAGCCGGACATCTCGCCGGTGGTGAGCGTGGGCGGTGCCGGAGGTTCGTCCCCGGGCGTCTGGCGTGCCGGCGACCCGAGCAGCGTGAGCATGGCCCTCCCGAGGGCGTCGCCGACGAGAAGATACGTCTCGGCGTTGCCGAACTCGTGGTGACCGTGCCCGGGGTTGGGCGAATCTTCCGGCCGGCGAACAAAGTCCCGCGTCGGGACGAACGCGACGTTGCCCGCGAACTCGGGCCGGAGCGCGGCGGCGGCCTGCGCCCGGCGCAGGCGGTCCCACTCCCCCGGCGCCTCGACCCAGGGCCCGGTCAGTTCGCCGACGACCACGGGCAGGTTCGGAGCATCGAACTCCTTTCGGACGTCGTTGATGAGATGGACGAGGTTGGCCTCGTACTCGGGCACGGCCCGCTCCGGGTCGCACCCGTCGTTCCACCCGTGGTACCAGACAAAGCCGGCCAGCTCGTACCCATCGGCCTTGGACCCCGGGAAATCCTTTCTGATGCCGGCCAACGCCTCGCGGGCCTGGCGGATCATGCGTGTGTAGTAGGGCCCGACCTCGCCGCCGGACGAAGGGGGGCGGAAGTCCGCGTAGAGGCTCTTGCCGCCCCACGCGGTCTTGATGAGCAGCACCTCCTCGCCGAGGGCATCGCCGATCACGTGCCCGAACTGAAGCTCGGGCCCGAAGTGGTGTTGCCCTTCGTACGCCGTGAATCCGATGCCGAGCGGGCCGGCTTTCGTCGGCCCTCGGCCGGAGTCGAATCTCACCCACACGTCGTCGCGGACACGCCACGCGCCCGAATCGTCCCTCAGATGACTCGCGAGGTCCCTCTTCGTGGGATCGTTCAACAGCGAGACCAGCGTTCCCTTGCCGTGGTTGTAGTCGGGCCCTTCGCCGTCCACGACGCCCTGGCCCTCCATGTTCGATTGCCCGGCCAGGAGAAAGACCTTGAGCGGCCTCGGCTCGCCGGACGCGGCGCCCGCCCCGAGCATCAGGATCCACGCGGGCAGGACGCCGAGAACGTGTCGTGTCATCGCTTGTTGACCTCTCGCTTCGGTGAGGGGGAAAGAAGTGGGCATGCTACCACGCCGGGCCTTTCCCCGGCGCGTCGGCCCGGTGGCTCATGGCCCGCCGAGGCGATAGGGGACGACCAGGAACGGCGGAGCGGGGGGTGGAGCGGGCCCGGCGATTAACCCGGGCTCGGCAGGCACTGGAACACCTCGTCGAGCGGCTTCCCGAAGGCTCGGGCGATGCGGAATGCGACCTCCAGCGAGGGCGAGTATCTCGCGGCCTCGATGGCGTTGATGGTCTGTCGGCTCACGCCCACACGGTCGGCGAGGGCCTGCTGGGTCATCTCGCCCGCCTCGAAACGCAGCGTGCGGATCCGGTTGTGGATAGTCAGGGGTTCCGTCGCCATGCCTCACACCCCCCTTCGGTAGTACACGATCTGGAGCACGAAGCCCGCCACTTCCGAGACCATGAGCGACAACAACAGCAGGTTCGCGGTCCAGACGTTCTCCACACCCAACGTCATGCACGAGACAGCCCCGAGCACCCCCGCCGCGATGATCCACGACGAACGGTGCTCCGATTTCCACGCGATCAGACGGTCCCGCTCGTCCCGCCCTTCAGGTTTCCCCGCGAACAGAACCAGGGCGTACGCGACGGACATCAGCAGGATCATCGCGCCCACCGACACTATGAACAGCGCGGCGAACGCGCTCATGTCTCGCTGACCCGCCGCGAGCATCCCCACGGCGATCACGAAATACGTGCCCAACCCCAGCACCATCGCGCCGAGCTGGATCCACACGCTTTTCTCCTCGAACGAGGCATTCATCGGGACTCCCTTGCTGAAAGCACAATGTCTAGTTTTTATGACACCAAGTCAATTATACGCGACATATTCAGGGTGTCAAGTTTACTTGACTTTTTGATCCCGACATGAACAAACGCCGCCGGGATCCGGGCGACGATCCGGAGGGGGCCAGAGGCGTGTAACCTGCCGTGTATGCCTTCCTTCGACAGGGGCGCTGGGAAGACCGCGGCGACCAAGCCACACACCATGATCAGGGGTGCGTTTGTGGGCGACTCCGGTTCGGTGTCGGCGTCGGTGGCGCCGCTGGTCGATCGGTACGGCCCCAGGCTGCACGCCCTGGCGATGCGGCTGTGCCGGAACAAGGCGGACGCCGAGGACATGGTGCAGGATGTGTTCGTTCAAGCCTTGCGGAAGTGGCACACGTTCCGGGGGGAAGCCGACCCCGGGACGTGGCTGTACGCCATCGCGGCCCGCTCGTGCAAGGCCCGAACACGGCGAAAGGGCGGGACGGACGCGCGGCAGGTTCCGGCGTCACAGTTGATGCCGTGGCGCGAGACGACGGTGATGGAGGTCGCCGCGGCCCCGGAGGGTGAGGAGGACGCGGGCGAGCGGACGGAGGCGATCGAGCGGGTTCGATCAGAGATCGCGCGGCTGCCTGAGCACCTGCGGATACCGATCGTGATGAAGGAAGTTCTCGGGCTGAGCGTGGAGGACACGGCGGCGGCGCTCGGGCTCGCCGAGAGTACGGTCAAGACGAGGCTTCATCGGGCCCGGCTCGCGTTGCGGAAGGCGATGATCACCAAGGCCGCCGCGGTCGAGGCCCCCGCGCCGATCTTCGAGAAGCAAGTCTGCCTGGACCTGCTCAAGGCGAAGATGGAGGCGATGGACCGCGGCGGGGTGGCGGCGGGCGAGCGGGTTCCGCAGGCCGAGGTGTGCGCCCGCTGTCGGGCGGTCTTCCGCGAGCTCGATCTTGTGCAGGACGCCTGCGCGGGGATGGACGGGGGCGTGATGCCCGCGGCGTTGCGGACCAAGATCCTCCGGGCGTTGCGGGAACGGGAGAGCGCCGAGCGTTCCGAGCGAACATCGCCCCGCCGGGGGAGGAAACCCGTCGCGGGGCGTTCGGCGCGCGAGAGGGCGTAACACACCCGAGAACCGGGGCGGGCAAGGCCGTCAGGCGTGCGGCGGCTGTCCCTCGAAATGCTTGAGGGCCGCGGCGACCACGGGCGTGTAGGTGTAGACCGGACCACCGCCCATCATGACGGCGACGCCCGCGGCGTCCATGACCTCGCGGGGGTTGGCCCCGGCCTTGAGGCATTTCTCGACGTGCGCGTAGATGCACGGTTCGCAGCGTGAAGCCACCCCGATGCCCAGGGCGATCAGCTCCTTGTGCTTCACCGACAACCCGCCCTCGGGCGTGGAGTCCTTCATCAGGGCCTGAAAGAACGGACCGAACGACTTACCGATCTCCGCGCCCCCCGGGGCGGCCTTCATCGCGTTCATCGTGGCGGGCCAGGTCCGGTAGAACTCGCTCGCGGTCGACTGCATGACGGTGTTCCCTCCGGTGGGTGATGAGGCGTCTTGGGGACGGGGTCCAACAACTCGTACGCCGGGGAGCGACGGCTACCCGCACGTGCCCGCGGCGCACGACGCCCCCGGGCCCGAGGATCGGTTCCACGGCAAACGCCCGATCAGCGTGGCCAGGGCGCAGGTGCCGGTCGCGCCCGCGAAGGCCAAGCCCGCGCCGAAGAACGCCGGGACGGCGATGAAACCCGGGTCGACGAACCAAGCCAGCGCGCTCCCGGCCAGCACGAACAACCCGATGACCAACTGTACCTGCCGCATGACGCTCATCCGAGCGACGCGGGTGTCGACCTCGACGGGCAAGCCGGCGGCCTTCCACGCGTCGATGCCCCCACTCAGGCTCAAGACGGCCAGCCCCCGAGACGAGAGGGACGAAGCCATCCGGCAGGCGTCGGCGGATCGACGCCCGCTCCGGCAGTGCAGGACGACCGGGAGGCCGGGCTTGGCCAGCGCGGCCGCCTGCGTCGGGTCGAACCGCGACAAGGGGAGCAACGCGGCCCCCGCGATGCGTTCCCGGGCGTGCTCGTCGGGCTCCCGCACGTCGATCAGGACGCACTGTCCCTGGCCCAACCACGACTTGACCTGCGCGGGGCTGACTTCCTTCGCCGTACCGGAACCCGCTCCGGCGCTCGTGTGGCTCGTGCCGCTGATGGCTTGCGTGGTCATGGGTGGCTCCTCCTGTCGTGCCCCGGCGTTGGGCCGGGGGGTGGGTGTCGTGACTGGGCGTCGTGGTGGTCGCCCGATCGTGAGAGGCCACGAGGCCCGCGAAGGTTCCGATTGTCACGGAAGATTCCGGCCGGCCTGGGGTGCGGCCGCTGTGGGCGCCTGGAGAACGATCGGGGCCTGACGGACCAGGATGTACCCGGCCATGAGGATGAGGAAGACCGCGAAAGCCCGTTTGAGGATGTGCTGATGGATGCGCCCGGCGATGGCCCCCCCCGCCAGGCTACCGGCGATCCCCACGACGGAGAACGTACCCACGACGCCCCAATCGATGGCGACGGCCTCTCCCGTGGTCGCCGGTGCCATCGTCGGCGTGAGATGCTTGAGGAAGCCGAACGCGGAGTTGAAGGCGATGACCGCGAGGCTCGTCCCGACCGCCGTGGGCATGGGCAACCGGCGGATCAGTACGAGCACCGGGACGATCAGGAACCCGCCCCCAACACCGACCAGGCCCGTCACCATGCCCAGGCCGACACCCTGCGCCGCAACACCCCACGGGCGGGAGGACCAATGAGAAACCGGGCCGACCGACGTCGGCGGCGCGGCATGTTGGGCCGGGGCAGAAACGGTGGACCGATGCTGACCCTTGAGCATCATGGCCGAGGCGGCGAGCATGAGCACGGCGAGGAGCGCGAGTTGCACCGCCCCGGGGATAAAGCGGGAGAGCGTCACGCCCACGATCGTACCGACGACGCCGGGGAACGCGAGCAAAGCGGCGTTGCGCACGTCGACGCGGCCTTGAGCGGCGGCCCGCAAAGCCCCGACCGCCGCGATCGAGGCGACGATGGCGAGCGACTCGGCGATGGCCGACTTCTCTCCGTGTCCGACCAGGTACACCAGGATCGGAACGGTCAGGATCGCCCCGCCCGAACCGAGCAGTCCAAGGGTCAAGCCCACCGCGGCCGCACCGAGCCACGCCGTAGTCACCATCGGACGCTCCTCGCACACCAATGCGACCGCCCCCCGGGGCCGGGGAGGACATCACGCACGAGCAAGGGCCGCGAGGTCCGGCCCGCACGCCCCTCACGCGCACGATCCCTTCGTGCACGCCCCCCCGGGCTTGGCCTGATCCCACGCGAGGTACCCGCCGGCGAGATTCGTGCACTCATACCCGTGCCTCTGGAGCAGCGAACACGCCCGGGCCGAACGCGCCCCGCCCCGGCAATTGACCAGGATGTGCCGGCCCTTGGGGACCTCGCCCAGCCGCGAGAGGAGCCGGGTGTGCGCGATATTGATCGCGCCGGGGATATGCCCCTCCTGAAACTCCGAAGCCCGGCGCACGTCCAACACGAACGGCCCGCCCTCGCCCAACATCACCCGAGCCGCCTCGATGCTCTGCTCGTCGGTGGTCGTCGTCCGGCCGCCGGCGGCGACGAAGGCGTCGAGCTTGCCCGCGTCGTACCAGCCGCAGAACCTGTCCAGTCCCACTCGGATCAAGTCCCGCACCGCCTCATCGACGCGTGCGGGCTCGATGATCAGGTGGATCACGTCGTTCTCGTCGATCATCGACCCCGCGTCGGTGCTGAACGAACTATTGAGCGGCAAGTGCAACGCTCCGGGGAGGTGCCCCGCCTTGAACGCCGCCCACGGGCGGGTATCGATCACCATCGCCTTCTTCTCGACGACCTTCTTGAGGTCATCCACCGACAGTTCTCGCGGCCTGGGGACCCCGCCCCCGCCCTCGCCCGCGATCCCCAGCACTTTCGGGCCCATCTTGTTGTCACGCTTCATCCTTGCGAAGTACAACGGAGGTTCGGGCTGGGCGTCGAGGATGTAGTCCACGAAGTTCTTCTCGCTGCTCGCCGCACGCACCGAGGCGTTGAATCGCCTTTCATACCCCACCGTGCTCGTCGGGACAGCCCCCAGCGCCTTCCCGCACGCGCTCCCCGCGCCGTGCGCCGGCCACACCTGCACGTAGTCCGGCCACTCCAAGAACTTCCGCACCGTCCCGTAGAGCCGGTGCGCCGACGGGGCGGCCTGACCCTTGAACCCCGCCGCCGATTCCAGCAGATCGGGCCGGCCCAGATCCCCCACGAACACGAAGTCCCCTGTCGCCACGCCCATGGGCATGTCGGCCCCGCCGCCGCGGTCGGTGACCATGAAGCACAGGTGCTCGGGGGTGTGCCCCGGGGTGTGCACGGCCTTGAACTCGATATTCCCCACCATGAACACGTCGCCGTCCTTGAGCAGGCGGTGGTGATACGCCCCACCGCCGACTTTCTTGTCGAGCCACTGGTACTTCCAGTCGGCGTCGCCTTCATCGGAGACGTACACCATCGCGCCCTTCTCGGCCAGCTCTCGCGCGCCGGAGAGAAAGTCCGCGTGGATGTGCGTCTCTGCGACGGCGACGATCCGCAGCCCGTTGGCCGCCGCCAGACGCTCGTAGCGGTCCACGTCGCGCTCCGGGTCGATCACGATCGCCTCGCCCGTCCGCTGACACCCGATGAGGTACGCGGCCTGGGCCAGTTTCTCGTCGTACACCATCCGCATGAACATGAACGGGCTCCTTGTGGTTCGTCACGGGCGTCGTACGTGTGCGCCCATTTGTTGGAGTCGCCCGGGCCCGGTGAGGTTCCGAATGTCATCCCCCGGGCACACGTTCGCCCCTGCCACGGACCATCTCGGGCTCGACCGTGACGGCCGAACGTTGATTCAGCGGCACCCGGACCATGCCGCCGGCAACGTCTCGATCAATCGACGGATCTCGTCGCGGACGCGGCGGTAATGGAACATGGCCTCATCGGGGGTCGCGGCGTCCCCGGCCAATCGCGGCGGGTCGTCGAAGGCGGCGTGGATCACGCGGGTCGCGGAGGGGAAGGCCGGGCAAGATTCACTCGCGGCGTCGCAGACCGTGACCACAAGATCGAACTCGAGCCCGATGTCCTCGGGCCGCTTGCTGGTGTGCCCCGAGATATCGATACCGACTTCCGCCATCGCGCGGACCGCCAGCGGGTTGAGCCCCTTCGGGTCGGTCCCCGCGGAATAGGCCTCGAACGCGGCACTCTGAATCGCCCTGGCCCACCCTTCGGCCATTTGGCTCCGGCATGAGTTGCCGGTGCAGAGGAACAACACGCGAGGTCGTGGATCGGCTCGCACTCGTGGACTCTCCAGCGGCGGATGTGTGTGAAATCGGCTCCGCGGAACCCCTACTGCACACCATACCGCTTCGTGGCGATCCCTGCCGACGCCGCCCCTCTGACCGACCCCATCCCACCCCCCCACCTCTACCGTACCCGCTCCTGACGAACCGTCGGACATGGGTGCCCGGAATGGCGGAGAGCGTTGACGCGACCTACCATGCGGTCCTCGGGCGTGAACCGCCCGGATGGTGGCCGTAGCTCAGTTGGTAGAGCACGAGATTGTGATTCTCGGGGTCGCGGGTTCAAGCCCCGTCGGTCACCCTTCTTGGCGGTGGTAGAGATTCGGCGGATCGGCCCGGGCGCCGCGGTGCGCGGCCTATGCCGCCCGGGATTCGCCGGCGCCCATCCATTCTTCACACGCCTTGATAAGCCTCTCGCGTTCGATGGGCTTGGTCATGTAATCGTTGCAGCCCGCGGCGAGGCATTTCCCGCGGTCGGAGCCCGAGGCGTGGGCCGTCAGGGCGATGATGGCCCCGGCGAATCCTGTCTTGCGGAGCGTGGTGGACGCCTGATACCCGTCCATCTCGGGCATCTGCATATCCATGAGGATGAGCGAGAAGGCGGACTTGCCCGACCGGGCGGCGAGCACTTTCTCCACCGCCTCGCGTCCGTTGGTGGCGCACTCGACCTGTGCCCCGGCCCGGGTGAGGACGTGCGAGATGAGCCTGCGGTTGTCGGGCCCGTCCTCGACGAGCAGGATCCTCCCGCGAAGCCGCCTCGTAACCCGGCGGGGCTCGGCGGAGAGCCCCAGGGTCTCGCCGAGACGGTCGGGTCCGACGATCCCATCGGGGTGAGACCACGGCTCGCCCGGGATCTCACCCGCGGTGAGCGAGAACCGAAACTCCGAGCCTTCGCCCTTGCGGCTTGTACCGACGAGCCCCCCGCCCAGTAGACCCGCCAACCGGTGGCAGATGCTCAGGCCCAGGCCGGTCCCGCCGTACTTGCGTGTGACGCTCGAGTCCGCCTGGGTGAACGGGCGTCCGATGCGTTCGAGTTCATCGGGGGTCATGCCGCAGCCGGTGTCACGCACACGGTACTCGATGACGGGCCCGCCGTCGCCGGTGGGCCTGACCGCGGAGACCACGACCGAAACGGACCCGCGGTCGGTGAACTTGACGGCGTTGCCCATGAGATTCACGAGGACCTGCCTGACGCGGGTCGGGTCGCTCAGCACCCGGTCCGGGATCTCCCCTTCGACTCGGACAGACAGGTCGAGCCCCTTCTCGGCGGCTCGGCCCCGGAGGACCGCCGCGGCCTCGGTCGCGATCGCGAGGGGCGAGGTAGGGATCGACTCGATCGTCATGGCGCCGGCCTCGATCTTGGACACGTCGAGGATGTCGTTGATGACCGTCAGCAGGTGCTCCCCGTTGAGGCGGATCGACGAGACGAGCGAGTGCTGCTCGCGCGGGTCGATCTCGCCCTGCTCGAGGAGTTCGGCGAACCCGAGGATGGCGGTCATGGGGGTCCTGATCTCGTGGCTCATGTTGGCGAGGAACTCGCTCTTGGACCGGTCGGCACGCTCGGCGGCGGTTTTCGCGGTTTTGAGGTCGTCCGACATGGCACGCTGCCGTTCGAGCGCGACACGGAGCGAATCGTTCGCCGCGAGGAGCTCCCGGGTCCTCGAAGCGACCTCGGCCCGGACGCGACCGTGCCTCCGCGTAAAGGAGGCGGCGAGCCAGACGCTGGCGGTGGTGAGCAGCACGCCGCCGATCCCGGTCGCCACGCTCGCCCTTGGCGCCTCCGCCGGGCTGAGGTCGTGACGGGGGAACACGAGCCCGAGGCGCTGATCGAGGACATCGACGGTGGCGTCGGCCTCATCGGGGTCGTCGGCGAGGGTGATCGCGCCGATGAAATCCGGCCCGCCCGACAGCAAGGCCGAGAGCTTGAGCTCGACCGCGACGACCCCTTCGAATGATTCACGCCGATCGGAGAGCGTCCTGGGCGACAAGCCGCCTCGGTAGACGGGGGCAAGGAGCACGATGGCGTCGGCATTCCGAGCGCCGAGCAGGTTGTGGCCGACGGCCCCGGCGGCGGGCTCGCCACTGTCTCGGGCGCGGACGGCGGCGTCGCGCAACCCGTCATCGATCAGGAGATCGACGCCGATCACGCCGGCGGTGGACGCCGTCGGGGCCGCGACGTCGACCACCAAGGACCACCCGCCGAAGATGTTCTGGCTCTTTGCCCAAGCGACACGCCCGATGACCGCGCCGGACCACGCGCGGTGGTACGCGGCGAACGCCTGCGGCGCCAGCGCGGGCGACGACGCGACGAACGCGGTCCACGCCGACAATCTCCCGTTGCCTTCGCTGATGACACGCGCGACCTCCGCGAGCCGCTCCCCGCGGCGTCGCTCGGTCCAATCTTTCGCGCCGTCCGACTCGACACGGTGCGTGAGGATCGTGACGATCCCGGTAAGCGCGAGCCCGATAATGCCCACCCCGACGACGGGCCACCACCCGATGGCCTCGCCCCCTCCGGCGACCCCCGACCGGGCCCGCAGAACGATGACCGCGACGCATACCGCGCACGCGATAAACGACTGGAGCACGCCGAACGCGAGGGCGGACTCGGACCGGCTGCGAGCGGATTCTCTGAGCGAAGAGACGTCGACATCGACCCTGGCCGTGATCGACCCGAAGGCGAGCGGTCCCAGCGGGAGGACCGCTGAGGTGGTTCCCACGGCGGACGCCGGCGGCGTCGAGCCCGGGACGATCAGATGGACGTGCGCCCCGGCGAGCGTGTCGAGCCTGCTGGCCACCTCGTCGAAGATCGGCCGGTGCATCTCCACGCGCCCGTGCACGGGACCCGTTCCGTCAGACCGCCGAATAGGCTTCGCGCACGCGACCGATGGGGATCCGTCGGGCCCGACGATCAGGACCGGGCCCCACGATCCGTCCTCAGCGGGATCGGGTGAAGCCACCGGCCCCGGGTGCTCGACGGCTTCGCCGGCCGCGCAGTCGACGTCGAGGTGGTAAACCTCGCGTCCCGACCCGTCCACCACCCTGAGCCTCGAGAGCCCGATACCGACCACGCTCCCGACCGATAGGCTGGCGTGGCGGAATTCTTCGTTCCGGGTCTCCGCGTATTCGTACATCGCGTCCCACGCCGACCAATCCTCGCACGTGGCTTCCAGCTCACGGGCGAGGCTCTCGATCGCGGCCATCGCCCGCTTCACCGCGCCGTCGACGGCGGTGGCCTCGGCTTTGGCGTCCTCGGTGTGGAGCCGCGGCGCGATGAGCCACGTCCACGACCCGACCGAGAGAAGGGCGGCCGCGACGATCGCCCAGACCACTACAACGAAGGATCGCCGACCGCTCACGGGAACCTCCGACGCGTTCGAGTGTCAGGCGGCACGGCGCACCGTTTCGCAGGCCGACGCCAGCGCCTCGATGGTGACGCCGATCTCGGCGAGCGAGACCCCTGCCCCCAGGCCCGAGGCGACCCGCTCGGCGAGCGTCCCGAGGCGCTCGAACCCCAGGGCCGGGGCCGCCGTCGCGACCTGGGCCGAGACCTCTCGACAGACCTTGATGTCCTTGCGTTTCACCGCGTCCCGGAGCCGCGTGGCGTAATCCGGGAGGAGCACCTCGAACGCGTCGGCGACGGCACGGTTGGGGTGGTCGGCGGGGAGCGCCGAGCCGCCGGGGCCGCCCGACACCGCGACCGGCACGATGAACTCGGCGATCGCCCGGAGCAGCACGGGCTGGAGCACGGGCTTGGTGATGAACGCGGCGGCGCCGATCCCGGTCGCGGCCTCCCTCCCGGTGGCCGTCGTGTCGACGCCCGTGACGATCACCGGCGTGTTGACCCCGCGGCGTCGCAGCTCGTCGATCCAATCCCGCGCGGGCATCTCGGGCAGGCTCAGCGCGCAGAGGATCAACTCGCAGCCTTCCGCGGCCAGCTCGAACCCCTGCTGGGCCGTGTCCGCCCGGCGGACCCTGAGCTGCGTCTCACGGAGATAATGCTTGATGAGCTTGTGCTCGACGTCGGACCCGTCGACCACAACGAGGCACCCGAGGAGCGACTCGGACTCGACTTTCTCCCGCGTGAAGCACTCGCTCCAGGGGTCGAGCTCGAGAAACTCCTTCGGCGAGACGGGCTTATCGAACTGGATTCCGACCTCGTGGATCAGCCCGCGGAAGTGCACGCAACGCCGGACCACGCCCGCGCACGCCACCGAGCCCGTGCCGCGGGGGAGATGGACGACGACCCGCGTCCCGACGTGCACGTACGCGTTGTGCATCAGGCCGACGCCCTCCGTCGAGAGGTTCCGGCACGCCAGCGAGAGCCTGACCGGCGCCGACGATCCGGGCTGCGTCAGATCGATCTCCACGGAGATTTTCCGGAACGGCCACCGCACGTGCTTCCGCTTGGAATCCGCGCCCACTCCGCACCGCGTGTCGTCCAGCTCCTCGAGCATGGTGTCGAGGTCCCGGCGTTGAACACCGATCGTGTTCACCCTCCCATTGCTTACCGGTCGGCCGGGCCCACGGGCATTCTCTCGACGATCGGCCATGCATGATCTCCGGACGCACGCCCCGTCCGGGAGAGTGCGCGTCGTGCATGGATCGACGAGCGGGGAGTCCGGTATTGTCACACCCTCGCGACAACGCCGCGATCCGCGCGCAATCGTCGCGGCTATGCCGAGAGGGAGGGGCGGGACGAGTCCGAGAATCAACGCCCGCCGGGGCGCACGGGCTCAGACGTCGAGGTTCTTGACGTCCAGCGCGTGCTCCTCGATGAACCGCCGCCGGGGCTCGACCTCCTCGCCCATGAGTACGCTGAAGAGGCGGTCGGCGGAACTCCCCGCGTCCGGGCTGACACGCAGCAGTGTCCGGGACGTGGGGTCCATCGTGGTCTGCCAGAGCTCGGACGCGTCCATCTCCCCGAGGCCCTTGAACCGACTGACGCGGAGCCCCCGCTCGCCGATCGTGGTCAACGCGTCGAGGATCCCGGGGAGATTCTCGGCCTCGACCACACGCCCGGCCGCACCCGAGGCGGCCACGCCGTCGTTCGACTCAACGGGACCGGCGGCCTCTTGATCCGCGGAAGTATCAACACCCGATGCGGGCTGTGCTTCGGCGGCCGGATCCTCGGCGACGGCGTCGCTGACGACCCAGGCGTACTTGGTCGGGAGGCGAGCGCCCGAGACCGATTCTCCGCGGGTGAGGTCGTAGTCGCGTGCGTCGATGCCCAACTCGCCCAGTTCGGCGATAAGCCGATCGAGCTCGCGGTTCTCGTGCAACTCCCGCAGTTGGGCGGACCCGCCGTTCCCCTCGCCGCTCTCCGTCAGGGTGCGCCCCTCGGCCCGGAGCACGTCGAGCGCCTGCTCTTCGGTCCAGGCGTAGAGGCCGCCGCCGCGCCAACTCACGCGGTGGGTCGGGAGCCGGCCCGCGCCGGACGGGTCGTTCCGGCGCTCGGCGAGGAGGTCCGTGAAACGCACGCCCCGACGCTCGGCGATCCCGGCGAGTTCGACGAGCCGCCGGAGGATGAAGATCGCCCGCCGGAGCCGGTCGCCGTCGAGCCTGGCGGCCTCGCGGGCTTCCTCGCCCCGGACCTCTCGAACGATGAGCGCGGCGTTCGCGAGACCGTTGTTCGTGAGCACGTCGTCGAGGATCTTCTGGTTGAGCGCGTACCAGCGGGTCTTGGCGCCCTTCTTGCCCGTGCGCTCGACCCGGTACAGGGGCGGCTGAGCGAGGTAGACGTGCCCCCGGCGGATCAGCTCGGGCATCTGCCGGTAGAAGAACGTCAGGAGCAGGGTCCGGATGTGGCTCCCGTCGACGTCGGCGTCGGTCATGATGATGACCTTGCCATAGCGGAGCTTGGAGAGGTCCTGCTCCTGCCCGATGCCCACGCGGAGCGCCGAGATCAGTGTCCGGATTTCCTCGAACGCGAGCATGCGGTCGATCCGGGCTTTCTCGACGTTGAGGATCTTTCCCCGCAGCGGGAGGATCGCCTGGGTCTCGACGTCGCGCCCCTGCGTCGCGGTCCCGCCCGCGGAATCGCCCTCGACGATGTAGATCTCGCTCTCTTCCACGTTCCGCGTCTTGCAGTCGCGGAGTTTGTGGGGCATCCCCCCGCCCTCGAGCCCGCTCTTGCGGCGGGTCAGCTCGCGGGCCTTGCGGGCCGCCTCGCGCGCCTGGGCCGCGATGATGCCCTTGAGGCACAGCCGCCTGGCGTCCGCGGGGTGCTCCTCGAGCCAGGCCTCGAGCGCCTCGGAGACGGCGCCGGACACGAAGCCCTCGATCTCGGGGTTGAGGAGCTTCTCTTTGGGCTGGTTGTTGAACGTCGGGTTGGGGAGCTTGACGCTGACGATGCAGACGAGCCCCTCGCGGAGGTCCTCGCCGCTGGGGACCGGGTCCTTGTCCTTGATGATGCCCGACTTGCGGGCGTAGCCGTTGAGCGTCCGGGTGAGGGCGACCTTGAAGCCCCCGGCGTGGGTCCCCCCGTCGACGTTGTTGATGTTGTTCGCGAAGGACAGGAGCGACTCGCTGTACCCGTCGTGGTACTGGAACGCCGCCTCGCACACGAGCCCCAGCGCGGGATCCTCACGCCGGATATACACCGGCGGAGCGACCGACGTCTTCCCGGTCATCAGATGGCCGACGTACTCGATCAAACCGTTCTCGGCGCGGAACGACTCGGACCGGACCCGGCCGTCGGGCCCTACCCGCTCGTCGGTCAGCCGGAGCGTCACACCCGGGTTGAGGAAGCTCAGCTCCCTCAGCCTCGACGCGAGGGTCTCGAAGTCGAACGTGGTGTCGGGGAAGATCGTCGCATCGGGATGGAACGTCACCGTAGTGCCGCGTTCACGCGACGAACCCGCGGGGATCCGCCCGACCTCGTGGAGCGGCTCCCGGACTCGCCCGCGCTCGAACTCGATCGCGTGGACCCGCCCCTCACGGTAGACCTCGCACCGGAGCCGGTCGGACAGCGCGTTCACGCACGACACGCCCACGCCGTGCAACCCGCCCGAGACCTTGTACGCGGAGCCCTCCTGCCCGAACTTCCCCCCCGCGTGGAGTTTGGTGAGCACCACCTCGACCGCGGGCTTGCCGTTGAGCGCCGGGTCGTCGTGCTTCATCGGGCCGATCGGGATCCCTCGCCCGTCGTCCGTCACGGTGCACGAGCCGTCGGGGTGGATGGTCACGTTCACCGCGGCGGCGTGCCCCGCCATCGCCTCGTCGATCGAGTTGTCCACGACCTCATAGACCAAGTGGTGCAGGGCGTTGAGCCCCGTCCCGCCGATGTACATCCCCGGCCTCTTGCGCACGGCCTCGAGCCCTTCGAGCACCTGGATCTGTTCGGCGCCGTAATCGCCCGAGACCCCCGCCGGCGGGCCCGGGGGCGTCTGAGGAACGGGAGCGTGCTGCGGGGCTGAAGGGGATGGAACAGTCGTCATGGCCTTGGAACACCACTCCTTCCGCCGGGCGATCCGATGCCAAACACAATACGTACAGAACACGCCGATCGGCCGGCCTGACCGAACAACTATTCTAGGGCAACGGGGAGGACAAGGACGGCACGACGCACGCGGATCGCGGTCCGGCCTGATCGGTCCAAGCCGGGGTCGGGCCGACCCGTCGAAGGCGGCGGGCAAGCCGGGAGGGGGAGGGGGGGCCGAGCACGGGGCCGCGGGGTCAACCCTTCAGCGAGGCCATGTCGATCACGAAGCGGTACTTGACGTCGGACCGGAGCATGCGTTCGTACGCCTCGTTGATCTGCTGCATGCGGATCAGTTCGATGTCGCAGACGATGTTCCGGGCCCCGCAGAAATCGAGCATCTCCTGGGTCTCGCCGATCCCGCCGATGAGCGAGCCGGAGAGGTGGCGTCGGGGCATGAGCAGGCTGAAGACCGAGAGTTGCTGCGGGGTGGGCGGGACGCCGACCATGACGAGCGACCCGTCGAGTTTGACCATCGCGAGGTAGGCGTTGAGGTCGTGGTCGGCCGAGACGGTGTCGACGATCAGGTCGAACGAGCCGGCGTGGCGGGCCATCTGGGCCGGGTCCTTGGAGATCACGACCTCGTCGGCGCCGAGCCGCTTGCCGTCGGCGGCCTTGCCCTCGGACGTGGTGAACAGAACGGTGTGAGCGCCCAGGGCGTGGGCGAACTTCACGCCCATGTGCCCCAGGCCCCCGAGACCGACGATGCCCACTTTCTTCCCCGGCCCCGCGCCCCATCGCCGCAGGGGCGAATAGGTGGTAATCCCCGCGCAGAGCAACGGGGACGCCCGTGCGGGATCGAGGTTCGCGGGGACCTTCAGCGTGAACGCCTCGTCGCAGACGATCTTCTCGGAATAGCCGCCGAAGGTCATCCCGCCGGAGTGGCGGTCGGGCCCGTTATACGAGAAGACCGGCCCGCCCATGCAGAACTGCTCAAGTCCACGCGCGCAATGGTCGCAGGTCCGGCAGGAATCGACGAGACACCCGACGGCCGCGAGATCGCCCGGCCTGAACTGGGACACCCCCTTGCCCACGCGCGTCACGCGTCCCAGGATCTCGTGCCCGGGGACCACGGGGTACACGGTCATCCCCCACTCGTTTCGGGCGAAGTGGAGGTCGGAGTGGCAGACCCCACAAAAGAGGATGTCGATCTCAACGTCGGTCGCGAGGGGCTCGCGGCGAGTGATGGCGTGGGGTGCGAGCGGCGACGTGGGCGATTGGGCGGCGAACGCGCGTGTGGGCATGTGTGACCTCGGGGTGAACGATCCGCGGAGACGCAGATTGTACACTAACCCGTCACGGCCCTGAGCTCCTCCATCAAGGAGTGCACGCGCTCCGGCCGGCCCTCCCGTACGCCGGTTACGCGCACTTTCGCTGGGCCGCGGAGGCCGTCGCGGCGGTGGCGCCGGGTTTGGCCGATCGGGCGAAATCGGTGATCGGCCGGGGCGCGAGCGACGCGACCCGGACGCGGAGCGCCCCGTGTTCATCGACGATGAACTGGACGGGCCCCTTGAGCTCCTTCACGAACTCGTAGGCCGAATCGCCCTGATGGACTTTCACGTGGGGATAGACGATCCGCTCGACCCGGAGCGAGACCCCCTTGACAGCCCGCGTGGCCTCGACGATCCTGGCCCGCTCGGCGTCGATGGCCTGGAGTTCACGCCGTGCCTCGCTGGCCTCGTACAGCAGCTCGGTCACCTGCTCGCGTGCGTTGGCGCCTTTCCCACCGCCGCAGGATTGCAGGTGCCGGAGGTCCTCTTCCTTCGCGGTGATGAGTTTTTTGAGCCGGACGGACTCCGCGTCGAGCCGCTTGAGCTCGGTCGCCACCACGGGGAGCACGCCGACGTACACCGACGTCGGGGTCCACTCGGGCGAGCCAAGGGTCCCGATGCGGGCGTCGCCCGGGACGATGATGGACCCGCCGATGACCCGGCCTTGCCCGCTGTCGAACGTGCCGAGGACGGTGACCTCACAATGCTCGATCTCGCCGCGACAGACGAGGTCGCCCTCGATCGTGGCGGCGACGTTCCGGAGGTACCCGACGCTCGCGTTCCCGCCGACGGCGATCGTCGCCCGGCGCGCCGACGCCACCCCGCGCGGGCACACGAAGTCGGCGCCGCAGGTGATCTCCGCGCCCTCGACGGAGCCCCCGATGGTGAGATTCCCGGTGGCCTTGATCGTGAACCCGTCGCGGACCGAATCGGCGACCCGGACGTCGCCGGTGAAGTCGATGTTCCCGGTGGCGAAATCAACGCTCCCGGCGACCTCGAGCACGGTCATCACCGAGACCACACCCTTGGCGACCGAGAGCGCCCCGTCGACCGTTGCGACGACCGCGCCGTCGGGTCGGACTTCGACGCCGGCCCCGGGCTTGATAGGGCTGCTCTTGCCTCGCTCGGCCTTGAGTACCGCGCCGGTCACGTCCCGTCCGTCGGTCCCGTCGGTCGGCGTGGTGCACGTCGCGATGACCGTGCCCGCCTTGAGGGTCGGCACGTGGGAGGCCCGATGATCGGTCCGCCCGCCGTCGGCCTCGCCCGGGGCGTGTTGGAGGGCCGCGCCGGGATCGAACGCCGGCGTCCACACCCACGAGGCGTCGGATCCTTTGACGGGCGGTGTGGCCCGGGCGATCTCGAAGGTGAGCCCCTCGGTCGCCGAGGCGTACGCCGCGCAGGCCTCGGCCAGCCGACGCTCCACGCCGGGATTGATCTCGACCTTCACGCCGGCCGCGATGGTGCGGAGCAGGTCGGGCGTGATCTGCGCGGGGCTGTGCCCCGGCGGGATCACCACCTCGGCGCGGAGCCCGTGATCCCGGACGATGACCGTGATGTCGTTGGGTGTACTCATCGACGACCCCCGTGCGCCCGGCGGGCGCCAGACGCCGCTACGCCGCCTTGGCGCACCGAGCGAGTGTCTCGTTGACCTTCTGGCTGAGCGCCTCGGGCGTGAAGGGCTTGATCACGTAGTTGTTCACGCCGGCCTTGATGGCCTCGACGACGCGAGACTTCTCGGCCTCGGTCGTCACCATGATGATCGGGACCTTTCGGCCCTTGGCCCGGTACTGCTTGACGAACGTGATCCCGTCCATGACGGGCATGTTCCAGTCGAGGAGGATCAGGTCGGGGTTGAACGCGTCGACGCGGCTGAGGGCGTCCTGGCCGTCCCCGGCCTCCTCGACGTCGGTGTGCCCGAGCGTCGCGAGCGTGGACTTCTGGATGTTCCGCATGGTCTTCGAATCGTCGACGATAAAGATCCTCATGGCTGCTCCCTCGTGACGCCGCGCGTCAGGCCGCCTTGGCCTGGCGGTTCTCCTCACGGATGGCGATATCGATGCTGAACTCTCCGCAATACACCTTGCACGGGAGCGAGATGCACACCGTCCCGGTCGGGCGGGTCACGGTGTGCCCGCTCCCGACGATGACCGACGGCGTCGAGATGCTCACGTTCTTGCCCTCGAACTTCGCCTTGGCCGCCCCGGAGATCATGTTGACGATCTCGCCCAACGCGTCCGCGAAGTCCGGGCTCGTCACCGCGAAATCGCCCCCGGCGAACTTCCCGACCACGACCTTCGCGACCGGGGCCGGGAAACTCAGGACCACCGAGCCCACCACGTCGCCCGACATCCCGATGATCCCCGAGATGTCGTACCGCGGCAGGATCTCCGCGACGTGGGGCTTCTCCAGCGTCACGTCGATCTTGATCATCGTCGAGAAGACGGACCGCACGGCCTCGATAAACGGATTGATGTACCGCACGTCCATGCTGTGATCTCTCCATGCCCGATGGGACGCCCATGTTTCGGCCGTCGCCCCGCGAGACTGAACCGGTGACGACCATCGCCCGGGCAAGTTGGGTACCGACACCCAACCAGTCCGCCCCCACCCCCACCGATACATGCGTCGACGGGCACGGCGAGGAACGCCGGGCCGGGCGTACCGGGCCGCGACGCGGCGAAGAAAGGATGTCGGCGTGCTGGCGAACTTCCACGAGCGAGTCGAGCAACTGGCCCGGACGGCCGTCCTGACCGACTCGGGCGACCTGCCCGGGCTCGTGGCGCTCCAGGAGCAGGCGATCACGCTCGCGACCGAGCTGGACGAATCGAGCGCCCCGGCGGTCGCCGAGCTGGCCCGCAAGATCAGCGCGCTGGCCGAGGCGATCGTGCTGCGGAAGGTCGAGAACGCCGACGCCGCCTTCGCCGAGATCGGCGCGGTCATCGACCAGCTGCAGAAGCCCGAAGCCTCGTCGGGGGGCACGCCGGCCGGCGGCGCCGGCGCGGGCGCTCCCGCGGTGGACGACGAGCTGATCACGGCCTGGATCTCGGGGTGCGACGGGATGCTCGGCGACCTCGAAGGCAAACTCCTGACCCTCGAGCGTGAGCCCGGCGACCGGGAGACGATCGGGGACATCCGGCGGACGATCCACACGCTCAAGGGTGAGTGCGGGGTGCTCTCGCTCCACGCGGCGCAGCGTCTCTGCCACGAGGCCGAAACGCTGATCGACGTGCGCGTCGAGCACGGGCAGCCCGTGCCCATCGACCCGATCCTCGCGCTGCTCGACTGGATGAAGATGTACCTGGTGAGGCTGTCCGCGGACCACGCCGCCGCCCCGGCGGACAGCGCGGCGGTGCTCGAACAAATCCTCGCGGCGCAGGGGGCCGGCGACACCGAGCGACCTGCGACGACAACCAATGAGACGGTGTCCGCTGTCTCTGAACCCGCCGCTGCTGCTCCCGAGCCCGCCGCGACGCCGAGCCCCGCCCCGCCGGCGGCCACGCCGCGGCCGTCGACCCCCACGGGTGATGCGACCCCGGTGACCTTCGCCCCTCAGCCGGGGACCGAGGAGAACCTCGCGGACTTCCTCTGCGAGGCCAAGGACCACATCGCCGGTTCGGAGGAGGCGCTGCTCGCCCTGGAGCACGACCGCGCGAACAGCGAGCTGATCAACACCGTCTTCCGCGCATTCCACACGATCAAAGGTGTTTCGGGCTTCATGTCCCTGACCCCGATCGTTTCGCTCGCGCACAGCGCCGAACAGCTTCTCGACGGGGCCCGCAGCGGCACGCTCACGCTGGGGCGTCACGAGTTCGACCTCGTCCTCGCCTCGTGCGACATGATGACGCGCCTGATGGGCGTGCTCGAGGGGGCGACGGGGCCGTCCCGCACCGACTTCGAGGCGCTCGTCGCGAAGCTCGACGCGGCGGCCCGTCCATCCGACGGGACCTCCGTCGCGAAACCAGTCACCAATCATCCCGTGCCCACGGCGGCCCAAACCGACCCGACTAAGGCCGAGCCCGTGTCCTCCGCCCGCGCAGCCGAGGCCGAGGCCAAGCCGACCGAGGCGCCGCCCCCGGGCGAGCACGAGAACACCGCGTCCAAGCTCCGCAAGTCCGAGCAGACCGTGAAGGTGAACACCTCGCGGATGGACAACCTGGTCACGATGGTCGGGGAACTGGTGATCGCGCAGCAGATGGTGGTGCAGGACGTCTCGGCGGCCTGCAACGCGGCCGGGGCCGGGCAGCGGGTCCACCGTACCCTCAGCCACATGGGCAAGATGATCCGAGACCTTCAGGAGGTCTCGATGTCGCTGCGGCTCGTGAACCTCAAGAGCACGTTCCAGAAGATGACCCGCCTGGTGCGCGACGTGTCGCAACGGGCGGGCAAGCAGATCGAGGTCGTCACCGAGGGCGAGGATGTCGAGCTCGACCGCAACGTCGTGGAGGCGATCACGGACCCGCTGGTCCACATGATCCGCAACTCCTGCGATCACGGGGTCGAGCCCGCCGACGAGCGGCGCACCGCGGGGAAGGAGCCGGTGGGCCGGATCTCGCTCCGGGCGTACCACGCGGGCGGCTCGATCGTGATCGAGATCGGGGACGACGGCCGCGGGCTCCGCCGGGACAAGCTCATCGCCAAGGCCAAGTCCAAGGGGATCATCCCCCAGGACGCCGACGAGGCCTCGATGCCCGACGGCGAGGTCTTCAACCTCATCTTCATGCCGGGGTTCTCCACGGCGGAGAAGGTCACGGACATCTCCGGGCGAGGCGTCGGGATGGACGTGGTCCGACGGAACATCGAGGCCCTCCGCGGGAAGATCGAGATCCGCTCGAACCCCGGGCACGGGACGACGTTCCTGCTCCGCCTCCCCCTGACCATGGCGATCATCGACGGGATGGTCGTCCGGGTGGGCGCCCAGCGGTACGTCCTCCCGACGCTGTCGATCCAGCAGAGCTTCCGCCCCCGCCCCGAGAGCCTCAAGACCGCCGTGGGCGTGGGCGAGATGGTGATGGTCCGGGGGATGATGCTCCCCATCTACCGCCTCAACCGGGTGCTCAACCTCAAGGAAGGGCTCGACCAGATCGCCGATGCCCTCCTGATCGTGATGGAGGCGGACGATTCGAGGTTCTGCCTCATGGTGGACGAGATCCTCGGGCAGCATCAGGTCGTGATCAAGACCCTCACGCAGACCGGTCAGCAGATCCGCGGCGTCTCGGGCGGTGCCATCCTCGGCGACGGCCGCGTCGCGCTCATCCTCGAAATCGCTCAGATCGTTTCCCTCGCCCAGGAAAGCCCGGGGGGGCGAATACCCGCCCCGCTCGCCGCGTCCGAATCAACGGCGCTCGGCCTCGCCGCGTAGCCAACGAGTCAAGGAGTCTCCGAATGTCGACGACCAACACCGTCCCCTCCGGTTCCAAGTCCAAAGCCATGGACGCCACCGGGCCCGTCCAGAAGCTCCTCTCCTTCGGGCTGGGGAACGAGGAATACGGCCTGGACATCCTCGCGGTCCGCGAGATCATCGGGCTGATCGACGTCACCCCCCTGCCCCGCACGCCCGACTACG
The DNA here is from genome assembly GCA_015200025.1 of Phycisphaeraceae bacterium. Lineage (GTDB taxonomy): Bacteria > Planctomycetota > Phycisphaerae > Phycisphaerales > UBA1924 > UBA2396. The sequence continues at coordinate 2,678,218 of CP054186.1, read as the reverse complement.
TCAAGGGGGTGATCAATCTCCGCGGGAAGATCATCCCGGTGATCGAGCTGCGGGCCCGGTTCGGGATGCCATCGGTCAAATACACCGACGAAACCTGCATTATCGTCGTCGACGTGCCCACCGAGGGCGAGGCCGAATCGAGGCTCATGGGCGTGGTCGTGGACACCGTCCGCGAGGTCCTGGACATCCCCGCCGCCTCGATCGAGCCGCCCCCCGAGTTCGGGTGCAGCATCCCGATGGACTACATCACCGGCATCGGCAAAGTAAAGGACAAGGTCGTCGTGATGCTCGACACCGCCAAGGTCATGAACCCCGCCGACGCCGAGGTGCTCGGGAATGCCACCAAGCTCGACGCGATCGCCGGGTGCGCCCCCGCGGTCGCGGCTTAGCGCCCGGGGCCACACTTCGACAACTCTCGAACGAACGCCCACGCCCCGCAATGCGACTCGGCTTGAGCCGTTCTGCGGGGTCGCGTGGATCCGTGACTGGGGCAACGCGTACCGCACGGCGTCGGTCTCGATCTGACTCCGCTCGGCTCGACGACACGGGTGTTTTCCCCGTTTGCGCGCCATCAACCCGTTCAGGGTATCGAAGTTGATTCGGCTCGTAATCGGCATCCGATCAATTCGTATCGCATGCGAGAACCGACCCACTCAACACGATTCAGCGGTGAGATCGTGAGCGTGTTCGCGTTCACTGCCGTGGCGGCCGTGGCCGCAATCACGTTCGCCGCCCACGCCCGGGTGGGATGGGCGTGGTCACTGGTCCTCTCCGAGATCACCGGGATCGTCGCGGCTTCGCTGATATTCTATAAGACCTCCGCCCGCGAGGAGCCCCGCGAGCGGCGTGGCCACCTCGCACGCATTGGCTCGTCGACCGTAGGGGTCGCGACGGGGGAACAGGTCCTCGCGCATCAGACTACAACAAGCCATCCCGAAGTCCGTGAAGCGACCCGTCACGGCGAGTTAGGCCCTCCCTGTACAAGACCGTTTCGGAGGGTTGGCGTACCACTCTCGGGGTGGCCCGATGGGTGTGCGATCGACACGGGTCGTTAACGGGGACAGCGGAAACCGCGTTTTCAGGGCCGCCAGCGGGGTACAAATACTCCGGCCTCGTCGATTGGCGTCGCGGGGTGACCTCCGCGCGGTCTCGCCGGGACGATATGGGCGATGCCCGCGTTCTGCCGCCGCGCCGGCCGGTTGCGGCCAGGCCGAGGAGTCACACGCCGACGACTGGTTGAGACCGGATCGGGATGTCGGGCGGGCCAGAATCACGTGGTGGGCGCGGCTGAGTCTCAAAGTCGCACGTTTTTGCACCCTCCCCACTGCCCCGACCTCGGAGCCCCGACGATTCGGCGATGCCATATCTCTTCCGCCGCCTGCGTGATGTCCTGGCCGGGTCTACCCAAGCCGACCTGCGCCGCCAGATTCAATACCTGAAAGCCGAGAACGAGGTCCTCCGCGCGAAGATCGACGGGCCCGTCCGGGTCACGCCCGGGGAGCGGTCGCGGCTGATCAAGCCCCTCGGGACGACCATCAAGACGCTGGTGTCGATCGTCAGTCCACAGACAGACCTGCGTTGGATCCGGGACGCCGACAAACGCCGGCCCAAAAGAAAGACGGGCGGAAGCCGGGACGGCCGAAGTCAACCACCGCGCAAGATCACCGAACTCATCGACGCGGCCATGCGTGACGCGGGTAGGACAAACGCGTCCCTTGAGGTCGCGGGCACGATGCGAGCAACGGTCTGCGCCCACAGAGTGATCCAGCGGTCGAAGTGGGCTTGCTTCAAGCCAGGCACACGCTGGTGTGCTTCGAGTGGTCGCCCGGCGTAGCGCCCCGAGCGAAGGACCACCGTGGACCAGAAGGCGTACATCTTCGGCAGGTGCATGGACCAGTCCGCGACATGGCGAGCAAAGATGGGGCCGAGCAGATCGTCGCTTCGAACCGTGTCGTAGAACGTGTCCACGAGTGTTCGGATTGTGGCCTCGTCGATCGGCGTGTCCGGCGTACCCAACCCGACTGGCTCGGTGATCGGGAGTTGGCGGGTCGTGTCGGACGGATCGTCGAACATGCTCATGGGGGTGCCTCGATGCCGCGAGCAGAATCAGCCTCCGTCGTGATTGGGTCACACACCGCCCTGACACCATGTCGGAACACGGCGTCAGGGCGGCATGGCCCTCGTCGATGCGAACACGCTTGAAATCACGCCTTCAGAACGGACAGGTCCGCGCCGTGGTTGATGTGGAACGCCTGCCCGCCGATTACCAGCGCTGGGACCGACTTCACCCCGGCCCTCTCCGCCTCGGCGACTCGGGACTTGTGCTCGCCGAGATGGACGATCTCGACGTTGAACTTCGAGCGGTCGAGACCCTCAGCGACCGTGCGCTCGGCGGCGACGCAGACGGGGCATCCGGCGTGGTAGAACGTGGCTTTCGTGCTCATGATGTGCTCCTACTTGCTGACGTGATTGGACCGGCGGGATTTCGAAGGGCTCCGCCGATGGCCCGGTCCTTGGTTGTCGAGAGGCTGGCCGTTGACAAAGACACTCCACAGACGCGAGCCGAGCTCGTCGGCGACGGGCTCCATCTCGCCGCAGTCGATCCGAAGGTCGGAATCACCGATCGGCGCGTCAATCAGGAGGCAGTGATGCGGCTTGTGCGTGCCGGGATACTCGTTGGGTCGGAAGTATGTGCAGCCGACGCACATCCGCGCCGTCGGTACCGCGCCCTGCTCCTGGAGCGTGCGGATCATGCCGATCAGGCCGCGCAGCAAGCCTGCCCGCTCGGACTCGGGCAGCGCATCGATGGCCTCCACCAAGGAAGGAGGCCATGCAGCGGCGGTTGTCGCTTCCCGCATGCCCGGCTTGGTGAGGGTGAGCACGATGGCCCGGCCGTCGGATTCGGACATTGCCTTGCGAACCAGGCCCTTGGAAACCAGTGTCGTGATCGCCTCGCTGGCTGTCCCCAACGTGATCGCCATCTGCCTCGCCACTTCCTTGAGACCGATGGGGTTGGCCGATCCCGCGAGGATCGACAGAATCTGAGCCTGCGTCGGCGTGAGGCCGCGCCTTCCGGCTGATCGCCACGATTCGTGCCGCATCACCAGCGAGAGCTTCGACAGCCCGGCGAGGACCCGATCGGAAACGGACAAGTTGGATCTGGTTCGTGGCGACATCGGCGGCTGTCAAATGCTATGGAGTCCGAAGCATTGAGTCAATGCCCGGGGACGAACCCTGCGACCACAATGGTCCGCTACTTTTCGGAACCGAGTGCGTAGGTGGTGGATAGCGGGCCGCCGCGGGATGGCGGCGTTCAACTCCCCATCGCTGGCGCCCGGGTCCGAGGTGGGGGTAGCTGTGCGCCGCCACTCTCGCGCTCAATCGGTGGTTACCGGCACTGATCCCAGGTGCCTCTACACTACCGGTGACAGGCGAACTGTGGATCGGCCATTGGGCCGCCCTTCGGGCTGCGTCAGACATGAGGAATGCCATGAGACTACTCGTAGCCTATGACGGATCAGACGGTGCCAAAGCCGCTATCGACGGCCTATCGCATGCAGGCCTGCCCGAGAACGCGGATGTGGCCGTGCTTGCCGTCATCGACGGTCGCACAATGGCCAAAGCCGAAGCCAAAAAGCCCGCGGCGGCGCCGGCGAACCGAGCGAGTCCCGGAACGATGGAAGTGTGCTCTGCCGTCGCGGAGCAGGGGGCGAAGCGAGTACGTGGACTCTTCCCGACGTGGAACGTGTCGGCCGAGGTGAGCGTTGGAGCCCCGGCCTGGAAGATCATCGAGCGTGCAGAGGCCGATGGCGGCGTAGACCTCGTTGTCATGGGGTCACGGGGCTTCGGAGAGATCAAGCGGTTGCTCTTTGGGAGCGTCGCGCATCACGTCGTCACGCAGGCGAAATGCTCGGTGCGAGTAGGTCGCCCGCCGCGGGGTCCGGATCGGGGAGGCGATCAGCCACTCCGGATCGTGCTCGGTGACGACGGGTCGCCGGATGCTCGGGCTGCCCTCCGCTCGGTGGCAAGCCGGCAATGGCCCTTTGGCACGCGGATCCTCGTCGCGACCTTTGAGACGGGCGTGCAAGCACAGCTCTCCAACTGGACGCCCAACACCGTTTGGGGTGGCGACCCGGTCTTGGGCTCCGACGCAGTCGCGGAGCGTCCGGCGCTGCTTGTGGCGGCACAGGGGGCGGAACTTCTCAAAGCGATGTGCCCTGGTGTGTCGGTCACGACGCTCGTCCGTCCCCACGACCCCAAGTATGACTTGCTCGACATGGCGGAGACCTGGGATGGGCCCGGCGCCGACTGCGTTTTTGTTGGCGCGACAGGAGTTCGCGGCATCGAGCGGTTCCTGGTGGGAAGTGTCTCCATGACCGTGGCGCTGAATGCTCCCTGCTCGGTCGAGATCGTCCGGCGAGGTGGTGCAGGGTCACAGCCGCGGGGCTGAGGGAGCATTTATGAAGCCCCCCGCCGCGCAATCCGACCGATCGCAGCAGGAGCCCACGGCTGTCACCGAGCTCGCTGAGAGGGTCAAAGAACTCTCGTGTCTGTACGAGGTCGCCGCGGTCTTTGCGGAACGGCGAGGGTCGCTTCGCGAGCGACTTGCGCGAGTCGTTGCGGTGCTCCCGGGTGCTTGCCGCTTTCCAGAACGAGCTGTGGCGCGGCTTCGGCTGGACGAGGTCGAGGTCTCTTCGAAGGGGAAGCCGCTCGATACGTCGACTCCGCACCTGCACGTTGCACTTCGTGTCGCAGGGATTGAACGGGGCGAAGTGGTCCTCGGGTACATGGAGAACCCGGGCACCGCGATGCACGAGCCGGGCGGGCTGTTCCTCGCCGAAGAACGCTCGCTGCTGGACACCGTGGCCAGTCAGATAGGCGTGTTTGTCGCAAGCGTGGAATCCGAACAGCACCGCGCCGAGATGGAGGCAAGTTTGCGACACGCAGACCGGCTCGCGACCATCGGCCAGCTTGCCGCGGGTGTGGCGCACGAGCTCAACGAGCCGCTCGGGAACGTCCTGGGGTTCGCGCAGCTCGCGCTCAAGGCCCAGGATGTGCCCGCCCAAGTGCGAGCGGATTTGAGCCGCATCGCAGAAGCGGCCCTGCGCGGTCGTGAGATCATCCGCAAGATGCTCGTCTTTGCCCGCCAGGCGCCCGCATCAAAACAGCCGACAAATCTCAACGGAGTTGTCGAGGAGGCCATGTTCCTGCTTGAGGCCGGTTGCGAGAACCCCGGAGTGCGCTTCGTCCGCGAGCTGGGGGCCGGACTCCCTGATCTTGAGGCGGACCCCGTGCAGGTCCGCCAGGTGGTCACCAACCTGGTAATCAACGCCATGCAAGCGATCCAAGCCCAGGGCACCGTGACCGTCCGGACCGAAGCGAGCCGAGACGCTGTCGTTCTTTCGGTACGGGATACCGGTTCGGGCATGACGCCCGATGTGCTCCGCCGCGTTTTCGACCCATTCTTCACGACCAAGGATGTGGGACAGGGCACCGGGCTGGGCCTCGCCGTCGTGCAGGGCATCGTCGCCGGGCACGGCGGCACGATCGACGTGGAGTCCGCGCCTGCGCGCGGGAGTGTCTTCACTGTCCGGCTGCCGGTGCGCGCCGCATTACCAACTTGAATAGGCTCACACGACGTGACGACCGAGACTGCCCGCATCCTCATCGTTGATGATTCACCCGCGACCCGCGAGGTGCTGGAGCGCAACCTGCGCGCCGAGGGGCACGAGGTCCATTCGGCGGCGAATGTGGCCGCGGCCATCAAGGTCTTGGAACAGGCTGCGATTGATCTTGTCGTGACCGATCTGAGGATGCCGGGCGGCGACGGCATGGAGCTTGTCCGTTACGTTCGCGATCATTGCCGCGGCGTGGGCGTCATCATGGTCACCGGGTTCGCGACCGTCGGCGGCGCTGTCTCCGCCATGCGCGAGGGGGTGGACGACTACCTCCCCAAGCCGTTCACCGACGAGGAACTCCGTCACGCCGTTCGCTCGGCCCTCGACAAGGTGCGAACGAGACGCGAGGTGGAGAGCGCCGCTCCGGTCGCGGCGCCCGATGGGCTGATCGGGACATCGCCCGCGATGCAGCGCGTCTACCGCCTCATCGACCGCGCGGCGGGGGCGAGCGTGCCCGTGCTCATCACGGGTGAGAGTGGGACCGGCAAGGAACTCGTGGCCCGGGCGATCCACTACAGAGGCTCGCGGGCGTCCGCCCCGTTCCTCGCGGTGAACTGCGCCGCGATCCCCGAATCGCTCATCGAGAGCGAACTCTTCGGGCACGCCAAGGGCTCGTTCACCGGCGCGACCGCCGCCCGTCAGGGCTTCTTTGTCGCGGCGGACGGCGGGACGCTCTTCCTGGACGAGGTCGCGGAACTCTCGCCCATCGCGCAGGCCAAGCTGCTGCGAGTACTGCAGGAAAAGACGGTGCAGGCGGTCGGCGCGGACAAGTCCCGCACGGTGGACGTCCGCGTGATCGCCGCGACCAACAAGGACCTTGAAGGTCTGGCCCGCGAAGGCAAGTTCCGCGAAGACCTCTTCTTCCGATTGCACGTGCTGCCGATCGAACTCCCCCCGCTCCGCGAACGCGAGGGCGATGTGGTGCCGCTGTTCAGGCACTTTCTGACGGCCGCCGCGGAACAGGATTCATCGCCGGCCCCTCGGCTCACCGACTCCGCGGTGGACGCCCTGAAGCGTTACCCGTGGCCGGGGAACGTGCGCGAACTCCAGAACCTGGCCCAGCGGCTGGTGATCTTTGCGGAGGCCGGAGTCATCGATACCGTGGACCTGCCCACCGTGATGCGATACGTTGCCTCGCCGCCACCGCCGGCCTCCGGCTCGTCTTCGGCCTCGCATCGAACGCTACGGGAGGTGGAGGTGGAGCACATCCGTGTCGTTCTCGAAAGCGTGGGCGGGAACAAGACCAAAGCCGCCGCCATTCTCGGGATCGACCGCAAGTCGCTGCGCGAGAGGCTCAAGGCTTCGGGTCGCCGAGATCCGACGGACGCGGGCGCGCATGGCAAGTGAGCAAGCCATGAGCGGTGAAGCGCGGACATCGTGTGGCGAACGCAGGAGTCTTTCCCACCGATGACGCTTGCTCGATCAAACCTGTCGCCTGCAGCAGTGGTTACCCGGCGGTGGCGGGCGTTCGTCGTGACGGCGTCGGTCGTCGCCGCGTCGATGGTGTACATGGCGCTGCCGCTGCAGATGGGAGAACTGGGCCGGCGGGCAGTGGCGATCGCGGTGTTCGCGGCAGCGCTGTGGGCGACCGAAGCCATCCCGCTCTTCGCCGCGTCGCTCAGCGTGGTGGGCTTGGAGGTGCTGCTGCTGGCGCGGCAGGGTGGAGGCGATGGAGCCGGCCGTGGGGGTGGGGGACTCGCGGGGACGGGCGACCTCAGTTACACCCAGTTCTTCGAGCCCTTCGCCTCAAGCACCGTGATCCTGTTTCTCGGCGGATTCCTGCTGGCCGCGGCGGTCCGCAAGCACGGACTCGATCGTGTTATTGCCGCGAGGCTCTTGCGCCCGTTCCTGAACGACTCCTACCGCCTGGTCATGGCGGTCATCTTCACGACCGGGCTCCTCTCGATCTTCATCAGCAACACGGCGACAGCGGCGATGATGCTCACGATTATCACGCCGGTGGCGCGCGAACCGTCCACGTCCCCCCGCCTCAGGTCGGCGCTCATGCTCGCGGTCGCGTTCGGCGCGAGCATCGGCGGGTTCATGACACCGGTGAGCACCCCACCGAACGCGATCACGATCTCGCAGCTCCGCGCGATCGGGATCGACATCACCTTCGTTCAGTGGGTACTGATGGCCGCGCCACTCTCGGTCGGGATGCTCCTGGTCACGGGTGTGCTGCTGTGCGTTGTGCTGCGTCCGCCCCGGCAGGCGGTGGGGCCGCCGGTCGAACTCGTCGGCGCGGTCGCGAAAGATGGCGGCGAGGAAGGGCCCGACCGGCTCTCCGGGCGGGCTTGGGTGACCGCGGGTGTGATCCTCATCACGGTGGCGGCGTGGATGAGCGGTCCCTGGCACCGGGTCGATGATGCCGCGGTCGCGCTGATCGCCGCGACGATTCTGGCCGCGGTCGGCGTGCTGGACCGCCGCGACGTGCGCTCGATCGACTGGGATGTGCTGCTGCTGATGTGGGGCGGTCTGGCCTTGGGCCACGGCCTGCACCTTACGGGCGTGCTTGAGTACGTGGGCGGCCTGCCCATGCTGCAACACGCCGAGGGCTGGGCGCTGGCCCTCCTGCTCATCGTGGGCGGCATGACCTTCGCGACGTTCATGAGCAATACAGCCGCGGCGAACATCCTGGTCCCGCTGGCGATCGCCCTCGCGATGGGTGGCGGGGCGGGACTCGCTTCGGGCGTCGCGCCGGGTGATGCAAGCGCCGCGGCACGCCTGGGCGTGCTGGCGGGCCTGACGGTGAGTTTCGCGGTGTCGATGCCGATCTCGACGCCGCCCAACGCGATGGCCTACGCGACGGGGCTGGTCTCGTCTCGCGACATGATCCGCGTGGGCCTGCTCGTCTCGCTGATCGCGGCGGGCGTGCTGATGGCGGGGTACCTGTGGGTGCTGCCGTGGGTCATCGGGTAGGGCCGGTGTGGACGGGCGGGCGACGATCACCCTCTTCAATCTCACTCGCTCCACGGCCCATTTTCGACGCGCGTGCTAACCCACCGCAGGGAGTAGCACTCCGCCACCCCCGATCTTGCCCGCTTCGGCGCTCGGAAAGCCCGCTTGTAGGTTGCCGCGTGAACTCAAGGCGAGACACGCCAGCGCGATGCGGTCCGTCGTTCATCCCGCGCGTTGCTGTGCTTCACCAGGTAGAGCAGCAGCCCGACGAACGCCACCGCGGCGACCGAACCGAGCACCCCGACGACCGAGATGTCGCGTTTCAGGATCACCGGCTCGATGGCCAGGCACACCGCCAAGACCACGACGGCGAGCACAACGGCTCTGCTCTTTCCGCTCATCGGGGCATTCTACCGTGGCGGCTCCTCCGTGCTTAGGCGCGGGGCCAAACGCCCCGCTGGGTCGTTCCTCCCCGCGCTTCGGCGTGCATGAGGCCCGTTTCCGCGGCTTCAGGCGGGGTCGCAGTGTGGTACGCGGGTTGCCATAGGTGCTGTGTCCCCCTCACACGGAGAACCATCGACATGACCGCCAACGGCACCGCCACCATTGATACGCCCCGCCCCACCCTCACCTCGAACGGCTCCGCGCCCAGCGCGGCCGCCCGGGCAGGCGGGGGGGAGCACCCGAAACTCTTCCAGCGCGTGCGCGATCAGATGGACCGCGCCGCCGAGGCCATCGGCCTCGCGCCCGAGGTCCGCAAGATCCTCTCCTCGCCCGCGTGCGAGATCGGCGTCAACTTCCCGGTGAAGATGGACGACGGGCGCATCGAGATGTTCTCCGGCTACCGCGTGCAGCAAAACAACGTGCTCGGGCCGTTCAAGGGCGGCATCCGGTATCACCCCGACGTGAGCCTCGACGAGGTGCGCGCCCTGGCGGCGTGGATGACGATCAAGTGCGCCCTGGTGGACATCCCCTTCGGCGGCGGCAAGGGCGGCGTGCAGGTCGATCCCTCGACGCTGAGCCGCCGGGAACTCGAGCGCATGACGCGGCGCTTCGTGTACGCGCTGGGCGCGAACATCGGGCCGGGCTACGACGTGCCCGCCCCGGACGTGAACACGGATGCACGCACGATGGCATGGATCGTGGACACGTACGCCGCCACGCTGCCGCCGCAGGAACGCTTCCGGGCGCTGGGCGTCGTCACCGGCAAGCCGGTGAGCGCGGGCGGCTCGGTGGGGCGAGAGAAGGCGACCGGGCAGGGCGTGGTCGATCTCATCGAGATGTGGGCAGCGGACCAGCGCTGCAAGGTCGCAGACCTGTCCTACACCGTGCAGGGGTTCGGCAAGGTCGGCTCGTGGGCGGCACGCATCCTCAAGGACAAGGGTGCCAAGTTGCTCGCGGTGCAGGACGCGACCGGGGCGATCGGGTCATACACGAGCGCGGGGCTGGACGCCGATGTGCTTGCCGAGCATGTGAAGAAGACAGGCGGCGTCGCCGGCTTCGCGGGCGCTCAGGCCATTTCGCGCGAAGCGTTCTTCGCGACGCAGGCCGACGTATTCATTCCCGCCGCGCTGGAGAACCAGGTGACGGGCGAGACCGCGCGGCTGCTGCAGGTGCGGCTCGTTGCCGAGGGCGCCAACGGCCCAACGACGACCGAGGGCGACGCGGTGCTCCGTGAACGCCACATCGCGGTGCTGCCGGACGTGCTCTGCAACGCCGGCGGAGTCATCGTCAGCTACTTCGAATGGCTGCAGAACCGGAGCGGTGCGGCGTGGAACGCCGTAGAGGTGGATCAGCGGCTGAGGGAGATCCTCGAACGGGCCTATGCCCGTGTGAAGCAGATGGCCGCCGACAAGTCGCTCGACTGGCGCGATGCTGCGTACGCCGTGGCGCTGCGGCGGATCGAGCAGGTGTACGGCGAGCGCGGCATCTTCCCGTGATCGGCCTCAGTCGCAACGGACGCCTTTGAAGCCAGGCGACAGGAGACCACCATGAACAACCGAACCATCCACGTCACACAGCACGATATGGAGCGTCTGCGGGCCCTGATCGCGTCGGCCAGCAGCGGCCGTGGCGGAGGGGGCGATGACCGGGACCGTCCGTACCTGGCCACACTCGCGAGAGAGCTCGATCAGGCCGTCGTCGTGGGGCCCGACGAGGTCCCCGCCGACGTGGTCACGATGAACTCGCGTGCCCGGCTGAGAGACGGTCGACGCACCTGGACCATGACGTTGGTGTTCCCGGAGGACGCCAACCCCGAGGATGGCGCGATCTCCGTGCTTGCGCCCTTGGGCGCTGCCCTGCTGGGGTGCCGCGTTGGCCAGACGGTCACGTTCCGGGTTCCGGGAGGGGCGGAGCGTACGTGCGACATCCTCAGCGTGCTTTACCAGCCCGAAGCGGCCGGCGACCTCCACCTGTAACGCGGATTCGCGGTTACACACGTCAAGTTGCACTGTTGTCTCGTCGCGTGTCTCACACGCAAGGAGTCCGCTATGACCACCCGACCCGTCGTCAGCACGTTGGATAGCACCCGACTTGAGCCGTTGCTCTCGAGCAGTTGGACCGACGCACCCGTGCTCCGGCTTCGGTCGCTCATGGAGAGTGCGAGAAAAGTCGCGCCGCGCCGGGTGCCGCCTGACGTGGTCACGATGAACTCGCGTGTCCGCGTGCGTTACCCCGGTGAGGACGAGTCGGAGGCGCTCGAGCTGACATTCCCGGATGCTGGGGGGCTCTCGGTGCTGTCCCCGCTGGGCGCGGCGCTGCTCGGCGCTCGCGAAGGCGAGAGCGTGGAGTGCGCAGGGGGACGCGTTTCCAGACGTGTGCTTGTTGAACGGATCGAGTACCAGCCGGAGCGTGAGCGTCACTTTGATCGGTAGAACCGAAGTCTTTTCAGGAGGTAAGACATGCCCCCGACTTCGACAACACTGCCCATCCTCATCAGGCCGGGAAACCTGCAGACCAGCTCCGCCATCGAGGCATGGGTCCATCGCAAACTCGCCGGCGCGTTCCGGCGGTACGGCTCCAACATGACGGCCGTCGAGGTTCACTTCGAGGACGTGAACGGCCCCAAGCACGGCGCTGCGGATGCTCGGTGCGTGATGGAGGCGCGGGTCAACGGCCGGTCGCCGATTGCGGTTCAGGCCCGTGCCGACGATCTCTACGGTGCGATCGATGCTGCGTCCCGCAAGCTCGATGCCGCCATCGCCAGGGTTGTCGAGCGCGCGGACACCCGAGCGCGCCGACGGTTCCGTCATGAACGCGAGGTGATTGGAAACGTCTCGCAGATTGGTGGTTCCGGCACCAGTGGAGCGGCAGCCATCGCACCGCGACATGTGGAACGGGCCGAGCCCGGTAGTGCCCAGCGCCGGGGTGTGATCATCGCCGGCTTTGGTCCGGTCGGACGAGCACTTGCCGACGAGTTGACGAGACACGGGGTGCCGATCACCGTGGTGGACACCAACGCCGAGACGATTCGCAGGCAAGACGGCCTAGGCATTCCTGTGCTCTGCGGCGACATTACCGATCCCGCGGTGCTGCGCCGCGCAGGCATCGAGACGGCCGCGGCCCTCGCGGTCACGATTCCGGACGGCGCCGAAGCCGTGAGGGCATGTGCGGCGGCACGTGCGCTGTCCCCGGACGTGCATATCTCAGCACGCACCACGTTCCTCAGCCAGGGGCTGGAGGCCATGCGAGCAGGCGCTAACTCCATCACGGTGGAAGAGATCGTCACCGCGAGCGCGCTGGCACGTGTCGTTACCCAGCAACTCACCGGCAAGCTCCATCGTTCCGATTCCGAGGCCCTGATGACGCCCCAAGGGGCAAACGAGTAGCATGAGTCGATCGCGCCATCGCAACGCAGCAACATTTTCTGAGCAGCCGTGAATCGTGGAGAGCATCACATGGGTAGCCTCAACTCCGTCCTCGTCGCAGTGGACTTCTCCCCTTGCTCCGCCGTGGCACTCAAGGCGGCCAGGCGTATCGCGGACTACAACCGCGCATCGCTGCGAGCCGTGCACGTGGTGGCGCTCCCGTCGTTCGAGCTGGCGCCTCACCCGCTCTTCCCGTTCACTCTGCCGACCCAGGCCGATCTTGTTTCGGATGCAAGGGAGTCGTGGGCACGGTTTCTGGCTGACACGGGCGTGCCGACCGATGTGACGTGCGACGTCGAGGTCGGCCGTCCCCGCGATGCCATCCTGGAATCGGTGGCTCGGGATCGTGCGGACCTGCTCGTCCTGGGAGCGCACGGTGCCCATGATGCGCACAAAGGCGTCGGTCCCACGGCTGCCGCCTGCATGCAGCGTGCCAAGACACGGGTCTTGCTGGTCCGAGAGGACCACGCGGGGCCGTTCCGCAATGTCGTGGCCTGCGTGGACTTCACGGAGACGTCCATGCTCGCTTTGCAGGAAGCAATCCGAGCCGCCGCGCAGGACGGCGCAGCGCTCCGCGTCCTCCACGTGTACGACGACCCGTGGCACGGACTCCGTCCCCCTGCGGGAATCCAGGTGAACATGCCCGATTTCACGGCTGAGTTCCGGCGCCGTGTCGAGGACCGCCTACGCGAGTTCTGCACGCCATTCGCACACGAGCTGAGCGCTCTGAAAGCCGCCTACCACTGCGTTGAGTCGCAATGGCGCGGCGGAGGGTATGGCCACGCCATCGTGCAGTTCGTTAAGGAGCAACGCTGCGACCTGGTGCTCCTGGGCACGCGTGACCGCTGGAACATCAGGGACATGGTGTTCGGATCAACGGCGGAGCGGGTCGTGCGCGAGGCACCTTGCTCAATCCTCGCCGTCAAGCCCGAACTCGCCTCTTGACCCGGCCGGCACCCATCGCCCAATGGAGTGAGTTATGACCTTGGACATCCTCATCGGGTGCGTGGTCATCATCATCGCCCGCGTCGGCGACGTATCCCTCGGGACGATGCGCACTGTGGCCGTTGTCAGCGGGCACCGTGGCGTGGCGTGGCTGCTTGGGCTGCTCGAGATGACCATCTGGGTGTTCGTCGTGTCGGCGGTCATCGAGCACATCCGAACGGAGCCCGCCTATGGCATCGCGTTTGCATTCGGCGCAGCGACCGGCAACTACATCGGGGTCACCCTCCAGGGATGGCTCCCATTCGGCAGCCAGGTGGTGCGCGTGTTCACCCGAGACGGGGCGACGATGTTCGAGCGGCTTCACCGGGAAGGCTTCGGCGTCACGAAGTTCCAAGGGGAGGGCAAGGACGGGGCGGTGGCCATGCTCTTTGTGCAAGTAGGCCGTGCCCGTACCAGGCACGTCCTTCGTGCAGCGCGTGAAGTGGATCCACGCTGCTATTACACCATCGACGACATCCGCACTGCGAGCGCAGCGAGCCAGGGCCCGTCATCCACCAGCCCCAGTCCGTGAACACAAGAAAGGAGACATGCCATGCAGGACCCATCTGATCGGGAGTTGCTCAAGACCATCGCCTCGCAGCGTCGAGATCTGGCACCGGAAGTGTCCGCAGCGTTTCAGGCGTTCCAGAGCAAGGTGTTCGCAGAGGGGGCATTGGGCTCAAAGACGAAGCAGATCATCGCGGTCGCGGTGGCGCATGTCACGCAGTGCCAGCAGTGCATCCAGTCTCACACGAGGGCCGCGCTGCGCGCCGGTGCGACACCGCAGGAGTTGATGGAGGCCGTTTGGGTTGCGGCTGAGATGCGGGCCGGTGGCGCGTACGCGCACTCGAACGTCATGCTCGCCGCGATCAACGAGGAGCAGAGTACACAAGGCGATCAGGAGTGCCGATCATGAGCACGGCGCGTGACCAAGTCAGACTCAAGCGCGTGTACGACGACCCGGAACCGGGCGACGGCTTCCGTGTGCTGGTGGACCGGCTCTGGCCCCGCGGCCTGACCAAGTCCGCCGCGCGGGTGGACCTGTGGATGAAGGAGGTCGCCCCCTCGACGGACCTGCGACGCTGGTACCACGCGGACCTGACACGCTGGGCCGAGTTCCGCAGACGCTATAGGGCCGAGCTGGCCGACCGCGCTAGCCCGGCCCACGTTGCGCTCGGCGAACTCCGCGCACTGGTGCTCGCGCACGCCCCCTCACCCACGCGCGGCGGGAAGGGCAGAGCCGGGAAGCAGGGCGTCACGCTCGTCTACGGCGCCAAGAACGCCGAGCAGAACCACGCCCTCGTGCTGCGCGAGGTGCTGATAAGCCGATCGGCATCGCGCGGTTGATGAAGGCCCCGCATGACCCGTCAGGCTCCGTAGCAAGCGCTCCGCCCGCGGCCGTCGTGGCCTGTTCAATAGCCATCGAGCGCGATCTCCACAACTCCAATCGGCACCCCGATCAAAGCCGTGCCGGCGGGGGAGCCCCACAGATGCTCAGATCGGCCTCACCGTTCGGGTTGAACCACCGCAGGTCTCTGCCTCCGCGTTCGTGCTCCAGATTGGTAGGCATGCCGGAGCGCGTGACGGATCTAATGTTCCCCAACCGTCCGCATCCTCGTCCGTGATACCGGCGGTGTCGTCCTTGTTCTTGATCCGCCGCGAGTCGCCGCAGAGAAATACGATCAAGGGGTTCGCGCACACGATCACAGGAATGTCGGGGTAGGCAAGGCTCAAGGGGACGAGCGCCTGGTCTCGCGCGCTCTACGACTGGGCAGGTGTCGGATTGCCGTCGGCATCCTGCCGATGAGCAGCAAGTACGGCGGCGCGGATTCAACAACTCGAAACTGCAATCGCCGTGGTTACGGGCCGCCCTGCGTCCGCGCGACGCCATCCGGGATCCTGCACCGGCGGGCCTGGCCGAGGCCGCAGCGAATCACGGTTTGCCCGCGACCGAGGCCCCTTCCAGCTTCACGGCCATCGGGAAGAGGATGCTGTTCTCCTTGTGCACGTGCGCGTGCGTGTCGGCTTCGAGCTCCGCCAGCCCCCCGAGCATCGCCACATAGGTATTGCACGCGCCCGGCGGCGGCGTGAAGCCACCGGTTAGCGCACGCATCTTCGCGAGCGCATCGCCGGAGTGCTCGTGCTCGATCATCATCATCCGCACCGGGTTCTCGATGCCCCTTCGGGTAGGCGCCCCCCCGCACCCGCACCCACCCCCACCGCCCCCCACACACCCGGCGCCGCCCCGGCCGGTCGCGAGCGTGCGGATCCACGGGAAGAGGACCTTCTCTTCCTTCATCATGTGCTCGGTCATCTCGCCCGCGAAGTCGGTGTAGACATCCCGCAGTTCGATCAGCGAGGGCTCGCGCCCGCCGTGCACGGCGGCGACCTTCTCCGTCAGCGCCTGCAACCGCGGCAGTTCGCGCTTGAGGTACGCATGGTGCTCCTGTTCGATGTGGTCGGCCAGGGCGCCGGCGCCCCGGACCTCCCAGTCCACCGGCGGGCCGTCCGAGCACGCGGCATCCAACGCTCGCAACTCGTCGAGCACCGCCGTCGCGCTCAGCCCCTTCTTCTCGCACGCCGCGGCGAGCGCCAATCCGCCTCCGCAGCAGTAGTCGATCCCCAGCCGCTCGAAGAGTCGAGCCCTCGAGGGCTTGTCGGTCACGATCTGTCCGATGGTCGTGCGCGGGTCGATGGTCATCGTGTGCGTCCGTTTCGGGGGGTGTGGGGTGCCGGGAATCGTGTGCCGCACGATCCCTCGCAGCAGTGTAGGATCGAGAAAGTGGACATCAAGGTCGAGATATGCGACCCAGGCCGAGACCCATCGCGATCACGCGGCGGCCGGATGCCGGTGCGTTCCGAGCCCGGTTCCTGTCCCGTTCGTAAGGACGCCCGCCTCGGTACGGCGACCGCGCGGCTCGCAGCGGGCGCCCCATGCGAGGATGGGCGCGGGGGCGAGCGGTTTGGTTGACGACGATACTTCGGAGTCCATACTATCTGGGACCGTGCCCCGCAAGCCCCCGACATCCCCGGTCGATGCCCCGACCGCCGCGCAGCGGGTCGTCGCGGGGTTGTCCAAGGTCGCGCTGGTCTTCCGGCACGCGCAGTGGGCGGCGTCGGGGGAGCGCGGGCTGACACCCACGCAGGCGCAGATCCTCGCGGTCGTCGCGGGCAACCGTGAGCCGCGGGGGGTGGGGGTCAAGGCCGTCGCGGCGCGGATGGCCGTCACGATGGGGACCGCCAGCGAAGCGGTGGGCGCGCTGGTCGAGAAGGGCCTGCTCCGCAAAGAAGCCGACGAGGCCGACGGTCGCGCCGTAGTCCTGACGCTCACCGCGCGAGGGAAGCGCGAGGCGACCCGGGCGAGCGAATGGCCCGGGGCGATCGTCGAGGCCGTGGATGCGATGCCCGAGCGCGAGCGGGCCACGCTCCTGCGCGGGCTGGTGGGCATGGTGCGCACGATGCAGGAGCGCGGCATGGTGCCGACGGCCCGCATGTGCGTGGAATGCCAGTACTTCCGGCCCAACGAGTATCCCGGCGAGGCCAAGCCGCACCATTGCCAGTACATCGGCGCGCCCATCGGCGATGCCGACCTGCGCCTCGACTGCGCCGAGATGGAGCCGACCGGAGCCGACGCGGACACGCCCACGCGGGCGCGGCTGTGGGAGGTCTTCGTCAACGGCCAACCGCTGGATCAACACGGACCCGGGAGGAACGGCCGCGCGCGGCCCGGGGTTCGTGCGTCAATGTCACGCCGCGCGGATCACGCATCCACCAAAGGAGTATCACCATGAGCACGAAGGCCACGTTCTATCACGCCGGCTGCCCCGTCTGCGTCGCCGCCGAGCGCACCGTCGCCGACGCCCTGGACCGCTCGAAGTACAACGTCGAGATCGTCCACCTCGGCCAGCAGAAGGGCCGCGTCGCCGAGGCCGAGAAGGCGGGCGTCAAGTCCGTCCCCGCGCTGGTCATCAACGGCCAGCCCTTCCACATCAACCACGGCGCGGACCTGTCGGTGCTGAAGTAATCACCGCGCGGCGGGCGGGCCGCCCGTGGACACTACTTGGTCGCTCACGCCCGGCGCGGCCACTTCGGTCGCGCCGGGTCCCGGACCCGGCAACGCATCGGCGGCTTCGAGATCAATCGCGCCCGCCGCCGACACCGCGTCCCCCCCGGTGGAAACACGCGAGGCCTCAGGATCGCACGATTCCCCGCTGTTCATGAGCCGCGGGGACATCGCCGGGCAGGTTGACGTTTCTCGCCGCTTCCGGCGCAACGGGCACGGTCAACGCTCCGATCTGCTCCAAGGCGCTGAACAGCGTGTAGTCGCTTCGCGATACTCTGGCCTCCAGGATTGGCCTGACGTGCTGCGTGTACACCGCGGCGCACGGGTGCAGGCGATCTGTGGAGGCACAGACCGCATAGGCGCTCGGATGCACTTGCGCGACCTGGAGGATATTTGCGATCTCCACGCCGCTGAAGGAAGGCATGTCCCCCGCCAGTACGAAGATCGGACCCGGCCATTGGGTGAGGGCTGAAACGATGCCCCCCATCGGGCCGATCCCCGGGTGGAGATCCGGAATGATGCCGTCCGCCAACTGAAGGACGGCGGGATCGCAGGCCCCGACCAGTTTCACGCGACGGCCGAACACGCCCCGCAGGGCCTGAATGGGCTGTTGGACGAGCACTCGTCCCTCGCTTCCCCAAGGCTCGCGGAGTTTATCCCGACCGAAACGCTGGCTCCTCCCTCCGACGAGGACGACCGGCTGGACGCTCGTAAGGAAATCGCGCGAGACGAACGGCGTATCAGTTGTCATGGCGGACGACCTTTCCGCCCGCCGGCGTCGCGTCTGGCCGCCCGTCGTCCTGCACCTCCCCGCGCAACGTCTCCACGGCGTGAGGCAGAATGTCGAGGAGAGCTTCGAGGTTCTCGGTACTTCCTTTGAGTGAGCCGGGCAAGGTCAGGACGAGAGTTCTGCCGATCGTGCCCGCAACCCCGCGCGACAGGAATGTCCGCGGCGTTTTGGTCATGCACCGGAGACGGGCGAGTTCCATGAGCCCCGGGTGCTCGCGCTCGATGACGCTCCGAGCGGCTTCGGGCGTCACGTCGCGCGGCGCTAGACCGGTGCCGCCTGTGCTCAGAATCAGATCGATGCCGCGCTCGGGGGTGGACCAACTGACAAAGCAGGCGGCAAGCTGGTCTTGCTCGTCGGGCAGGCATCTCGCCTCGACCACTTCAGCGCCGAGGCGAGTTCGGAGCATTTCGGCGAGCGCCGGCCCCGACGTGTCTGTGGCTATGCCGCGTGAGCATCGATCGCTCACAGTCAACACAGCGGCGCGGATGGGCCGGTCGGCTTCGCTCATCGCCCCTCCTCAAGAGGTACTGCGGTGTAGTCGCCGTGGCGGCCACCGCGCTTCTCGGTGACGCGGATGCCCTCGATGATCATCGCGTTGTCGATCGCCTTACCCATGTCGATCACCGTCAGGCAGGCGATTGCTACTGCGGTCAGGGCCTCCATCTCGACACCCGTGCGGGCCTGCGTCCGGACGGTGGCGGTGACCCTGACGCGGCCGGACTCGAGCACGGCCTCCACGTCAACCGCTTCGAGCGGCAGCGTGTGGCACAGGGGGATGAGTTCGTCGGTGCGCTTGGCGGCGAGGATTGCGGCGACCCGAGCGACATCGAGCACGGAACCCTTCTTGATCGAGTTCTCGCGGATCGCACGTTCAAGGTCCGGCGAGACCCGCACGAACCCCTCGGCGGCCGCGGTCCTCGCTGTGACCGGCTTGTCCCCGACATCCACCATCCGAGCCGCGCCGTCCGCGCCGATGTGTGAAAGACCTTCAGAATTCGCCCCAGGGGTTCTGTCATTCATGGCGTGACTCATCTCCGCACCACACATCGTTTGACCGCCTATCAAGCCCCCGCGGGCCAAGTGTAATAGGGCAGGATCGCGTTCGAGAAGCCCGGGGGTACTTCCACAAAGCCGTCGCTCATGCCCGCCGCGACGATGTCACCCGAGCCGCGGCCATCGATCAACTCCGCCTGAGGAAGGCCGTTGGCGTCAACGACCAATCGGACCAAGCGGTGCCACCACAAATCGAGCGTCCGACCGTCGGGATTCCTGACCTCAATGAGCCTCGGGAGGCACTCCGGTGGGGTTCGCTTCGCTCCAGCGCAGGCGGCAAGGACGGGCAGGACGATCCGTACACAGGTGACAAGAGCGGAGACAGGGTTGCCGGGGAGCCCGAAGATGGGAAGCGTCTCCGCGGTGTGCGGCGCCGGTCGCCGCACGAGGGCACCCAGCATCGGCTTTCCGGGTCTCTGCGGAAGTCCGTGGAAGACCACCTCAGCTCCGACCTGTTCGACGGCAGCTCGAACGGGATCGCGGTGCCCCATCGAGATGCCGCCGGTCAGGACCACAGCATCGGCGACTTGGCACGCACGCTCCAACGCACCGCCGAGGTTCCCATCGTCACGAATGTGTGACACGCTCGGCACGTTCGCCCACGCGTGCGACGCCAGGATTGCCCGCACGGCCGGGGAGTTGCTGTTGCGGATCTGGAAGGTTGATGGCGTGTGATGCGGCTCGATGAGTTCATCACCGGTGGTGATAAGGGCGATGCGGAGGCGGGCAAAGACCGCCGGTCGAATAATCCCTACCGCTGCAAGCGTTGCCAGCCCTGCTGCCGTGATCACTTCGCCCGCGTGCAGGACGACCGTCCCCGCCGGCGCGTTCTCGCCTCGACGACGGATATGGTCTCCTCGCCTGACGCGAGCGGCCGCCGCTCGCGTCACGGAGATTGAAGTGACATCTGCCGCCCGTCCCGCCGCGTGTTCAATGACGTCCTCCCGCCGAACAACGGTGTCGGCTCCCGCCGGGATTGCTGCGCCGGTCGCGATCCGCACCGCGACAGGCCGACGAACACCCTCGAAGGACGCTGGGGGCGGCTCGCCAATGCGAGCCTCTCCCACAACCAGCAGTGTGATCGCTTGCACGGTCTCATTCGAGCCCTCACCTGAGGGGACGGCCAAGTCAGCGGCGCAGATTGCATACCCATCCATCGCCGAGTAGTCAAAGGCGGGGCTATCCCGGTCGGCGCGGACCTCTTCGGCAAGGATGCGGCCCGCGGCCCTATCCAACCCCACAACCTCGCTTAGTCGGGCCGAGGGTGACGGGCAAGCGAGTGCGACCAAGGCCGCTACAGCAGCCCCGGGCGAGTCGAACGCGAATGCCTGACCTCGAAAGCCCATACACGCTCCTGGTATCGCCGCCACCGCCAAACCATACACTCCCACAATGGAAGTCGAGGTGCTCCTCTTCGGTGCCGCCGCTACGCGCGAGAAATCGGACCGCGTCACCGTAGTCGTGGGCGCCGAACCGACCGTCCGGGATGTCTTGACGGCGCTCCACGAGCAGCATCCCGATCTTCGGTTCGCTCTGCCGTCCGCAGAAGCCGGCCGCCTCGCCGTGAACCAGTCTTTCGCCAGAGGGGAACATCCCATCAGAGCGGGCGACGAGGTCGCCCTCATCACGCTCGTGGGGGGTGGCTGACAATGGCCCCGACGCCCCCGGTCGTCGTCGCTCGGATTGTGGACGAGCCGCTGATCCCAAGGGATGAGCGGGTAACTCTCTTCGGCGAGAATTGGACCCCCGCTCGCGATGCTGTTGGCCCTCCACCCGGTGTTGTTGGTGCCGTGCTTCGCTTTGAGGGGATCGTGCGCCGAGGCGAGCCCAGCGATGCCCACGGCGGCGACGAACGGGAACTGCTGGCGCTCGACTACCAGACCTACGACCCGATGGCCGAGCGCGAACTTCGCGCGCTGGCCCGCCAAATCGCCGAAGAGCACGTCCTTTCGTCGCTCGTGGCGCTGCACAGCCGCGGGCGCGTAGCCGTGGGCGATGTGTCGTTCGTGTTGATTGTGGAAAGCCCGCATCGCGCCGAGGCGATCGCAGCGATGTCGGCGTTCATTGACCGGCTCAAGCAAGACGTGCCGATTTGGAAGAAGCCGGTGTGGAAATAGCGGCTTTCACGAGACCACCAGCTTCGCGCCGGCGATGAGCAGGACGACCGCGAGCAGGACATTGAGAGTGCGAGGTGTCGCTCGCCGGCTGCCGAGTGTCGCCCCGGTGATGCCTCCGGCCCCCGCGCACGCCGCGAGCAGCCACAGCGAGGTGGGTGGGGTCCAGCCTCGGCTCGCCAGGCCGCCAAGCCCCGCGAAGGAGTTCACAAGGATAAAGAGGGACGATGTCGCGGCCGTGCGTTTGGGGTCGGCCCAGCCCATGAGCAGAATCACGGGACTCAGGAAGATGCCCCCGCCCGTGCCGGTCAGCCCCGCGAGGAAGCCCAGTCCCGAACCAACCGCCAAGGCCACCGGCATCGAAGGGGGACGCGGCGCAGACGCCGCCTTGGGGGGTCGCCATGCGACGAATGCCATGCGCACGGCCGTGAGCACAAGCACGACGCCGATGGCAGCCTTGAGCGCCTGCTGCGGGAGTTGGACGAGGCCGCCCACGTAGGCCGCGGGGATGGAGGCAACTGCAAATGGCCAGAAGAGCGTCCACGAGAAGTGCCCGGCACATGCGAATTGCGTGAACGCGATGACCGCCACCAGGACGTTGATCGAGAGCGCCGTCGGCCGCATGACCGCGGCTTCCACACCAACGAGCGCCATGACGGCGAGGTATCCCGAAGCGCCGGCGTGGCCGACCGAGGCGTAAAGTGCGCCCACGATGAGGAACAACACGGCGAGGATGGCAAGGGTGTCCGCCGGCATCGGTGGCCTTATGAGTGGCGCTAACCGCCGATCGCCGACATCGGCCGCTCGGGCTGGACAAAGTCCGGTGACGTGATCCCGTGGCCGGGCTGCTTGGTCCAAGTCGCGTCGATCAAGAAGTCGGCCAGTTCCGTGTCGGTCGCACCGGCCCGCAACGGCGAACGCAGATCCCATTCGGTGGTGCTGAACAGGCAGGGCCTGACCTTGCCGTCGGCCGTGATCCGCAGGCGGCTGCACGCCCCGCAGAAGGGGTTGCTGACGGGCGCGATGAACCCGACGCGTGCCGGCGAATCTCCGTCGAGGTCCGCGAATCGGAATGTCCGGGCCGTGCTGGATGGATCGTCGTCGCCGCACGCGATGAGCGGGAAGACACGCTCGATGGCGGCGCGGGTCTCAGCAGCGGAGACCCACTTGGAAGAATCCCAGGCGTGAGCCGAGTCAAGGGGCATGTACTCAATGAACCGCATCTCTACGCCGAAGTTGCGGGCGAGCACCGCGAGTGCGACGGCCTCGTCGTCGTTGAAACCCCGGATGAGCACAGCGTTGAGCTTGACCGGGGTGAGGCCCTCGTCCAGAGATAACTGCACACCTTTGAGCACCTGGGCGGGGGACGATGACGATCGTGTCATGCGAGCGAATCGATCGGGTCGGAGCGAGTCGATGCTGATAGTCAGGCGTGCCAGGCCCGCGTCCTTCCAGGCCCGCAGAGATTCGCGGCTAAGCAGAGACGCGTTAGTGATCAGGGCAATCTCGACCTTAGTCGCGACGGCGAGCCCGGCGATGATGTCGGACAGATGGGGATGCAGCGTTGGCTCGCCGCCGGTAAGGCGGACCTTTCGCACGCCGAGCGATTCTGCGATCGCGGCGGCGCGGACGATCTCGTCCACGGTCAGGAGCGCTTCGTGCGCCGCGAATCGGACATCCGGCTCCATGCAGTAGACGCAGCGGAAGTTGCAGCGGTCCGTGATGCTGATCCGCAGGTCGCGGATCGTTCGGCCGTGGGAATCGACCATCCGACGGCCGGCACGCACGTCCGGCGGGGCGGAAGCGGGCGCTCGTGCAGGATCTTGCCGCGGGAGTGATTGGCCGACCAACTGCGGGAGAGCAATGCCGCCACCCGCCTCGGCTGGCCGGGGCACGGAAGCGGTTCTGCTGTCCTGCATCGGGGTCCGCACGCGTTCTCGCTCCGATCTCCGTTAGACACCCCGCTCGAACTGCTCCGTTGCCCATCTCCAGGCGGCGACGGTTCGCGGGAAACCAACCGTATTCATGCCCAGCAGGATGGCCTGTTCGACTTCGGCGGTCGTCGCCCCGTGCTGCGTCGCCCGACGCACATGACTCCTCAGGGCCGATTCCAAACCAGCGCCGACACAGATGCCGATCTTGACGAGCGCCAGCGTCTTGGCATCCAGAGGCCCGGCCTCCTCAACCGCCCTGGCGATGCTCTCGTGGGCCCGCCCGAGGGCCGGAAACCTCTTCACGAACTCCTTGTACGTTCCGGGAACTTTGCTTGGGGGTGAGTTGTCCTGGTCGGTGTCGCTGCGTTCCACCACAAAGCCTCCTGGTCATGAAAAGCCCGGTGATCAAGGGTTCTGGGGTGTAGGAGGTTTGGTCGCGAGGGATACCTGAAGCAGGAACACCGCGCGGGATTGGGCTCGCACGTCGTGCCGGACGCCGGGAGCCATGACGAGCAACATGCCCGCTCGCAGGTGATACCCCTCACCCCCGGCCGTGACATCGAGCTCGCCCTCGATAGCCTGCACGGTCACGATGCCGCTGGTGGCGTGCTCGGCGAGACCTGCGCCTGCGTCCAGCACGAAGAGCGCCACCGTCCTGCCCGAGTTCTTGAAGAGCGTCTTCTGCCGATGGCCGTGCTTCTTTGGCGTCGGCTCGGCCTCCAAAGCCGCGGCCTCCGCGTGAAGGTCGAGCGCGAGATGCTCGGCTGCGAATCGCTCTGACGGAGCCGCGCGTGATCGTTCATCGCTCATAATGCTTCCTCACTCGAACCGCTATCGGGGTCGTCCACGGACAGCTTGTGTCTCGCACGGGAACCTGGCCGCCGCTCTTCGATGAAGGTTGCCTCATGCGCCAGGGCCGCCAGCGCCTCCGGGTGGTCGCGCTGCACCTCCTCGAAGAACTCTCGTTCTTCCCAGCGGATATGGTCGTGCAGCCGCACCCCGACCTCGCGCACGAGTTCCGCGTCGCTCGCCGCCGCCTCCGGTTCGCGCTCGCACCGCTCCGCCAAACGCCGCAGGGTGGCGTGTTCATCAAGCAGCCGGTCCCGCAGTTCCGGAGAATGGACCAGCGGGAGCAGCAACCGCTCTTCGTCATCAAAGTGTGCCCGGATCTCCGACCGCCAAGCGTCCACGAACTCGGCGATCGCACGGATGCGATCCGCACGATCCAGATCCGCGGCCTGCCGCAGGCTCCGAGCTTGGATAAGCCCGCCCATGTGCTCGCGCGACAAGGGCTGGAGCGTGGCATGACGCTTCAGGGGCGGAGTCAGAGGAACCGGTTGCTCGAAGCCGTCGTGCGCCATCGAGTGATAGTATTCAACATGGGCGCCTCGCTGAATATCCTCGGCCGCACCCCCGACCACGGCTTCGACGAACCCCTCGGTCTGCTCACGGACTGCCACCGCCGGATCGAGAAGTTCCTGGAACTGCTCCAACGCATCGCCCGCGAGTACGACGACAAGCCGCTCGACGCCCAGGCCGTCGACGCGGTGCGCACGGCCAAGCGCTACTTCGCCCACGCGGCCCCCAAGCACACCGCCGACGAGGAGGAGTCGCTCTTCCCGCGGATGAAGGCCGCGGCGGCGCGCGGGGGGGCGCACGCGCAGCCTTGCGGGGCGCTGGCGCGGCTCGAACACGACCACGAGCAGGCCGATGCCCTGCACGCGAAGGTCGATGTGCTGCTCGAAGCGTGGCTGGACCTGCCCAGCGGCGGAATACTCCCGCCCCCCCTTCCGCCCGCGAAGGCCGCGGAACTCACGGCGTTGCTGCACACGCTCCGCGAACTCTACCGCGGGCACATCCACACCGAAGAGGCCGAGGTCTTCCCGCTCGCTGGCACGCTGCTCACGCCGAACGAACTCACGGCGGTGGGCGAGGAGATGCGGGCGCGGCGGGGGCTGGGGCAGGGGCGTGCGGGGACGTAGCCGCCGCATCGCGTTCGCGGTGTTGTCACGCTGATGCCGGGGGACACTCAATCGCCATGACGCTTGCGGTGTTGGCGGTCTCCGCCGTCGTGCGCCTCGCCGAGTTGCAGACTCACCCCGAGCGCGGGGACCGCAGCCGAGCGGGTGGCCGGGTCGTATGCATTGACCAACGCGGCGGTCCACGCACCGGTGATCAGGAGGAACGCCGCCGCGGCGAGCGGGCGCGACGATCGGATGCCCTCGGACTCCGGCACGCTCTTCCGCCCGTGGACCATGCCGGCGGTGAGGTTCTCGTGGTGTCGCAACGTGTGCACGATGACGCCCAGCACATGCACGCCGGCGACGACAATCATCGCCGACGCGAGCACCTCGTGTACATCCTTGACCCCCTTGTTCCCGCGTCCCAGCATCACGCCCGTCACCGCCAGGCCCAGCATGAGGGCGAACATCGCGAAGATGGCGTACGCGGAACCGGGGTTGTGCCCGGCGTATTGCTCCTTGCGCCCAGTCACGACACCCTTGAGCTACCCCGCGACGGCCCGGGGGCCGAACGCGAAGGAGCCGAACCGCGCATGGCGCGAGCCGACGAAGCCCCAAACCACGCGGAGCACGAGCATCAGCCCCAGCGCCAGCCCGATCATCCCGTGGTAGGGGAACAGCGGGCTGTCATCGCCCTGGCCCAGTGCGATTACCGCCGCAGCGATGAAACCCCCGGCGAATAGCCAGTGGAAGAGGCGTGTGGGGATGTCCCAGACGAGAGTTCGTCGCATGGTGAGCTCCGGACACGAGGTCCGCGTATCGAACGAATACTCGACACGCTTATAGGGACTTAAGGCGCCGGGGTTTCACGGGTTCGTGCCCGAACTCGGCCCTGTAGCGGAGAGTCGGGACGGGGATTTAGCCGCCGCCTCGCACGAGCTGACACACGTTCACTTGCGCACGCGAGCGTTCACGCACACCGCATACCCCATCCCCGCCACCGCCAGCGCCCACGCCGCGAGGGAGACGTAGCAGAACACCGGCGGCAGCACGCCCAGGAACGGCGGCAGGTCGATGGCCGAGTCCATCCGCGCCGTCGCCACCGAGTACATCCCCAGCGGGAAGACCGCGCCGAAGTAGAGCGGGTCGTAGCGAAGCGGGAACCGCCTCACGATGTGCCGCCACACGCCCAGGATCAGCAGCATCGGAATCCACCACGTCGCCGTCGCCCAGAACAGGAGCGTCGCCCCCTTGATGAACGGGAGCAGGTCGCGCACAAGCCCCCTCGCGGCGATGCCGGAGTCTTGGCCCCCCCCATCCTTCACCGCCAGCAGCAGCGTCGCCCCCGCGAGCGTCGAGATCGCCATCGCCCCCATGTTGATCCAGTACGGCGGGGCCAGGTCCGACGGCTTGAACGGGAAGAACGTGTAGCGGTAGAAGATCAGCGCGATGATCCATACATAGAGCATCGCTCCGCCCAGCCACATCACCAGGGCGATGAAGAGCAGCCCCTCGCTGTGGCCGTGGCCTTCGATCCCTTCCGCGCCCGCGGCCCCCGCCAACTGCCCCGCCAGCACCGCCACCGCCTGCGTCGCCACCACGCTCAGCAACCACCCGCCGCTGATCCCGTCGGCGAGCGTGGGCTTGACGGCCTTGACCGTCAGCACCGTGAAGATGGTGTACGTCAGCACCGCCCACAGGACCGTGCCGAGGATCCATAGGCCCCACGCGAGATTCGTCATCCCCCCGATCAGCAACGCCTGCGACCCCAGCACGCACGCGCCCGGCACCATCGTGAAGAACCCCACGCTCTTGTTGTGGTTGGAGAAGTCGGCGATGAGGCGCGGGCGGTGCCGCGTGAGGCGGATGAGCGTGAGCGCCCAGAGGGCCGCGAAGAAGACGAGGTTGAGCCAGAACATGCCGCGCGAGAGCGCGGCAAACCCCTGGATCCACGCCGCGAGCGAGACAATCCCCGTCGCCATCACCAGCGAGAAGTACGAGGGGTGCAGGTTCGCGGCGGCACGGTCGAGCATGGACATCGGCGGCTGGGCGGGCTGGGGAGGGGGGGCTGCCGCGACGGGCGGGGTGCTCATCGCGGCCTCTCTAGCAGGTAGAGGTAGCGGAGCAGGCCAAGATTGAGCACGAGACAGACAAGGCTCGCCCCGAGCGCGGGCCACGCCACCGCGTGGTCGCCGCCGAGGAAGGCGTTCATGGTCGCGGTGAGCAGCCACAACTGCATGAGGGCGATGATGAGCACGATGCACAGGATGCCCGTCACGATGGCCGTGCGGTTCTGCTCGGCGAGGCGCGAACGTGCGATGCCGGAGCGCGGCGGGCTCGGGGGGGCCGGTGCGGACACATCACCCGGCGCGTTCGCACAAGCCGATGGGTTGGGACGCGGCGGGGTCATACCGTGCGCTCCTCCACGCTCGTGGCGTAGACGTTGCCGTCGCGCACCTCGAGGACGATCCGCGACAAAGGCCGACGCGGCGGCCCGGCCAGCGGGCGGCCCGTCGCCAGATCGAACGATCCGTGGTGGCACGGGCAGCGCAGACACCCCGAGGGCACATCCGGCGTTACCGGGCACGACAGGTGCGAGCACTTGTTGCTGTACGCGAGGAACTCGCGATCACCCGCGCGAACCAAGAGGCACGAGTCGTGCTCGCCTGGGTAGAAGAACAGCGCGGCCTGCCCGACGGCGATCTCATCGACGCGGGCGATGGCCTTCGGTCCCGCGCCGCCTCCTTCGCCCCGCAGCGTCTTGAGCGCGATCCACCCCTGGCCCGCGACGAACGACGCGCTGATGAGCACCATGAACTTGGTGAACTCACGGCGGGCCACAAAGTTGTCCTGCTGTGTGTCGATAGGGAAGTCCTGCCGCCACCTGGGCTGGGCGTCGCTCGGACGGCCGTTGGGCGTGTGGACACGGATGGGTGTAGGGTCTGCCATTGGGAACTCCGATCAGGCGGCGGGCGGCCGCGTTCATCTCGCGCCATTGAGCACGCCCAGCGAGACCGAGCGCGGTGGGGCGTGCTCCTCCATTGCCGCCGTTACGTCGATGTGCTCGGGCCGTTGGCCCGCCACGCTCTTAGGTCCCATCATCTTCACCTTGGTCGTGATGGTCTGATTGCCGAACTGGAAGCGATCGATCGGGGCCGCTTGCGGCCGCAGGGCCTCGATCTCCTCGCGCGTCCCGAAGAACAGCGCCTGGCTCGGGCACACGCTCGCGCACATGGGCTTGAGGCCCACCGACGAGCGGTCGTAGCACATGTCGCACTTCATCATCAGCTCGAACTCGACCTGCATCTTGGGCACGCCGAAGGGGCACGCCAGCACGCAGTTGTTGCAGGCGATGCAGCGCGGCTTGCGGGCCGACTGCACCACGCCGTCCTCGCTCCGCTTGATTGCGTCGGCGGGGCAGACCTCGGCGCACGTCGGCGAGTCGCAGTGCATGCAGATCACGGGAATGGTCTGCGTCGAGTGGGCCCGAAGGTACTCGCCCGTTGGCAGCGATGAAGAACGTCGCAGCGACTTCGATGTTGTTTGCGCATCTAATCGCAGCCTTTCCGAACTGCAAAGCTTGCTCGACGCCGACCTGTTCGACCGGCTGGCGCACCTTGTCGTGACGATTCCGCCACTCCGAGATTGCAGGGACGACCTCCTCGGTGACTGGCGGGAGGTGTGGCGCGAATTGCGAGCAGATCCGGCTACCGCCGATGAAGCCCCGTGGGACGCCATCCTGGCCCGTGTGCTTGTCGACGATCCGCTCTCCGGCAACTTCCGAGATCTCCAGCGCCTGGCTTTGCTTTGCATGGCTTGGAATGTGCCGACACACGGATCCAGGGCTATGGCCACGGCAATCAAGGAGTGGAGGGCATCTAGATCTGACCCAGAGATTGCAGGGCATTCCCGCTTTTATCGAGGCACGCGGGAACAACGGACACGCGAGTTCCAGAAGGACCTGGCGACCTGGGCGAAGGATCGGTTTTCCACCTGGAAGCGGGCTGCTGAGGAACTTCACTGCAACGAGAAAACACTCCGAGACGACGCGGCAGCCATCTCCTGAACTCCCGGCGGGCGGCCGGTCCGTTCTGTTTACCGGCGCTCCCCGTCCACCAGAGAACGCGAGAGCGAGAGAGGTGTTTGACGCACCGATCCCGAGACGCATGGTGTCCGGACTTCGACCGTCTGAAACGGCCTCGAACCGAGAGCGCAGCCGCCCGGGGGCCAAGTCGCCAAACCGCCCGGATTCTGCGGGCTTTCTGGCCACCCCGCCGCGACGGGCAAAACGGGCCGCCTGTAAACCAAACGACCCCGCCGTGAGGCGGGGTCGGAAGGAAACTCCGTATCCACAACCGTATCGAACCCGTTCTCTGAAGGTCAACCAAGTTTTGCGGCGAAGTCGTCGGTTTACATGCGACAGTCGGACGGGGCGGGACGAAGGGTGCCACATCCCCTACGCGGGCGGGGGGAGAACCGCGTCTGGGGCCGCCGAAGCCGCCGCACAATGTGCGGCCACCTGGCGTATATACTGCTGCCGACTCATGCTCGACCGTGGCAGCCCATTCCGGGTCTTCGTTAGCCTCCTCTTGGCGGTAACGATTCCGCTTTGCTGCTGCAGTTTCAGGTCGTGGCTGGGCGGTCAGTCGGGTTGTCATGGAGGCCGGTCCCTGGTTGAGTCGGCGGCCGCGCCAAACGATGCACTCCCGGCCTGTCACCGCCACGCCCAAGCGAAAGGTCCGGGTGAGGATGGAACTGACACCTCTCCGGGTTCCCCTGGTGGACCCACCGAAGAGCCTGACGGTCCCTGCACCTGCGGCAAGCACTATACCGGCACGTCCGGGATCGAAAAGCCGGGTGCGGACCTCTCGCCGCCGGTTCTGGTAGCTGTCCTCCCGATAGTCGCGCCTGATCTCACGGGCGCCGCGCTCGCGGTCCGCACTGCTCGGCATGGGCACGTTCCACTTCGGCCGCAGACCTCGCTGCTGCGCCTGCATTGCGCGCTCGTGGTGTAGCGGCTCGGCCCTCCCCACGTAAACGCTGACTGCCGCATTCTGCGGCCGGCGTCCTCTCCTCAAAATCAACCGTCTCGCTCCAGCTCGTCTGCTGTCTCGGCCGCTGGTGCCCTGACCGCCGCGTCGCGCAGCCATGCGGGTCGGCTCCCGGAGTTGAGCACTGTCCCCGCTGGGAAGGTGGCCGCTCATGACCCAAATCGCTTTTCGTCCGATCGCCAGAACCATGCTCACCGCCGCCTGCGCCGGCCTGCTTTCTGCCTGCGCGGGAACACCGACCACCGCTGAACGAGAGCGCCGCGCGGACCTCGCCTCGGTCGAGCGGGTGTTCCGACCGGGCGACGCGAGGCCAGCCCTGCCGGAACTGACCTCGGCGAGCACGCTGGCCGATCTTCTCCGGTTCGCCATGCTCAACAGCCCGCGCGTCGAGGCGGCCTATTACCAGTGGGCGGCCGGCGTGGAGCGGATCACCACGTCAAGATCGCTACCCGACCCCCGCCTGACGTTCGAGGCCGACATCACGGACATGCTCGAGGCGCTTATGCCGGGCTTGATGATGGACCTGCCCGGGCCCGGCAAGCTGCGCGCCGCGGGCGATGTTGCCGCGGGAGAGGCCATTGTCGGCTACTTCGCCTTCGAGGCCGAGGTGCTGCGGACGGCGCTGGCGGTGAAGTCCGCCTACTACCGGATGCACTTCCTCGAAGAGACCATCCGCGTTCAGCGAGAGACGCTCTCGCTGCTGGCCGACCTCGAGCAGATCGCCCAGGCGCAGAACGCAGCCGGCCGCGTCACGCTCCAGGACGTGCTCCGTGCCCAGATCGACCGCGAGCAGCTCGCGACCCAGATCGACAATCTCGATGACTCGCGCGGCGTGCTGCTGGCGGAACTCAAGGCGGCGCTCGGCCTGGGCGCTGGCGCGCCCGATCCCGCGGTCCCGAGCGCGTTCGAGCCCTCACCGGCTCCGCAGTCCGCCGATGCGGTCTTCGCCGCCGCCCTCGAACGGAACCCTTCGCTGCGCGGGATGGCGGCGGACGTCCGCCGCGCCGAGGCGATGCTCGACCTCGCCCGCACCAGCGGCGTTCCAGACTTCTCAGTTGGGATCGAAGCCGATCTCAAGGCGAGCCCCGTGATGTGGCGTCCGTCGGCGGGCGTGACGCTGCCGATCTGGCGCGACAAGATCGCCGCGGAGATCGCCGCCGCCCAGGCCGACAAACGAAGCGCCGAGGCCCGTCTCACCGCCGAGCAGGTTTCGCTGGCGGCCGAGCTCGCGTCCATGCTCTACATGTACCGGGAGAGCTCGCGCAACACCGACCTCCTCGTTGACAGGCTCATCCCTCGCGCAAGGCAGTCGCTGGAGGTGGCTCGCTCAGGGTACACGACCGGGCGGTCCTCGTTCCTGGACCTCATCGATGCCCAGCGGAAGCTCCTGGGCTTCGAACTCGCCCTTGTCGAGGCTCGGACACAGCGAGAACTCGCGCTTACCGCGCTGTCCCTGAGCATCGAAGGGGTGTCCCCGGAGGGCGCTCCGGTGCTCGCGCCGACCAGTTCGACCCCGCTCCTGAACCAATCCACCCCTCGGGAGACTCTCCCATGAAACGCCGCTTGCTCTTTCCCGTCTTCATTGTCTGCTTGGCGATCGCAGCCGCCCTCGGGTTCCTCGCCGGTCGATCCGTCGCCCCTTCGCCGGCGCCCACGGGCGCATCGGCCGCGGCGGCACCTCCCGCTGTCAAGCAGATCTGGACGTGCTCCATGCACCCCCAGGTCCGGCTCGACAGGCCGGGCGACTGCCCCATCTGCGAGATGCCCCTGATCCCAGCGGACTCCGCCCAAGGATCGGGCGACGGTCCGCCCATGCTCACCCTCTCCGACCACGCGCTGGCGATGGCGAGCGTTGAGACGGCGGCCATTGAACGGCGGCCGCTCTCTCGCGAGGTCCGCGCGGTCGGCAAGATCGAGTACAACGAATCGGCGCTGGCGACCATCACACCCCGCGTAGACGGCTACGCCGAGCGGCTGTTCGTGAACTTCACCGGCATCGAGATCAACGCCGGCGACCACCTCGCGGAGGTCTACAGCCCCGAGCTGCTCGTCGCGCAGCAGGAGCTGCTGATCGCACTCCAGGGCGGAGCCAACGGGCCGCTGGTGGAAACGGCGAAGACCAAGCTGCGGCTCCTTGGTCTGACCAACTCCCAGATTACCGATTTGGCCGACAACAAGCGGGTGACCGACCGCGTGACACTCTTCTCGCCCATCAGCGGCACCGTCATCGAGAAGTCGATCGTCGAGCACGCCGCGTTCGAGGCTGGCGACCCTCTGTACCGGATCGCCAACCTCGACAGCGTGTGGGTGTACCTGGAGATCTACGAACTGGAGCTGCCGTGGATTCGCTACGGGCAGCGGGTACGCATCACCGCCGAGGCACTTCCCGGGCGGGAGTTCGAGGGCCTGGTCACGTTCGTTCAGCCCATCGTCAACGAGACGACCCGCACGGTGCGGGTGCCCGTCCACATCGAGAACCCGGACCACGTGCTCAAGCCGGGCATGTTCGTATCGACGACCATCTTCGCGTCGCTCTCGGCCGACGGCCGGGCGGCGCCCACGGGGGTCGAAGGTCGATACTCCTGCCCGATGCACCCGCAGATCCTGCGGGATGAGGGCGGGCCGTGCCCGGCGTGCGGCATGCCGCTGGAACAGATCCCAGGTTCTGCGGCGGGAGCGCCGCCGAGCGATGAACACGCGGGGCACGGTGCCGCGGCACAGTCGCACACTGCCAGCAACGATGCGAGAGTCAACGCCGCCCCGGCTGCTACGCAGTACTTCTGCCCCATGAAGTGCGAGGGCGAAAAGACCTACGACCAGCCAGGGCGCTGCCCCGTCTGCAACATGCGCCTGAAGGAAGTTGCGCCCGAGGCAACTCGAGATGGGCAAGGCGCGAACGGCGTCGACGGCCTCGTCAGCGTCCCGGTCTCCGCCGTCCTTGACAGCGGCACGCGCCGGATCGTCTACATCGAGCGCTCCCGCGGCACGTTCGAGCCGCGAGAGGTCACGCTCGGACCCAGGGCGGGCGGCTACTACCCGGTCCTGAAGGGACTCGAAGCCGGCGAGCGCGTGGTGACCCGCGGCAACTTCCTGATCGACAGTCAGTTCCAGGTCACGGGCCACCCGAGCCTCTTCTACCCCGGCGGGTTGCACGCCGCCCCTCCGCACCAGCACGGCGCGACCGAGGCCCCGGGGCCGGCGCAGCCGCCGACTCCCCCACCCTCCACCACCGGCCATAACCACTGAGGAGCCGGCCATGATCAACGCCATTATCCGCTGGTGCCTGAAGAATACTTTCCTGATGGTGCTCCTGCTCGGCGGCCTGGTCGCGGGCGGGTACGTTGCCCTGAAGCGCACCCCCGTCGATGCCATCCCCGACATCGGCGAGAAGCAGGTGATCGTGTTCGCCGACTGGGCCGGCCGCAGCCCCCAGGACGTGGACGATCAGGTCACCTACCCGCTGACCACGAGTCTGACCGGAACGCCCGGTGTCAAGACAATCCGGTCCATGTCGGGCTTCGGGTTCTCGATGGTCTTCGTCATCTTCAAGGACGACGTGGACTACTACTGGGCGCGCTCGCGCGTGCTGGAGCGCATGAACGTGGCGCAGCAGCGGCTCCCCGCCGGGGTGGTGCCAACGCTCGGCCCCGACGCCACAGCGCTCGGGCAGATCTACTGGTACACGGTCGAGGGAGAGGGCTTCGATCTCGCGGAGCTGCGGTCGATCCAGGACTGGTACGTGCGCTACCAGCTCAACGCCGTCGAGGGCGTGAGCGAGGTCGCAAGCATCGGCGGGTTTGTGCAGCAGTACCAGATCGACATCCACCCGGACCGGATGCGGGCCCACAACGTCACGCTCATGGACGTGTACGAGGCCGTGCGGCGCAGCAACATCGACGTGGGCGCCAAGGTCATCGAGGACAACGGCGTCGAGTCGTTCATCCGCGGCGTGGGGTTCATCAAGAGCGTGGAGGACCTAGAGAAGGTCGTCATCCGGCAGGAGGGCGGGACGCCGCTGCTCCTGCGGAACGTGGCGACGGTGCAGCTGGGCCCCGACTTCCGGCGCGGGGCGCTGGACAAGGAGGGCGTCGAGGCCGTGGGCGGCGTCGTGGTCATGCGCTACGGCGAGAACCCGCCCGATGTGCTGGAGCGGCTCCACGCCAAGATCGACCAGATCGAACCGGGGCTGCCAAGCAAGGTGCTGGCCGACGGCCGCGTCTCGACGGTCCGGATCGTGCCGTTCTACGACCGCGGGCGGATCGTCGGAGAGACGATCGACACGCTCAAGGAGGCCCTCTTCGAGGAAGGGCTCATCGCGGGGGCGGTGATCCTGATCTTTCTGCTGCATCTGCGGACGACCGTCGCGGTGCTGCCGACGCTCCCGCTCGCGATCGCCGGCTGCTTCCTGCTCATGTGGGGCTTCGGGATCGATTCCAACATCATGTCTCTGGCCGGGCTCGCCATCGCGATCGGTGACATCGCCGACATGGGCATCATCATGGCGGAGAATATCTACCGCCGGATCGCCTCGGCGACGGAAAAGGAGCGCTCGGAGAAAGGGCACTTCGGGCTGGTGTACGAGGGCGCGACCGAGGTTGCCGGCGCCATCGTAACCGCCGTCACCAACACGATCGTCTCGTTCATCCCTGTGTTCTTCCTGACCGACCAGGAGGGCAAGCTCTTCCAGCCGCTGGCGTTCACCAAGACGTTTGCGATCGGCGCCTCGGTCGTGCTGGCCATCACGGTCGTGCCGTTCCTGTGCTACCTGCTGTTCCGCCCGACCAAGTGGAAGCCGGGGCCGACGCTGCTGATCGCCCTGGGCGTGGGGGTGCTCGGGGCGCTGGCGACGCACCTGGCCTTCATGTGGGGGCTGTCGCGCGGGCACGGCGATGGGTGGCTGATCGCCGGCGCTGTCGGGGTCGTGGTCGCGCTGGCCGTCGTCCGGATGTCGCGCGAGAAGTTCCTGCCTCTGGACCGCAACCCCGTGTCCCGCGTAATTGCACGGGCCTACGTTCCGACGCTTGGCTGGATCCTCGGCCACAAAAGGACGTTCATGGTCGCGCCCGTGGTGATCCTGTTCGTCGGGCTCTCGGTGTGGCTGGGCATCCACCGGACACTCGCGCCCATCGAGTGGGCGGTGAACGCCTTTGCACGCGAGCCCGCGTCGGCCGAGCTCAAGCGGGCGATGTACGTGGACCCGGACGCGGACGTGGCGCGGCCACTGGTGGAGCTCGACCAGCTCCGGTGGCAGCGGGTCCGCAATCCCAGCGGCTCTGAGCGGACGCGCCTGCTCTGGCGGAGGCAAGACCCCGCCGAGCGCGACGCAGAGTCGGCCGCGGGGCTCTCCGTGCTCCGCGAGGGGCGCATCCTTCCGGGCCTCGGGCGAGAGTTCTTCCCGCCGCTGGATGAAGGCTCACTCCTCTACATGCCCTCGCTCCTGCCGCAGGGCTCGCTGTCGCAGGCCGTCGAGGTCAACAGCCGCCAGGACCTCGCCATCGCGACGGTGCCCGAGGTCGAGAGCGTGGTGGGCAAGATCGGACGGGCCGAGTCGGCGCTGGACCCGGCACCCATCGGCATGATGGAGTCGATCGTCATCCTCAAACCCGAGGACCAGTGGCGGACCAAGCCCGTCGAGCGGTTCTTCTCCGACTGGCCGGAGCTGTTCCGAACACCCCTCTCGTGGATCTGGCCCGAGGAACGCCGCATCACCAAGGACGAGATCCTCACCGAACTCCAGGAACGCACGCAGATCCCGGGCGTGCTCCCGACGTGGCTGCAGCCCATCCAGACACGGCTGGTGATGCTACAGACCGGCTTCCGCGCCATGATGGGCGTGAAGATCTACGGCTCGGACCTCCGCGAGATCGAGCGGATCGGCCTGGAAGTCGAGCAGATCCTGAGGGAGGTTCCGGGGGCCACGGACATCATCGCCGACCGCATTGTCGGCAAGCCCTACATCCAGATCGAGATCGACCGCGACCGGATCGCACGCTACGGCGTTAACGTCCGCGACGTGCAGGACGTGATCGAGATGTCCCTCGGCGGGATGAACATCATGGAGTCGGTGGAGGGCCGCGAGCGCTACCCCATCCGCATCCGGCTTGCCCGTGACTTCCGCGAGGATATGGATGCGATCGAACGGATCAACGTCCCAACCACCGGCGGGGCGCAGGTGCCCCTGGCCCAGCTCGCCGACATCCGCACCGTGCTCGGGCCGCAGGAGATCAAGGGGGAGCGGGGCTTGCTTGTCGGGTACGTGACCATGAACACCCGCGACCGCGACGAGGTCAGCGTTGTCAACGACGCCGAGGCCGCGCTCCAGCGGGCCCTCCGCGAAGGGCGATTGACGGTGCCGCCGGGGTACTACTGGGAGTGGTCCGGGCAGTTCGAGAACCAGGTCCGCGCGACCAAGCGGATGCAGGTGCTCGTTCCCATCACGCTGGGCATCATGTTCGTGATGCTCTACCTGGGCTTCTCGCGGTGGTGGATCGCCCCGATCATCTTCTTCGGCGTCCTGGTCTCGGCCTCGGGCGGGTTCATCCTCTTGGCGCTCTGGGGCGCCAACCTGTCGGTGGCGGTCTGGGTCGGGTTCCTGGTCCTCTTCGGTGTCGTAGACGACGACGGCGTCGTGATCTCGACGTACCTCGAGGACGTGTTCAAGGGCAGGCGGTTCGCATCGGTCGCGGAGATCCGCGCGGCGGTTATCGACGCGGGGCTCAAACGCATCCGCCCGTGCCTTATGACCATCGCCACCACCGTCTTCGGACTCATGCCGGTCCTGTGGGCGACCGGGCGCGGCTCGGACGTGATGCAGCCGATGGCGATCCCGTCCGTCGGTGGGATGGCGATCAGCCTCATTACACTGTTTATCGTGCCGTGCGCGTTCTGTGCCGTGGAAGAATGGAAGTGGAAGCGCGCCCGGAGGCTGGGCCGCGACCCCGTGGCCGCCGAGGCCGAGGGAGGTGCATGATGGACAACGCCGTCGCGTTCGTGCAGGCGTTCCTGCGTCTGCGGGGTTACCTCACCGTGACCGAGTTCCCCGTCATCCGCCGCGCCCGGCATGGGGGCCACGAGGCACTGACGGACCTCGACGTGCTCGCGTTCAGGTTCGCCGGTGCGTCGGGGGAGATCGCAGCCAGCGGTAAGTCGAGGAGTTCGAGCGGTGAGGACGTCCTGGGCGGCGCGCAGGACCAGGCGGACATGATCATCGGCGAGGTGAAGGAGGGGCGTGCCGAGCTCAACGCGGCCGCCACCGACCCGGAGGTGCTCGCCGCGGCCCTCGAACGGTTCGGCTGCTGCAAAGGGCACGGCACGGACGATGTTGTCACGGAACTCCTGCGGCACGGCCGAGCCCAAACCCACGTCGGGCACGCGGTCCGCCTGGTGGCGTTCGGGTCACGGCCACCCGGAATCCCGGATCGCCGCTGCCGCGTCGTTCTCCTCGGGGATGTCGTGAGAGAACTTCAGGACCACATCCTTGCCCATTGGGACGCCATGCGGGCCTCGGCCTCCAAGGACCCGGGCTTCAGCGTGTTGCTGACCCTACAAAAAGCCATACAGGGAACAGCCCGTCCGTAACGCTCCACACAGCAGGATCCGATTTTGCACTTGGGAGTACAATGGCGCACGTCCAATGAGCACGCTCCGGCCCATCTTGGCTTGGGTCCTCGCCGCGACCATCGCGATGTGGTCGCCCATCTGCTTGTGCCAGAGCCACGCGGGCGCAGGCGGACATCACCGCAACGCCCGCGATCATCATCAGGACGGCCGCACGCAACCCAAGTCGCACGGCTGCGCTCACAACTGCGGCGGCGAAAAGACCCCCGGCGAAGAACCCAAGCCGAGCGATGACCAGCATCGCTGCGACTGCCCTCAGATGGTGGCGGCGCTCTCGACGGTGGAACACGGTGCTCAGGCCACCGCGATCGCGGTGCTCATCCCTTCCACTTGGGTGGTCGTTGAGATCTTGCCTCCGGTCAGCGCACAACCGATGCGCCGCCCGGCGGATCACGCCATCAAGCGACCGGTGACTTCGCTACTGCGCCAGCACTGCGCGCTCATCGTGTAGCAAGTCGCCCCGCGTGGCCCCCTTCGGGCCGCGCTCGCTGCCCCTTGGTCGCGGCGGCGCTTCGATCCACATACCATCTTTCGTTCAATCTGGCACCGGGCAACTCGCCGACACCCCCGCGCGTGCGGCCCGTGCCCGGAGCAGCGTCCAGGCCTTTGCGCGGGAGATCCGTTTTCATCCTTTATTCAAGGAGTTCATGCGATGTTGAGGAACCAGTTCACGATTGTCTCGGCGGCACTCGCCGTTCTCGCCGGTTCGGCGTCCGCCTTGGCCCAGCACGACGGGCACAAGGCCCCCGCGCAGCCCAAGCAGCACGACCACCAGCCCGGGCACGCCGACAAGCCCGCGGACACGGCGAAGGCGCCGGAGCGCGCCGGCGATCCGTACCCCTTCGACACCTGCCCGATCTCCGGAGAGAAGCTCGGGAGCATGGGCGAGCCCTTCGTCAAGATGTACGAGGGCCGCGAGGTCCGCTTCTGCTGCGACGGCTGCCCGCCGCGCTTCGAGAAGGACCTCGCCGCGAGCACGGCCAAGCTCGACGAGAAGATTGTGAAGGACCAGGCTCCTCTCTACCCGCTCAAGACCTCCCTCGTCACCGACAAAGACCTGCCGGCGAAGCCCTACGAGTTCGTCTACGGCAACCGCCTCGTTCGGCTGGGTGCGGAGGCGGAGAAAGCCGAGTTCTCCAAGGACCCCAAGCGGTACATGGCGGTACTCGACAAGGCCGTCGTCGCCGAGCAGGGGAAGAACTACCCGCTGACCAGGTGCCCGGTGAGCGGCGAGGCGTACGGCGGAGAGATGGGCGAGCCGGTGGACCTGGTCTACGCCGGGCGTCTGATCCGCGTCTGCTGCAAGAGCTGCAAGAAGGACATCGAGAAGAACCCGGCCAAGTTCATCGCGATCGCTGACGCGGCCCGCAAGGGGGAGCACCCCCCCGGGCAGGATGCGTCCAAGCCCCACCGCCACAAGTGATCTGAGTACGCCCCGCGCGAGCGGCAGCCCGCGCGGGGACTTTGTCAACGCCCAGCCGAACGAGCACTCCGGAGAACCCGCATGAGACTCACACCTTGGATCGCTGTTCTGGCCCTCGCGGGGTGCAGCGCCACGTACCAGGAGCCCGAACTGACCGCCGATCATCCGGCCAGCCTCGATGCTCCGGTGGTTCCCCTCTCGGGACAAGCGGCCACCCTGGATCTTTCGACGGCCGACCCGGTTGTGCCGTCCGCACCGGCGACGAACGGGCACGAGGGGCACGGCGGCGCGACGCCGGCGCCGTCGCCGCAAGGGCAAGCGCACGGTGAAGGAACGCACGCGGCGCCCCCCCGCCCCGCGCCGAACCGGCCCGCGGGGAGCGCTCTTTACGTCTGCCCGATGCATCCCGAGGTCACGTCCGACAAGCCCGGCCAGCGCTGTCCCAAGTGTGGGATGACGCTCGTGCCTCGCGCCGAAGGAGAACGCCCATGAGGACGGGGACCCTCATTGCCTCCGCGATCTCGTTGGTCGTGCTCGCCGGTTGCGCGAGCATGGAGCCGGGGCTTGGGTTCGAGGACGTGCGCCAGAGCGTCGCGGACCGGACGGGGATGCGCGTGCATTGGAACACCGGCGCCGCCGAGGACCGCGAGGTCGCGGAAGCCATCAGCGCGCTCCTGGAGCGGGAGCTGGCCGCGGAGGAGGCGGTGCAGCTGGCACTGCTGAACAACCGCGAACTCCAGGCCGTCTACGAGGAGCTGAACCTGGCTCAGGCCGACCTGGTGCAGGCGGGGCTGCTGCGCAATCCGGTCTTCAGCGGTGAGCTGCGTTTCGGCGTCGACACGTCGGGCACGGCGGTCGTGCTGGATTTGACGCAGGACTTCCTGAGCCTGCTGTGGATGCCGCTCCGCAAGGGCCGCGCCCAGGCGCAGTTCGAGGCAGCCAAGCTCCGCGTCACCGCCTCCGTGGTGGACATGGCCGGCCAGGTGCGCTCTGCGTATTACGAGTACGTCGCGGCCGCTCAGACCACCGAGATGCGACGGACGGTGCTCGAAGCCACCCGAGCGTCCTACGAGCTCGCCAAGCGCGTGCGCGCGGCGGGGAACTCCCGCGAACTGGATGTCGCGAGCGAACGTGACCTGTTCGAGCAAGCGAAACTCGACCTGGCGCTCGCCGAGGAGAACGAACTGGTCCTGCGCGAGCAACTGACCGCCATGATGGGGCTGTGGGGCGAGCAGGCCGGGTGGCGTGCCGCTTCGCGGCTGCCTGCTGTTCCCGAGGACCACCTCGGACATGACATTCAGACCCTCGAACGCAGGGCCGTCGAGGCGAGCCTTGACCTCGAGGTAGCACGGCGGGAGATTGAGGTCGCGGCGCGCACGCTCGGGATCAGCCGCCCCTTCTCGTGGCTCACCGACACGGTGGTTGGGGCCACCGGCGAGCGCGACCTGGACGGCGGGTGGTCCGTCGGCCCGACGCTCTCGGTCCCGGTCCCGCTGTTCGACCAAGGGCAGGCCGCGATCGGCCGGGCCGAGGCGCAGCTCAGGCAGGCGGGCGGGCACTACTACGCACGGGCGGTCGAGATCCGCTCCCGAGCCCGGGCGGCAGGCACTGTCCTCAACTCCGCCCGCAACCGGGCCCGGTACTACGAGGCCGTGGTCCTCCCCCTTCGTGAGCAGATTGTCCACCAGACACAGCTTCAGTACAACGCGATGCAGATCCCGGCGTTCCAGCTCCTCGAAGCCAAGCGCAACCAAATCGAGGGCGGGGCCGACTACATCGAGGCGCTCCGCGACTACTGGGTCGCCCGCACGCGCGTGGAGCAGATCCTCGGCGGGCGTGTGAGCGCCTTCGAGGGAAGCGGGCCCGCGTCGCCCAGTGACCTGCCCCACACGGCGATCCCCGAAGACACATACCGACCGTTGCAGCACCGCCACACCGGGGCACGCCCGGTGGCGAGCCCGGAGTAAGCACATGCACGAGAACACACCTCAAGCGAGAGTCACACCGGCGCCTTTGATTGCTCGGACGCTGACCCGGCGAGACATTCTGGCGACCGGCGCGATGGCGGGCGGCGCCCTGCTCATCGGGGGCCGGGCCACGGCCCAGCAGGGCCAGCCGACGACACCCTCAACGCCACCGGCGCCGCCGCAGCCCGACCGGGACTTCACGTTTCAGGAGGAGAACCCGGCCCGCGACAATGTTCCGCCTGGTCACGAGCACTTCCCTCCGGGCGAGCCGGGCCGAGACTACACGCCCGTGATCGTCCCCAACGGCTGGACGCTTCCGTACACGGTCGTCGACGGCGTCAAGGTGTTCCACCTCGTCGCCGAGGAAGTGCAGAACGAGTTCGCACCGGGGCTGGTTGCCACATGCTGGGGGTACAACGGCGGCGTGCACGGCCCGGTGATTGAGGCGGTCGAGGGCGATCGCGTTCGCATCTTTGTCACCAACAAACTCGCGGCGGCGACGACGGTGCACTGGCACGGGTTCATTCTGCCAAGCGGCATGGACGGGGTGGGCGGCCTCTCGCAGCGGTCGATCCTCCCCGGCGAGACGTTCATGTACGAGTTCACGCTCGTGCAGCACGGCACGCTGATGTACCACAGCCATCACGACGAGATGACGCAGATGGGCATGGGGATGACGGGCATGTTCATCATCCACCCGCGCCGGCCGAGCGGCCCGCGACCGGACCGCGACTTCGTCATCCTGCTCCACGAGTGGCGGATCGAGCCGGGCGCCTCACGCCCGGACCCCAACGAGATGGTGGAGTTCAACGTGCTCACGATGAACGCCAAGGCGTTCCCCGGCACACGCCCGCTCGTGGCGAAGCTCGGTGATCGCGTGCGCATCCGCATCGGCAACCTCAGCGCGATGAACCACCACCCCATCCACCTGCACGGGTACTACTTCCTGATCACCGAGACCGACGGCGGGTCCATCCCGGAAGCGGGCCGCTGGCCCGAGACCACGGTCCTGGTCCCTGTCGGCAGCACGCGCACCATCGAGTTCACCGCCGACAACCCGGGCGACTGGGCGCTGCACTGCCACATGACGCACCACGTCATGAACCAGATGGGCGAGAACCTCACCAACATGATCGGTGTGGACGCCCGCGGGCTGGACTCCCGGGTCCGCAGCCTGCTCCCCGGGTACATGACCATGGGCCAGCGCGGCATGGAAGGGATGAGCGACATGGGCATGGCTGTGCCGGCCAACAGCATCCCCATGCTGGGCGCTGCAGGGCCATACGACGAAATCACGATGGGTGGGATGTTCACGACGCTCAAGGTCCGCGAGCGTCTCGCCAACTACAACGATGACCCGGGGTGGTACGACGCGCCGCCGGGGACTGTCGCGGACGTGGCCACCAACGACGCGCTCCGTGCCAACGGCGTCACACCAGACGCGAGCGGCGCTGCCCGGGCACCCGCTCAGGCCGCGCGGGCCTGGCGGCAGGCGCCGTCAGGCAGACTGCAAGAGCAGGCACCCGCAGGGGACGTTGGAGAGCGGGGTGGAGGGAACGAAAGGCACGAGGGCCATCGATGAACGCACACGCTTTACACCCCGGCCGCAGCCATCTTCTCGCACGACTGCGCACACTTGCGACAGACCTGGGCGCACTGCTTCATCGTCTGGTCCCCGTTGGCCATCCGGTCGCACGCGTCGGCGCAGGCGTTGCAGATCTCGGCGCACTCGCGGCAGATCGCCGTCGCGTAGTGCGACGCGCGGGACATGAAGCCGACGGCCACCCCGCAGATCTGCTTGCAGTCTTGCAAGAGCCCTTGGTGCTCGGGCGCGGCGTGCTCGCCGCCGAGGTGCAGGCAGTGGTGGGCTGTCTGCGCACAGATGCTGGCGCACTCGGCGCAGTCCTTGATGCACTGCTGGGTTTCGCGCGAGGGCATCTGGTGAGGCATGGCGGTGTCCTTTCTCTTGGTGTTGGATGCTCGGCGCCCCGCGGGCGCACCCTGTCATTTATACGACCGCACGTCCGCCGCGGCGGTGAACGAACGGTGAAATCGAGGTCATTTCAGGCGGGGTTCTCATGCGGCGGGCCCCACCCCGCTTCGGCGGCCACGCCCGGTCCCGCTGCTTCTCTGCGGCCCGGCGGCTCGGACCGAGTCGCCGGTGTCTTGGGTTCAAGCCGTCGAACCGCGAACAGCTTCCTCTCTCACACAAGGAGATCGGTCATGATGATGAAGACTCGCACTGTTGCCGCGGCCGCCGCGGCGGTCCTCTCCTCACTCGCAGGCGCGAGCGCTCTTGCGCAAGGCGGCCAGCCGTCGAACGCGCCGGCGCACACGCATCCCCAGCCCGCGACCGCGCCGCACACTCCGCCGACCGATCAGACCGCGGCTCTCGTCGATCAGATCGCGGAACTGCGCGCCCAGGTTGCGCGGCTCGAGGCGGCGCTTACCCAGGGGCACTCTGCCCCCGCAGCTCAGGCCGCGCCGCCGCAGAGCGGCGCCGGACCGATGGGCCGTATGCGGATGCGAGGCCAGCCGATGCAGGGCGGCATGCCGGGCATGTCCGGCATGCCCGGCGGCGGCCAGGCGGGGATGAGCGGCGGCAGTGGCATGGGCGGAATGATGGGCATGATGGAGCAGATGATGGGCGGCATGGAGATGCCGATGGGGCCCGGCATGGGCATGATGGGGATGGACAAGATGGGATCGATGCCCATGCCCGCGATGCAGGTCTCGGCCTTGCCGGGCTTCCCGGGCGCTTCGCACATCTACCACGTCGGGGCAACGGGCTTCTTCCTCGATCATCCCGAGCACATCACGCTGACCACCGACCAGCAGGCCCGGCTGGGGCAGGCCCGCGAGAAGGCCATGATGGAGCAGGCAACCGCACAACGCGCCATCGATCAGGGTGAGCAGGAACTCTGGGACCTCACCGCTGCGGACAGCCCCGACGCGGCCAAGATCGACGCGAAGGTGCGGGAGATCGAGCAGCTCCGGGGCGATCAGCGGCTTGCGTTTATCCGCGCGGTGGGCGCAGCCGCCGGAGTTCTGACCGACGAGCAGCGCCAGCAACTCACCGGGATGCTCCCGCCCGCTCCCGCCCAAGCGCCCCCCCACGCCCCCGCCGCGCAGCCGCAACAAGGCGGCATGGGCGGCCACATGTGACCGCCAGCACGCTGAGCACCCCCGCCATCTTCTAGCGAGCCACCCGCCCATGTACGAGTTCGAAGCCGAGAGAACATCCGCTAAGGCGCGCACGGTCGTC
Source organism: Phycisphaeraceae bacterium (assembly GCA_015200025.1). Classification (GTDB taxonomy): domain Bacteria; phylum Planctomycetota; class Phycisphaerae; order Phycisphaerales; family UBA1924; genus UBA2396. The sequence goes on along the minus strand of CP054186.1, from coordinate 2,633,551 downwards.
TGGATCGTGGCGATCGGGGCCGCCCACTTTCTGCTCGGGACCCGCGCGCACTCGGTGCACGGGCTGCACGTCGTCCTCGCCGGGCTTTTCCTCATCCCGGTCCTGATCGCGTCTGGCGCGTTCGCCGTCCGCGGCGGCATCCTGGCCGCCGCGGCGGTCAGCGCGGTGTACGTCTCCCACCTGCTGTGGTCGTGGCGAGACTCGGCGATGGCCAACCCGGACCAGTACGGCATGGTCGGGGTCTACTTCACGGTGGGCATCGCCGCCGGCCGGCTCGCGGCGATCGCCAACTGGCGCCGCGCCCAGCGCGACGAGGTCATCCGCCGGGCCAATGCCGCGGAACGGTCCGGAGGGAGCGTGCATCCATGAGGCGACTCGGCCGCACATTGATCATCTCGGTCTCCATCTTCGCACCCGCCGCGAACGGGCAGGTCACCCCCGAAGAGCACGCGGCGCACCATCCGCCGGCGCCACCGGCCGCCCCCGGCACGCCAGCGGCGCAGCCACAGGACGCGATGCAGGGAATGGGGCAGATGATGGAGGGGATGCACGGGCCCCCGCCCAACCAGCTCTACCCCACGCTGATTAACCTGCCGGACCTCCCGCCGGAACGGCGGGAAGAGGTGCAGCGCGCCGCCCACGAGCGGATGGAGAGCGGCACGCGGCTCATGGCCGATGGGCTGGACCTGCTCGTCCGGTCCGCTCCCGGGTCGGACTACGCGGCGATGCAGGACGCGGTCGCCAAGCTCCGGGAGGGCCTCGCCAGGTTCGACAGCGGGCTGGCGGCCCACCGCGCGCTGGCCGAGGGGAACGACCCGCGCGCCCTGGCGGCGGAGTGGTTCAAGAGCCAGATGAACCTGCCCGGGCCCCCGCCGCCCGCCGCGACGCACGGGCTGTGGGGCTTCTCCTGGGCGCACCTGGCGGCGATGGCGCTGCTCATCGCCTTCGCCGCGGCCATGATCGCGATGTACTTCCTCAAGATGCGGCGGGCGGCCGCGCTTCTTAGGCAGCTCGCGACCGCCCCGCCGCGCTCCTGGGGTGGCTCGCTCCGCGTCACCCGGGTGTTCAACGAGACCCCGCAGATCAGGACATTCAGGCTGGTCGACGCCGCCGGTGGTCCCATCCCGTTCAACTTCCTGGCCGGGCAGTTCCTCACCCTGACCGTCGCCCACGAGGGCAAGACCGCGAAGCGCGCCTACACGATCGCATCCTCGCCGGCCCAGCGTGACTACGTCGAACTCACCGTCAAACGAGAAGAGAACGGGCTGGTGTCGCGGATCCTCTGCGACCAGACCCGCGAGGGTGCGCTCCTGCAGATCGCCGCACCCCAGGGCGTATTCACGTTCACGGGGGCGGAGGCCGACAGCATCGTGCTCATCGGCGCCGGGGTCGGGGCGACGCCGCTCATGAGCGTCGTGCGCTACCTCACCGACCGCGGCTGGGGCAAGCCGATCTACCTCGTGCTTGGGTTCCGTGCCCCCGAGGACTATCTGTTCCGGGCAGAGTTGGAGTATCTCCAGGAGCGTCACCCGTATCTCCACGTGGTTGCCACGATGAGCCGCCCGGATGGGAGCTCCTGGACCGGGCCTACCGGCCGTGTGACCAAGGAGCTCATCGCCCAGAACGTGCCGGAGGTGGCCACACGGCGCGTGCACATGTGCGGGCCGCCCGCCATGATGGAAGCGACGCGGACCGTGCTGCTCGGGCTGGGCGTCGCGCCCGAGAACATCCGGATCGAGGCCTTCGGACCTGCACAGAAGGCCCAGGAGCGGCAGGCGGCCGTGCAAGCCGCGATGGCCGAAGCGCCGGCGGCTTCGACGCCCGCCGTGTCCTTCACCATCTCGGGCAAGACGGCGCCGCTGCCTCCGGACACGTCGGTTCTCGAGGCCGCAGAGCACGTGGGCGTCTCAATCGATTACTCGTGTCGGGTTGGAACGTGCGGGCTGTGCAAGGTGAAGCTCCTGCAGGGGCATGTGACGATGGCGGTGGAGGACGCCCTGGCCGCCGAGGAGAAGGCACGGGGGATCATCCTCGCGTGCCAGGCGAAGTCCAAAGAGCACCTGGAAGTGGAGGCCTGAGCGATGCAAGAGCGAGAGCGCGTGATCGTGAGCGCCCTATTTGCGCTGCTCGTCGTGCTGACGCTGGGCTTCTACGTCCATCGAGACCCCAGGTTCCCGGGGAGCCTCGCCGGCGGGGTGCTGGGCGTCTCCGCTGCCGCACTCATGCTGGTCCCGCTCGCGTACCTGATCGTTAAGCGTGTTCCGCCCCTGAAACGAACGGTCACCGCGGCGGTAACGATGCGCACCTTGCTCGCGGTGCATATCTACGCCGGCGTGCTGGCGCCGATCCTGGGGGTGCTCCATACCGGCCACCGTTTCCAGAGCCCGCTCGGGATCGCCCTAACACTGATGATGATCATCGTCGCCCTCAGCGGATTTGTCGGGCGCTACCTCATGGGCCAGATCACAAGCGGTGCCCGCGAGCAGCAGAAGCTCCTGGCCGGCCTCCGCGGTGAGTACGAACGGGCGGCCGATGCGCTCGTGCAGAGCCCGGACCAAGCCCAGGCCCTCCGGCCGCTGGCGGGATTCTTCGGACGGCTGATCGCCCCGTTCGTCTTCCGACGAAGCGGGAGTGACGACCGGCCCGCGGCCTGGCGAGCCGTGCGCCTGTCCGAGTCGATGGCAGACATCGAGTATTCCCTCAAGACGCGCGAGGCGGCCAAGGCCACCTTCGCCAAATGGCTGGCGTGTCACATCCTGGTCGCCATCGTGCTCTACGCGCTGCTGTTCATTCACATCTGGTCGGCTTGGTATTTCGGCATCCGGTGGCTCGCATGAAGCGAATAGAGATCATCTACGCGGCCGTGACCCTGGGGGCTCTGGGCTTCGCGGCGATGCTGCCATTCGCCGCCCATCGGGACGGCGCCTCCTCGGTGCCCGGCTGGCAAGCCTTCGTTGACCCCGGTGCGCTGTCTGGGAAGCACGCGTTCCTCTCCGGGGACTGCGAGTCGTGCCACACGCCGCACGCCGGACCCACGGCGGACAAGTGCATCGCGTGCCACGCGAACGCACCGACCATCCTCGCCCGGCAGCCGACGGCGTTCCACGCCGGCCTCGGTGCCGGCGCGGGCGATTGCCGCGGGTGCCACGTCGAGCACATGGGCGCGGAGAGCCGCCCGACGGCGATGGACCACGCCGTGCTCGTCCGGCTGGGCGCGGCGTCCTTGACGGCGCCTGCGGCGGTGGCGCTGCGCTCACTGCCCGTGCAGCACCCGCGGATCAGTCCGCAGGAGACGGCCCTCGACTGCTTCACCTGCCACGCGAACCAGGACCCGCACCGCACGCTCTTCGGCCGCGACTGCGCGTCCTGCCACGCGACGAGCGCCGCGCAGGGGGGGTGGACAATCTCCGAGTTCCGGCACCCCTCGCCGCTCTCGACCGACTGCGCACAGTGTCACCAGGCGCCGCCGAGCCACTACATGATGCACTTTGAGATGGTATCGATGAAAGTGGCCGGCGTCATGCACGCCGACGTGGCGCAATGTTTCCTCTGTCACCAGACCAACGCCTGGAACGACATCAAGGGAGTGGGATGGTACAAGCACCACTGAGTTTGAGCAGTCCTGCACGACCGGTACGGCCGCCGGATCTGGACGACGCCGGCAGGTCTTACTCCCGGGGTGCGCAGCACGATCGCGTGCCGCTTGCAAGCGCCGCTCCCGCCTCGGCCGGGCACCGGTCTGCGCAGATGAGCTCGCCGGTGATCGGGCACACGATCTTGCCCGGGCAGTCCTCCCGCTCAGCGCTGACGAGTGCCCGTGCGCCGTTCCCGGGCGTCGCCGCGCTCTGGCACCCGGCGGCTGCTCCCAGGAGGCCTGCCGCGGAGAGGGCGGTCGCCGCGGCCGTCTTGCAAGTGCAGTGCTTCATGATCGTCAACTCCTATTGGATCGCTCGCCTTCACGCTCAAGGACACGAGTACGGAACAGCAGTCCGCTGTGCCAGAACGCCGGCAACGAGCCAGCGCGCTGGTGAGCGCGTCGCGGACAGTGGTCAGTTGTTTCAGCTTGGTCTCGACTTGCTGCAGCCGCGATTCGAGCAGGGTGCGCATCTGGGCGCGGCTCGTTCGTGCGTCCATTTCCAGGACGGCGCGGATGTCCTTCAGCGGCAGACCGATGCCCTGGGCAGCGCGCACAAACCGAAGCCGGGCGACCGCCTCGCCGTCGTAGAGACGGTACCCCGCCGGGGATTTGGCCGCGGGAGCAACCAGCCCTTCTCGCTCGTAGAAGCGAACCGTCGAGGCGGGCACGCCTGCGAGGCGCGCGGCCTTGCCCACGGTCAGGAACTCGTGCTTGGATGGGGCGCCAGGGGGCATTGGTGCAGTAGCCTACACCTTCAAGTAAGGTGCAAGGTCAAGCGGGACGCGACGGTTAGGCTCGCCGCGGGCCGGCTTCAATCGCCAGCAGACGGCGGACTCTGCAAAGAACGGAACTCTCGGCAATCGGGGCAGCAGGTATGAATCAACACCAGGACCATTCGCATCACCGCGGCCATCAGCACTCGCACGGCGGTCACCGTACGCACGGAGCCGAAGAGGCTTCGGCGCTGCCGACTGGCGGCCCTGGTAGCGAGGCTCATCCGGCTCATAGGCCGGACGCCGCCATCTACACCTGCCCGATGCACCCGCAGATCCGGCAGAGCACGCCGGGCAACTGCCCCATCTGCGGGATGACCCTCGAGCCGCTCATGCCCACGCTCGAGGAGGGGCCGGACCCGGAGTTGGTCAGCTTCACGCGGCGCTTCTGGTGGACGCTGCCGCTGACGATCGTTGTGGCGTTTCTCGGAATGGCGGGCCATTATGTGCCCGGGCTGTCGGCAGCGGCGCGGAGCTGGATCGAGCTGGTGCTGACCATCCCGATCGTCTTCTGGGCCGGGTGGCCGTTCTTCGTCCGCTGGGCCGACTCCATCCGCCGCCTGAGCCCCAACATGTGGACGCTCATCGGCACCGGCGTCGGCGCCGCCTTCTTCTACAGCCTCGCCGCCACGCTGGTCCCCGGCTGGTTCCCCGCCGGGTTCGAGGCCCACGGCCGCGTCGGCGTCTACTACGAGGCCGCGGCGGTGATCGTGTCGCTCACGCTTCTTGGCCAGATCCTCGAGCTGCGCGCCCGGTCGCAGACCTCCGCCGCGATCAAGTCGCTGCTCGGCCTGGCGCCCAAGACCGCCCGCCGCATCCGCGAGGACGGCACGGAGGAGGATGTCCCGCTCACGCACATCCACGTCGGAGACAGGCTGCGCGTCCGGCCGGGCGAGAAGGTGCCCGTGGACGGCGTCGTCACCGAGGGGCGCTCCAGCGTGGACGAGTCCATGCTGACCGGCGAGCCTGTGCCTGTTGAGAAGGAGCCCGGCGGCCGGCTCATCGGCGCCACCATCAACGCCGGCGGAAGCCTGGTCATGCGGGCGGACAAGGTCGGCGCCCAGACCGTGCTCTCGCAGATCGTGCAGATGGTTGCGCAGGCGCAGCGCTCGCGCGCGCCCATGCAGCGGATGGCCGACGCCGTGTCGTACTGGTTCGTGCTCGCCGTGCTGGCGATCGCGGTGGTGACCGTCGTGGTCTGGGGCATTTGGGGACCCGAGCCGCGCTGGACCTACGCGCTCCTGAACGCGGTCGCGGTGCTCATCATCGCCTGCCCCTGCGCGCTGGGGCTGGCCACGCCCATGTCCATCATGGTGGCCACCGGGCGCGGCGCCACCTCGGGCATCCTCTTCCGCGACGCTGAGGCAATCGAGGCGCTGCGGACCATCGACACCCTGATTGTGGACAAGACGGGCACATTGACGGTTGGCAAGCCCGCCTTCCACAGCGTCGTCGCGGCCCCCGGGTTCACGGGGGAAGAAGTCCTGCGCCTGACCGCCAGCCTCGACCAGGGCAGCGAGCACCCGCTCGCCGAGTCCTTTGTCGCCGAGGCCCGCCGGCAAGGGCTCAATCTCAGCACGCCCGAGGAGTTCGAGTCGGGGACCGGGATCGGCGTTCGTGGGCGGGTCGATGGCAAGCGCATGGCGCTCGGGAACACCGCGCTCATGGAGGAACTGGGCGTGGATGTGGAGACGCTGCGGAAGGCCGCAGAAGAGAGGCGGTCCGAGGGCGCGTCGGTGGTCTTTGTGGCAGTCGAAGGGCGTGCAGCTGGGCTGGTGGCCGCGGCCGATCCCATCAAGGACTCGACATCCGAGGCGCTCCGGCAGCTCCACAGCGCCGGCATCCGCATTGTTATGGCCACCGGGGACGGGCTGACCACCGCGCAGGCTGTCGCCGAGCGGCTCGGGATCGACGAGGTTCACGGTGAGGTGCGGCCGCAGGACAAGGTGGACCTCGTCGCGTCGCTCCAGGCGCAGGGCCGGCGGGTCGCGATGGCGGGTGACGGCATCAACGACGCGCCGGCGCTGGCCCGCGCGAACGTCGGCATCGCGATGGGCACCGGCACCGACGTGGCCATGAACAGCGGGCACGTCACACTCGTCAAGGGCGACCTTCGAGGCATCGCCCGGGCACGCCAGCTCTCGCAGGCGACGGTCGCCAACATGAAGCAGAACCTCGTCTTTGCGCTGATCTACAACGCGCTCGGAGTGCCGATCGCGGCGGGCATCCTGTACCCGCCGTTCGGTGTGCTGCTCTCCCCCCTCTTTGCCGCGTTGGCGATGAGCCTGAGTTCCGTCTCGGTGGTCTTCAACGCCCTGCGCCTGCGAAAGGCGTGAGGAGCACGAAGAATCAGATCGAGAAAGTCCCCGTCCCGCCACCGCTCGAGCTCAACCCGCTCATGCTCCCCGAGCCACTACCGGACGAAGACGACCCCGACATCGAGCCGGAGGTCGAGAACGAGGACGACCCGCTCGACTTGCTGCCGGACGACGACCCGCTGCTGGACGAGCCGCTCGAACCGGACATGGACCCCGAGCCCGAGCCGGACCCACTTCCAGAGCCGGACCCTGATCCCGACGAGGCGCTGCCGGAACCGGAGCTCTGGGCAGTCGCGGGCATGTCGTTGTGGACCCACACGCCCTCGGCGAGCAGCGTGTTGGTGCCGGGGATGTGGATGGCCACGGTGCGGGTGGGCGCATCGACGCGGACGACCGAATCGACCTCCTCTTCGTTCATGTGCTCGTCGATCAGGAAGTCGCCGGGCTGGATGAACTCGGCGGATGCGAAGCCCCACTCGTCGCCGCGGCGGATCATGAACGGGTGTTCCGGCGTCGCCTTGAGGCGGCGGTTGATGACCATGAAGCCGTCGTGCTCGCCAAGCCGGATGCTGGCCACGCGGGCCGCGACGGGCGTTGCGCCGTGCAGACCGTGGTGCGACAGCCAGTTGTACTGGGCCCGGTATGGCACATCGACCTCGAGGCCAGGGACCTGAATCGAGGCGATGCGGTCGCCGGGCTTGAGGTTCTCGATGGGCGTGAGGCGGCCGTCCTCGAGGCGGACGAGCGTGCCGAACAGCAGGCAGTTGCTGCCCGGGCCGGAACCCGGCCCGCTTCCGCCCGGCCCCGAGCCGCCGGGACCTGAGCCACCGGGGCCGGAGCCGCCCCCGCTCGAACCACCACCGCCGGACGATCCCCCACCGGACGACCCGCCTCCAGAGGAACCCCCGGAGGATGCGCCGGACGAGGCCCCGGAGCTCATGCCGCTGCTCGCCCCCGACGACGCGCCGCTCGACATGCCGCTGCTGCCCGAACCTGAGGACCCCGATCCGCTTGATGAACCCGAGCCGCTTGAAGAACCGGACCCGCTGCTGGACGACCCGCTGGACGATGATCCCGAGGAGGACGAGCCGCTGGACGACATTGACCCAGACGAAGAGGTTCCGGAAGAGGACATGCCACTACTCGAGCCCGACGACCCCGAGGACATGGAATCGCTCGACCCGCTGCTCGACGGCGTGTTCGTCGTGCCGGACGTGTTGCTCGTGAAGGCGCCGGTGGTGTAGAACGTGAGCGTCGGCGTTCCGCTGGGGCCCGTCGTGTAGATGACATCGCCGGTCGTCGAATAGCTCGGCGGCATGCTCGGCGTGCTGGTCGGCGTCGAGTAGGTGCTCTCGGGCGTCGAGCCCGACGGCGTGGAGTAGTTGCTCGACCCGCCCCCCGTCGGCGGACGACCCGTCGCCCACACGGGGATGTATAAGTAGTATCGGGTCGGGCCGTCGCTCATCGGGCGGCCTCCTGCGGGGAAGGCGTGGGCTTCGGGTTCGGTTCGTACCAGCCCTGCGTGCTCACGGGCTTTCCGCACTCGGCGGACGCGGCCTTCACCGCCGCCCCATAATCAATGCGGTCGAACGCCTGAAGCTCGCTGCCCGGGGAGCAGTTGATCACGCGAAACCGGTGCCTGTCGAAGTGCGGCCGCAGGGCCTCGAAGCGGCGGGCCAGCGAGTCGTACAGGACGTTGTTGTGCCGGATTGCGTTGGGTGCTCGGTGTTCATCGAAGGCGTACCTGCGGTCGGCCGCCATCTTGAAGTCGCAACCGAGCAGGTACACCGTGCCAAAGCCGAGGTGGTGCAGCAGCCGGAGTGCGACGAGCATGACGCTCCGCTTGCCGGTGATCCCGAGCGAATCCGCGTGCTTGGCGTCGTTCCCCCACGGGACCGAGTCGCCCGTCAAGAACCGCTCATGGTCGAAGTGATCGGCGCGGCGGAAGAACAGGACGCTCGGCATCTGCCGGACGCGGAACGCGCTGTTGCGCATGGTGCCGTCGGGGTTCTGGATGCGGAGGCGCTTGTCCCAGCAGCACGTCGGCACGAACTTCAGGATGCCGGGGTCCTTCCAGCCTGTGTCGAGGAAGCGCCCGGGATCGTCCACGCAGGTCCAAAGCGTCGGGCGATGCACGGACCAGGAGTTGTTCACCCCCATCGTGACGATGCCGCGCTTGTTGAGCTGCGCGAGGTCCACCTGCGTGAGCGACGGTCCCGACAAGGTCAGGAACGCCGAGCGTCCTCGGTAGAACCCCGCGAGGGACACCGAGTCGAAATCGGCGGTGTAGAGGCGCAGGCCATCCCGCGCTGGCTTCCGCGCCTTCAGCCCCGCCTGGAGCGCCGCGATGTCCGACTGGTTCTCACGCATAAACTCGCTCTCTTGACAGCGCGCGTGTAGTGCCATCAACGGTTACGGCAAGGAGATAACGGTGGCGGATGACATCGCAACTGTGCTGGCTCGGCGTGGCGACCTCGCCGGCTTCATCGTTCATTTGACTCGCGACACGGAGAACCCCAAGGCTTCGGCCTCGGATAACCTCAAAAGCATCGTGTCGGGTCGGGAGATTGCGGCGAGGACACCAATGGGCTTTGCTGCGTCGAAGTTGAAGGCCGGACCGGGCCTGGATTCCCAGAAAGTCGTTTGCTTTACCGAAACGCCTCTCGACATGATCAAGCACCTGGCCGTGGAAGTGGAAGGACGGCAGCGGCAGTTCAAGGCCTATGGGATCGCCGTACCACGCACAGTTGCACGCCAGCGGAACGTGAACCCAGTGTGGTACATCGACACAACCAGTCCCGGAGGGACGTTCCGCGACTATTTGTCGCCGCATGTTTCGGCGTTGGTAGCGGAAGCGATGAACTCTGGCAAGCCGTTTCAGGATTGTGCGATTGCACACCTCGCGCCGTACTTCGAAACGATGGGTATCAACCAGTGGGGTCGCAAGGAGTTCTGGTGGGAACGGGAGTGGAGGCATCGCGGCGACTTCTCTCTGCCACTGCGATACATCGGACTTTGCCCCGAGAGCGAGATTGCGGAGTTCCAAGCACTCGCCGTCACGCACGGCGGTGTAGCGTGCCGATTCGTAGACCCCATGTGGCCATTGGACCGGATCATCGGGGAGTTCGCAGGCTTCGCCGCCGAGGATCTTCGCTCGGTGTAGTTCGTTCATGGGCATCTCCGGAAGCGCCCCGCGATGTACCGGCTGTCCGCTATTGGTGCCATCACCGTTCCGACGCGGCTGATCCGATCCAGCCACCACGCCAGCGGTCGCACCGTGGGATGCAGCCCTTCGCCGGCGACCGTCGTCCGGCTCGGCCGCGTGCAGATCGAGAACACAAAGTGCGCCCGCGGACGACCGACCCGCCGCATCTCCTCGAGCACCGCGTCCACGTCCTCGGGAAGCAGGTGCTCTAGGGCATCAAAGCTCGTCACGACATCGGCAACGCCGTCAAGCAGCCCGGTCTTGTGCATCGCCCGCAGGATGTCCGCCTCGGGGAAAGCGAAGTCGACGCCAAGCCCATCCATGCCGAGCCGGCGCAGGGCACCGATGAAGTCGTTCCGACCGCACCCGAAGTCCACCACCAACCGGGGCTTGAGGCGCTGCACGAGCGGGATCGCGGCCGCCCCGTGGTTGGTGGAGCCGTACCCGGCCCCCGGAGCGGCAGGACGGGACGCCAGCGCGACGTACTTCTTCCGCTCGTGCTCGCGGCGGGCGTCGAGTGCGGGCTTGGTCGGGGAGGTCGTGGTCATGCGCCTCCCTCGATGTAGATGTTGAACTTGCGGTTCTCGTCGGCCGAGTCGGCGATCTCGATCAGGCTCATCGCCTCGAACACCCACACCGGCCTGCCCTTGCTGTTGCGCTCGCAGGTGAGCTGCACGCAAACCCCTTCGGGGATGGGAACGAGCCTGGGCTTGAGCGACCGCGCTGGCGGGCACTTCGGAAGCACGCCGGGCAACTCGCACACCGGCCCCAGGCCGAGCAGCCCTCCAAAGCCGGAGCCCGGGTCGAAGTCGTTCATGTGGTGGGCCTCGAAGCGGTTGATCGCCAGCCGCGTCGGGTCTTCGCCACCGCCCGGGAGCTGGGATGACAACCCCTCCGGCACGGGCACGTACCGCAGGTAGGTGTCGCTGCCGGGGTCCCCGTCAATCCTGGCTTCTACCCACGGGTAGCGCCAGCGGTTGTTCTCGGTGGGGATGGGCTGCGCTGCCCCGAGGATCGCCGTGACGCGGCCGGGCGAGGGTTGGCCCATCTCGATGACGGCCCACTTCTCGCCGGTGCCCTCCTCCTTCCACAGGATCGGGATGCCCCCCATGGGCGTGCTGGCCAGCACGGTCTCCTCGGGAGCCAGCTCGCAGGTCGTGTCCGTCTCGTTGGTGATGAACACTCGCGCGGGCGTGACGCCCGTGAGCACGCAGCGCCCGAGGTCGCCGGGCTTGATCGGCTGGAGGGCCAGCACGAACGAAAGCGGCGGCGATTCCTCCGTGGCGATCTCGCCCGTCAGCGGTGTCCGACTATGAAACGTCCGCTCCTGGTCCTCGCTGTCGGGCTGGACCAGAACGCCGGTGATGGCCAGTGCGTTGTACGGCTCGATGTCGTCGTCGGAGTCGTTGCGCACGAGCACGATGCCGCGCTGCGCGGGTTCCAGCGCCGATCCGGCGTTAGAGTTGCGCTCCCGCCGGCGCAGATCGACCGCCGCATCGACGAAGGCGTTGTACGCCGCCGCGGGGATGCGGAGCGGTTGGCCGGACCGGACTTTGCGGAACACGTCGCCCATCGTTTAGATTCCCAATCCGGCGAAGCTGCCCTCGTCGTACACACGCTCGACATACGCCGCGACCGGGCGCTTCACGATCGCGTGCGATCCGGTGTCCTCTTGGTCGGCGTACCGCACCCACAGGTACTCCCAACCCTTCTTGCTGATGCCGCTGATGTCACCGACCGAGATGCCGGTCGCATTCGGACTGGCCGCGAAGCGGAAGGTGATCTCCCAATCGTCGTCCGGATCAGTGCCGCGCCGCGCACCCGATGCGCCCAGGAACAGGACCTCGCCCGCCTGAAATCCCTTGAACGCGCCGGAGTTCACTTTGCCGGTGAGCGTGAAGAGCGTGCCCTTGTACGACGGCGTCACCTGGTCGTTGGTGAAGTAGTGCGTCTCGGAGAACTGGAAAACCGGGACGGTGATGTCCACACCCTCGACGCCGTCGGCGGTCACACCGATCGCGCCGCCGAAGTCCGGGGCGGAGGAACCCGAGGGCGCGTGCGAGGAAACGGTGTCCTTGCTCTGGGTGATGTGCTGCGTGCCGCCACCGGTGTCGAAGGAAAAGATGCTCTCGCCGGGCTCGGGGAGCGAGCCGCCCTGGGCTTTCCCGTAGCGGACCACCGCCTCCCACAGCTCATCGCCGACGGGCTCGACGGAGGTGGATTGCCGGGGCTGGCCGTCATAGGTCGCGGGGCTGGTGGTCTCGGCGGCGTTGCGGGCCGCGAGGTCGTCGTTGGTCCCGCGCACGGTGTAGACCAGTTCCGCCGAAGGGTTGTCGCCCTTGGTGGACTTGCGGCTTTCGAACTTCTCCGTCACCGTGATCGGCACGAACGTGTCTCCTTACGCGAAGGTCAGGCCGCCGCTCTGCGCGGCGTCGGCCAGACGCTTGGTGTGCTTGGCGGTCTGCTCGGTCGCGCGGGCGGTGCGCTCGGCGGCCCCGCCGTCGGACTCCAGCCCCTGCGCGGCGCGGGCGTTGAAGGTGCCGCGCACGCTGATCCCCTTGCCGATGACCTCGCCGAGCCCTGCGAGCCGATCCTCGAACTCGGCCATCAGGTCGCGCGGCGTGCGGCCGGGGCCGCGCTCGGCGTCCGCCGCCTCCCGCTTCTGGCGGGCCTGCTCGATGGCATCGGCGAGCTTCTGCTTCGCGGCATCCAGCGCCGCTTGCGACTCCGCGAGCCCCGCCTCCGTGTTCGACTTGAGCGCGGTCTGGGCCTCCTCAAAGTCGCGGCCAATCCCGGCGAGCGTTGCCTCGTGCAGGGCGGCGGCCTGTTCGCGCTCGGCGGCGCGCTGTCCCTCGCGCTGGGCCACCTGCCGCTGGGCCGCGCTCTCCAGTTCCGCCAAACGGGTTTCGAGTTGATCATCGACGGCCCTCTTCGCGGCGTCCACGTCGAGCCCGGAGTCGAACAGCCCCTGGATCTCCAGCATCCGCTTGGCGACCCAGGACGATGCCGACTCCCAGACCTGTTGGAAGCCGGTGGTGAAGTTGGTCCAGGTCTTGGATAGGAACGACGTGGTCTCGATCCACGCGATCTCGAGGGCGTGGAAGACGATCTCCGCGGCGGCCAGCGCCCCGTACCACATGCCGTAGGCGGTGGAGACGAAGAACTCCTTGGCCTCCAGCCAAACCTTGTTGAGCGCGGCGACGCCCTGCTGCCATACCACCTTGAGCGACAGCCACAGGATCTCGGCCGCCAGTGCGATGTCACCCGCCGCAAGGGCGTCGGAGATGCCGCCGACGACCTTGGTCACCCAGTCACGCAGCCGGGTGAACTGCTCGCCGAGCCAGGCGAGGGCCTCGCCGCCGACTCCGGTGGTGACGATGAGAACGCCGCCGAGCGCCACGACCGCGGCGATCGCCAGCCCGACGGGCGACAGGGTCGCCGCGATGGCCGCACCGATCATGCCGAAAGCTGCCCCGATGCCACCGACCACACCCGCGACGATGCCGAACGTCGCGCCAATGCCCGAGACGATGTAGCCGAGCGCCACAATGGCGATGCCCGCCACGGCGACGGCCGCCGCAATCTTGAGCGCCCACACGACCGTCTCCCGGTTCGCCTTGATCCAGGTCGTAACGCTCACGACGATGCGAGTGATCCGCTCCGCGAGGTCCTTGAGCGTCGGTGCGAGCGCGCCGCCGATAGTGAACACCCCTTGCTTGAGCACCTTCCAGAGGGTGCCGAGCGCGTCGTTGAGCGCGGCGGCGTCGCGGGCGGTCTCGGTGCTGACCGTGAGGCCGAGGCGCCGAGCCTCTTCCTGCATCGCTTCGATGCCAGCCGCACCGTCGGCCATGAGCGGCAGGAGCTTGGTCCCGGACTTGCCGAAGAGCTCCATCGCCAGCGCGGCGCGAAGGGCCGGGTCGCGGACCTGCGAGATGCGATCCGCGAGGACCTTGAACTGTTCGTCCGGGGAGAGGCCTGCCAGTTGTGCCGCGCTCAGGCCGAGGCGCCCGAGCGCATCGCCCGCGGAGGCCGACCCCTGCGCCGCACCCGCGAGCGTTCGCTGCATGTTCCGCAGGCCGGACTCGAGCGTCTCCAGGTCGGTGCCGGAGAGGTCGGCCGCGAACCCCAACTCGGACAGGGCCTCCACGCTCACGCCCGTTCGCTGGCTCATCTTGTCGAGCATGTCACCGGTGTCGGAGAACGCCTTCGCCGTGGCGAGCAAGGCCGTCACCGCCGCCGCGCCGATCCCGGCGAGCCGAGTGCCGACCGAGCGCAAGCCAGCGCCGAAGGCTTCGAGCTGCTTCTGGGCGCGGCGAAGCCCGGCCGTGAGCTTGTCGCTCACGCCGAGTTCGACGAACGCCCGTCCAGCCCGGATGCCTCGCGTGTCGGCCACCGATCAGGCTCCCTTCCGAATGGAGTTCCGCCACAGCAGCGGCAACTTCGGCCGCTCCTGCTCCAGCGCCGGGGCCATGTACGGCCGCGCGGCGATCTTGACCCTTTGCGACGTGAGTTTTCCACCCTTGCGCCGGAGCACAATCGTGTCGCCGCCGTACTCCAGCACGTTGGGCGCGACGCTCTTCTTGAACCCCACGGGGCCGACGACCACGGAGTCCGCCGCCTTGTCGTACCCGAACAGGATGAGCCGTCGCAAGCTCCCCTCATGTGAGTGGGGAGCCTTGCCCGCGGGCGCGGAGCCCTTGCGCTTGCGGATGCTCGTGCGGGCCGCCGTGCGGATGAACGCGCCGGCCTTGCTGAGCACCTTCCGCCTGGCCCCATCGACCGCGCGGACCACCGCCGCGCGGTCGAAGAACATGTCCTTGATCCGCATGGTGATCACACGCCGCTCCCGCCGCTGGGGGGGCCGCCAGCGAGTCCGCTGCCCTTCTCCAGCCCCTTGTTGAACGACGCCTCCTTCTCCTTGCGGAGCCGGCCCGATCCGATGAACAGGCCGACGATTCCGGTTAGCGCGGGCAGCGCAGGACCGAGCACGGGCAAGCCCGCGACCGTCGGCCCGACGGTGTCGAGGGCGGACAGCGTGAGCTGGCTGAACAGGCCGCGGAGCTCGCCGGCCTTCTCGATGTTGCCCTTCCACTGCGCGCCGGTCGTCTGCGTCTGGTTGAACCAGTTCTGGTACTCGACCTCTGCCTCGTTCAGGCTGAGCGTCGAGGGGAGACCGGTGGTCTGCTGGATCGTGTTGGGCGTCTTGACCTTCACGAGGTCGCCCAGGTCGAAGCCCGCGCACGACGTGAGCACGAGCGCCATGAGCAGCAGGCCGACGATGTAGACGTAATGGCGGGTGGAAAGCGAGCTGAGGAACTTCATCCGTGAGCCTCCTGCGGCATGGGGGGGAGCTTGCCGTCGATGAACACGTCCTTGAGGACCGACACGCCGACCTTGATGGGTCGCTGGCGCTTGGCGAAGGGGTCGAAGTCGCTGGGGTTGAGTCGGCGGGATCGCTTGGGGTCGCGGTGGATGTTGGCGACAAGCGCCATGACGGCGGAGGCGATCGACCAGTCGTGGCGCTGCTTGCCGTCGAGCATCGCCACCAGATCGCGGAGAGTCAGGGGGCCGGGGTTGGTGCCGAGGATTCCGGCGCACTGATGGACGAGCTTCCAGCAGTCGCTTCCCCGGAGAGCAGGCGGTCCGCCAGCCGATCCAGTTCCCCGCTGTCGAGCTTCTTCTCCACCAGGTCCCGCGCCCGGTCCATCACCTTCCGCGTGGCCTGGAGCACCCGCCCGAGGTTGGCCCGGTCCCTCGGGCTCGGGCAGAAACCCACGAGCTCCTCCAGCACCGCCGTCGTCGCGGCTTCGATCGCGTCGCCCGCCATCGACTTGCCGAACTCCTCGTCGGAGACGCTGCGTGAGTCCGCCTCGGGCTTGCAGATCGCGTAGACCACGTCGCAGAGCAGGACGGGATCGCGGATCAGCTTCTCGATCAGCGTCCCCTCGATGACCTGCATGAGGTCCTCGCCGGTGAGCCCGCGCACACGCTTGATGGCGGTGACGTTGACCTCCACCGACCACTGCCGCCCCTGGTTGTCCTTGAACGATCGCATCCGTGCCTCCGTCAATCAGGAACCGACAGGAATCCGACGCCAATCCGACAGCGATCCGACAGGCTCAGCCACCAATCCATGAAGGCGCCGTCGCCGAGTACGTCACCTTCGCCGTGACGGACACCGTGATCGCCTCCTCCAGTGCCTCGTTCCGCGAGAAGTTGGTGATGGAGAAGTCCGCCTGCAGGCCCTGCCCACTGGTCTCATCCAGGATCTGGAAGCCGATGGGGTCGTTGCCGAAGAACGCGTTCTTGATGGCGGTGAACCCGGCGTCCGCTGTGTCCCAGACCATCTCGAACTCGACGCTCGCCTCCTTGAGCGTGGCGACCGTCGCCCGCCAGCCGCTGTTGGCACGGGTGGTCACGTCCGCTTCCCCCGCCTCGAGGCTGAGGGTCACGTCGCGCGTGTTGCCGAGAACCGTCCACGCTCCGCCGCCGGCCTGCCCGCCGACCTTGAAGAGCAGCTTCGCTTCCATGCCGAGTTTGATCGCCATCGTTGTTCTCCTGCTCTATCCGGCCGTGTGGCCAACCACAAACGCCACTTCACCCGACTTGCTCCGCACGAAGATGTCAGCCAGGTTGACTTGCTCAAACGGCAGCTGGGTACCCGCGGGAATCGGGATCTCGACGCCCTTGCCGTCAGAGAGCGACATGGCCTGCGTGTTCGTGTGCGCCGCCATCAGCGTGAACGTCGCTACAAGCCGTGAGTTTGAGAGCGGCTTCTCGCCTTCCTCAAGATCCACCTTGATGAACACAATGTTCCGCACGGCTACCTCCGCACCCGGTACGTGACGCTCAGGACGCTCGTCAACACCCGGTGCTGCTCCAGTGACTCGCTCGACACCACGGGCTCGTGGGCGATTCCGGCCCACGCCGCCTCCGGCGCATCGGGCAGCCGGCCGAGCCGCAGGTGATCGGTGATCTCCTCGACGAGATCGAGCAGGGAATCGATCTCGGCGTCGGTCCCTTCTGCCGGGAGCTTCTTCTGGACACCCACATCCACGACGCACTCGAAGACGCTGCTGTCGCGGGTGGCGGCCGCGATGCCGACCGTTCGAGGCACGACCGACACGCGCAGGTCGGCCAGGTCTTCCAGCGTGAACGCGGGCTGGTACATCCTCTCAGCGCTCACCGGCTGAGAGAAGGTCCCGGCGTTGATGTGCGTGGCGACGGCGTCGGCGATGGCGGCGATGGTGCTCATGGGCGGCCCACCTTCCCTGCCTCCGCCGCGGCGCTCAGCCCCGCCACCTTGCCTTCGAGGTAAGACACGCGGCGTTCCATCGCCTGGTAGTCGGCCCGGATGGAGCGGGCCTCGCCGATGAACTCATCGAGGCGTTTCTCGACCTGCTGGAGCTTGGTGGTGACCACGCCCCACTGCACCGTCATCGCGCCGGCGGCGAGGATGACGGTGATGAGCACACCAGCCCACCGGGCCCGTGTTCCATTGCTCCCGTTCTGTCCGTTCCCGTCGCTCATCACGTCTCCGTAGCGATGTGCTTGGTGTGAATCCGAAGAACCCTGCGGTAGGGGTCGCTGTATCGAAAGGGCGGTTGTCCGCCCGGCGCGTTGACCTCGTACACGAACACGCTCGTCCCGACCGTCTCACGCACCTGATCACCGGCTCGCGGCAGCACCGGGCCAGCACCGAGGTCCAGGTCCGCCGCCCGCACGAGGAAGTCCCGCGACTCGACGCGGTGAATCAGCCCGGCGTCGTCTGCCTGCTCGAACTCGGTCCTGCCGATGGTCGCCAGGACCTCTTTGGCTTCGGCCCCGCGCTGGTACACCACGGTGCGGCTCATGTGCTTGTGCCGCTGGTCATCCAGGAACGCCGAGCCGCGATCGAGCAGGTCGCCCATGTATGCCTCCGACGGTCACTGCAGGAGGCGGATGCGAACGGTCGTGTCGGCATCGACGGTGGTCTTCACCGTCTTGCCGATGAGCTTGTTGGCGCCCGCCGCGGCGTTCTTGGTTGCGTTCTGCGCGCCGGCGTCCCAGTAGGCGTTGCTACCAGCCGGGAGCGCACTGCCAGCGCCGAGCGCCTTGGGGAAGTCGAACACCCCGGACACCGCGAGCGAGCCAAGCTGGTTCGCCTTGATGGGGCCCTGCGCCACGCCCACGAGTTCCGCTTGGACGACCACAGCGCCGGTGAGCACATCCGCGCCCGGGGTGTAGTCGATCGATTCGCCTTCATGCACAAACTTTGCCGGTCCTGCTGCCATGCTGCCTTCTCCTTGGCCCGGAATGACACCGGGGCCGTCTTCGCCAATGCCTCCGCCGATCTCTGCGCCTTCACCCATGGGCTTACACCTCGCCCTTGCTCTTCACGCCGCCGCGCGGGTCCTGCAGCGCGACGCCGAAGTCGTGGTACCCGCGCATCCGCACCCCGAGCTGGCTGAAGTCGGCATCGGAGGTCTCGATGGTCGGGGCCTCCTGTCCGTTGAGGAACGCCATCTCGATGACGGGCAGGTCGCTGGGGTCCGCGAGGAGGTACCACGCCTTTGCCGAGTTGCCGGTGTAGAGCGCGTTGGAGAGGTAGCGGCTGACCTCGATGCGGAACTTGCCCTGGTGCGGGTTGGCCACGGGGAACTTGGTGTTGGCTGTGGTGTCCCGCATCTCGACGCTCTTGTAGAGCTGCGTGCCCACCGCTGAGAGTGCCGTCGGCACCAGGAGGATCGAGGGCATCACGCCCGTGGGCTTGCCGTCAGAGTCCACCAGGTCCATGAACGTGACCTCGCCCTTGGTGAGGCCGTCGATGCCCAGCGCGGTGTCCGCGCCCGAGATGAAGTTCTTGTTGCCGACGGCGAAGAACGCGGCGTTGTTCATGAACGCCGTCCAGAACACGTCGTTGATCTTGAGACCCGATCCGCGGCCGAGCTTCCGGGGCACGGTGGTGATCGCGCCGAGGTCGTCGTTGATGATGTCGCGGCGGTCGATCGCCAGCATCAGGCCGTAGGTGTCGGCCTTGTTGCTGTAGGTCTCCTCGCCCAGGGTGCCGTGCTTGAGCTCGCCGCCCGGGGCGACCTGCTCATACTGGTCCTTGCCGACAAGGCGGTAACTCGTGACGGTCTTGAAGTCCGACACATTGCGGACGGCGCAGATACTCCGCCACACGCGCTCGACGCTGAAGAAGCCCTCCAGCAGGAACTTGTTGGCGACGTTGGAGAGGATGCCGCCAACGTCGATGATGGTCATCCCGGCCTCGATGCCTCGGCCGAACGCGGCCTCCAGGACGCGGCGGCTATCGCGGAAGGTCCGGCCCGTGTAGCCGTTGGCGATCGCGGCCTCGATGAGCAGTTCCTGCAGGCCCAGCCCGCTCTGGAACCGCTTTGATGCGACCTCCAGTGCCTGGGCCGAGCAGACCTTGTCGAGACCCTCGAGCTTGGCGCTCTGGAAGCATGCGGCCTCCAGGACCTCGCCGGTGATGCTCGTGTCGGGCGCATGGATGGACGGGGCCTTGGGGCGGCTGGCGCGGAGCACTTCGAGTTCGGTGCGGGTGGCGTCCCAGCCGTCGCGGATGGCCTGGGCCTCGATGTCGAGGTGCGTGCCGGCGCAGATCTTCCGCACCGCCGCGATACGGCAGGTCTCCGCGAGGGCCTCGGCGCGGAGCGCGGCTGCGCCCGCCCCGGGCGCGGGATCGACATCACCGCCGGCCGGACTGCCGCCCCCGCCTTGCTGGGCGGCGATGGATGCGCTCGTGCGCCCGTCGGCGCCGAGGTCCACGAAGCTGATCTCGCCGAGCGTGGCCTTGCGGACAACGTTGATGGGACCGGCGAACTCCTGGCCGTTCACGATCGCCTTCTGCGACTCGCGGATGAACTCGAACTCCTCGACGCTCGCGCCCACCGAAGCCTGCCACGGGAACCCGTTCCGCGAGGACGCGACCACCTCGCGGGCGGTCGCGGTGTCTCGCGAGATCACACCGGTCGCCACGAGCTGACCGCCCTCGACCTTGATCGCGTCGGTGTGGCCGACGCCGGCGGCCGGGTCATGCGCGAACCGGATCGGGCGGTTCTGCGACGGGACCGACAGCCCGGCGAGATCGAGCACCACAAGATGACGCCAGCCCGCGACGCGCATGGCACCCCCGGTGTACGCCAGCATCTTGAAGCGAGGCAGTGCCTTCTCTGCATCGGCCCCGCCAGCGCCGGCGGCGATGGCGGTGATCTCCGCCGTGCCGGTGAGCGTGAGCGGAGAGGTGCCCGCGGGCGCGGGGTGGGGGGCGGCGGCCTCAAGCCACAGACGCTTGGGCGCGAGTCGGGCCTTCGGAGCGGTGGGGGTCGGAGTCTTCGTTGCCATCGGTGTCGTCCTCTTGGGGCGCGGGCGCGTTGCCCGCGGGAGCCGCGGTGGTCTGGGGGGCGGGGGTCAGTCCGAGTTCATCCATGAGCACGAGCTCTTTGGCGCGCTGGCGGAGCTCTTGCTCCCAGTCGCGTCCTTGACGGGCGAACTCGGCGGCGAGCGTGGTTGTGTGGTTGGCCAGGCGCGTGGCCTGGGCGGTCGCTTCCTTGGCGGGGTCGACGTGCTCGACGCCATCCCAGAACCACGCGTGCGTGGGCAGGAGTACGCCGCGCTGCCGCATCGACTGCGGGAGCAACCCTTCGACGAGCACGGCCTCGTTGAGCCAGGCGGTGAGGATTCGGTCGAGCACGGCGAGCTGCAGGTGGTGCTGATCGACGCGCAGGCTCTTGAAGTACATCTGGTGGTCCAGGCGGCCGCTGGCGTAGTTGTAACCGGAGGAGTTCCCTGCCGCGACGTTGAACGGCATGTTCAGGCAGCGGGCGATCTCGTTGAGGATCTCGCGCTTGAACTCGCCGAAGGTCGTGGTGGGCTGCTCGGCGTGGACCTGCCCGAGTTTCCAACCGCCGGGGAGAACCGTGGCGAGGCGCTGCTCGAGCTCGACCTCGTCCATCGGCTCGAGCGGATCGGCCTCGCCGTTGGGGGGAGCATCGGTGTAGATGACGGCGGCGAAGTTGGCGGCGGTCTCGGCGGCGGCGATGGTCGCCAGCGTGTACCGGCGAAGCTGCGCGAACAGCGGGAGCGCCGGCGTGATGTCGGGAATGCCGCGGAGCTGGCCCGGCCGATCGGCGCGGAAGTAGTGCACCACGGCCGACGCGGCGTAGGTGTCGTACGCGGTGAGGTCGTCGATCGGGGCGCGGAGAAGGCCGCTGTCGCCCGGGTGCCGCTTGAGCACGCGGTACGCCGACGGGTTGCCCCACTGGTCAAGGACAATCCCGTCGACCTCGTCCGAGCGACCGCGCCGCAGGAGCGGCGTGCACACCTGGTCCGCCTCGATGAGCTTGAGATCCAGCGAGACCGGAGATCCGATCGCCGGGTTGCTGACCAAGAGCGCGAAGGCTTCGCCGCTCTCGGCCCGTGCCAGCCGCATCGTCCGGAGCTTGCCCGCCAGGTCCACGGCCCGGGACCACTGCTCGAACGCGTCCTCGATCCGGGCGTTCGCTTCGGCATCCTCGGTCAGCATCTGCAGCCGGGGACCGGTGCCGATGGTGTCGTTGGCGAGCGTGAGAACGATGCCCTTGGCGTAGGAGTTGTTGGCAACCTCGTACCGGGCCCGGTTGCGCAGGATCCGCCGCACCTCCGGGTTCACCGCGGCGTTGGGCGAGAGCCCGTCCGCGTTCGCCCAATGCTTGCGGTTGTCGGGCGTGGTCTGCGCCGAATCGAACTTTGCGACGAGCACACGACGGCCGCCGCGCGTTCCGCCTCCATGCGGAACTCGCGACGCCGTAGGGGAGGGTGAGGCGTCTCGCGTCCCACGCCCGACCCGGCTCATGATGTTGGTGATGGCTTTCAACATGGCGGGTCAGACAGAGCCGGGGGGAACGATCTTGGCGAACTTGATGCCGAGGCCGGGCTTCCTCGCGGCGTCCTTGGATGCGAGGTAGCGGTCGGCCTCGATCTGGTCCTTCAGCGGGTGCTGCTCGACGGACTGACCGTCCACCGCCGCCTTTGCGGGCTGCGACGCGTTGTCGCGGATGGCCTGCTCAAGTTCGGGGTCGGGCATGAGGGCACTCCGGAGGGCCGCATCGAACGGCTCCACACGGGCTCCCTATGCAGCGGCCGAGTGATCTGCCCGCTTCGCGGCACCAATGGGCCGGTTTGTTCCACCGGTAGAACCTGGATGACCATGTCAGGCTCCCAGGCGCTCGGAGGTCGTGACTCGACGACCGCAATGGCGACACTGCCGGCGCCGGCGGATCGTGCCCATGAACGTCGCTCGCGTGTACAGCACCTCGAAGTGACGGCACCCGCAGGTGGGACATGCAAGCCCTTTCGGTTTGCCATCAGCCGCTGGCTTTGCGGGCGGTGTGCGCTTCATCGCGGCCGCTCCTTCAGCGCCGAGAGTTTCAGACGCGGGCGGGCCGCGACCTTCTGATCGGTGCCGAAGAGCACCGCGCCCTGCATGGACGCCGCGACCGCACAGCCCACCAATCCGTCGAGCCAGTGGTTGTCGAGCCCATCGACGCGCAGCTTCCACTCGTCGACCGTGCGTCCGCGTCCCTCCGTGCGAACGCGGTACTCGCTGGTCAGGTGCTCCGCCAGCAGCCGATGATGCTCGGGACGATGCCCGAAAAGCGATACGCCGCCGGGATCGCCCATCGGCACGCTCAGCCGGGCGTGCACGAACGACTTCCAGAAGTTCGTGTCGAAGAGCACGTGCCGCACGGCCCGCTTGCCGGTGACGACGGGCACGCGCCAGTTCAGACCGATGCGCTCACCACGCTTGCGCTTGTAGTCGCTGAACGGCACGCTGCTCGCCCCGACATACCGACCGTGGCTCGGCGTGAGCACGCTGGCGTACGGGCTCTGGCGGCAGAACTGGTACACCACATCGGTGGAGGAGCCCCAGTTGGCGTCGATCAGGCAACGGTCAATCCGGACCATCGCGCCGTCGTCGCGCCGCCACTCGCGGCCGACCGTTCCCTCGATCAGCCGCTCGAGCCCGCCGTAGATCGCGCCCTCCACACCCGCGCGAGGGGAAGCGGAACCGAGCGTGCGTTTGAGGTCGCGGAGCGTGAAGTATGTCCCAGGTGGGGTCTTCTGATCCGGCTCCGTGCCGTACTCGATGACGGAGCCGGTGAAGTCGTCCTCCCACGCCGCGACGACATAGAACAGGGCCTTGCCCTGCACATCCACAAACATCGTCAGGTGAGAACAGCCCAGGGGCACCAGGCCGCGGGCATGCCCATTGACCCGCGCTGTGATCTGGTCGGTGCTGAGCAGGTCGTCCGCGACTTCGATCTCGGGCAGCGGCTCGTTCTGGTACTCGGCGAAGAACGCGGCCTCGTTCTGCAGGCGCAGGTTCATCGCGTGCTGCACGGCCGACAGCTCGTCGTGGTTGAATCGCTCGGGCCAGGCGATCGCCGCGCCGGCATCCATCTCCTCCCGGTTGGCCTTGTAGAACGCGGTTGCTTCCGCGCCACCCCGGTCTGCCTTGAGTCCCTCGGCGCGAAGCCGGGCGTACTCCATCCACAGGCGGTCGGCCGTGGGGAACGAGTACACCATTTTCGTCCGTTCGCCCTGCCACTGCGGGTGCTTGTCCCGGTCGAGGATGCGGTCGGCCAGGTCGTCAGGCCGGACCACCGTCAGCGTCATGAGCCCGGCGATCTTCCTGCCCGGGCCCGCCAGACCCAGGATTGCGCCGGCGAGGATGCGCTCGCGGTTCGCGCACTGCGACGGGGAGCGGGCGCTTTCGTCGGTCTGCGGGTCGTCAATGAGCACGAGCGAGGGCCGAACGCTTACGCCGTCGACCCGCTTGTGCTTCATGCCACGGATGCGACCCGTGATCCCGGCGACACGGATGATGGCGCCCGATGCCACCGAACCGGCAATGGTCGGGAGGATGATCTCTCTTGCCGTCCAGCCGATGTGCGTCTGCCGGCCCTGGTAGAGCTGCCCCGAAGCCCGCTGGTGGATGCCCTCCAGGGACCGGATCGGGTGGCAGACCTCGGGGAAGTCAGCCCCGAGGATCTCGCTGTTCTCCAGCTCCGCCTTGATCGAGTCGAGCATACCCGCGGCGTGTTCCTCATCGGAGCCGATGAGCGCGACGAACTCGCGGTGCCCGTAGAGCAACGCCCAGAGGCACGCGACCTCGCACAGACTGGTCTTGCCGCTTCCGCGCGGCATCGCCATCGCGAAGAGCCCGCCCTCGAGCACCGCCTGCTCGATCTTCGCGATGACCTTCAGGTGGTCGTCGGACCACTTGAGGTGGAAGGTCTGACCGAAGTACGTCTCGCAGAAGTACTGGAAGTCCCTCGCCGCCCGCGCCCTCCGAACGGGGTCGGCGATCGAAGGCAGATCGCCGATGTCGCGCCCCGAGAGCGAGAGCATCGCGTTGCGGAGCCGCGCCCGCTCCTTCATCGCTTCGTAACCGGTGAGCCCCTCCGGCTGGCGGGTAGCCTCGGCGAGCGCCTCGTGCCGCGTCGTCACCAGCCAGGCGACGTAGCGGAACAGATCGACCCTGCCCGCGTCGCCGTCGGCGGCGACACGGAACCCCGCGCGCGTGCGGTGACGGTGGAGTTGCCGCTCGCTGATCACCTCACCTAGCGGCGTGCTGTTGAGGAGCCGCGCGAGCTCACCCGGCTTGAGTTGGCGTGGGTCAATCGCCACCACCACCCCCTCGACCCTCGGCCTGCGCGTTCATCTCCCGCACCAGCCACGCGGCGTAGTGCACGAGGTTGATCGTGCCGTCCGCGTTCGTCGGCGCGCCCGCGTCGAGGTCCGCGCGGAGCATCTCCTCCGTCACGGCCTTCCCGCCAAGACGCGTGAGCACGCGCGCTGCGTCGGCCACCGGCAGCGCGGCGGGATTCAGCCGGGAGATCCCCTGCCCAGCGGCACGGGCGGCATGGGGATCGGGACTAGGCGCGTGTTCGGGAGTCATCGCGGACCTCCCGCGCCGAGTTGCCCACAGGCGGCGCGAACTTGCCCACATGTCGCCGAATGACGGCGAAACCGCTGCGGTTTGCCTTGCCTCGTGGCGGATGTCATGGCTTCATGTGTCACAACGCGGGTCGCCCCCCGACCACACCCGCGACGGAGACCACGACGATGAACGCCCCGCAGAACAGCAAGAAAAACACCAGGCCGAGCCTCGACGGGATCAGCAAGCAAAAGGCGCTGGACGCCGAGATGGAATGGGCCAAGATCGAGTTGCTGCTCGAAACGCTCGACACCCGCAAGAGCGACAGCCTCGACTTTCACGAGATCCCGGTGTGGTCGATCCGCGACCTGGTCCGCCACGCCTTCGAGGCCGGGTACCACGAGGGCCTGCACACCGGGTACCGCCAAGGCCGGAGCGACGCGGCACAAGAAGCCGCCCGCGAGGAGGCCCCGACAAGCCCGCGAAATCCTGAACTGCCCGCCCCCTGAAGCCCGCGAAATGCGGGCTTCGTTGTTTACCAGAGCACCCCATCGCATAGGAGCACATAGATGAACGCACGCAAGCACAACCCGAAGCCGGCCCCCCCGCAACCCACCGCCGCCGAGATGTACGCCTCCCGGCGCAACGACATCGCACGCCTGCTGGACGTCCTCCAGATGGAACTGGACAAGCACGCCGACCGCGCCAAGGCCGACGCGCGGAACTGGGGGCTGACAGGCGACCTCGGGCAGGTCCGCGAAGACCTGATCAACCTGGTCGGGTTTATGAGCGGGATGGACCCCGAGCAGGTCGTCGAGTTCCTGAACGACGCCGAGTGAACAAGGAGCACACCCATGAACATCAAGCGCATCGTGATCGAGGGGGCCAACGAGAGCGTGAAGATCTCCCGCACCGACGCGGGAGCGCAGGTCAGCGTCGAACGCTTCACCCGCCGCGACGGAGTGCACGACCACATCATCGCGGAGTTCGGCCGCGATGAGCCGCGCGAGGAGCGCTACGCGAAGGCCCTGGAGGTCGCCAAGTTCGTGTACGGCAAAGACCGCCACGGCCGGGCCGCCGCCACCAACTCGATGGTCCACGACGTGCTCAACGAGATCGAGCGCGTCGCGAGCTGCTGATCCGACCCACGCGGCGTCGCGGGGAACCGCGACGGCCACGCTTCCCCCCACGATCCGCCGCAACGTGCGGCGGAGATTCGCACCACCGTTTCGGAGATGACCATGAGCACGAAGACCAAGAAGAGCCCGAAGACCCGCACGCCCGCCAAGTCCAAGAGCGCTGCCCGCGCCGATGGGGCGGCCAAGACTGATCGCCTCCGCAAGGCCGCGCTCGCCGAGATCAAGGACCGCCTGGACGGCAAGCCCGCCGAACCTGCGAAGGCCAAGGGCGGGAAGGCACCCAAGACGCCCAAGGCCCCGAAGCCCGCGAAGGAGAAGAAGCCCACCCCCCCGAAGCGAGTCAGCGCGCTCGACGCCGCGGCGCGGGTCCTCGCCGCGAGCGGGGAACCGATGCGGGCCAAGCAGATGATCGCGGCGATGGAAGCCAAGGGACTCTGGAAGAGCCCCGGCGGCAAGACGCCCGAGGCCACGCTCTACGCCGCCATCATCCGCGAGATCGCCGCCAAGGGCGACAAGGCCCGCTTCAAGAAGCACGACAAGGGCGTCTTCGTCGCCGGGAAGGGGGCCTGACCCATGCAGGCCACCCGCGCCCAACTCGAAGTCCTGCTCGACGCGGCCGAGCGCCTGCTCAACGCCCGCGAGGTCCAGATGCTGACCACCGAGGAGTGGGACGCGCTGGAGCACGCGGTCGCGGCCTGCAACGAGCCGCCCGCGAACGAGCGCACGGAGACCTTCACGGTCGACGCGACCCGGGCGCTGGTGCGGAGCGTTGTCCCGATGAGGGGCGAGCCGTACCAGCACCGATGCCCGGAGGACGCCTTCGAGGCGGTCGCCCACGCGGTGGCCGAGGCCACGAGCCCGTTCAACCTCGAAGACCTCCGGCACGCAGCCAACATCCCCTGGACGCAGGCGGCCGTCGCCTTCGCCTTCCTCAAGGAGCGGAGCGTGGTCGTTCCCGCGGGCGGGCGCAACCACGCCGCCGCGGGCACGACGCCCTACGAGGATGCGATGGTCGAGTTCCACGCCCTCCGGGAGAAGGGCCCCAGCGCCTGACCGCATCGGTGCCCCCTCCCTCACGCCCCGGCCTTCGCCGGGGCTTTCTCTTCGGCCACAGAGTTTGACGGCGCGGCGGAGAGCCGTTCCGCCTTGCGGCCCGTGAACTTCTCCCACCGTTGCACGATCACATCGCAGTAGAGCGCGTCGAGTTCCATGAGGAAGGCCCGCCGCCCGGTCATCTCCGCGCCGATGAGCGTGGACCCGCTGCCGCCGAAGAGGTCGAGCACGTTCTCGCCTGGCCGCGACGAGAACCCGATCGCCCGCCGCGCCAGTTCGACGGGCTTCTCCGTAAGGTGGACCATGCTCTGCGGGTTCACCTTCTTGATCGACCACGTGTCCGGCACGTTCGCGGGACCGAAGAAGCGGTGCGCCGCGCCTTCCTTCCAGCCGTAGAAGCACCACTCGTGGTTGCCCATGAAGTCCTTGCGCGTGAGGACCGGGTGCTCCTTGATCCAGATGATCGCCTGGGCGAAGTAGAGCCCGCAGCGCTTGAGCACGGGCGGGTAGTTGCCGCAGTTGGCGTAGCCGCCCCAGATGTAAAACGTGCCGCCCGGGATCAGCACGCGGGTGATGTTCCCGAACCACGCCGCGAGCAGCCGGTCGAACTCGTCATCGGACACGAAGTCGTTGGCCAGCGGACGGTCCTTGGCGCGGAGTTTCTTGTGGGTGGCTCGGCTCTTCTCGGGGTAGCGGTTGAGGTCGGCGCTCTGCTGATCGTGCTGGTCGGCCTTGCCGGGCAACGCGAAGGAACTCAGGCCGGCAACGATGGCGTTGTTGCTCCGCGGCTCGACCTTCACGTTGTACGGCGGGTCGGTGTTGACGAGGTGAATGGGCTGGCCGTCGAGCAGGCGGTCCAGGTCGGCGGGCTTCGATGAGTCGCCGCACATCAGCCGGTGGTTGCCCAGCACCCAGATGTCGCCGGGAACGGTCGTCGCGGCGTCCGGAGGCGCCGGCACATCGTCGGGGTCGGTGAGGCCCTCGTTACCAGCGGGAGCCATGATCGCGGCGAGGTCCTCGGCGCTGAAGCCGAGCACCGCCAGGTCGAAGTCCACCCCCTTGAGGTCGGCGAGCTCGATGGGCAGCAGTTCCATATCCCACGCCGTGAGCGACGCGACCTTGTTGTCGGCGATGCGCAGCGCCTTGACCTGATCGGGCGTCAGGTCCGACGCACGAATCGTCGGCACTTCTTTCAGGCCGAGCTTCCGCGCGGCGCGGAGGCGGGTATGGCCGGCGATGATGATGCCGTCGCCGTCGATGAGAATCGGGATCTTGAAGCCGAAGGCTTGGATCGACTTGGCGACCGCGTCGATCGCGGCGTCGTTGATGGTGCGAGGATTGCGATCGTATTCCTTGACCGCGTCGATGGGAAGCATCTCGATGTTCACGGCGATCTCCGTCATGAGCGCGACGCGGTGCGCTGGCGCGATGGCGTCGTGGTGGCCCGCCGCGGCGCGGCAGGTCCGGGGATCGCTGGCTCGATGGATCGCTCGGGCTAACGGGCCCGTCCGGGGGCGGCGCAGCGCCCCGATTCCCCCGCGCTACGGGCCGCGCCCGTTGGCCACGGGTTCGCCCACGTTGGCCCACGTCGCGGTCCTGGCGGGGCCGCGTACCAACCCCGCCAACCCCCCGCCCCACGCCCGGACGCGCGAAACAAACTCTGTCGCCAAGCGCGGCTGTTCCCGCGGGCGTATCAACGCGACGCGGGCGGGGAAGTACCTACCGACCCCCTCACCCCCGCCGTTAGGCTTCCGGCTGTTGGGCTCGTGGTAGGCGCGGCCTGGCACGCGACCTGCATGGGCGCGGCGGATCGGGAGGGGAGAAGTACATGATGAAAGAGAGAGATCTTTCAATCTTTCAATACCTCCCTTACGCCCATGCACCTGCGCCCCGCGTGCGCGCGCGGTGATTGGGTGAAAGATTGAAAGATTCGGTTCAGGCCAGCGCATACACCACCTTCGGCCGCGTCGCGGACGTTTCCTCCTCCTGCCGCAACTGCTGCGTTTCCAGGAGGTTGTCGATGACTTCCTGACGCTCTCGCTGGGTCAACCACTGGGTCTTGCGGCAGAGTTCACTGCGGGAAATCTTTCCACCCGCCTTGCGCACCACCCGAACCACGCGCTTCTGCCGGGCGTCGAACACGCCGTCGGCGACCCACTCGTGGGCGATGTAGAGCATCCGCCGCGTCAGGTACGACGACAGGTCGCACGCCCAGCGGGCGGCGTCCTCGTCGATCACCGGCTTCTGGGCGTTCGCGGAGCAGGCGTAAATCAGCGCCAAGCGGCACGCCTTTTCCTCGGCGCGCGCCCACAGCGACCTTCCCGCCTCATCCGGCTTGCCGAGCTCGGCGTCCACCATCGCCGCGAGCGAGTCGAACACCGCGCCCGCCTCCGGCATGGCCTCGACCACGATCGGCTGGGGGTGCTCGGGGGCAAGGTTGCCGCCGGGCTTGAACGATCCCCACCACTCCGCGGCCTGCTTCAGGGGTTCGGGGACTCCCGTCGCCTTGGCGCGCTGCCGCGTGGGTGTGTCGGCCGACTCGAATACGAGCAGGCGGGCGATGAACCCGTCGCTGAGGCTGTCGGCGGTGAGGGACTCGAAGAAGTGCTCGGGGACGGTCGTTCCGTAGACGCTCACGCACGGCTGATCGACCACCTTGTTCCGCTTTTTGTCGGCGTAGGCCTTGCCCCGGAAGACCGTGTCTGCGCTGCTGTAGAGCTTCATGAGCGCCGTCAGCACGTTGAACAGGTGAGGTGCCTTCTTCGGGTCGCCGATGGTGCGGAGGAAGCGGCCGAACTCGTCGATCTGGAACAGGATCGCAGGCTCGGCCTCGACGGCCGTGATGAGCCCGGCGTCGGACGCAAGGTCCTCGTTCCCCTCGTGCTCCACCATGTCGGCGGCGAAGAGGATGTTCTTGTTCACCTTGCGGGCGTTGTCTTTGCCCGCGCCGGAGGGGGCGACGCCGACGCAGTAGACGTTCGTGCGGTTGCCGCGCTCGTCGCGCACCTTGCGGGCCGCGAGCACGGCCTGGAGGCAGATCCCCGCCGCCAGCGCGAGTACGGGTTGCGGCCGTGTCGCCGTCGCCAGGTTGTGCGCGACGACCTGCTCGATGAAGCCCGGCACGCGGAGCAGGTGATCGGGGAACGCTCCCGGGTCGGGCGGGCGTTCGGATTGGGGCCGCTCGCCCGACGTCCGTTTCCGCTCGGGATCAAACCCGGAGAGGTCCACGCCGCCCATGTCCTCGGGCTTCTCGGCGTCGCGCAGCCACCCGTGCGGGCGATCATGCGGCTTATTCGCGGCGTCGCAGACCTTATGACGCAGTTCCTTCTCCGACCACGGCGGCTGACAGCGCGGGTTGTACCGGTCCCACAGCAGCCCGAACGCCGTCTCCGCATCGAGTCCGAACCCGTGCACTATCGCCGTCGCGGCCGCGTATGTCTGGCTGTGCCCGCCAGAGCCGGAGATCGCCGGCGGGATGCGGTCGAGGTACGCCTCGGCGCGGCGAAGGACGGCGTCGTCGGCTAGGAAGCGATCGTTTCCTAGCGGCCGGGGCTGGGAAACGATCGCTTCCTTGCTCCCATGCCGCTGCTCCGTCACCGCCCGGGCCAGCGCCGCGACCGCCGCGCCGAGCGTCTCGACAGCCACGACGGCGGGCTCGCCTTCGAGCGGGTCGTACGGTTCCCCGCAGGGATGCATGCTCGGGCCGACGACGGTCTGTGCCCCGGTGCTCCGGAGCTCGACGATCATCTTCTTGGTGGCCGGGTCCTGGTGCTTGCGGGTCTTCGCCCCCTCGCAGATGTACCACCAGTGCGACGAGGGCTTGCCGGGCCGCCCCGAAGTCGCTCCCGTTGGCGGCAAGAACGCCGGCGCGAGCGCCACCGCCTCCTCGCAGTCCAGGTCGACGTCCACGAGCCATCCGCTCGGCTCGCCGAGCAGCACGCCGATGTTCCCGGTGCCGTTGAAGTGCTGGGGCAGCTCGGCGTCGGACAGGCGCAGGTCCGTCCAGCCCTTGAGCACGGGCACCTTCGTCCCCGCGGGCACAGGGATCGGCGCGTAGCCGCGCGCGAGGCACCACCTCGCCGCGTCGAGCAGGTTTGCTGGGCCGTCGCTCATCGCTTACTCGTCGTCCCCCTTCGTCTTGACGCCGGCGCCCATGATCTTCAGCATGTGCGCCGCGTTCTCGCGGTCCTTCTTGCTCGCGCGGTAATCGAGCAGACGGTCGAGGTCCACAACGGGCTTTACCGCGTACTCGAAGCTGTGCTCGCTCCCGGCCAGCCCCAACGCGTGCGCGATCGCCTGGGTGCAGCGGCTGGAGCGGTGCGTTCCCGCCGCCGCGATCAGCAGCGGCACCTCGGCCCGCGTCTGGCCGTGGTACATCAACCCGCCGACGCTACGGGCCAGCAGCGAGCCCACCCCCTTGGCGTCGTTCTTGTCGATGGGGGCCGAGGCGACGTGCCGGCCCAGCACGCGGCCGTCCTTGTCCGTTTCTTCGATGGTGATCGTGATCATCGTGTGCTCCTGTTCAGAAGGGGATTTCGTCGTCGGGGATGCCGTACGTGGTGCCGACCGGCGCGGGCACGTGCTCAGGCAGGCCTTCATCGCCCTCGAGCCGCGGCGGCTTGTCGCCCAATCGGTGCGCCACCACCCGCTCGAACTGCTCGCCCGCCTTCTTCTCGACCGTGATGTGCAGCGCCGGCGCGAGCGCCCCGGCCCGCGCGAGCTCGACCGCCTCTTCCGTGCCGCCGGGCACCGGCTCGACCGATCGCGCCCGCCACCACGCCTCGGCCTTCGTCCGGGCGTACCCCGTGTGGTCGAAGCAGACCCACTCGCGGAAGTAGCGGTTGAAGCCGACGCGGTACTCGACGCGCATCGTCAGCGGCGCGGCCGGGTCGCTGCGCTTCATGTGGACGTGGTACGTGATCTCGCTGACATGGTGCTCCTCGCGGGTGGCCTGGCCCGAGAGGATGCCCTCGGTGCTGGCCTGCGCTTCATGCTTCTGCCGATTGGGCTCGGGGAACTGGTGCCCGCACTCCGGGCAGGTCTGGTAGCCCGCGGCGATGAGCGCGTGGCACTGCGGGCATTCCTTCGCGGGCGCTTGGCCCTCGCCACGGTCATCCGTGGTGAGCCGGATGGCATCGACCGGCCCGTGACGGAGCACGTTGCCGCCGAAGTCCAGTACGAGGCAGTCGGCCTTGCCCGGGTTGAGGCGGAAGCCCCGACCGACCATCTGGTAGTACAACCCGGGCGACATCGTCGGCCGCACGAGCGCCACGCAGTCGATGTGCGGGGCGTCGAAGCCGGTCGTCAGCACGTTGACGTTGCAGAGGTACTTGAGCGCTCCGGAGCGGAAGCGGTCGAGGATGGCGCTGCGCACGCCCGCGGGCGTGTCGCCGGAGACGAACCCGCACTCGACGCCGTGCTTGGACTTGAGCACCTCAACGATGTGCTGGCCGTGGCGGATGCCCGACGAGAAGATGAGCGTGGCGGAGCGGTCCTTGGTGTGCTCAACGATCTCGGCGCAGGCGCCGTCGACGAGGGCATCCTTGTCCATGAGGTCCTCGACCTCGCTGGCGACGAACTCGCCGGCGCGAACGTGAAGATCGTCGGTGCTGACTTTCTGAAGCCCCGCCTTTGTTCGCAGTGGTGACAGGAAGTCCTGCACGATCAACTCGCGGACGCCGACCTCGAAGCAGACGTGGTTGAGGATGTTGCCGGGCTCGCAGATCGGGCCGGACTTCATGCGGAATGGCGTCGCTGTCAGGCCGATCACCCGCGCGAGCGGGTTCACGACCTTCGCGTCGGCGATGAACTGGCGGTACATGCCCTCGCCGTCGGGCGGGATCAGGTGCGCCTCGTCCACGATGAGCAGGTCCACAGGCCCCAGGTCGCACGCCCGCTGGTAGATGGACTGGATGCCTGCGATGGTGACGGCGTAGCCGAGGTCCTTGCGCTTGAGCCCCGCCGAGTAGATGCCCACGGGCACATCGGGCGCGATGGTGCGGAGCTTGTCCGCCGCCTGCTCCAGGAGTTCCTTGACGTGGGCCAGGATGACCACGCGCCCGTTCCACGGCCCGACCGCATCGCGGCAGATGGTGGCAATGACGGGTGTCTTGCCGCCTCCGGTGGGAATCACCACACAGGGGTTGTCGTCGCGGGTCCGCAGGTGCTCGTACACCGCGGCGACGGCTTCGGATTGATAGGGTCGGAGGTTCATGATTTGATTCGCGTGATCTCCACCAGCACCTTGCCGCCCGCGGTCACCGGGCCGCGTTCCACTTCCAGCCGATCGATCTGCGAGTCGTCGCGGTACGCGCCGCCCTTCGCCAGCGCATCGAGCAGCGCCTTCTGCACGTTGTCCAGGTCGCGCCGGCGGTGATCGGGCGGGCAGACGGTGACGCGCACCGCCAGCCGCCCGTCCATCCGTTCCACCCGCATCGCCGCGAGGGCGGCGCACACGTCTGTGCGGTAGCGCCGACCCTCGCGGCTGATGACGGTCCGCGGCCCCACGCGCCGCCAGATGTGGTTCACACTGGGCGGGTACGGGAGCTCGAGGACGCGACCGGATGGGCTTACCGCTTCCAGGGCGGCGTTCCTCCCAGGCTCCCCGGCCCGACGCCCGCGGGGACGCGAGCGCCCGCCGCGCCGCCCCCGTTTCCGCCCTTCTTGGCGTAGCCCTTGATGACGTTGGTGAACTCGCCGTTGTCGTCGCGCTTCTTCAGGCCGACGTTGATCTCCAGAGGGATGTTGTGGAGCTCGACCGAGTCCTTCGGAGCCATGACGCCGACGGCGCGGCAGATGGCCGAGAGTTCGCCGCGCGCGATCTTGACCGTCATTTCCGACTTGTTCTCCAGGTTCAGCCGCGCCCAGACCAGGCGGCCCTTGTGATCGCCGTCGACGATCTGGAAGGTCAGTTGGAGGTACTTCCCGCCGCCGGCCTTGGTTGGCTTCATCTCCGTCTCGGTGATGACGGCGATGTACTTGCCCGCGGGGATCGGGTCGAGCGCGACGGAGGGGTCCACGTTGTTCGCGTCGAAGTTGTTCAGATTCGCCATGGGTCAGTGTCCTTTCAGTTGGTGGCTGCCGCGCCCTCGCTGGGCGCGGCGTCGGTGTTCTGGGTAAGTGGGGTGGTGGCGCTGCCGCCATCGCCGCGCGAGGCCGCGACGTGCGCCGCGAAGACGCGGTAGTCGAGGGGAAGCTCCTCGGGCAGGTTCAGGCGGTTCTTGGCGACGTGCGCCGGCCGCTCGACGGTGCGGACGATGCGCTCGCCGGTGCCGACGCCGTTGTGCTTGGCCTTGTTGAAGGCCTCGTCCACCTTGACGGTGAGCACCTTGTACGTGGCGAAGAGCACCTCGTCGGCCCACTCCTGCACGAGCGCCGAGGCCAGCTTGTGCAGCCGGGGCGAGTAGCGGTCGTAGGGGACGGTCTCGGGGTTCTCGAATTTCTCGATCTTGGCGTGGGCGATGACGATGACCGTCATGCCGCGGTCGCCGCGGAGGGCGTCGAGCGCACCGAGCACGGTCCGCCACTTCTCGATGGCGAAGGCGTACCCCTTGGCGTACCCGATCTTCTCGATGCTCGGCGCCTGCTCATCCTCGCAGACCTCCTGCCAGATGAGCCGCTCGAGCCAGTCCAGCGAGTCGATGACGACGGTCCTGTATCCGTGGTCGCCCGAGTAGAGCGTCTCCAGCGCCGCCATCACGTCGCCGAGCGATCGGGCCAGCGGGAACGACTCGCACTCGATGTCGCCCAGCCCGTCCTCGGTGGGGATGAAGATGGGGCTTTCGGCCATCGCGCCGAACGTGCTCTTGCCGATGCCGTGCGTGCCGTACAACATCACGCGGCGGGGCTTGGGCTTGCGGCCCTTGGTGATCTGGTTCATCAGGGTGGTCGCGGTCATGGGTTCTCCATTGGGTTCAAGGTCGTGGGGGAAGATGTCGCGGACGAAATCGCCCTGGCCCATCCGGACGAGCGGCAGCCTCTCGTCGGCAGGGCCGGGCGGTTCCGTGCGCGGGGTACGGGCAGGGGGCACGCCAATACCCCTCTGCCCGCGCCCGCCACTTGTCGCGCACTAGTTGGCGGCCGGATCGAGGTCAGCCAGGTGGACGCGCAGTTGCAGCACCATGCGGTTCACCGTTCCGCGGTGAACGCCGCGTTCCGCGGCGATCTCCGGAACCGACTTGCCCGCGAGCAGGTCTCGGGCGAGCGCGAACAGGTCCTGCGGCAGATCCGCGATGCGGTCCGCGAGATCGAGACGTGCATCCACTTCGGCCACGCCACCGAGGCGGCGGTCTGCGAAGTCCATGCCCTCAGTGCCAAGGGCCGGCAACGGCACGAGACGATCGCGCACCGCCGCGTCGCGGCGGAGCTGCTTGCACTTCTGCCGGTACCAGAGGTTCATGACGCCCTTCATGAACGTCGTCCGCGAGGCGATCGTCGGATCGAACCGACGGAGCGCTCGAACAATCTCGGCTGCCAGCTCCTGCCACAGATCCGCGACCTGATCAGTGGCAAGCGAGTAGAGGCGTCCGAGCCGCTCGGTTCGGAACCTCATCTGCCGGAGGGTGAGCTCCGGAAGTTCCGGCGGCGTCGGGGCCCGAGGGACAGAGTTGAGAGTGGTGACGATCGGGGAGACGATGGCTTCTGCGAGCATGGATGGCTTCCGTGCTGGTGAGTGGTTCGCGCCGCACGTCGCGGCGTGTTCACCAGCCGGTGGGGCTTGCAGATCAGCGCGCAGAAAACTTGACCGTCATCACCGGAGGCCTGAAAACACGGGACCAAATGACAACCGCCGTGCGATTTGCACTTACAGCAATCAGCGCAAAGTGCAAGAAGTGGAGTGCGTCAGCGGCCCAGCCGGACGCGACCGAACCCGGAATCCCACAGAGCCTGGGGATCGTTCACGAGCGTGAAGAGAGTGCGGACGCCGTCGGCGCTCGAGTCGTTGAAAACCCGGGTAATGACATGCGGTTTGACCCTGGCCGCCGTCGCAATCGCGGACTTTGTCACGCGCGGCAAGCTGGCGGGCATGCCCTGCTCATCCCTGAGTCGTGAGCGAATGAGCGCCACGCGATCCCGGGCCATCTGCGTTAGCGCCGTCTCGACTGCGTTGATCGCTCCCAGGCGATCCGCCCGTTTCTTGCGTTTGGCCTTGGAGCGACGGGGAGAGGCCAGATCGATCCCGTTGCGCCGCGCGAAACGGTCGATGAAACCTTGCCAGAGATCCGACGCGATCAGGCCGGAGCCGCTTGCGTCAAGCACATCTTCCGCGGGCACGAGCACACCATTCCGGGCCTCGACCCATTCACGGAGCTCGTCAGACCAGCCCTGCGCCGTTGGCGTCACGATGATCATGCCCATATCGCTGGACGACACAACCGATCTGATCGTGAGCGCCAGCGCCGTAGTATCCGGCTGGGCCACGAACGTGACCGGGAAACGGTCCGATCCCGGCACGCCCCACGTACCCAAGCGGAAGCCACCCGGAGGGCCGTTGATGGGCGTTGTGGAAGTTTCCAGGCCGAGGGCGTTGGCGATTGCGGGCCGCAGTCGCCTGGGGGAAATGTGCAGAAGCGTGTAGTCCTCGGGCGCGAGCTCCCGCCGGGGCGTTGCTCCCTCATCGCACACCGCCACCACCGTCCCATTCCTATGCACGACCACCCGCATGTCCGGCGCATTCGGGAGGGGCGACGCGACTACCGAAGCGCGGCGGCCATTGGCCTCGAGCAGGCCCTCGACGCAGGCGAAATCGTCCCCGCAGATGGCCCGCCACTCCTGCCGCGGCGCGGCGTCCGCAGGCGCAGTCTCAAGACGCTGCCACAAGTGCGCGAGTGAGCCCATCGGTCGCCTTCCCACGGTCCTGGAGGAATCCGCGCAACCCGAGCCAGCGAAGGATCACTTCGCTGTCGCTCTCTCGGGAATACACGGCGTTGTTCGGCAGCACGATCCGGAGCTGCCCCTCCCGGCCGGTCCTGAAGACGACGTTGAAGGTCGCGCTCATGAGCTTGATGCCGCGCGGGATGCCGCGTCCTGCGTCGGTCATGGCCCGGAACAGATCGCTCTTGGAGCGAGGTCGCTCGACGAGATCAACCGCCTTGGGATGAGCCCAGTCCAGCCCGCGGAGCCAGACCGCTTCGAGTTCCGGCACATCATCGCAGCGCAGGCACGCCTGCCCCTTCTCCAGGATGGGCTTGAGTGTGTACTTCGCAGGCAGGCCCTCGGCCAGGAACAGCTGCGACTGGTTGAAAAGATGGTGGCCGACGTGCTCGAGGTATGCACGGACATCGGCGTCGTGCTTGGCGTTGACCTGCATCTCGCCCTGGCCGTGCTCGTAGATCAGCACATCAAACCGCTCCGGGTGGAAAATGATGTGCTGGCGGCCGCCGGTCCAAGGATCGACAGATACGTCGCGGTGGGCCACGTCGGCGCGACGGATCATCTGCCGGAATCCCGCCGGCGTTGGGAAATGGAACACGCGCACGCCCGACCCGCGCCGGCGCCCGACAAAGTCCTTCTCCAGCCCGTCCTCGTACCCCTTGAGGACATGGTCGGCAACGCCGGAGATCATCGGCGGGTCCGCCGTCAGCGCAAAGTGACTGCGGAAGAGGCGACGCGCGATGGGCAGGCGCTCGGCGTAAATGCGTTCGAGTGATTCGGTGCCATCCAGCAGCAGAAGGACGACGAGGTCGGCGGTGCTGGGGGTTGGGGCGATATCAAGACCCAGTCGCTTCGCCTCGTCAAGAAGCAGTTGGTGGTTGCCGCCGGTCGACATCTCATCGATGACGCCGATTCGGTCCACCAACTCCGCCGACAGGCCGGAAACCTCGCCACACATAACGCGGCGTACCGCGGCGTCGTCGATGCCGTCGCCGATGAACACGCCGTGCGGTTCGAGTTCCTTGCGGTAATGCTGGAAGAACCGAACCTGAAGTTTGGGGTCGATGCTGTTGAGGGACCCCGGGTTTACCCACCGACCTGCGCGCAGACTCTTGGGCATCCGAATCTCCGGCCAGACGCGAGAATCTCGCGGCCTCCGCCGCGAGCCCCGCCGAGTACGCCTGGCGGGAGTATTCGGGCAATAGTGTATCGTTAGGGCGCTTCCGGAGTCGAGCCGACAGCCAACCAACAGGACATTGGATCAGTGCCTAAGCCCAGGCCCCTGCGGGACTTCAGTTAGGTCCACCGCGCTGGTTCGACAGGGTTTGCCGAGCAGTGATTGCCACAGTTGGCGCTGGGCCTTCCACTCGACCCGTGACGTGACTTCGCGCAAATCATGCTCGGTAATCGGGTCGCGACCGTTAGCTACGAGCGGTAGGTGCAACACCGTTTCCTGTATGTCGGGCGCGAGGTACAGGAGGTTCATGATCTGCGTCACGCGGGCGCGAGTGACGTGACCGGCGGCAGCCAACTCCGTCTGAGTAGAAATCGCACCCGTCTGGATGAGGGTGTCGAACCGGATCGCTAGCGCCATCAAGCGCGCGACGCGCGGCACCCGGCCGGGCATCCCGGTCGGCACGGCGGCCGCGTCCCGGCCCGGTCGGCCGCGGCCGGCGACGACGAACCGGGCTGTAGTGGTGATGGCTGGTGCTTCAGAGGCACGATCGGCTTTGGCTAGTGCAGGGTTCATCTTATTGGCGTCTCCGTGGCGGACGCTTCCGGGTTGAAGGTGATGGACACGTTCTGCGTCTGGCCGTCGTACTCAACAGACGCGATCACGACTCGCAGGAACTCGGCACGTTCGGCCTGCGTCATCGCGTTCCAGACCCCGTCGAACGCCTCCACCGCTCCGGCCACCTCGTCCTCATCGATGAGGCGGTCGGCGTCCGCCGCCACCTGGGCGGAAACCGCCGCGAGCGTTCGCCGCACACGCTCGATCTCGCGGCGCGTGGCGGCCGTGGGCTCCTCGCCGGAGAGCCGTTCGAGCACGGCACGGAGTCGCGTCTGCTCCGCGATCCGAGCGCTGGCTGCCTGGCGGAGGAGGTCGATCGCACGCGCCACGACCGCCGCCATCTGTGGGGAGTCGGCCAGAATGGCCTTCACCTGGTCAAGAACGAACGCTTCGAGCGCCGGCCCGGGCAGGGACGGGGCGGCGCAGTGCTGCCGCCCGCGCTTCACCGCGTTGCAGCAGACGTAGTAGCGGTATCTGGTGCGTGACCCGTCGGGCTTCTTCTTCGAGGCACTGCTCGGGGACATCGCGCACCCGCACCCCTTGCAGCGGACCAACCCGCCAAGGAGCGACCCCGTGGAGTTCTTCACGCTCGCCCCGCCGCGCGCGCCGGCGAGCTTGAGTTGGGCTTGGACACGCCGGAAGAGATCCTCGTCGATAATCGCTTCGTGCTCGCCGTCGTAGACCGCACCGTTGTGCGGTACCTTCCCCAGGTACAGCGGGTTGCGGAGCAGCCGCGAGACGATCGTCTTGTCGAACTCCCGATTGCCGACCGTGCGACCGGCGGTCGTCGTCCACGACTTCGTGGTCCACCCGCGGCTGTTGCACTCATCGGCGACGCGGAGGATGCTCCCCGCCTCGAGGTACAGCTCGAAGATGCGACGGACCCGTCCCGCCTCAGCCTTGTTCACGACAAGCCGTCGGCCCGTGAAGGGAGCCGGCGCGGGCACGAAGTCGTACCCCAGGATGGGCTTGCCGTGCTGGTACTTGCCCTTGCGACGGGCGGAGGCGATCTTGTCGCGCGTGCGCTCGGAAATGATCTCACGCTCGAACTGCGCGAACGACAGGAGGATGTTCAGCGTCAATCGGCCCATCGAGTGGGTGGTGTTGAACTGCTGCGTGACCGAGACGAACGACACGCCCTTGCGGTCGAAAAGCTCCATCAGCCGCGCGAAGTCCATCAGCGATCGGCTGAGCCGGTCCACCTTGTAGACGACCACGCAGTTGACCTGCCCTGCCTCGATGTCGTCCATCAGCCGCTTGAGCGCCGGACGCTCGATGTTCCCGCCGGTGAATCCGCCGTCGTCGTACTTGTCGGAGATGCACAGCCACCCCTCGTTCTTCTGGCTGGCGATGTACGCAATGGCGCTCTCGCGCTGGGCGTCCAGGCTGTTGAACTCCTGGTTGAGGCCCTCCTCGGTGCTCTTTCGCGTGTAGATCGCGCAGCGGATGGACCGGGTGCCCGGTTGGGTGCCCGGGGGACCGCTCAACGCGGTGTTCGCGGTGGCCCGGCGCGAAGCGGCAGAACGCTTGGTGGCGGTGGCGCTCATGCGGTTCCCTTCTTGGTCAGCCCGAAGAACAGGAACCCGTTCCAGTGCGACCCGGTGATCGCCGTCGCAACCGCCGACAAGGAGCGGTACGCCTTCCCTTCGTACTCGAAGCCGTTGGGAAGCACCGTGACCTCGTGCTCAGCGCCCTTGAACGAGCGCCGCAGGACTGTGCCGGGCGCCGGCAGGCGGTCGGTTCCCGCCGACGCGAGCCGCCCAGTGATTGTCACGAGCCGCGCGCCGGCGCGGACGTTGTCGGATTCCCGTTGTCGCGCGCCATCGCGGAGTCCCAGATCGGAGCGGCTCGTCGAGCGGCAGCGGGTCAAGGGCTCGTCGATTGCGGACGTACTTGAAACTCACGCGCCGCTCAAGTGGCGCCGGGTTCCTGCCCGGGACCTTCCACACAATGCGGCGGGGATGGCTGTAGAGGACTGCTCAAAGAATGCAGCTCACGGCGAGCGTTCCGCAGGATCTCCATCGCGGAGTGCAGGAATAGCCCCGCGATGAGACCGGCGGTGACGATGTCCGGCCAAGCGGTTCGAGTCCAGTACACAAGTCCCCCGGCAATGACCACCGCAATGTTCCCGAGCGCGTCGTTGCGGCTGAAGAGCCAGACGGCCCGGACGTTCGCATCGCCATTGCGGTGCCGCACGAGGATCAACGCTGCAGCGACATTCGTGGCGAGCGCTGCGGTGCCCAGGATGCCCATGACCCCTGCTTCTGGCGTTCGCTGCTCAAAGGCGCGGTAGATTGCAGCGACCAGCACGCCGATAGCGAGCACTCCGAGGAACGCGCCTTGGAGCATCGCGGCTCGCGCCCGCCACCGCGGGCCGCGTGAAATCGCGAGAATCCCCAAGAGGGTAATGACCCCGTCGCCGAGGAAGTCAAGGGCGTCGGCCTTGAGCGCTTGGGAAAGCCCGAACACGCCCCCGGCCATCTCGATGATTCCCATGCCCAAATTCAGTGCCACGAACGCCAGCGAGATCGAGGTGGACTTCTGGACCAAGGAAGAAGCGAAGAACCCCGACAAGCACGCGACCACTGCAGGCCGACGGCCGCCTCCGGTCAAGGACATCCTGCCGCGCGAGCAGGCCTTCTCGATGATCGAGGAAAAACTTGCGGCCTTCCCCGGCGTCGCCACGGGCATCGGCCAGCCCATCAGCCACCGCATCGAGCATCTCCTGTCGGGCGTCCGCGCTCAGGTCGCCATCAAGATCTTCGGCGACGACCTCGGCACGCTCCGGACGCTGGCCGAGCAGACCAAGG
The DNA here is from genome assembly GCA_015200025.1 of Phycisphaeraceae bacterium. GTDB lineage: Bacteria > Planctomycetota > Phycisphaerae > Phycisphaerales > UBA1924 > UBA2396. The sequence continues at coordinate 2,592,025 of CP054186.1, read as the reverse complement.
CGGCGATGGAGGGCATCCCCGGCGTCGCCGACCTGCAGGTCGAGCAACAGGTGCTGATCCCGCAGTTGCACATCAGCGTCAACCGCGCGGCCGCCGCCCGCGTCGGCTTCACGCCCGCATCGCTCACCGACGCGATGGAGACCGCGACCAAGGGCAAGGTCGTGGGCCAGGTGCTCGACGGCCTGAAGGTCTTCGACATCACGCTGACCCTGGACGACCACCACCGCACCGACCCGACCGCGCTGGGCCTGGTGCGTCTGGTCTCCCCAACCGGCGCGATCGTGCTCGTGCAGGACGTCGCCGAGATCATCGAGAAACTCGGCCCCAACGAAGTGCAGCGCGAGAGCCTCCGCCGCCGCATCGTGGTCTCCGCCAACGTGCGGGGCCGCGATCTGGGCTCGACGGTCGAGGAGATCAAGAAGTCCATCGCGATGGACGTCCAACTCCCGCAGGGGTACACGATTCAGTATGGAGGCTTGTACGAGGCCCAGCAGGAGTCCACCCGCCTGCTGCTCGCCTTGGGCGCGGGCTCGCTCATCGCAATCTTCGTAATCCTCTTCACCCACTACCGCTCGGGCATGGTCGCGGCCCAGATCATGCTCAACGTCCCCTTCGCGCTCATCGGCAGTGTGACGGCGATGGCGATCACCCGCGAGCCGTTCAGCGTCGCCTCGCTGGTGGGGTTCATCAGCCTCACCGGCATCGCCACCCGCAACGGCGTGCTGATGGTCAGCCACTACATCCATCTCATGACCGAGGAGCGGCAGACCTGGAGCAAGGAGCTGATCATCCGGGGCAGCCAGGAGCGCGTGGCCCCGGTCCTGATGACCGCCGTCACGGCGGGGCTGGGCCTCATTCCCCTGGTGCTCAGCAAGGGCGAGCCGGGCAAGGAGATCCTGTACCCTGTCGCGGTCGTCATCCTCGGCGGCCTCATCACCAGCACGCTGCTCGACTTCTTCGTGACCCCGGCGATCTTCTACCGCTTCGGCAAGACCGCCGCCGAGCGGCTGGCAAGGGAGCACGTTGAGAAGCACCCGCACACGGCGGGCGAAGCAAAGGCAGTCCACCACGGAGACACAGAGAGCAAAGAGGAACGCAAGACAGAGAGTGGAAAGGCAGCAAGCACCGCGAACGCCGCGCCGATTCCGTCCATTCCCAATCCCGTGCCCGCCATCGCCCCGCCGATTCGGATTGAGGCGCAAGCCGACGGGAAGCAGCCGGAGGGCACGGCATGACGCTGCGAACTCTGATCACGGCTTTTTTGCGGTGCTCGGGCCTTCCGCTGGCGCCGCGTGATGCACTCGCACGAGGTCTTAACCATGGCCAATACCATTCCAAGGATGACCGTCCCCTACTCGATCGGAGCAATGGCGAAGGCGGCGGGCGTGCCGACGACGACCGTGCGCTACTACGAGCGGCGCGGGTTGCTCACGCCCGACGGCCGGAGCCGGGCGAAGTACCGCGTCTACGGGGAGGCGTCGCTGGAGCGGCTGCGGTTCATTCGCTCGGCGCAGGCGACGGGCTTCACGCTGGAGGACATCGCGGCGCTGCTGACCCTGCTGGACGAGGGGGCGGGCGAGCGGTGCCGCTCGGAAGTTTCGGCGATGCTGGCGGGCCGGCTCGCGGATGTGGAGATGCGGCTGGCGGACCTAACGCGGGTGCGGGAGGTGCTGCGCGAGGCGGCGGCAACGTGCCGGGCGTCCAACGGCCCGTGCCCGGTCCTGGCGAAACTGACCGTCAAGAAATCCGCGAATCGGGCTTGACCTTGCACCATGGTCCAAGGCCGATACTTCCTGTCTACGGGCCGATCCCCGACCTGCGGAACTGTTCCGGGGGCGGCGGCCCGGGCGTGCGACTCACGGAGTTCGACCATGACAAGGAGATCCATGATGGCGGCGACAGCGACGATGGCGGCGGCGGCGGCCCTGACCGGCTGCGCTTCGACGGGCCCGATGGCCAGCGCGGAGCGGGCCGACTGCCCGGGCAAGATTGTCTGCCCGCTCACAGGCGAACTGGTCTGCATCGACCGATGCCCGGCGGGCGCGGGCGCGAAGAGCGATGTGGCGCTGGCGGTGGCCCAGCCGGGCTCCTGCTGCGCTGCGGCGAGGTAATCGGCGATGACACGGCGGCGGGCGCGGGCGGCCCCCGCGCCCGCTCGGCCCGTGTGGGCGCACGGCTCACGGGCGGTTACGGCGATGCGACCTCACGCCGCGACCGTTGCCGTGACGGTCACGCCCCACGGCCCCGGTTCGCCGATGGCGGAGACTTGGCGGAGCAAGTGCGCAGCGATCGTGCCGCCAGGCCCGTGGGCCTGCAGGCCGATGCTAGCCCCGCCTCAGATGGGCCGGTTCGGCGGGTCCTTGTCCGTCCCGTCGCCGCTGAACAGGCGGTTGGTGGCGGGGTTCTGGGGCGTCCCGGTGTCGGAGAACGAGCCGTCGCCGTTCAACCGGTAGCCCAGGGCCTCAACCGTAAAGACCCCGGCATGCCCGTCCAGGAAGACCGCGTTGACGCGGTTCTGGTGGCGCGGCTCGACGGCGGACCGCGGGCTCCCCGCCCCGCCCGTGCCGCGGTCGCTCGTAGCCAAGAGGCGCGGCGGGTCCATCGGGTAACCCTCGTTCCCGATGGCGTTGAAGTCGCTGCCGCGCAGTTGATACGGGATGCGGCTCGCGGCGGCGACGCCCGCAGCGGTGCCCATGCTGTCGGCGCCCAGGACGGTATCGCTGAAGGTCTGGATGCGCGACCGCTTGAGCGGGTAGTTGTGGTACCGGCCCGCGGTGATGCGCGAGTTGCCGAGGAACTGGTAGTTGTAGCCGTAGCAGTGGTTCCGCTCGTCGGTGCGCTCGGCGGCGGCGGGACACTGGAAGACCTTGCCCGTGTAGTCCTGCCGCTGGTCCGTGATGCTCGGCTCGGCGAAGGGATAGAGGCCCACCTGCGAGCCCATGATGGCGATCCAGCGGGGCCGGTACTTGAGACCATTGCCGACCTCGTAGTGGTTGGCGGGGTTGCCCGTGCCCCCGCCCAAGTCGGCGGGGCGCAGCGGGAGCATGGTGTCCTTGTTCTCATCGGCGTACATGGTCCAGCCCAGCGCGAGCTGGCGGAAGTTGGACAGGCACACCGTGCCGCGGGCCGTGTTGCGGGCCGAGCCGAGCGCCGGCAGCAGAAGGCCGATGAGCAGGGCGATCACCGCGATGACGACGAGCAGTTCGATGAGCGTGAAGGCGCGACGCAGGGTCGCGGGTCGGGGCGGTACGGGCATGAACGAGTTTCCAAGGCGGGCCGGATGTTGAACCGGTCCTTGGGGTGTCACGGTCGGGCTTCAACGCGACGGAGACGGGTGGGAACGGCTCAAAGTCCGTCCAGTACCCGAACCGACCGCCCTTCCAACGTCGAAACCTGGAGGTCCATTGGAAGTAGTTGAGACTGTGTCGCAACTACTCGGAGGTTAGCCAACGCTCGCAGGAACTTCAAGCACGCACCACCCATGATCACGAACGACACCATCCCGAGCCAGAACCCGCGCAAAGCCTCCACCCGCGACCGTCGCCGTGACGGTCTCGCTCCACGGCCCCGGTTCTCCGGTGGTGGAGGCCTGGCGGACGAAATCGGCCGCGTTCTCGCCGCCGTCAGCGACGTGCTCGGGTGGCTACTTGCCCGGCGCTGTCCTCAACTTTTCGGCGAGGTCGGCGGTGCTGGGCACGCCGCCGGGGTACATGCGGCACCCCATGCTCGGCGCGGTGGGGACGGGCAAGCCATAGAGGTCGCGGCCGTTGACCAGGACGGTGGGCGTGGGATAGCCGCGCCGGAGATCGTCCTCGGGCAACCGCTCCTGGTCGGTGTCCTTGAAAGTCCAGCCCTCGCCGACGGCGGTGAGCGCGGCCTTGAGGTTGTCGCGCATCGCGGGCGTGTTGGGGCAGCCCTCGAAGCCGAGCAGTTCGATCGTGGGGGGGGCCGAGTTCATGGCGGGGCTCCTGGCGGTTCCGGCGGTCGGTGCGGCGCAGCCCGCGAGGAAGGCCAGGAGAGCTGCGGCGGGGATGGCACTCAGGCAATCACGCTGAAACATGTCTTACTGTACCCGCGATCGCGCAGGCCCGGCCCCGAACCTCTGCCAGTTCTAAAATCAGGGAGACCTCCCGATGGATTGCTGCACAAACAAGGACAAGAGCGATCGCAGGGCCGGAACGCCCGGCCCGGAAGGACACAGGGGCGAGCAGTCGGAGCGGCTCACGCTGGGCGGCTCGGTGCTGGCCGCGGTGCTGTCGTCGGCCTGCTGCTGGCTGCCGCTGCTGCTGCTGGCCTTCGGGGCCTCCGCCGCGGGTGTGTCGGCCTTCTTCGAGCGCTGGCGGCTGGTGTTCGTGGTCGTCGCCGTGGCGATGCTGGGCGCGGGGTTCTACGTGGTCTACTTTCGCAAGGCGGCGTACGTAGCCGGATCGTGCGAGGCGGCGCCCCGACCCCGCCGTGTGTTCAGTCAAGCGATGCTGTGGATGGCCGCGCTGCTGGTCGCGGCGTTCGCCCTGTTCCCCAACTACGCGGGGGCCTTCGCCCGAACGCTCTACAGCTCTCGCGGGGCCGACACTCCTCATGCGGTCGTCGCCGGCGCGGCTCTGCACCGCTTCCGCATCGAGGGCATGACCTGCGAATCCTGCGCCGTGGCGCTGGAGGCCGACCTTGGGAAACTCGACGGCGTGTCGTCGGCCCGCGCGGACTACGCGAGCAAGATGGCGGAGGTCTACAGCGCCCGGGCGGACATCGAATCACAGGTCCGGGCCGTCGCCCAGAAGCACGGGTACCGGGCCAGCCCGGAATAACCCGGCGCACGCGCCCCGCGTCCCTACGCCGCGACGGTGGCCGTGACGGTCTCACTCCACGGCCCCGGCTCGCCGGTGGCGGAGACCCAGCGGACGAGGTACGCCGCGCTCAATCCGCCCTGCTCGCTGGGGAACGAGACTTCCGCTCCCCCACGAGTGACGGTGCGGACGAACTTGTACGCGGCGAAGTCGGCGGGCGGGGTTTCGCGGGGCGGGACCAGCGCGACGTAGACCTCGGCGCCGAGCGTGCCGCGCGGGCGGGCGCTGCGCGTGGGCGTGGACTCGTCCACCAGGCGCAGGCGGTGCGTGAGGCGGTTGCCGCTGTCGATGAGCACGAGCGGGCGCGAGGTGGGCGCGGGCGTGGGAGGGCCGCCGGTGTCTCGCACGCTGATGCCGATCGTCGCGCGGTCGGCGTCGGTGGTCTTGGGGTAACTCTGCACGAAGGCGGAGACGGGCCGGATCTGCCGCTCGAGTTCGCGCTTGGCCGCGTCCTTGCTCTGCCGGGCCGCCTCCGCCGCGTTCTGCGCGGCGACGTGCTTGGGGTAGGCCGCGTTCCACGCGCTCAGGGCCTCCTTGAGCGGCTTGAGGTCGCTCTCATCCAGCCCCTGCACGGACCAGAACTTCTCCACGGCGGCGTAGTAGTGATTCGCGTACGCGGCGAAGTCGCCGTCGGCTCTTGGGATGCGCTGTTCGGGCATAAGAGGACTCCAAAGGGCCAAAGGCTCAAATGGCCAAATGGCCAAATGAAGGCACGCGGCCTTCCGCACGGCCTTCACGCTCGCGCGGGCCGCCCGCACGCCCGTGCAAGCCAATCGGACGCCCGTTCCATCGACCGGAACGACCGGCCACTTCAATCGAACGCCCGTCCTGGTTGCTGGCACGCCCGTACACATCACCCGCACGCCCGTCCCGCTCAACCGGACGCCCGTCCCACGCGGTGGGACGACCGCCCCAGCCAACCGCGCGGTCCCGGCGCGCACCCCCGCGATCCCCACGTCCATGCCCTCGGCCCCGCTCCATGTCTCCCCGCCTCGGTGGTGAATGCCCGTGTCCCCGTCCCTCGGCCCCGCGCGGGCCGGTGTGTCGCCGGTCGCTGCGCGAATGACGTTTGTCCGTCCGTCCATCTTTCCAAGGAGTCCTGACATGACCATCGTCACCCGATCCGCCGCCGTGGTGTTGCTCGCCGCCGCTGCCGCCATCGCGCTGGGGCAGGCGGGGGGCCAGCCATCCGCGCCCGCCCCCGGAGCCGAGCCGCCCAGCGCCGCGGCGCGGCTGGCCGCCGCCGAGAAGGCGTGCATGTTCCTGCACGACCTCGCCGACGGCTCTCCGATCGCGCATCAGACCGTCGAGCACTCGTACCTCTGGTCGCTGCGCCGCTTCGAGGCCCAGCGCGATGTCGAGTTCGCCAAGGACCGCGGCGAGGCCGCGGCCCGGCGGCACCTGGAGCACGTCAAGGCCCTGCACGACAAGATCGCCGGCGCGAACGCCAAGGGCGCGTTCTCGAAGTTCGATGTGGCCGCCACCGAGTACTACGTCGCCGAGGCCGAGGAACTGCTCGCCAAGGCCCGGGCCAAGTAACCCGCGCGTTTCCCCGCTCACCGTTCACCCCGTCCGCCGCACGCTGGAGCATCCGCCATGATCGACCACCGCACGTCCCACGCTCCCGACCGCGTTCCAAGGCCGCTCTCCGAGCGCCTCAAGGCCGAGACCCGCGACGAGCACCGCCGCGCCGAGACGCACCCGCTCATGGCCGCGATGGTCTCGGGCCGGATCGACCGCGCCATGTACGCCCGCTACCTCGGGCAGATGCGGCACGTCCACGCTACCCTCGACGCCGCGTTGCGGGCCGGGGCCCAGAAGCACGGAGCCCTGGCCGTGGTGGTGCGCGAGCAATACCTGCACGAGCCGGCGATCCGGGCGGACCTGGCGACCCTGGGCGAGCACGCGGACGGCCATCCGCCGCTGGCGGCGACGCGGCTCTTCTGCGGCCGGATCAGCGCCCTCGCGGAGGACGACGCGGTCGCGCTCCTGGGCACGTTCTACGTGCTGGAGGGTTCGACCAATGGCGGACGCTTCATCGCCCCGGCGGTGCGGAAGGCCCTGGGCTTGCCGGCGGCGGGAGGGCCGGGTTCCGGCACCGAGTACTTCGAGCCCCACGGTGAGCACCAGCGCGAGCGCTGGTCGTACTTCAAGGCCGCGCTCGAGATGCTCACCCTGCCCGCCTCCGAGTGCGACCTGATCGTCGCGGTCGCCGTGGATGCCTTCCGGGGCGTGCACGACATCTTCGAGGACCTCACGCACCCGGCCACATCGGGCGGCAACGCCGCGACACGGCCCGAGCCGGTCGTGGAGTTCCCCGCGCGGGCGGGGAAGGAGGCGCCGACGCATCCCACCGAGTAACCACCCGGCCGCGGCGTTCGCGGCCGATGACCCGCCCGAGCGGCCGTGTCAGCCGCCGGGTTCCAGCACCTGTCGTTGGTTCCCACAACCCCTGCAAGGAGTCCTGAAATGAAGACCACCAAACGTTCCATCCTGTTCGCACTGTTCACCGCCGGGGCTGCGCTCGCGCTGGCCGCGCCGTCGGCCTTGGCCCAGCACAGTCACGGCGACGACAAAAAGGCCCAACCCGGGCACAAAGATGACGGACACAGCCACGGTCCGGCGGCCAAAGCCCCCGACACCTACGCCAAGGCCGTGGCGGAGATGGCATCCCGCGCCAAGGAAGTCGAGGAGGCCCTGAACAAGGGCGACCTCGACGCGGCCCACGATGAGGGCGACGCCATCGCCGCGATTGCCCGCTCGCTGGGCGCGCTGGCCCTCAAGCCCGACTCCGGCGTGGACAAGGCGAAGGTCAAGGAGATCAACAACGCCGGCAAACGCATCCCGTTCCTCAAGGGACCGGTGACGCGTGTTGTGTCGATGCGCTCCCTGCTGGCCGTCCACATCTACGCGGGCATGCTCGGGCCGATCCTCGGCGTGCTGCACAGCGGGCACCGCTTTGAGAGCCCGCTGGGGATCGCGCTGACCGCGATGATGCTCATCGTCGCCGTGAGCGGCTTCGTCGGACGATACCTCATGGGCCGCCTGAGCACCGACACGCGCGAGCAGCAGCAGATGCTCGCCGGAATGCGCGTCGCCTACGAGCGGACGGCCGGCGAGCTGGCCAAGGAGCCCGATGCCGCCGCGGCCCTGCGGCCGTTCGCGGGGTTCTTCTCGCGGCTGGCCGCCCCCTTCTTTGTGGCCGATCCCGCCGCGGGCGCTGGCCGTCCACCCGGCGTGCGCGAGCGAGCGATTAGGCTGTCGGAGTCGATGGCCGACCTCGAGTACGCCATCAAGTCCCACGAGGTCGTCAAGGACGCGTTCGGCCGGTGGCTCGCGTGCCACATCGTCATCGCCATCGTGCTCTACGCGCTCCTGGCCATCCATGTCTGGTCGGCGTGGTACTTCGGGATCAGGTGGCTCCCATGAAGAGGATCGAGATCATCTACGCGGTCGTTACGCTCGGCGCTCTGGGTGCGGCCGCGGCGCTGCCGCTGATGTCACACCGTGGGGGCACGTCCGCGGTGCCCGGGTGGGGCGAGTTCGTGAACCCGGGCAGGATCTCATCGAAGCATGAGTTCCTCGCCGACCGCTGTGAAGCGTGCCACACGCCGCACCAGAGACCGACGGTCGACAAGTGCGTGGCGTGCCACGCATCGGGCCCGGCGACCGAGGGCCTTCTCGCCAAGCAGAGCACGCGGTTCCACGCCGACATCGGGACGTGCTCGGAGTGTCACGTCGAGCACTTCGGACGCGAGCGCCGCCCGATCGACATGGTGCACGAAGCCCTCGTCGACCACGCCGAGAAGTCGGCGTCCAGCGGTTCGCTTACCGAGGCAGACACCCGCTCCATCCTGGCGGCCCTCGGCGTGGCCTCATCGAGACCAGTGCCGCACGCCCGGATCACCCCGCGCGAGCTAGCGCTCGACTGCAACGCGTGCCACGCCAATCAGGATCCGCACCGGGGGCTCATGGGCAGCGGCTGCGCCTCCTGCCACGCCACCAGCGCGGCCGACGGCGGGTGGGCGATCCGCGAGTTCCGCCACCCGTCCTCGCTCTCGACCGACTGCGCGCATTGCCATCAGGCGCCGCCCAGCCACTACATGGAGCACTTCTCCATGGTGTCGATGAAGGTCGCCCGGATCGAGAGCGCGGACGTGAGCCAGTGCTACCTCTGCCACAAGACGAATTCGTGGAACGACATCAAGGGGCTCGGTTGGTACAAGCACCACTGACGGCCAGCGTAGTTGTCCGCGGTCGTCAATCGGGAGTCAAAGGAGTTCACACATGCACTCGAACACTCGCATTTGGGTATTGGGCTCACTCGTTCTTCTCGCGGCACTCGCCGTGGGTTGCTCCACAACGCCGCATCGTCAGTCGGGCTCGGTAATCGACGGAGTCCGGGTTTGCCGTTCGTGCTACGACGCGGCGGAGAGGGAGGTGCATCTCTGGGGCGAATACCGTGGAGGTGGCTGGCGGCACATCGAGTACCGGCGCGTACATCAGTGTCCCGAATGCAGGACGGACGTATCCATCTACGAACAAGACGGGAAGCTCAGGCTTCGGTGTGCCAAGTGTGCGCCGGAGGGTGTGGACTGCGACAAGTGCCTGCCACCCATCGCCGACGGGCGATAAACAGCATTCCTGTATGACGTCCGGGCTCCACCATGCTCGAAGTGTCCATCAACGCCGCATCACGAGTCATCGAGGCGATCGCCGCGGTGATGATCGTCGCCTCGACCGTGATGGGCGTGTTAGAGGTCGCTCGTGCTGCGATGGCTCGTGATCTCGACGGTCGGGTCACGACTGCCCGCCTCCGCCTCGCCGGACGGTTGGTGCTGTCCCTGGAGTTCCTCATCGCCGCCGACATCCTCAAGACCGTGACCACCCCGACGCTCGAAGGCATGGGCCTGCTCGCGGGAGTGATCGTGATCCGCACCGTCCTCAGTCTGTCCATCGCCTTCGAACTCCGCAAGGCAACACCCGCTAGTCACCACGTCCCTGTCATCCCAGTGGCGGAGCCCTCCTCATGATCCTCAGTCGTTCATCCCGCGCGGCATTGTCGGCGGTGTGCATCTTGACACTGGCCGGGTGCGTGTCCGTCCGGCCCGACGAGCGCTTCGGCGACGTCCGGTCCGCCGCCGTCGAGCGGCTCGGGCCGGCAGCGTCGCGCGTGCACTGGCGACTGGGTGGGCCCGAAGACGCGGACGCCGACGGATTCGTGTCCGGTCTGCTCGCACAGCCTCTCACGGCCGACGCCGCGGTGCAGGTCGCCCTGCTCAGATCGCGCGAGCTCCAAGCCGTGTACGAAGACCTCGGCGTGGCCCAGGCCGACCTCGTCCACGCGGGGCTCCTCCGCAACCCTGATCTCGCCGGCTTCTTCCGCATCCCCGACCGCGGGCCCAGCGGCGTCAACTGGAACGTGGGTCTGGACCTCTGGCTGGACGTCTTCCTGGTGCCCCTCCGGAAGCGCATCGCGGGCAACGACCTCGACGCGGCCCTGCTGCGCGTCACGGACGCGGTACTCGACAAGGCGACACGCGTCCGCGTCGCCTGGCACCGGCTCGCCGCAGATCAGCGCGTGGTGGAGTACCAGCGCGCCCTCGCGGACTTCGCAGCAGCGGCTCGGGACATCGCGGAGCAGCAGTTCCCGCTAGGACACATCCCGGAGATCGAACTGGCTCGGGAACGACTTGCCGCGGAGGAGGCGGCCATCACCCTGGACCAAGCCGAGTCGGCCGCACGGATCAGCCGCGAGGAACTCGGGAGACTCCTGGATCTGACCGACGGCCTCCCGCCCTGGTCGATCGCCGCGAATGACGATCCGGTCCCATCGGCCGATCCTGATGTCGAAGGAATGGTAACCACGGCGTTAGATCGCCGCCTCGACCTGGCCCTGCTCGCCCGCGAGGTAGAGCAGCAGCGGCTCGGGTTGGAGCTCGACCGCAAGTGGTTCCTCGCCAAGGGGAGCGTCGGCGTCGAGACCGAACGCAGCAGTGAGGGAGTCCAGGCCACCGGACCGCACTTCAGCGTGGAACTCCCCATCTTCCATCAACACCAGGCGGTCTACGCCCGGCGGGAGGCACTCATCCGCCAGGCGGAGGAGCGCTTGGCGTCCCGCCGGGGCGCGGCCCGTGCCGAGGTGCGCACCGCGGCCGAGCGGATGTCGTTGGCCCGTCGTTTACTCGCTCGCTACGAGCGCGTGATCATCCCCGAGCGGAGGAAGGTCGGGCAGCTCGCGCTCGCCGAGCACAACGCCATGATCACGGGCTATCCCGAACTGCTCGCCGCCAAGGGCGCCGAGGCCCGCTCGGCCATCGACGCGGCGCGAGCCGAGCAGGACTATTGGACCGCCCGCGCCGAGCTTGAGCGCGCAATGGGCGTTCGCGTCCCCGAGCAAGCGGAGTCCGTCGCCGCTCCCCCCGCCGGTGTCCCTTCCCAGCCACCTCCAACCGCGATGCCCGACATGCCGGGCATGAAACACCCCTGACCCAAGCGCCCACGACCCTCACGCGAATCGACCGGAGTCCTCATCCATGAGCCAGCCCATGACACGCCGACAAGTGCTTACCGCGACCGCGGGCGCCTTCGCCGCCACCCCTCTGCTTGCGGCGATGCAGCCGCAGCACGAGGGCCACACCCCGTCCACACCCGCGCCTACGCCACGCCCGCCCGCAACCCCTCCCGCCTCGCCCGTCAACGGCGCTCGCGCGTACCGCCCCGTGATCGCCCTCGACACGCCGACCCTTCCCTTCGAGCTCGACAACGGCGTGAAGGTCTTCAGGCTCGTGGCCGAGCCGGTCCAGCGGGAGTTCGCGCCCGGCGTGGTGGTCAACTGCTGGGGATACAACGGGCAATCGCCCGGCCCGATGATCGAGGCTGTCGAGGGCGACCGCGTCCGCATCCTCGTGACCAACAAGCTGCCCAAGGGCATCCACACCACCGTGCACTGGCACGGCATCCTTCTCCCCAACGGCATGGACGGGGTGGGCGGGCTCACGCAGCTGCACATCCGCGAGGGCCAGACGTTCCGGTACGAGTTCACGCTCCGTCAGCACGGCACGTACATGTACCACCCGCACTTCGACGAGATGTTCCAGATGGGCCTCGGGCTCATGGGACTGTTCGTGGTCCACCCGCGCGACCCCTCGGTGCGGGCCGCCGATCGCGACTACGCCATCCTCCTCAACGAGTGGCTCGTGCGGCCCGGCTCGGCCACGCCCGACCCGACGGAGATGACCAACTTCAACCTGTTCACGTTCAACGGGCGGATGTTCCCCGGCACCTCGCCGATGCTCGCCCGACTCGGCGAGCGGGTCCGGATCCGCATCGGCAACCTGAGCACGACCAACGCGCACCCGATCCACCTGCACGGGTTCTCGTTCAAGGTCACCGGTACTGACGGCGGCCCCATCCCTGAGGCGGGCCAGTGGCCCGAGGTCACGGTGAACGTACCGACCGGCTCGGCGCGCGATATCGAGTTCGTCGCCGACGCGGAGGGTGACTGGGCCTTCCACTGCCACAAGGTCCACCATCTGATGAACGGCATGGGGCACAACCTGCCGCAACTGCTCGGAGTCGATCAGGCCGGGCCCGCGGCCCGCCTTACTCGCCGGATCCCCGGCTACATGCCCATGCCCGCGAGCATGACCGGCATGATGGAGATGGGCCGCCCGCCGAACACGATCGGCAGCGCCGCCGAGGGCCCCTTCGACGAGATCGACGCCGGCGGGATGTTCACGCTCGTCAAGGTGCGAGCCGCGTTGGAAGACGGGAAGGACCCCGGCTGGTACGCGCACCCGCCGGGCACCGTCGCCGAGCCCGTGGAGGGTTGAGCTGCTCCCTGATCGCTGTTGCTCCACCCAGAAAGGAACACACCATGTGCTGCGGACCCGGACACAAACACTCGTGGCTGATGCTGCTGGGCTGCCTCGGGCCCCTGCTCCTGATCTTCGTGCTCCCGCTCGTCGGGGTGCGCGAGGGCTGGGTCATCCCGATCGCCCTGGCCGCCATGCTGGCGTGCCATCTCCTCGCCGCCACGTTCTCCTGGCGCCGCGGCGGATCCGATCACGACGCTGCACGACCAACCGACCCGGCCCGGCCCGAAGGAGGGAGCAGCCATGCACATCATTGATCCCCGTCGCTTGGGCTTCGCGCTGGGCGCGACGCTCGCCGTGCTCCACCTCGCCTGCGCCGTCGTCATGGCTCTCGTGCCGAGAGACGCCGCGCTGCACTTTGCCAACGCGCTCGTCCACGGCATCGACTTCGGCCCCGTCCTCACATGGGACAAGACGTGGGCGCAGGCCCTCACGGGAACGTTCTGCGTCTTCATCTTCGGATGGCTGGCCGGGGCGACGATCGCCGCGTTTTACAACCTGACGGGGCCGCGCCAGCCTGCGACCTCGCCACGCGCCACTGCGCACCCGCCGGACACCGTATCCGACAAGCCCTGAGCCCCGCCGGTGCCGTAGCGGACTCGGCAGCCACATTCGAACGTTCCCCGAGGCCCGGCGGGGTGTTGCCCGGGCCACCGTTCAAACCGTCCGCCGCCGACGACCGTCGCGGAGGCACAGAAGGAGTCGATCATGTCCGCTCAATCCGCCTGCGCCGAAACCTGCCACCAGTGCATGGACGCGTGCCTGGCCCTCATCCCGCACTGCCTGGCCCACTGCGTCAAGACCGGCCAGCCCGCCGACCCCGAGCACATCGGCACGTTGATGGACTGCGCCGAGATCTGCGCGGCGACGCACAGTTTCCTGCACCGCGGCTCGCCGCACCACGCCGCGGTCTGTATGGCGTGCGTCTCGGTGTGTGACGCCTGCGGCGCCTGCTGCGCAGAACTGGGGCTGGAGGACGCGCCGACCAAGGCCTGCGCCGCCGCGTGCAAGGCGTGCGCCGACTCGTGCCGGACGATGGCCAAGCACTGAACCAACGCGGTTCGCTCGGCGGAAGCCGGGCGCACTGCTTGATTCCACCAGGGAGTCGGGCCCATGCGTACCGCTGGCTTGGGCACGCATCCCACGAGGGTGCGAAGCGCTGGCGCGACCGTGCTGCGTCGAGGGACGCTCGTCCTCTCGGCTCGGACGATCGGACGCGTTGTTTGCGCGCCCGTCCGCTTTGCCGGCACGCCCGTCCACCCCGCAGGGACGCCCGCGCGAGCCGCCCGAACGCCCGTCCCGTTGCTTTGCACGAACCGTCCCACTCATCGGGACGGTCGTCCCACTGACCGGGACGGGCGTCCTGAGAGGCCGCACGGTCGCGGCGATCGCCCACGCCATGCCGCCGTTCACCCCCGGCAAGGCCGCGGTGAACCCGGCGGCCCCGGTAGACGTACATACTCCGGGGGAGTATACTTCCACGAAGGAGTTTCGCATGGATTCGACGGCTCAGACGACCAAGACGACCACGCTCGCCATCGACGGGATGAGTTGCGGGCACTGCGTGCAGGCCGTGACGAAGGCCCTCTCCGGCGTGCCCGGAGTCACGGTGAAGTCGGTGGCGGTGGGACTGGCGGTGATCGAGACGGCGGACGGCTGGACGATGGGTAAGGCCGTCGCCGCACTTGAAGAGTCAGGGTATCCCGCAAAGGCGATGGGTGACTCAGCAGGGTCCGCCGCGCCGATGCCGGCGAAGGGTGGCGGGAGCTGCTGCGGCGGGGCCAAGGCAGCAACGACGAACGGCCAGCCCGGCGCGAAGAACTCCGGAGGCTGCTGCGGGTGAGTGTGGGCGCGAGCGATCAACGAGGGAGCGATGGCGATGGCCAGGAGCAAGGCGAGCACGAACGCAACCGAGCGCGCAGCGCGTTCGGCGATGAACGGCGCGGCGTGCGGGTGCCATATTGGGGCCGGTTCCATGCCTGGCCAGACCCGCGACGGCGTTGGACCGGGTGCGCACGCGGTCGGCGTGGATGCGGCCATCAAGGCCGCGAACTTGAAGCACCTCAAGCGGATTGAGGGGCAGGTCCGCGGCATCGCCCAGATGATCGAGGAGGATCGCTACTGCGCCGACATCATCCAGCAGGCCGCGGCGGTGCAGGAGTCGCTGCGGTCGGTCGCCAAGAACCTGTTGCGGAACCACCTCACGCACTGCGCCGTGGCCGCGATGAGCCAGGATGGGGACAAGCGGGACGACATGATCGAAGAACTTCTGGAGTTGGTGGCGAAGGTGGCGCGCTGAGCGTGCCTGCACGCAGAGCTGAACGATGACGACATGAACAGCGCACTCGCACAACTCATTGCGCGGTGGAAGGACGATACGGGCGGAACTTACCGCTCGTGGTTTCTGTGGGAGCAGCGGATCAAGAACTTCCGCTCCATCCGGGCCGGGATCGCCGAGGTCGTGCGCGAGATCGACGCCGGGACGTTCGGCAACGTCTACAAGGGTTCATCGCTGGAGACGGTCGTCCACTCGATCGCCGAGCAGCGGCAGATTTTCAAGGGGGCCGATCACGCCTTCCTCTGGAAACCCAAGCTCCGCATTCCCGACATCTATGAGAGCGCGGACAACCAGCGGGCCTTCGGGCGGTTCCTGCACGCCTGCTCGTGCTGCGACACCGAAGACGGTGTGGTACGGGCGATCCGCCAACTCGCCGAGCGAAGCATCAAGGGCCTCGGACCCGCCGCGGCGAACATGCTCTATTTCCTGCACCCGACGCTGGTGCCGCCGTTCAACACGGCGATTGTCAAGGGCTACAACGCGCTCACCGGCTCGAAAGTGAAACTCGGGTCGTGGGCGGAATACCTCGCCATGCGTGAGGGCGTGCTACGCATCAACGCCGAGCACCGGGCGGTACTGAGCAACGACCTCGGGGCGATCGCGGGATTGCTCTTCGACATCGGGAGCGGTCGATACACCGCGCCGCCGCGCGAGGACGACGCCGGGGCGATCGACGCGTGGGAGGCGGACCTGAAGAAAGTCCGCGATGAGTCCGCCGCCGCCGTCAAGGCCCAGAAGACCGCCGAGCAGGAGGACCGCTCGCACGCGCAGGTGCAGGGCTGGCTCCGCGACCTGGGGCGGTCGCTGGGCTTTGACGTGTGGGTCGCGGCCAACGACCGCAACCGGGCCGTGCAGGAGGGCCGCTTGTGCGACGGGTGCATCGACGCCCTCCCTGCGACTGTGGAGGCCTCGACGGGCGCGGAGGCGATTCGGCTGATCGACGTGCTCTGGCTTGAGCGAGCCGGAAGCAACGGCTCGATTGAAGGACGAGTGATGGCCGCGTTCGAAGTCGAGCACACCACAAGTATCTACTCGGGCATCGTGCGGATGCTGGACCTCGCGCTGGGCGTGCCCGACCACGCGGGCGTGAAGCTCTTCCTGGTCGCGCCCGATGCCCGGGAGGACGATGTGCGGCAGCAACTGGCCCGGCCCGCATTCCGGCGCGTCGCCGACCTGTCGGTGCGGTTCTTGCCGTACGGCGAACTCGAACGGAACCGCGAGTCGATGGCGCGATTTGGCACAGGCCTCAAGGCCGTCGAAGCCGTGAGCCGGATACTGGTATGAGCACAAACGAACGCGAGGTGAGCCATGAGTTGCAACTGCGGATGCCCTGACAACGCGACCCCGGCGACTGGCTGGCGGAAGTTCGTGCCATTGATCGTGGCCGCGGCTGTGGTCGGTGCGCTCATCGCCGGGGCCATCTTGAAGAGCCACGAGAAGGGCAAGAACGCGAACGACCAGGATGCCAAACAGACGAGCGCAGCGGCCCGGCCCTGAGTTGACGACGACGACCAAAGGACTGAAATGCTTCACCCCCACGACCACCAGCTCGGTGGACATGCTCCATCGACGCCGGACTCGACCACCACGACCATCGCGCGAGCCGATCTCCCGATCGAGGGCATGACGTGCGCTTCGTGCGCGAACACCATCGAGCGGCGGTTGGCCAAGCAGCCCGGTGTCACATCCGCGAGCGTGAACTTCGCCACGAAGGTGGCGACGGTGAAGTACGACGCGACCGCGACCGGGCCGGAGCGACTCGCCAAGGCGGTGGACGACATCGGGTACAGGGCGTTCGTGCCCGAGGCCCGTTCCACGGCGGCTTCGGCGAAGCACCCGGCGATGAACCCCGCCCACGGTCAGCCCGGGCACGACCATGCGGCGATGCTCGCGGCGCAGGGGCACGGCCCGCACGCCGGACACACGATGAGCGGTGGTGTGGCGAGCGAGGACCACTCGGCCCACATGAACGTCGGCGAGGCGGAGGCCCGGCGGCTGCTGATCAAGACGACCGTCGGGGCCGTACTGTCGCTGCCGGTGCTGGTTATCGCGATGTCGCACGGCAAGATCGACGCCTTCAACGTCCCCTGGATCAACTGGCTCCAGCTCGCGCTCACGACGCCGGTGATGTTCTGGTGCGGATGGCAGTTCTTCCGTTCCGCCTGGAAGGGCTTGCGGCACTTCAGCGCCAACATGGACACGCTCGTGGCGATGGGCACCGGCGCGGCGTACCTCTACTCGCTCGCGGCGACGATCTGGCCTGGGTTCTTTGCTGGGGTGAGCGGAGCCGCGGTCCATGCCGCACACGCCGACGGCACGATGGGCGGCATGGTCATGGTCCCCGTGTACTACGAGGCAGCGGCGGTCATCATCGTCCTGATCCTGCTGGGCAAGTACTTCGAGGCCCGGGCCACGGGACGGACCAGCGCGGCGATCAAGCGTCTGATCGGATTGCAGCCCAAGACCGCGCGGGTCGTGCGCAACGGCCATGAGGTCGACGTCCCCGTCGAGTCCGTCGTCGTCGGCGACCGGGTGCTCGTCAGGCCCGGCGAGAAGATCCCCGTGGACGGGAACGTCGAGAGCGGCCAGTCCGCGGTGGACGAGTCCATGCTCACCGGCGAGAGCGTGCCCGTCGAGAAGGCGGCCGGCGACAGCGTCTTTGGCGCGACGATGAACACCACCGGCGCCCTGCGGCTGGTCGCAACCAAGGTCGGGGCCGATTCGGCACTCCAGCAGATCGTGCGGCTTGTGCAGGAGGCCCAGGGCAGCAAGGCCCCGATCGCCCGCCTGGCCGACAAGATCAGCGGCGTATTCGTTCCCATCGTGATCGCCATCGCACTCGCGACGTTCGTGGTCTGGTGGTTCGCATCGCCGGTGGACTCGCGCCTCAGCATGGCGCTGGTTACGGCCGTGTCGGTGCTCATTATCGCGTGCCCGTGCGCCCTGGGGCTGGCAACACCGACGGCGATCATGGTCGGCACGGGCCGTGGCGCGGAGAAGGGCATTCTCATCAAGGGCGGCGAAGCCCTGGAGACCGCCCACAAGCTCACCGCCATCGTGCTCGACAAAACGGGCACCATCACGCACGGCAAGCCCGCCGTGACGGACATCATCCCGGCACCCGGGGGCGGGGGGGGGACGTTCGATGAACGCGAGTTGCTGCGGCTGGCCGCATCAGCAGAGCAGCACAGCGAGCACCCGCTCGCCGCGGCGATCGTCCGCGAGGCCGCGGCACGCGGACTGTCGCTCACCGAGCCGATCGGCTTCCAGGCCGTGGTGGGGCACGGCGTCGAGGCCCATGTGGACGGCCGCGCTGTGCTCGTCGGCAAGGCGGCGTTGCTGGCTCAGCGCAGTATCCAGTCCGCCCTGGCGGAGAAGGCCGCGGGTCTGGCGGCGATGGGGCGCACACCCATGTTCGTCGCCGTGGACGGCCGCGAAGCCGGGATAGTGGCCGTCGCCGACACGGTGCGGCCCGAGTCGAAGGAGGCCATAGCCACGATGCACGCTCTCGGGCTGCGTGTGGTCATGATGACCGGCGACAACCAACGAACGGCCGAGGCGGTCGCGTCACAGGTCGGCGTCGATATCGTCTTCGCCGACGTTCTGCCCAAGGACAAGGCCGACAAGGTCAAGGCCCTCCAGGCCGAGGGTCACGTCGTGGGCATGGTCGGCGACGGGATCAACGACGCCCCGGCGCTCGCCCAGGCCGATGTGGGCCTCGCAGTCGGGACCGGAACCGATGTGGCGATGGAGTCAGCGGACATCACGCTCATGCGCGGCGACCTGCGGGCCGTGCCCCAGGCCATCGCCCTCTCGCACGCCACTATGCGCACCATCAGGCAGAATCTCTTCTGGGCGTTCATCTACAACGTCATCGGAATCCCCATCGCGGCGGGCGTGCTGTTCTCGTTCACGGGGTGGCTGCTCTCGCCGATCATTGCGAGCGCGGCGATGGCGTTCAGCAGCGTGAGCGTGGTGCTCAACAGTCTGCGGCTGGCGCATATCAAGGTGGCTTGAGCGATCGTGGCCGAAGAAAAAGCCGCGACCCTCTCTCCCCCCCCCACGAGCGTCGCGGCTGGGAGCAAGGCGTGATGGACGCCTCACTCGTCGAGGTTCGGGCCGGGGGCGAGCGGGCCGTCGGTCGCTTCGTCCCATTCAAGGGCGGAGCGCTCGGCGATGTCCTCAAGGTCGTGCTCGGTGAGATAGTCGGCCGTCTTGCACTCTTGGCAGGCGGCAACAGCCCGCGCCAGGTCCGTCCATTCCTTGATGGTGAGCATCTGATCCTGCCGTGCGCCGAGGAGGTACAGGGCGGCCTGCAGCACGTCATCGAGTTGGGCTTGGGTCGGCGCGGGCTGCGGGGCGGGGGTGGCGCTCATGGCTCAGGCTCCCTTTCCCGCGACGAAGACGCCGCGTTCGTGCTTCTTGAAGCGGGCGGCGGTGCCCTTGGCGGCGATCTCGCGGATGATGGCGGCGTAGAGCGTGGCCTCGGGCGTCTTGCCGCCGGGGCTCGTCCAGAGTTTCTTGGCCTCCATTGCGGCGATCATTTCCTTAGCCCGCATCGGACCCTCGCTCGCGGCGAGCACCTGCGCCGCCGCGTCGAGGGCGCTGACGCGCTTGGGCTTCTTCTCCTTGACAGCTCTCGTCTTGGGGGCCTTCTCGCCTTGGGTCTTCTTGCCCTTCGTAGCCGCGCCAAGGTTCGCGTTGTTGGCGACCTCCTTCTCGCTGGGCACCTCGTGGTCCTGCTTCCCGCCCGCCAACCGGTCATTGATCTCGGCGAGCGCCGCCTTGCGGAGGCGGTCCGTCTTGGCGGCCCCCTCGGTGCGGGCGGCGCTCTTGGACATCTTCGGGGTGCGCGGGGTGCGCGGGGTGCGGGGCTTGGCGGGCTTCTTCGTCTTCGTGCTCATGGTCATCTCCGAACTGGGGGTTGGAACCCCCGCCGCACATTGCGGCGGGGAAACGTGGCCATCGCGGTTCCCCGCGACGCCGCGTGGGGCGGGTCAGCAGCCCGCGACGCGCTCCATCTCGTTGAGCACCTCGTGGACCATCGAGTTGGTGGCGGCGGGGCGTCCGTGGCGGTCGGTGCCGTAGACCACCTTGGCAACCTCGACCGCGTTGGCGTAGCGGGCCTCCCGGTCCTCGTCGCGGGCGATGTGGGCGATGCAGATGTCCTGTCTGCCCGCTCGGCGCGTGTGCTGTTCGATGGTCACTTCCGCTCCGCGCTCGGTGCGGCGAATGCTGATGTCTTGGTCGATGCCCTCGATCACGATCATCTTGATGTTCATGGCGTTGCTCCTTTGGGGTGGGTGCGTGGCGTGCGGTCACTCGGCGTCGTTCAGGAACCGCTCCATGTCGTCGCGTTCCATGTTGCTGAGGAACCCGACCGTGTCCATCAGGTCGCTGCGGACCTTGCCGAGGTTGCCGGTGATGCCCCAGTTGGTCGGGTCGGCTTTGGCCTGCTCGTCGTGCTTGTCGAGTTCCATCTGCAGCACATCGATCAGGCGGGCGATGTCGTTCCGCCTCGTGGCGTACATCTGGGCGGCGGTCGGTTCGGGCTTCGTGGTCTTGGTCTTGGGGGTGTTCTTCTTCATACTGGTACCTCTCGTCGTTTGTGGTGCGTGGTGTCTCCGGTAAACACAGAAGCCCGCATTTCGCGGGCTTCAGGTCGTCGGGTGGTTGTCGTTCTTGCGGTCCCAACTCGTCGTGTCTTTCGGCTGGCCAACCGCCCGGAGGTAGTCGACCAACTCATCGGCGGCCCAGGTGTCGCCGTCGATCGCGTCGTGCTCGTTGGGGGTGTCGGTATCCCGGTCGATCTCGAAGAGGCGGAAGCCGCCGAGCGCTCCGGGGCGTGGGCCCCAGTGCCCGTCGAGGTGGCGGCCGCGTCCTGCGGGGACCGTCGCGATGTTCCAGGTGCGCCCGTCGGGCGTGTGGATCTCGATCGCGGGGATGTGGAACCCGCTCTTGGCGAGGGTCTTGGCGAGGTCAAGCGTTGTCTTCGTGGTCGCGTTCATGTTCGTGGTCTCCGTCGCGTGCGGGGGGTGCGTTGTTCCCGCTCGCGTTGGACACACATTGGCCGGCTGACGGGGAACAGGCAAGGCGTTCGGCCTGCATTTCTCGATGATTCTGCGATATGTGGGCAACTCGGCCAAACATGTGGGCGGCGCGGGAAAGCGGTCCGCCCAGCGCGGCTTCCCCACCCGCCCGTTGGCCACGGGTTGGCCCACGATCGCCCACGTCGCGTCCTCGCGGCGGGGCGTACCAATCCCCGCCACGCGACCGTCGGCGCTCGGACGCGCAAACAAACTCTGTCTCCATACGCGGCTGTTCCCGCGGGCGTTGGCTTTCGATTCCGGCGGGGAAGTACCTATTGCCCCCTCCCGTCCCCCGTTCGGACTCCGGCTGTAAGGCTTCGGGTAGGCGCTGCCTGGCACGCCAACTGCATGTCCGAATCGGTGCGACGATGGCGTGCGATCCCCACGCCGCACGCCCGTTGCGCCGAACCTGTTGCGCGCCCGTCGCGCCCGCGTCGGCGCGGGAGGGTGGGCGCAACAGGTAGTAAAGAGGGGGGTGTGTTGTTGTTTGCTCCATGATTTCTCGATGTTCCCGCGATGAACCTATTGCGCGCAAGAGGTTGCAATAGGCGCAACAGGTTGCTGCGCACCCCCCCTGGCGCTGCGGAATCGAGGGTCCGTGCTCGTGCTCGCGCTGCGCCGGAGTGTTTCTGCGCGGCGTTTGAGGGGTAGAAGGCGCTGCGCAGACCGCTTTGTGTCGCTTTGGAGCGCGTTTTCATGCTTCGGCAACGTCCTCGATGAGCCGGTACAGCCTCTGGGGCGTGCCGCCGGTGGCCCGCTCGGCGAACTGGATGCGGCGCTGATCGACTAGCGCCTGCCGGACCTCATCGTGCTCGCGGGGCGGCCACGCCAAGCGCCGGCTGAGTTGCCAGAAGGGCATCCACGGATCGGCGGGATGTTTGACCGCCCATTCCCGGAGCACGCGGATCATCGCCTTGCACTGGCTCTCGAAGTCGCCGGCGCTGACGTGCTGGCTGGCCTTGAAGAGCATGCGGCGGGTCTGGTGTTCAACCAACGCCCACGCCCAGTTCACCCCTTCGACGGAGATCTCGGTATTGCGGTGCCCAGTGCTGCAGGCGTGCACGAGCGCGAGACGCCGGGCTTTCTCGTTGGCGCGGGCCCACAGCGCCATCCCCGCCTGATCCGACTTGGCTTCGGCCTCGGCGTACGCGGCATCGGCCAGGGCGCGAATCTCGCCGAGGCGCGTTTTCGCATCCGGCGTGGGCTCCACGAGTTTGGGTTCGGGGTGCGCGGTCTTCAGGTTTCCCTTGCCCGGCTTGAACTCCGCCCACCACCGCGCCCGCTTGAGGATCGACTTGGGGAGTTCGTGCACATCCACATCCTGGCCGAGCCCTCGGCGGCCGGCTTCGAAGATGAGCATGCGTGCGAAGAAGCCGTTGGAGAGCATCTTGGGCGACAGCGCCTCATAGAAGATGTCCGGGATCGCCGTCCCAAAGAGGCACAGGCACGGCTGGTCGATGATGCGCGGTTCCTCGTCGCTGGCCTTGACGCGGAGCGGGTAGATCGTGTTGGCCGAGGTGTACAGCTTCAGCAGCGTCTGCATGATGCCCTCGTACCGAGGGTCGCGCTTGGTGCCGTACCCGGTGATTGCCTGCATGAGCGTGTCGATCTCGTCGGTCTGGAAGAGCATCACGGGCGTCAGGTGCATCCGGTCCTCGAGGCCTTCGCCGCTCGCGAAGCCGTCCGCGACCGCGCCGGCCATGTCGGCGCTCGCGAGGATCCGCTGGTTGACCTTGCGCGGGAAGTCCTTGCCCGTGCCGGTGTTGGCCAGGCCCAGGAGATAGATCGCGGTGCGGTTGTCCTGCGGATCGCGGACCTTTCGGCCCGCCAGCGCGGCCTGCAGCGCTACCGCGCCGCAGAACGCCAGCACCGGCTCGGGGTACGGCGCGTTGGCGAGCGTGTAATCGATGACTTCGTCGATGAACCCCGGCACGCGCAGGAGCGCCGGCGGCACGGGGCCGGGATCGATCGGCGCGGCCAGCGGCGGCTCCGCCTGCGGGGTTGTGACCTTGAAGGCGGACAGATCGACATCGCCGGAGGCGGGTTCCGCACCGAATCCCTCGCGCCGCAGCGCCCGGGCGGCCGCCGCGAAGTCGCCGTCATGCTTGAGCAGCGTGTACACGGCGAAGAGCGAATACCCGCGGCCGTCCTCGAAGGGCGGGGCGTTGGTCGAGAACACATAGAACACGCCGCCCTTGAGCGTGGCGCTGCAGCCACTGTCCTTGCCGGGGCGCGCCCAGTGCTCGTTCTCGCCCCCGCTCACCCGGGTCCAGCCGTGCTCGACCAATAGTTCCCGGACATCGCCGCGCTGGTTGAAATCATCGCCCGGCTTCAGTTCGCCGGGGGATGAGGCCGAGGATGCCTTGGGTCGCGGACCATCCTCCACAGGACGCTGGGCCTCGTTGAGCTCCCATGCGCAGGCCAGCAAGCACTCTCGCTCCTCGGATGTGATGACCGGCAACGCGGCAAGATCGCCAGCCTCGAGCACATACCCGTTCGACGGTGCGCACAGAAACATCCCACCCTCGCCGCGGGTCTCGATCATCGTGGCGACGGCTCGCCAGCGCCCGTCGGGACCCTTCCGCGGAGTGAAGCGCTTGCCCGCAACCTCGATCGGATCAGCCCCGGGTGCGTCGAAGGACCGTTGCGCGAGTTTCATGTTGCCGCAGACCGGCTCCGAGCATCGGTAGACGACATGGCGACCGCCCGAGGGTGTGGTCTCGACGACAAGGCGATCGATGAGGCCCGGGCACACCGCCTCGACCCGCGCTCGCCACGGCTCGAACGCCACGCCAGCCAGGTCGAAGTCGATCATCTCGAGGTTACCCGAGACGCGTCCGCACACCAGGCACAGATCACGCCGGGCGGGCCCGGCGAACCATCGCGCGTGCTCCGCCGGCGTTGGGAGCCGCGTCTGGTAAGGCTTCCACGAGCGCAGGGCAACGCGCTTGTCGTCGCCCTCGCGGATCGCCGGCAGTACGCAGAGCCCTGCGGCGGCATATCGCCGGGCCGCGTCCAGGGTTGAGGGCAACGGGAGCGTCATTCGAACGGCACCTCCCACGCCAGCGCTCGGTCGAGCGCTTCGGCGGGAGAGGCATGCACGTGCGCGGTCGTCCGCGGGCAGTTGCGGGCGAACCACATCTGCCGCGCTAGGTCCCGCGACGCGAACGCCATGTACACCGGCTTGCCGAGCATGTGCGCCCAGCCCGGCTCGAGCAGTGTGGCGTGGCAGTCCGTGGCATTGATCCAGGCGAAGAACAGGTCCGACTCTCTGATCCACTCCATGCACAGCCCCGGCACCACCCAGCGGGGGCGACTATTCACTGGCGCGGGCCACGATGGACTTGAGTCGTGCTGCCCGACGCCCGCGTGCCATCCGACCCACTCGTGGCTCTCGCCGCCGAACGGCACGAAGTGCGGCCCAGTGAAGATGAAACGGCCGCAGTCGATCGGCTGTCCGAACGGCGAGACGCCCAGTTGCGGCACCAGCGGCAATCGCCAGTTGCCCGATCCGTGCATCTTCCCGGCGAGGTACACACGACGCTTGGGCTGGGGACTGGGCGAGGCCATCGAGACGGACCGGGGCGTTGTGCTGGGCGGAATTGAAGAGAGTGTGCGAGTCGTCATGACATGTGCTCCGAGAATCCGACGGATTCGAAGTGGCGGCGC
This sequence comes from Phycisphaeraceae bacterium, assembly GCA_015200025.1. Taxonomy (GTDB): domain Bacteria; phylum Planctomycetota; class Phycisphaerae; order Phycisphaerales; family UBA1924; genus UBA2396. The sequence goes on along the minus strand of CP054186.1, from coordinate 2,567,208 downwards.
AGCGCGGCTGATGCCGCAGCGCCGAGCGAGGGGCGACGGCGGCCATCCGTGGCCGCCTCCAGGAAGCTGTTGCAGACTGCCGCAAGGTCCTCGGGCAGGGCGTCGATCGCGGCGCGGACGTCGAGTTCGAAATCCCGCCGAGCGATTGGGGATGCCGAGGTGAGCGACGGGTACCGCCCGTGACCCGCCGCCATCGCATCGTCAATGGGGACGGTCGTCGACCGGCCGCCACGCTTCGCGGCATGCTGGGCCCGGAGGATCGATGTACCGGCCCTGGTCATGGCGATGGCAAGGAACGCCATCGGGCGACCGCGCGACGGATCGAACTTCGGCCAGCGTTCCAGTGCGGCCAAGATGAGGTCGGACCGAAACTCGGCGTGCGAATCGCCGTCGCGACCACATCCCACGAGCCTGTTCGCGACGCCGTGGGCGGTGGCGCCCAAACGATCAACGTCGAGGGTGTCAAATGCGGAGGGAGCCGCGAAGGGACCACGTTCAACCACGGGGCACCTCCTGCACGAGCAGGCGGTGCGGCAAGCCATGGCGCACCTCGATGGTCACATCTGCGTTGTCGGGACAGGCCTTCAGTTCTGCGAGCAGTTCGATGACCGCGTCTTTGAGCGCGTAGTCGGGCTGTCTGCAACCTGCGCCGATGAGGCGTTCGCAACCGAGTTTGACCTCACGCACGACCAACGGGGCGGGATCGAGGACGGGCTCGCCGCATCTCACGCGGCACTCGATCCGGCCAAACCCGACTCGCGTCATCAACTCGATCAGGCGCTGCTCTGACGGAGAGGCTTCGCTGAGAACGTGAAGTCGGCGAGTGCTCGCGATCATCGAGCACCCCCGTTCCCGGCTTCACTCTTTGTTGGTGCCGGTGTGCTGGCGTCAGGGTGCAGTGTGACCTCGACGCCCAATCGCCGCAGTTGGCGGATGGCCTCGGCAACTCCCGCGGCGTCCCCGCTGATCCTCGCTCGTTCAAGCAGGACGAACCAGGCGGCGGGGGCGTCCCGCCAGGGCTCGCGCGATGTTCGTTTGGTCTTGGTCATCGATCCATGCCTCCTTCTGGAGAATGGACCGATGTCGCATAGGTGTCGCGCGACACTCTGCCACCGCAGCACCTTTCAGGCGGCTTTCAGCGGATGGGTGTCGCAGAAAAGGTCGCGCTACTCGTCGTCCCAGGCCTCAATGTCGCCCGTTTCGTCGTCTTTCTGGCCCCTGGGAAGGTTGGGGCGACCGCTCTGCAAGGCCGCTCGGGCGAGTTTGAACCGCGGCCACCGATTCAGGGAGGTGCGGGCGCAGCCGACCGCGTCGGCGATCTGGCTATTCGTCCAGTCGGGGTGCTGCACGAGCAACGCCACCGCGAGGGCTTCCTTCTGGAGCTTGGGGCCGCCGGCCTTGACGACCTTATCGTTCGAAGAGGAGATCCTGGCTCGGAGTTTCTCGCGGTCCGACCAGGCAATCGCCCACTCGAAGATCTCCGCAAAGGTCATCTGCGATGGTTCCCGCTCGACGATGCGAGCAAGGTGCTCCCACGCCTCGATAGAGCGGCCGGGAGGGGCAAAGCCCCTGGCGTGAAGCGCATCGTCAGAATCATCAAACGCGCCCTGGACGACCTCCACCATGAGTCGGATCGCTTCTGCTCGCTCGGCTGCCGAAGCCGATTCCGAATGCATGAGCTCGTTCGTGAGGGAGGCCAAGGCGGCATCGATGATCGCCCGGCACGCGCGAACCGGTTCGGTGGCGATGGCAAAGCGGCGTAGCTTGGTCCGAGCCCGCTCAATGGCGGCCTCGGCGGCGGGGTCACCGGTCACAGCGTCAATGAACGCGATTCCGGCTCGGCTCTGTCTGGGTTCGGGCATGCCCATGATCGGGAAAGTGTAGAAGCGTGGTCGTTTTGCGTATTCAGGGGTGGAGGGCCTATCGGCCACTCCCGCCGAGCGACCGCTCGGCGGAAATCTGACAAAACGAGCACGAGGAGCTCCCACATGTCGACTGTTCAGGCCCCGCCAGCGCGTCCATCGCCCGCCGAGAGGATTCGCAAGTTCATCGAGGACAACGGCGGTGAGTATCAGCGGTGGTTCATCGGTGTGACCGGCAACCCCCGCGAGCAACTGCTGGGAGAGCATTCGATCACCTCCGCATCCGATCCGTTCCTGATCGTCGGCTGTGATTCGGGGGAACAAGCCCGTCGGACCGAGCTTTCCCTGCGCAAGAAGCACGGTGGCTGGGGCAAGCGGTTCGATTTCGTGGACCCGGCCGCCATCTTCGTCTACGCGTTCCGGCTGAGCGCGACCACGGTCCCCAGTTGGCGCTAACCGGGCCCTCGTAGCTCGCCCGGCGGGCCGCGCTCGCGCGGTCCGCCGGGATTTCGTCAAGTCTGTGGACCACGTGCCGCGTGCGCCAACTCCCGCCAGCGTCGACGCTGCTCGCGCCAGTCCGAGACGGCGCACACGGTGCGCAGTTCGTGCTCGCTGACTGCATCACGCTCTCGCGCAACGCGGGGCAGGAACAGCAACTCCTCCTGGATGTCCGGAGCCAGACACAGCAGGTCCATGATCTGGCTGATCCGAGCCCGCGTGACCTGGCCAAGGCGGGCAAGATCGGCGTGGGATTCGACCTCGCCCGACCGGACCAACTCCGCAAACCGGATCGCCAGTGCCATCAGGCGGGCGACACGCGGCACCTGGCCCATCTCAACTGTCGGCGCGGCGGGCTCGACGCCGACGTTGACCTCTTTCCTGCCCGCAGCCCCGCGGGTGAAGTGGACCGGGAACTCGATCGTGACGTCGTGCGTGCCTTTCATGCGAGCTCCTCGTGTTCAATGGGCGTTTGGCCGAGCGTCCGCAGCCCGGCCGGATGGAACGTGATCGACACAGTTTGCTTCACACCGTCGTAGTCCACCCGCTTGACCAGATTCGCCAGCACGGCCGCCTGTTCCCGCGGGTAGAGCACGTCCCACGTCGCGGCGAACTCGCGAAGCGAGGCCGCGACGTCGGACTGGGTGATCGACTCGCCATCGATCTGGTCCGCCTCGGCGCGAAGAACTCGCGCCCGCTCGCTGGCCGTCGCCAGGCGTTCGTGGAGGTCGGCCAGCCGGGCGGCGGCGTTGGCGTCCGTGCCTGCGGCCATCGCGGCCTTGCGGATGTCACCCTCAATCTTCTGGATCTCACGCGTGCTCGCCGTGTGGTCCTTGTCGATCTGGGCGCTCCGAGAGCGGATGCCGCTCTGCAACTGGCGGAATGTCGCCGCGACCAACGCGGCATCGCCACCGATGTGTTTGATCCGGTCGACCACCAGCCTTTCGATCTGCTCGGCGGCCAGTGAGCCCGACGGGCACGCGTGCCAGCCCTGTTTCTGGGCGACGTAGCAGACGTAGTAGCGGTACACGGCCTTCCCGTCTTTGACGCTATAGGTGTGTCCCATCGCGTGCCCACACGGCCCGCAGTGGATCAACCCCTTGAGCAGCGCCCCGTGCTGGTTACGGACGTGCATGCCGCCGGTGCGGCCGTTGTGCTTGATCGTCTGGAAGACTTGCTGCCACAGCCGCTCGTCGACGATGGCCGCGTGTTCGCCAGCAAACAACTCCTTCTTGTGCTTGACCTTACCGACATAGGCCGGGTTGGTGAGGAGGTTGATCAGCAGGTGCTTGTCCCACACGCGACCGCCGACCGCCGTGCCCTTGCGGGTCGTCCAGCGCTTGCTCGTGCTGCCGCGAGCGTTGAGGATCTGGGCCACCTTGGTGAGCGATCGGTGCTCCAGATACAAGTGGTAGACCTCGCGGACGAGCTCCGCCTCCGTCGCGTTGACCACGAGCTTGCTCCCGCCCGCGGGCTGGGAAGCGAGGTCGTACCCCAGGATCGGCTTGCCGCCGAACCACTTGCCCTTGCGCTTGGAGGCGGCGATCTTGTCGCGAGTCCGCTCAGAGATGATCTCCCGCTCGAACTGTGCGAACGAAAGCAGGATGTTCAGCGTGAGCCGACCCATCGACTGCGTGGTGTTGAACTGCTGCGTCACCGATACGAACGACACACGGTGCTTCTCGAAGACCGCCATCATGCGGGCAAAGTCCAGGAGCGAGCGCGACAGGCGGTCGACCTTGTATACCACCACGCAATCAACCTTGCCGGCCTCGATGTCCGCCATGAGCCGCAGGCAGCCGGGTCGGTCTGTGTTCCCACCGGTAAACCCGCCGTCGTTGTATTGGTCCGGCAGCGCCACCCACCCCTCGTGCTTCATGCTGGCGATGTAGGCCTCGGCACTCTCACGCTGGGCGTGCAGCGAGTTGAACTCCTGCTCGAGTCCCTGTTCGCTGGACTTGCGGGTGTAGATGGCGCACCGCACCGTCGGCACGCCGGACTGCTTGGGTGTTGCGGTATTGATAGACGATTTCATACGTTGCCCTCCGTGGTGCCGGGCTCGTGGAGCCCGAAGAAGCGGAATCCGTTCCAATGCGAGCCGGTCACCTTCGCCGCGATGGCGCTCAGCGACCGGTAGACCTCTCCCTCAAACTCGAAGCCCTTGGGCAGCACGCGGACGAACACGGCGCGGCCCTTGTACTCGCGGCGGAGGACCGTCCCGGGCGGCGGCAGCCGCCCGTCCTCTCGCGTGTGGATGGGCACGCTCACCACGCTCTCGCCGTTGGCCCGGGGCTTGGGCGCGTCCGGCGATTGGGCGCGTGGCGGGCTTCGCCGCAGGTCAGCGTCGTTGGCCAGTTCGCGTGCCCGCTGGCGTGCCCGCTCGGAGATGTCGCCCTCCCGAAGCGCCTGCATCCGCCAGAGAATCCGTTTGATGAGCAGCACCTTGTGGTGCGTGCGAGTTTCTTCGCCATAGACCTTGGCGTACCGCAGCTTCAGCTGCGGCACCGTCATCTGTTCCAAGGCCCGTTCGGCTGCATTCACATCGATCGCCATCAGGGTCTCCGTTCTCGTGGTCGTTAACCACGCGACCCATCAGGGCGGGCATGCTCGGAGAGTTCAAGTCGAGTCGGAGAGCCTTCTTGATGCTCGATGCTCGGCCCCGAAATGGCGACCTGTCGCCGCCGGCGGCGGATGCCCTCGGCAAAGATGGCGGCGATGGCATTCAGTCGCGCCACGGGCGTCGTCGGGGCATCGGGATCAAGCGAGGCGGTTGGGGGGGTGGGGGCGGGCGCATCGTCCATGAGCGGGGTGTCGTGCACGGGCACATCCTCCGTGAAGGGGGACATGCATCCGTGCGGGCGTGCGCTTGGCGCTCGGCTTCGCACCTGATGCTGGAATGGGGCCCGCGTCCGGTGCGGGCCGTCTGCCTCTGAATACGCGAAACGGTCGGGGAGCGGCGCAGGGTCCGATTCTCACCCCTCGTTCACCCCGACGGCGCGTTAACCAGACCCGCCCGGGCGTTCGAGAGCGCGGAGAGACTTTCGGTCCCCAACCCCGGCGTGGCGACCGAAACGGCGATGCGATGCCTCGGATTCGAGAGCGCCCCGCAAATCGTGGACCTTCAGGAAGTTCCACGATTCCCGAGAGTTACGCGCGGTGGGCGAAAGGCCCAGACCGTTAACGAGAAAAGGCCTCTTTACGAGGCCTTTCTCAGAACTCCGTATCCACAACCTTGGCGAACCAATTCTCGCAGTGAATGGACGCCAATTGTCGGAAAATGGTCGGTTGACGCGCGACCCGATAGGGCGTTCGGACGACCTCAGACAGAGCTCAAGCGGTATACACTCTCCGACCGACATACCACAACCAGATGCCCATTGCTCTCGTCAAACTCGTCGCCATACTCCTGCTCGCCGTGCAGGGATTGATCGCGTTGGCACCTGGACGCGTGCTGTGCATCCCGGTTCGAGACTGCGAAATCCACGAATCGGAGGTTCTTGCGGCGTACGACCGGTTCGAATCCCACGGCAGCCTCACTGCTTCGGGGGCACAACATGTTCTTGGTCAGGAGCATGGCTCCTTCGCTACCGCATTTCATCCTGAAGACGAGTGCGGTTGCCATCTGCATATACCGATTCCAAGCGATGAACAGGCCCCGAGCAATCCAAAGGATGGCGGCCCTGATCAGCGAAAGCTTTTCCTCCCCTTGGTAGTCGCCGTCGTTTTGGCTTGGGATTTCGATACCCCGCTCCCGGTAGCACAGCGATTCGAGCCGCCGGACTTCAGCACCTCTGCGCAGGTGCTCGCGTTGAAGACCACTCGAATCATCATCTAGCGCCGACGATTCCGCCCACCTCCCGAGGGAACAACCGTTCCGAGCGGAGGGCGATGTCGTTTTGCTTGCTGCGAGCCCTCTGGCTCAGACAGCGGTTCTTGGCGCTGCTTCCCCTCGCAACCAGGTTCGGATTGCATTCAGCGGATCTCGTCGCCACTTGGCGTCTCGGGTTCGCCGGTGTGACTAAGCATCCACCCGTTCGGAGCTCCACATGCGTCGATCGTTCAAATGCAGTACCCTCGGCAGGTCTCGACTGCGGCTTGCGAGCCTGTCAATGGCCGGGCTGATTGCCTTGGTCGCCGGCGGCTGCCAGTCCTATGAGCGTCGTCCGTTGGACGTGACGGGCCACCACGCCGCGTTCCTCGCGCGTACGCCCGAAAGCCCCGAGGTAAAGGCGTTTGCCGAAAGCCTCGCCGCGCGATCGCCGGACATCTCGGGGTTCGATCCCGCCGACGGCGTCACGTGCGCCGAAGCGGAGGTTATCGCACTGGTCTTCAACGCCGATCTGCGGCTCGCGCGTCTGCGGGCTGGCGTCACTCGTGCGACGGCAGAAAACGCCGGGCTTTGGGAAGACCCGACGATCGGCGTTGACCTGACGCGCATCGTCCAAAGCACGCCCGAGCCGTGGAAGGTGTTCACCAGCGTGGGTATTACGATCCCGATTTCGGGACGTCTGGAGATCGAGAAGCAACGCACGGGGGTGGAACACGCGGCGGAGCTGGCGCGAGTCGCCCAGCGCGAGTGGTCCGTGCGGATGTCGATCCGCCGGGCCTGGAGCGAGTGGTCAGCGCTCGATGCGCAGCTCGCGGCGACGCGCGAGTTCCTGGGCCGTGTCGATCAGATTCTCGCGGTCGTCGACAAGATGGAGCAGGCGGGCGAGATGGCAAGGACCGAGGCGAGGCTCTTCCGCATCGAGAAGGCGACCAAGGCTGCGGAACTCGCGGTACTTGAGTCGCGGGCTCAGGAAGCCAACCTGCGCCTCCGACAACTGATGGGGATGTCGCCCGACGCTCCGCTCCAGTTCCAGGCCAGCGGCGTCGGTCCGGCGCGGGCGAGCGATTCTCGAAGCACGGACGCGTCGGAACTGGGGCGTCGGAGCCCGGCGATGCTTGTCGTGGCGGCGGAATACGAGGCCGCCGAGAAGGCGCTCGAACTCGAGGTTCGCAAGCAGTATCCGGACTTGCATATCGGCCCCGGCTATGGTCGCGAGGATGGACAGGACCAGGTGCTGCTCGGGCTCTCGATCCCGATCCCGATTCTGAATGCCAACAGGCAAGGGATCGCCGAGGCGCGTGCCCGTAGGGAGGTGGCGCAAGCTGGAGCAGAAACGACGCTGGAGCAGACCATTGCCGCTGTGCGGGCAGCGGAGGTCAGGCTCGCGGCGGCGGCGCGACGGCGTCAGACCCTCGAAACCGAGATCGTCCCGCTGGTCGATGCCCAGTACAGCGACGCGAGGCAAGTGGCCAGGCTCGGCGAGGTCAACACGCTCGTGCTCCTGGAGAGCCTGACACGCCAGCAAGAGGCCAAGGTCGGACTTGTCGAGGCGGCACGCGACGAGGCGATCGCCGCCGTCGATCTCGACGAGCTGATCGGGCTAGCACCGTCCTCCGGCCCGGCCGAGATGGGCTCGATCAACCCCACAACCAATCTCCCCACCGCACCCACGACGACTGGCGGCGCCCGCCGCTGATCACACGAGTGACCGGGTTACCCATGAAGACCACATGCTCACTCACACTGCTCGCGGCGACGCATGCCCTCGCGGCCGCCTTGGGAACCTAATTCTGGCGTGCCGAAACACGCCCGCTGCCGCGCTGGACGATTGCATGCCCACGACCACGACCATCATCCGCGTTGACCAGCTCGACTGCTCCGCCGAGGAGCAAGTGCTGCGCAAGGCCGTGGGCTCTCTGGCCGGGGTCGCGTCGGTCGAGTGCAACGTGGTCACGCGGACGATGACGGTGACTCACGACGCGGCGGCGACGACGCCCGAGCAACTCGCCAAGAGGGTCCGCTCGGTGGGAATGACACCGACGGTGGTTTCGCCCGGGAGTGGGAAGCTCGCGCACGCGGGGGCCGCCGTGGGGCCGGGGGGCGCAGGGGTAGTCACGCCCGGCGACGCCTGCGGAGGCGTCGCGTGCGTGGACGAGTCACCCGACGCCGAACCCTCCGGGCCGCCGCGGCCGTGGTGGCGGAAGTATGGCCCGTTCGTGCTCGCGGGGGTGCTCGCGGCGGGGGCGGAGACGCTCTACTTCGCGGGCGTCAGGGAGACCTCGCCTGTCGTCATAGCGATGTCCGTGGCGTCGATCCTGCTCGGCGGGCTGCCGACGCTCAGGAAGGGCTGGGTGGCGCTTCGGACCTTCACGCTCAACATCAACTTCCTCATGACCGTGGCGATCGTCGGCGGGGCGTTCATCGGCGCGTGGCCGGAGATCGCGCTGGTGACGTTCCTGTTCGCGCTCGCCGAACTGATCGAGGCGAAGGCCCTCGACCGCGCCCGCAACGCCGTCAAGGGCCTGATGGCAATGGCCCCCGACGAGGCGAGCGTGAAGCAGCCGGACGGATCGTGGAAGGTGACGCCCGCGCGGGAAGTTCCCGTCGGCGCGGTGGTGCAGGTGAAGCCTGGCGAGCGGCTGGCGCTCGACGGCGTGGTGGTCGCGGGGGAGTCGAGCGTGAATCAGGCCCCCGTCACCGGCGAGTCCGTGCCGGTGGACAAGAAGGTGGGCGACAAGGTCTTCGCGGGCACGATCAACGAGTCGGGCGTGCTGGAGTTCAAGACCACCGGCGGCAAGGACCAGACCACCCTGGCCAAGATCATCAAGACCGTGCAGGAAGCACAAGGAAGCCGTGCGCCAACGCAGCGGTTTGTGGACAACTTCGCGCGGGTCTACACGCCCATCGTGTGCGTCGTCGCGGTGCTGGTCGCGGTCGTGCCGTGGCTGGCGTTCGATCAGCCCTTCTATCCCTGGCTCTACAAGGCGCTGGTGTTGCTCGTCATCGCGTGCCCGTGTGCTCTGGTCATCTCAACCCCGGTGACTGTGGTGAGCGGCCTGACCGCGGCGGCCAAGCGGGGCATCCTCATCAAGGGCGGCGTTCACCTTGAGAACGGCCGCAAACTCAGGGTCGTCGCGCTCGACAAGACCGGGACGATCACCGAGGGCAAGCCGCGTGTCACGGATGTGCAGCCCGTCGGCGGCGCGAGCAAGGATGAAGTCCTCCGCATCGCGGCGAGTCTGGATGCGCTCTCGCAGCACCCGGTGGCGCTGGCGGTCGTGGCGGCGTGGAGCGGCGAGCGGGCAAGCGTCGAGGCGTTCAAGTCGCTCACGGGTCGTGGAGTGGAAGGACGCATCGACGGCGCGGCGTACTTCGTCGGCAACCACCGCCTCGCCGAGGAACGCAAGGTTTGCTCACTGGAGGTTGAGGCCGTCCTGAGCCACTTCGAGGTGCAGGGCAAGTCGGCGGTCGTCGTCGCTTCCGCGAGCAGGGTGCTGGGCGTCATCGCGGTGGCCGACACGCCCCGCGAGAGCAGCGTCGAGGCGATCACGTCGCTGCACGGGCTGGGCATCAAGACGCTCATGCTCTCGGGCGACAACCAGACGACCGCGTCGGGCATCGCGAAGATCGTCGGCATCGACGAGGCCAAGGGCGGCATGCTCCCCGAGGACAAGCTCGCCGAGATCGAGCGACAGACCAAAGAGCACGGCGACGCGATCGGCATGGTCGGTGACGGCGTGAACGACGCCCCCGCCCTTGCCAAGTCCACCATCGGCTTCGCAATGGGCGCGGCGGGGACGGACACGGCGCTGGAAACCGCCGACGTGGCGCTGATGCAGGACGACCTGCGGGGTCTGCCCGAGTTCGTCCTGCTCTCCCGACGCACCGGCGCGATCCTGTCCCAGAACATCGCCCTCGCTATTGGCATCAAGGTGATCTTCTTTGTGTTGACCCTGGGCGGGTGGGGCACGATGTGGATGGCCGTCATCGCGGACGTTGGAGCGAGCCTCCTCGTCGTCGGGAATGGGCTCCGGCTGTTGGGGTGGCGGACGGGTCCGGCGGCGACGCTGGGGTCGAACAAGGATCGGAGCCCCGCGTAAAGTGAATCTGGCGTTCGTTTGTCCGATATACTCATGAGCATCATGCGTCACCCTCTGCTCCGCATCCTGGTCGCCCTGCTCATCGGCGTGGTCACGCCGCTGTGCTGCTGCCAAGCGGCGCTGCTCGTGGACAGTGCCTGTGACGGGAATCACCTCGTTGCGGCCGAGACGGACCCTTGCTGCGGCGGGTGTTCGACTGAGACCGCATCACGCCAGGCGTCGGACCCGCAGCGGGATCATTCGAACGAGGAGCAGCCGCTCTCGCCGGACGAGTGCCCATCGTGCCCATCGTGCCAGGGCACATCCGGCGGTACCGGTGTCAAGGCCGAAAGCAGACTCCCTGCGTTCGAGCAGCAATGGGATGCGCTGGCGACGTTCGCGCTCGCGGTCCTGTGGACCATTCCGAATCCCGATGCCAAGGTCCTGCCCTTGTCACCTGGCTGGGCCTTGGGCCCGCCCTACCTGAAGGCCAACCGCGAAGCCTTGCGCTGGCATTGCGCGCTCGTGGTGTAGTTCAATCCTGCAACGGACGCTCCCTTTCCCCAGCGTCCGCATCGTGCTTGCGCGACGGGCTCCGTGCCGCTCGTGCGAGGAGTGTCTTTGCTTGACGCGCCCGCCCTCGGTCATTCGTCCTTGGCCGCCGGCGCATTGCAGGAACCACTTATGGCTACCGCGCAGACCGACCTGCGGGCGCTCCGTCGAGGCCCGCAGCCCACACTATCAGATTCCGCGCCTAGGCGACAGCCCGCGGGCAGCACCACCGTCATCGCGCGGCCCAAAGCGCGCTGGGCAACGCGGCTGCTCATTCCCACCGCCGTGCTGCTCGCAACGGGCGGCCTGCTGGCCTATGCCGCACGCGATGCGCTCCAGCCCAGGCTTGCGGTCCACGTCGCCGCCGCGATTCCGAAGAGTGGCGTCGGGGCGGCGGACACCGGCACCGATGCTGACTCGACGGGCGGTTCGGAAGATATCCCGACCGATGCGCCGCTCGGCCCCGTTGCGGTGCAAGCCCCGGGGTGGATCGAACCCGCCCCCTTTGCCGTTAGGGTTCCTGCGCTCGCGGAAGGCGTCGTCAAGGAGCTTTTGGTTCTCGACGGCGAGCGAGTCGAGGTTGGGCAGGTCATCGCCAGGCTGATCGACGACGATGCGCGGCTGGCACTCCGCGCGGCGGACGCGACCGTCGCGGAACGCGTCGCGGACGTGGCCCGGACCCGGGCGGCGCTCGCGACCGTCGAGTCGCAGGTCGAGGTGGAACGCACAACCGCCGCCGAACTGCGTGACGAGGTGACCCGCAAACGCGAGTTGGTGCCCGCAGGACTGAGCGAGGGCACTTTCCGCCGAATGGAGATCCGCCTGAGCGGGCTTGAGGCGAGGGTCGCTTCGGCAGAGAAACTTGTGGACGAGGCCCGCGCCGCGTTAGCGCAGGCGGAATCGGCCCACGCTGCGGCCCTCGTGATGCGCGACGAGGCCGTGTTGCGTCTGGAGCGTATGGACGTGCGCTCGCCCGTCGCGGGCATCGTGCTCGCCCACTTGGTCGAGCCGGGCACACGAATCAGCATGGGCGGGCTGAGCGGAGATGCAGGGCTCGCCGGGAGCATGATGGGGGCGGTCGTCCGCGTCTATGACCCTGCGAAACTCCAAGTGCGCGTGGACGTTCCGCTGGCCGATGCCGCCAAGGTCAGTGTGGGCACGCGGGCGACGGTCAGCACCGAGGCGCTGGCGGACCAGACGTTCAGCGGCGTGGTTTCGAGGGTGGTGCATGAGGCGAACATCCAGCGGAACACCGTGCAGTTCAAAGTCGCGCTCGATGCGCCATCTCCCGTTCTCAAGCCCGAGATGCTCACCCGCGTCAAACTCCACGCGCCCGCGATTGCCTCACGGCAACGCGGCACAAGCACCGGGGGCGTCGAAGCGTCCGGACACGGCGAGAGCGGCGACATGCTGCTGCTGGTTCCGACGGCCGCTGTTACGTCGGCGGGTGAGGACAAGGGCCAGGTCTGGGTCGTGGAGACCTCCGGCGGAAGCCCGGTCGCCCGCCGCCGCGACATCACGACGACGCCCGCGGCAGACGAAGGGTTCACCGCCGTAGCGAGCGGACTCCGCCTCACCGACCGCATCATCCTCGATCCGCCCGCTCCACCCGCGATCCGCGACGGGATGCGGCTCAAGGTTTTGGGCGAACGCACAACCGCACCTTCAGAGCCCGCATCCTCAAACCCGTAACTCCCAGTTCCAGAACATCCCTGCGACGAACTCGCGGCATCGTTGAGAATCCCCATGAACACGAACCACGCTCACGCACGAACATCTAGTCAAGAACCTGCGCTCATTCAGTGCCGCCGGCTCACCAAGACCTACAAGAAGGGCGACAACACCATCACGCCGCTTCAGGAACTCGACCTCGACGTGCCCGCGGGAGACTTCCTCGCGCTGATGGGCCCTTCGGGAAGCGGCAAGACCACGCTGCTCAACCTCATCGCCGGGATCGACCGGCCAAGCGGGGGCAACCTCATCATCGGCGGCACCGACATCTCCACGCTCTCGCGGTCCAAGCTCGCCGACTGGCGGAGCGTCAACGTCGGCTACGTCTTCCAGCTTTACAACCTCGTGCCCGTGCTCACGGCCTACGAGAACGTCGAGCTACCCCTGCTGCTCCACAGCATGTCGGCCCGCGAGCGACACGAGAAGGTACAGACCGCGTTGCAGCTCGTCGGGATCGCCGACCGGCACGACCACTACCCGCGTCAACTCTCGGGCGGCCAGGAGCAGCGCGTCGCGATCGCCCGCGCGATCGTGACCGACCCCACCATCATCGTCGGGGACGAGCCCACCGGCGACCTCGACCAGGAGTCAGCGCAGGCCATCATGGACCTCATGGTCCGGCTCTGCGATGATCTCGGCAAGACCCTCATCATCGTGACCCACGACGCCAAGAGCGCGGCGCATGCCAAGCGGACGCTGCATCTTGAAAAGGGCCGCCTCATCGAAGCCGCCGATCTCGCCGCACGCACCGCACCCCTTGTCCCGCAGGAGGCCTGATCCGTGATCGCACCCAAGTTCATGCCCGTCGTCTTCAAGCAGCTGTGGCGGCACCAGGTCCGCAGCGTGCTCACGCTCTCGGGCGTCGCCATCGCCATGTTCCTGTTCATCGCGGTGCAGACCTTGCAAGAGGGCGTGCGCCAATCCACGCAGGCCGCCGCCGGAGACACCACACTGGTGGTCTACCGTGAAAACCGCTTCTGCCCCGCCGCCAGCCGCCTGCCGCAGTTCTACGTGGACCGGATCGAGAAGATCCCCGGGGTGGTCTCGGCGGTACCCGTCAAGATCGTGGTCAACAACTGCCGGGCCTCGCTGGATGTCATCACGTTCCGGGGCGTGCCGCGTGAAGACCTCGCGGGGCCGACGGGCTGGGCGAGCAAGTGGCAACTCATCTCCGGCTCGGTGGCCGAATGGGAGAAGCGCTCGGACTCGGCCCTCGTGGGCGAGACGCTCGCGGCCCGGCGCGGTTTCCAGATCGGCCAGTCCTTCGACGCCTCGGGCATCACCGTCACCGTCGCGGGGATCATCCGCTCTCCCGAGGCGCAGGACCAGAACGTCGCCTATGTCCACCTCGACTTCCTCCAGCAGGCTGGCGCGGGGGGGGGCAAGGGTGGCGGGCTGGGCAGCGTCACGCAGTTCACCGTCCGCGTCGATGACCCGGCGAAGATGGAGCAGGTGGCCGAGGCGATCGATGCCGAGTTCCGCGCCGAGGCCGACCCGACGATGACCAGCCCCGAGAAGGCTTTCGTTGCGCAGGCGGGGGCCGACATTGTGGAGATCGTGAAGTTCACGCAGTGGCTGGGCTGGGGCTGCCTTGCGGCGGTGCTCGCGCTCGTCGCCAACGCGATCGTGCTCAGCGTGCAGGACCGCATCAAGGAGCACGCCGTGCTCCAGACGCTGGGGTTCCGCTCGGGCCTCATCGCCCGACTGATCGTGAGCGAGGGGATGCTCATCGGCCTGCTCGGGGGCGCGCTGGGCACGGGCATCGCCCTCTCCGTCGTTCACTTCGGCAACTTCACGCTCTCGCAGGAGGGGCTCTCGATCGGCGTGAGCGCATCGTGGTCGGTGCTGGCCTGGGGCCTCATCATCTCGGGGGGTGTGGGGATCGTGGCGGGTCTGGTGCCCGCGTGGCGGGCCGGTCGCCGAGAGATTGCTTCGTGCTTCCGGGCGGTTTGAAAGAGGAACCTATGAGACTTCTTCCGTTTGCATACGCTGTCCGCAATCTGGGCCGCTCGCCCTCGAGACTCTTTCTGTCCGTCGCCGGGGCGGCGATGGTGGTGCTGCTCATTCTGGTCGCGGGTGGCTTTGTGAATGGCATGAGCCGAGCGCTCAAGGCCACCGGCGGGGAGCACAACATCATCCTGCTCGGTGCAGGCAGCGAGGAGAGCGTCGAGCGCTCCGAGATTCCGGCGGCGACGCCGGGGGTGCTCTCGGCCAGCGTGCCCGGCATCCGCACACGGGCGGGCGTGGCGTATGTCTCACCGGAGGTCCATGTGATGCTGCCCGTGGGCGTGGGCGGCGCGGCGGCTGCTCCGGTGGGCACTGGCTCGGGCGGCGTTGGCACGCTCGCGCCCAAGGCGAAACTCCGGCAGGTGATGATGCGCGGCGTGACTCCCGCGGCGTCGCTCGTCCACGAGTCGGTGTCGCTGACCGAGGGTCGCTGGCCCTCATCCGGTGCGGATGAGGTGTTGGTCGGACGTATGGCGGGGACAGTGCTCGGCGTGTCGGCGACCGAGGTGCAGATCGGCAAGTCGCTCATCATCGACGGCAGGCCGTGGACGATCGTCGGGCGCTTCAGCGCGCCCGGGACTGTCGTCGAGGCCGAGGTGTGGTTGCCGCTGGCGGACCTGATGGAAGCCACCAAGCGCGACACGATCTCGTGCGTGGTCCTGACGCTCGACCCTTACAACGAGGCCACCGGCGAGGGGGCGGACTTCGGCGACATCGCGGCCTTCACCAAGACGCGGCCGGACCTGGAACTGGTGGCGATGACCGAGCGCGAGTACTACGGAAAACTGGCGAGTTTCTTCGGGCCCATCAAGATCGTCGCGTGGGTGACGGCGGGGCTGATCGCCGTCGGCGGGCTCTTCGGCGGCCTCAACACGATGTACGCCGCGTTCGCCTCGCGTATCCGCGAACTGGGGACGCTGCAATCCATCGGCTACCGGCGGCTGGCGATCGTCTGGTCGATGATCCAGGAATCGACGCTGGCGACGGCCGCGGGCGGTCTTGCCGCGTGTGCGGTGGGCGTCTTCCTGCTCGACGGGCTGGCGGTGCGGTTCTCGATGGGGGCGTTCGGGCTGCTGATCGACGAGACGGTGATCGGGCTGGGGCTGCTGACGGGCCTGGCCCTGGGCGTCGTGGGCGCGTTGCCCCCGGCGATTCGTTGCCTAAGGCCGACGATTCCCGTCGCGCTCAAGGCGGTGTGATGATGCGAGATGGCGCCTCCGCGGCGCGCGCCGTGAGGCGAGTGACGTTCAAGAATCTTTGCAAGGAGTTTCGACATGAAGACGACGATGATGCGGATGACGGTTTCGGTGCGGGCGATGACGGTGGCCGTGGCGCTGATCGGGTGCGCGGTCGGTGTGGGACCGTTTGCGCCCTCGGCCGCGATCGCCCAGATCAAGAGCGTGGGGGACGTGAAGACGCTGATGAAGCCCGAGTTGCCCGCCGGTGCGCTCGAGATCACCGCTGCCATGAAGTCGGCCAAGGTCGGCGAGACGATCACCGTGCGCGGCAACGTGGCGATGTCCAAGGACGCCTTCGTCGAAAACCGCTCGATGTTCACGCTGGTGGATGAATCCACGCGCCTGGCGTGCTGCCCGCCCGTGGACAAGTTGCCCGACACCGCCTGCAACATCCCCGCCGAGGGCCGGGCGACGGTGCAGATTGTGGATGCGAATGGCAAGCCGCTGCGGGCCGGGTTGAGCGGCCAGCACGGGCTGAAGCCCGGCGCGGAAGTGTTTGTGACCGGCAAAGTCGAGACCGCCAACGGGACCGACGCGCTCGTGCTGACCGTGGTTTCGATGCATGTGCCCAAGGCACCGCTGCCGAGCGGGTTCTTTGTCGAGAAGCAGCCTGAGAACGGAAAGGACGTATCTGAAGTCCGCAAGGCCGGAACACTCAAGGCCGGTGACGAGGTCGTGCTTCGCGGCCGCATCGGCGGTAGCAAGGAGCCGTTCGTCGCGGGGCGCGCGGTCTTCACGCTTATTGGCCGCGGGCTCAAGGCCTGCAATGAGAATCCCGACGACAAGTGCTCCAAGCCTTGGGACTACTGCTGCGAGACCAAAGAGGACATCCTCGCCAACTCCGTGACCGTGCAGGTCGTGGACACCAAAGGGCAGATCCTGCGCACCGACATGAAGGGGCGGCGCGGGCTGAAGGAGCTCTCGGAGATCGTGGTTGTCGGAAAAATCGCTTCGGCGGACGGAAAGTCTGTTGTGGTCAACGCGTCCTCCGTCTACGCGGTTCACTGACTGTGATTTGCTGCCCACACCCGCTCGTATCGCTCCCGGTTTGCCTCCACCCACGTCCCAGCGAAGAGGTGCGATCCCAGCAGGAAATACTTCGCGTCGGGATTCGACTTCGACTCTCCGACGGTCGGGTGAAAGTATGCGGGCGGGTAGAGCGCCACGTCGTCGTACTGGGTGACCACGCGGGCGAGCAGTCCCGGCCCGGCTTGATCGCCGACGTACCGGCGCTCAAAGAATGACTCTTCGATCATCGCCACCATGTGCCACATCGCCGGGTGGTGGGCCGGAAAGCCCATCGCCGCGTTGGAGACGATGTCGAGTTGCTCGCACGCTGCCCACGCCCGAACCTCGGGCGGGCACATCTCGTCGAGCGGACGGATGGGCTTCACGTCCGTGTCGAGGTAGACGCCGCCGAATCGGGCCAGGAGTTCCAGCCGCAGGATGTCCGAGCGCATCACGCAGCCGGGCGTGCCGCCGACGTTGCCGCAGGCCGCCCATGCGTTGCGGTTGAGGATCGGCGGCAGGTTGTCATCCGTCCACAGCCGCATGTCCCACTGCGGGTTCATCTCGGCGAAGCGGCGACGCCAGCGCCGCTGGTGCAGGGGCATCTCGCCCTTGCCCAGCCAGATCTGGTGCAGGACCCGCGGGATCGGGGTGGCGGTTGCGGTGGTGATCAAGCCACAGTCTCCGCCGCCTTGCCGCTCACGAACCCGAACGCGCCGCCGTGAGCCTTAGCGGCTTCTTCGCCCTGCTCGAAGAGCGCCCAGTGGAACGGCACAACATCGCGGAAGTGCCCGTGGTCGCGGACCACGCGGGTGAAGAACCCCGGCCCGCTCTGGTCCCACACGCCGCGATAGACCAGCACCGAGTGCGGCAGGTCGCGGATCGCGTGCCAGAGCATCGGGCGGTTCCGCGTTGCACCGAGCACCGACGGCGACAGCATGTGCGGACGGCTCGCACCGTGGCTGGCGATCGTCGAGCAGAATGCGCCGACGCCGGCGACGAGTTCATCGAGCGAGCGCAGCGGCAGACGATCAGGATCGACGAACACGCCGCCCTCGCGGGCGAGCACTTCGTAGCGCAGGAGGTTGAGCCGCGCCGCCGACGCCGCGGGCTCGCTGAGGTCGAGCGTCTGCTGCCACTGATCGTGGTTCAGGATCGGCGGCCGGTTGTCCAGCGTGAACGTGAGGACATCCCACTCGGGATGCAGCGTCTGCCATGCGTGCTTCCACGCGGTGAGCCGCTGACGGTCGGGAGACTCGGACAAGTCGGCCGTGTAGATGACTTTCGGGATCATGCCTTCACCTCCTCTTCGATGCTGCTGCTCAGGCTCGCCACACCACTCTGCTGCCACTTCGCCGGAGGCACGCCCTCCATGCCGCCCTCGATGAACGACGATGCGCCCTCGCCGAGGGCCACGGCTTGCTGGGCGCTGCCGGAGCCCGAGCCTGAGCCCGGTGGGCCCGAGCCGCTGTCGCTGCCGCTGGACGAGCCCGACGAACTGGCGGAACTGGACCCCGAGCTCGACCCGGAACTGGACATGGACGAGCCGCTGGACTTGCCGCTACCGGAACTCGACCCGCTGCCACTCGAGGAACCGGACCCGGAGCCGGAACTCGATCCCGAACCAGACGATGAACCCGACCCGCTCTGCTGCGTCGCGGGCATGTCGTTGTGGACCCACACGCCATCGGCCAGGAAGACGTTCAAACCGGGCACGTGCACTGCGACCGTGGTTACACGATCGCCGGCGCGAGTGAACGTCTCGACGCGCTCCTCGCGGAGGTCGTGCCGCACGAGGTAATCGCCGACCAGGACGAACTCCGCCGACACGAACCCGACCTCTTCGCCGCGGCGCAGGAGCACCGGGTGCTCGGGCGTGAGCCGCAGGCGACCGTTGATCGTGATGAACCCGTCGTGCGTGCCGACCGTGACGCTGGCAACAGAACCGGTGACGGGCGTGAACACCGCTTCGGCCCGCTGACGCAGCCACTGGTACTGTGCTCGCCACGGCACATCGCGATCGAGGCCTGCCACGTCAAGCGCGGCGAGTCGGTCGCCGGGTCGCAATCGCTCGATCGGCACGGTCTGGCCAGAGGCCAGCCGCACCGGCGTTCCGGCCAGCACGCAGTTGGAGCCGCCCGGGCCAGAACCACCCGGCCCGCTTCCCCCAGGGCCCGACCCTCCCGGCCCAGAACCGCCAGGTCCAGAGCCTCCGGGACCCGAACCGCCCGGGCCGCTGCCGCCGCCACTGGACCCGCCTCCGCCCGACGAACCGCCGCCTGAACTGCCCTCCCTGTACAAGACCGTTTCGGAGGGTTGGCGGACCACTCTCGGGGTGGCCCGATGGGTGTGCGATCGACACGGGTCGTTCACCGGGATCGGCGAAAACCGCGTTTTCAGGGCCGCCAGCGGGGTACAAATACTCCAGCCTTGCCCTTTGGGCGTCGCGGGGTGACCTCCGCGGGGCCTCACGAGGAAGATAGGGGCGGACGCTCAGGCTCCGCCGCCGCCACCGCCGGTTGAGTCCAGGCCGAGGTGTCTCACGCTCTTGACGGGGTGAGACCGGATCAAGGCGCGGGGTTGGCCAGAATCACTGGCTGGGTGGGGCCGAGTCTCAAAGTCGCACGTTTTGGCACCCTCCCCCCGCCCCCACGCGGGGCCGCGACGATTGAGGGATGCCGAACCTCTTCCGCCGCCTGTTTGATGTCCTCGCCGGGTCCTCCCAGGACGACCTGCGCCGCCAGATTCAATACCTGAAAGCCGAGAACGAGGTCCTCCGCTCGAAGATCGACGGGCCCGTCCGGGTCACGCCCGAAGAGCGGTCTCGGCTGGTTCGCCTGGCCAAGCCCCTCGGATCGGCCATCAAGGCGCTGGTGACGATCGTCACACCCCAGACCTTCCTGCGGTGGATCCGCGAAGCCGACAAGCGCCGCCCCAAGAGAAAGACCGGGCGGAAGCCGGGACGGCCGAAGTCGCCCGAACAGATTCGGCGGCTCGTACTGAGGCTGGCGAAGGAGACCGGCTGGGGCTACACCCGCATCCTCGGCGAGCTCAAGAAACTGGGCGTGAAGGTCTCCCGCAGCACCGTTGTCAACATCCTAAAGGACGCAGGGCTGCCGACCGGACCGGAACGCGGCGAGGCGACGTGGGATCAGTTCATCAAGTCTCACGCCAAGACCCTGTGGGCGTGCGACTTCCTGAGGCACCGGATCGTCACGAAATGGGGTTTCCGCGACGCGTACACGCTCGTCTTCGTGAACGTCGCCACTCGCCGGGCCGTCGCCACGGCGAGCACGGAGCACCCTGATGCCGAGTGGGTCGCGGCGCAGGTCCCGCTGTTCAAGGCCGCGGCTGGCGACGGCGCAACCGAGTGCCGCGT
Organism: Phycisphaeraceae bacterium; assembly: GCA_015200025.1. Taxonomy (GTDB): domain Bacteria; phylum Planctomycetota; class Phycisphaerae; order Phycisphaerales; family UBA1924; genus UBA2396. Next base: position 2,547,025 of record CP054186.1, on the reverse strand, counting down.
GCTCACCAGGGACAGCGATACCAAGTTCGGGCGACCGTTCGACGAAGCACTGCGGGCCCACGACATCACGCCGGTGCGCCTGCCGCATCGCGCTCCGAATCTCAACGCCCACGTCGAGCGGTTCATTCAGACCGTGCAGAACGAGTGCCTCGACCGGTTCATCGTGCTGGGCACGCGGCACCTCGATCATCTGATCGCCGAGTTCCTTGAGCACTACAACCGGGAGCGCCCGCACTCGGCGATCAAGTTCCGCACGCCGGTGGGCAGGCCTCCCCCGCTGCGATTGGCGGGTCATCCGGGGACGGTCCGGTGCCGAACCCGGCTCGGTGGCGTGCTGAGGCACTACTTTCGGGCGGCTGCATAGGTCTTCGATCGCGCCGACGCCGATCAAGACCTCGTGGGGACCGGGCTTTCGAAGCCGGGGAACCTACGGTTCCTCCGGCACTCCCTCCATTCTCGGAGCCGCACCATGCAGTATTGGCGAATGCAGTTGCACCCTTCGGAATCGACCACCGCGATGGCACACGCCGTGCAGAGCGTGGCGTCTGGCTTCATCGGTTTGGACTTCGCGGGCGATTGGGGCGATCTTCGCAAAGCGGATCCAGACAGCGTGAAGACGGGCGAGCGTGACTTCTTCGATTTCGCCACCAGAATGCAGGTCGGTGATCTCGTTTTGGTCGTCGTCCACCACTACCAGTTCGCGCTCGTAACCGTGGCTGGCGACTACAACTACATCGCCAGAACCGAGCCGGAGCTGGGAGTCTGGTTCCGCCACTTCCGTCGCATCGACAAGCGAAAGACGGTCTACTGGGCCGATTGGGTGACCGACGCGAAGAAGTGGGAGCCGATCACGATGACCGACACGATCTCGATCCTGCTCGATCCGTCGTCAAAGTCGTACCGACTCATCGACGAGTGGCGCAAGGCCATCCCGGAATAGGACTTCCCCATGAACGTCAACGAGTTGTCAGAGAAGCTACGGGAGATGTACCGAGGCGCCTCCCAAGGCGACGCGGTGGTCATGGTGCATTTGTTTGGCATCAAGTATGCGAACGAGATTCGGGAAAGCGGGGCATCCCCGAAGGAGATCGTCCTCGCGGCAGGGATGAGCGAGTCATACGGCGTCGAGGTGAACAAGGGCATCAACCTCGCGAAATTCGTGCAGGTCAGAACCTGAACGTGGCCCCCGATTATCCGCGGGCCGCGCCTGCTCTCTTGATATTGCAGGTGCCGGTAGAAAGGGCTCTAACGCGCTGCCACGAACTGCGCTGCGCGCTCGATGCTGCGTATCAATGACTGGCGACCTCGCCCGGTGCATGGAAACCACGGCTTTGCTTCAGTACAGAGCGCGCGGACATGGCGCCCAAACTGAGTCCGGACCATCGAGCTGAGCACGACCGCATGCACATGGGGCAGTCGCCGCTTGACATCATCCACCCAGGTGTGCCAGTTCGACGTCCAACCTGGGAACAGGAAGGACAGCGTGAGGTTGGGCATGCTCCTCGCGAATGCCTGCCGAATTGGGCCTTCGTACTGCTGCTGAGTCTCATTGCCGCCGATGTAGAGCACCCTCACGGGCTGAACCGAGGCGGCGCCATTGGCCTGGGATGCGCCGAGTTGGGCGTCGCTCTCCTGACCCAGGAGCAGGTCCAACCGATCGCAGTCCACTGACCCGACCTGGTACTCGCGCAGCTGTTCCACCACTTGCTGAGCCCGTACCGACGAGAACGGCGTGCCGATCTGGCGAAACCTGTAGAACCGTTTCACGAGGATCTGTGCGGCCGCATCCAGATCGCCGTCGAGTTCAAGCATCCTGACGCGCGCTGTCTCTGCATCCTCGGGATCCCATGCGGGCGAATACGCGGCGGGCTGATCGAGCAACTCCCGAAACTCAGCCCGGCGATTCTGCAGCATCACCGCGATCCGTTCAAGCTGATCAAGGGCGAGCTGCGCGAGCTCCGGTTCGCCTGCTCGCAGCGAGCTTGCCAGGACGCCCCTGCTCCCGTCCCACTGGTGATCGACGCTGGCCTGGCCTTCGCACAACCATTCGAAGTAAATACGGCGAAGCGAAGGGCTCCGCTCGTAGAGCTTCGTGTCGGCCAACAGTGTGGGTATTCCTCGTTCGCGTGCTTCAAGCAGATGTCGACAGACTCGTTCGGCAAGAGAGTGATCCGCGAACATGCTCGCCGCCCGGACACCACGTTCCCACAGCACAAGGGGGAAGCGGATGCCTGAGGCAATCGACTGGCGCAGCAGGTCGTCGGCGATCGGCACAGCTGATTCGTCGAGCATCTCCAGTAGCGCGATTCCATAGCAGAACCGGCACCACTCGATCAGGCCAGTTCCCGCATAGGAACGCTCTCGCCGTAGCATCGATTCATAGGCCTGACGAAAATGCGTCGCCGACTTCGCGGGCACCGAAGGCACACCGACCAAGCCCAGAATCCCAAGGCACAGATGCCCCTTGATCGCGGCCGCGGAGTCTGTCGTCACGGCCTTTTCGAAGAAGTCGCGCCCTCGGGATAATGCGGTGCACAGCTCAACATTGCTCGCCGCATCGGCTCGCGGCAGCGCCGGTTCCAGCGCCTTGAACCCGGCTTCGATCAGCCCGCGATCACCCAGCGCCCTGGCGGCATCCACCGGAGTCCCGGCCTTCGCCACATCTTCAAAGAGCCTCTTTGCTTCTGAGAAGTTGCCTCTTGACTGAAACACCTGCGCCCGGCGGCGTGTGTTGGCGATCCGCAGGCTGGCGGCGAACTCGTCCGGGAGCGACAGATCCGACGAGAGCACATCACGTACGGCATCGAACAGGAGAGATGCCTCCGAGCTCTTGCCACCCTTGAACAGGTCTTCGCCATCCCCCTGCAGGTCGGCCAGCAATCGGCACTGCATGGATAGCGGCTCGCGACCGATGTGCCGGCGCATCCAGCGGCAGAGTTGCGCCAACTCGCCCGCCTCCAGAAGGGGCTCGTAGACATGCGGAAGCAACAATGACCCGCAAGCCAGGTCTCCGCGGTCGATGAGTGTGCTGACGATCTTGTGCTGCTCTCGAAGCAGGACGAGGAATCGCTTCGGATCCCCCGAGCGCAGGAGCCCCATCAACGCTCCGGTCAGGTACCAGAGACGCCGCGCTTCGTTCTCACCCGGGAAGTTCAAAACGAGCGGTCGATCAAGGATCGCGTGAAGAAAGCCCCGGTGAAACACGGTGCGGTGCCGGCTTGCGTTCAGTTCAACGGCTTCCTCCACGAGATCCTCTAACTCATCGACTGTAGCCGCACCATCTTCGTGGAACGCGGTTGCGACCACCTGACGAATCAGTAGATTGTCCAACGTGGTAAACTCGTCGGCCTCGATTCGCTTGGGTGCGGGAGCGGTCACCGGACTCGCAGGGACTGGCAAGGTCCGCTCGCCAGAGGGGACGGTTGCTGGCGGGCGAAGCCCGAGCAAGTCTCTGAGATCGATGGCCTCGGCAGCGATGGCGCCGGGCACATCTTTGAGGATCTCGATTGAGTAGACACAGAGGTACCCAAGGTACACGCCAACGGCTAGCGATGGGCCCTTGGCCACGAGCATCTTCAGGGCGGCGCGGATGATCTCGGGACGGGGTGCGACAGCGGTGTCCGCGATGAAGCCCGCGTTGTGTGCGACTGCGGTCGCGTCGAGGAAGGCGGTAATTACCGGCAGGTGGTGCGTCAGGAGCCAGACTCGAATCAGGAGTTCCCGGTCTTCACGCAGATCGGTCGAGCCAATCCGTGCGAGCAGCCACTTGGTCTTGTCGGGAGGCTTTGCCCGTTGGACGAACTGTGTTCGGAAGTTCATGGCGCGGGCCAGCTTTGCCTGAATCCGTTCCCGCTCTTTGTCGGCCTTCGGGTCTACATGGGACGTCCAGAAGGCATCGGCTGCGCGCCGCCGCTCGTCGTCACCGAGCGCCGTCCATAGGTCATCGAGCGTGATCGGTTCCACGAGGCGACCTCCAGCTTCTCGCCCGATCGATCGGGGCAGCAGTCCGCGGCCGGCGGCATCACCAGATGCTCACATGACAGCGCTACAGATCCTCGGGCCACTCTGCCCGTTCACATCTTCCGTTCTCCATAACCTCTTCAACGCAGGAAGGCAGATTGACCATGCACAGCGAAAGGCCAGCGCGTGCGCGGCTTGCAGCGACGTACAGCCCGTTTCTGGCCCGCACCTCCACTTCGATAGCGGGCCGAGACCACCTTGGCTTGGTTTCGATGAAAACCACCGCGTCAAACTCAAGGCCCTTGGTTTGCTTCACCGAGGCGATCACGACACGATCAGTCCGTCGCAACGGACTTCCACCCGATGCAGGACTGACGGCATCCACTGTCGTCAACTCGTCGCTCAGGGCCTCCTCAAGCTGACGGCGCAGCCATTGCCTGCGCTTAGGTTCCATCTTGCCGTCGTACAGCACGGCCACAGTGGCGTTCGGGATCTCATCTCGCCACCGCCGCGCTTCCGCCGCCACGGCCCTCGACAGGTCCTTCAAGGATCGAATCGTGCCCACTCGCGGCAGTGCACCGGTGGTCTTGTCTGAGGCAGCCCATCCGGGAACCTCGCCGAACAATCCACGGTGGAGGTCCTTCAGGAACTCGCCAAGTTCGCGCGTTTGGCGATAGTTGATGCCGAACACGCTCTTGGCCACATCCCGAAGTCGCGCATCCTCCCAGCGGCGTAACCCCGCCAGTGGGTTCAGGTTTTGGTGCAGGTCTCCCACGAGGGACATCGTGCCCTTGGGCGCGAGCTGTGACGCAAGTGTGACGATGTGGCACGGCGAGAGATCTTGAGCCTCGTCAACGACGAGGTGCGTGAATCGCTCTCGCTTGCCGCCTATCCAAGGTGTCTCCCGGTCGCTAGAGGAAAGCAGGACACGGCTGCCGAGCCACGCCGACACCGCCAGATCAAACTCGCTGTAGGATGGATTGTCCTTGGAGTATTGAGCACGCCACAATCGATCCCCGGCATCGACCGCCTTGGGTCGCAGGCCGTCCTGGCGGGCGGCGTCGAGAAGCGCGGCGTACTCCGGTAGACCAAACATCAGCCGCGTGATGCGCACGCGGTCGCACGCGGCGCGCACCGCAGCTTCAACAAGCTTTCTGGCAGCTTTCACGCCCTCGCGTCGCCTCTCCTCGCGCAAACGACTGAGCCCCTGCCCGGTGTGTTCGGGCATGGTGCCCGTCGAATCAAGACAGAAACGGGTGGGCGACTGCCCGTCACGAATGACGCTGACCGTCGCGGTGAGCGCATCCGCGAGCGCGATGCTTCCCGTCAACGCATTCTCGACAAACCGCGCCTGCGCCACGCGCCTTATCCATCGCTCGAGTTCGTCCGCCAGGACTAGAAAATCGGGCCCAAGGTTGAACAACGCCTCTCGAAGGGCACCGCGGCCATCGGACCAATATGCCTGTGCGTGCGCTCGGAACGCGGCGAAGTAGGCACCGAGCACCTCCCCGCGGCCCTTGAGCGCCGCCGCAGTCGGCTTGTCGACCCGTTCTGTTCCCGACAGCATTCTTGTGGCGCGGCAGACCTTCTGAAAGAAGACCTTCGTTGTCTCTACCCACACCTTCTCCACGCCGATCGACTGCGCGAGACCCTTCAGGTATTCCACCATCTCATCGTTGAAGACGAGGACCTGCATGCTGGAGTAGTCGTGGAACGGAGCGTCTTTGCCCTTTTCCAACCCAAGCTCATCCCACTGCTGATCGTAGAGACATGCAATCCGCATGATGCCGATGCTGGTTTTCCCACTGCCGGGCGGACCCTCGATGATCACGGTCTGCTCGAAGGGCAGCATCATGGCCGCGCGTTGCGGCTGGTCCGCCAGCACGATGATGTCGCTGAGGCCAAAGGTCGGCTTGGCCTCATACTGAGCGGGCTCGGGTTCCGCCGGCGGCGCCGCCACGATGGCGTCCATCTTCTCAAGCAGGTCATCTTCATCCACCACACTGGTCTTGCCGGAGGCGAACACAAGATCAGCGTTGCGGACCCTGGGGACGACCTCCTCGTACTTTGCGGACGCGCCGACCACATAGACGACTTTGGACCGGCGCACGAACTCGACTCGGTCACCGACAGGTCGATCCAACACGAAGGCCGTAATTGGGCTCGTCCAGCTGACGACCTCCCAATCTGAGCCGTACACATCACCGCCAGTATCGCGTGCCTTGCTGACCAGCAGTTTGACTCTCTCAGTGCCCGAACCGTCGGTGCGACCGGTATCGATGCGGGCAAAGAAGGGGCTGCGACCCACGGCCTGCAATCCGCGAAGCTGATCACGTTTGAACTGATTGAAGCGAGCGACAGCTCCTGGCTGCCCGGTGATGTCCGGGAGCATAACGGCGTGATCAAAGTGATCGACGGCGTGGTCGGCCTTCTGGATGACCTCGATCGCCAGCCGCTTGTCGGCTTGGACCTGCTCACGAAGTTCTTTGAGTGTCACACCCATTGTCGTTCATTTCCAACGCTTCAATATCACTGTGCTCGCCGAACGGACGCCAGCGAGCGACCATCCTAGTGGACCAACAAGACTCCCTCTCACAGCCCCCGAGTACCGCACAGTGTTCGCAAGCTATCGATGACCTCTTCCGGTCGCGCCAGGTCGGATGCCCGCAACTCCACCACGGTCCAGGGTGGCGAAACTGTCGACAGTCGCGAGCGAATCAACCGGTCCCGACGGGCACGGTGCCCGACATGCACAGAAGCGCCATCCACATATACCGCCACGCGCGATGCCGGGCATGCAAAGTCAGCTATCGAGATCGGGCCCGCACTGCCACTGACTGAGACGGGATGCTGCTTCGTCAACGAGAGCCCGCGGCTTTCAAAGAGCCGCAGAAACTTCAACTCGAGTGGAGACCCGACCCCGGCCGCATACGCCTCGAGCCACGGCCGCGGGTCGTCCGTGGCGCCGGGAGGGGCGGATGTGGGCGCGGCCTCCGCGATGGCGTCGAGCGCTGGCACTGCAAGAGGCCACTGAAGTATCGTGTGGAACCGCTGGTTCCGGTAGGCCTTGAGGCAGCGGTAGCACGCCGTCTCGCAGCCGTCGTGCTGCAAGTGGGCAAGCGAGTGCTGAGCGACGATGTGGAGATCGCTGCCAATCCTTTCGAGGTAGCCCGAGCCTCCGACCGTTGGATCGGTAAACGTGAGTGAGACAAAGGTTCCCGTGGCGCCGCCGGCTTCTCGGGTCCAGGGACCCTCAACATCGAAGGACAACTCGTCATCGTCAACCATGAACGCGTGACAAAGCCCCGCGAACAGACTCTCGCCCAGGCTCCGTGCCCAGGCGTGAACGCTCTCAATCCACTCCGAGTCGCCCTCTGGCGGCGCCGGCAACGGAACCAGGAGTCGGAGGGTCTCTGCTGGCCCGGATGTCGCGATGGCCACGCGTTGGGGGGGCTGGCCTCGGCTCGGGCAAGAGGCCGCGTGGCCGAACGGATCGGACTGTGCGCGCCCGCCTCGTCGGTTTCCCGGAGTCGCGGGCGCCGGGTTGAGCAGTCGGCCGCATTGGGCACACGGTGTGTATCCAGTGGCGTCATCGTGGAGGCACTGGGCAGGGGTCGCGGCAAGTTCGGCCTGAGTGGGCGCCGGCCCCTCGTTGAGCCAGTCCACTGTCTCGTTGCGGCGAAGCTGGAGTTGCCAGCCATCGGCAAGGGTCCACCGGCGAACGAGTTCGCCATCCCACTGCGGCTGAACTCGAACCAGGTCGCGGGCGGCAAACCGGTCCTCCTCCTGCATCACCGGGGCCTCATTCCGCACAGCGACGAAACCGCCATACGCGACAACCGGCAGATTGGGCGCGGGAGAATCGTCGCCGCAGCGAGGACAACGCGGGTGATCGACCCGGTGTCGAAGGCCGCAGCCTCGGCAGACTCTGTACTGCCAAGTCGGACCTTCCGACTGGGGATTCCAAGGAGATGAAGTATCGATGCCGCACACGCGCCAGCGCTTTGACCTCGCGAAGACGGGCGCTTCCGGTTGGAACTGGCCGATGCCGAACCTTCGGTCCGTCGTGATCGGGTCATCCTCGTACTCGTCGCTCAAGAGGCGAAGCGACGCCGGCTCCGTAGGGAACTCGTATCCGGGAAGGATCCCGAACTCGGCGAAGCGCCGCAACGGGTACCCAGCAGATCGATCGTCCGCATCGCGGCCTTCGCGAGCGGTGGTGTCACGTACACCCAACAAGCGGTTGATGAGGTCTCCGGCTCGGATCGCGAGATGGCGCTGGCCCTGCTGAAGCCCCTCGGCCCAGCGTTCAATTGATTGCCGCAGTTCGAGCACTTGTCGCGCAGTACGATCCACGACACCCTGAATTCTCTCGGGGAGCGACGCGAGATATGCCCGGAGTCCCGCTTCATCGACTCCGGCGGCTGCAAGCTGCATGCCGAGGGCTCGTTGGGCCAGCTCGACGGTGTGCTCGGTGGTTGCCGTCACTGCTGCCTTGAGCCCGTCGACACTTTCTTGCTGAACCTGGCCATCCACCGTGACATAGGTCACCATCTGTCCTGCGAGTCCAGGGTTAGCAGCTCCAAACGCTATCGCGGCGACGTGCCGGAGTAGCACGTCCCGGTTGAAGAGGGAGAACGTCGGCGTAGGCACCTCGCCCGCGATCATCTCCTCCGGGTGGTCGTAGAAATACTGATCATGCGGGCGACGGTTGGCGTAGCTGACGACAAGTCCGATGCGAGCTCTGCGTCCTGCGCGGCCGCCGCGCTGCGCGTAGTTGTCCGGCCGGGGCGGGATGTTCCTCATTGCAACGGCCTCTAGGCCACCGACGTCGATCCCCATCTCGAGCGTGGGCGAGCACGCCAACACGTTCAGGCTCTCGTCCTTGTTCTTAAAGTCGGTCTCCAACTCTTTTCGCACCGCCGCAGGAACCTGTGCGGTGTGCTCACCGGCATCCAGGGGAACGACTGCTCCCTCGAGAACGCGCCGCACTGCCCGACTGGTTGCGAACTCTGCGCTCGGCCAGGGTTGGATCGTCCCGTGACACGCTGGACATGGCGCCCCATTCATGGCGCCGGCGCAAGCTCGCATGCACACTCCGCACCGACTGCGCGTCGCGTCCGTTGTGGGCAGGAGTTCAACTTCCTCCGCGTTCACTTGCAATAGCGAGTGGCTCGATCGGAAGCCGAAGAGTTCGACCGGCTGGACGAAGCCCGCAAGGCGAAGGAACTCGACGACCGCCAACGCCTCGTTCGGCGTGACCTGCGCACCGCCGTACCGGCGTACCAGTTCTGCGACTATTCGCTGAATGGCTGGTGCGCGGCCTCGATTCGTCGCGGATCGCGCAATTGACCTCACCGTGATGCCGTACGCCACCTCGTCACGATCGAGCAGGTTCGTCGGCCGACCATCTCGGTCGCACATGTAGCCCGCCGGGGCCTTGACGCTGCGCTCCCACTCGCTCGCCCGCAGCGTTTCCGGATACCCAACAAAGGAAGGGTGGTACTGCAGCAGTTGTCGAGACAGCGCCGAGTGCGTCCGCATGTCATCGAGCACGCACCGGCACACATGGACCAACTGATCGGTGCTCACGCCAAGCTGGTGCGCCAACTCGCCGCCGCGCTCGCGGATGTGCTCATCCAATTCCGAGTAACGAACTTGGATCAGGCCCAGGTTCACCAGGGTGCCGCGATAGTTGGCGTTGGCTGAAAGCTGGTCCAGGACTGGCGCTTCCTCCCACGCTCGCACCCGCTCGCGCGTTTCGCCGCGAACTGCGACATTCGGGTCTGCTGGTAGAAAGGGGTTGTCATGAGTTCGCACCGCAGCCTCGCCCAGCTGTTCCGCCAAGCGTTGCATCTTCAAAGCACCATGCTGGCGCAACAATGCGTACACCCTGCCGCGCATCCGGTCATAGCGGCCGGTGAACCGGATGAATCTCGCCTGGTGTGCAGCGTCCTGCCGGCTGTCTGCGAAGATCAACAAACGGTCCTTACCGTCGTAGCCCTGCTGACCCTGATTCGACTCGTGGAGTGATTCGACGATGCCCTCAGCAAGCACCTTCACCGCGGCCGACGTGCCCATTTCCACGCGCGTGATGACGGGATGGCTTCCGGCGGAGCCTCCGCAACAAAGGCACCGCTTCGTGTTCCGCGATACCACGACGTGGCGCCCTTCCGCATTGGGATCGTCAAAGAACTCAAGCGTGCCGAAGTTCAACCTGCCTTCGCGTGTGCCGCGCACCTGCGGGCGAGCGCCCTGACCTGCAGCGGCCGCACTACCGGCGGCCGGTCCACGGCGCCCGCGACCGCCGGCTCCTCTCCCATTCGCCGCAGGGCCATTGTCGGGGGCATCCCCCGAATCATCACCGTCATCGTCATCATCCGCGTTGACTTGCCCGTCGAACCGATCTGGCTCGTAGACAAGCCAGCCCGGCTGGTCCGAGCCCCGTGCGATCACCGCCGGCGACAGAGCCGTTGTCGGATCCTGCGGATTCTCGGATTCAAGCACGACATAGTCCGCGCCGCAAGAGCGACAAAGCAGCAGCGGTGCCGTCTGGTGCGCACACACGGCACAAACATCCTCGCCCATCGGCTGGAGGTGTCGGCAGTTCGGTTCAAGGCATTGATGGAATCGCCATCCACCACGAAAGACGCGGTGCGCACGAATGCGCAGCACACCGGGCACCCCATCGGGCAATGCAGTCCCAACCAGCAGGGCCGTGTGAAGTTCATCACGGATGGCCCCAAGGTCTGCCGTGGCTCTGGCTGGCGCCTCCGTCCGCACCTTCTCGATGAGCTGGTCAACCGACAACGGAGCGCGAATGAGCCATCCGTTCAAATCCCAGAGCAGCCGGCAACGGTTTGCCGCATCCGTGGGCGTCGTTGAATCGGCGACGGCGGCAAGGCGGCAGAGTGCCCGCCGCACAGAGTCGGGATCATTGACATCGACCTGAATACCGGTGACCGGCTGCGCCGGGTACGCGGCTGTCGGTGGGATCTGTTGTTCCTGGAGTTCTTCACCGAATACTTGAATCTCTGCGGCGGGTTCAATGCCAGCGAGCCGCCCGAAGAAGTCGCGCACTGCATCATCCCGCTGTCGCCGAGCCTCCGCTGGATCAGCCCCCTCTTCGATACTCTTGATCGTCGCGGATGTGGCGACCGGGACGAGCAACGGGAACCTTTGGGCCTGTCTCTCCTGCGCCGGTTGGGCGTTCCATGCCTGCGGCGCCGCTCCGAGGTGCGCCTTGAGGCGTCTGATCAGCATCGCGATGTTGGCGCCAAGCGTGCCGCGGTAGGTATGGACCTCGTCGAGCACCAGGAACCGGCAGCGGTGGTTCGTGAAGATCGCGTCTCGGTCGGCGGGGCGAACGAGCAAGTACTCCAGCATCATGTAGTTCGTCAGGAGAATGTGCGGAGGCGTGCTCCTCATCCGCGCCCGATCATCCTGGCTGCTCGACCTGTCGTACTGCTCCACCTTCACCGCGTTGCCCAACCCCGCGGCGGCGAGATACTCATCAATGCGTTCACGCTGGTCGTTAGCGAGCGCGTTCATCGGATAGACCAGAATCGCGGTGAGGCCCGGGCGTCCATCGAACGAACGAGCGTCCATCAGCGCGTTCTGTAGCACGGGGAGCAAGAACGCCTCTGTCTTGCCCGAACCCGTGCCCGTGGTCACGACGACGGAGCGTGGCGTCGGACTCAACAACTCGTCGATTGCGCCCGACTGGTGGGTGTACGCGTGCTGGGGATCCTTTGCCCCGAATCGCGTCGCCCGCTCCTCCATCACTCGAGCGAGTTTTTCGTCCAGCGGCAGTTCGCGCCACTTCTTTCCCGATCGAAAGGGCCGGTGTGCCTGAAAGAACGGTTCGCGGCAGAGGAAGTTCTCCCGTTCGAGGGCCGCGGCCAGCCGCTCCCGCAGGGTCAGGTCCTTGGCACGAAACTCCGTCTGGATGTAGTCCCGGTATTCCTGGGTGACGTCATCAAGAACTGCAAGCGGATTGAATGCCATGATCTGTCACCCTTGAGCGTCCGGCGCCTCTGGAGTCAGGAGAGCGAAGACGTTGTACGTGTTCCAGAAGAACTCGGCATTGACTCGGCGCTGCTCGCCACCGGTCGCTGCGCCAACCTGTACCTTCTCCTGAACGCTGTTCGCGATGTCGCGGCCAGGTACGGCCACCCGCGCCAGCAGAGGCGCCGGGATCGAACCACTCACTCGATCGAAGAACCGCAGCTTGAAGCTCGGTGATGCCACGCAGTACTTCACCGTCCAGGACTGTGCGGCGCTTGGGTCGACGACCTGACGGCCCGAATCCTGCTTGAACACCACGAGCATGCACGGCCTGAAATTCTTCTCAACCAATCGACGAGCGGTCGCCTCAAATGACGCCTTGTACTTCTCGGCGAGTTGCTTGACCGCTGCTGCCGACACTGGGAGGCTGTTGGCTTCGAGGGAGAATCGCTCGCCCTGGAACATGAGGTCCGCTGCGAGCGAGTTGGCCTCCTGCTCGAAGGCCAAGCGTGTCCAGGCGCTCATTCCCAGATCATCGCAGACGTAGAGTGTGTGCTGATGATGTGGTAGCAGGTAATGCCCGATCTCGTGCAGCACGCTGAACCGGGACTTCGGCTCCGACAACGAGGAGTCAGTGGCGACAAGCCGATCGCCAAACGACAGCAGCGCCCGTGGCTGTCCGGACGAGACTCGCTGCCGAATCTCTGACGGAAGCTCACGTGTGAAGTCGAAGCTGATGTACGCCAGTTTGAGGTAGTCGAGCAGTTCCGCAGGATTGACCGCATCGTTGTCAATCTGGCCGGCCTCGCGCAGCACGAACCGCACCAGCTCGCGCGGCTCCAGTTCGAGGTAGCTTGACTGAAACGTCGTCATCCTTGGGCTCGCTTGATGCCACGCAACTCGACTAGCTTTACACGGATCGCTTCGAAGTCGGACGTGCTCAGGTCGGCGCCGTGCGCGGCCATTGCGACGTCTTGTCGCCCCTTGAGCGTCTCAAGGTTGATCACGTAGTTGCGGACCATTGCCTCTCGCCCGGGCTGGCGTTCCGCCTCCACGATCTCGAAGATCTCGGCGTTGCGGTCGACCAGTCGAATCAGCGTGTCGTTGGACTTATTCTGAAGCGAACGGCCGTTCTCCCATCGCGTGTAGGTCTTTTCGCCAACGCTGAGAAGCGTGGCCATATCGACGGCGCTGAGGCCCGTGCGTTCACGCACTGCCTTGATCTCCTCAGGCGTCAGCAAACCAAGGCGACGGTACCGCTCGCGCTCAATGGCATTCTCTAGCGCAGGCGGCACGATCTGCTCGTGGCAGGCACCGCACTCGTACCACGTCGCGTCAGGCACGACGATGGCGCCGCCGGGGATTGCCTCCGGCGGCTCAAATCGGTATTCGCCGTGCTTCTCGGCCAGGCTGTTCTTGCCGCAGATCGGGCATGGGGTTTGGTTCATCGCTCTCTCCTTAATGGTCGGGGTGCGACGAGACGACAAGCATCGCCTCCGTGCTCCCCGGCGGGGTGAAGAACGCGACCTTGATGTAGAACAACCGGTTGCACAGTCGCGGCTTCAACTCGAAGGCCGGCTGGCCCTGCAACCCCGGATAGGTGTGGAGCACCACTTCCTTCACCCTCTCCCCCGCGTCGATCCATTCCACGATCGCGTCGCACACGTCCTCCTTCTTCAGCCCCCACGCCATCAGGTCTGACAACGCCTGCTTGCTCAGCATCACCTTGGCGGCGTCGGAGGCCATGGCGCGGATTCGCAGGATTGTGGGCTGGTCCGCATTGGCCATCCGCAGCCGGCTCCGTGATACCATTCGTCGGCATACGGGCCGAGTTCCTGGTATCAAATGATACCACACGTGGCATGTCAAGACAATCGATCGGTTTTTGTCTGGTTATCGGGTCACGCCGGACAGCGAGGCGGGGACCCCAGCCGCAGGCCCTATCCCGTGCCGCCAAAGAGGCTGTCCGACTTCTGGACAGGTGATGCGCCCGGTGCCTCGAACTCCTCGTGGAGCCACTTCACGTCCGGCATGGCCTTTCGGGCGACCGTCAGGAACTTGGCATCCACAAGCGACTCGTAGGCCACGTCCTTGAATACGACCTTGACCTTCATCTCCTCGACGATCGCCTCCGCTGTGCCGAACGCCTTCTCGATGTCCTCGGTCAGCCGCTTCTTCAGGAAGTCCTTGGGTGGCTTCGGGCCATGCGTCTTGCAGTATTGGTCGGGCGGGTTGCGCTCCACCGCGGGAAGCAGCGCCTTGACGACCGCCTCGCGGCTCCGCTTGATCTGCTTCTCGACCTCCCCCTTCACGCCGGCCGCGAACTCCGCGACCTCCGCCGTCAGTGTCGCCACGGCCTCCTCGAACTTCAGCTTGTTCGCCCGCAGCACAACGGTGCCATACTCGGGCAGCGACACCAGGAACTTCTTTTCAACCGCCCTTCGCCTGTCCTGTAGCCCCTTTTCCGTGATCGACCTCCCACCTTTGCCTTTCACCTCAAGGGCGCCCTTTTGGATGAGGTCGAAGTGGGCATGGAACTGCCGCTCGATGTCCTCGGTCTTTGCCAGTCCGACGAGGCTGCTGGGGATCGGCACCTTCTTCCGCGAGACGTAGCACCCGGTCATGCTCAGTTCGACGAACTGGAAGCGCGATGTGAACACTCGCACCCGCCGCGCCAGGTCGAACTTCACCGGCGGCGCTGCATCGAGGTCCTCCTTCACCTTCGCAATCTGGTCCGGCCTTACGGGATCGAGCCCCACGATGCGCTCGACATCCGGGCGCGGGCCGAGGCCCAGGTCCCGGGCCACAGATTCAGGCACGGAGCCGAGTTGGATCGCGTTGGGCCGATTGGACTGGGTGGAGCCGGCCTCGATGAGCAGCGGCGCCGGGCTGAACACCAGCGTCACATCGTCGCAGACCAGCACGCCGATCCGCACGCCCGGCTGGTGATGGAGCATCGTGCCCGCCGGCGCCGCGGCGGCCCGGATCTTCTCGACGGCGCCGAGCGTACCGAAGCCCAGCCTACATACCTCGGGATCCACATCCAGAATGACCGTGACTTGGCTTGCGCCCAAGCGAGTCCACGCGCCCAGAAGGGCATCGGCCACCGCCTCGCTCACGCCGGGCGCCAACAGCAGCACGCGACGCTCCGCGCCGCCGATCAGAGCGATCAGCTTGGCGTCGTCGGCGTTCGTGATGGATGGACCATTCGTCAACGGCGTGCTCCCAGTTCACTCCTCTGGCAAGGCGAGGTCATAGCAGATGGCAGAAAGGTACTTCTCATCCACGCGCACCGGCTGGTAGACACGGCAGACACCGCCGGATGCGACGAGCACCCTGCCTCGTCGCCTCAGCCGAATCCCGCAGACCACATAGAGGGCGCATTGACCGGTATGACTGCGCATGTGTTTCACTTCGTTGCGGGTCAGTATGACACTCACCCCGGCACCGACGGTGCCTTTGACCTCGACGAAGAGCGGATCGGCCCCGGCCTTCGAGCACGCAATGTCGTAGGGCTTGGTTCGATGGACCTCGGGGTCGGTGTCATAGCCGAGCGACCGGAAGTGCGCAACCGCCTTCTTCATCGCCCAGTCCTCGACTGCTTTCCGCTCTGCTGGGCTGCCCCCGAAGCCTTGGCCTGACCCCTTTATCTCCGCCTGTTCATAGAGCGCGGCGACTTCATCCTCGACACTGGCCGCCGCACCGGCGAGCAGATTCGGCCCCTGGTACTCATCGGTAGAAGTGAGTGCCGATCTCATCCAGGCTTGGATGTCGCTCTTTCCTGCTTCCGTGAGCGGATAACGCACGTTGTTCTGGCCGAATCCGCCCTTCACGTGGGCAGGGATTCGGTGAACCCTACGGGACAAGGGCAGGAGACAGGAGTCCGCGGCTTTCGCTTCGCACACGAAGAAGTACCCCTGCCCCGGCTTGGGCCGATCACTTCGTGAAGCGAACACCGTCGCGTTGCGGTACCAACCGACCACAACCTGCCCGCCCCCGAGCGTGGGAGGACGGGTGGCGATGAACACGACCGTCACCCCTGCAACCTTGTCGCCGCGTGCGTTGCGATCGATGCGCCGGAGGTTTGTCTTCGAGCCCATCGTCTCGAAGTAGCCGTAGAGGCGCCCACCGATCTCGCGGAAGTTGAAGACCTCGCTCCCGATGTTCTCTTCGTTCCATTTACCGCCGCCGCGCGGCCGCTCATCGCCCTCCTGGGGCCCGCGGTACCACTCCATCCATCCGATCCGCGCAAAGACAATGGGCGTCGTCATCGCGAGCCTCCCGACGCCCGGTACTTGGTGCCCTTCGCCTTGCCCTCAACGACCGCGGCGCCGGACTCGACGAGTTGCTTGAGCACCGCGCGGGCAGTGGCGGGGTCGCACTTGAGGTGTTCTTGTACGTCGGCGTTGGTGATGACCTTGCGCAGGCCAAGAAGCGTCTTGATCGCCGCGACCTGGCCGGCGATGGCGCCGGGAGTGGGGCTGTTGGACGACTTGGCAGCGGCGGCGCCCTCATCGAAGATGGGGCCGGGAGACTCCAGCGTGATCTGGCCGTCCTTTTGCTCCCAGAGCACCGGGCCGGATTCGGTCGAAGCGCCGTTGCGCCGCCGACCGCGACGCCCGGAAGCGCCCTCAGGCGGCGCACCGTTGTCGGCAGATGGAGTCGGCAACTCGATAACCGGCGTTGGCAGACTCTCGTTGAGCGGGATGTCCCAGTAGGGGTCGTGCTTCTTGCAGAAGGCCTCCAACCCAATAGCTTGGAGTTCATCGAATCCAGCGAGGCACAGTTTCGATGCCTCGGGACTCGACTTGTGTCCAAATGTCGAAAGGACGTGAGCGTACTGCTCGCGAGACAGTCCGTAAGCGTCAGCGACCACCGCATCTATCGCAGAACGCACAGCCCATCGCGCCTTGTCCCCGGCCAGGGCTGGCCAAGCAAATGGCTGTCTTTCGACTTCGCGCCATTCGTCGCCAAATTGTTCACGCCACAAGGGCATGTACGCCGAGTGCAACGCCGCCAATCGCATCGCCCCGTGTGCGAGCATTAGTCGCGTCGCTTGATCGAGCCCCGGAATCGGAATCGTCTCAACGATGAAGAGACTGAGATTCGGGCCGATTTGCATCCGAATAGTGAAGTCAAAGGAGAACGTGCCGAGCAACGACGCGATAGTCAATGCATGACTGTTTGGCCTACGACTCGGAAGGGTCTCTGCGATGACACTATTGATCGCGCTCAGCCCTGGACACACCACCGCAAACACGGCGCTCCGCTCATTGGTGAGTGGAGATCCGCACGTTTGTCGTGCCATAAGGCGAAAGTACCGAAGGCGTGGAGCGATCTGAGTCAGCTTTTCCCGCACCGCCGATGCAGATGAAGAGCAGTCGAGCCCGAGTGTCGGCACTGGATTCCAGTGGCTTCCTGGCTCGCCTGGCCAGAGCAGGTTGTGAATCTGAATCGACCGTCCTTCCAGACATGGGATGATGCCAAGTTCGAGACTCTTGGAGAGTCCCTCCGACGTGCGAGTATCTACGTCGCGGAGATCTGGGATCTCATGTAGGCGCGTGAAGTGGTGTCCGAACAACCGTTTGTTCACTTCCTGCGTTAGGTCAATGTGCCATCGCTTCAACACGTCACCAAGCCGCTCGTGGTGCGGTGCGTAGATCGCGCCACATACGTGAGCGTCTGCGGTTGTCCGAGTCTCCAGCAGCGTAAGATGCTCCGAACTCGCGCTCTCTGCGAACTCCCACGGGTAATCAGCCCATGCGGACGTGTCAAACAGGGCTTGGTCGTCGAGTTGACGAAACATCGCAGGAAAGCCGCTCCTTCGGACACCCCGGAGGTCAATCACAATCACATCAAACTGCACAACGCCGGGTAGATCCGTAAACAGAGAATTAGTGTTGACAAAGCCCGCGATCCGAGCGATCCTGCGCCCAGTCCAAAAGCGGCGACGCAGCCATGTGACCTCCTTGTTCCTGTGGAAACCATCAGGCACGACGATTCCGACGTACTGGCAAGACAAATCAGCGAAGCGTGCCGCAAAACACGCGTACAAGTCCATGCCCCCGTGAGCATCATCCAAAAGGGCTTTAGCAATCCGCGTGAACTCATCGCGGTGGTGGTTCGCGTCAGCGATTTGACGTAGCGTTTCTGAATCACCCGCGAGCCGCTGAATAGCCTCCTCGACCGCTCCAGGTACGCCTTTCTGGAACTCGGGGTCGACCACTGCCAGAAGTTCGGGTAACTGAACCTCGACCACATCCCAGGGTGGGTTTCCCAGCACGGCATGAAAACCGTTGCGTCCATGCGCAATGCCCGTCGGGTGGAACACTTCGGGGAACGCCAGGTCGTAGGGCAGTGCGGCGGGGCACTCTCCAGTTAACGCCAAGCGAAGCAGTTCATCTCGGTTTGATGGCGCCAATGAGCCCGCCGGCAGTCCCAGCCCGCGTCCGATCATCACACGCAGGTTGTCGCCGCCGATCGCTTCGGGCAGATCGCCGGTCTCACCGACGGTCTTCAGCAGAGCGGCATAGGCGTCGTCATCGCACGCTGGCTCGCCTTCGCCGACAGCCGTGCCGAGCATGACACCGCCCGTCCACGCCGCAGCGAGCACACGGAACGGCATCAACTTGCGGTCGAGTTCACCTTTGATGGCCTGCTTCTTGCGCAGTTCATCCACATCGACGCCGACGCCCGCCTCCAGGTCACGGACCAATGACAGGGCATCGCTCAGACGCTGCGTGAACAGGCGGTCGAGGTTTTGGCGGAAGAGGTTTGCTACGGGCTGCTGTGTGCCCGGCGCCATGGTGAGTTTGTCCCAGAACGGGCCGGTGAGCGAGTTGCCCAGGACGATGCGGTGGTCGAGGAACGTGAGCGGGAACCCCTCCGCATGGCTTTCGATCCAGAGAGCGAGTTTGGCCAGTTCGACGGCGAGCGGGTTCATGTCCACGCCGTAGATGCAGTGCACCGCGACGAGGCGCCGGCAGATGCCCTCGGCCTTGGCCTGCGAGAAGCCGGTGATGCCGCCCTCTGGTGAGCGGCCGGGGAGGTACGAGAGCAACTCATCGTCGGAGTCGGGCAGATCCTTCAGACGGCGGCTGAGTTCGGCGGCGCGCTCGACGAGCTTCTGCTTGGCCGCGGCGTCGGTTTCAGCCTCGGCCTTGGCTTCGAGTTCGCTGGCCTGCTCATCGCAGAGGCGGGCTGATTCGTAGAGCCGCGCAGCAAGGAATCGGCAGGCCTCGACCAGGAAGTGTCCACTGCCACAAGCTGGGTCAAGGACCTTGAGTTTGAGGATCTCGCCCGGGTTGGGGTCGTCCGGGGGGCTGCGCTCGGCGCACTGCGGGCCGAGTGTCTCCTGCACGAGGAAACGGACAAACGAATGGGGCGTGTAGTACGACCCGCTGGCCTTTCGACCCAAGCCGACGCGGAGGTAGAACCGGCCAACCGGGATGACCTCTATCCATTCGACCTTGGTCTTCTTGCCCCGGGCAGGTGTTTCTTCATCAGCGCCGTCGGCGTCGTCCGTGGTCTCGTCGTCATCATCGCCATCCGACGTGTCGGGCGGGGGCGCCGCGGCTACCGGCTTGTACTTCTCACCCTGTGCCGCAGGGACGACGACCTCGAGCTTCTGACGGCGCAGGCGGCACATGGGCTCCGTTGAGATGCCCGGCTCCAGTTCGAGCAGGGCCTCGTAGACGCGGCCGAGGTCTTCGACATCGAGTGGCCCATAGTGAACGCGCTCGCGGCTGGCAGCGCCGCGCTTGGGCGAGGTCCAGAGGAGGCGATCAAGCAGGTGTGCGACGGCCTGCTCGCCCCACTTCAGTTCGGCCAGGAGCGGGGCCGACTGGGCGCCAAAGAGCGCGCCGCCGAGCGGACGGACAGTCAGGCCCGGGTGATCCACGCCCTTCTCGAACATGCTGAAAAGGATGCGGAGACCATCCTCAAGGAAGCGCCCGGACTGAGCACCCTCATCGAGGACCATTCGGACGACCTTCGCGAGTGCGGTGCTCGGGGAATACGTGTTCCTCCACAGCGTGGAAGAGGCGAAGCGGAACACCCGCGATGGATCGCTGGTCGTCTCGCACTTGAGGATGAAGAGCAGGCGGTAGACGACAACCAAGCCCTCGTGCCAGAGTTGCTTGGCGAGGGCGGACTTGTCGGCGGCGGCAGCGAGGCGCTCGCGGTTGGCATCGTTGTCGATGATGCTCTGAATGAACTCCTCGACGGCCAAGCGTGCCTGAACACGCAGTTCCTTGGTGACCTTGTTCTGTTTGAGCCTCGCCTCTTCGACGATCTCAGGGAGGGCTTTGGCGCCGGCCGGCGACGCGAGAGCGAGCAGGAGGAGGTAACTGTCGGGAATTTCGCGGCACCCGGCCCAGGCGGTCAGGTCGAACTCGAGGAACGAGTCAGGGCGGGTAGGGTCGCAGATCAGCAAACGGAGCTGCGTGCCGTTGGTGAGGAGGCCGAGGCGCTCGCCCGAGGCCAGGAGCACGCGCTGTGCGATGCGTGTCGGGCTGTAGCGGTACGCGTGTCCCCGCCTGGTGGGGGCATCAAGGTCGGCATCGAAGTCGGTGGTCCAGCAACGGATGTGCGGGGGAGCGGCTTCGGAGCCGGGAGCCGCGGCCTGCATGAGGGCACCGCCGGATTCGAGGCCCTCGCGGGTTTGCACCTCCTGCGCATCGTCAAGGGTGGCATAACCGAGTCGCGAAGTCAGCGGATCCAGGACCTTGTTGGAGATCGCGAGCGGGCCGCTATTGGCCGAAATGTCGCGGATCTTCCGCTGAAAGACCTTCCACTCATCGCCGACCTTCTGTCCGCTCAGGCCGGTTGAATCTGGCAGCAGCTTCAGCTTCGCCAGGGCCCGCTCGAGTTCGAATCGGACAAAGGGCTCTGGCAGAGCGGGACCGCTGAGCGTCAGGTGTCCGAAGCGCAGAAAGTCAAGCGCCATGCTTGCCTCCTGCGGCGGCCAGAGCCTCAGGCACGACCATCAGGATGCCGAGCGGTGTGATCTCCGGCTCGCTCAGGTTCTGTCGGGCGTTGAGCCGATCGAGCCGGGAGTGATAGGACTTGAGCACGGCCTCAACTTCGCTTCGGAACTTCGTCGATTGGCTGGCGTCGCCTCGAAGGTTTTCCAGCTTGGCCAGCGGCGTTGTCGCGGGGGCCGCGGCCGGCTTGGCTTGCTTTGCCTGCGCAGCCTCGAAGAGGGCCGGCTGGCTCGCCTTCGAGGCCGCACCCGGGATCAGGTCGGCCGCACGCTCTGACACCCAGCGTTCGAGCTCGGTCCGCTCATTCACGACCGACTCACGGGCTTCCTTGGTGAAGGCCTGTCCAGTCGCCATGAAGCCGGCGGCGGCGGCAACGCCGGCCGTGCGGGTCAGGTCGGCAGCGCCGCCCACCCACCGCGCAAAGTGCTTATCCCAGACGCCCGTCGGGCTGATCGCGCGGTCGGGATCGGCGGCGGCCAGCCATGCGTGAGGATCTTCCGAGTATGTCGGAGGCTTGACTTCGGCCACGTTCACGCTGACGACGCGTTCCAACTCACGCCCGGCCCCACTCATGATGCGTGCCAGGAAGGTGCAGATCAGCGTTGGTTCGGCGACGGCGCCCGCCACGGCGGAAGCGCGCGGATCGACCCCGCCGGCGCCACCGGCGCCATCGCCAAGTGATGTGTGCCGCACTCGGTCGATGGCGTGCCGCACGAGCGGGTGTGAGCGGCCGAGGAACCCGACGGGACGCTTCTGTGCGTCGAAGAGCACATCCTTGTTCACCGTGACCCGGGCCGACCGCGATTCGGGTTCGGCGCCGGGGGTGTCGCTGAGATCGACGCCCCAAGCCCCTGGAAGCCGTACCTCGAACGTCTGGTCCGTGATTTTGCCACGGAGATCACCTCCATCGCGGAGGATCGCACCGACCACGAATCGGGCAAGGTCGATATCCGCAGCCCGATCGCCCTCGGTCTTGGCCGTCTGTGCCTCCCGTGTTACTGCCTCCTCGGCGAACGAGCCTGCGTCGGCCAGCCAGGTGTTCGTCTTGGCTGCCTTCTCGAAGCTGCTGAAACTGCGATCTATCTCTTCGAGCAACTCCGTCACGGCGCCACCCGCACCATCTGCCGGGTCGCCTTCCGACAGTGTGAACTTCGGCGCCGGCGTGGAGAAGAGCGACCCCTCCGAATCAATGATCCCCTGGAGCAACCGGCCCGCCGTGTGCTCGGGTGACGCTGTCACGCCAAGGGTGTTCGGCACGAAAGTCAGCATGGCCCGCTGGCGCTCGTACTTGGCGATTAGGCGGAGGAGAATGTTCTCCTCGAACGTGCCGGCCAGGTGGAGGTACCGAACGATCGGTGGGTACACCTGACCATACCGATCGATGCGGCCGTTTCTCTGCTCCAAACGGTTGGGATTGAACGGCAACTCCAGGTGGATGAGATTGTGGCAGCGCTGGTGAAGGTTGAGGCCCTCGGCCGCAGCGTCCGTACAGACCATGATGAGGCCGTGAGTCGTGCGGAAGCGGTCGGTGGTCTCCAGCCGAACCCTCTCGGAATCGTTGCCGCTGAGCGTGAGTACCAGCAAGCCCTCGCGCTTGAGACGCTCCGCCACGGCGTTCTGGCTTGTGGTGTACTCCGTATAGATGAGGATGTTGGCGGTCGGCAATGGCGCCCTGATGGTCTGAATCTGGCTGACCAGTTCGTCCAGCTTTGGGTCGGCAAGCTCGGCGGCCTTGGCGAGCGTGACGAGCGAACGAAGGCTGTCACGGATTGAGATGCTCCGATCGATCCGACGGCCGGCCGCCCGTGCTGTTCGCTCCAGTTCGGCTAGCTGCTGCGCGATGTCCTCAACCTCAAGCGCCTGAATCTCGTTCTCCTCGTCGGCCGTCCCGACACCAAACCGATCGAGCCGGCGCCGGACATCGCGCAGGGTTCGAATGCGCTCGCGGCGTGCCTCCTGCGATTCACCCTGATCGGCAACGGCCGCGTCAAACCGATCGGCGACGACGTCGAGTGTGGAACGGCAGGCCGCGGCCGTCGACACGCTCCGCTTGAGAAGCGCGAAGAACGAGAGCACATCGCTATACCGCTTGTCCCGGATGGCGCGTCTGAGCTCTGGCGCAATCAATGCAAGGAGGCCGCGGGTCAGATCGGCAAACGCCTTGTGACGGGCTGGATCAACGATGATCCGCTGGGGCAGGACCTTTCGCTCGGGGAACAGAGGCTTACCCGTCGCGGCGTCTCGAACGTGGCGCTTCAGGCGGCGGACCACATGCCGGCGGTATCGATCGCCACGAACGACGCCGCGGCCGTCGACGAGTGACGGGTCGAGCAACTCGCACAGGGATGCGAAGGAGCGGTCATTGCCGTCGTGCGGCGTGGCGGTGAGCAGGAGCAGCGAATCTGTACGGCCGGCGAGCACCTGCGCGACGCGCCGGCGAAGTGAGTCATCCGCCAAGGCACCTGCGCCGGGATCGACGCAGTGGTGTGCCTCATCGATGATTACCAGGTCGTATGCGCTTCGCTCGAGCTCTGCCAGGACCCGTTCCTGCTTCACGAAGTCGATCGATGTCAGTGAGAGGGGGAGATGATCGAAGGGGTTGGCGCCAAGCTCCGTCTGCCGTCGAACCTCCTCAAGTTTGGCTCGATCAACGACTTGGAGTCGCAGGCCGAACCGGTCTCGCATCTCGGTTCGCCATTGCTCAAGAAGAGGGCCGGCTGGCGAGATGACCAGCACCCGCTGCACCAGCCGTCGGGCCATCAGTTCGGTCATGACGAGCCCGGCCTGAACGGTTTTGCCCAGACCGACACCGTCTGCCAGGAGCAAACGGACTCGGCTCATGGACAATGCCCGAATCACCGGTACAAGCTGATAGGGTTGAATCTCCAGTCGCCCAGGCTGGACGGCGAGAAGCGCGTGCGGGCCGAGGGCCTGCTCGAGCACGAACGCCTCGTGATACAGCAGCCATTCCCGCAGCCTACCGGCTTTCTTTGGGTCTACGTCGTGCCGAATCGGCTGGATCTCGTCCAATCCGTCAAGAAGTTCGATCTCCTGACCGGCAACCGTTCCGCCGAGCCCGCGCAGGCGATAAACCGCACGGCCGTGCTGCTGATCGCAGGAGACCAACTGCCATCGCAGTCCTCGTGCTTGTACCTCTGTGCCAGGAAGCAGGTCGTTCATGCAGGGTTAGGGTAACACTTCGCCGGTCCTGGCGCCGAACTGCTTGGGGCTGAATTACTGACGCCGTGCCACGCCCCGGTGGTGTGCGCTGCATCGCGGCAGCCGTTCATCCAAGAGAAGGATTGCGCCGACGGCTGTGTCAGCTCCGAACACGCGGTCGTCTGGTTGGTTCGGATAGCGGATGCGATCGTCAACTCGCTGCTCGGCCATCCTTCCACTCCAACCGTCGACCCGGAGACCGATGATCAGGCGTTTATAGATCCATGCGAAGCAGATCTCGGACATCGTGCCCGCGCCGCCGCCGATGGCGATGACAGCGTCGGCGTGGGCCACAACCGAGTTGCGGACATGGTCCAGGCCGGAGGCAATCGCGATGTCAACAAACGCGTTGGCTTCCCCTGGGTCATGGCCGGGAACTACACCGACCGTGTCCCCAGCCTGATGTTTGGCGGACGCGCGAGCGCCACGGCAGGCCGCTTCCATCACACCACCAAGCCCGCCGGTAAGCACGCGATATCCGGCGTCGATTAGGGATCGACCGATGTCCTCGGCAAGCTTGTCTTTCACGGAACCCGCCTCCAGCTTGGCATCGCCGATCACCGCGATGAGCGGGCGCCGGGTTGGAGGGAGTGGAGGTTGATTGGATTCGCTCATTGAATGATCTCCGGCTTACGCATCGTTTGGGCCTCGTCGAGGCTGACAAACACACCACCAAGGTACGGCACCGCCGTCACCCGAACACCCCGGAGCGAAGCCATCAACGCCATGATCATGAAATCGTGGGTCACGGCAACCACCCGCGAGCGCCCGGCCGTCTCGCCCGCCGCCAGCGCCGCGTCGATTGCCAAACGGGCGAAGTCGTGGCAGGGGATGAGGATGCCCCTGTCGAGCGACCCATCCATCCACGCGGTCATCAAGCCGGCCCAACCAAGCCGGCGCTTCACCGTCTCATAGGCGTCCGTGTCGGCGATGCGGAAGTTCACCAGCGCGTCGATCCGGCGGACTTCCGATTCACTCACGCCAACAGCCTCCGCGATCGCGGCTGCAGTTTCGACGGCCCGGCGAACCGGGCTCGACGCTATCAGCACACCATTGCCGAGGACCCTCCCCAGCCGCAGCGCGGTGTCGCGCCCCTGATCTGTCAACTTGACGGCGTCCCTCTGTACGGCATCCAGACCGGCAAAAGACGGTCGTTCGCCGTGGCGCAGGAACAGAACCCCACCGTTTTGCCCCCACACATCGGCGGCCATGTGCTGCGGGTCCAGGATGGTCGCCGGCGACGCTCCGGCTTGCGGACGGCGTGGTGGCTTGGCGAATATCGCTGCGATCTGCTCCTCACGGTTGATTCTATCGGCCCCCTTTCCGAGCCCCGACGGCTCGTACAGGTAGAGGGGCTCACGAATCCACGTTGGCCGCGCCGCCATCTCCACAATCGGAATCATGAAGGCCCAGTCGACGGCGATGTCGACGTAGCGATCAGCGAGCTTCAGGTCGTGATCGGGGATGGCGTCGAACAGGCGCCTGCGGAATGTGCGAAGGTGTTGCCAGACGTTTCCTCCACGCGATTGCCGTGGACCGTCGAACGACACAGGATAATCGGCGTGCTTGTCGGTGCGGAGCATCGAGCCGACCGTCACGTCCGCGCCCTTCAGATACTCACTCTCCAACCGATCCAGAACGGAGCTCCCGATGAGAGCGTCATCGAGGTCGAGGGTGATGATCACGCTGTCGGGATTTGTGCAGACGTGACGGATCGCCAGCGTCATGTTCGCCAGCTGCCCCCGCCGCTCGCGGGGCTGGATGAGCGTGACCCGCTCACGCCAAGGCTCGATCGCCAACCTCAGCGACTCGCGAGCGAGTCCGGAAGAGCAGTCGTCGATGATGACGGCACCCCAGTCCTGCCGTTGCTGGGACGCGAGCGATTCGAGGCACCGGGCTGCACGCCCTGGCGGCACGTTGCGCCCTGTGATCACGAAGACGAAGGGTTCGGATCGATTTCTGGGCACCCAGAGGAGCGGCCCGCCGACGAGCTCCACCCGACCCATCTGCCCTGCTGGCATGTGTCCCTGTTCCACCAAGTCCATCAGGAGCATCCAGTCCATTACCGACCGCTTGAACTCGTTCGGTGGATGGATGAACGCGGCCTGAGCTCCGCCTCCTCGAAGTGACACGATGCTCCCTGCCGCGGCGGCAATGTCCATCGAACGATGCCATGAGTGCTGTGGAGCACCTGCATCCGGTTCGTTTGGAAATGGGCGTGCCGCCATCAATCTGGCCTTGTGGAGGAGACATCCGCGAGCCTCGACGCGCCACGGACCGCCGTCGTTGCCGGGTGTGAAAGGCTGCGACGAGGGTTGCGGGACGTTCAGCGACACGGTGACCGCATGCGGTGTCGCCTCAATCGCCGCGATCATCTCGCCGAGATAATCGTGAGCGCGGTCGCCACGGCTGATCAGGAGGTCCGAGTCAACCTGGAGGATGTAATCGCCCGTGCAGGTCTCCATCGCCAGCAGCGGAGTTGCCAGGGGAGCACCCTGGCTCGTGTGTGTCTTGTCCGACTCGATGCCAAACCACTCTTTGACGATCCGGCGTGAATCGCCGCCAACGCCGGGCCCTTGGACGATGCGGTCGATGATGCCGCGCCGCAAGAGCCGCTCGGCTGCCTCCTGGAGGGCATTCCAATCCGACCCCGCGTGCTGTCGCACAAAGCCGTCGCGGAGCGAGTCGATGGCTAGCACTCGCTCCTGGAATGTGCGGGGACCCTCAAGCTGTGCGACCAGGTGGGCGACCTGCCGCTCGAGGGTCGTGGCCTCCATCGCGCACGTTTTGATGACGAGCGCAACCGTCCGGGGCGGTTTGGGAACGGGAATGGGTCGGCACACGAGCGTGATGAAGTCCGACGCAGGCTCGAAGCGCTCGGTGTCCACTGTGCGGCTTTCAACACGACGGTCCACTTGGATGCCGTGGCGCAGGAGGTCCCGCTCCACTCTGGCCAGCGGCCTGTGGAACTCGCGGCGGCCGGTGCCGGTCTCCGCGTTTTCGGTGTACCAGAACGTGTCCTCGTAGGTGACGCCCACAGGCAACTCACGCCAGCGGTGGAGCGAAGTGGGGCCGCCAAAGGTGGCGAAGGGATTGCAGAAGGAGATGACCAGTAGACCGTCGTCGCGGATCGACGCACGGAGGTCTGCCAGGGCTCGCTCGTATTCCGGTTCATCTCCGAGCTCGCAGATCACGAGCGAGCACACTACCGCATCAAAGGGGGCGTGGGCCAGCGCGGCTGTTCGCTCATTTGTCAGAACGAGACCCTTTGGGATTTGCCCCAGCTCCGCCCACTTCGCGGGCATCCCTTCGCCGGGGTCGAACCCGACGGTCTGCAAGCCCGCTTCAGCGAGGCGGCGGGCGCTTCGTGCCTTCTTGCCGCAGCCATAGTCAAGGACTCGCTTCGCCGGGGACTTGAGGAGGATGTCGTCTACCGTCGCGGCAACGATCCGCGTCGCGGAGGGCTTCTCCTCGTTCAGCGCCATCCAGAACCGGTTGAATCCGTCGAGTTCGGGAAGGGTCTTGTCCGTGAGTGCGCGTCGCATCAGTTCTTCGAGGTCGGCGCGGTGGGGCCATCGCCAGGTCAGCCACGCTCGCTCTGCCATCGCGCGATAGCCCGCGTCCGTAAACGAACGAACGTCCGAGCCGTAGTCAATGAGCTTGAGACCGGTCGCCGACACCCGCAGGTTCTTCGGGTGCATGTTTCTGAAAACGATGCCGTTGGCCTTGCACTCTCGAAGTAGACCGATGATCTCTGTCCCACGCCCGCCAGCGTACGGTTCGCTCGGCTCGAACGGGTACACCACCAACAGCGTGCCGTCCTTGACCTCGACGCGTGCAAGCGGATACAGATGCCGCGCATGCTCGAACTGATCACGAAAGTGTGTAAGCGTGGCGAGCGTGTCGTGGTTCGGACGACGCTTGAGCAGGTCGAAGACCTTGTAGACCCGATCCTCGTCGGTGAACACGATGCCCTCCCCGCCCGCCCCCAGGAGGCGAGCGGACTTCACGCGGTACACCGTTTTCAGGAGAGCCCTGGCACGGCGTTCACGGGAGGCCGCCAATCCCTTATCGATGTCTCCGAGGTCTCCGAGCGTTGCTCGGTACTCGCTGATCAGGCCGTCCATTGAGGTGAACGCGGCTCGAATGTCGGCGTCGGGCACACTGTTCCGAATCCGGTCCGCGAACTCGGCCACCGCTGATGGCTTGAAGTTCCCGCAGATGCGGTCCATCTCCTCTCGAATGCGTGCGAGGTGGATCGTGTGCTCCCCGGCGGCCCATTGTGATCCCGCCTGTGCCATCCGCGCGGCCAAGTGGCGGACGCTCTCCGCCAGACCAACGATGCGCCACCCGTTGAGCGTGAGCGCGGCGAGCCGCTCAGAGATGTACTTCTTGACCAGCCGTACGGCCGCGTCGAGTTCAGTGGAGGTCCACGCCAACAACGGCTCGCGGCGCTTGTTGGCGGGACGCTGTTGCACGACCTCGTTTGCAGCGCGATAGAGCGCGTAGCCGAGAACATCTTCCCACAGCGTTTCGTTCTCGAGCTTGGCCCGCTTGGTGGATGATCGATCGTGGCGCACACCTGCTGCAGGGTGCATGACGATGTTCAGGCCAAGTTGGTCTCGCATCAACTGAGCGGTCAGCATGTCCGAACGGCGGACATACCGGTCACCGAACCGTGCCAGGGTCTGCGGGTACTCCAGGAGAACGCGCGGGTTGAAGAAGACGGTGGAGCCGCCCCGCTGTGCGGACGCCTGACCGCTCGATGGCGACAACTCCTGAGCGTTGACCCGAAGGGGGCGGAAGACCGCCTCGCCGGCCAGAAGGCGATCGATTTTCGAAGCGACGAATTCGAGCGTCTCGGCGGCGATCTGGCGGTTCGTCTCGCGGGGCAGCGAGAACGGGGTCTCCAAATGCTCCGTGTACTTGGAGAGGTCGTAGTAGGTGTCGCGCAGAATCGCCCGTGATGCGAAGTCGGCGGCGGAACGGTCCGGCAGCAGTGCATTTGGGGCCGAACTGCCAAGCAATCGAAGATGATTGTCAAGGTCCACCAGCTGAACACGAAGCGTCGCGGTGAACGGGAGCGGAGCGGCGTCGGTATCAGGTCCGATGACGACGTCGACACCTGCGTCTTGGAGGGCGCACAAGGTCGCTAGGTCGGGTGACGGCCTGGACTCCGCAAGGCCGTCCCCGCGGTCAATGTGGATCGCCAGACCCTTGTCGTCGTCGAGAATCCATGCCCAGGCGCCGGGGAAGTCTTCCGCCGCTCGAACGACGTAGGTGTTGAGAACGGTTCGGGTGACTGCGATCGGAAGGCGTTTGCGTGTCGGATCGGGGGTGTCGATCAGCCGTCCCTGGGCCCAGTCTTCTCGCTGTTGCTCGATCGTCACCAGATGGATGTCGAGGCCTTCGGCTCTGAATTGTTCGACGAGGGCGCGGAGCGGGCGCTCATCGCCCGTTGGGAGAGGGCCATTCTCGATGACGACAACACGGACCCTCGAGATACCAGGGTCGGACGCAAGCCGGTGCAAGTCGTCGAGTAGCCCATGAACGTGGTCGCGGGGCTTCGCGTCGGTGACGAACCCGATCACCATGTCGACACGCCTCGGTGGCGACACCAGTGGCACTACATCGGTCACGCGGATGTCCGCCGCTTGCAGGCTCCAGCCGAAGCGCTCATGGGCTCGCTTGGCAGCCTCTACGCGGGCGTCCTCGTCGAAGTGGTCAGCATGTTTTTTCCAGAAACGAGTCAGACCGTCGAGTTTCGCCGCCGAGGATGGCGCAGAGAGCCGGTCGGGCCGCCCGTCCGCGAAGTGATGCACCGTGTGCTTGTCGACGCGACCAAAGCGCAGGTCCGGCAGCGCGGCAAGCCTGATGCACAGATCCCGATCGGTACAGCTAGGCAGATGCTCGTCAAAGCACCCGGCCTTCAGCATGGCATCCAGGCGAACGAAAAGGTTCGACCCTTGGATGTGCTGACCGCGGATGAACTGCTCGCGTGCATCGAGTGCCTTGGGGATCGCTTGACGCTGTCCCTGATCGTCCGGTGATTCGTGACGAATGAGCCCCGCGGCCACCATTCCGAAGTCGCCCGCTACTGCCTCTTCGAGGCACATCTCAAGATGATCGGGCTCCCACGCGTCGTCATCGTCGAGGATGGCGACGAAGCACAACTCTGGCCGTGTGAGGAGCCTGGCATCACGGTGAAGCTGATCAATGCCGGTATTCCAAGCGCCCGCCGCGCGACGGGGCGTGCGCACGTTGCGCAGCACGGTCACACTGACAGACTTGTCACCCAGAGACTGAATCTGCCGCGCGAGCGCCGCCATGTCCACGCCCGACATCTCCTCCTTGGCATGATCGACCACCACGACGAGCCGATCGGGAAGTCTGGTCTGCCGGAGGATCGAGGGGATGGCGCGGGACAGAAGCAGTTCCCTGCGGCCGCGGGTGGCTACGAGCGCAACGATTGTGCGCCCATCCGAACGAGATGTGGAATTCACTAGACGCCCTTGCCGCGATGCCGGATCACCCTTGCGGGGTTCGAGCTCGGGAGGACGGCAACACGCCGACTCCGTATGGTCGTGGCAGCCCAGATTTGTGTTGGGGCCGCCGGGGCTTTGACCACATCCCACTCCCGGAATCAGGACGCGACGAGTGGGTCAGTTGACCCGAGGCCGGCGGTGGGAGGTCATCGTCATACCCACGCGACCGGCTTTCTCGCCAACGTCCCCGGGCGGGGACGAACTGAGCAGATGGTTATATGCTCGAATCGGTTTCGGGTTCCAATTCCGCGATCGGTCGCCCGTAACAGCCTGTTGGACAACCAGTTATGGATTATCCGACCGAAGAGAAAGCCGCGACGAGCGTCGCGGCTGGGAGCGGGGCGTGATGAACGCCTCACTCGTCGAGGTTCGGGAGCGGGCCGTCGGTCGCGTCGTCCCATTCGAGGGCATAGCGCTCGGCGATGTCCTCGAGGTCGTGCTCGGTCAGGTAGTCGGCGGTCTTCCGCTCCTGGCACACGGCGACCGCGCGGGCAAGGTCGGTCCATTCTTCGAGCGTGAGCATCTGGTCCTGCCGTGCGCCGAGCAGGTACAAAGCGGCCTGGAGCACGGCCTCAAGTTGCTGTTCGCGGGCGGGCGCGGCGCACATGGCTCAGGACCCCTTCCCTGCGACGAAGACGCCGCGCTCGTGCTTCTTGAAGCGGGCCTTGTCGCCCTTGGCGGCGATCTCGCGGATGATGGCGGCGTAGAGCGTGGCCTCGGGCGTCTTGCCGCCGGGGCTCTTCCACAGGCCCTTCGCCTCCATCTTGGCGATCATCTCCTTGGCCCGCATGGGCACCTCGCTGGCGGCGAGCACCTGCGCGGCGGCGTCGAGGGCGCTGACGCGCTTGGGCTTCTTCTCCTTGGGGGCCTTGGGCGCCTTCGCAGCCTTGGGGGTCTTGCCGTTCTTGGCGGGCGTCGCCTCGCCGGGCTTGCCGTCCAGGCGATCCTTGATCTCGGCGAGCGCCGCCTTGCGGAGGCGGTCGTTCTTCGCCACGCCCTCGGCGCGGGCCGCGCTCTTGGACATTCGGGCCTTCGGGGCCTTCTTGGTCTTCGTACTCATGCTGGTCTCCAAACTACGGGTGCGGAATCCCGCCGCACGTTGCGGCGGGGAATCGCGTCCGGCGCGGTCTCCCGCGGCGGGGCGTGGGGTGGCGTGGGGTGGCGTGCGGGGCGGGTCAGCAGCCCGCGACGCGCTCCATCTCGCTCAGGACGTCGTGGACCATCGAGTTGGTGGCGGCGGCGCGGCCGCGGCGGTCGGTCCCGTAGACGACCTTGGCGACCTCGACGGCCTTGGCGTAGCGGGCGTCGCGGTCCTCGTCGCGTGCGATGTGGGCGATGCAGATGTCCTGCCTGCCCGCGTGGCGCGTGTTCTGCTCGATGGTCACTTCCGCGCCGCGCTCGGTGCGGCTGATCTTGACGTCCTGATCGTGGCCTTCGATCACAATCGTTCTGATGTTCATGGCGTTGCTCCTTGCGGTTCGTGGTTCTGGTCACTCGGCGTCGTTCAGGAAGGTCTCGACGTGCTCGCGGTCCATCCCGCTCATAAACTCGACCAGGTCGATCAGGTCGCTGCGGACCTTGCCGAGGTCGCCCGTGCGGCCCCAGTTGCGCGGGTCGGCCTTCGCCGCTTCGGCGTGCTTGTCGAGTTCCATCTGCAGGACGTCCATCAGGCGGGCGATGTCGTTGCGGCGTGCGGTGTAGGTCTCGGCGGCGGTCGGTTCGGGCTTGGTGGTCTTGGGCGTGCGCTTCGTCATGGTCGTGCTCCTTTGGGTTGGTGGTCTCTGGTAAACAGCGAAGCCCGCATTTCGCGGGCTTCAGGTCGTCGGGTGGTTGTCGTTCTTGCGGTCCCAACTCGTCGTGTCCTTGGGTTGGCCGACCGCCCGGAGGTAGTCGACCAACTCGTCGGCGTTCCAGGTGTCGCCGTCGATCGCGTCGTGCTCGTTGGGGGCGTCGGTATCGCGGTCGATCTCGAAGAGGCGGAAGCCGCCAAGCGACCCGGGGCGCGGGCCCCAATGCCCGTCGAGGTGGCGGCCGCGCCCGGTGGGGACCGTCGCAATGTTCCAGGTGCGGCCATCGGGCGTGTGGATCTCAATCGCGGGGATGTGGAACCCGCTCTTGGCGAGGGTCTTGGCGAGGTCGAGCGTGGTCTTCGTCGTCGCGTTCATCTTCGTGGTCTCCGTCGCGGGGTTCCGCCCCGCGTTGTGACACATGAAGCCATGACACTCGTGGACCGGCAAGGCGAATCCGCCCGATTCCGAGCAGAATCGGCGGCCTTTGAGCAACGGCCACATTCGCGTGGGCAACGCGGTGATTCCGCGCCGACCGACAGCCCTCACGTCGCGCCCGTCGCGCCGCTTCGCCCGTTTGCCACCCGTTGGCCCACGGTTGCCCACGTCGCGTCATTGGCGCTGGGGCGTACCACCCCCGCCCCGGATCGGCGCTCGGACAGCGCAAACAAACTCTGTCTCCAAGCGCGGCTGTTCCCGCGGGCGTCTCTTCGCCGCCTGGCCCGGGAAGTACCTACTCCCCCGGTCCTCCCCTGGTAAGGCTTCCGGCTGTAAGGCTCGCGGTAGGCGCGACCTGGCACGCGACTTGCATGGGCGCGGTGGCGGCATAGATCGCTGGAGCGCACTGCCGCGCACTGTCGCGACAGTCCCTATTGCTGCCTATGCACGCGGGCGCGCAGGGGCGCGCACGCACGCGGAACGACGCCGGCCGCAATGTCAACTGTCGTGACAGTCCGCGGCAGTGTGCAGCAGGGGAATGCTGCAAGGCATGGGGGAGGCGCGGCCTGGCACATATCCCGCGTGTCCGAACGGGTGCGTCGATGGCTTGCGGTCGGCACACCGCCGACCTGTTGCGCGCCCCCCCAGGCGTGCATTCGCGCGCGGGGGGTGGGCGCAATAGGTAGAAAGAGAGGGGGGTGTTGTTGTTTTGTACCTGTTTTCTCGATGTTTCTGCGCCGAACCTCTTGCGCGCAAGAGGCTGCAATAGGCGCAATAGGTTGGTCGCCCCCCTCCCTGGCGACCTGGAATCGCGGGTGGGAGTTTGCGAACGCGCTGTGCCGACGGCCCTCCGATGGCCTCGCGGCGCGTCGAATGCCCCTCGGCGCTCGGTTTTGAGTGTGGTGCGGGCATGATTTCATGCGCCGGCAACGTCATCAATGAGCCGGTACAGCCGCTGGGGTGTGCCCCGCGTGGTCCGCTCGGTGTACTCGATGCGGCGCTGATTGAGCAGCGCGGTCCGCACGTCGTCGTGCTCCTTGGGCGACCACGCCAGGCGCCGGCTCAGTTGCCAGAAGGGCATCCACGCATCGGCGGGGTGCTTTGCCGACCATTCCCGCAGCACGCGGAGCACGGCCTTGCACTGGCTCTCGAAGTCGCCGGCGCTGACATGCTGGCTGGCCTTGAAGAGCATCCTCCGTGTCTGGTGGTCCACGAGCGACCACGCCCAGTCAACGGCATCCAGCGTGATCTGGGGCTCGCGGTGGGATGCGCTGCACGCGTACACCAGCGCCAGGCGACGGGCCTTCTCATTGGCACGGGCCCAGAGCGCCATGCCCGCCTGGTCCGACCGCGACTCGGCGTCCGAGTAGGCCGCATCGGCCAGCGCCCGGATCTCGCTCAGACGCACGCGAGCGTCGGACGATGCATCGACCAACCGTGGGACCGGGTGCTCGGCGTTCGGATTGCCCCTGCCCGGCTTGAAGTCCGCCCACCACTTGGCCCACTTGATGATCGACCTGGGCAGATCGCGCACGTCCGCGTCCTGCCCGCTCCCGCGCCGGCCCGCCTCGAGGATAAGCATGCGGGCGAAGAAGCCGTTGGAGAGCATCTTGGGAGACAGAGCCTCGTAAAAGATGTCCGGGATCGCGGTTCCGAACAGGCACAGGCACGGCTGGTCGATCGTCCGCGGCTCCGTGTCGCTGGCCTTCACCCGCAGGGGATAGGTGGCGCTTGCCGAGGTGTACAGCTTCAGCATCACCTGCATGATGCCCTCGTACCGCGGGTCGCGCTTGGCTCCGTATCCGCTGATCGCCTGCATCAGCGTGTCGATCTCGTCGGTCTGGAAGAGC
The DNA here is from genome assembly GCA_015200025.1 of Phycisphaeraceae bacterium. Classification (GTDB taxonomy): domain Bacteria; phylum Planctomycetota; class Phycisphaerae; order Phycisphaerales; family UBA1924; genus UBA2396. The sequence continues at coordinate 2,512,235 of CP054186.1, read as the reverse complement.
ATGACCGGCATGAGGTGCATGCGGTCCTCGAGGCCCTCGCCGCTGGCAAAGCCGTCGGCGAACGCGCCGAGCATCCCGGCCTCGGCCAGGATCCGCTGGTTCACCTTGCGCGGGAAGTCCTTTCCCGTGCCTGTGTTGGCCAGGCCGAGCAGGTACACCGCTGGGCGGTTGTCCTGCGGATCACGGACCTTGCGGCCGGCGAGCGTCGCCTGGAGCGCGACCGCGCCGCAGAACGCCAGCACCGGCTCCGGGTACGGGGCGTTGCTAAGCGAGTAGTCGATGACCTCGTCAATAAAGCCGGGCACCCTGAGCAGGCTCGCTGGCACAGGTCCGGGATCGATCGGACCGGAGACAACCGGCTCGCCGGTCGGCTCACGATCCCCTGCCGCGACGCGGAAGGCAGACAGATCGACATCCGGCTCGGGAACGGTCGAGCCAAAGCCCCGCGCCCGCAGCGCCCCAGCGGCCGCCGCGAAGTCGCCGCCATGCTCGAGCAGCGCGTAGACGGCGAACGGCGAGTACCCGCGCCGATCCTCGAACGGCGGCGCATTCGTCGAGAAGACGTAGAACACGCCGTCCTTGAGCGTGGCGCTGCAGCCCGCGGACTTGCCCGGCCGCGACCAGTGCTCGTTTTCGCCGTCTCGGACCTGCGTCCAGCCGTGGCGAATCAGCAGCTCCCGCACGTCGCCGCGCTGGTTGAAATCGTCGCCGGGCTTCACGCCCTCATCTGGGGCCGATGTCGAGGCCTTCTCGCTTGGTCCATCCTCTATAGGTGGCGGCACCTCGTTCAGTCCCCACGCGCACGCCAGCAGGACCTCGCGCTCTTCGCGCGTGATCACAGTCAGCGCCGCGAAGTTGCCGGAGACGAGCGCATAGCCGTTCGACGGGGCGCACAGGAACATCCCGCCCTCACCGCGGGTCTCGATCAACGTGCCGACGGCGAACCACCGCCCGTCCGGCCCCTTTCGCGGCTTGAATCGCTTCCCGCAGACCTCGACCTCCTCCGAACCGGGAGCCTCAAAGCGCCGCTGCGCGAGCTTGAGGTTGCCACAGACCGGCGCTTGGCACCGGTACACCACATGCCGACCGCCGGAGGGCGTGTTCTCAATGACGAGCCGATCGGCCAGGCCCGGGCTGACTGCTTCGACCCGTGCCCGCCACGGCTCGAAAGCCGCGCCGGCCAGGTCGAAGTCGATCATCTCCACATGGCCCGACACCGCGCCGGCGACGATGCACAGATCACGATCGACGCCACCGCCGAACCACTTGGTCAGCTCTTCGGGCGTGGGCAGCCGCGACTGGTACGCCTTCCACGCGCGCAGCGCGACCTGCTTGTGGTCGCCCTCGCGGATCGCGGGGAGCACGCACAGCCCCGCGTCGAGGTACTTCTGGGCGGTGGCCAAGGTCATCAGAGCAACGCCTTCCACGCAAGGGCATGCCGCAGGCCATCGGATACCGACTCGTGCTCCGCGGCGAGCGTCCGTGGGCAGTGGCAGATGAACCACATGTCCCTCTGGAGCACGCAGTTCTTGAACGCCAGGTAGACAGGCTTGCCCAGCATGTGCGCCCAGCCGATCTCGGTGAGCGTGGCGTGACAGGTCGGATCCTCGATCCAGCAGAAGACCATGTCCGACCGGCGGATCCACTCCATGCACAGGGCCGGGACCAGCCAGCGCGGCCGAGCGCCCTCGGGACAGACGCCCTCAAACCGCTGCTCGACGCCGATGTGCCAGCCCATCCACTCGTGCCGCCGGCCGTTGAAGGGGACGAAGTGCGGGCCGGTGAAGATGAACCGACCGCAATCGATGGGACAACCGAAGGGCTCCCTGCCAAGGCCGGGCACGAGGGGCTCGCGCCAGTTCCCGGCGGCGTGCATCTTTCCGGCGAGGTAGACCAGCGGCTTGGGCTCCCAGGGCCGGCGCGGATGTCCCGACGATGGCGGGACGGCGCTGGCTTGGGTTCCGGGGCGGGGCGCAGGCGTGGTCGTCATGACACGTACTCCTTGAGGCCGCGGGACTCGAAGTGCTCGCGCAGCGCTGACGCGACGGAACCGAGCGAAGGACGACGGCGGCCATCCGTGGCCGCGTCGAGGAACTCACGACAAGTTGCGGCGAGGACCGGCGGGAGGCACTCGATGGCATCGGCAACATCAAGCTCAAGATCTGCCTGCGCGAGCTCGTCGCGCCGTCGTCCGCTCAGTGGACTGCAGACCTGCTCGCGTGGGAACTCGCCGACGGAGACCGTGGTTGTTCCACCGCCGCGCTTGGCCGCGTTCTGTGACCGCAGGATCGACGTGCCGGCGTTGGACATCGCGATGGCGATGAATGCCAGCGGCCGACCGCGTTCGGGTTCGAACCGCGGCCACCGCTCCAGCGCGGCCACGACGAGCTCGGAGCGCAAGTCCAGCCCGTCTTCGTCCAGCCGTCGCCGGCCGGTCAGGCGGCAGGCCTGACCGTGCGCGATGGCCCGCACGCGGTCCAGGTCCAGGCTGGTGTAGTCGGGGGGCGGCGCCCCTGGTGCAAACTCAACCATTCGCCACCTCCTGCACGAGCAGGCGATGCGGCAGGCCATGACGAACCTCGATCGACACCGTCGAGCCCTCGCCGGTCGTTCTCAGTTCAGCGAGCAGCTCAACGACGGCTTGCTTGAGTGAGAACTCCGCTGGGCGGGCGGCCGCATCACCCCCAGGCGCCCCTCCGAGCTTCACCTCGCGCACCACCCGGGGCATCGGCGTAAAGGTCGGCTCGCCACCGACCATGTGCAGGTGCTCGATCCGGCCGAAGCCGATCCGCTGCATCAACTCGACCAGGCGCCGAGCGCCGCTGCTCAGGGCCTGCTTGGTCGGAGGGTTGGTGGTCGCCTTCAAGCGGCACCACCTTCCGAGCCGGTATCGCCACGGTGGCGGTCGATGGCCGCGAGTTCAAGCCGGACCTGCTCGATCGCGCGGCGGTCATAGAGACGCACGCGGCCCGCCAGCGCCGCGGGGCGGATTGCTGGCCGCGTCGCCAGGACGCGCAGCACTCGGTGCATGGGCTGCTCGAGTTCACTGGCGATCACGCCGGGGGTGATCAGGGTGGGCGGCGGGGTCGAATCCGGGCGATTCGGTGGGGACGAGGTTCCCATTGCGGCGGCTCCGTTCCCGGGCGACATGCCCGGTCACAAGGCCGCGAACGGTCGCGTGACTACCTCGAATGTCTCGGAATTCGCAGGCCGGGAACCGGTCGCGACCGGTCGCGACCACGGCGTCCGCAACCGTGGAGTTCTCTACCGCTCCGGGCGCTTCTTGGCCGCCTTGCGCTGGCGTTCCTCGCGCATGCGGTCCGAGTGCTGATCCGCGATCAACTTCGCGAGCGCGTCCTCACCATCCTGCGGAGCGTCGTTGCCTCCCGCGTGATAAGCGTCCACAGGTTGGTTTGGTTCGCCGACTTCGGCACGCGGATCCGAAGTGTTCGGCTCACCCTTGCTCTCGACGACCCGCTTGTCCAGATCGCCCGACGGCTGAACCTCTCGGACCCTCCCCGATTGAGCCACCTCCGCACGTCGGGCCTTCAGATACGAGGAGTTCTTCAGCACCTTGGTCATCGTGGCGGGCGAGCATCCCACAATGCTGGCCAGCTCGTTGCGACCAGGGAAGAAACCGCCGTGCTTCCTGACATGCTCTTCGGCGAGCCGCATCGCCTCTTGCCACGACATCGACCCGGCCTGCGGTGCCCGCGAGGCATTGGCCCGATCGTCGTCACGCGCGGCCCCACGCACGACGGCCTCCACGAACGGCACCATTGCCTCCCGGAACGCAGCGGCGATGTCCACGGCATTGACCAGGTTCACATGAGTGGTTGGAGGCGTCGATGAAGGTGCCCCTTTTTCCGCGGCGACGCTGCGGAACGAGACGAGTTGTCCCGCACCAGGAACCGGAGGGCGATCCTCAAGAGCGCCGGCCTTCATAACAAAATCGATCACCCGCTCCCGGCTGGCAATGACCGCGGCGTGCTCGCGTGACAACCTCGGGTCGAGCGGGACGCTGAGGTCGGCCCGCGCGAGAAGCCCGTGTTCAGTGAGCCGCCATTCGTCGCCGCCGACTTTCGTCACCCTGAACGGCTGGCTGGCCGCGCCGGCACGCCGACGCCACTCCTCGATCGCGCCCGACCACCTGCTCCAGGACTCGGCGAGCACCGGCTCGATCGCCTGGAGCAGACCGGCCTCGCCCGTGATGGCGATCGTCGCTTCAAACGCCTCGTGCTGGCCCGCCATGTCAAGTCGCAGGATGTTGCGCCGTTCCACAAGTCCTGCTGCCACAAGGCGCAGGAGCGTTTGCTGTTCGGTGACCGAGAGCTGGTCGGTATCCACATGCTGCCACTTGTCCGGGATGCGCCGGAGGAGGGCTTCGATCGCTTTGACCAGTTCCTGGTTCATACGGACCTGATGGTAAACCGCTGCATGTCGAAATGCCCACCGTGCCGCACCGACCTCCCGGGCCATTCTGGGCCGTTTGCGTATTCAGAAGGAGCAGGCCGGCGAGCCCTGCACCGGCAGCCGGTCGCCAGCCCGTTCATTCCGCAAAGAGCACGAGGAGCTCCCTATGCCCACCGCCCAAGCCGTCCAGGCGCGGCCATCGCCCGCCGAGAGAATCACACAGTTCATCGAGCGCAACGGCGGCGAACACCGTCGCTGGTTCATCGGCGTCACCTGCAATCCGCGCGAGCAACTCATCTGCGAGCACTGCATCAACTCCACCCGCGATCCCTTCTTGATCGTCGGATGCGACTCGGGTGAAGAAGCCCGTCGGGTTGAGTATTCGCTGCGGAAGCAGCACGGCGGCTGGGGGAAGCGGTTTGACTTCCTCGATCCCGCGGCCATCTTCGTCTACACATTCCGGCTGAGCGCGACCACCGCTCCGAATCTGCGCTGACCAAGCCCTCGTAGCTCGCCCGGCGGACCGTTTCATCGCGGTCCGCCGGGCTTTGTTCAATTCTGCGACGGGCGTTGAGCCCCCAGCATCGCCTGCCAGCGCCGGCGCTGCTCGCGCCAATCGGCCACGGCGCACACGACGCGGAGTTCGTGCTCGCTGATCGCATCCCGCTCACGCTCTATAAGTGGTAGGAACAGGATCTCCTCCTGGATGTCCGGAGCCAGGCACAACAGGTCCATGATCTGGCTGATTCGGGCTCGCGTGACCTGCCCCAGCCGGGCGAGGTCGGCGTGCGAATCGACCTCGCCGCGGCGGACCAGCTCCTCGAACCGGATCGCAAGCGCCATCAGGCGGGCGACCCGGGGCACGCAACCCCGCTCGACCGACGGCACGACGGGCTCGGGGCCGACGTTGACCTCCTTCCGCCCGGCCGCCCCTCGCGTGAAGTGGACCGGGAACTCGATCGTGACCTCGTCCATGCCGTTCATGCTGCCTCCTCTTCTTCAGCGGGTGCCTGGCCGAGCGTTCGCAGCCCCGCAGGATGGAATGTGATCGATACCGTCTTCTTTGCGCCGTCGTAGTCCACCCGCTTGACGAGGTTCGCCAGCACCGCCGCCTGCTCCCGCGGGCAGAGCACGTCCCACGTCGTGCCGAACTCCCTGAGCGCCGCGGCGATCTCGTCGCGGGTGATCACCTCGCCATCGATCCGTTCCGCCTCCACACGGAGGCACCGTGCCCGCTCGCTCGCCTTGGACAGCCGCTCGTGCAGGTCCGCCAAGCGGGCGGCAGCGTTGGCGTCCGTTCCCGCAGTGGTGGCGACCTTGCGGAGCTCGCCCTCGATCTTCTGGATCTCACGAACGCCGGCGGCCTGGTCCTTCTCGATTTGCGCGGTTCGCGTCCGGACGCCGCTCTGGAGTTGGCGGAAGGTGGCCGCGACCAGCGCGCTGTCGCCGCCGATGTGCTTGATGCGGTCGACCACCAGCCGCTCGATCTGCTCGGCGGGCAGTGAGCCTGACGGGCAGGCGTGCCAGCCCTGCTTCTGGGCGACGTAGCAAACGTAGTAGCGGTAGGCGGCCTTCCCGTCTTTGACGCTGTATGTGTGGCCCATCGCGTGTTCGCACGGGCCGCAGTGGATCAGGCCCTTGAGCAGCGCCCCATGCTGGTTGCGGACGTGCATGCCGCCGGTGCGGCCGTTGTGCTTGATGATCCCGTACACCTGCTGCCAGAGCGGTTCGTCGACGATGGCCGCGTGCTCGCCGTTGAAGAGCTCCTTCTTGTGCTTGACCTTCCCCATGTACGCCGGGTTGGTGAGCACGTTGATCAGGAGGTGCTTGTCCCACACCCGGCCGCCGAACGCCACGCCCTTCCGCGTCGTCCAACGCTTGCTCGTGCAGCCGCGGGCGTTGAGGATCTGGGCCACCTTCGTGAGCGAGCGATGCTCCAGGTAGAGCTGATAGATCTCGCGGACAACCTCCGCTTCTGCGGTGTTGACCACGAGCTTGCTGCCGCCCGCGGGCTGCGGCGCGAGGTCGTACCCCAGGATGGGCTTGCCGCCGAACCACTTGCCCTTGCGCTTGGAGGCCGCAATCTTGTCCCGTGTGCGTTCCGAGATGATCTCCCGCTCGAACTGCGCGAACGAGAGCAAGATGTTGAGTGTGAGCCGCCCCATCGACTGGGTCGTGTTGAACTGCTGCGTCACCGATACGAATGAGACGTCGTGCTTCTCGAACACCGACATCATCCGGGCGAAGTCCATCAGGGACCGCGAGAGGCGGTCAACCTTGTAGACCACCACGCAATCAACCTTGCCGGCCTCGATGTCGGCCATCAGCCGCTGACAGCCTGGGCGGTCGGTGTTCCCGCCGGTGAAGCCGCCGTCGTTGTACTGGTCGGGGAGCGCCACCCAGCCCTCGTGCTTCATGCTGGCGACGTAGGCCTCACCACTCTCGCGCTGGGCGTGCAACGAGTTGAACTCCTGCTCGGTTCCTGTTCGCTGGACTTGCGGGTGTAGATGGCGCGGCACCGTCGCCACGCCAACGCTCCCTACGGGTTTGGTGTCGATCGAGGTCCTCATGTCTTGCCCTCCGGGTTGCTGGCCTGTGGAGCCCGAAGAATCGGAATCCGTTCCAGTGCGACCCGGTCACCTTCGCCGCGATGGGCTGAGCGACCGGAAGACCTCACCCTCGTACTGAATCCCTTCGGCAGCACGCGGACGAGCACGGCGCGGCCCTTGTACTCGCGTCGGAGAACCGACCCGCGCGGGGAGCCGGTTGTCGCCGCTCGTCTCAATGGCGACGCGTACCACGCTTTCGCCATTGGCCCGCGGCGTCGGCGCGTCCGACGGTGGCACGCGTGGCGGGCTTCGCCGCAGGTCGGCGTCGTTAGCCAGTTCGCGCGCTGCTGGCGTGCCCGCTCCGAGAGGTCACCCTCCCGGAGCGCCTGCATCCGCCAGAGAATCCGTTTGATGAGCAGCACCTTGTGGTGCGTCCGCGTCTCTTCGCCGTAGACCTTGGCGTACCGCTGTTTCAGTTGCGGCACGGTCATCTTCTCCAAGGCCCGCTCGGCTGCATTCACATCGATCGCCATCGGGTCTCCGTTCTCGTGGCCGTTAACCACGGGACCCATCAGGGCGACCATGCCCGGACAGTTCAAGTCGAGCCGGAGAGCCTTCTTGATGCTCGATGTTCGGCCCCGAAATGACGACCTGTCGCCGGCGGCGGCGGATACCCTCGGCGAAGATGGCGGCGATGCCGACCAACCGGGCGGCGGGCGTGGTCGGGCATCGGGGTCGAGTGTGGCGGTGGGGGCGGGCGCGTCGTCCATGAGCGCGGTGTCGTGCACGGGCACATCCTCCGTGAAGGGGGACATGCATCCGTGCGGGCGTGCGCTTGGCGCTCGGCTTCGCACCTGATGCTGGAATGGAGCCCGCGTCCGGTGCGGGCCCTCTGCCCACTGAATACGCGAAACGGTCAGGGAGCGCCGCAGACGCCGAAGGGCACCCCTCGTTCACCCCGGAAGCGCGTTAACCCCGACGCCCAGAGAGTTTGAGAGCGCGGAGAGACTTTCGGCCCCCAACCCCGGCGTGGCGGCCGACCCGTCGATGCGATGTCTCGGATTCGAGAGCGCTCGGCAAATCGTGGACTTTCAGAAGTCCCGTAGATCCCGAGAGATACGCGCCGTAGGCCAAGACCCGCGACCGTTAACGAGAAAAGGCCTCTTCCCGAGGCCTTTCTCTGAACTCCCCGAGAGAAACCCAATTCGGAATGTTGGGCAAGGCCGAAAGCGCTCTGGCTTGGCCTCGAGGGACTTCTAGGCTGGCCGGGGCGAGTTGACGACCGCCCGAAGGCCCATCGGGTCGATGAGGCGGAGCGGTTCGGCGCTTCCGGTCGGCCGGGGTGGGGTGGGTGTGGGGTGGGGTGGGGTGGCTACGCGTCGACGATCACGCCGAAGGGGATGAACACGTACCCCTGGATCCCGGCGGCGACGGCCGCGTCGAAGTAGCTCGAGCGGAAGATGAGCTTCTTGGGGCAGAGGGCGTCGCGGAAGATCGGGGCCGGGCCCAGTCGATCGCGGACTACCACGGCTCGCTTGATATCGGCAACCAGGCCGGAGGAGAGCCTGAATATGTCCGACCGCTCCTCGTCGACGGCGTGGTAGACGGTGGTGCAGTTGTAGAGATAGACGACCGTCGCGCCGTAGAGCACGGGGAGGAACTCGCCGTAGGGCTCGAGCAGGTCCTTGAGCGTGTCCCGCGTGCGCTCCGAGAAGCCGAGGATGCCGAAGTAAGACATGGTGAACGCCTGGAACCCCTTGACCTTGGCCGCCTGTCGGTTCTCGGCCATCAGCGAGACCCGGCTCCAGCCGCGTCGCAGCGATCGCCCCTCGTTAAACTGAAAGTACCATTCATCACATATACCACCAGCGACCGGGAGGTCCACCATCAGCCACGGGATGCGCTTATCGTTACAGATAATATCAAAGATAAGCCTATCTCGCGGATATCCCGCAAATTCTTCTCTCTCATCAATGCACGTATTGTAACTACGAGCCATGCTTGCCCCACGGGGTTGCGGCCCGGCGGTGGCGGCGCCACTGCTCCTGGGCCCGGAGCGTCTCGATCTTGATCGCTTCGATATTTTCCGCAAGCGCCTTCCGGTCATTCGCACCGGCAATGGATCTGTCCACGTACCGACGGTACCGCGGGTTGTTGAAGACCTGCCGGTGGAACTCGGCGTCGATGAACATCCCGTTGAGGCTCTCGTTCACGTCGAAGTCGATCCCCCGGGTCTTCAACTCCTTCACAAGCTCGCACGTCTTCTTGCTGTTCCCGACCACGTGGTGCGCGTGCTGGCCTTGGCCCCGGACCAGCCCGGTCGTCTCGAGGTTCTTGCTCAAAACCCGAGAACTGTAGGCCTTCCCGATCACCTCGCCGGCGTGCCGACCGGCCACGCCCCGGCCTGAAGGCGTGCCGCGCCACCGCCGACGGCACGAACGGCAGCGCCGCCGCCCAGTTCCGCCAGTTTCCGGGTTCCCGTGTGAGATAGGTGATCGCCAGCGCGAGATCGATCGGCTCGCTGACGATTCCCACGCCGATCTCGATCCCCGACTTGACGTAATCGATGCCCTGCGCGACCGCCCGGACCCCCTCGAACAGCCGGTTCATCCGCCGACGCTGATCGGCCTCCTGCTCCTCGGCCGCCCGGAACGTGGCCGGGTCTCGCTGGAGCCGGTACTCCTTAAGGTTACGCTCGAGCTTCTCTCGCTCCTCGCGGCTGAGCTGCCGATCCTTCAGGATCGACTCGATCCGGTTGATTTGACCTTGTTTGTGCGACTCGGTGCTGGGATGATCCTTGAGGTTCCCGGCGCTGCCCGGCTCGCAGTCCTCGAATGCCTGCTCGAAATTCTCGACCGCCCGAAGGCCCATCGGGTCGATGAGGCGGAGCGGTTCGGCGCTTCCGGTCGGCCGGGGGTGGGGGTGGGGGTGGGGGTGGCTACGCGTCGACGATCACGCCGAAGGGGATGAACACGTACCCCTGGATCCCGGCGGCGACGGCCGCGTCGAAGTAGCTCGAGCGGAAGATGAGCTTCATGGGGCAGAGGGCGTCGCGGAAGATCGGGGCCGGGCCCAAGCGGCCTCTGACCACCACGGCGCGTTTTATATCATACGGCGTCCCGTCGGGATCTCTCGAGAATTCCGACCGCTCCTCGTCGACGGCGTGGTAGACGGTGGTGCAGTTGTAGAGATAGACGACCGTCGCGCCGTAGAGCACGGGGAGGAACTCGCCGTAGGGCTCGAGCAGGTCCTTGAGCGTGTCCCGCGTGCGCTCCGAGAAGCCGAGGATGCCGAAGCGTGACATGGTGAACGCCTGGAACCCCTTGACCTTGGCCGCCTGTCGGTTCTCGGCCATCAGCGAGACCCGGCTCCAGCCGCGTCGCAGCGGGCGCCCCTCAGTAAACTGAAAGTACCATTCATCACATATACCACCAGCGACCGGGAGGTCCACCATCAGCCACGGGATGCGCTTATCGTTACAGATAATATCAAAGATAAGCCTATCTCGCGGATATCCCGCAAATTCTTCTCTCTCATCAATGCACGTATTGTAACTACGAGCCATGCTTGCCCCACGGGGTTGCGGCCCGGCGGTGGCGGCGCCACTGCTCCTGGGCCCGGAGCGTCTCGATCTTGATCGCTTCGATATTTTCCGCAAGCGCCTTCCGGTCATTCGCACCGGCAATGGATCTGTCCACGTACCGACGGTACCGCGGGTTGTTGAAGACCTGCCGGTGGAACTCGGCGTCGATGAACATCCCGTTGAGGCTCTCGTTCACGTCGAAGTCGATCCCCCGGGTCTTCAACTCCTTCACAAGCTCGCACGTCTTCTTGCTGTTCCCGACCACGTGGTGCGCGTGCTGGCCTTGGCCCCGGACCAGCCCGGTCGTCTCGAGGTTCTTGCTCAAAACCCGAGAACTGTAGGCCTTCCCGATCACCTCGCCGGCGTGCCGACCGGCCACGCCCCCGGCCTGGAAGGCGTGCCGCGCCACCGCCGACGGCACGAACGGCAGCGCCGCCGCCCAGTTCCGCCAGTTTCCGGGTTCCCGTGTGAGATAGGTGATCGCCAGCGCGAGATCGATCGGCTCGCTGACGATTCCCACGCCGATCTCGATCCCCGACTTGACGTAATCGATGCCCTGCGCGACCGCCCGGACCCCCTCGAACAGCCGGTTCATCCGCCGACGCTGATCGGCCTCCTGCTCCTCGGCCGCCCGGAACGTGGCCGGGTCTCGCTGGAGCCGGTACTCCTTAAGGTTACGCTCGAGCTTCTCTCGCTCCTCGCGGCTGAGCTGCCGATCCTTCAGGATCGACTCGATCCGGTTGATTTGACCTTGTTTGTGCGACTCGGTGCTGGGGTGCGCCGTCAGGTCCGGCCTGACCCCGCCGGGCTCGCACCCCTCGTCACCCAGGTACTCGACCGCCCGCAGTCCCATCGGGTCGATCAGGCGCAGCGGGTCGGCGTCCGCGTACTGGTAGAGGTTCGGCCCGCCGTCGGTGCCGATGGGGTCGCGCTGCAGCCACCGGCCCGCCCCCACACCCCCACCGCCACCCCCGCCGCCCGGGTCGTACGCCCGGTGACGCACGTGGTACAGGCCCAGCGACGTGCGGTCGGTCAGCCCCAGGTCCGCGTGCGACGGGCCCCCACCCCCCACCCCCACCCCGGGTCCGCGTGGTCCGCCGCGATCGCCCGCCACGACACCTCGGCCAGCACGCCGTCCCACCAATACCCCGCGTACAACGGCAGGTTCCCCAACGCCACGATCAGCCGGTCGTGGCCCGTCAGACACGAGCCGTTGGGATCCGCCCCCCGTCGACGTCTTGCAAGATAGCCACCGCTATCTCACTGTTGCGCTGGCGTATATCGCGTCGACGCCGGTCAGCAGATTGGACATAATGCTTTCGGATCGGTATGCGGCGAGAAGTGCTACCTCTTCGGATACTTGCGCCGCCCCTCGTCTTCCCACCATTGTGCGTGCTCCTCCCGCCCTTTCCGTTCCAAATGGAACCAGATGGATTCCCACGGGTTCTTCAAACCAACATCGTGGCTAGTAATAGGCCGCAGCCGAAAATCCGGCGGCTCCTCGACGAATTGGGTCACGTGACCGGTGGCACTTAAGCTCTGGAGCGCGGCTTGTACCTCCTCTACAGAAAACGCTTGGCCTCGCGCGATCCGCCAACTCGATGGATCTTCATCATTAAGAGCTTGCATCAGCGACGGCAGACTCTCAACGTCATCGTCAAGCAGACAGTCCATCACACACATTTGAACTTCATATTTGTTCATTATTCCACCTCGCCGCCACGTGGTTTATACATAGGCCGGAAGTGGTCTTCCAGATCTTTCCCGCTTGGTCTCGTCAAACGGTGCCGCACTATGGTCTCGCCAGACTGCGAGTTACGATAAATCATCTGCTCGCTGACGCCACCCGCTGCACGGCGCGAGACGGCTGTTTCCGCGTGCATGGACTCCAGCGACCAAACGCCTGGATTTCGCTCATAATCCGCCAATCGTTCCGCGAAGGGGCGGGCCGTGTTGTTCGCAGAGCGGGCACCTACGTTTTTGATGGTCCCGCAAGCCCTCACGGCGTGGCCGGCGGCTCGGACGCCCGGTCCGAGCAGGCCGCCGACGCCGCCGGAGATCCCCATCTCCGCCAGGCTGTACCCGTCGCGGTCGCCCGCGGCGATCTCGTACGCCTGAGTCGCCCCCGAGCCCGCCACGCCCGCGGCCGCGCTCAGCCCCGCCAGCCCCCATGCCGAGTGCCCCGCCGCCGCCGCCGGGAAGGCAAACGCCCCGACGCCGAACGTCGCCGCGCCCGCGACCGTGCCGATGCCCGTCGCGATGACCGCACGCTCCGCGGCGTCGTAGAACGCGATCCGACCCTCCAGCCGCGCACGATCCGCATCGAACTTCCGAACCTCGGCCCGCAGCGCCTGCCGGATGTCCGCGGCCTGCGATTGCCGCCGTGCCTCGCCCCGGCCGAGCTCGAGACTCAGGATCGTGAGCTCGCTCAGGATCTGATCCGCCGCACGCTCGTCGTCGTAGAGGAGCCTCGCCGAGGTCCCGTGCACGCTGTCCACGGTGACCTGCGTGACGCCGCGGCGGCGGCTGGATTCTACTTATGATCTGGCGGCGGCTTGTGCAACGGGATAGCTTTCCCATCCTGCCAGCCTTCCAGGAAATCCTCGGCGTGTAAACTCAAAAAGGAGTACGGCGAATCTGCTTGCGCGACTTGGCGGAGGACCGCTGTTGCTTCATCGGGCTCCTCCCAGATCATGTAGAACGCCGCGTTGGCCCGAACGCAATCATCTTGATATTGGAGCAGTGGCATCAGTACACGACGGAGATTGCCCTCTTTGGCGTAAATCGCACTACAGAGCCGAACCATATTAGTAAATGCATAATTGTGCTTTCCGGGGCTATATATATTGTTATACTTGCGCCATGACAGCGCAATAAACCTTCGCCGAAGGACTTCGGTCTCTTTGTCGGTGTATTGTGGATTACTGTCCATGAAACTCTCTCAGGGCCTGCTTGAGATGATTCAACCCCGCCGCGAGCTGCTTATCGTATGACAACCCATTCATCGTGTTACGTAACAATACCCCTGAACGCGGCCACAGAGCAGCATACACCCCCGCCAGTCGGCTGTTGACCTCCCTGGGCACGGCGATGACGTTTCCAACGCTGTGGATCTGCGCCGCCGTGAAGCCCGAGCGGTTCGGAGATTGTTGGCACTGCTCGACGACGTGGTGCCACACCCACTCCTTCGGCAGCTCGGGCAGGGCCTTCTTGAGCTGGTCGAAGCTCCGGTACGAAGTCCCGGGGCCGACCGGGTTGCCCTTGCGGTCGCGGACCGCCTGGAAGCCGGCGAACACGACCTCTTCGACCTGCCCGCTCCCCGTCGTGATCGTGAGATAGATGCCCTTGGGGCCCGCGCTCGGGTTCGCCCCAGACTTCGTGCCGCCAACCGCACCGCCAGCGGTTGATCTCGCCGCCGACGCCGAGCCGATCGAGGCCGAGATCGACTTCGCCCCAACCACCGCGGCCCCGAGGCTGTCCGAGCCGATCGGGTAGAAGAGGACCTGCATCCCCGCCGTCCGGGCGATCTCCGCGGCCTGCGATTGCCGCCGTGCCTCGCCCCGGCCGAGCTCGAGACTCAGGATCGTGAGCTCGCTCAGGATCTGATCCGCCGCACGCTCGTCGTCGTAGAGGAGCCTCGCCGACGACCCGTGCACGCTGTCCACGGTGACCTGCGTGACGCCGCGGCGGCCGTCGCAGTCCTCGAACGCCTGCTCGAAATTCTCGACCGCCCGAAGGCCCATCGGGTCGATCAGGCGCAGCGGGTCGGCGTCCGCGTACTGGTAGAGGTTCGACCCGCCGGCGGTGCCGATGGGGTCGCGCTGCAGCCACCGCCACACCCCCACACCCCCACACCGCCACACCCCCACACCCCCACACCCCCACACCCCCACACCCCCACACCCCCACCGCCACCCCCGCCGCCACCCCCGCCGCCGGGGTCAAACGCACGGTGACGGACGTGGTACAGGCCCACGCCTAGAGATGAGTCTTTCCACTACTTGAGGCAATGATCCAATCCGCAATCGCGGTATGGGACACCATTGCCACCCAAAGATGACATAAAACCAAGAGCTTCGCGAGGCTATGCGCAGCTAATCATTCGTCTCTCTCGTTGAGTACACGCTGCGCCAACGCTCGCAGTTCAGCTTCGTCATACTCAAACTCTGGACCTTCTTCCATGGCTACTACCTGCATCACCATCGCGTCTAATTTAGAGTCTTCGATTTGTACATCCGGGTCCATCTTTTTCGCGAACGCCCAACGAGCGATGCGCACCACGTCATACCCGTGATTCATCTCAGCAAGAAGGTCCCGCGCGAATTGCTTTCGGGTGTAGGTCATTGCACCAACTCCGTGCCGGTAGGCGGGTAATGAGGGGTATACATCGTCTGCCCGTTGATCATCTTCGGATGTACACGAGTGACGGTGCCGGCGTGGCCATACGACTCCATCCACGATCGTACTTGTCCCGTCTGGGGGTTATATTCCGTAACGTACGAAGCCCCGCGGGTCGGGCCAGCGGTCCTCGCAGGCGTTTCTGCCCTGTAGTACCGAATTCTGCCATCGGGGAGTGTCCTCGTGCGGGCAGCCGCTTTCTGAGCGTTCTCCAGCGCACTGAGCTTCGATCGTAGTGCTGCCTGAGCGTTGACGTTCGATGCCCCGGACGTGCCCGCTCCCCTAGCTGAAGCCCCGCACACCTTAGCGGCGGGACGCCCCGAGCCGGCGATGAGCCGAGGCCCAGTGGAGCTGCGCCGGGGTTGGCCAAGGCTGCGGCCTGCTGGAAGGCAACGCCGAAGGTCGCGCCGTACGCCGCCGACGTGAGACCCTGGACTGGGCGGTAACCGTCTTGCGTCCCCAACGCCATCCCGGCCGCCTGACTGAACGTGTCGCCCGGCACGCCGGCGAACGCCCCCACCGACATCGCCGCCCCCGCCGAACCGACGTCGCCACCCCCGCCACCCGGGATAAGTCCTTATGGGACAATAGGAGGTAGATCGTCCAACGGCTCGTCGAGCACGTCCCCCATTTCCAAGAACGAGACGTTGGTAAAGTTGTGCTCCTCAACTAGGCGTTTCACGTCGTCAGTGCAGTATATCCAAGCAGGTAATTCCTCTACCCGGAAGATCCCACGAACGGGTTGGACAAATACGCCTTCTTCTGGGATACGTGGTTGCATCCGCTTGACCAACTCCATGCATTGTTGATCCCACGATGTCTCCACGTGCTGAACACCGGACACTTTGTAGGTGACCTTACCATCTTCCCGCCGCTCCTCAGTGACACTAGAGCGATCTCGATCGAGTCGAGTCCACGCCGTCACCCAGAGATCCCACAGTTTCGGACCCGAGTACGGTAGCTTGATCATCGGCTTTTTGGAGCGACGTTTCGCAGGCTCTGAATTCTCCTGCATCTGGACTGGCCGAAGCTCATAGCCTTCGACTCGCGCGTCGGCCAGCGCCTTACCCACAGAGTCGGTCACGACAGTATCCGTGTCAAAACCCGGCCACGTGAAATCTCCCACAGTATCGGATTCCGGTTCCCACTCAATTACGAGCGGCCGCCTCCGCTCCTTATATTCTCCTTCTTGCCATGTTCCCCCGACACGGCTGGCGCGAGCGAAGCGGTGATCGAAAGGCTCTGTGAATCTCCACAACTTCATGGCCGGTAGCCCTCCAATCCGAACTCCTTTACGAGTTCGTTTCTGATGCGGAGTACGTCATCGACAGTCGGCTTACCCCCGACATCAAGAAGTCTTCGCTTGAATTCTTTATTATAGGCTCCACCTCCCGCTCCCTTATGAATCTGTTTGTGCAATCCCTCAGGGATTCTCCAGCGGTTCGGCGCTCCAAAACGTCCACGAACGAGCGGGTTGTTGGCGACAACATCCGGCAGGGCCTTTAGTACTTCTTTCGGTACAGTGTGGTGCTTGTTGAACTGAACTGCGCTCTTTGCCCCCCCGCACGCCTTGGCGGCGGCCGCGCCGCCGGCGCCGGCGGTCGCGGAGGCGCCCGTGACGATGCCCCGCGACACGCCGCCCGCCCCACCGATCGACACGTGGACGCCGTGCGCTGAGGCCCGCGCTGCTCCCTGTGCCGACTCGACCGCTGTTCTCCCCGCGATCACCGACGGCCGCACCGCCGACGCCGCCTGCCTCACCGCATCGTCCGCTACCGCGAACAGACCCCGCGCGTGCCGCCCCGCCACCCGCCCCGCCGACGCGACCCCGCGGTACGGCAGCGAGCCGATCACCGCGGTGATCTCACCGGCCCGGTACGCCCCGGACTGGGCGTCCACGCCGTCGTCCTCGCCAAGGATCAGCCCACGCAGCGCTCGCGTCCCGCCGAACGTCACCTCGTCGGCGATCCCCGCCAGGAAATCGCCCAACCCGTTCGCGTTCCGCGCCCCGGAATCCCGGGCCAACTGCGCCCACTCCTCGGGCGTCACCTCGTCGCGCCGGTCGCGGGTCAGCTCGTTGCCGTCGCAATCCGTCCCCAGATACTCGACCGCCCGAAGGCCCATCGGGTCGATCAGGCGCAGCGGGTCGGCGTCCGCGTACTGGTAGAGGTTCGGCCCGCCAGCGGTGCCGATGGGGTCGCGCTGCAGCCACCGGCCCGCCCCCACACCCCCACCGCCGCCCCCGCCGCCCGGGTCGTACGCCCGGTGACGCACGTGGTACAGCCCCAGCGACGTGCGGTCGGTCAGCCCCAGGTCCGCGTGCGACGGGCCCCCCACCCCCCCCACCCCCCCCACCCCCGGGTCCGCGTGGTCCGCCGCGATCGCCCGCCACGACACCTCGGCCAGCACGCCGTCCCACCAATACCCCGCGTACAGCGGCAGGTTCCCCAACGCCACGATCAGCCGGTCGTGGCCCGTCAGGCCCGAGTCGTCCGGCAGCGTCGCGTCGTCGTACGCGGCGTCGAAGGCGCCAAGATCGAACATCGTGTGCGAGCCGTCGGCGTCGAAATCGGCCAGGCGTCCCCACGCGGGATCGTCGGTGAACTCCTCGGCCATCGCCCTCGTCCAGAGGTCGAGATACCCGTCCGCGTCGTCCTCGTCGACCACGCCGTCGCGGGTGAAGTCCGCCGGGTGCGCGATCCGCGGCTGCCCGTAGGCCCAGTACGACACCCGCGCCCGCACCGCCCCCGAGACCATCCGCGGCGGAGACTCGGACGTGTCCTCGTACGCCGGCCCCACCACCGCCACCACGTCCCCGCGCCGGTTGACCAGGAAGTGCTGCTCGTCGATCAACGCCCCCGCGGGGCTGAACACCTCCCGGGCCATCGGGGCGTCGGGGTTGAGCCCGGCCTCGTGGTAATACCACCGCTCGCGGAGGTACGTCGCCGGGACGCCCCCGACCTTCTCGCGCCGCGCCACCGCCGAGACCCGCCACGCCGCGTCGTAGGCGTACAGGTCCGCCCGGTCGTCGTCGTCGAGCACGCCGTCGAGGTTCGTGTCGTACTGCGCGCTGGTCCGTCGGCCCGAGCCGTCGTACCCGTACCGAGCCAGGATCCCCCCCGCGGTGCCGGGCTCATCCGGCGACCCCACGCGCCGGTGCACCGCGACCAGCCGGTTCAACGCGTCGTACTGGTAGATCCTCGCCCCGTCGTCGCGGAGGTTCCCGCGCGCGTCCAGGCCCGTCCACCGGGGCTTGGGGTCCGCCGGCGGCAGGCCCGCCGGGCCCAACGCCACACGAACCGCCGCCGACCCCTCCACCGACCCCACCGCCTGGTCGCCCCCGCCGCCCGGGTCGTACGCCCGATGCCGCACGTGATACAGGCCCACGCCGATTAAAGAGCCACTCCACTACTTGGGATAATGCTCCCAGCCGCGATGACGACTTGTGACGCCATCGCCACCAGGAGGAGGTAGAACATGACACACAGGATTAGCAACTGAGTTTTCACATCAGACCTGGGTTCGGTATCTCCCTCCAGAGCTCGCGAGGAACGTTATAGTCCTCCTCGCAAACACGCATTGCCATAGCAACATTGTTTTGTAGCTGATCATCGTCAGGTCTTGAACTATCGGGCGTCCGAAACACGAAGATATAGGTCCCCTCGGGGTGTTCTTCGAGGATGATCCGATCGATATCGCCACGTCGTACTATCGCTTCGTATGCCATAGCATCGCTACTCCTTTCCCTTGAAGTAGTAGCGATGCTCTGGCCCCGCGTCGACCCATCGCTGCCTTTGGGGATTAAAGATTTCGATGTGTCCGTGCGGGGAGTCGCCATGCCCCTGCAGGTCAAGGCGGAATCGCCTCGTGCCATCCTTGTTCAATGCCACGAAGCCCTTATTGTCGGCACGTTTGATCACCATGTCCTTACCGAGGAAGTCCTCGACCTTCGAGGCAGCACTGCGGACCCGGGGGCTTATACTCTGTGTTCCCCCGCACGCCTTGGCACCACGGTAAGCCCTCACGGCGTGGCCGGCGGCTCGGACGCCCGGTCCGAGCAGGCCGCCGACGCCGCCGGAGATCCCCATCTCCGCCAGGCTGTACCCGTCGCGGTCGCCCGCGGCGATCTCGTACGCCTGAGTCGCCCCCGAGCCCGCCACGCCCGCGGCCGCGCTCAGCCCCGCCAGCCCCCATGCCGAGTGCCCCGCCGCCGCCCGGGTCGTACGCCCGGTGACGGACGTGGTGCAGGCCTATGCCGAAGGACGGGTCACTCCACTACTTGGGGCAAGGCTCCATCTATCGATGGCGACATGGGACACCATGGCTACCAAGGGTAAGTCAAGAACATGCTGATTGGGAAGCCCTCTCATGTGGGCGCGGCCCTCCGAAGCTGCAGCATCGGATCCCATCTCTCAGGAGGCGCTTGTCCGACACCTCTCCAAGGCATGCCTTCTGTGATCCATTCGCTGCGCCACGTATCGTGTACCTTCCTTCGTAGTTCCATGTCACCGCCTGCGGCATCGTCGTACCCATTCTGAATTCCACAGCAGGGGCAAATCTCGTCCGATTGGGATACTCCATCCCAGGCGGGGGCACACAAATCGTAACCGCAGACTGGGCAGAGTGCTAGGGTGTCCATGGCGTTCTCCCGGGCTGAGCATTCCAGAACTCGAGTTTGGTCTTGTACCCGTGCACGGCTTGATCTGGCATGTAGAACGTGCGTGTCGCGCCGCCCGGCGAGTAAGGCCCGAAGGTATTCGTGGCCGGGTCAAACACACGGATTGTACCATCTAGACCGATCTTGGTGAGATTTCGCTGGGCCTGCGAGCTTCGCAGAAAGTCGGATGCTTGATCAGCGTAGTGTTGGGCGCTGCATGACCCAAAGTCGTTGCGGTGCCGGCTGAAATGATCAGCAAGCGTTCTCTGGTTGCCCCAGGTCGTTGGCCCGTTCTTGACGCAAAGAAGAAATCGCCAGTGGCGACGCTCCCAACCACGACCACCAAGAGGAGGACAAGAAGTATTGTCGCCAACAGTTTAGACAATAATAGTATTATCTCCATATTTGATGCGGTAGGATTCATACTGCTTGGTCGTGTCGTACACCTTCAATGCGTCCCCATTGTTGAAACGCAGGCTCAAGGTTCCATTCGCATCGCCCTGCGCTGCCGATATCGCGGAACCTAAAAGATCCATGAGATTAGATTCCCGAGCGGGCACATCGATGACCTGCTCCGTTTTGTAAGAATAAGCACTTTCAATACATATAGTAATATCTGCGTCGAAATGAAGATATACTTGGTTTTGATTGAAACAGACCATTTCAAGAGACCGACCGACCAGAAAGCTGCCGTCAAAGTCCTTGGGTAAACCGTACATGTTATTGACCTCCCGACGGGGGCAAAGGCACGTGCGTTTGCGCCTGAGTTCCAGGCTTCATCGTAGATGGATCAATGCCTTGCCAGCCTCCATTCGACATCGGCTTTTCGAGCCTCCAGTACCCGTTGGGGTACTGCTCCGTTGGAGGCATCTGCCGAACGCGCATTCCTGCGGGCATGTTTTCGGGTGGTAGCTGCGGTGCGTTTGTAGGCGTCTGGAACTTGGGCGATACCTTCGGTACTCCCTTTGGAGCCCCGCACGCCTTGGCACCACGGTAAGCCCTCACGGCGTGGCCGGCGGCTCGGACGCCCGGTCCGAGCAGGCCGCCGACGCCGCCGGAGATCCCCATCTCCGCCAGGCTGTACCCGTCGTCGCGGTCGCCCGCGGCGATCTCGTACGCCTGAGTCGCCCCCGAGCCCGCCACGCCCGCGGCCGCGCTCAGCCCCGCCAGCCCCCACGCCGAGTGCCCCGCCGCCGCCGCCGGGAAGGCAAACGCCCCGACGCCGAACGTCGCCGCGCCCGCGACCGTGCCGATGCCCGTCGCGATGACCGCACGCTCCGCGGCGTCGTAGAACGCGATCCGACCCTCCAGCCGCGCACGATCCGCATCGAACTTCCGAACCTCGGCCCGCAGCGCCTGCCGGATGTCCGCGGCCTGCGATTGCCGCCGTGCCTCGCCCCGGCCGAGCTCGAGACTCAGGATCGTGAGCTCGCTCAGGATCTGATCCGCCGCACGCTCGTCGTCGTAGAGGAGCCTCGCCGACGACCCGTGCACGCTGTCCACGGTGACCTGCGTGACGCCGCGGCGGCCGTCGCAGTCCTCGAACGCCTGCTCGAAATACTCGACCGCCCGCAGGCCCATCGGGTCGATCAGGCGCAGCGGGTCGGCGCTTCCGGTCGGGTGGGGGTGGGTGTGGGTGTGGGGGTGGGTGGGTGTGGGGGTGGGGGTGGGGGTGGGGGTGGGGGTGGCTACGCGTCGACGATCACGCCGAAGGGCAAGAAGTGATATCCCTGGATCCCGGCGGCGACGGCCGCGTCGAAGTAGCTCGAGCGGAAGATGAGCTTCTTGGGGCAGAGGGCGTCGCGGAAGATCGGGGCCGGGCCCAGTCGATCGCGGACTACCACGGCTCGCTTGATATCGGCAACCAGGCCGGAGGAGAGCCTGAATATGTCCGACCGCTCCTCGTCGACGGCGTGGTAGACGGTGGTGCAGTTGTAGAGATAGACGACCGTCGCGCCGTAGAGCACGGGGAGGAACTCGCCGTAGGGCTCGAGCAGGTCCTTGAGCGTGTCCCGCGTGCGCTCCGAGAAGCCGAGGATGCCGAAGCGAGACATGGTGAACGCCTGGAACCCCTTGACCTTGGCCGCCTGTCGGTTCTCGGCCATCAGCGAGACCCGGCTCCAGCCGCGTCGCAGCGGGCGCCCCTCAGTAAACTGCTCATGCCAATTATATCGTACGTTATCGGCGACCGGGAGGTCCACCATCAGCCACGGGATGCGCTTATCGTTACAGATAATATCAAAGATAAGCCTATCACGCGGATATCCCGCAAATTCTTCTCTCTCATCAATGCACGTATTGTAACTACGAGCCATGCTTGCCCCACGGGGTTGCGGCCCGGCGGTGGCGGCGCCACTGCTCCTGGGCCCTGAGCGTCTCGATCTTGATCGCTTCGATATTTTCCGCAAGCGCCTTCCGGTCATTCGCACCGGCAATGGATCTGTCCACGTACCGACGGTACCGCGGGTTGTTGAAGACCTGCCGGTGGAACTCGGCGTCGATGAACATCCCGTTGAGGCTCTCGTTCACGTCGAAGTCGATCCCCCGGGTCTTCAACTCCTTCACAAGCTCGCACGTCTTCTTGCTGTTCCCGACCACGTGGTGCGCGTGCTGGCTTTGGCCCCGGACCAGCCCGGTCGTCTCGAGGTTCTTGCTCAAAACCCGAGAACTGTAGGCCTTCCCGATCACCTCGCCGGCGTGCCGACCGGCCACGCCCCCGGCCTGGAAGGCGTGCCGCGCCACCGCCGACGGCACGAACGGCAGCGCCGCCGCCCAGTTCCGCCAGTTTCCGGGTTCCCGTGCGAGATAGGTGATCGCCAGCGCGAGGTCGACCGGCTCGCTGACGATTCCCACGCCGATCTCGATCCCCGACTTGACGTAATCGATGCCCTGCTCGACCGCCCGGACCCCCTCGAGCAGCCGGTCCATCCGCCGACGCTGATCGGCCTCCTGCTCCTCGGCCGCCCGGAACGTGGCCGGGTCTTGCTGGAGCCGGTACTCCTTAAGGTTACGCTCGAGCTTCTCTCGCTCCTCGCGGCTGAGCTGCCGATCCTTCAGGATCGACTCGATCCGGTTGATTTGACCTTGTTTGTGCGACTCGGTGCTGGGGTGCGCCGTCAGGTCCGGCCTGACCCCGCCGGGCTCGCACCCCTCGTCACCCAGGTACTCGACCGCACGAAGGCCCATCGGGTCGATGAGGCGGAGCGGTTCGGCGCTTCCGGTCGGCCGGGGGTGGGGGTGGGGGTGGGCGTGGGGGTGGCTACGCGTCGACGATCACGCCGAAGGGCAAGAAGTGATATCCCTGGATCCCGGCGGCGACGGCCGCGTCGAAGTAGCTCGAGCGGAAGATGAGCCTCTTGGGGCAGAGGGCGTCGCGGAAGATCGGGGCCGGGCCCAGTCGATCGCGGACTACCACGGCTCGCTTGATATCGGCAACCAGGCCGGAGGAGAGCCTGAATATGTCCGACCGCTCCTCGTCGACGGCGTGGTAGACGGTGGTGCAGTTGTAGAGATAGACGACCGTCGCGCCGTAGAGCACGGGGAGGAACTCGCCGTAGGGCTCGAGCAGGTCCTTGAGCGTGTCCCGCGTGCGCTCCGAGAAGCCGAGGATGCCGAAGTAAGACATGGTGAACGCCTGGAACCCCTTGACCTTGGCCGCCTGTCGGTTCTCGGCCATCAGCGAGACCCGGCTCCAGCCGCGTCGCAGCGGGCGCCCCTCAGTAAACTGCTCATGCCAATTATATCGTACGTTATCGGCGACCGGGAGGTCCACCATCAGCCACGGGATGCGCTTATCGTTACAGTTAATATCAAAGATAAGCCTATCTCGCGGATACCCGGCGTACTCTTCCCGCTCGACGATGAAAGGCTTATAGTCACGGGCCATGATCAATCCCACGGGGTTGCGGCCCGGCGGTGGCGGCGCCACTGCTCCTGGGCCCTGAGCGTCTCGATCTTGATCGCTTCGATATTTTCCGCAAGCGCCTTCCGGTCATTCGCACCGGCAATGGATCTGTCCACGTACCGACGGTACCGCGGGTTGTTGAAGACCTGCCGGTGGAACTCGGCGTCGATGAACATCCCGTTGAGGCTCTCGTTCACGTCGAAGTCGATCCCCCGGGTCTTCAACTCCTTCACAAGCTCGCACGTCTTCTTGCTGTTCCCGACCACGTGGTGCGCGTGCTGGCTTTGGCCCCGGACCAGCCCGGTCGTCTCGAGGTTCTTGCTCAAAACCCGAGAACTGTAGGCCTTCCCGATCACCTCGCCGGCGTGCCGACCGGCCACGCCCCCGGCCTGGAAGGCGTGCCGCGCCACCGCCGACGGCACGAACGGCAGCGCCGCCGCCCAGTTCCGCCAGTTTCCGGGTTCCCGTGCGAGATAGGTGATCGCCAGCGCGAGGTCGACCGGCTCGCTGACGATTCCCACGCCGATCTCGATCCCCGACTTGACGTAATCGATGCCCTGCGCGACCGCCCGGACCCCCTCGAACAGCCGGTTCATCCGCCGACGCTGATCGGCCTCCTGCTCCTCGGCCGCCCGGAACGTGGCCGGGTCTTGCTGGAGCCGGTACTCCTTAAGGTTACGCTCGAGCTTCTCTCGCTCCTCGCGGCTGAGCTGCCGATCCTTCAGGATCGACTCGATCCGGTTGATTTGACCTTGCTTGTGCGACTCGGTGCTGGGGTGCGCCGTCAGGTCCGGCCTGACCCCGCCGGGCTCGCACCCCTCGTCACCCAGGTACTCGACCGCCCGAAGGCCCATCGGGTCGATGAGGCGCAGCGGGTCGGCGCTTCCGGTCGGCCGGGTGTGGGTGTGGGTGTGGGTGGGGGTGGGGGTGGGGGTGGCTACGCGTCGACGATCACGCCGAAGGGTAAGAAGTGATATCCCTGGATCCCGGCGGCGACGGCCGCGTCGAAGTAGCTCGAACGGAAGATGAGCCTCATGGGGCAGAGGGCGTCGCGGAAGATCGGGGCCGGGCCCAAGCGGCCTCTGACCACCACGGCGCGTTTTATATCATACGGCGTCCCGTCGGGATCTCTCGAGAATTCCGACCGCTCCTCGTCGACGGCGTGGTAGACGGTGGTGCAGTTGTAGAGATAGACGACCGTCGCGCCGTAGAGCACGGGGAGGAACTCGCCGTAGGGCTCGAGCAGGTCCTTGAGCGTGTCCCGCGTGCGCTCCGAGAAGCCGAGGATGCCGAAGCGTGACATGGTGAACGCCTGGAACCCCTTGACCTTGGCCGCCTGTCGGTTCTCGGCCATCAGCGAGACCCGGCTCCAGCCGCGTCGCAGCGGGCGCCCCTCAGTAAACTGCTCATGCCAATTATATCGTACGTTATCGGCGACCGGGAGGTCCACCATCAGCCACGGGATGCGCTTATCGTTACAGTTAATATAAAAGATAAGCCTATCTCGCGAATACCCGGCGTACTCTTCCCGTTCGACGATGAAAGGCTTATAGTCACGGGCCATGATCAATCCCACGGGGTTGCGGCCCGGCGGTGGCGGCGCCACTGCTCCTGGGCCCTGAGCGTCTCGATCTTGATCGCTTCGATCCGCTTTGACAATGTCGCGCGGTCATTCACACGGGCAATGGCGCTGTCCACGTACTGACGGTACCGCGGGTTGTTGAAGACCTGCCGGTGGAACTCGGCGTCGATGTACATCCCGTTGAGGCTCTCGTTCACGTCGAAGTCGATCCCCCGGGTCTTCAACTCCTTCACAAGCTCGCACGTCCCCTTGCTGTTCCCGACCACGTGGTGCGCGTGCTGGCCTTGGCCCCGGACCAGCCCGGTCGTCTCGAGGTTCTTGCTCAATACTCGAGAACTGTAGGCCTTCCCGATCACCTCGCCGGCGTGCCGACCGGCCACGCCCCCGGCCTGGAAGGCGTGCCGCGCCACCGCCGCCGGCACGAACGGCATCAGCCCCGCCCAGTTCCCCCATTCGCCCGGCTCTCGGACCACATACGCCACCGCCAACGCGAGGTCGACCGGCTCGCTGACGATTCCCACGCCGAGCTCGATCCCCGACTTGACGTATTCGATGCCCTGCGCGACCGCCCGGACCCCCTCGAACAGCCGGTTCATCCGCCGACGCTGATCGGCCTCCTGCTCCTCGGCCGCCCGGAACGTGGCCGGGTCTTGCTGGAGCCGGTACTCCTGAAGGTTACGCTCGAGCTTCTCTCGCTCCTCGCGGCTGAGCTGCCGATCCTTCAGGATCGACTCGATCCGGTTGATTTGACCTTGCTTGTGCGACTCGGTGCTGGGATGATCCTTGATGTTCCCGGTGCTGCCCGGCTCGCAGTCCTCGAACGCCTGCTCGAAGTACTCCACCGCCCGAAGGCCCATCGGGTCGATCAGACGCAGCGGGTCGGCGTCCGCGTACTGGTAGAGGTTCAGACCGCCGGCGATGCCGATCGGGTCGCGCTGCAGCCACCGCCCTGCGCCCACGCCAGCCCCACCACCCCCGCCGCCGGGGTCAAACGCCCGGTGCCGCACGTGGTACAGCCCCAGCGACGTGCGGTCGGTCAGCCCCAGGTCCGCGTGCGACGGGCCGCCCACCCCCGGGTCGGCGTGATCCGCCGCGATCGCCCGCCACGACACCTCGGCCAGCACGCCGTCCCACCAGTACCCCGCGTACAGCGGCAGGTTCCCCAGCGAGGCGGTCAGCCGTTCCTGCCCCGTCAGGCCCGAGACGTCAGGCTGCGTCGCCGAAGCCCGCCCACCCAGGCACCAATCGACGCGGCGTCATATCCGACCTCCGCTTTGCTCCTGTCGGACATACTGCTAGATGCAACGACTCTTCAACTCACATCGCTTCGGCCCGCACACCGGGAGGTAGCCAATTCCCGCATCGGCCCAATGAGGCGCCATCGCCACCAAAATGAGACAAAGAACCTGGTGATGTTGAATGTGACTTATGATCTCTCCCGTACAGCCCTTCCCACGATGTCTATTAATTGTTCAATTGCATGCCCTCGTTCGTTGGGTTCATCATGTTCGTCCAGTCCCGTGTCACACAATTCGTCTGTTAGCGCCTGTCGAACATTGAAGGACTCGTCATACCCTACGGATAGCACGCCGTCTGGTGATAGAGACTTATTTATTGTTGGGCACCTCGCTGCAATTACCTCGCGAAGTATCGGAAGAAGTCGCAGTGGCACATGTGCTACCATGGTTAATTTCCTCCCGCTGGTACGCGAAGGCTATCCGAATTATGCGCCCATGTTGTAATTATTTTTCCGTTGGCATTAGTTACAACTGTAGCATTCTGCCCGACATACTTGATCCGAGCTCCGGCCTGCTGGATGATCTGTTTGGGGTTCTGTACAGCGTCAAGAATGGCCCCAGGTTTCACTCCGACCCCTTCTCGTGCAATCGCATGATTGAGCCCATGACGGGTATAGCCAGTGATCTTGCCGTCCGCAACTGTCCTTGCCCCCCCGCACGCCTTGGCGGCGGCGCCGCGGGCGAGGTTGCCGGCGGCGCGAACGGCGGGCCCGAGCAGGCCGCCGACACCGCCGGAGATCCCCATCTCCGTCAGGCTGTACCCGTCCCGATCCCCGACGGCGACTTCGTACGCCTGCGACGCCGCCGAGGCCGCCACGCCCGAGGCCGCCGTCAGCCCCGCCAGGCCCCACACCGACTGCCCCGCCCCCACCGCCGCCGCCGCCGGGTAGACCACCGCCCCGACGCCGAACGTCGCCGTGCCCGCGACCGCGCCGATCCCCGTGGTGATGAGCGTGCGCTCCGCCGTGTCGTAGAACGCGATCCGGGACTCCAGCCTCGCGCGTTCCGCGTCGAACCCGCGGATCTCGGCCCGCAGCGACTGGCGGATGCTCGCGGCCCGCGATTGCCGCCGGGCCTCGTCGCGGCCGAGTTCGAGCATCAGGATCGTGAGCGCGCTCAGGATCTGATCCGCCGCACGCTCGTCGTCGTAGAGGATCCTCGCCGAGGCCCCGTGCAGGCTGTCCACGGTGTGCTGCGTGACGCCGCGGCGGCCGTCGCAGTCCTCGAACGCCTCTTCGAAGTACTCCACCGCCCGCAGGCCCATGGGGTCGATGAGGCGGAGGGGGTCGGCGCTCGCGTACTGGTAGAGGTTCAGCCCGCCGGCGGTGCCGATGGGGTCACGCTGCAGCCACCGGCCCACGCCCAGGCCCGCCCCGCCACCACCGCCGCCGCCGGGGTCGTACGCCCGGTGACGCACGTGGTACAGCCCCAACGCGCTCGGATCGGTCAGGCCAAGATCCGCGTGCGACGGCCCGTTGATCAGCGGGTCCGCGTGGTCCGCCGCGACCGCCCGCCACGACACCTCGGCCAGCACGCCGTCCCACCAGTACCCCGCGTACAGCGGCAGGTTCCCCAGCGACGCGGTCAGCCGTTCCTGCCCCGTCAGGCCCGAGACGTCCGGATTCGTCGCGTCCTCGTAGGCTTCCTCGAAGGCGTAGAGGTCGAACAGGTCCACCACGCCGTCGGCGTTGAAGTCGGCCAGATACCGCCACTCGTCCTCGCCGGAGAGGTCCCCGCCAAAGACCCGAGCCCACCAGCCGGTGTGCTCGTCGGTGTACTCGACGAAGTCTTCCCCGTCGACCACGCCGTCGCGGGTGAAGTCGGCCGGGTGCGAGATCCGGGGCTGCCCGTAGGCCCAATAGGCCACCCGCGCCCGCACCGTGCCCGAGACCATCGGCGCTGGGGACTCGGACGTGTCCTCGTACGCCGGCCCCACCACCGCCACCACGTCGCCCCGGCGGTTGACCAGGAAGTGCTGCTCGTCGATCAAGGCCCCCGAGGGGCCGAAGACCTGCCGGGCCATCGGGGCGTCGGGGTTGAGCCCGGCCCCGTGGTAATACCACCGCTCTCGGAGGTACGTCGTCGGGACGCCGCCGACCTTCTCGCGCCGCGCCACCGCCGAGACCCGCCAGGAGGCGTCGTAGGCGTACAGGTCCGCCGGGTCGTCGTCGTCGAGGACGCCGTCGAGGTTCGCGTCGTACTGCGCGCTGGTCCGCCGGCCCATCGCGTCGTACCCGTAGCGGGCCAGGATCCCGCCCGCCTCGCCGGGTTCATCCGGCGGCCCCACGCGCCGGTGCACCGCCACCAACCGGCTCAGCGCGTCGTACTGGTAGATCCTCGCCCCGTCGTCACGCAGGTTGCCCCGCGCGTCCAGGCCCGTCCACCGGGGTTTGGGGTCCGCCGGCGGCAGGCCCGCCGGGCCCAAGGCCACACGCACCGCCGCCGCCCCCTCCACCAACCCCAGCGCCTGGTCCCCGTCGTTGAACGAGCCGACGAACGAGGCGACGTCCCCCGCGTGAAGTTGATCGAGATCTTCGTGCGAACCCGGCGTGACCCGGCGCACATAGTCGTGCGGGTTGCCGCGGCGGTCGAGGGTCCAACGCTCGGACCGACGCAGCGGCGGCGGCGGCTGGAACTGACTGCCCCGCCCGACCCCTTCCCCGGATCGGGCCTCGCCGAGCCCGACGCACTGCCGGAGCCACTCGCGGCTCTCGCGCGGGTCCGTGTAATCGAACTCGGTGAAGTCCGGCTCGCAACCGAACCCGAAACAGTCGAGCAATCGCTGATCGAACGCCGGGGGCGCCGGCGGCGGGTTGGTCCCGTGGTCGGGCTCGCAATCCAGCCCGAAGCAGCGGTCCCACCGGTCGATCGCGGGCTCGTCCCAGTTGTTCAGTCCGGTGCTGGTCGGCGTGTTGTCCGGCGCGGGGTAGAGGTGCAGCCCGTCGGGGCTGTAGATGAAGCGGTTGTACCCCGACTCGGGCAGCCCGACCTGCGCCGGGCTGACCAGGCCGAAGTAATCGAACCTCGCGTGAAAGTCGCTGCCCGAGAGGGTCGGCAGTTGCACGCCGCCGACGCGCCCGATCGTCGCGTTCAGATCAATCCCACCCCCACCTCCCCCACCTCCCCCGCCCAGCCCCGCGGAGTCGGTGTACGAGCGAAACAAAGAAAGAAAGGTTGGGTTCGGAGGCCCGCGCGGGACACCCGGATGATACTCGCCCTGACTTCTGGGGCCTTGCCAATGTGGGCCGCTTTGTGCAAAAGTCCAGGCGTAGTCGTGCCGGAAGTCGGCGGGCAGCGAGGGCGTCAAGAACCCGCCCGGCCCCGAGCCGCCCTCATAAAGCCGGTACGCACTCTGATAGGATTGCATCGCCCCCCACCCGTCGCGGGACCACAGCGACGCACCCGACCCGGGTCCGCTGGGCGTCACGCCCACGAGCTGCCCGAGCCCGCTGTAGGTGTACCCGACGCCCGTGATGGACGTATCCACGGCGGGCAGCCCGTACGCCTGGTGCGTGGGCAGCGAGAACGACTCGGCGGCCGCCCGCCCGAGCCCGTCACGCTGGACGGCCACCGAGACGCCCGCGGAATCGGTGAACCCGCGCGGCTCGCCCAGCTGGTTGTAAGCCATCACGACGAAGTCCTTGACCTCGGGCCACCCGGGCGTCTCGATCTTCCACGGGAGGTTGTTGTCGATCAGGATCCCCCCGGGCGGGTCGCTGCAGTACATGTACCCGGGCAGCCCGGCGCACGCGCTCGTGTCCGGGTAGAAGCGTTCCTCCTGCCGCACCCATTGCGATTCATCGCACGGCCCCCCCGGGGCCGCGGCGCACGTGTCGCGGGCGCGGAGCCGGCCACGGTCGTACTCGATCCTGTCGAGGCGCGGCTCCTCGCACGGGTTCCACGCACCATTGATCTCAACCCCGCCGGCGGATGTGGTCTCCAGGGTCGGACGCCCCAGGTCGTCCCGGGCGGTCGACCGGCCCGCGCCGCGGTGATCGTGCACCGACGCCGGGTGTCCCAGATCGTCGTACGACTGCCGTCGGAAGCGCACGCCCGCGGGCGAGGGGCCCACGAACGGCCACGCCAACGCCGAGACCGTCCCGGCCCCTTGACGCTGCGGCTCGAAGGCGTGGTTGCCGCTGTCCGCCTCGATGACCGTCCGCTGGAGATGATCGCGGCCGAACGCGCGGACCACGACCCTCGCGTCGGGCGCCTTGTCGAGCCGAACGCTCCCGGGCCCGACAAACTCGGGGTCGGTGAGCGAGCCGAGCGCATGGGCCCAACCCGCCGGCGTCGGGTGACGCCGGACCACGGCCACGAGGTCGACGTGACGCCGGGCCGCGTCCCAGACCCGGTGGATCTCCTCGAGGACGATCGAGGATCCAACCGCGTCGCGTGCGGCCGCGTACGTCGTCGGGACCTCGCCCAGCGCGATCACTCGCTCGATGGACGAGCCGCACCCGCACGCGTCGTAGGTGAAGTGGACCGTGCGCTCGCCGTGGACAAGAACCGGCCTCCCCCTCGCGTCGTGCCACGCCAGCGTCGCCGCCGACCTGGGCTGGGGGGACGCCAGCGGCGATTCCTGATGGTCCGCGGTCAGGACCTCGCTCCACACCTGCCCGAGCGGGTCGAACGATCGCTCGAGCAGCGCGAGCCGGCCTTGCTCGAGCCCGAGCGGGTGGCCCGCCTGCGAGGCCGCGGCGAGGAACCCGCCCCCCACCCCGCCGTACACGCCCGCGGCCCACGCGCGGTCGAGCATGTCCAGTCCCGCGAACGCGTGCGGGGGTTCTGGCCGCGCCGTCGCGACGAGCCGGTCCCAATCGTCATGCAAGAACTCGGTCTCGCGCGGCGTGCACGCGAGGGCGTATTCCAGACGCCGCCGGACCAGGCTGTTCCCGCGTCCCTGGGCATCGTCGTCGTACGCGAGCGCTCGCACGAGCGCGGCCGCGAAACCCTCGCGCCCCTGGTGTTCTTCCACAACCCGCCCCAACGTGTCACGGACCAGGAAGTGCACCGTCCGGCTCGGGTCGATGACCTCGGACAACCGCCCCTCCTCGTCGTAGAACCACTCGGTCATGTCGTAGTCCGCGAGCGGTGTTCCCGGGCCGCCCGTGGGAACGCGGTGGTACGCCCTTCGCTCGATCTCATACCCCGCGTCGTCGATGATCGAAGTCATAACCCCGCGCACCTGAACGCCCGAAACCACGAGCCCCGCCGGCGAACCCACGGGGTCCGCGTCGCGGTCGATCAGCTCGTCGAGCGTGCCGAACGACGCTTCGACCGGCAGCACCAGGCTCCCCCGCGACACGACGCTCCCGGCGTGATCCACGACCACATACCCCGCCGTGCCGTGCCAGCTCTCCGATGCCAGCCGCACCCCCGAGATCGTGACCAGGCGGCCGTCCGCGAGCACCCCGTACGCGGCCCGCTCGTCGAGATCCCCCGCGACCCGCGTCACCCGGCCCGCCCCGTCGTTCTCGTACACCGTCGTGCGTTCAGCGGGATTCGCCGACCCGCCCGGGAACCCCGAGGGCGCGCCCGCCGACTGAGGGTCGGCGTCCTCGGTCACGCTCACGAGCAGCCCGGTCCGAACCTCGCCGGTCTGGTACTCGAAGGTGGTCAACCCGCCCGACTCGGCCTGCCCCGCCGCGTCCACGCCACGCTGCGCCGCGTGCGTCACTCGGCCGTTGCGGGTCAGCGCCGCCGCGCTCACCGTCGGCGACCCCGACCCGTGCTCGGACGGGTCCACCGCGGGATGGATCACCTTGATCCAATCGATCGCCAGCGCCGCCGCGCTGCCCTCGGGCACCGACCCCGGGAGGGTGTACTGGTACTGCGTGGCGTCGCTCAGGCCGCTCCACGGGTGCACCGCGACGCTGGCCATCAGCGGCCGCAGCACCGTGTAGTGCGAGAGGACCTTCCTCGGTCGCTGCGACGGATCGCGGTACGTGTACGAGGCGTGCCACCCCGGCGAGCCCGCCCAGCCCGACGAACGCCCGGCCTTCGAGATCAGCCCCGCGTGAAGCCCCGACCCGATCCGCTCGAAACGCCACGTCAGCCCCGCACCCGACGCCGTGAACACCCCCGTCGCGTGGTGGTACGCGGAGACCGTCCGCGGCGTCCCGACCCGTCGCACGCACCCCGGGCTGGGGTCCGCCGTATCCCCGGGCCGCCCACGCTCGACGTACGTCGCCCAGAACGTCGTCGCCGACGACGGCGCCGCGTCCGTCGTGACCGACGACAGGGGCTGGTACGCCTCGTCAAAGTAGTGCGTCACCCACCGCACCCCGACCCCGTTGACCCGGACCTCGACCACGGCACGATACTTCCACACCGCGTCGTACCCCGAGGTCCCGGGATGGGACGGGTTGTCCTCGATCGGCCCGATCACCACGCGCCGCGACGACAACCCGCCGTGCTCGACCTGATCGACCCGCGACCCGACCGACGTCCCCGCGTACCCCAAACGGGTTTCGGCGAAGGGGGCCAACGCCGAATCGGACGCCGCGTCGAGATCGGTCTGCGTCACCCCGAGCCGGCGTACGCCCTCAGGCCCCACCACCAGCCTCACCGACCCCGCCGGGCCTGGGCTCAGCCCGTCGATCGCCTGCGAACCCTCCTTCCAGTAGCGGTAATACGTTCGGTGCTCCGTGTACTCGCTCCCGCGGACACGCACCCGGACCGTCACCATCCGCAGCCAGCCCGTCATCCCATGGCCGCTCCCCTCCCCGTAATACCCGTACTCCACGCGCGCCACGAAGTCGTTACCGGACCCCCCCGGTTCGTACACCGCGACCGCGATCAGCCTCGACGCCGTCCCCTCGCTGTAGTCGTAATCATATGTTCGACCCGCCGAATCGACCGCCCGCACGATCCGACCCGACGCGTCGTACCCCTCCGCGACCGCGTCCTCGGGGTCGTCCTTATCGCCGACGTACGACGTGTACCCCGAGGCGTCCGTGATCTTCCAGACCTGCGACCTGGCCTCGCGGCCGCTCACCGTGAAATCCGTCCCGAAGAACGTGACCTCGTGCCCCAGCGGGTCGTGCCACACCAGGGTCGCGCCCGTCCCACCCCCGCCCGACATCGACGACATCCCGCCCAGCGGCACGCCCGTGATCGCGCCCGCCGTCCCGTTCGTCCCACGAAACGTCGGCGTCGCCAGACTCCCGCTCATCACCCGGCGGAACTCCCCGTACCGGTCCCCGCCGTAGATCGCGTGCACCAGGTCGTCCGACGCCCCGAGCGTCCCCCGGCCGTCCACGATCGCCTGCGCCTGCGAACTCTGGTACCAACCCGGCCCGTGCACCGTACCTGCCCCAAGCCCCAGCGCCCGCCGTGTCCTCGCCACCACCCACCCCGGCCCGACGCACGGCAAATCAAGATCCACCTCGTACGGCGCGTACTCGCCCGTCGAGACCCGGACCCCCGCCACCCGAGGATCCTCCCGCCCCGTCGGATCGCCCGCGTTCGCCGCGACCAGAACACCGTTCCACGAGCCCGCCCGCCACGTCCCGTCCAGGAACACGCCGCGGTGATGGGCCCCGAGGCTCACCGGCTGCGCGAGGTACGACGCCGTCGCGGCCGGCGACGCGCTGGTAAGCGAACCCGCGTTCACCTCCAAGACTTGCCCCATACCCGGGCGGACGCACACCGCACCGACGAGCAGGGCGATCGAAACTCTGTGGCGGATGAGCGACCGACACACCTGACCGACGCCACGCATGTTCATCGACGCCTCCTCTCGCCTCCGCCGCGGCAACTCGATTCGCAAGACATGATAACACTTTAATCCGAGGTTGCAATGGCAAACGTCGCCCCGGCCTGGTGTGGATAACTTGTATTGACCGACCGAACGGTTCCGTGCTCGTCGGTGATTCCTGCTTCCACGCGGACAACATATTTCCGACTCCCGGCACCCCAGTGCGACGACCGCCCCGCAGCAATCTCACCGCAACCCGTTGATCGGCAACGCCTTGTGTGATGCCGAACCAAGACGTGTCGGAGTATGACCCTTCGCCGAGCAGCCCCCTCAACCCCCGTCGCAACGAGCATGCCCACACGGGGCGTCCGCTTGAAATCGACGCTCGCCATCGGGTTGGTGCCTTCACTGTGCCGCACCTCGGTCTCCGAACGCAAGGACGGCCCCGCGTGCCTCACCCCCTCGCGTTCCCCTCGATCCCGCCGGGTCGTGCCGTGGGCGGCGTGCCTTGCCATCGTCCCCCGGCCCGTGGTACTCCGTGGCTACGGATACGCCAAGAACCCGTATCCATCGGAGCCACGCGATGCGACCCGCGCCCGCCCGCCGCTTCCCGCCCGAGGTGCTCACCGACGCCGAGGTCCGCGCCCTGATCGGCGTCGTGCCCGGGCCGGCGTTCTCGAGGGCGCGCAACCGGGCGCTCCTCGCGGTCCTGTACCGCGCCGGGCTGCGGCTCAACGAGGCCCTGTGCCTGCGGCCCAAGGACGTCGACCCCGACGCCGGGTCGATCCGCGTGCTCTTCGCCAAGGGCGGGCGCGCCCGCACGGCCGGCGTCGACGCGGGAGCGCTGGCGTACCTCGCCGCGTGGGCCGCCCACCGGGCCGCCCTGGCCGTGCCCCCGGACGCCCCGCTCTTTTGCTCGCGGTCGGGGCGGGGGGTCGCCAGCGCCTACGTCCGGCGTCTCTTGCCCGACCTGGCCCGCCGCGCGGGCGTCAGCAAGCGCGTCCACGCCCACGGGCTCCGCCACACCCACGCCGCCCAGCTCCGCGCCGAGGGCGTGGACATCGGGATCATCTCCAAGCAGCTGGGCCACTCGAGCCTGTTCACGACCGTGCTCTACCTCGACCACATCGCCCCCACCGCCGTCGTCCGGGCCGTCCGCGCCCGCGCCTGGCCCCTCACGGGCCGGCCCACGCCCGGGGGGGCGGGAGCACCCGGATGACCCGCCGACGCCCGCACGCGCACGCCCCGCCCTCGGGCTCGGCCTCCGCCGTGATCGACCGCAGGTCCCGCACCGCGCGCGGGGCCAAGACCTCGAGCATCGCCACGCCGCCGCACGCGCACCCCGCCGGGCGTGCGGCGAACCGCCCCCCGCGCTCCAAACGCTCCACCCGCCGACGCAGCCCCATCACGCCTCCCCCCGCGACTCACGGCCCTCCCGAACCAGCCCGTCCCACGCCGCCCGGTCGTGCCACACGACCACCTTGGGCGTCCGCCGCCCGCACGCGGGGCACTCGGGCGGCAGCGGCCTTCTCCCGCTCGGGCCGGGGTCGTAGTCCGTCGGCGTCGGGCGCATGAACGCCACGCCGCACCGGCCCTCCCCGCACCGGGGGCACTCGGGCGGGCGGGCCCGCGCTTCGAGCGCGGCCACGCGGCGGGTGAGGCTCATCGCGTGGTCTCCCGCGCCGCCAACTCGAGCGCCTCGATCCGTGCCGCCAGATCGTCCAGCTCCAACAACTCCCTCGCGAACTTCAGCAACGCCACCGCCGCCGCGACCCGGCTTGCGGCCGGGGTTCCCGCGTCCGCGATCACTCGCGCCAGCGCGTTGACCGCCGCCGGCGCGTACCGCTGCACCAGCCCGATGGCCTGCCCGAACGCCTCGCGCCGCGCCCGGCGGTACGTCCGCGAGAACGCCGGGTCGTCCAGCCAGCGGTGCAGCGTCCGCAACCCCACCCGCGCGGTCTGGGAGGCCTTGAGCACCGTCGGCTCGACCACCAGCGCGGCGATGGCCCGCTCCTGCCTCGCCGTGACGCCATCAACTCGCTTCATCCCCCACCCCCACCCACACCCCCAGCCCCACCCCCAGCCCCACCAGCACCACCACCGCTCTCGCGCGACGCACGCCGCGCCCCCGCGGCCGCCCGGGGGGCCCCGGGATGGCCGTTCCGTGCCAATCCGTGCCCGCGTGGCCCGCCGACTTGCCCACACGGGCGGCGGACTTGCCCACAAGGGCCGAGGACTTGCCCACATGCCGCGGAATGACGGCGAAACCGCCGCGGATGGCCTTGCCTCGTGGCGGAAGTCATGGCTTCATGTGCCACAACGCGGGGCGACCCCCAACCAACCCCGCGACGGAGGACCACGCGATGAAGACCAGCACGAAGAACGCCATCGGGATCGCCAGCGCCCTGGGCCGCCGGGGCTTCACGGTGGCGAGCGTCGAGGTCCGCACCCCCGACGGCCGGACCTGGGCGGTCGATACCACGAACACCGGCGGCTTCCGCCTCTTCGAGATCGACCCCGACGGCCGCGACGGGCCGAACGAGCACGACGCGGTCGAGGGCGACACCTGGACCGCCGGGGACCTGATCGACTACCTCGCGGCGGTCGGCGAGCCCAAGGACAAGGCCCGTTGGGACCGCACGAACGACAGCCGCCCCACGGCCTGAAGCCCGCGATTCGCGGGCTTCGCTGTTGACCAGAGCACGCACAGGAGCACGACCATGACGAAGCTCGCCCCCAAGACCACGCCGCCCCAACCGACCGCTGCCGAGGTGTACGCCACCAGGCGGAATGACGTCGCCCGCCTGCTCGACGTGCTGCGGATGCACCTCGACATCAACGACAAGGAGCACACGGCCGACCCGGCCAACTGGGGTCTGGTCGGCAACCTCGGCAAGGTCCGCGAGGACCTCGTGAGCCTCGTCGGGTTCATGGCCAACATGGACCCCGAGCACGTCGAGGAGTTCCTCAAAGGCGGATGAACACCGCGCGGCGTCGCGGGTGACCGCGACGGCCACGCTCCCCCCCACGACCCGCCGCGGCGTGCGGCGGGCCATCGCACCCAGAAGAAGGAGCCCGACATGGCACGCAAGGGAACGATTCTGAACATGGGCAAGGTCCAGCGCGAGACGAGCGCGGCGTGGAAAGCCCGCACGGACGCGCTCAAGGAGGTCGAGCAGCGCATCGAACGGCTCGAAGGCGAGTCCTTCCCCTGCGCCGACACGGCCCCACCGACGCGCGAGGAGGGCGAACGCCTCGCCGAGCGGGCGGCGGTCGCGGTCTTCGACCCGGCGGTCCTCAACCCAGCCCCGGACGCGGCCGCGAAGCCCGCGGGCATGCGCCGCAAAGCCGCGGATGCCCCCGCGCCGACCGCGACGAAGGGCACCAAGAACGCCAAGCCCAGTGCGGAGCGGAATGCCGCCAAGGAGTCGAAGCCCAAGCCCGACAGGTCCGCGGGCGGCACAGCGGCCAGGGGCACGAAGCCCGCGCGCGTAGCCAAGCCCAAGCGGGTCAGCGCCCTCGACGCCGCCGCGCAGGTGCTCGCCGCGTCCGAGGTGCCGATGCGGGCGACGGAGATGATCGCCCAGATGGAGGCTAAGGGCCTCTGGAAGAGCCCCGGCGGCAAGACCCCCGAGGCCACGCTCTACGCCGCGATCATCCGGGAGATCGCCGCGAAGGGGACGGCCGCCCGCTTCAAGAAGCACGAGCGCGGCGTGTTCGTGGCGGGCAGGGCCGGTTGACCCGAGCCACCGCTTCATGACCAACCACCCCGGCCGCAAGCTGGGGTGGTTCTCCGGTGGGGCTGTGCTGATCGTGATACTCTGCCCCGCATGACCGCAGAGCTCCGATTGCATGGGAAGCCCGTCTCCAGCGTCTTCGAGCTGCTCGGTGATCGCGAGAACGACATCACATTTAGTCTCGGATGGGCGCTCGCTCAGTGCGCGGAGTTCCGGGCACGCGTGGTCAAGGCGGCGCTGCCTGGATTCACGGCCATTGTGACCGAGTCGGTACTTCTGCAAGAGCATGGAGCAGGCGGCATTACAGACATCGAGATCAAGGGTCCAGCGGTTCACGTCATTATCGAGGCGAAGTGCGGGCTTGAACTCCCCGGCATGGATCAGTTGACCCGATACGGCGAGCGCCTCGCACGCTCCCCGATGCCCGGCCGGGCCATCGTGACAGTCTCCTGTGCCAGCGCAGCATTCGCGCGGACCCGGCTCCCGAGCGAAGTGAGCGGCCTCAGCTGTCGGCATGTGTCGCTTGCCGACCTCGACGCACTTGCGAGAGATCGTTGCGGCACGCATGCGGAGAAGCGACTTCTTCGCGAGTTGAGTCTCTACCTGAACAGGATCGCGCGCATGCAGGATCTGACCTCGAACATGGTTTACGTGGCAGCTCTGAGCCAAGACCGTCCAGCGGACTCGGAGATCACGTGGCGCGAGATCGTCGAGACGCACAGCAGGTACTTCCACCCCGTCGGTGGGAACTATCCACGCGAGCCGGTCAACTACCTTGGCTTCCGGTACGGGGGCCAGCTGCGGTCGATCCGCCACGCACAGCAATGCGAAGTGGTCACCGAACTTGGCGACCGCATCCCGGGCTGTCGGTTTCAACTTGATGGTCCGCATTACCTCTACACGCTTGGCCCGGCAGTCACTCCCTCGAAGACGGTGCGTAGCGGGAAGATCGTGATGGCCAATCGCGTATATGCGGCGATTGACCTTCTCCTGACATGCGACACAATCAGCGAGGCAGGCGAACTCACTCGCCATCGCCTGAGCCGTGGTTGAGGTCACTTCGACACCTCCGAGAAGGCGGACGACCGCTCCGCCTTGCGCCCCGTGAACTTCTCCCAGCGTTGCACAATGACATCGCAGTACAGCGCGTCGAGTTCCATCAGGAACGCCCGCCGCCCGGTCATCTCTGCGCCGATGAGCGTGCTGCCGCTGCCACCGAAGAGGTCGAGCACGTGCTCGCCCGGACGCGACGAGAACTCGATCGCCCGCCGCGCGAGCTCGACGGGCTTCTCGGTGAGGTGGACCATGCTCTGCGGGTTGACCTTCTTGATCGACCAGGTGTCGGGCACGTTCGCCGGGCCGAAGAAGCGGTGGGCCGCGCCCTCTTTCCAGCCGTAGAAGCACCACTCGTGGTTGCCCATGAAGTCCTTGCGCGTCAGGACCGGGTGCTCCTTCACCCAGATGACCGCCTGCGCGAAGTAGAGCCCGCAGCGCTTGAGCACCGGCGGGTAGTTCCCGCAGTTGGCGTAGCCGCCCCAGATGTAGAACGTCCCGCCGGGGATCAGCACGCGGGTGATGTTCCCGAACCACGCCGCGAGCAGCCGGTCGAACTCGTCGTCGCTCACGAAGTCGTTGGCCAGCGGCCGGTCCTTGGCCCGCAGCTTCGTGTGCGTCGCCCGGCTCTTCCCGGGGTAGCGGTTGAGGTCGGCGCTCTGCTGGTCGTGTTGGTCTGCTTTGCCGGGCAGTGCGAACGAACTCAGGCCGGCGACGATCGCGTTGTTCGAGCGCGGCTCGACCTTCACGTTGTACGGCGGATCGGTGTTCACGAGATGGATCGGCTGGCCATCCAGCAGCCGGTCCAGGTCTTCGGGCTTCGAAGAGTCGCCGCACATCAGGCGGTGGTTGCCGAGCCCCCAGATGTCGCCGGGCACGGTCGTCGCGGCGTCGGGCGGCGCGGGGACATCGTCCGGGTCGGTCAGACCGTCGTTCCCAGCCGGGGCCATGATCGCCGCGAGATCCTCGGCGCTGAACCCGAGCACGGCGAGGTCGAAATCCACGCACTTCAGATCGGCGAGCTCGATGGGGAGGAGTTCCATGTCCCACGAGGTCAGGGACGCGACCTTGTTGTCGGCGATGCGCAGCCCCTTGACCTGGTCCGGCGTCAGGTCCGTCGCGCGGATGGTCGGCACTTCCTTCAGCCCGAGCTTTCGCGCGGCGCGCAGCCGTGTGTGCCCGGCGATGATGACGCCGTCACCGTCGATCAGGATCGGGATCTTGAAGCCGAAGGTCTCGATCGACTTGGCAACCGCATCGATTGCGGCGTCGTTGATGGTGCGAGGGTTGCGGTCGTACTCCTTGACCGCGCTGATGGGGAGCATCTCGATGTTCACGGCGATCTCCGTCGGTGGCGCACGGCGAGCGCCGCGCGTGAGGGCGTGGTGGCCCGCCGCGGCGCGGCAGGTCCGGGGATCGCTGGCTCGCTCGCTGGATCGCTCGGGCGTCAGGCCCGTCCGGGGGCGGCACACCGCCCCGATTCCCGCCCGCTACGGGCCGCGCCCGTTGGCCACCGGTTCGCCCAGGTTGGCCCACGTCGCGTTCCTGGCGGGGCGGCCTACCAACCCCGCCAGCCGCCCGCCCCGCGCTCGGACAGCCCAAACAAACTCAATCGACAAGCGCGGCTGTTCCCGCGGGCGTTGGCTTTCGATTCCGGCGGGGAAGTACCTATTGCCCCCTTCGCCTCCCCCGTTCGGACTCCGGCTGTAAGGCTTCGGGTAGGCGCGGCCTGGCACGCCAACTGCATGTCCGAACCGGTGCGTCGATGGCCTGCGATCCGCACGCCGCCCGCCCGTTGCGCCGAACCTGTTGCGCGCCCGTCGCGCCCGCGCCGGCGCGGGGGGGGGTGGGCGCAACAGGTAGGAAAGAGGGGGGGTGTTGTTGTTTGCTCCATGATTCCTCGATGTTCTCGCGATGAACCTATTGCGCGCAAGAGGTTGCAATAGGCGCAACAGGTTGCCGTTCACCCCCGTTGGCGCTGCGGAATCGATGGTCCGGGATCGTGCTCGCGCTGCGCCGGAATGCTTCTGCGCGGCGTTTGAGGGGTACAAGGCGTTGCACAGACCGCTTTGTGCGGCCGTGGAGCACGTGTTCATGCTTCGGCAACGTCCTCGATGAGCCGGTACAGCCGCTGGGGCGTGCCGCCGGTGGCCCGCTCGACGAACTGGATGCGGCGCTGATCGACCAGCGCCTGCCGGACCTCGTCGTGCTCGCGGGGTGACCACGCCAAACGCCGGCTGAGTTGCCAGAAGGGCATCCACGGGTCAGCGGAGTGCTTTGCCGCCCATTCCCGAAGTACGCGGATCATCGCCTTGCACTGGCTCTCGAAGTCGCCGGCGCTGACATGCTGGCTGGCCTTGAAGAGCATGCGGCGAGTCTGATGCTCGACGAGTGCCCAGGCCCAGTCCACGGCATCAACGGTGATCTGCGGCCTGCGGCGCGCCGCGCTGCACGCGTGAACCAGCGCCAGGCGCCGAGCCTTCTCGTTGGCGCGTGCCCACAGCGCCATCCCCGCCTGATCGGACTTGCCTTCGGCCTCGGAATACGCGGCGTCGGCCTGGGCGCGGACCTCGCCGAGCCGCACTCTCGCGTCGGCGGTCGGCTCGATCAGCCTGGGCACCGGATGCTGGGTCTTGAGGTTGCCCCCGCCCGGCTTGAGCTCCGACCACCACCGCGCCCTCCTCAGGATCGACC
Source organism: Phycisphaeraceae bacterium (assembly GCA_015200025.1). GTDB lineage: Bacteria > Planctomycetota > Phycisphaerae > Phycisphaerales > UBA1924 > UBA2396. The sequence continues at coordinate 2,470,665 of CP054186.1, read as the reverse complement.
TGGGGAGCTCGCGCACATCCACATCCTGGCCGAGCCCGCGGCGGCCGGCCTCGAAGATGAGCATTCGGGCGAAGAAGCCGTTGGAGAGCATCTTGGGTGACAGCGCCTCATAGAAGATGTCCGGGATCGCCGTCCCGAAGAGGCACAGGCACGGCTGGTCGATGATGCGAGGCTCCTCGTCGCTGGCCTTGACGCGGAGCGGGTAGATCGTGTTGGCCGAGGTGTACAGCTTCAGCAGCGTTTGCATGATGCCCTCGTACCGAGGGTCGCGCTTGGTGCCGTACCCGCTGATCGCCTGCATGAGCGTGTCGATCTCGTCGGTCTGAAAGAGCATCACGGGCGTCAGGTGCATCCGGTCCTCGAGGCCTTCGCCACTGGCGAAGCCGTCCGCGACCGCGCCGGCCATGTCGGCGCTCGCGAGGATCCGCTGGTTGACCTTGCGCGGAAAGTCCTTGCCAGTGCCGGTGTTGGCCAGTCCCAGAAGATAGATCGCGGTTCGGTTGTCCTGTGGGTCGCGGACCTTGCGGCCGGCGAGCGCGGCCTGCAGCGCCACCGCGCCGCAGAACGCCAGCACGGGCTCGGGGTAGGGCGCATTACTCAGGGAGTAGTCGATGACTTCGTCGATGAAACCGGGAACGCGCAGCAGCGCCGGCGGCACGGGACCGGGATCGATCGGTGCGGGTGGCGACGGCTCCGCCTGCGGGGCTTTGGCCTTGAAGCCTGACAGATCGACATCGCCGGAGGCTGGTTCCGCACCGAATCCCTCGCGCCGCAGCGCCCGGGCCGCTGCTGCAAAGTCGCCGTCGTGCTTGAGCAGCGTGTAGACCGCGAAGAGCGAGTAGCCACGGCCGTCCTCGAAGGGCGGGGCGTTGGTCGAGAACACATAGAACACGCCGCCCTTGAGCGTGGCGCTGCAGCCCCGGTCCTTGCCGGGGCGGGCCCAGTGCTCATTCTCACCTCCGCTCACGCGGGTCCAGCCGTGCTCGACCAGCAGATCGCGGATGCTGCCGCGCTTGTTGAAGTCGTCGCCGGGCTTTAGGTCGCTGGTGGATGAGGGTGAGGATGACTTCGGGCGCGGACCATCCTCCACATGATGCTGGGCCTCGTTGAGCTCCCATGCGCAGGCCAACAGGCACTCACGCTCTTCGGGCGTGATGACCGGCAACGCGGCCAGATCGCCAGCCGTGAGCACGTACCCGTTCGACGGTGCGCACAGGAACATCCCGCCCTCGCCGCGGGTCTCGATCATCGTGGCGACCGCGCGCCATCGCCCGTCGGGGCCTTTCCGCGGCGTGAACCGCTTCCCGGCAACCTCGATCGGCTCGGGCCCAGGAGCGTCGCAGGACCGCTGGGCGAGCTTCATGTTGCCGCAAACCGGACCCGAGCAGCGGTACACGACATGGCGACCGCCCGAAGGCGTCGTCTCGACGACCAGGCGATCGATGAGTCCCGGGCACACCGCATCGACCCGCTCCCGCCACGGATCGAAGGCAGCGCCGGCCAGGTCGAAGTCGATCATCTCGACGTTGCCCGACACCACTCCGCAGACGATGCACAGGTCGCGCGGGGCGGGCCCTGAGAACCACCGCGCGTGCTCCGCCGGCGTCGGCAGCCGCGTCTGGTACGGCTTCCACGAGCGCAGGGCGACGCGCTTGTCGTCGCCCTCGCGGATCGCGGGCAGCACGCACAGCCCCGCCGACGCATAGCGCCGAGCCGTTGCGAGGGTCGGGGGCGTCATTCGAACGGCACCTCCCACGCCAGCGCACGGTCAAGCGCTTCGGCGGGAGACGCATGCACGTGCGCGGTCGTCCGCGGGCAGTGGCGGGCGAACCACATCTGCCGCGCCAGGTCCCGCGTCGAGAACGCCAGGTACACCGGCTTGCCCAGAGCGTGTGCCCAGCCCAGTTCCAGCAGCGTGGCATGGCAGTCCGTGGCGTTGATCCAAGCAAAGAACAGGTTCGATTCCCGGATCCACTCCATGCACAGCCCGGGCACCACCCACCGGGGGCGGGTGAACTCGGGGGCGGGCCAAGGGCTTGAGTCGTGCTGCTCGACGCCAGCGTGCCAGCCGACCCACTCGTGGCTCTGGCCGCAGAAGGGAACGAAGTGCGGCCCCGTGAAAATGAAGCGGCCGCAGTCGATCGGTTGGCCGAACGGCTCGACGCCGAGCCGCGGCACCAGCGGCAACCGCCAGTTGCCCGATCCGTGCATCTTCCCGGCGAGGTACACGCGCCGCTTGGTTCTGGGGAGGGGCGCACCTGCCACAGCGGCGCGGGGCGTCGTGCCGGGGGGAATGGATGAAAGCGCGCGGGGTGTCATGACAAGTCCTCCGAGAATCCGACGGATTCGAAGTGACGGCGGAGCGCGACAGTGGCCGCAGCTCCGAGCGAGGGTCGACGGCGGCCATCCGTGGCCGCCTCGAGAAAGTCGTTGCAGACCGTGGCGAGGCCCTCGGGCAGGCCGCCGATCGCGGCGCGAACGTCGAGCTCGATGTCACGCCGCGGGATCGGGGACGCGGTCGTAAGTGGCCGGTGCCGGCCCGATCCCGCCGCCATCGCGTCGTCCAGGGGCACGGTCGTCGTCCGGCCGCCGCGCTTGGCGGCGTGCTGGGCCCGCAGGATCGAGGTTCCGGCCCGGGTCATGGCGACGGCAAGGAACGCCATCGGACGACCGCGCGAGGGCTTGAACCGTGGCCATCTCTCCAGCGCGGCCAAGATAAGGTCCGACCGGAGATCTGCGTGCCCGTCTCCCTTTCGGCTGGGTCCGGCGAGCCGGTTCGCCACGCCGTGAGCGACTGCGCCGAGTCGATCGATGTCGAGCGCATCGAATCCGCGGTGGGGCGGCGAGGGAGCGAGCTCAACCACGAGCCACCTCCTCGACGATGAGGCGCGCGGGCAGGCCGTGGCGTACCTCGATGGCGACAGTGGCAGAGCCAACGACGGTCAGCTCGGCGAGTAGATCAACCATCGCGCGCTTGACCGTGAAGCCGGCCGGGCTGTCGTGCCCCTGACTGGTTCGTTCTGCCCCTAGCTTGACCTCTCGGATCACGCGGGGCGGCGGGTCCAACGCCGGCTGGCCGTCGAGTACGCGCAGCGACTCGATCCGGCCGAATCCGATGCGCTGCATGAGCGCGATCAGCCGCCTTGAGCCTTGGTCGAGCGATGAGGTGTGGACCTGAGCGGTGGTGCCGTTCATTCTGCACCGCCTTGCCCAACCGGCACGCGGCGGCGATCGATCCCGGCGAGCTCGGCGCGGACCTGTTCGATGGCCCGGCGGTCAAACAGTCGGACCCGACCAGCCAACGCGGCCGGCTTGATCCACGGTCGCGTGGCCAAGACCCGCACGACGCGGTGGATGGGCTGGCCGAGTTCGCTGGCGATCACCCCGGCGGTGATCAGCATCGGCGGGGGCGCAACCTGACGGCTGAGTGGGGGCGCGATTCCCATTGCGGCGACTCCGTTCCCGGGCGATGGGCCCGGTTACAAGTCCGCAAGTGGTCGCGTGACTACCTCGAATGTCTCATGATTCGCAGGCTTGAGGCCGGTCGCGACTGGGCGCGACCACCGGCAGCAGGGGCTGGCAACCCCTACCGCTCCGGCCGCTTCTTGACCGATCTCCGCTGGCGTTCCTCCCGCGTGCGTTCGGCCTGCTGCTCCGCAATCAGATTCGCGATTGTTTCGTCGCGGTCTGCCGCTGCCTCGTCATCGCCTGCGTGGTAGGCGTCCACGGGCGGGTGGGTCTCGCCCGCGTCGATGCGATCATCCAGCGCCTCCCGTGCCGACTTGGCATCAGCCCGGGTGTTGCCGAGGTTGTCGGACGACCCGACCTCTTTTCCTTTGGCCGCGCCCGCCGATTCCGCGCGGCGGGCCTTCAGGTACGTGGAGTGCTTGAGCACTTTCGTCATCGTGGCCGGCGAACATCCCACGATGCTGGCGAGTTGATTCCGCCCCGGGAAGAAGCCGCCGTGCTTCTTCACGTGCTCTTCGGCGTGCCGCATCGCCTCCTGCCACGACATCGAGCCAGCCTTCGACGTCTTGGAGGCTGACGAGCGCCCGTTGACACGAGCCCCGCCGCCGACAACCGCTTCCACCAGGGGCAGCATCGCCTCCCGGAACGCTGCGGCGATGTCCGCGGCGTTGGTCAAGTTCACATGGGTCGTTTGGGGCGTCAACTTCTCCGCGGCGATGCTGCGGAAAGACACGAGTTGCCCGGCCCCATGAACCGGAGGGCGATCTTCCAGTGCGCCGGCCTTCATGACGAAATCGATCACGCGTTCCCGACTGGCAATGACCGCGGCGTGCTCGCGGGACAGCTTCGAGTCCAGCGGGACACTGAGGTCCGCTCGCGCGAGCAGCCCGTGCTCGGTGAGCCGCCATTCGTCGCCGCCGACTTTCGTAACCCGGAACGGTCGGCTGGCCGCCCCGGTGCGCCGACGCCAGTCCTCAATGGCCCCCGACCACCGGCTCCAGGACTCGGCGAGCACAGGCTCGATCGCCATGAGAAGGCCCGCTTCGCCCGTCACGGCGATGGTGGCCTCAAAGGCCTCGCTCTGACCCGCCATGTCCAGGCGAAGGGTGTTGCGCCGTTCCACAAGTCCTGCTCCCACAAGGCGCAGGAGCGTTTGCTGCTCGGTGACCGAGAGCTGGTCGGTATCCACGCGCTCCCACCTATCCGGGATGCGCCGGAGGAGGGCTTCGATCGCTTTGGCCAGTTCCTGGTCCATTCGGACCTGATGGTAAACCGCTGCGTGCCGAAATGCCCGCCGTGCTGCACTGACCTCCCGGGCCATTCCGGGCCGTTTGCGTATTTAGAAGGAGCAGGCCGACGAACCCTGCACCGGCGGCCGGTCGCCAGCCCGTTCATTCCGCCAAGAGCACGAGGAGCTCCCCCCATGTCCACCGCTCAAGCCGTCCAGGCGCGGCCATCGCCCGCCGAGAGAATCACACAGTTCATCGAGCGCAACGGCGGCGAGCACCCGCGCTGGTTCATCGGCGTCACCTGCAACCCGCGGGAGCGCCTCCTGTGCGAGCACTGCATCAACGCCACCCGCGATCCGTTCTTGATCGTCGGCTGCGACACGGCCGAGGAAGCCCGGCGGGCCGAGTACTCCCTGCGAAAGCAGCACGGAGGGTGGGGGAAGCGATTCGACGGCCTCGATCCCGCCGCCATCTTCGTCTACACCTTTCGGATGAGCGCGACCACCATCCCCAACCAGCGCTAACAGGCCCTCGTAGCTCGCCCGGCGGACCGGATCGGAATGCCGTCCGGTCCGCTGGGCTTTGTTCATGTCACGCATAGGCAGAGCGCCGGCGGCAGTACACGCGTCAAGGCGAGGACCCGGTCCCGCTGGCGATACTGATCCAATTGTCGAACCGAGGGGCGGAACCCAATGAAGAGATCCCCTCGATGATTCGACGCATGGGATCATTCGTCACGAGCACCATGTTGCGCTCCATCGCGTGACTGACCATGATCAGGTCGAATTCGTCGGCGCCGAGCGGTTGACCCTTGACAGGACTGGTCCACACCTCAGGCCACTTGGCAGCATTCCTGACTTCTTCGCGAGCAAACTGCCGCATGAGCGCCGCCTTGAGTGCTCCGTACTCGGCGGCGGTGTGCTGCGTGAATGGGCGAATGTCTAGCCTGTTCGACCGCAGTACCTCTCGAATCTCGGTCTGTGCGTCCTCCCGTCCCTTTTCCTGGAAGCAGCAGCCAACCTCCAACTCGGCGAGCGTGGCCGTGGCAATGCAGACATGCGACTCGGCAGCGATCGTCGACAGTTTCGCGAGGATCACTCCGCGCCTCGGGTCCTGCTCCCTAAGCAGTGGAATCACGTGATTGGTGTCGAGTAGGTACTCCTCCATCGGCTACTCCCCGGCCGCCAACTTCTCGGCACGACTGAGTGCGGCGAGAGCAGCCTCGGAGCGGACGGGCTGAAACGACCGTGACAGGACCCCGGCGGATGACTGGGCGTATGTTTCGGCGATGAACTCGTGCAGGTGCACATAGGGGTTGAAGTCACCGGGGAAGTAGTCAGGGAACACGAACGGGAGACCCTTTCGCTTCTCTCCCCGGAAATAGTCGAGAAGTTCACGCTCCAGCCGAGGCGGCAGGTCATACAGACGGAGCACCTCCGCGTCCATCCGACGCAGCGCGCTAGTGGCGTCGGGTGGAGTATGGCCGTATAGCGGCGCCGCCGTCGGAGAACGCACGGCACGAAGGTATTCGTCCGCGAAATGGCACACGCTTGCCCACCTGAAGGCATCCACCTTCGGGAGCGGCATCTGGCGCACCACTCGAGCTGGAATATCCTGCTTGCCAGAGTGGGCCGCCACAAAGGCATTGCCGAGTGGCGAGTTCAGTACGGCCCAGAAGAATAGAAGGGGAGGCGCATTGCGCTTCGGTCGAACCACAAGGAACCGCCGCGTCGCCACGCGACCCTTTTCATCTAGGAGCGCTCGCAAGCGCCATCGATCGCGACCGGCAGGCGCATAGTTCACGAGTACCTGCGGGACCCCACTTCTCGGCTCAGGCCCCGTGCGCCGGATCTTGGCGCGACGGAAGTCCACCCACGTAACCTCGGGAAGCTCATGAATCCCGTAGTCTCCCTCCGCGCGGCGTACAACTTCCTCGAATCCGGGCTTGGGCTTCAGGGACTCCGCCGCGGGATTGCGCTCAATGCTCTCCTCATCAAGCTCCAGACCCTTTGCAATAGTCGCCACGTCCCCCAAGACCGGCGCGTTCAGAAGGAATCGCCAGATGCCTTCGAGCTCCGGTAGCGCCAGGTTGCACGCCTCGGCCGCCGCAAAGCAGGACTGTGGTACGCGAGACTCCGCGGAAAATGCCAATCGCTCCTTGAACGCATGCATGCCGATGTTGCGCACTCGCCGATACTGAAGGGTATGGGATGAGGACGGAGCTTCCCGCCGCCCGAGGAGAATCGCGGTCTCCTGATCAGGGTGTTCAAACAAGCGGTCCTCAAAGGTCGCGATCTCCGACAGCGACCAGTCCGCCAGCAGTCGGCATCGGAGCTCCCGAGTCTCGGCGCTCCGAAGAAACCCCTGCGGAACAACCACGCCCATCACCGACCCGACCGGCAGATTGGGTAGGGCCCGCGCGAGCACCTCGTCCACCTTCCGGCGACTCTTGGTCTTCGCTGCGCCGCGTGCTCGGCTTCCAGTCACAAAGTCGGCACGTTCGTATGGCGGATTGGCGAGGAAGATCCTCGCATCCTTCGCCCGGTCCGCGAGCACTGTCCCGGTGAACATGTCACCCTGCGTGATGTCCCAACGATTGCCGTGCGGCGCATCCGCGAGGAGGAGACGCAGTTTGGCGATCTCGATGGCGAAGGGGTCCTTCTCGATGCCGTGTAGGTGGGCTTTCAGGTACCGGTGCTGCACGCCGGCATCGGCGTGGGCATCCCAGTCGCGCAGCCAGCGCATGGCTGCGGTTAGGAACGGCGCATGCCCGCATGCGGGCTCGAACACGTGCCGATCCTCCGGCGCGATCTGCTCGATCAGGGGCCACAACTGCGAGAGCATGTGATTGACGAGCGCCGACGGCGTGCTATGGATCCCCAGCTCCTTCCGAATGTCGTATTGCTTCGGCGCTTTCGGTTGATGTTTACGGCCCGCCGCGCTGTCGATCAGCGCATTCTCGTAGACGTGCGCCAGTGATTCGCTGGTGACATCGGCAAGGGAGCCGCAATTCGCGATCAGTTCCGCAGCTGCATCGATGGCCGGCCGCCCGGTCTTGCCAAACGGCGGGAAACGGCTCGTCTCTCCGTGGTGCTTACCGATCCGGGCGAACACCTCGTCAACGTCGAGGAGATTGAGCCGGACGAAGTTGTCCACCCCTTTGTTCTGGAGGATTTTCGCAGCAAGCAGCCAGAACACTGTGCGGTAGACATCCTCTTGAGCCTGCCGGGAGTTGAGCCGGGGTGCCAGAGCATGGGCGAGCCCACCGATGACCCTCTCCACGAGGCGGGTCAACGCCTCGCCGCGCGACTTCTCCACCGCTGGCATCAGGCCTGCATCGAAAAACCACAGTTGATCGCTGCGGCTTCCGGGCTTCCGCAGCTTGCTCGCATAGATTCGACTGGGGGACAGCGTCTCTCTCGCCGCACCGATCGCCGCGGAGATCTCCTGCCATCTGAACTCGCGCTTGGTCTTGGGGCCCTCCGGGCCGATTGCCCACCAGTCCACGCCAGAAGATGAACACGCGAACACGGTGGGCGCGCCCAGTCCGGTCACCTGGGCTGCGGCGGCTCGCGAATCCCCGTTGCACTCGACGACCGCTACGCACGCCGACCACGCATCCCAAGGCCTGCCTGCGAAGCCGACGACCGGTACCGTGATCCGGTCAAATTCAAACGGCCTAGCGAGCCGGTCGGGGCCATACCCACACCGCTGCAGGTGGGGGACGAGCTTCTCGGCATGTGGCGTGGGAGGCTGCACGGGCGGCGGTTTCCTCTGCGAAATCGCCGGTTGTGGGGCGGAACGTGCCCTTTCATCGGCTCATTCGTGGATTGTACGGGAGATTCGGCCCTCGCGTGGGTGCGAATGACTGGAGACGGTACGCCCGACTATCGGATGCGCGAATGGAGAAGCCGCTGCCAGGCTCGCCGCTGCTCGCGCCAATCGGCCACGGCGGACACGACGCGGAGCTCGTGCTCGCTGATCGCATCCCGCTCGCGCTCTATAAGTGGTAGGAACAGGATCTCCTCCTGGATGTCCGGTGCGAGGCACAGCAGGTCCATAATCTGGCTGATTCTGGCTCGCGTGACCTGCCCCAGCCGGGCGAGGTCGGCGTGCGAATCGACCTCGCCGCGGCGGACCAGATCCTCGAACCGGATCGCCAGCGCCATCAGGCGGGCGACCCGGGGCACGCAGCCCCGCTCGACCGCCGGGACGACGGGCTCGGGGCCGACGTTGACCTCCTTCCGGCCCGCTGCCCCGCGAGTGAAGTGGACCGGGAACTCGATCGTGACCTCGTCCATGCCGTTCATGCTGCCTCCTCGTCTTCAGCGGGCGCCTGGCCGAGCGTCCGCAGCCCGGCAGGATGGAATGTGATCGATACCGTCTTTTTTGCGCCGTCGTAGTCCACCCGCTTGACCAGGTTCGCCAGCACCGCCGCCTGTTCCCGCGGGCAGAGCACGTCCCACGTCGCGCCGAACTCCCTGAGCGCCGCGGCGACATCGTCGCGGGTGATCACCTCCCCATCGATCCGCTCCGCTTCCGCACGCAGGCCCCGTGCCCGCTCGTTCGCTTTGGCCAGCCGCTCGTGCAGGTCGGCCAATCGGGCGGCGGCGTTGGCGTCCGTACCCGCCGTGGTGGCGACCTTGCGGAGCTCGCTCTCGATCTTCTGAATCTCACGAACGCCGGCGGCCTGGTCCTTCTCGATTTGGGCCGTTCGTGTCCGGATGCCGCCTTGGAGTTGGCGGAACGTGGCCGCGACCAAGCCCGGATCGCCGCCGATGTGCTTGATCCGGTCGACCACCAGCCGCTCGATCTGCTCGGCGGGCAGCGACCCCGACGGGCAGGCGTGCCAGCCCTGCTTCTGCGCGACGTAGCAGACGTAGTAGCGGTAGGCCGCCTTCCCGTCCTTGACGCTGTAGGTGTGGCCCATCGCGTGCCCGCACGGGCCGCAGTGGATCAAGCCCTTGAGCAGGGCCCCGTGCTGGTTGCGGACGTGCATGCCGCCGGTGCGGCCGTTGTGCTTGATGGTGCTGTAGACGCTCTGCCAGAGCGGTTCGTCGATGATGGCGGCGTGCTCGCCCTTGAAGAGCTCCTTCTTGTGCTTGACCTTGCCCATGTACGCCGGGTTGGTGAGCAGGTTGATCAGGAGGTGTTTGTCCCACACCCGGCCGCCGAACGCCACGCCCTTGCGCGTCGTCCAGCGCTTGCTCGTGCAGCCGCGGGCGTTGAGGATCTGGGCCACTTTCGCGAGCGAGCGGTGCTCCAGGTACAACTGGTAGATCTCGCGGACGAGTTCCGCCTCCGCCGCGTTGACCACGAGCTTGCTCCCGCCCGCGGGCTGGGACGCGAGGTCGTACCCCAGGATCGGCTTGCCGCCGAACCACTTGCCTTTGCGCTTGGACGCGGCGATTTTGTCGCGGGTGCGCTCGGAAATGATCTCCCGCTCGAACTGGGCGAACGAGAGCAGGATGTTGAGTGTGAGCCGCCCCATCGACTGGGTCGTGTTGAACTGCTGCGTCACCGATACGAATGAGACGTCGTGCTTCTCGAACACCGACATCATCCGGGCGAAGTCCATCAGGGACCGCGAGAGGCGGTCAACCTTGTAGACCACCACGCAATCAACCTTGCCGGCCTCGATGTCGGCCATCAGCCGCTGACAGCCTGGGCGGTCGGTGTTCCCGCCGGTGAAGCCGCCGTCGTTGTACTGGTCGGGGAGCGCCACCCAGCCCTCGTGCTTCATGCTGGCGACGTAGGCCTCACCACTCTCGCGCTGGGCGTGCAACGAGTTGAACTCCTGCTCGAGCCCCTGTTCGCTGGACTTGCGGGTGTAGATGGCGCAGCGCACCGTCGCCACGCCAACGCTCCCTACGGGTTTGGTGTCGATCGAGGTCCTCATGTCTTGCCCTCCGGGTTGCCGGGCTCGTGGAGCCCGAAGAATCGGAATCCGTTCCAGTGCGACCCGGTCACCTTCGCCGCGATGGCGCTGAGCGACCGGAAGACCTCACCCTCGTACTCGAATCCCTTCGGCAGCACGCGGACGAGCACGGCGCGGCCCTTGTACTCGCGTCGGAGAACCGACCCGGGCGCGGGGAGCCGGTTGTCGCCGCTCGTCTCAATGGCGACGCGTACCACGCTTTCGCCATTGGCCCGCGGCGTCGGCGCGTCCGACGGTGGCACGCGTGGCGGGCTTCGCCGCAGGTCGGCGTCGTTAGCCAGTTCGCGCGCCCGCTGGCGTGCCCGCTCCGAGAGGTCACCCTCCCGGAGCGCCTGCATCCGCCAGAGAATCCGTTTGATGAGCAGCACCTTGTGGTGCGTCCGCGTCTCTTCGCCGTAGACCTTGGCGTACCGCTGTTTCAGTTGCGGCACGGTCATCTTCTCCAAGGCCCGCTCGGCTGCATTCACATCGATCGCCATCGGGGTCTCCGTTCTCGTGGCCGTTAACCACGGGACCCATCAGGGCGACCATGCCCGGACAGTTCAAGTCGAGCCGGAGAGCCTTCTTGATGCTCGATGTTCGGCCCCGAAATGACGACCTGTCGCCGGCGGCGGCGGATACCCTCGGCGAAGATGGCGGCGATGCCGACCAACCGGGCGGCGGGCGTGGTCGGGGCATCGGGGTCGAGTGTGGCGGTGGGGGCGGGCGCGTCGTCCATGAGCGCGGTGTCGTGCACGGGCACATCCTCCGTGAAGGGGGACATGCATCCGTGCGGGCGTGCGCTTGGCGCTCGGCTTCGCACCTGATGCTGGAATGGAGCCCGCGTCCGGTGCGGGCCCTCTGCCCACTGAATACGCGAAACGGTCAGGGAGCGCCGCAGACGCCGAAGGGCACCCCTCGTTCACCCCGGAAGCGCGTTAACCCCGACGCCCAGAGAGTTTGAGAGCGCGGAGAGACTTTCGGCCCCCAACCCCGGCGTGGCGGCCGACCCGTCGATGCGATGTCTCGGATTCGAGAGCGCTCGGCAAATCGTGGACTTTCAGAAAGCCCCACGAATCCCGAGGGATACGCGCGGTAGGCGAAAAGCGCCAACCGTTAACGAGAAAAGGCCTCTGTCCGAGGCCTTTCTCTGAACTCCGTATCCACAACCCTCACGAACCGATTCTCGCCGAATCGCCACCTCGGAACCACTAGGAGCGTCGGTTTACATGCGACCGCGGCCGAGGGGCCGGAGTGCGTGCGTCCGGGTCACTCAAACGGGCTGGGGCATTGCCGTGGTCAGGCATCCTTTGGTGTCGGCCGGAGGATTCTCAAGCCGTTTCCGACCACCAGCAGACTGGCACCGACATCGGCCACGACCGCCATCCACATCGTGGCCACCCCTCCCAACGCGAGGCCGAAGAACACGACCTTAATGCCAATGGCGAAGCCGATGTTCTGAGCGAGGATCGCCCCGGTCCGCCGGGAGAGCAGCACGAACTCCGGCACGCCCCGCAGGTCATCCTGCATGAGGGCCACGTCGGCTGTCTCCAGCGCCGTGTCGGTGCCCGCAGCGCCCATGGCAAAGCCGATCGTGGACTTGGCGAGGGCCGGGGCGTCGTTCACACCGTCGCCGACCATGCCGATCGCGTCCCCGTGCTCCCTCGTGAGACGCTCGATCTCGGCCAGCTTGTGCTCCGGGAGCATCCCGCCGCGGGCTTCGTCGATCCCGACCGCCTTGGCGATGGCCGAGGCGGTGGTCTGATTGTCGCCCGAGAGCATCAGCGTCTTGATTCCCAGTTCGTGGAGCGACCGGATCGCCTCGACGCTGCTTTCGCGGGGTGTGTCGGCAACCGCAATGACACCGAGGGCTTTGGTCGCCGATGCGACCACGACCGCCGTCTTGCCCTGGGACTCACACTGGCCAAGCGTCGCCTCGACCTCGGGCGAGCATACTCCCCGCTCCTCGGCGAGGCGGCGGTTGCCGACGAAGTACGCCACGCCGTCGATGCGGCCCTCGACACCCCGACCGGTCAGCGACTGGAACGCTTCGACGCTCGCACGCTCGCCGTTCCAGGCCGCGACCACGGCAAGCGCCACCGGGTGCTGCGAAAGCGCATCCAGACTCGCGGCGATCCGCAACAGTTCATCCTTGCTCGCGCCGCCCACGGGCTGCACATCCGTCACGCGGGGCTTGCCCTCGGTGATGGTCCCGGTCTTGTCCAGGGCGACGACCTTGAGTTTTCGGCCATTCTCCAGATGCACGCCGCCCTTGATGAGGATCCCGCGTCGCGCGGCCGCCGTCAGCCCGCTCACGACCGTCACGGGCGTCGAGATCACCAACGCGCAGGGGCAGGCGATGACGAGCAGCACCAGCGCCTTGTAGAGCCAGGGGTAGAACGGCTGGCCAAACGCCAGCCACGGGACGACCGCGACCAGCACCGCGACCACGCACACGATGGGCGTGTAGACGCGCGCGAAGCTGTCCACGAAGCGCTGCGTGGGTGCCCGGCTCCCCTGCGCCTCCTGGACGGTCCTGATGATCTTGGCGAGCGTGGTCTGGTCCTTGCCGCCGGTGGTCTTGAACTCCAGCACGCCCGACTCGTTGATCGTCCCGGCGAAGACCTTGTCGCCCGGCTTCTTGTCCGCGGGCACGCTCTCGCCCGTGACCGGGGCCTGGTTCACGCTCGACTCGCCCGCGACCACCACGCCGTCGAGCGCGAGCCGCTCGCCGGGCTTCACTCGCACGACAGCGCCGACGGCAACCTCGCTCGCGGGCGTGACCTTCCAGGCACCATCGGGCTGCTTCACGCTCGCCTCATCAGGGGCCATCGCCATCAGGCCCATGACGGCGTTGCGGGCGCGGTCGAGGGCCTTGGCCTCGATCAACTCCGCGAGCGCGAAGAGGAAGGTGACCAGCGCGATCTCCGGCCACGCCCCGATGAACGCCCCGCCGATGACCGCCACCGTCATCAGGAAGTTGATGTTGAGCGTGAAGGTCTTGAGCGCGATCCAGCCCTTTTTGAGCGTGGGCAGGCCGCCGAGCAGGATCGACACGACCGCCATCGCGATGATGACGGGCGAGGTCTCCTTGACGCCGGTGAAGTAGAGCGTCTCGGCACCCGCCGCCAGCACGCCCGAGAGAGCGAAAAGTGCATGCCGTCGCCACCAGGGGGTCGACTCACGCGGGGTCGCACGCGACACTTCGCCTCCCGAGGCGCAGCTCTCGCAGGACTCACCGGTCGGCGGCTGCGAAGGGGCGGGCGCGGAGGGCGTCATGCCTATATCGGCGAGCGCGGCGACGATCGACGCGTCGTCGGCATGGTCGTGGACAACCCAGAGCCGCCGTCCGAACAGATCGAAACGCAGCTCTTGCACGCCGGGTACCGAGCCAAGGCGACGACGGATCAGGCTCTCCTCGGCCGGACAGTCCATCGCCGGGATGAGGAATGTGCTGGTCCGCATGGGTCACTTCGATCCGCTCGCGCCATGGGGTTGCGGATCGTACTTCACACGCACGACCGACCCCGCTGGCGGCAAGCCCGGAAACCGCACGGCATAGGTCGCGTGGTTTTCCGACGACGACCTTGGCCCGCGGTACTGACCCCGGGGACCGACCGGCATCGGAGCCTGCGGCATCCGGTAGTTAACCGACGCGTCGTACACGACTGCTCCGTCGGGGCCAACCACCTGAATATCGACGTGTCCTCCCTTGCGCACCTCGGAGGAGTCCATCTGCCCCTTCACGACGAGTTCGCCCTCCTGCTCGTACACCTCCGGCGGATGGGCAAGCGATGCGGTTAGCGTGGGCTGAAGGGACAGATACCCGGTCTTGACGAGGTCTGTGCGGTTGCTGGCACAGCCGGAGAGGATGGAGACGATGACGAGAAGCGGGATCAGTTGACGCATGTTGAGCTCCTGATTCGAGGAATGCCCGGGCCTGGGCGGTGGCCCCGGACCGGGCGTGATGTCGCCTGGCATTCGAGGTCACTTGCTTTTCGCGGGCTTGGCGTGGTCGTGCCCGTCGCCTTCCTTGTGGTCGTGGTCGTCGTGGCCCTTGGCCTTGCACTCCTTGCACTCGCCGTGGGCGACGACGCGAAGGGACGTGCCCTCGCGGACCCACAGATGCGCGCCGTCCTCGCCGTCGGCGGTGACGAAATACTGAGGCTCCGACTTCACAGGCTGGCTCGCGCCCTGGCCCATCATGACCGCGGCGAGGGCGGTGAGGCCAACGCCCGCGGCGAGGCCGAAGAGCATGGGCTTGGAACGGGGATTGGACTGGTTCATTGAAGGACTCCATTCTGAACGGAAGACACGGGCTGGATCGCCGGATGCTCGCGGGGCACACGCCCGTGAGTTCGGCGGTCACGACTTGGGATCGACTTTCGCATCCGCCGACGGCGCGTTGGTGAGCGGCGGGGGCGGCGGTGTAGGGGCGGGGCTGGCGGTTGCCGTAGGCTGCGTCGCATGGCCGCGGCTGTCACTTGACTGCTCCGTCGGGACCACCGCACCGCCCGCGAGCGCAGGGGTCGGCTCGTTCTGCTCCCACACTTCGGGCCTGGGGCCGGGCAGGCCGTCCTTGCTGGTGCCGGTGAAGATGCGGTAGAGGGCGGGGAGGACGATGAGCGTGAGCAGCGTGCTGGAGATCAGGCCGCCGATCACCACAGTCGCCAGCGGCCTCTGCACCTCCGAGCCGGTGCCGCGCGCCAGCGCCATCGGCACGAACCCGAGCGAGGCGACCAGGGCGGTCATGAGCACCGGCCGCAGGCGCGTGATCGACCCGTGGATGATCGCGTCCTCGAGCCGCTCGCCCTTCTCCCGCAGCTGGTTGATGAAGATGATCATGACCAGCCCGTTGAGCACGGCGACGCCCGAGAGGGCGATGAACCCGACGGCCGCCGAGATCGAGAAGGGCATGCCGCGCGCCCACAGCGCGACGACTCCCCCTGTCAGCCCCAGCGGGACGGCCGCGAAAACCAGGAGCGAGTACTTGAAGCTCTTGAAGGTGGCAAAGAGCAGGAGCAGGATCAGCAGGAAGCAGATCGGTACGACGATCGTGAGCCGCTCCTTGGCCGCGACGAGGTTCTCGTACTGGCCGCCCCACACCAGCCACTGGCCGGCGGGGAGGCTCACCTGCGACATCCGCGTCTGAGCCTCGGCCACGAAGGATCCGAGGTCGCGGCCTCGGACGTTGCACTGGACGACGATCCGCCGCTTTCCGTTCTCGCGGCTGATCTGGTTGACGCCCTCGGCGATCTCGACCCGCGCCACCGCGCCCAGGGGGACGAAGCCCATCTCTTGCTGACCCTGCAACAAGCCCGTGCCGCCGTCGATGCTGGCGACCTGCACGGCGGATCTGACTTCCCCCTCGCCGCGCGGGAGCGGGATCGGCAGACGCTCCAGCATGTCGATCTTGCCGCGCAGGTCGTCGGGCAGGCGCACGACCAGGTCGAAGCGGCGGTCGCCCTCGAAGACGAGCCCCGCCTCGCGGCCCCCCATCGCCACCGCGACGACGTCCTGCACATCCGAGACGTTCAGGCCGTAGCGGGCCAGAGCGGCGCGGTCCGGCTCGACGGTCATCACGGGCAGACCCTCGGTCTGCTCGACTTTGGCGTCGGCCACGCCGGGGACGGACTGCAGCGTCGCCAGCACGCTGGCGGCGGTCTTCTGCATGGCCGCGAAGTCGTCGCCGTAGACCTTGACGGCGACATCGCCGCGCACGCCCGAGATCAGTTCGTTGAAGCGCATCTGGATGGGCTGCGTGAACTCGTAGTTGTTGCCCGGGACGGTCTGGAGCGTGAGTTCCAGCAGCTTGATGACCTTGCCCTTGTGGCCCTCGGGGGGCGGGCCGTGGTCGTGGCCGTCTTTCTCGCCCCCGTGCCCGTGGCCTTCCTCGCCGCCCCCGTGCGCGCCCATCCTCTCCAACGCTTCGGTCCTCTCGGCGATGAGCGCGTCGAGTTCCGCCTCGCTCCGCCACTGGCTCTTGTCCTTCAGGATGATGAACGTATCGGAGACGTTGGGGGGCATCGGGTCCGACGCCAGTTCCGCCGTGCCCGTCTTGGAATAGACGAACGCGACCTCGGGGAACGCCGACACCGCCTTCTCCACGTCGTACTGCATCTTCTGCGACTGCGTGATGCCGGTGGAGGCGATGCGCATGGCGTGCATCGCGATGTCCTTCTCATCGAGCGTGGGCACGAACTCCTGCCCGAGCCGCGTGAACAGGGCCAGCGAGCCGAGGAACGCGACCACCGCGCCGATCACCACCGCGTAGCGGAGCCTGACCGCCCAGCGGACCACCGGCTCGTACGCCTTCTTGGCCCAGCGGATCAGGAACATGTCCTTCTCCGTCACCTTGCCGGTGATACACAGGGCGACCATCGCGGGGATGAAGGTCAGGGAAAGGATGAAGGCCGCGATGAGGGCGAGGATGACCGTCAGGGCCATCGGATGGAACATCTTGCCCTCGACGCCCGAGAGTGCGAGGATGGGGAAGTAGACCGTGATGATGATCGCCTCGCCGAAGGCGGTGGCCTTGCGGACCTCCTTGCTGGCGTCGAAGACGATGTGCAGGCGCTCCTGGAGCGTCAGCAGTCGTCCCTTGTGGTGTTGCTCCTCGGCCAGCCGCCGCAGGCAGTTCTCGACGATGATGACCGCGCCGTCCACGATCAGGCCGAAGTCGATTGCGCCCAGGGACATGAGGTTGCCGCTCACGCGCGTCTGCACCATGCCGGTCGCGGTCATCAGCATCGACAGCGGGATCGCCAGCCCGCAGATGATCGCCGCCCGCCAGTTTCCCAGCAGCAGCAGCAGGACCACGATCACCAGGATCGCGCCCTCGAGCAGGTTCTTCTTGACCGTTGAGATGGTCGCGTCCACCAGTTTGGTCCGGTTCAGGACCGTCTTGGCCTTGATTCCCGTTGGGAGCGAGCGCTGAATGTCGGTCATCTTGGCGTCTACCGCAGCGGCCACGGTGCGGCTGTTGGCACCGATGAGCATGATCGCCGTGCCCACCACCACGTCTTCGCCGTTCTCGCTGGCCGAGCCGGTGCGCAGCTCGCGCCCCAGACCCACGCCGTTGGCACCGACGACATCGCGCACGTACACCGGCACGCCGTTCCGGCTGCCGATCACGATGCTCTCGATCTCCTCGATGGTCTGGATGCGGCCCGTGGCGCGGACGAGGTAGCTCTCCCCCTTGTGCTCGACGTACCCCGCGCCGGTGGAGACGTTGTTCTTCTCCAGCGCCTCGATCACGTCGTGGAAGGTGAGCCCGTAGGAGACCAGTTTCATCGGGTCGGGCTGCACGTGGTACTGCTTGACGAACCCGCCGATAGCGTCCACGCCCGCCACGTCCTTGACGCCCTTGAGCTGCGGGCGGATGATCCAGTCCTGCACCTCGCGCAGGTACGAGGCGAGTTCGACGTCGGACCTCAGCCGCCGCCCCTCGGGCGAGAGGTACGAGCCGTCGGACTGCCATCCGACCTTGCCGTCGGTGATCGACGCGCCCTTGCCGTGGGGGTGCTCGTACTCGACGGTGTACATGTACACCTCGCCCAGCCCCGTGGCGATGGGCCCCATGATCGTCTCGACGCCCGGCGGCAGCGCGCCCGCCGCCTCGCGGAGGCGCTCGCCCACCTGCTGGCGGGCGAAGTAGATGTCCACGCCGTCCTCGAAGACCGCCGTCACCTGCGAGAACCCGTTGCGCGACAGCGAGCGGGTGTACTGCAGGCCCGGGATGCCCGCGAGGGCGTTCTCCATCGGGAACGTCACCTGCTGCTCGACCTCGAAGGGCGACAGGCTCGCCGCGACGGCGTTGATCTGCACCTGGTTGTTGGTGATGTCGGGGACGGCGTCGATGGGGAGCTTCTTGAGCTGAAAGAAGCCCACGGCCGCGACCACCGCCGTGAGGATCACGACGAGCCAGCGGTTCTTGATCGAGAAGTGGAGGAGGGATTCAAGCATGGGGTGGGGCTCCTATTGCGGCGACGTGGTTTAGTGCTCGTGCGCCGCGGAGCCCTTGCCGAGCTCTGCCTTGAGGATGAACGTGCCGGCGATGACGAACCGCTCGCCCTCAACCAGGCCGGAGTGGATGGGGACGAGGCCGCCCACGGGCTTGCCGACCGTCACGGCCCGCTTGGCGAAGGTGTTGGGTTCGTTGGCGACGGGGACGAAGACGGCGGGGCCTCCCTCGACGGTCTGGATCGCTTCATCGGGCACGGCGACCGTCGGCGCGGGGTCCGCGCCGCCGGGCATCGACGCGACGATCTCGGCCTGCGCGAACATGCCGGGCTTCAGTGTCAGCCCGCCATCGAGCGACGCGGGCACGTCGATCCGCACCTGGGCCGTGCGCGTGGTCGGGTCCACCAAAGGGGCGATGAACGAAACGGTGCCCTCGAACCTCGGAGTGGCGGCGCGGTCGCTTTGGCCCGTCGCCGAGCCGATCGTGATCCAGGCCTTCGCGCCCACGGCGATGCCCGTCAGTTTGGCCTCGGGCACGTCGGCCAGCACCCAGAGCAGGCGCGTGTCGGCCAGGATCATCAGCGCCTCGCGGTCGGGGCCGACCAGTTCGCCAAGCGTCACCTCGCGCTGGACGACCTGCCCATCGATCGCCGCCTTGATCGCGTGGCGGGGCGCGATCTCGCCGGTGCTGGCGAGCGTCGCGACGTCCTCCTGTTTCATGCCCAATAGGTGCAGGCGGTTCTCGGAGGCCGTCACCGCGGCTTCGGCCGCCTTCACGTTTGCGATCGCCGCCTTGTGCTCGGCTTCGCGGCGCTGCACCTCGGTGAGCGAGATGCCCTGGGACTGCTCGTACAGCCCCTTGGCCCGCTCCCAGGCAACCTTTGTGAGTTCGACGGCGGGCCCCGCCGTGAGCACGGCGGTCCGCTTTTGGAGGTAGTCGGCTTGGGCCTCGCCGAGTTCGGGGCTCTCGATGATGACCAGTTCCTGCCCGGCCTTGACCGTCTCGCCGAGGCGAACCTTGACCTCGACGGCACGCCCCCGCAGCGGCGAGCCCACGTGGGCCATCGCTTCGGTGTTGAAGGCGACGCGCGCGGGCGTGACCACGGTGGGCTTGAGGACCCAGAACTGCGCGGCCTCGTCCTTTACGCCGTAGCGCTCGACCGCCTCCGCTGTGAGTGTGACCTCGTCGGCGTGGGCGCCTCCGCCTTCCTCGTGACCGCCCTCGCCGTGGTCGTGACCGGCGTGATCGTCGGCCTTGCCCTGGGGCTTGGCACCGTGGTCATGCCCGTCCCCTTCGGAGTGCTTCTTGCACCCGCCGAGGAGAGTGATCGCTGCGATGGCGATGGCGAGCGCCGCCGATGCCGCGAAAGGCCTGTGTCGGCTTGCGGGGGCACTGATGTGTGGAAGTGTGTTCATGGTTGATCTCTGGTGATGGCGACTGGATGATGCTGGGGGGGACCGGACGGGAGTGACGAGGGAATCAGGGTTGGGGACGCGGGGCCGAAGCGGTCCCCTGGCCTGGAACTTGGCCGGACGGCAGGGACTGCGGTGGCGGAGAAGTCGTGAGCGTCGAAGCGACGCCGGGTCCGCCAACGGCCCGCTGCAACCGGACCAGCGCCGTCGCCGCCTGTCGCTCGACCTCGATGGCCCTCGCCTGTGTCAGCCGAAGGTCCTGCTCGGCCAGGAACAGGGCCGTCACGTCGCTCTGGCCGGCGCGGAACGCGGCCTCGGCGAGCTGGCGGCGTGACTCCTGCAAGGGGATCAGCTCGTTTCGGATGCGCTCGAGGTTGGCGCTGCTCGCGGAGAGGGTCTGGTACGCGAGGCGAACTTCCTCGACGACCTTGCGGCGAGCGAGCGTGAGGTCGTGACGAGCCTCGAGCTGCTCGGCGGTGACTCGGGCTCTGCGTGCCTGCCCCATATCGAAGATCGGCACTGGAGTGGAGACGGAGGGACCGGCGAACAACTCGTCGTCGCGCTGTGCATCCACTCCGACACCTGCGCTTTCCCAGGGCAGGAGCCGCGCGAGTGCCTCTTCATCGCCAAGCGCGAGGAGTCTCCATGCGATCGACTGGATCTCGGGACGACGCTGGAGGGCCGTGTCAACCCACCGCACCTCGGGTTGGAGTTCAGTCGTCGGCGAGGTCCAGGCATCGAGCGTCCATATGGCGGCCGAGGAGGGCTGGCCGATCAAGCGGGCAAGGCGAACGCGCTCTTCCCGTTCGGCGAGGACAGCCTGATCGATATCCACGCGGAGTTCGACCACCTGCGCTTGCAGGGTCGCGAGATCACTGCGTGTTCCCTCTCCGGCGTCCAGCCTGGACTTGGCTACACCAACCAGTTTCTCGAGCAAGGCCAGACGGTCGCGGAGCAGCGGAACGAGCTCAGCCGAAGCCTGCGCGGCCGCGTACCGCTCCTGCAACTCGCTCGCGACGTCGATGGCGACGGTGACCGCCTCCGCCGCAGCCTGTCGCAGCTTGTTGTCGGCGGCGCTGGAGCGCCGGGGGATCTGCAGCGCCTGCACGAAATCCTGGGTGAGTGACGCCTCGATCTGAGGCTTGCCCGGTCCCCAGCGCAGCACGAAGTTGAGCACCGGATTCGGCAGCAGACGCGACTGGTCTGCGTCGGCCATCGCGATCCGGACGCGGGCCATCGCCGCTTGGACACCGGGGTCGGTGGTGACCGCTCGGCGGAGAGCCTCCGCCAAGCTCAGCGAAGCGTCGATGGCGGCAGGCTCGTCGAGCGGGGCCCCTTCCGGACCAATGGCGATGAACTCGATGGGCGCGGAGAGCCCGGCGGCGTTCGCCGCCTCGCGGGACGCGTCGATGTCGGCCCGGGGGGTGGATTGGCAGCCGACCATCGCTGTCGTGGCAATGGTCATCGCCAGGCCTAATCCGACACGGCAGACGTTCGATGAATGAATGTGCATTGGATCCGCTTTCATGGATTCGCGAGCGGTCGCTCCGGTCAGGAGGACCCGACGGCGGCGAGTTCCCAAGTCGGGAATCGCAGGGATACCTCGCGTGAGGGCGACCGCACGGCGGTGGGCCAGGTGGTGTGTTGGAGGGGGGCGTGGCTGGGTCGTCGGGATGCGGTTGGCGGCCGCTTGAGCCGGGGCGCAATGACAACCAGATCACCTATGCCCGCTGGGCATCAAAGGTGATCAAGCCAAATCAAAACTAGACCAAGAGGATGACCGAGCGGAGACGCTCGAGCGAGTCCGGGGGCCGGTCACGATCGCGGCACGGCTGGAACGAGCGCAGAGGCTCGCTGCAGCTGAGAGCCCAGTGGTCCCAGATGATCGCCACAAGGACGGCGGCGACGACGGGCACGGGCACGACGTTCGACGGGATCACCTTGGCCGCCGAGGCCTGTGAACCGATCGGCTCATCCTGGCAGGGAGTCGGCGGAGTCGAATCCGACGTGTGGTCGTCCGCATCCGCGTGCTCCCCCGGATCGACGCACCGTGTCAGGCATGCTCCATCGGCGGACTTCAGACAAGCGAACTCGAACCGGGAGATACCCGAAGCATCCGTGCACCGCACGCCAAAGGACGCAAAGACCGACTGCCCGAAGCCAAAGGCCACGAGGCAGAGGGTCGCGATCAGGCGTTGGATCCAAGGGTGCTTCATCAGCGTCTGCGTCACAGTATACGGTTAACCGGCACAAAGGTTCGTCACGAGGATATCGGCCATTCTCCCGGTTGGCATCAGTCGCCGCTGGACGGCTGCGGCAACCTGTTGTTTGGTGCTTGTCTGACTTGCAACGCAGAGGTCAAGCAGTCCGGGGCCCGGACCAACGGTCTCGCGGCCGGCCGTCGCACCAATATGCGTGCACCTTTCCGTGGCGTGAATCCCGTGACTCGTTGGCCGATATACTTGGGGCAGCCCATGCGACACCCGTTGCTCCGAGTTCTGATTGCCCTGCTCATCGGCGTGGTCACGCCGTTGTGCTGCTGCCAGGCCGCGGTGCTCGCGGGCGGGGCGTGTGCCGGAAAACATGTCGCGGCGGCTGAATCGGACTCATGCTGCGGCGGCTGTGTCGGCGAAACGCGAACGGACGAAGGACCAGCGGAACAGCCGTGTCAGGATCAGCCGCGTGACGACTCGCAGGACCAGTCTCAGGATCGCCCCGACCACGATCAGCCGTCTCCTCCCGGCAAGTGCCCGTCCTGCCCGTCGTGCCAAGGCACATCCGCCGGCACAGGCATCAGCGCCGAGGCGCGTCTCCCGGCCTTTGAGCAGCAATGGAACGCACTGGCGACCTTCGCCCTCGCCGTGCTGTGGACGATGGAGGCACCCGAGGCCCTTGTTGCGCCGCATCCGCCCGGCTGGGCTCATTGCCCGCCGCACCTGAAAGCCAACCGCGATGCGCAGCGGTGGCACTGCGCGCTGCTGGTCTAGCCACATCCTGCACCGGACGCTCCTTGTCTTGCGCGTCCGCATCGGCCTTGCGCGTCCGGCTCCACGCCGAGCGTGCGGGGCGTGACTTCGCTTGACGCGCCGTGGCTCCCTTGTCGATGCCCGGCCGCCCTCAAAGTGCAGGAACCACTCATGGCCACCACGCAGACCGATCTGCGGGCGCTCCGTCGGGGCCCGCAAACCACCTCGCCTAACACCCAACCCCCGCCGTCATCGGCGGGGAGCACCACCGTCATCGCGCGCCCCAGGGCGCGCTGGGCGACGCGGCTGCTCATTCCCGCCGCCGTGCTGCTGGCGACCGGCGGCCTGCTCGCGTACGCCGCCCGCGATGCGCTCCGGCCTCGGCTCGCGGTGCATGTCGCCGCCGCGATCCCGAAGGAGAGCGTCCAAGCCGCGGGCACGAGCGCCGCACCCGGGTCGCCGAGCGACCCCGAGGCGCCGCCGCATGATGCGCCCCTCGGCCCGGCCATCGTGCAGGCCCCGGGGTGGATTGAGCCCGCGCCGTTCGCTGTCAGCGTCCCCGCTTTGGCCGAGGGCGTGGTGCGGGACGTGCTGGTGCTCGAGGGCGAGCGCATCGAGGCGGGCCAGGTTGTCGCCCATCTCATCAACGAGGACGCGCGGCTCAGCCTGCGGGCGGCCGAAGCGACCGTCGCCGAGCGCGACACGGACGTCGCCCGCGCTCGTGCGGCGCTCGCGACCGCCGAATCACAGGTCGAGGTCGAACGAAGCGCCGCCGCCGAGTTGCGGGACGAGGTCGCGAGCAAGCGCGGCTTGGTCGCCGCCGGCGGACTGAGCGAAGGGGCGTTCCGGCGCATGGAGATCCGGCTTTCCGGCCTGGAGGCGAAGGTCGCAACGGCGGAGAAGGCGGCGAGCGAATCCCGCGCCGCGCTGGCGCAGGCAGAGGCGGCCCACGCCGCCGCCCACGTGCTGCGCGACGAGGCCGCGCTGCGGCTCGCCAGGATGGAAGTGCGCTCCCCCGTGGGGGGCGTGGTGCTCGCCCGACTGGTCGAGCCCGGATCGAGGATCAGCATGAGCGGCAAGGGCGGCGACCCCGGCCAGGCGGGGAGCATGACCGGCGCGGTCCTGCGGGTCTATGACCCCGAGAAGTTGCAGGTGCGTGTGGATGTACCTTTGGCTGACGCGGCCAAGGTCGGCGTCGGCACGCGCGCGATGGTGACCACCGAGGCACTCTCCGACCAGACCTTCAGCGGCGTGGTCACACGGGTGGTCCACGAGGCCAACATCCAGCGGAACACCGTGCAGTTCAAGGTGGCCCTCGATGCGCCCTCGCCCGTGCTCAAACCCGAGATGCTCACGCGCGTCAAGTTCCACGCGCCCGCGGGAAACGCGCAGCGCCGAAGCCCCTCTGGCGGCGGAAACGCGGCTGGCAGTCCGCACGACAACGGCACGATGACGCTGCTGGTCCCCACGGCCGCCGTGACCGTGGCCGGCGACGGCAAGGGGCTGGTCTGGGTCGTGGACAACTCGGGAGGAAGCCCCGTCGCCCGCCGCCGAGACGTCGCCACCACGCCTTCGGCTGACGACGGGTTCACCATCGTGATCGGCGGCCTTCGCCTTACTGACCGGATCATCCTTGACCCGCCCGCCCCGCCCGCGATCCAGGACGGCACGCGGCTCAACGTGCTGGGCGAACGCACCGACGCCACGTCCAACCCCGCCCCCTCAACACCGTAACGCCCAGTGTCCGCCCATCGCCGTGACAAGCACGCGGCATCAACGAGCAACGCCATGACGACCAACCACACGCACGCACTCAGCTCCGATTCCGGCCCGCCGCTCATCCAGTGCCGCCGGCTCACCAAGACCTACAAGAAGGGCGATAACACCATCACCCCCTTGCAGGAGCTCGATCTCGACGTGCCCGCGGGCGACTTCCTCGCGCTCATGGGCCCCTCGGGCAGCGGCAAGACCACGCTCCTGAACCTCATCGCCGGGATCGACCGTCCCAGCGGCGGGCAGCTGGTCATAGGCGGCACCGACATCGCCACGCTCTCGCGGTCCAGGCTCGCCGACTGGCGGAGCGTGAACGTGGGCTACGTCTTCCAGCTCTACAACCTCGTGCCCGTGCTCACCGCCTACGAGAACGTCGAGCTCCCCCTGCTGCTGCACAGCATGTCCGCCAAGGACCGGCACGAGAAGGTGCAGACCGCCATGCAGCTGGTCGGGATCGCCGACCGCCACGACCACTACCCGCGGCAACTCTCGGGCGGGCAGGAGCAGCGCGTCGCCATCGCGCGGGCCATCGTGACCGACCCCACCATCATCGTGGGCGACGAGCCGACCGGCGACCTCGACCAGGATTCGGCCAAGGCCATCATGGAGCTCATGGTCCGGCTCTGCGAGGACCTGGGCAAGACCCTCATCATCGTGACCCACGACGCCAAGAGCGCGGCCTACGCCAAGCGGACGCTGCACCTGGAGAAGGGCCGTCTGGTCGAAGCAGAACACCTCGCCGCCCGCCGCGCGGCCCTCGTTCCCCAGGAGGCCTGAACCATGATCGCGCCCAAGTTCATGCCCGTCGTCTTCAAGCAGCTCTGGCGGCACCGCGTCCGCAGCGTGCTCACGCTCTGCGGCGTCGCCATCGCCATGTTCCTGTTCATCGCCGTGCAGACGCTGCAAGAAGGCGTGCGGCAGTCCACGCAAGCCGCGGCGGATGACACCACGCTGGTGGTCTACCGCGCGAACCGTTTCTGCCCCGCCGCCAGCCGCTTGCCGCAGTTCTACGTGGACCGGATCGAGAAGATCCCGGGCGTCGTCTCGGCGGTGCCGGTCAAGATCGTGGTCAACAACTGCCGGGCGTCGCTGGACGTGGTCACGTTCCGGGGCGTGCCCCGCGAGGACTTGGTCGGGCCGCAGGGCGGCGGGGTGGGGCCCACGGGCTGGGCGGGCAAGTGGCAACTCATCTCGGGGTCAGTCGCCGACTGGGAGAAGCGCTCCGACTCGGCCCTGGTGGGCGAGACGCTCGCGGCCCGGCGCGGCTTCCGGGTGGGCCAGTCCTTCGACGCCTCGGGCATCACCGTCACCGTCGCGGGGATCATCCGCTCCCCCGAGCCGCAGGACCAGAACGTCGCCTATGTCCACCTCGACTTCCTCCAGCAGGCCGCCGGCAAGGGCGGCGGCCTGGGCAGCGTCACGCAGTTCACCGTCCGCGTCGACGACCCGGCGAAGATGGAGCAGGTGGCCGAGGCGATCGACGCCGAGTTCGCCGCCGAGGCCGACCCGACGATGACCAGCCCGGAGAAGGCCTTCGTTGCGCAGGCCGGGGCCGACATCGTGGAGATCGTGAAGTTCACGCGGTGGCTGGGCTGGGGGTGCCTGGCGGCGGTGCTCGCGCTGGTGGCCAACGCGATCGTGCTGAGCGTGCAGGACCGGATCAAGGAGCACGCGGTCTTGCAGACGCTGGGGTTCCGCTCCGGGCTCATCGCCCGGCTGATCGTCAGCGAGGGGATGCTCATCGGGCTCCTGGGGGGCGCGCTGGGCACGGGCATCGCCCTGTCGGTGGTCCACTTCGGCAACTTCTCGCTCTCGCAGGAGGGCCTGTCGATCAGCGTGAGCGCGTCGTGGTCGGTGCTGGCCTGGGGCCTGGTCATCTCCGCGGGCGTGGGGATCGTGGCTGGCCTGGTGCCCGCGTGGCGGGCGGGACGGCGCGAGATCGCCAGTTGCTTCCGGGCGGTGTGAGAAAGGACTCCATGCGACTTCTTCCCTTTGCCTATGCCGTCCGCAACCTGGGGCGATCGCCCTCGCGGCTGTTTCTTTCCGTCGCCGGGGCGGCGATGGTGGTGCTGCTCATTTTGGTCGCGGGCGGGTTCGTGCGCGGCATGAGCGCGGCCCTGCGGGCCACCGGCGGGGAGCACAACGTCATCCTGCTGGGCGCGGGGAGCGAGGAGAGCGTGGAGCGCTCGGAGATCCCCGCCGCGACGCCGGGGGTGCTCGCGGCCAGCGTGCCGGGCATCCGCACGCGGGCGGGTGTGGCGTACGTCTCGCCCGAGGTGCACGTGATGCTGCCGGTGGGCGTGGGTGCGGCGGGGGCGGGCGGGACATCGACGGGTGAGAGCGGCACGCGCACAGGGACGAGGGGGGCGGGGGGGGCGGGGGGGCGGCAGGTCATGCTGCGCGGTGTCACGCCCGCGGCGGCGCTGGTCCACGAGTTGGTGTCGCTGACCGAGGGACGCTGGCCCCAGTCGGGCGCGGATGAGGTTTTGGTGGGTCGCATGGCGGGGACGGTGCTGGGGGTCGCCGAGCGCGACGTGGCGATCGGCACGGCGCTGGTCATCGATGGGAGGCCGTGGACCATCGTCGGGCGCTTCAGCGCGCCGGGGACGGTCGTCGAGGCCGAGGTGTGGCTGCCGCTGGCGGACCTGATGACCGCGACCAAGCGCGAGACCATCTCGTGCGTCGTCATGACGCTCGACCCGTACAACGAGGCGACGGGCCAGGGCGCGGAGTTCGGCGACGTGGCGGCCTTCACCAAGACCCGGCCCGACCTGGAACTGGTGCCGATGACCGAGCGCGAGTACTACGGCAAGCTCGCCGCCTTCTTCGGGCCGATCAAGATCGTCGCGTGGGTGACGGCGGGGCTGATCGCCGTGGGCGGGCTCTTCGGCGGGCTCAACACGATGTACGCCGCGTTCGCCTCGCGCATCCGCGAACTCGGGACGCTGCAATCCATCGGCTACCGGCGGCTGGCGATCGTCTGGTCGATGATCCAGGAATCGACGCTGGCGACGGCGGCGGGCGGCCTGCTCGCGTGCGCGGTGGGCGTCTTCCTGCTCGACGGCGTGGCGGTGCGGTTCTCGATGGGGGCGTTCGGGCTGCGCATCGACGAGGCGGTGATCGGGCTGGGGCTGCTGACGGGCCTGGCCCTGGGCGTCGTGGGCGCGCTCCCGCCGGCGATTCGATGCCTGAGGCCGACGATCCCCGTCGCCCTCAAGGCGGTGTAGTGATGACCTGACACGCCGCCGCGGCGCGTGCCGCGCGGCGAGATGATTGCAACGGTGTTCACAAGGAGTTTCGACATGAAGACGGCGACGATGCGGACGACGGGGGCGATCAAGGCGATGGCCGTGGCGGCGATGCTGATCGCCGGTGCGGCGGGGCTCGGCGTGCTGACGCCGACGGCGGCGATGGCGCAGATCAAGAGCGTGGCGGACGTGAAGACGATGCTCAAGCCGGAACTGCCCGCCGACGCGCTGGAGATCACCGCCGCGATGAAGTCGGCCAAGGTGGGCCAGACCATCACGGTGCGCGGGAACGTGGCGATGTCGAAGGACGCCTTCGTCGAGAACCGCGCGATGTTCACGCTGGTGGACGAGTCGACCCGCAAGGGATGCTGTCCGCCCTCGGACACGCTGCCCGACACCGCGTGCGACATCCCGGCCCAAGGGCGTGCGACGGTACAGATCGTGGACGCTGGCGGCAGGCCGCTTCGGGCCGGGCTGAACGGCCAGCACGGGCTCAAGCCGGGCGCGGAGGTGTTTGTGACCGGCAAGGTCGAAACCGCCAACGGGACCGACGCGCTGGTGCTCGCCGCAGTCTCGATGCATGTTCCAAAGGCCCCGCTGCCGACCGGCTTTTTCGTCGAGAAGCCGCCGGAGAACGCCAAGGACGTCTCGGAGGCCCGCAGGGCCGGGGGTGAGGGGACACTCAAGGCCGGTGACGAGGTCGTGCTCCGCGGCCGCGTCGGCGGGAGCAAGGAGCCGTTCGTTGCGGGCCGCGCCGTCTTCACGCTCATGGGCCGAGGGCTCAAGGCCTGCAACGAGAACCCGGACGACAAGTGCTCCAAGCCCTGGGACTATTGCTGCGAGACCAAGGAGGACATCCTCGCCAACTCCGTCACCGTGCAGGTCGTGGACGCCAAGGGCCAGATCCTCCGCACCGACATGAAGGGCCGCCGCGGGATGAAGGAGTTGTCGGAACTGGTTGTGGTGGGCAAAGTCGCCTCGGCCGACGGCAAGGCGGTGGTCATCAATGCGACGGCGGTGCACGCTGTTCATTGACCGCGTTCGCCATCCAAAGGCGATCATGTCGCGGACGGTTCTCTTCCACCCACGTCCCCGCAAAGAGATGTTCGCTCAAGAGGAAGTGCTTCGTGTGAGGATTGGACTTCGACTCTCCGACCGTCGGGTGGAAGTATGCCGGTGGGTACAGCGTCACATCGTCGTACTGCGTGACCACCCGTGCGATCAGGCCCGGACCGGCTTGATCACCGACGTACCGCCGCTCGAAGAACGACTCCTCGACCATCGCCACCATGTGCCACATCGCCGGGTGGTTGGGCGGGAAGCCCATCGCGGCGTTTGTCACGATGTCGAGCTGCTCGCACGCGGCCCACGCAGCCACCTCGGGCGGGCACATCTCATCCAGCGGCCGTACCGGCTTCACGTCGGTGTCGAGGTAGACCCCTCCGAACCGGGCCAAGATCTCCAGCCGCAGGATATCCGAGCGCATCACGCAGCCGGGCGTGCCGCCGACGTTGCCGCAGGCATCCCAGGCGTTGCGGTTGAGGATCGGCGGCAGGTTGTCGTCGGTCCACAGCCGCATCTCCCAGTGCGGGTTCATCTCGGCGAAGCGGCGACGCCAGCGACGCTGGTTGAGCGGCATCTCGCCCTTGCCCAGCCAGATCTGGTGCAGGACACGCGGGATTGAGGTGGTGCGTGTGGGCGTGCTCACGCCACCACCGCCGCGGGCTTGGCCTGCACGAACGCGAACGCGCCGCCGTGGGCCGTGGCGGCTTCTTCGCCCTGCTCGAAGATCGCCCAGTGGAAGGGCACCACGTCGCGGAAGTGACCGTGGTCGCGGACGACGCGGGTGAGGAACCCCGGCCCGCTCTGGTCCCACACGCCGCGATACACCAACACCGAGTGCGGCAGGTCACGTATCGCATGCCACAGCATCGGGTGGTTCCGCGTCGCGCCGAGCACCGACGGCGAGAGCATGTGCGGCCTGCTCGCGCCGTGGCTGGCGATCGTGGAACAGAACGCGCCGACCCCGGCGATGAGTTCATCGAGCGGGCGCAGCGGCAGGCGATCGGGATCGACAAACACTCCGCCCTCGCGGGCCAGCACTTCGTAGCGGAGCAGATTCAGCCGTGCCGCCGAGGCTGCGGGCTCGCTGAGCCCAAAGGTCTGCTGCCACTGGTCGTAGTTCAGGATCGGCGGCTTGGTGTCCAGCGTGAGCGTCACCACGTCCCACTCGGGGTGCATGGTCTGCCACGCGTGCCGCCAGGCCGTGAGACGCTGCTTGTCGGGAGTCTCGCTGAGGTCCGCTGTGTAGATGACCTTCGGAATCACGCCTTTGCCTCCTCTTCGATGCCGCTACTGAGACTGCCCACGCCGCTCTGCTGCCACTTCGCCGGAGGCACGCCTTCCATGCCACCCTCGATGAAGGACGATGCGCCCTCGCCGAGCGCCACTGACTGCTGGGCGCTTCCGGAGCCCGAGCCGGAACCGGGCGGGCCGGAGCCGCTGTCGCTGCCGCTCGATGAGCCTGACGAACTGCCGGAACTGGACCCAGAACTGGACCCCGAGCTTGACATGGACGAGCCGCTGGACTTTCCGCTGCCGGAACCGCTCCCGCTCGACGACCCGGACCCGGAGCCTGAACTCGACCCCGAACCCGACGACGATCCGGACCCGCTCTGCTGGGTGGCGGGCATGTCGTTGTGAATCCACACGCCGCCAGCCAGGAACACGTTGAGCCCGGGCACGTGCACGGCCACGGTCGTCACGCGGTCGCCCGATCGCTCCACCGTGTCGACCAGCTCCTCGCTCAGGTCCTGACGCACGAGCGCATCGCCGGCCTGCACGAACTCCGCCGACGCGAAGCCGATCTCCTCGTTGCGCTTGAGCAGGACCGGGTGCTCGGGCGTGAGGCGCAGGCGTCCGTTGATGGTGACGAACCCGTCGTGCGCGCCGAGCTTCACGCTGCCGACGGTGCCGGTGACGGGCGTGAGCGCCGCTTCGGCCCAGGGACGGAGCCACTGGTACTGGGCTCGCCACGGCACATCGCGGTCCAGGCCCGCCACGTCGAGCGCCGCGACACGGTCGCCCGGCCGGAGCGCCTCGACCGGCTTGGTC
The DNA here is from genome assembly GCA_015200025.1 of Phycisphaeraceae bacterium. Lineage (GTDB taxonomy): Bacteria > Planctomycetota > Phycisphaerae > Phycisphaerales > UBA1924 > UBA2396. The sequence continues at coordinate 2,439,575 of CP054186.1, read as the reverse complement.
GTACCGTCGGCGAGCACCACCGGCGTGCCCGCGAGGACGCAGTTGGACCCGGGGCCGGAGCCGCCGGGACCGCTCCCGCCCGGGCCAGAACCACCCGGCCCCGAGCCGCCAGGCCCGGACCCGCCTGGACCCGACCCGCCGGGGCCGCTGCCGCCGCCGCTGGATCCGCCGCCGCCCGACGACCCGCCTCCGGACGATCCGCCGCCGGACGACCCGCCCGACGACCCGCCCGACGACCCGCCCGAGGACATACCGGAACTGCCGCCCGACGACATGCCCGACGATGCGCCCGAGGACATACCGGAACTGCCGCCCGACGACATGCCCGACGATGCGCCCGAACTCGCGCCCGAGGACATGCCGCTCGATGCGCCAGATGAACTGCCACCGCCGGAACTGCTCATGCCAGACGAGCCCGTGCTCGAAGGCGTCTGCGAACTCGTCGGCGTCTGCGACGAGTCGGTGGTCATGCCGCTGGATGACATCGGGCCACTGCTCGACGGCGTGTGCGTCGTCCCCGGCGTGTTGCTCGTGAACGCGCCGGTGGTGTAGAACGTGAGCGTGGGCGTGCCGCCCGGCCCGGTCGTGTAGATCACGTCGCCGGTCGTCGAGTAGCTCGCGGGCATGCTCGGCGTGCTGGTCGGGGTCGAGTACGTGCTCTCCGGGGTCGACCCTGACGGCGTCGAGTAGTTGCTCGACCCGCCGCCCTGGGGAGCGCGTCCCGTCGCCCAGACGGGGATGTAGAGGTAGTACCGCGTGGGGCCGTCGCTCATCGTGCGGCCTCCTGTGGCGGGGCGCTCGTCTTGGGGTTGGGCTCGTACCACCCGTCGGTGCGGATCGGCTTGCCGCACTCGGAAGCGGCTGCCTTCACCGCGTCCTCGAAGGCCATCTTCTCGAAGACCTCCAGGGCGCTGCCCGGCGAGCAGTTGACCACGCGGAAGCGGTGCTTCTCGAAGTGCGGCCTGAGGGCCTCGAACCGGCGCGACAGCGAGTCATACAGCACGTTGTTGTGCCGGATCGCGTTCTGCGCCCGGTGCTCGTCGAATGCGTACTTGCGCTCCGCGTCCATCTTGAAGTCGCAGCCGAGCAGGTACACCGTCGAGAATCCGAGGTGGTGCAGCAGCCGCAGCGCGACGAGCATGACCGAGCGCTTGCCGGTGATGCCCAGCGAGTCGGGGTTCTTCGCGTCGTTGCCCCATGAGACCGTGTCCCCGGTGAGGAATCGCTCGTGGTCGAAGTGGTCGCTGCGGCGGAAGAACAGCACGCCCGGCATCTGGTGGACCTTGAACGCGCTGTTCCGTAGCGTGCCGTCGGGGTTCATGACCTTCAGCCGCTTGTCCCACATGCAGGTCGGCACGAACTTCAGGATGCCCGGGTCCTTCCAGCCCACGTCGATGAAGCGCCCGGGGTCATCAACGCAGGTCCAGAGCGTCGGACGCCGCACGGACCAGGCGTTGTTGACGGCCATCGTGACGATGCCGCGGGCGTCGAGCAGCGACAGGTCGACCTGCTTGAGCGAGGGTCCGGAGAGCATCAGGAACGCGGACCGCCCCCCCGTCCCCCGGTAGAACCCGCCCAGCGACACGGACTCGAACATCGGCGGGGCGGTGTAGAGGCGCAGCCCATCCCGGGCGGGCTTGCGCGCCTTGAGCCCGGCCTGCAATGCGCGCGATGTCGGACTGGTTCTCACGCACCGCAGCACCCCCCATCACTCTTGAACCGCCCGACGATGTAGCGGGACCCCGTCTTGTGCTTGCTCGCGACGCCGACGCGGGCGATGCGCTCCAGCCACCAGTCCAGCGGCCGTACCGTCGGGTGCAGACCTTCGCCGGCGACGGTGGTCGTGCTCGGCCGCGTGCAGATCGAGAAGATGAACCGCCCGCGCGGCACCGCGACGCGGCGCATCTCCGCGAGCGTGAGATCCACGTCCTCCGGAAGGAGGTGCTCGAGGGCGTCGAAGCTCGTCACCACATCGGCGATCCCCGCCTGCAGGGCCGTCGCATGCATGGGTCGCACGAGGTCCGCTTCGGAGAAGGCAAAGTCGACGCCCAGCCCGTCGATGCCGAGGCGCCGCAGCTCGCGCACAAGGTCGTTGCGGCCGCAGCCGAAGTCCACCACGAACCTCGGCTTGCACTCCTGGATGAGCGGGATCGCCGCCCGGCCGTGGTTGGACGAGCCGTACTTCGAGCCGGGCTTGTTCGCCAGTGCCAAGTACTTGGCCCGCTCCTTGGCACGCTTGGCATCGAGCGGCGTTGGGGTGGTCGGAGTGGTTGTCATTCGGCACCTCCGATGTAGAGGTTGAACTTGCGGTCCTCGTCGGCGGGGTCGGCGATCTCGATCAGGCTCATGGCCTCGAAGACCCACACCGGCTTGCCCCGGCTGTTGCGCTCACAGGTCATCTGCACGCACACCCCTTCCGGGATCGGCACGAGCTTGGGCTTGAGCGACCGCGCGGGCGGGCACTTGGGCAGCACGCCCGGGAGCTCGCACACCGGGCCCAGCCCGAGCAGGCCGCCGAACCCGGAGCCGGGCTCGGAGTCGTTCATGTGGTGCGCCTCGAAGCGGTTGATCGCCAGGCGCGTAGGGTCCTCGCCGCCGCTGGGGGCCTGCGAGGTCAGGCCGTTCTCGACCGGCACGTAGCGCAGGTAGTCAGGGCTGCCCGGGTTGCCGTCGATCCGGGCCTCGACCCACGGGTAGCGCCAGCGGTTGCGCTCGGTGGGGATCGGCTGAGCCGCGCCCAGGATCGCGGTGATCCGTCCGGGCGAGGGGCGGCCGAGTTCGATCACCGCCCACTTCTCGCCGGTGCCGTCCTCCTTCCACAGGATCGGGATACCGCCCATGGGCGTGCTCGCCAGGACTGTCTCGTCGGCGGCGAGCTCGCAGGTGGTGTCGGTCTCGTTGGTGATGTAGACCCGGGCGGTCGTCACGCCGGTGAGCACGCAGGGACCGAGGGCATTGGGCTTGATCGGCTGGAGCGCCACCGCGAACCCGAGCGTGTCGGACTCTTCGGTCGCCACATCGCCCGTCAGGGGCGTGCGGCTGTGGAAGGTCCGCTCCTGGTCGTCCTCGCCGGGCTCGACAAGCACGCCGGTGATCGCCAGCGCGTGGTGCGGCTCGATCAGTTCGTTCGAGTCGTTGCGGACGAGCACCACGCCGATGCCACGCTGGGCGGATTCGACGAGCGGCCCCGCGACGGCCTGGCCCCGCCCCTGTCGCGTGCGCAGATCGACCGCCGCATCGACGAACGCGTTGTACGCCCCCGCGGGGATGCGGAGCGGCTGGCCGGATCGGACTTTGCGGAGGTCGTCGGGCATGCTTTAGATTCCGAGTGCTCCGAAGTTGGCCTGGTCGTACACGCGCTCGACGTACGCGGCGATGGGCTTCTTGATGATCGCGCCCGAGCCCGAGTCCTCTGCGTCGGCGTAGCGGACCCACAGGTACTCCCACCCCTTCTTGTTGATCCCGGTCACGGGGCCGACGGTCAGGTTGGTCTGGTTGGGGCTCGCGGCGAACCGGAACGTGATCTCCCAGTCGTCATCCGGGCCGTCGCCGCGTTTGGAGCCTGTCGCGCCGAGAAAGAGCACCTCGCCGGCCGCGAACCCGCGGAATGAGCCCGCGTTGGTCTTGCCCGTGCAGGAGAAGATCGCGCCTTTGTACGACGCGGTGACCTGGGCATCGGTGAAGTAGTGCGTCTCGGAGAACTGGTAAACCGGAACGGTGATATCAACGCCCTCGACACCGTCGGCGGTCACGCCGATCGCGCCGCCGAAGTCGGGCGCGGTGGTGCCGGGCGCGGGGCGGCGCTGCACAGTCTGCAGGCTCTGGGTGATGTGCTGGGTCCCGCCGCCGGTCTCGAAGGTGAACGAGGACTCGCTCGGGGTGCTCGTCCCGGTGGAGGCGTTCTGGCTGTAGCGGACGGTGACATCCCACAGCTGCGGGCCGATGGGCTCGATCTGGATGGTCTGCCGCGGGAGTGTGTCGTAGGTCGCCGGGGAGGCCGCCTGCGCCGCGGTGCGGGCCGCGAGGTCGTCGGCGGTCCCGCGCACGATGTAGCCGAGCTCGGCAGAGGACTGCGAGGCTTGGTTCGCCTTAGTGGAGCGGCGGCTCTCGAACTTCTCAAACACCTCGACCGGCACGAGCGGTGAACTCCTTTCTGTGTGAAGGCGTCAGGCGAACCGCAGCCCGTTGTCGACGCTGGCGTCCAGCAGACGCTTGGTGTTGCGAGCGGTCTGCTCGGTGGCGCTGGCGGTGCGCTCGGCGGCATCGCGACCGGTGCCGAGGCCCGAGACGGCCGCCGCACTGAACGTCCCAGTGACGCTGATGCCTTTGCCGATGGCCGCTCCGAGGCCCGACAGACGCTCCTCGAAGTCGGCCAGCAGATCCCGCTGTGGCCGACCGGGCCCCTTCTCGGCGTCTGCGGCCTCTCGCTTCTTGCGGGCCTCCTCGATCGCGGCCGCGAGCTTCTGCTTTGCGGTATCCAGCGCGGCCTGCGACTCGGCGAGCCCGGCTTCCGTGTCCTTGCGCAGGGCCTCTTGGGCGTTCTCGAAGTCCCGGCCGATCGCGGCCAGCGTCGCCTCGTGCATCGCCGCCGCATCGCGGCGCTGCTGCTCGCGCTGCCCCTCGCGGGCCGTCACGGACTGCTGAGCGGCGTTCTCCAGCTCGACCAGTCGGGACTCGAGCTGCCGGTCCACCGCCTTCTTTGCGGCTTGAACATCGAGCCCGTCATCGAACAGCCCCTGGATCTCCAGCATCCGCTTGGCGACCCACGACGAGGCTTCCTCCCAGATCATCTGGAAGCCGGTGGCGAAGTTGGTCCAGGTCTTTGACAGGAAGGCGGTCGTCTCGATCCACGCGACCTCGAGAGCGTGGAAGACGATCTCGGCGGCGGCGAGCGCCCCGTACCACATGGAGTACGCCGTGGAGACGAAGAAGTCCTTCGCTCCGAGCCACGCCTTGTTGAGCGCCGCCACGCCCTGCTGCCAGATGACCTTGAGCGACAGCCACAGGATCTCGGCGGCCAGCGCGATGTCGCCGGCGGCCAGGGCGTCGGAGATGCCGCCGACCACCTTGCCGACCCAGTCGCGCAGCTCGGTGAACTTCTCGGCGAGCCACGACAGCGCCTCGCCGCCCGCGCCGGTGACGACCAGCAGCGTCCCGCCGAGCGCGACGATCGCGGCGATGGTCAGGCCGACTGGGGTCAGAACTGCACCGATCGCGGCCCCGATCAGGCTGAACGCCGTGCCGATCCCGCCGATGACGGCGGCCACGATGCCGAGCGCCGCGCCGATGCCGGAGATGATGTAGCCCAGGCCGACGATCGCGACCCCCGCGACGGCGACCGCCGCCGCGACCTTGAGCGCCCACACCACCGTGTCCTTGTTCGCCTTCACCCACGCGGTGGCGCTGACGACAATCCGCGTGATCCGCTCCGTGAGGTCCTTGATGGTCGGCGCGAGCGCCCCGCCGATGGTGAAGACGCCCTGCCTGAGCACCTTCCAGAGCGTGCCGAGGGCATCGTTGAGCTCCGCGGCGTCGCGGGCGGTCTCGGTGCTCACCGTGAGCCCGAGCTTGCGGGCCTGTTCCTGCATCTCGTTGATGCCATCAGCGCCGTCGGCCATGAGCGGCAGGAGCTTGGTCCCGGCTTTACCGAAGAGCTCCATCGCCATCGCGGCCCGGAGCGCCGGGTCTTGGATCTGTGAGATCCGATCGGCCAGGAGCTTGAACTGCTCGTCGGGGGAGAGCTTGGCGAGGTCTTGCACCGTCAGACCGAGCCGACCGAGGGCTTCATTCGCCCCTTTAGAGCCCTGCGACGCCTCCGTCAGCGTCTTCTGCATGACGCGCAGACCGTTCTCCAGCGTCTCCATGTCCGTGCCGGAGAGGTCGGCGGCGTAACCGAGCTCCGACAGGGCCTCAACGCTCACGCCCGTGCGAGCACTCATCTTGTCGAGCGCATCGCCGGAGTCACTGAACGCCTTCGCGGTTCCGAGCAGCGCCGTGATCGCGGCGACACCGATGCCCGCCATCTTGGTGCCGATGGACCGAAGCCCCTCGCCGAAGGCTTCGAGCTTCTTCTGGGCCGCCTTCAGGCCAGCCGACAGCTTGTCGCTGACGCCCAGCTCCACGAAGGCCCGGCCTGCTCGGATGCCACGGGTGTCGGCCACGATGGTTCAGCCCTTCCTGACGGAGTTCCGCCACAACAGCGGCAGCTTCGGCCGCTCCTTCTCCAGCGCCGGGGCCATGTACGGCCGCGGGGCGATCTTGACCTTCTGCGAGGTGAGCTTGCCGCCCCGCCCCCCCAACCTGCGGAACACGACGGTGTCGCCGCCGTGCTCGAGCACGTTCGGTGCCTCGCTCTTCTTGAATCCCACCGGCCCGACAACCACGGAGTCGTTGGGCTTGTCGTACCCGAAGAGGATCAGCCGACGCAGACTGCCCTCATGCGAATGGGGCGGGGCCCCGGGAGGAGCCGACCCCTTGCGTTTGCGGATGCTCGTCTTTGCTGCCGTGCGGATGAACGCGCCGGCCTTGCTGAGCACCTTCCGCTTGGCGTTGTCGACCGCCGCCATGACGACGTGGCGATCGAAGAACATGTCCTTGATTCGCATGGTGATCACGCACCACTCCCCGTCGGACCGCCATTCCCGCCGCCGGTGCCAGCGAGACCGCTGCCCTTCTCCAGGCCCTTGTTGAACGACGCTTCCTTCTCCTTGCGGAGACGGCCCGACCCGATGAACAGGCCGACGATGCCGGTGAGCGCGGGCAGCGACGGCCCGAGCACGGGCAGGCCCGCGACGGTCGGGCCAACGGTGTCGAGGGCCGAGAGCGTGAGTTGTCCCAGCAGCCCGCGGATCTCGCCAGCCTTCTCGATGTTGCCCTTCCACTGCGCGCCGGTCGTCTGCGTGAGGTTGAACCAGTTCTGGTACTCAACCTCGGCCTCGTTGAGGCTCAGCGTCGACGGCAGGCCGGTGGTCTGCTGGATCGTGTTGGGCGTCTTGACCTTGACGATGTCGCCAAGGTCGAGGCCGGCGCACGACGCGAGCACGAGCGCCAGCAGGATCAGAGCACCGATGTAGACGTAGTGGCGGGTCGAAAGGCTCTTCATGCGCGAGTCTCCTTGGCGACCTCCGGCATGCGGCGGTCGATGAACACGTCTTTGAGGACCGACACGTCAACCTTGACGGGTCGCTGGGGCTTGTTGAAGGGGTCGAAGTCGGCGGGCTTGAGCAGGCGGGATCGCTTGGGATCGCGGGCGGTGTTGGCCACCAAGGACATGACGGCGGCGGCGATCGACCAGTCGTGGCGCTGGCGACCGTCGAGCATGGCGACCAGTTCCCGCAGCGTCAGGGGCCCGGGGTCGATGCCAAGGGCTCCGGCACACTGGTAGATGAACTTCCAGACGTCTGCGGCTCTTGGAGCGATGGGACCATCCGGTTCACGAGCTTGTCCAGCTCGCTCTCGCTGGTCAGCGTCTGGATCCGCTTCTCCGTCAGGTCGCGGGCCTTGTCCAGCACGCGGTTCGTGGCCTGGAGCACCCGCCCGAGGTTGGCCCGGTCTCTCGGGCTCGGGCAGAAACTGATGAGTTCGTCCAGCACCGCCTGCGTGGCGGCCTCGATCGCGTCGCCCGCCATCGCCCTGCCGAACTCCTCGTCGGAGACCTTGGCGGCGTCTGCCTCGGGCTTGCACACGGCGTACACCACGTCGCACAAGAGCACCGGGTCGCGGATGAGCTTCTCGATGAGCGTCCCCTCGATGACCTGCATGAGGTCGACGCCCGTGAGCCCGCGCACGCGCTTGAGCGTGGCGACGTTGATGTCCACCGTCCAGGTCCGACCCGCGTTGTCCTTGAACTGCCGCATCCGTGCCTCCGTGCTTAGCTGCCGATCCATGAGGGCGCCGTGGTCGAATACGTCACCTTCGCCGTCACCGACACCGTGATGGCCTCCTCGAGGGCCTCGCTGCGGCTGAAGTTGGTGATCGAGAAGTCCGCCTGCAGGCCCTGGCCCGCGGCCGCGTCGAGGATCTGCAGGCCGATGGGGTCGTTGTTGAAGAAGGCGTTCTTGATGGCGGTGAACCCGGCATCGCCGGTGTCCCAGACCATCTCGAACTCGACGCTCGCCTCCTTGAGCGTGGCGACCGTCGCCCGCCAGCCGTTGTTGGCTCGCGTGGTGACGTCCGCCTCGCCCGCTTCCAGGTTGAGCGTCACGTCCCGCGTGTTGCCCAGCGCCGTCCACGCACCCGCGCCGCCCTGACCGCCGACCTTGTACTTGAGGGCGGCCTCCATGCCGAGCTTGATCGCCATCGCTGACTCCTTTCACTCGGCGCTGTGGCCGACCACAAAGACCATCTCGCCCGCCTTGCTCTTGACCAGAATGTCCGCCAGGTTGACCCGCTCGAAGTAGTACTGCGTGCCCGGCGCGACATCGATCGGGTCCGTCTTGCCATCCGAGAGCAGCAGGTCCTGCGTGTTCTTGTGCGACGCGGTGAGCGTGAAGGTGGCGATGGTCTTCTGGGTCGCCAGCGGCTTGAGCTCGTCGGTCATCGCCACGCCGAAGATGATCGTGTTGCGCATCGCTACCTCCGCTCCCGGTAGGTGACGCTCAGGACGCTCGTGAACACCCGGTGCTGCTCGAGCGCCTCGCTCGACACCACCGGCTCGTTGTTGATCCCGACCCACGCCGCTTCGGGGAAGCCCTCCAGGCGTTTGAACCTCAGGTGATCCGCGATCGCCTCGACGAGCACGAGCAACTCATCGATCGCCGCGTCCGCCCCTTCGGCGGGCAGCTTCTTCTGCACGCCGACGTCGATGACGTACTCGATGGCCAGGCTGTCCCGCGTCGCCGGGGTCATCTGCACCGTGCGCGGCACCACCGATACGCGGAGGTCCTTGAGATCCTCCAGCGTGAATGCGGGCTGGTACATCCGGACGGCCGTGACGGGCTGTCCGTAGGACCCGGCGCTCACGTGCGCCGCGACGGCATCGGCGAGGGCGGCAATGGTGCTCACGGACCACCTCCGATCACAGGAGAGCCCGTGGTTGGCACGCTCTGGCGCGGCGAGTTGGACGTCAGCCCGGAGAGCTTGCCCTCGAGGAACCAAATCTTGCGTTCCATCTCGGCGTACTGAGCGCGGATGCTGCGGGCCTCGCCGATGAACTCGTCGAGGCGCTTCTCCACCTGCTGGAGCTTCGTGGTGACCACGCCCCACTGGACGGTCATCGCGCCCGCCGCGAGCACAACCGTGACGACCACGCCGGCCCAACGGGCGCTGCCGTTCTGTCCGTTGGAGTTGTTGCTTGAGTCCGCCATCACGTCTCCGTGCCGATGTGCTTGGTGTGAATCCGAAGAACCCTGCGGTACGGGTCGCTGTAGCGCCAGGGCGGTTGTCCACCGGGGGCATTGACCTCGTACACGAACACGCTCGTACCAACCGTCTCTCGCACCTGGTCGCCCGCCCGCGGGAGGATCGGGCCAGCGCCCAGATCCAGTTCCGCCGTCCGCACGAGGAAGTCCCGCGACTCCACTCGGTGAATGAGCCCCGCCCCCCCAACGTCGTCGACCTGCTCGAACTCCGTCTTGCCGATGGTGGCCTGGACTTCCTTCTCGTCTGTGCCACGCCGGTAAAGGACCGGGCGGGAGAGGTGCTGGTGCCGCTGGGCGTCGAGGAACGCCGCGCCACGATCGAGCAGGTCGCCCACAGGTGGCTCCTTGGGGGGCGTGGGGGTTACTGCTGCAGCCGCACGCGGACGATGGTGTCGGCGTCGACGGTCGCCTTCACCGCCTTGCCGATCAGCTTGTTCGCGCCGGCGGCCGCGTTCTTGGTGGCGACCTTGTTGGCCGCGTCCCAGTAGGCCAGCGTGCCGACGGTGAACGCCGTGCCCGCCCCGGCGGCCTTGGGGAAGTCGAAGACCCCCTGCACCGCCAGCGAGCCGAACTGGCCCGCCTTGAGGTCGGAACGCGTTGTGCCAACCAGGTCGCCCTGCACGACGACGGTGCCCGCGGGGATGTCCGCTGCCGCCGTGTAATCGATCGCCGCGCCATCCTGAACGAACTTCGTTGTGGACACGTGTGTACCTCCTGTGCCTGGCTCTCCGCCCGGCTCGATGCCGATACCGTCTTCGAACTCGACCTGCTCCGGCATTACGCCTCACCCTTGGCCTTCACGCCGCCGCGCGGGTCCTGCAGCGCCACGCCGAAGTCGTGGTAGCCGCGCATCTGGATGCCCAGGCGGTTGAAGGTCTGCTCGGCGGTCTCGATGGTCGGCGACTCCTGGCCGTTGAGGAACGCCATCTCGACCACCGGCAGGTCGTTCGCGTCCGCCAGCAGGTACCACGCCTTGGTCGAGTTGCCGCCGAACTTGGGGTTGCCCAGATAGCGGCTGACCTCGACGCGGAACTTGCCCTGGTGGGGGTTGGTGAGCGGGTACTTCGCGCCGGCGGTGTTGTCGCGCAGCTCCAGGCTCTTGAAGAGCTGGCTGCCCATCGCCGACAGCGCCGTGGGCACCAGCAGGATCTGCGGCAGGACCCCGATGGGCTTGCCGTCGGTGTCCACCTGGTCCATGAAAGCCACCTCGGCTTTGGTCAGGCCATCGACCCCGAGCGCGGTGTCCGCGCCGGCGACGAAGTTCTTGTTGGCGACGCTGAAGAACGCGGCGTTGTTCATGAACGCCGCCCAGAAGACCTCGTTGATGGTCTTGCCCGAGCCGGACCCGAGCTTGCGCGGCACCGATGTGATCGCCCCGAGGTCGTCGTTGTAGATGTCGGTGCGGTCGATCGCCAGCATCAAGGCGTACGTGTCGGCCTTGTTGGAGTACGACTCCTCTCCAAGCGTCCCGTGCTTGATCTCGCCGCCGGGAGCGACCTTCTCGTACCCGTCGTTGCCGGTGAGCCGGTAGCTGGTGACGGTCTTGAAGTCGGTGACGCTGCGGACGGCGCAGATGTTCCGCCACGTGCGCTCGACGCTATAGAAGCCGTCGAGCAGGAACTTGTTGGCGACCGTCGAGAGGATCCCCGCGATGCTGATCGTGCTGCCCCCGACCGACGCCTCGATGCCGCGCCCGAAGGCGGCGTCCATCACGCCCTGCCAGTCGCGGAACGTGCGTCCGGTGTAGCCGTTGGCCCAGGCGGCGTGCAGCAGGAGTTCCTGCAGGCCCAGCGTGCGACCGAACGCGCGGCTGGCGGCCTCGAGGTCCCGCTCCTCACAGTGCTTCTCCGGGCTCTCCATGCGCCCGGACAGGATGCACGCCGCCTCCAGCACCTTCTGGGTGACGGGGCCCCGCCCGTGGGACTGGATCCCAGGGGCCTCGGGAGGCTTGGGACGGCTGGCGCGGAGCACCTCCAGTTCCGTGCGCGTGGCGTCCCACCCGTCGCGGATCGCCTGCGACTCGATCTGCCCGTGCTGCCCTGCGCACAGACGCCGGATCGCGCTGATGCGGTCGGTCTCCGCCGCCATCTGGGCCCGCAGCTCCATGACCGGGTTGCTGGGACTGCTCGGCTCGGTCGGGCCAGTCGCAGGAGCGGCGGGAGCGGCCTGCACCGGCGTGGCTCCGGCGTCACCCGAGGCCGCGATGCTGGCGGTGGTGCTGCCGTCGGCACCGAGGTCGACGAAGCTGATCTCGCCCAGCGTCGACTTGCGGACGATGTTGAGCGGGCCCTGCACCTCGCGGCCGTTGACCGTGGCGGACTGGTTCTCGCGAAGGAACTCGAACGCCTCGACGCTGGTGCCGACCGACGCCTGCCACGGGAACCCGTTGCGGGCCGAGGCCACGACCTCTTTGGCCGCGTGCGTATCGCGGGAGACAACTCCGGACGCCACGAGCTTGCCGTCCTCGACGGTCACAGCGCTGGTGTGACCGACGCCCGCGGCGGCGTCGTGGCCGAAGCGGATCGGGCGGGACTGCGAGGGGATCGCCAGGCCCGCCAGATCGATCACCACCGGGTGCCGCCAGCCGGAGACCTTCATCGGGCCTCCGGTGTACGCGACCATCCGGAAACGCGGGAGCGCGGTGCCGCCACCGGCATCGCCGCCCGCCGCGGCGATGAACTCGAACTCGGCCTCGGCCGTGAGCGACAGGCTCTTGTGCGCCGCCGCGGGGGTGGACCCGGCGGCGTCGGCTGCCCTGTTGGCGCGGATCACGAGCGGATGGTCGTTGAAGGCGATGGTGTCAGACGGCATTGGCCTGGTTCTCCTGTTCCTCGTCGCGCCCGGGGGCGGACTCCTGTCGAGCGGTCGGGCCCACCGGCAGCCCGAGTTCGGCCATGAGCGCGAGCTCCTTGGCACGCTGGCGGAGCTCGTCCTCCCAGTCGCGCCCCTGGCGGGCGTACTCGTGGGCGAGCGTGGTGGTGTGGTTGGTCAGGCGCGTGGCCTGCGCGTTGGCTTCCTTGGCGGGGTCGACGTGCTCGACCCCATCCCAGAACCAGGTGTGCGGCATCGCCGCCCCGCGCACCCGCATGGACTGCGGGAGCAGGCCCTCGACGAGCGCGGCCTCGTCGAGCCAGGCCCTGAGCAGGCGGTCGAGGACCGCGAGCCGCAGGTGGTGCTGGTCGACGCGCAGGCTCTTGAAGTACGTCTGGTGGTCGAGGCGGCCGCTGGCGTAGTTGTACCCCGAGGAGTTCCCCGCCGCGACGTTGAACGGCATGTTCAGGCAGCGGGCGATCTCGTTGAGGATCTCGCGCTTGAACTCGGCGTAGCTCGTGGTCGGCTGCTCGGCGTGGACCTGCCCGAGCTTCCAGCCGCCGGGGAGCACCGTCGCCATGCGCTTCTCGAGCTCGACTTCGTCCATCGGCTCCAGCGGATCGGCCTCACCGTTGGCCGGCGCGTCGGTGTAGAGCACCGCGGCGAAGTCGGCCGCGGTCTCGGCGGCCGCGATGACGGCGAGGGTGTACCGCCGCAGCTGCGCGAACAGCGGCAGCGCGGGGGTGATGTCCGGAACGCCCCGGAGCTGCCCCGGCCGGTCTGGCCGGAAGTAGTGCAGCACGCTGTTCGCCGGGAGCGTGTCGAACGCGGGCTCGGCACCCGCGCCCGGACCGGTCCAGATGCTCACGTCCCCCGGGTGCTGGCGCAGCACGCGGTACGCGGCGGGGAGCCCGTAGGCGTCGAGCACGATTCCGTCCGCCTCGCTGGGCACCGCGCGAGCGCCCCGGGTCCACGGCAGGTGCGGCGACGCGACCTGCTCGGGTTCGATCAGCCGCAGGTCGAGCTTGACGGGCGAGTCGATGCCGGGGCTGCTGACCAGGAGCCCGAAGGCCTCGCCGCTCTCGGCGCGGGCCATCCGCATGGTGCGGAGCTTGCCGGGCAGGTCGATCGCCGCCGCCCACGCCTCGAACAGTTCCTCGACGCGGCGGTTGGCCGCCGCGTCGTCGGTGAGCATCTGCAGCCGGGGACCGGTGCCGACGGTGTCGTTGGCGAGCGTCAGGACGATGCCCTTGGCGTAGGAGTTGTTGGCGACCTCGTATCGGGCGCGGTTGCGGAGGACGCGCCGCACCTCAGGGTTGATCGCGGCGTTGGGAGACAGCCCGTCGGCGTTCGCCCAGTGCTTGCGGTTGTCGGCGGTGGTCTGGGCCGAATCGAACTTAGCGACGACCGCGCGGCGGCCGCCGCGTGCCCCACTTCCGTGCGGAGCATGCGACGCCGCCGAGGAGGGAGAGACCTCTCGCGTCGCGCGTTGGGGGGCGACCCGGCTCATGATGTTGGCGATGGCGTTCAGCATGAGTGGGTCAGACGGAGCCGGGGGGGACGATCTTGGCGAACTTGATGCCGAGGCCGGGCTTCCTCGCGGCGTCCTTGGACGCGAGGTAGCGATCGGCCTCGATCCGGTCCTTCAGCGGGTGCTGCTCGACGGACTGGCCGTCGACGGAGGCCTTGGCGGGCTGCTTGGTCGCCTCACGCAGGGCTTCGTCATCGCTGGAAGGATCGGGGGGCACACCCGTACCTCTCTGATCCAGCCGACGGGATGTCGCGCGGAATGTGAGCGGCGAACCAAGATCGACTACCGGTAGCGTGCAATCACCCGACCGGACGCTCGACGGTCGTGACGCGTCGCCCGCAGTGTCGGCATTGCCTCCGGCGGCGAACAGCCCCGCTCGGGGCTCCGCGGGTGGAGAGCACCTCGAAGTGCTGGCATCCGCACTTCGGGCAGACCAGCCCCTTGGGCAGCGGGCTGGGAACGGGGCCGGGCTTGGGTGATGGCCTGATCGTCATCGCGAGCGCCCCTTCAGCGCTGAGAGCTTCAGCCGCGGCCTCGCGACGACCTTGGCGTCCGTCCCGAAGAGCACCGCCCCCTCCATCGACGCCGCCACGGCGGTGCCGACCAGGCAGTCCAGCCAGTGGTTGTCCAGCCCCTCGACGCGGAGCTTCCATTCATCCACCGTGCGGCCACGCCCTTCGGTCCGCACCCGGTACTCGCTGGTCAGGTGCTCGGCCAGAAGCCGGTGGTGCTCGGGCTTGTGGCCGAACAATGACAGCCCTCCCGGGTCGCCCATGGGCACCGCCAGCCGCGCATGCACGAACGACTTCCAGAAGTTCGTGTCGAAGAGCACGTGCCGAACGGCTCGTTTGCCGGTGACCACCGGGACGCGCCAGTTCAGCCCGACCCGCTCGCCCCGCTTGCGCTTGTAGTCGCTGAAAGGCAGGCTGCTCGCGCCGACGTAGCGGCCGTGGCTGGGCGTCAGCACCCCGGCGTGCGGGCTCTGGCGACAGAACTGGTAGACCACATCCGTGGACGATCCCCAGTTGGCGTCGATCAAGCAGCGGTCGATCCGCACCATCGCGCCATCATCGCGCCGCCACTCGCGAGCCACCGTCGCTTCGATGAGCCGCTCGAGCCCGGCGTAGATCGCTCCCTCGGCCCCTGCGCGGACGGACGCCGCCCCGAGCGTCCGCTTGATGTCGCGGAGCGTGAAGTACGCCTGTTTCTGGTCCGGCTCGGTGCCGTAGTCGATGACATGCCCAGTGAAATCGTCCTCCCAAGCTGCCACAAGGTAGAACAGCGCCTTGCCCTGCACGTCCACGAACATCGTGAGGTGCGAGCAACCCAGGGGGACCAGCCCGCGGGCGTGGCCGTTCACCTTGGCGGCGATCTGGTCGGCGCTCAGCAGGTCGTCGGTGACTTCAACCTCCGGCAGCGGCTCGTTCTGGTACTCCGCGAAGAACGCCGCTTCGTTCTGCAGCCGCAGGTTCATCGCGTGCTGCACGGCGGACAGTTCGTCGTGGTTGAATCGCTCGGGCCAAGCGATGACCGCCCCCGCGTCCATCTCCGCACGATGGGTCTTGTAGAACGCGGTCGCTTCCGCTCCGCCCCGGTCGGCCTTGAGCCCCTCGGCACGCAGCCGGGCGTACTCGGCCCACAAGCGGTCTGCGGTGGGGAACGAGTACACCATCTTCGTCCGCTCGCCTTGCCACTGCGGGTGCTTGTCCCGGTCCAGGATGCGATCGGCCAGGTCGTCGGGGCGGACGACCGTCAACGTCATGAGCCCGGCGATCTTGCGGCCCGGGCCGGCCAGCCCCAGGATCGCGCCGGCGAGGATCCGCTCGCGGTTGGCGCACTGCGAGGGCGACCGGGCACTCTCGTCGGTCTGCGGGTCGTCGATCAGCACCAGCGACGGGCGCACGCTCACGCCGTCCACGCGCTTGTGCTTCATGCCGCGGATGCGGCCCGTGATACCCGCGACGCGGATGATCGCGCCCGACGCCACCGAGCCGGAGATGGTGGGGAGGACGATCTCCCGTGCCGTCCACCCGATGTGGGTCTGCTTGCCCTGGAAGAGCTGCCCCGACGCCCGCTGGTGGATGCCCTCGAGAGACCGGATGGGATGACAGACCTCTGGGAAGTCCGCGCCGAGGATCTCGCTGTTTTCCAGCTCCGCCTTGATCGACTCGAGCATCCCCGCCGCGTGCTCCTCGTCCGAGCCGATGAGGGCGACGAACTCGCGGTGCCCGTACAGCAGCGCCCAGAGGCATGCCACCTCGCACAGGCTCGTCTTGCCTGACCCGCGCGGCATCGCCATCGCGAACAGCCCGCCCTCGAGCACCGCCTGTTCGATCTTGGCGATGACCTTGAGATGGTCGTCCGACCACTTGAGGTGGAACGTCTGCCCGAAGTACGTCTCGCAGAAGTACCGGAAGTCCTTCGCGGCCCGGGCACGCCGCGCGGGGTCGACGACCGGCGGCAGCTCGCCGATGTCGCGGCCCGAGTGCGAGAGCATGGCGTTGCGGAGCCGGGCCCGCTCCTTCATCGCCTCGTAGCCCGTGAGCCCCACCCCCTCCCCGGGCGTGCGGGCCGCCTCGGCCAGCGCCTCGTGCCGCGTCGCCACCAGCCACGCGACGTAGCGGAACAGGTCGACCCTGCCGGCGTCACCATCCGCCGCGACACGGAACCCCGCGCGCGTGCGGTGCCGGTGGAGCTGCCGCTCGCTGATCACCTCCCCCAGCGGCGTGCTGTTGAGCAGCCGCGCGAGTTCGCCGGGCTTGAGTTGGCGCGGGTCAATCGCCACCAGCACCCCCCACAGACATCTCCTTCACGAGCCACGCGGCGTAGTGGACGAGGTTGATCGTGCCGTTCGCGTTCGTCGGCGCGCCCGCGTCGATGTCGGCGCGGAGCATCTCCTCGGTGACGGGCTTCCCGCCGATCCGCGTCAGCACCCGCGCGGCGTCCGCGACGCCAAGTGCGGCGGGGTTGAGCCGGGACATCCCCTGCGCATGCTCGGGACTAGGCGCGTGTTCGGGAGTCATCGCGGACCTCCCGCGCAGGGTTGCCCACATCGGCGGCGGACTTGCCCACATGTCGCGGAATGACGGCGAACCCGCCGCGGTTTGCCTTGCCTCGTGGCGACTGTCATGGCTTCATGTGTCACAACGCGGGGCAAGCACCCGCAACGGAGACCACGAACATGAACGCCCCGCAGAACGCCAGGAAGAACACCAAGCCCAGCCTCGACGGGATCGCCAAGCAGAAGGCCCTCGACGCCGAGATGGAATGGGCCAAGGTCGAACTGCTGCTGGAAACACTCGAGACCCGAAAGAGCGACAGCCTCGACTTCCACGAGATCCCGGTGTGGTCGATCCGCGACCTGGTCCGCCACGCCTTCGAGGCCGGGTACCGCGAAGGCCTGCACACCGGATACCGACAGGGACGAAGCGACGCGGCCCGCGAGGCCGCACGCGAGGAGGCACCGACCAGCCCCCGCAACCCCGAACTGCCGACGACCTGAAGCCCGCGTAACGCGGGCTTCGCTGTTTCCATGCGACGCCACGCCCCCGCCCACCAGAGAGGTACAGACATGAAGAAGCACAACCGCACGCCCGCCCCCCAGCAACCGACCGCCGCAGAGACCTACGCCGCTCGCCGCGGCGACATCGCCCGGCTGATGGACGTCCTGCAGATGGAACTCGACAAGCACGCTGAGGCCGCCAAGGCCGACCCGCTCAACTGGGGCCGCACCGGCGACCTCGGCAAGGTCCGCAGCGACCTGATCGACCTGGTCGGGTTCATGAGCGGGATGGAACGCGAGCACGTCGAGGCCTTCCTGAACGACGCCGAGTGACCGCCAACACGGAGACACGCCATGAAGATCAAGCACATTGTCATCGAGGGAAGAGAGGAGGACATCACGGTGCGGGCCACGGCCGACGGCGCGGCCGCCAGCGTGGTCCGCATGAGCCGCGCCGAGGGCCGCCTCGACAAGGTCATCGCCGACTTCCGCCGCGATGAGAGCCGCGAGGCCCGCTACGCGAAGGCCGCCGAGGTGGCCAAGTACGTCTACGGCCGCGATCGCCGAGGACAGGCGGCCGCCACCAACTCGATGGTCCACGACGTCCTGAACGAGATCGAACGCATCGCGGGCTGCTAACCCCCACCCCGCCCACGCGGCGTCGCGAGAAACCGCGACGGCCACGCTTCCCCGCCGCAGCACGCGACGGGCTTTCCAACCCCCAGTTCGAAGATGACCATGAGCACGAAGACCAAGAAGACCAGCAGCACCCCCGCGATGAAGCGAGCCGTCGGCCCCGGCGGCAAGCGCATCCCCAAGCGCAAGCCCGACGCCGCCGCGTCGAGCACTGAGCGCCGCCGGAAGGCGGCGCTCGCCGAGATCAACGGCCGCCTCGAGGGCGGCAGGCAGGACCACGAGGTCCCCAGCGAGAAGGAGTCGGCCAACAACGCGAACGTTGAGGCGGCCGCCAAAGGCAAGACGGCCAAGGGCGAGAAGGCCCCGAAGACGCCAAAGGCCCCAAAGCCCAAGCGGGTCAGCGCCCTCGACGCGGCGGCACAGGTGCTCGCCGCGAGCGAGGTGCCGATGCGGGCCAAGGAGATGATCGCCGCGATGGAGGCCAAGGGGCTGTGGCGCTCCCCCGGCGGTAAGACGCCCGAGGCCACGCTGTACGCCGCCATCATCCGCGAGATCGCTGCCAAGGGAACGGCCGCGAGGTTCAAGAAGCACGAGCGCGGCGTCTTCGTCGCCGGGAAGGGAGCCTGAGCCATGACCGCGACGCCCGCCTCCAGCCGCGAAGCGCAACTCGAAGCCGTCCTGCAGGCCGCGCTTTACCTGCTCGGCGCACGCCAGGACCAGATGCTCACCATCGAGGAGTGGACCGACCTCGCGCGGGCGGTCGCCGCCTGCCAGGAGCGGAAGACCGCCGACTACCTGACCGAGCATGACCTCGAGGACATCGCCGAGCGCTACGCCCTCGACTGGGACGAAGCGACCGACGGCCCGCTGCCGACCCTCGACGAGTGAGGCACACATCACGCCTTGCTCCCAGCCGCGACGCGTGTCGCGGCTTTCTCTTCGGCCACACCCTTCGCGGCAGTCGCTCCGCCTTGCGGCCCGTGAACTTCTCCCAGCGGTGCACGATGACGTCGCAGTACAGCGGGTCGAGTTCCATCAGGTACGCCCGCCGCCCCGTCATCTCCGCGCCGATGAGCGTGCTCCCGCTGCCGCCGAAGAGGTCGAGCACGTTCTCGCCCGGCCGCGACGAGTACTCGATGGCGCGTCGGGCTAGTTCCACCGGCTTCTCCGTAAGGTGGACCATGCTCTGCGGATTCACCTTCTTGATGCTCCACGTGTCCGGCACGTTGTTGGGGCCGAAGAAGCGATGCGCCGCGCCCTCCTTCCAGCCGTAGAAGCACCACTCGTGGTTGCCCATGAAGTCCTTGCGTGTCAGGACCGGGTGCTCCTTGATCCAGATCACCGCCTGGCTGAAGTACAGCTCCATCGCCTTGAGCACCGGCGGGTAGTTGGCGCAGTTGGCGTAGCCGCCCCAGATGTAGAAACCTCCGCCGGGGATGAGCACGCGGGCGATGTTCCCGAACCACGCCGCGAGCAAACGGTCGAACTCCTGGTCGGACACGAAGTCGTTGGCCAGCGGCCGGTCCTTGGCCCGGAGCTTCTTGTGCGTCGGTTTGGACTTCTCGGGGTAGCGGTGCAGGTCCGCCGACTGCTGGTCGCCGGCGCTCGCATCCTTGCGCTGCGTCGCCGTGAACGATGACAGCCCGGCCGCGATCGCGTTGTTGCTCCGCGGCTCGACCTTCACGTTGTACGGCGGATCGGTGTTGACCAGATGGATCGGCTGGCCGTCGAGCAGTCGGTCCAGGTCCTCGGGCTTGGACGAGTCGCCGCACATCAGGCGGTGACTACCCAGCACCCAGATGTCGCCAGGGACGGTGGTCGCGGCGTCGGGCGGCGCGGGCACATCGTCGGGGTCGACGAGACCTTCGTTGCCGGCCGGAGCCATGATCGCCGCGAGGTCCTCGGCGCTGAAGCCCAGCAGCGCGAGATCGAAGTCGACGCCCTTGAGGTCCGCCAGCTCGATGGGCAGCAGTTCCATGTCCCACGAGGTCAGCGACGCGACCTTGTTGTCGGCGATGCGCAGCGCCTTGACCTGGTCGGGCGTGAGGTCGTCGGCGCGGATCGTCGGCACGTCCTTCAGCCCGAGCTTCCGCGCCGCGCGGAGCCGCGTGTGCCCGGCGATGATGATGTTGTCCGCGTCGACCAGGATTGGGATCTTGAAGCCGAAGGCCTCGATGCTCTTGGCGACCGCGTCGATGGCGGCGTCGCTGATCGTGCGGGGGTTGCGGTCGTATTCCTTGACCGCGTCGATGGGGAGCGTCTCGATGTTCATAGCGATCTCCGGCGGGAGCGCGGCGGGGAACGCCAGCGCGATACGTCTTGGTGGCCTGCCGCACACGCGACAGGTCCGGGGCTGGCTGGATCGCTGGTTGGCTGGATCGCTCGGGCTACGGGCCCGTCCGGGGGCGCTCAGCGCCCCGATTCCCGCCCGCTACGGGGTCCGCCCGCTGGCCACGGGTTGGCCCACGATCGCCCACGTCGCGTCCTCACGGCGGGGCGTACCAATCCCCGCCACGCGACCGTCGGCGCTCGGACGCGCAAACAAACTCTGTCGCCAAGCGCGGCTGTTCCCGCGGGCGTAGCAACGCAACGCGGGCGGGGAAGTACCTACCGACCCCCTCACCCCCGCCGTTAGGCTTCGGGCTGTTGGGCTCGTGGTAGGCGCGGCCTGGCACGCGACCTGCATGGGCGCGGCGGGGCGGGAGGGGGGAGGTACATGATGAAAGAGAGAGATCTTTCAATCTTTCAATACCTCCCTTACGCCCATGCACCCGCGCCCCGCGTACGCGCGCGGTGAATAGGTGAAAGATTGAAAGATCTGGTTCAGGCCAGCGCATACACCACCTTCGGCCGCGTCGCGGACGTTTCCTCCTCCTGCCGCAACTGCTGCGTTTCCAGGAGGTTGTCGATGACTTCCTGACGCTCCCGCTGCGTCAACCACTGCGTCTTGCGGCAGAGTTCACTGCGGGAGATCTTTCCACCCGCCTTGCGCACCACCCGGACCACGCGCTTCTGCCGGGCGTCGAAGACGCCGTCGGCGACCCACTCGTGGGCGATGTAGAGCATCCGCCGCGTCAGGTACGACGACAGGTCGCACGCCCAGCGGGCCGCGTCCTCGTCGATCACCGGCTTCTGGGCGTTCGTGGAGCAGGCGTAGATCAGCGCGAGGCGGCACGCCTTCTCCTCGGCGCGGGCCCACAGCGACCGCCCCGCCTCGTCGGGCTTGGCAAGTTCGGCGTCCACCATCGCGGCGAGCGCATCGAACACCTCGCCCGCTTCCGGCGTGGCCTCGACCACGATCGGCTGAGGGTGCTCGGGGGCAAGGTTGCCACCCGGCTTGAACGATCCCCACCACTCGGCGGCCTGCTTGATGCTGTCGGGGACGCCCGTCGCCCGGGCGCGCTGCCGCGCCGGCGTCTCGGCCGACTCGAACACCAGGAGTCGGGCGATGAACCCGTCGCTGAGGCTGTCGGCGGTGAGGGACTCGAAGAAGTGCTCGGGGACGGTGGTGCCGTAGACGCTCACGCACGGCTGATCGACCACCTTGTTCCGCTTCTTGTCGGCGTACGCCTTGCCCCGGAACACGGTGTCGGCACTCGAGTAGAGCTTCATCAGCGCCGTCAGCACGTTGAAGAGGTGCGGGGCCTTCTTGGGGTCGCCGATGGTGCGGAGGAAGCGCCCGAACTCGTCGATCTGGAACAGGACCGCCGGCTCGGCTTCCACAGCGGTGACCAGCCCCGCGTCCGATGCCAGGTCCTCGTTCCCCTCGTGCTCCACCATGTCGGCGGCGAAGAGGATGTTCTTGTTGACCTTGCGGGCGTTGTCCTTGCCCGCCCCGGAGGGCGCGACGCCGACGCAGTAGAGGTTCGTCCGGTTGCCGCGCTCGTCGCGGACCTTGCGGGCGGCCAGCACAGCTTGGAGGCAGATCGCGGCCGCCAGCGCCAACACGGGCTGCGGCCGGGTGGCCGTCGCCAGGTTGTGCGCGACCACCTGCTCGATGAAGCCCGGCACACGGAGCAGGTGATCGGGGAACGCGCCGGGGTCGGCCGGGCGCTCGGAGCGGGGACGCTCGCCGGGAACACGCCGGCGCTCGGGATCAAATCCCGAGAGGTCCACATCGCTTGCTTCAGCGGGCCCGGCGTCGCGCAACCACCCGTGCGGGCGGTCGTGCGGCTTGCTCGCCGCGTCGCCAACCTTGTGCCGCAGCTCCTTCTCCGACCACGGCGGCTGGCAGCGCGGGTTGTACCGGTCCCACAGCAACCCGAACGCCGTCTCCGCGTCGAGCCCGAACCCGTGCACCATCGCGGTGGCAGCTGCGTAGGTCTGGCTGTGCCCGCCCGAGCCGGAGATCGCCGGCGGGATGCGGTCCAGGTACGCCTCGGCCCGCCGCAGGACGGCGTCGGGCGCGGAGGGGGCCTTCGAAGATGCTGGCGCAGGGAGTCGCCCCGGTAGCGCGTCGCCGTGCCGCTGTGCCCTCACAGCGTCGGCTAGCGCCGCGACCGCCGCGCCCAACGCTTCGGCATCAACTACGGCGGGATCGCCCTCGAGCGGGTCGTACGGCTCCCCGCTGGGGTGGACGCTCGGGCCGACCACCGTCTGCGCCCCGGTGCTCCGCAGCTCGACGATCATCTTCTTCGACGCCGGGTCCTGGTGCTTGCGGGTCCTCGCGCCCTCGCAGATGTACCACCAGTGAGAGGCTAGCTTCCCGGGCCGACCGCTCACCGCGCCTGTTGGCGGCAAGAACGCCGGCGCGAGCGCCACCGCCTCCTCGCAGTCGAGGTCCACATCCACGAGCCAGCCACTCGGCTCGCCCAGCAGCACACCGATGTTCCCCGTGCCGTTGAAATGCTGGGGAAGGTCGGCTTCCGCGAGGCGCAGGTCGGTCCAGCCCTTGAGCACGGGCACCTTCGACCCCGCGGGCACGGGGATCGGGGCGTAGCCGCGCGCGAGGTACCACCGCGCCGCGTCGAGCAGATTGGCCGGGCCGTTGCTCATCGCCTACTCGTCGTCCCCCTTCGTCTTGACGCCGGCGCCCATGATCTTGAGCATCTGCGCCGCGTGCTCGCGGTCCTTCTTGCTCGCGCGGTAGTCGAGCAGGCGGTCGAGGTCTACGACCGGCTTCACCGCGTACTCGAAGCTGTGCTCGCTCCCGGCCAGCCCGAGGGCGTGCGCGATCGCCTGGGTGCAGCGGCTGGAGCGGTGCGTCCCCGCCGCCGCGAGCAGCAGCGGAACCTCCGCCCGCGTCTGGCCGTGGTACATCAGCCCGCCGACGCTACGGGCCAGCAGCGAGCCCACCCCCTTGGCGTCGTTCTTGTCGATGGGGGCCGAGGCGACGTGCCGGCCCAGCACGCGGCCGTCCTTGTCCGTTTCTTCGATGGTGATCGTGATCATCGTGTGCTCCTGTTCAGAAGGGGATTTCGTCGTCGGGGATGCCGTACGTGGTGCCGACCGTTTCGGGCAGTCGCTCGGGGAGGCCTTCATCGCCGTCGAGCCGCGGTGGCTTGTCGCCCAGGCGGTGCGCCACCACCCGCTCGAACTGCTCACCGGCCTTCTTCTCGACCGTGATGTGCAGCGCCGGCGCGAGCGCCCCGGCCCGCGCGAGCTCGACCGCCTCTTCGGTGCCGCCAGGCACGGGCTCGACGGACCGCGCCCGCCACCACGCCTCGGCCTTGGTGCGGGCATATCCGGTGTGGTCGAAGCAGACCCACTCGCGGAAGTAGTGGTTGAAGCCGACCCGGTACTCGACGCGCATCGTGAGCGGCGCGGCCGGGTCGTTCCGCTTCATGTGGACGTGGTACGTCGTCTCGCTGACATTGTGCTCCTCGCGCGTGCTCTGGCCGCTAAGGATGCCCTCGGTGCTGGCCTGCGCTTCGTGCTTCTGCTTGTTGGGCTCGGGGAACTGATGCCCGCACTGCGGGCAGGTCTGGTAGCCCGCCGCGATGAGCGCGTGGCACTGCGGGCATTCCTTTGCCGGGGCCTCGCCCTCGCCACGATCGTCCGTCGTGACGCGGATGGCATCCACCGGCCCGTGCCGGAGGACGTTGCCGCCAAAATCCAGCACGAGGCAGTCGGCCTTGCCAGGATGCAGGCGGAAGCCACGCCCGACCATCTGGTAGTACAGCCCCGGCGACATGGTCGGGCGCACGAGCGCCACGCAGTCGATGTGCGGCGCGTCGAAACCGGTCGTGAGGACATTCACGTTGCAGAGGTACTTGAGCGAGCCCGAACGGAACCGGTCGAGGATGCCGCTCCGCACGCCTGCGGGCGTGTCGCCAGACACGAATCCGCACTCGACGCCGTGCCTGGATCTCAGCACGTCCACGATGTGCTGCCCGTGCCGAATGCCCGACGAGAAGATCAGCGTGGCGCTGCGGTCCTTGGTGTACTCGATGATTTCGCCGCACGCCCCCTCGACCAGGGCGTCCTTGTCCATCAGATCCTCGACCTCGCTGGCGACGAACTCGCCGGCGCGGACGTGCAGGTCGTCGGTGCTGACCTTCTGGAGCCCCGCCTTGGTCCGCAGCGGCGACAGGAAGCCCTGCACAATCAGCTCGCGCACGCCGACCTCGAAGCAGACGTGGTTGAGGATGTTGCCGGGCTCGCAGATCGGCCCGGACTTCATGCGGAACGGCGTCGCCGTCAACCCGATCACCCGCGCCAGCGGGTTCACGACCTTGGCGTCGGCGATGAACTGGCGGTACATCCCCTCGCCGTCGGGCGGGATTAGGTGCGCCTCGTCCACGATGAGCAGGTCCACCGGCCCCAGGTCGCACGCCCGCTGGTAGATGGACTGGATGCCGGCGATAGTGACGGCGTACCCGAGGTCCTTGCGCTTCAGGCCAGCGGAGTAGATGCCCACGGGCACGTCCGGCGCGATGTGCCGGAGCTTTTCGGCCGCCTGCTCCAGCAGCTCCTTCACGTGGGCCAGGATGACGACGCGGCCGTTCCACGGCCCGACCGCGTCGCGGCAGATCGTGGCGATGACGGGCGTCTTGCCCCCGCCGGTCGGGATGACCACGCAGGGGTTGTCGTCGCGGGTCCGCAGGTGCTCGTACACCGCGGCGACGGCTTCGGATTGGTAGGGACGGAGGTTCATGGTTCGATTTGTGCGATTTCCACGAGCACTTTGCCGCCCGGCGTCACCGGGCCGCGTTCAACAACCAGCCGATCGATCTGCGAGTCGTCGCGGTACGCCCCGCCCTTGGCGAGCGCATCCAGCAGCGCCTTCTGCACGTTGTCCAGATCGCGGCGGCGGTTGTCGGGCGGGCAGACGGTGACACGCACCTCCAGCCGACCGTTCATCCGCACCACACGCATCACCGCGAGGGCGGCGCACACGCTCGCGCGGTAGCGCCGACCCTCGCGGCTCAGCACGGTCCTGGAGCCCATCCGCCGCCAGATGTGATTGACACTGGGCGGGTACGGGAGCTCGAGGACACGACCAGATGGACTTGGGGGGGTCAGCGCTTCCAGGGCGGCGTGCTCCCCGGGCCGACGCCGACGGGAGCGCGGCCGCTCAGCGGCGCGCCGCCACCGCCCTTCTTGGCGTAGCCCTTGATGACGTTGGTGAACTCACCGTTGTCGTCGCGCTTCTTCAGCCCGACGTTGATCTCCAGGGGAACGTTGTGGAGCTCGACCGAGTCTTTGGGCTGCATCACGCCGACGGCGCGGCAGATGGCCGAGAGCTCGCCGCGAGCGATCTTGACCGTCATCTCGCTCTTGTTCTCGAGGTTGAGGCGGGCCCAGACCAGGCGGCCTTTGAACTCGCCGTCGATGATCTGGAATGTCAACTGCAGGTACTTGCCGCCCCCGGTCTTGGTCGGCTTGAGCTCCGACTCGGAGATAACGGCGAGGTACTTGCCCGCGGGGAGCGGATCGAGCGCGACGGACGGGTCAACCTGGTTGGCGTCGAAGTTGTTCAGAGTGGCCATGAGTCAGTTCCTTTGCGGTTGGTGATGGACGGATGAGGGATGGACAACGACGACGGCGCTCAGGCCGCGCCGACGGTGTCGGAGGTGGTGGCAGGTGCAATCGCCTCGGCGGACGGGTTGTCGCCGCGGGCGAACGCGCCGTAGACGCGGTAGTCGAGCGGGATCTCCTCGGGCAACCCCAGGCGGTTCTTGGCAACGTGCGCCGGCCGCTCGACGGTGCGGATGATCCGCTCGCCGGTGGAAACGCCGTTGTGCTTAGCCTTGTTGAACCCCTCGTCCACCTTGACGGTGTGGACCTTGTACGTGGCGAAGAGCACCTCGTCGGCCCACTCCTGCACCAGCGCGGATGCGAGCTTGTGCAGGCGCGGCGAGTAGCGGTCGTACGGCACGGTCTCGGGGTTCTCGAACTTCTCGATCTTGGCGTGGGCGATGAGCACGACGGTCATGCCGCGATCACTGCGGAGCGCATCGAGCGCCCCAAGTACCGAGCGCCACTTGTCGATGGCGAACGAGAAGCCCTTGGCGTATCCGATCTTCTCGATGTTCTCGACGTTCTCGTCGGCGCACACCTCTGCCCAGATCAGGCGCTCGAGCCAGTCGAGGCTGTCGATGACGACGGTGCGGTACTCGTGGTCGCCCGAGTACAGCGACTCGAGCGCCGCCATCACCTCGCCGAGGCTGCGGGCCAGCGGGAAGCTCTCGCAGTCGATGTCGGCCAGGCCGTCTTCGGTGGGGACGAAGATGGGCTTCTCGGCCATCGCGCCGAACGTGCTCTTGCCGATGCCGTGGGTGCCGTACAGCATCACGCGGCGGGGACGGGCCTTGCGGCCCTTGCTGATCTGGTTCATGAGGGTGTGGGTGTTGGCGGTCGCGGTTGCGGGCATGGGATCTCCGTGCTTGGGGAATGAGGGATCGAGGTCGTGGGGCCAGATCTCGCGGGTGAACGCACCTTGGCCAAGGCGGACGAGGGGGAGGTGGTCACGGCTGGGACGAAGCGGGGTGCAGATCGGGATGCAGGCGTTGGCCACGCCCATACCTCTCTGCTTCAGCCCGCTTCGTGTCGCGCGCTAGTTGGCGTTGGGGTCGAAATCGGCAAGGTGCGTGCGGAGCCGGAGCACCAGCCGGTTCACGGTCCCCCGGTGGACGCCCCGCTCTGCGGCGATGCCGGGCACCGACTTGCCCGCCAACAGGTCGCGGGCAATCTCGAACAGGTCTTGGGGCAGAGCCCCCATCCGGTCGACGAGGTCCAGCCGCAGATCGACATCGCCAAAGCCGCTGTCTCGCGGGTCGGCGTAGTCGAAGCCCTCCGTCCCGAGCGGCGGAAGCGGCAGGATGCGGTACCGCGCGCTTGCCTCACGGGAAAGCTGCTTGCACTTCTGCCGGTACCAGAAGTCCATGACCGCGCGTGTGAAGGTGGTCCGCGACGCAATCGCCGGGTCGAACCGGCGCAGCGCCCGCACGATCTCGGCCGCCAACTCCTGCCGGAGGTCGTCGACCTGATCGGGGGCGAGGCGGTAGACCCGCGCGAGGCGTTCGGCGCGGAACGCCATCTGGCGGTGGGCCAGCTCCGGGAGATCGTCCGGTACAGAGGACGACGTGCCGGTGGTGCGGATGGAGGGGTCGATGGCTGCTGCGGTCATGGAGTGCTTCCGTGCTGGTGAGTGGTCCGCGCCGCACATCGCGGCGTGTTCACCAGCCGGTCGCCTTGCACATCACCGCGCACAAAAACCACCGCCTCGACCGCGAGGTCCTTGAAGTCCGCAGCAGAAAGTGGTCATGCCGATGCCTTGCACTTGCGCCAGCGCGGCGCAAGTGCAAGGCCACCCCGCTCAGCGGGAGCCCCGCGCGCCCTTGGCCCGCCAGAGGGCCTCGGCGTCGTTCACCAGCCCGTACAGCGTGGCCGCCTGCTTGCCCGCGGCGTCCTGGAACACGCGTGTGACGTCGTGCGGCTTGCAACCGGCCTCCTCCGCCAGGGCCGCCCGGGTCAGGTGCGGAATCGTTGGAATACCCCTGCCGGCGTCGACTGACGCCCGGATCATGCCGACACGGGAGCGGGCGGTCTCGACGAGTACCTTTTCGATCTTCTCGATCGTGGCGAGCCGTTCGGCCCGCTTCTTCTTGGGGCGTTTGTTCTGAATCGGAGCTGCGAGTCGTAGCCCCGCCCGCTGCGCGAACGTCTCCAGCAGCGACGACCACGATTCGGTGGCCACCAGCCCGTTGGACCCGGCGTGGATGATCTCGTCGGCCGACGCGAGCACGCAGCGGCGCTGCTCGACCCAGGCGCGCAGCTCGTCCGTCCAAGCTTCAGCCGTGGGCGTGAGCACGATCACGGGGTTGGTGTCCGCCGAGACGGCCGCGCGGACGAGATGAGCGACCGCAGCGCGGTCCGTGTGAGTCACGAGTTCAACGGCGAAGGCCAGAGCGGGTCTGGGCTCCCAGGTTCCCAGCCGGAGTGTTCCAGGCGTCCGGTCGACCGGCACGGTCGAGGTCCGCAGGCCTAGCGCGGTCGCCATCGCGGAGCGCAGCACCCCGGGCCGGAACTCATGCAGAGCACGGTCCTGGGCGGAGAGCTCCACGCGGGGGCTCATCCCTTCGTCGCACACGGCGACGGCCGAGCCGCCGATCGCGACGACCCGCCTCCGCGGCAGGTCCGGGCGCTCGCCGGGCCATGAACGCGCCACCACCCCGGCGGGCTCGAGCAGCGGCTCGATGTGTGCGAACGCCGGTCCGCAGCGGAGCTTCCACTCCTGCATGACCGCTCGGAGGCCCGCCGGCCCGCGCGCGTCAAGGAACCGCCAGAAGTCGCGCAGTGACTCCACGCAGCGCCTCCTCTCTGGAACGCGCGAAGCGTTGCTGGAACATCCACTGCTCCAGGAGCTCCGGGTGGTCCTCGCGGTCGTAGTACGCCGCGTTGGGCGGTCGGATCCGCAGGGGCACCTCATGGTCCGCCCCGTCGCCGACTCGAATCGTGATCTTGAACACCGCCGCCGCGAGCCGCGCGTACCTCGGGATTTCGCGTCCGCTCCGCCGGAGCGTCTCGAACACGTCCTCGGAGCGGAGGGTTTCGCCGGCGTCGAGGTCGTCGTCGTGCTCCCACGACACCGAGGTCAGGCGCACGGCGATGATCCCGGGGCAGTCCTCGCACTGCAGACAATCCGGCCCCTTCTCGATGATCGGCCGCAGCGAGAACTTCCGACCCGGGCTATCGGCGTCGAACAGCAGCGAGTCATTGAAGATGTGCCGTCCGATCATCGAGCAGTACGCTCGGACGTCGCGCTTGACCGGGGCGTTGATGCTCAGCTCACCCGTCTGGCCGTTGTAGCGAACAACGTCGTACCCCTCCGGGCGGAACACGATCGAGCGCGTCTCGCCGTCGGCGTCAATGGTGACCTCGCGCTTCAGCGTGCTCCCGCGACGGACGAGCAGCCGGAACCCGGTCTCCGTCCGGAAGGGGAAGATGCGCACGCCCTTGCCGCGATGGTTGTCGAAGAAGTCGGCTCCGAGCCCGGCCTGCAGCGCCTGGACAGCCGCATCAGCAGGAAGCCCGATCTTCGGCGCGGGCTCCACAGAGGTCATGAACGACTCGAACTTCCGCGGCTTGGTCGACAGACGCTCGGCGTGCATCCGTTCGATGATGGCGCGGTCCGACAAGTACACCCGCAACGCCAGATCCGGCGCGGGCAGATCGCTCTCGACGACGATGCCCGCGGCCTGGGCATCGCTGCGGAGCCGGTCGTAACTGTCGTCGTCGGAAACGGCGTGGATGAGGCAGAGGGCCTCGATCAAGTCCAGAGGCGTGTCCTCGTCGGGATGCATGAGCACGCGACCCAGCGCGGCGAAGTCCGGCTCACGCCCGCGCTCGATCACGATCCCCCGCGCGGCCAGCGCCGCGGAGAACGGCTCGAGCAACTGCATCAGCAGTTGCGGATCGACTTGCTTGAGAACGCTTGGCTTGACGAAACGGCTCGGACGGATGCTCTGCGCCATGGACCGACCCCGACAGGACCTTCCCCGAGCTCCGCCGGGGTGCCGCGGCGACCGCGAAACCCCCGCGATCACTGCCCCATCGTACCCGGTCATGAACCAAACATCACGCGTTCTTCATTGGACCGTGTCGGTTGCGTTTCGAGTGTGGAGTTCGCGTGGAAATCCTGTCTGATGAGGGAGTTATCGATCGACGGCGGAAGTGATGCGATCCCCGGTCAACGCCCGCCACGCTTCCCGCTGCCGGGGCCACTCCACCATCGACACGAGCGACCGCAGTTCATGCTCGCCGAAGGGGTCGCGCCCAGACATCACCGGCGGCATGTTGAGGATCGCTTCCTGGATGTCCGGTGCGAGGTGGAGCAGGTTCATGATCTGTGTGACCCGGGCTCGGGTGACGTGCCCGACAGCCGCCAGCTCGGCCTGCGTGCTGACCGACCCTTCCCGCAGCAGTGAGTCGAACCGAATCGCAAGCGCCATCAACCGCGCGACGCGGGGGACGCGGCCGGGCGGCACCACGTCGTTCGCCTTGTCTGGATCTCGGGCTGTGCGCTCTCTGCCCGGCGCGACGAACTTTGCCGTCCTCGTGAGCGGGACCCGGTCTAACGCGATCACGGGCTGGCACGGCTCGGTTCGCATCAGTTGGATGCCTCCTCCGGCGCGATCTCCGGCTTGAAAGTGATCGCGACGTTTTGGGTCTGCCCGTCGTACTCGACGGATGCGATCACGACGTGGAGGAACTCGGCACGCTCGGCTTGCGTCATGGCATCCCAGACCCCGTCGAAGGCCTCGACCGCTCCGGCAACCTCGTCCTCGTCGATCAGCCGTTCGGCGTCCGCAGCCACCTGCGCGGAGACGGCCGCCAGTGTCCGCCGCACCTGCTCGATCTCACGGCGCGTGGCGGCCGTCGGCTCCTCGCTCGAGAGCCGTTCGAGCACACCGCGGAGCCGCGTCTGCTCGGCGAGGCGGGCCCCAGCGGCCTCGCGAAGCAGGTCGATCGCCCGATCAACGACGAGCGTGATCTGCGGGGAGTCGGCCAGCAGCGCCTTGAACTGCTCGAGCACGAACGCCTCGAGCGCCGGGCCGGGCAGCGAAGAGGCCGCGCAGTGCTGCCGTCCTCGCTTCACTGCGTTGGAACAGACGTAGTAGCGATAGCGGGTCCGAGTCCCGTCGGGCTTCTTCTTCGAGGCGCTGCTCGGCGACATCGCGCAACCGCACCCCTTGCACCGGACCAGCCCGCCAAGGAGCGCGCCAGTCGAGTTCTTGACGCCGGCACCGCCGCGCTCGCCAGCCAGCTTCAATCGTGCCTGAACGCGGCGGAAGAGGTCGTCTTCGACGATCGCCTCGTGCTCGCCGTCGTACACCGCGCCGTTGTGCGGCACCTTCCCGACATACAGCGGGTTTCGGAGCAGCCGCGAGATGATTGTCTTGTCGAACTCCCGGTTGCCCACCGTGCGCCCGGCTGTTGTGGTCCACGACTTGGTGGTCCACCCGCGGCTGTTGCACTCGTCCGCGACTCGGAGGATGCTCCCCGCCTCCAGGTACAACTCGAAGATGCGACTGACCCGCTCCGCCTCGGTCTTGTTGACCACCAGCCGTCGCCCCGTGAACGGGGCGGGCGCGGGCACGAAGTCGTAGCCCAGGATGGGCTTGCCGTGCTGATACTTGCCCTTGCGGCGGGCCGAGGCAATCTTGTCGCGCGTGCGCTCGGAGATGATCTCCCGCTCGAACTGCGCGAACGACAGCAGGATGTTCAGCGTCAACCGGCCCATCGAGTGCGTTGTGTTGAACTGCTGGGTTACCGAGACGAAGGACACGCCCTTTCGGTCGAAGAGGGCCATCAGCCGCGCGAAGTCCATCAGCGACCGGCTGAGGCGGTCCACCTTGTAGACGATCACACAGTCGATCTTGCCCGCCTCGATGTCGTCCATCAACCGCTTGAGCGCCGGCCGGTCCATGTTGCCGCCGGTAAAGCCGCCGTCGTCGTAGCGGTCTGGGACGCAGGACCACCCCTCGTTCTTCTGGCTGGCGATGTATGCGACGGCACTCTCGCGCTGTGCGTCGAGCGAGTTGAACTCCTGGCTGAGCCCCTCCTCCGTGCTCTTGCGCGTGTAGATCGCGCAGCGAACGCACTTGGCGTTCCGAGCGGTAGCGGGACCGCTGACCGTGACCTCGGCGGCTGCGCGGCTGGGAGCGCCGGCACGCTTGGTGCTCGCTGCGTTCATGCGGACCCCTTCTTGGTCAGGCCAAAGAAGAGGAACCCGTTCCAGTGCGACCCGGTGATCACCGTCGCCACGGCCGACAGGGAGCGATACGTCTTCCCCTCGTGCTCGAAGCCGTGGGGCAGCACCGTCACCTCGTGTTCAACGCCCTTGAACGTGCGTCGCAGCACGCTGCCTGGGGCGGGCAGGCGGTCGGCCCCGGCGGAAGCGATTCGCCCGGTGACCGTCACGAGCCGCGCCCCGACCCTGGGTTCGTTGCCTTCCCGTTCCCCCGGCGGCCTGACCCGCACGTCGACGTCCCGGGCCAACTCTGCCGCCCGACGGCGGGCCCGTTCGGAGAGGTCCCCCTCCGCCAGCGCCTGGATTCGCCAAGCGACCCGTCGATAGAGCCACTGGCGGTTGCCCGAGGACGTCGGCTCGCCGAAGACCTCCGCATACCGCGCACGCAGCCGCGAGACGGGCATGTCGCGGAGATCGTCGATCTGTTGCTGGATGGTTCTGGATGCGGTCATCGTCCCTCGGGCTCCTCCGGGCAGCATCGTCCCGGGTTCTCCGGTTCGGGGCGGTGCCGTTCACCCGTAGGCACACTGAGGGCGGCATGCTGCGCGAGTTCAAGTCCCGCCCGGGAGGAATCGGCATGCTCGACGCTCCCGCCCAAGTCGTGGGCGCTCGCGTCGATGAGCCGGGCAGCCCCCGCTGCAAGGAGCTCGATGGCGCGGGCCGGAAGGCACAGCGAGCCCACCGGCGTCGGGTTGTTGCGGGGTTCGTGGCGTGGCATTCGGCGAGGGACTCAGCCCTCGCCCATACCTCTCTGATCGCCGGTGGGGCTTGTCGCGCACGATAGCACGCGGCGTTGCTCAATGGCCATCTCCCGCACCACAATCAACCGAGAACCGCCGATCGATCACGCATTGGCTGCGGATGCGAAGATCGCGACGAGAAGTGCGATCGCGACACCGCCGACGATGGTGCGTACCTGCTCACTTCGAACGACGTGCGTTGAGCACCACGTGGCGAAGTGCTCACAGTTCCAATCAAAAAGGTCGTACTTCCGCCAACGCGGTGCCCGCCGCACATTCTCAACGACGGCGTGCAGCGGGAGTCCATTCGGATGGTCAACGATCTCGACGGCCCCGCCTCTCGTGAACGTCGCCCACGTCACTAGCCGAACCACCCCACCCTCGCTCGGTTTAGCCAGCTCCGCAACCACAGGAGTGCCCTCCCACACGCCCATGTAGATGCCGTGATGGTGGAAAAGCCCCCGGTTGACCCGGACGTGATTCCCTGGTTGAACGATGCGTGGCATGGACTGTCCTTTCGGGGTATGATTCGAGTCGAGTCGCGCCAAGGATCGCCAAGGCACTCACAATTATGAGCGTTTGCGCATGAAAGTCAATCTCCAAGGTGCCCGCGTACGTCAGATTAGGGAATCACTCGGCATGACCGTGCCGCAGTTTTCCTCGGTGATCGCGGTCCACCCGGGTACCGTGCATCGGTGGGAGTCAGCCGGGGCACTCCCGGTGACGATCGACGGTGTCGCGGCAAATGTGCTTGCTGCATTGGACCAGAAGCTGCACTCCGGCCAGCAGTTCCAGCCAAATCAGGTGGGCGACGAGGTGGTAAGGGCCTTGCTGGTTGGTGGTGCCCTTGTCGCCTTGGGGCTCCTCATCGCGGAGCTTGTGGGCGGCAGAAAGCCATGATCACCATCTCGTCCGCGTTACGACACTCACGGGACGCCCTCGACACCTGGCGACGAAGAAAATCGTAATCGAAAAACCCAGACATTGACATCGAACGGTGAGCTGCTACCCTCTGGGGGCAATGGCTTCACGTTCTCCCAGATTGAGCAGGCCGACGGTCGCACGCCTCTGCGACGTGGCGGTTGTGCTGCCTGGGGTCTTCTCCGTTTCGAGGCCCGCGCCGGGCGACGCGGCGGCCCCCATCTCGATGCTGACGGTCCGCTGGCTTTCAGCCGCGAACGACCCGCTGCCCGAACTCCACGTCGCACGAGTAACCGACCTGCGTGCCGACCGCTACCGCGTTCGCGTTGGTGACGTGCTGGTGCCCTCACGCAGCACATCGATCCGCGTCGCCGTCGCGCCGCCCGAGATCGACGGCACGGTGTTCAACTCGACACTGCTCGCGGTGAGATGCTCGGAGCAGATCCACCCGGAACTGCTTGCCGCGTACCTGATGCACCCCGCAGGTGCGGCCCACTTGGTCTCGGCCAGCCAATCCGGCACGGCCCAGATGAACCTCACGACTGCTGCACTCGGCGAGGTCCCTGTTCCCCTTGTACCCATCGAACAACAGCAGGAACTGGCAGCGCTCCTCGCTGCCGCCGACGTCGCTCATCGCAACGCCACCGAGGCCGCGGAACTCCGTCGACGGGTAGCCCACGACGTCGTCATCTCGCGCATGACCGGAAGGAACAACGTCCATGCCTGACCCCGCCACAACCGCAACTGTCGCGGGTGCGCCTCAGCGCATCCTGAGCCGCGACGAACTCAACCGCCTCCTCTGGGGTGCTGCGGACATCCTCCGCGGCACCGCCGACGCCGGCGACTTCAAGAACCACATCCTTGCGCTCACCATGTTGAAGCGTCTCAGCGACGTCTTCAACGAGCGCCGCGCCGAGATCATCGCTGAGTGGATGGGCCGCAAGAAGACGAGGGAACAGGCCGAGAAGATCGCCGAGGACCCCGACGAGTACGGCGACGGGTCGTTCTACATCCCCGAAGCCGCCCGCTGGGCCACGCTCATGAAGGTGGGCGAGAACCGTGCCGAGGCGATCGACGTGGCGCTCCACGCCATCGAGGAACAGAACGGTCGTTACTTGGAGGGCGTCCTCGCGGGTGTCCGCTTCAACGACGAGCGTCGGTTTGGTGACCCGAAGGAGATGGACGCCTTCATGCACCGGCTGCTCACGCACTTCTCCCAGATCCCGCTGGGCAACCGGAACCTGGCCGAGCCCGACGTGCTGGGCAACGCCTACGAGTACCTCATCGAGCGCTTCGCCGAGGGCTCCGGCAAGAAGGGCGGCGAGTTCTACACGCCGCGCTCGGTCGTCCGCCTCATCGTGAATCTCCTTCAGCCCACCGAGGGCATGCGCATCCACGACCCCACTTGCGGTTCGGGCGGCATGCTCATCGAGTGCGCCCACTACATCGAGGACCACGGCGGCAATGCACGCAACGTCACGCTCACGGGCCAAGAGCGGAACGTCGGGACGTGGTCGATCTGCAAACTGAACATGCTCCTGCACAACGTGCCCGACGCCGACATTCGCCCGGGCGATACGATCCGCAACCCGAAGTTCATCGACGGCGGCCGCCTCACGCTCTTCGACCGCGTCATCGCCAACCCGCCCTTCTCGCTCAAGGACTGGGGGCACGAGTTCGTCAGCCCCGAAAAGGGCGGCGGCGATCCTTTCCGCCGCTTCTCCCGCGGCGTGCCCCCCGCGACCAAGGGCGACCTCGCATTCCTGCTCCACATGGTCGAGGTCACCAACGACCGCCCCGCCCATGGGGGGGGCGGTGGCATGATCGGCGTCGTCATGCCCCACGGCGTGCTCTTCCGCGGCGCGGGCGAGGGCAAAATCCGCCAGGCGCTGCTCGAAGCCGACCTGTTCGAGGCCGTGATCGGCCTGCCCGAGAAGTTGTTCTTCGGCACGGGCATCCCCGCCGCCGTGCTCATCCTCAACAAGAACAAGCCCAAGGCCCGCACGCGCAAGGTCCTCTTTATCGACGCCTCGTCCGAAGGCTTCTACGGCGAACTCTCCAACCGCAACGACCTGCGCCTCCAGGACGTCCTCCGGATTGTCGCGGTCTTCCAGGCCTTCGGCGATCCCGAGTTCGTCCCCGCGCGGCTCAAGGAGCTGCTCGCCCACGAGGAGGCCTCGCAACTCGCGCACTACGAGCGGCAGAAAAAGGCCGCGGCCTTGGGCACTACGCAGGAGGCCGGGCGCCTCTTGGATGAACTCGCCAAGGAGCACGCCAAGAAGATGAAGGAGATCGAGGAGGCCATCGTCGGGCTGCCGGCCTGGCTCAAGGCCAAACACCCCGGGGGAAGATCATCCCTCGACAAGTTCTGCGCCGTCGTGGACCTGGACGAGATCGCCGAGGAGAACGATTACAACCTGAACATCAGCCGCTACGTGGATTCGTCCGACCCCGCGCCGGTGCTGGATGTGGGCGTGGAACTCAAGCGGCTGCGGGAACTGGAAAAGGCCCGCGACGCGGCGGAAAAGAAGATGGATGGGATGCTGGCGGAGTTGGGGTTCAAGGCGGAGGGCTGAGGCAATCGAACCATGAAGCACGCGACGCCCAAAGACTGGTCCACGACGACGCTCGGCGACATCGCCGAGATCGTGATGGGCACCTCGCCGCCCGGCGAGGACATCGCGGAGTCGGAGGGCGGACTGCCCTTCATCCAGGGAAACGCGGAGTTCGGTGTGCGCCACCCCAAGCCCGCGCTCTGGTGCCGCAGCCCGCTCCGCACCGCTGTGGCGGGCGACCTGCTGGTGAGCGTCCGCGCGCCCGTGGGAGAGATGAACGAGGCAGACCAGACGTTGTGCATCGGCCGCGGCCTCGCGGCGGTGCGAGTGGGCAATGGCGCAAAGGCGTTCGTCTGGCACGCGCTCGGCCGTGAAATCCGCCAGTTGCAGCGCGTGGCCCAGGGCAGCACATTTACGGCGGTCAACCGCGAGGACATCGAAGAGATTGTGCTGCCCCTCCCCCCGCCCGCGGAGCAGGCGAAGATCGCGGCGGTGCTGGGGGCGGTGGATGAGGCGGTGGAGCGGAGCCGGGCCGTGCTCGCCCAGACCAAGACGCTCCGCCAAGCCCTCCTCCACACCCTCCTCACCCGCGGCCTCCCCGGCAGGCACACGAAGTTCAAGACCGTGCGACCACACGGGCGCATTCCCGAGTCGTGGACGGCGTGCCGCATCCGCGACCTCAAACCGTTCGTCACAAGCGGATCGCGTGGATGGGCAGAGTTCTACGCCGACACGGGCTCGATCTTCTTGCGGATCGGCAACCTGACCCGGGAACATGTCAACCTTGACCTCGCCAAGATTCAGCGCGTCCAGCCGCCCGACACCACGGAAGGCAGGCGCACGCGCACCCAAGCGGGCGACGTGCTTATCTCCGTGACCGCCGACCTGGGCATCATCGGGCTCGTTCCCTCCGAGTTCGGCGAGGCGTATGTCAACCAGCACATCGCGCTCGTGCGCTTTACCGATCAACGGAGGAACGTCAACCCGGCCTGGGTCGCCAACTACCTTGCGGGCGTGGAAGGCCAGACGCAGTTCAAGCGGCTGAATGATCGGGGAACCAAAGCCGGGCTGAACCTGCCGAACATCTTGAACCTGCACGTCCTGCTTCCCGCGAAGGCCGAGCAGGACGAAGCGATGCGCATCCTCGCCGCCGAAGACGCCCGCCTCGCCGCCGCCGAGGTCCATCTCGCGCAGTTGGAGCGTGTGAAGTCGGCTCTCTCCGCCGCGCTGTTGAGCGGGGAGATTCGGGTCACAAAGGGGGGTACCAATGCCACGTGAAGTCACCAGGCACATCAAGGACTCTGTCAGCAACATGTTGTGGGGCCGGGCTGCTGGCCGGTGCCAGTTTGACGGATGCAATCGACTGCTTTCTCGGTCGCCGGTGACGCAAGAGAGCGTGAACATCGCGGAGCGGGCCCACATCTGGTCGTTCAGCGACGACGGACCCCGCGGCAACGAGGGTGCTGACGACGAGTCGCTCAATGACCTCGGCAATCTCATGCTCGTGTGCCATGATTGCCATCGCAAGATGGACAACAAGAAGGACGGTGGGCGCTACACCGTGGAGTTGCTCCAGTCCTGGAAGACGTCCCACGAGCACCGCGTCGAGGTGGTGACCGGCATCAACCCGTCGAAACGCAGCCATGTTCTGATGTACGGTGCCAATGTCGGCGATCAGGCGGCTCCGCTCGACTTCCATCTCGCGTGCACGGCGATGTTCCCGAATCGGTATCCGGCCGAGGCCCAGCCCATTCGCCTCGGAATGGTAAACAGCGCCTGGCGAGATCGCGACGCAGAGTTCTGGAAGATTGAGGCTACGAACCTCGACCGCCAGTTTTCTGATTCCGTGAGTTCGCCTCTCGCGCGAGGTCTCATCTCGCATCTCTCGGTGTTCGCCTTTGCGCCGCAAGCACTGTTGATGCGACTCGGGGCCAGCCTCACCGACATCCCAGACATCGATGTGTTCCAACTGCGACGCGAGCCACGCGGATGGCAGTGGGCTACCTCTGCGCCGTCTGCGGATGTGATCATCGATCGTCCGACGACTCCCGCAGGGCCGGCCGCACTGGTTGTGGGAGTCAGTGCGACGATCGTTCCCGATCGGATCCGAAGGGTTCTGGGAAGGGACACCGCGTTGTGGACTGTTCGGGTGCCTTCGCCGCACAACGACTGGCTTTGTTCGCGTGACCAGTTGCGGGCGCTGCGCCGGGCCTTCCGCCAGGTGTTCGATGAGATCAAGGCTGCGCATGGCCAGGCGGCCACCATCCACGTTTTCCCGGCGATGCCGATCGCAGCTGCGGTCGAGTTCGGCCGAGTCCGCATGCCAAAGGCCGACGCGCCGATGCTGATCTACGACCAGGTGAACGAACGCGCCGGGTTTGTCCCCGCGATTACGCTCGGCGGTGGCGAGCCGCAGGGAGAGAATAAATGACCACCGTTACGACCAACCCATTCCTGGCCAAGTCGCTGGATTCGGCCGCACGCTCCTTGGACATTCCTCCCGGCAAGTACCAGGAAGCGGTGGAGCGGTACACAGCAGTCGCCAACTGGCTTGATGCGCCCGGGACAACGCTCAAACCGCACGCGCCAGCGGTGACTGTTCAGGGATCATTTCGGCTTGGAACGGTGATCCGGCCGGTCGTACACGGGAAGGAGGCGGATTACGACATCGACTTGGTGTGCCGCCTCGATGCTCCGGGCCCGAGCATGACGCCGCGAAGGCTCAAGCACCTCGTTGGCGACCGCCTAAAGGAAAGCGGCAACTACAGCCGCATGCTCGACAAGGAGGGACGACGGTGCTGGACCCTGAATTATGCCGAGGCAGATGGCGTTGGTTTCCACATGGACGTCTTGCCGTCCGCGCCTGGGACGCAGACGACGCTGCTTGCGGCGGAGATTAGAGGCGTCCCCACCATCTTCGCGTCGCACGCGATCGAGGTTTCGGAGCGCCGGGCAGAGGAGCAGTACATTTGGCTGCCTGGCGGATCGAACCCCGAGGGATACGCGCTCTGGTTCGAGAGCGTGAACCGCGAGGCGATGCTGCGTGAGGCCCCGCTGCAGCGGCGGATGCTCTACGAGTCTAACCGAACCGTATTCGCGAGCATTCAGAGTGTGCCAGACGCCCTGATTCGGACTCCTCTCCAGCGGGCGGTGCAGGTTCTGAAGCGCCATCGGGACGTGCGATTTGCAGGGCACCCGCTCGAGACTGAGAAGCCAATCTCCATCATCATCACTACGCTCGCCGCGACGGCGTATCGGGGCGAGGCGGACGTGGCCGCCGCTCTCGCTGGTATCCTCGAACGCATTGAGGACTTCGCGACATCCGGGATCATTCTGCACGACGGCGACCGGTGGGTCATTCCCAACCCCGTGAATCCAGGAGAGAACTTCGCTGACCGCTGGAATGACGCTGGCAGCAAACGTGCCGAGGCGTTCTTCAAGTGGGTTGCCTGGGCACGGCAAGACATCGCCGTTGCGGAGGCCGATGCCAGCGAAACCGGCACCCGCACAAAAGTCGCTGAGTCGCTCGGCGTCTCCGCGGGAGCATCATCCGGGACTTCCAAGTCCGGTACGCCTGTGTTGGTACATACGGACACCGTACCAAGCGTCGCGGGTACTTCACACTGCCGCCCGCCCCTGTGGCCGGTGAACTTGACCCATCGCGTCGACGTGAGCGGTTCTGTTCGCAGGAGCATGTACTCAGCGAAAGCGCTCTGGCCGCTCACGGATAGGCCGGTGCCCAAGAACTACGCGATTCGCTTCGAAGCAAGCACAAGTGTGTCGCCGCCGTATGACGTCAAGTGGCAGGTTGTAAACACCGGCGCGGAAGCCACGAACGCCGGACCCGGCCAACTCCGTGGTGGCTTCGATGACGGCGAGAATACGAATGGCCGTGTGCGATGGGAAGGGACCGCATTTCGTGGCACACACTGGATCGAGGCATTCGTGATCAAGAACGGTGTGTGCGTGGCACGATCAGGGCATGTGCATGTCAAAGTGCGGTAGCCAATCTTCGTGTGTTGGTTCAGCCGCGGCGCAAGCGTCGCGTGGAGGTATCGAATGGGTCAGTTGATGCAGAAGAGCAAGGTGGCGAGCGCGATCTTCGACATGGTGGAACCAGCACTGCGGTTCGTCGCTCATGATCTGCAGGTTCTGACCGCGAATCGGCCGGGCAACAAGGACTTCCACCCATCGGTGCTCGACCTATACGAAACAACGCTCGTGTTTCAGGTATACCGCCACATGCTGATGTACTCAGAGCTTCGAGACTATGACGTGCGATGGGAAATGCCGATGGGCGCGAAGTATGTGGATTTGTGGATGCGGCCGTTGGGCGGTGGCGAGCCGAACCTCGTTGAGGCGGGCGACTTCACCGTCCCGAAGGTACACGACGATTTGGAGAAACTCCGGACGCTAGCGTCGAAGAGCCATTGGTATTTTCTTGCGTTTTTTCGAACGAACAAGGATGACACGAAAGGCGAGCCAAGCGAAGGCCAACTTGATCCCGCCAAGTACATCAAAGACAGCATGGCAATGCCCAAGTACGGCCTCGACCCTTCAAAGGTGGAGTACAACCCGGAGTATTGCCGCTCGATCAGGATCGTCGGACCCGGAGAACGGACGGACGTGGTCGGGTATGCCCTCCTGAAAGGACTCTGATCTGTGAAGCCTGAACGAAGAGGCCCCGAATACCGTGACGTCCAGCGCCCCGCGCTGGAGATGCTGCGCGATCACTTCGGGTACCTCGCTGCCACCGGGGAGGAACTGGATGCCGAGCGGGCGAGCCGTGGCGAGGTCCTGCTCGTCGGGCGGCTAGAGAAGGCCATCCGCGCGATCAACCCCGGCATCACCGACGACGGTCTGCGGCAGGCCGTCGATGCCCTGCGCCTCCCCGGCGGCGCGGCGCTGGGGCTGATGGAGGCGAACGAGGCCGCGCACGCCCTGCTGAGCCGATGGGCGATCGTTGAGGAGATGAAGGGGTCGGGGCGATCGGCGAAGGAAGTCGGCCGCAGCGTGCGGTACATCGACTTCGACAACCCCGAGGCCAACGAGTTCCTGGTCGTCGAGGAGTACACAGTGAAGGGGCCGCGGGAAGACCGCCGGCTCGACCTCGTGCTCTTCATCAACGGCATCCCGATCGTCGCCGTCGAGTGCAAGCGCCCCGACGATCCGCACGGGCTGGAGCAGGCCATCGACGACTTGCTCACATACCAGGATCGGGTGAAGGGCGTGCCGCGGCTGTTCCACACGGTGCAGGTGTGCGTGGCGCTGCGCAAGGCCGCGGCGCTGTACGGCACGGTGCTCACCCCCAAGAATCGCTACGCCGAGTGGAAGAGCGTCTACCCAATAACGCTCGATCAGCTGAAGACCCGACTCGGGCGCGTCCCGACGCCGCAAGATGTGACGCTGGCGGGGCTGTGCGCGAAGGCGAACCTGCTCGACATGGTGCGGACGTTCAGCGCATTCGACAAGCAGGGCGGGCGGGTCGTCAAGAAGCTGGCGCGGTATCAGCAGTTCGAGGCTGTCAACGAGGCGATGGCCCGCATCGTCGATCCGCACAGCAAGGCGCCGCAGAACGAGCGAGGCGGCGTGATCTGGCACACGCAGGGATCGGGCAAAAGCCTAACGATGCTCTGGCTCGCGCTCAAACTGCGCAGGTCCAAAGGGCTGGACAGCCCGACGATGCTCATCGTCACCGACCGCAAGGACCTGGATCGCCAGATCACGGAAACCTTCCAGAACTGCGGCTTTGAGAACCCCGTGCGTGCCGACCGGGTGGCCCACATGCGCCGGCTGTTGGCGACGCCGGGGCAAACCGTCATGACGACCGTTCAGAAGTTCCGGGATGAGACCGACCTTGAGAAGGGCGGGCGGCACCCGGTGCTCTCGATGGCCGAGAACGTCTTCGTACTGGTAGACGAGGCGCACCGCACCGAGTATGGATACTTCAACGCGAACCTGCGCAAGGGCCTGCCCAACGCGTGCTTCGTGGCGTTCACGGGCACGCCGATCGCGCGGACGGTGAAGCACTTCGGCGGGTACATCCATAAGTACACGATGCCGCAGTCGGTCGCCGACGGCGCGACGGTGCCGATCCTTTATGAGAGCCGCTTAGCGGACCTGGCCGTGTGGGGCAACAGCCTGAACCCGATGTTCGAGGCGCAGTTCCCGCACCTGAACGAAGAACAGAAACGGAAGATCCGGGACCAGGAGATCACGGCGCGGCGGATCGGCGAGGCCAGCGACCGAATCGAGAAGATCGCCTTTGACATCGTGCAGCACTACAGGGCAAACTTCGAGCCCGACGGGTTCAAGGCCCAGGTTGCGGTCTGCTCCCAGCTCGCGGCCAAGCGTTACTACGACGAGTTCCGCAAGTACCCGGAAATCGCAGATCGGGTCGCGGTGTTGATCTCCGACCCTTCCGAGAAGGGCTCAGATCTGCGCGAACTGACGGACCAGT
Source organism: Phycisphaeraceae bacterium (assembly GCA_015200025.1). Lineage (GTDB taxonomy): Bacteria > Planctomycetota > Phycisphaerae > Phycisphaerales > UBA1924 > UBA2396. Next base: position 2,396,863 of record CP054186.1, on the reverse strand, counting down.
TTGCCGACGAGGAGGAGATCATCCGCCAGTTCGTTCACGAGGACGCTGACACACTGGCGATCATCGTCGTCGTCGATAAGTACCTGACCGGGTTCGATGCGCCGGTGGAGCGGGTGCTCTATCTGGACCGACCCCTCAAAGAGCACAACCTTTTGCAGGCCATCGCGCGGGTCAACCGTCCGATGCCCGAGAAGGACAAGACGTGGGGGCTCATCGTCGACTACTGGGGTGTCGCCAAGTTCTTGCCGGAGGCCCTGGCGGTGTTTGATGAGGATCTGTCGACGGAGCAGGTGTTGACCAAGCGTGACGCCGACGCTGCGTTCCAGGATCTGAAGGCCAGGCGAGCAGAGGTCTTTGAGTGTTTCCCGGAGGGACTGCCCAAGAAGGACGTCGTGCCGTGGGTGCTGGCGCTGGAGCCCGAGGACGCCCGAACCACGTTCCTGCAGACGTACAGGGCATTCTACAAGGCGCTCGAGCAGGTTCTTCCGGACGAGCGAGCGCTCGCGTTCCTCGGAGACTTCGCGTGGTTACAGCGTGTCCGCCGTGAAGCGGCGACCATGTACTCTGCGGAAGATCTCGACGTGGCGGATGCGAGCGAAAAGGTTCGGGTGCTTATCGACAAACATGTGAAGGGCGTGGATGTCCGCGTCCTGCTGCAGCCCGTCCCGATACTGTCCGCCGATTTCAAAGAGGAGATCGAGAAGCTCGCGTCTCCGCGGGCCAAGGCTGCTCGAATGGAGCACGCGATGGAGCGAGCGGTCACCGTGAAGCTCGCGGAGGACCCGGTGTTCTTCGAGTCTATCCGTGATCGGCTTGAGCGGATCATTGCCGAGCGACGCCAGGAGCGCATGGATGACGTGCAGGAGTACCAGCTCCTGCTGAAGCTGCGAAGCGAGGTCACCGACCATGAGGCTCAGACGACCGCCAGCAATCGAGTTTCCGAGCGGGCGAGCCCGTTCTTCCGGATCATCGACAAGGAGCTCACGGGCGTCTCGGGGCGGCCCGACGAGGAGCACCTGTCCGCACTTGCGGAGACAGTCGTTTCGGAGCTCGACGCGCTCGCCGTGGTTGATTGGACGCACAAGGAGGACGTTCAGCGCGAAATGAGACGCCAGGTGAAGCGAGAACTTCGCATGCGTGGGATTCCAGACGACCGACTTGACGCGATCGCCTCGGCGCTTTTGGACCTGGCAAGAGTGAGATTGGCCCAATGAGCGAACGTGTCCGGTCGATTCAATACGGGAACACCACTTTCCATTACCAGGTTCGTCGCCGCCGTGGCCGAGAGACGCTCGAACTCACAGTGGACCAAGCAGGTGGGATCACGGTGACGGCACCGGGCGGTACGAGCGATGAACGCATTGCGGCGACGGTCCGGTCCAAGGCTCCCTGGATCATGGCGCAGTGGCGTCGGCAGGCGCGTCTTCTGCCGCCGCCGCCCGGGCGACGCTTCGTGAGCGGCGAGTCAATCGCGTATCTTGGCCGGACGTACCAGTTCAGAGTCAGAAAGCTGGATGTCCGGCAGGTGTCCATGTCCATGCAGGCAGGGACCATCGAGTTCCGAGTACCAAAGCGCTGCTCCGACCGAGCCCAACGCACCGAGTGCCGACAGCTGCTTGTGTCGTGGCTCCGCGAACGGACGGCGTTACACGGGCAGCGTGCGTGCGGTCGCATCTGCAGGAAGCTCGGACTGGAACCAGTAGACGTTGCGGTGCGAGACATTGGCCGGCGCTGGGGCAGCTGTACGCCGAGTGGTCGTGTTCTCTTGCACTGGAAGGCAGTTCTCGCCCCCATGCCGCTCTTCGAGTACGTCTGTGCGCATGAGGTGTGCCACATCCTCCACCGAGACCATTCCGCAGCGTTCCGTCGCGCCCTCGATCGAGCCTTGCCTGAGTGGCGAGACCTCGCGGCCCGCCTCGAATCTCGTGGCTACCGCTACGACCTCTGATCCTTCATCTGTACGAACTGTGTACCCTTGTTGCTCACGTCGGGAGCGATCAACGTGGGTTTGCGCTGTTGCCCCAGTACTGGAGGTCGGAAATGCCGATCGAAGTTGGAATTTGGAAGCTCGGCGGCCGACTGCAGCCCGTTGCGTTCACGGGGATGGACTCGGAGAGCCGCCTGGAATCGGTCCTGGCCTGCGATATCAGCGTTGCCGATCCCGGCTGGTTGCTGATTGGGCGGCAAGTGCCGACCGCCTTTGGGAAGTTTATCGACCTTCTGGCGATCGACGCCGAGGGGCAGTTGATCGTGATCGAGCTCAAGAAGAACCGCACGCCGCGGGAAGTGGTGGCCCAGCTCCTCGACTACGGCTCCTGGGTGCGAAACCTTGAGGACGACGAGATCGCCACGATCTTCGAGGCTTTCGTCAACAAGTACCACCCCGAGCACAAAGCAACGTCCCTCGACGAAGCGTTCTGTGAACGGTTCAAAGTAGAAGAGATGCCCGAGTCGCTGAACGAGGCACACAAGCTTGTGCTGGTGGCGAGTGAGCTGGACGACAGCTCCGAGCGGATCATCACCTACCTTGCTGAGGAGTACGGCGTCTCGATCAACGCGGTGTTCTTCCGTGTCTTCCGCGATGGCCAGAGCGAGTACCTGAGCCGGGCATGGCTCACCGACCCAGGCCAGGTGGAAGCGAGGGTCGAGGCCAAGCGCGAGAAGCTGCCCTGGAACGGTGAGTTCTACGCCTCGTATGGTGCCGACGAAGACCGCGACTGGGAGGAGGCCCGGAAGTACGGCTTTATCTCCGCCGGCGGTGGCGCGTGGTACTCCCGCACGCTATCCACGCTCGAGCCCGGCGGCCGCGTCTGGGTCAACATCCCCGGCGGCGTCGGCTACGTCGGCGTCGGGATCGTCAAGGAATCCGTCGTCCCTATCGATGAGTTCATGGTGGACAATGGGAACGGGAAGAAGGTGCCGATCACCACCTTGCCTGTTCGCGCTGCCAAGCACACGACGATGGCTCAGGACCCCGAGAAGGCCGAGCACATGGTCCGCGTCGAGTGGATCAAGACCGTGCCCCTCAAGGATGCCGTAAAGGAGAAGGGATTCTTCGGCAATCAGAACTCAGCCGCGAAGCCTCGGGCGAAAAACTGGGCGTTCACGGTGGAGCGGCTGAGGCAGCGATTCGGAATCGACAACGGTAAATAGCGCTGATCAATGCCGCTGCGAACTTCCCGCGTCGAATCGCCCTATCGGCAACCAACCTGTAAACCCGCTCAACCGCTCTCGAAAGGGAGGCGAGAGTTTCACGCGCCCGGTGCGGCCTGAAGCCGCGTTCCACGATGCGGGCTTGACGAAGACGGCGAACCGGAGAGCGCAGCTCGGCACGGCTCTGTCCGCAAGGCTTCGCAGAATCCCGCGAGGATTTGGCCCCATGCCGAAGGAGCGATCCCGACCCGATCCGTAAACGAACAGGGCCGCGGCACTTGGCCGCGGCCCTTGAAGCTCCCCGACTAGGACTCGAACCTAGAACCTAGCGGTTAACAGCCGCTCGCTCTACCATTGAGCTATCGGGGATCAATACCCAAACACTTCCCGACTTCACGCCGGGTCAAAAGCCTAGGCCCTCCGAAGCCGCGGTCAAGATACGCCATCGGTCTCCTGCATCGGCTTCCCATCCTCGTGCCTTCACGCCGGCTCGCCACCAGCGGCCTGAGGTCGGCCCACCGACCCCGGGCCGGCTCGCGGCAACCCGACCATTCAAAGGCCTCGAAAGCCTCACACGGCCCCCACCCGACCCCTCGGTCCCGGCTTCGTGGTATGACCCGCGAATCCTCAGCCGATACCCGCTGGCGTCGAGCAGCCCGGCGTCATCCGAACCGAACATCCCCCCACGGACGCGAACACAGCCAACCCGGCACGGGTTCACCCCTCGCCAGACACCGTCGGCTTGGCCAGGTTCTCGTCGTCCACACGCCGGATATCCGCCCCCAGCGCGTTCAGCCTGGCCTCCAACTGCTCGTACCCGCGGTCCAAGTGATACACGCGGTGGACGGTCGTCGTTCCCCGCGCTGCCAGCCCCGCCAGCACCAGCCCCGCGCTCGCCCTCAGGTCGCTCGCCATCACCGGCGCCCCGATCAATTCCTTCACCCCGGACACGATCACCGTCGGCCCCTGCCGGAACAGCCTCGCCCCCATCCGCGACAACTCCGCCACGTGCAGGAACCGCTCCGGGAAGATCCGCTCCGTGATGACGCTGTTCCCGTCCGCCAGCGTCAACACCGACATCAACTGCGCCTGCAGGTCCGTCGGGAATCCCGGGTGCGGCTGCGTCGTCACTTCGACCGGCCGGATCACGCGTTCGCACGTCACTCGCACCGTGACGCGGTTGGGATCCTTCGCCTGGCCCTCCGCGCTCACCCCGATCCCCATCGCGCTAAACCGGTCCAACGCCGCCAGAAGCGAATCCACCGGGCAGTTCTCGACCGTCACTTCCCCGTTAGTGATCGCCGACGCGAGGATCAGCGTCCCCGCCTCGATCCGGTCCGGCATCACCGCGTGCTCCACCCCCGACAACTCCTTGACCCCCTCGATCACCAGCCGCGGCGAGCCCGCCCCCGAGATCTTCGCCCCCATCCCCGAGAGCATCCGCGCCAGGTCCACGATCTCCGGCTCGCACGCCGCCGACTCGATCACCGTCGTCCCCCGAGCCAAGACCGCCGCCGACATCACGTTCGCCGTCCCCAGCACCGTCGAACCGAACGGCCCCCCCAGAAAAACCGTCGCCCCGCGCAGCCCCCCCTTGGGCGCCCTCGCCACGATGTCCCCCGCCTCCAACGTGATCTCGCATCCAAGCGCCGCCAATCCCCGCAGGTGAAGATCCACCGGCCGGTCCCCGATCGCGCACCCACCCGGCATGCTCACCCGCCCGTGCCCACGCTTCGCGACCAGCGGCCCGAGCGTGCAGATGCTCGCCCGCATCGTCTTCACCACCTCATACCTCGCGTGGCACAGCGCCTGATCCCTCGCCCCGGTCTTCACCACCCCCCCACCACCCCCACCACTTCCGCCTCCACGCTCCCCACGCACCACCTCGCACCCAAGCTCGCCGAGCAGCCGGTACATATTCCTCAGGTCCGCAAGATCCGGAACATCCCGGAGCGTGACCTCCCCGTCGGTCAGGAGCGCCGCGGCGCACACCGGCAACGCCGCGTTCTTCGACCCGTTGACGCGCACCCGACCGCTCAGCCGACGACCGCCGTTGATAACAAACGTGTCCATGTCTCTCGTCCCGGGCCCCGATCCGCCCCGATCACCCGGCCGGCCCGACGCGTCCTGCGTCGTCGACCCGCCGCTCCGACCATCATACCGCCGGGCCGATTCCCGCGTCCGATACCCCGCCTTCCCGGGATTTCCGCCTTGACCTCCGGGCGATCGTTTGGCACCTCTTCTGTGCCTCGCCCGGGGCCGCATCGAGGGAGAGACACGGGCGAGGCTGAGGGATCAGGCCCGGGTCGCCCACGCCCGCGAGGCCGACCCTCGATCACGATCGCCCGGGCCCCGCGGCTCCCCCGGGCGATCGTTCGCATGAGGCCCAGGCCAACGACACCCACACCCAAACCACGGCACACCCCACGACCATGGTTCCACGCCATGGCCCCCCCGGATATCCCGGATTTCCGTCACGCCCCCACGCCCGTGCCCTCACACGCCTCACAGACGCGCCCGCCCTCAGGAATTTTCTCCCCCACGCTGGCACCCGGGACCTCTGTTTCTGACCTTGCACCATGTCGCGAGGCCTTTCATCCGCCGGGCCACGCACAGGGTGATCACAGGCGGCCCGCCGCGAGAAACGGCGGGGAAACGATTCGGAGGTCCCCCATGAAGTCGGCCCTGTTCTCCACCACCTTGTCCGTCGCGGGGCTCGCCCTCGCCGCCGGGCTCGCCGTCACCACCGCGCCCCAACGCACCGACGCCCAGCCCGTCAACAACGACGCCTACGCCGTCCTCCCCATGACCATGCAGCTCACCGGCGTCGTCCGCGACTTCCGCGAACGCTCCGCCCAGGGCGGACACCCCGACTTCGAGCGCGCCCCCTCCGGCGGTTTCGGCCACTACGTCAACATGGTCGCCGACACCCTCGACGCCGACGGCAAGCCCGCCTTCCTCTCCTCGGGGAACAAGGTCTCGTCGCAGTTCCGCGACGCTTCTGGCCTCAACCGCATCCCCAACAAGGGGTACATCAGCAGCAGGCCCGGCGACGTGAACGGGTCCGTCTCGTCCTCCTCCACCGGCGCCCTCACCACCGAGGCCAACTTCCGCCAGTGGTTCCGAGACGTCCCCGGCATGAACGTCAGCCGCCAGCTCTCCCTGACCATGAACCGCGTCCCGGGCACCAACCGCTACGTCTTCGACGACAAGTCCGACCCCGCCTTCGTCAACCGCCAGGGCTTCTTCCCCGTCAACGGGGAGCTCTACGGCAACTCCGGCGGCTCCGGCGTCGCCAACACCAACTACCACTTCACCTTCGAACTCGAAACCGAGTTCGTCTACGAGTCCGGGCAGAACCAGACCTTCACCTTCACCGGTGACGACGACGTCTGGGTCTTCATCGACGGCAAGCTCGTCATCGACCTCGGCGGCGTCCACTCCGCCATCAGCCAGTCCATCTCCCTCGACCGCCTCGGCTGGCTCACCCACGGCCAGTCCTACAAGCTCAAGTTCTTCTTCGCCGAACGCCACCGCACCCAGTCCAACTTCCGCATGGAAACCACCATGCAGCTCCGCACCGTCCAGCCCCCCGCCACCTCCAACCTCTTCGACTGATCCGCCACGGGCCTGACCCACGCCTCGGCCGCTCCGCCTCCAACCGAGGTTCGCGGGCGTCTAGGCCGGTGAGTCCCCCGCCCGCGGACCGATCACCCGTCGCCGGCCTTTCTTCGGAGTCCCACGCCCGGGCGAGCCTCTTCGCAGGCCGCCCGGGCGATCTTCTTTCCACCCTCCCCGCTCCTCTACCGCCGCCACCCGTACCCGCCCCACCACCCGCGCTCGCCCTCACGCTCGAAGTACAGCATCGTCCCGGGATCCCGCGGCTGCGAGACCCACCACCGACGCTGAACCATCGGCCTGGATTCTCCCGAGTAGTACGCCGGCGCCGCCAACTCGCCCCGCGTCCGGTGCAACGCCAGCGACGCGTCCCGACGCGACGACTCCTCCCACCCTTCCGACGCGGCCCACCCGCCCTCCTCGTGCACCGCCGGGGTCCCCAGCACCGACTCCCAACGATCCTCGGTAACCCCCGCCCCCGGCCTCGCCACTCCCCCACCCACCCGAGACACGCACCCACCCGATGCCCAGGCCGCCGCGAGCCCCAGCACCAACGCCACGGCACGACGATCGGCTCCACGTCTGGTCTTGTGCGCACCCATACCCCTTCAACCTACCCCAGCCCTCACGCCCCGCACAGCCAACCGCAACCACGACGCGAAAAATCCCGCGCCGGGCCCGACCATACGGACCCCGCGCTCGCTCCCACCGCGTTCTAGGACCCCCACCCAAACCCCGAGCCCCGACCCGCTCACGCACGAAACGCGGCTGGGCAGATTCGAACTGCCGACCTGCGATTTAGGAAACCGCTGCTCTATCCAGCTGAGCTACAGCCGCACTTCGCGACTATAGCGCCCAGCACCCGGATTCCCCACCGCTCCCAGACCGCTCGCACCGCCACGCCCCCTCACCCGACCTGCCGCAGATCCGTGTCGATCGAAGGCCGCCACCGCCTCGCTCGACCCGCATCGAACCGCGCCGGCAAGTCCCCCGCCACCCCATGCTCCACGAGGTACCGCACCACCTGCTCGCTCATCACCCCCGGCGCCAGCCTCCCGCCGCACCAGTAATCATGGTCGCTCCACGACAGCCTGACCTCGTGCTCCCGCTCACCGCGGACGCCCGAGATCCCGTCGCCGGGATCGACACCCTCTGCCCCATCCCCGAACGCCACGTTCACCGCGCAGACCCAGCCCCCGGGCACATCGCGCACCGTCCGGCACTCAACCCTCGCCCCCCGTACCGTCCCGTCCTGTTCCGTGCCCATCGATCGCCCCGTGTTCCCGCCCCACCCCTTTCCCAACGCCGGCAACCACACGCCACCGGACCCGTACCATCCCGTACGTCCGCCACCGCCCAAGCGTACCACTTGATCGGCTTGTTCCCAGAGAAGATTCGATGAGTTTCCTCCTTGAGACGTTCAGGCTCGGCCTGTCCAACCTCCGCCTCCACCTCCTCCGGACCACCCTCACCGCCCTCGGCATCATCCTGGGCGTCGGGGCCGTCATCATCATGGTCAGCCTCGGCGAAGGCTCCAAGCAGGCCGCCCTCGTCCAGATCGAACGCCTCGGCGCCCGCAACATCATCATCCGCTCCCAACGCCCCCCCGAGGAACAACGCCAGGCATCCGGCCAACGCCGGGGCTGGATCAACCGCTACGGCCTCACCCGCGACGACCTCGCCGTCATCGAGGCCAACTTCCCCGACTGCGCCATCGTCCCCCTCAAAGAGGTCGGCAACCAGACCGCCCGCGGGCCCGTCCGCAAAACCAGCCAGGCCTTCGGCACCACGCCCCTCCTCCCCACCGCCGCCAACCTCACCGTCGCCCGCGGACGCTACTTCTCCGACACCGAGATGGGCGAGAACGCCATGGTCGCCGTCATCGGGGACCAGCTCGCACGCCAGTACTTCCGCTCCGACGACCCCCTCGGCCAGACCCTCCGCATCGACGAAAAAGTCTTCACCATCATCGGCGTCCTCGCCCCCGTCGGGCTCGCCGGGGGGGCCGGCGCCTCCCTCGTCGGCCGAGACCTCGACCTCGACATGCACATCCCCATCACCACCGCCCGCGCCATCTTCGGCGACAACGTCTTCCGCGCCTCCTCGGGCTCCTTCAACGCCAGCAACGTCCAAGTCTCCGAGGTCTACCTCGTCTCGCCCTCCCTCGACCGCGTCATGACCGACGCCGCACGCGTCGAACGCATCCTCGAAGCACGACGCCCCGGCGCCAACGACGTCGCCATCAAGGTCCCCTACGAGCTCCTCGCCAACGCCGAGAAAACCGCCCGAACCTACAAGCTCGTCTTCGGGTTCGTCGCCGGGATCGCCCTCCTCGTCGGCGGCATCGGCATCATGAACATCATGCTCGCCTCCGTCACCGAACGAACACGCGAGATCGGCATCCGACGCGCCCTGGGAGCCACCAAAAAACACGTCCTCCTCCAGTTCCTCGTCGAGTGCTCCGTCATCTCCATCCTCGGCGGTCTCACCGGCGTCGCCCTCGGCGTCGGCGGGTCCGTCTTCCTCGACTGGGGCCTCCCCAAACTCCCCTCCCTCCCTCTCGTCGGGCGCTACTTCCCCGAGGACCTCTCCATGCCCGCCACCGTCACCCTCTCGTCCATCATCCTGGCCTTCTCCGTCGCCTTCATCACGGGGCTGGTCTTCGGCATCTACCCCGCCCGACGCGCCGCCGCCCAGGACCCCATCGTCGCCCTCCGCCACGAGTAGCCCCGCGGCCCGACGCCCACTCCCCGCGCCCCGCATAAACTCCCCCCATGAGCATCATGCAGGGAAAGACCGGCCTCATCGTCGGCATCGCCAACGACCGCTCCTACGCCTGGTTCATCGCCCAATCCCTCCTCGCCCACGGCGCCCGCCTCGCCTTCACCCACCTCCCGGGCGAGAAAAACGAGCGACGCACACGAAAGGCCGTCGAAGCCCTCGGCATCTCCGACCCGTGGCTCGTCCCCCTCGACGCCGCCTCCGACGAACAGATCGACTCCGTCTTCACCCGGTACACCGAGTCCTTCGACCGCATGGACTTCCTCGTCCATTCCATCGCCTTCGCCGACCGCGACTGGCTCCAGCCCGGCACCTTCACCGATACCCCGCGACAGGCCTACCTCAGCGCCATCGACATCTCCGCCTACACCCTCGTCGCCCTCGCCAAACGCGCACGCCCCATGATGGCCCGCACCGGCGGCTCCATCATCTGCATGTCCTACTACGGCGCCGAGAAAGTCGTCCTCGGGTACAACATCATGGGCGTCGCCAAGGCCGCCCTCGAATGCTCCACACGATACCTCGCCGCCGAACTCGGCGAGCACCGCATCCGCGTCAACGCCATCTCCGGCGGGTACCTCCGAACCCTCGCCTCCTCCGCCGTCGGGGGCACCGACTCCATGGCCGAACGAACCGCCCAACGCGCCCCGCTCCGCCGGAACGTCGAGGGCTCCGACGTCGGGAACACCGCCCTCTGGCTCTGCTCAGACCTCAGCGCGGGCGTCACCGGCGAGACGATTTACGTCGATTGCGGCGTCAACCTCATCGGCCTCTGATCCCCTCCCGGAACTCTCCCTCAAGACGCCTCTCCCACCCCGCCGATACCCTCCACGTGAGCATGTTCGGCACCAACCCGGTGCAGAGCATCGCCGGCCTCGGCGCCGCCCAACGCCTCGCCGCGCAGGACGCCGAACGCAAAAAAAACACCTCTCGCACCGATCAACGCCACGTCGAGAAAACCCTCGACGCCGTCGAGATCGCCGACGCGCTCAAAAAACCCAAGGAAAGCCCCGACCAGCACGGGAACCAACACCCTCACCCTCACCACGAGGCCGACGGGCAAGCCCCCGACACCCCGCCCCACATCGACGTTCAGGCCTGAGAGTCACTTCGCCCTACCATCGCGCCCACCACCGCCGGGATCAGACCCGCGATCTCCGACGCCAGCGCACCGCCCTCCGCGCCATGCACCGCCGACCATCGCTCCCCGGCCTTCGCGTGCGCCAACACCCCAACACGCGCCGCGTCGTACAGCGACATCCCGCCCGCGCCTTTCGCCCCGCCGACCGACACCCGGCCGTGCTGCGCGATGACCCCCGCGATGACCCCCGCCAGCACGTCTCCGGTCCCCCCTGTCGCCAGGCACGGGTGCCCGGCCTCGCACCGCCACACCCGCAGCCCGTCGCTCACCACCGTCCCCGCTCCCTTGAGCACCACCACGCACCCCAGCCGACGAGCCAGCTCCGACGCCCCGAACGCCCGCGACGCGTCGTCCGACCCCACCCTCAACATCCCCAGCGACGATGCCAACCGATCAAACTCGCCGGGGTGCGGCGTCAGCACCGCCGACGCCCGAAAGTCCCGGAACAGTTCCGGCACCCGCGCCATCGCGTTGAGCCCGTCCGCGTCAACCACCACCCCCACCCCTTCCTGTTGAAGCGCCCGCAGCACAACCCCCTCCACCCCGGGCCCCACGCCAAGGCCCGGCCCGACCACGACCGCCCCCGCCGACCCGACCATCCCCAGCACCCCGTCCAGCACCGACGCCGCCTCGTGCCCCACCACCGCCCCCGAGGCCTCGCACGGGAGCACCCGCCCCGTCGCCGAGGGCACGATCCCCAGCACCACCCCCAGCACCGCCCCGGGCGCCACCACCACGCACCGCCCGGCCCCCGCCCGCAACGCGCCCAACGCCGCCAGAGCCGGCGCGCCCGCCATCACCGAGCCGCCCCACACGCTCCCGCCCACCACGCACACCGTCCCGAACGTCCCCTTGTGCCCGCGGCGATCCCGCGGCGGTAACCCCGGCGGCAAAGTCCTGTCCACGTCGAACATCGCCCCGTTCACTCCGTCTCGACCACCCGGATCGAGAGACGACCGAGCAGCCCGACCATCTTCGCCATGTCGCGCTCCAGGTCCCCGTCGTCGAGCGCCGACGCCCCGAGCGCGATATGCGTCGCGTCGAACGCAACCCGGCCCGGGAACGTCGCGTCCAGGTCCACCCACCCACTCACGCCCTCACGCTCCAGCAGCGCCTGCGTCCACATGTGATACCCGAACACGTCCGTCGCCCCCGCAAACGCGTCCGCGTACACCAGCCCCGTCACCACCCGCGCCGGGATCCCATCGCCCCGCAGCAGCGCCGCCAGCAGCACCGCGTGCTCCGTGCAGTCCCCCCCCCGCGTCCGCGCCACGCCCGACGCCGTGTCGAACCCAACGCCCATGTGCTTCGCCGTGATGAACCCGTACACGAACCGCCGCAACGCCTCCGCCCGAGCCGCCGCACCTTCCCCTTCCTTGCCCGCGAGCGCACGATCACGCAACTCCGAAACCTTCGGGTCCTTGTAATCGACCACCGGCGTCGCCTTCAGAAACCGCTCGTCGCCCACGCCCTCCGCCGCCGCCATGAACCCCGACGCGTCCACCGTCACCCGGACCTCACGAGGACCGACACGCTCCGCACGCTGCCCACCGCCCGACGGGACCTCGGGCATCTCCCCCTCCGGGACGCTCAACACGTACACCGCACGCTTCACACGCCGCGGCGACTCGATCACGCGGTCCGGCTTCACGAACGTCGAGACCATGATCTCCGGGCCCGCCGTGTCCCGCAGCGCGTCCTCGCGTGCCGCCGCCCGCACCACCATCCGCCCCATCAGGTCCCCCTCGCTTCGGATCAGCACCCCGCGCTCGTCGAGCCACGCCGTCTGCTTGATCTGCGGAAGGTTCGACGCCGTGAACGAGTACTTCCACGCCGGGATCTCTCGCCCCAGCGCCTGAACGGTGACTTTCTCCTCGAACACGTACGTCAGCACGATCGGGTCCGGGCCCGAACTCGGGTCGATCGAGCGGACCACGATCTCCTTGGCCCCCGCCCCGACCCGCTGCCTCATGAACGCGTCCGCCGCCGCCGGCGTGAGCCACACCCCCTCGGGCAGCCCCCTCGTCGACTTCGTCGTCCGGGCACCCTGCGTCGATTCGACCTCGATCCCCTCCGCCCCGAACGTGTACTCCGTCACCACCGGGCCGCTCCCCATCACCCGCACCGACCGCATCGACACCGGCTCATGCCCCGCCGTCTCCACAAACTCCGACGACATCCGCACCTCGATCCCCACCGCCCCGCGCTTCATCGAGATCTTCGCCTCGGACTCCGTCGTGACCCGCCCCTCCGCTTTGGTCACCTTCGTCCGCTGGTACCCCGCCCGAGACCCCGCCAACTCGATCACGTACCACCGATCACCCTCATCGACCGCCTCCGCCGCACGCTCCGCCGCCGGCGCGGGCGAGGCCGCAGGTGCCGCCCCCTGCCCCCACGCAACGCCCAACGAACACACCATCCCCAGCAGCAGCGCCGCCAACCCGGACCGAAACCAGCACGTCCTCGCCGCATCGCTCATGGTCCGCCCTCGCGCCCACCGCACCCACGGAGTGTACCGGGCCCCCGATCCCACCGTATATTCACCCCGTGATCGACACCCACTGCCACCTCACCTTCCCCGATTTCAAGGGACGGGCCGACGCCGTCCTCGCCGACGCCGCCTCCCACGGCGTCTCCGGGTGCATCACCATCTCCACCACCTCCGCCGACTGCCTCGACGCCCTCGAGATCGCCCGCGCTCACGACCGCGCCTGGTGCTCCGCCGGCGTCCACCCCCTCTACGCCGACCGAGACCCACGCCTCTGGCACAACATCCTCGCCGCCGCACGCGACCCCAAGTGCGTCGCCTGGGGCGAACTCGGCCTCGACAACCACTACCCAACCCCCGCCCCGGATATCCAACGCCCCGTCCTCCTCCACCAACTCACCCTCATCGCCGACGCACGCGCCTCCGGCATCAACCTCCCCGTCATCCTCCACTGCCGCGAAGCCTTCGACGACCTCATCCCCATCCTCAAGGCCTCCACCCTCGACACCTCCCGCATGGTGTTCCACTGCTTCACCGGCACCCCCGACAACGCACGCGCCTGCCTCGACCTCGGCGCCATGATCTCCTTCACCGGCGTCGTCACCTACCGCAACGCCAAGGACGTCCAGGACGCCGCACGCCTCGTCCCCGCCGACCGCATCATGGTCGAGACCGACGCCCCCTTCCTCTCCCCCGAGCCCCACCGCGGGCGCCGACCCTGCGAACCCTGGATGACCTCCCTCACCGCACGCTTCCTCGCCGACCTCCGCGCCGTCCCCTTCGACGACTTCCACACCCAGCTCAACCTCAACACCTCGCGTTTCTTCAACATCCACGCCCTCTGACACGAGCCCACCCGTGACCGACCACGCCTGGTTCCACTCCATCAACCCCGTCATCCTCCACCTCTGGGGGTCCTTCTCCGTCCGCTGGTACGGCCTCTCCTACCTCGCCGGTTTCGTCCTCGGCTTCCTCATCCTCCGCACCCTCGCCAGGCGACGGCTCACCCCGCTCCCCGCCGACCGCGCCCTCGACGCGCTCATGCTCCTGGTCTTCGGCGTCGTCCTCGGCGGACGCCTCGGGTACGTCCTCGTCTACCGCCGCGAACTCCTCTGGTCCTTCGACCACCACCTCCCCTACTGGGGGGCCCTCAAAATCCACGAGGGCGGCATGGCCTCCCACGGCGGCATGGTCGGCGTCGTCGTCGCCGCCTACCTCATCTCCCGTGGCTTCCGCCAACCCGACGGCCTCCGCACCGGCCGCGCACCGTTCCTCCACGCCCTCGACCTCACCGCCTTCATCGCCCCGCCGGGCCTCCTCCTGGGACGACTCGCCAACTTCATCAACGGCGAACTCCTCGGCAAAATCGTCGCCCAACCAGGGCAGCCCGCGCCCTGGTGGTCCGTCCGATTCCCGCAAGAACTCACCTCCAAACACGCCCCGCCCCTCACCGACCCACAGTCCGACGCCCTCGCCGATCTCATCGCTACACATCAACGCGCCGGTCAACCCGCCGCCGAAGCCCTCGACGCCATCCTCGCCCGCGCCGCCCGCGCCGCCCGGGGCGACCACGCGATCATCGAGCAGCTCCGGCCACTCGTCTCCGCGCGACACCCCTCCCAGCTCTACCAGGCCTTCGCCGAGGGCGTCGTCCTCTTCGCCGTCCTCGCGCTCCTCTGGCTCACGCCCCGCCGCCCAGGAACCCTCGCCGCCGCCTTCCTCATCACCTACGGCATCGGACGCATCCTCACCGAGTTCTGGAGGCTCCCCGACGCCCACCTCGCCCAGCAGACCATCGCCGGGCTCTCGCGCGGGCAATGGCTCTCCGCCGCCATGATCCTCGCCGGCCTCGCCCTCATCCCCGTCATCCGCCGCCAGAACCTCCCCGCGATGGGCGGCCTGCTCCGACCCGCCCCGCTCCCCGCCGATCCCTCCCGCTAAACCACCCTTACCACCGCACCACGATCTTCCCGAACTGCTCGCCCCCCTCGAGCCTCGCGTACGCCTCGCCGAACTGCTCCGCGCGGTACACCCGGTCCACCACGGGCGACACCCGACCCGCCCGGAACAGCGCCGCCACCTCGCGGAACTCCTCGTTGCTCCCCATCGTGCTCCCCACGATCCGCAGCTGGTTCCAGAACACCCGCGCCAGGTCCGTCACCGCGTCCGGCCCGCTCGTGCACCCCGGCGTCGCGTACACCCCGCCCCGCGCCAGGCTCTTCACGCAGTTCAGGTGCGTCGCCTTCCCCGAACTATCGATCGCCACGTCCACCCCGCGCTTCCCCGTCCACGCCCTCACCTCGCGCGACCAGTCCTGCCCCTCGTCGTGCACCCCCAACGCCGCGCCCAACCCCGCCGCCCGCTCCAACTTCCACCGGTGCCGGCTCGTCACCGCCACCGAACACCCCATCCACACCGCCAGCGACAGCGCCGCCGTCGCCACCCCGCCGCCGATCCCCGTGATCAGCACGCACGCCCCGGGCCTCACCCCCGCCTTGCGCATCATCGAGTACGCCGTCAACCCGCACAGCCCGAACGCCGCCGCCGACGACGCCTCCACGCCCTCCCCCACCACCGCCAGGTTCGACACCGGCGCCACGAACCGCTCCGCCAGCATCCCGTGGCGGTGCTCGCCGATCAGCTCGTAGTTCGCCGCCAGCGTCCCTCCCGGCGGATCATCCGGCACCTCCCGCTCCGCCTGCCTCACCGCCGCGTTCACGATCACCCGCCGACCCACCCACGAACCCTCCACGCCCTCCCCCACCGACTCCACCACCCCGCACGCGTCGCACCCGCTCACCCGCGGGTACGTCAGGTTCAACCCCGCGATCCCACGCCCCACCCACAGGTCCATGTGATTCAGCGCCGTCGCCTCCGCCCGGATCACCGCCTCCCCGCGCCCGGGCGACCCGGGCTCG
Source organism: Phycisphaeraceae bacterium (assembly GCA_015200025.1). GTDB lineage: Bacteria > Planctomycetota > Phycisphaerae > Phycisphaerales > UBA1924 > UBA2396. The sequence continues at coordinate 2,380,764 of CP054186.1, read as the reverse complement.
GGCCAATCCGTCCTCAGCGACACGTTCGGCGTCACCGGGCTCCCCTGCCGCTCAACCACGATCGCTCTCATGCCCCAACACTACCACCCCGCCCCCCACCCCTCCACCCCTCCTCCCGCCGGCCCATCCCCGCCCCTCCAATACTTCACCTCCCCATGCCCAACTTCTGGCTCTTCGCCAGGCACATGCTCAAGTACCCCTGGACCGTCGCCGCCGCGATGGCCCTGGCCGTCCTGTCCGCCTCCAGCCTCGGCGCCGGGCTCCTGGGCCTCAAGCCCATCCTCGACCTCATCCTCGGCGACGGCGCCCACAACCGCAAGGGCCTCCCCGAACTCGCCGCCGACCTCAACACGCGCCTCGGCCCGTACCACCTCGCCATCCCACAACCCTGGATCGACGCCCTCCCAACGGGGCCCTTCACCGCCGCCGTCGCCATCTGCGCCGCCCTGGGCCTGCTCACCATCATCGGCGCCGCCGCCAGCTTCGGGCACCTCTTCCTCTCCCTCACCGTCGTCAACCAGACCCTCTGCGACGTCCGCCGACGCCTCTTCTACCGCGTCCTCCGCCTCCCCCTCAAGGACGTCGTCACCATCGGCCCCTCCGACATCGTCTCACGCATCATCGTCGATTCCTGGAACCTCACCCAGGGGTTCACCGCCCTGCTCTCCAAGGCCATCGCCCAGGTCACCAAGGGCCTCTTCGCCCTCACCGCCGCCTTCATCCTCGACTTCCGCATGACCGCCATCGCCCTCCTGGTCTCGCCCCTGCTCGTCCTCATCATCCGCAAGGTCGGCACCCGCATCCGCCGCGCCTCCCGCGAGGCCCTCGCCCACCAGGCCACCTCCTCACGAACCGCCCTCGAAGCCCTCCAGGGGCTCCGTGTCGTCAAGGTCCACACCACCGAGGCCCACGAGGCCGGACGCTTCCGCGCCTCCACCAACGACTTCCTCCACGAACTCAACCGCGTCCGCACCGCCAAGGCCGTCGCCTCGCCACTCGTCGAGACCGTCGCCATCTTCGCCGTCGGAACCCTCTTCCTCGTCGCCGTCAAAGCCATCCTCGACCGCCAACTCTCACCCGCCGACCTCATCGGCGTCCTCGTCGCCCTCGCCACCGCCGGCGCCTCCCTCCGACCCCTCACCGGGCTCCTCAACGACATCCAGGCCTCCGCCGCCGCCGCCGACCGACTCGCCGAACTCCACCTCAGGCCCCCCGAGCCCGGCCACGGCTCGGGACTCCCGCCCCTCCCGCGACTCCAACGCTCCATCCGCTGGGACCGCGTCTCCATCACCTACCCCAACGCCCACCACCCCGCCCTCCACGACATCTCCCTCACCGTCCGCCACGGCGAGACCGTCGCCTTCGTCGGGCCCAACGGCTCCGGCAAAACCACCCTCCTCGCCCTCGTCCCACGCCTCTTCGACCCCTCCGCCGGTCACGTCCTCATCGACGACGCCGACACCAAGGACGTCTCCATCCGTTCCCTCCGCCGACAGATCGGCGTCGTCACCCAGGAAACCATCATCTTCCACGCCACCGTCCGCGAGAACATCGCCTACGGGCTCCCCAACGCACCCCCCGACGCCGTCCACAACGCCGCGCGACAAGCCCGCGCCCACGACTTCATCGCCCGCCTCCCCCACGGCTACGACACCGTCCTCGCCGAACAAGGCCTCTCCCTCTCCGGCGGCCAGCGCCAGCGCCTCGCCATCGCCCGCGCCATCCTCCGCGACCCTACCGTCCTCATCCTCGACGAGGCCACCAGCATGATCGACGCCGAGAGCGAGGCCCAGATCGCCGACGCCCTCAGCGACTTCGCCAAGGGTCGGACCTGCCTCATCGTCGCCCACCGCCTCAGCACCGTCCTCGCCGCCGACCGCATCGTCGTCCTCGACCAGGGACGCATCGTCGATCAGGGGTCCCACCACGACCTCCTCGCCCGATGCCCCGTCTACCGCCAGATCGCCGAGCGCCAACTCCTCGCACACCCACCACACGAGCCACACGCCCATGCGTAAGCCAGGCACCGACGACGACCACGCCCAGATGTCCGACTTCCTCTGCGACTTCTGCGGCTCCACCTGGACCGACGACCTCCCCATGGTCGAGGGACACCAGGGAAGCCTCATCTGCGCCCGATGCCTCGCCGTCGCCTACCGCCAGGTCATCCTCGCCAACGACAACTCCGCCCCCGAGGGATACTCCTGCGCCCTCTGCCTCCTCACCAAGCCCGAGCACGCCTGGCTCAGCCCCGCCACCGGCGCCGTCGCCTGCCGATGGTGCGTCAACAAGTCCGCCGACATGCTCGAGAAAGACCCCGACATGGGCTGGGCCAAGCCACGCCAGCCCTGACCCACGCCCGGGCCCCTACACCACCACCGCGCCCACCAACTCGCGCACGCTCGACGCACCCTGCGACCGCACCCACCGCTCCAGCCCACGCACCACCCCGATCGGCGACCTCGGGTCCGCGAACAGCGCCGTCCCCATCCCCACCGCCGTCGCACCCGCCAGAATCATCTCCGCCGCGTCCTCCCACCGCATCACACCGCCGACCCCGATCACCGGCACCCCCGCCTCCCGCGCCACACGCCGGTGAACGTCGTACACCAGCTTCACCGCCGCCGCGTGCACCGCCGGGCCCGACAGCCCGCCCGTCACGTTCGCCAACAGCGGCCTCCGCGTCCTCACATCGATCGCCATCGCCGGGATCGTGTTCGCCACGCACAACGCGTCCGCCCCCGGCCTCCCGTTCGGCCCACCGCTCACCCCGCACCCCTCCACCGCCGCTCGCGCCAACTCCGAGATCCCCACCCGGCCCGACACCACCGGGCTCAGCTTCACGAACAGCCTCGAATACTTCACCACCCCACGCACCGCCCCCACCAGCTCCCGGAGCAGCCCCGGGTCCGACCCGAACTCCACGCCCCCGTGCACGTTCGGGCACGACACATTCAACTCCACCGCCTTGACCCCCTCCACCGCGTCCAGCGACGCCGCCACCACCACGTACTCCTCCACGCTGAACCCCGCCGCGCTCCCGATCACCGCGCACGGCACACCCGTCACCCGCGGGCCCATCCGCTCCACGAACGCCTCCACCCCCACGTTCGCCAGCCCCACCGCGTTGAGCATCCCAACCCCCGCCGGCAACACCCGCCACGTCGCGTTCCCCTCCCGCGGCATCCGCGTGATCGACTTGGTCACCACCCCGCCCACCCGCGCCAGGTCCAACACCTCCGACATCTCGTCCAGGTACCCCGCCGTCCCCGCCGACAACACCACCGGGTTCCTCAGCACCACCCCGCCAAGATCCACCGACATCGGCGTACCATCGACCATCATCCCATCAATGTAGCCGACGCACGGCCCGCCCACGACGAGACCCGACCCCATGGACATCAACGACCGCATCCGACAGTTCGAAACCATGGTCGCCCCGGGCGCCGACCCCGACAACGACATGGCCTGGTTCTCCCTCGCCGGCGCCTACGCCCAGGCCTCGCGCCACGCCGACGCCGCCGACGCCTACCTCCGCTGCACCACCCTCAACCCCAACATGTCCAAGGCCTTCCAGCTCGCCGGCAAGGCCCTCATCGACGCCGGCAACCCCGCCAAAGCCGCCGAAACCCTCACCCAGGGCTACCTCGTCGCCTCGCGCCGCGGCGACCTCATGCCCAAAAAAGCCATCGCCGACCTCCTCCGCTCCATCAACGCACCCGTCCCCGCCGATCCCACCCCCTCCAGCGCCCCCGCCACGCCCGACGGCCAGGGTTTCACCTGCAAACGCACCGGGAAGCCCGGCACCCGCCTCCCCCGCCCGCCCATGCGAGGACCCCTCGGCGAATGGATCCACCAGAACATCGCCAGAGAAACCTGGGACGCCTGGATCGCCCAAGGCACCAAGGTCATCAACGAGATGCGCCTCGACCTCTCCCGAGACGAACACGCCGCCGTCTACGACCAGCACATGTTCGAATACCTCGGCCTCGACGACGACACCCGCGCCTCCCTCGGCCTCTGACGCCCCATCCTTCCCTCAATAATCCAAGTCAACCCCACGCACACCCCACTCCGTGTGATACCCGGGGTACTCCCCGAGATCCTGCTGGTGAACCCACCCGGGGTACAAACCCTCCCCGCTCCGAACCGGCTCCCGAAAGTCCGACAGCTCCGGCGTACGCACCGACAGATCCACCATCACCCCGGGCGTACGGCTCCACGAACCCCAATCACGCCCCCACCTCGGCCTCGGCGTCGAGAGCCCCTCCCTGAGCCAATACACCGACACCAACATCATCTTCCCGCCCGGATAGGCAACCTCCGGCACCGCCGTACCCCGAAACTGCCCCGACCCCGTCCGCGACGCAAGATCCCAGAACTCCGGCGACGCGAAAAACGCGCACGGCATCTTGAACGCCTCGGGAACCCCGGTCGGTGAGTGCAGCGAGCGCTCCGCCGGCCGCAAGCCCGCGGTCCCGCCGGGCTCGTAATACCCGCCGCACAACGCCACGTACCAATCGTCCGCGTTGAAAAAATAAAAACGCCCCGAGAGCCGCCGAACGACCCCACCACACCCAACCTCCCGGTCCTCCAGGGTCGGGCTCCGGGAGATCGGGAACCGCTCACGCCAATCCCCCGCGTACAACATCACCAGGCTCCCCGACGACCTCAGATTCGACAGCGTCTTCGTCTCAAGACCCCGTGCCCTCACCCCCGAGAGCCCGGGCATCATCAGCGTCATAAGCAGCCCGATGATCACGACCACCAGCACCGTCTCGATCAACGTAAACCCCCGATGCCCCGCCATGCCAACCTCCTTGGCGTCACCGCCTGACCTTCAACCACACCAGCAGCACCACCGCCAACGCCAGCATCCCCCACCCGATCGGACGAAGCCACCCACCAAAACCAGCCGTGGCCCGACGCTCGATCGGCCGCACAACCTCCTCCCCCTCCTTCGACGCGGCACGGACCTCCATGGATCGGAAATCCCTCACGCTCCGCACCTCCACGTGCCCGCTCAACGCATCCGGAGTTTTCCCGTCCGGAATCCGCGTCAACGCCTCCCACCCGCCCTCCGGCATCGGGACAACCCCCTCGAACACGATCCGACGCCACATGCGCCCGTCGGGCCGATGCCGATCCACCTGCGCGCACACCCAACGCCCCAACTCCGGAACATACGCCCACCCCGTGTACACCTCGAACAGGCCCGACCCCTCCGGGCTGTACCCGTTCTCAGGAATCTCGAACCGCTCGACAAACCCCCGCCCCGACGTTCCATCCCAGCGACCACGCAGCCGCACGTCGTACACCACCGGCCCTTGGTGTTTCAGCATCACCTCCCACCGATCCCCCGACACACTCACGAGGTCCAACCTCATCTCCAGCACGCGTGCCAACTTGTGCAGCCCGCCATCGAGCAGGCAACTCAGGTTCGGCGCGAACACATTCTCCTCCGCGCGGGGGACCGCCCCGACCTCAAGATCGGGCCGATCCGCGTGCTCCGGGCGGTAGACGGTCATCCCATCTCCGAACCGACGCCACGACCGATCCGTCGTCACGCACGCATCGGTGGTGAGATTGATCCACGACATCCCATGAGTGAGCCTCCAGCCGATCCCGCGGTCCGAGAACAGAACCCAACGCATCGTGTCCGGCGTGCCCGAGGACGCCTGTCGATCCGCGCGCGTGACCTCGCCACGCCTCGGATGTTCAGGCCGCCCCTCAATCTGCGCCCGCAACACCTCCAACTCCTCCGCGCTCAGGACGCTCCATTCTTCCTCACGCCACCGGATCCCCACGCCCCCCAACGACGGGAACTCCCGCGCCGCCCCGAGTTCTCGTTCCATCCACGCCCGGACCTCCCCCTCCGTCGGCCCGCGCTCCACGCCACCCGCCCCACCATCACACGCCCCCCACGCCACACCGCACCGCCCGCCACCACTCATCAACAACGCCACAACCACCACCCACGCGGGCCACACGCCCGCAAGCAAACCCGTCACCACTGGAGCCCGACGCCCTACACCCCGAGCACGGCCCGTCATGGAAATCGCCGCCCGTGCCCACATGCCGACCTCCGCCGAAGCTATAGCCATCGAACGAACGTTCGGGCCGCAGTCTACCCCCCCCCCCCCCCCCGCAGTGTCAAGCAGAAAGCCGTCACGCCCGTGTGTAAGGGAGTATCCTCAAGTCAGATGAATACTTACAACATCTGGGTCAACCTCAAGGATTCACGCAAGGACCTCGAATTCGCCCACGCCGTCCACGCGTATCTCGGCCACCTCAAGGCGAAAGGGTTCATCGCCGGGTTCCGCCTCACGCGCCGCAAGTTCGGTTTCTCCCCTCCCGCCCTCGCCGAGTTCCACATCGCCATCGACGCCCACTCCCTCGCCCAGCTCGACGACGCCTTCCACCACGTCGCCACCCGCGACCCCGAGATCGAACGCCTCCACCGCCCCGTCTACTCGATGGTCACCGACTTCACCAGCGCCCTCTACCGAGACTTCCCCGACCCCGAGCGCTCCGTCTCCCTCGCCGAGCCTCACTCCCCGACCTAGGCTCTCGCGTGCCCGCACGCACGTTCCTCATCCTCCTCGCCGGCGTCGTCCTGCCCGCGACGATCCCCGCCTGCGCCACCACCCGCGAGCCCAGACCCGCCGACACCGCCCAGGCCGCCCCCGACCGCCGCCTCGACGTCCCCTACCTCCCCCAACTCGCCCTCCCCGCCCGCGCCCTGGGGCTCCCGCCCGACGCCCCCGCCTTCCGCGCCCGCCTCGACGACGGCCGGCCCATCACCGGCACCGTCGTCCGCCTCGCCGCCGCGCCGGGCACCCCCGCCGCCGTCCCCCCAGGCGCTCACCCCGGCTGGCTCCCCACCCTCACCGGCTGGACCCGCGTCCCACTCTCGGGGCCCCCGGGCCAGGCCGACATCGACGTCGCCATCCTCGATATCCCCACCGACGCCGCGGGCCAAGGGCTCTGGATCAACGACGCCCGCATCCCGCTCAACTGGCTCCCCTCGTCCCTCACCGTCGCCACCAGCGTCCCATGGACGCAACCGCACGCCCAAACCCCCGCCCTCGACCTCCGCGCCGCCGCCGACGCCGAGGCCACCAACCCCTTCCGCCGGTGGCGCGCCCGCCTCGCCCTGGGCACCCTCGCGCAGCCCGACGATCCTCCCCGCGACGACCGCTTCCCCGACGACGCCCTCGAACGCCTCGCACAGATCGCCGAGGAGCGCTGGCGCGTCGCCCTCGCCGTCCTCCACGCCGACGACCCAACCCTCTTCGATCGCGTCCGCGCACGCCTCACCCTCATGATCAACGTCGGCGACGGCCGCCTCGCCCCCGCCTGGCCCGTCCTCCAGGCCGACCTCGACGCCCTCCAGGCCGACCTCCTCGACCCCACCTCCAACCCCCAGCGACGCCGCGGACGCGTCTCCCGGTGGCTCGATGCACTACCCGTCGCCGTCGCGTGGGTCGCCTCCGACGCCGTCAGCCTCAGCGCCGCCAACGCCGCCCCGTTCACCCGCGTCCTCGCCGCCAACCTCTCCCGTGCCGACCTCCCCGCCTCCGTCCAGCCTCTCTCCGCCTTCGAACCCCCCCAACTCGCACGAGTCCCCGCCGCCGCCATCGCCGCCATCGACGTCCCGCTCCCGCCCCTCGACGAACCGTCCCCCGCCGCCCGCACCATCGCCCTCGACGCCTCCGTCGGCCCGTGGCGCGCCCGACTCTCCGCCGCACACGGCCCCATCCCCGCCTCGCCCCCCGGCGTCCACCTCGCACCGATCCTCCGCGATTGGTCGCTCACCACATGGTCGAACGCCCAACCCGCGCCCCTCGATATCGACCCACCCTTCATCCTCTTCCTCCGCGAACCCAGCGACCGGCCCCACACCCGCCGACCCATCGACGGCTGGGCGCTCCACGTCCGATTCCCGCCCACCACCACCGCCGATCACCCTCGCACGCTCCACGTCTGGCTCGGCCGCCAAGGCGCCCCCGAGGAAATCTGGCGCTTCACCCCCGACGCCGCCACACGCCTCACGCCCTCCCAAGGCCAGCCCGACGCCATCCCCCCCACACGCGATCCCTCGGGCGCCCTGACCTGGCGCGTCCCCGTCTCGCCCGCGGCCGCCGTCGCGGGGCTCTTCCCCGTCGCCGCCGTCTACACCGACCACACCGCCGCCCGATTCGCCTTCCCACGCGCCATGATGCCCTGGGACCAAGAGCCCGGCCGCGTCCTCATCGACCCCGCCGCCTGGGGAGGCGTCAACGCCATCGCCCCCTGACCCCCTCCCGCCCCCACCCAGACCCCGCGCGCCAACAATCACCCCACATCCCACCACCTCGGCACGCCGCTGGGCGACCGCCGAATCATGGAGTCTGCCATGTCCAACACCAGCAGGCCCGAAACCTCCTCGGGCGCCCCGTCACCAACCGCCCGACCCAACCATTTCATCGAAGACATCATCGAGGCCGACAACGCCTCGCTCAAGTGGGGAGCCTGGGGGACCACCCACCCCGACCGCGCCGACACTCCCAAAGTCCACACCCGCTTCCCCCCCGAGCCCAACGGCTACCTCCACATCGGGCACGCCAAGAGCATCCTCCTCAACTTCAGCCTCGCCCGCAAGTACCACGGCAAGTTCAACCTCCGCTTCGACGACACCAACCCCGCCAAGGAAGAACGCGAGTACGTCGATTCCATCACCAGGGACGTCCTCTGGCTCGGGGCCGAATACCTCTCTCCCCCCACCGGCGGCGGCCTCTTCTTCGCCTCCAACTACTTCGAGCAGATGTACGCCTTCGCCGAGGAGCTCGTCCTTAAAGGCAAGGCTTACGTCTGCCAGCTCTCCGCCGACGAGGTCGCCAAACGCCGCGGAGCCCCGGGCGTCCCCGCCACCAGCCCCCACCGCGACCGGCCCGCCGACGAGTCACTCCGCCTCCTCCGAGAGATGCGCGACGGCACGCACCCCGACGGCGCCATGACCCTCCGCGCCAAGATCGACCTCGCCTCCCCCAACTTCAACCTCCGAGACCCCGTCCTCTACCGAATCTCACACCAGCACCACCACAACACCGCCGACCGCTGGTGCATCTACCCCATGTACGACTGGGCCCACGGCTTCGAGGACTCCATCGAGGGCATCACCCACTCCATCTGCACCCTCGAGTTCGAGAACCACCGACCCCTCTACGACTGGTTCATCGACGCCGTCAACGACGGGCGACCCCCCGAGAAAAAAATCCACCACCCCCAGCAAATCGAGTTCGCCAAGCTCCGCCCCACCTACACCATCATGAGCAAACGCAACCTGCTCAAAATGGTCGAATCCGGCGTCGTCCACGGCTGGGACGACCCGCGCATGCCCACCCTCTCCGGCCTCCGCCGACGCGGCTTCACCCCGCAGGCCATCCGCGCCTTCTGCGAAGACATCGGCGTCACCAAGGTCGAGAGCTCCATCGACCTCGCACGACTCGAAAACGCCGTCCGCGACCACCTCAACCGCGTCGCCCCCAGGCGAATGGCCGTCCTCCGACCCCTCCGCGTCGTCATCGAGAACTACCCCGACGACCGCACCGAATCCTTCGATTGCATCAACAACCCCGAAGACCCCGCCGCCGGCTCACGCCCCGTCCCCTTCGCCCGCGAACTCTTCATCGAGCACGACGACTTCTCCCCCAACCCACCCAAGGGATACTTCCGCCTCGCCCCGGGACAGGAGGTCCGCCTCCGCTGGGCCTACTTCATCCGCGCCACACGCTTCGACACCAACCCCGACGGCTCCGTCAGCACCGTCTACGCCACCTACGACCCCGACACCCGCGGCGGCGACGCCCCACCCAACCCCGACGGCTCCCCGGGACGCAAGGTCAAAGGCACCATCCACTGGGTCTCCGCCCGCCACGCCCTCGACGCCACCGTCCGACTCATCGACCGCCTCTTCACCGCCGAGGCCCCGGGCGAACGCACCGGCAACTACACCGACGACCTCAACCCCGATTCCCTCATCACCCTCCACGGCTGCAAACTCGAACCCGACCTCGCCAACGCACGCGTCCGCCCCAACGCCGAGAACGGCTGCACCGTCGGCGACCGCGTCCAGTTCGAACGCCTCGGCTACTTCTGCGTCGACCAAGACTCCACCCCGAGCACCCCCGTCTTCAACCGCACCATCTCCCTCAAAGATTCCTGGGCCAAGGCCGCCGCCAAATCACCCCAGCGCTAAACCTCCCACCCTTCAGCCCTCCGCCGGCCTCCGCTTCTTCCCGAACACCGCGTGGTCCGCCGACAACCGCCCGGGGCCCGCCAGCGCGATCGCCGCGAACACCGCCAAATACATCACCGCCGGCTCCTTCGCCCCGCCCACGCCGCTCATGAAGAACCCATCGTTCTTGTGCACCACGATCGCCGCCACGCCCATCGTGAACACCAGCGGCAGCGCCGCCGCCCGCGTCAACAGCCCCACCACCACCATCCCCGCGCACACCACCTCGCTCCCCACCGCCCCGAGGAACGACACCGTCCCCCCGATCCCCAGCGGATCCGGGAACGTCGACATCGACCCGCCGAACTTCTGAATCTTCGGCACCCCGTGCCCCAGGAGCATCATCCCCCCGAACGCCACCCGCAGCACCAGAAGGCACACGTCCACGCCCACCGCCGAAGTCCCGGTCAGCCATCGCATCATGCCCCAAGCGTACCACACCGACGCCACCCCACGCCGACCCCTCGACCTTCCGTCGTGCAAAGTGGGCGGGGAGGCCCGGTCGACCTCCCCGCCCCGGAATCACCCACACCGCACCGCACAGGAAACCCGCCCCCCTACTCCCCGCACCCCAGCTCGAACGCCTCCAGGTACGCGTCCGCATCAAAGAAGTCGATGAACCCGTCGCCGTTGAAGTCCGCGTCCTTCCCGTCCGGGCACCCCTCGCCCTCGAAGCACGCGATGTACGCGTCGAGGTCGAAGAAATCGAGGAACCCGTCGTCGTTGAAGTCCGCCGGGCACCCGCTCGGGCACCACCCCGGCTCCGGCGGCCCCGCCTGAGGCACGAACGCCACGTTGTCGTACGCCAGCAGATTCCCGTACTCGCCCGTCGTCCCGCCGCCCGTGAAAAACCGGAACGCCGTCGGCATCGCCGTCAGCGGCGTCCCGTTCGGCGCCGTCTGTGTCGCCCCGCCCGCGATGTGCCAATCGTCATCCACCGTCGGGAAATACTCGTCGCACGACGACCCCGTCGACAGGTCCCGGACCGCCATCCGGTAGATCCGACCCGTCGAGAACGCGAAGTTCATCTCCACCCGGTACCACCGGCCCATCCTCATATCCGAGAACGGCCCGTCCGGCCACGTCTGCCTCGCGTCGTCCGGGTTATAAAATCCACCGTCCGTCGTGCCGTCCGAGCGGTAATACGTCCACGCCACGTCAACGTCCGTCCCCGGGTCCGCGTTCGTATCAAAGTACAAAAGATTGATAAACCCACGCGTCAGCGGCGTCCCCGCCGCCCCGAACGGCTGCACGCTCACCGACCCCGCGTTGCTCTGCGGGTTCCCCGTCGTGTTCACGCAGTACACGTCGAACGCCCACAGCCAGTGGTCCGACGCCGACCAGTCGAACGCACGCTCCGCACGCGCAAACCCGCCGAACGCGTGACCCACGATGCACTTGCTCCCACCCGTCGGGTTCTGCGGGATGTTGAACAACCCCGCGTCGTTGTAGTTCGCCACGCTGAAATCCAGCGACCCCGCCACCGGGATGAAAAACCCGTCCTGGCCCGTCAGATACCCGTTGAGCAGCCCGTCAAAGTCCTGCACGTACTGCCCCAGCGCCGAAACGCTCGCCCCGCACAGACCCAACGCCGCCACCCCGATCCGGACCCGATCGATTCCCATGGCGAACCTCCTGTCGTACCCGACACAACGCCCACGGCACGGCGCACGGAACACCCGCGCACGCGGACCGTGGCGTTCAACGCCCCCGAGTTGTCAGCGACCCACGAGCAGGGCCGACACGCGGAGAACCCGCGATGCACCCGGTCTAACGCGCCGCACACCCCGTGTCAAGCCTCATCCTCCGCGATCCATCCCCCACCCGCGCGCCGCCCACCCCCGCTGCGCACCGGCGCACCCTTGCCCGCTCGAAGACCCAAAATCCCCGGCGAACGAACGCGCCCGCGATCAATGCCCGACGTCCCGCCGAACGCTCCCGTCCATGCACCACCCGTTCTTCCCCGACGGCCCACCATGGTTCGGGCCCTCGATCGGCCCGCGACGCCGATGAAACCCCCACACGTCCAGCAGGATCGGGTCCGAGACCCCCGTCCGCCGGAAATACGCCGTCACGTCCCGCGCCGGGTCCGCCGTGTAACTGATCCGCATGAAATCCATCGGCCCGTACCCGTAACTGAACCCGTGTTCCACCGCGTACGACCGGTCCGACGGGCACACATACGGCGGGCCCGTCTCCACCCCGCCCGACGCCGACAGCCTCGGCAGCGGCGCCTCCAGGTACGCCGAGATCTCCTCGAACGGCGCCAGCTCCCCGTCGCGCACGCTCGCCGTCGCCAACGCCAGCGGCAGCACGCCACCCGACCGGTCCATGTGCGACTCCACCGCCATCCCCAGCGACCTCAGGTTCCCCATGCACGCCACCACACGCCCCTCACGCCTCGCCCCCGCCAGCCACGGCAGCGCGATCCCCAGCAACACCCCCACCACCACGACCACCACCAGCACCTCCACCAGCGTGAAACCGCCACCCGCACGCGCCGACGCCACACGCCCACCGCTCACGTTGCACCCGCCTTCTTCGGCGGCGTCCACGGCCGCCCCTCACGCCTCGCCCGGAAATAGTCCTCCACCTTGAACTTCCGCTCGAGCACCTTCCGCACGCGGATGTCCGGGTCCTCCTTCGTCATCCGCACCAAATGCCGACGGACATCCTCCCGGTCGCTCAACCCAACGTTGAAGCACGTGTGCATCGCGTTGAGACGACCGCTGTACGATGGATCCCCGAGCCGCTCCAGAACGATCGGATCGAGGATCGCTCTCGCCCGGTCCGTTACCGCGTGCCGCCGCTGCACCCGCTCTCCATACGCCATGAACGCATCACCTGCGAGGAACCGATCTTCGAGCATACCGATGGGATACGCATCGGGGTCCGGCGCGTCATCGAGCTCCTGATGGAACGGTCTCCGCATCATATCCGCGAGTAAATACGCCTCTTCCTCGTCCCATATGTGCCGCCGCAGTAGATCTTCGCTCATGAGCGTTCGCGTCGCATTGAAAGACTCACTGTAATACGATCGCGGGGTCCACGGCTTCACCCAATGCCCGGGCTCTCCGTCCGGGCCGAGACGCTCATCCGTGCCTTCGGCGCCGGAGTGCGCGACGCGATCACGGGACCACATCCGGGATACCGCGAACCCCGCGACACCCGCGATCACCACAATCCCCCAAACGAACCCGCGGGAAGACCGCCGATCCATCGCTCGCTCCCCTTCCTTACTGATTGGAACAGGGGAAGGTCGCCTGCTCGTAGAATGCTATACACTTCGCAACCTGCCCAGGTGTAAGCGGTCCGGATGGGATCTCACCCTCAACGCAGCACCGCTTGCAATCCTCCTCGCCCCACGTGCTCCCGTGCGGCCGATCCAAGCAGCCGCAGTTGTACCCGCCGTACTTCCAACCGTCCGTGATCCCGGGGAACGCTTGTCCCAACGCCGCCCCCACCAGCACCGACATGCCCGCCACCACACCCAGCCTCCACCCGCCCCGTCCCCCAACCGCCCGTGCCCGCCCGGCCGGCCCTCGCCCACCGCTCACGTTGCACCCGCCTTCTTCGGCGGCGTCCACGGCCGCCCCTCACGCATCGCCCGGAAATAGTCCTCCACCTTGAACTTCCGCTCGAGCACCTTCCGCACGCGGATGTCCGGGTCCTCCGTCATCATCCGCACCAGATGCCGACGGACATCCTCCCGGTCGCTCAGCCCGACGTGAAAGCACGCGTTAACCGCGGAAATCCTCCGCAGGGATGATGGATCGCCCAGCCCGCCGATGACCAACGGGTCCAGCACCGCCCGTGCCCGCTCCGTCACCGCATGCCGCCTCTGAACCCTCGCACCGTAGAGCGAAAGTCCTTCCCCGCCGAGCGAAAGATCCTCGATCACCGAGATCGGGTACGCGTCCAGGTCGTGCACGTTGTCGGTCTCCGGATGAGACGGTCGGCTCATCAGGTCCGCCACGAACGCCGCTTCCTCAACATCCCACACCTCACGTCGAACCAGATCCGACGTGATGAAGCTCACCATCGCGTTGTATGACGAGGTGTAGACCTCGCGATTAATCCACGGCGCCACCCCCTCGCCGGGCCTTTCATCGAAGGGCGCGATCGTCCCGGGCGGAAATTCGGGCCGGCGCTCGCCGCCCCCACCCCACACTCGAATGACCGAATATCCCGCGAGCATGCCGGCTACGGCAATCCCGGCTGTTATCATGGCCGACCGGTGGATTCGCATCGGCACACCTCACGCCTGACCACAGCACGGAAATCCGGCCTGGTCGCAAAAGTCAATACACCGTTGCACCTGCCCAGGTGTCAGCGGCCCCGACGGGATCACCGCCCCACGGCAGCAACCCCGACACTTATCTACGTCCCAACTCTCCGAGCACGCCCGGCCCCAGCACCCGCAGTTGTACCCCCCGTACTTCCACCCGTCCGTGATCCCGGGGAACGCTTGTCCCAACGCCGCCCCCACCAGCACCGACATGCCCGCCACCACGCCCAGCCTCCACCCGCCCCGATGCCCACCGCGCTTCACACTCCCGTGGGTCGGATCAATCGCAACGCCTGACACTCGGGATTCGGGATTCGGGATTCGGGATTCGGGATTCGGGATTCGGGATTCGTCATGACGAAAGCGTCCTTCGTCCTTGCAGACTACACGGCCTCTTGAAGACTGTCAAACATTTCTTTCATCGGCTCGGTCTTTCCACAGTTCTGGAATATGACACAAATGTGTGTCATGCCTCGGCCCGGTCTCCACCCGTGGGACCCATCAAGGGCCGCCGATTCCATCGTGGACGCCCCGGTTGAGATTCCTTTCCGTGTCGCCGGGACGGACGAACCACGAACACCGTGCGAGCCGAGATCATGAAGGGTCGCTCGTTCGCGCGGCGGATAGCGCCATCATCGCCCGTGCCGAACGGGTGCGTCGATCCGTTCGAGGGGTGGCTCACGGCGCCTTGACCGAGTCGGGGAACAGCCGGCGGAGTTCGGCGTGGAATATGGCGGCGATCTTGCCGAAGCCCGAGCGGTTGGGGTGGAGTTCGTCGTTCCAATCCGTGGCGTCGAGGGTGCCTTGGGTTCGGACGATGTGGACGCGGGGCGCGCCGGCCGCCACGCCGTCGAGCATCCCGGCGAACCGTCGCAGCAGGTCGCGCACGATGGAGTGGGCGTCGGGGTGGGTGTGCCACCCGTGGTATTCGAGGGCGGGCCTCAGCCACGGCCCGTAGCCGCAGACGCCCTTGCCGTTCGGGATCGCGAAGTCGTACTGATGGAAGACGAGGTGGATCTGTCGCCCCGGGGTGTCCCGCTCGGCCCGGTCGCGGATGGCGATGAGGTGCTGGTACGCGGCGCGCACGACGCCGAGCGCGTGCTCGAACACGGGGAGGTCGATCGCGTCGCGGGTGGACATACCCGGCTCGCGGGGCCGGATCCAGAGGGCCATCGGGTCGCCCACGATGTCGTTGCCCCCGCCGGAGAAGAGGAGGACGTTGAAGTTGGTTTTGGGGTCGGCGAGAGCCTTCTTGAGGCGTTGGCGTTGTGTGACGCCGAGGATTTGCCGGGCCTCATCGCCGCGGGTGGCGAAGTTGAGGATCTTGATATTGATGAGTTTGGTGAGCCTCGCAACCACATCCCCGCGCTCGAAGGGATCGCCGCCGAAGGGGAAGTCGAACCAGGAGTCTCCTTCGGCGAGGATGCGGGGCGCGCCCCCCGCCGCGAGCGATTCGAGCGTTCCGTCGTCCTTGTCGGCCCCGAGGTCGGCGAGGTACCGCTCGTATCGCAGGCGGCGGAGGTCGTCGGCCGCTTCGAGCGCGAGCCGGCGGGACTCGCCGGCCTCCCCCGCGAGCGCGGGCGCGTTCAACCCCAGGCGTGCACGCTCGTCGGGGTGTTCGGCGGCGGTCCGGGCGTGGGCGGTTGGTATCTTGCGTCGTGGCATGGGGCACCCCCTTCGCCGTGGGCGGGCCGCGTCCGACGCGAGCGTCACAGCGGAGAGGACAATCACGCTCGGGGTGGTTGTCTTTCGGATATTGTATTACGTCGAGATCGTGCGCACCACAAAGTCGATCCGCATCGCCTTCTTCGCCATCGCGAGGGTTTCTTCGGCGAGGCGGTTGGCCTTGCGGACCCCGTCGCGGATGACCGAGAGGACGCGCCGCTCCCCGTCGGGCGTCTCCAGCTCGGCCCGGCGGGCGCGGATCGGCGCGAGCAGGGCGTTGACGGCCGCCCCGACCTCGGCCTTGACGTGCCCGTCCATCACTTCCTTCCCGGCGGCGTAGTCGGCCTTGATGGCGTCGGCGCGTTCGCGGGGGAGGAAGGCCTCGGCGTACTGGATCAGGGCGTTGGCGGGGTCGATGGGGGAGGTGGCGGAGGCCCGCCCGGTGACGATGCCGTTGATCTTCTTCTGGACCTGCTTCTCGGTGTCGTAGAGGAAGATGGCGTTGTTGAGGCTCTTGCTCATTTTCTGGACGCCGTCGGTCCCGACGAGTCGGGCGACGCGTCCGATGCGGGCCTTGGGGATGGGGAAGACGCCGCCGGCCTTGACGTGCTCCTCGGGCGGGACGCGGTTGCCCACGCCGGCGTAGACCTGGTTGAACTTGAGGGCGACGTCGCGGCAGAGCTCGATGTGGGCCTCCTGGTCCTCGCCCACGGGGACCCACTCGGGGCGGAAGGCGAGGATGTCGGCGCACTGCCCGACGGCGTACATCGGGAACCCGAAGGGGTACGAATCGCCCAGGCCCTTGCTCTCGATCTCGGTCTTGAGCGTCGGGTTGCGCATCACCTTGTTGAAGGGGATGAGCATGGCGAAGAGGAAGGTCAGCTCGGCGATGGCCGGGACCTCGCTCTGGAGCACGAAGGTGCTGCGGTCGGGGTCGAGCCCGACGGCGAGCCAATCCTTGACGATCCCGAGGGTGTTGGCCCGGATGTCGTCGGGCTTGTCGGCCAGGGTCGTGAAGGCGTGGACGTTGGCGATGAGGAAGTAGCAGTCGTGCTCGTCCTGCATGCGGAGGCGGTTCTCGAGCGAACCGACGTAGTGGCCAAGGTGGAGCCCCGTGCTGGTGGGGGTGTCGCCGGTGAGGACGCGGGATCGCGCGGGGGCAGTCGTGGTGGGTGGCATGCGGGGCAAGCGTATTCGCGGGCCCCGGGCGGGTCTTTCGGTGGGGCCTTGGGTGGGGCATTGGGTGGGGCTTTGGGTGGGGCTTTGGGTGGGGCTTTGGGTGGGGCGGAGGCGGGGACCGTGGGCGCGTCGGGGCGTAGAATCGGACGCCCTGATGGGGATTGTGGTCGGCGGGTGAGGGGATCCGTGGGCGGGGCAGGAGTCTGCGTCATGGCGTACTACACGAAATTGGGTCTGCTGCCCCGCAAGCGTCACGTCCAGTTCCGCCGGCCGGACGGGTGCCTGTATTCGGAAGAGGTGTTCGGGACCGAGGGGTTCGTCGGGCCGACGACGACGCTGTACCACATCCACCCGCCGACGCAGGTGTACGGGTGGAAGCCGGTGTATTCGACGGCGGTGGAGTACGTGGAGCGCGAGATCATGCGGATGCGCCACCTCAAGAGCGCGCCGCTGCCGCCCAGGGGGGATTTCGTGACGGGGCGGGTGGTCCTGTTCGGGAACGCGGACTGCGAGATGGCGGTGTGCAACCCGGCGGAGCAGATGGGCTACCACTTCAAGAACGGGCAGGGGGACGAGTGCTTGTTCTTCCACTTCGGGTCGGGGGTGTGCCACAGCATGCTGGGAACGCTGCGGTTCGGCCCGCGGGATTACCTCGTGATGCCCAAGGGGGTGATCTACAAGATCGAGTGGGACCGGCGTCAGAACGGCCCGGACGGCACGCCCGCCGACGGGGGCCCGCCGGTGGAGCAGTGCCCCTTCGGGAAGGTGCTGCTGGTCGAGACGGTGAACGGGAGCCACATCGGCCCGCCGCCGCGGTACGTGAGCAAGACGACGAGCCAGTTCCTGGAGCATTCGCCGTACTGCGAGCGTGACCTGCGGGTGCCGGAGTTCCCGCTGACGTGGGACGAGCGAGGGGACTTCCCGGTCCGGATCAAGGCGCGGGACCTGGTGCACGAGTACGTGTACCACTATCACCCGCTGGACGTGGTGGGGTGGGACGGGTGTTACTACCCGTACTGCTTCAACGCGGCGGATTTCGCGCCCATCACGGGGATGCTGCACATGCCCCCGCCGATCCACCAGACCTTCGAAGCGCACAACTTCGTGATCTGCACGTTCGCGCCGCGGATGCTGGATTACCACCCGCAGGCGATCAAGGTCCCCTACAACCACAGCAACCTCGACAGCGACGAGGTGCTGTATTACGTCGAGGGGAACTTCGGCAGCCGCAAGGGCATCGAGGTCGGGAGCCTGACGCTCCACCCGCAGGGCATCCCGCACGGGCCGCACCCGGGCACGATCGAGGCGTCGCTGTCGGCGACGTTCACGGCGGAACTGGCCGTGATGTGCGACACGTTCCGCCCGCTTTTCCCGACGAAGGCGGCCCTGGAGCTCGACGATCCCAAGTACCCCGCGAGCTGGCAGGGCGAGCACTTCCCGGGCCTCTCGAGCGGCGCGATGAAGCTCGCGGCGTCGGCGAACGGCGCGGCGAACGGCGCGGCCGACCGCGTGCCCGTTCACCGTCACGAGCACGTGAGCAACGTCTGGGCGCCGTGAACCCGATCACGGTCGTCCGACGGACCGATTCATATTGTTTTATGAACCCCGGGACCGCCCCTTGACATCAACGGGGGGGGGGGGGTATTCTGCCGATACGTCGGCGAGGCCGGCGTCGGTGCGGGCGTGACCTTCCGGGAGCCTGACATGGGCCGAGGAACGATCGGTGGGGTGGGACGGCGGTGCGAGGGTCGGTGCCGTGCCCCGCGGTGCCGGGCGGCGGCGGTGATCGCGATGATCTCGGCGTCGTCGGCGTCTGCACGGCAACCGCCGACCGAGGCCCAGGTCCGTGCGTGGCTCGAGCGCGAGATCGAGGCGTCCAAGTCGTTCCCGTCGCTGGGGGAAGTGGGGATCCGGTGGCGTGAGGAGGATTTCAATCAACTGAGCCAGGCGGACATCGAGTCCTTGCGGGCTCTGGTCTCGAAGGTTCGGGATCACCCGAGATCCGAGGAACTCCGGCGGGCGGACCGTGAGCGTGAGCAAGGCCCGTTCTTTCGGACCTTTCTTGTTTTCACAGACTCCAAGGACCGATGGCGGACCGCGTCGTTCCCCGCGGAGGGGCCGACCAAGGACGCGTGCATCGCGGGCGAGCGTGTGTGGTCCCGATTCGGGGGCAAACTCACGGTGTACAAACCCAGCCACGCGAACGAACCGAGCCTCGAAGCCGCCGCGGTGCCCAGGGCGTACGAGAACGTCTTTGTGCCCACATTGAGCTACATTCTCGACGGCGGGTTGCACGTGCTCGGGCGGGTGATGGATTCTCGGGTCACGTCGGTCCGCGTGTCGGGCGATCGATGGGAAGCGATGCTGGTGAAAGATCCGCCGATCGCTCATGATGTGAGGCTTGAAGGTCGCTGGGACCCGCGGCCTCGGCGAGGTTTCATCGAGCGACGCACGCTGGCGGAGAGCGGTTATAGCCCTGAATCGAAGGGCTCGTACGCGACATTCACCGGCTGGTCGTACAACGAGAATCTCGAACGATGGGTGTGCGGGGAAGTGAACCACTTTCACGCCGACGGCAAGCGGTGGCGTCGGCTTCTGTTCGAAGGGGCGGTCCCGATGCCCGAGGGCGGGTGGGACGCGATCACGAGGATCCCGGACGGGAAAGACACCGACCCCTTGCGTGGCGAGGTCGTGCTCAGGACGGTGCGTGACTTTCGAACATCCGAGATCGCAAAGATCGGAGAAGACGGTTCGCTCCGGGTGGTCGGCGAGATACCGCCAATGGTCCGGGACGAGGATCGTTACGCATGGCTTCGCCCTGTCGGCTGGGTCATGATCCCTGTCTCGCTCATGGTCTTTGTGATTGTACGGCACCGTCGTGCGTCGTAGGCTCGGCGTGCCGTCGCTTGATTGAAAGGAGTTCCGATGTTTGCAACAAGGCGGCTCTGGGTATGCGCGATCGTTCTGGGCGGTGGCGTGTGCGCGGCATCGGAGTGCATCGTGGAGAGCGGCACTAGAATCTGCTGCGCGGATTACTCGATTGTCTGCAAAAAGCCGATCTTGGGAGGCGGTGTCTCGGTCTGGGGTTGTGTTCAAGACAGTGACAGCGAGGGGTGCGAAATCTCGGTATGGCAGACAGCGGGCTTTGGTGAGCAAGGCCACATCGTGTCTATGATGGACTGGCCGGAGGTTTGCGGCTGTACCTATCAGCGCTACGTTTGTGGCCCTGACGTGGGCATGTGCGTCGAATCATTTGTCGTCGTGGTCAGTTGCACCGAAGGCCAAACCAGGGCCGGTGATCACTGTTCCGGCAGCGCGGGCGGCGGCGCATGAAGCGACGAAGCCTCCACGCATGGCTTGTGGAGCGAGGCCGCGTGTTCGGCCCGGCGGGGGCTATGGTCGCCATTTACTTCCTCGGCCTGGGCAAAGCGCTCGACCTGCCCGATTTCGCCCGTTCGGTGGCGGGATGGTCATTTCTCTCGTGGTCCCCGATCGCCACACTCTCGACGGTGGTGGTCGCGGCGGAGTTGCTCCTGCCGGCGCTGTGGTTCGCGGGTATCCACCGACGTCGTGTCGCCTGCCTCATGATCGCTCTCCTCGTGTGCTTCGGGATCGGCGGCATGGTGCAATCGATGGTGCGCCCGCCGTCGTCCTGCGGGTGCTACGGCGTCTGGGCCTCGTACCTTGAATGGTCTTCCTCTCTACGGGGTGACGTCTGGAAGGCGGCGACGATCGCGGTGCTCCTCCTCCCCGCTGTGGTCGGGGGACTTCGACACCCCAGCAAGGGCCATCACCCCCCGGCGAATTGGGTCGCGTCACGGCGCCCGGGCTTCTCGCTGATCGAGGTGATCCTGGTGGTGGTGATCGTCGCGCTGCTGGTGGCGCTTTCGGCCCCGGGGCTCGCGGGGGCCCGGCGCCGGGCGGTCGGGGTCTCGACCGCGGCCAACCTCGCGTCGTCGGGCCAACTCGTCACGCAGTACCTGGGTGATTGGAAGGAGCGGTTCCCGATCGTCTTCGACCCCGCGGGCGAGGAGCGACCTTATTCCTGCGGCGGGGTGGAGCGGAGCCACCACGCCCGCTCGGGGTACTTCCTCAACTCGGAGCTGTGGTACCGAGCCCTGTGCGGGGGGTACTTCGACGGCCCCGGGGCGCCGGCGGCGCTGAGGCCCGCCGAGCGTCCGGCGGACGGGCCGGGCCCGGCCCGCCCGTTCGTTTTGCCCTGCGCGTTCTTCGCCTCGCCCGACTTCTGGGATCTGGCGACGAGGCTCGACGAGCGTCAGTACCGCGCGACAGCTCTGCCCGAGGTCGTGTACCCGTCGAAGAAGGCGCTGCTCCTGTCGATGTACTGGATGTACGAATCGACGCCCGGGCCGATCCGGTTCGGGCGGGACTTTGGGCGGTGGTCGAAGGTGCCGGCGCTGCGGGTGGACCTGTCGATCGCGGAGCCGACGCTGGGGGACTTCGAGATGGGCGTGCTGATGGGGGACGGGGCCGGGTGGGGGCGGATGCACACGTTCGACGCGGGGTCTTACCCGGGGTACCACACGGAGCGCGGGGTGCGCGGCATCGACCTGCACTGACACGGCGGGCGTGCGCGGGGAGAGACCCGCGGCGGTCCGCGGGGCGTTGGTGGTTGGGTGGTGGGGTTATTCCTCGTCGAAGCCGGCGTCGACGAGTTTTTTGAGGGCCGAGGCGGCGGTCTCGGCGTCGTCCCCGTCGCAGGTGATGACCAGTTCGGCGCCCTTGGCGGCGGCGAGCATCATCATCATCATGATGGACTTCCCGTCGACCTCGTTGTCGTCCTTGCGGACGCGGACGTCGCAGGCGAAGGTGCCGGCGAGGTCGACGAACGACATCGCGGGCCGGGCGTGCAGGCCCAGCTTGTTCACGATCGTCGCTCTGGTCTCGGTGCGCGGCATGGCGGTATCGGGGATCAGCCCATGGGCTGGGCGTCGAACTCTTCGAGGACGGCGCGGGCCTCGGCGGGCGTGGCGGCCTGGCGGAGGGCCCGGCGGAAGGCGTCCTTGCTCAGGCAGGTGAAGATCGCTTCCATGGCCTGGAGGTGGTCCTCGGGCCGGTCCTCGGGGGAGGCCAGGAGGATGACGGTGTAGACGGGCTGGCTGTCGAGGGCGCGGAAATCGATCCCGCGCGGGGAGAGGCCGACGGCGGCGGCGATCCGGGTGATGGACTTGTGCTTGAGGTGGGGAACGGCGACCCCGCGCCCGAACCCGGTGGTGCCTTTCTTCTCGCGTTCGAGGACGCGGGCGAGCATCTCGTCGCGCGAGGCGGCGGGGGCGCCCCCGGCGGCGACGAGGCGGTCGAGCAACTCGGTGATGGCGGCGTCGCGGTCGCCCGCGCTCATCGGCGCGACGACGGCGGGTCCGGCGATGATCTCGGTCAGTTTGACCACGGGCGTCCTCCCGGAGTGATCGCGGCGCGGACGCCGCGGGGGTGGGGGTGCGGCGGGGGAGGGTCACCCGCCCGTGCGGTGGTGCCCGGGCTTGAGACGCTCCTTGTGGTCCGTCAGCTGGCGGACGCCCTTGTGGACCGCGTCGTCGATGACGGCGTAGAGGTCGGGTCCCTTGGCGTTGACGATGAAATCCTCGTGGCGTTCCACGTCGATGCGGATCTCGACGCCGAAATCGCCCGTATGGTGCCGGTCTTCCTTGGCGAGGGTCACCACGATCTGCTGGATCGCGTCGTAGTACTTGGTGAGTTTCTCGACCTTCCCGACGGCGTGCGTCCGGATGGCGTCGGTCACCTCGATATTCCGCCCCACGACGTCGATGCGCATCATGACTCCCTCGGAGAAACCGCCGCTCGGGCGTGCGCCCCGGCCGGAACGGCTCGCGTCGGGCGGCCGGGCCGGCGGGCGAATAGAACCCAAAACGGTCGCGGGGCGCCCGTGGGGACGCCCCGCTGCGTCGATCTGAATGGGCCTGGGCAGACTCGAACTGCCGACCTCACCCTTATCAGGGGTGCGCTCTAGCCAACTGAGCTACAAGCCCGGAACGATCGGCCCGGTGGCCTTGCGATCGCGGGAAGGGAGTATAGGAGGCCGCGGCGTTCGGCGGCAAACCCGGCGAGGAGGGACCACGCTCGGGGGAGGTCTTGATCCGACGGCGAGGAAGGTCTTTGCACGGTATTGGGCCGCCTCGGGAACTCGCGACAGGGGGGGACTGCCCTGTTTCACTCAAAGCCGCTCGGTTTTTCGAGGGGTTTGAGTAGACTGCGACCCGATTTGAGTGTGCGTGCCCGGGGCTTGTGGAGCGCGGGAGGAGATTGTCGAGAATGGGAAGGAACGGAAGGTCCGCGTCAGCGGTTGTCGCCTCGGCCGCCGCACTGGCTGGATTTGCCGGGGGGGTCGCCGCGCAGTCGGACGGGTGTTCGGGCAACCAGGCCGGGCTGTCGACGGCGGGCGTCGGCGGGTCACGGTCCCCGGGGTGGACGCCCCCGGGGCGAACCGGCCGGCTGTTGCTCAAGGCCAAGACCGTGCCGGGGTGGATCGAAGAGGGGCTGCCGGTGGGCGAGGCCGAGGTTCGCCACGCGGCGGCGTTGGAACGCCTGAACGGGTTGGTCGAGCGTGAGATCGATGGGGTCGGGCTGATGGTCGTCCGAGTCCCGGCGGGCGTGGACGAGGCCTCGTACGAGTCGTACGTCCGTGAGACGGGGGACTACGAGGTGGTTTCGCCGGATTGGTACGTGATGCCGCAGGGCGAGCCGAACGATCCGTTGTTTTACCAGCAGTGGCACCTGAGGCGGATCGGGGCGCCGTGGGCGTGGCAGTTCACGGTGGGGAACCCGGGCGCGGTGCTGGCGATGGTGGACACGGGGATCGACCCGACGCACCCGGACCTCTCGTCGCGTCTGGTCCCCGGGTACAACGCGGTGCGGCGTCTCCCGCAATCGGCCGGGGGCGAGGTCCACGACCTCAACGGGCACGGGACGGCGACGGCGGGCGTGGCGGCGGCGTCGGGGAACAACGGTGAGGGGAGCGTCGGGGTCGGGTGGGAGATCCCCGTCATGCCGATCCGCGCGTCCAATTCGCCCGGGGGCGGCGCGTTCATGAGCGACATCATCGACGGGGCGGTCTGGGCGGTGCTCCACGGCGCCCGGGTGGTGAACGTCAGTTACGCCGGCGTCGGGAGCACGGCGGTGGATTCGATCGGGCGCTGGTGCCTCGACCGCGGGGCCCTCATGGTCTGGCCCATCGACAACTCGGGGTCGGACTATTCCTCGTTCGACTGGCGGAGCGTGGTGGTCGTGTCGGGGACGGACCGGGAGGACCGCCTCGCCGGGTTCTCCAGCTACGGGCTCGCGGTGGACATCGCGGCGCCGGCGGTGTCGGTGTTCGGGCCCACCCGCGGGGGATCGTACGGATGGATGACCGGGACCAGTTACGCGGCCCCGATCGTCTCGGGCGCCGCCGCCCTGGCCTGGACGATGGACCCCAGGCTCTCGGCGGCGCAGGTGATGGCGGCGCTGGTGGCGGGCGCCAGGCCGATCGGGGACGAGCGGCATTTCGGCGCGGGCCTCGTGAACGTCTCGGAGACCATCCGCCTCGCCAGCAAGGTGGACTTCAACCGCGACGGGTTCATCGACATCTTCGACTTCTTCGCCTTCCACGAGGAGTTCGAGCGGTCGTCCCCCGAGACCGACATCAACAACGACGGGTTCATCGATTTCTTCGACATGGACATGTTCGTCCTGCTGTTCGAGGGCGTGCCGTTGTAATCGGCCTCGCGGGCGGGCGGGGCTTACCATGATGCCGCGCGAGCGGCGGGCGGGGCCGGAGGGTTCGGCGTCATGGAGACGGTGCGTCGGTGGGCGTGGGCGTGGGTCGTGGCGGCGGTGGCGGCGGTGGCGGCGGTGGCGCTCGGGGCATTGTCGGGGTGCGGGCAGATCGTGCTGCCCCCGATGGACGGCGAGACGGCGCGGAAGGCCGGGGAACACCGGGAGCGGCAGGCCGAGCTCTCCCGCGTGGCGGGGTGGATGACGGGCTCGTTCTCGAGCCGGGCGCAGGCGTGGCGTGACCGCGAGTTCCGTGATATCCGGCTGCACGCGGTCCGGATCTGGCCCAACCGCAACGACGGGGTCTGGCTCTACGTGGAGCAGGCGGAGGCTGAGAGGCCGACGAGGCCGTACCGCCAGCGTGTGTACCGCCTGCGGATCCAGGACAACGGGCTGATCGTGAGCGACGTGCTGACGCTCCCGGGCGAGCCGCTGCGGTTCGCGGAGGCGTGGAAGGACGTGTCGAGGCTCGGGGGCCTGACGCCGGCGGACCTGACGGCCAAGCCCGGGTGCGAGGTGGTGCTGAAACGGACCGCCGACGATCTCTATGAAGGGGGGACGGTCGGCGAGGGGTGCGCGAGCGAACTGGGCGGGGCGGCGTACGCCACGTCGGACGTGCGCGTCGGCCCCGACGGGCTGGACTCCTGGGACCGCGGGTTCGACGCGTCCGGGAAACAAGTCTGGGGATCGGTCAAGGGCCCGTACGAGTTCCGGCGGATCGTGCCCTGATCGGGAGGCGGATATGCGACGGACGGCTCTGGTGTGGGCAGCATGGACCTCCGCGGTGGTGATCGTCTCGGGGCCGGCTCTGGCGTTCGCCGAGCCCCAGCCGGCGGAGACGACCGCGACGCCTCCGGCGTCGAGGACCACGCCGTCGGGCGAGTACGCGCCGCCTGCGGGGCCGTTCAAGGTCGGGCAGAAGGACCTCTCGATCAAAAAACACGACGGCGGCGAGCTGGAGCTCCGAGTGCGCTGGCCCCAGCGGCCGGATGGTCACGAGGGCCCGTGGGGGCCGTGGCCCGTCGTCGTGTTCTCGCACGGGGCGGGCGGCTCGCGCGACGCCTTCGGGGACGTGTCGGCGGCGTGGGCCTCGCGCGGGTACGTCGTCGTCCACCCGACCCACTCGGACTCGGTCCGGCTCCGGCGTGAGCGCGGCGAGCGGCTCACCGGGGCCCAGGACGTGGTCCGCAACGTCCGCCCGATCGAACGCTGCGACGACGTGAGGCTCATCCTCGATTCCCTCGGCGAGGTCGAGCGGGCGATCGGGGGCCCGGCGGGCGAGGGTGGGGCGCGGTGGATTGATACATCGAAGGTCGGCATGGCCGGGCACTCGGCGGGCGCGATGACGACGCAGTTGCTCGGCGGGGTGACGGCCCGGCTCGGTGGGATCGGGCGGGCGCGCTCGTACGCGGAGCCGAGGATCAAGGCCTTCGCGGTCATCTCGGGGCAGGGGACAACCACGCGGATGTTCACCGAGGATTCGTGGAAGGGCGTGTCCAAGCCCATGATCGTCTACGCGGGGTCGCTCGACGTCTCGCCGACGACGCAGGAAACGCCCCAGAGCCGCCGGCACCCGTACGAGCTCGCCCCCCCCGGCGACAAGTACCTGGTCTACATCGAGGGCGCGACGCACGCGAGTTACGGCGGGAAGGAAACCTCCCGCCTGTTGGCCGAGAAGCCGACGACCGACGTCGGCGTGATCGTCCGCGTGGTCGAGTCGGGCACGCTCGCGTTCTGGGACGCGTACCTCAAGGGCGACGCGGGGGCGAAGGCGTACCTCGCGTCGGAGTCTCTCGTCAAGGCCGGCGAGGGCAAGGTCGAGTTCCTGCGCAAGTAGTTCCTAGAGGGGGCGTTGCCGGCGGTGGCGGGCGAAGGACGGGTTCACCAATCCACGCCGAGCCACGAGCGGTACGCGGCTTTCTGCGCGTCGGTGGGGTCGTCCGCCTTGCGGATCGTGTACGACCGGGCGGGGCTGGCGGCGATGGCCAGCGTGAGGTCGCGCAGCACGTCGTGGCGGAAGAGCGTGAGGCGGGCGGTCGCGCCCGGGCCCGACCGGCCCAGCCTCTTGTCGAGATCGCCGGCCCTCACCCGGTGCCCATCGAGCGCGACGATCAGGTCGCCCGGGACGATGCCCGCGTCGGCGGCGGGGCTGCCGACCGTGACGGCGGTGACCTTCGCGTGCCCGCCTTCGTCGGAGACGGTCACCCCGATCCAGGCGGCGTCGTCCTTCGGCGGCTCGCCCACGAGCGTCAGCCCGACCGTCATCAGGGCCGATTCGAAATCCGGGTCGGCGGTCCCGTGGACCAGCGTCGAGAAGAAGCGGTCGATCCACCCGTCGTCGTCGCCCGCGGCCTCCCCGATGACCCGGCGGAGGTCGGCGACGGTGTACCCGGCGGTCGGCTCGGGGAACGCACGGTGCAGCGCCCGCATGACCGTGTCGAGCGAGGCGGCCCCGCCGCGGCGCTCGCGGAGGGTCATGTCGAGCACGAGGCTGACGAGCGCGCCCTTGTCGTAGAAGCTGACGGTCGAGTTGGCCGCGTCCGCCGTGCGCTTGTTGAACTTCACCCACGCGTCGTAGCTCGAATCGGCCACGCTCTGCACGCCCGCGCCGGGGCGGGACCGCAGGTCCCCGATGGATTTCGCCAGGTTCTTGAGGAGCTCCGCGGGCTTCATGAGCCCCGCGCGGACCAGGATCACGTCCTCGTAGTACGTCGTTGTCCCCTCGGCCACCCACAGGAGGTCGGTGTAGTTCTCGCGCTGGTAGTCGTAGGGCGTCATGCCCGCGGGACGGAACCGCTTGACGTTCCAGGTGTGGAACATCTCGTGCGAGATCAGCGAGAGGAACGAGCGGTATCGGTCCGCGTCGAAGAACGCCTCGGGCGTGCACCCGACGATCGTCGAGTTGTAATGCTCCGTGCCCCCGCGGCCCGCCGGGTGGCAATGGACCAGGAAGACGTAGCGTTCGTACGGCATCCCCCCGAAGATGGCCGCCTGCGCCCGGATGATCGCCGCGAAGTCCGCCGGCATCGCGCGGTACCGCTCCGCCGAGCGTACCGACCCGGGCGCGGGCTCGCTGGAGGGCGTGGCCGCCTCGCCCGTCCACACCGCGATCTCGTGCGGGACACCGTCGATCTCGAACGCGATGAGGTCGTGGAACCCCGCCTCGATGGGCGAGTCCGCCAGGCGGTCGTACTCAACGGCGCGGAGGACGCCGTCGGCGTCGGCGGGCAGCCCCGTCGCGACGCGCCACCCCGCGGGCGTCGAGAGCCGGACCTCGACCGGGCTTGATCGGCGCTCGTGCGCGTACATGAACACCGTGGAGGGGTTCAGGAACGCGTGCGTGTCGTCGGCGTGCCGCGTGCGGTTCTCTAGGCTCGCCGCCCACACCTCGTACTCCACCACCACGGCCGTGGCGTCCCGCAGCCCCGACACCCGCCACGAGGATTTGTTGATCTTGGACATTTCCGCGTGACGCTCGGCCCCGGCGGGCTCGACCGCCGACGCCCGCGTCCATCGGACCGTGCCGGCCTGGTCGAGCACGAGGTACAACCCGGGACGCCAGACCGGGAGGTGCACGTCGATCGAGTCTTCGAAGGGGCCCGGGAGCGTCATCCGCACCCGCACCGCCTGCTCGCGGGCGCGGGTGAGATCCACGTGATACCGGACCGGCTCGGCGGCTGCGGTCGCAGAGATCGACATGATCGATGCGGCGATATACATGCCCGATGGTAACGGCGCTGTGCCCCCGAGGCCGAGATCCCGCCCGGCCGTCTCTGCATCATCATCCAGAACTTCGGCGAGGACCACGGCGGCCTCGACGCCGATTTCCCCGGCGCCGTCGACGGGGACGACGTGGAAGCGTTCGTCGGGGCGTACGCCAACCAGGGGTAACGGCGGCGCTCCCCGGCCCGGCCCGCGCCGCGTCGATCATGCGGGCCCGGGTGCGATCCGCGTGATATCGGACCGGCTCGGCGGGGGCCGCCGACAGCACCAATACAGGGGCAATCCACATGCCCGAGTGTCAACCGCGGCTCGCGCGCGGGGCTCGCGTCGTTCCGCGGGCGTTCGTTCGGGTGTGGCTCGGAAAGTTTGGCCCCCGGGCCGCGTCGTCCGCATGACGTTGAGCGGCACGGGCTCGCCCTCGCCGCAGGAGGGTTTATGCGCACATCAGGAATCTCGTCCCGCGTTCACGGATCGACCCCGGCCACGATCCTCGCGTTCACGGCCGCGCTGGCGGGGGTCGCCCACGCCCAGTGCGACATTTTCTGGCCCGGGATCGCGGACTTCGATCAGCGTCGCCAGTGGCGGTACGACCCCTACCCGATCCCCACGCACGTCGGGCTCCCCAACAACGGGTCGGTGCACTGCGTGCCCACCGCGGCGACCAACCTCCTCGCGATGATCGACTCGTCGGGGTACAACGTCATCCGCAACGCCAGCACCAACGACTGGGCCCAGCAGAACCCGATCTACAACGCCGTCGGGACCCACCTCTACGACCTCGGGCAGTACATGAAGACCGACGACGGCGGGACGAGCTTCGCCGACGCGAACTCGGGGCTGTACCGGTGGCTCGTCGACCGCGGGCACGGGAGCCGGTTCATCGTGTTCAGCTACAAGGCCAGCGGGTCGTCGTACCCCAAGCCCAAGACGATCCACAACACGATCCGGATGGGGTTCCCGACGATGTTCGGGTACGGGCGGTACTACCGCGACGGGGCCGAGCTCGAGCGCGACGGTGGGCACGCGGTCACGGCCGTGGGGGTCCTCAACGCCTGCAACGAGAGGAGGCCGGTCATCCTGTACCACGACCCCAACACCGACCCGAGCAGCGAATCCCAGATCCTGCAATCCCCCTTCGAGCGCGTCACGCGCACGTTCTACCGCCGGTTCCTGAACATGGACGGCGACAACGCGTTCGTGTACGCGTTCGAGGAGTCGTTCTCCGGGACCTCCACCGACCCGGTGCGGGTGATCGATTCGTACCGCTACCTGCTGCCCCTGGTCGTGCTGGGCACCAGGCCGAGCGACCCGACCCAGCTCAAAGTGATCCGGCTCGGGGGCGTCTGGAAGAGCGCGGCCCCCGCCAACCTGCTCATCGATTCCCCCACCGGGGGTGGGTTCCTCGACGCCGTGTTCAACTACACGGACGCGACCTACCTCGCGCTCGTCGGGGGCGGGCGTGACGGGCCCGCCGGGCTCTTCCGGTACGACCCGGTCGACGACCGGTTCGAGCGCCTCGGCGAGTTCCCCCGCGCCCCCGACCGCATGCTCCTGGACCGCTTCGGCGACGTGTTCCTCCAGCTGGGTTCCTCGGTCGAGAAGTACACGCTCGCGAATGAACGACTCGAGCGTGTCGGTGTCCTGGATCTGCCCGCGGCGATCAACGCGTGGGCCATCGACGACGCGACGGACGGCGTCGTCGCGCTCGCCGACGCCGGGCGGCGGATCTACCGCTTCGGGATCGACCTGGGGCTGATCGGGAACACGCCGATCCCCGGCGGGCTCACCGTCGCCGGCGATGGCTCGGTCGCGGTCAACCCCCTGACGGGCCGGCCCTGGATCGCCTCGTCCGGGGTGAACGGGGTGTTCGAGGTCGTCTTCGACCCCGCGAGCGGTCGCGCCTCGCTCGGGGAGACGGCATCGCACGGCGGGCTCCGGCAGATCCGTGGGATCGCCTTCGGGGGCCAGGGCGACCTGATCGTTTCCGCCGAGGGATCGCTCCGGCACTACGCGATCGACCCGGGCTCGGGGCGTTGGGCGCCCTTGCCCGGCAGCCCGTGGCCCGAGGCCGGCGACCTCTCGCTGGGCCGCCTGACCGACCTGCCCCGCTCGCGTCACAACGAGTCGCCCCGCAACGCCGGTCGCGGGTGGTACGACATCGACCCCGTCGACGAGCCCCGCGGCGAGAGCGTCCCGGTCTGCGAGGCGGACTTCAACCTCGACGGGTTCGTGGACTACTTTGATTTCTTCGACTTCATCGCGTGCTTCGAGCGGGGCGAATGCCCGGCCGGACGCGACGCGGACCTCAACCTCGACGGGTTCCTCGACTTCTTCGACGTGGACGCGTTCATCGACGCCTTCGAGCGGGGGTGCTGATCGGGCCGGCCTCCACGCGGGCCGGTCCCGGGCCACACCCCCGGCCTCCGGGGGCCCCCGGGCCCGGCCCGCGCCCCGTCTACCATGCGGGCCCATGGAAGCAGGCATCGTCGGTCTCCCGAACGTCGGCAAGTCCACCCTGTTCAACGCCCTGACCAAGGCGGGCGCCCTGGCCGCCAACTACCCCTTCGCCACCATCGAGCCCAACGTGGGGGTCGTCCCGATCCCCGACCCTCGCCTGGAGGTCATCCGCGCGCACATCGAGAGCCAGAAGGTGATCCCGGCGATGCTCCGGCTCGTGGACATCGCGGGGATCGTCAAGGGGGCGAGCGAGGGCGCGGGCCTGGGCAACAAGTTCCTCTCGCACATCCGCGAGGTCGACGCGATCCTGCAGGTGGTCCGGTGCTTCACCAAGGCCCCCGGGGGCGAGGACATCACCCACGTCGAGGGCACGGTGGATCCCCTCCGCGACATCGACATCATCAACACCGAGCTCGTCCTGGCCGACCTCGAATCGGTCGCGGGCGCGTTGGACAAGGCCCAGCGGGCGGCGCGGAGCGGGGACAAGGAGGCCGTCGCCCGGGCCGAGGTGCTCAAGAAGCTCAAGCCCGTGCTCGACGAGGGGCGTCCGGCCCGGGCGGTGTCGTTCGACGACCCGGACCAGGCGAGGGCGTTCAAGCAGTTGGGGCTGATCACGTCCAAGCCGGTGCTGTTCGTGATGAACGTGGACGAGGACGACGTGAACGGGGAGGGCCCGTTGTGCCGGGCGGTGCGGGATCGGGCCAAGGCGGACGGGGCCGAGGTGGTGGCGGTGTGCGCGAAGATCGAGAGCGAGTTGGCGGAACTGCCCGAGGCCGACAAGAAGGAGATGTTGCAGAGCCTGGGGATGGAGGAGCCCGCGCTGGACCGACTGGCCCGTGCGGCGTACCGCCTGCTGGGGCTGCAGTCGTACTACACCGCGGGGCCCAAGGAGATCCGGGCGTGGACGATCCCCGTGGGGGCGACGGCCCCGCAGGCCGCCGGCGTGATCCACACGGACTTTGAGCGCGGGTTCATCCGGGCCGAGGTCTACTCGGTCGAGGACCTGGAGAAGTTCAAGACGGAGAAGGCGATCAAGGAGGCGGGGAAGATGCGCATCGAGGGCAAGGACTACGTGATGCGCGACGCCGACGTCTGCCACTTCCTGTTCAACACGTAAGGCCGCGTACTGGCGGCGCGCCGCGCGGCCCGCCGACCGGTCACCCCACCAGCGGCTTGAGGTAGCGCCCCGTGTGGCTCCGCGGGACACGGGCGACGTCCTCGGGCGTGCCGCGGGCGACGATGAGACCGCCCCCGTCGCCGCCCTCGGGGCCCAGGTCGATGATCCAGTCGGCCCTTTTGATCACGTCGAGGTTGTGCTCGATGACGATCAGCGTGTTGCCCGCGTCGGCGAGGCGGTCGAAGACGGCCACGAGCTTGCGGATGTCCTCGAAGTGGAGCCCCGTGGTCGGCTCGTCGAGGACGTAGAGCGTCGAGCCCAGGGGGCCCAGGATACCCGCGGGGCGGTCCTTGGCGAGCTCCTGGTTGACCACGTGGGAGCCGGTCTTGCCCAGCTCGGTCGCGAGCTTGATGCGTTGGGCCTCGCCGCCGGAGAGCTGCGTGGAGGGCTGCCCGAGCTGGATGTAGTCGAGCCCCACGTCGTGGAGGCAGCGGAGCACGCGGGCGATCTTGGGGTGGTTCTCGAAGAAGGCCACGCCCGCCTCGACGGTCATCGCGAGCACGTCGGCGATGCTCTTCCCGCGGTAGAGCACCTCGAGGGTCTCGCGGTTGTACCGCCTCCCGCGGCAGACCTCGCACTCGACGTACACGTCGGGGAGGAAGTGCATCTCGATTTTCTTGAGCCCGTGCCCCTGGCAGGCCTCGCAGCGTCCGCCGCCGTTCTGCGAGGTGACGTTGAAGCTGAACCGCCCGGGCTTGTACCCGCGGACCTTGGCCTCCTTCGACTGTGCGAAGACGGTGCGGATGTCGTCGAAGATCCCGGTGTACGTCGCCGGGTTGCTGCGGGGCGTGCGTCCGATCGGGCTCTGGTCGACCTCGATCACGCGGTCGAGGGTCCCGGGGATCTTGACCGAATCGTGGTCCCCCGGGGTCTCGCGGGTCCCGAGCAGCTTCCGCCGGACGGCGGCGAGCACGATGTCGTTCACCAGCGTGCTCTTGCCCGAGCCCGAGACGCCCGTGACGCAGATGATCCCCCCCAGCGGGAACGCCGCGTCGACGTTGCGGAGGTTGTTGTGCCTCGCGCCCTTGACCACGATGGCCTGCTTCTCGGAGAGGGCCCGGCGGCGCGCGGGCCGGTCGATCTCGCGGCGGCCGGCGAGGTAATCCCCCGTGAGCGATCCCGGGGTGCCCGAGATCTGCTCGACCGTCCCCTCCGCCACGACGCGCCCGCCGTGGACCCCGGGGCCCGGGCCGATGTCCAGCACGTGGTCGGCGGCCCGGATCATGTCCTCGTCGTGCTCGACGACGAGCACGGAGTTCCCGATGTCCGCGAGGTGCCTCAGCGTCGCGATGAGCCTCGTGTTGTCGCGCTGGTGGAGCCCGATGGTGGGCTCGTCGAGGACGTAGCACGCGCCGACGAGCCCCGACCCCACCTGCGACGCCAGGCGGATCCGCTGGGCCTCGCCCCCCGAGAGCGTCGCCGTGCGCCGGTCGAGCGAGAGGTACTCCAGCCCCACGCCGGTGAGGAAGCGCAGGCGGTTGTGCACCTCGCGCAGGATCGGGTCGGCCACCACGCGCCGCTCGGGCGAGAGGTCCAGCCCTTCGAGATACGCGGCCGCGTCGGGGATCGTCAGCCGCGAGAACTCGGCGATGTTGAGCATCGTCCCGTCCGACCGCGGGCGCCCGATCACCGACGACGAGAACGCCCGCGAGCGGTCCGCCGCGTGGGCGCTCGACAGCAGCACGTGCAACGCCTCGATCCGCAGGCGGTCGCCCCGGCAGGTCGCGCAGGGCTTCTGCGACAGGAACTGCCCGAGGAATTCCTTCACGTTCTCGGTGGGCGTGGTCTCCCACCACTTCATCGTCTCGGGGATCACCCCGGGCCAGTCCTTTTTCGGGCCCGGGGCGGCCGCCGCGAGGTCGGCGGGCGTGGCCCCGTAGAGAAGGATCCGCCGCTGGGCCTTCGTGAAGGACTTCACCGGGGCCGCGAACGAGACCCCGAACCGCGCGCAGAACTTCTTGAGCCTCCGGTTGAACCAGGCCTTCCAGTGCCCGTTCTTGCTCCAGCACGCGACCGCCCCCTCGCTCAGCGAGAGCGACTCGTCGGGCAGGACCAGCGCCTCGTCGAGCTCGAGCACCGTCCCCAGCCCGTGGCACGTCGGGCACGCCCCCTGCGGCGAGTTGAACGAGAACAGCCTCGGCTCCAGCTCGTCGAGGGCGTACTCGGGGTGGTCCGGGTCCGCCAGACGCGTGCTGAACGTCGTGTCCGACCACGACCCGTCCGCGCCCTCGGCGGCCAGGACGCACGCGCCCTCCGCCAGCCTCAGGGCCGCCTCGACGCTCTCGGCGAGCCTCGGCCTCGACTCGTCCGACACGACGAGCCGGTCCACGACGGCGTCCACCGAGTGCTTCTCGTACCGCCCGAGTTTGAGCGGGTTCTCCCCGGGCTCCTTGAGCACCTCGCGGAGCTCGACGACCGTGCCGTTGACGCGCGCCCGAGACCACCCCTGCGCCACGAACCCCTCGAGCACGTCGCGGTGGAAGCCCTTCTTGGCACGCACGACCGGCGCGAGGACCATCGCCCGGGCGCCGCGGCGTGAGGCGAGGATCGCGTCGACGATCTGCGTGCTCGACGTCGCCGAGATGGGCCGGCCCGACCGCTCGACGACCTCGCCGTCTTTCTTTGTCTTGGTCGGGGCCCAGGAGCAGGGCGTCCCGCAGCGGGCGTAGAGCAGGCGGAGGTAGTCGTAGATCTCTGTCGTCGTCGCGACGGTGGAGCGCGGGTTCCCCCCGCTGGTCCGCTGCTCGATCGCGATCGTCGGGGGGATGCCCTCGATCTCGTCCACGTCGGGCTTCTTGAGCTGGTCGAGGAACTGCCTCGCGTACGCCGAGAGCGATTCCATGTACTTGCGCTGACCCTCGGCGAAGATCGTGTCGAACGCGAGGCTGCTCTTGCCCGACCCCGACAACCCCGTGATCACCACCAGCCGGTCCCGCGGGATCCGCACGTCGATGTTCTTGAGGTTGTGCTCACGCGCCCCGCGCACGACGATCCAACGGTCGGCGGGTCGGTCCCGCATGCCCGGGGCCTCGGCGTGCTGAGCGCTGGTCGGTTTCAACTCGATGTCGGGGGCGGCCCCCGTTCCCGGGGTGTTCACGGCAAGGCTCCGTCCGGACGCGCAGCCCGTGCCGGGCCCGGCGGGCCGATGGTAGCCGCCCCCACCACCCCATCACCGCCACCGCATCCACACCCCTCGGCGCCCGCGGCCTTAGCCGTTCTCGAAGGCTTCCACGAACGCGTCGAGGTCGAAGAAGTCGATGAACCCGTCCCCGTTGAAGTCCGCGGTCTTGCCCTCGGGGCACGCGCCGCCCTCGAAGCACTCGATGAACGCGTCGAGGTCGAAGAAATCGATGAACCCGTCACCGTTGAAGTCCGCCGGGTTGGGCGGGCACCCCGTCACGGCCACCGACACCTCGTCGACGGCGGCCTCGACGATCGCGCCCGTCAGGTCGCGCGCCACAAACCGCAGCCTCATCCGGTCCGTGGGTACCACCCCCCCACCGCCGACGCCCGCGAGGTCCCACCGCTTCTCGACCCACCGCCCCGCGTTCTCGGCGACCAGCTCGACCGGGGACCACGTCGCCCCGTCGTCGTTCGAGATCAGCACCGGCATCGAGTTGGTGTTGGGGTTCGACCCGCGGTCGTTGCTGTACCACCGCCAGTACGCCAGCGTCACCCGCGGGTTGATCCAGCCCGACGGGCCCAGGGCGCTGAACCGCGGGCTGGTCAGGGTCGTCGCCCCGCCGTCCACGTCGTACGTCCCCACGCCCGCCCCGGCCCGCCCGTCGGTGATCCAGCAGCGTGCCCCGCCGGGCGTCACCTGATTCCCCGGCTGCGCCGCCGTCGCCTGCGGCACGTCGTTGGACCACAGCCCCGTCGTCGCGGCATCGCCCGGGGCCCCCACCGCCCACCCGTTCACGCCCTCGCACGCGTCGGCGAACACCACCACCCGATCGGCCGCGGACGAGGCGAAGAACACGCCCGGCGCGCCGGCGGGCGCCCGCCCGGATCGGCCGGAGACGCCCGACGCTTCGATGTAAAACTCCGTCACCACCCCGCACGACGAGGCCGGGAGCGTCGCCCGGTACGCCGTGCCGCCGAGGGACTCGAGCGGCGCCGACACGAAGGCCGCCTCGCCCGCCCGGCGGTACCACAGGGCCGCCGACGCGACCGTGTCGTTCCACGCCGAGACGGTCACGCCGAACGACGCGGGGGCGCCGGCGGGACGCTCCGAGGGGATCCCGCCCGGGAACGAGATCGAGACCGGGCTCTGGACGAACCCCGCGAGTTCCATCACCGCGTTGAAGTTCTCCTGGGCGCACGGGAGGATCTGGTCGGCGGGGAGGATGAACCCGAACTGCCCCGTGTCGCGGAGCTCGATCGTCCAGGAGAGGGCCCCGCGGGCGCCGTACATCCAGTCGGGCATCACGCCCGAGGCGGGGTAGATGGTCGTGTACGAGGGCCCGCCCACGTAGGTCTGCCCCCACGTCGCCAGGATCGCCGACGCCATGCGCGCGTTGAGGTCGTCGAAGAGCGCCGCGTCGGGCGGGAGCGACGAGGTATACCCCCACGGGGAGAGGATCAGCTGCGAGTAACTGTGGAAGTCGATGTGCGCGTCGAGCCGCGGGGCCGCGTTGGCGAGCGCCATGACGGCCTGCGTCTCGGGCTCGGACCCCGCCGAGGGCCCGCGGTACGTGTCGTTCCCGGTGTTCCCGCTCGCCCCCTCGCCGCCCCACTGGTACGGGAAATTGCGGTTGGTATCGACGCCGAAGGACCCGTTCCCGTTGTTGCGGCGGTTTTTCCGCCACATCCGCTGGTTCGTCCACGAGAACGTGTACCCGTCCGGGTTGACCACGGGGACGATCAGGAACTCGATCGAGTCCATCGCCGCGCGGACGTCCGGGTCCGACCCGTACGCGTTCAGCAGCGTCTCGGCGATGTACATCACGGTCATCGGGCTGACCCATTCCCGGGCGTGCTGAGTCCCCGTGAAGATGACCTGACGCCGGCCCGCGCGCGGGTTCTCCGGCGAATCCGGGGCCGAGATCCGCAGCACGCGGATGGGCCGGCCCTCGTGCCCCTGGCCGATCACCGCCTGCGAGGCCATCGCGGGGTGGGCCGCCACCAGTTCATCCACCTTGGCGTACACCTGCGTGAGGTCCTTGAAGTCCTCGTACCACCCCAGGCCCCTCGCCAGGTTCGAGCGTTCGATCCGGGCCCGCTCCTCGCGCACCGCCGACGCCACGTCGGGGATCATGACCTCCACCGGGAGCCCCCGGGCCGCGGCGTACGCCCGCACCGCCCCGGCCCGGTCCGGGGTCACCATCACGTCCAGCGGGCCCACCCGCGGCGTGTGCGTCCACACGTCCTCCGCCAGCGCCATCACCGCCATCAATTCCGCCGGCGTGCGCGTCTCGACCCGGAGCACCGACCTCCCGGTGTACGTCTCGACCGGCCCCGGCGCCGCCACCGGGGCGGCGTCCCGCCCCGCCCCTGGCCCGCCCGGCTGCGCCCCGCCCGACCACGACGCGGCAAGAACCATGAACACGACCGAGGGCACGATCATCGATGGCTTCATCGCGGTATTCTGACAGAACACACGCCCCGCGCCCAGCCCGGCCCCAAAGATTCCCCCGTCCGCCCCGAATCGATCCCAACCCCGCGTCCCCTCGCCCCGATCCGCCCCGGTGAACTCCATGCGATACGCCGTCCTGGCTCTCGGACTCGTGCTCCTTGCCCCCGCGGCCCGATCGTGGTCCGCTCAGCCGGCCGAGGGGGCGACGCCCGCCGGTCAGCACGCGGGGGCGTTCGCGTCGGCGGCGGTGGCGGCCGACCACCACCTCGCCAGCGAAGCGGGCGCCGAGATCCTCCGCGCCGGGGGCAACGCCGTCGACGCCGCCGTCGCCACCTCCTTCGCCCTCTCGGTCGTCCGCCCGTATTCCTGCGGCATCGGGGGCGGCGGGTTCATGGTGATCCACCTCAAGGACCACCCCAGGCACGGCACGCTCACCACGGCCCTCAACTACCGCGAGCAGGCCCCCGCGGGCGTCTCGCCCGACTTCTACCTCGCCCTCGAACCCGACGCCGCGACCCACGGCGGGCGGGGCGTCGCCGTCCCGGGCACCGTCGCGGGCCTGCTCCACGCGTTGGAAGAGTTCGGGAGCGGGATGTCGCGTGACGCCGTCCTCGCCCCGGCGATCCGCCTGGCCGAGGAAGGGTTCACCGTCGATGCGCACTACGCCGCCTCCGCCGCCGAGGTCATCGCCTGGATCCGCAAGGACGAGCCGGCCCGCTCGGCCCGCTTCGCGTTCGTCTGGGACCGCTTCCTGGCGCGGGGTGCGATCAAGCCGGGCGACGTGATCCGGCTCCCCGAGCAGGCCGCGGCGCTCCGGCTTATCGCGCAGCGCGGGCGCGACGGGTTCTACCGCGGGCCCGTCGCCGACGCCATCGTCGAGGCCGCCGCCGCGGACGGAGGGGTGCTCACCCTCGCCGACCTCGCCTCGTTCCGCGTCGCCCGCGTGGACCCGCTCACCCTCGAGTTCCGCGGGAAGACGATCCACACGATGCCCCCGCCCAGCTCGGGCGGGCTGGCCCTCGCCCAGACGCTCGCGATCCTCGACGCCAGGCTCCCGGACCTTCGCGCCACGCCGCCCCGCTCGCCCCAGGCGATCCACCGCGTCACCGAGGCCGCCAAGCACGCCTTCGCCGACCGTGCCCGATGGCTCGGGGATCCCGCCTTTGTCGACGTGCCCGTCGCGCGTCTGCTCTCCCCGGATTACCTCCGCGGCCTCGCCGCCACGCTCCTCCCCGACGCCGTCCTCCCCCACGAGCGATACGGCTCGATCCCCGCGGGCGAGGAAGGGCACGCCGAGCCGCATCGAGACGGGGGGACCAGCCACTTCTCCGTCGTCGACGCCCAGGGCAACGCCGTCGCGTGCACCGAGACGATCAACCTCGTCTTCGGGTCGCTGCGGGCGGCCGAACGCTTCGGGTTTGTCCTCAACAACCAGATGGACGATTTCGCCACGCGCCCCGGGCTCCCCAACGCCTTCGGGCTCGTCCAGTCCGCACGCAACGCGCCCGCCCCGGGCAAGCGCCCGCTCTCGAGCATGACCCCGCTGATCGCCCTCGACCCCGCCGACCACGGCCGCGTCGTCCTCGTCGCCGGCGCCAGCGGCGGCCCCCGCATCATCTCCTCCACACTCCAGGCCGCCCTCAACGTCCTTGTTCACGACATGCCCGCGGGCGACGCCCTCGCCGCCCCCCGTTTCCATCACCAATGGACGCCCGACGTGCTGCTCCTGGAGGCCGGGCTCGCCGACGCCGATGGGCTCGTCCCGGCCCTGGAAGCCGCCGGGCACCGGACACGCCGCAGCGACGCCATCGGGAACGTCCAGATCATCCGCGCCGCCCGCGACGGCGCGGGGCTCGACGCCGCCTGCGACCCTCGCAAGGGCGGCCGCCCCGCCGGGTACTAGCCCGGGACCGCGCTCACCACCGCCCTCTTTCGGCGTTGGCGGAATCGACGCGATCGGGTACAACGAACCGACCCGATCGGGTCGATCTTCTCCCCCACCGCCGGCGTCCGCCGGGGCCAGGAGCACGCCATGTTCACCCCACGAGTTCTCGGCCTGACCGCCGCCGCCGCCCTCGCCGCCGCCGCGCACGCCACCTGGTCCATCATCATCATCGACACCCGGACCGGCGAAGTCGCCGTCGCCTCCGCCACCTGCCTCACCGGGTTCGACCTCCAGGCCAACCCCCCCGTCCTCATCCCCGGCGTCGGGGCCGCCACCGCCCAGTCCTTCGTCGATGCCACCGGGCTCAACCGCACCCTCATCCGCGACGGGCTCCTCGACGGCCTCCCCCTCCCCCAGATCCTCGCGGGGCTCGCCGCCTCCGATTCGGGGCACCAGACCCGGCAGTACGGCATCGCCTCGACCCGCGGGGACACCCTCACGTTCTCGGGCACCGGGGCCGGCGCCTGGGCCGGCGGACGCACGGGACGCACCGGGGACCTTGTCTGGGCGGTCCAGGGCAACGTCCTGACCGGCGCCCCCGTCGTCGATCGCGCCGTCGAGGCCATCGAGAACACCCCGGGCGACCTCGCCGAGAAGCTCATGGCTTCGATGGAGGCAGCCCGGCTGATGGGCGGCGACGGCCGCTGCTCCTGCCAGGTCAACAACCCCACGGGGTGCGGGGCCCCGCCCCCGCAGTTCACCAAGTCCGCCCACATCGCGTACATGCTCATCGCCCGGGCCGGCGACGCCCAGAACTGCCGAGCCGCCTACCGCGCCGGCGCCAGCCCCCAGAACGTGATCCTCGCCGATATCGACAACGACGGCCGGCCCGACGCCGTCGTCGCCAACGGGTCCGGGAACGCGGGCCTCACCCTCGTCCGCAACACGACCCAACCCGGCGGGCCCGCCCGGTTCGCCCTCCCCGCCGCGGTCCCGCCATCCTCGGGCCCGGGGCGGGACCTCCTCCGCGCCGACCTCAACGACGACGGCCTCCCCGACCTCGCGTTCACCCGGAACGCCAACTCCCAGGTCGCGGTCCTGCTCGCCCGACCCGACGGGACCTTCGGTAACACCCTGTACGTCACCGCCGCCGGGCCCACGGCCCTGACGTCCGCCGACTTCGACGGCGACGGCCTCCCCGACCTCGCCGCCGCCTGCGGCTCCGCCAACACCGTCACCGTCCTCTTCAATACCGGCGACGGCCGTTTCAACCGATCCGCACGCCTCGACGTGGACCCGGGCCCCGTCTGGCTCGCCGCGGCCGACCTCGACCTCGACGGCGACGCCGACCTGCTCGTCGCCCACGGCTCGGGACGCGCCGTGACCGCCCTCATCAACACCGGCGTCGGGGCATTCACCCGCCAGACCCTCGTTTCCCTCCCCCAGCCTCTCACCCACGTGCTCCCCCTCGCGATCCCCGGCGAATCCAGGCCCAGTTTCGCGACCGTGTCCGTCAACGAGCCCGTGGTCCGCGTCTACATCGGACGCGACGCCGGGTACGAATCCGTCTCGCTCCCCGCGGCGTCGGGCCCCGCCCAGCTCGCCGTCGCCGACGCCGACCGCGACGGCACCAACGACCTCTTCGTGCTCATGCGAAGCGCGCAGGCCGTCGGCGTCTTCCGCGGGCTCCCCGACGGCGGTTTCGAGCCCATGCGCACCTTCCGTCTCGGGTTCTCCCCGCTCCAGTTCGCGCTCGGCGACGTGGACGGCGACGGGGACGTTGACGCCGTCTGCACCGTCTCGGGCTCCGGCACGGTCCTCGTGATGTCGAACCTCGCCGCCCCCGGGGCCATCGACTTCGGCGAGGCCGGG
Source organism: Phycisphaeraceae bacterium (assembly GCA_015200025.1). Classification (GTDB taxonomy): domain Bacteria; phylum Planctomycetota; class Phycisphaerae; order Phycisphaerales; family UBA1924; genus UBA2396. Next base: position 2,338,873 of record CP054186.1, on the reverse strand, counting down.
TGCGCCTCGGGCGAGACCTTCATGGAGTTCAACATCGCCAACACCCGCGCCCAGGACCCCGACCCCGTTCTCACCCTCCGAGAGCAGTTCGACCAGTGGCGGGCCGGGCTCGTGGGCGTACCCGACGCCGTCCGCTCGTCCGTCTCCCCGCGCCTGGCCTACCTCCCAGCCGACGGCGTCTCGACCGCGACGCTCACGGCCCGACTCGTCGATTGGGGCGATCGTCCCGTCGACGCACCCGCCACGCTCATGGCCATCGACCGCGCCACCCCGGGCCTCGTTACCGAGCGGGTCCGCGCCCTCGGCGCCGGGGTGTACGAGATCGACCTGACCGCGACGGGCGATTGCCGGACCGGGTCGGTCGAGGTGCTGGTGGACGGCTTCGCCCGCCGGGTCGTTCTGATGCCCGCGGTCGAGGTTCAGGTGGGCCCGGCCGCGGACTTCAATATGGATGGATTTGTCGATTTCTTCGACGCCGACGCGTTCCTCGCGGCGTGGGAGGCCGGGGACCCTCGCGCCGACCGCGACGGCGACGGCACACTCAGTGCGGTTGACGTTCGGGTATTCATCGACCAGTTCGACCTCGGCTGCTAGCCGTCGATCTGACCCATATCGCACAAACTCCAAACACTGGGACGGCGCGGGCTGGGCCGCGCTCGGTCGCCCTTCGCGCGATCTGGCGGGCGACCCGATTTTCTGCGTTGTTTTCGCGGGAACGGGTTGCCGGAATGGCAAACGCAATGCCTATTGGGGCTGACGGACCAGTTTTGCTTTTCTGGAGGGATGAGTATGCAGATGAAGAACCTGATGGTGGCCTCGGCTGCGGCGCTCTTCGCGTCGGCCGGCTCGGCCTTTGCTTTCGTTCCCTGGGCCAATCCCAGCGGGAACGGCTCCAACTTCGCGTGGGACAACGGCGGGTCGGACAACGGCCTCTTCGGCAGCCCCACCCTCGTCAACGGCGACACCTTCGTGTTCTTCCCCCAAAATTTCCGGGCGGAAAGCACCAACGGCGTCGCGGCCAGCGTCGGTGACCGCCTCCAGTTCGACATCATCGTCAACACCGGCTTCTTCCTCAGCGGCATCCGCATCGCTGAGTTCGGCGACTACGGGATCGTCGGCCAGGGCGGGAGCGTCGGCGCGGGCGGCACCCTCTTCGTCACCAACCTCAACACCTTCGACGTCCGCTTCGACGACATCCTGACCACCCCCGGCTCACCCATCAACACCCCCGGCTTCGGCAACTGGCGCGGCGACGCCAACGTCGACCTCAGCGACGCGTCCCCCCAGTGGACCCGCGTCCGCGTCGTCCTCAACAACAACCTCTTCGCCGTGAGCACGCCCGACGGCGTCGCCTTCATCGAGAAGAAGGTCTTCGGGTCGGGCATCGCCATCCAGATCGTCCCCGCCCCCGGCTCCGCGGGCGTCCTCGCCCTCGCCGGCTTGGTCGCCATCCGTCGCCGCCGCTGAACATCCCTCTCAGACTCCCAAAGAGCCCGGGATTCCCGGGCTCTTTTCATTTTTGCCCACGACCCGATGCCCGATCGAATCTCCCCACCCCCACCCCCACCCCTCTCCCTCTCCCACGCCCACTCCGATGCCTCCCCCACCCCCTTGAAAGCCCGCCGCTCGCCGCACGAAAGCGTTGCCTCGGTCGCAACACCTATCAAATACCGATTATCGATCTTTGAGGTGAATCCGTATGCCTCAAATCAGGGTGCGCATTCGCGCAGTACGTGCACTTTTTTGCCGCAAAGCACAAATTCATCTTGCCCACGGTCTTTTTTGAAGTACACTGCGTGCCGAGTCATAGGAGAGTCACTCCGGGCGCGATTCCGCCCGCACCCGGGGTGAAGACACGGCAGTCATAGGGAGAGAGAGACATGACACGTTCTGTTTTCTGTTTGTTGGCCGTAGCCGGGGTGACCTCGGCCGCGTCCGCATTTGTTCCGTGGAACAACCCCAACGGGACGGGCACCGGCTTCGATTGGTCCAACGGCGGCTCGGATAACGGGCTTTTCGGCAGCCCCGTGCTCGTTGGCGGGGACACGTTCGTGTTCTTCCCCTCGGGTTTCCGGGCCCAGAGCACGGCCGGCTCGGGCGCCAGCATCGTCGGTGACCGCCTCGAATTTGAGCTCGAGGCCCACGCCAACTTCCAGTTCACGCAGATCCGCGTCACCGAGTATGGGGACTACGGCGTGATCGGGACCGGCTCGGTCCAGGCCGGCGGCACCCTGTTCGCCACCAACCTCGACACCGCCCAGGTCGTCCAGAACGACCTCCTGACCACCCCGGGTTCCCCGATCACCTCGGGCATCGGGAACTGGAGCGGGACCGCTGAGGTCGACGTGACCCCCCAGAGCGCCCGCCGCCTCCGGATCGTCCTCAACAACAACCTGTTCGCGTTCTCGCTCGACGGCGTCGCTTGGATCGAAAAGAAGGTCTTCGGGTCCGCGGTCGGCATCCAGATCATCCCCGCCCCCGGGTCGGCGGTGGTCCTCGGCATGCTCGGTCTGACCGCGCTCCGGCGCCGTCGGTAAGTATTTTGATAGGTCAAGCGGATCGAAAAGAAATCCCCCGCTAGGTAGAATGCCTTGTACGCTCGGGAACATCGGGCTACACTGAAGACGAACGTAGAGGAGTCACAAGTCCGTCGGATTCGGGCACAAATCGGAGATTTGGTTTGCACGGGTCGGGATTTGATGTAGGATGAGAGTGGATTCCCCCAGAAGGAGAGGATGAATATGACCAAGTTTTTCGGAATCGCAACGCTCGGCGTGATGGCCTTGGCCGGCTCGGCCAACGCCTTCGTGCCGTGGAACAACCCCAACGGCGTCGGTAACTTCTTCACCTGGTCCGGCGGCGGATCGGACAACGGCCTGTTCGGCAGCCCGACGCTCGTCGGCGGCGACAGCTTCGTGTTCTTCCCGCAGAATTTCCGGGCCCAGGCGGCCAACGGCGGCGCCGCTCAGGTCAGCGACCGCCTCGAAGTCACCCTCGAAGCCTTCCAGGGCTTCCGCTTCGACCAGATCACGATCACCGAGATCGGTGACTACGGGATCTTCCCCCCCGGGTCCAACGGGTACGTCGCCGCGAACATGGCCATGTTCGTCACCGACCTGCTCAACTTCCGCGTCGCCTCTGACAACGCCACGTTCGACGCCAACAGCGGCGTGACGAACTGGACGCTCACCGGCGCGGTCGACCTGACCCTCAATCCCCCGGATTGGACCAAGGTCAAGCTCGTCATCAACAACAACCTGATCGCGATCGCCGGGGCTGACGGCGTCGCCTTCATCGAGAAGAAGATCACCCGCGGCCTTATCATCACCGTCCCGACGCCGGGCTCCCTCGCCCTGCTCGGCCTCGGTGGTCTGGTCGCCGCCCGCCGTCGCCGCTGAACGCGGCCGGCTGTTCGAGACCCCAATCCTTCGACAAGACCCCGGTTCGCTGGGGTCTTGTTTTTTTTGCCGCACCGGGCTGACGGCCCCCCGGACCACCTCGCTACGGCGATAAACCCGGCGTTCCGGTGTCCGCGGGAGTGCCGGCCGCCGCGGTCCCAGAATGTGTCTCCGGCGTTCGGACCGAAGGGTTATACTTGCATGCAGGGGGATTCCGCGGGAGGCGTGATGGGCGGCGAGTGTCTCCGGAACGTAGCGGCCTCGGTCTTCGCGCTGTCGGTCGCGTCGCCGTTCGCGTCCGCACAACTCACGCCGCCCCCGCTCCACGCGATCGCGGAGCCGCGGAACGAGCCCGTGGACGTCGACGCGTCGATCAAGGAGCTCGGCTCGCCGGACCTCCGCGTGCGAGAGTTCGCGGAGTCTCGTCTGCGATCGGCTGGGCTCACGATCGTCGCGCTCACGTGGCTACTTTCCTCACCGGACCTGAGCCACGAACAGCGTGAGCGGCTCACCCGGCTCGGGCCCGAGGCACTGCGGACTTCGCCGCGGGGGGCCCTTGGGTTCTCGTACAACCGAGTCATGACCGGCGACGGCGTGGTGGTGCAGAGCACCGTCCGCGGGTTCGACGCCGAGCGGGTGCTCAGGGCGGGCGACGTGCTCCGCCGCGTCGGCGGCGTCGAGGTCTCCGACGCGTTCGACCTGCGTCCCGCGATCATCGCGCACGACCCCGGCGACGAGGTCGAGCTCGAGGTCGTGCGGGGCGGGCAGACCCTGATCACGTCGGTCCGCATGGGCGATTTCGACCGCCTCGATTCCGCCGACATGATCACCGACGAACACCTCGAGCGCGCGTGGCAGATCCGCCTGTCCCGGCTCCGCAAGGCGGCCTCGCGGGCGTCGCTCGAACCCGCGACCGAGCCGGACGAGATCGCACGCCTCGCTTCGGCGGTCGGCGCCGATGGGTCCTTCGAGGCCCAGGCGTGGGACGGCTGGTCGCAAAGCCGGTCCGGGCGATGGGCTCGGTCCGCCGTGGCGCCGGCGTTCCGCGTGACGTCACTCCTGGACCCGCAGGTCGTGGCCGGCGGGATCGCCCGCGGGGTCCCCGCGTGGGTGAACGACCTCGACGCGGTGCTGAGGACCTCGGTCCGCGTGGTGCCGAACGATCCCGTGCAGGCCCGGGCGGCCCAGGACGCACGCCGCCGGGTGAACGAGCAACTCGCGGCGAACCGCCGGGCCCTGATCGAGCAGTACCAGGAGAACGACCGGCGCCTGCGCGACCCCGCCTTGGCGGAGCAGGACCGCGCGATGCTCAAGCAGAGCAACGCGATGATCCTCGAACTCCTCCGCGACCTCGACCGCGCCGCCGTCGTCCCCTGAGCCGCTGACTCTCGCCGGGGCCCCGCCGCAGGGGCTTACGCCAGCCCGGCGAAATCGGCCCAGAACGTGGGGTAGGTCTTCGCCACGCACGCGGGGTGGTTGATCCTGATGTTGGGCCGGCGGAGCGAGACGAGCGCGAGCGACATCGCGATGCGGTGATCGTCGTACGTATCGAACGCCACGGGCGGCGCGTCGGCCGAGCAGGAGACGCCGCCACGGGGCGGGGTGATCGTCATCGCGCCCGAATCACCGAACACGGGCGACTTGCACTCGACCCCGATCTTGGCCAGTTCGGCCCGCATCGCCTCGATCCGGTCGGACTCCTTGACCCGCAGCGTGCGCAGCCCCCGGAGGACGGACGTCCCCGGGGCGAACGCGGCGACCACCGCGAGCGTCATCGCGGCGTCGGGCATATCGCTCATGTCGGCCATCACGGGCTGGAGCGCGTCCGGGCCAGCGCACTCGATCCACCCCGGCGAACCGCCCGAGGCCGGCGAGACGGTGATCTCGCACCCCATCCGCGCGAGCAGGTCGGTGAACCTCGAATCGCCCTGAAGCGACGACGAATCGAGCCCGAGCACGCGGCACTTGGCGTCCCGCACCAGGGACGCCGCGGCCCAGAAATACGTCGCCCCGCTCGCGTCGGGCTCGACGTGGTACTCGAACGCGGGCAGCCCGACAGGCCGGCCCGCCCCGTCCCGCGCGGGCCCGACGCGGACCACGCGCAGGTCCGCGCTCGCCCGGACTGTCGCCCCCAGACGTTGGAGCAGCCCGATGGTCATCGCGATGTACGAGGCGCTGGTGACCTCCCCCGAGAGCCTCAGTGTCAGCCCGTGCGGGAGCCACGGCGCGATCAGCAGCAACGCCGAGACAAACTGGCTCGACTGCGTCGTCGGGATATCGACGGTCTTGGTGGTATCGAGCGGGGCCGGCGGCACGACTCGCACCGGCGGCCGCCCCGCGTCGGCCAGGTACGTCACCCCGGCGCCGAGCCCTTCGAGCATCTCCCCCAGCTCGCCGATGGGCCGCTGACGCATACGGGCGTTCCCGTCGATGACCACGGGCCTGGGCGAGAGCAGCGACGCCGCCGCGAGGAACCGCGTCGCCGTCCCGGCGTTGTTCAGGTCGAGCACGACGTCGCCGGCCCCCGCGGGCGTCCAGGCCCCCCCGACCCCCGTCACGCGGAGCGTCGTCCCGGCCCGCTCGACCGTCGCCCCGAGCGTCGTCAGGGCCTCGATCATCCGCCGTGCGTCGTCCGCGTCGGTCAGCGCCCCCGTGATCGTCGAGGTCCCCCGGCAGAGCGCCGCCAGGAGCAACGCTCGGTTCGTCAGGCTTTTCGAGCCCGGCGGGGTGACCACCGCGCGGAACGGGGCCGCCCCGCGCCCCGCCGGCGCGGGCAGGTGCAGCGGGTCCGGCAGATCCTCGATCGCGGCGGCCAGGTCGGTTCGCGTCGTCATGCCGTGCTCGCTGATCCTTCTCGCGGGGCCGACGCCTCGGGCCTACGCCTCTTCGCTCCGCCGGAACACGGCGACCACGTCCTCGACCGGGATGACGTACAGCCGGTTATCCCCCTCGAAGTCCACCGGCACGCCGTGCTTGGGATTGAACAACACGCGGTCGTACTGCCGGATCGGGTAGTCGCTGTCGCGCTCGACCTGTGCGGAGATCGAGACCACCCGCCCCGTCAGCGTCGGGATCTCGATCTTGTCCGGGAGATGGATCCCCGTTTTGGTCTGCTTGCGGTCCTCGTCCTTGCGGATCAGTACGCGCTTGCCGACCGGCTCGATCACTTCGAGCCCCTTGGACTGACGCGGGCTCCGGGGCTCGGGTGGGGTCATCCGCCAACTGTAGACGCCAGGGGAGCCCGGGCGAGATCCACCGCGGGCAGCGTCCGGCCGATCGCCCGGTATGCTCCACGCATGGACGAGAACCCGGTCACCTCACTCTCTCGATTGATCCTCGACGTCCCCGATTTCCCCAAGCCCGGGATCGTCTTCAAGGACTTCACGCCCCTGCTCGCCAGCCCGCGCGGGCTCGCCCTGGGCGTCGAACTGATGGCCAACCCCTTCCGCGGGATCGGCGTCGACCTCGTCGTCGGGGCCGAATCGCGCGGGTTCATCTTCGGGACCGCCATCGCGCAGGCCCTCTCCGCCGGCTTCATCCCCGTCCGTAAACCCGGGAAGCTCCCGCGCGAGGTCCTCTCCGCCGACTATTCGCTCGAGTATGGCAAGGACCGCCTCGAGCTCCACACCGACGCCATCCGCCCCGGGCAACGCGTCCTGATCGTCGACGACCTGCTCGCCACGGGCGGGACCCTGGCGGCCTGCCTCGACCTCATGCGACGCCTCCAGGCCACCGTCGTGGGCATGAGCGTCCTCATCGAGCTGACCGCCCTCCGCGGGCGTGCCGCCGTCCCCGCGGGCGGGGTCCCGATCCACTCCGTCGTCCGATACTGAACCTCGCCCGAGAACCCCACATCGCTCGCCCCCCGCTCACGGCGGCGGCCCCGAACCTTCGAGGGCCACTCGCGTCCGCTGACCGTCCGCCGGGTGTTGTTCGCCGGGCCCATCCAGCGTCGCGTGCGACGGGAGGCCTCGGATGCGAAAAAGAACAACCCCCGCCCTTGCGGGCGGGGGTTGCTGGGTCATCAAGTACAAGGCTCGGCCCGGTGTCTGTGTGAGGAGAACCGAGCCAGGTTGTGGACCGTCAGGCCGGGATTAGCGGCGGCGACGGCCGGCGAGCAGGCCGCCCATGCCCATGAGCGCCAGGGCGCCGGGGGTGGGGACGACGTTGATCTGAGCGCCTTCGAGCCACACGTTGGTGTTCTGGAAGGACGAGGTCGACGTGGACGAGGTGTAGACCGAGACCACGCCGGGGGCGGTCGCGTTCGCACCCTTGAGCTCGTCGATCCAGAAGTCGATCGTGCGGAGGGCGTTATCAGCGCCCGAGACCGTGTAGACGAAGAGCATCGCCATCGCGGGGTTCGACTGGTCGAACCCGACGCCGGCGGCGGAGGGCGAACGCTGCAGGAACGTGGCGCCGGCGTTGCGACCCGCGTTGGCGGCGTCGCTGGCGGCGTCGAGGCGGAAGCCGCCCGCCTCGGTGAAGATCGCGTTCGTCGCGGCGCCGAAGTTGAACACGCCGGCGCGGCCGGTCGCGGTCCCGGCGCCGAACGCCATCGCGTCACCGTCGGCGCGGTTGTCGGACTGCATGCGGAAGGTCGCCCCGCCCAGGCCGTACGCGTTCTCGAAGCGACCGAAGATCGCCACGAGGACCGTGCTGCCCGGGAGGACGTTCACCTTGTCGGCCCAGGTGTCCCCGTTATCCGTGGAAACGCGGACTTCCAGGCCCGAGCGAACCTGCTGAGCGTTGGCCGCAGCGGCCAGGCCAGCAACCGCAACCAAAGCGGTAACCACAGTCTTCATGAGTCTTGCTCCCTTCAAATCGCTCCAGATACTCGCGGGCCCTCCTCCGGACCCGTGGTTCCTATGGGCGTCAGTGTAGCACGACTTCGTGTTTGTGCAACCCTTTTTTGCTCTGAGTCACTTTTTTCAACCAGAACCCCGATCTGGGCATTCCTCGGGCGCCGTTTACGCACGTCCGTTTCTGTTATGTTCGGTATTACTGTGGTTCTCGGGCGTCGATCTCACGAGTTTTCCACAGATCGTCGCTCTCAGGGTCGTCCCGGGCACGCCCGAGCCCCTGAATCTCGGCACGCCCCGGGGCCTGACCACCCCTCGTCCCTCGATCCACGACCTCGGACACGTGCTCAGGGCCTCGCATCGAGGCACCGGCACCGGCTCCTTCGGGGCCGCCGACCGGGCCGGCGGCCAGCCTCGGCTCCAGGGCGTCACCACCGCCCGTCCATAGAGTGTCGATCGGACCCCGCGTTGGTTGCCGCCTCGGCCTTATCGGCGACGACGACGGCCAGCGACCCGCCCGCCCAGGCCCACGAGGGCCAGCGCGCCGGGAGAGGGGACGACGCGGATGGTGGCGCCGTCGGTGCTGACGTCGCTCACGTGGACGGACCGTACGGAGTTCGACGAGGTATAAACACCGATGACGCCGGGAGACGTGAGCGTGGTGCCTTTGAGCTCGCTCAGCGGTGCTTCGAGCTCGATGGTGCGGCTTGTGCCGTCGGCGGCCACGATGATATCGAACCGGTAGACGAGAGCGGGGTTACTGACATCGAACCCCCCGCCATTCGCCGGGCTGTTCTGAGTAGTCGCGATGCCGAAAATGCGGCTGTTCCCGTCGTCACCCGCGGCGTCGATGCGCCAGGCGGAGCCATCGCCGTAAACCGCTTGGGTTGCGGGACCGAACATGAATCGGTTTTGCCTCCCGAGGAAACGGTGCGATGAAATGTCGACGCGGTCCGCCGCCACGCCGCCGAAGCCGCGGATCTGGTACACCGCGCCCGCGAGCCCAAACCCCTCACTGAAGCCGATGAGCATGGCCGCCTCGACGCGCGTGCCGGGGAGCACGTCGATCACATCCACCCACGCTCCCTCCCCGTGCCCGGCTCTCGAATCCCAGACCCTTAGATCCATGTACGCGCTCTGAGCGTTCACCGTGGCGGCCTGGCCCGCGACCGAGAAGACCACCAGCCATCGCGTGCTCCGCATGTTCTTCGTGCTCATCGCATGGCCCCTCGTCCGGTGCGCGGCATGCGCTCGGCGCCGACGCACGCTCATGTTCGTTCAGAATACTCGATCCCCGCCCGTCCTCCCACGCCGAACTCGGGGCCGGGGTCTGTGTGTGGTGCGGTACATCGGAACCCGCCCTTCGGGAGCATTCCACCTTCTCCATATCTCGGGCTCTGGCGATCGGTTCGGCCGCGATCGTTGCGAGTGAAAAAAGACAACCGCCCCAAGGATTTCGCCTTGGGGCGGTTGGGTTTTCAGTCATCACCCTGCCGGACGACTCAGGGAGTCAGCCGGAGGAGGTTGAGACTTAGCGGCGGCGGCGGCCAGCGACCAGCCCGCCGAGGCCCAGGAGGGCCAGAGCGCCGGGGGTGGGGACGACGCGGATGGTCGCGCCGTCGGTGGTCACGTCAGAGTAGTTGGTGCCGCGGGAGGCCTGGTTGGAGGTGTAGACGCCGATCACGCCGGGGGCGGTCGAGGTCGCGCCCTTGAGCTCGCTCAGGGGAGCCTCGAGCTGGATCGAGCGGATCGTGCCGTCGGCGGACACGACGATGTCGAACCGGTAGACGAGGGCGGGGTTGTCGGTGTTGAACCCGACGCCGAGGTTCGGGGGGCTGTTCTGGGCGGTCGCGATGCCGGCGTTACGGCTGTTGGCCGCGTCGCTGGACGCGTCGATGCGCCAGTTGGTCCCGTCGCCGAAGACCGCCTGGGTCGCGGCGCCGAAGTTGAACGGAGCCTGGCGGCCGAGGCCGGCCGAGGCGATGTCGACGCCGTCGCCGGCGACGCCACCGAAGCCGCGGATCTGGTACACCGCGCCGGAGAGGCCGTAGCCCTCGCTGAAGCCGATGAACATGGCGGCCTGGACGACCGTGCCCGGGAGGACAGCGACGTCGTTCACCCAAGCGGACCCGTCCCAAACCTTGAGGTCCATGAACGCGCTCTGAGCGCTCGCACCGGAGGCAAGCCCGGCAACAGCCACAAGACCAGCAACAATCTTCTTCATAAACAGTCTCCTCACACTTTCACAGGATGACCCGAAACCGGAGATGCTCCAGGACGAACGACTCGTGCCTGACCCACGTTCAACATGCCCCAGGACTGGCGCTTTGCAACCCGATTCACGAAAAGACCGGAGGAATTTGGCCAGTCCTCACACCCGGTACACCTCATTCACTCGTTTGTTCATAGTTTGTACGTATTCTCTCGCCGCTGAATCCAAACAAAGTACGTGCACCTCGCCGGGCGCCGATACCCGCCCAGAACCCGGGGGATGGTCATTGCACGAGTCAACGTCCAATAACTCGCGTTTCCCTCGGCCATCCTGATCTAGAGAGGTCCGGAAGGGTGCCCGGCCGGGGTAGACGCGCCGGCCGGATTCGTTCGCCTGTCGCTGCGGGCCCGCTCGATCTCGCGGCGGTGCATCCACTCTTCAGTGAATCATGGGCCGAAGAGGGGCATGCCGCTCTCGCTCACCCGCGCCCCCCCTCACCCACCCCGCGGGTGACGAACTACCCCTCTACGCCCATCGGCGTATCGACGCGCGTCTTTCCTTCCCCACAATCACCGTGTCGGCCCCTCGGTGTGTTCCGGGCCGGTCCACGACCCTTGGGAGAGGAGTTCCGTCATGCTGAGCCTTGGTTCTGTCCGTTCTCGCCGCTCTGTCGTTCTCGCCGCGTGCGTCGCCGCGTCGATCGGTTTCGCCGCCGCGCCCGCCGCCGCGTCCGACGATCACGTCGCCATCACCGTCACGCTGCCGTTCCCCGGCGGGTTCGGGCCCGACGACGGCGTCACGTACCGGCTCGCCGGGCAGAGTGCGTTCTACAGCACGCGCACCAACGGCGTGACCACCGGCGGGCAGCTCGACGGGCTCTCATCGTCCGGTTCGCCCCACCTCATCGAGTACACCGAGGTCTTCCCCGAGGCCTCCCTCGCCGATTACCTCCGGTACGGGTACTTCGGCGTGCTCGAGACCGTGGTTGACGACGGCACGGGCGAGCGGGTCATCGATCGGTCGTTCGTCATCGCGGGACGCTTCGGCGCTTTCGACGGGCTGGCGATCGACTCGATCCTCCCGTTTTTCCAGGAGAGTGAACTGGTCGACGCGCTGGTCAACGGCTTCGACACGCCCGAGTTCTTCGACGCCTTGTCCGCCGCGCTGGGGAACGCCGATCTGCTGGGCGATATGACGCTGCTTTCCCGGCCCGACCTCAACGGTCCGGTCGACACCGTCCGCGCCGGCGAGATGCTGGGGCTCTACGCCTTGATCGGGGGCGTCCCCGGCGAGGAAGACCGGGCGGTCCTGATCGGCGACCTGTCGGCGTCGGTGCTCCGGGTCGTCCCGTCGCCCGGGGCGTTGGCGCTCGCGTCGCTGGCGGGGTTCGTGGCGACCCGCCGCCGCCGGGCCTGAGACCTCAAGCCGATGCCCCGGGGTGGGGTCCGGAAACCGCCCGCAGCGCCGGGGCCCGTGGCCGATCGTGCCGCGGGCCCCGAGCGCGCCGCACAATCCCCGGCCCGAACGATCCGACCGCTGGCACGGTGCGAATCAGGGTGTAGGCTGTCAAGGCGGGTGATTGCCCCGGCGGTGTGACGTCGGGCCGCCCCGGGCCATCCGGAGCGTCGCGGTGCTGCCGATCGGGACCTTGAACCAACTCACCGTGGCGGCGCTGACTCTGCATGAGGCGGACGACCTCGACGCGATGTGCGGGGCGGCCAACGAGGCGTTGGGGCGTCTGGTCCCCTGCGATTGGCCCCTCATCTCGCTCGCGACGACCCTCCTGCCCAACGTGCGTTTCTCGTTCTCTCCGCACCGGTCCGACTGGGGGCGGTTCGCCGACGAATCGCTCCGGCACGCGCACGAGGACCCCGTCTACACCGCCAGGCTCCGCCTCAACCTCGACGCCCCGGCGAGCGTCACCGGCATGATCACGCCGAGCGAGCTGGAACGCACGGGGTACTTCCAGGACGTCCTGCGGCCGTTGGGCGTGCGCCGGCTCCTGCGCTACCTGACGCCCGGGCTCCTGAGTTTCAGGATCGAGCTCGCCCGTGCCGAGGACCGCGAGTTCACCGACGCGGAGGTGGCCGTGGTCCACGCCCTGGGCCGGCACCTCGACGCGGCGGCCGGCGCGCTCGCCCGCCGTCACGGGGGTTCGATCCCCGTCCGCGGGCGGCTGCATCGGGTGCAGACGTTCGCGTGGCTGGTCTGCGACCGCGAAGGCGCGGTGCTCCGGGCCGACCGGCACGCGCTGGGCCGGATGCGGGCCGCCCTTGGCCCCGGCGTCCCGCTGGACCGGATCCCCAAGGCCTGGTCCGATGAGCTCAAGTCCCGCGACCGGGGCGCCCCCGCGACGCCGTTCTGGCACACCCTGCGCGGGCAGCCCATGAGCGTCCACGTCGCGCCCATCCGCCCGACGCCCGACGAGTTCTCCGTGGGCTTCCTCGCTCAGGCGGGCCCGGCCGACCCGCTCGAACCGCTCCGGGGCCTGGGGCTCACGCCGCGACAGGCCGAGGTGCTCCACTGGCTCGCCCAAGGCAAGTCCAATCCCGAGATCGGGATCATCCTCGGGTCGAGCTCGCTCACCGTGAAGAAACACCTCGAGGCCGTCTACCACGCGCTGGGCGTCGAGAACCGCACCGCCGCGGCCGTGGTCGCGCTCGAGGCCCAGCGGATCGCCGGCGCCCGCTGAACCGATCACGACCCTCTCAGCCCGCGCACTCGGGGCCCGGCGAGGTCAGGCCCGGGTACGTCGACATCCGCTCGATCGGGGTCGAGTAGATATGGAGCGTGACCAGCTCGTGCCCCTGAGGCTGGAAGTTAGCGACCTGGTGGATGTCGTCGTCCTCCGCCGAGCAGACGTACCCCTCGGGCATCTCGTGCACCGACGCGGGGCAGACCTGGCCCGAGGGTGTCATCCGGTACCGGATTTCCGTCCCCGTTCCGTGCACCACGCGGAAGGCGCACGACGAGCCCTTGTGGTCGTGGATCGGCGTGCAATGCCCCGATTTCCAGCACAACGCGAGCAGCTCGTAGTACGGAGACTCCGCGATGGTGTTGCGCTTATACGAGCGCACGCCGAAGCAGCAGACCGGCTCGAGCTGCGACCGCGTCACCCGGACCTTGGCGAGGAGGTCGGACAAAACCGACAGGTCGGCCCTCGCCGTGATCGAATCGAGGTACCCGATCAGGTCGGCGAGCATCGGGAACCGACCCCGTGCCGTCACGCCGTCGCACCCGGGCTTGATCCCTCGCGTGCACGGCTGGGATGGGATGGTGGTCATGCTCGGCCCCTCGGACACACAAATAGGCAACGACACTCCCCCGAATCCTCGTCCATCCTACACCGCGGAGCCCGTCCCCCCAAGCAAAGGACACCGCCCCGAGACGTCGGGCCCCGGTTGCCTCCCGGGCGGGGGGGTCGTATCTTTCAAAGATTCTTGAAAGTTGGAGGCCCACCCGTGACCCTTGCCCCTCCCCGCCTCGACGGCCCGAACCGGCCCCCGACGACCTCGCCGGCCCTGCGCGGGGTCCGACGCGACCGCCGGCTCGACGGGATCCGTGAGAAGGTGGACCGTGGCGAGCGGCTGACCCTGGAGGACGGGGCGCTGCTGCTCTCGACGCCCGACCTGTGGTCGGTGCTCGAGATGGCCGACGCGGTCCGCCGGCGTCTGCACGGGAACGCCGGGTACTACAACATCAACCGACACCTGAACTACTCGAACGTCTGCGCCCTCTCCTGCAAGTTCTGCGAGTTCTACGCCAAGAAGGACGACCCCAAGGCCTACACCCGCGACACGGCGTACATCCGCGAGGAGGTCCGCAAGGCCGTCGAGGGCGGGGCGACCGAGATGCACAGCGTCGGCGGGCTGCACCCCTACCTCCCCTGGTCGTACTACCCCGAGCTGGTCGCGACGATCCGCGAGACCGCCCGCTCAATGGGCAGCGACCTGCACGTCAAGGCCTTCACCGCCGTCGAGATCGTCCACCTCGCCCGCATCGCGAAGGTCTACAAGGGCGCGAACGTCCCCGGCGAGGAGGGCCGGCGTCTCCGCCGCGAGGGCATCCGGTGGGTCCTCACCGAGCTGAAAAAAGCGGGCCTGGGCAGCCTGCCCGGGGGCGGGGCCGAGGTCTTCGACGACCGGGTCCACGACGAAGCCTTCAAGGGCAAGATCCGGTCGGACGTCTGGCTCGACGTGCACACCATCGCGCACGAGCTGGGCCTCAACACCAACGCCACGATGCTCTACGGGCACGTCGAGAACCCGGGGGACCGCCTCGTCCACATGGACATGCTCCGGCGGGCGCAGGACCAAGCCCTCGCGAGGCTCGGATACCGGGGTGTCGCTACGCCGCTGAACGCCGGCGATCGCCCCAGCCACCTTCCTTCATCGAGGCCGAGCGTACCGACGGACCGCTCGGACCACGGCGACGACGACCTGGCCACCTCCGAGGGAGGGCACCTGGGGTACCGCGGCGACGAGCACGCCGCGCCGGCGATCACCCTGACCCGACCCGGCACGCCCCTGCCCGAGCACGTCGCCTTCACCCACGGGGACGCCGTCGAGCACGGGTACTACCAGACCATCATCCCGCTGCCGTTCATCCCCGACGGGTCGGAACTCGAACACCTCCCCGGGCCCGGCGGGCTCGAGAACCTGCGCACGGTCGCCGTCTGCCGCCTCATGCTCGACAACGTCCCCCACGTCAAGGCGTTCTGGATCATGCAGACCCTCCCGATGGCGCAGCTGATGCTCCAGCACGGGGCCGACGACCTCGACGGGACTGTCGTCTGGTACGACATCACCCACGTGGGCGGAGCCTCCACGCACCAGGAGGTCGACGTCTGGACCCTCCGCAAGGCCATCCGCGAGGCCGGATTCGAGCCCGTCGAGCGCGACACGGTGTACCGCCGCGTCCGACGCGACGGCAACCGCTGGACGCCGGTTTCCACCGCCGCCACAGCCCCGGGAACCCCGTCATGCTGACCCTCGACCTGATCCGGCCCGCCTTCGGCGCGGGGCTCTCATACGACGCGTACGTCGCCGCCGGCACGCCCGACCAGCGCGAACGCTGGGACGCCTTCCACCGGCGTGTCCGCCTGTCCGATCCCCAACGCTCGCTCATCGCCGGGTTCTCGCGGCGGATCAACGTCCTCGTCGTCTCGGGCCTCTGGTGCGGCGACTGCGTCCAGCAATGCCCCATGCTCGACCACATCGCCAAGGCCAACCCCGCCCCCCCCGGCTCGCCCCCCGGATCCACGGGCATCGACCTGCGCTTCGTCGACCGCGACGAGCACCGAGCCCTGTCCGACGCCGTCCGCATCTGCGGCGGCAACCGCGTCCCCACCGCGCTGTTCCTCAACGAAGACCTGGAGTTTGTCAGCCTCATGGGCGACAAATCGCTCGCCCGGTTCCGGGCCCTGGCCGCCAAGCAGCTCGGCCCCTCGTGCCCCCTCCCCGGGGCCCCCGTCCCCGACGACGAGGTGGCCGCCACCCTGACCGACTGGGTCAACGAGTTCGAGCGGGTCGCCCTGCTCCTGCGTCTGTCGGCGAAGCTCCGAGAGCGTCATGGGGACTGATCGTACGGATTGTGTTCGTACGATTGCGCAACCGCGAGCCCTGCAAGTGCTTACAGCCGAACCCGACGCGATATCGTCCGAGCGATACCTTCAAATCCCCTTGACACGGGGTTGAACAACGATCATCATGAAGGTACGGCCTGGTCGAGAGAGACAAGACCCGGCGTCAGTGCCCGCGTTTGTGCGCGGGCACCGCGTGTGAGAGACGCGACGACGCCACCTCCTTGTCCAGCAACCGTCGCGATGCACCCCCTCGTGGGTGACGCTGTGCGTGTGCAAGGAGAGACGCGATGAGCAAGTTGATGGTCGGTGTTCTGGCGTTGGCGGCCGGGGCCGGAGCGGCCTCGGCGGACATCTATTCCGGGTACGAGGTCGGTCAGTACACGATCGACCTGGCGGGCAACGTCGTGCAGGACGGGTTCTCGGGCCGCGCGGTCAACATCAACTACGACCGCTGGAACGCCCCGGGCAGCTCGCTCCAGGCCCTCTACGCCACGGGGAGCCGCGAGGTCGCCGACGACCTGAACATGGTCGGCGTGGGCGCGGGCTGGCTCAGCCACATGGGCCTCTCGGTCGCCAACGTGAACAACACGGCGAGCAACCTGACCGGCGGCGGCGGGGCCATCCGCTTCTACCGCCAGTCCGACGGCGGTTTCATCGGCGGGTTCAACTTCTCCATGCCCGCCCTCAACCTCGCCGCCGGCGGCAGCGTCCGCCTGAGCTTCGCCGCCGAGTCGCTCAAGGCCCTCAACATCTTCCTGACCGACAACATCTGGGTCAGCACCCAGTTCACCACCATCACCTGGAGCGGCGCCGGCTCGATCGACAACGCCGGCATCCAGATCCGCAACCCCGCCATCATCGGCTCCAGCGCCGACGGCATCTACGACGTCACCAACAGCCAGTCCATCAACTTCGGCGGCAACCCCCTCGCCAACAACGCCTACTTCATCGCCACCGACAACGTCCCCACCCCCGGCAGCCTCGCCCTCCTCGGGCTCGGCGGCCTCGTGGCGGCCCGTCGTCGCCGCTGAACACCGGTTCTGCCAACTGAATCTCGACGAAACCCCGCGAACCATCGCGGGGTTTCTTGTTTTTGTCAGGGTCTCACCCCCCGCACGCCCCTCGACGCGAACCAAGGGGGGAGGAACCCCGCCGAGGCCCGTCAGAGTGTGGAACCGGCCGGCCCTCGGGCGTATCGTTCAGGCCCTATCCGGGACGCCGTGCCGCGCCTCACGACGCGGCGGAGGATTCCCGGGGACCTGCGAGAGAACCCATGGCCCAGAGCGCGAACTCCCAGCAATCCATCCTCGAGCGTCTCAACGCCGAGGTGATCAAGACCGACCTCCCCCGCCTCGACGTCGGGGACACGATCAACATCCACTTCCGGATCGTCGAGGGCGACAAGGAACGTCTTCAGGTGTTCCAGGGCGTGCTGATCTCCCGCAGCGGCCGCGGGATCAACGAGATGATGGTCGTCCGCCGGGTCGTCGACGACGTGGGCGTCGAGCGCATCGTCCCGGTGAACTCCCCGCTGGTCGCCAAGTACGAGGTCGTGCGCAAGGGCGACGCCCGCCGCGCGAAGCTGTACTACCTCCGCGACCGACGCGGGAAGTCGCAGCGCCTCCGCGACCGCCGCCGCGGGCTCAAGCACCTCGTCGCCGGCGAGCGCGGCGTGGGCGAGAAGGCCGCACCCAAGGCCTGATCCTCCCGCCCGCACGGCACCCCTCAACGACCGCTCCACGCCCGGCCTCGGCGCCGGCGCTTCACGTCGCGCGTTAGCATGGGCCCGTGAGCACGCCGTTCAGACTCCCTTCCAAGCGATCGCCGATGGTCGCCCCGATTCTCCGTTCCTGGCGAGCCCTGACCGGCGGGAACACCGTGCGCGACAGGGACCGCCCGACGATCGTGGCCTGCTCCGGCGGGGCGGACTCGACCGCGCTGGCCCTCGCACTCGCCTCGGCGGGCGGGCTGGCCGCCCTCGCGCACATCGTCCACGATCTCCGGCCCAAAGCCCAAACCCACGCGGACCGGGACGCGGTGCGCGACCTGGCCCAACGCCTGGGCGTGCCGTTCTTGGAGGCCTCGGTCCGGGCCCGCCGCGCCGCGGGGAACACCGAGGCCGCGGCCCGGCGCCTGCGCTACGCCGCCCTCGCGAGGCTGGCACGCCAGGCCGGGCTGAGCCTCGTGGCCACGGCGCACCACGCGGACGACCAACTCGAAACCGTTCTGATGAGGCTGATCCGCGGCGCAGGCCCGCGCGGGCTCTCGGGCGTCCAACCCGCGCGGCCGATCGCGCCCGGCGTCCGGCTGATCCGACCGTGCCTGAGCGTCACACGCGAGGATCTTGAAGCCCTGTGCCGCTCGTGCGGCGAGCCGTGGAGGACCGACCCGACCAACGCCGACACGTCCATGACCCGCGCGGCGCTCCGGGCCGAGGTCCTGCCCGTGCTCCGGCGTCTCGCGTCCGGGGCCGCGACGAACGCGGCACGATCGGCGACGAGGTGCGCGGACGCCGCGGGGTTCATGACCAGATCCGCCGTACGGCTCCGCCGGAGGGCCACGACCGAACGCCGCGGCGGCATCGAACGCCTCGACCGGGCGATGCTCCGTCGCGTTCCCCCGGCGGTGATCGCCGAACTGTTCCGCGTCCTGGCGAAAGACCGCCCCGGGCGCGACCGCATGCCGGCGTCGTCGCTCGCCGCGGTGTCATCGGCCGTGCGTGACCGCGTGGGGGGTGATCGAGCATTCACGATCGGGCCGTTGCGGATCTCCCTGACCCGAGACGCCTTGCATGTGAAGCGCTACGCCGTCCGCCCGTAACCCGATCACGCGCCCACGTCCCGGGCCAGCGGGGGGAGTTCGATCTCGAAATCTTCGGGGCCAAAGTCCGGGGTCATCGCGGCCGCCCGCATCAACGCCTCGCGGATCATCTCGATCGCGGCGTCGTCGGTCGGGCTCGGCGTCGGGTCGCTCCCGAGGTGCGGGGCGTCCTCCACACCGAGAGGCCCGATCTTCGCGATCACGTGGCGACGCTCACCCGACGCGTGCCACCACGGGACGTGGGCCGGGAGCGTCCCGCGCCGGCGTCGCCGCCCCGGCGCGCGCCCGTCGAACCTCAGCTCATATGGAGTTTCGCCTTGATCCATGCGTCCTCCCCTGATGAAGGGACCCGACCGCCCGGTGCCAACCCCGAGCGAGGCGTCGGACCCGACCCTCAATGGACCCCGTTGGGGCGTTCGCCTCACGCGGAAGGCCGCGGTGGCCTGTGTGGAGAATCCGTGAGGGGAGAGGGGCTTTCACCCGAGTTTGCATTTTTGCGCGCGCACGGCGAAATGGCCCGTGCGATGATGTGATTGAGTTATGGGATCCGCGTTGAACCGTCAGGTTTTCAACGCCAGCCCCCCCGGGGTTTTCAGGAGCAGCCCCGGTCGGTGACGATGACACATGGCCCGAGTTCTCGGGCGGCCTCAGGGGATCTGTGGGGGGGGCTTCAGTGGGTGTTGGTCTCCGTCGGCACAACGCCGACCGTGGTGGAGCCGGGCTGGTGGCCCATGCGACGGTCGGAGGTCTCGGGGGTGGATGGCGCCGGGAGGTGGTCCCGGCGGAAGATGGGAGGCCGTGGTATGGCCGCGAGCGGTCGGTGCGGGCTGGTCCTGCGCTTGTTCGAAACGTATTACGAGCGGGTCTACTGGTTCTCGAGGAAGTCGGTGGACGCGACGACGGCGGAGGACGTCGCCCAGGAGGTGTTCATGCGCCTCCTGAGGATCCCCGACCTCGAGGAACGCGTGGTGACCGTCAGCTACCTGCTCAAGGTCGCGGACAACCTCATCAAGCGCCGCCACAAGCAGCGCGTCCAGCACGAGCGGTTCGCCGCCCGTGGGGCGGGCGGACGCCGCGAGGACGTGGGCTCGGGCTTCGAGCCCGCGGGCGAGTCGTCCGCGGCGTTCGACCGGCTGACCAACGCCGAGCACGACGCGCTGCGGCTCATCGTCTGCGAGGGCCTGAGCTACGAGGACGCGGCCCGCTCGCTCGACGTCAAGGTCTCGACCGTCAACAACTGGAAGTTCCGAGGCATCCAGAAGCTCCGCGATCCGCTCGGGGTTTCACCGGCGAACCTCGCGGGCTGAACCGGACTTCCCCGCGCGGCGCGCTGTCACGATGCCAGCGTTCGCAGGACCGCCTCGGCGACCATCGCCAGCATGACCAGCGGGAGGTACGCGATCGACGCGAAGAAGACCCGCCTCGCGGCGTCGCGCGTCCGCTCGCGCGCCAGCCCCACGCAGAGCCACAGGAACCCCAGCCCCGCGACGCCCGCCAGGACCGCGTACGGCGCACCCACCACCCCCGGCATCGCCCACGCCGGCGTGAGCGAGACCGGGACCAGCACGATCGACCAGAGCAGGACGGCCCGGGCCGTGCGCCGCCCCGAGGGATCGACGACCGGGAGCGTGCGGTACCCGCCCGCGGCGTAATCGTCGCGGTACATCCACCCGATGGCGAAGAAGTGCGGGAGCTGCCACACCACCATCAACGCCACCAGCGCCCACCCCCCCCACAGCCCGAGCGAGGCCCACTGTTCGTCCCACCCCGACCCCGAGGCCGCCGCCCACCCGATCATCGGGGGGAGCGCGCCGGGGATCGTGCCCGCGTAGGTCGAGAGCGGGGTCCTGGGCTTCATGGGCGTGTAGAGCAGGACGTACGACAGCACGCACGCGAGCGAGACGAGCGCGGGGACCACGCCGTTGACCACCGCGAGCAGCGCGACGCCCGCGGCGGCGAGGACCAGCCCGAGCCCGATGACCTGAGTCGGGGTGGCGCGGCCGGTGGGGATCGGGCGCCCCGCCGTGCGTTTCATCCGCGCGTCGCGGTCGCGTTCCATCCACTGGTTGATGGCGTTGGCGCCCGCGGCGCTGAGCGCGGTGCCGGCGAGGCAGGCCCCGCCGACGAGCGTGGCCCGGAGGCAGGTCATCCGATCGGGCGGCGCGAGCCACGCCATGACGAACCCGACGCCCGCGGTGACCGTCACGAGACGGGTGATCCCGGGCTTGGTCGCCTCGATCCACGCGGCCGCCCGCTCCGCGGTCTTGGACGCCGGGAACCCCGGCGTCGGCGCGGCCAGATCCGTCCCGGCGGGGTCGGGCGCAAGAGCCTGCGAGGAGGTCGGCTGGGGCATCGGGCGGATCCTAGGTTGGGAAAGGGCTGGCCCGGCCGCCGTTGTCCCCCCGTCCGGGCGGGCGTATCCTTCGGGCCCGCCCCGGGACGAACCGCCGGCGGGCACAGGGCGAGTTCCGGAGTGGCCAAACGGGACAGATTGTAAATCTGTTGGCTTACGCCTTCGGGGGTTCGAATCCCTCCTCGCCCATTTCGGATCCCGCCGTTCCGGGGCCCCTCGCCACTCGCGTGGCCGCTTTCATCCAGGAACTCACACGGGGGTATGGACCCAGGCCTCGCCTCGGCCGAGCGACTCGAAGTGTTCGCGCGCCAGGCCGAAGGAGAGGGTCATCCCGTTACCGCCGAGCCCGGTGATGAGACGCACGCCCGGGGCGGGCTCGTGGATGAACTCCAGGTGCCCGTCGGTGCGTTTGAGGTAGACCCCGTACCAGCGCTCGGCGATCCGCGGATCGGGGGCGTGGAGCACACCCCGGAGGTACCCGAGGATCAGGTCGTCGATGGCCTCGCGGTTGAAGGGCTCGGGCGAGGGGCCGTACTCGTGGCTGTCGCCGATGGTCAGTTCGCCGCCCTGCATCTGCGACGCCATGACGTGGATGCCCCATCGGTCGAACTCGGGGTGCTCGCGTGAGAAGCGCCGCGAGAGCGCGTCGAGGGAAGGGAGCCCCTTGAAGACCGGGTAATGGCGCAGGGTGCTCCCCGTGGCGAGGTGGACGCCCAGACGCCAGCCGCCGGGCTGGGACCCCGTTCGGAGCATCTGGAGTTTGCACCGTGTCAGCGGGGCGCCGCGGAAGGCCTCGGGGTAGAGCGTCTCGATGTCATCCCCGCCGCAGACGAAGATCCGTTCGGCGTCGATGGCCGAGCCGTCGGCGAGATGGAGCCTGGGACGCCCCGCGCCGGCCTCGATGCGCGTCGCGGCCGACGAGAACCGGACGGTGACCCCGGGCCGCGTGCCCAACCACGACGCGACTCGGGCGACCACCTGTCGCGGATCGACGGCGATCTCGGTGTCGCTCCAGAGCCCGCCGCGGAGCCCCTGCGGATTGAGACCCGGGCATCGAGCGCGGGCGTCCTCGGGGCCAAGGGCCTCGACGCGGAACCCCCGCGGGCGGGCCCGCTCGACGAACTCGTGGACGCACGCCCACTCGTCGTCGTGGTAGACCGCGTGGAGCGAGCCCAACGGGTCGGCCCAGAACCCGGCCTTGGACGCCAGATCGAGGTACACCTCGCGCGAGATCATGGCCCGGGCGAAGGCCCGGCCCGCGGGCTGCCCGATCGGCCAGAACATCCCGAAATTCCGGATCGAGGCCCCCGCGGCCCGCGGCCCGCGCTCGACGACCGCGACGCTCAGCCCGCGCCGGTGCGCCTCGACGGCGTGCGCGATCCCGACGATCCCCGCCCCCACCACCGCCACGTCAACGCGATCCACGCAGCACCTCCATCAGCCCCAGCAGGTCCGGGAGCACGTGCGTCGCGCCCGCCGTGGCGAGGTCCTCCGCCCCGAACGTCCCGTGCGTCACGCCCACGACGAACCGGCACCCGGCCGCCCGGCCCGCGGCGATGTCGCTCGGCGTGTCGCCCGCCACGCCCACCCGCGATGGATCCGCCACGCCCGTCCGGCTCATCGCCAGGCGGATCATGTCCGGCGCGGGACGCCCGTGGGGGACCAGGTCCGACCCGATGATCGCGTCGGGCTTCCACCCGACCCGGCGGATGATCTCCTCGGCCAGCGAGGCCGAGTACCCCGTGTTGAACGCCGTCCTGACCCCCGCCGCCGTCAGACCCAGCATGGATTCGGCCGCCCCACGCAACGGCTCGGGCGGACGGGCGTCCATGTCGGCGAGGATGGCGTTCGTGAACTCGTCGGCCAGGGCCGGCGCCCCGGACTCGTCTCGGGCGCTCAGCCGTAACGCCTCGGCGAATACGTGCACCTTGTTCCACCCCATCCGGGCCTTGATCCACTCGTCGCTCATCGAGAGCCGGTGTCGGTCGGCCACGACGCGGAACGCGCGGTGGACCATCCCGTCGTCACGGACCGTCGTGCCCGCGATGTCGAAGACGAACAGGTCGACCAGAAAGGGGGGAGCCATGACGCGAGCCTACGCGCGCGGAGCCACGATCCGGCGTTCCCGTCGCGCAAAGGTCGTGTAAAGAAAGCGGGCCCCGGCGTTGAAGCCGGAGCCCGTGTGGCGCCCCCGGAGGGGGTGCGGTGGGGGTGCGGTGGGGGTGAGAGGGATCAGCCGATCCGGACCTTGCGGGGCTGCTCCTTGGGGCTCTTGGGGAGCCTGAGGGTGAGCACGCCGTTGCTCAGGTCGGCCTTGGCCTCATGCTCAAGGACGACGCTGGGGAGCGCGACGCGTCGGCTGAGCGAGCCGGTGCGCCGCTCCTTGCGGTAGAAGCGCTCGCCGTGCTCCTCGTGCTCCTCGGTCCGCGAGGCCTTGATGGTGAGCACGCCGTCGTGCACCTCGATGTCCACGTCCTCCTTGCGGAAGCCCGGGAGGCTCGCGCGGACGATGACGCTGGACTCATCCTCGGAGATATCGAGGGGGAGCGTCCCCTCCTCGATGAGGGCCGACGCGGGCGCGTGCGTGAAGAACGGCTCGCCCAGCATGTTCTCGAACAGGCGGAAGAACGAGGGGTTGCCTCGGGGTTCGACGCGGGACATCGTGTTCATGGTGACCTCCGTGAGTGATGCTCGCCCGGCACCCACCGTGCCGATGCTCATCGGGAGGTATGGCAACCGGCGTGCCAACCCCGCCCCCCGCCAGCCCCCCACCCGTCAGCCCCGCCCGCTCCACCGGGCTGCTCCACCCGACGATCCGTTCGGTGCCGCATTCGACCCGCCGTGTGCCCGGGGGTGTCAAAGTGACAGGACCATCCCAGCGGCGCGTCCGCAAGGCCCGAAAAGCCCGGTGTGGTGAGTGTTCACTACCATCGCGCATGGTGATCGATCTGCGTAGTGACACGGTGACGAAACCCACGGCGGAGATGCGGCGGGTGATGGCAGCCGCCGAGGTCGGGGACGACGTCCTGGGCGACGACCCGACGGTCCTGGCGCTCCAGGACCGTTTCGCGGCGGAGATGGGCAAAGAGGCCGCCTGCTTTGTCCCCTCGGGCACGATGGGCAACCAGACCTCGATCCGATCGCTCACCGAACCGGGGGACGAGGTCCTCGCGCACGCCGGGAGCCACATCATCCATTACGAGACCGGCGCGCCGGCGGCGCTGTGCGGGGTCATGGTCCGCCCGCTGGCGGGCCCCGGCGGCATGTTCGACGCCGCGGACATCGACGAGGCCGTGCGCCCCGCCGACGCGCACTACCCCCGCACGCGGCTGGTCGTGGTCGAGAACACCAGCAACCGCGGCGGGGGGAGCGTCTGGCCGATGGACCGCGTCGGGCGGGTGCTCGCGGCGGCGGCGCGGCACGGGCTGCGTGCGCACCTGGACGGCGCTCGGCTCTGGAACGCCTCGGTCGCGCTGGGCGTCCCCTGCCGCGACCTGGCCCGCGGGTTCGACACCGTGACCTGCTGCTTCTCGAAAGGGCTGGGAGCCCCGGCGGGCTCGGCGGTGGCGGGCGACCGCGAGTCCATCCGCCGTGTCCACCGATTCCGCAAGATGTTCGGCGGGGCGATGCGCCAGGCCGGGATCCTCGCGGCGGCGGCGCTGCACGCGATGGAACACCACGTCGCCCGCCTGGCCGAAGACCACGCGAACGCCCGGACGCTGGCCCGCGGGCTCGCGGGGATCAGCGGGATCGCCGTCGACGCCGGGGCGGTCGAGACCAACATGGTGTTCTTCGACCTGGACGAGAGCACCGGGGCCACGGCCGCGGCGTTGTGCGCGTCGCTCGACCGGGCGGGCGTGCGCATGCTCCCGACCGCGATGCGGCGGGTCCGCGCCGTCTGCCACCTCGACGTGACCGCGGCGATGATCCCGCGTGCGGTCGACGCCGTCGCGCAGGCCGTCGCGACCGCCCGGGGTCACTGAACCGGGACGCTCACCGCGCGGGCGGGGTGGCGGCCGGCGCGGGGAGCGCGATCGTGGCGAGGACCGGGAAATGGTCCGAGGGGTAGCGTCCGTCCACGCCGGAGGTGTCGATCGACGCGCCGCGGACGGATGACCCGGCGGGCGCGAAGATCAGGTCGATCCGCCGGCCCGGGCGCGGGCCCTTGAACCCGTGGAACGTCGCGAGGTCCTCGTACGCCGCGATGCCCGAGTGCGTGTCGACAAACCCCGAGGCGGGCGACGCCAGCGGCGCGAGCTCGGGCGTGCCGGGGTCCGCGTTGAAATCCCCCGTGATGATCGCGGGCTCGTCGGTCGGCCTCTCCCCGACGCGGCGGAGCAGCAGCCCGACGCTGTTCGCCCGCGACGGCTGCGATTGGTGATCGAGGTGGACGTTATAGACATAGAGCCCCGCCCCGCTGGGGATATCCACGAAGCGGGCCCACGTGCAGATCCGCGGGATGGTCGCGCCCCACCCCTTGGAGCCCGGCGTCCCGGGCGTCTCGCTGAACCAGAAGTCCCCCCGCGTCGGCGGATCCGTCGGCGGCGGGAGCGAGAGACGCTGTGTCCGGTACAGGATCGCCGCGTGCTCCCCGGCGGTACGCCCGTCGTCGCGTCCGGACCCGACCGAGCCGTACCCCGGCACGTTCGCCCGGATCTCGTCGATCTGGAACCGAAGGGCCTCTTGCAACGCGAGGACGTCGGGGCGGTGCCTGCGGATCGCCTCGAAGACCAGCCCCTTGCGGTGCCGCCAGTGGTCGGGCCCGTCGTCGGCGGTCCCGTACCGGATATTGAACGACATGACCGTGAGTTCGCCCCCCGCCCCAGCCACCCCTCCCCCCACCACCGCCTCCGGTTGGGCGGGCGCGATCCCCGCGTCGATCGCGACCTCGGGCGTCGGGGTCGGCGGGGTCGTCGCCTCCGCCACGGGTGGCGGCGCGGGTGAATCCGTGCGCGCCGGGGCGCACGCGCCGACAACCAAGAGGGCCGCCCAGAGACCGGCGAGCGTCACGATTCGCATGTCGGGAGGCTACGCCGGGTTCAGCCGAGCATCCCGTCGCGGGTCATCATGGACCGGACGATGCCCAGCAGCCCGGCGCGGGCGTGGGCCGGCACGTCGAGGAACGTCAGCCCGGCCTCGTGGCGGAAAAACCCGACCCGCCGGCACCAGATCACCTTCGCCGCGATCGCCACACGCCGGTCCGGCGCTTCGATCTCGCAGATCACCTCGCCCCCGACGGTGAGCGGCGAGAGCGAGAGTTTGATCCTGGCGCCCGAGGCCGAGAGGTCCAGCACCTGCCCGAGGTTGCAGACCAGTTCGTCGCAGCGGACCCGCCCGTGGCGCCGGGCGTTGTCGCCGGAGCCCTCGGTCGGGAGCGCGGGTTTGAACCGGTGTGGGATCATCAGCGCTGAACCTCATGCCGCGATTCGGTTCGATTGCGAGACCAGCCGATCGATCGCGTCCTCGGCCTCCCGGCTCGGGCTCACGAAGGTGAACCCGGCCTCGTGGCGGAAAAAGCCCGCCAACCTCGACCACAGCATTCTGGCCGTCACGCAGCACGTCTCGCCCCCGACCTCGAGCGTGATGCAGATCGGCGTGTCCGGGTCGGGCGGGGCGGCGGCGAGGCGGACCCGGATCCCCGTCCGCGAGAGGTCCACCACCTCCCCGAGGCTGCACGAAAGCCCCTCGGCCCGGACACGGCTTTGACCCCGACGCCCCGGGTCGGCGCGGGCGATCGGGGGGGCCGGGGGCTCGACCTTCGCGGGTGGTTTGCGGAACATCACCCCTCCATTTCGACCCCTCACGACCGGCCCCGGAGCCCGCGTCCGATTCGAGGCCGACCCCGCCCCGATCGGCCCGGCACCGCCGTCACAGCCCGCACAACCCCACCCGCGAACAATCGCCCATGAACACGCCGAGCGTCCGCATGATCGCGTCGTGGAACGGGCTCCGGGCGGTCGCGGTCGCGGCCGAGGGCCTCGCCTCCGGGGCACCCCTCCTCGACGCGCTGGTGAAGGGCGTCGAGACCGTCGAGGACGACCCCGACGAGCTCTCCGTGGGCTACGGCGGGCTCCCCAACGAGGACGGGATCGTCGAGCTCGACGCCGCGGTGATGCACGGCCCCACGCACCGGGCCGGCGCGGTCGCCGGGGTCCGCGGCGTCCGGCACGTCTCACGTCTGGCGCTCGAAGTCCTCCGGCGGACCGACCACACGCTGCTGGTCGGCGAGGGCGCGCTCAAGTTCGCCCGCGCGCTGGGTTTCCCCGAGGAATCGCTGCTGACCGATCGGTCGAGGAAGGCGTGGCTCGATTGGAAGGCCGAACTCTCCACCCGCGACGGGTGGCTCTCCGAGGCCGAACGGCGGGGGCTCGCGCCGGGCGCGTTCGGGACGGCGCGGTGGGCGGGGAGCACGGACCCGGCCCGTTCGAGCGCGGTCCCGGGCCCGGGCGATTCGTCGACGCCGCCCTCGGCCCCGTTCACGTACGGGACCGTCCACCTCTCGGCGCTCGATGGCGCGGGCGAGGTTTCGTGCCTGACGAGCACCAGCGGGCTGTCGTACAAGATCGCGGGCCGCGTGGGCGATTCGCCCGTGGTCGGGGCGGGGCTGTACGCGGACAACGCGGTCGGATCGGCGGGCGCCACAGGCCGCGGGGAAGCGGTGCTCCAGGTCTGCGGGGCCCACGCCGCCGTGACCCGGATGGGAGCGGGCGATTCGCCGACCGAGGCGTGCCTCTGGGTCCTGCGCCACATCGCCGACCGCACGCGGGAGAAGCGGCTCCTCGACGGGAACGGCCGGCCCGCGTTCAACGTCACGCTCTACGCGCTCCGCAAGGACGGGGCGATGGGGTCGGCGTCGATGCACGAGGGCTATGAGCACGTTGTGCTCGACGAGCGCGGGGCCAGACGCGAGCCGTGCGCGTTCCTCTTCGAGCGCCCACGCGGGGTGTGACCAGCGCGGCCGGCACGGGGCGATGGCGCAACGAAAGGGCCCCGCGGAACGCGGGGCCCTCAGGAACGTGCGATGCGGGGGGATGCTCAGCGGAAGGTGACTTCGCTCCCGCCGTAGTCGTTGCCGCGGAGGCCGCCGCGGGTGGTCAGGTAGTACATCCCGCGGAAGGTGACCGAGCCGTTGATGCTCCCGTCGCGGAGGGCGGGCTGGTAGTTGGCGGGCGTGTAGGTGTACGCGAGGGGCTGCCCGTTGCGGGCGGAGCGGAAGTCGGCGCCGATGTTGGAGTCGCCCGTCTTCTTCACGGCCACGTGGCCGTCGAAGAAGACCAGGGGCTGCACGCAGTCGTCGTAGTTCCAGAAGAACTGGCGACGCCCGGCGTGGCGGTTGGCCTCGTCAAAGACGGCGACCTTGTCGGAGGGGAAAATCACGTCGGACCACTTGCGCCACCCGATCCGGCCGCCCGGACGCCAGGCGCCCACGCCGGTCCAGAAGTTCGCGTCGACCGGGCCCCACGCCGACCCGTACAGGTCCACCGCGTCGCCCGACCACATCGCCCCGGGGAAGCGGTAGCTCGCCGAGTAGGGCCAGCGGCGCTTCTCGTCGGGCGTCCCGGGGAAGTTGTACCCCGCCGCGTCCGGGTTCCGCGGGTTCTTGTGGAGTTCCGCACGCATGCGGTCCTCGGGGCAGATCACGCTTCGGGCCGGGAGCTTGTCGGACCAGTAATCCTGCAGCATCAGGTGGTTGTAGAGCACCGTCGGGATCCACCCGTTGATGAGCGGGAACGTCGTGTCGCCCGCACGCCGGCGGATGATCACCGCCGCCTGGATCGCGATGGGCAGCGTCTCGTTCCCCGGGTTGTCCGCCACGGTCTGCGGGAGGTTCGTGAACTCGTGCCCGAACGTCGTGCCCGTCTTCCAGTTCAAGGACGCCATGTGGTCCTTGTACTCCGACGCGTAGCTCGCCATCCCGCGCCCGAACTGGTTCAGGTTCGTCTGGCAGATCGTCCCCTTCGCCACGCGGCGGGCCTCGCCCAACGCCGGCAACAGGATCCCGATCAAGAGCGCGATGATCGCGATCACCACCAGCAACTCGATCAGCGTGAACGCACGGCGGCAAGAAAGACGATGGGTACCCATAAACAACTCCCAGTGATTTCCCGGGACCATCCCGCCAGAATGGCGGGCGTCAGACACACACCCCCCCGCGAGTTCGTTCAAGTTCGATTCAACCCCTGTGAACAACCGTAGTGTACCACGGACTTCGGGCGTCCGCGTCCCTGACCATTCGAGAATCAGGGGGGGGCAGATCGGCCCTTTTGATCACTTGCCGTCGGGGCGTTCGAGCCCGAAGAAAAACCCTGACA
Organism: Phycisphaeraceae bacterium; assembly: GCA_015200025.1. Lineage (GTDB taxonomy): Bacteria > Planctomycetota > Phycisphaerae > Phycisphaerales > UBA1924 > UBA2396. The sequence continues at coordinate 2,309,395 of CP054186.1, read as the reverse complement.
TCTTATGAACGTCAGGGTCGGAGAGTTGGTCATTCAGGCCTACGAGCGGCGATCATGGGCGGAACGTGACCTCGGCCGCGTTGTAGTCCACCCCTTGGATCCCGCCCCGGGTCGTCAGGTAGTACATCGCCCGGAACGTCACGCTCCCGTTGAACGACCCGTCACGCAGCGGAGGACGGTAGCCCGCGGCCATGAACGTCCAGGCATAAGGCTGCCCGGTGCGGTGGTTGGCCGGGTTGGCGCCGGGGTTGGCGTCGCCGGTCAGGCGGGTCTCCACGTGCCCGTCGTAGAAGACAAAGGGTTGCCGGCAATCGTCGTAGTTCCAGAGGAACTGTCGCTTCCCGAAGTGCCGGTTGGCCTCGTCGAACAGAGCGACTTTGCTCGAAGGGAACTGGACCTCGGACCACTTCCGCCGGCCGATGATCCCACCCAGCCGGTACGTGCCGTAGGTCGTGTACAGGTTGTCCGCGCCTGAGGGCCCCCACGTCCCGCCGTTGAGGTCCGGGGCGTCGTTGGTCCACATCGACGAGGTGAACCGGTAACTCGACGAGAACGGCCACCGCCGCTTCTCCTGCCCCAGACCCGGGAGCGGATACCCCGCCGCGTCGACGTCCCTGGGATTCTTCTGCAGCTCGATCCGCATGCGGTCCTCGGGGCAGATCACGCTGCGGGCCGGGAGCTTGTCCGACCAGTAATCCTGCAGCAGCAGGTGGTTGTACATCACCGTGGGGATCCACCCCGTGATCTGCGGGAAGTCGTGGATCCCCGCACGCCGACGGATGATCACCGCCGCCTGGATCTGCAACGCGCCCAGCTCGCTGGCCGAGTTGTCGCCCTGAACCGTCTGCGCGAGGTTCGTGAACTCGTGCCCGAAGTATGTGTTGGGCTTCCAGTTCAAGGACGCCATGTGGTCCTTGTACTCCGACGCGTAGCTCGCCATCCCGCGCCCGAACTGGTTCAGGTTCGTCTGGCAGATCGTCCCCTTCGCCACGCGGCGGGCCTCGCCCAACGCCGGCAACAGGATCCCGATCAAGAGCGCGATGATCGCGATCACCACCAGCAACTCGATCAGCGTGAACGCCTTCTGTCGGCACGACCCCGCGAGATCCTCGCGGCTTGCGGCACTGAGCATGGCGAATCTCCATCGGGCCGAACGGCCCATTACTGCCGGCAGAACGCCGACCCGTCTAGGCTACCACCCGACCCCACCGTGTGCAACCTCGATTCTCCAGAAATACCAAACATACGCCGTTCTTTCCCCTTCGACGGGGCACGATCACCGCCCCGGGCCGGGGATCGACCGCTGCTCCAACCGCAGCCGTACACGCTCCAACAACACGCCCGCGTCCGGATCGCCGGCCCGCGGGGCGAGGAGTTCCATCGCCCGCGATAACGACGCGGGGGTGTCCTCCAGCAATAGCGCCCGTGCACGCTCGATCGGGCCCGGATCTGCCGAGGATTGATCCGGTCCGGACGTAACGTCGGGGTCCGGTTCCTGAAGTTCCGGTCCGCGTCCCTCCGACGCCGGCATCGGAGGGTTCGACGCGGGCGCCGGCCGGGGGTCCGTGACCGCCCCCGCCGGGCGAGGCGTTCCGGAATCGACCGCCCGGGGACCGGCGGGGGTGGTGTTCAATCGCACAAAGCCCCCCAGCCACGCCCCGGCGAACACCGCGACCACCAAGACCAGCACGATCAGGGTCACGATGAACGCCGACCAGAGCGTCGCGACCTGGTGACGCAGCGAAAGCACCGTGCCGATACGGGCCGAATCGCCCGGCTCCGGCTCGTCCCCGGGGCGCGGGCCGATCGAGGACGGGCCGCGCGCGGGCTCGGGCGTCGGGTGGGCCACGGTCGAGGTCGCGACCATCTCGGGCGGGGCCTGCCCCGGCAAGAGCCGGATCGGGCCCAGGCCCAGGGCCTGCCGGTCGTCGGCAGGCTTGAACGAAACCCCGCACCCCGCGCACGAGGACGACGCGGGCGAGGCCCTGACGCCGCAGGCGTGGCACATCCCCAACAGGTGCGCCACGCCCGGGGTCCGCCTCGCGGGCATCCAGAACTGGTGCGTGGTCGGCCCGCGGAGGATGGTGTCGGGCCCGATCTTCCCCCTCGCCACCAACTGAACCAGGATCGAGTGGCTGCACCCGGGGCGGTAGGGCGACGCCTCGTCGCGCACGAACCACGGCCCCATGGTGTTCTGCGTCGCCTGCCTCGAGAGCGGGTCCATCAGCCCGCGGCAATGGGGGCAACGGGGTTGATCGGGCGTCGAGCCGCCGCAGTACGGGCACACGAACGTCGCGGGCCGTGCCGTGGCTTGGGGGTCGGTTGTACCGTCGCCCGGCCCGGCGTCCGGCGTGGCGATGGGTTGCTCGGGGCCGGGCGTCGTGGACATGCCTAAGCCTACCCCGGAGGGTCGGCCCGTGCCCGGGTTCAATCGGTGATCGGCGGTCGCGTGGGCGGCTCAGAACAACAGGAAAGGCCGGCGCACGCCCTCGCCGAGTGTGGCGATGTGCGCGGGGAGCCACCGGCCCCGCTGATCATCGAAGATGAACGTCAGGCGGACCGCAAACTCCGACCCGTCCGCGAACGTGCACGGGACCTCGACCCACGCCGTGGGCGCCTGCCCGTGCCCCGCCCGGCTCATCAGCCTCATGTGCTCCTCGGTCGACGCGAGCGTCAACTGAAAGAACACCGGGCCCGGGTTGAACGCGTACCAGGAGCCGAACGTGGCCCGCTCGGCGTCGACCCACAGGAACTCCGCCCGGCGCCGGCCCGGCTCCGACCAGACCCTCGCCAGCCGGTCACGGGCGGTCCCGTTCCCCCACGAGGGGTCCGCGTCGTCCCGGTACGCACCCTCCCTTACCCGCGCCGCCGTCCGCTCCGCCCCCTCGCCCCACGCCAGCCCACGCTCGGTCAGGGCTCGCTCGTGCGATTCAAAGTCCGACAAGAACTGCGCCCGCAGCAGCGTCTCGGCCAGCGAACGCAGGTCCGCCAACGTATCCCGCGACAGGCCCTGCTCGCCCCAGGCCAGGAGCCCGCGGTCGGCCACGTCCCGGGCCACCTCCGTCATCGCGGCCCGGTGCTCGGCGGAGCCGTACGCGAACGCCCTCGGACCGCCCGCCACGCCACCCGCGACCGCGGGCCTCGGCGCGGTCAGCGACCCGATGATCACCCCGGCGACCGCGAGCGCCGACATCGACACCAACGCCACACGGGCCCGGCGGGACCGTTCCGTACTCTCTCGGGCTGATCGAATGTTCATGACGCTCCTCCGGGCACGACCGAACACGGGTCCGACGGTGCCGATAACATAACACACCATGCTGACGCGGGCAAGGCCCCGTCGGGTCCTTAGGGGTTCTGCGGCAGGTCGTTGCACTTCATGATGACCGCCATGTACTCATCGCTCCATTCCTCGATGCACCGGAACGGGTCGTGGCAGCAGGCGATCGAGCCGTAGAAGTTCCAGCAATCGGCGGACAGGCAGCAGTACTTCCCGACCTCGCACCAGGCCCACGCGACCTCGATGCCCTGGCACAGGATGCGGCACATATTCCATTGCTGCCCCCCGCCGCCGCCGCCGGGTCCCGGGCCGGGGGTGGGGCCGCCGGGCTGGCCGGCTGGGGACGTGGCGACGGACGCGGCAAGTAGGGCGCACAGGCCCGCGAACAGATGACGGGTGCGCATGATCAACTCCTGATCCCACCACCTTACTCGGAACAAAGTTTGATTCAAGGGGATTCTTGTGATTTTCAGCCGCCCGAAGTCGAGGGCGCATCGAAGACGCGTTTGTTAATTCCAGAGAAAGCGTCCCGCCGCTGGCGGCCGAACACTCATGGTTCCGTCCGAGAAGAACGCCCGCGCCGCCTTACGTACCGCCTTCTTGGACCCAATACAGTCGCGAAGGCGCTGCTCGGGCCTTGATCCCGGCCGGACGAAGCCGACTCCACGGGAGCAAGGCGTTGAAGGGCTGTCCGGTTCACTCATTCACGAGGCGGCGAACATGTTGACCGGGCCGACCTACGAGGGCCGTGACGGGCCCGACCCGATCACCTTCACGGCGCGAGCCATCGGACCCTCCCACATGGTCGTGCTCTATCCCGACAGGCCGCGAGCGTCGTGGTGGTTGGTCACCCGAATCGCCACGGAGAACGCCGGCGAACCCTGGATCCGGGCCCCGGAAGGTCCGGGCCCGAGTAAAATCCGCGACGCCCGAACCGGCGGCTGAAAGGCTTTACCTCGCGTACTCGATCGCCCTCGTCTCGCGGAGCACGGTGACCTTGATCTCCCCGGGGAAGGTCATCTCCTCGCTGACCTTCTTGGCGATGTCGTGGGCGATCAGGAACGCCTCGTCGTCGCCCACCCGGGCCGCGTCGATCATCACCCGCACCTCGCGCCCGGCCTGGATGGCGTACGCCTCGGTCACGCCCTTGAACCCCAGCGCGATGTCCTGCAGCTCGTTGAGGCGCTGGATGTACCGCTCCATGCTCTCGCGCCTCGCGCCCGGGCGGGCCGACGAGACCGCGTCCGCCGCCATCACGATCGGCGTGTAGAACGTCGTCGCGGGGATGTCCCCGTGGTGCCCGCCGATGACGTTGAGCACCGGCTCACGCTCCCCGAACTGCTTGGCGAAGTCCATCCCGATCTTGGGGTGCCCGCCCTCCATCTCGTGGTCCATTGCCTTCCCGATGTCGTGGAGGAACCCGGCCCGCCTCGCGACGGTCCCGTCGAGCCCCAGCTGGTCCGCGATGATCTGGCTCAGGTACGCCACCTCGATCGAGTGGCGCAGCACGTTCTGCCCGTAGCTGGTCCGGTAGTGCAGCTTGCCCATCGCCTCGACGACCTTGGGGTGGACCCCGCGGAGGTTGACCTCCAGCACCGCGTCCTTCCCGAACTGCACCACCCGCTGCTCCATCTCCTGCTTGACCTTCTCCACGACCTCCTCGATCCGCGCCGGGTGCATCCGCCCGTCCTCGATCAGCCGCTGCAGCGATTCGACCGCGATGGCCTGCCTCACCTTGTCGAAGCACGAGACCACGATCACCCCGGGCGTGTCGTCCACGATGATGTCCACCCCCGTGGCCTTCTCGATCGCCCGGATGTTCCGCCCCTCGCGCCCGATGATCCGCCCCTTGATGTCGTCGCTGGGGATCTCCACCGCCCGCACCGTGCTCTCCTGCGTGTGCTCCGTCGCGTACCGCTGGATCGCCATGATCGTCACCTCGCGGGCCTTCTGCTTCGCCTCGTTCTCGGCCTCCTCGGTGATCTTGCGCACCATCTTCCCCACCTCGTGCCGGCTCTCCTCCTCCACCCGACGCAGCAGCTCCTCGCGAGCCGCCTCCGGCGTCAGCCCCGCGATCTGGTGCAGCGTGGCCCGCTGCTCCTCCACCACCTTCTGCGCGTCCTGCTCACGCTGCGCCGCCCGGGTTTCCTTCTCCCGAAGCCCCTCGGCCTGCTTCTCCAGGTTCCGCTCACGCTGGTTGAGCGACTCTTCCTTCCGGTCGAACGCGTCCTCCCGCTTCTGCAGGCGACGCTCGATCTCCTTCAGTTCGTTCCGGCTCGCCTCGGCCTCACGCTCCGCCGACTTGCGCTGCTCGAGCACCTTCTGCTCGGCCTCAAGCCGGATCCGCTCGGCCGTCGCCCGCGCGTCCGCCTCCGCACGGGACACCAGGTCCGCCGCCTGCGCCTTGGCCTGCCCCAACGCACGCGACGCCACCGTCCGGTGGCCGATGAAACCGACCGCCGCACCGACGATCAACGCCCCCACGATGGCCAGGGCGAGCACGATCGGGTCGATCTCCGCGCCCAGGGTGAGCACTTGCATGACGCCGTTCCTTCCGTGAAGAACGGGCCGGGTCGATCGGCTCGCGGTCGAGGGTGGTCCGCGCGGGCTGAGGCCCGCGGTGCATCATGGTGAACGACGACACTCCGCCCTCACGCCCCCGCCGGAATATCGCCCGCTCGGGCGAGACTCACCGATCGCGTCGGGCCGCGGCCAAAGCCCGGGATTCCTCCCCTCACCGGCCCCGGAAGCCGGGCACGCCCCGACGTCGCCCGAGGCGACGGCGAACGGCACGCCCGCATTCCGAGACCGACGACGCTCCATCGATGCCTCACGCCAAGCCTTCACCAAGACCGAACTCAACACCGGTCCGCCCTTTTCCGGCGGCCGTGGTCGATACCTCGTCCCGCGGCGCCGTGGACCGGATAGCCCGTCGAACGCCTTCGGTTACGTCCCGGGACGGCCCCGGGCTCTCGAACCTCACTATAGCAAACCCGAACCCGATCTGAACACCCGCCCCGCCGCGCGGCCCGGTCGGCGTCTCCCTAGACTCCGCCCCGGGGCCGATGAGGTTCAGACCGCGAGACGGTTCGGGCCGATACTCACCCCGGACGTTCACCCCCGAGAGGGGGGCGATAGGAGGCTGCTCGGATGGTTGTCAGGTCGATGCTCACGGCCCTCGCGCTCTCCACGGCCTTCGCCGGCGGGTGCTCCCTCCCCACGGACCACGCCGTCAAGATCAACGTCTCCCCCACCGCCGCCCGCATCGACCGCTCGTACGCCGTCGATATCGAGAACCGCGGCGGCGAGGTCCGCGTCGTCGTCGAGCCGGGGCTGACCAGCCCCATCATCGAGGCCGTCGTGACCGATCAGGGCGGCGGGTTCCTCCGCCGGACCCCTGACCCCACCGTCAAGGGCTGGTACGCCGCCGACGTCACCGTCAGGGACGGCCGGCCCCTGCTCCGTGTCCTCACCAAGCGCTCCGACGACACCCAGCCCGCCACCTACGTCGGGCTCACCGTCCGCGTCCCCTCGTGCGACGGGCTCCGCGTCCGAAACACCGGCGGGCCCGTCGTCGCCAAGGGCGTCTGGGGCGAGATCCGCATCGAGAACGGCTTCGGGGGCGGCGTCGGGGGCGACGTCCGCGTCTCCACCACCCGCCGGCTCACCGACCCGATCGAACTCTCCTCCACCGGCGGCGATGTCACCCTGCTCATGCCCCGCGACTCGACCGGACGCTTCGAGATCACCAACCCCGAGGGCCACATCGACTTCGCCGCCCGCACCGACCAGCTCTCCGGCGTCCGAAGGACCAGCACCGTCCACCGCGCCGTCGTGAACAACGGACAGAACGAGGTCCGCCTCTCCACCGCCCGCGGCACCGTCCGCGTCGAGGTCGGCGAGGGCATCCGCCACGCCGTGGGCGACTATTGACCCGCCCGCCGGCCCCCGCCCGTGATCATCAGTTCAGGTCGATGACCACGCCCGTGCCCGCGACGGCGTGCACACGCACTTCGCTGTCGAGCAGCCCGCGTGCGTCCCGCGGATGGTCGGTGATCAGGTGGGGCTTGGGTTCCGGGTCATGGGACCGCACGGGGGCCGACCCCATCGTCCGCCCTGCCGCCTCGAGCGCCGCGCGGACCACGCCGGGGTTGACCTTCACCCACGCCCGCGCCGCCACGAGTTCCGCCACCGCACGCGAGACGGGTGTGCCCTCGACCGCCGACGCCACCAGGTGCAGCCCACCCTCCCCGTCGTGCGCGAGCGTCACGCCCGGGGCGTAGGGGCACGACGCGTCGAGCCGGCTCATCCCCGGCAGGAGCCTCGTCTCGGCGTCCGCCGACGCAGACGCTGGAGACGCCACGGGCGATTCCGCCCCCACGGGACCGGGCACCGGACGCGGGGCGAGGCGTTCCGCGATCGCGCCCACGCCGACCCCGCACGGGCCGGCGAAAAGTTCGACCCAAGCGTCGGGCGTGATCCGGGAAGGCCCGACCTCGCACGCGATCTCGACGCCCAGGAACGCACCCGCGGCCGACGCGATCCGCCCCGCCGCGTGCTCCGCCTTCGCGGGCTCGGCCCCCAGGACCACCACGCCGATGGCCGGGGCGTCGTGCCCCGCCCGCTCCGAACCCCGCAGGATGTTCGCGATCCCCTTGATCGCCCGGTAACACGCGATGACCGCCGCGTCGTTCGCCGCGCACAGGAACGTCACCCGCGACACCCCGGCCGCGCGGACCAGTGCGGGCTCGTCGACCTCGTCGGCCCCCACGATCACGCGGCCCGCGCCCGCCACGGCGCCCAGCGCCGACGGCAAGTCCCCCACCGGGGACGCGACCCCGCCCGCCAGGTTCACCAGGATGGTCCCGTCCCGGACGCGCACGAGCCCGACGGGCCGGCCGTCACGCCTCGCCCGCCATCGCGCATACTCCCCGACCCACGCCGAAGCCAGCACCGGGAGATGACCCACGATCACCGCCTCGACCCCGGCGGCGCGAGGGCTCGCACGCTCCGTCGGGGCGACCGACGCCCGCCCGTCCCGCTCGGACACGCCCGCCGGCGAATGCGGCTGTGATCCGGCGTTGGAGTGGGGAGAGCGTGGGGCGGGGGATGGGTTGAAGGTCATCTCGGGAGCCGGCGACGCCGAAGGCGCACGCGCGACGGGCGCGAGGCACCCGTCGCCCAGGAACAGGTCCGCGAGCGCGTCGGCGTCGTCGTGGTGCGCCCGCGGGTGCCGAGCGACCGACCCGTTGGGGGCCGCGTGGTGACGGGCTCGGGTGTCGGGGGTGCGGTCGGCCATCGGTCCAACCCTAGGCGCCGGCGAGGAGTTCCTCGCGCATGGCGACGCTCACGACGTTGTTCGCGTCACCCAGCGAGTTATCCTGAATCTCGGTGTTGTACCGGTCCGCGACCCACACCCCGTCGATCACCAGCCGGTACTGATGGCGCCCGGGAGGGAGCGGGATGCACAGCTCGAACACGCCCAGCGCCTCGTTCAAGGACATCACGTGCGTGTCGGGGGACCACCCGTTGAACGATCCGGCCACCGACACCCGACGCCCCACCGACGCGGGCTGAACGAACAGAACGCCCTGCGACGTCGTGCGCACGCCGCACAGCTTCGACGCGATCGTCGAGGCCGCGGCGTCTGGCTTGACCTCGAGGTCGCCCTCGAGGCGCAGTACGGGGGCACGGTCGACGGGGGCCTCGTGCTTCTTGAGGAGCCGCTGCGCCCGCTGAACCAGTTCGGCGGCCCGGCTCAGGGGCGCGGGCATCTCGGCCGAGGGGCCCAGGGGCCGGGGCTCAGTCGCGACAACGCCCGCCGGGGCGGGGTCGGTCTCGGCGGCGGACGCCGGGCCCATCGAGGCGTTGAGCATCGCCCGCAGTTCCATCGCCAGGCCGGTCGGGTTGACGACGGCGGCCCGTTCGGCGGGGGCGACCTCGACGGTCGAGGTCGGCTCTTCGTACGCGTCGGGGGCCTCGTCGGGGAGGGGCAGTTCCGCCGCGGGGGGGAGCTGCTCGCCCGAGCGCAGACGCCAGGCGTCGACGCACCAGCGGCAGACGGCGGCGTAGTCGGCGGCGCCGGCGGAGTCGGGGGCGAACTCGTGGATCGGCTGCCCGAAGCTCGCCGCCTCGCGGAGCTTGGTGTCACGCCGGACCACGGCGGGGACGACGTGGTGCCCGAAGCGCCGGCGGAGTTCTTCGAGCAGGTCGCACGCCACCGGGCTCGTGTCGTCGTGGATCGTGGCGAGGAGCCACGTCTGCACCGAGACGCCCAGACGCTTGGCGAGGCTCTTGATCGTGCTCACCTGGCGCGTGGCGCCCTGGAGCGAAAAGTACCCGGTCTCGACGGGGATCAGCACGATCTGCGCCGCGGCCAGGGCGTTGTACGTCAGCAGCCCGATCGAGGGCGAGCTGTCGATCACCACCACGTCGAAATCGCTCTTGAAGCGGTCGAGCACGTGCGTGAGGCGGCGCTCGCGGTCGGGGCGGTCGGCCAGCCCGCCGCGCATCGCCTCGAGCCCCGCGAGCCTCATGCGGCTGGGCGCCAGGTCGAGGTTGCGCCCCGCGCGCCAGAGCAGGCGGCTGGTGTCGATCACCTTGGTCGGGGGCGCGAGCATCGCGTCGCCGATGTCCAGGTCGATGCGTGATTCGGGCACGCCCAGGCCCGCCGCGCAGTGCGACTGGGGGTCCATGTCGACCAGGAGGGTCCGCATCCCCCCCCGCGCGAAGGCCGAGGAGAGGTTGATGGCGGTGGTGGTCTTCCCGCACCCGCCCTTCTGATTGATGATCGTGATGACGCGCACGTATAGCCTCCGTCGCCGAGGGCGCCGACTCAACCGCGTACGGCCGGGCGCTCCGTGCACCGGCTCTATGTCCCCTCGCTGACCACCCGGCGCAAGACAATCACGAATAGCGTCCCGTTATTCGCCGGGGAGACAAAGAAAACTATCGGACCGCTTCCCGCCGCGCCTTGAAGCGTGGGTTATGGGGTCTAGTCCCTAACAATCGCCCCCAGGCCGGATTCGATCGCGGCGGGGGGCACATCGGCCCGCACCGAGGCGCGCCGATCGTCGCCCGGGAGGATCAGCCGGAGGGTGTTATAAGAGACTTTCTTGTCGTCTTTCATCCGCGCCACGATGGCGGGCGTGCCCGGCAGCCCGCGGACCGACGCGGGCAGCCCGAGTCGGACGACGGCGTTGCGGATCTCGCTCGCGTACCGCGAGGAGCAGAGGCCCATGGCCGACGCCGTGTGGACGGCGGCGACCAGGCCCAGGGCGACCGCCTCGCCGTGCTTGAGAGGGGCATGGGATGGATCGTCGTCCGGGGATACCCCCGGGAGGGTTTCGATGGCGTGGGCAAAGGTGTGCCCGAGATTGAGGAGGGCGCGGCCGCCGGCGTCGTCGCGGGCTTCTTCCCGCTCGTCCCCGGCGACGACCCGGGCCTTGATGGCGACGTTTCGTGCGACGAGTTCCTGGAGCGCGTTGCGGTCGAGGGCGTGGAAGGCGTCGGTGTGGGCGAGGGTCCAGTCCAGGAGGCCGGGCTCGTCGAAGAGCCCCCCGAGCATGGCGTGTTTGAGGCATTCGGCGAGGCCGCAGCGGAGTTCACGGGGCGGGAGCGTGGAGAGGGTGTCGAGGTCGGCGAGGACGAGGGAGGGCTGGTGGAACGCCCCGGCCATGTTTTTGGCCAGCCCCGCCGCGGTCTCGATGTTGATGGCGGTCTTGCCCCCGACGGAGGCGTCGACGGCGGCGAGGAGGGTGGTCGGGCATTGGACCCATGGAACACCGCGGCGGTACGAGGCGGCGGCGAAGCCCGCGAGGTCGCCCACGAGCCCGCCGCCGATGACGACGAGGGGTTCGCGGCGTTCGAGCCGTGAGGCGGTCATCGCGGCGAGGAGGAGGCCGAGGGCGTCGATGGACTTGCGGCGTTCGTCGGCGTGGGCGAGGGCGCGGACGGTGTCGAAAGAGGCGTGGCGGAGCGACGCGATCGCGGCGTTGACGGGCGAGGAGGCCAGGAGCGGGGGCGCGTCGTCGAGGACCACGAACGCTCGACGCGCGTCGGGGAAGAGCGTCCGCAGGCGTGGGCCGAGGGAGGCGAGCGTGCCGTGCCCGATGACGACGTGGTACGAGCGGGGGCCCAGGTCGACGAGGACGGAGCGTTCCCCGGGCGTGCGGCCCGGCGGGGAACCACCCTGGGCGGGTTGGCCCGGGGTGGGGACGGTCATCGCGGCGAGCCCTTGCGACGGGGCTTGGTGCCCGCGACGGACTTTGGTTTGACTTTGCCACCCGGCGAAGATCTCGGCTTAGACGCCTTGGGCTTTGGGGCTTTGGACGCGGCGGCTTTGGGTTTGGGAGGGGCTTTGCTCTCGGCGGCGGATGAGGCGGTCCCGGCCTTGGCGGCGGAAGCCCGGGCCTTGGCCGCGGGGGACTCGGCGGTGGCGGGTCGCTCCCACGGGAGGCGTGGCGCATCGCCCCAGAGCATCTCGAGGTCGTAGTAGGCGCGGGTGTTGGGTTCGAAGAGGTGGACGATCAGGTCGCCGAAATCGGCGAGGAGCCAGGTCGCGCGGTCGTCGCTGTTCTTGCGGACCACGGTGTGCCCGAGGCCCTCGCCCTTCTGGGCGATCTCATCGAGGGTGCTGCGCATCTGGCGGTCCGAGGTGCCCGACCCGATGATGATGTAATCGGCGACGGACGAGATGCCCGTCACGTCGAGGAGGGCGACGTCGGTGCAGCGGTTGTCGGCGAGGAGCCTGGCGGCCTCGACGGCGAAGTCGCGGGTCGAGAGGGTGCCTTGAGGGCGTGACCGGGTGAGGGTGAGGGGGGAGGTCGATGGGTGGGAGGGGGTGGGCATATCAGGCCCAGAGCATAGGTTGACGGGTCGTTGACCGTGCCTTGGGGGCGGCCCCGCCGGGCGTGAGGCGGATCCACGGGGTCGGGGTGTCGTGGCGCGAGATCGTGAGGGTGTACGGGGCGTCGGCGTGCGGGGCCTTGGCGAGCTCGGGGGTGTTGCACTGGCGGGAGAGGTGGATGAGGACGACGTGCGAGGCGGGGGCGATCCGGCGGACGGCCTGGGCGCACTCGTGGTTGGAGAGGTGCCCCCGGCCCCCCATGATCCGGCGTTTGAGGAAGGCCGGGCGGGGCGAGGCTTCCTGCAACTTGGGGCAGTAGTTGCTCTCGATGGCGAGCACATCGACGCCGGCGAGGTGGTCGCACAGCGGGTCGGTGGCGCGGCCCAGGTCCGTGGCGAACCCCATGGTGCCGCCGCCGTCGCACTCGATCCGGAACGAGCAGACGCCGAGCTGGTCGTGGTCGCCCAGGAACGGCTCGGCGCGGACGCCCGGGGCGGGCGAGAACCCGTCGTCGAACGGCTGGGCGCGGGAATAGAGGAAGCCCTCGCGTCGGGCGCGGCCCAGGTGGGCCCGGTGAAGGTGGAGGGTCGGGGTGCCGAGCCGGCGGAGGGGTTCGACGCCGGCCCAACCCGGGTTGAAGTGGTCCGAGTCGAGGTGAGTGACCAGGACGCCCAGGACCGGCTCGTGGGCGATGCCGGCGGCGTCGAGGGCGGCGAGCGTGCGTCGCGGGGAGAGGCCCAGGTCGATCATGAGGACCCCGCCCCCGGGGAGGCACAGGGCCGAGCAGTTGCCGCTGGACCCGCTGGCCAGGACGCAGAACGAGGGATGGGTCATCAATCGACCTCGTCGTCCTCGGCGAGCCCCGAGAGCATGGAGGGGACGATCTCGCCGCGGCGTGTGGCGGCGAGATAGAACTTGACCTCGCGGGTGGGGCGCCCGGCGCCGGGGGCGAGGGGCTTCTTGCCCGTCGCGACGAACTCACGCATCTCCATCACCGGGGGGCAGTCCTTCCCCAGCTCGGCGAGCACGTCGAGCATCTCGGATCGGGGGAGGTTGCGGCGGAAGACGCGGTTGAAGGCGACGCGGACCTGCGTGATGTGGGCCCGATCGATCCCGGCACGGCGCATCCCGACGAGGTTGACGGCGTAGATCCGGTTGCGCCCCGCGCCGACGCAGAACGGTGGGACGTCGGTCGAGTACACCGAGCCCCCCGAGAGGAACGCCAGGCGGCCGATCCGGTTGTACTGGTGCACCGCGACGTTGCCCGAGAGCGTGACGCGCTCGGCGATCTGCGAGAACCCGGCCAGCACGCTCCCGTTGACCAGGACCACATCGTTGGCGACGGAGGCGTCGTGCCCGGCGTGGGAGTTGACCATCATGAAGACGCGGTCGCCGACGGTCGTGGGGATGTCCTGGCGCGTGGCGGCGTGGACGGTGGCGCCCTCGCGGATGAGGCAGTCGCGCCCGATACGGACGCCCGCGGTGGGCATCCCGGGCTTGAACTTGTAGTCCTGGGGGCCAAGACCGACCGCCGAGCCGGGGTAGAGGACGGTGCCCTCGCCGATGGTGGCGGGTCCCTGGACGTAGGCGTTGGCGATGAGCCGCACGCCGGCAGCGAGGACGGCGGGCCCTTGGACGACGCAGTTGGGGCCGATCTCGACGTCGTCGGCGAGCTGGGCGGCGGGGTCGACCACCGCGGAGCGATGGATACTGGGCATGGGCGATGATACCCACGGGGCGGGTGGGGCTCGCGGGCTACGCTGGGGGGTGATGAAGGTCGCGCTGCTGGGGTCCGGGTCGTTCGGGGTGCCGACGTTCGAGGCGGTCGCCCGGGCGCACCGCGTCGTGGGCGTGGTGACGCAGCCCGACAAGCCGGCGGGGCGGGGCGGGACGTTGACCCCGACGCCGGTGGGCGAGTTCGCGGCGTCGAGGCTGCCGGGGGTCCCGGTGCTCAAGCCCGCGGACGTGAACGACCCCGGGGTGGTGGCGGCGGTGCGCGGGTGGGGGCCCGAGGCGCTGGTGGTGATCGCGTTCGGGCAGAAACTCGGGGCGGCGCTGACCGACGGGGTGTTCGCGGTCAACCTGCACGGGTCGGTGCTGCCGCGGTGGCGGGGGGCGTCGCCGGTGAACGCGGCGGTGCTGGCGGGGGACGCCGAGTCGGGCAACAGTGTGATCACGCTGGCGTCACGGATGGACGCGGGGTTGATCCTGGCATCGTCGCGCGTGGCGATCTCGCCAAGGATGACGGCGGGAGACCTGCACGACGCGTTGTCGGCGGACGGGCCGGGGCTGGTGCTCGGGGTGCTCGAACGGTTCGCGTCGGGGACGCTCGAACCGGCCGAGCAGGACCCGGCGAAGGTGACGCGGGCGGGGAAACTCAAAAAAAGCGACGGGTGGGTGGACTTCGCGGCGGGGGCGGAGGCGTGCCGACGGCGGATCCACGGGCTGAACCCCTGGCCCGGGGTCACGGTGCGGCTCGGGGCGGAGACGATCAAACTGTTGCGGGTGGAAGCGCTGGCGCTGGATTCCCATGAACGGCCCGGGACGGTGGTGGACGCGGGGGCGGGGATCGTCGCGTGCGGGGGCGGGACGGCGCTGAGGCTGGTGGAGGTGCAGCCGGCGGGGAAGCGGGCGATGGGGTGGGCGGATGTGGCGCGGGGTCGGCGGATCGGCGCGGGGGCGGTGCTGATCGGCGGGCCCGAGGGAGGGTCGGCGTGCTGACGCTGTGGGACCTGATCGAGCCGGTGCGGAGGGCGTGGTCGGCGGGGCGTCGGCCTCCGGCGAAGCCCGCGCCGCGCGTGGCCCGGGCACCCAAGGCGGGCGCGGCGCGGCGCTCACCCACGATGCAGGAGCGGTACGACGCGATGGTGGCGGAGATGCTGTCGGCGTACGGGGTGAAGGTGCGCAAGTGGCGGAAGGGCTCGTCGGGCGTGGCGCGGGAGACGAGGTACTCGGACGGGACGGTGCGACGGACGCTCGAATCGCCCCGGCCCACGGGCCCGATGTCGGCGGCGATCTTCCTGCACGAGATCGGGCACCACGCCATCGGGTTCGGGGTGCACTCGCCCCGGTGCCTGGAGGAATACCACGCGTGGGCGTTCGCGGTGCGGGAGATGGAGGCGCGGGGGCTCAACGTGACCGAGGCGGTCCGCCGGCGGGTGCGGCGGTCGCTGGAATACGCGGTGCGCAAGGCGGTGCGGCGCGGGCTCAAGCACATCCCGCCCGAGCTCACGCCGTACGTATAGTGCCCGCCGAGATGGGCACGCTCCCCGTGATCGAGACGACGAATCCCGAGGCCCACCCCCCGGGCGGGGGGGATGCTCGCCGCGCGGTCGAGGGGCTGATGAGCGCGGTCACGGGCGAGGTGAGGCTCGGGCTCCACGACCGGATGCTGTACGCGACGGACGCGTCGCTCTACCAGGTCGAGCCGCTGGCGGTGGTGATCCCGTCGGACGTGGAGGACGCGGCGCGGGCGGCGGCTTCTTGCGCGCGGGCGGGGCTGGCGATCCTGCCCCGGGGCGGGGGGACGTCGCTGGCGGGGCAATGCACGAACCGGGCGGTGGTGATCGATTTCTCGGCGAACTGCCGGGGGATCACGGCGTACGACGACGGCCGCGGGGAGTGCACCGTCGAGCCGGGGATCACGATCGACGACCTCAACGACGAGTTGGCGCGGCGCGGGCGGTGGTTCTTTGCGCCCGACCCGGCGACGAGCCGGCACTGCAACATCGGGGGGGCGATCGGGAACAACGCCGCGGGGGCCCGGTCGATCCTGTACGGTCGGACCAGCGAGAGCCTGCTGGGGGTCGAGGCGTGGCTGGCGGGCGGACGGCGGGTGCGGTTGGAGGAGGGCGCGGCGGCACGGGACCCGGCGGTCCATGAACTGACGCGGCGCGTGGCGTCGGTGGTGACGCCGATCGCGGGGCTGATCCGGGAGCGGTTCCCCAGGACGATCCGCCGGAACGCCGGGTACGCGCTGGACATGGTGCTGTCGGGGATCGAGAAGGACCCCGCGGGGCTGACGGGGGTGAACCTGGCTCACCTGCTGTGCGGGAGCGAGGGGACGCTGGCGGTGACGCTGGGGGCGAGGCTGCGGCTCCACGAGCGGCCCCGGTCCAAGGGGTTGTGCGTGCTGGGGTTCGACGACCTGGACGCGGCGATCGCGTCGGTGCCGGGGATCCTGACGACCGGGCCCAGCGCGGTGGAGCTGCTCGACGACATGGTGCTGGGGCTGGCGGGGTCGAACGCGGAGTACCGGAGGTACGTGGACCTGATGCCGCGTGGGCCGTCGGGCGGGGCGCCCAAGGCCGTGCTGTACGTGGAGTATTTCGCGGGCTCGATCGAGGAGGTCCGCGGGCGGTTCGCGGCGTTGCGGGGCGTAGTGCCCGGGATCCCGGCGGCGGAGCACACCGAGGCGGGGGCGATGCTCAGCGCGTGGAAGTTGCGCAAGGCGGGTGAGCCGCTGCTGCACGGGGTCGCCGGGTCGCGCAAGCCCATCACGTTCATCGAGGACAACGCGGTCCCGGTCGCCCGTCTGGGCGAGTTCGTGCGGCGGCTGCGCGAGATCGTGACGCGCCACGGGACGACGGCGGCGTACTGGGCGCACGCGTCGGTGGGCGTGCTGCACGTGCGCCCGCTGATCGATATCCACGACGCGCAGGACCGCGGGGTGATGCGATCCATCGCGGTCGAGGCGGCGGACCTGGCGCGGGAACTCGGCGGGGTGATGTCGGGCGAGCACGGGGACGGGCGGGTGCGCGGGCCGCTGCTGGAGCGGTTCTTCGGGCCCGAGATCGTGCGCGCGTTCCGCGACGTCAAAGCGATCTTCGATCCCAAGAACTTGCTCAACCCCGGGAACATCACCGACCCCGGGTCGGTCGGGACGATCACGGAACGGCTCCGGGTCGAGCCCGAGCCGGATCGGCCCGCGGCGTTCCCCGGGGTCGCGACGTATTTCCGGTACGACGATCAGCACGGGTTCGACGGGGCGGTGGAGATGTGCAACGGGGCGGGGGTGTGCCGTAAGAAGCAGGGCGGGACGATGTGCCCGAGCTACCAAGCGACGCTGGACGAGCGGCACAGCACGCGTGGGCGGGGCAACGCGCTGCGGCTGGCCATCACGGGGCAGAGCGTCCCGGGCGGATCGGTCTGGAACGATCCGGAGACGCTGGCGACGCTCAACCTGTGCCTGTCGTGCAAGGCGTGCAAGACGGAATGCCCGAGCAACGTGGATATCTCGCGGCTCAAGGCCGAGTACGTCGCGCAGGGGTACCGGGAGCGCGGCGGGCCGCCGCTGTCGGCGCGGCTGTTCGGGCACGTGCGGGCGCTCAACCGCCTGGGCTCGCTGACGCCGGGCGTGGCGACGTGGATGAACCGGACGAGGCTGGCCAAGTGGGTGCTGCGGGCGTTCGCGGGGATCGACCCGAGGCGTGACGTGCCGGCGTTCTCGAGGCCCCTGACGCGGGACCTGCCCGCGTACCGGCCCGGGTTCCGCGGGGCGGTCTTGTTCGGGGATTGCTTCACGGTGTTCAACGAGCCGGGGGTCGGGCGCGCGACGCGCGACGTGTACGCGGCGCTGGGCGTGGGGCTGGCGCTCGCGGACGCGGGCTGCTGCGGGCGTTCGATGATCTCGACGGGGTTGCTCCCCGACGCCATCGACGCGATCGACACGACGCTGGGGCGGCTTCGCCCGATCATCGAGGACGACGGGGTGGACGCGGTGCTGGTGGCCGAGCCCTCGTGCCTGTCGGCCATCAAGGACGATTGGTTGCAGCTCGATCTGCGGACGCCCATGACGCTTCGGCGTCGGCTGGCGGAGAAGTGCCGGCTCCCCGAAGACGACATCACCCGCCGACCGGGGTTCGGGCCCATGGCGGAGAGAATCCGGGCGCTGGGCGAATCGGGGCCTCGGGTGCTACTGCACGGGCATTGCCATCAGAAGGCGTTGTGGGGGGTCGAAACGTCGGCGGTCGCGCTGCGGGCGGTGCTTGGCGATCGGCTGACGGTGCTGGACACGGGGTGCTGCGGGATGGCCGGGTCGTTCGGGTACACGGCCGATCGGTACGACCTGTCGATGAAGATCGGCGGGATGACGCTGTTCCCGGCGGTGCGCGGCGAGCCCGGGGCGGTGGTGTGCGCGCCGGGGACGAGCTGCCGGCACCAGGTCCACGACGGGACGGGCCGGCGGGCGACGCACCCGATCGAACTCATCGCGGACCTGATGGGCCGCGTTCAGCCGCCGGCGTGAGACGGGCCGGTGGGGTCCGGGGTGGGCTGAACGGGCGGCTGATGCTCGGGCTGATCGCTCACGACGGCGAGCGTCGCGGGGTCGTAGCGGTAGAGGCGTTGCGGGTCTTCCTTGGCGGCGGTGAGTTTATGGCTCCCGTCGCAGAAGGGGAACGTCTTCGAGAGGCCGCAGGCGCAGACCCAGAGCGGCTTCTCGCGCCCGGGCTCGATCTTGACGGGGCCGGTGGCGTGGAGCCGGACGATCCTGGGCATCGGGCGAATCTCCGGCGGGGCTCTCGGACCAAGCCCCGAGGTGAATCGAGAGGGTAGCGTGCCGGTGGGGGTGCCAGTACACTCCCCGCGTGTCGGGGACGGGAGGGGCAGGAGCCGGCGTTGACGGAAGGGACGGAACGAGAACGCCCCCGTGGTGAAACCGGGGCCGGGCACGGCGTGGGGGCGGACGCCCCACCGGGTGGCGACGTGCTCGCGCGCGAGTTGCAGGGGACGCTCCCGTGCGCCCGGTGCGGGTACAACCTCCGCGGGTTGTCGGTGCGCGCGGTGTGCCCGGAGTGCGGGACGCCGGTGCGAGGGACGATCCTGGCGATGGTGGACCCGTTCGCGGAAGAGCTGCGCCCCATCGCCTTCCCGCGGGTGATCGCGTCGCTGGTCGTCCTGTGGGGCGCGGGCGCGGTGGCGGCGGCGGCGGCGGTGTGGTGGCTGCGGGGGGCGGAGCTGGCGTCGATGATCGGGGTGGACCTCGCGGTGCCCGAGTGGTTCGGGGCGGTGCCCGCGGCCGGGGTGGCGGTCTCGGGCGTCGGGGCGTTGGCGCTCATCCGCCCGCACGGGGGGATCGCGCCGGTGGCGTCGGTGGCGGCGGGGGTCGGGGTGGCGGCGTACATCCCGCTGGCGTACCTGATGCTGATCCTCCACGCGAACGTCGATCGGCTCTCGACGATGCCCTTCATGGGGCGGGACGAGGTCTCGGAGATGCGGACGCTGATCCGGCTCGGGATCGCGTTCTTCGCGGCGATCACGATCATGGGGGTCCGCCCCAACGCGAGGCTGCTGGGGAGCCGATCGCTCGTGATGCGGTCGGGCCGGGTCGACCGCCAGACGATGCTGGTGATGGTCGGGGCGTTGGGGATCGCGTCGGCGGGGGACGCGTTGAGGCTGATGGCCGTCGGGGGTCTGGGGGACCTCCTGGGGACGATCGGGCTGATCGTGATCGCGGTGGGCTCGATGCTGTTCACGCTCGGGCTGGCCGGGGTGATGGTGGACGTGACGCGGGTGGCGCGGGTGATCGTGAGCCCGCCTTTGGGGATCCGGCAGGTGCTGTACGGGACCGGGGACGAGCGTTCGCCATGAACGACCGAGAGCGCGCGAGATTCGACGCGTTGATGGAAGAGGCGATCGAGGACCTCCCCCCGTCGCTGCGCGAACTGATCGAGGAGGTCCCCGTGATCGTCCTGGACCGCCCCACGCCCGAGATGCTGCGGAGCTTGGGCATCCCGCCCGACGATACGGCGGCGGCGTCGGAGTTGTGCGGACTGCACACGGGGACCGCCCTGACCGAACGCAGCGTGACGCGGGACGACCTGCCCAGCGACATCCACCTCTTCCGCGAGGGGATCATCGACCTCGCGGGGGGGTTCGAGGGCGACGGGGCCGACGACGCCGTGTACGAGGAGATCATGGTCACCCTGCTGCACGAGATCGGGCACCACTTCGGGCTCGACGAGGACGACCTCGAGCGGCTCGGGTACGACTGATCAGCCCCGCGGGTCACACGATCCGGGCGAACCGTCGGGCGGCCTCCGGGTCGCCGGCGGACCACCGCCAGGGCTGGCCCGGCGCGAGTTCGACGGCGATCGTCGTGCCGGCGGCGCACGCGTCGAGACGTCCCCCGCCCGAACCCGTGAGCACGGCCAGGGCGGCGGGCAGGTCGTCGCGGCGGGCGTGGAGGACGGCGACGCGGCCGCGTGCGTCGGTCAGGGTGACCGACATGATGCTCAACTCGGCGAGAGCGCCGGCGATCTCGACGGCGACGCGGGGGTCGCCGCACGGCGCGGGAGGGAAGGTGCCGGTGTGGGTCATGGTCGGGCGGCGGGGTCAGGCCGGTGGGTTGGCGGGGAGCGGCGCCTGCGTCCCGGGGATCATGGTGGGCATCCAGATCTCGGTCTCGTGCTGACCGTCGTTGACGCGGCGGATGAGGAGGTAGAGCACGGTCCCGGCGCAGAAGACCTGCGAGAAGACGAACGACGCGACGAGGACGAGCGGGATCGAGGTCCAGAACGAGAGGAGCCCCGCGACGGTCTTGGCGGTGAAGCCGGCGTCGTCGGGGGCGTGCCCCGAGCGGATCAGGTCGGCCGCCTCGTCGGGGAGCCAGGCCGTCGCGGCGGAGGTCGTGAACGTGACCACGCCCGCGGCGAGGGCGGCGAGGATGCCCGCGACGATGGTCGTCTGCACGATGAGCAGCGCGAGGTAGAGGGCGAGCCTCAGCGGGCTGTTGGGGACGTAGGCGTAGGTCCGCTGGAGGGAATCGATGGCGGCGCCCACGCCCGGGCCCGGCTCGCTGCCCTCGCACGCGATGGCCGGGAGGACCATGGGCCACCCGAAGATGAACCCGACGATCAGGAAGACCGCGAGGGCCCCCAGGACGAGCGCGAGGGGGAAGAGCAAGGCCCCGAGGATGTTCACCACGGGGAACCGCAGCAGCACGGCACCGCCCGCGGCGATCACCAGGGCGATCAGGGAGACGAGCGCCATCGGGATGAGCAACGCGGCGACGACGGCCTGCCAGCGGGCCAGCGCGAACCCGACGCCGCTGGGCCACTGGCTCATCACCCCGTGCGAGAACTCGCAGGCCGCCATGCGTGCGACGGCGACGCCCGCGAGCCCGGCGACGATCAGCGCCGGGAGCCCGAAGAGCAGCGCGTGCCAGGGGTGCTCCCAGAGCATGTACGCCGGGGCGAGCGCGACGGCGACCAGCGGGTTGGCCAGGGCGGCGGAGGCGCCGACGATGTCGCCGGCGGGCCCGGAGAACGCGTCGCCCGCCGACGGCATGACCGGGATGCCCCGGGCGGCGCCGCCCCAGAGGTCGCGGACGCTCTGGTGCTCACCCCAGGGCGCGGGGATGCTGAAGAGCACGCCCATGACCACGACGGCGATGAACGCGACGAAGATGCGGTCCGGGCGCAGGGCCAAGGCCGAGGAGCGGAGGAGTTTGGGCCAGATCAGGCCCGCGGTGAGGTCCGACCAAGAGAGGATGACGCGGGTCCCGAGCGGGTTCTGTTCCGGCATGATAAAGCCCTCGCCCCGGATGATACATCACGGCGATGCGGCGTGGCCCGGGCCGACGAGAACGATCCACAAGCCGCGTTCGGCCCGTTCGAGCGTGACGGCCCGGTGCGAGAGGACGCTCCGCCACCCCATGGAATCAAGGGCCGCCAGCGACGACGGGGACGCGTCCCTGAGGATGATCACGCCGCCGGGGTGGTCCCCGGCCCAGCGAGGGGCGTCCGACGCCTCGACGCCTTCCAGGCGTCCGCGTGACTGGAAGACCAGGCTGTCGCGCCACGCGGTGGTGGCCACAGGATGATGCCCGCCGAGCCACGGCGCCATGGCGCGCGTGGCCGACCCGGGGAGCCACGCGGGCGCGACCCACCGGAGGAAGCACCCGCCCAGGACGACCCACGCGGCGGCGGCGAGGGCGACGGCGTGGGTGCGCGTCGGGGACCGCCGTGCGGCGGCCACGAACACCAGGGCCGAGGCGGCGGCGAGGGCGACCATCGCGGTCGACATCGCCGGCCCGAGTCCGGCGTCCCACGTGAAGTACGCCGTCGCCCCGGCGAGGCACAGCCCGATGACGACCCACCCGCCCCAAGCGATGCGGCCCAGCGCGACGGGCCCGGGGCGCGACGCGAGCAACGCGCGGGCGCCCAGCAACGCCAGCGCGGGGTACATCGGCATCACGTAGTGCGCGAGCTTCGCGCCGAAGAGCTCGAAGAAGAGCCACGCGGGCAGCAGCCATGCGAGCGTGAACACCTCGCCCGGGCATCCGCGGCGAGGCTCGAACGCGGCACGCCGGGCCGCACGAACGAGCCGTGCGACCGCGCCCCCCGGCGGGCCGGGGGCATCGACGGGCGTGGCCGCACGGGCGGCCTTCCACGCCCGAGCGACGCCCGCGACCGCCATCAGGCTCCCGGGCCAGAACAGCACGGCGGCGGCGGCGGCGTGCAACCCGGGCGGCCCCCAATGCCCCTCGCTCGACCCCGCGGCCCGACCCATCGTCTCGCGCCAAACCAATCCCGCGTACCGGGCCAGCCCGACCGCGTCGGCGACCGCCCAGAGCCACGGCGTCACGCACACCGCAAGGATCACGCCCCCCAGCCACGGGCGCGCCCGCGCGATCCACGACCACGAACCCGCCCAGAGCGCGAGTGTGACCGCGGTCAACGCCACGATCAGCGGGCCGATCGGGCCCTTGGCGAGCACCGACGCGCCCAGGGCGATCCACAGCGTCGCCGCCCAGCCGATCCCGCCGCCGCGCCACACCCGCGCCAGGGCCAGCTGGGCCAGCACGACGGTGGCCAGCAGGACCTGGTCCGCCCGTGCCTGGTGCGCGTCAAAGACGATCAGCGGGCAGACCGCCAGGAGCGCGGCCCCCATCCACGCGGCCCGAGGGTCGAAGAAGATCAGCCCCACGCGCCACGTCAGCAGCACGCTCGCCGCCGCGGCCAGCACGCTCGGGACCCGGTACATCCAGATCGCGTCGCGGGACGGGTCGCCGCCGGTGAAGAGCCACGCGGAGGCGGCCTGGAGCCAGTAGATCAGCGGGGGCTTGTTGAGCCTGGGGCGGTCTTGGACCATGGGGACGGCGAGCCCGCCGCTGTGATGACCCAGCGGCTCGCCCGAGGGCCCGAGCCGGGTATCGAGCCGTTCGCGCGGGAGCGAGACGGCCTCGAACATCTGCCGGCTCGCCTGCGCGAAGCGGGCCTCGTCGCGGTCGATCACGCCGATGGTGGTCAGCCCTGGCAGCAGCGACGCCAGCGAGATCACCAGCAGCGTGAGGCCGCCGGGACACCACGAGGCCCACGGGCGCGACCTCCCCCGCGTGGTGCGTGCCGATCCGATACTCTTGCCCCGCGTGTCCATGGTTCGCCGACGAGTTCAGGAGGCCCGCGACTATAACCGGGCATTGCCCGGCGTGGTCCGGGCGCTGCACGTGGCCGTGGCCTCGGTCCGCGCGACACTCGCCACGGTCCACGCCTTTCTCACCGCCCCCGGGCGGGGGCGGTGGGGCTACCCCGCCGTACTGATCCTCCTGGGCCTCGCGCTCATCCCGCTGGACCGCGACCTCTCGCGGTGGCTCAGGGCGATCCCGATGGGCGGGGATCTTCGGCGAGAGCTCAACGCGTGGCAGCAGTTCGGCGCGATCGGTTCGCTCGTCGCCGTCGGCGCGGCCGTCTGGCTCCTCGACCCCCACAACCGACGCCGGCTGCTCGACCTCGCCGCGGCCGCCCTCGCGACCGGCGGGGCGTGCCTGCTGCTCAAGATGCTGGTGGGCCGGCCCAGGCCCAAGTTCGACGACCCGTGGTTCGTGACCGGACCGCTGGGGCTGTATCCCAAGGGTCCGGGCGAAGGGATGCTCTCGCCGCTGGCCTTCTGGGAGAAAGGGTCGGCGGACCTGTGGTCGATGCCGTCGAGCCACTCGGCGGCGGCGGCGTGCCTGGGCGGGTTCCTCGCGATGCTCTACCCGGCGTTGAAGGTGCCGAGCCTCGTGCTGGTGGCCGTCGTGGCGTTCGCCCGCGTGGCCGGGAGCGACAAGGGGAGCCACTGGCCCAGCGACGTTCTCGTCGGCGTGGGCGTCGGGTTGTTCACGGTGTGGACGGTCGTTGGGGGGCGATGGGCGTCCCGCCTGATCGCGACGATCCCCCCCGCCCAACGCCCCGGCCTCCCGGCGCGGCTACCCTAGCGTCCACTCTTGGAGAGGTGTCCGAGTGGCCGAAGGAACGCGACTGGAAATCGCGTATACGGGCAACCGTATCGAGGGTTCGAATCCCTCCCTCTCCGCTTGTTCCGCACGCTCACGACCGACAACCCACGCCGGAACGCGGGCACGCGACCGTGAACCCCGTGATCACGGCGCTCGAGCATCCACACACACAGCATCACGCCGTCGCCTGATGACAGCGAACAAGACGCTTCAATGGGGCCGCGGCTGAGAAGCCGCGGAAGGCGGCTCGCGCGTCGGGCCCCACGCCGACACCCCGGAGCTTCAATGGGGCCGCGGCTGAGAAGCCGCGGAAGGTACACCGCGGGAGAGTCCCGCTTTGTGCCCATCCCGCTTCAATGGGGCCGCGGCTGAGAAGCCGCGGAAGGGGGCTGCGGCCCGGCGGAGTGCGAATATTATGCCGCTTCAATGGGGCCGCGGCTGAGAAGCCGCGGAAGGCGGGGCCGACGAGGGGACCACGACGGTCTCGCCGCGGCTTCAATGGGGCCGCGGCTGAGAAGCCGCGGAAGGGATCTGGGGGCCGAACCTCGCCCACGCGTGCGTTCGGCTTCAATGGGGCCGCGGCTGAGAAGCCGCGGAAGGGAGGCGTGCGCGGAAATCATCGACGGCATCGAGCGGCTTCAATGGGGCCGCGGCTGAGAAGCCGCGGAAGGCCCGAAGAGGTGCGGGAACACGTAGGTCGAGTCGATGCTTCAATGGGGCCGCGGCTGAGAAGCCGCGGAAGGCCCGGAGTCGGGGGTCAGTGCCGACCGCTCGGATGGCTTCAATGGGGCCGCGGCTGAGAAGCCGCGGAAGGGGAAAGCGAAAGCTCCCCCCCGAGCTCGAAGCGAAGCTTCAATGGGGCCGCGGCTGAGAAGCCGCGGAAGGAAGCCGAAGATCAAAACGGCGGCGGAAAACCAGAAGCTTCAATGGGGCCGCGGCTGAGAAGCCGCGGAAGGGATGCAATGGCGCGATCCCTCGGACTGCAGCTCGTGCTTCAATGGGGCCGCGGCTGAGAAGCCGCGGAAGGCGCGACGTTCACGGAGGGCGCGGACAAGGTCAGGGCGCTTCAATGGGGCCGCGGCTGAGAAGCCGCGGAAGGCAACGGGTGTCAGATCTATTTGTACGGCGTTCTGAAGCTTCAATGGGGCCGCGGCTGAGAAGCCGCGGAAGGGTCGATATCGCATTCGTACGAGCCAGACCACGAGCTTCAATGGGGCCGCGGCTGAGAAGCCGCGGAAGGGCCATGGTGGCGCCGGCCTTGAGCTGCGCGAGGACGCTTCAATGGGGCCGCGGCTGAGAAGCCGCGGAAGGTAGACGTCCGTCGCCCACTCCCGGCCGGGCTCGGTGGCTTCAATGGGGCCGCGGCTGAGAAGCCGCGGAAGGGCTTGCGGGCTTCGGTCGCGGAGAGCAGGGTGTCGAGCTTCAATGGGGCCGCGGCTGAGAAGCCGCGGAAGGGCGAAGATCAGTCGCAACCCTACCTCGTGTTGTCGCTTCAATGGGGCCGCGGCTGAGAAGCCGCGGAAGGATGCTCCGCGATTCGTCGATGGTTTTTTTTCGACGTGCTTCAATGGGGCCGCGGCTGAGAAGCCGCGGAAGGGATCGCCGATTTTCAGGTTGACGATGCCGGAGTTGATGCTTCAATGGGGCCGCGGCTGAGAAGCCGCGGAAGGGTTCGAGCCCGCCGGGGTTCTTGATCGCCGCCGAGCCGCTTCAATGGGGCCGCGGCTGAGAAGCCGCGGAAGGGTCGTACTTCTCGAAGACGTCGCACATCGACGAACAGCTTCAATGGGGCCGCGGCTGAGAAGCCGCGGAAGGCTCACAGTTCGTCGACCTGATCGCCCACGGCCTGGGGCTTCAATGGGGCCGCGGCTGAGAAGCCGCGGAAGGACGAATCACTCACCCACGTCCCCAGGGGGAACACGCTTCAATGGGGCCGCGGCTGAGAAGCCGCGGAAGGGCAAACATCGAGGCCAAGGTCGGGGGGTTCCGATGCTTCAATGGGGCCGCGGCTGAGAAGCCGCGGAAGGGTCACTTTCTGTACCGCTTTCTTCACTTTCTTCAAGCTTCAATGGGGCCGCGGCTGAGAAGCCGCGGAAGGGCGTGATGACGCCCGAACGCTGGACGAGGCTGGACTAGCTTCAATGGGGCCGCGGCTGAGAAGCCGCGGAAGGGAGCGCGAGGGTCGCCATCAGTCGGTAACCCCCCGGCTTCAATGGGGCCGCGGCTGAGAAGCCGCGGAAGGGCGCGCCAGTGCTTCGACGAGTACGTCAACACGGCGCTTCAATGGGGCCGCGGCTGAGAAGCCGCGGAAGGGGTAAGCTCGGCGTTGCAATGTATGGTGGAAACGGTGCTTCAATGGGGCCGCGGCTGAGAAGCCGCGGAAGGGCGACGACTGGCCATCGATGAGCGACGACGTGTAGCTTCAATGGGGCCGCGGCTGAGAAGCCGCGGAAGGGACGCGTCGGAGACGCAGGAGTAGTGCGGTCATGTCGCTTCAATGGGGCCGCGGCTGAGAAGCCGCGGAAGGAGCAGGGGTACCACAGCCCCACGTACGTGTTCCCGCTTCAATGGGGCCGCGGCTGAGAAGCCGCGGAAGGGGTCTCATCGCTGGTCCGCATAGGCCCTCCGCACGCAGCTTCAATGGGGCCGCGGCTGAGAAGCCGCGGAAGGCCGCGATCACGCACGGCGTGTACGCGATCCCCAGGCTTCAATGGGGCCGCGGCTGAGAAGCCGCGGAAGGCCCCGGCCCGTGTTTCCGCCGGACCGGGGCGCAGGCTTCAATGGGGCCGCGGCTGAGAAGCCGCGGAAGGACGAGCGCCACCAGCCGTTTGCACGTCACGAGCGAGCTTCAATGGGGCCGCGGCTGAGAAGCCGCGGAAGGTCCGTCACGCAGATCGACCCCAAATTCCCGCAGCAGCTTCAATGGGGCCGCGGCTGAGAAGCCGCGGAAGGCCGAGACCATGGATAGGCCATGACCGAGCAATCAGCTTCAATGGGGCCGCGGCTGAGAAGCCGCGGAAGGTGACCGGCCAGGACGACGACGGCGGCGGCGACGGCGCTTCAATGGGGCCGCGGCTGAGAAGCCGCGGAAGGCGCACGCGACCGATGCCGTTGCTGCGTCGTCGCATCGCTTCAATGGGGCCGCGGCTGAGAAGCCGCGGAAGGCTTGAGGTGCGTGAGCACAAAGTTCGGGTCGGCGCTTCAATGGGGCCGCGGCTGAGAAGCCGCGGAAGGGACTGAGGGAGTCGAAAGCGGAAGAAAGGAAAAGTGCTTCAATGGGGCCGCGGCTGAGAAGCCGCGGAAGGGGTGGTCTGGCACGGCCTCCCACGGGGTGGTGGACGGGCTTCAATGGGGCCGCGGCTGAGAAGCCGCGGAAGGACGTCGATCGACTCCTCGGGCACGCGCCCAGAGGAGCTTCAATGGGGCCGCGGCTGAGAAGCCGCGGAAGGTCGGTTCGCGCGGTTGGCGGCTCGAACGGACGCGTGGCTTCAATGGGGCCGCGGCTGAGAAGCCGCGGAAGGGCGTCCTACACCGGCTGGGGCTGGGCGGGCGAGTATTGCTTCAATGGGGCCGCGGCTGAGAAGCCGCGGAAGGGTTGGGCCCACAACTCGGAGACACCAGGTGAGGCAGCTTCAATGGGGCCGCGGCTGAGAAGCCGCGGAAGGGTGACCGTGGACGGGTCGGCCGTGCGCCCCGCCATGCTTCAATGGGGCCGCGGCTGAGAAGCCGCGGAAGGATGTCGCGGCGGTGACTCTCGGAACGGTGGAGCCGCGCTTCAATGGGGCCGCGGCTGAGAAGCCGCGGAAGGCGGGGCGCGTTCGTCGCGGCGGTCGCGATGCTCTCGCTTCAATGGGGCCGCGGCTGAGAAGCCGCGGAAGGGCTCGGATCGGGACGTATCTCGAACCGTCGATCATGCTTCAATGGGGCCGCGGCTGAGAAGCCGCGGAAGGGCTTGGAGATCGGCGAGCGAGCACGTGCGGTTCATGCTTCAATGGGGCCGCGGCTGAGAAGCCGCGGAAGGCCGCCCGGCGAGGAGTAGACCCATGGCGACCCTGTAGCTTCAATGGGGCCGCGGCTGAGAAGCCGCGGAAGGGCGTTCGGACCTGGTCCAGAAGGTCGCGGGGCTGAAGCTTCAATGGGGCCGCGGCTGAGAAGCCGCGGAAGGAAGAACTCGGCACTTCACTTGTACCCTTAGAAACGCTTCAATGGGGCCGCGGCTGAGAAGCCGCGGAAGGTGGCGGGGTCCTCGTCGTACGGCGGGGCCGGCGGCGGGCTTCAATGGGGCCGCGGCTGAGAAGCCGCGGAAGGGTCGTCACCCTCGACGCCTTCGAGCTCCGCCGGCTCGCTTCAATGGGGCCGCGGCTGAGAAGCCGCGGAAGGTCGACGTCGGCGGCCATCACGGCGAGTTCGGCGGCGCTTCAATGGGGCCGCGGCTGAGAAGCCGCGGAAGGGTGAGGAGCGCGGCGGGGTTCCGCGAGCGAAGGGGCTTCAATGGGGCCGCGGCTGAGAAGCCGCGGAAGGGTCGTAGACGTCGTGGGTGCGCCATCCCGAGTCGATGCTTCAATGGGGCCGCGGCTGAGAAGCCGCGGAAGGCTGCCGGGCCTCACGCTCGGCCTCGATGAGCCCGCGGCTTCAATGGGGCCGCGGCTGAGAAGCCGCGGAAGGGGGGGGTGTCTGTGTGGGCTTGATTTGAGGGGCTTTGGGCGTGGATTGCGAGCGTGACGGCATGGGGGGGTTCTCGGTGTGCGAGACTCGGGGCATCGGGCTGTCAAAGAGCGGCCTTTTCCGCGGTGATTCCGCGACGCGAGCACGGTCGGCACCCCCTTCCATGACCTTCACGCTCGCGGGGGGCGAGCCGAGCGTGAAGGGGGGGGGGGGGGGGCTGGAGGTCAGATCACGATATAACCGCTCTCGGGCTCGGGCAACGCGGGCCCGAGGGTTGTGGCGCGTTCCCGGACGGTGGCGTCGTCGGGCCCGAGGTCGAGGATGAGGACCTGGTCGTCGCGGCGGTGGATGAGTTCGCGGAGGTCGTTTTCGAGCCGTGCCCGGTCGAGGTCCTTAAGGACGCAGTAGAAGACGGAGAGCTGCCAGGGCTCGCCGTAGGCCTTCATGAGTCGGTGGACGCGGCGGAGGCGTTTGGGGTCGCGGATGTCGTAGGTGACGAGGTAGCTTCGTCGCATGGGGTTACCGGGTGGTGAGGAAGGCGAGGGTGGGGGCTTCGCCGCAGCACCAGGCGGCGATGAGTCGGGCGTGGAGCATGAGCATGCGTCGGTAGGCGAGGCGGTAGTCGAAGACGGGGTGGGTGATCTCGGTGGCCATGCGTCGGCCCCAGGCGTTGAAGAGGGCTCGGCGGCCGTGGTCGGTCAGGGCGCACCCGGCGGCGGTGTGGAGGAAGTGACCCGGGCCGACCTCGGCGCGGTTGAAGAGGGCGAGGACGACTGAATCGGCGATGAGGGGTCGGAAGGGCTCCATGAGGTCGAGGGCGAGGGCGGGCTTGCCCGGACGCGTGGCGTGGAGGAAGCCGAGGGTGGGTTCGAGGCTGGCGGTGCGGAGGGCGCTGACGCACTCGTGGGTGAGGAGGGCGTAGGCGAAAGAGAGGGCGGCGTTGACGGGGTCGGGGGGCGGCCGGCGTTTGCGGCCGTTGGCGGAGAAGGCGGCGCGGGCGGCCTCGTCGCGGAGCATGAGGTGGAAGGACCCGAAGTAGACGGCGGCGGCCTGACCTTCGTGCCCGAGCAGCTCGTCGATCGAGGCGGCGTGCTCGGCGGCCTTGACGCAGCGGGTCAGCTCAGACAGGTCGGCCGGGCGTGTGTCCGGCGCGTTGCGCATCAGCAGCGTGCGCTGGTTGGTGATCTTGGCGGCGATGATCGTGCGGGCGAGTTCGAGCCGTGCGGGCGGATGGGCGCACCGGACGGCTTGGGCGGCGCGGGTCAGGGCGCTGGTGGGAGTCGGCGGGTCGATCCAGGCGACGCAGCGGCCGGCGGCGGTCATGAAGACGACGGGGACGGCGTGGTCGGCGAGGACGTGAAGGGCCTGCGTGGAGAGCTGGACCGAGCCGACGACGGCGAGCGATTCGAGCGAGGCGATGGGGATGTCGCGGACCGGGGCGCCGTCTCGGTCGGTGAGGCGGAGGGCGGCCCCGCGGACGCCGATCCGGACGCCCTCGGCCTGCACGGCGGCGTGGATGCCGTCGTCGCGCGGCGGCCAGATGCGTCGGGGGGAGATCGTGTCGTCGGCGGAGCGTCCCTCGATGGTGAGGGCGGCGCGGCGTTGGTGGTTGATCTCGTCGGGGAGGCAGATGGGCTGGAGCGAGCAACGCGGGCACTTGGGGTCGTCGACGAGCGGGAGCGGGCGTGGCCCGGCGGCGGTGCGTATCGCGGCGTCGAGCTCGGCGAGGGCGTCGGCTCGCAGGGCGTCATCGACGGGGATCGTCAGGCGGGTGCGGGTCTGGGCGTAGTAGAGCACGGCGTGGGGGACCGTGTAGCCTGCTTCCTCGAGCAGGATGGCCTGCAACCCGACCTGAACGCGATCGGTGGGCCATGGCGCCGCGCGGGCGAGCGTCGGCTGTCCGGGTTCGAGCTCGGCGTCGGTATCGGACACGAGGTCGAGGAGGCAGGGGCGGCCCTTGCGGTATTCGACGGGCACGGCGACGCCGCCCGCGAAGGGCTGGCCTGTGATCTCGGCGAGGTCGAGCGTGGCGGTGAGGGCGAGCGTGTGCGAGGCCAGGGCGAGGGAACGGACGGTACGTGGGCGGTCGGGATCGGGCGCGAGTGTGCCGGGCGTTGGCAAGGAGTTACGGTCGGCCGGCGGAGGGGCCACGGGCGGGCCACCGTGTGCGCTGACACCGGGGCGAGCCGGATCGGCGCTGGGACGATCAACGCGGGCGTGCGTCCCCCGGCCCTGCTCGGTGTCGGAGGAAGGCACGAAGACGCCCTCGATCTGCATGTAATAGAACAATCGGGGGCAATACGCGTGTTCGGCGACGTGCCGGGCTGGCCAGAGCGTGGGATCGCGTGGTTCTGAAGCCACGCGAGAGGTATCGGGTGGATCGACGGTCCGAATGAGGAATTCGACACGTGACCACGGCGATACGACATCATAACTTTTCTTTCCGAATCCCCCCCCCCCCGGACCCACGCGTATGAGGTTGTCAAAGATGCATATGAGCCGAAGACGCCGGGGGGTGCTATCACGCCCGGGCGTGCGAGAGGACGGACCGTGGGTGGTCGCCGACGAGGGGGAGGAAGAGGCCCATCCCGAAGTGGGAGGAGTGGCCCGGGGCGATGGGGCCCATGACCGGCTCGGGGAAGGTGATGCGGAAGGCGCCGGCGAGGCGTCGGCCGCCGTCGTCGGAGGGCTTGCGACGGAAGCGTTTGAACTGGAGGGGGCGGAGGTCGGCGGGGCCTCCGCCCGTGGGGGTGAGCACCGGTCGGCCGAGTTCATCGGTGATCGGCTCGATGGCAATGCTCCCGGTCAGAGGTTCGAGGTCGGGTCGAGCGGAGCGGAGGCAATCGACCAGGTCATTCCGGATGTACGAGACGCGGGCGGCGGGGGTGGAGAGATCCACGCGGCGCGTGCCACGCGTCTTGGGATAACGAGAGACGAGGTAGGGCGTGGCGGAGACCCAGACCTTCGAGCACGCGACGGGGGACCGGGGGGTCGCGTCCTTGGTGTTTGACCGGCCGGGCCCGGTGCCGAGGAGGACCACGCGGAGGGGGTGGCGAGGCTCGCCGTCGAGGCCCGAGCGGGGGCCGGAGATGGACCGGAGCTGCTCGAAAGCGTGGAGTACGTTGGGATCGAAACCGCCCGCGGCGAAAACGGTGAGGTGGTCGAGGCGGCCGTCGCCGTCTTCGTCGGCGGGGAGGTAATAGGCGTGGCGGTGCCCGTTGAGCGGGGACCCGTCGGCGTCCTTCCCGGAGAGGACGTCGGAGCGTCCGCGATGGCCGTTGTCCGCGGTAAGCCGGCCGTGAATGGACATCAACGCGCGGCGGGCGGCCTCGGCGACGTGGAGCGTCTCGGTGACGGGGGGGAGCACCGTGGAATCGAGCGCGAACCGGGCGACGTTGATGGCGAGATCCTCGGAACACTCGCGCGAGGCTCGACGGCGCGAAGCGGCCGCGGGCTTGATCTCGAAGCAATCCAGGGGGCGGGTGTACGTCACCCACCGCGAGCCGGGCGGGTCGGACCACCTCTGCTCGTGCAGCCGGAGGGTCTCCATGCACAGGTGCCAGTTGGGGTCGTACACCGGCTCGCGCCGATCGGTGGTGATCTTTTGCTTCCCACGTCCCGTGGTGGTGGTGCGGACCTCAACGATGTGCGTGTCGTCGAACGCCGACGCGGGATCGGCGCAGAGCGTGCGAACGAGTTCCATTCCTCGCCTTGAGTCGGGGTCCGACGCGGGGTCGAGCGGGGCGGCGTGGACCCGGTTGCCGTCTTCGAGGGCGGCGGCGGCCGACTCCTCGGGCATCAGCTGGGCTTCGCACCACGACTCCGACCGACCGAGGTAGTTTATGTTGGCCAGCACACGGTCGAGCAGCGTGCGATGGATGCCGGCGAGCGTGACGCCGGGCCATACGACACTCAACGGCTCGCGCGGGTCCAGCGCCACGAAGGTATCGAAGACCAGGGCAGACTTGGGCGCCGACCCTTCACGGATCGGCATGTAGTGCCGCGTGTGCCCCGCCGAGGCTCTCGGGAGCACGAACCGGGGCGACTCCGAGGCGAGAGCCCCGAAGATCGGCCGCATCTCCGCCTCGGGGAACTCCGGCAGCGTCCGCTTCCAGACCGCGACCAGCGACCGCAGCAGTCGCCACGGCGAAGGGGGCCACTCCACCGCCCCCTCATTGACGTGCCGACCCCACGGCGTGGCGTGATACCGGCCGGCCGGGAAACTCAGTGAGATCGCGTTCATTCGTCATCCCCGCTCGCGTTGCCCGAGACTTCATCGCCCTTATCTTCTTTCTTGCCATCCTTCTTGGGCGAAGGTATCCACTCGACCTCCGTGACCGCGGGATCGGCGAAGTGCGTCTTGCACTCCCGGACGAGCGTGCGGCACTCGTCCAGGAGCGCGTCCTCGCCGGGGACGATGAACCCTACGGGCCGGGTCACTCTGAGTCCGCCGTTGGCCGGCTCCAAGTCGCAGGCGGTCCGGAGACGGAGGCCCGTACGCAAGAATTTCTGGATCTTGAACAGGGCCAGCGCGATGAGCAAGCGGTTGGCCTCGTCGGGCAGCCCGTAGCCGCGGAGCAGGGCCAGGTCGAGGTTGAAATAGGCCTTGATGGTCTCGGCGACGAACTCGGCGCGGTGGAAAGGGACGTTGCCGAAGCCTTCCTTCGATGTCATTCCCTCGTCCTTGCCGGGATTGACACGATCGTTCTTCACCCCGCCGCTGGCGGCCTCGCTCACGCCCTGCGCCTCGATGAAGCCACTGAGAAGCCGGGTCATGCGCAGGCGGCCGCCCGCGAGGTCGCCCTTCGCGAGGAAGACGCCGTGGAGCACGGCGTTGAGGTCGTACTTCATCACGAGCCCGGCCAGATCCCGGAGCCGGACCGGGCCGGTCTCCAGGCCCGCGGCATCTTTCTTGATCATGTCGAAGACGCTCTTGTCTTTGCCCTCGAGGATGTACGGCGAGTTGATCCGGTGGGCCTCAAGGATCGAGTTCGTCAGCCGGCGATCTCCCTGCTTCACCAGGATGTACGGCAGCCCCGCCAGCTCCGGGATCAGGTCGTCGTTCGCGCTGTCCCACACCACGGCCTCGAGACGATTGGCGACGGACTGGGCCGACTCGACCAGCAGCATCTCCGTCCCGTCGGGGCGGGTGTACCGCGCCGGCCCGAGGTCGGCAAAGCCGGTGGACTGGAAACGATCGCCCTGCAGGGGTTTCAACTCGCACTCCATGAGAAGGCGGGGGGTCGTCTTGAGCGCGGCGTAGTCAACGGCGGCGGGAGCGGTGGCGGGCATCGGTCAGGTCTCCTTTTCGGCGTGTGCGGCGGCGTACGCCGCGGGTGATCCGGTGGGCATGCCGGAACCGTCCGGCGCTGCGTTGTGCTTCTCGTTCTCCTCGATCCGCGTGGCCCGCCGGACGATCGCGTCGATCGCGTCCGGGTCGATGGGGATGAGCAACGCGGCGGCGAGGCGCTGCCCATCTCGGGGCGTCACGCGGACTTCCGACCACACCCCGTCGCGCGACGGCCCGCCGGAACGACGGTGGGGCACGGGTGTCAGGCCCGACGCCCGGAGCCGACGCATCGCGATCCCCGCCGCCTCGCCGACCCGCCCGGCGCGGAGCAGGGCCAGGATCGCCGGCTCGGGGCGGATGCGATGCGTGCCTCGCTCGCCGGGCCGGGCCAGGCTCCAGCGCGTCTCGCTGGGCCTTCTGGGCTTCACGAGGTCCCGCGGCAAGAACAATAACTTAAGCAGGTCATAGACCGAAGGCAGCCCCGCGGCCCGGTCGCCACTCCCCGAAGAACCGCCCCGACAAGCGAACGGCTGATCCCGGCTCGGCGGATCCACCAGCATCAGCCCCCACAGCAGGTCCTCGATCCGGCGTTCGTCGACGTCGCCACGGAGGAACGAAACGATGGCCTCGGGCGACGCGGTCAACGCATCCCTCGATGGGGCGATGGGCAGAGTGTCGCATCCTCCCCGCTCCCCGTCCATCACCCGCCGCGCGAGCACCGCCGCGAGGTTCGACGAGAGGTCGGCGGCGTTCCAGACGACGGCGCGGTCGTTCTCCGCCCACTTCGCCCGCGTACGGCCGATGCCGCGGCCGTACCACGCCTCGACGGGTTCGAGGTTGGCTCGGAGCGGGCCGATCTTGCCCACGCTGCCTTCGGCCGCGCGGACGCCCGCCAGGGCCAGCGCGATCTGGAACCCGGTGTCGAGCCGGCGGGTGTCGAACGACGCGTCTGACCCGAGGCTAACCCCGCCCGCCGCGGCTCGGACCCACCGAAAGCTCAGCCCGGCGAGGGGGCTGACCTTGGTCTTGCTCGATCCGATCTTGCCGGGTGTCCGGGCCATCTCACGCTCGGCACGCCCCAGCGTCATCAGGATCTCCGCGAAATGCGCCGGCCCCCCGTAGCGGCAGAAGTCGAAGACGGCGGCGTCGATAGCCCGGAGCGCCACGGTGAAGCGCGCGGGCACGTTGTCTCCGGCGCAGGCTCGGCGGAACGAATCCAGCCACGGGTCGACCTCTCGGAGAAGTTCCGCATCGGGGCGCTCGGTGACGACAAACCGGCCCGCGGGCGTGGCGAGAAAGGACTTCCCACTACGCTTGAGAAGACTCACGCGGGAGAATGACGCGATGCCACGATCGACGCCGAGCGTCGCGGCCGCGCGGGCGAAGTTCACGGCGTCGCGAGCCGGTCGACCATGGACTTCAGCGCGTCCTTCGCCGAACAGCGCGGTGACCTCCGATATCGAGGCGGCGCGAGCCCACAAGGGCATCCACAGCTCGCCCCTCGCCTCCTCGACCTCATCCCGGCCGGTGGACGCGTACCCGATGCCAGCGGCCTGGACCGTGAACGGGAACGAGGTCCGACCATCCCCGGCCGCGCCCAGGCGGCGTACGGCCGCGCCGGCGAGCACGAGCGAGCCCTCCAGCATCATGACGAATTCCCATGGATTGTCCGCGGAGTCGCCCTCCATACCCTGGGTGGAGTTGGGACCTCCGGCCCGCCCCGGCGCGAACTGCCCGACGCTCGCGCTGTTCATCCGAGTCGCCGTGCCGAACAACGCCTGTCGGATCCAGCCGACCGACCGGTCGGCAGGTTGGCTCTGGTGAAGACCCAAGAGCACGACCCGCTGCATGAAATTCTGCGTGAAATCAAGCCGGCCATCGTTGCCGCCGGTGCCCAGGATCGGCGCGAACGACTGACCGGCTTGCTTCAGCACCATCGCGGCATCCATCCAAGCGACGACCGCATCGGGCAACTCTCGTCGGTATCGCTGGATCAAGCGTGCCTTGTCATCGCCTTGGGGCTTGTCACCGATGTGTTCCTCATCGATGATCGCTTGCACACCGCGGATCGTCTCCCGATATCGAGCAACCCGGCCCTCCGAACTCCCGAGCATGGCATTGATGGCTTGCCGGTTGTCCTTCTTGAAGAAACCGGATCCGCCCGCCCACGGCGCCACGATCGGCGTCGGCCGGTAGTGGTACAGGAAGAAGTCCTCGAGCCCCGTGCCGTCCAGCCGGCTCCACAGCTCGAACACGTCGTCGCGCCAGAAGCCCCGGGCCCCGGGGTCGCCGTGCCCGTGGTCCTCGCAGACCAGCCTCAGGATGCCCAGGGCTTTGAGGTAGCTCATCAGCGGCTCGGGGGTGCAGCCGCCGAGGACCACCTTATGGACCACGCTCCGCGTGCCGGACACGCCCGGCGTCTCGGTGCCCGCACGCTCATCCATGGCTCACCCCCGCCGACTCGGGCGCCGCCTGCCCGGCGTTCGAAGCGGCCGCGCTCGCCCTCGCGTCTGCCGCTCGAAGCAAGGCCTCCAGGTACGCCAGCCGGAACGGCCCGAAACGATCCCGCAGCCTCAGGACCCGCTCGGCCCACGACGGCTGGCCCTCGAACGGCGGGAGCTCGCACAAGCCCAGCTCCATCGGTTCCAGCGAGAGCGTCATCTCCGGTGACGTCACACCCCCGCCCAGATCGACGCTCGCCAGCGTGTCCCCGTCCCACACCCCGCGGGCGAAGCGACGCTCCCGCCCGTGATCGTCCCGGCGCGGGTCCGGGCGTTGCTCGTTGGGCATGGAACGGATGGACAGCCTCACCTTCCCGTGGTGCGCGGCGATCAGGTACGCGACCAGGTCCAGGTCTTCGTCACGCAGCGCCCGAAGGCTCTCGTGCGGCCGCTGGAGCACCGCCAAGGCCGAAGCGAGCTCGTGGCGGAAGTGCCGGCGTTCGTACCTCTTCGATGAGCCCGGCGACTTCGCCCAGACTTCTCCGGCGTCGGCCAGCCCTTTGTTCAGCGCCTTCTGGAACTCCCCGTGCGCCTTGCCCAGGTCGTGCCACCGCGCGGCCTCTCGGAGCACCACGCCCAGGCCCCCCGAGATCCCCAACGCCCGAACCAGTTCATCGACCTGGCCGACGACGGCGTCGGAGTGCCCACTCAGTGTCTGCCACACCCCCAACCACGTCGCTCGGTCGTCGTCGTAGCCCTCGGGAGGCTTGGACTCGGTGTGGCTCGGCGTGCCATCCAGGCTCGGCGTGTCGTCCGAGTCGCCGCTCCAACCTCGCTCCGCTGAGTATCCGCCCGCCCCCACGTGCACCAGATACACCCCCCCGGGAACGATCGACGCTGGATCCGCCAACTCCCATCGACACTCCGTGAAGCCCCACCGCCAGACCGTCCGGCCGTGCCCCTTCACGAACTCCTTGAACTCGCCGATCGGCACCGGGCATAACTCATGACGACGCGGCGAGGGCTCGACGCGGGCCTCGCCGCCCGACCGGCCCTCGCCGTTGATGTCATTCGGCGTCGCGCCCTGCTTCTTGGGGTCCGGGTCCCCGTAGTCGCGCCAGAAGACCCGAACGTCCGTCTCCTCGACCTCTCGAACGTACCGATCGATGTCGATCTCGTTCCCCGTCAGGTCCGGCGTGGTATCGAAAAGACCGAGCAGGTCCCGGCGACGGATGACGTGGACCGACCGGTGAGGGAAGAGCGCACTCATCCGCGTGTGATCCAGGCTCAACCGATGTTGATGCAGCGAGCCGGGACCGACATCTCCGAGCGTGGCGAGCTCCTCCGCCGCGGCCCGAAGGTCCGCCAACTCGTACGGGTGCCGCACTTTCTCAGCGCCGGCGTCGCTCTCCGGCACGTCGATCCACCGCACCGAGGCGTAGCTGTTCAACTCGCCCAGCCGGTTGCACCGCCCGAAGCGCTGCACCATCGACGACCAGGGCGCCAGCTCGGTGAAGAGTGTCGCCGCGCTCATGTGCACCCCCGCCTCGATCACCTGTGTGCTGACGATGATCGTGCCCGGGCCGCTCGGGTCGACATCCGCCAGCGCCTCGTTGACGCGTCTCTCGCGATCCGGCGGCCGGAAACGCGAGTGGATCAGCACATACGTCGGCGGCGCGGACGTCGCCGCTGGGACGGTCGACGCGGCGCCTCGCGTTCTCCCGCCCGTGGCCTTGGCCGCGGTTGAGGGATCGGCCTTCCTCAACGCCTCGACAAGCGTGCACGCCCGCTTCACGGTGTTGACGACCACGATCGTCCGCGTCCCGGGCTTATGGGTGTGAAGCACCTCGTTCGCCAGCGGTCCGAAGGCCTTCGCCTCCGCCTTCTCCGGCACCACAGCCCCGGCCTTCGCCAGCGGCTTCTTCGCGTTCCAGCGGGCCGCGACCTGAGCGTCCTTGTGATCCTCCTCCGACAGCGAGAGCGTCGCCTTCGCGTCGATACGCCCCGACTCGTCGATCCGACC
Source organism: Phycisphaeraceae bacterium (assembly GCA_015200025.1). Taxonomy (GTDB): domain Bacteria; phylum Planctomycetota; class Phycisphaerae; order Phycisphaerales; family UBA1924; genus UBA2396. Next base: position 2,270,628 of record CP054186.1, on the reverse strand, counting down.
CTTGAAATCCACCGTCCCGAGCCAGTCCGGCCGAAGCGTCGCCGACATCCATACGCTCGTGCACCCGTTCCCCTTGGGCTCGCCGTCGCCGGCCATCATGTGGCGGAACGCCTCGAGCTGAGCCGTGGTCGCCAGGCCGCTGCCCATCAGCTGCACCTCGTCGAACACCCACAGGCAATCGGTGTTGAGCAGGCCGAAGTGCATCGGCCACCGCGCCCGGCCCGCCGCGTACCCGCGGTTGAGCGCCCGCGACAGCAGCATGTCCTGCGTCCCGAGGATGACCGCGTCACGCTCAGGGAAGAGGTCCCACCCCGGCCCGTCCTCGCCGCCCATGAACACATGGACCGGCACCTCCTCCGCCAGCAACCCCGCATCTCGGAGATTCCTGAACCACCCCGCCGCGCTGTCCCGCGTCTGCTCGACAAGCACACGCATCGGCAGGCAATAGACCAGCCGCCGGGGCGTCAGCCGACGCACCGTCTCGTCGGCGAATCGCCGACGCCACAGCCACCCCAGCACCGCCATCGCCGTCTTGCCCAGCCCGGTGGGCACGTCGACCAGCGCGGGCGGGCCCTGCGCACCACGCCAGTCCTCGCGGCCCTCGCCCGCGAAATCCCGCTGGAAGGGGAACGGCGAGTGCCCCGTCGCACATGCAAAATACTGCTCGAACGATGGCATGTATTCAGCGCCCCCTGAAGATCGCATTTTCGTTATCCTCGCCTGTCGTATCCTAACATGATTCTCCGCTCGCATCCACCGGCACGGTCAGCCACGCTGCCGCGATACATGCTCGACCACACTCTTCGCGGATCGCTCACGAGAACGCTCCCATCAATACCCACAATTCAGCTAGACGATCGGGATAACTGCTAGTGTCTCTCTGTTCATCAACCGCCATTCGTCGATGGGCCCTAAGTCGCGCTCAACATCTCTTCACGGAAAACTGCAAGACTATCGGCGCTCGTTTCGTTTATTCCGCCCATCTTCGATTCATGGCCTTTGCCTGACCTTGCCCTCGCCGTGCTGTCCCCCATTGCGCTCGATGGATCCAGAAGGACGGCCGATCGGGGAAGGGACATCGCGCGTGACCCTCGACGGAAGCACTCGGAAAGGCTCGGAATGCGAGCCCCCCCTCACTCGCCTCGCGTCATCCTCCGCGAAGTATCCCTTCAGTCGTTTGACGGCCTTGAACAAGTTGACACGATGCGATCCGCCCAGGGGCTTCACCTTCGCCCCCCAAGACTGTTGGGACGTGGCAATCTCGAACTCGACCGATTCTCGCTGCCTTCGCGAAAGCAGCGGGAGTGCTTTGAGTAGTCGCTCCCGATCCTCGGCGTCGATGAGCGCATCGAGTGGCGACACCGTTTCAGGGAAACAACGGCCCGAGGCCACAAAGGATCTCCGCCGATGATCCTCAGCCTGTCGTCTCATTTCCGCGTCGGTCACCACCCGCTTCGCCGTGGGACGGGCATACCGCTCAATATCCCGGATGACATGCCGCTTCCTGAACACTTTGAGCAGGACTTCCTGCTCGAAGTCGTCGTTCCCACGGACAATGTCATCCAGGTCGGGCAACGCGGCGATGAACTGTCCAGCGTCCATTGATGCTCCTTCTAGGAGTATAGACGCGGATGTAGCTCTGTGCGCTACTTTTCTCCCCCCCCGATTGCCCCCCATGCAATCAAGCTTGACTTCACTGCTGAGGCGGGTACGATGGAGCACACCGATCGCCAGCCTGAAACATTGAGCATGGGCCAAGGGGTTCGACTAAATGCTTAAACGAGACCTCGACCGACGGCGAAGGGGCGGTGCGGCATGCCGCCGTGATCAGGCCGACCAGCCACCTTCGCTCGTTCCCGTCTACAGACATCCGGACTTCGCCTTGATCGCCCCGAATCGTCACCGGCTGGGCAAAGATCAGCCTCCCGCCTCCGATCTGCGCGACCGCGAATGTCTCGGTGCCGACTCGAAGGCTGATCCTCACATCGGCAGAATGCGCACCGGTGGGTCCTTCGCCGTGTGACCATCGTGTTCCATCCGTTCTTTTTCCGGCTTCCATGTTGTCGTCCCCTGAAGACATGCATCGGCGAGCAACCGAGTACGCCGGAAGGCGCGGGGTATCCCTCGGTCCGCGTCTCGGGCTAGGCAAGGATGGTATCGTCTTCTCGACGCAGCCGCAGGACGCGTGGGTAGGCGATTGGGCCGGCCCAACCGCGATCAAGGCGCTGGGGCGGAACGATCTCTTTTCGCGTGAACTTGGCGCGTATAGACGCCTTGCGGATCACGGCCTTGGCGGGCCTGAGCGAGTCCTCGGCCACAACGTACCCCTCTTGCTCGGACACGATGAGAATCTGCTCGTTATCGAAATGTCGATCGTGACTAAGCCCTACGTGCTCGACTTTGCCAGCGCGTACCTCGACCATCCACCGGAATTCCCTCCCGACGTTATGGAAGAACGACACGCCCATTGGGCCGAGATGTTCGGATCCAATTGGCCGAAGGCATTGCGCATTATCGCCAATTTCCGCAGCCTCGGCATCCACTTGCTCGACCCCAGCCCGGGCAACATCGCGTTCGACGGAGACACCTAGCCATGCACGACCCTTCTCCCGCGCCTCCTCAGTCGCGGCCCCATTGAAGGATTGCCTGGGGCGCAACATGGAAGTGCCTCCCTCGAACTTCCGCGGCCTCACTGCCGCGGCCCCGTGGGACCGTCGACGCCGAAAGGCGCCGCCGGTTCATTCCAATCGCCAACGCGGATACGGACTTTCGCGGGTCAAAGACACCCCCGTTAAGTGGGCCGCCCGCGCCCTTGCCCCCCTCACGCCCCCTCACGCCCCCGCGAGGCCCCCGGCGGTCGCGTGCGGCGGGGCCGCATGGCCCACGCCCGGTTCGGGCTCGACGGCCTCCGCCGGCCGGTGCTTCCCGGCCAGCAGGATGTAGAACGACGGGACCACGAACAGCGTGAACAGCGTCGAGATCGCCATCCCGCTCACCAGCACGATCCCGATGCTGTTGCGCGCCTCGGCCCCCGCCCCCGTGACCAAGACCAGCGGGAAGTGACCGAACACCGTCGCCGCCGAGGTCATCAGGATCGCCCGCAGGCGCGTCCCGGCGGCCTTGTGCACCGCGTCCCTCTTGCTCAACCCCTCGGCCTGCAGGTGGTTCGCGAACTCCACGATCAAAATCCCGTTCTTGGCGACCAGCCCCACCAGCGTGATCAGCCCCACCTGCGAGTAGATGTTCATCGTCGTCGCGCCGAAGCCCGTGAACAGGAGCGCCCCCGTCAGCGCCAGCGGCACCGAGCCCAGGAGCACGATCAGCGGGTCCCGGAAGCTCCCGAACTGCGCCGCCAGCACCAGGTAGATCAGCCCGATCGCGAACCCCAGCGTCGACATCAGCGTCGCGCCCTCGGCCCGCATCTGCCGGCTCTCGCCCGCGTAATCGACGGCGTACCCGGGCGGGATGATCGCCTTCGCCGCCGTCTCCAGGGCCGAGAGAGCCTCCTCCTTGGTGACCCCCGGCGCCACGACGCCGAAGATCTTCGCGCTGTTGCGCTGCTGGAAGCGGGTGAGGACGCGCGGGGCGGTCTCGGTGCGGAGGTTGACGACGGCGCGGAGGGTGACCGAGCCGCCGTTGCGCGTCCGGACCTTGTACTGGAGGAGTTCCTCGGGCGTGAAACGCTGCGCGTCGTCGACCTGTGGGATGACCTTGTAACTGCGCCCGCCCGAGTTGAACCGGTTGACGTACCCGCCCGAGAGCAGCACGGCCAGCTCCTCGCCCACGTCGGCCAGGTCCAGCCCCATGTCGGCGACCTTCTGCCGGTCGATCTCGATCCGCGTCTGGGGGAGGTCGATCTTGAGGTCGGAGTCGACGTACACGAACTTCCCGCTGCCGTACCCCGCGCCGATGATCTGCCCGATGATGGGCTCCATGTCGACCGCCTCGTCGGGGCTGGTGATCATCAGCTCCACGTCGAACTGACCCGCCCCGGGGAGCGGCGCGGGCCGGACGGCGATCGAACGCAGCTCCTCGACGGCCGCCAGCTTCCCGATGATCTCCTGCTGGATCGGCTCGGTGGTGCGCTGCCTCTTGTCCCAGTCGATGGTCTGGATGCCCCCGAACCCGCCGCCCATGGATTGCTCGGCGACCTGGAAGAAGAACCTCGCCTCGGGGACCGACATGAACGCGTCGGCGACCTTCTTGAACCCGCGGACGGTGTACTCGAGCGTCGCGTCGGGCGCGGTCTGGACCACGGCGAACACGATCCCCTCGTCCTCGGTCGGGGCGAGTTCCTTCTTGGACCGCTGGTAGAGCGGGACGGCCAGGAGAGAGATCACGAGAGCCGCCAGCACCGACACCCACCACGCCCGAAGCACCCAGCCCAGCACGCGCTCGTACAGCGCCCGGACGCGGGCGAAGCCCGCGTTGGCGAGCCGCGTCAGCCGCCCCTCACGCCCCCCCGCGGGGACCATCCACGCGCTGAGGATCGGGGAGAGCGTGACGGCGACGATCCCCGAGATCACCACCGCCGCCGCCAGCGTGAAGGCGAACTCGCGGAACATCATGCCCGTCAGCCCGCTCTGGAACCCGATGGGCGTGTACACCGCGGCCAGGGTGATCGTCATCGAGACCACCGGGACGAACAGCTCGCGGGCTCCGATCAGGGCGGCCTGGATCTTGCCCTTGCCCTCTCGGATGTGCCGCTCGACGTTCTCGACCATCACGATCGCGTCGTCCACCACCAGCCCGACCGAGAGCACGATCGCCAGGATCGTCAATAGGTTCAGCGAGAACCCGAACGCCAGGATCGCGATGCACGCCCCCACGAGCGAGATCGGCATCGCCACCAGCGGGATCAGCACCGTCCGCACCGAGCCCATGAACAGGAAGATCACCAGCGCCACGATGGCGATGGTCTCCGCCAGCGTCTTGGTGATCTCCTTGATCGCGTTCTCCATGTAGTACGTGCCGTCGTAGGCCAGCGTCATCTCCACGCCCGCCGGAAGCGTCGGGCGGACCTCCTCGATCCGCTTCTTGAGCGCCGCCGCCACCTCCAGCTCGTTGGCCCTCGGCAGCGGCCAGACCGAGAGCCACACCGCGGGCTTCCCGTTGAACCCCGCCTCGCCCGTGGGCTCCTCGCTCCCCAGCTCGACCCGCGCCACGTCCTTGAGCTGCACGAGCGTCCCCTCTCGCTCGCGGATCACCATGTCCTCGAACTCCTCGGCCGACCGCAGGTCGCTGTCGGTGAGCAGGTCGATCTGCACATCGCGGCTTTTGGTCCGCCCGACGGCCGCGAGGAAGTTGTTCCGCGCCAACGCCGCCCGGACCTCCCCGGGCGTCACGTCGAGCCCCTCGAGCCTCGCCGTGTCGAGCCAGACCCGCATCGCCGGCTCCCGCGGGCCCTCCACGCCCACGCGCTGGACCCCGGGGATCGTCTGCAGCTCGGGCTGGACCTCGCGCACCAGGAAATCGCTCAGTTGTGTCAGGTTGAACTGGTCGCTCGAGAAACTGATGTAGAACGTGGCGTAGGGCTTGTCGGTGCGCTGGATATCGACCGCGGGAGCTTCCGCCGCCGCCGGCAGCCGGCTCCGGACCTGGTTGAGCCTCGCGCTGATCTCCGCCAGCGCGTCGTTGCTGTCGTGGTTGAGACGCAGCCGCACCGTCACCGTGCTCACGCCCGCCCGGCTCTGGCTCTCGATGTAATCGATCCCGTCGATCGCCGACACCGCCTGCTCGATCGGCGTCGTGATGAACCCCCGCACCGTCTCGGCGCTCGCCCCCACGTACACCGTGTTGATCACGATCGCGCTCGATTCGAGCCTGGGGTACTGACGCACCGCCAGCGCGTCGATCGACCGCCACCCCACCGCCACGATGATCAGGTTGACCACGATCGCCAGGACCGGCCTGCGGATGAAAATGTCGGTGAACGACTTCACTGGACCCCCCCGGCGTCGCCCGCCCGCGCCGACCCGCCGCCGCCGGGCACCCCGGGCACAACCTTGACCCCGTCCCGCAGCTTGAACGCCCCAGCCCCGGCCACCCGTTCACCCTCGCGCAACCCGTCCAGCACGATCACCCGGTCCCCCACCGTCCGCCCCAGCGTCACCACTCGCTGCGACGCACGCAAGTCGCCCTTGGCGTCCGGCGCGACCACGAACACCATGCTCGCGTACGCCGTCCGGCGGACCGCCGTGCTCGGCACCGACACCCGCGACTGGGGCGACTCGATCGGCACCCGCACCCGCACCGACATCCCCGGCGTCAGCACCCCACGCGCGTTGTCCACCTCCGAGCGCACCCGCACGTTCCGCGTCTCACGGTTCACCGTCGAGTCCATCGCCACCACCCGGACCCCCACCGGCTCGGGCCCCAGCAGCTCGCCCGTCGCCATCACCGTCGTCCCCGGCCTGACCAGCGGCACATACTCCTGCGGGACCGCGAAATCCAGGTAGATCGTCGGGGTCAGCTCCTGCAGCGACACCACCTCGGCCCCCTCCGCGAGGTACTGACCCTCGTGGACGTTCCGCATCCCCGCCCTCGCCCGGAACGGCGCCCGGATCGTCATCTTCTCGAGCCTCGCCCTCACTTGGCCCGCCCGCGCCGCCGACTGCTCCTGCTCCGCGACCAGCCGTGTTCGCTCGGCCCGGGCCGCATCGAGCCGCGTCGTCGCGCGGTCACGCTCGATCGCCGCCACCGCCCCGGGGTCCGCCCCCGCGATCCGCGCCAACTCCACCTCCGCGAGCTTGACCTGCACCTCGGCCTGCGCGATCCCCGCCTCCGCGACGCGCACCGCCGCCTCCGCCGCCGCCAGGTCCGCCCGCTCCACCGTGTCGTCCTGCTGGATCAGCACCCGCCCCGCCTCGACCACGTCACCCGAGGTGAAACCCACCGTCCTCACCACCCCGGCGAGTTCGTTCTGCACCGTCACGGAGCGGACCGCGAAGACCGTCCCCACCAGGTCCGCCGTGGGTTGCCACGACAGCACCGCCGCATCCACCAGTTCCACCGACTCGGACGGCTCGTACCCCCCACCACCCCCACCATCCCCGCCGCCACCCGCCGCCCCGGGGTCCGTGGACTTCACAAAGTCCATCCCGGGAAGGTTGATCACCGAGTACCGTACCGCCACGACCCCGCCGACCACCACCGCCACACCGGCCACGACCCCGGCCACGATCCATGCCCGCTTCATCGAGAACCTCCCGGGCCCACCCGCCCGCGAACGCCCGTGCCCTTCCGCCTCGCCGGCGACGCCGCCTTGGGCGATCCCAGCCCCGGCACCACCAACGCCTCGAGCGCGTGCCGGATCAAGTCCATCCGCCGTTTGTCCACCGGCGCCAGCCCCAGCACCCGGTTGAGCCACAGCCCGTCCATCGTCACCGACACCGTCTCCGCGACCCCCGGGGGCAATCCGTCCTCCGCCAGCCGGCGTCTCAGCTCCGCGTACGCCGCCCGCATCGGCTCGATCAGGTCCGGGTTCTGCACCAGCGCCGCGAACACCGCCGACGAACTCCGCTGGCACTGGTCCGTCCACGATTGGGCGTCGGACAGGTGCCGCAGCAACGCCCGCGCCATGCGCCCGGGGCCCTCGGGCACCGCCCCGTACGACTCCACCGTGCACGCCCGCCAGTTCTCCGCGCACCGCACCACCATCCCCTCGATCAGCTTGTCCTTGGTCGGGAAATGGTGCAGCAGCCCGCCCTTGCTGATCCCCGCCTCCGACGCCACCGCCTCCAGCGTCAGGTTCCCGATCCCCTGACGCACCACCACCGCCTCGGCGGCGTCCAGGATCCGGTCCCGCAGCACGCCCGGTTCTTCTCGCGTCATACCCCGATCATACCGTCCGGTCGGTCGGAATCAACCGTCCGGCCGGTCGGCCACGCCCCGCCCAACCGCCACCGACCACCGCCCCAACCACCACCCCAACGCCGCACCCGCCCCGGCCAGCCCCATCACCCCCACCACCGCCCACCACGTCCACAGCACCGGCGAGCCCCCCGGGCCCCACCCTCCCAACACGTGACGCCTCACCCCGAGCACCGCCGAGGCCGCCGCCCCGCGCTCCGCCCCCGAGAACGCCGGCACCAAGCCCCCGATCAACCCCGCCACCGCCCCCGCGTCACGCCCCACCCACACGTCGCTCGCCGGATCCCCGACCCGCTGGTCCGTTTCGAGCACCACCACGGCGCCCCCGGGGTGGTCAACCCGCAGTTCGTAGACCTCCGCCCCTCCGAGGAACGAGGCCCTCGGGCCCACGCCCTCCGCCCACCCGGGCCTCGCCCCGCCCAGTGTTTGCATCACCACGTACCACCCCCGGCACTCAACCCCTCCCCCGCCGCCCGGGACTCCCCCGCCGAGGCCGTGCGCCGCGAACCCCGTCCGAACCGTGCCCGCCGACCCCGCCACGAACGGCAACGGCACAAAGACATGGACCACCACCGCCGTCAGCACCCCCATCGACGCCGCGAACATCGCCCTCGCCGGACCCCACCCCCGGGACCGTGCGCGCTCGCCCCCGGCGCGCCCGCACTCGGGGCACACCCGGCCCGGCTCATCGCGCCCGGACCCATACCCGCCCGTTGAATACCCACAGTGCGGGCACCACGGCCCCGCCCCACCCCCCGCCCCACGCCCCCCCCGACGGAACGCCCACACCACGGCCGCGAACAGCCCCGCCGACGACACCACCCCGAGCACTGTCGTTACTCCGAATAACCCACGCGTCGGGGTCTCGGGCACCACCCTCGGCCCGGCCTGAACCCCATCAACCGTCTCGACGGTCACCTCAAACGATCCGCCCGAACCCGCGGGGCTCTCGGGCCGCGTCAACGACAGCGCGAGCCCGACCCCCAGCGCCGCCGCGCACACCGCCGCCGTCGCGAACCACCCCGCCAGCACCCTCGCCCCGTACCGATCCCCGACCGCCAGTCGCCGCCCGCCGGCCCACACCCCCGCCCCCGCCGCCACGGCGCACAGCACCAGCGCCGCCGTCAAGACGGCGGAACCCGGCGAGAACCGTACTCCCTCAAAGAAATCAATCACATCCCCGCCGCGGCTCCCGGCCCGACCCCCGACGCGATCCCGGCGCTCAATGCTCGACGATCACACCGATCATACCGACCAGGTCGCACCGATCCTCCGCGTTCGCGTGCAGGCTCCCGTTGAAGTCCAACCTCGAAAACTCGATCCCCGAGTCGTCCTGCCACTCCATCAGGAGATCGAACATCTTGACGTCGTGGTCACTGATCAGTCCGTCGCCGTCGAGGTCGTAGCGGGCGTCGTCGAGCCTCGCGTCCGCCACAAGACTGTCGAGCCACTCGAGCATCTCCGCCGTCTCCCCGCCGTGGGCCCGCCCGTCCCCGAACCAGACCGTGATCGAATCCGGCACGTACCCAAACCGCTCGATCCCGCTCAGCACCGCGTCCCGGACCTCGATCCGCTGGCGGAGCGTGGCCGACCCGATCGACGTGAGGTCCCCGAACAGCGGGTACTCGTCCCGGAACTGCGAAACACCCATCGACATCGCCGAGAACAACGCATGACTCCCCTCGTTCGAGGCTTCGGCCTTGTGCTCCGACGGCGACGACTCGCACGGGCAATCGTGCCCGAGTTGCTTGCACGCGCACGCGGTCTCGGCACTCTGATCGACCTGCTTCGCGCACGCCGCCCGCCCGCCGGACTTGAACGAATGCCTGACGACCCGGCGCCACCGGGTCTCCCACTCACCCATCGGCATGCCGCACACGTAATTCCCGTCGGGGATGAACACCCGGTACGGCTCGTCGCAGACCGTGGTCGTCAGCGTCGAGCCCGGCCAGCAGATCTTCAGATAGCACCCCTCGCATGGACCCGCCTCGCAACTGCAACTCGCGCCCGCGTCACGCGAGACCGAAAATGTATACCCGACCCCCTCGCAACTCACCTCGAACGAGTGCGTGACCGATTGATTCCAGGAGACGGTCGCGATCCCGCCGCACATCGCCCCCATCCAATTGCCGCTGGACGGGTCGAGAACCTTTGAGCAGTGCGTCCCCGTTGTCGAGGTGCACGACACGCACCGGGCCTGCTGGGCCGCCGAAAAAGGAGCCGCCACGTACGCCGACGCCACCAACGCCACCATGACATGCGTCTTCACGATGAACCTCCTCGTTGCGAACGCCGGGAAGCACACACCGTGCGATATCGGGCGAATCATACATTCACACCATGCACGCCGCACGCCGACGACGCGTGTGGATAACATGCTAAATACTATAATATACCGGAACGTCCGATGAGCCCTTCGCCGCCGCCCGCCGGCGCCCCGTTCCCCAGCCCGCCGAACGTCCGCGACCGCCCCGCGTACGCCCGCACCGCGGCGAGCAGGTCCTCACGCCCGAAGTCCGGCCAGAGCACCGGCGTCACGTACAACTCCGCGTAGCTCACCTGCCACAACAGGAAATTGCTCAGCCGCATCTCCCCCGCCGTCCGGATCAGCAGGTCCGGGTCCGGAAGCCCCGCCGTGTCCAGGTGCGACGCCAGCACCGCCTCCGTCACCCCCTCGGGCCGGATCTCCCCCCGCGCCACCCGCTCCGCGACCCGCCGCGCCGCCCGCGCGATCTCCGCACGAGACCCATAATTGAGCGCCAGGCACAGCGTGATCCCGCGGTTCTCCGCCGTCGCGGCCTCGGCCAGCTCGATCCCCCCCACCACCTCCGCCGGCAGTTCCTCCCGCGACCCGATCACCCGCAGCCTAACCCGCTTGGCGACCAGGTCGTCCCGCTCGTCGCGCAGGCACGCCGCGCAGAGCGCCATGAGCGCCGCCACCTCGTCCGCCGGCCTCGACCAGTTCTCCCGGCTGAACGAATACAGCGTCAGGCACTCCACCCCGATCTGCCCGCAGGTCTCCAGCGCCGTGCGCACCGAACCGACCCCCGCCCGGTGCCCCTCGCTCCGATCCAGCCCGCGCGCCGACGCCCACCGCCCGTTCCCGTCCATGATCACCGCGATGTGCCGCGGGATCCGCCCCGGGTGCACCCCGGGCAGGTGCGCCAGCGGGTCGGCGCCGGGCATCCTCGCCCGCATCGCCTCGACGGCCGCACGCACCGCCGGATCGCCCGGGTCGATCGTTCCCGGGCGTTGCTCGGCCTGGTCGTGTGGGGCGGGTCGTGGCGTCATCCGTGGCTTCATCGCGGGCCCGTGGTACGTCAGGCGTCGATGGTCTGTTCGCGGTCCGGGCCGACCGACACGGTCGCCACGCGCACGCCGGTGAAGGCCTGGATGAAGTCGATGTACCGCCGGGCGGGGGCGGGGAGGTCACCGAGCCGCCGGCAGGCCGTGATCTCCTCGCCGAACCCCGGGAGGGATTCGAGGACGGGGGTCGCCCGGGCGAGGTCCGCGTCGGGGATGAACCGGTCCGTGCGCACACCGTCGACCTCGTACGCCGTGCAGACCCGCAGCTCGTCGAACCCCGCCAGCACGTCGAGGAGGGTCATGGCGATCTCGGTGGCCCCGTTGATCATGGCCGAGTACTTGACGGCGACGAGGTCGAGCCACCCGACGCGCCTCGGGCGGCCCGTCGTGGTCCCGAACTCACGCCCCCGCGTGCGGATCCGGTCGGCGACGGCGCCCGAGAGCTCGGTGGGGAGCGGGCCCGACCCGACGCGCGTCGAATACGCCTTCATGACCCCGACCACGCGCGAGAGCCGCTGCACGGGCACGCCCGTGCCCACGCCGATCCCGGCGACGGCGCAGGAACTGCCCGTGACGAAGGGGTAGGTCCCGTGGTCGACGTCGAGCAGGGTGCCGTTGGCGGACTCGAAGAGGATGGACTTGCCGTCGGCGAGCAGGCCGTGGAGCAGGTAGGTCGTGTCGCGCACCATCGGCGCGAGGCGCTGCCCGGCGCGGGCGGCGTGCTCGAGGATCGCGCCGGGGTCGAGGCGGTGGCTCCCCCCCGAGAGGTCGCGGAGCATGGCGGCCTTGAGCGCACAGGCCAGGTCGATCTTGGCCTTGAGGGCCTCGGGGCGGAGCAGGTCGCCCACGCGGACGGCGGTGGCCCTTTGGACCTTCTCGGCGTAGGCGGGCCCGATGCCGCGCTTGGTCGTGCCGATCTCGGCCTGGCCCTCGCCGCTGCCGACGGGACGCTGGCTGCCCGCGTGCTTGAGGACGTCCTCGCGGATGCCGTCCTCGTCCTTGTGGTAGGGCATGACGACGTGCGCCCGCGACGAGAGGACGAGCCCCGAGGCGTCGACGCCCCGGGCCGAGAGGCCGTCGAGTTCTTTGAGGAGCCAATCGGGATCGACGACGACGCCGTTGCCGATGACGGCGAGTTTGCCGGGGTAGAGGATGCCCGAGGGGATGAGGTGGAGGGCGTAGCGCTCGCCCTTGACGACGACCGAGTGCCCCGCGTTGGCGCCGCCGTTGTAACGGACGACGGCGTGGTGCTCGGCGGCGAGGCGGTCGACGATCTTGCCCTTGCCCTCGTCGCCCCATTGGAGGCCGACGACGGCGGTGCAAACGGGGGTCGGTGCGGGTGTCATCCGTGGGGGCTCCGAGAAGCGGGGGCGTGACCGGTCGAAGGGAGGGGGAGGTTATGGGTCTGCCGGGTCCGGGGGAAACCCGGCGGGGCGTCGGAGGGAGTGGGCGAAAACCATGTTTGGGGCGTGGCGTCGATTGAAGGGAAGGGTGGGATTGACCGATAGGCCAAGGACGGAGCACGAACCCATGTCGGACTCGCTGCGGATCATGTGTCCCAACCTGGCGTGCCGGAAGGTCTTGGCGGTGCCTCGCACCGCTCGGGGCAAGACGGTGCGGTGCCGGTCGTGCTCGACGAACATCCGGGTGCCGGCGGAGCCCAAGGCGGCCGCGCCGGCCGAGGACAAGTCGAACAAGGGCGCGGCCTGAGGCCGGTTCGCGCGGCGGTGGTGCTCATCCACCGGTTATCCACAATCTGTCGATGGGTCGGTTTCGGGTGGCGACACGCTCGCTCGGGCGTGCTGTAAGCCCGGACGGGCCAATACGTTATCGGTCTCACCGGGGCACGGAATGGCTCGTGCGGGGGACTCGACCCGCAGGGAATCCGGCGTCGATATGAGGTATGTGCTTGAACGGGGTTCGTCGCGTCGTTACGTTCAGATTACTTCCGCGTCGGAGCATGAGGAGTCTGGACCGTGCCAACCTTGAGTGTCCGCGTCGTTGCGTGCGTGGCCGTTCTGGTGTTGGGGGCAGGGGTGTGCGGGGCGATCGACGAAACCTCGACGGACGGGTGGCAGTACGGCGGGTACCACTGCGGGTGTCTTGGGCACGATTGTGAGTGGACGCAGGAGCAGTGCTGGTCGTGCTGCGAGGAGGCGGTGATCCCGTCGGGCCCGCTGACGCCCGGGCAGGTCGAGCGTTGTAAAGACTTCTGCGATCAGATGGGTCAACCCTGCTGCTGAGTGAAGGCGGAGGCACGGATGGAACTTCACGCTGGCGTGCGTGGGTGGGCGGCGGTCGCGGTCGCGTGTGCGTGCGGGGTGGGCCTGGTGTATTGGTCGTGGACGTCGCGGACGCCGGTGGGTGTTTCATTGGCGGGGGTGGCGTCGGGCCCGATCGGCGCGGGGGCGCGAGGCGCGGGCGGCGAGGCGCTGCCGTGCCGGCCGTTCACGCCTCAGCCGACGAGGAGCGTGTGGTACAACGAATCGATGGCGGTGCTCCGCAACGAGATCGGGCAGAAGCGTGAGTGGACGGTGGCGGACGCGGCGTGGGTGGCGGGGATGATGACGCTCCCGATGCCCACGATCCCCGAGGGGGGGTACGACGCGATGCCGCTGGAGGACCTGGACGTGATGGGCGTTCAGGGGACGGCGTTCGTGGTGTACAGCGCGCGGGTGTACCGTGGGTATCCGATCGCGCCCGAGGGGCGTGCGCTTTTGGACGGGGTCGTGGCGGAGGCGTTGGGGAGCGAGAGCGAGCGGCGGAGGCTGTGGGCGGTGGCGACGGCGTTCGAGGCGAGGCTGAATGAGCGGCCCCCGGTTCGGACGAGGCTCGAGGCGATGGTGAAGTCGGACCCGTCGGCGATGATCCGATCGCGGGTCCGCCGGGGGTTTGAGCGCGAGGGCGAGATGACCCGATCGTCGGAGTCGGCGCGGGCGCGTCACGGGAACATATGACGAGCGGCGGATTGAACTCGGTTGGGCGTGAGCGGTCGCGTCGCGGGGCGCGTGGGCTGACGCTGATCGAGGTGGTGGTGTCGATCGGGGTGATCTCGGTGCTGATCTCGCTGTCGGCGGGGGCGCTGGCGGGCGCGAGGCGCGAGGCGAGGCGAGTGGCCTGCTCGGCGAACCTGCGCACGCTGGGGATCGCGACGGAACGGTTCGCGGACGCGAACCGCGGGCGGCTGCCCCTGGCGACGAGGCCGATCGATCTGCGGGCGGGGCGGGCCGACCCGATCCCGGCGTTGTCGGCGTATCTGGACGCGGAGGCTCCCCGGCTCGACGGGGATGGGATCGTGGTCGGCGGCGGGCCGTGGCGTTGCCCCGAGGACCGCGCGGTGTTCGCCGAGACCGGGTGCAGTTACGGGTATTTCCCGTCGGCGTTTATGGAGGTGAGCCTGTCGCGCGACCCCTCGGCGGACGTGACGGCGATATACCTTCGGTCGGGGTGGAGGGGCCCGGTGTGGGGGGATCGGCTCGGGTACCACGCCGCGTCGGGGGTGAAGGACGGGGGGCGGAACTATTATTGCTTCGACGGCGGCGTCCGCCGGACGATCGAGCCGTGATCGAACCTCGCGGGGCCGGGCTGCGCGGGGCGGGCCGCGGGATGGATCAGAGTTTGGGCTCGTCCTTGTCGTCGGCGAGGAAATCGAAGTCGAACTCGCTGGACGAGTCGTTGGTGTCGGTCGCGAGCGGGTCGAACCCCTCGTCGTCGGGCCCGGGTTTGGCGGGCTTGGCGGGCGGCTGATCGGGGGATTTACCGTGAGGCTTGCCCGCCGGTCGAGCGACGGCGACCCCGCCGCTGGACGCGACGGCGGCGGCGCCCGCGGGCTTGGTGGGCTTGGCGGCGCCCCCCGGGGGGACGTGTCCACGTTTGAACGCGTCGGCGGGGTCGAAGGCGCCGGGCTCGGCGCCGACCCTGAGGACGAAGACGCAGGGCCCCACCGAGATCAGGTCGCCCGGGGCCAGTTCGGTCTGGGTGATGCGTCGGCGGTTGCAGAAAGTGCCGTTGGACGAGCCGAGGTCCTTGAGGACGACCTGGGTGTCGTTGACGCGGAACTCGCAATGCTGGCGCGAGACGGAGCCCTCGGGGATGCGGATCTGGCAGTCTTCCTGCCTCCCCACGACGATGCGGGGTTTTTTGAGCGGGACTTCCTGCGATTTCCCGTCGGGCCTGACCAAGATCAGTGTCGCGTCCACGTCGTGTATCCTTTCGGACCCGGGAAAGGCCTCGCCCCCGGCGTGGCCTGACCCGGACCATCCATGCCCCACGATACCGCCCTGACCATCCTCGGGCAAACCGGACCCGGCGGAGATCCGCGTGCCCACCCGTTCCGCGACCCCTCGGTGGCACGGGCCGCGGGGCGCACCCCGCCCGCGTCGCTGTACATCCACGTCCCGTTCTGCTTCCACAAGTGCCACTACTGCGATTTCTACAGCATCGTTGATACGCAGGACCGGCAGGGGCCGTTCGTCAAGAGGCTGGTTCAGGAATTCGAGGCGCTGGGTCGGCTCTGCGGCGGGCCCGCGCTGGAGACGATTTTCGTGGGCGGGGGGACGCCGAGCCTGCTGAGGCCGGACCTGTGGGAGGAACTTCTGGCGTCGCTGCGGCGGTCGTTCGATCTCTCGCCGATGAAGCCCGGGAGCGCGGGGGATGGGGGCGGTGGTGAGGGCGAGTTTACCGTGGAGTGCAACCCGGAGACGGTCACGCCCGGGTTGATGAGCGTGCTCGCGGGGGGCGGGGTGAATCGTGTGAGCATGGGGGCGCAGTCGTTCCACGCCGACCATCTGCGGACGCTGGAGCGGTGGCACGACCCGGAGAACGTGCCGAGGGCGTTGGAGGCGGCCCGCGTCGCGGGGATCGGGCGGGCGTCGATCGACCTGATTTTCGGGGTGCCCGGGCAGACGCTCGGGGATTGGGAGCGGGACCTTGAGCGTGCGTTGTCGCTGGGGACGGGGCACCTGTCGTGCTACGGGCTGACGTACGAGCCGGGGACGGCGATGACCGCCCGGTTGGGGCGCGGGGAGTTTTCGCCGGCGGACGAAGAGGTCGAGACCGGGATGTTCCTGGCGACGGTCGAGAGGTTGTCGGCGGCCGGGATGCCGCGGTATGAGGTGAGCAACTTCGCACGGCCCGGTGAGGCATGCCGGCACAACATGGTGTACTGGCGTCAGGGGGATTGGCTGGCGGCGGGCCCCAGCGCGAGCGCGCACCTGGCGGGCCGTCGGTGGAAGAACATCCCGAGGCTGGGGGACTATCTCGCCGAATCGCCCGACGGGCTGGCGGGGGTGACGGACCACGAGGCGCCGGACGCGGCGAGGAACCTGATCGAACGGATCATGACCGGGCTGAGGCTGACCGAAGGGCTCGACGGGGCGTGGGTGCTGGCGTCGGCGGAGCGGGCGCGCCCGGGGTCGGCGTCGAGGCTTGAGGCCGGGGTGGCCGAGCTTCGTGAGGCGGGCGTGATGGGCCCCGGGTCGAGGTGGAACCTGACGGACGCGGGGTTTCTGGTGGTGAACCGGGCGATCGTGAGGCTGATGGAGTGTTTCGATCAACCCGGTTCGGGTGGGTCGTCGTGAGGCGGCTCGGGGGGCGCGGGTGTGGCGTCCGAGGGGACGTTCGGGGGCCGGAGTTTGAGGCGGTTCAGCAGGGCGCGGAGATCGTTGGGGAAGGGCGATCGGACGTCGAGGCGTTGGGCGGTGACGGGGTGCTCGGCGATGAGGCGGTGGGCGTGGAGCGCGAGGCGGGTGCGGAGGCCCTTGATGCGCGGGGTGGCGTAGAAGGCGTCGCCGAGGATGGGGCTGCCGATGGAGGCGAGGTGGACGCGGACCTGGTGGAGGCGGCCGGTGAGGGGTCGGCACTCGAGGAGTGTGCCGAGGGGTGATGTCTGCAGCACGCGGAAGGCGGTGACGGCAGGCTTGCCGGCCCCGCTGACACGGGCGAGCTTGAGCGACTTTCGCGGGTCGTGCGGGTCGCGGGCGGTGTATTCGATGAGCGGTCGCTTGATCACGCCTTCGGTGGTCGAGGGCGGGTCGGCGACGACGCACCAGTAGAACTTTTTGATCGCGCGGTTCTCGAACTGGGCGCGGAGGCCGTCGTAGCCCGCGGGCGAGAGGCCCACGGCGACGAGGCCGCTGGTGTCTTTGTCGAGGCGGTGGAGCAGGCCGAAGTCTCGGTCGGCGCCGAGGTTCTGGAGGCGAGCGCCCCACCGGGCGAAGAGCCCGTTGAGGAGGGCGTCGTGATCGTGCCCTTTCCCGGGCTGGGTGACCACTCCCGGTGGCTTGTCGACGACGGCGAGGTGCTCGTCCTCGAAGCGGACCGTGAAGCGGACGGCGGGGTTTGGTTCAACGCTGGGGTGCATCGCCGGTGGTCGCGGGCTCGAGCGCTACGTACCAGCGCAGCTCGCCCGCGAGCGGGGAGAGTACGAGCCCCAGCGGGAGCGAGTCGTCGGTCTCCCGTTGAGCGGGCGGCGTCGAACGCCATTGCTGGCTCAGGCCGCGGACGGCGGGGCCCGAGGCGTCGCCGGCGGCGAAGACGGCGAGGAACCTGGCGGCGTTGATCATGCGGGCGGTCATCGCGACCCCGACCGTCTCGCCGACGGGGCGGTCGAGCACGAGGCGGTCGGGCGCGTCGCCCGCGGGCGGGGAGAGCAGCGGCGAATCGGGGTCGGCGGCGAAGAGGACGTAATCGAGCCGGTCGTGCCCTTTCTCACGCCAGCCGAGCGTCTCGCGCAGGGTGCGTTCGTACTCCTCGGCGGCGTCGGCGAGCCCCGCGCGGATCGGGTGGAACTGCTCCTCGGGCATGTCCGAGGGTTCGACGATCAGCCCTCGCAGGCGTTCGGACCGGGCCCGCGGATCGCCCGTGGGCACGGCGACCTCGTCGACGAGCCACAGGTGCGTGCGCTTCCAGGGGAGGTCGCGGAGCGCGGGGTCGTACATGAGCCTGGCGAGCAAGGGTTCGAGCCCGGCGGTGGCGCTGACGGCGAGGTGGAAGTCCCCGAAGGTGCGCACGCAATTCTGGGCCTGGACCATCAACTCGAGGGCCGCCGCGTCGATGGCCTCGTCGCGGCCCGGGCGCACGACCACGCGCCCGGGGAGGCTCGGCCTCGACGCGGGCTCCGGGGGCGGCTCGGGGCTGATCGGCAACGGATCGTGCATGGTGTCCCGCCCGGGCGTGCCCCGCCCGGGGCTACGCTGGCATCATATGGAAACCGCGGGTCCAGCGTGGCGCGGGGCGTGGGGGTCGTCGGCGCGGATCATCGACGCGAACCTCAACCGCGCGGGCGAGGCCCTGCGCGTCCTGGACGACCTCGCCCGCTTCGCGCTCGACGACGCGTCGCTGTGCGCCCGGTTCAAGGCACTCCGGCACGACCTCCGCGGGGCGGCCGGCACGCTCCCGATCGACCCCGGCGCCCTCGCGTCGTGGCGCGACACCCCGGGGGATACGGGGACGGCCCTCACCACCCCGGGCGAGGGGAAAAGGCCGGGGCTCCGCGCGGTGGCGTCGGCGGCGTGCGGGAGGCTGGCCGAGGCGCTCCGGTCGATCGAGGAGCACGCCAAGGTCGTCGCGGGCCCGTCGGGGGGGGCGGCGTTCGAGGCGCTGCGCTACCGGTCGTACGACGCGGAACGGGCGCTGCTCGGCGTGCTGGGCCCGGGAACGGTGGCCGCGTGGCGGCTGTGCGTGCTGATCACCGAATCGTTGTGCGTGCACCACCCGTGGGAGCGGGTGGCGGAGATGGCGGTGGCGGGCGGGGCGGACGGTCTCCAACTGCGGGAGAAATCGCTCGAGGGGCGTGAGCTGGTGGCGCGAGCGAGGCGGTTGGTGGCGATCGCGCGTGGGGTCGCGCGTGGGGTCGGGGGTGGGGTTGGGGATGGGCGGGGCGGGGTGAGCGTGGTCGTCAACGACCGCGTGGATGTGGCGATGGTGAGCGGGGCCGACGGGGTGCACGTGGGGCAGGGGGACCTGAGCGTGGAGGACGTGAGGCGTGTGGCGGGGTGGTCACTGGCGGTGGGCGTATCGTGTTCGAGCGTGGAGGACGCGGTATCGGCGTCGCGGGCGGGGGCGGACGTGATCGGGCTTGGCCCGATGTACGCCTCTTCGACGAAGGATCGCGGCTTTGTGGCGGGCCCCGGGCTGGTTCGTGCGGTGTTGGCGGACCCCGAGGCCGGGCGTGTGCCACACCTGGCGATCGGGGGGATCGACGCGGGGCGTGCGGGGGAGCTGGCGCGGGCGGGGGCCCGCGGGGTGGCGGTGTCGTCGGCGGTGTGCGGGTCGGAGAACCCGGAGGGGGCGTGCCGGGCGATTCTGACCGCGATGGGGACCGGGGCGGGCGGACCGGGCCCCGGCGGCGCGTCACGCGCGGGGGCGTGAGGACGTAAAGTCCGCGATGCCATACGAGTTCAAGACGCGGGTGCTCCCCAACGGGCTGACGGTGATCGCGGAGGTGGACCCCTCGGCGCACACGGCGTCGGCGGGTTTTTTCGTGAAGACCGGGGCGCGTGACGAGGACCCGTCGGTGATGGGGGTGAGCCACTTCCTGGAGCACATGATGTTCAAGGGGTACGGGGACGTGCGGGCCGAGGCGCTCAACCGGGCGTTCGACGAGGCCGGGGCGAGGAACAACGCGTACACCTCGAGCGAGATGACGTGTTTCTACGCGCACGCGTTGCCCGAGCGGCTCGGGACGATCACGGGGCTGCTGGCGCGGATGATGAGGCCCGCGCTGCGGGAGGATGATTTCACGACGGAGAAGGGCGTGATCCTCGAAGAGATCGCGATGTACAAGGACAACCCGTTCTGGGTGCTGTACGAGGAGGCGGTCGAGCGGCACTACCGGGGGCAGCCGATGGGGCACCGGGTGCTGGGGACGAGCGAGACCATCGGGGCGTTGTCGCGGGATTCGATGGCGTCGTACTTCGAGCGTCGGTACTCGGCGGGGAACACGGTGGCGGCGTTCGCGGGCAACCTGGACTTCGAGCGCGTGGTGGACGACGTGTCGTCGCTGTGCGGGGCGTGGTCGTCGGCGTCGCCCGGGCGGGCCGGGCCGGCGCCCCGGGCGGTGGGCGAGCGGTTCGACCTGCGCGACGCTCGGGTGAACCGTTCGTACCTGTTCTCGCTGGCGCCCGCGCCCGCGATGGGCGACGACCGGCGGTACGCGGCGATGCTGCTGGCGCAGGTGCTCGGGGCCCCCGACAACAGCCGCCTGCACTGGTCGCTCATCGAGACGGGCACGGCGGAGGAGGCGCAGGCGTCGTACGACGCGCACGACGGGGTGGGCGAGTACTCGGTCTTCGCGGCGTGCGACCCCGGGCGCGAGGACGAGGTCTGGTCGACGGTGGAGCGTGAGATGTCGGGGCTGGCCGGCTCGGTCACGGAGGAGGACCTGGAGCGGTTCCGGAACCGGATCGCGACGGCAGCGACACTGGCGGCGGAGCGTCCGGGGGACCGGATGCAACGGATCGGTCGTCAGTGGACGTACCTGGGGCGGTACCACTCGCTCGAGGACGAGCTGTCGCGGATCAACGCGGTGACGCTGGACGACGTGCGCGGGGTGGCGGTCGCGTTCCCGATCGCCCCGACGACGTTCGGGAGGCTGATGCCCGAGCGGGCGGGCGCGGTCGGCTAGGCGGCGAGGCGGTGCGGGTGCGAGCGGACGCAGTTCCCGCCGGAGGACTTGCAGGCTTGGATCGCCTCGGCCGAGGCGCGGACGAGGGACTCGGGCCCGCCGAAGGCGAGGGCCTGCTCGGGGGTGAGGGTGACGATCCCGACGCTGGCGGCGAGCCGGTACTCGCTGGCCGGGGCGCGGTTGAGGCTCAGGCGGAACTCCTCGGCGGCGGCGGCGAGGGCGGGCTGGGTCGGCCCGATGGTGATGACGGCGAAGAGCCAGCCCGAGAGGCGGCAGATGGCCGCGCCCATGGGCCCGAACTGCTTTTTGAGCAGGGCGACCGCGGTCTGCGAGACGTACTCGGGGTCGGCGCCGGGTGAGGCCTCGATGACGATGTTCGTCAGGCCGGCGATCTCGCGGTCCTCGCTCATGAGCTTCCAGGCCCGGCGGAGGGCGAAATCGAAGCCCTTTCTGCCCATCAGCCCGGTCCTGGGGTCGACGTCTGTCGGATCGACCAGGACGAGCTCGAGCCCCTGGGAGCGTTCGAGGCATTCGTCGGGGGCGGCGTGGACGAGGCGGGTTTCGGCCCGGGTCAGGATCGCGTCGGCGCTGGACATCGGGCCGATGTCCACGCGGAAGAGACCCGCGAGTTCCTTGGACGCCTGTCCGACCCGGCGGAGCACCGCGTCGACCTGATCGCTCGACAGCCCGAGCCACTGCGACGCGCGGTCGTAGAGCTTGCGCCGGGCCTCGACCGCGTCCTCGACGGTGAGCGCGTCGTGGATGAGGTTCCCCAGCCCGACGGCCTGGGTGATCTCGAGGTGTTCCTGCGGGGCCGCGGTGGGCCGCTCGTGGTACTTGACCGGGACGACGAGGGACCGGGGGAGTTTCCAACGCTCGGCGAGCATGGCCCCGATGTCGGGGTGTTGCATCTCGAGCGACGAGATCTCGGCCTTGCAGAGCTTGCGGTGGTCGCCCCCGGTCTGGGACATGACCGCCAGATACTCGTCGCCGAGTGCGCGGTACATCGCCATGACCCCGATGTCCTGCAGCATGCCGGCGATGAAGACCTCGTCGCCGTACTTCTTGCCCGCGGCCTCGACGATCAGCTTGCCCCCGACGGCGGTGAGGAGCCCCCGGCGCCAGTACGACTGGTAATCAAACCCGTCCTGCCTTTGACCCACGGAGGACACGAGTGAGAACCCGAGCACGATGCCCTTGACGGGCGAGAGCCCCAGCAGGACAAGGGCTTTGTTGATGGTGCCGCACTTCTCGCGGAGGCCGTAGAAACTCGAGTTGACGGTCCGGAGGACCTTGGCGGTGAGCCCTTGATCGTTCTGGATCGTGCTGGCCAGCTCGGGGATTTTGACGTTGGGGTTGGAGGCCAGCTCGATGACGCGCATGGCGATCGAAGGCAGCGACGGCAAGGTCGGGCATGCCAAGATGTCTTCGAGCATGTCGCTGTTCATGACCGATCCCGAGGCGCCGGCGTTTTGAGAGTGAGAAGGCCGCCCTAGGAGATCGACCCATGCCGGTCGCGGCTTTATCGTGAGCCGGAGCCGGCGTGGGAGTCGGAACCAAACATCACACGAAAGGTCGGGATTTCGAGCCCGAGAATCTCGCGCCAATATGAGGCGAGGAACCGATTGACGCGTGAGAGGTTATTGTTCGTTTCTTGAAAGGATTTAGTTCTCTCGTATTCTCGGAGCGAGTCGAGGGTTTCGGCCCGGATGCGCCACGCCGGGGCAGCGGGATCGGTGGGGGCAACGCAGAGCCCCCCCGACCGTGGGAGAAAGTAGTATGAACCGGCCTTGGCGAGCGGTTCCCCGGTCACGATGTCGGTGTTGAGTTCGGGCTTGTACCCGGCCTCGACGAGCGAGGTCCATTGGAAAGCCGCGAGGGGCGCGAGGACGGCGCCGGGGCGGAGGGCCGCGAGGGTGTCTCTGGCGGCATCGAACCAGGCGGGGTGAGGGTCGGCATCTCGAAGGGCGTGCCCGACGAGGTCGGCGGCGTACATGGCGGCGTGGAACGCCTGGAGGTTGTTTCGCAGCCCCGGGTAGAGCGCGGTGAGATTCCAGTCGGTCAGGGTGGCGAGTTCGGACGAGGGTTTGACGATCGCGACGACCTCGCCGAGGGTCAGGAGTTCGATCCCGCCGGAGAACTTCGAGGTGGGGCGTTTGGACCCTTTGGCGAGGCCGCGGAGCACGCCGTGGGTGCGGGTGAAGAGGGAGACGGTCTGGCTGGTCTCGGACCAGTCCCAGACGCGGATGCAGAGGGCCTCGTCGGTGATGGAGGGCACGGCGGGAAGAATAGGTTTAGGGCGGTGGAGGCCGACGGATCGGCGCGGGTGGCGCATCGGGGTGTCGGCGGGGCCGGCCGGGGAGAAGGAGCGGGCATGAGGACGCGGCGGTACGGGCTCGCGGGGTTGGCGGCGGCGTTGATGGGGCTGTCGTGTGCGTTCTGGGTGGCCCCGGCGTCGGGGCAGGGCGGGATGGTGTTCACGTCGGGGCCGATCTCGGGCCCGGGCGGTCGCGACGAGGTCACGGCGGCGAGGCTGGCGTCGTACATGCGGGTGCTGGGGTTCGACGAGAGCCAACGGTCGGCGACCAAGGACATCCACGAGGGGTACCTGGAGTTGATCCGGTCGATCGACGCCGATCGGGAGCGGGCGATCCGTGACGCCCGCCGTGACGCGGAAGAGGGGGACACGTCGTCGCTGATCGAGGCGTTGCCCAAGGCCATCGGGGAGGCGGCGTCGAAGAAGCGGAAGGCGACGGCGTCGCTCCTGGAGGACCTGCGGGCGATGCTGACGCCCGAGCAGCACGCGCGGTGGGCATCGCTCGAGCGGCTGCGCCGGCGTGAATCGGGGCTGGTGTCGTCGGTCTCGGGGGCGGGCGTGGACTTGGTGGCCCTGATCGAGGAACTCAGGATGCCCGAAGAGGTTCGCACGGCGACCGTCGGGATCTTGGCCGAGTACGAGTTGGAGCTGGACGGCGTGCTGCGGGGGAACGAACGCGAGATGGCGAAGCTGGACGAGAAGGCCGGGGGCGGGGGGGCGGGGATGCCGCGGGTGATGGATTTCGCGACGGTGCGTGAGCGGGAGGAGGCCGAGCGCAAGGGGGGGGTGCGGGTCCGCGATGTGAACAAGCGTTATGCGTCGCGGCTCGCGGAGGGGTTGCCCGGGGAGTGGAAGGACCGGCTGCTGAGCGTGTACCGCGAGCGGGCGTTCCGGCGGGTGTACCGTGAGTCGCACGCGATGACGGCGTTGCGGACGGCCTTGAAGTTCGACGACCTGGACGCGGACCAGCGTCGTCGGCTCGAAGAGCTGCTCGGGCAGCACGAGCGGGAGGCGGCGAGGTTGAACGCGAGGTGGGCCGAGGCGCTCGAGAAGGCGGAGACCGAGGGGACGGCCGGGGGCGCGTTCGACGGGCTGCCCGGGATGGAGGACCGCACGAGCGAGGACCTCAAGGCGGCGCGGGCGGCGAGGTCGGCGTACGACCGGCAGACCGAGGAGCGTCTGGGCACGATCCTCACGCCGGGGCAGAAGGAGCGGTTGCCCAAGCGCCGGCAAGGGAACGGCCCGGTGATCGTGACGCCCAACGG
The DNA here is from genome assembly GCA_015200025.1 of Phycisphaeraceae bacterium. Lineage (GTDB taxonomy): Bacteria > Planctomycetota > Phycisphaerae > Phycisphaerales > UBA1924 > UBA2396. Next base: position 2,246,243 of record CP054186.1, on the reverse strand, counting down.
GGACGAGGTCGAGGCCGAGGTCGAGTTCCACGAGACCGGTTCCGGGGGCGGGGTCCGCATCATGAGGATGGGTCCCGGCGGGGGGTGAAGGCGTGCGGCGGGTTTGGGTCGGGGTGCATCCTGCGCGTTCGGGATCGGTACGATCGACCAAGCGTGCCGGGCGTGGCAATGGGCCATGGATCGGGTCGTTGGTCTGCCGTTGACGTACGCTGTCGTCACGGATGGCACAGGAACCCATGATCGATCAGAACGGAAGCCCGACGGTATCGGGGGTTGTTGGGGGCGGGGCGCTGGAGGCGGCCCCGTCGGTGGATCACGCCGCTTCGGGGCTGCTGGAGCCGTCGTTGGCGACGCGCCTGAGGGCGGTGCCGTACGGGTTTGACGGGGACTGGCTGCTGGTGGCGATGGCGGAGCCTGGGGATTTTTACGCGTCGGACGAGATCTCGGTGGTGACGGGGAGGCCGGTGCGTCCGGTGGCGATCAAGCCCGAGGCCTTCTCGGAGTTGATGAGGCAGACGTACGGGACGACGGCGGCGGCGATGGCGGCGCGTCTGGGGCGGTCGTCGGAGGGTGGGGACGATTCGCAGCTGATGGCGAACCTGGAGGCGGTGGAGGCGGACGACCTTCACCGGATGGCGGAGCAGCCGTCGCTGATCAACCTGGTGAACCTGATCGTGCTGGAGGCGATCCGTGCGCGGGCGAGCGACATCCACGTGGAGCCGTTCGAGAAGTCGCTGGTGGTCAAGTACCGTGTGGACGGGGTGCTGCGTGAGCAGAGCCCCCCGCCCAAGCACCTGCAGCCGGCGATCACGAGCCGCGTGAAGATCATGGCGGGGATGAACATCGCGGAGCGGTACGTGCCCCAGGACGGGCACATCACGCTGCGGTACGACGGGCGGAAGATCGACATCCGGGTGAGCACGGTGCCGACGCTGTACGGGGAGAGCGTGGTGATGCGCATCCTGGACAAGGAGAGCATCCGCCTGGAGTTGTCGAGCCTGGGGGTGCGCGAGGCGGACCAGAAGGAGATCCGGCGGATCATCTCGGTCCCGCACGGGATGTTCCTGGTGACGGGCCCGACGGGGAGCGGGAAGACGACGACGCTGTACACGTGCCTGTCGATGGTGACGGACTCGACGAAGAAGATCATCACGATCGAGGACCCGGTGGAGTACGAGCTGAGCGGGGTGAACCAGATCCCGGTGAACCCCAAGCGTGGGCTCAGTTTCGCGACGGGGCTTCGCTCGATCCTGCGTCAGGACCCGGACATCGTGATGGTGGGCGAGATCCGCGACGCGGAGACGGCGGAGATCGCGGTCCGCGCGGCGTTGACGGGGCACATGATCTTCTCGACGCTGCACACGAACAACGCGTCGGCGGCCCCGGGGCGCATGCTGGACATGGGGATCGAGCCGTTCCTCCTGGCGAGCGTGCTGGAGGGGGTGATGGGGCAGCGTCTGGGGCGGCGGGTGTGCCAGTCGTGCCGGGAGGCGATCCCGCTGCCCGAGGAGGCGAGGGAGCGTCTGGGCGAGGCCGAGCGGGCCTTGTTCCGGGGGGGCATGGCGTACCGCGGGAAGGGGTGCGAGAAGTGCGACGGGTCGGGGTACAGCCGGCGGATCGCGTTCGTGGAGTTGTTCCCGGCGACGCCGGCGATGCGTGGGGCGATCGGGCGGCGGCTGAGCGCGCAGGAGCTGGTGCGGACGGCGCCGGCGGGCTTCGTGAACATGCGTCGCGACGGGTTGCTCAAGGCGGCGGACGGGTTGACGACCCTCAGCGAGGTGTTCCGGGCGACGCAGGACACGGACGAAGAGGAATAAGCCTCGGCCCGCCGGGTTGGCCCCGGCGTGTCGTGGGCGTGAATGACGGAGCGTGCGGACGGTGCCGACGTTTGTGTACACAAGCCCCGGGTCGGGTGGGACGGCGACGATCGAGGCGCCCGACCGCGGCACGGCGCTGCGCGAGCTGATGCGTCGCGGGGTGACGCCCACGTCGATCGGCTCGATCGACGAGGGCGGGGCCGCGTCCTCGGGCGAGTCGGCATCGGGGTCGGTGACCCGGGCGCGGGGCTCGGCGAGCCTGTCGCGGGCCGAGCTGGCGATGCTGATCCGCGAGCTGGCGACGGCGTTGTCGGCGGGGCTGCCGATGGTGCAGGCGCTGCGGACCATCGCCAAGCAGGGGCGCAACCCGAGGCAGAAGGCGATGCTCGACGGGCTGATCGAGTCGATCGAGCAGGGCAAGAGCCTGGGCGACGCGGCGGCGGCGGAGCCCAAGGCGTTCAGCGAGCTGACCGTGAACCTGATCCGCGCGGGCGAGGCCTCGGGGAAGCTCGAGGTGGTCCTGGCGCAGGCGGCGGAGCTGCTGGACCGGGACGTGAAGATCCGCCGGAGCGTGCTGGCGGCGACGATGTACCCGATGATCCTGGCGGGGCTCATCACGGTCGCGGTGGTGATCATCGTGACGGTGATCGTGCCTCGGACGCTCAAGGCGGTGCAGGGGCGGATCACGGAGCTGCCGTTCCCGACGCAGGTGGTGCAGGGGGTGGCGTGGTTTTTCGGGAACTACTGGTGGGCGGTGATCCCGGTGGCGCTGGGCGTGGTGTACACGGCGGGGGCGCTGTACCGGCGCCCGGACATCCGCCTGGCGGTGGACCGCGGGCTGCTCAAGGTGCCGCTGCTGGGGCGGGTGCTCCGCGACGTGGCGGTGGCGCGGTTCACGCGGACGCTGGGAACGCTGGTGTCGGCGGGGATCCCGGCGGTGCAGGCGCTGAGGATCACGAAGGGGACGCTTGGGAACCGGGCGATGGAGGGCGTGATCGACGAGGTGTGCGAGCAGGTGACGTCCGGGCGGACGATCGCCGAGCCGATGGAGCGGAGCGGGTATTTCCCGCCGATGCTGGTGCAGATCATCAACCTGGGTGAGCGGTCGGGTCGTCTGGACCAGCTGCTCAACCAGGCGGCGGGGGCGTTCGAGGACCGGACGGAGACGAGCGTGAAGTTGTTCATGACGGCGCTCCCGCCGGTGCTGGTGGTGGGGCTGGCGTGCGTGGTCGGGTTCGTGGTGTTGGCGATTCTGTTGCCCTTGCTGCAGATGCAGGAGTCATTGGGATGAAACTGAGCGTGACGGGTCTTCGGGGCGTGTCGGGGCGTGGAGGCCGGGGGCGTGACCGCGGCTGGGGGTTCACGATCATCGAGGTGATCGTGATCATCACGATCCTCGGGATCATCGCGGCGGTGGTGGCGCCGAGGCTGATCGGGCAGATCGGGTCGGCCAAGCAGAGCCGCGCGAAGACGGACGCGGCGTCGCTGGCAACGGCGATGCGGAACTTCATGGTCGATTGCGGGAAGCCCGAGCCCGGGGCGACGATCGACGTGCTGTGGGAGAGGCCCAGCAACGTGCCCGAGGACCGGTGGAAGGGCCCGTACATCGAGAACCGCGAGGCGTTGACGGACCCCTGGGGCCGGCGGTTCGAGCTGGTGATCCCGGGGCGCAAGAACGTGGACTTCGACATCATCAGCTACGGGGCGGACGGGCAGCCGGGCGGGACGGACGAGAACGCCGACGTCGTCGTGCCGTAACGACTCGGGGCCGGAGGTTGGATCGCGTGAGACCGCGTCGGTGGACATCCCGGTCGTCCGGCTTCACGCTCATCGAGCTGGTGGTCGTGCTGCTCGTCGTGGGGATCCTCGCGGGCTCGATCGTCCCCAGGCTGGTCGGCCAGGAGCGTCGAGCGGCGGAGGCGACGGCCAAGGGTGTCCGTGAGATGCTCTCGGCGCTGGGGACGCGGGCGATGCTCTCGCCGCAGGCGTCGGCGTTGTCGTACGACTCCACGCTGGATCGTCTGATCGTGGAGGTCCGCAAGGTCGCCGACAACCCGGCGGACTTTGACCGGGTCCCCACGTGGGAGCCCGATCCCCTGACGGCGCCGGTCGTGCTGGGGGACCTCGAACTCCGATCGGCGTGGATCAATGGCGCGACGGCGGACGTCCGCCGGCTGCGGGTCGAGATGTCGCCCGGGGCGGAGCGGCCCTCGATCTCGCTGCTGCTGGTGCTCCCCAAGGAGGGCGGGGCGTGGCGGGTCGACCTCCCCGCGCGGAGCGGGCGTGCGACGGTGGTCACGACGACCGAGGGCGACCCCGGGCCGGGCGAAGAGTCGGGCGTGGTGGACCTCGACCGCGGCGGGCAGGGGGAGGTGGCGTGGTGAGACGCCGGACGAGCCAACGACGGGGGACGGCCCTGATCGAGATCATCGCGGCGACGGTGCTGCTGGGCGTGGCGCTGGTGGCGATGCTGCGCCTGGCGGGCCGAGCGGCGTACGTGCAGCAGGGCGGGGAGGAACTGCAGATCGCGGCGGGGCTGATCGACGAACAGCTGAACCTCGTGCTGGCCCGGGGCCCGGACAACTACGGGTCGAGGTACTCGACCGAGGGCCCGTGCGATCCCCCGTTCGAGAACTACCGGTACCGGCTCGAGTTCGTCGCGGGTTCGAGCGGGAACCCGTACGTGGTGACGGCGACGCTGTCGTGGGAGTCGCCGCTGGGCCCGAGGAGCGCGAGCGTGCAGACGCTGGTGGCGCCCAGGCCCGGGGAGAACACGGACGCGGACCGGGCACCCGGGCAGATGATCGAGAGGAACACCCGATGAGCACGCCGCGGACAACCCGGCGGGCTGTGACGCGCGGCGGGTTCACGCTCGCGGAGCTCATCGTCGCGGTGATCGTCGGGGCGCTGGTGGCGGGGGCGGCGGCGTCGTCGATGGCGACGTTCATGAACGCCAAGACGCGCTCGACGGCCCGGCGCGAGGCGTTCTCGCGGGCCGACCTCGCGGCCTCGTCGATCGCGAACGACGTGCTGCACGCGGTGCGTGACGCCGATCTCTCGGTGACGCGCGTGGCGGTCGCCGACGCCCACTTCGGGAGCGACGACGCCGATTCGATCCTGCTGTTCGTGCGCTCGCTGCGGGCGACCCGCAACGCCGGGCCCGACTCGCCCGAGGGCGGCGAGGCCGAGGTCCAGTACAAACTCATCGACTCCGAGGACGCCCCCGGCGGGCGGACGCTGTGGCGGCGGAGCGACCCGATCCCCGACCAGAACCCCGAGGGCGGCGGCGTCGCGGTCCGGCTGGTGGACGGCGTCGTGGCGCTCTCCATCACCGCGTACGACGGCGGGTCGTGGATCGAATCGTGGGATTCGGACGGGAGCGGGTACCCGCTCGCGGTGTCCATCGTGGCGACGGGGATCTCCGACGACGGGTCCGTGCGGGCGTTTGCGCGGCGGATCGTGGCCTTGGACCGAGTCCCGTTGCCCGTCGCGGAGGAAGAGGAAGCCACGCCCGCGGCCGAGACCCCCGCTGCCCCCGCCAGCACAGGCGGTGGGACCGGGGCGGGCGGCGGCGGCCAGGGTGGCGGCGGGGGAGGCGGATTCCAGGGCGGCGGCGGTGGTCGGCCGGGCGGCGGGGGCGGATTCCAGGGCGGCGGCGGTGGTCGGCCGGGTGGCGGCGGTGGCGGCGGTGGGCAGGGCGGACGCGGTGGTGGTGGTGGCGGGCAAGGCGGACGCGGCGGTGGCGGTGGTGGTGGTGGCGGTGGCGGTGGTCGTGGAGGTGGATCATGATGACCACCCCGAGAGGGTGTCGGCCCCGCGTCGCGGCCGGGGTCACGATCGGCCGGGGCCCCGCGCGCTCGTTCGCGACGCTGCTGGTGCTCTGGGTGGTCGCCATCGCGGCGGTCGTCCTGGCGTCGGTGTCGGCGAGTTCGGCGGCGCAGGCCAGCGCGGGGCGTGAGGCGTTGGCGAGGGTCCGGGCGTTCTGGGCCGCGAGGGCGGCGGTGGAGCAGGCGCTGGCGCTGATCGATTTCGACACGGAGAACCCGGTCGATGGCGACGCGTTCGCGCTCATCGAGGACCTCGCGAACCACGCGCGTGGCGAACTCCGCGACGCGGCGTGGATCATCACCCACGAGACGTCCAGCGGCGAGCGGCTCGGGGTGATGGACGCGCACGCGAAGATCAACATCAACCTCGCCACGGCCGAGCAACTGGCGCTGATCCCGGACATGTCGGAGGACGGCCCGGACAGCATCCTGGACTGGATCGACGCGGACGACGACACCAGGCCCCTGGGCGCCGAATCGGGGTATTACCTGGGGCGTCCGTTCCCGTACGAGCCGCGGAACGGCCCGATGCGTTCGATCGCGGAACTTGAGCTGGTGATCGGGATGTCGCCCGAACTGGTCCGCGGGGAGGACTGGAACCTCAACGGGCGGCTCGACGAGAACGAGGACGACGGGGACGTGTCGTGGCCGCCCGACAACGCGGACGGTCGGCTGGACGCGGGGCTGAGCGCCTACCTGACGACGGCGAGCGTGGACGGCGGGCTGGCCGCCTCGGGCGAGGCGAGGCTCGACCTGGCGACGGCGACGGCGTCGCAGGTCTCGCAGCGGATCGGTGTGGACGCCCTTCAGGCGGACGTGATCGTGGCGTACGCGGCCACGTCGAACGCGCAGATGTCCGAGTTCATCCGGCGGACCCTCCGGCAGCTGGCGCAGACGGCGGGGATCCAGAACGCCGCCGCGATCCGGAACCTGACGCGCGAGCAGCAGGCGGTGCTGTTCAACGAGGCGGGGATCGCGCTGACGGCGGGGACCAAGCCCGGGAAGCTGAACATCAACACCTGCGAGGCCGAGACGCTCCAATACCTCCCCGAGATCACGCCCGCGCTGGCGGACGCGATCATCCTGGAGCGTTCGAGCCGCCCGAACGGGTTCTCGTCGATCGTGGACCTTCTGGACGTCCCGGCGATGACCCCGCAACGCCTGGCCCGGATCGCGGGTATTCTGGACGTTCGGTCGAACGTCTTTGTCGCCTCGTGCCGAGGCCGGGACGCGAGATCCGGGATCGAGGTTGAAATCATCGCGACGATCGATCGTTCGACCGTGCCGGCGGTGCTCAAGGAAGTTCGGATCCGATGAAAGTCTCTGCGGATACAAACCGGACGCGTGGGGGGGTTGCCGGGCTGAGCGTGCGCGCCGGCTCGGTTGTGGTGGTCGTGGTCGACGCGGGGGGCGGGTCGGCGGTCCGCGAGGCCCGGCGCTTCGACGCGGCCGACGCCGCGGGGCTGCGGGCCTTTCTCAAGGCGCAGAACGTGCAGCGAGTGGCGCGCGTGGTCCCGGGGAGCGTGTGCGTCTGCCGGGCCGAGCCCGCGCCGGGATTGCCCGAGGCGGACCTCCCGCAGTCGTTGTCGTTGATGGCCGAGGGGCTTTTGCCCGACGACCTTCCCCCGAACCGCAAGGCGTGGGGTCTGATCGACACCGCGTCGGGTCGTGTGGCGTTGCTGACGGCGTGGCGTGGCGAGGCGCCCGGGCCGCAGCCCCGCGATCTTGGGATCCCCGAAACGTGGATCGCCGAGCCGGCGGCGTTGTCGTTGATCGCGTCGGGTGGCGCGGGGGTGTCGTACGACGCGGCGACGCGTTCGCTGTGCGTAGCGGCGTTCGGCCCCGAACGGGGTGTCGTCCGCGCGACGCTGGCGTCGGACGCGGGGGCGGTCCGCTCGGCGGTCGAATCGACGTGCCGCATGGTGGGCGTCGAGCCCCCGGCGGTCTCGGGGACGGGCCTGAGCGGCGTGGGCGTCCCGGGCGCGTTGCGAGGGCGTGACACGGCGTGGGTCGCCGAGTACGGGTTGAGCGTCGGGGCCGCGCTGGCGTTGTCGGCCGATCGGGCGATGGTCCGTTCGCTGGCGACGATGTCGAGCGACGGTCGGGACGCGAGGCCGTCGGTGGCGGCGAGGGCCGCGGGGTGGCTGACGGACCGCAAGCGGGCCGGGTGGACGCTGGCGGCGGCGGCGGCGTTCGTCGTGGTGGCGCCGTTGGGGTTCGCGTCGGCGAGGCTCGCGATCCTCAACGCGAAGACCAGGTCCATCGACGAGAGCGCCGAATCCCGGGCGTCGGCGGCACGCCGGGCGGTGGTGTACCGGGAGATGAGTCAGAGCCGCCTCCCCGTGACCAAAATCTGGGCGGACCTCTCGGCGGCAACGCCCGTGGGGGTGGTCGTGGACAGCCTGTCGATGACGGCGGAGCCCGAGTTCCGCGTGGGCGTGACGGGGACCTCCGAATCGTTCGATGTCCTCAACACCTTCGCGGCCAACCTCAACCGCACCGGGCTGTTCGAGAGCGTGGCGGTGAACCGCTCCGACTCGACGTCCGACGGGGTCACCTTCGACCTCTCCGCCCGCGTGGCGAGCCCGACGGTCACGTCCCGAGCGATCGACGATTTCGCGGCCAAGCCGTTGGTCAACCGTCTCTACGGCGAGGGCGCGGCGTCGAGGTTCGCGTCGACTCCGGCGGCGTCAGAGCCCGCGCGAGCGAGTACTCCGGTGGTCGCCGACGAGGATGACACGTCATCGAGGGCGTCGGCCCGGCGTGAGACGGTGCCCAGGGCCGCGGCCCCCGTGCCGTCGGCGAGGGGCGGCGACCCCCTGGCGGAACTGTCCGATGAGCAGATCGCCTCGATGACCAAGGAACAGGCGACGGTCGCCCGCGGCGCCCGCCGCGGCGCGCTGTACCGCCCGTCGATCGACGCGGCGGTGAAATCGAGGTTGGAGGCCGAGGTGAGGAAGCTCGAAGAGCGGCTCAAGAGCCTGGAGGGCGGCTCATGACGCGATGGAGCGAACTCCCGAGGTCGACAAAGTGGGCGGTGGCGGCGGCGGCCGGGCTCGGGGTGTACTTCCTCGCCGTGGAGCCGATCGTGATCTCGGCGGCGTCGATCGCGGAGCGTGCGCGGACCAAGGAGACGACGCTGCGGACGTGGGACCAGGTCTCGTCGTCGCACGACAGCGAGGCCAGGGCGGCGTCGGATGGCCTGCGTGATTTCGGCGAGGTGATGATCCCCGGGGACCCCCGCGAGCGGGGCGAGGCGCTCAACGCGAAACTGGCGTCGGTGCTCACGTCCCGCGGGGTGAGCGAGTACGCCCGCCGCGAGCGGACGGCCCCGATGACCGGGAAGCGGAGCCAGGCGCTCGAGCGTGCGGTCGAGGGCGGCGGGCGGATCTCCCGCCTGATCCGCGACGTGGATTTCCGGTGCACGCCCGACGTGCTCGCGGGGATCCTGTCGGACCTCGAACGCTCGCCCGAGGTCTCGTCGATCTCGGGGCTACACGTGAGGAAGGTCCAGTCGGGGGGCGCGAGGGGCTCGTCGCCGCAGCGTCAGATCAGCGTGTCGCTCAGTGCCGAGTGCTGGGTGCTCCAACGCCGGGAGAGCACTCCGTGAGCCCATCACCCACACCACACGCCAGGCCGAGGTCGGCGAGGGAGGCCGTGTCCGCGTTCACGGGGTTGTCGTGGGCGGCGGCCGGGGCGTGCGTCCTGGCATCGGCCGTGACGATCTGGGGCGTGTGGCGGATCGGTCAGGCGTCGGTGCTTCGTTCGCCGGAGATCGCGTCGGACGGTCCGGACGACGAGGCTCAGCGGAAGCGTCACGCGGAGGCGATGGAATCCCGGGTCGAGCAGATCAAGGGCCGGTCGATGTTCTTCATCCCGCCGCCCCCGCCCAGGCCCGCGCCCCCGAGGCCCGCGCCGCCCCCGGTGGTTGACCCCGGCCCCCCGCCCCCCCCGCCGCCGCCGAGCACCTACGGGGGCCCGTCGATCCTGGGGATCGCGAGCGACCGCGTGTGGTTCAACGACGGGAAGCCGCGGACCATCGGCGACGAAGAGGTCGACGGGGTGCGTGTGCTGGCGGTCAACCCCCCGTGGGACGTGCGTGTCCGCTGGCGGAACGCGGAGTTCACGGTGAGCCTGTTCGACCGCGACAAAGTGGTGTACCCGGCGAAGCCCGCGGACACCAAGCCCGCCGATCCCAAGCCCGCGGACGACCCGGCCCCCGGGGCATCCCCCACGCCCGAGCCGCCGGCGTCGCCCGCGAGTGAATCGTCGGGCGCGACGAACGGCACGCCGGACCTGCCCAAGCCCCCCGCCCCGACCGACCCCAGCGGGCCGGAGAAGCCGCCCGCCGAGCCGGGCGGACCGGCGCCCGCGAATGAATCCACCACGGACACCCCGCCCATGCCCCCGACCTCGCCCCCGGCGGAGGACCCCACACGATGAGACCCACCATGACCCATTCCCTCCGCGCCGAACGGACCCGACCGATCATCAGGATCATGATCGCCACGGTCGGGTGCGCCGTGTCGATGGTCCTGCCCGCCGAGTCGCGCGGGTCGCAGCCGGCGGGTGGCGCGGCGGGGGCCGAGGCGGTCCGCCGCGAGCCGGCGCCCCGCGCGGGCCCGCTGAACCGCCGCGTGCTCAACGGCGAGCCGACGGTGCTGGCGTTCAAGAACGTGACGGTCGAGCAGTTGGTCCCGTTCATCGTGGAATCGACGGGGAAGGTGGTGCTCCCGCGGACGGAGGTGCTGAGCCGCACGATCACGCTGCTCAACGACGAGCCGATCCCGCGGTCGAGGGCGCTGGACCTGGTGATCCTGGCGCTGCAGCAGGCGGGGGTCGCGGTGGTGGAATCGCCCGAGGTGATCACGCTGCGGGATATCAATGACCTGTCGAAACAGGACGTCCCGGTGCTGGGCCCCTCGGTCAGCGTGCTGGAGCGTGAGGACCTCGGCTCGGTGGTCGAGAAGGTGTTCGCGTTGTCGAACGGGTCGGCGGACAACATCGGGGCGATCGTCAAGGAGATGCTCCCGGACTACGCGAAGGTCCAGATCGACGCGGTGTCGAACCAGCTCGTCGTGCTCGGGAACATCGGGCTGCTCCAGCGGATCGAGCGGCTCATCACGACCCTCGACCGCCCCAGCGCGGCGGCGCTCAACACCGAGACCTTCCGTCTCCGGTACGCCGACGCCGAGGTGGTCGCCCAGAACATCCGCGACCTGTTCGCGGCGGACGCACGGGCTCAGCAGCAGCAGGGCGGGGGCAACCCGTTCCAGGCCTTTTTCCAGGGCGGGGGCCAGCAGCAGCAGGGGCGTGGGGGTCAGCAGCAGCAGCAAGGCCGCGGTGGACAGCAACAAGGCCAGGCGGTCGGTTCGCTCACCTCGGCGAGCCTCCGCGTCTCCGCGAACAAGCAGCAGAACTCCGTGACGGTGCTGGCAGAGAGGCCGGTGCTCGAACAGATCCGCGACCAGATCGACGAGTACTGGGACAAGCCGCTGCCCGAGGAGGCGGTGGTGCCCAAGGTGTACGACCTGCAGAACTCCGACCCGGTGAAGGTCCGCGACCTGCTCGAAGGGCTGTTCGGGCGTGCGACGACGACGGGGACGCAGCAGCAGAGCGGGCAATCGAGCCAGGGTGTGGGGCGGCTGGCCGGCCAGTTCAGTTTCCAGGCGATCCCCGAGTCCGGTCGGCTGGTGGTGGTGAGCAAGAGCCCCGACAATATCGCGGTGATCGACCGGATCATCGCCGACCTTGACCAGCCCCAGAGCGCGGGGCTCCCGCAGCTGATCGAGCTCAAGCACGCGCAGGCGGAGGAGCTGGCCGAGCAGATCAACACCCTCCTGGCCCAGGACGGGACGCTCGCGTCGATCCGCCGGTCCGAGAGCGGGTTGACCTCGAGTTCATCGAGCGCGAGCCCCTTCGCCAGCACGGCGACGACCCAGGACACGGCGCAGACCGAGGCGACGGCGGACACCATCGCGTTCTGGTGGCAGCGTTCGCGCCCGCCGACGGACCGCCGGGGGGCCTCGAACCTGATCGGGGCCATCCGCATCGTCCCGGTGTGGCGACAGAACGCGCTGATGATCCTCAGCCCGCCGGAGTACCGTGCGGCGGTCGGCGAGATGATCCGCGAGCTCGACAAGCCCGGGCGTCAGGTCCTCATCTCGGCCATCGTCTGCGAGATCTCCCGCGAGGACGCGACGGCCCTGGGCCTCCGCTGGTCGAGCCAGAACATCTCCCCCACCAACGCCGACAACAGCATCAACATCGGGAACGTGTTCACCGGCGCGGCGAGCAACGTCTTCGGGTCCCTCTTCGACACCTCGGTCATCGACACGGACATCAACCTCAACCTGCTGCTCCAGGCGCTCAACGAGAAGACCGACCTCAACATCCTCTCGGAGCCCAAGGTCTTCACGAGCGACAACCAGGAGGCCGAGTTCTTCGACGGGCAGGACATCCCCTTCGTCAACGACACGACGACGAACCAGGTCGGGCAGATCACTTCCTCGTTCGATTACAAGGCCGTGGGGATCCAGCTCCGCGCCCGCCCGAGGATCACGGTCAACCGTGACGTGGACCTGAAGGTCAACCTCGAGCTCTCGAGCATCTTCCCCGGGCAGACGGTCCAGGGCGCCCTGATCGTCGACCGCCGCGAGACCACGACCCAGCTCATCCTCAAGGACGGGCAGACCGTCGTCATCTCGGGGATCCTGCGGAAGGAAGAGTCCGAGATCGTGCGGAAGGTCCCCCTCCTGGGCGATATCCCGCTGATCGGCGAGCTGTTCAAGTCCCGCGAGAAGTCCTTCGTCGAGAAGGAACTCCTGGTCTTCATCACCCCGCGCGTGGTCGAGAACACCGATTCGCTCATCGACCTCAACAAGCCCTTCAACGATCGGCTCAACACCCTCCGGCGGAACCTCTCCCGCGAAGACCCCAACCCGCCGGCGACCGACCCCACCCCGCCGAGCCCCGGGCCGATCACCGAGTAAAGCACCGATATGGTCTGCACGCCCGCCCCCGACCCCCGACCCCGGACGGCGCTCACCGCGATCCTCGCGGGGCTCCTCGTCGGCCTGCCCGGGTGCGTCACCGAATCGGGCGCCAAGCGCCCGCCGATCGTGACGACAAAGCGTGACCCCTCGGCCCCGCTCGAGATCAACGGGCCCGTCGCACGCCCGGCCGCCGGCCAGTCCGCCACCACGCGGCTCCGTGTCCTGCTCCAGCCGCTCGCCACACTCGCGTTCGACGGACAGACCCTCCCGCTGACTTCGCCGGACGGCCGGCTCCTCGTGCTCCAGCGGGGCGAGGCCCCGACCTGGCCCACGGTGCTGGCCCTGCCCGGTGCATCACCGGCCACGGGGGCGGCCCTTGCGCTGTACGACCTGACCTCCTCGCCGGTCGCCGAGGTGAATTTCGCCACCCCGCCCGAGCCCGGGCTGATGCTGGGGAGGTCCGCCGATAGCGCGGGCTTCCTGGTCGAGCGCCACAACCCCGATGGCTCCCGGTGGATCGGCAAGGTCTCGTGGACCGGCCGAACCCTCACGTGGCTGGTCCGTGACGGGAATGTGAACGCGCACGGCGTGCTCTCGCCGGCGGGCGACCTCGTCTACTCGCGACGCGCCCCCTCGACGCCGCTCTCCGAGCTGGTCGTGCTCACCCGCGACAGCCGGACACAAGTCGTCACCGAGCCCGCCACGTCGTTGGTGTTCCCGTCGTTCGGGGGTGACGGGCAAGAGCTGTTCGCGTTCGGGCTCGCCCAATCCGGCACGGAGGTCCTCGCGTGGGGCCTGCCCACGGGCGGCCCCAGGCCCGTCGGCCCCCTGCGGGCGCGGCGACAGATCGCGGGAAACGCCGACGCGGCCCTCGCGTACCAGGCTGTGGCGGCGTCGCAGACGCCCACCCCGGGCGCCTCGCCGGAAGCCCAGGGTTTCGTCTTCTTCCACCCCACGCTGCGCCGTATGACGCGGTTCCTCGCCGCCCAGGCCTCGCTCGACCTGCTCCCGGCCGATTCGGTGGCTGCGGTCCGTGTGCCCGCGCTGGCCACGGGCGGGTACCTCTGCACGACCGCGCGGGGGCTGATCTTCTCTCCCGACCCACCGGCGGGCGGGACTCGCACCATCGAGGCTCGCTTGCTCGACGTCCCCCACATCGCCCGCGCCACAACCCAGCCCGACCGCCCCGCGGTCCTCGTCGGGCCCGTGCCCAAGGCCTCCGCGCCGACGATCTCGGTGATGAGGCTCCTGCCCGAGCCCGACGAGGCCGCCAAGCCCTGACCCACCCACCATCGAAAAATCGAAAGGGCCCCCTCGGAGGGGGCCCTCGGATCAACCGTGAGATCCCGGCGTCTCGCGCGACGCCCGGGCCGGATCAGCACCCGATCTCGAACGCCTCGACGTACGCGTCGATATCGAAGAAATCGATGAACCCGTCGTCGTTGAAGTCGGCCAGGCAGTCGCCCGTGTCGAACGCCTCGACGTACGAATCGAGGTCGAAGAAGTCGACGAACCCGTCGAGGTTGAAGTCCGCGGGGCAGGTCCCCAAGATCGCGTAGAACTCCGCCACGTCGTCGGCGTTGACCTTCAGGTCGCCGGTGAGGTCGGCGGAGAGGTCGAAGAAGACCGCCTCGCTCAGGTTGTCCCAGTTGGCTTCGCCGTCGAAGACGTTGGGGTTGCAGGCGTACTGCGCCTTGATGTACTTGAGGTCCTCGAGGTCGATGTTCCCGTCGTGGGCGTTGGGGACAAACCCACGGGTCGGGGCCTTGGAGGTCGACCCGGCGATGTCCGCGCGGGAGTCGCCCGCGTTGTAGGTCGCTCCCGTGCTCTTCTGCGTCCCGAAGAGGTTCCCGCCGAACGCGGCGTCGAGGGCGGTGAACCCGGCCTTGCGATCGGCCTTCCCGGCGCTGGGGCCCGAGACGGCGATGGCCAGCCCGTCGGCCCAGTAACGAAGGTCCTCGGCGTCGAAGTTCCCGTCGCCGTTGAAGTCGCCGGTGATCTCGGGGCTGAACTTCCCGACCGGCTCGGCCCCGTAGATCCCCACCGGGGGCGTCCACGGGGTCCCGTTGAGGCGGAGGCGGTACGCCCCGACCAGGCCGGCCGCGTCGTTGACGTTCCGCAGCCCATCCTGGTTGAAGTCGCCCGCGGCCGTGTTGCGGGTAATGCCCAGTGTGTTCATGTTCGCGTCGTAGTTCGCGGTCGAGCCGTCGAGCAGGACGTAGTGCCCGGCGGTGTTCCCGTCGGTATAGGTCCCGTTGTTGCGGGTCGGCACCCGCCCGGCGTTGCTGGTGTTGTACGCGAGGTACGCCGCGTTGCGGAGCACGCTCCGGCCCCGGACCTCGGACTGGAGGGCCAGGTTCGTGGCGTCGGCGTTCATCCGGAGCGGGTTGATAAAGTCGTGGACGAAATCCTGAGACCCGTTGAGGATGAACTGCGTCGCGAGGAGCTCCCCGGGCATCCCGAAGTTGTTCACGTCCTCGGGGACCGAGACGAAGTCCGCAGTGCTCCGGCGGATGTTGTTGAGGAACGCCGCGGCCTGCGGGTTGCGCATCCGGGGGTTGGTGTTCCCGGGCACGCCGCCGATGTCGGCCTGGTTCTTCGGGTCGCCGATGGTGATCAGGTTCGCCGGGCCGCCGATCACGTACCCGGTATTGACCGCGTTGTCGAGCACGGAATCGATGTGAGGACGACGGTACTCGGCGGTGGCGGGGTTGTACCCGACGTACAGGTCGTTCTTGACCGCCACGATCTCGGCGCGGTTGGTGGCCAGCCACGAGCCACGCCCCGTGCCCGTGACCCCGCGTTCGGCGCCGGCGTACCCGATGCCCAGGCGGTGGTTCTGGACCGTGTTCTCGACGCCCGAGTTCCCGCCCTTGTTCGTCGGGGTGAACTGGGCGCCGAGGTTGTTGTTGACGGCGAGGTTCGAGAGACCGCCGATGTTATCGCCCACGCCCCACGACGGGTCGAGGCCGATGCAGTTGTAGTACGCGTTGCGGGTGCCCGAGCCCACGTCGCGCGTCACGGCCATCAGGTTCTCGCCGGCGACGGTGCGACCGGTGGCGAACAGGTGACGCAGCTCGCTCGTCGTCGCCTGCTGGAGGCCGACCCCGTGGTTCACGATCGTCGCGATCGGGGCGAACGCCAGCGCGTTATCGAAGAGGGTGCGGTCGTTGGCGGCCCCGGGGTTCGCCGGGTTGAACAGGTTGAGCTCGCCCAGATCCGCCAGCTCGCTCGAGAGCCCGCCGGTCTGCGAGGCGTCGGTCGCGGCGGGGTTGAAGTCGGGATTCCCGCTCTTGTCCGTCGAGAGGCGGGGGTTGAGCCCATAGCCGGCCGTCGTCGGCGTCCGGCTGAAGAGCGGCGCCCCCGAGGCGATCACCGCCCAGGTGCTGGGCACGTCGATCGGGGCGATATCGATCCGGACCCCGCCGGTGTTGAGGTTGCCGATCAGCGTGCCCGTGTTGCTGCGGAACGGGGCGCCCCCGGGGTTCGCCGCGTTGTACGGGCCGGTGGGGTTGCCCGCGTTCACGTACAGCGTCGAGTTGCAGTACCCCAGCGTCGCGCCGCCGGTGAGGGCGCCGCGGAGGAGCCCCTCATCGTCGCCGACCTGATCACCCGTGAAGAAGTCGCGCCCCCACTTGACCAGTTCTTTGAACCCGTTCACGGAGCCCACGACGCGGTACTGCACGATCCAGTGCTGGTCCGCCGGGAACGGGGCGGAGAAGCCCGCGACCGCCAGCTGGTCCGGGGGGAACGTGCCCAGGATCCCGGCCAACCCGTCCCCGTCGACGTCGATGTAGTCGTTCGTGGCCGCCGGCCGGCTCACGAAGTTCTCGAGCAGCGTGGCCCCGGAGATATTGATCACCGTCCCCTGCCCGTGGGCCGAGCAGGCCAGCCCCGCCGCAAGACCGGCCGCCGCCACCAGCATCATCCTCCGCTGATCCCTCTTCATACCCGTTCTCCTCGATCTTTCGATCTCTCTCGACACGCACCGATCACACGCACGGCCCGCGCGGGCCGTTGTTGCCGCTAATGCCGTCCGTGGCGACCGACGATCCGGGCGAGCCGCGGTCATTCTCCCGCGTGGTCCCGCCTTGTTCCCGCAGATCCACACTCCGGCATGACCCCGCGGCCTCGCCATCCGCGGACCGAACCTCACCGGACGTAGTTGGTCATGTCCACGCGGTTCCCGCCCGTCAGCCCGTAGAACCGATCGCCCCAGAGCCGCTTCTGGATCGACTCGCGGACGGTCATCCGCTCCCCGTGCCCGTCGCAGAAGACGAAGTTCGCGGTCCCCCCGTACTTCTTGTCGCCGCCGGGATGAGACCGCCCGACGACGTTGAGGTCCGTCTGGTTATTGTCGATGGCGAACTCACCGCTGCGGTTGTCGTCGAGGGACCAGATCCGCGTGTCGGGGTCCGGGTACCCGAAGGGAGAGCGCCCACCCGGCGCGTTGCCCTGGTTGTACACGTCCGTGCCCGAGGTAAAGCCGATGAACGGGGAGATCGATCGGTGCGATTTGCTCTTCGTCGGCTCGCGGCTCGAGAAGACGGTGCGCCAATCGTTCCCGTCGCGGAGCTCGGTGGCGAAGATCACCCGCGAGTCCCCGCCGGCGGTCTGGCTGATGTCCGCCGGGTCCACGAAGCGGTTCTTCCGTTCGTTGTCGTTGTTCGCGACGAGCTTGTTCCGCGGGATGATCGCCGCGTTGGACGCGAAGGCGACCCGCTTGACCTGCTTGTCCTCGGGCGTGGCGGCCGGCGCCGGGTTCCCGTTGTCGTTCTCCTGGCCGGGCTCCCAGTTGTCGGGGTCGGGCCCGGGGTTGGTCGCCGGTGCACCGCCCCGCTGGACCGCCGGAGACCGGAACGCGGCCTCGGGCGTGTTCCCCGAGTTGAACAACGCCCAGGACCAGTGGATATACCCGTACGTGCCGCCGTTCTCCCCGAGCCGCTGGTCGTTGAAATTCCAGTTCCCGCGGTCGTCCGACGCGTACGTGTACGCGAGCGGATACTTGCGAGATTCCACGGTGTACGACGCTGCGCCCTGGTTCACGTTCCGCAGCGTCGCGGCGGCCTTGACCGCCCTCGCCTCCCGCCGGGCGCTCCCCAGGCTCGGGAGCAGGATCCCGATCAGGAGCGCGATGATCGCGATGACCACCAGAAGTTCGATCAGCGTGAAGGCACGAGGGGCCTTTGAACCAAGCATAATCTGCTCCGAGAATGCTGCGCCACGATCGCACGAACGGCGAACGCCATTCATACAGAAAGACTAGTGACGGATCTTTCTGGGTTTGTCAGCGGAGCGTTAATCCACAGCCCGGGTCCGCATTCTTCACGCGAACCTGAAGCGTCGACAGCGCGGTCTAAACGGTTCCTGAACGCTGCGCCGCGAACTGTCGGAATTGTCGATACGCACGCTCATACTCGGTCGACCACGCGGCGTCGGGCGTGATCCGGGATGGCCGGCCTGCCGCCGATCCTTCACCCGCCATCGAACGCACCGCGTCCTCGGCCTTGGAAAAGCCGCCGCCTTCATCCCCCGCCGCGAGCGCGCCCAGGATGGCGGCCCCCAGCGCCGGCCCGTGCTCGGCCGGGTGGACCTGAACCTCGGCCTCCAGCACCGACGCGATGATCTTGATGAACAAGGGGTTATGACGCGGCAGCCCCCCCGTGGCCACGAACCGCTCGACCGGAACGCCGCCATCGCGAAGTGTTTCCACGATCCAGCGCAGGCTCATCGCCGAGGCGTCCATCGTCGCCCGGAACAGGTGCCCCGGCCCGTGGTCCAGCCTCAGCCCCGCGAACGCGCCCGTGAGCGAGCCGTCCATCAGCGGCGTGCGGCACCCGTTGAACCAATCAAGGGCCACGACCCCCCCCGCCCCGGGCCCCGCGCTTTCGGCCGCCTCGACCAGCCTCTCGAACGACCCCGAGCCGGTCAGCCGGCGCACACCGTCGAACGCGTCGCCCATCGCCGCTTGCCCGGTCTCGTAGCCGTACCAGCCCGGGAGGATGCCGTCCTTGACCACGCCGGCCACCCCCGGGATCCGCCGCTCGTGCTCGCTCATCAGCATGTGGCACCCGCTGGTGCCCAGGACCATCACGAGCGTTCCGGGTTCGGCCACCCCCGCGCCGGGCACGCCCGCGTGCGCATCGATGACCGCGACCGACACCGGAACACCCTCGGGCACGCCGCTCAGCGCAGAGAACGTCCGGCCCAGCCCCCCCGCGGGAACGCCCGGGGGCCGATGTGTGCCCCACAACCCTCGTCTTACGGTTTCGGCGAGCCCCGGGCTCACCGACGCGAGGTACGCCGACGAGGGGTACCCCTCCTCGGGCGACCACAGCGCCTTGTACCCGGCCTGACACGTCGAACGCACCAGCCGATCCTCCCCGCCGCCGATCAACCTCCACACCACCCAATCGCCCGCCTCGATCCAAAGATCGGCGTGCCCGAGCACCGCCCCGGACGCCTCGACCGCCTCGAGCATCTTGGGGAAAAGCCATTCGAGCCCGATGACCCCGCCGTACCTCGCCAGCCACGGCTCGCGACGCCCCCTCGCCGCGGCATTGAGGCGCGCGGTCTGCTCGACCGCCCCATGGTGCTTCCAGAGTTTCGGCCACGCGTGCGGGTCGCCCGCGAGCGTCGCGTCCTCGCACAACGGCGTCCCGTCACGCCGGCACGGGAGCATCGTGCAGCTGGTAAAGTCCACCCCGATCCCCCCCACCGTCACGCCCGGGCCTTGCTGGCGAGCCAGCCCGATCGCCCGGCGTGACGCCGTGGCCGAGGAGGCCAGCCAGTCGCCCGGGTGCTGCAGCGCGTAGCCCGCGGGGAGGCCCCCGGGGAAGAGCCGAGCGGCGGACGCCGACCCGGGCACGATCGACCCGTGCGTGTACGCCTCGACCGCCGACCCGAGCGTCCGTCCGGACCGGTCCACGACCACCGCCCGCACCGATTCGGTCCCGAAATCAAGCCCGAGAAAGACCCGCTCGCTCATCGCCCGATCCTACCGCGCCGCCCGGCCTCTCGGGCCGCCCTCACGCACCCCGGAGCTCGAACTCGTCGAGCGGGAGGTGCTCGGCCCCGCCGGGCTTGAGCAGGCTCCGGACCAGCCTGACACGGTCGACGACGAACGGATCGACCGCGGCCGGGGCGTCGATCCGACCCGGGTTCACGCCCGGCGGGAACCGCGCGAGCGTCAGGTGCGGGAGGAACCGATCCTCCGCGCGCGGCCGCGGCCTGCGGACCAGCCTCGACACCAGACGCCGGTGCAACTCCACGAGCACCGGGGACGCCTCGGCCACGCACACCAGCGTCCTCGGCACACCCCGCGCGGGCAGCGTCGCGAGCCGGTTCGGCGTGAGCGTCATCGGCCCGAGCCCGCTCACCGACCGCGACACCGATTCACTCACGATCGGAAGCTCCGCCGCTCGGGTCTCGCCGATGAACGCGAGTGTCAGGTGCACGTGCGCCACGGGCGTCGACCGGTGCTCCGGCAGCCCGAGCCCATCGATCCGCGAGAGCAGCCCCGCCGCGACGTGCTCGGGCGGGTACGCCGCCACGAACAACCTGTACACCCCGGCGTTCACGCCCGTCCCTTCTCGAACCGTCCAAGCCCTAGGAAGCCGATGCTCCGCCTCGTCCGCCCCTCGGTCGCCAGGTCCGCCAGCACGTCCCCCATCACGGGCACGAACTTGAACCCGTGCCCGCTGAACCCGCACGCCACCACCACGCCCTCCATCCCCGGGACGCGATCGACGATGAAATGCCCGTCCGGGCTGTTGGTGTAAAGACACACCTGCGTGCCCACCGACACCCGACCCGCCCCGGGCACCAGGTCCAGCGCACCGGCCCAGTCCGCCGCATCGGCCTCGGTCGCTTCACGGTCCACCGTATCCGGGTCGGCCGGCGCCCCCGCGGCGTGACGCGCAAACTTCATCCCGATCTGGCACGGGACCACCGGCGTGCCGTAATACAGCGAGCCGTCGGCGTTCTCGTACGCCCACGCCGGGAAGCGGTCCGCGCCGAACCCGCGCGAGTTCGCCGGCCGCACGAACCCCACCGATTGCCGGGTCACGGTGAGCCCGACGCCCAGCGTCGCGAGCAGCCTTTGGGTCCACGGCCCCGCCGTCACCACCACCGACCCCGCCTCGATCACCGACCCCGAGGCCTTCACCACCACCTTCCCGCCGCTCGCGCCCTCGATGGACTCCACCGCCGTCCCGGTCATCAGCGTCGCCCCGGCCGATCGGGCCCGCGTGAGGTACGCGCCCAGCGCCTGCTCGCACGCGATCACGGCACCGTCGGGATCGTGGACCGTCGCGGTCCCCTCGGGGAAGGCGAAACCCGGGAACCTCGACCTCAGACCCGCGCGATCGACCTCCTCGATCGTGAGCCCGTGCCGCCGGGCCGACTCCAGCACGCCCCCGACCAACGCGCCCCCGGGCGGTCCCGCGTACAGCCCGCCGCACGGGATGAACAGCGACGCGTCGATCCCCCCGAGCCGGACCTCCGCCTCGAGATCGAGCCACATCTCGCGCGCCTCGCGCAGCAACGGGACGTACCCCGGGTGCTCCGCGTACGCCAGCCGGAACAGCCGCGTCCGCCCGTGGTGCTCGCCCATCGCGTGCGGCGGGTTGAACCGGTCGATCCCGATCACGCGTGCGCCGCGCCGCGCCAGGGCCGCGCACGCCGCCGAGCCCATGCTCCCCAACCCCACCACGACCACGTCGGCCGTCGTCACGGGCGAACCTCCGCGCGGGCCACGGCCCGGGCTCAGTAGTTGGGCGTCGGGGCCCGGTACTGGCTCATGTCGATCGACCGGAACCACGCGATCGTCTTCGCCAACCCCTCACGCAGCGGGACCTTGGGCTCCCACCCGAGCCGCGACTTCGCGAGCGAGATGTCGGGCTGACGCTGCGTCGGATCGTCGGCCGGGAGCGGCTTGTGGATCAGTTTCCCCTTGCTCCCGGTCAGCTCCAGGACCAGCTCGGCGAGCTGCTTGATCGTGAACTCGACCGGGTTCCCGATGTTCACCGGGCCGATGAAGTCGTCCGGCCCGTTCATCATCCGGATCATCCCGTCGATCAGGTCGTCGCAATAGCAGAAGCTCCGTGTCTGGCTCCCGTCGCCGAACATGGAGATGTTCTCGCCCGCCAGGGCCTGGCGGATGAAGTTGCTCACCACGCGCCCGTCGAAGGGGTGCATCCGCGGGCCGTACGTGTTGAAGATCCGGATCACCCGGATGTTGACCTTGTTGCTGCGGTGGTAATCAAAGAACAGCGTCTCGGCCGCCCGCTTGCCCTCGTCGTAGCAGGCGCGGGGGCCGATCGGGTTGACATTCCCCCGGTACGACTCGGTCTGCGGGTGCTCCGTCGGGTCCCCGTACACCTCGCTCGTCGAGGCCTGGAAGATCTTGGCCTTGCACCGCTTCGCCATGCCCAGGAGGTTGATCGCCCCTAGGACACTGGTCTTCATCGTCTTGATGGGGTTGTACTGGTAATGCCCCGGGGCGGCCGGGCAGGCGAGGTTGTAGATCTCGTCGACCTCCAGCCAGACCGGGTGGGTCACGTCGTGCCGGACGAACTCGAAGTTGGGCTTCCCCAGCAGGTGCGCGATGTTGCTCTTCTGGCTCGTAAAGAGGTTGTCCAGGCAGATCACGTCGTGCCCCTGCGCCACCAACCGGTCGCAAAGGTGCGAACCCAGGAACCCCGCCCCGCCGGCCACCAAAATACGCTTGAGCGACGTCGAACTCGGCATGGGCGGAGGGTATCCCGACCGGGCCGGGTGTTCCCCGGCCCCGTGATTCGCTCAGGCCCGGTACGCCGACGCCACCTTCCGAAGCGCCGCCCCGACCACGCGGACATGCTCGTCCGTCAGGTCGTGGTGCATGGGCAACGCGAAGACCTTCGCCGCCAACGCGTCCGAGACCGGGCAATCGCCCCGGTCCCACGCCGAGAGCGCCGGCTGCTTGGGAAGGGGCCTCGGGTAGTGCACCGCCGTCGGGACCCCCTCGGCCATCAACGCCTTGCAGAACTCGTCCCGCGTGCAGGTGAACCTCGCCGGGTCCATCCGGGCCACGTACAGGTGGTACACGGGCTCGGCTCCGGGCGTCGTCCCCGGCGCCTTGAGCCCGGGGATCTCCGCGATCATCGCGTCGTACTTCGCCGCGTTCGCGCGCCGCCGGGCCGTTTGCTCGGGCAGCCGGTCGAGCTTCGAGCACCCGATCGCGCCCGTGATGTCGTTCATCCGGTAGTTGTACCCCACACGCTCGTGGAGGTACTTGTCCGTCTCCCCGTGGCTCCGCAGGAGCTTGATCGTCCGCGCGAGCGCGTCGTCGTTGCAGCTGATCGCCCCGCCCTCGCCCGTGCCCAGGTTCTTCGTCGCGTAGAACGAATACGTCACCGCGTCCCCGAACGCCCCGAGGCCCTTGCCCTTCCAGGTCGCCAGGTGCGACTGCGCCGCGTCGTACACGACCTTGAGCCCGTGCGTGCCCGCGAGCGCCCCCACCGCGTCAATATCCACCGGGCACCCGTACAGGTGCGTCGCCGCGATCCCGCGCGTCCTGGGCGTCACCTTCTTCGCCGCGTCCGACGCGTCGATCTGGAACGTCTCGGGGTCCGCGTCCACGAACACCGGCACGCACCCCCTCGCCACGATCATGCTCACCGTCGCGATGTACGACCACGCCGGGACCAGCACCTCGTCCCCCGGCGCGAACAACGCCTCGTACGCCAGCTGCAACGCGCACGTCCCGTTGGCGCACGTCATCATGTGCGTCGCGCCGGTCATCTCGCCGAACCGACGCTCCAACTCCTCGCACTTCTTCGCCGCCCGGAGCATCCCGCTCTTGAGCACCGCCGTCGCCGCCGACACGTCCGCCTCGGTCAGGCCCGTGGACATGAACGGCACCGCCGTCGCCGAGACCGGCACCCCACCCGATACCGCCAAACGCTCGTTCCCGCCCACCCCGGTAGCGCCCATGACGGGCGACGCGGCCATCGAAGTTGCCAACCGAACCTCCTTCACCAAACCCCAATGATCCTAGGCGATCACCGCCCGCCCTCCGGCCAAACTCGCATCTTCGTTCGTATTGCGTTCGCCTTCGCTCCCCGCTCTACGATCCGCCATGCCCACGCCGTCCGCCCCGAGCCCCACACTCTCGCTGGCCCACTCACCCGACCCCGACGACGTCTTCATGTGGTGGCCCCTCACGGGCATGGTCAACCTCGACGGCACCCCGTTCCCCCCGCCCCGGGGCCTCCCCGCCCTCGACACCGGCAGGCTGGCGTTCCGGTCTGTCCCGGCCGACATCGAGGCCCTCAACCGCCGGGCCCGCGCCGGGCACGACTTGTTCGACATCACGGCCCTCTCCGTGCGCACCTGGGCAGACGTCGCGGGCCGCTACGTCATCACGCGGTGCGGCGCGAGTTTCGGCGAGGGCTTCGGCCCCAAGATCGTCCGCCGCGCGGATCAATCGAACGACCCCGTCACCGTCGCGTGCGAGGGGTGCCTCGCCAAGCCGGGCCTTCGCTTCGCCGTCCCGGGCTTCGGGACGACCGCGTTCCTGCTGCTGAGCCTCGTGATGCGCGAGGTCGGCGCCCCGCCGGAGTGGCGCGCTCGATGCACCGAGATGCCCTTCGACCAGATCATCCCCGCGGTCGCGCAGCGTCGGGCCGACGTGGGGCTCGTGATCCACGAGGGGCAACTCACGTTCTCGGACGCCGGGCTCCGGGAGGTCCTCGATACCGGCGAATGGTGGCGAGACCGAACCTCCCTCCCGCTCCCGCTGGGCGTCAACGCCGTCCGGCGTGACCTCGATCAGCGATTCGGCCCCGGCACGCGCGCACGCGTGGCCGAACTCCTCGCCGAGTCGGTCTCCTTCGCGACAGCGCAGCGCGAGAGGTCGGTCGAATACACCCTGCCCTGGGCCGCCGCCAACGCGAGGTCCGCCGGGCACGAGCCCCCGTCCCGGGAGCGTGTCGATCGGTATTGCCGCATGTACGTCTCCCCGCTCACCCTCGACATGGGGAGCGCCGGGAAGGACGCCATCCGGCGGCTTCTGGCCGAGGGTCACGCCGCCGGGCTCTGCCCCGACCCCGGGGACGTCGAAACGATCTGAGTCGACTCCGACCGCCCCGCGCCCACCAGGCCGAGACCGGCTCGAATCCGGACCCCTTCCGGTACACTGTGCCCATGTCGGCTCCGAGCCTCAAGGACGCGTTCCTCGCCGCGGCGGGGGTCATCGGCGAGCGACGCCGGGAGGTCCTCGACCGGCTCGGCGATCACGACCCCGCCCTGCGCCGCGAGGTCGAAGCGCTCCTCGGCCACGACGAACGCCCCGACCCCCTCACCCGCATCCTCACCCCCACCCCCACCCCCACCCCCACCCCCACCCCCACCCACTCCCCCACCCACTCCCCCACCGACGACCCCACCGACGACCCCACCGACGACCCCACCGACGACCCCACCGACGACCCCACCGACGACCCCACCGACTCCATCTCCCCGGCGGTCGACGATCCCGCCGGCGTGACGTCGCTCGCGTCGGACGAGGGCCCGGGCGGGGCGAGCCCTCTCGGGGCGTACACGCGTGGGGGGCTGGCGGGTGCGTTGACCGACACGCCCTTCGAGGGCGGGGGCCGCGGCGACGAGGGGGGTGGGGGGGGTGAGGGGGGTGGGGTGCCCGCGGACGCGGCGCCCGAGACGGTGGGGCCGTACCGCATCGGGTCGTTGATCGGGACGGGGGGCTCGTCGGCGGTGTACGAGGCGACGCGGGCGGGGTTCGAGAGGCCGGTGGCGCTCAAGCTCTTGCACACGCCGCTGGTGTCGGGGCGGGCGCGGTGGCGGTTCGAGCACGAGGTCCGCTCGCTGTCGCGTCTGGAGCACCCGGGGATCGCGCGGGTGCTGGATTTCGGGATCGACCGGCGGACCGACCGCCCGTACCTCGTGCTCGAGCGGGTCGGGCCCGACGCGGCCCCCTTCGAGCGGGCCGCCCGGGGGATGGGCGTGCGCGAGGTCGTCGTGCTCTTTGCCCGGGCCTGCGACGCGCTCGCGCACGCGCACCAGCGCGGCGTGGTCCACCGCGACCTCAAGTCGGCCAACGTGCTGGTGGCCCGGGACGCCGAGGGACGCCCCAGGCCCGTGATCGTGGACTTCGGGATCGCGCGGACCCTCGCCGCCGACGGGACGCCCCGCTCGGCCCTGACCCACCTCGCGGCGACCCACCCGGGGATGATCGTGGGCACGCTGGGGACCATGGCGCCCGAGCAGGCCGCCGGGGACCACGCGGCCGACACCCGCACCGACGTGTGGGGCCTGGGCGTGCTGCTGTTCGAGGCGCTCACCGGCGAGCTGCCCCACGGCGACCCCGACCCCGACCCCAGGGCCACGCTCGTGTGGCTGGCGACGCTCCGCCACACCGACGCCCGGCGGGCGCGGTCGCTCAACCCCGCGATCCCCAGAGACCTCGACGCCATCGTCGCCAAGGCGTTGTCGCGCGAGAAGAAAGACCGCTACGGGAACGCCGCCGAGCTGGCCGACGACCTCCGCCGGTTCCTCGACGGCCTCCCCACCCTCGCCCGGCCCCCACAACCCCTCGAACTCGCCTGGAAATGGGCCGTCCGGCACCGAAAGGCCGTCGCCGTCATCGCGGTGGGCGTCGGGCTGACGGTGACGACCCTGGCGACCACCGCGGCGGCCCTCCGCGCGGAACGCAAGGCCAGCGACGCCATCGCCCAGAACTACGCGTACCTCCTCGACCGTCTCGTCGAGGAAGCCAACCGCCGGGCCGCGACGCGCGGATTCCGCCTCCGGATCATCGAAGACGTGTTGTCGCAGTTGCCCGCGGAGATCGCGCGGCGTCCCCACGACGCACGCCTGAAATCGCTCCTGGCGACGGCCATCCGCGGCCGCGGCGACCTGGCGTTCGAGGCGGGCGACACCGAACGCTCGCTCGCCGATCAGCGGGCCTCGCTCGCGGTCCGCGAGGAGCTCGCCGCCCGCGCCTCGGCCACGCCCGACGACCTCCTCGAACGGGCGACCCAGCGGGTCCGCGTCGCCGACCATTTCAAGAAGTCCGACCCCGCGGAGTGCGAACGGCTGTACCTGATCTCCCACGGCGAGTACCTCGCGCTGGTCCGGGATCACCCCGAGATGCACCGGGCGCACTCGGCCCTGTCGTGGAGTTTCGAGCGCGTCGCGCATATGGCCCAGAAACGCGGGGACGCCGAGATCGCCCACTCGTTGCTGACCCAGCGTCGGGAGGCCGCCCTGACGCTCCTCACCCTCCGCCCGGGCAACGCCGACGCGTACTACAACGCCGCGGAATCGGCCCTGCTGCTCGCCGACGCCGACGGCCTGAGCGTGGGCGTGTACGGTGATCACGAGGCCGGGCTCATCCGCGAGGCCCACGCCCACGCGGCCGAGTTCTACGCGGCCCACCCCAAGGACCGCCGCGCGGTCCATTCGCTGAGCCGGGCCTCCGCGCGGCTCGCGTTGGCCGCCAAGACCAGGGGCGACGTCGCCGAGGCCGATCGTCTCAGCGCCGCCGCCGTCGATCTCTGCGTGTCGATCCTGAGGGAGGACCCGGACGACTATTACGGGCAGCACTCGATTATTTTCGCCCTGGCAACCCGGACGGCAGTCCTTATCGAGACGAAGGATTTCGAGGGCGCCCGGGCCGCCTGCCGATCCCGCGGCGAGATCGCCGACCGCATTGCCGAGCGTGACCCGAGCCCCGAATGGCACTCGCACCAGCGCACATGGGTGCGCGACTACACGGCCATCATCGACCGCGTCGAGGCCGAGCACCGGGCCGCCACGGGTCACCCCGCCCCCGCCCCCACCCCCGCCCCGGAATGAAAGCCGGCGGTCCCGCTCTCGCGGATCCGCCGGCCGTGTTGGTTCGCGCGGGCCCCATCGACCGGGCGCGAGAGAGTGAATCTCAGCACCCGGCCTCAAACGCCGCGGTGAACTCGTCGAGGTCGAAGAAGTCGACGAACCCGTCGCCGTTGAAGTCCGCGTCCTTGCCCTCGGGGCACTCGAACCCCTCGAAGCACGCGACGTACGCGTCGAGGTCGAAGAAGTCGACGAAGTCGTCCCCGTTGAAGTCCGCGGGGCAAGTAGGCTCCGGGGTGCCACGCCAGAACGCGGAAGCCGGGATCACTTGCCGCTCGATCCCCGGGCCTTCGATCCACACGCGGTACCCGCGGTCAAACGCCCAGCTCGGCATGAAGCCGTCGATCTCGAACTGATTCAGGCCGGCCTGGAGCTGGACGCTGAACGCCGTACCGCCGGCAAACCAGTTGCCCGGGCTGCCCAAATCTTGCCCATTGACCCGCAGGACGGAGAGGTACCCGAGCGACTGGCCGTAGATCGTATAAGTACCGCTCTCCGGAGCGACCAGCCATCCGTTGAGGTGCGTGCCGGAATCACGCCAATAGCGTGCCGTGAACCCGACCTCGGGATTCCAGTTGTAGTCGATCACGTCGAGCACGCTGTTCTCGTAGACCGGGTAGTCGAAGCGGTTGTACTCGCCCATCGTGGCCGGGATAAAAGGATCGGGGGGCAAGTAATACTTCATCTGCACGCCAGCCTCCCCGAACGCGGACGCGGGCACCTCGACACTCTGGTTCGATCCAGGCACCTTCCAGAGGACCGTGTGCCAGTACCCGCAATAGTTCCCCCGCTTGGCGTACTCGTACCGGATCAAGGCCGGTCCCGCGGGAAGTTCGATGGCGCCGGTCCATTCTGTCAAGAACCACTCCGGATCGTTCTGGAACGCCACGATCTGGCCGTTGATCATCAGCCTCGCCTCACCGCACGAATCAACACTGGTAAACTCGTAGGTTCCCGCCACCGGGATCTCGATCACGCCTTCCATCAGGCCGGCCACGTTCGCACCCCCCACCGTCAACGAGCCGTACATGTCCCAGTTCGCGTTGGAGGGGATCGAGATCGTCGGCCTTGTCTCTTGGTGGATCGGCGTCAGCATGTCATGGTCCGGCCACCAGAAGCGGCGATACTCCACGTCCAAACCCGGCTCAACGCCCGGCGGGACCGGCAACGCCGACACCGTTACCGGCACCGAGTCGGTCTGCCCCGCGTACGTCGCACGGATCACCGTCGATCCCGGCGACACACCACGGACCTTTCCGGCCGCATCCACCATCGCCACCGCGGGATTGTCGCTCGTCCAAGCGGCGGACGTATTCACATTCTGAGGTGGGGTCATGACATACTGCGCGTTCGCGATCAACGAACCGATAAAGCCCGTGTACACCTGCAACGAAGGCTGCGCGATGTCCAGCCCCGTCACCCCGTCCACCACCACACGCACCCGGTCCGGCAGGTACTGCACCACGTACGCCGTGCCCGGCCCGGCGTCCGTGCCCGTCACGCCCTCGAACTGCCCCGTCACCCCTTGCGACGCCGTGATCACGTCGAACGTCTGACCGACCTGCGGCGTGTACCCGCCCACGGTCGACAACGCCAGCACGCCCCGGTTGATCTGCAGCCGCTGCTCGATCGTCACCTTGTCGTGCGTGACGCCCGGCGTGGTCCCGCCCAGGTCGATGGCGATGACCCCGGGCCGCCCGAGGGCGTCGGGGTTGACGCCGATGTTGCGGACGAAGAGTTCGCCGACGGGAAGCCCCGGGCTCATGGTCCCGCCCCCGATCGAGACCCCGGTCTCGACGAAGCCGACCCCCCGCAGCAGGCCGCCGTACAGGATCGGCATGTAATCGTTGGAGTAGGCCGTCCCGCCCATCATGGTGAGCGTGCCGAGGTTGTCGGGCGCGGAGTAGCCCAGGTCGATCCGACCCGAGGCGAAGGCGTACGAGCCCTCGCCGATGATCATCTCGGCGTGCCGCGTCGTCGAGGTGCCGATGCCGATCCCGCCGGTCGTCTCCGCCGCCCCGCCGTGGCTCAGCGTGAGCGTCGCCCCCTCGTGGACCGAGATGCCGTGCGGAGTGGACGAGAGCAGGGCCCCGTCGGTGATGGTGGCCGACACGACCGAGCCGCTGCCGCCCTTCATCCAATAGTGCCCGACCGACACGACCGCGCCGTCGCGGGCGATCAGTTCGCCGTTCGAGTTCGCGTCGTGCCACCCGACGTGCATCGTGTGCGGCGAGGTCACGAGGGATCCGGGGCCGTCCACGATCAGCCGGCCCGGGCCGCGGTGCCCGATGTACGAGCTATCCTCGATCCGCAGCGTGGCGCCCTGATCCACGATCATCTCCGCGCTGCCCGTGTGATCCACGCCGACGTGGAGGACGGCGCTGGGGTTGGGCCAGTCGCCGACGACCAGCTCCGACCCCACGCCCCGGACCAGCGCCGTGTGCTGCCCGGGGAAGTTGCAGCACCCCATCCGGAACCCGTGGAACAGCTCCGCCCGGCCGCCGTTCGTGATCGAGAGGTCGTTCGTCCCGCCGCGGAACGTCAGCCCCCCCGCCGGCACGAGAAACTCCGAGCCCAGGCCGTCGATCACGAGCGACGACTCCGACAGCGGGTTGGTGCTGGTCTCGAGCCAGTTCTGATTCTCCCACACCCCGCCGTCCTCGACCCGGACCGACCATCTCTGGCTGTCGCCGGCGGAGTACGTACCGCCGATCTCGACCCGCGAGCCCGCCCCCCGCACCGTCCAATCCAGACGCGAGTTGGTCCACGACACGCTGGGCGACGAGATCGTTGTCAGCACGCCGCCGTCCTCGATCAGGATCGTGCCCTGCGCGTTCTGGCTCGTGAAGAGATTCCAGGTGTTCACCGCGCTCCCGGCCCCGCGGACCGTGAGACTCCCCGTGGACCCGGCCCCCCGACCGATGTACATGTCGTTCTGCCCGGTGATCACACCGCCGTTCTCGACGATCACCGTCCCCGTCCCGCCGTTGTCCCCGGCGAACAGGCTCCGCGTCTCGAGCAACGCCCCCGCGCCAACGACCAGCCGACCGCCCCACCCGTTCTCGTTCCCCACGTGCGTCGACGTCCCGTTCCGAAGCACGGACCCGTTGAGCAGCGTCAGGTGCGGCGTCGTCACGCCGCGAACGATCAGATCGCCGTTGAGGTTCAGCGTCCGCCCGCCGAAATCCAGCGTCGGCCGCTGGTTCACGACCCGCAGCCCGCCCAGCGTCGCGTTCGCGTTGAACGTCACGGTGAAGGGGCTCCCGCTCGAGGTGAGCCCGAACTCGGCCGTCTCGTGCGCCGCCGGGGGCGTGTTGCTGACCCAGTTCGTCGCCGTGGTGAACAGCCCGTTCTGCGGGAGACGCCACGTCCGGGTCTGGGCGTGGACCTCGCCCACACCCACCCCGCCGAGCCCGACCGCCAGCCCGGCGATCAACGCGTGCGCGCACCGATACCTCGTCGTCATGGTCACGACCTCTCTCCCCCACCCCGGGAAACTCTCGGGTCCGCGCCACGCCAACACGACGCCGCACGCCCTTATGCGTACTAGCGCCAACGGCGCGCGGGCCCGAGCCGGATTCTCAGATTTTTCGTGACCCGGCGGGGCGGCCGCACGCCTCGGCTGCGCGATCTCGCAACGCCGCGATCACCCTCGCACCGGATTCCTCAGCACCCCGAGTCCCTCGATCTCCACTTCGACCACGTCGCCGCCCTTGAGGAAGACCGGGGGCGTGCGCGCGAAGCCCACGCCGCTGGGCGTCCCCGTCAGGATCACCGTCCCCGGCAGCAACGTCGTCCCGCGCGAGGCCTCGGCGATCAGCGTCGCCACGTCGAAGATCATGTCGCCCGTCGTCCCGTCCTGCATCGTCACGCCGTTGACCCGGCAGGCAATCCGCAACCGCCCGGGGTCGCCCACCTCCGCCGCCGGGACGACCGTCGGCCCGATCGGGCAGAACGTGTCGAAGCTCTTGCCGCGGTAGAACTGCCCGCCCGACCCTTCCTTCTGCCACCACCGGGCCGACACGTCGTTCGCGCACGCGTAGCCCAGCACCGCCCCGAGCGCCCGTTCACGCGGCACGTCCTTGACCGGCTTTCCCCCCACGCCCAGGACCACCGCCAGCTCGGCCTCGAAATCGACCTGCGGCCGGTCCCGGCACGCCTCGGGGATCACCACCACGTCCCCGTCGAGCACCGCCGACGCCGGGTTCTTCGTAAAGAACACCGGCCTCGTCGGGGGCTCCTTGCCCTGCTCCCGCGCGTGCTCGGCGTAGTTCATCCCGACCCCGATGATGTGCCGCACGTGCACCTCGCCCACCCCGGGCACCCCCACGCACACACCCAGGTCGTTCCGAGTCAGCTTCATCACGTCAGCCTCCGCGCTTGGATCTCGACTGTACACATCCGCTGTCGCTGCATGGTCATAGAAGGCCAGCCCCGCACACCCGGCAGTACCTCGCGTCGCCCGCGTGCCCGCCGACGCCGCACGAGGGGCACGCACGCCCCGCGTCACCCACCCCAACCCGCCCGCCGACCCCGCCCACCCCGTCGCGCCCACCCTCCACATCCCCACCCTCCGCACGCCCGCCCTCGGTTCGCCGGCCGGCGGCGTCGGCCCCGCCCGCGAGGTCCCGGAGCCGGCTCCGCATCGTCAACTCCGACGTGACGATCCCCGTCGGGACCGCCAACAGCCCGTACCCCAGGATCATCACCACCGACGCGACCATCTTCCCCACGGGCGTCGTGGGGATCAGGTCGCCGTACCCCACCGTCGTCATCGTCACCACCGCCCAGTACATCGACTGCGGGATGCTCGTGAACCCGGTCTCGGGCCCCTCAACCAGGTGCATCACCGCGCCGAGGATCACCACCACCGTCAGCAGCGTGATCACGAACACCACGATCTTCGGGCGGCTCGCCCGCAGCGCCGCCGCCAGATGCTCCGACTCGCCCACGTACTCCGCCAGCCTCAGGATGCGGAACAGCCTGACCAGCCGCAACGAGCGGATCACCAGCAGCTCGTGCATCCCCGGGACCAACAGCGTCAGGTACGTCGGCGCGATCGCCACCACGTCCACGATCCCGAAGAAGCTCGTCGCGTACCCCAGGCGACGCTTGGCCACGACCAGCCGCGTGACGTACTCCGCCGTGAACAGGATCGTGAACCCCCACTCCGCCGCCCGAAGCAGCCCCCCGTGCCGGGACGCGATCGATTCGACCGTCTCGAGACTGATCGTCAGCACGCTGAGCAGGATCATCCCCAGCATCACCGTATTGAACACCCGGCTCGACCGGTGCCCGGTCTCGAACATCATCAGCCGGAGCCGCTCCCGCGTCCTCGTGCCACGCTCCCCGTCCTTGGCAAGACCGTCCTCCATCGCTCGATCCTACCGATTCTGCCCCTCCCCCGCCCCACCCTCGCCCGTCCCTCGCCCCGGGCCCTCGGGCCCTCAACAATGCGCCAGATGGCCAAAAAGCCCGCCGCCACCCACGACCGCGTCATCGAGAACCGCAAGGCCCGGCACGACTACCACATCCTCGAGACCGTCGAGTGCGGCGTCATCCTCCGCGGGCCCGAGGTCAAGGCCCTCCGCCAGGGCCTCGCCACCATCACCGACGGGTACGTCCGCGCCAACGCCCAGCCCCTCGAACTCACCGCCTTCGGGATCGACATCCAGCCCTACGGGCCCGCCGGCCCGCGGCAGCACAACCCCAAACGAGCCCGCGGGCTCCTCGCCCACAAGCGCGAGATCATCCGCCTCGCCAAACAGGCCGAGGACAAGGGCATGACCCTCGTCCCGCTCAAGCTCTACTTCAAGAACGGGTACGCCAAGGTGCTCGTGGGCGTCGCGCGCGGCAAGCAGGCCCACGACAAGCGTCGCGCCATCGCCGACCGCGAGTCCAAACGCGACCTCGCTCGGGCCATCTCGAAAAGGGCGCGCTGAGCCGCCACCCACCCAAGTCCCGTGGGGTCGTTAAATCCCGCCTTTGCGCCCCGAGAGCCGGACCTTGGTCCGCGCCGAGTCCTTCTCCCGATTGATCTTGGCCTGCTCACCGCCGGGGTCCTTGGACCCCGCCGCGGGCTTCTTCCCCTCCGCCGCGCGGAGCTCCGCCTGCGCCGCCGACGCATCCAGGCTCTCGACCGGGACGGCCCGTTCCGCGAGGATCATCAGCTCCGACCCCGCCATCCGGGCCACGCCCCCGTCGACGAAGTACGACCGCGACCCGCCCTCGCCCTTGCTCCCGTCGGCGAAATCGACCCGCAGCTCCCCGATCCCCAGCCTCGCCAAGAGAGCCGCCCGGCCCGGGAGCACGCCCATCGACCCGTCCCACGCGGGGACCTGCACGTGCACCGCCGATTCGTCCAACAGGCTCGCCGTTGGGGTCACCACGCGGCAACGGAACGTCTTCTTCGCCAAGGTCAGTCTCCTGTACGGGCCGTCCCCATCATATTCTCCACCCCGGCCGCTTTCCCTCGCGCCGCCCTCGCCCCCGCCACAGGATCTCGCCGGCCCCAACATGTTCAAACCGCTCCGAACATCCACCGTTCTCCTCGGCCTCTTCACCGCCTGTCTCGCCGCGATCGTCCTCCGCCTCTCCCTCGGCCCCGGCGGGCTCTCGATCCCCGATTCCGCGGATCTGTGGTCCCTCCGCCTCACCCGCGCGAGCGTCGGGGTGGTCGTCGGGGCCGCCCTGGGCGCGGGGGGGGTCTTGCTCCAGGCCCTCCTGCGGAACCCCCTGGCCTCACCGGACATCATGGGCCTCTCGTCCGGGGCGGGGCTCGCCGTCATCGCCGGCGCGTTCGTCGCGTACTCGCTCAACACCCAGGCCCTCCCGGCCGCCCCGCTCGCGCTCTTGGGCTCGATCGCCGCCCTGGCGCTCGTCTACTCGCTCAGCCGGCGTCGGGGCCTGATCGACCCCGTCACCATGGTCCTCGTTGGGGTCATCATCAGCATCATGTGCGCCGCGGCGGGGCTCCTGCTCCAGAGCCTCCTCCCGGACCGGGGCCTCGCCACCGTCCGCTGGCTCCTGGGCTCCATCGACGAGAGCACCACCCCGGGCCGGATCGCCTCGCTCGCCGCGCTCGCGGCCGTGATCATCGCCGCTTCCGTCCGCCTGGGGCCCACCATCGACGCCGCGTGCCTGGGCGACGACGAGGCCGTCTCCGTCGGCGTCCCGCTCGCCCGCCTCCGCGTCTTCCTCTTCCTTGCCTCGGGCACCCTCACCGCCGCCGCCGTCATCCTCGCGGGGCCCATCGGGTTCGTCGGCCTGGTCTGCCCCCACCTGGTCCGCCTGGCCATCGGGCCAGCCCACCGCCCGCTGATCCTCGGCTCCTCGCTCGCCGGCGCCACCCTCGTCGTCCTCGCCGACGCGCTCGTCCGCGCCCTCGACACCTCCGCCGGAAGGCTCCCCATCGGGGTCATCACCAGCCTGCTCGGGGGACCCCTCCTGATCGCCCTCCTCCGCCGCCCCCACCACGCCGACCGCTGACGCGTCACACGTTGAAGTACTTCGCCCCCGGGTGATGCACGATGATCGCGCTCGTCGACTGCTCCGGGTCGATCTGGTGGTTCTCCGTCAGCTCGCACCCGATCCGCCCCGGCTCGAGCAACGCGAACAGCTTCTCCTGATCCGACATGTCCGGGCACGCCGGGTACCCGAAGCTGTACCGGCTCCCGCGGTAGTGCTGCGTGAACAGGTCGCGGATCTTCGGCGAGTCCTCGCCCCCGATCCCCAGCTCCTGCCTCATCCGCTTGTGCCAGAACTCCGCCAACGCCTCCGCCGTCTCCACCCCCATCCCGTGAAGGTACAGATACTCCTGGTACTCGTTCGCGGCGTACAACGCCTTGGCCGCCTCGCTCGCACGACGACCCACCGTCACGCAGTGCATCCCGAGCACGTCCGCCCGCCCCGACGACACCGGCTCAAAGAAGTCCGAGATGCACAGCCTCTTCTTGTCCGCCTGCCTCGGGAACCGGAACCGAAGCCTCTCCGTGCCCCGCCCCGGCCCGTCCCACACGATCAGGTCGTCACCCTCGCTGTTGCACGCGAAATACCCGTACACCACGCGGGGCTCAAGGATCCGCTCCGCCCGGCACCGCGCCTTGAGACGCTCGAACACCGGCGCCGCACGGTCCTCCAGCATCGCCCCGTACTCCGACTCCGACATCGCCCCCTTCTTGAACCCCCACTGCCCGCGGAACAACGCCACCGGGTTGATGAACGGGTACACGTCCTCCAGGTCGATCCCCTCCACCACCCGGGATCCCCAGAACGGCGGATCGGGGATCGACGACGCCGGAGCCACCGAACGCGGCGCCGCCGCGACCGCCTCCACCGCCCCGGCCCCGGCCCCCTCCCCGCGGTTCGCCGACGCGATCTTCTCCGCACGGGTCTTGACGATCATCTCCTCGGCCTTGGACCTCTTGCCCTGCCGATCGTCGATCTCGCGTGCCAGCTCCGCCTCGCGCCCCGACACGATCAGGTCCATGATCCGCAGCCCGTCGAAGGCGTCCTTCCCGTAATAGCACGCCCCCGCGTACTTGCCCCGCAGGTGCCCCTCGCAGTAGTGCCGCGTCAACGCCGCCCCGCCCAGGATCAGCCGGGGCTTCACGCCCCCGCCGTTGAGCTCCTCGATGTTCTCCTCCATCACGTTCACCGACTTGACCAGGAGCCCCGACAGCCCCACCGCGTCGGGCTTGTACTGCTCGTACGCCGCCATGATCTGCGACAGCGTCTGCTTGATCCCCAGGTTGTGCACCGTGTACCCGTTGTTCGTCAGGATGATGTCCACCAGGTTCTTCCCGATGTCGTGCACGTCCCCCTTCACCGTCGCCAGCACGATCGAGCCCTTGGTCTGACCCGCCACCCGCTCCATCAGGGGCTCGAGCTCCGCCACCGCCATCTTCATCACCTCGGCCGATTGGAGCACAAAGGGCAGCTGCATCCGACCCGACCCGAACAGCTCGCCCACCGTCTTCATCCCCTCCAGCAGGTGGTCGTTGATGATCTCGAGCGGACGGTACTTCTCCAACGCCGACGCCAGCGTCTCCTTGAGCCCCTGCTTCTCCCCGTCGATGATGTGCGCCCGCAGCCGCTCCTCGACCGTCAGGCTCGCGGTCTCGCGCTTCACCGTCGCCGCCGCCGCGTCCTTGAAAAGCCCGATGAACCGCGCCAAGGGGTCCCCGCCCTCACGCCGGTCGTAGATCAGGTCCAGCGCCGCCGACCACTGATCGTCGGGGATCTTGTTCCTCGGCAGGATCTTCCCCGCGTGAACGATCGCCCCCGTCAGCCCGGCCTCCCGCAGCTCGTGCAGGAACGCCGAGTTGAGCACGAGCCTCGCCGCCGGGTTCAGCCCGAACGAGACGTTCGACAGCCCCACCACCGTCTGGCACTCGGGCATCTCCTCGCGGATCCGCCCGACCGCCTCGATCAGCTCGAGCCCGCTCCGCCGGTCGCTCTCCATCCCCGTCGAGATCGGGAGCACCAGCGGGTCGAACAGCACGTCCGCGGGGTCCATCCCGAAGACCTCGACCGCCCGATCGAGCCCGCGACGCGCGATCGAGACCTTCCGGTCCGCCGTCCGGGCCATCGACGCCTGCTTGTCCTCGTCGATCGACCCGATCACCACCGCCGCCCCGAACGTCCTCGCCAGCCGCAGGACCTCGTCAAACTTCGCCTCCCCGTCCTCGAAGTTCGCCGAGTTGATGACGCACTTGCCCCCCGCGTGCCTCAGCCCCGCCTCGATCGTCCGCACCTGCGTCGAGTCGAGCATGAGCGGCGCGTCCACCTGCCGCACCACACGCTTGACAATCTCGGCCATGTCCCGCGGGTTGTCCCGCCCCGCGTAGTCCACGTTCAGGTCCAGCACGTGCGCCCCCTCGCGCAGCTGCTCCTTCGCCAACGACGCGATCCGGTCCCAATCCTCCTCCTCCAACAGCTTCTTGAACGCCCGCGAACCCGACGCGTTCATCCGCTCCCCCACGATCAGGAACGAGTTCTGCTGCCGGTACTCCGCCACCGAGTACAGCGACGTCGCCCCCTTGGGTAACTCAGCCTCTTCCCCAGCCCCCGCCCCAGCCCCCGCCGAGACCACGACATCCCCTCCGCCGCGACGCCCCGCCTTCTCCACGCACTCCGTCAGCAGGCGGATGTGCTCGGGCGTCGTCCCGCAGCACCCCCCCACGATGTTCACCCCGTCACGACCGATGAACCGCTCCATCGCCTCCACGAACGGCCCGGGCTGCAGCGGGTACTCCGTCCGACCCTCCACCAGCACCGGCAGCCCCGCGTTGGGCATCACCGACAGGTTCGGCCCCGCCCGCCGACCCCCGACCCTCCCGCCGCCGCCCCGCCAGTGCTTCCCCAGCCAGTGCACGTGCTCGGCCATCTCCGTCGGACCCGTCGCGCAGTTCAAGCCCAGCGACAGGATCGGGTACCCCGCCAACGCCACCGACGCCGCCTCGATCGACGAGCCCAAGAGCATCGTCCCCGTGCTCTCGATCGTCACGCTCACCATCACCGGCACGTCGAGCACCGACTTGCCCCGCGCCGCCAGCTCGTCCAGCACCGCGTTCACCGCGCACTTGACCTGCAGCAGGTCCTGGCACGTCTCGATGATGAACAGGTCCACCCCGCCGTCGAGCAGCCCGCGCGCGCACTCCCGGTACGACGCGAGCATCGCCGCCCAGTCCGTGTTCCCCAGCGTGATCAGCTTCGTCCCCGGGCCCATCGAGCCCGCCACGAACCGCGGCTTGTCCTTCGTCGTGAAACGGTCCGCCGACGCCCGGGCCACCTCCCCCGCCGCCCGCGCGATCTCGTACGACCGCTCCGAGATCCCGAACTCCCCCAGCACCAGCGGGCTCGCCCCGAACGAGTCCGTCTCCACCACGTCCGCACCGGCCTCGAGATACCGGTCGTGGATCGCGCCGATCACGTCCGGCCTGGTCTTCGCCAGGATGTCCGTGCAGTTCTCGCACCCGCAGTAATCCCCGTCCACCGACAGGTCCACCTTGTGGATCTGCGTCCCCATCCCGCCGTCGAACACGACGATCCCCCGCGACAACCTCTCAAGGAACTTCGATGCCATACCTCATCCTATGCCTATATCCGTCCATCCGGAAATAAGGATATTGCCCGAACCGGGCGCGAAAAACAGACAAGCCGGGCGTACACCCGGCTTGAGCATCGGCCTTCCCCACCCCGCCCCACCACCCCGGCTTATTTCTTCTTGTCGTCCTTCTTGAAGTAGTTCCCCGCGTACTTGCGCTGGAACTTCTCGACCCGACCCGCCGCGTCCACAAACGTCTGTTTGCCCGTGAAGAACGGGTGGGAGCCCGACCACACCTCGACGTGGATCTCCGGCACCGTCGCGCCGACCTCCATCACCACCTGCCCGTTGTGGTAGACCTTGCACGCGTTGTAGTACCTGGGATGGATGTCGCTCTTCATCGCACAACTCCACGTCCGCCGGGGGCTGGTCCCGATGGGCCTTGATTCTAGCCCCGCCCCCACCACGGTTTCACCGTGGGAAAGGATCAATCAATGACCTTACAAAATACGTACTCTTCGTTCTAGAAACGCCGCATCGCCGGCTTCTCGCCGCCGCCGCGGAACCCCATCACCGCTCGGACCATCGCCAGGTCTTCGGGAACGGTCACCTTGAGGTTCTTCGCCTCGCCGCGGGCCACGACGACCTCGACCCCGAGCCGTTCGACCAGCCCCGCGTCGTCGGTGCTCGAGAGGTCCGCCTGCCCGTACGCCCGGCGGAGCAGCCCGGCCTCGAAGACCTGCGGCGTCTGGACCATCATCAACCCCTCACGCTCGATCGTCGCCCGGACCACGCTGAGCCGCTCGCCGTCGCCGGGCGTGAGCCCGAGGATCGCCGCGGCCGGGTCCTCGTCGGTCGACGCCGGGCGGTCCGTGCGCTCGACGCGTTTGACGGTGTCGGCGCACGCCACCGCGGGGATGACCGCCGGATGTTCCTTCGCGAGGCCGAACACGCGGTCGAGCAGCACCTCGCTCACGCAAGGCCTGGCGGCGTCGTGGACGGCGATATGGGTCGCGCCGGGGTCCACGGCCTCGAGGGCGGCCTTGACCGATTCCCATCGTGCGTTCGCCCCGCCGCGTACGAGCGTGGCGCCCAGGAGCCCGATGCGGTCCCCGTGCCGGGCCTTGAACTCGGCGAACTCGGGGTCCGAGCCGGGCCCGGCGACGACGATCCAGCGGACCCGGTCGTGGTTGGCGAAGGCCTCCATCGTGCGTTGGAGGAGGGGTTTGCCGCCCAGGTCTTCGTCGAGCTTCGCGCGCACGCCCCCGGCCGACGCGTACCGCGTGGACGATCCGCCCGCCGCGATGATGACCGCGATTTCCATATCCCGAACCCTAGCGCCGCCCCCGTCGATCAGACCCTGCTCTTGGCCGAGAAGATGACCCACTCGACGATCAGCAGCACCCCCGCGGCGGCCACGAACCACCACCAGACCTCGACGGGGGCCGCGCCGCGCTGATCGGACCGGATCTCACGCCCGCCGATAGACGCGGTGTCGGCGGTCAGGAGGGCGCTCTCTCGCTCGTCGACCAGGTTGACGGGGAAGAACCCGAGGGATCCGCCCGGCGAGGCGGTGATCTCGTACACCCCCGCTCGCTCCATCGGGCCGACCGACCAGACCCAGGGCGATTCACGCCGCTCCACGTCGACCTCGCGCGAGACGGGCCCGCGCAGGGCCAACCGCCCGACGCCGGGCGGGACTCGTACGTCCAGGGGCTGGGACGTGGTCCAACCCGTGCCCGCGTCGGAGGCGGACCGCCCGACGACGAAATCGACGGCGTTGGCCATGAAGATGGCGAACCCGGGGAGCAGGGCCCAGTTGGACTGCGCGACCTCGAACCCGACCACGACTCGGCGTGGCCCCGCGCCGTCGGATACTCGGATCAGCGGACCCTGGGCTGCCCTCGCCACGTCGACAACCCCGGGCGGGGCGTCATCGTCCAAGACGCCGGCCCGGCGGACAAAGACTGCGTCCATCGCCACGTCCTGCAGGACCGGGTGCGCACGCCTCCAACTGAGCACGTACGTCGCCCGCTCAGCTTCGGCCGGGCGGTACCCCATCCCCGGCGAGGGGACGCCCGCGCCCAGCGAGATCGAGGGGACCGGCGGCGGGGTGGCGGGCGTGACACGGTCGAACACGACGACGTCCCACAGGGGCCCAACCGGACCCGTCGAGGCCGCGGCGTACTCGGCGGGGGAGACCACGTCCAGGGTCGTCGGGTCGAGGGCCGAGAGCACGTCGATCAGTATCGATTCCGGGGTGACGCCCGCTCCCCGCGGGTCTCCCCCGGGGGTCACGAGGGCGACGCGGGGCCTCGCGGCCGGCGAGATCAGCAGTGAGGCGGCGTCGTCGCCCGGGAGCGCGTCGCCCCCCGGGGTCGAGACGGTCACAACGCCCGAACCCGCCCATTCGAACTCGATGGTCGTGGAGGCGGTGGCGAACCCGGCTTCGCCCCCGGGCGGGATGGTCAGGGCCCGCTTGGCGACCTCGGCCCCGCCGACCGTGAGGGTGAGCACGGTCGATCGGGGCTCGGCGGACGCGCTGAGCACTCGGACAAAGACGCGGACCGTGGTGGGCCTCCGGTCGTCGCGTCGAGCGGAAAGAGAGACGATCCCGAGGTTGTCGGCGCCGCCCAAGGCCCGCGCCTCGCGCTCGGGGCCGCACCGGACGAACCGCACGTCGCCCGCGCCGACCGAGACCGGGCCGTCCTGCTCGAACGACCCGTCGGAGAGGACGATGACAAGGGTCGGGGTCTCGCTGTCCTCGGAGGAACCGGCCGTCAGGGCCGACACGAGCCTCATGGCCCTGGACAGGTCCGCGGGCTGATCGGTCGGGCCGACGGCGAGCGCCGAGACCGCCGCGACCTCGCCGTCCGGGGTCGGGCCGACGATCGTCTCGGCCTCGGCGGCGAAAGCGACCACGCTGAAGGTTGTTCCCGAGCCCCCGCGGGCCATCGCCCGGATCGACTCCGCCGCCCGCGTCCTCGCCACGTCGAGCCGAGTCCTCCCGGCGGGGTCGCCATCGGCGGCCGACATCGACGCGGAGCGGTCGATCACCACGACCACCCGCCCCGCGACACCTCCGCCCGCCTCGAACGCCGGGCGGCCGATCGCCGCGACAAGGCACCCGGCGATCAGCGCGTGCAGCAGGAGCAACGCCGACCAACGCAACCAGCGCAGCGGGACGTTGACCTGCAGGTCCTCGACGGCCCTGGCCCACAGCTCGATCGAACTGACCCGGAGCGGACGCCGGCGGAGCTTGAGCATGTAGAGCGCGAGCAGCGCCGCCCCGGCCAGCAGGCCGGCCGTCAGGGCCGCCCCCGGGGCCAGGAACGTCACCGCGGGCCCCCCGGCCCGGCGCCCGGATCGCCCCGGTAACCCTTGGCGACGATGAACATCTCGCGTGAGACCTCGCGCGAGGACTTGGGCTTGAACCCCTTGGCCGCGGCGAACACCCGGCGCGTGTCGGCGAGCAGGTCCGTGTACTCGGCCCCTTCGAGGACCTTCATCACGCACCACCCGCCGCGACGCAGCACCCGCCCGCATACCTCGAGCACACGCCGGCACAGCCTCACGGAGAGGAAGTCGTCCCCGTGACCCGTGGTGTTCGGGGCCATGTCGCTCAAAACCACGTCGAACGCGCCCCGGCCCGCCGCGATCAGGAGCGCCGCCGGGTCGGCGGTGAAAGCGTCGCCCACGGCCGCGTGCACGTTCTCGGGGAACCCCGGGCGGACCTCCTGGAGGTCGATGCCCACCACCACGCCCGTGGGCCCGACCTCCTCGGACGCCACCTGGAGCCACGACCCCGGCGCGCACCCCAGGTCGAGCACCGCGTCGCCCGGGCGGAGCACGCCGAAGCGCTCCTGGATCTCCTTGAGCTTGAACGCCGAGCGGGCGAGGTACCCCTCGGTCTTGGCCTGCTTGAAGTAGCGGTCGTGCAGTTTGCGTGGCTGGGGCATCGGGCGGTCAATCCTCGTCGTCGTCGCGTGCGTCGGTGCGCTCGTCGACCCACGCGGCCTGGATCGCTTCGAGGATCTTCTCGTTGGCGGGACGCCCGGGGTCCGGGGCGAAGCCGGGCAGCGATTCGACCATCCGCTTGAGGTCCGGGAAGCGGAGGGTGATGGGGTCAACCCCGGGGTGACGCTCGGCGAGCGTCGCCGCGATCTCGTCGACATCCAGCCACCCGAACGTCCCGCCCATGGGCCGAGCCCTCACAGGTTCCCGCGGCGCTCCTGCTCGAGCTCCAGGGCCTCGAACAGCGCCTTGAAGTTGCCCTTCCCGAAACTCTGGCTCCCGCGGCGGCAGATGATCTCGAAGAACAGCGTCGGGCGGTCCTGCAGCGGCTTGGTGAACAACTGCAGCAGGTACCCCTCGTCGTCGGAGTCGACCAGGATGCCCAGCCGGCGGACGGCCTCGTGGTCCTCGCGGACGGCCTCGTGCCCGTGGGCCCTGAGCATCCCGTCGACGCGGTCCCAGACCTTCTCGTAGTAGGCGTCGGGCAGCGTGAGGAAATCCACCCCGCGGGAGCGGAGCGCCGCGATCGAGTGCAGCTCGTCGTCGGTCCGCAGGGCCAGGTGCTGCACCCCCGGGGAGTTGCAGTGCCAATCGAGGTATTCCTGGACTTGGCTCTTGCGTTTACCCTCGGCCGGCTCGTTGATCGGCATCTTGATGAGGTGG
Source organism: Phycisphaeraceae bacterium (assembly GCA_015200025.1). Classification (GTDB taxonomy): domain Bacteria; phylum Planctomycetota; class Phycisphaerae; order Phycisphaerales; family UBA1924; genus UBA2396. The sequence continues at coordinate 2,202,988 of CP054186.1, read as the reverse complement.
TTCCCGCTCGCCATGACCTTGGACATCAGGGCCGAGTAGTCCGTGGCGATGTCCTTGTCGTCGAAGTGCTTGAACATCGAGAACCCCATGACGTCCTCGTAGAACTTGACCCAGTGGTTCATCTTGCCCAGCTCGACGTTGCCCACCAGGTGGTCCACGTACTTGAGCCCGCACGGGTTCTTGCGGTTGTACTCGTTGATCGACAGCACCGAGCCCACCCCGCTCTGGGGCCCGCACCCCGCCGCCGGCGTCCCGCACCCGTCCTTCGCGCCGTCCAGGCGGCGGAAACGCGGCTTGAACACCCCGCCCTGCTTGACCTTCGTCAGCTCGTACGCGCCGGTGCGGCTCACGAAACTGTGGCAGACCCGCCCGTACGTGCGGATGCCCGCCATCGTCACCGACCCGTGCTCGTCGCGGTACGTCCGCGGCTCGTACGCCGACGACGCCCCGTTCCGCACCGCACGCTCCCAGGCCTTCTCGGCGTCGAAGACCGTGAAGGCCACGTCCTTGACCCCGTCCCCGTACATCGCCACTTCCATCGACGCGGGGTGCTCGTGCGTCAGCCCGCTGGTCAGGATGAACCGGATGTTGCCCTGCGTCAGGAGGTAGTGGGCCGCGTCGCGGCTCCCGGTGGTCAGGTCGCAGACCTGCTCGATCTGGAACCCGAAACAGTGCGCGTAGAAGAACGCCGCCTGCTTCGCGTTGCCCACGTAGAACTGCACGTGGTCCACGTCGATCAGCTGCAGCGGGTCCGTCGAGACCGACCCCGAAACGCCCGCCGAGGGGGACACCGTCGTCATCGCACGCCTCCTTCCAGTGACCTGTCAGGAGATCATACGGGGCCACGGGCCCGCGAAGGCGGGGGCACGAGACGGCCGGGCACGGGCCCGGCTCACCCGCCCTGTTTGAGCACCCGCGACTCGGCCGAGACTTCCCGCGCGAGCCACGCGTCCGCCGCCTTGACCACCTCACGCTGGAACTCCATCGACGCCGAGAGGCGGTCGTTGTTCCCGGCGAAGTTGGTCAGGACGCTGAACGCGACGCGTCGGCCGGTCGCCTCGTCGGTGAGGTACCCCGAGAGGGTGCTCACGCCGTTGATGTGCCCGGTCTTGGCCCGCAGCGTGTTCTTGAGGGAATGGCCCCGGAAGCGGTTGCGGACCGACCCCTCGTGGATGCCCGCGAGCGAGTCGATGAACACGCCCGAGACCGCCTCGACCCGGGCCATCGCCACCAACCAGCCCGTCAGCGTCGAGGCCGACACGCGGTTGAGCTCGCTCAGCCCCGACCCGTCGGCGATGGTCGTCGACGACGACGCCCTGGGGCCGACGCGCTCGGACAACATCATCCGCACCACCGTCGCCCCGTTCTCGAACGAGCCCGGCTCGCCCGTGACGGCGCGCCCGGCGGCCTTGAGCAACGCCTCGGCGTACATGTTGTTCGACGATGTGTTGCACTTCTTGAGCACGTCGGCGATCGGGGTCGTGACCACCGCGACGGTCTTGGCCCCCTCGAACACCTCGTCCGCCTGGGCCGTCCTCGCACGCTCCCACGCCCTCGCCCCACCCTCGGCCCCGCCGCCGACCGTGACCCCCTCGGCCACGAGCGCCTCGGCCAGGAGCATCCCGAAGTACCGCGCCGGGTCTCGCATCGAGACCTCGATGGGCCCCGCCGGCGCCGCGCTGATCACGCCCCGGACCCGCAGACGGTTCCCGTCGCCCGTCCGTTCCGCGCCGATGGTGTTGGCTTCCTTGGTCCCCGTTCTCGCCTGGTTTTCCACCTCGATGAACGAACCCGAGGGTTCGACGGTGAGCGTCGGCGGGGCCCCGGGCGAAGCGCCGGGCCGCACGAACAGGCTCATCAAGTTCCCGTGGACGTTCACACCCCCGACCTCGGGGCAATAGGCCTCCCCGAGGTGCCTCGCGGGCCACGAGGGATGTCGGGCCACGCGGTCGAACGCCCGGTCGTCGACGATCACCTCGGAGACCGACCCCACGCCCGCCCGCTTGACCGCCCCGGCCAGGGTCCGAAGCACCCCCTGGACCGTGAGCCTCGCCTCGCTCTTGGCGAGCATCTCGGGGTCGAGCAGCGCGGGATCCCCGCTCCCCACCACGATCACCCGGTCACCCGCCACGCGGACCTCGGTCCGGAACGAATACTCGGCCCCAAGGACCAACAAGGCGGCCCCGCTCGTGATCACTTTCTGGTTCGACGCCGGGATGAACCGGCGGTCCCCGCCCACCGACGCCACGAGACGGTCCTCGCCGGGCGTGTCGCCCAGCATCGTCACAACAACACCCGCCTGCTCCGTGCCGAGCTTCGACCTCGAGAGCAGCCGCTCGATCTCGGTATTGAGCGGCTGGGCCAACGCCGGCGCACACCAGCCCGATAACCCGGCAACGGCGAAGCCGACCCACGCTCTCAACGACCCGACCCGTCCCCGCCTCCGTGCGAGCGTGTTCGTCATCTCATCCGCCTCCTTGCGTAGTTGCTGCTCATCCGTGCCGCCATCGCGTCTGGGCTTCGCCCGCCGACCGTCCCGGGCCCCCTGTCATCGACACCTCCACGCGCCGGGCTTCAACCCATTCCGCGTCACCCGCCGGCCCGCGCCGGGGTGTGGTTCATCACGATCGAGACCAGCCCGAGCAGCTCGTCGGCGAGCCCACGGGAGGTGAGGTCCCACGCCGCCCACCGCCACCCGCCGACGCTGGGCGTCACGGCGACCTGCTCCCGCACGGGCTTGGAGACGTCACGCCCGGAGAGCAGCCCGAGCGTCGAATCCGGCACGGGAACAACCAGGGCGGGCCTCGCAGGGTTCGGCACGACGTACGCGAGGCCGTGCCCGTCTTCCCCGCCGACCGATCCGTCCGCGGCGCGGTACTCCCAACTCCACCGCCACGGGACCCCGCACCAGGCCAGGTGCTCCTCGACCCCGGGCAACTCGGCCAACCCCGCCCGCATGCGTTCGAACGCGGGCACGACGCCCTTGGGGATGGCGCCCATCAGCACGGACTCGGACGGGGTCCGGAACCGATCCTCCCACGCCGACCTTTCGTGGACCACCAGCGTCGCCATCCGTCCTCCTGTTGCCCTCGTCCCGGCCACTCCCCACCCCCGAACGTCCGGGCCGGGCCACGCCCCCCGGCTCCGCCGCTCCATCGTAGTATTCACCCACGGACGAACCACGTCTACGCCCCACGGCCCGTCTTCGTTGCACGGATCGCCGGGCCGGCCCCCGCGAGGACCCACGCATGACGGATCAACCCGCCCCCGCGCCCGGCGACGCCCGGCCCATCGACGTTCTGCTCGTCGACGACAACGAGCAGAACCTCGAGTTGCTCCAGGCCTATCTCGAGGACTTGCCGGGGCACGTCCGCGTCGCCCGCGACGGGCTCGAAGCGATGGCCCAGGTCTACCACCAGCGCCCGGACATCATCCTGCTCGACGTGATGATGCCCCGGATGTCCGGATTCCAGGTCTGCGAGAAGATCAAGAAAGACCCCGCCCTCAAGGACCTCCCCATCATCATCGTCACCGCCCTCAACGAGAGCGCGGACGTCGAGCGGGCGGTCGAGCTCGGCGCCGACGACTTCCTCACCAAGCCCGTCAACAAGCTCGAACTGCTCACCCGCGTTCGGTCGCTGGCCCGGGTCGCCGAACTCCAGCGGCAGCTCAACGCCACGCTGGCGGAACTCAAGAAAATCGCCGGCGGCCGCTGAGCCACCGGCGAGCAACGCACCGGGATGCACCCGCCCTCGCCGGGATTAGCACCCGCGCTCGAAGGCCTCGATGAACGCGTCGAGGTCGAAGAAGTCCACAAAGCCATCGTCGTTGAAGTCGGCCGAACGACCGGTGGGGCACGACCCACCCTCGAAGCATTCGACGAAGGCGTCGAGGTCGAAGAAGTCCACAAACCCGTCGCCGTTGAAGTCCGCGAGGCAGGGCGGGGGGCCGAAGAGGCACGGCGCGAACGCCCCGGCGGCGAAGGTCTCGCTGGTGCCCGCGGGGTAGGGGTTGGGGATCGGGGGGAGTTCGATCGCGTTGGGGATGCTGTAGCGCCCGAACTCGCCCGTCTGGTCGACGATGAAGTACGCGATCCCGTCGCCGTCGATCGCCAGCCCGTCGATGTCCTTGGTGGTCCCGCCGTCGCCCGCGAACACGGGGTACGGCGCGATCCGCGTCAGCGTCTGCGCCTGAAGGTCGATCCGGACGAGCCCGGTCCCGAAGGGCGTCGCGTCGTCGTTCGTCGCGTAGAGGAACCCGTTGTAGAAATCGAGCCCGCCCAGGTCCCAGTCGGCGGCGGTGTACGTGAACAGGATCCTCGCGACCAGCGTCTGCGGGTCGACCTCGTAGATCGCCTCGGTCGCGATGTTCTTGATCGCGTAGAGCCGCCCGTTCCCCCACGCCAGCCCGACCATCGCCTGCGTCGCGCCCGTGCCCTCGAGGGTCATGGTCCCGAGCACTGTCGGGGCCGCGTCGCCCGCGTTCCACTTCCACAGCGACGAGCCGCTGTTCCCGTACACCGTGCACGTGGCGGGGTCGACCGCCAGGCCCCACGCCTGCTGACCCACGAAAAGTTCATTCCACTGGCTCCCGTCCCATCCACGGACCGGGATCGTCACGTCGTCGACGCCGATCAGGATCCCCGCGGGCTGGGCGTCGGCCAAACCCGCCGTCCCGAGCATCACCGCGACCGCGTTCAACCAACGATTCGATTTCAACACCATCAATCTCCTCGAGTCGGGCACGCGCCGCCGCGGGACAGGCCGCGGACGGCTCCATCCCTTATATCAGGGCCGGCGCGGAGGTCAAGGGATTTATGCACACCCCGCCTCGAAGTCTTCGAAAAATCCGTCCAGGTCAAAGAAATCGACGAACCCGTCGCCGTTGTAATCCGCCGAAGCTCCCGGCGGGCACGGCCCACCCTCGTAACATGCCATGAACGCCTCGGCGTCGAAGAAATCGATGAACCCGTCGCCGCTGAAATCCGCCGGGCAAACCAGCCTCCGGAGGATCTCCCCGTCCGTCTCACTGATCACCCCGTCCGCGTCGAAGTCCGCCAGCGCGCTGAACCCCGCATCCGGCTCCGACCTCCCCAAGATCGCGCCCCACGCGAGCACGTCCTCCGCGTCGACCGCCCCGTCCCGGTTCAGGTCGCCCCGCGCGACCGGGTCGCCCGCCGACACACGCAGCGTCACGCGCACGACCGCCCCCGCCGGGATCACCCCCGGCGCGTCGAGCCATTCCGCCCACGCGTTGAGCGAGTCATCGTTCGGGTCGGTCGAGGCGTCGAGCCACCCGTTCACCCCCAGCGTCAGGCCCGTCACGCCGCCGCCGGCCCCGCACCCCTCGCACGCCGCCGACACCACGTCCACCCGGACGCTCGGCGCCCCGCGGTTCCACGACGATCGTTCGTCGTTGATCAGTTCCACCCACCCGCCGGCCGGGATCTCCGGCAACCCGCCACGCGGGAACAGCCTCCGCCCGCGCGGCGCGTCGGGCACCCGCAGCACGCGCCCGCCCGACCCGTCCGCCCCGCCGTAGCCGAGGTACTTCGCGTCGTACACGCCGTCCCCGGGCCCGGGGTCCGGGGACGACGCCGAGAGCATCCCGCTGATGGTGAACAGCCGGAACGCATCGAACCCCCGCTCCGCGGCGCTCAGCCCGATCGCCCCCCCGGCCCTCCACTCGTACGAGACCTCGACGGACGTTCGCCCCCGCTCGACGGCCGAATACCGCCGGACACTCACGACCGACGACTCGCCCCCCGCGTGCAGCCCGGGCGTCGAGACCCGAACCCCCCCGAGGCCCGCCGGGCTCCCCGCCTCCGCCGCCGCCCCGAGCCACGCGGGCACGAAGCGGAACGCCCCCGACGACACGCGGTAGCTGGGCGCTACCACCACCGACGTCCCGAGCCCGCGTGTCTCGCCCCCCGACCCGTGCACCGCGAGCCTGATGTACCCGCTCGCGACAATGTCCGCCACGGTCAGCGGGTAACTCGACGTCCCGGGCGATCGAGCGAACATCTCCACGATGTCGTACACATCGGCCCCCGCGGTCGACGGGTCGTCCACACGCGCCCCACCGAACACCAACGGCACGCCCGGCTCCGCCACGCCCGCGTTCGTCACGGCGAACAACGCGACCTGGCCGTCGTCAAAGAACCGGTACCCGGGCTGGGCGGCCCACGCCGGCACGCACCCGATACCCGGCGCCCCAACCCCGATCACCACGGCCGAAATCGGCGCCACGCCCCACCGGGCGCGGCGCCGTGCCCTCTCGGAATTCCCCCGCCGCCTCAACACCCGGCCTCGAACGCCGCGATGTACGAATCGAGGTCGAAGAAGTCGACGAACCCGTCGCCGTTGAAGTCCGCGTCCTTGCCCTCGGGGCACTCGACCCCCTCGAAGCAATCGGCGTACGCCTGGAAGTCAAAGAAATCGACGAACCCGTCGCCGTTGAAGTCCGCCGGGCACTCGGGCTCGGGCGGGACCTGCTCGTACGTGATGTCGTCCCAGAAGATGATGCCGCTCCCGCTCCCGGTCGTCCCGAAGCGCCCGATCGTGATCTTCACGCGGCTCGGCACGGGCGGGCAATCCTGAAAGCACCCCGAGCACGGTTCGCCCGTCCCGCCGCAGTTGAACCGGTCGTTAAAGTCCACGTCCTCGCGGATCTCCGCCATCGTCCACCGGACCTGGTAGAACCGCCACTCCCCGCCCGTGTGCCCCGAGACCAGCGGGCCGCCGCGGCCCCACGGGTCGAACGCGCCGTAGTCCTGGTTGAACCGCTTGACGTTCAGCTTGATGCCCGCCGCGTCGCCCTCGATCGGCGCGTTCTCCGGGATCATGTACCACCCCGTCACCAGCACGTCCCCGCCGGCGGGGGAGAAATCAAAGACCGGGTCGTAGTACGGAATCCCCGGCTCAAAGAAGTTGAGCGTGTCCGTCGTGAACCCGCGAAAGCTCCCCGTCGGGTTCGTGATCTGGATGCACGCCTGCCCCGTCCTGGGCGTCACCGCCGGCGAAAGCCCATCGTCCACCACGCGACGCACGCAGTCCGCCGGGCTCGACAGGTTGTGCCAGCCCGTCGGCTCCCCCGAACCGCTGAACGGGTTGAGCTCCTCGAACCCCGGGTTCCGCAGCGGCAACGGCGTCTGCGCGACCGCCGACGACACCACGCCCATCGACACCAACACCCCGACCGCCATCACGCCGCTTCGACCCTTCATCGTTCCCTCCGCTCTCGTTGCCCACCCCGCGGGACCACGGTACCACAGAAAACGCTTACATTGTCGCCGGTCCTTGCGCGATTCGCAATCCGAACATTGTCCAAATCATTCCTTGACGGACCCGGCCGAGAGCCCCGAGACCAGTTGCCGCTGGGCCAGCACAAACAGAAGGAGAACAGGAGCGACCACCAGCGTGCTCGCGGCCATCAACAGATTCCACGGCGTGTTCCCCGCCTTGCTCTGGTACATCTGCAAGCCCAACGCCAACGTGAAGTCGTCCCGGTGCGTCAGGAAGACCATCGGCGCCAGGAAGTCGTTCCAGACGAACATGAAGTGGTACAACGCGACCACCGCCAGCGCGGGCCTAGACATCGGGACGATCACGCGCCAGAACGTCCCCCAGTGCCCGCACCCGTCCATCCGCGCCGCCTCGTCGAGCTCCCGCGGCACCTGCATGTAGAACTGACGCAGCAAGAAGATATTGAACGCCCCCCCGAACCACGCCGGGAGCCACAAGGGCGCCAGGGTCCCGATCAGCCCGAGCCGGCCGAAGATCACGTACAGCGGGCCCATCAGCACCGCGAAGGGGATCATCATCGTCGCCAGCATCACCCCGAACACCAGCCCGCGGCCGCGCCACCGCACCCGCGAGAACCCGTACGCCACCACCGCGCTCGAGATCACCATCCCCGTCACGCTCAGCGCGCACACGACCAGCGTGTTCCGCATGAACCGCGGGAAGTCCACCGACGGGTCCGTCCACACGCCGGGCTTCCAGGCCCCGCCCGCGGCCTCCTCCCCGTAATAGTTCGCCCGCGCCCGCTCGACGACCGACGACGCGGGCACGGGCAAGAGCCTCAGGCTCCCGTCGGTCGCCTGCGCCTCGGGCTTGAGGCTCGTCGAGATCATCCAGACCAGCGGCGTGAGGTACATCGCCGCCACGCACGCCAGCGTCGCGAACACCGCCCATCGGCTCCACCGTCCGCTCCGCCTCACGACGACCTCCGACCCTCAGCCCCGCGTGTGGACCACGCGCCCGCTGACCTTGAACATGAGCCACGTCAGCCCCAGCACCAGCACCAGCTGCACCCACGCCAGCGCCGAGGCGTACCCCATCTCCCCGTCCGCGAACGCCTTGTCGAACATGTACATCGTGTAGAAATACCCCACCTGCCCCGGCCCGCCCTTGCTGTTCTGGAAGAGCGCCAGGGGCAACGCGAAGACCTGCAGTGTCCCGATTGTCAGCGTGATCACGTTGAACAGGATCACCGGCGAGATCATCGGGAGCGTCACGCTCACGAACCGCCTCACCGGGCCCATCCCGTCGAGGTCCGCCGCCTCGTACAGCGATTCGGGCACCTCGCGCAGGGCCGCGCAGTAGATCATCACCTGCTGCCCGACCCCCCACAACGCGATGATCACCAGCGCGCACGCCGCCCACCCCGCCCGCTCGAGCCACACCGGCCCGTCCACCCCGACCAGCCCCAGCGCCCGGTTCACCAGCCCGTGCCGCCCGTTGAACAGCCACATCCAGATCATCGCCGACGCGACCAGGGGCACCAGCGTCGGGATGAACACCGCCGCCTGGAACAGCCCCCCCGCGCGGACCTTGGACGTCAGCATCCCCGCGATCACGAGCGAGAGCGCCGTCGCCAAAGGGATCACCACCGCCCCGTACCACGCCGTGTTCCACAGCGTCTTCCAGAACGTCCCATCCCCGAGCATCCGCGCGTAGTTCTCCGCCCCGACCCACACCGGCCCCTCGAGCATCGGGTACTCGGTGAACGAGTAATAGAGGCTCATCGCCATCGGGAGCAGCATGAACACCCCGAACCCGATCACCCACGGGCTCACCCACACCCACCCCGCGAGATTCTCACGCCCTTCGCGTGTCACGCCGGCCCCCCCGCCCCGCCGGGGACGGGCCACCCGCGCCGCCGCCGCCTCGCGGTCTGACGGTCCAGCACCGCCTGCACCCGCCGATCGACCCGCGCCAGGACCGCCGACGCCGGCTCGTTGCCCTCGCAGACAGGGTCCATCATCGCGTCCATCTCGCGTTTGATCTCGGGCCAGGCCCGCGTCCTGGGCGTCGTGAACGACCGCGGGCTCTTCGCCACCGCGTCGAACGCCGCCAAGCCACGGTTGGGGTGAAGCGACCGGAACCCCTCGCTGGATTCCGCCAGCGGCGAGTTCTTGAAGTGCGCCAGGCTCAGCCGCTCCAGGTTCTCCCGCTCCTGGCAGAACCGCAGAAACTCGACGCACGCCCCGGGGTCCTTGACACCCCGGGGCACCACCACCACGTCCGCCTCGGCCGCCCCCACCGGCGCCCCATCGTCGCGGATCGATCCGCTCGCGGGCATCGGGGCCACGCCGTACTCGAACCCCTCGCCGGCGTAGGCCCCGATGATGTTCGCCAGCCACGGGCCCTGCAGCACCATCGCCACTTCGCCCGCCAGGAACGCGTTGCGCGGCGAGTCGTAGTTCCCGAACCCCGAACGGAACTGCTTCATCGGCGATACCCCGTGCCGCGTCGCGCGGTCCTGGACCCACTGGTACGCCCGCACGCTCCCCTCCCCCGACAGCTCGCTCCGCCACGACTCGGGGTCCCAGACCCGCCCACCGAAGATCGGCCCGAAGACCCAACTCCACCACCCCGGCTCGCGGTCCACGAACCCCGCGCGCACGATCCGACCGCCACGGACCTCCGTCAGCCGGTCGTGCGCCGTGTCGAGCTCCTCCGCCGTGCGCGGAGGACCGGGCAGCCCCGCCTCGGCGAACCGGGCCTTGTTCCAATAGAGCGCCAGCGTCCCGCCGCTGCTCACCACGCCCCACGCACGCTCGCGCCCGTCGCGGTCGGCGTGACGCACGAACCCGCGGAACGCGCCCGCGTACCGCTCGGGGCTTAGCGACTCACCCCCGGGGAGTTCATCCAGCGCCGTGATCGCCCCGCTCTCGGCGAACTGCGGCACGTCGTGCCCGTACAGCCCCACCAGGTCGGGCGACGCCCCGCCCGCGATCGAGATCATCGCCTTCTCCGAGACCCCCGCCGTCGCCAGATACCTCACCCACACCCGCGACTGGCTCTGGTTGAAGGCGTCGACGATCGCCTCCATCGCCGCCCCCTCCTGGCCGGTCCACTTCTCCCAGTAATCCAGCACCACCCGCCCGTCGCGTCGCTTGCGCTCCCGCCCCGGCCCCGCGAGCACGAACCACAACGCACCGCCCGCCAGCGCCCCGATCGCGCCCCGACGTGTCACCTCGATCCCGCGCACGGCACCTCGCACACCCGCAGTCTACCCCGCCGCGGCCACGGACGCCGCGAGACAACCCCTCACCGGTCGGCGGGGGCGCTCTTGGATTGGCCCGCGCGGGACGCCGAGGCCTCACGCGCCGCACGCTTCATCGCGTTGAGCTTCTCGATCGTCGTCCGCCAGTCGTTCTTGTCGATGATGACCCCCGTCGCCTCGCCGGTCGCGGGGTTGACGATCCCCTTCGCGGGGTCGAGCTCCCCGGGGACCTCGAGCAGCTGCATCTCCAGCCGCCCCCGCTTCATCTTGATCTCTTCGTTCGTATCGGTGAAAAGGATCGTCACCGTGTCCGTCAGCTCCCCGCCGCCACCGCCCGAGCGGAACAGCACCAAACCCACGCTGAGCGCCAGGAGCACCCCCGCCACCGCCCACCCCATCCACGGCGACTTGTTGATCGTCTCACGGATCGACACGCGGTCCTCCCTCGCTCATCACCGGCGGTTCGGGTAGTAATGCCCCCAGTTATAGAACGGCCCCGGAGCCCCGAACGGGTCCGTCGCCTCCACCGGGCGGTACTCGAACCGCTTCATCATCTTCACGCTCAGGTCACCGAACAGCAGGTTGTTCGCCAGGTTCTCGAACTCCGACCCGCGGTCCCCGCGAGTCCCCACGCTGATCGTCCGGCTCCGGATCGAGTGCCGCGGGAACTCGTCCAGCGCGTCCGTCGCCCACACCACCCAGTTCGGGTTGCGGATCGTCCGGATCTTCCGCCCCGACACCCCCGAGTTGAACTGCCGGTTGATCGGCGAATCGTTGAACCAATACTCCGTCCACACCTCCGGCGGGTCCCCCAACAACACCCCGGGGATCGGCAGCGTGAACACCCGCCGGAACGGGACCGTGTACCGGATGTTGTCCAGCGAACGCACGCTCGTGTCGTCCTTCGCCGCCGGGCACTCGAACGGCTTGAGGCTCGTCGAATCCCCGAGATAAGGCCTCAGGATGAACACCGCGTTGACCTGCCACAGCAGGTCCCCCGCGTACCCCTCGGGCGGGGTCGTCAGGTCCAGGAACTGCGCGTCTTTCTGGTCGTCCATGTACATCTGGATCGCCGTGCCCAACTGCTTCAGGTTGCTCTGGCAGATCACCGTCCACGCCGTCCGCCTCGCACCCCCCAGCGACGGCAGCAGCAAGCTGATCAGCACCGCGATGATCGAGATCACCACCAGCAGTTCGATCAGCGTGAACCCCGCTCGGGCCCGACGCACCGCACGCTCGGATCGGCCATCCATGACTCTCGATCGCTTCACAACGACCTCCCGCCCGTGGGGGCTTTGACCTCGACCCCGGCCCCACGAACCACCGGCCCTCCCCCACCGACCGCCGCGGGCCAGCATACCTCGACCTCCACCCGCCGGCCCGACGAGGCCGCCCGCCCCGCGACCGCCGGCGCCACCACGCCGCTCTCGGTCTCCACGCCGTCCACCCGCACCACCGCCGCCCGCCCGGGCACATACGCCCCCGCGTCGAACCGCACCCGCACCTCCACCCCACGCCACCGCCGGGACACGCTCACCTTCCCCAGCTCCGCCATCGGCCTGGGATCAATCAGCAGACCCTCCCCGCCCTCGACCCACACCGGGCGAACCCCAAGGACCCGCTCCACGCACACCCGCTTGAGCCACGCCGCCGAGCCCGTGTACCACGTCCACCCCGCCCGCCCCGGGTGCTCGCTCGTCGGCCCGTCCACGTTCCCGGGCGTCACGTAAGGTTCCGCGCTGTACCGCTCCGCGTCCTGCCCGCGCAAGGGCGGCGAGATCCCACGCCAGATCGAGCCCACCGCCTCCGCGTCCCCCATCTCGCACGCCGCCGCCAGCGCCCACGTCGCCGCGTGCATGTACACCCCGCCGTTCTCCCGGCTCCCCGGGCTGTACCGCGTGATGTACCCCACCGACGCGTCGGGCTCCGAGTACGCCGGCGCCAATAGCAGCGGCCCGTACGCCGTCAGCAACTCCCGCTTCACGCTCGCCCACGCCTCCCCGCGACGCTCCGGCCCCGCCACGCCGGACAGGATCGCCCAGGTCTGCGGGTTGAGATGGATCCGCCCCTCCCGACTCTCGCGGGACCCCAGCCACACACCCGCATCCGTCGTCGCCGCCCGGTACCACGACCCGTCCCACCCGTGCTCGTTCGCCGCCGAGGCGTACGCCCGCGCGCGCGCCCGATGGGCCGACGCCAGCCCCGCGTCCCCCGACCGCTCCAGCACGCTCGCCCACTCCTCCAGCACCGCGCACAGCCAGATCGTCAGCCACACGCTCTCGCCCCGCCCCTCGATCCCCGCCGCGCTCAGCCCGTCGTTCCAATCGCAGCTCCCGATCAGGCACAGCCCACGCTCGCTCGTCCGCGAGAACGCCCGCGCCAACGCCCGCTCGCAGTGATCCTTCAGGCTCCCGCCCTTGACGCAGTCCCGGTACGGCGCCCACCGATCCAGCACCGCGTAATCCCCCGTCTCGCGCACGTACGACGCCGTCACGAACGCCAGCCACAGGTAGTCATCGCTGCACGCCGTCCGGTTCCCGAAGTCCGCCAGCGCGTGCCACCAGTGGTTCACGCTCCCGTCCGCGAACATCCGCCCCGCGTGACGCATGATCTGCTCGGCGCACCGCGGGGGGTCCTGCACGAGCCACTCCTGGCTGTCCTGCAACTGGTCCCGGAACCCGAACGCCCCCGACTGCTGGTAATACCCCGTCCGACCCCACAACCGCCCCGACACCGCCTGGTACCCCAGCCAGTAGTTGTTCATCACGTCGAAGTCGGGACGCTCGCTCTCGACGCTCACCGCCGACAGACGCTCGAGCCACCCGGACTCCGACGCCGCCCGCGCCCGCTCACCGGCCCCCGCCGCCCGGTGCTTGTCCACCAGCGCCAGTACCCCCGCCTCGTCCCCCGCGATCGCCGTCACGTACCCCACCGTGGCCGACCCGCCCGCCGCGATCTCGACCTCCCCACCCACCGCCGCCACGCCGTCCCCGTACCGCCCGAAACCCCCCACCGCGCACCCCTCCGACGTCATCGCCGCGGGGCTGTGCGGCGCGCCGTATCGCCCCAGGAACAGCCTCTTGTCGCCCACCGCCAGCTCACGCACGAACGGGCCGCTCGCCGCGTGCGCCGCGACGTACGGCCAGCCCACGTTCCAGTGCTCCCGCTCCGAAGTCCCCGGGATATCCCACATGTGCTTCCGCGCCAGCACCGCCCGACGCCCCGCGTCGTGCGACACCTCCAAGAACAACCGGTGGAACTCCCGCTTGCTGTCGGGCGCCACCCCGCAGCACCACTCCAGATACGAACTCACCCGCACCCGACGCGCCCGCGACGAGCGGTTCTCCAGCCTGACCTCCCACACCTCCGCCGCGTCCCCGGGCGACACCGCGATCGTCCACACGCACGCGATCCCGTCACGCACCGTCTCGAACCGCGTCCACCCCAGACCGTGCGTGCACCGGTACTCGTCGTACGACGCCCGGCACGGCGAGGGCGACGCCGACCACACCGGGCCCATCACCCGACCGTCCGCCCCCACCTCCGCCAGGTACACGAACCGCCCGTGCACGTCCCGCGCCAGGTCCATCTCCCACCGCGTCAGCACGTTGTGCTGCGCGTCATCGTAAAAAGAAAACCCGCCCCCGTTCTGGCTCACCACCACCCCGTACCGGCCGTTGCTGATCACGTTCACCCACGGCATGGGCGTCCCCGCGTCCGTGATCGTGTACGAACGCCCGCTCGGATCAAACGCCCCGTACCGATTCGCCAGCATCACGCGCCCTTCCGTTCAACATCCCGTCCCACCCCGCCGCAACCCGGCCTCACCCTCCACGCCTCACACAGCCTCCCCCTCCTCCACTATACTGTAAACGCTTCCATCCGCAAGGTGGAGAACGCCCCAAACCACAGCCTGCGCGCGGTTTTCCACACCCCCAGCCTCATCACCTCCCAGCCTCGTCGGCCGTGGACCCCCATTCAAAAACGCCGCCCCGGCTCTCGCCGAGGCGGTGTCTGTTCTTCACCGGCCCCACCCCCACCACCCCCACCCTTCCCTGCCATTACCTCCGACGGCGGGCCGCCGCCAGACCCATCAGCCCGATCAGGCCCAGCGCGCCCGGCGCCGGCACGATCGAGATGTTCGAATACTGGATGAACGACGAGTCGTCGATCACCGGGTTGCGCTGGTTCTGCGCCACCAAGGCGATCCGAGTCCCCTCGTTGAACCCGGCCGTCCCGTCGGTCTCGTCGCCCCAGATCTTCAGGCCCGAGGAGTGCGCCCCGGTGACCGCATCGATGAACGTCAGGCGGTACGCGCCCTTCGCGTCAACCTCGCCGGGGGCGAAGAACTCGAAGATCATGTGGGCCGTCGTACCCAGCGTGTAGACGTTGCCCAGGCCGGTGAAGGGCATCACCCCGCCGAACACCGCCACCTCGCCGTCGGAAGCAACCAAGATCCGCCCCTCGTCCGTGTAACCCAGGCCCGGACGCGGGTTCTCGATCTGGATCGCGCCCTCCTTGCGGGGCGAGCCCGCCGGCGCATCAATCCGGATGTCCATCATCAGCATCCAGCTCTGCGACCGGCTCATCCCGAACGCGTTCGACCCGTCCGTCGACAGGTACGCGAGGTGCTTGTTCGCGAAGTTCCCCACCGTCCCCGCGGCGAACGTCTCGCGGAACGAGATCTCGTTCAGCCCGTCGTTGACGACCGTCAGCTCGCTCGTCGGGAAATCGTTGAACCGCCGAAGGTCCAGCACGCCCGAATTGACCTGCGAGATATCCCCGGCCAAGACCGACCCGGCCGTACACGCCAGAACCGCAACCGCTGAAACGCACTTCATCCGAAACCTCCTCGTTCCCCTCCGCCCGGACCTCTCGATGCTCACGCCGACCGCCACGAGTAGGCGTGTAAACATTTACAACCTGCCTCAGAACCCCCCAAAGGCAAGCCGCCAGGCCGTACAACCCGTAAATTCAGCACAACCCGGATAGAGTTATCGGGCGTTATCGGGCGGCCGGGGTCCACCCCAGCGCGTCGGAGGCACGCTGGGCGATCGGGTGCCCCATGAACCACCGCCACACCCGCCCGCTCCGCGCGTTCTCGATCGAGACCACCAGCGCCCCGTGGTCGATCGCCACCGTGTCCGGGGCCGACCACCCCGTGCCCGCGTGGAACCCGTCCACGAACCCGTACCCCTCGACCCCGCGCCACGCCAGGGGCGTCCCGTCGCGCCGCGTCAGCCCCCGGTACGAGCGCATCGCCGACATCGCCAGCCCCGGCTCGAACAGGATCGAGCACCCCGCCCCGTACGGCGCCAGCGTCCCGTCCCCGAAGTCGTCCTTGGGCGTGAACGACGAGAAATCAAACTCCGCGCGCGCGCCCCGCATCGGCACGGCCTTTGGAAAGACCCCCGGCACCCCGTACCCGTTCTCGATGTCGCTCGCCGTCAGGCCCCACCCGTCGGGCCCGAACCCCGCGAACCTCTTGGGGTTCTCGATGCACTTGGCGCGGTGCATCCGCGTCATCCGACGGCTGTTCTCCCACCAATCCACCCGCGCCCGGTGGGCCGCCCCGAACCGCGATGGCTCGTCGGGCCCCATCGACGCGTAGTCGATCCAGCAGTGCGCGAAGAAGTTCGTAAAGTGCGCCCCCGACCACGGGAAGAACACCATCAGCCCGCCGTCCCCCTCGCCCGCGCCGGCGTGGTGTCCCAACTGCCGGCGGAGCGCGTAGTACATCTCGGGCCCGAGCCGACCCGCCCCCGACGACGCCCCGACCCCCAGGAACGCCACCAGGCGGTGCTCGTCCCCGCTGTCGACCCAGTAAAACGGCAGCAACGCGCCGTCGCCCGTCGGGTCGCTGACCCTGGTCGGCTTCCACCCGAGCGACACGAACCCGCGCTCCGAGGGTTTGGCCTCGTCACCCGACACAAAGAACCGCCAATCCGCCGCCCCGAGCAGTTCATCCCCCAGCGTGCGCACCCGCCCGCCGAAACACTCGGACGCCGTCATCACCCCCGCGAACAGCAGCGCCGAGTCCACCGTGCTCACCACGTCCTCGGGCATCCCCCCGGCCATGCCCGCGTCGGCGCTCTCGATGAAGTGGTAGAACAACCCCGCTTTGCGGTTCTTGGGGTTCCCCAGGAGCGACGTGAGGATCAACTCGCACCGGTCCCGGGCCGCCGCCCGGTCGAGCCACCCTCGCTCGGCCCCGATGCAGTACGCCGCCAGTTGGAACCCCACGCCCGCCACGCTCACCACGCGCCGGTCCGACGTGCGGTCGGGGATCAGCCCCGTCCGCGCGTCCGCCTCACGCCAGAAATAGTCCACGCACGCCCGCTGCACTTCGTCCAAAAACCCCGCGTCCTCGGGCCCGAACTCGAACGGCGGCCTCGAGACCCCCTGAGGCGAGGCGATCACCACCCCCCCCGCGTCCACCGCGTCGGGCGACGCTCCCCCGCTCCGCCACGCCCCCTCACAGGCCCCCATCACCCCGGCCGACCCGCCCACCGCGAGCCCGGCGGCCAGCACACCGAGTTTCCCGCCCACGTTCAACACGCTCGACCACATGCGCGCTTCCTCCGCGTTGCGAACCGCGACCCGACACGCCTTCGCGGCGTCAAAGTGGGCCTGGAAAGGCTTTCATGATATGGTTTTCATCCCGGGACGCGCCCACCCGTCCCGGCCGGGTATCTCTTGTTCTAGCATGCAGCCCGTGGAACACCAACACGATCCGCACAAACCCCCGCACCCGCCCCAACGGGTGCACCCCTCGATCCAGGACGTCGCCGACGAGGCAGGGGTGTCCATCGCCACGGTCTCGCGCGTGCTCAACTCCCCGAACCTGGTCGCGCCCGCGACGGCGTCCCGCGTCCGGCAGGCGGTCGAGAAGCTCGGGTACGTCCCCAACGCCTTCGCCCAGGGGCTGATCACCCGGGCCAGCAAGGTCCTGGCCCTGGCCCTCCCCGACATCCACGGCGAGTTCTATTCGGAGCTCCTCCGCGGCGCCGACGGCGCCGCCAAGGCGCTGGGGTACCACCTGCTGGTGGCGTCGGCGCAGGGCACGCCCGCGGACGCGGACATGGGCCTGGGCCCGGTGCTCGGGCTGGTGGACGGGATCGCGCTGATGGTGACCGAGCCCAACGACGCGTTGCTCAAGCGGGCCGCGTCGGCGCGGATCCCCGCGGTGGTGCTCGACGCGCCGGACCCGCACCACGCGGACTCGATCACCGTGGACAACCACGCGGGGGCGACGCAGGCCACGGAGCACCTGCTCTCGCTCGTCTCGCCCCGAGACGCGTACTTCGCGGGCGGCCCGCCGGAGAACTACGACTCCAAGACGCGCGCCCAGGCGTTCCTGGAAACCCTCAAGGCCCACGGGAACCACGTGCCCGCGGACCACGTCGCGTCGGGCTCGTTCTCGTTCGAGTGGGGCGAGCGGTTCGCGCGGGGCCTGATCAAGGACGGCCGGCTCCGGGGCGCGGGCATCCTCGCGGGCAACGACGAGATCGCCTACGGGATCATCCACGCCGCCGAGGCCGAGGGCCTGATCCCGCCGAGGGATTTCGTGATCGTCGGGTTCGACGACACGAGGCTGGCGTCGCTTATCCGGCCGACACTCTCGAGCGTCCGGGTCCCGATGTCGGACGCGGGCGCCAAGGCGGTCGGGCTGCTGGTCAACCGCATCAAGAATCCCAACCTCCCGCCGCAGCGGGTCTCGCTGACCCCGACGCTCGTGCCCCGCCAGACGACGGCCTCGGCGCCCGCCCGCCCGCGCCCCCCGGCTCGCTGACCGCGGGCTCACCCCGCGTCGCGCCCGACCTCGATCGCGCGGGTGACCACGCCGCCCGACGACTCGACCTCGAGCGCCACGATCTCCCCGGGCCTCAGCCCGCCGCGGAGGCCCAGGCTTTCGAGGACCTCGCCCATCGTGGGGTTGTGGCCGACAACGACGCACGCCCCGCCCCGGTCGGCCAGGTCGCCGATGACGCCGAGCACGCTCTCGGCCCCGTGGCGAGGCGCGATGGCGGGCTCGGCGTGCACCCCGAGCCCGAGCGCGACGGCGATGGCGTGGGCGGTCGAGAGGGCGCGGGTGGCCGGGCTCGAGATCACCGCGGCGGGCCGGATGTCGAACGGCGGGCGGGCGCGGGTGAACGCGGCGCCGAGCGCCTTGGCTCGAACGACCCCCGCCGGGGTCAGGGCGCGGTCGGCGTCTCGCTCGCCGGGCGCGGCCTGGGCCGCCTCCGCGTGACGGGCCAGGTAGACGCGCGTCGCCATGCGTTCACCCGACCTTCGCGAGCCCGCGTTCGAGGCAGGCGAACACGCGGGGCCAGTCTTCCATCTTCATCACGGGCAGCGGGGGGAGCATGCGCATGTGGTACGGACCGTGCCCGCACCAGAAGGTGATGAGCCCTTCGTCGAAGCAGGCCTTGCACGCCGCCGCGATCTTGTCTTTCTTCCCGCCGAAGGGCGTGAAGCGCATCATCCCGCCGACGCCCCCGGCGATGGGGCGTTCGTACCCCGCGCGGTCGACGACCTTGGGGAACCACGCGGGGTGCTTGGCCGCCAGCGCCGACACGTGCGACCGGAACGCGGCGTGGTGCTTCGCGAACCGCCCGTCGGGCCCGTAGTAGTCTCCGTCGCGGAGACGCTCGACCACCCGCGTGCCCCAGCGGAAGCTCACGCCCTCGCCGGTGAAGGTCCCGCTGAGCAGCCCGGCCTTGGGGTTGAACTCCTCGGTGAACATCGTCACGCACGCCTGCGTCATCTTCCCGACGCAGAACACGTCCACGTAGTCGCCCAGGTCGAGCATCTCGTAGGCGAACATCCGCTCGGTGCGCCCGAACGTCTGGATCTCGTCGTCCCAGATCGCCACCTTCCGCGCCCGGCAGAGGTCCATCAAGGCTTTGAAGTAATCGCGGTCGCCCACGTTGAACCCGCCCTCGCCCTGGACCAGCTCGAAGATGAAGCACGCGTGCTGCCCGGGGTAGCGGTCCAGCAGCATCTCGAGGTGCTGGACGCCCATGTCGATGTAGCGGGCCTTGCCCATCCGGGCGGCCGCCTCCTCGTCCCAGAAGGGCATGTAATCCACCAGCGTCGAGAGCGGCACGCCCTGACGGTACTCGGACGTGTCCCCGATCTGGCACATCGTCACCGACCGCCCCATGAAGCAGTCCTTGAACGCGATCACCCTCGGCGCGAGCCCGCCGGCCTTCTGGTAGCACACCTTCAGCGCGTTCTCGTTCGCCATCGCCCCGCTCGTCGAGACGTAGGCGTGACGCAGGCGGCTGCCCTTCTTCGCCTCGGCCAGGAGCGTCTCCCCGAACCCGTACGCCTCGAAATTGGTCACGAGGTTCCCGTGCTTGAGCACGTCGTCGAGCCCCGACTCAACGCCCAGCCCGATCATCTCCGGGTCCGAGTGCCCGAAGAAGTGCACCCCGATCCCCGTGATCATGTCCCACTTGACCGACCCGTCGGCCAGCTCCACGAGCGCGCCATGGCCGACCCCGCTCCCGATGTACGGGTAGAGCAGCCCGCGCCCGCGGACCTCCGCCGCCCGCTTCATCAGCGCCTCGTATTCGGTCTTGAGCCCCGGGTCCGCGGGCCGAACGTCGGTGATCCGGGCTGAGTGGCGCTTGGCCTCGGCCACCAACGCCGCCACCGCCGACGCCACCGCCGGGCTCGCGCGGAGCGCCGCCCCGACCGTCGAACCCGACGGCCCGCCCACGCCGGCCCCCCCGATCGCCTCCGCGCCCGATGAGACCCCCGACGCCGCTGACTTCGTGCTTGTCATGATCAAGCATAGATCGGCTTGCCCGGGCGACCCCCGCGAACCCCGGCCGGACAATCTCGTCGGGTGCCGGGGGCCGTTGTTCTTATTTCGTTTGGTTCGGCTTTCACACCGATTTCATCCTCGCTTGACCGCGCGGTCCCACATATACTGGGTGTGTCTTCGGATCGGCCTCTTGGGCCCGATCGCCTCTGTTCCGTCGGGCCACACCCTCAGCGTCGCACGCCGCGGCGGATCGACCGACGCGGCACCAACTCGGGCGGGAGACGAGAGGAAAGGATGGTCCATATGGGGCTCGACTTCGCCATCGATGAGCTGTACGCGACCGGGTGGACCGCTCTCGACAGCGCGGGCTGTCTCCGTCACGCCGATGGGAGGTGGTACCCCTCCTTCCAGCGTGCGGTGCAGGAGTTCAAGTCGTCGGGGTACGACCTCTCCGTGCGCCACATCCAGTTGTTTGATTGCTACCGGGCCGAGTGGCGTGCCGCCGCGGGCTCGCCGTCGGGCGCCGTCGTCGGGCGGACACAGGACGAGGCCGCCGTCTACGCCCTCTCGCACCTCCGGCGACGGGCCGCCGCGTCCGGTCCCCTCGCCTCGCCGGCGCACGTCGCCGTCTGACCGCTCGGGCGCTCCCGCCGCCGCACACCCGCTCGGTTGACCCATCCACCGCCGGCGCTATCGTTCCACCGTCCAGACCACGCCGGGCCCTCCAAAGCCCGACGGTTCCGCCAGACTGGCCCCATCGTCTAGCCTGGTCTAGGACGTCAGGTTCTCATCCTGAAAACAGGGGTTCGAATCCCCTTGGGGTCATTCGCTCACAACCCCGTGGCTCGCCGCGGGGTTGTGTAGTTTTTCGGACGCCCGCTCACCGGCGCCCCGCCCCGAAGCCACCTCCTTCTTCCGAACAGGCACCACCACGGCGGCCCGCGGACCTCGGGCTCGGGATGAAATCGTGCGATCTCGATGGATTGGTGCATGAGGCGTGTGGTCTATGAGATTGATGTGGGGTACGGGTCGGCGCGCTCGTACGCCGCCCGCATGATCGGAGTGACGAATGGCGGGATCGATTCGTACGGCGTGGATGATCGGAGCGGCGGGTTTGGCGGCGGGCGCGTCGGGGCAGGACTTGCGATGGACGAGGACCGAGGGGCCCCGCGTCGGCGTGGCCATCGTGGACCTTGATGTCGCGGGTGACCGAACGGCGGTGGCGATCTCGCACCGTCGGATCTTCGAGCGCGACGGCGTCGGCGCTTGGTCCGAGATCACCGACGGTGTGGTGCCGACCGGGCATCGGCTCCGCCGCGTGGTCATCCGCGATGGAGCCCCCTTCCTGATCACCGACCGCGGGGCGGTGATGCGGCGGATTGGCGCGAGTTGGATCGGTGTGGGGCTGCCCGTCGAGGGCGACACGAACGTTGCGCTGGCCGACGGGGGCGGGTCGCTGTGGCTCGTGCACAACCCGTTCCTGCCCCTGGCAAACAACGTGTTCCGCTCGGACGACGACGGCGAGTCGTGGACGCCGATCGTCCTGCCCGCGGACGAGTTCGTCGGCGAGGTGCGGGTGATTGACGGCGTGGTGTTCGCGCTGCGGGCCCTCGGCGGCGGATTCCTGCGCTCCGACGACGGCGGCGTGTCGTGGGAGCCCTCGGGTGACGACGGCCCCGAACTCGTGATCGGCGGGCCGGTCGTGGTGAACGGTGAATGGATCGCGCCGGGCTCGCCCGACTCGTTCGTCTCCTCGGACCGCGGCCGGACCTGGCGACGCCGGGCGTCCTCCGGCCCGGTGGGCGCGTTGCCGACCACGGACGGGGACACGATCGTCACGGTGGTCACGGGCGGGGTCTCGGTCTCGGCGGACGGCGGGAGGACCTGGCGTCAGCACTCGTCGGGGCTGCCGGGGTGCCTGGAGGGCATGATCCAGGACCTTGGCCACGAGGGTCGGGGTTTCCTCGCCGCGACACCCGTGGGCGTCTACCGGTCGGCCGACGGCGGGAGGACCTGGTCGGTGGACGCCGGAAGCCCGACGCAGGGCGCGGCGACGGTGATGGCCTCGGGAGCCTCGCTCCACGCGGCGAGCATCTCGCACGCGCGCGTGTTCCGCCTCGGGCAGGATCAGTGGGAGACGCGGACCGCCGGGGTGCCCGGGTGCGCCCAGCCGCTGGCGTTGCACGCCGAAGGTCCGACGGTCTACATGGGATCGGTGTACGACGGGATCGTCCGGTCCGTGGACGGCGGGCGGACATTCGCGCCCCTCCACGCCGGCATCCCGATCTACAACGGGACGGGCGGGAACCAGCTCCGCGAGATCGGGGCGATCACGGGTCACGAGGGCCGGGTCCTCGCGGGGACGTGGTTCGGGCTGGAGTTCTTCAACCAGGGCTTCCAGCACAGCGGGGGCGGGATGCTGCGCCTCAACGACGCGGGGACCGGCTGGCAGCGGATCAACCGCGGGTTCCCCATCATGGCGCGGAACCTGTTCAACGAGCCGGTGTACGACCCGGTGATCAGCGTGTCGGACGCTGGCGGGCCGTGGGGGCGGCTCGTGCTGGTGGGGACGTTCCGCAACGGGCCGGCCCGGTCGGCCGACCGCGGGGAGAACTGGTCGCTCTCGAACGCGGGCCTGCCGAGGGATCCCAACGGGTTCCCGCCGATGATCAACGATTTCGCCGTCATCGGCGGCTCGATCCTCGCGGGCGCGATCGGGTTCCCGTTCTTCGCGGACCCCAACGGGATCGACCGCGGGGTGTTCATCTCCCGCGACGGGGGCCTGCGGTGGTCACCCGCGGAGGTCAACACCGCGCGGTTCGCGCCGGCCAACGCGCTCGCGGTGTTCGGGGGCGTCGCCTACGCGGGCGCCGACGGCGTGTACCGCTCGACCGACGAGGGGCGGACCTGGGCCCTCGTGCCCGGCGGCCCACGCGGCGAGGTCCTCGACCTCGCGGTCCACGGCGACGGGTTGTACGCGATCGTGAGCGACGGCGTCGAGAACGTGGTCTGGGTCGGCCGGCCCGGGTGCTCCGCGGACTTCAACGGCGACGGGTTCGTAGACTTCTTTGATCTTGAATCGTTCACGGCGTGCTTCGAGGGGGACGCGTGCCCGCCCGGCGCGACGGCCGACCTGAACGCGGACGGGGCCGTGGATTTCCTGGATTACTCGGCCTTCGTAGAGGCGTACGAGGCCGGGTGCTAAGGCACGCACCCGATATCGTTCGGGGTTTGCTCGCGACCCCGCATGATCGTTCGAACACACGCCGAGATCACACGAAGGTTCACCATCTCCGAGTTGCCCCCCAAGTAAACTCGTGTGCGGGCCAGCCCGGGGAGGACGTGATGTCGATCAAGAAGTTCAACAACGCGTCATGGCTTCTGCACGCGGCCGTGGTTGCCTCGGCGGCGGGACAACCTTACACGCTTACCCGCGCCGGGTTCTACGACGCCGACCACATGCGGGCGAGTGACAACAACCAGATGGCGAGCAACGTCACGGGCGTTGGTCTCGGCGGGACGGTGTTCGGCTTCTCGCGTCGCTACGTCGGCTTCGGCGACAACGGCGGACTCTCGGCGTGGGTCTACCGACCCGGCGCGGGCACGGTGCGGGTCGGGCTCTGGGGGGCCGAGCACGTCCGTCAGAACGGGTATCAATCCTCGTTCATCCACGCGTGGAACGCCCAGGGCGACACGGCGGGGAACGCCGAGCGGTACGAGGGCGGTTTGTCGCTGAGGGGTTCCTCGGCGTGGGTGCGGCGGGCGTGCGACACGGCGACGCGGGATATCTCGTTGACCGACCCGCGGCACACCAGCGAGAGCGGGTACCGCGAGAGCTGGGTGCTCCACATGAGCCCGGGCGGCGCCGTGCTCGGACTCTCCGGGCAGTACGGCGGAAACTGGAACCCCGTCGGGCAGACCGCTTGGGTCCTCGGGACCGACAACGTCCGCGAAATCGTGGGGCTCACCGACGCGATGCACACGGACCCCAACGGGTACGGAACCAGCGGCGTCTTCCGCATCATCGGTGACGGGCCGACAGGTTGGTCGCACGCCTCGGGGACCTCGTCGCGGATCCTCGAGGGTCAGCCCCGCGGCGCGTCGGCGTGGATCGCCTCGCCCGGCGCGGGCAGCGTGAAAGTCGGCCTCGACGACCCGGACCACACGAGCAACACCGGGCTGGTCTCGATGCGGCTCGTCGGGATGAGCGACGCCGGACGTCTCTTCGGCCTCTCGACCCGATACCGCGGGACCAACAACTCGGGGAGCGACTCGGCCTGGCTCGCCGACCCCGACGGGACGACCACGCGCGTGGGCCTCCACGACGCGGAGCACACCGCCTCCGACGGCGTGCAGCAGACCGAGGCCTGGGGGATCACGCCGGGCGGGTGGGCCGCGGGACGCAACCGCCGGTTCGAGGGCACCACGCCCCGCGGATTCTCGGCGTGGGTGATCTCGCCGCTCGACGGACTCCGACGGGTGGGCCTGACCGACGACGAGCACACTCGGCTCAACGGCTCGCGGATCAGCCAAGTCCTGGCGGTGAGCGATTCGGGCACGGCCGTGGGGCTCTCGAACCGTTACTCACGATCCCCGGACACGCAGGTCGGCGTCTCGGCGTTCCTCGACGCGCCCGGGCTCGGGTCGGCCCGCGTCGGCCTCTTCGACGCGGAGCACACCCGCGCGGACGGGCTGCGCGAGGTGGAGTCGTTGGCGATCACCCCCGGCGGGCTGGCGACGGGCCGCTCGCGGCGGTACAGCGGGACGGCCAGCCGCGGCTGGTCGGCGTGGGCCGTGAGGGCCGGGGAACCGACCCGGCGCCTCGGGTTCTTCTCGGGCCCGCCCTACGTACACCCCGACGGGTCGGCGTCGTCCACGATCGTCGCCGCGAACGACGCGGGGTGGATCATCGGAACGTCCCAGGTCCATGGCGACTTCGGCGTGCTCGTCGCGGCGGCGGGCTGGGCGCACCACTGGCCGACGAACACGACGCACGAGCTCGTGCTCTTCGTCGGGCCCGATCGGTACACCTCCACGCTCCCCGAACGCGTGGACGAGCGAGGCCGTGTGTTCGGGCATGCGATGCTGATCAACGACGACGGGTCGCTCGCCGGAGCTCAGACGTTCGTGTGGACGCCCGACGCCGGTATCGGGCTCCTGATCGAACAGGTGGCCGGCGGGCTGCCCGCGGACGGGATCCGCACGCTGAGCGGCGTGCTCGCGTCGGGTGATCGGTTCATCGCCGGGCATGGGGGGATCGAGGGGTACCCGGGCAGCGGCGTGTTCGTGCTGTCGAGCGACGGGCCGACGCCGTGCCCGGCCGACTTCGACCGCGACGGGTTCGTCGATTGCCACGACCTGCTCGCATTCCTGGCGTGCTTCGACGGCGAGGCCTGCCCGCACGGGGCGTCGCCCGACGTCAACGCCGACGGCTTTGTCGATTACTTCGACCTCGACGGGTTCCTCGACGCCTTCGAGGCCGGGTGCTGACCACGCGGCCCCGCTCGACTATCGGGGCAGTTCGGCCGGCTTGGCCCGCACCGCCTCGCGCTCGCGTCGGGCCTTCTCCGCCCGCTCCATCAACTCCTTCACCGCGGCCTCGAGCTGCGGATCACGCCCTTGGGCCTCGGCGTCGGGGGTCATCGGTACGTCGAGATCGGGCCTGGCCCCGTTGTTCTCGAGGTCCCGCCCGTCGGGGAGGTACCACCCGCGGAAGGGCGTGCGGATCGTCGAGCCGTCGATCAGCGACGCCGCCCCGGTCGAGATCACCCCGCCGTATGTCGCCGTTCCGACCAGGACGCCGCGCCCGATGGTCTTGATCGCGTGGGCGAAGATCTCGGCGTTGGAGAAGGAGTTCTCGTTGATCAGCACGGAGATGGGCCTGGAGTACCCGTAGATCAGGCGGCGGTCGCGCGGGTAGGCGTCGCTGGGGATCGCGCCCGGGTCGGCCCCCCGCGGGACGGTGAACGTGTGCACCGGGGCCGTCAGGCTCGAGAGGAGGATGTCCGCCGTCGAGCCCCCCCCGTTGTCGCGCACGTCGATGACCAACCCGTCCTTGCCCGAGGCGGCCGCGTACAGGTCCCGCTCAAAGTCCCGCACCGAGGGCATGCTCATGCCCTGGATGTGCAGGTACCCCAGCCGCCCGCCCGAGAGTTCGTCGACACGCTCGGCGCGGCGCTGGACCTCCGCCTGGTACCGCAGCCGGGCGTCCGCCGCCCCGGAGATCGGGACCAGCATCACGAACCTCGGCCTCGCCGCGTCCTTCCGCTGGATCTCGATCAGCGTTTCCTGACCCGATCGGCCCAGGAGCGCCGTGGTCAGGTCCGTCGTGCCACGATCGGACCTCAGACGCCGATCCTCGACCGCGACGATCACGTCGCCCACCTCGATCGCGTGGGTCGGGCCGCCGATGGGGAGGAGCGCGGGCGACTCGGGCAGCACGCGGGTGACTTCCAGGCCGTCCGCCGACGGGCGGGTCTCGACCCCGAGGTAGCCCGTGCCGGTCGGCGTGGCGCTGAACCCGCCCGCCGGCGAGATCCCCGTGTGCGAACCGTCGAGCTCGCCGAAGAGCATCTGCACGACGCGGGCGAGCTCCTCGGGCGTCCGGGTCCGCTCCGCCAGGGTGCCGTACCGCGCCGTCATCGCCCGCCAATCGAGCCCCTTGAGCGTCGGGTGATAGAAGACGTTCCCGATCGTGCGGGCGGCCTCGTGGAACTTCTGCCGCTGCTCCGCGCCCACGTCGATCACCACCGGCGCGTCGATGGGCATGGCGTCGCTCTTGCCCGTCGAGGGGTTCGCCGTCGAGGCCTGCCCCCGGGCCACGTACGTCACCTTGTCGCCCGTCAGCGAGACGCCCATAGGCGAGGCCCCGCCCGCCTGGATCACCTTCCGGTCGTCGTTCTTCCTCGAGACCGAGACGAACGAGCGGTCCCCGTCCGTCGCGTTGAACATCACCCGGTCGCCCGCGGGCGTGATCATCAGCCCCGACAACCCGCCGGGGATGCTCGTCAGCCGACGCACCCTCAGGTACGCGTCGTCCGTGTCGAACTTCAAAGGCGTAGGCGTCTTCGGCTCGTCCTTCTTCTTCGGCTCGGTCTTCGCCGCGTCTCCCCCCGCGTCTCCCTCGGGAGGAACCTCCGCCGACTTCGACGGCGTCGGCTTGGCGGGCTTGAGTTTCTTCACCTCGTCCGCCGCGGCCTTGAAATACTCGTCAAGCTCGTACGCGGTCATCGCCTCGAGCGACCGGTCGAGGAAAACGTACCACACGTCATAATCGCCGTTGCTCCCCGCACGCTCCGAGCGGAAGTACAGCACCTTCCCGTCGTGCGTCAGCCGCGGCGAATCGTCGATGTCCGGGTGCCGCGTCACGTTCACCGGTGAGGCGCCGGGGTCGCCCGTATCCAGGATGTAGATGTCGCTCTGGAAATCGTGGTCGCTCACCGAATAGACGATGTGCCGGCTGTCGCTCGCCCACACCACCTCGGGGCGGTTCCACGACTCCAACAGCACGCGGTTCTCGCCGCCGGCCAGGTCGTGCAGCACAAGGTCCCCTCGCCCGCGGATCAGCAGCATCGCCCGCCCGTCGGGCGACGGGATCGGGCCCGACACCTCCACCCCGAACACCCCGTTCCTCAGGTCCTGCCCGTCGGACTCCAGCCCCGTGCTCACCATCGACACCGAATACCGGATCGACTCGGCCCAACGCTTCCCGTGGTCGGGCTCGGCCTTCGCGGCTTTCGCGTCTTTCGTCCCGTTCGGGGGCGTGGCTTTCCCGTCGCCCTTCGCCCCGTCGGCGCCGGCCGGGGCATCATCGGACTTCTCGGGCTCCGCCGCCGCGGGCTCTTTCGCACCCTCGGGCTCTTTGGCCTCGGGCGTGGCCTTGGGGGGCTGGAGGTCCTCTCGCGCCATCGCGACCGTCGCCGCGTAGAGCCTCGGGACGCCCGTCTCGTCCGAGACGAAGTACAGCACGCGCCCGTCCGCCGACCACGCCAGGTCCCGTTCGCGGCCCGCCGTGTTCGTCACGCGCCTGGTCGGGCGGTTCTCCGCCGTCGAGCGGACGAACACCTCGCCCCGCGCCACCACCGCCAGGGTCTTCCCGTCGGGGCTCAGCGCCGCCTCGCCCGCCTCACGCCCGATGTTCGTCCGGTTCCAGTCCGATTCGTCCGCCCCCGACGACGCCGCCACCTCCACCGCTCGCGGGGCCGCCCCGGGGGCCGAGAGGTCCAGCGTGTAGAGCGTGTCCCACACCACGAACACCGCCCGGCGTCCGTCCGCGCTGACGCTCAGGTCGCGCACCCCGTGCCCGATCGAGCCCGAACCGCCCGGCGCGAACGCGGTCAGCCGGACCGCGTCGCCGTCGCGCCCGCCCGCCGGGATCTTCCACAGGTTGTTCTGCCCGTCTCGCGACGATACGAACACGACCGACCCATCCCCGAGCATGAACCCGTCCGCGTCGTCGGCCCCGTCCGACGTCACCCGCCGGAACTCGCCCGTCGCGACCGTCATCGCCCACACGTCCGACGTCCCCGAGCCGCGGTAACGCGGGCGGTTGAAATCGTGCCGGCGGTACGAGAAGACCAGCGTCCCGCCGTCGGGCGAGAGCCTCGGCGAGTTCCCGTGCGCGTCCGTCAGACGCTCGAGCACCCCGCCGACCACCGGCACCCGGTACATCCGCTGCCCGCGGTAGATCGCCGGCTCGTGCCCCGAGTTGAGCAGCAGGTACCCCCCGCACGGCGAGAACCCCGACAACGACTGCGCACGGTCCATCACGTGAACCCGACGGACCTCACCCGCCAGCACCGACCCGCCCGGCCCGGCGATCATCGGCATCACGTACAGGTTCCGGCCCCCGTCCCGCTCCGACTCGAACGCCAGCAGAGAGCCGTCGGGCGAGAACTCGCTCCGCCGCTCGTGCGCCGGGTGGTTCGTGAGCCTCGCCGCCGCCCCGCCTTCGGCCCCCACCGCCCACAAGTCCCCGCGCCACGAGAACACCACCCTCGACCCGTCCGGGCTGAGCGTCGGGTACTGCGGGAACGTCACCACCGCGGGCGACCACGACCCCGCGGGTTCACCGGCCTCCGGCGCCCCCGGCACCGCGTGCAAGGGGGCGCACGACGCCGTCCCCGCCACCAACGCCACGCACACAAGCCGGATCGGGCGACTGAAACAGTCCATGGGGCGATACCTCCGGGGAACCCACCCCCCGAGCCCACGCCCACACACGGGCCGCCAGTGTACCGCCACCCGCCGCCACGGGCCCGACCACCCTGTTCACCCGTCGGTCAATGCCGGAGGAGGGACTTGAACCCACACTCTCTTGCGAGAAACGGATTTTGAATCCGTCGCGTCTGCCATTCCGCCACTCCGGCCGGTCCCAAGGGTAGTCCCCCGCCCCCGTGCGGTCACCCGTCGGCGCCCCGGCGGGGTACCATGCGCCGATGCGTCAGTACGACCTCTGCGTCATCGGCTCGGGCCCCGCGGGCCAACGGGCCGCGATCCAGGCCGCCAAACTCGGGAAGTCCGTCGCCGTCGTCGAGCAGCGGGAGGTCGTCGGCGGGGTCGCCATCAACACCGGCACCATCCCCTCCAAGGCCCTGCGCGAGGCCATCCTCCGCGCCGCCCACCGCGAGCACGCCTTCCCGCAGGCCGCCGATTTCGCGGCCGCCCGCAACGCCCTCTTCGCCGACCTCACCGCCGCCTGCCAGTCCGTCATCAAGGCCGAGGTCGAGCTCGTCCGCGACCACTTCGCCTCCAACGGGATCGACGTGATCACCGGGCGCGCCCAGTTCCGCGACGCCACGACCATCGACGCCGTCGCCGAGCACGCCTCCACCGCCCTCGCCGCCGAGTACGTCATCATCGCCGTGGGCACCACGCCCGCGAACCCGCCGGGCGTCCCGTTCGACCAGCGCACGATCCTCTCCTCCGACGACCTCCCCAAGCTCAAGCACCTCCCCCGATCGCTGATCGTCGTCGGGGGCGGGGTCATCGGCACCGAATACGCCTCCATGCTCGCGGCCCTGGGCGTCAAGGTCACGCTCATCGAGGGACGCCCCCGCCTGCTCGACTTCGTCGACGCCGAGATCATCGAGGCCCTCCAATACCACCTCCGCCGCGCCGACGTGACCCTCCGCATGGGCGAGCGCGTCGTCTCGATCCGCACGGCCGAGCCGCCCCGCGGGGTCCGCGCCTCGAACGAGACCATCGTCGAGGCCGAGCTCGAATCCGGGAAAACCCTCCGCGCCGACTCCCTCCTCTACTGCGTCGGACGCCAGGGCGCCACCGACGGGCTCAACCTCAAGGCCGCCGGGCTCGATGCCGATCCCCGCGGACGCATCCCCGTCAACGCCCACTACCAGACCAAGGTCCCCCACATCTACGCCGCCGGCGACGTCATCGGGTTCCCCGCCCTCGCCTCAACGTCCATGGAGCAGGGCCGCCTCGCCGCGTGCCACATGTTCGGCGTGCCCTTCGAGTCCGTCGACCTCACCCTCCCCTACGGCATCTACTCCATCCCCGAGATCTCGATGGTCGGGTGGACCGAGGAGCGCCTCACCGCCGAATCCATCCCCTACGAAGCCGGCATCGCCCGCTACGCCGAGACCGCCCGCGGGCAACTCCTGGGCGACACCACCGGGATGCTCAAGCTGCTCATCCACCAGGACTCGCACACCGTCCTGGGCGTCCACGCCATCGGCACCGGCGCCACCGAGCTCATCCACATCGGGCAGGCCGCCATCGCCTTCAAGGCGACCGTCGAGTACTTCGTCAACACCGTCTTCAACTACCCCACGCTCGCCGAGTGCTACAAGATCGCCGCCCTCAACGCCCTCAACAAACTCAAGAACGCCTGACCCCGACCCCCGGCGCCCCTCACGGAGCCCCCGCGGCGCCGATCACCCCGCGCCCTTCGAACGACACCTCGGGCCGGCGGACCCCCGCGTCGAACAGGATCTGCGCGATCTCACCGGGCGTCGTGTACCGCAGCCGCCCGCGGATCACGTACGGCGTGCCCTCTCCCGGCCACGACCCCGCCGCGACCACCGCGGGCACCTCGATCTGCTGCGTCCCGAACCGCCTCAGCGTCGCCTCCGCCGACCTCACCCCGCGGAAGACCCGCCCCTCCCCGCCGTCCCCGACCTCGACCTCGTACTCCACGTCACGCAGCGGGAGCGCCACGTCGTTCGCGTTCTCCGCGTCGATCACCACCCGCAGCACCACCGCCTCCGCCGAGCGCTCCGACACCCCCACCGAGACCACCCGCAGTTCGGGCGCCTCGTACGCCGAGCACCCGGCCAGCGCCAGCGGCACCACGAACACCCCGCCGACCGCACTCGCGCGTGAACGCCTCATACCGCCAGTGTATCACCGGGCCCATTCACCCGGCCCGACCCACACCTCGCCGGGGCTGACCCGGATCACCCGCCCGGCGTCGTCCCCCGCCGCCGCCAGCAGCCGCGCCATCGGCTCGCCCTCGGGCTCGTCCCCGAGCGGGAACGTCGAGTGGTGCACCGGGAGCACGAACCTCGCCCCCATCCGCCCGCACATCCGCCACACCTCTTCGGGGTTCGCGTGCGCGTGCGCCCACGGGTCGTACGCCCCGATCCCCATCACCGCCAGCGACACCCCGCCGCCCCAGCCCTCGCCCGCCGACGCCAGCGCATCGAACGCGTCCGTGTCCGCCGTGTCCCCGCCGAACAGCACGCGGTGCCCGCCCCCCGAGATCACGTACGCCGAGTACCCGCGACGCCGGTCCAGCCCGGCCCTCGCGCCCCAATGCCTCGGCCTGACCGCACGGACCTCCAGCCCCGCCACCTCCACCACGCCCCCGGGCTCCACCTCGATCACCCGCGCAAACCCACGCGGGATCAGCCTCCGCACCCGCACCGGAGTCACCACCGTCGTCCGCTCGTCCGCCAGCCTCGCCAGCGTCGGTCGATCCAGATGATCAAAGTGCGCGTGCGACACCAGGATCACGTCCGGGCGCCCCACCTCCACCCCGCCCACCGCGTCCGTCCGCGCCAGCCCCAGCGTCCGCCCCGCGATCCGCGGGCCCACACGGTGCGAGAACACCGGGTCCGTCAGCACCGTCGCGCCACCCACACGCATCAGCACCGACGCGTGCCCCAGCCACGACGCCGACAGCCCCGCGCCCTCCGGCAGCCTCGGCGCCAGCCTCGCCGCCGCCTCGCCCGGCGACACCCCCGCCAACGCCCGCGCCAACTCCGCCGGGTACCGCCGGAGCCCCGAGCGCAGCGCGCGCGCCGCCAGATTCACCCGCCACCGCGCCCTCGACCACACGCCTCGACCGCTCCGCATCGCTCACCTGTACGCCCGACCGACCACCGGCGTTCGACCGCCCTCACCGAACCCGCGTCGGTTCCACGCTCGGCGTCGGCAACAACCCGCCCGGCACCCCCAGCAGCGACTCCATGAACGCCTCCACCGTCCGCCGCTCGCCCAGCGGGCCCTCCGCGTCCCCGCGGAGGAACTGCCGGATCAGCCGCTCCCGCTCGCCCAGCCCCTCCGCCTCCTCCGCCGGCACACGCCGCAGGCGGTCGTACCACGCCTTGGGCTCCACCGCCAGCATCCGCCCCGAGTCCAGCATCGCCATCCGGTCCGCGATCGCGAACGCCGAGTCCATCTCGTGCGTCACCACCACCGACGTCACGTTCAGCTGCTTCGACAGCTTCACGATCAACTGGTCGATCTGCGCGCTCGTCACCGGATCCAACCCCGCCGACGGCTCGTCATAAAACAAGATCACCGGGTCCAGCGCCAACGCCCGCGCAAGCCCCGCACGCTTCTTCATCCCCCCCGAGATCTCCGCCGGGTACTTCCCCGCGTGCTCCAACAGCCCCACCGCTTCCAGCTTCAGCTTCACGTGGAAGTCGATCAGCTCCCGCGGCAGGTCCGTGTGCTCGTGCAGCATGAGCGCGATGTTGTCCGCGATCGTCATCGAGTTGAACAACGCCCCGCTCTGGAACAGGATCCCGAACCTCTTCCGCAGGTCGTTCATCGACATCTCGTCGCGCGGGTTGACCTCCCGGCCCAGCATCTCCACCCGCCCCGCCTCCGGCGTGATCGCCCCGATCATCAGCCGCAGCATCGTCGACTTGCCCGACCCCGAACCCCCCATGATCACCATCGTCTCCCCGGGGTACACGTCCAGGTCCACCGAATCCAAGATCACCCGCCCGCCGGCCACCCGCTTGACCCCGCGCATCGAGATCACCGGCTTCACCCCGTCCGGATTCGCGCCCTCGCTCATCGCGCCGCCTCCTCCCCACCACTCCCCCCCCCACCACCACCGCCCTTGCCCTCACCCGCGGGCCCCGCGCCCCCCGACGACGGCGCCGGGGTCGAGGTCGGGGTCGAGGTCGGGGTCGGGGCCGGCAGTTCGAACCGCCGGCCGTCCGCCAGCAGCACCCCGAGGCTCACCAGCCGCCCCCCCGGGAACGCCGACACGCCCGACAGCGTCCCCGGCGCCGACACCCCCCCGGGCACCGCCCGGAAGAACACCAACGCCGGCGTCCGCTCGAACTTCATCGTCCCCCCGCCCACGTCCGCCCCGAAAATCCCGCTCCGCGCCGCCGCCCCCAGCCGCCCCGCCACCATCGCGTCGTCCAGCGACGCGATCGCACCCACCGCCCGCCCCAGCGCCCCGCGCACCTCCCCCGCGAACCGCTCGATCTCCTCCCCCGTCACCCGCTCCCGGGCCGACGCATCGAACGCCGCTCGCACCGCGTCCGCGTCACCGCGGTCCACCGCCTCGAAGAACGCCGTGGTCGGGAGGTAGAACGTCGCCAGCGCCTCCGCCGCCGCCTTGCGGAACCCCAGCAGCGTCCCCCCGATCACCGACGTCGAGATCAACCCCAGCACGATCCCCGTGAACGCCAGCCCACGCCCGGACAACCGCCCCCGCTCCGCCGAGATCCGCCACAACGCCAGCAGGCCGAACCCGACTCCCGCCAGCCCCGTCACGCACAGCAGGCTCGATACCAGCGACGCGATCGCCAGCCCGCTCACCCGTTCGGGACCGTGCTCGGGGCTCCACCCCCCGCCCCCGTACTCATCGCCCCCGC
Source organism: Phycisphaeraceae bacterium (assembly GCA_015200025.1). Lineage (GTDB taxonomy): Bacteria > Planctomycetota > Phycisphaerae > Phycisphaerales > UBA1924 > UBA2396. The sequence goes on along the minus strand of CP054186.1, from coordinate 2,168,617 downwards.
CCCCGAATGGACCTTGCCCAAGCCCAGGCTCCGCGTACCGGCTCATCCCCAACACTAGCCCCTCCCCCAGGCCACCCGCCCACCCCAATGCCCCCTCGCCCCGCACGCACGCCCCCGCCGGCCGCCTTGCAACCCGCTCCCGCCCGGACGTATCCTGCCGACATGCCCGACAACACCATCCCGGAGCTGCCCGCGGACGCCACGCCCGAGCAGAAGGACGCGCACTGGTTCCGGCACGTCTACCAGGGCGACCGCATGCCCCAACTGACGGTCCGCGCCGTCGTCATGGGCGGGTTCCTCGGCATGCTCATGTCCGCCGCCAACCTCTACACCACCCTCCAGATCGGCTGGGCCTTCGGCATCGCCATCACCGCCTGCGTCCTCTCCTTCGTCATCTGGAACACCGTCCGCCTCGCCGCCCGGGGCAAGGTCTCCCAGATGTCGATCCTCGAGAACGCCTGCATGGCCTCGTGCGCCTCCGCCGCCGGGTACGCCACGGGCTCCACCATCGCCACCATGTTCGGCGCCCTGGTCCTCCTCGAACCCATCCCCGAGGGCAAGACCACCGCCGACATGTACACCTGGGACATCACGCCCCCGTGGGTCGTCGTCGTCTTCACCCTCTGCACCGGGCTCATGGGCGTCTTCCTCGCCATCCCCATGAAGCGGCAGATGATCAACCACGAGCGCCTCCCCTTCCCCACCGGCACCGCCGCCGCCGAGACCCTCCGCAGCCTCTACTCCGAATCCGCCGACGCCATCAAGAAGGCCTACATCCTCGTCGCCGGGCTCGCCTCGGGACTGATCATCGGGTTCCTCCGCGCCCCCGACGACGTCGTCGAGAAAGTCGGCCTCCTCCGCAACACCCTGGGCAAAATCCCCTTCCTCCGCATCCCGGGCGAACTCGAAATCCACGCCGCCGACCGCCTCTACCCCGGCGGCCGCCACCCCGCCGGGTTCGCCTTCGAGCCCTCCGCCCTCCTCATCGCCGCCGGCATGATCGTCGGCATGCGCATCAGCGCCTCCCTCCTCATCGCCTCGCTCCTCCTCTACGTCGGCGTCGGGCCCTACCTCGCCAAGCAGGACGCCGCCGTCCTCGAACGACCCGCCATGGCCGTCCTCGACGCCGTCCGCGCCGCCGACAAGGCCGACGCGATGACCACCGGCGACTTCACCGACCCGGCCCACCCGGACCGCTCGTCGATCGTCGCCTGGCTCCAGGCCGACGCCCAGCGCCTCGCCGACGCCGCCGCCGACGCCGCCGCCGCCTTCAACCTCGACACCGCCGTCGTCCGCAAAGCCGCCCTCAACGCCGCCACGGGCGCCATCAACGACTTCGCCGCCGGGCACGACGACCCGCCCGGGGGCTACACCGACGAGGCCCTCGCGTCGATCGAGAAGGGTGTCGCCAAGGCCCTCGGGGGCGCCGCCTCCACCGCCGCCGCCCTCGACGCCGCCGACCTCCCCGGGCGTCTCGCCGCCGACCGCGCCAAGGCCGACGCCCTCGCCAAGGGCCTCCCCGACGACCGGGCCGCCGCCGCCGCCCTCGACGCCTTCAACCAGGCCAAGTTCAAGCCCAACTTCACCTGGTCCTGGGCCGGCGAGACCCTCGTCATCCACCGATGGTCCCTCTGGGGCGGCACGGCCGTCATGGTCTTCTCCTCCCTCACCGCCGTCGCCCTCCAATGGAAGACCATCGCCCGCGCCTTCACCGGCGTCCGCGCCCCCGCCGCCACCGCGCCCGGCGACACCCCCATCGAGGCCCAACTCGCCAAGATCGAGGTCCCCGGCTCCTGGATGATCGTCGGGATGCTCCCCATCACCATCGCCATGGTCTGGCTCCAGGTCCAGGCCTTCGGCGTCACCTGGTACGCCGGGCTCATCGCCGTCGCCATGTCCTTCGTCCTCTCCCTCGTCGCCTCACGCGCCACCGGAGAGACCGACACCACCCCCATCGGCGCCATGGGCAAGGTCATGCAGCTCCTCTTCGCCGCCCTCGCCCCGCGCAACCTCGCCGCCAACCTCGCCTCCGCCGGCATCGCCGCCAACTCCGCCTCCTCCTCCGCCGACCTCCTCACCGACCTCAAAACCGGGTACCTCCTGGGCGCCAACCCGCGCCGCCAGTTCCTCGCCCAGTTCACCGGCGTCTTCTTCGGGACCGTCGCCATCGTCCCCATCTGGTACCTCATGGTCCCCACCCGCGCCAAGCTCGAAGAGTTCGCCCTCCCCGCCACACAGGCCTGGGCCGGCGTCGCGCGCGTCCTCACCAAGGGCATCTCCGAACTCCCCCCCTCCGCCGTCACCGCCCTCTTCATCGGGTCCGCCGTCGGCATCGCCCTCCCCGTCCTCGAACGCCTCCTCCCCGCCAAGGCCCGACGCTTCATGCCCTCCGCCACCGGCCTGGGCCTCGCCTGGGTCATGCCCTTCCAGAACGCCTTCTCCTTCTTCGTCGGCGCCGTCCTCGCCCTCCTCTGGTTCCGCGCCCACAAGAAGTCCAGCGAGAACTACAACATCCCCCTCGCCTCGGGGCTCATCGCCGGCGAATCCCTCATGCTCGCCGGACTCGCCATCGCCGCCACCCTCGTCGGCCTCCTCGCCTGAGCCCCCCACGACACGCCCCGGCCACCACCTCCTTCATGCGCTCCGGTTTCCCCACCCTCCCACCGTCAGCCCCGGCGAACGGGAAGAAGTGACCCACGCCGCGCGTGGGGCGGTGAGGGGTCGGCGAACATCCCAACCCTACCCGCGCTTCGTCGCGTTCCGACCGGCCTCGCCCATCGACCGGTACAGCCACACGAACCCCGCCGCTCCCAGCACCGTGAACACCAGCGACACCCCCACCGGCACCACCCCCGGCGGCATCCCCCACGCCCCCTCCTCCAACACCGCGTTGTACAGCCACACCGACAGCAACGGCGCGAACAACCCTCGAACCCCGTTGAGCGTCACGTGCGTCGCCATGTACCGGCTCGTCTCCGTCGGCGGCGCAAAGTCCGTGTGACCCAGGTTCCACGCCAACGCCCCGCCACCGAACCCCACCCCCATCAGCAGCGACCCCGCGTACATCATCCACAGGTCCGTCCTCGCCACGCCCCCCAGCAGCACCGCCACCGCCACCACGAACACCCACGAGTGGTACGCACGGAACCGCACCACGTGCGCCCGGTCCAAAAGCGTCGCCCACAGCGGCGTCGTCAACGGGATCAGGAGCGCCGGGATCGTCGACGTCACCACGATCGACGCCGTGTACCCCAGCCCGAACTGCGCCTTGAGGCTGATCGCCAGCACCGGCATCAGCATCAGGTTCCCCATGCCCAGCAGGAACATGCACCCCATGAACTGCGCGAACCGCGCGTCCGCACGCAGCACGCCCCACGCCGCCATGAACCCCGACCACGGCCTCAACACCCCCGCCCCGCGGGGCTTCTCCCGCTCACCCGCCAAGAGCGCCGCCTCGCCCCTGACCCGCACCCTCGAGTACCGGCGCACGCCCAGGAGCGCCACCGCCGCCGCGCACGGCGCCAACGCCGCGAACGCCCCGGGGTCCGCGTCGAGCATCACGCCCACCATCAGCCCGCACACCGCCACCACCGTCTGCGTCACGCTCGAGAGGTTCGCCACCACCCGCGAGCGGATCTCACGCGGGTAGTTCATCCGCCACGCCACCGTCCGCAGCGTCACCACCCCCGACCAGCACACCCGCGCCACCAGCACCGCCCCCACCGTGAACGCCAGCCCCGCCGCCGACCGCGGCATGAACGCCAACGCCACCACCGCCGCCACCAGCACGCACTGCAGCCCCGCGATGAACCGCACCTTCCGCCGACCGTGCGACGCCATCACCCACCCGAACGACACCAGGTTCGCCACCTCGTTCGCCGCCGCCGACAACGCCACCGCCACGTTCAGCCACCTCGGGTCCACCGTCCCCGAGAACGTCTGCTTGATGAACACCCCGATCACCCCGCCCTCGATCACCGCCAGCACGAACGAGAACAGGAACGCGGCCGTCAGCTCCCCCGCGTACGCGGGCCTCGACATCAAGGGGATGGAACGTCGCGTCGCCACAAACCTCGCAAACCGACCACCGTAGGCCCCCACCTCCGCTTACACCCCCACGCCGCCGCCACGACCCACCGACGCGCGACGCGCCGCCCCCGCCCGCCTCGCCCAGATCGGGAGCACCCACAGGTACATCCCCGTCGCCCACAGCCCCAGCAACACCACACCCGACGGCAGGAACACCCACATCTTCACACGGTCATGGAACCACGACCCGTCGTGCAGCGACTCGATCAGGTCGCTCCGCCGGTACGCCTCCGACACCACACGCCCACCCCGCAGCTCCACCTGCACCTCCCACCGGCTCGTGCCCACCACCTTCGCCGTCCCGTCCTTGGGGCGGATATCCACCCTCGCCACATCACCCCACCCGGCGATCCCCGCCCGCGGCGCACCCTTCGCCGCCGACAGCACGCCCTCCAGGTCCACCAACGGCTCCCCGTCCTCGATCGCCCCCGCGCGAACCGTCGCCGGCTGCACCCACCCGACATCCTTCTTCACCAGCAGCAAAATCCCCGTCACCACCACCACCCCGAGCGGCACAAACACCGCCACCGCGCCCCACCGATGCAGCCGCCGGCTCCACACATTCACCCACGCCCGCAACGACTTCTTACCGCCCATCTCGCTCCCCGCTCCCACCACCCGACCGCCCGCCCGCCGACGGCCCGCCGTCCACGCCCCTCGCCGTCCGTTCCCCGAGCCACCCCACCACCTCCGTCACCCGCGTCGCGAACGACCCGAACATCAACTCATGCCCGTACGGCACCGTCACCCGGTGAGGCCTCCCCAGACGCTCCCACAGCACGTCCCCCAACTCCGATTGCACCGCCCGGTCCAGCGTCCCCTGGAACACGTACACCGGCTTCCCACGCAGCACCGACGCCGTGTGGAACGGGTCCAGCGGTGAACTCGCCAGGTACGCCTCGTCGAACGCCCGTCGCTCCGCCTCCCCGACCTCTCCCCCCGCCCCCCCGCCCACCCACTTCACCCGGATCGCGTCCACGCCCGATCGGTAGTTGCTCCGCTCGTTGATCAGCCACCAATCCGCGCCCCCGCCCACCACCACCGCCGCCGCGTACGTCCCGGGATCACGCGCCACCACCGTCGGCAGCGTCATCGCACCCGCCGACATCCCCACGATCACCCGCGGCAGCCCCGCCAAAGACGAACGCCGCTCCATCACCTTCGCCACCCCGGCCTCCACCGCGTACGCCACCTCCGCCGCACGCGTCGAGAGCACCCGCGACACCTCCGCCGCCTGCTCTCGGAGGTCCCGACGAACATCGATCACGAACTCCACCGTCTCCGTAAACCTCGAACTCGGCGACAACACCCGAAGCACCACCCACCCGCGATCTCGGAGCCTTCTCACCAACGCGTCCACCACCGTGTCCGGCGTCCCGAACATCCCCGGCAACACCACCGCCAACCCACGCCACTCCTCCTCCCCGACCTCCACATACGCCCCGGACCCCGGCGGTGGGATCCGCAGCGGGTCGTACACCACCATCGACGTCCGCTGCAACACCACCCGACCACCGCCCGCCGACTTCCCCCGCGCGGGCCCGCCCCCCGGCTCCTCCTCCGCGCTCAGATACACCAGCCCGAACGCCGGGCGGTCCGGCTCACGGGGCCGCTGCGAGAAAAAAACACGCCCATCTTCACGGAACGACACCACGTACCCGCCCCGACCCTCGAACGAGACCAAAACCTCCGCCTCGCCCTCCCCGCGACCCGCGTTCCACGCCGCCGCGTGCCCGCGGTCCTCCTCGTTCACCGTCCCCGCCGATCGCCACGACCACACCTGCGTCCACCCCGCGATCGGGCCCGCCTCCTCAATCAACACCCCAAGCCGCCCCCCACGCGTCACCCGCGCGGGCCACGAACCCTCGCCCACCTCAAGGAACGGCGTCCCCACCTCCGCGTGCCACACCGGCGTCTGCGCCGTCGCGGCCCCGCCCAGCACCAACACGCACCACGACCACGCCGCGACCGCCCACACCCAGGCCGTGAACCTCCCTCCACGCCTCACAGTTTCTTCCCCCCGCCGTAGCCCCCGGGGTGCTTCTCGAACCACGACCACGCCGACGACACGATCGCTCTCAAGTCCGTCACCCGCGGCGACCACCCCACCTCCGACCTCACCCGCGACGCGTCCGCGTACACCATCGGCGGGTCCCCGGGACGCCTCCCCTCCTCCACCACTCGGATCGGCTTCCCCGTCACCTCGCGCACCGCCGAGATGATCTCACGGACCGAATACCCCTTCCCGATCCCCAGGTTGTACCGCCGATCATCGCCCGCCTGGAGCGCCCCCATCACCGCGATGTGCGCGTCCGCCAGGTCCTCGACGTGGATGTAATCACGCACGCACGTCCCGTCCCGCGTCGGGTAGTCCGTCCCGAACACCCCCACGTGCGACCGCCGACCCAACGCCGCCTGCATCACCACCGGGATGATGTGCGTCTCGGGGTCGTGATCCTCTCCAAGCCGGCCCCCCAGCGAGCACCCGCACACGTTGAAATACCGCAAACACGCGAACCCGAACGCCCGCCCCGCCCGACGCTCGCCCTCCGCGAAATCCTCCAGGATCTGCTCCCCCATCCATTTCGTCCGCCCGTACGGCGACATCGGCGACTTCGGACAATCCTCCCGGACCGGGATCATCCCCTCCGGCGGCTGCCCGTACGTCGAGCACGACGACGAGAACACAAACCGCGGCACCCCCGCCCCGCCGTTCGCCCCCCCGCACGCCTCCAGCAGCGTCACCAAGCCCCCCACGTTGTTCCGGTAGTACAGCAGCGGCCTCTCGACGCTCTCACCCACCAGCGCGTACGCCGCGAAGTGCATCACCGCGTCCACCCGCCCCCCCGCCGACAGCGCCGACCCCACCGCCCCGGCGTCGCACACCGACCCCTCGACAAACCGGAACCGATCCCCCGCGCCCTCGGCCACGATCGACACCGCCTCACGGTGCCCGCGGCTGAGATCGTCCAGCCCGACCACCGTGTGCCCGGCCTTGAGCAGCCGGTCGCACGCGTGAGACCCGATATACCCCGCCGCGCCCGTCACCAGTACATGCATGATCCCATCGTACCCGGGCCCCCGTCGCCCCTCACCCGGGCGACGAGGCCCCCGACCTCGCCTCCCGCTGCCTCTGGAACTTCAACCGGTAGTGCTTCTCCACCGCCACCAACGCCAACGCCCCGGGCATGAACAACTTCTCACCCACCTTCCGCCCCGTGTCCGAGAACGACGCCACACGCCCCTCGCGGACGTCCCCCGTCAGGTCCACCACCGCGTTGTCGATCAGCCTCACCAGGCTCGCCCACAGGCTCCAGTCCTCCTTCGTCTGCGGCAAGTACCTCACCAAAAACGGGATGTTCGTCGGCGCCACCACGAACCACTTCCCCTCCGACCGCCTCATCGTCAGCCCGAACGGGGGCACCGGCTTGCCGTCCCACATCACCGCCACCAGGTCCTCGTTGATCGGCGCGAACGTCACCCGCGACGACGCCTCGTTCGCCCACCCGAACGGGTCCGCGAACACCTCCCGCATCAGCGTCTGCATCGCCGCCTCGCGCTGCTCGCCCGACGCCGTCCGCGACATCAGCATCGACACCGCCGACCCGCTCCGCGCGCCCCGGGCCGCTCGCGCCACCGCCTGCTCCTTCGCCGCCTCCACCTCCCGCGGGAACGCCCGCGCGAGCGCCTCCGCCAACCCCTGCATACTCCCCAGCAGCGACCCCACTCGCCGAAAGAACGCCCGCTCGTACACGTCCGCCCCGTACATCAACTCCCCGAGACGCTTGGCCTCCCCTCGCTCGATCATCAGCACCGCCGACCTCACCACCTCCTCCGGCGTCTCCTGGCTGTACCCCCGCTCCCCGCACCCCCAACCGACCCCCACACCCACCCCGACACCCATCACCGCCACCCCAGCGCACGCCCGCACCACCGCCCGGGAGACCCACGCCCGCACCTTCGCCAAGCCCGCCGTGCCGTTCATGCTCATCGCCCTCACTCAACCACCCCAACGCCCCCCGGTTGCACCGCCCGCGCCCCGCCGACCCCCTCCAACGCCCGCTCGATCCGCCCGATCACCGACGCCTCCTCCAGCCCCGCGACAATCCCCCCCGTTCGGCCCACCATCCCCGACAACGCCGCCGCCCACCGCCCCGGGTCGTCGGGATGAACAATCTCGCCCCCGCTCCCTTCCCGCCTCAACAAAGACACCCCCGACGCCCCCGACGACGACGCCACCCACAGCCCGCTCGACAACGCGTCCGCGATGAACCGCCCCGATCCCACGCCCCCAGACCCTCCCACCGCCGCCGCCCCGTCCGACGCGCTCAACACGTCCCCCACACGCCCCGTCATCCCGATCACCACCACCCCCGACGCGCACCCCACCTCCTCCGCCGCACGCGTCACTTCCGTCGGCCGCTCCGTCATCGCCACCAGCACCAGCCCCGGGTGCGCCCGCCTCGCGCCCGCCACGCCTCCCATCAGCCCACGCAACGCGCCCCGCCGCAACGCCCCCAGCGACGCCGCCACCACGCACGCGCTGTCCTCGATCCTCAGCAGCCGCCTCACCCGCGACCGCGCCGCACCGTCACGCGTCGCCGGCCGCCCCGCGTACCCGATCCCCACTCGCCCGCCGCCTCCCTCCCCGAAGCACAGCCTCACGCTCCCCAACGCCAACCCACGCCGCGCCGCGCCACGCTCCGCCAGCGCCCGCGCCATCACCCACGGGTGATGCACCAACTCCAACCCCGCCGACAACACCGGCATCGTCCGGAAAAGCCCCGTCGCACCCGCCGCCGCACCCGCGTCCACCGCCAGCCACACCTCACCCTCCACCAACCCCGTCAGCGACAGCACTCGCGACCCCGCCTCCCGCGACCTCACGTCCCTCGACCACGCGACAAACGGCCCCGGCCTCGCGTCCAGCCTCCCCCGCTCTCGCCGGAACACCTCAACCCCCACGCCACACCCTCGCAGCGCCGCCTCATCATCCAGCCCATCGCACGCCACCAACACCCGATGCCCACGCCCCGCGAGCCCCCCCGCGATCCGCCCCACCCACGACGAGCCCTCCCACGGCTCACTCCTCACATACCCCGCGTGCACCAACACCCGCATCACGATCCCCGCCTTCTGGCTGCCCCCCCCCCGGTCTTCCCACTCATTCCGGGCCTGATCCATCCCGCCTTTCGAACCGAATGAACCTTCAACACACCCCAGCACCCTGTACTTTCACGCACCGATCAACCACCCAAGCCGTACAATACCACAACGACCCGAGGGCCCGCCCATGGACATCATCGACCGCGTCGTCTCGTCCGCGGCCCGACGCATCCTAATCAACCGCTTCCTCCGCGACGCCGCCCGCGCCGCCGCCGTCGCCCTCGCCGCCGCCTTCTTCCTCCGCGCCGCCGAGCGGCTCGCCGACGCCCCCATCCACTGGCCCATCGTCGCCCCCGCCCTCGCCGCCGCCGCACTCCTCGCCGCCGCCGTCTCCACCGCCCTCGCCAAGCCCTCACGACTCGACGCCGCCCGCGCCCTCGACCACCACGCCGGCCTCAACGAATCGCTCGGCACCGCCGTCGCCTGCGCCGAGCGCCCAGGCCCCTGGTCCACCCTTGTCCTCGCCACCGCCCGCGACCACGCCGCCTCGATCCGCGTCAATGATGCCCTCCCCATCCGCGCCCCGCGGCACCTCGCCCACGCCGTCGCCGCCGCCGTCCTTCTCCTGATCCTGTGGATCTCCCTCCCCGCCTACAACCTCCTCGCGCCCACCCCCGCAACACCCAGAGACGACAAACGCCTCGCCCAGGCCGTCCGCGACCGCGAAGAGGCCGACAAGGCCCTCAACCAGCTCATCGAACGCCTCGCCCCCGAAGACCGCCAGGCCATCGCCGAGGCCGACGACGCCGAGAACCCCGACGCCGCGCCCCCGGCTTCCCTCGACGCGGCCGACGTCCAACGCGCCGAACTCAAACGCCTCGAATCCCTCGAGCAACGCCTCGAAGCCCTCGCCGCGAGCCAGAACGCCCAGACCCTCGCCGCCCAGCGCGCCGCCGCCGAGAAACTCAAGTACCCGGGCCAGGGACCCCTCGACAACGTCTTCAAGCAACTCGCCCGCGGCGAGTTCTCAAAAGCCTCCGACGCCCTCGAAAGCCTCAAAGACCAACTCGCCGCCAACGAGTTCGACCCCGAACAACTCAACGACCTCATGGCCCAGCTCGACAACCTCGCCGCGCAACTCAACGACCAGGCCTCCGACGCCTCCGCTCTCGCCGACGCCCTCAAGGCTTCCGGCCTCGACGCCGACAAGGCCGCCCAACTCGCCAAGCAACTCCTCGACAAATCAACCTCCCTCCCCGACGCCCTCGCTCAACTCCCCGAGCTCTCTCCCGAAGACCTCGCCCGCCTCACCCAACTCCTCCAGGCCCTCCTCGACTCGGGCGTCGACCTCCAGAACCTCGCCAAGTCCTTCCAGGAAATGGCCAACGCCCTCTCCAAGGAAGACATCGAGGCCCTCGCCAAGGCCCTCCAGCAGGCCGGCGAATGCGCCCAGTGCATGGGCGGACGCGAGGGCTCGCAGAAAGCCGCCCAGCTCGCCCTCGCCCAGGCCCGCGCCCGCATGAACGCCCTCGCCCAATCCATGGGCAAGCCCGGCTCCTCCCCGGGCCCCGGCACCGGCGTCGGCCTCGGAAACCCCTCCTCCGCCCAGACCGACCCCACGCCCCCGCCCGCCAACACCACCATCGCCACACACCTCGCCCCCTCCACCAACACCGGCGGGCCCGTCATTCACTCCCGCCTCGTCCACGGCGAATCCGTCCGCGGCGAATCACGCCAGGCCCTCGCCGACGCCGTCCAATCCGCCTCCAAGTCCGCCGCTCAATCCATCCAGAACAACGCCGTCTCCCCCGACCTCCACCCCGCCGTCCGCGCTTACTTCTCTCGCCTCGAAAAGAAAACAACCACCGCCCCCGCGCCGCCGAAGTAACCCCGCGGCCATCAGCCGACAGAACACTTCTTCCGGCTTCCCTTCCTCACCCCGTGAGTCTTCGTGAACGGGGAGAAGCCGACACGCACCGCGTGCCGGGGTGAGGGGAGATTCATCCTCTCACGACTTGAAGTGCGTCGACGCCCTGTGAAAGCCCCTGACGAACGCCCCAACCCCGCACCTTACCCACCGCCACCACCGCCCGACCCACCCGAGCCGCTCGGCACCGACACCCCGCCCGTGCCCGCCCCCGCCCCCACCCCTCCGTGTGACTTCGCCTCGCGCTCGGCCTTCCGCGCCGCCATCGCACCCGCGTACGCGCTGTCCCGCCACGCCGCCCACGCCGCACGGTCCTGACCGAGGCCCGACAGGTCCGACCCTGTCAGCCTCGACCCGAGGTCCATCAGCGCCCGGTGAATCACCGGCCGGTGGTTCACCGTCACCACCGCGTCGTGGATCCGGATCAGCGCCCCCGACGTCACGTACCCGATCTGCGGATCAAACGCGACCGCCCGCTCGCTGACCAGCGGCGTCAAGTCCGCCACATACGCCTGCTGCTCCCCGATAAACACCCATGCCAAATCCCCACGCCGCCCACCCCCGCCACCCCCGCCCCCGCCGCCCACACCCCCGCCGCCCACACCGCCCGCCTGCGCCGCGATCAACGCCGGGATCACCTCGTACAGGTTCAGCCCCTGCGCCAGCGTCGCCGCCCGCTCGACGTGCGCCGACGTGCCGCCCGCCGCCGCACGAGCGACCACCTCGAGCATCCCCGCTGTCGCCTTGCCCTCCTCCCCGATCCGCGATTCCAAAAACTCTCGCGCCGCCGAGCGGATCCCCGCGTCCTTGTCCGTGATCGCCAGCCACGCCAGCCCGCGGTCCCCCGCGTCGCTCCGGCTCGCCCGGAAATGCTCGAGCAGCGCCCGCCGAACGTCCTCCCCCTCCTCCCCGAAGACCGCGATCAGGCTCTGGAACGTCGTCGGGTCCGTGTGCGCCTTGATCTTCTCGATCCCCTCGCGACGCTTGGGCGCATACTCCGAACGGAAAGACTCCGCCCGCAACTTCCTCAGCCCGCGCTCGAACTCCGCCCGCTTCTTCTGCGCCGCTTTATACCCCGCCAGCCTCGGATCCTCAGGATCGATCGACAGCCGACGGGCCCACTCCAGCCCGTCCCCATCGCCCGTCAACTCCTCCACCGGCTCGACCTTCTCGGGCTGCGCCCCCGCCGCGCGGGCCACCGCACCCACCGCCACGCCCAGCAGGCCCGCCCCGACCACGATCGCCACGCCGCCCACCACCACCCGCGCGCACGGCCACGCACGCCCACTCCCCCCCTCGCGCCCCGCTCCTCCGACCTTGCATTCGCCCACAAGCCGCTCCTTCGTGCCACGCCACCGCCCACCGCTCCCCGGATTCGACGCACCGCGCCCCGCGGCGTTCCGGCCTCCGCCGGTGACCGACACCTTCATCACAAAGTAAGTGCTTTGTTCGGCACCCGCCCGACCCCCGAGCGATCCTCAGGCAGTTATTCGCCCGACGCCACCATCACCAGGCTCTCGACCCCGAACCGCCGCTGCGCGCCCTCCGCCGTCGGCCGGTTCGCGAATCGACCCACCCGTACCGCGTGCAGCGTCTTGCCGTCCCGCGTGATGGTCACCACCCGCGGGTCGGGCAGACCCGCCGACGACGCCCGGGACTGCAACTTCGCCCGGACCTCCATCGCCCGCGCGAAATCCGCGTACGCCCCGACCTGGATCGTGTACGACCCCGCACCGGCGACCGGGTCCGGGTTCACGTTCCCCATCGTCTGCAGCCGCGCCGCGATCTTGCTCTTGAGCGACGCGTCGTCCTTGACCGACGACGACGCCGCCTGGTACATCGCCCGCGCGTCCGCGTCCCGACCCAGCGCCTGCAACGAGTCCGCCGCGTAAAAACTCGCCCGCGCCGAATCATCGCCCGTCAACGACTTGGACGCCCGCGTCAGCAGCGGGATCGCCGCCGCGTGCCGGCCCGTCCGGTGCGCGTCCATCCCCAGCGTCGCCGACGCCGACCCCGACACCCCCGACGAGGGGTGGTCCACCAGCGGCCTGAGCCACCGCTCCGCGTCCTCGCGGCGCTCGACCCGCGACGCCGACATCCCCGCCACCAACGCCGCCTGGTCCTTCGCGCTCCCGCTCAGCGCCGGGTACTGACGCGACGCCGACGCGTACGCCCGGTTGTACTCCCCACGATCGAACAGCCCGCGGAAATCGTCCTCGTGCACCGGCGCGGGCGCCGTCGTCTGGACCCCCCCGGCCCGGCCCCCGCCCCCACCACACCCGGGGGCCACCAGGCCCGCGCACAGCACCACCACCCCGCAGACCGACGCCAAGACCATCGAGTTCCGTGTCATCATGGACGGGTTCCGTGGGCCAACGCGCCCCCGCACACCGCGGTAGCATACCCCCCGCGCCGGGACCGTGCGACCCCTCCGCCGGCCCCGCCCTTCTCCGGAGGACCACGTTGAGCGTCCATTGGCCCATCATCCGCCGACTGCTCTTTCGGCCCCTCGCCCACGCCGTCGTCGACGACCGCGGGCCCCGACGCGGGATCGAACTCCTCCTCGCCGCCCTCCACGCGGCCTCCGCCATCGAACGCGCCGGTTCCTCTCGAACCGTCGGCGTCCTCCTCCCCACCGGCGCGGGCTTCCCCGTCGCCGCCCTCGCCGCCTGGTCCCTCGGCAGGACCGTCGTCCCCCTCAACTACCTCCTCAAACGCGACGAACTCGAGTACATCATCACCGACTCGGGCGCCGACACCGTCGTCACCGCCGGGCCCATGCTCGAGTTCATGGGCTACGAGCCCTCCGGCGCACGCCTCCTCCGCCTCGAAACCCTCGACTTCAAGTCCGCGCCCGAGCCCCGACTCCCCGCCCGCGCCGAACACGACGACCTCGCCGTCCTCCTCTACACCTCCGGAACCTCCGGAAAGCCCAAGGGCGTCATGCTCTCCCACGGCAACCTCCGCGCCAACATGTCCCAGATCTTCCGGTACGCCAACTTCTCCCGACACGACGTCATGCTCGGCGTCCTCCCCCAGTTCCACTCCTTCGGCATGACCGCCCTCACCCTCCTCCCGCTCGCCGCCGGCATGAAGGTCATCTACACCGCACGCTTCGTCCCTCAGAAAATCGTCCGCCTCCTCCGCGAACACCGACCCACCTTCTTCGTCGGCATCCCCTCCATGTACGGCGCCCTCCTCTCCGTCAAAGACGCCGCCCCCGACGACTTCGCCTCACTCCGGTTCGCCGTCTCCGGCGGCGAGCCCCTCTCCGGCGCCGTCGCCGACGAGTTCCACCAACGCTTCGGCGTCCGCATCGCCGAGGGATACGGGCTCACCGAGACCAGCCCCGTCACCAACGTCTGCCTCCCCGAGGAATACCGCCGGGCCTCCGTCGGTCGGGCCCTCCCCGATATCGAAGAACGCATCGTCGATCCCGCCACGGGCCGATCCCTCCCCGTCGGCTCCGAGGGCGAGATCTGGATCAAGGGCCCCAACGTCATGAAGGGCTACTTCGGGCTCCCCGACGAAACCGCCAAAGCCCTCACCCCCGACGGGTTCCTCCGCACCGGCGACATGGGCAAACTCGACCCCGACGGCTTCCTCTACATCACCGGACGCATCAAGGAAATGCTCATCATCGCCGGCGAGAACGTCTTCCCTCGCGAGATCGAGGAAGTCCTCGACCGACACCCCGCCGTCGCCGCCTCCGGCGTCGTCGGCATCCCCGACCCCGTCCGCGGCGAGCTCCCCCTCGCCTTCGTCGAACTCAAGGAAGGCGCCGCCTTCGACAAACCCTCCATCATCGCCCACTGCCGCGCCAACCTCGCCGGGTACAAGGTCCCCACCGACGTCCGACACCTCGACGCCCTCCCCCGGAGCCCCACCGGCAAGGTCCTCCGCCGGGCCCTCAAAGCCTCCCTCGCCTGACCCGAACCTCTCCTCCTCCTTCCGGCTCCCGCCCTCGCGCCGGCGAGGGCCGTGAGGGGTTCGCCTCGGAACAAACCGCACCCCCCTCCGACGACTTACTTCCGACGCTTCTTGAACCGGTCCTTGATGCTCGCCGTGTACGACGAGCCCTTGGGCCGCCCCAGCCCCGGCATCCCCTGCAGCCCCGGCACCATCGCGTCCATCCCCCCCGACGCCTGCATCTGCTTGACCGCCTTCACACGGTCCGCCGCGCTCATCGACGCCATCGACGACGACATCACCTTCACCGCCTCGAACCGCTTGACCAGCTGCCCGACCTCGTCGACCTTGACGCCCGACCCCGCCGCGATCCGCTTCTTCCTCGAAAAATCGATCAGCCCCGGGTCCGCCCGCTCCTTCTTGCTCATCGAGTTGATCATCGCCTCGACCCGGTCCAGCTGCTTGTCGTCCACGTGCACGTCCTTGAGCATCCGCCCCACCCCGGGCAGCATCCCCAACAGCTGACGCATCGAACCCATCCGGCGCAGCGCCCGCAGCTGCCCGAGGAAGTCGTCCATCGACATCTCGCCCCGGGCCATCTTCGCCTGCAGCTTCTCCGCGTCCTCCGCCGACACCTGCTCGTGCGCCCGCTCCACCAGGCTCAGCACGTCGCCCATCCCCAGGATCCGCCCCGCGTACCGGTCCGCGTGGAACTCCTCGAGCGCGTCGAGCTTCTCCCCCACGCCCACGAACGCGATCGGCGCCCCCGTCACGTGCTTCACCGACAACGCCGCACCGCCCCGCGTGTCGCTGTCGAACTTCGTCAGGATCACCCCGTCCACCGCCAGCCTCTGGTGGAACGCCCTCGCGCTGTTCACCGCGTCCTGGCCCGACATCGCGTCCACCACCAAAAACGAATGGTGCGGCCTCAGCACGTCCGCCACCGCCCGAAGCTCCCCCATCAGCGCCTCGTTCACGTGCAGCCGCCCCGCCGTGTCCACGATCAGAACATCGATCCCCTCCCGACGCGCCGCCTCCAGCGCCCGACCGCACACCTTCACCGCCGCACCCACCGCCTTCCCGTACTCCGCCACGCTCCCGGGCTCCCCGTAGAACTCCACCCGAGCGTTCCCCGGCATCCCGTCACGAACCTGCGACGCCACCGTCTGCAACTGCTCCACCGCCGCCGGCCTCTGAAGGTCCGCCGCCGCCAGCATCACGCTCCGCCCACGCTTCTTCAGGTACGCCGCCAGCTTCCCGCACGTCGTCGTCTTCCCCGACCCCTGCAGCCCGCACATCATCACCACCGTCGGCCCAGGGCTCACCCGCATGATCGACACGCCCGGCCCCGCCGGCGCACCCACCGCCCCGGGCACCCCCAACGCCCCACCAACCATCCCGCCATCGCCCGCCGAACCCGGCTCACCGCCCAGAAACTTGATCAGTTCCTCGTGAACCACCCCGATCATCTCTTCGCCCGGCTTGAGCGTCCGCGTCACCTCACGCCCGAGCGCCGACCTCACCACCGCCTCGCAGAACGCGTCCACCACCTCGTGGTGCGCGTCCGCGTCGATCAGCGCCGTCCGAACCTCCCCCATCGCCTCCCGGACGTTCCGCTCCGTCAGCGACGACTGCCCCGACAGCCTCTTGTACACACCCTGGAACGCGTCCGTCAGCCGGTCAAACATGATCGCCCCCGGCCTCTCCGGCCGGTCCTCATTCTTCCACCACGCGATCAGGGCTTGACCGGCCCCATGATAGCCACCGCCCCCTCACCACCCACCGCCTTGGCCCGCACGCCCCCGCCGGTGTACCGTTCCCCATGCCGCTCACCCGCGATCAACTCGCCAAACGCGCCGCCCGCGAGATCCACGACGGCTTCATCGTCAACCTCGGCATCGGCATCCCCACCCTCGTCGCCAACCACATCCCCCAGGGCTTCGACGTCCACCTCCAGAGCGAGAACGGCCTCCTGGGCATCGGACCCTTCCCCAACGACGCCGACGTCGACCCCGACCTCATCAACGCCGGCAAACAGACCATCACCGCCCGCCCCGGCGCCGCCTTCTTCTCCTCCGCCGACTCCTTCGCCATGATCCGCGGCGGCCACATCGACATGTGCATCCTCGGCGCCATGCAGGTCTCTCAGGCCGCCGACCTCGCCAACTGGATGGTCCCCCGAAAGCTCGTCAAGGGCATGGGCGGCGCCATGGACCTCGTCGCCGGCGTCCGCCGCGTCGTCGTCGTCATGGAGCACACCGCCAAGGGCGGCGAGCCCAAGTTCGTCCCCGAGTGCTCCCTCCCCCTCACCGGACGCGCCTGCGTCCACCTCCTCATCACCGACCTCGCCGTCTTCGCCTTCGACGACGCCCGCGCCCGCTTCGTCCTCACCGAGCTCGCCCCGGGCGTCACCGCCGACGAAGTCGCCGCCAAAACCTCCGCGCGCTACGACACCGCCCCCGCCCTCGCCACCGTCCAGGTCTAAAAGCTCCCCCCGACTCCACCCTCACACCCGCGGGCCCGCCGCTCGCACCGCGTCCGGAAGGTCGAACGTCGCGTCGTTCTCCCGGAACTGCTTCGCCAGCTTCCTCGCCTGCGCGTCATACGCCGACCCGTCCTTCCACGTGTTCCGGGGGTTGAGCACCTCCGCCGGAACCCCGGGCACCGACGCCGGGATCGGCAGCCCGAAAATAGGGTCCGGCGTCGTCGGAACGCTCTTGAGCGACCCGTTCAGCATCGCCGTCACCATCGCACGCGTGTACGCCAGCTTGAACCGGCTCCCCATGCCGTACGGCCCGCCCGTCCACCCCGTGTTCAAGAGCCACACGTCCGCCTTGTGCTCCGCGATCTTCTTCGCCAGCATCTCCGCGTACACCTTCGGCGGCCTCGGCAGGAACGGCGCCCCGAAGCACGCCGAAAAATTCGGCTGCGGCTCCGTCACCCCCGCCTCCGTCCCCGCCAGCTTGCTCGTGTACCCGTTCACGAAGTAGTACATCGCCTGCTCGGGCGACAGCTTCGACACCGGCGGCAACACCCCGTACGCGTCCGCCGTCAGGAACACCACGTTCCTCGGGTGCCCGCACACGCTCGGGATCGTCGCGTTGTCGATGAAATCCACCGGGTACGTCACCCGGCTGTTCTCCGCGATCCTCGACGAATCGTAATCCGGCACACGCGTCGCCTCGTCGATCAGCACGTTCTCCAGCACGCTCCCGAACCGGATCGCGCTCCAGATCTGCGGCTCGCCCTCCTTCGACAGCTTGATGCACTTGGCGTAGCACCCGCCCTCGAAGTTGAACACCCCCGTGTCGCTCCACCCGTGCTCGTCGTCCCCGATCAGCGCGCGGTTCGGGTCCGCCGACAGCGTCGTCTTGCCCGTCCCCGACAGCCCGAAAAACAGCGCCGCGTTGCCCCCGTCCTTGTCCGTGTTGCACGAGCAGTGCATCGGGAACACGCCGACCTCGGGAAGGTCGTAGTTCAGCGCGTAGAAGATGCTCTTCTTCATCTCCCCGGCGTACTCCGTCCCGAGGATCACCACCGTCTTCTTCTCAAGGCTCTGCAGGATCGCCACAGGGCCCGACACGCCGATCGCCTTCTGCTCCTCCGCCGTCAGCCGACGACGCCCCGCGTTGAGGATCGTCCAATCCTTCTTGAACTCCGTCGCGCCCCCCGCCGACCGGCTCCCCAGCCGGATAAACAACGTGCTCGCGAACAGCGCGTGCCACGCCTGCTCCGCCACCACCTCCACGTGCACCCGCCGCTTCGCGTCCGCGCCCGCGTACCCGCGGAACCCGTAGAGGTGCGGCCGACCGTTCAGGTGGTCCACCGCGATCGACAACGCCTTCTCGAACCCCTCCGGCTTCACCGGCTGGTTCACCTTCCCCCACCAGATCTTGCCGTGGATCCCCGCCGAATCCTCCAGGTACTTGTCCTTCGGGCTCCGCCCCGTCCGGTCCCCCGTCAAACACACCAGCGCCCCGTTCGACGCCAACCGCCCCTCCCCGCCCTCGATCGCACGCTCGATCAACGCCGGGGCCGAAAGGTTCGCGTGAAAGCGTTTCGGTGACAGATCAAGCCGGGACAGGATTCCCTGGGACATCGCGTCAATTCCTCCTCGATCCCCCCCCAATGGGTAACCGAAAGCCTAGCACCCGCAACCCACCACCGCCACGCCACGCCCTCGACAAGGTTCTCCCGCCCCCCTACGCCACGCTCCCCCCGGCTCACTCCGCCGGGCGGGCGTGAAGCACCGGCATCGCCGCCAGGTACTCCGCCGCCGGCGGGCAATCCCCGCCCCCGAAACGGTCGTACGGGCTGTCCGAACACACCCCCGCCCCGTGCAGCATCACCACCCGCGGCCGGATCCGCCTCAACAACTCCTTGTCGTGCGTCACCAGCACCGTCGTCCGCGCCGACCCGTCCGACCTCGGCCGAAGGTGCTCACGCCAGATCAGCCCGTGGATGTGCCCCGAGATCACCGGGTCCAGGCCCGTCGTCGGCTCGTCGTACAACATCAACGCCGGGTCCGTCGCGATCGCCCTCGCAATCGCCACCCGCTTGGCCATCCCACCCGACAACTCGTCGCGGTCCTTCCCCATCACCCCCGCCGGGTCCAACGCCACCGCCTCCAACGCCGCACGAACCCGCCGATCGATCTCCACCTCCGAGACCCCCCGCTCCCGAAGGATCAACGCGCAGTTCTCGCGCACCGTCCCCGAGAACAACGCGTTCTTCTGGAACACCATCCCCCACGACATCCGCACCGCGTCGAACTCCGACTCGCTCAGCGCCGAGAGGTCCCGCAGCGGCGCCCCGGGGCTCGAATGGTCCGCCGCCAGCACCCGCCCAACGTCCGGCGACAACAAACCCGCCAGGATGTGCAGCAGCACCGTCTTCCCCGACCCGCTCCCGCCCACGATCGCCACGATCTCCCCACGCCGGACCGACACCGTCACCCCGCGGAGCACCTCTCGCCCCGAGAACGACTTCCCCACCCCCTCGGCGGCCAACTCAACAGCTCCCTCGTCTCCCGCGTTCACACCCCAAGCATACCGCCCCGCTTCTACACTCGTACGCCGTGATCGAGCTCGACCACAACGCCACGACTCGCCCCACCTCCGCCGTCCGACGCGCCGTCCAGGACGCCCTCGAATCCACCTGGCACAACCCCTCCAGCCTCCACCGCGGCGGACAACTCGCACGCCACACCCTCGAACTCGCACGCGCCTCCCTCGCTTCCCTCCTCCACGCCCACCCGAGAGACCTCACCCTCACCGCCTCCGGCACCGAGGCCATCGACCTCGCCATCCGTGGCTCCCTCAACGCCGCTCGAAAGAAATCCCACACCACCCCGACCCTCCTCACCTCACACGCCGAGCACGCCGCCGTCCGTGACCTCGCCCACGCCCTCGACCGCCAAGGCCTCGCCAACGCCCGATACGCCGCCGTCTCACGCTCCGGCCTCGTCGACCTCGACGACCTCCGACGCCTCGCCAACGGCGCCTCACTCATCTCCATCCAGTGGGTCAACAACGAGACCGGCGTCATCCAGCCCGTCGCCGACATCGCCCGCGTCGCCCGCGCCGCCGGCGCCCTCTTCCATGGCGACGCCACCCAATGGGTCGGCAAAATGCCCACCGACACCGCCGACCCCGCACTCCCCTTCGACCTCCTCACCTTCGCCCCCCACAAGTTCCACGGGCCCAAGGGCGTCGGCGTCCTCTGGGCTCGACGGGGCGTCCCCCTCGCCCCCACCATCCTCGGCACCCAAGAAGCCTCACGCCGCGGCGGCACCGAGAACCTCCCGGGCATCGCCGGCGCCGGCGTCGCCGCCCGCGAAGCCCTCGCCTGGCTCGCCGACCCCCAACACCGCCTCGACCTCGAACGCCTCCGGAACCGCCTCGAAAGCCTCGTCCTCGCCGCGTGCCCGGGCGCCGTCGTCAACGGCCTCGACGCCCCACGCATCTGGAACACCTCCAGCATCGCCTTCCCAAGGCTCGAAGCCGAGGCCATCCTCATCGCCCTCTCCGAGGCCGGCCTCAACGCCAGCGCCGGCGCCGCCTGCTCCTCGGGCTCCCTCGAACCCTCGCCCGTCCTCCTCGCCATGGGCATCCCGCGCGAACTCGCCCACGGCACCGTCCGCTTCTCCCTCTCCCGCGAAACCTCTCCACAGGACATCGACGACGCCGCCGGCATCATCGCCCGCGTCGTCAACCGCCTCCGTGACTCCATGGCCGGGCTCGCCGGATAGCCCACTCCAACACACCCGACGCCACCGTCAACTCGGCGGCACCGGGTTCAGCACCGGCGGCAGGTGCCCCTCCTCGTACCCCGCCGACTTCGCCGCCTCCCGGATCGCGCTCATCACCTCCACCGCCCGCGCCGACCCGCCATCCGAGATCTTCTTCGGCGTGATCGTCCCCCAGTTCCCACCCGGAGCGCCCGTCAACTCCAGATACTCCCCCGCCGACAACAGCACCACCGTCTTCGGGCCGTCGTTCAACGCCACCGTGATCTTCGCGCTTGCCGGAGTCATCCCCGCGGGAAAGAAAAACACGTAGTCCACCGACGCTTCCGTGTGCACCACCACCCCGCCCCGGTACGTCGCCTCCACCGGCGGCGCCGACGACGACGCCACGCCCGCCGACCCGCCGTCCCCCGCCGTCCCACCACCACCCGTCGTCCCACCGCTCCCGTCCTCCGTCGTCCCGCCCTCGTCCACCGCGTTCACCGTCGTCCCGATCCGACGCGTCGTCCTCGGCATCGGCCACCGCCCACGCAGGTACGCCGAACCGCCCGACATCACCAGCAGCGGCTCCGTCGTGAACCTCGGTGTGAACGTCGCCGGGCCCGCCACGCCCGACGTCCCAGCCTTCTCCTCCGACCCCAGCAACACCGTGTACGACGACACGACCCCGACGCCGTCCACGCCCGGCCCCACCGAGAACGTCACGTAGCCCTCCACCGTCGACGTCACGCCCACCACCGGCACCGGCGAGATCCGCGAAAACATCCCCGATGGCTGCACCGTCGTCCCTCCTCGGGGCGTCCGCCCCCCGCCGTGACCCACGCTATGACCGGGCCACCGATCCCCCGAACCGCCCCCCGCGTGCTGGCACGACGCCACCACGCCATACACACCCGCCACCAACGCCAGACACGCCATCCGCGACATCAACCTCGTCATCACGCACGCTCCCACGCCGACGACCGCGACAGCAGCACCAACGCCAACCCCGCGCTCACCAGCCCCGCCGCGATCAGCACCAGCGGGTTCAAGAGCAACGAGGCCGACCAGAGTACCACACCCGTCATCACCACCGGCACCACCGCCCCCATCATCGCCGACACCACCACCACCCGACGACGACCCCCTCTCAAGCCCGGGAATACCCCGGGGATCACGTACGGCGCCACCGGCGCCGCCGCCGACACCCCGCACGTCGCCCACCGCTGGGCCGTGTTCGGAAGCATGATCGACGTCCCCGACATCAACGCCCCGATCGCCGCCGCGTGAACCTGCGGGCTGTACACCCGCGCCCCCGACGCGTCCGTCACATAGTCGCTCGACGTCGTCCGGCAATCCGCCAGCACCACCACACGGCCACGCACCTCCTCCGCGAACGACCCGGGATCGAGCAAAAACGCACCCAGGCTCAACGCGCGACCCGACACCGACCTCACCATCCGATCCGTCAGCATCACCTGCAACGCCGTGTCACCCACGCGAAGGTCCGCCGGCGCGTACCCCTCCGTCACCGCCACCGGCGACACCCGGTACCGACGCGGCGCCTCCAACAGCCGCGGCGGAACCCCCTCCGCCGAACGCTCCACCAGCCTCACCTCCAACTCCTGGAACGCCCCGTGATACCGCAACTCCACCAACGCCCCAGGACGCAGCCCCGCCGACACCGCCGACAACGACAGCGATGCAACCGGGTCCGAACCCGTCAACACCGCCAGGTCCACCGACCACCAATCCGCCTCCACCGGCTGCCCGAACGTCACGCCCCCCATCGCCGTCCCCGCCGGGATCGCCGGCGTCCGCCGCGGCGCCTCCCCGGGACGTGGCCACTCCACCACCGCCGACGTGAACCCAACCCCCGCCCCGCGCAACGCCGTCAGCCCCTCCACGAACGCCGCATCATGCTCCGGATTCGACGACGCCACCGGGAACGCCACGTCCAGCGCCACCGCCCGCGGGCCCAAGGCCGACAACTCCTTGAGCGCCCGGCCCCACAGCGGACGCAGCCCCTGACCGACGTACCCCGCCTCCAGCAACTCGGGCCACCCGAACCTCGACCCAAGCCCCGCCAGGTCCACCCCGTCGTCCAACGCCAGCAACCTCACCCCGGCCCCGCCCGCCACCGCCGCCGACGGGTCGAACGCCGGGCCCGACGCCACCCGGTACACCGCGTCCGACACCCGCGGCACCGCCTCGAGCCCGGGCGCCGCCACCATCTGCCCCGCCAGCACCGACGCCCCGATCACCCCGGCCGCCGCCAACGCCGGACGACGAGACGACCACAGCCTCAGGTCCTCCACCCGCTCC
The DNA here is from genome assembly GCA_015200025.1 of Phycisphaeraceae bacterium. Classification (GTDB taxonomy): domain Bacteria; phylum Planctomycetota; class Phycisphaerae; order Phycisphaerales; family UBA1924; genus UBA2396. Next base: position 2,145,035 of record CP054186.1, on the reverse strand, counting down.
CGAAGCCACGACCCGCGACGCGTCAAGACCGCCCTCCCGCCCAGCCAACGGTCCAACTCCTCCGCGAACGCCTCCGCCGTCGAAAACCTCGCCCGCGGCGACGACGCGATCGCCTTCAAGATCACCGAACCCAACCGGTGATCCGCCTCCGGAGCCAACGCCGACGGGTCCGGCGGGCGGTGCGTCATCACCACCGTCCTCGCCCGCGTCAGGTCCGCCTCCGTCAGATCGTGCGGCATCCGCCCCGTCACCAACTCGTACAAAATCACCCCCAACGCGTACACGTCCGCACCGGGGCCCACCGCCCCGCGATCCCCCGACAACTGCTCCGGGCTCATGTAAGGCAGCGTCCCGAGCACCTGCCCCGCCACCGTGTTCGGCGATCGCACCGCGTCCGCCCCCAACGCCTTCGCGATCCCAAAATCAATCACCCTCGCCCGACCATCCGACCCCACCAGGATGTTCTCCGGCTTCAGGTCCCGGTGTACCACACCCCGCGTGTGCCCGTGGTGCACCGCACGCGCCACCCACGACACCAGCCCCACACGCTCACGCAAAGGCCTCCCCTTCGCGTACGCCGCCAGGTGCTGCGCCCCCTCTATGTACTCCGTCACCAAGTACGGCGACGCCCCGCCCGTCCCTCCGCCGTCTTCCCACGTCCCCGCCTCGAACACCTGGCAGATCCCAGGGTGGTTCAACGACGCCAGAAACTGCGCCTCGTCCAAAAAACGACGCACCGACGCCGCGTCGTGACCGCCGGGCTTCGGCGACATCACCTTCACCGCCACCGACCGCCTCGGGCGGTCCTGCACCGCCTCGTACACCACGCCCATCCCCCCCGACCCGATCAACCGGCGGATCGTGTACCCCGCCACCCGCATCGGGCCCGGCGCCGCCTCCACGCCCCCCGCCCGAGCTCCGACCGGCACGTCCGCCGTTGGACGCTCGCCCTGCCCACCCGGCGTCCCACCCCGCGCCACCGGGTCGTCCTCTCGCATCGCCGTTGCCCTCCGTGACGCCTCATGAGGGACTACCCGCCCTCGGGGTGCTCACCCGGCCGCAACGCCCATGTTAGTCTGGGAGATCCGGAGAATGTGGGGAATCCACCCGGGGCCCGCACCCTCCACACCGGGCCAAAAAGAACGACGGGCCCGGACCGTAAAGCCCGAACCCGCCGGTGGTGTAGAACAGGCACAACAATACACCCCGACCGGACAGCACGGCCAGAGCGAAACGTTCACCCTCCGCGAAGATCGCGCGATGATCACGGGCGTTACGTCTGTGAGGAATATGCCACACGTTTCACCGCTTGCCCACCACTCCATCAGGGATTCTTCCGCGCCGGCACACCCTCGCCCCCCCTCAAACCCCTACGGGCCTGCTAAAGTCTCTCGCTCCCGCAGAGAGCGGCAGCCTGTTCATGCTGTGGTAGGGTACCGGGGGGTTTAGCGAGGCTCACGTGGCTGATTCACCGACCCAATTCGTCGCCCGGACCCCCTCCACCGATGTCCGGGCCCTGCTCGGACCCGAGGCCGACGCCCTCCTCAACTACGAGTCCAAAACCATCCCCCGAGGCCAACTCCACGTCCCGGGGCCCGATTTCATCGACCGCATCTTCACCCTCACCGACCGCCCCACTCCCGTCCTGCGCAATTACCAGACCATCCTCAACACCGGACGCCTCGCCGGCACCGGATTCCTCTCCATCCTCCCCGTCGACCAGGGCGTCGAACACTCCGCCGGCGCCTCTTTCGCCCCCAACCCCGCCTACTTCGACCCCGAGAACATCGTCCGCCTCGCCATCGACGGCGGGTGCAACGCCGTCGCCAGCACCTTCGGCGTCCTCGGCGCCGTCGCCCGCAAGTTCGCCCACAAAATCCCCTTCCTCGTCAAGTTCAACCACAACGAGATCCTCTCACACCCCAACACCTTCGACCAGACCCTCTACGGCTCCATCCGCGTCGCCTATGAGATGGGCGCCGTCGCCGTCGGCGCCACCATCTACTTCGGCTCCGCCGAGTCCCGACGCCAGATCCAGGAAGTCGCCGCCATGTTCGAGGAAGCCCACTCCCTCGGCATGGTCACCGTCCTCTGGTGCTACACCCGAAACAACGCCTTCAAGGTCAAAGCCGCCGACGGCAAGTCCACCGACTACCACGCCGCCGCCGACCTCTCCGGGCAGGCCAATCACCTCGGCGCCACCATCCGCGCCGACATCATCAAGCAGAAACTCCCCACCAACAACGGCGGGTACGCCGCTCTCAACGCCGGGTCCTCCTCCTACGGCAAATGGGACCCCCGCGTCTACACCAACCTCTGCGGCTCCGACGACAAGGGCAACGGCGGACACCCCATCGACCTCTGCCGATACCAGGTCGTCAACAACTACATGGGTCGCATCGGGCTCATCAACTCCGGCGGCGAGAGCAAGGGCGCCAACGACCTCGCCGACGCCGTCCGAACCGCCGTCATCAACAAACGCGCCGGCGGCATGGGCCTCATCTCCGGACGCAAAGCCTTCCAGAAACCCATGACCGACGGCGTCAAACTCCTCCACGCCATCCAGGACGTCTACCTCGACCCCTCCATCACCGTCGCCTGATCCCCAAGGACCGCCACCCGACCCACCCAAGGCCGGTCCGCCCCGCCGAGGGAGCCTCCCGCGATGAACCTCCCGGGCTGGATCTCCGCCGCCCTCCTCGCCGCCGAGATCGCCCTCCAGATCGCCCTCGCCCTCCGCGTCCTCATCCGACGCACCGAGCCCAGCGTCACCCTCGCCTGGATCGCTCTCATCCTCCTCATCCCCGTCTTCGGACCACTCGCCTACATCCTCGTCGGCGAGAACCGCCTCGCCCGCAAACGCGCCGAGAACGAGGTCATCCGCCGCCCAACCTACGAAGCCCTCCTCGCCCGCATGCGCGCCCAGACCGCCGACGCCGCGCCACGGCTCACCGACCACGAACGACGCCTCGCCGCCCACGCCGCCGCACTCACCGGGATCCCCGCTCAGCCAGGCAACCACATCGAACTCATCGACGACCCCCTCGATTTCCTCGCCCGACTCGCCAACGACATCGACGCCGCCCAGCACTCCGTCCTCCTCCAGTTCTACATCTGGACCGACCAGGGACTCGCCAAAGACGTCAACGACGCCCTCGCACGCGCCGCACGCCGAGGCGTCCGATGCCTCGCCATGATGGACGCCGTCGGGTCCTCCGCCTTCATCGACTCCGACGCGCAGCACCGCCTCACCGACGCCGGCGTCCGCGTCACCCACGCACTCCCCATCGGCTTCATCCGCGCCCTCCTCGCCCGCGCCGACCTGCGAACCCACCGCAAAACCGCCGTCATCGACGGACGCCTCGCCTACACCGGCAGCCAGAACCTCGTCGACCCCAGAGACTTCAAGCTCGCCGCCGGCGTCGGGCAGTGGATCGACGCCATGGTCGCCCTCAAGGGGCCCGCCGCCCACTCGCTCGCCGCCATGTTCCTCTTCGATTGGGAGATGGAAACCAGCGAGCCCTGCGCCGAGTCCCTCGCCTCACTCGTCGATCATCCGCCGCCGCCCGCGCACGACGCCGTCGTCCAGCTCATCCCTTCGGGACCGGGGCACACCGCCGGCGCCTTCCTCAAGGCCCTCGTCGCCGCCGTCTACAGCGCCGAACGAGAGGTCCTCCTCACCACCCCCTACTTCGTCCCCGACGACACCCTCCGCGCCGCACTCGCCGCCGCCGCGCTCCGCGGCGTCCGCGTCTCCCTCACCGTCCCCAGACGCTCCGACATCCGCCTCGCCGACGCCGCCGCTCGCGCCTCCTTCGATCAACTCCTCGCCGCCGGCGTCGAGATCCACCGCTTCGCCGACGGCCTCCTCCACACCAAAGCCATCACCATCGACCACGAGTTCGCCTTCATCGGCACCAGCAACCTCGACATGCGCAGCTTCTGGCTCAACTTCGAGTCCATGCTCGCCGTCTACGACGACGCCTTCACCCAACGCCTCCGCGCCCTCCAACTCGCCTACGAAGCACGCTCCACACGCCTCACCCTCACACAATGCCGCAAACGACGGCCCCTCAGCAGGCTCGCCGATTCCGCCGCCTACGCCTTCTCACCCGTCCTCTAAGCCCCGACCGCCCTCGATCACCCGCCGCCCGACACGCCCCCGCCGCCCTCACCCGGGCCCGAGCCACCACCCCCACCGCCGGAACCCCCGCCCGGGCCCGAATCATCCCGCCTCGACCGCCGCCGACGACGACGACGGCGACGACGAGACTCATCCCCGCCCTCCCCCGCCGGCCCCCGATCGACACCATCCCCGCCCCGGATCTCGTTCCCCTCCGAATCGAACACCACCTCACCCTCGGGCATCGGCCTCGGCGCCGGAGGCTTCGGCCTCGGCGGATTCCCCTCGGGTCCAGGCCCAGGACCCACCTCACGCCTCGGACCCGCCGACGATCCATCACGCGGCCGCACAGGCCCCGCCGACGCGGGCCGACCCGCCGAGCCCCCCGGCCCCGACGACCCACCCACACCTCCAGCCCCTTCTCGCCCCGACCGATCCTCCACGCGAGGCTTCGGCCCCGCCGGCCCCGTCACGCCACCGCGTGCCCCGCCGTCACGCCTCATACCCGACCCACCCGGCACGCCCCCAGGTCCACCCGGCCCCCGAACACCGGGACCGCCACGACGCGGGTACTGAACCACCGCCGGCGCGCTCGGCGGCGGCGCCGTCTTGCTCACCGCCTCGCTCAAGTCCTCCACCGCCACCGCGATCTGCCGCGGAACACCCGCCGGGTCCGGCGTATCCAGCAACACCAGCACCAACTGCGTCAGAATCTGCCCGTCCACCACCGTCCCGTCCCCCTCCGGCGTCCCCACTCGTGACTTCCGCCTCGGCAGCCTCGCCTTCAGATCGTCGTACGTCTGGTCCTCGTACCGCAGGCAGCACATCAGCCGTCCGCACCGCCCGCTGATCTTCAGCGGCTCCAGCGTCGCCTTCTGCGTCTTCGCCGACTTCATCGAGATCGGCTTGAGAACCTTCAGAAAGTTCTTGCAGCAGCAATACTGCCCGCACTTCTCAAAGTCCGCCGTCAGCCTCGCCTCGTCCCGCGCCCCCACGTGCCGAACCTCCACCCTCGCCTTCAGGTCGTACCCAAGCTCCCGCGCCAAATCCCGAGACTCCACCCGGTGCTCCGACAGGCAGTACACCGTCACCCGCTCGCCCCCCAGGATCGGCTCCACCTCCACCACCTTCAGATCCAGCCCAAGACGTTGCACCGTCCCCCGCGCCACCACCTTCAGCCCGTGCTTGGATTGCTCGATCGCCGCCTGGCGGTCAAGGTCCTCCTTCGTCGCCACGCGCAGCACTCGACCGTCCGTAAAGAACGGGTAATCCCGACCGCCCGAGTTCTGGATGTACTGCAGCATCTGCTGCCGAGACACGCTCTTGGAGCACCCCGAGTTCGGGCACGTGCTCGTCAGCATCTCCCCAAGCTCCGTCCCCCGGAACGTCCTCACCACCATCTTCGACCCGCACCCGGGCTTGGCCTCCCCGTCGTACGGGAACTCCCCGATCAGCTTCATCGACCCGAACCGGACCACCAGCGTCTTGGGCGCCTTGAGCGCCTCGTACGCCTTGCGGTCCTCCTCCTCACGGAGTTTCAGGTCCTCTTCAAACTGCGGCAACGGGTAGATCGGCATGCGGCCGACAGTGTACGCGATCCGCGCCCACCCCTCGCCGAGCACGCCCCGCCGACCCACCCCCCAAGGACCTCAGGTCCCGCCCAACGCCTTCGACCTCGCGTCCGCAAACACCTGCGGCAGGCTCACCTTCTGCGCCAGCGTCACCGTGCTCTGATTCTCGATCCGGTACACCAGCAGCACCTCGCGACGGCCGTCGATCACCAGCAGCACGTCCTCGTTCCCCGCCTCCGCCGACAAAATCGCGATATCACCCGCCCGCGCCGCCGACGACCCCGCCAACGCCGACGACTCGAACGGCGCCGCCGACGACGCCAGACGCCCGACCTGCACCAGCACCAGCCCCGCCAGCACCAGCGCGCTCGCCCACAGCGACGCCCCGGGCCTCACCCGCGACGCCCCGCCCGCCACGCTCACCGCCGACCGACCGTGCCCCTGTTCCATCGTCATCCCTCGTCCCTCACCGCGCCGCCGGCGCCCCGATATCCGCGTCCAGGTTCCGGTACCCGATCCCCGCCAGCGTCCGCCTCGCGTCCCACCGAACCGCCACCATCTCGCGGTTCGACGCGTCGATGATGTACACCGCGTGGTTCGAGCCCATCACCGTCTTCGCCGACACCATCGTGTACTCACCACGCGGACGCTGCGACACCGGCTGCGCCCCCGCCTCACCCCCCGGCCACACCGTCAAACCCGCCAGCAACGCCAGCAACGCGACGTTCAACACCACCAGCCGCCGAGATCCCGACACGCCTCGACCCATGGCACATCCCTTCCTGACGACGACACCGCCCACGCCACCCCCCGACCTCCACCCAGCCCCTTGCCCCCCCACCATCCGACGCCCAGGCTCAGTCCTGGTGCCCGCGCTTGCTCGGGATGCAGCTCGCTCCCACCACCGCGCCGATGATCAAAAACATCAGCAGCATCGGCAGGATCAAATTCGGCTCGTCGTACTTGCTCGTCGTCGGCGGGTACGGAACCTCCGCCACCGGCGCCCGCCCGGCCTGACCGAGCGACACCCCGGACGCCACCACCACGCCCGCCACCGCCGCCATCGAAACCACCCGTCGGCTCACGTTCCTCATGCCCCCATCGTACCGACCCGCCACCCGCCTGACCAACGACCCTCCCCAACCGCATACCAACCCGCCCGCCTCTCTACACAACCCCCTCACCCACCCCGCCCCGAGATCCCCAATCGTGCCGCCAGCCGCCCAAACCAATCACGCCTCATGAACGGCTTCTCCGTCAGCACAAACAACGCCGACCCCGCCACCAACAACCCCACCACCACCACCACCGTCAACACCACCAGGTCCCGATCAAACGACCCCTCCCCCAGCGCCGGCAGCACCCGCCCCGTCACCACCCGCCCAACTCCGCTGACCACCAGCGGATGCCACAGGTACAGCGTGTAGCACATCCCCCCCACCAGGTACACCCACCGACGCGTGAACACCCACCGCCACGCCCGCCCTCGCCACGCCCCGCCGTACGCCACGAACACCAGCCACGGCGACGCCGCGTGAAAAACCCCCGTCATCCCACGGTCCCACTCGATCACCCACCACATCAGCACCCACGCCACCAACCCCGCCGCGTCCCACGCCCACCACCGACGGCTCGCCCCGCCGCTCCACCGCGTCAGGTGCAGTTCCGCCAGCAGAAAACCCACCAGAAAGTAATGCGCATGGTGCGCCAGCGTCAGCCGGTGCGCGTGATCCCCGGGCAACGCGTACTGCAACGCGCTGAACCCCGCCACCCCCGCCACGATCAGCCCGCGACGCACCGCCGCCGACCCCGACGAATACACCAACGCCAGCCACGGCGCCAGGATGTAAAACTGAACCTCGATCTCCAGCGACCACGTCACCGGGTTCACCATCCCCGACAACTCCCCGTACGCGATGTTGTGCACGTAAAACACCGACGCAAGCAGGTGCGGCCAGACCTCCCCCCACCCCCGCCCCGCCAGCACCACCACCAACGCCGCGCACACCGCCAGGTTGATCAGGTACGGCGGCTCAAGCCTCGTCACACGCCTCAAAAAATACCGCCGAAGGCTCGGCATCCCTTCACCCGACCCACCGCCACCACCGCCGGACGAACCCCCGGTCGTGCCCCCGCCCAGCACCCCGCTCCGACGCATCCGCGCCGCCGCGAACGGCAACGCCAGGATGAACCCGCTGATCGCAAAGAACAACTGAACCCCGAACCACCCGTGCTCCGCGAACCCGTGCAACACGCTCGTCTCGGCCCCACCGCCCGGCCGCTTCTCACGCAGATACCCCGCCGCGTGGTACAGCACCACCGACCCGATCGCCATGAACCGAAGACCGTCCACGTGCGGGATGAACGCGCCGCCGGAGGTCTCTCGCGACAACATCCGACCGACGTACGACCACACGCGCACAACATCCCTCCACGCCACACCCCCAGCCACCCCACGACGCTCTCGACTCAACCCAAACCCCCACCACCCCACCACCCCACCACCCCACCACCCCACCACCCCACCACCCCAAACACCGACGCCCCGCTCACGCGGAGCGCCGGATCAATCCAACCCCACCCAACCCTACCGCCACCGCCACGCTCAGAACATCGGCTGGTCCGCCGTCGCCGGCGCCGCGTCCGACGCCGCCTCCGCCTTCGACTTCCGCCTCAGGTCCGCCGCGTGCGACCTCTGGTACGACTGGATGTCCTTGAATTTCCCGCCGCCGTCCCGAACCGCGTACAGCTTCTTCCCCTTCGAGCTGTACAGCACCGTCCGCCGGCCCTTCTTCTTCCCCGTCTTCTTCGCCTTCTTCCCGGCCTTCTTCACCGCCTTGGTCGACGACCCACGCGACGCCTTCTTCGCCGCTTTCTTCGCCGCCTTCTTTTTCGCCTTCTTCTTCGCTTTCTTCGCCATGCAACGCTCCTTCTCGGTGGTCGCCCGACGGGCATCCGCCCGCGGTCCGATGCCGGCCACACGCCGATAACCCAATCTACCCCACGCCCACGCCGCGTGCAAGCCTCACCCCCGTCGCACCCTCTCCCCGCCGCTCCGCGCCACCTCCACCCCAACGCCCGCCCCGAGGGCAAGGCCCCTCAGCGGGCGTACACTCCCTCGCGATGACGACCGGATCCCATGCCTTCGGGGAACGTATCGACCGCCTCCGGGCCGACCTGGTCGACCAGGCCCGACGCGTCCTCACCGTCGTCGAGGCCTCCTTCGAGGCCCTCTTCGGCCGCAGCCCCGAACGCGCCGCATGGGTCTTCGCCGCCGACGACGAGATCGACCGCGTCGACGTCGCCATCGAACGCGCCTGCGTCGATATCCTCGACGACGCCACCGAGGTCGGCGCCCGCCTCGACGCCGAACAGGTCCGGATGCTCCTCACCATCGCCAAAATCAACAACGAACTCGAACGCGTCGCCGACGCCGCCGTCGACGTCGCCGAACTCGGGCAACGCCCCGTCTCCGGCCCCTACCCCGACACCTTCCGCGTCATGGCCAACAGCGTCATCGGCATCCTCCGAGACACCGGCACCGTCGTCGCCCGCAAAGACCCCGCACTCGCCAAGGTCGTCCTCCAGAGCCAGCACGCCGTTGCCGCTTTCAAGGCCGCCATCGTCCGCGACGCCGAACAGAAAATCGCCGCCGGATCCATGACCGTCGACTTCGCCTTCACCCTCCACGAACTCGCCAGCCTCTGCGAACTCATCGCCGACCACTGCACCAACATCGCCGAGCAGGTCATCTACGCCACCACCGGCGCCATCGTCCGGCACACCGCCGACCGCTGGGAAGAAGTCCAGAACAAAAAAGAACCCCTCGGCCACTGACCCCCCCCACCCCGCCGGGCAGCCCTCCCCAGCCTCTCCCCGCCTCACTTCGCCGCTTTGTAGAACGGCATCGGCACCACACGCCCCTCCAGCACCGAACCCTTCCCCGTCTCCACACGCACCGCCGACCCCACCTCCACCCGCGAAGGCTCCACGAACGCCATCGCGATCGACTTCCCAAGCGAAGGGCTCAGGCACCCGCTCGTCACCGTCCCCACCGCCGTCTCACCCGACAACACCGACATCCCCTGTCGCGCCGCTCGCCGCCCCTCCAGCTCCAGCCCCACCAGCCGGTGCTTGGGACCGCCCTCCGACATCACCCGACGCAGCGCTTCCTGACCCACAAAAGGCTCCCCGCGCGCGTCCCCGTCCTTCTCCATCGTGATCGCGAAGTCCACACCGCACGACCACGCCCCGATCCCCTCCCCGAGCTCGTGCCCGTACAGCGGCATCCCCGCCTCGATCCGAAGCGTGTCCCGCGCCCCCAGCCCCGCCGGACGGATCAACGCCCCCGCCGCCGAGGGGTCCACGTCCCGCAGCAGAAACTTCATCGCCATCCCCACCGCACCCGCCGGCAGGATCGCCTCGATCCCGTCCTCCCCCGTGTACCCCGTCCGGCTCACCGTGATCTTCATCACCAAAAGGTTCTTCACGCTGAACCGGTACCGCTTGAGCGACGGGATCTCCTTCGAATACCGCCCGATCAGCTCCATCACCCGCGGGCCCTGCAACGCCACCATCGCCGTCTTCTCGGTGTGGTCCTCGAGCTTTACCGCCAGATCGCCCGCCGAACGCACCGCCTCGAAATGCTCCATCAGCTTCGAGCGGTTCGACGCGTTCACCACCAGCAGAAAGTCGTCCTCGTCCAGCCGGTACACGATGATGTCGTCACGCACCCCACCGCCCTCGTTGAGCACCAGCGAATACCGGCACTGCCCCGCCGTCATGTCCGACACCCGACGCGAACACACCCGCTCCAAAAACCGCCTCGCGTGACGACCCGTCACCTTCACCCGACCCATGTGCGACACGTCGAACAACCCCCCGCTCGTCCGCACCTGCGCGTGCTCCTCCAGGATCCCCGAGTAATACAGCGGCATCTCCCACCCCGCGAACTCCACCATGTGCGCCTTGTGCTCCAGATGAAAGCCATGCAGCGGGGTCCGACGCACACCATCCTCCTCTTCTTCACCGCCCTCCCCTCGCTCAACCCCAGTGTAGTGACCCCCCACCAGCCCCGCCGACCCCGCCCCCGCTCCCCGCCCCCGATCGCCGCGGACCGGGGCCCTCACCACGCCGCGTTATCGATCAGCCGCACCGACCCCAGCCGCGCCGCGATCAACGCACGCCCAAACCCCCGGCCCCGCCCCCCCGACATCGGCATCAGGCCCGCCGCATCCCTCACCACCGCGTACTCCACCAAAAGCCCCGCGCCCTCCACCTCCTCTCGCATCACCCGCTCCGCCCCCGACACCGTCCCCTCGCCCCGCGCCCGCACCAACGCACGCCACAACGCCCCCGCCCGACCGCGCTCCTCCGCCTTCAAAAACCGATTCCGGCTGCTCATCGCCAGCCCGTCCGCCTCCCGCACCGTCGCCCCCGCGATCACCTCCACACCCATCCCCAACCCTCTCACCATCGACGCCACCACCCGCAGCTGCTGGTAGTCCTTCTCCCCGAACACCGCCGCCGCGGGGCCCACCACCTCGAACAGCCGCTTCACCACCCGGCACACCCCCGCGAAATGCCCGGGCCGCCTCGCATCCTCCAACCCCGGCCCCGTCGCCTCCGCCGGCAGCTCAGGCACCCCCACCTCCTCCCCGGGCGGGTACACCTCCTCCACTCCCGGCGCCCACACCGCCGACGCCCCAGCCTCCCGCGCCAACGCCTCATCCGCTCCCAGCGTCTTCGGGTACCTCGCATAGTCCGAAGGGTCATCAAACTGCGTCGGGTTCACGAACACCGACACCACGCACCCGCCGCCGAGCCCGCGACGCGACGCCTCCTCCGCACCCCGCCGGATCAACGACCCGTGCCCCGCGTGCAACGCACCCATCGTCGGCACCAGCACGCACCCACCACGCACGCCCAGGTACCCCGCCAGCCCCGCCCGATCCGTCAACGTCTCCATACCCAACCAGAATCACCACCCCGCCGCGAAACGTCAAGCCCCGCGCGCTCCACACGCCCCGACAACCCCCACCCACCCACCGACCCGCGCGCCGACGCCTTCGGGCGACCGCCCCAAAGGCACGCCCCGCCACGCGGATCACATACATTACAATCGACCACCGCCCCGCACCGACGCGACCAACCCCATGCGCCCACGCACGCCCTTCCACGAACGCGATGAAAACGCAGGTTGGCTCATCGTCCTGATCGCCATCGCCCTGCTCGTCCTCATCACCCTCACCCTCGACCGGTCGACCCACTCCGGCGTCGCCCTCTCCTCACTCATCCTCTACGCCGGTTACATCGCCCTCGCCTCCACGCTCCTCCTCCACCGACGACGCCACGCCAAACGCATCGAGAACGCCCAGTGGGCCCTCTGCCCCACCTGCGGCTACGACCTCCGCACCCTCCCCCAACGCGGCGCCTGCCCCGAATGCGGCCGCACCTACTCCCGCGACGCCGTCCGCCGATTCTGGATCAACAAATACAGCGACCCCGGCACCTGACCCGCCACCACCACCCCGCGAATCCCCTACCCGTGGTGCCCGCGAGCCTCCAGCCACTTCGAAAAATACGCGTTCACCGGCAGCGGCAACAGGTCCAACTCCACCCGATACAACCCGTCCGCCTCGTAATCGCACCCGTGCACCTTCCCAAGCAACCCCACCGGCTTCTCATCGATCCGGTGCACCGCCACCAGCACCATCCGCCCCGGATAGCACATCCGCCTCGACATCAAAACCAACGACGACCGGCTCAGCGTCCTCGCCCGCGCCGTCCACGGCTCCCCGGGTCGCTCACGACCGTCCAGCTCCCCAAGCTCCAGCTCCGCCTCAAAGGGCTTGCCCTCCGGACGCAACGGCACCCGCGAAGACCCTCGCCTCGCGTTCATCGGCGACACCGGATCAAACCCATAGTCATCCCGCGCCACGCTCGCGTTGCTCATCGCACGCTCCACGACCCCGCCCCGCCTCAACATCGACCCCCAACAACCCCCTCTTCCCACGCACAGCATCCCGGGCATCCACCCCACCCCCTCCCCTCTCGCACACCCCGCCGACCCCGCGCACTCCCACCACCCCGCTAGGCTTCCCGGACGTGCCCCACCTCGCCCTCGCCATCATCACCCACACCCCCCGCCACCTCCGCCGAACCCTCCTCGCCGCCTCCGCCCAGGCCCGAACGCCCGACCGCATCGTCGTCTCCTGCGATGCCGACCACAACGACCTCCTCCCCACCGCCGCCCACGCCGCCTCCGACTTCAACCTCCACCTCGACCTCCTCACCAGGCCGCACACCGGCCAATCCCGCAGCGCCCAGGCCCGAAACAACGCCGTCCGACACCTCCTCGATACCGGCCTCCCCCACGACGCCAACCTCGTCTTCCTCGACGGCGATTGCGCCCCCGCCTTCGCCTGCCTCCAAACCCACGAACGCCTCCTCGCCCACGCCCACCTCGCCGTCGGCTTCCGCATCGACCTCACCCCCGAACAAACCGACGCCTTCGACGAACACGCCGTCCTCGCAGGACAACCCCCCGCCCACATCACCCCACAACAGTGGGCCACCCTCCGCGCCAGGCACCGCCGATACCAACTCGCCGCACTCGCCCGACGCCTCGGCCTCGCCAAACCGCACAAACCCAAAGTCCTCTCCGCCAACGTCGCCATCCGCCTCCAAACCTTCACCTCCATCAACGGCTTCGACGAGCAGTACACCAACTGGGGGCAGGAAGACGACGACCTCGGCCGCCGCGCCTACGCCGCCGGCGCCCGCCCCGCCGTCGCCGTCGCCTCCGCCGTCGTCTTCCACCAATACCACACCACACGCGCCGCCCAACGCTGGCACGACTCCCCGGGCGTCGCACGTTTCAACTCCACAACCCCCACCCGCTGCACCCGCGGCCTCTCCAACCCCCTCGAACAACCGCCCATCGCCATCGCCCGCCTCACCCCGCGCTCAACCCCCGCGACACACCCATGAACCCCAACGCCGCGGCGGACCGCCTCCTCGCCCTCGCCCTCCCCGTCCTCGGGCACGAACCCGCCCTCACCCACAGCGCCCCCGCCGACGCACGCCGCGCCTTCGTCCTCACCTTCGCCGACGAGTGGGGGCACCGACGCGCCATCGACACCCCGCTCACCGCCTCGATCGTGAACCTCGACCCCGCCGACCTGGGCTTCGCACCCGCCTCACTCGCCGAACGCCTCTGGAACGCCCTCCCCGACCCCCAACGCGCCACCAGCGACCTCCACCGCCTCGCCGCCTCCTCCGGCCCGCTCCTCGGCCACCTCAACCCCGCCGCCATCGAGCCCGACACCGCCGAAGAACTCGCCTCCCTCCACGCCCTCTGGTCCATCGCCCACACCCCATCCCTCGCCCCTTCGCTCCCTCCACGAGACACCCTCCGCCACCGCGTCGAACTCGCCGCCCGCTGGCTCCTCGACCACATCCAGCCCGACAACGCCACCCACGACCCCTGGGCCGCCCACGTCTTCCTCGCCCTCGCGCCACACCTCCCCGACGCCGCCCTCTACGCCGACACCCTCCTCCACAACGCACGCGTCGGCTCGGGCCTCCCCTCCCGCCGCGCCGCCGCCATCCTCCTCCACGCCGCCCGCTCACTCAACCACGAAACCCGACCCTCCCTCGCCCCGTGAGCCCCAGCGAACGGGGAGAGGTGCCCACGCGAGAGCGTCGGCGGTGAGGGACCTCCCGCTTCACTCCGCCACACGCTCCGCCCGCCGCCGTTCCTTCCCGATCAACCTCAGATTCCTCACGTAAATCACCACCCCCGACGCCTGCCCCAGCACCCCCACCACGTCCTGACGCCACGTGAAATACGCGAACAACGCGCCCGCCCCCACCAGGCTCAACCACCAGAACACCGCCGGCACCGTGCTCCGCCGGTTCTGCTCCGACACGAACCACTGGATCAGCATCCGACCCGTGAACGCGAACTGCCCCAGCAGCCCGAGCCCCACCCACGCCACACCCGCCCACGATGTAATATTAAACAACCGGAACACCCAGTTCGTCCGCGACGCCGAGACCTCCTCGTACACCGCCGGCCCGAACGCCGCACGGAACGCCCCCGCCGACATCGACGCCGAGCTCCACCCGTCCCGCGTCCGCACCACGAAACTCTCCTCGCCGCCCTCCTTCACGTAGTCCACCACCCCGCGCGTATTCGCCACCCGGATCGGCGACGTGAACGCCCCCTCACGAACCGTGATCCCCGCGTCCGCACCCCCCACCACCAGCCACCCCGACAACACCAGCAAAACCACCATCGCCGCGAACGGCTCCCACTTCACCCGCCGACCGGCCTCGACCCGCGCCACGCTCACAAACCCGCCCCCGTCCCCAACCCCGCCCCCTTCCCCGCCCCCATCCCCGCCCGTTCACGCGACACCGCACCCTCGCCCCGCCCCGTCACCTCCGCGCCCTCCGTCGGCCTCCGCCTCGACCTCATCCACCGCACCGCGAAGCAATCCATCAGCCCCGGCAACGCCCGCCCAAGGCCCGCCCCGTACTTCGTCTCCCCCGCCACACGCGCCCGGTGCCTCACCTCCACCTCCACGATCTTCCCGCCAAGATGCCCCACCACCGCCGGCACAAACCGGTGCATCCCGCGAAACTCCAGCGGCAGCCGCAACGCATACTCCCGCCTCATCACCCGCAGCGAACACCCCGTGTCCCTCACCCGATCCCCCAAAATCACCCGCCGGAACACCCGCCCCACCACGCTCCCCCAACGCCTCACCACCGTGTCCCGCCTCCCCCGGCTCCGGTCCCCCTGCACCAGGTCCGCCCCCTCCCGCCGCATCACCTCCAGCATCCCGGGCAACTCCGACGGATCATTCTGAAGGTCCGCGTCCAACACCGCGATCACACGCCCGCGAGACGCACGGAACCCCGCGTGGAACGCCGCCGATTGCCCATGCCCACGACCCGCCGGCGTCCCCACCATCCCCACGCACCGAAGCCAAGGCCTCCCCTCCATCAGCCCCACCACCACACCCCGCGTCCCATCCGTCGAGCCATCGTCCACCACGATGAACTCGTACGACACCCCGAGCGGCCCCAACGCCGCGCCCACCTCCCCCACCAACGCCGCGATGTTCCCCTCCTCGTTGTGCGCCGGCGAAACCACGCTCACGTCCAGCATCCCGTCCATCCCCTAGTCTAGTGCCCCTCCACCCTCACGCTTCCGCCTTCCCGCTCCCCCTCCCGCTCCCCGTGAGCCTCCGCGAACGCACGGGGGAGGGGAGAGCGGCACTCACGCCTTCGAGGGCGGCGAGGGGCCCACACGCCACGCCACGCATAAACTCCCCCCGACATGCACATCCGACCCGTCGACACCGACAAGTTCCCACCCAACGTCCCCGTCCGATTCATCGCCGAGGACCACCACGCCCTCGGACTCGACGACCCCGAAACCGTCGTCATGGCCTCCAAAACACAGAACCTCCTCGAAGTCGCACTCGCCGCCGGCATCAACATCGAGCACGCCTGCGGCGGCGTCTGCGCCTGCTCCACCTGCCACGTCTACATCGAAAAAGGAATGGACCTCCTCGCCGAGCCCTCCGAGGCCGAGGACGACCGCGTCGAAGAAGCACCCGGCCTCCAACGAAACAGCCGCCTCTCCTGCCAGTGCGAGATCCGCAAAGAAGGCTCCATCGTCGTCCGCGTCCCCGCCTGGAACCGAAACGCCGTCAAGGAAGTCCCCCACTAGAACCCCCGCGGCCTCCCCATGGAACTCCTCCAGGCCCTCCAATCCGCACTCTCCTGGGCCGCCATCCTTCTCCTCCTCGCTCTCGCCGCCGCCGCCTTCCTCCTCGCCCTCAATCCGCCCCTCCGACCCACCCCGCCACGCTGCGCCGCCTGCAACTACCCCATCGAAGGCATCGCACGACGCGCCTGCCCAGAGTGCGGCCACCCCCTCGACTCGCCCCGCGCCGTCTGCGAATACGCCAAACAACCGCCCTCTCTCGCCAAACGATTCCTCCTCCTCGCCTTCGCCACCGCACTCACCCTCATCCTCCTCCGCGGGCCACTCATCGCCCTCGTCGGCCTGAGCCGCTGGACCGAACACTCCGTCACCCTCACCGGCGGCGCCCTCCAGCACCACGCCCTCCGCGCCGACTGGACCCTCGGCGGAAAGCCCTCCTCCCGCCCAAGCCGCCTCACGCTCACCCTCGACCCCGCCTCCCAAAATCAACGCGCCACCACCACCAAACGCCCAGCCCGAGCCGACGACCTCGAATCCATCGAGCTCGCCCTCGCCGCCCTCAACGCCCCCGAGCCCCAACGACCCCAACTCGCCGCCCTCATCCTCGACCTCGTCATGGAATCCCGCGGCGGCGCCGCCCGCACCATCGCACCGCCCCCGGACGCCGCCAACATCGTCGGCCGCTCCTCCGTCAACAACCACGCCACCCACGCCTGGCTCAACGTCGCCCTCGCCGCCGCCACTCTCCTCACCCTCACCCTCGGCTCACGACAAATCCTCGCCTCGCACCGCGCCTTCCAACTCCACCTCAACCAACGCGACCAGCACTGGCGTTCACACTTCGCCTCCCTCGCCCCGTGAGGCTCCGCGATCAGACGGGGACCGACGGAGATCCCTCACGCCACACAGGGCGGTCAGGGGTGCCTACTCCGCCGCCCCCAGCACCACGCAATCCAGCCCAAAGAACGACCGCGTCCCGTCCGACCGCTCGTTCCCGCCCACCACCTCCACCCGCAGCACCAACCGCCCGTCCACCGGCTCAAACACTCCCAACTCGATCGGCCCCGTCGCCGAAACCTCCCGCTTCTCCCCGCACCACAGATCAACCCCCTCGCCCGCCGCCCCCGCCGCCGGCGTCCCATTCACCGAAAACCTCACCACCCCGTAATCCCAGCTCCGCGTCGCGTACACCACCACCCGCCTCGCCCCCACGCCCTCCGCCGGCACCGCCAACTCCACAAAGTCCCCCACACGCCGACCCTGCACCCACAACTGCCCCTCGTTCGACCACGTCCGCGCCCTGAACCCCTCCATGTCCTGCACCACCACCCCCAGCCCCGCGCTCTTCCCCACCACCTTCAAATCCTCGCACTCCAACGCCCCCGCGATCACGAACGCCGGCGGCAACGCCGGCGCCTCCGGAACCCCGCGACGGATCAACCCCGTCATCGCACCCACATGCTCCGCCGTCAACCGGTTCGACCACGCCCCGGGCGCCGCATACCAGTACACCGTCGCCGCGTACGCCACGTCGCACTCCGCCCAGTGCCACACCTCCATGTCAAAACGCAGCGACTCACGGAACGGCACCGCGTCCAGACCCCTCACCCGCGTCACCGCCGTGTGCCCCCAGTTGTGCTTCTTCCCGTCGCACCTCACCTGCGACGCGTACACCGCGTTGAACAACGCCGGGCTGCACCACCCGTACCCGTAGTAATCCTCCGTCCCCGTCCCGAAGTGGCTCGGGAACGACTCCCCATCAACATAAATCTTCTCGTCCCCCTCACCCCACCACGCCGTCACCGGGTTCACCACGTGCAGGTTGTCACCCGCCAACACCCCGCGACCCTTCACCTCCACGTAGTTCCAGTCCTTCGTCCCCGCCGCACGACGCGTCCGGATCGGCCACTCCCCAACCCACCCCGCCCAGAAATGCATCGACCCTCCGTCCCACCCGCGACGGTCCGAATCCACCCCCACCCGGATCACCGCCTCCTCCTCACCGAGATTCACCACCCGCAGCCGCCCGCCCTTCTCATACGGCATCACCCACCGGCTCCCCATCACCCCGTCCGCCCTCACCACACGGTACAGATCCACAAAGGGCGACACACCCGCCGGGCTCCCGAAGAAATCCCCCAGCGGACACCACACCGTCATCGCCCCGTCAAACTCCCCCACCAGCACCAACCGCCTCAGCGTCTCCGCCGTCCACGCACCCTTCACCACCAGCGACGTCACCGCGCCCGGCCCCGCCCCGTCCTCAAAGATCACCGCCGACCCGCCCCCAGCCACTCGAACCTCCGCACCAGGCTCCGCCGGGCTCCACCCGCGCAGCGCCTCCCCCCGCGCCCTCGCACCGGCACGCGCCTCCCGCCGACCCGCCTCACCGCCACGCCCCCACCCCTCCACCACCGCCCCATCCTCATACAGCCTCACGTTCACGTGGTAATAACTCCCCCCCTCGCTCTGCGTCACCTTCACCCCCTTCGAGAACGGCACCGGCAGATACAAGTTCCACCCCATCGCCTTCGACCACGCCAACGGCTCCCCAACCCCCTCACCCTCCACCGCCCCCGTCCCAGACATCAGCCCCGCCATCTCCCCCTCGATCACCGGCTCCGCCCCGCCGTCCACGTACACCCGCAACACCCCCTTCGGGTTCGGAGACCACACCCGAACCACCGCCCCCGCACCCGACGCCTCCGCCATCACCCACTCCCGACGCCCACCGTGCCCCGCGTTCTCCTCGATCCTCAGGTAATGCCCAGCGTCCGCGTTCGCGAACCACGTCCGCTCGTCGCTCGACGCCACGCTCGCACGGTCGTAACTGCTGAACTGCACGCACCGATACCCGGGCGAAGGCCACCTCGACACCGCCGACGGCTCCAACGCCTCCCTCACCAACCCACCAAAACGCACCGGCTCCCCCACCGCCCCCGCCTCAACCCCAACCAACCCAACCAACCCAATCACCGCCGCAAGAGCCCCGTTCAGCGTCTTCATGACCCCACAATATCACCGCCCGATCACCCCGTTTCACCCTCGCCACCACACCCGCTCGCCACCGTTCTCCCTCCCTCTCCCCGCGAGGCTCCGCGAACGGGTGCGGGCGGTGAGGGGCCCCCCGCACCGATCACCGCTCACCGACCACGCGACAACTCCCGGTACCGCGCCGACACCACCGGATCCGCCTCCAGCCGCGCCGCACGTTCATACGCCGCCGACGACCGCCGCTCGTCCCCACGTTCCGCGTACACACGCCCGAGCGTCGCCGCCACCGCCGCGTCCGACCCGCCCGTCAGCTCATCCGCCCGCACCGCCGCCGTCAACGCCAGGTCCAGCCCCCGCGCCGCCAGCTCCGACGAGTTGATGATCAGCTCCGCCAGCCCCGCCAACCCCGTCGGGTGGTCCCGCAGCGTCGTCCCCACCAGGCTCTGCGCGTACAGCAACGCGTTGTCCGCCTCCTTCAACTCGTGAAGCAAAATCCCCGCACGCCTCACCCCGTAAAAACCAAACCGCCCCGCGTCCATCTGCACCAACTGAAACGCCAGCCTCGACGCCCCCTGCCAATCCCGCCCCGACACCGCCTCACGGAACGCCCGCTCCACCGGCCTCGCCCGCGACCGCAGCGCCTCCCACGCAAGACGCTCCGCCCGCGCCGCCTCCGCGTCGAACCGACCCTCCGCCATCGCCACCAAAACCCCCCGCGCCGACCCAAAGTCCCCCACGTGCGCCACCACCCCGCGGCCGTCCACCACGAACACCGTCGGCGCCGACTCTTCCCCCGACGCCTCCATATACCCACGCCTCACCACCCCGCCGCCGTCCCACCCCACCGCCACACCGTCCTTCATCCCAGCCTTCTTCACCGCCGCGTCGAACGTCGCCCGCGTGTTCGCCGCGTCACCCGACACCACCGCCACCGCCCTCAACCCGATCCGCGAAAAATCCCGCGCCAGCCCCGCCGCTCGATGAATGTCCCTCGACCCCTTCCCGCCCCACGTCTCCACCACACACACCGCCACCGGCGTCCCCCCGCCAAACACCGGCGATCCCCCCACCACCCACTCCACACCCTCCATCCCCGGCGCCGCATCCCCAACCGTCATCACCCCCACACCCACACCCACACCCACACCCACACCACGCTCCACCACCCCGCCCGCACGCGCCCCCTCCGGCTCCACACCCACCCCGACACCCACCGCCCCACACACCGCGAACACAACCGACACCATCGTCATCCCCGTTGACACCATCGCCGACGCCCTCCGTTCCACGCATCCTACCCATTCCCCACTCCCGCCCTCAACCGCCCCGCCACCCACGACGTAGCATTCCCCACATGCCCAGGACCGCCGACAACCCGCGACCCCTCGGCTCCGAACGCTCCACCCACGGCCTCCTCGTCGCCGTACGCCCTTCCTTCCTCCCCGAACGCTCAAACAAAGACCGCGGCGTCTTCGTCTTCGCCTACCACATCACCATCACCAACACCTCCGACACCCCCGCACGACTCATGGCCCGACACTGGATCATCGTCGACGCCAACGCCAAAAAGCACGTCGTCCGCGGCGAAGGCGTCGTCGGCCAGCAGCCACGCCTCCTCCCCGGACAATCCTTCGAATACGCCAGCTTCTGCCCGCTCCCCACCCACTGGGGAACCATGGAAGGCGCCTTCCGCTTCCAACGAGACGACGGCTCACACTTCAACGCTCAGGTCGCCCGCTTCTACCTCGCCGCACCACCCGACCCCGCCCCACCAGGCCCGGCCTCCCCGGCCCCCGGCTGACGCGACACCCCGCACCGACCCCCCGCGCATTCCCCCCCGCGGCCCGTCAGCCTCAACCGGTTCCGCGCGAACCACCGGTACAGCACATCAAACATCGGCCGAAGCAACGGCCACCCCGTCGGCGCCCACAACCACCCCCACCCGACCGCCCCATACGCCCGCCGAAACACCTCCATCCCCGTCACCACCTCACCCCCCGCCGTCACCCCGTGGATCGACCCCATCACCCCGTCCTGCGTCAACCCATACGCCCCCGCATCAAAGCCCTCCGCCGCGATATCCACGATCCGCAATCGCCCCCGCCCACGGTCCAGCCGCGCCAAAACCCCCCCCTCCCACCGGCACAGCGGGCACGCCCCATCAATCAAAATCGTCATGCCCCGATCATCCATACCCCATCCTTCGCCCACCACACGCCCACCGATGCCCCCTCCCCACCCCTTCTCCCACCTTCCGCCTCCCGCTTCCCGCCTTTCGGCTTCCGCTTTCCGCCTTCCCACCCTCGCCCCGTGAGGCCGTGCGAACGGGTGGGGGCGGGGAGAGGTGCAGACGCGCCAGCGAGGGCGGCGAAGGGCCCTCCGCCTACAATCTCACTCTTTGAAAACCCGGGGCCGAATTGGTTTCGACCGGGCGTGTGACGCCCGGCGTGGCGTGTCGAGGAGCCTGCTGGCCTCGTAAAAAGTAGGCACAAATTTAGTTGCCAACAGCAACTACGCTCTGGCGGCCTAATTAGGCCGTCCGGCTTCCCCCCGACGCCCGGTGGGGGGGAAACCGAAAACACCGGGCTGGCGGAGATGTGTCGCTGCCGAGCATCACCCGCGAGATACTTCGGCGGCTGCTCCCTCCCGAACGGCGCCGCTGCCGGTCGATGGGCCGACGATAAACCAGCGGATACACACGTAGAGGCGCCGAGCTGACCGTCCCGGCACGGGGGTTCGATTCCCCCCGGCTCCATTCTTCCGAAACTCCGGGACTTGCGGAAACGAGCCGCAAGTACCGGAAATCTGCGGAGTTCCGCGCTTCGGCCCGCTCCGCGCCGTTCCCCTGTTTCTGCTCGTTTCCGGCCCCATCCGACGCCTTCCGCTGCGCCTGGCGCTGCGCGCAGGCCGTGGTCTTCGCCGCCCGCTCGAAGAGTTCATCCGGCACGGCGTTGGCGTAGTGCTTCCCGCTGATGGTGATGCTGTGCCCGATCCACCGGCTCACGGCGAACTGCGGGAACGTCATCGCCCATTCCTTCTCGCAGGACGAGCGCAGCGTCTGCCACAACCGTGCCCACGGCTCGACGCTGGCCTTCGCCCAGATGCGACGCGCGCGGCGGATGACCGCCCC
The DNA here is from genome assembly GCA_015200025.1 of Phycisphaeraceae bacterium. Lineage (GTDB taxonomy): Bacteria > Planctomycetota > Phycisphaerae > Phycisphaerales > UBA1924 > UBA2396. The sequence goes on along the minus strand of CP054186.1, from coordinate 2,122,473 downwards.
CTTGCCGCCGATGGTGACCAGCGGCGCTTCGCCTTCGGGCATCGTCTCGAAGCGGTCGCGCAGCAGCGTCATCAACCTGGGCGTGATCGGGACCACCCGCTGGTCGTGGCCTTCCCACCGCTCCGTCTTGGGGCTGTGGACGGTCAGGCGTGCCCGCTCGAAGTCCACATCGGCCCAGGTGAGGCGGTGCGACTCGCTGGGGATGCGCAGCCCGGCGTAGCGGGCGAGGCCGAATAGCAACCGCCATTCCGCATCGGGGCAGGCGTCGATCACCCGCTGGATCTCGTCGGGCGTGATGTACCGGGTGTACTTGCTCGGCGTCGGCCCGCTCTTGAGCGTGTCGAAGGGGTTGGCGTCGATCACCTTCCGCCGCTTCGCCTCGCCGAGCATGGTCTTGACGTTGCCGCAGTGCGTCCGGATGGCCGCTTCGGACAGGCCGAGGTCCTTGAGCGACCGCCGCCATGCGGTCGCGTCTTCGGCGGTAATCTTCCGCAGCGACTTGTCCTTGTCGAAGAACGCCAACAACTTGGTTTCCGTCTGCCGGAGTTTGCGGGTGCTCTCGGGCTTGAGTTCGTCCTTCCGCTCCGCGATGTACCGCTCGATCAGCGTGCCGATGGTGGCGCTCTGCCGCTCGGGCACAAGGCCGACCGCCGCGAGTTTGGCGTACAAGCGATCCTCGAGCGACGAGAGCCAGCGCGAGGTATCGTCGGTTGGCGAGTGCCCGTGCAGCGCGGCCGCGGCGAGGTCCTCGACGCGGACCTTGAACGCCTCGGCGTAGCGCTTGGCGACTTGGCCGAGCGTGATGTGCCGCGGGTTGCCCGCGGCGTCGTGGAAGGTGATGAACCGGCTGCCGTTCTTGCGGGTCGTGATGCTCGCCATCGGGCGGACCTCCGTGTCGCCAGTCAGGCTCGGACGGGCCGAGTGTCAAGCGGAACTGGGGGATTCGGGCGGAATATGGGCGGAATCACGCGCCGTGCAGCGGAGAAGCCCCGCCTGACACCGACGAAACCGACGGAACCCCGGCCGGTTGGCCACCCGTGGCGTTTGGGGCCGCCGTGGGCGGGGATGTGTCGGAGCCGGGGACGTGCGCCCGAAGGACGAAGCGCCGCGACGGCCGCCCGCCACGCGGGCCAGGTGCGGACCAAGACCAATCGCCATGTTCGGCCTTGGCCAGCGCATCGAGTTCTGCCTCGGCATCCGTCGCCCGCGCCAGCGAGCGGAGGCGTTGCCAGTCGCGGATGCTGACCGAGCCGTCGTGGCGAGCGATGAGGTCGAGGTAACGGCGGACGACGCGCTGCTCCGCAGGCTCGGTGATGCTGAGCCGCGCGTAGCGCTCCGACGCGGCGAGGTAGTCGGCCCACGCGATGGCGGCGGCCATCGTCTCGGCATCGATGCGAGGCGTGTCAATCGGCGTGCCCGCTCGGCCCCAGGTCGCCAGCGCATGGAGCGTGAGCGCGATGCGGAGCGAGAGGCCGCAGAGTTTGCCTCCCCACGCGCGGCGCTCGGCCAGGTCGCCAAAGCCCAGTGCGGCCTCGGTGCGGAGTTGGAACGCGTGGTAGCGGGCGTCGGCCTCGGGCGAAAGCGCGATGATCGCGGGGCCGGTGTCAGGCTCGTCACTCGGCTCGAACGACAGCAGGCGGGTGAGCGCGGCCTGCCAAGCCTCTCGAGCGGACGCTCGCACCGGCTCGGGCCGCACGTCGCGCATGCCGACGAGGTCCGGTGGGGCGATGACAGCGAAGCGGGCGAGCAGGCCACGCCCCTCGGCCTGCGGATCGCACCACACTGCCTCGACGGCCGCCCGCTGCACGCACAGCGCCACGGCCAGCGCCGGTCGGTCGATCACGTCGGACGGGCGGCCGACCCGCTGCGCACGAATCGGATCGCCCGCGTGCCCCTTGAGCATCGCGCCGTAGTTCCGCACGCCCGAGTATCGGCCCTGCACGATGTCCAGTGCGTCACCCTCGGCGCTGGCGAGCAGGGCGCGGCCGTGGTTCTCCTTCATCTGCCGCACGAGCGCTTCAGGCGTCGGTTCGCTGGCCAGCAGCGCCGGCGCGGTCGGCACGGGCGTCGCCTCCATCTCCTGGGCGAGCCGGATCGCCTCACCTTCGACGACGGCCCGCTTAAACGGGTCGGTCACCTTGCCCGCCTGGTCCTCAATCGCGCGGATGCGGCGCTCGGTGATTCGGTGCCGCTGAGCCGCCGCGGCGATGACGGGCCGCATCTCCCGGCCCTTGTCCGCCTCCCACTTCAGGATCGGCCGCAACAGTTCCGCGAGCACCGCCGACTTGCGAGTGCCCGGCTCGGAGAGCACCAGCGCCCACAGCGGAGCGGGCTCGATGTGATCGCCGTGCCCGCGAACGCACGCGACGTTGCAGATGCACGCCGACGCGACCGCCAAGCCCAGCAGCGAGGCCATGTCCGGCGGCGTCTGCGTCGAGCGGGCCAGGTCGGCGAAGTAGTCTCGGATGTCAGCGGTGGCGGCGGGGAAGAGCGCGGCGAGGTCGAACGCGGGGCGTTCGTCCGGAGTGATGCCCCCAGTTGCATCCGGTGCGACCGGCTCGGCTGCCACGGCGAGAGCGTCGATTTTCGCGTGCACCGCCTCGGCATCGCCGCCCTCCATCGCAAGCACATCAACGAGGTCGCCACCAGGTGGGACCGCGGGCCAGTGCTCGGCGAGCCGAACAATGCGGACTTCCTCTGCGCCAGCGGCGTGGCAGAGTCTCGCGACCTCTTCGGCATAGGCCTCACCCGCGGCATCGTGGTCAGGGAGGATCACCGCGACCTTGCCCTTCATGACCGACCAGTCGGACTTGCCCGCCGCCTTGCTGCCGCCAGCGCTGGTCGTGGCGACGAGGCCGATGGCCCGGGCCGCGTCCACGCACGTCTCGCCCTCGACGATGTAGACCCACGCGCCGTCGGGCAACCGCGACAACTCCGGCAGGTTCAGGAGTGGCCGCGGCTCCGGCATTGCGGCGATCACCCAGCCATCACCCCGCCGACTGATTGGGCGCACGACCTTTCCACCTGCGGGCGGGTTCCAACGGACCACCTCTCCAGCGGAGACACCCTGTGCGTCGGTGTATGCCCAGCGTGCAGCGCACGGTCCGTGCTTCCGCTCCAGCACCGCGACCGCTTCGTCGGAGGTGGTGAAGGTGGCATCGCTCGCGACCGTTCGCTGGGCGGAGAGTCTCCTCGCTTCGACCACAGGTGCTGGCATGAGGTCCTTCATCGCCAGGCCGAGCGTGCCGACGATCGCCTCGACCGGGCAACCGGCGTGGCAGTGCAGGAGGACTCGGGTGTCCGTGCCGACGCCGATCGACAGTGACGGATTGCGGTCATCGTGCGCCGGGCACCGGGCCGACCACGCCTCGCCGTGTCGCTTGGGAGGGCACCCCGCTCGCGTGAGCGCGTCGAGCACGACATCGATGGGCTCACCCATGGCCCACCCCCTGCGTCGCACGCTTAGCCCGATCGATGAATCGCCGCAGGTCCGCCGGATCGATCCTCACGCTGCGCCCGAAGCGCACCGCGGGCAGCGTCCCGGCCTGCACGAGCGTCCAGACGGTGCGCTGCGTGACGCCGAGCACCGTCGCCGCCTCGCGATAGGTGAGGAGCGGGTGCATGGCGGTCTGACCTCCGATCGTGTTCCTGAGCTCGTCCATGAGTGCGCACCCATCGCGCCGCCGCGATCGGCGCGGCGTGCGTCATCCGTGATCCGTGTGTGAGAAAGGCCGGGGGCAGCCCGCAACCGCCCCCGGCCGCACCAGCGCCGTCCGTTTACGCCTCGCCCTTGCTCCGCACCGCCGCCCGCGGGTCGCACAGGGCCGCGCCGAAGTCGAAGTACACGCGCCACGACACCGCCAGTTTGTTCACCGTCTGGTCGAGGCCGAAGAACTCGACCGTCGGCGTCTGCTGACCGTTGAGGAACCCGACGATGATCGGGCTTGCCGCCGGAGCCGCGAACAGGTACCAGTGCTTCGTCGAGGCCTTGGTGCCGTACTTCTTCGTGTTGCTCAGGCGCGGCTCGACCTCGAGGCCCACTGCGTTCCGCAGGCTGTTGCCGGTCGGCAGGTTCGTCTGGGCCGCGATGTACTCACTCTCGAGCACGGCGCGGGCCACCGTCTGGAGTTCCGGCGGCACGACCAGCCGGGTCGGCCGCAGGTCCAGGTCGTTGCCCTCGGCATCCCGCTGCGTGAGCATGGCGGTGATCGCCTTCGTCAGGCCGTCGGTGCTGAGGTTGGTGTCGGCCCCGGTGATGTAGTTGCCGTTGCCCGCGGAGAAGAACGCGCCGGCGTTCGACAACAACGTGTCGTACACCAGGTCGCTGAGCTTCCGCATCGCCGCCTGGCCCATCGCGCGGGCGACGCTGTCGAAGAGCGACAGGTCGTCGTTGATGAGGTCGCGGCGGTCGATGGAGAACATCTTGCCGTAGGTGTCCACCTTGTACTGGGTCGTCGCCTCGTCCGCACCGCCGTGCTTGAACTCGCCGCCGGGCGGGATCTGCTGAAGGGAGCCAGTGAACGACGGACGGATCGCGGTCGCGGTCTTGAAGTCCGGCACGCTCCGCACGCCCGCGAAGGACCGCCAGGTCGCCGGGCTCTCCTGATAGCCGTCGAGCAGCACCTTGTTGACGGCGGCACCCAGCGCCTCGGTGAGCGTGTGCGTCGTCAGCGACGCTCGCACCATGCCCTCGCGGTCGGCCGGGGCGTCGATCCCTTCGTGCTGCAGTGCAGCGCGGCAGAGGTCGAGCGTGTGGGCCACCCGCAGATCGTCGGCCGCCTCCATGCACGCCGGGCCGAGGGCCTTCTCGGCGAGCGCCGCGAAGCCCGCCCGCTTGAGGATCGCCGCCTCGATCACCCGGGCACGCGGGATGTGGCCCGAGCCGCCGCCGGTGATGACGCCGGAGAACACAGGCCGCGAGGCCCGCAGGACCTCGAGCACGCCCGCGCGCAGTTCACTGACGGTCATGTCACCCGCGACGGCCTTGGCCTTCATGTCGTCCACTCGCTTCTGGTGCACGCCCCAATCCCGCTCGCTGCCACCCGCGAAGATGGGGCGGCAGGTCAACTCGATCTCCTTCAGTCGGTCGCGCTCATCGGCGCGGATCTGATCCTCGTGTGCGATGTCCGCCATGTTCGTCCGTCCTTGACGTGAAGCCGCGATGGCCACCGACGTTTCCGCGTCGGCCCCCAGCGGCGTGATGCTGACTTCCCGCAGCCGCCCCTTGCGCACAAGCGTGAACCCGCCCGGCGACGACAGCGACCGCCCGTTGATCTCGACTGACTGATTGGGCTTCACCCGCTCGTGCTCGGTCGGCGCGACGCCCACCGACGCCTGGAATTGGAAGCCCCCTCTGGCCATCTCCACGACGTGCCGCGCGGGTTCGCCAGCGCCGCTGACGACGCCCGCGACCATCAGCCGTCCGTTGGCGACGGCGGGCTCGCCGTGGCCGACGACGCTGCCGACCGTGGCGTTGTGGTCGGCCAGCAGGGGCACCTGGCCGCCCGCTTCCAAACCCGCCAGGTCGATCGCGATGTCGCCCCAGCCGGGCACGCGCATGATGCGGCCCGTGTAGGCGACGACGCTGATCTTGGGGCGGGCATCCTTGCCCGCAGCCTCGATCTCGACCCCGGCGGCCGTGAGCAGCAGGTCATCCTTGACCGCGTTTCCGTTCATGAAACTCTCCTTCTGAGACAACCTTGAAGCCCTTAGCCAGCAGCTTCGGGATCAGCAAACCGAGCCGGTACCTGACCGTGCTCTCCTTCATGCCAAGCCGTCTCGCAGCCTCGCTCACGTTCCCATCGAACTCCATGATCGTGCGGCACAGCGCACGGCTGTCCTCGTTGTCGATGAACTCCAGCACGTCCTCCGTCGCCCAGGACGACTGCGACAGGCCGACCGTGCGGTTGCGGGCGATCTCCCGTCCTTTGGGATCCTCGTAGACGCCCTCGCTCGCGTTCTGTCTCGTGTCTGCGGCCACGCGCAGCGTCTTGAAGTTCCTGAGGGCACGCTCTTCTCGCTCCGCGTGCTTCAGCACCGCCGTCTTCACAATCACGAAGATCAACGTCTTCGGGCTCGCACCCCGGGCCGGGTCCCATACGGGCGGCTTGGCGATCAGGTGGAGGAGGGCTTCCTGCACAACATCGTCGTGGCTGACGCCCGGCTCGCAGTGCTGCTTGGCCGCTGCGAATCCAACCCGCCGCGCGTAGTCGAGCAGGTCGGGCGTGAGTTCAATCTCGATCGGTGAGGGGTCGGGCATTAGACCTCCTCGCCACGCTCGAGCCTCTCGCGGATGTCGTCGCACAATGTGAACGAGACCCGCGCCGGGGTGGTCGCCCTGGGCGGCACGACATGCAAGACGAAGTAGGTGTCGTCAGCGGGCACGGGCCGCCCGTACTTGGCCGTCTCACGCTCCGCAGCCTCTCGCAGGGCGAGAAGGAAGTCGGCGTACCTGCACCCAACGGTCATGCACAACGCCGCAAAGGGCGTGAGAATACTTGCCTGTTCAAGGTGATCCGCCGCGACGTCCACGTCGGCCCGCGTCCATGCGTCCGGGTTCGATGGCGTGACCACCCCCTGCCGGACCAGCGCGTCGAGGATCGCGGGGCGGCAGTCGTACCCGCGGGAGCGCAGATGGCTCGACGCGGCGGCCGTCGCCATCGGGAACATCCGGTCCCGTTCGTCCTGGGCCGCCTCATGGAAAGCGGGGTCCGCACCCGCCCGGGGCTTCACGCGGAGGTCGAAGTGCTCGTCGAGGGTCAGTCCGATTCGGGTCACGGTGGTCTCCTTGCCGGGGGGCGTCGGGCGACAGGCCCACCCCCAAACCCTTATTTCCGGCGCGGAGGCTGATTCGCAGCGCGGCCAGGAGATTTTCTGTCAGCAGTGGAACGCATGTCGCCAGTCCCAGCGCCGTAGCGTCTGACCCCTCAAGCCCTGCGATGCCGCGCGCATCACGGTACTCTGGCGAGGCTCGACGTCTGGACCAAGGGGTCCGGCAAGGGGATAGCGCATACGGTTTGTGGTCGGTCGCGGAAGTCGCGACCGTAACGCGAAAGACCCGAGGTGTTCTGACAGATGCCCGCCACCAAGTCCACCCCCAAGAACGAGGTGTCTGCCGCGAATGCGGCGGGAACCGCCTGCCCCCGGAACACGATTTTGCAAGCCGATGCCCTGAAAGCACTTGCGGAACTTCCCGGCGGGTGCATCGACCTCACGGTCTTCAGCCCGCCGTATGACGGCATCCGCGACTACGGAAAGAACTGGAGCCTCGACTACAAGACGCTGGGCTCGGAGCTCTTCCGCGCCACGACGGACGGTGGCGTCTGTGCGGTCGTGATCGGCGATGGCACAAAGGACTTCGCCAAGTCACTCACGACGTTCCGATGGGCGGTTGATTGGGTGGATCGCGTCGGATGGCGCTTGTTCGAGTGCTGCATCTATCAGCGGCATGGAAACCCGGGTGCCTGGTGGACGCAGCGATTCCGCGTCGACCATGAGTACATTCTGATTTTCTTTCGGGGCGAACGACCCAGGCATTTCGACAAGAGCACACTGATGGTCCCGTCGAAGCACGCTGGCAAGGTGTACTCGGGAACGGACCGACTGACCAACGGCGGCTTCAAGAAAATCGAGCCCAAAGCGGTCAACGACATGAAGTGTCGGGGAACCCTCTGGGAGTACGCGACGAGCAATACGGAAGGCAATCGCACAAAACTTGAGCACCCCGCGACGTATCCCGACAAACTCGCTGACGATCTGATTCAGTGCTTCTCTAAGCCTGGAGACCTCGTACTCGATCCGATGTGCGGCAGCGGCACGACGTGCGTGATGGCCGCGAAGTCCAAGCGTGACTACCTCGGCATCGAGATCAACGAGTCCTACTTCGAGATTGCGCAGCGGCGAATGAAGGAAGAGGTCGAGAACGACGTCCGCCTGTTCTGAACCGGCAAGGCCGCCGTGATGGCACGAACTCGAACCGATGGACGCAAGCGCCCGACTACAACACACTCTTCAGGTGCTTCGTGCGGTTGCCGAAGTAGGTCGGCAATTCCCTTCTGAACCCGAGTTGAAAGACATCACCCCGCTCTGTTCCTACTTCGATGAATCGGGCACGCTGATTGAGGACAGGCTCGACTCCAGGGACGGAGGGGTAACACGTCGCGAGGCGATGCTGCGAATGCTGCTTCTGTCCGCCGTGATTGACCAGGGGCCCGACATTGAAGGTGTTCGCCGCCTGGCCGTGGGCGTTCTAAACGACCTGTACTCTCGCGAGGTTCGCGTATTGCACCGCCCGCTCGATTTCTTCGAGCATTTTCACATTTCGGCTACATCAATCGAGGAGTGCCACGCCGTCGTCAAGGCGGCCAGGGCAGCGGCTTGGGCTGAGCGAAATGACTCGAACCCGGCGAAGTATCTCCTCTACATGGAGAACGCCCGGCAAACCCTTGGATATGCCATTTACCGCTGGGGTGCCCCGCTCGCGGTTCCCCTGATGCTGACTCAGGAGGCCGGCGCGAGAGGGCGAGAGGGGGCGGACGTGCTCCACCGCTTTTTGACCGCGGATCATGGCTGTTTCGCGCGCTCGGTCGAAGGGATGACCTACTTGATCAAAGACCACGCCAGATACGGGCTTGGCAAGGCGATCGGCGACAAGGCGGCCCATCTCTTCGGCAAGTGGGTTGTGCACTCCTTTCCCCTGCTTCTGAATCGGGACGACCCCGCTTGGGGACCGTGGTCGTACGAAGTTCCATTTGACAGCAATGCCGGTCGCGTCCTCTATCGAACGGGGATCGTGACGGGCTGGGTCGATGAGGCACGGCTCCGACGCCACGAGGTCATCCAACCGGGTCAAGGCAAAGGTGGCGACACGGCGTACATGCGAGTGACCAATCTTCGAGGCGTTGAGTCCGAACTTGCGCAGGAATCCCCCGCGATTGTGGCCGCCAACAAGGAGCTCTGTGTCCGCCACCTCCGCAGTCACAAGCGGGCTCCAGTGAAGGTTCAGGCCCAGCACATCCCGTCGGCAGTGTCGCTGATCGACGGCACCATGACGCCCGGACAGATCGACGATGGGCTGATTAAGGTGGGCACCGAGTGGTGCTTCAATACCGGAACACCCCGGTGTAGCGAGTGTCCCCTGCGCTCTGTGTGTGCTGGGGCTACAGAACAGCCCGATCTCATCACTGCGGTGCGCACCTGAAACGGAAGGGATTCATGGCGATATCTGCATTTGCCAACGACATCGCGGCTGCCAAAGCGGCTCTCGCCGACTTGCCGGTCATCTGGGAGGGCAAGAAGTCCGTTCTCGAGCTCAAGGCTGCGGACTATAACTGGCGGCAGATGGAATGGTGGGCGTTCTACTTCGAGCACCTGTGCCATCGGCGGCTGCGCGGCAAGTTCGAGATTCCGGGCGAGCGGTTTGGCACCGTTGGTTTCGACCTCAAAGGCTCCGTCAACTGGGACATGAAGGCAAAGGCCATCAAGTCCGATGACCACAAGTGCATCCTGAACGATTGCGGCGCTATTGACGCCACGATCAAGAAGTACGGCGAGCATGGCGTGCTCATTGCCTTGTGCGACGTTGAGTACAACGACGTGAACCGAACGTTTCAGCAGTGGCACAGCGAACTGAAGGGCGGCCTGTCGGCCTACGAGAAAGAGCGGCGCACCCGGACAGAAGTATCTCGATACCGCAAGACCAAGGCGGAACTTGCAGAACTGCTGTTTCTTCGGTTCGACAAGGCGTCGATCAGCCGATTGGGCTGCATGAATCAGGGCCGCAACTCGAACGGCGCTCCTCGACCACCCAAGTACATGCTGGATCTGGAAGACGTGGACGGCATCTTGGTCGATCGACTCTCGTTCGGCAAGCGGGCGTAGTGGCGAAAGGGGGCACGCTCACAAGCCCCGCGACCGTATTCGGACATCCGAAACAATGTCTGTCTATCCCCGCGGCTGTTCCCGCGGGCGTCGTGTCGGCGGGATCGGCGGGAAGGAACCATGCCGACATCGCCGCCGACGGAACGGGCGGCGATGGCCCGCCGCGTCGCGGCATCGCGGGTTTCGTCGGTTCTGTCGGGTGTCGGGCGGGGTCAGCGGGCAGGCTTGGCCGTCCGCAGTGCCGCGACGATCCCGGCACGCACGTCGGGGGGCAGGTTGGCCCACGCCGCCACGAGGCGGGCCAGGTCGGCGTCGGGCGGGGCGTGGTTGCCCCCGGCCACAGGCCGCGACATAGGCGGGACTGCGCCCCGTGTCGGGTCGCCCGTTCGTTCCCGTCCTGCGCCCCGCTTTGGCCCCGGTGCCGCCAGCGCTGCGCCTGGCGCTGCGCGCTCGTCGGAATCGGCGTATTCTCCCGGAGATTCCGCGAGTGCTCGGGGGTTCGATTCCCCCCGGCTCCATTCCCTGACCCTCGCATCCTTCACCCACGCGGGTCACACACACACCCACCCCACCCAGCGCCACCACGCGCCACCACGCGCCACCACGCCACCACGCGCCCCCACGCCACCACGCGCCCCTACGCCACCCAGCGCCACCACGCGCCACCACGCCTCTCTCGCCTTCCGGCTTCCCCTACTTCTCCCCGTGAGTCTTTGCGAACGGGCGGTGGCGGCGAGAGGTGCCCTCGCGCCCCGCGTCGGCGTTGAGGGGCCCTCCCACACTCATCCCCTGACCCAAAGTCGCGTCGGCCAGCACCGACGCGGCGGAAAGTCCCTCGCGATCATCCCCGAAATCCCACCATTCCGGGCGGGGTTGCGGGGGCCCCCAGCCCCTGCACGGCGAATCTGTCGGCTGCGCCTTGCCGAACCAGACTCGGGCTATACTGGATCGCCTCCACGAATTGGCGTGGAGGGTGAGACATTGCTGATCGTCGCGTCAAGGTCGGCCACCAGGCCAGCCCGAACCGCGATACGCAGGCGAGCCAGCAGGCCATAGGCCCAACGACTCGGCTTGTTCATGGTCAACATCACGTTCTCCTGATTGTAGCGATTGCCCTTTGCGGCCCTGCTCCACAAGAGCGGGTGGTGACAAAGCGAAAGCCAGTTAGGCTTCAGCCGAGGGGGACCTTCCGGGATGCCGCAGGTCCTTAGCCCCCTCGGCTCTGCTACTTTTGTGATGCATGGGGAAGCGCCGCCGCCGAGAGCGCCCGCCGGAATGGCCCGACTGGTTCGAGCCGAAGCGATACCCACATTTCGATCAACCGATCCGCGTCCCCAAACAGGTGCGTTGGCTTGTGGAGTCCCCCGGCGAGTGCGCCACTCGGGCGTTCCTTCCGTTCATCCGGTTTGAAAAGACTGCTCGGAAGTTCAAAAAGGCCGAAGTTCAGTTTGTCAAGAAGCCGCGCGACCTCAAGTACGCGAGCCATACCGACTCGCAGATCCTCCGGCACTACGCCAACTTGCTCAATGTACTGTACGAGAAGGTCATCGCCGACGAGGGAATCGCGGCGTCCGTGTTGGCGTACCGGCGGATGGACCCGCCCAAGTGCAATATCCACTTCGCCAACGACGCGTTCGAGTGGATTGAGAAGAACGCGCCGTGCGTTGCGCTCACGTTCGACGTGAAGGACTTTTATGAGTCGTTCGATCATCGGCTGCTCAAGGCTCAGTGGAAGGCCGTCCTTGGCGTTACCGAGTTGCCCAAGGACCACTACAACGTGTTCAAGGCAATCACGCGATACTCGTGGGTCGAACGTGACGCACTGTTCAAGAAGTTCGGAATCACGAAGAAGAAGCAGAAAAATTGGGGACAGCCGATTTGCACGCCAGAGCAGTTCCGGACGCTCGTCCGGCATGGCGGCGCGGGTACGGGATTGATCCAGAGCAAGACCGACGGAAAGGGCGTGCCGCAAGGTTCGCCCATTAGCGCGTTGTTGTCCAACCTCTACATGCTGCCAGTCGATCGGCGTATGACTGCGCTCGCGCATGAGCGTGCCGGGCTGTACCTTCGATATAGCGACGACATCCTCCTCGTCTGCAAGCATGAGCACCAGAAGGAAATGTCTGACGCGCTGGAAGAGTCGATGAAGCAGGCCAAACTGGAGCTGCATGACGGCTTGGGCAAGAGGTCGGTCTGCAACGTGACGACAAACCCGGACGGCACGCTGCGCAGCCACCCGCCCCTGCAATACCTCGGGTTCTCGTTCGATGGACAGAGCGTGCGAATCCGATCACAGACTGTCGCAAAGTTCCTCCGTCGGATGCGGAAGGCGGTTCGCCGTGAGAAGTTCCTTGCGTCGTGCCGCGCGGGGGCTGGCGACGACCCGCGCGTTCGCCGAAAACTGCTTTACAGCCGCTTCACCCATCTCGGTACAAAGAACTTCATCACTGGATACGCGGCAGACGCCCGCGCGGTGTTCAAGAGGAACGCGATTCGCGCGCAACTGAAGCACCATTGGCGAGAACTGCACGCGCTGCTGACAGTAGTTGAGTGAATGGAAATGCCGTGCCGCTAACAACGGGAACCGCATTTCCCGGCCCTTGTTCGCCTCCCACTTCAGGATCGGCCGCAGCAGTTCCGCGAGCACCGCCGACTTGAGCGTGCCACCCACCCCCACAGGCTCGGAGAGCACCAGCGCCCACAGCGGGGCGTCCTCAACACGATCGCCGTGCCCGCACACGCACGCGACGTTGCAGAGGCACGCCGACGCGACCGCCGATCCCCGCTCCCGGGTTCATCACTCAGCCGACTTTTCCGAAGCCCCCGCCCCCGCTCCGTCCAACCCCACCAACGGGCCATCAACCCACCCCACGCGCCCAGCCCCCCTTACTCCCCATCCTTCTTCACCACCCTCACCTCGCCGCCCCCACCCTCACCCCGCTTCCTGAACCGTTTCTTGTCCTCGTCGGCCCACTGGTCCGCGAAGCGCCACCACGCCAGCGTCCCCACCACCGTCAGCACCCCCGCCGCCGCCACGATCACCCACGTCTCGGTGTCCACACCCACACTCTAGCCCCCACACCCCCACACCCCCACTCCCGCCCACAACCCCCCCACCCAATCGCGCACGAAAAAGCCCGCCGCTCCCGCGACGGGCCACGTCCTTCACCCTCGATGCAGCCCCTCACGCCGCCTCGCGACGCGGCCCCTCGCCCGCCGCCGGCGTCCCCGTCGCACGCGACGCGTCCACCACACGACGCTCCGCCCACCGCGGCGGCCTCACGTTCGACGCCGTATTCGGCGACTCCCGCCAATCCTCCGCGCTCCGAAGGTTCAGCTCGCTCCCGCACGTCTTGCGGTACCCAAGCAGCCGGATCACCTCCAGCACGTCCGTCCACGTCGGGAACGTGCACCCATTCGCACGCTTGAACTCCTGCATCGCCATCACGAACAGGAACTGTTCCTTCGTGAACTCCCCCTCCTCCGCCGCCTTCAAGAAATCGCTCATCCGACGCCCCGGCCCACGCCGACGCTCCAGCCCCGTCCCGTCATCGCCACGCGCCAGCCGACGATCGATCCCCCCGCGCCGGTCCACCACCGACCCCTCCGCCCACGACGGCACGCCACCGCACTCACCACCACCCTCGCCGCCCCCGCCGGTTGGTTTCGATCGACCGCTCATGAGTCCTCCCCGGCGGCACGCTCGGCACGCCGCACAACCCATGATCGACCCGACCCGATACCCCCCACCACCCGCACCCCACAACCCCACCCATCACGCCTCAAAGGTCCTCGTCGTCCTCCTCATCGTCGTCACCACCCTCACCAGCCTCATCCCCCTCCGCCTCCGTCTCATCGTCAAGGAAGTCCTCGTCGTCATCATCAAAGTCTTCCCCCTCCTCCTCACCGCCCTCACCGTCCTCAAACTCATCGTCCCCGAAGTCCTCGTCCTCGTCCTCGTCCTCGTCGTCGTACATCGTCACCTCGGGCAACGCCCACGGCGATTCCTCCACGCCCAGCGTCGCGCCCAACCACTCACCCGCCCGCTCACCCGCCCCCACCGCTGCCATCATCGTCGCCATGGTTCGTCCCTCTGCGTGTCGGCCCGGTCCCGAGCCTCCGTCCATTCTCGTTCGACCCCTCGATCCACCGCGGACCACACCGCGCTCAACCTCCGACCCCTGACCACGATCCCCCCCCCAATCGACCCAACCGTACCCGCCACACCCGCGCCGCTCCACTCCCCCCCCCCCACCCTTTCCATCCACCCTTTCCACCGTCCGATCCCCCGGACCAGCGCCCGCCTCCGGATGGGGCGGTACATTACTGCTCCCCCAACGATTGTCAATCCCGCCCCGCACCACCCCACATGTCCACACCCCACGACCTCCACACCGGCTTCGACCTCCTCGCCGGGCTCGCCGCCGCCGCCCTCCCGGGCGCCGGGCACGCCCTCGCCGGCGACCCCAAGCGGGGCCTCCGCATCGGCGCGGGCGTCCTGGGCCTCTTCACCGCCGGCCTCCTCATCGGGGGCATCGACTGCGTCGACCGCGCCGAAGACGGCTGGTGGTTCATCCCCCAGGCCATGATCGGGCCCGCCGCCTTCGCCGTCGACCACTACCACCAGAACTTCCTCAAAAAACCACGCCCCACCAACCCCGGGTTCCAACCCCCGCCAAACTCCCCACGCATCACCCCGGCCCCGGGCCCCGGGCAAACCTACACCAAATCCCTCGGAAAGCCCAACGACATCGGCATCCTCTTCACCTCCATCGCCGGCATGCTCAACCTCATCGTCGTCATCGACGCCGCCTTCCCCACCCGCCGACGCCCCCGCTAACCACATGCCCACCCTCACCCCCATCCTCGCCTGGACCCCCTTCCTCGACCCCATCGACATCCACCGCGTCTGGTACCTCACCCTCATCCCCCTCGCCTTCGGCATCGCCGTCGTCTACAAGGCCGTCCGCCTCCACGACCTCAATCACTACTGGCGGCATGTCCTCATCATGACCGCCCAGATCGCCCTCGGCATCATCGCCCTCGCCATCGCCACCTGGCTCCTCGTCATCCTCATCCTCCCCGCCATCGCCCCCTAATCCCCCCGCCCTCCGCGTCCCACGTCCCACCTTCCGACTCCCGGCTCCCCTCCCGCTCCCCGTGAGCCCCGGCGAACGGTGGGGGCGGGCAGAGGTGCCGACGCGCCCCGCGTCAGCGGTCCGCGGCCGCCCGCCTCACGCATAACTCCCCCAACGACCCGCCTCGCCCGACGACCCGTCCAGGTTCTGCACCAGGTACCGCAACGCGTCCACCGCGTGATCCGCCCCGTCCTTCCTCGGCTCACCCCTCGCGTCGTAGTGGTACCGCCCCACCGACCCGATCAACCCCACGCACGACGGATCGATCAACAGCCTCACCCCACCCGACGCCGGGCTCAGCCTCGCCCGCAGCAACTCCAACCCACGCGCCGTCGGCACCCGCGTCGCCCTCACCTCCAGCCCCGCCTTCCTCAACACCCCCACCGCGCTCTCCCCCGTCTGCTCGCTCCTCGCCTGACCCGCCGGATCGACCCCCACCCACGCGACCCTCGGCCTCCCTTCCCCGCTCGCCAACTCCGCCGCGTGCTCCGACACCACACGCCCCCGCTTCACAGACTCCCCCGTCACCCACACCACCCCGTCCTCACCCACCCTCGCCCACACGATCACCGCCGGCGACGCGATCCCAAAGTCCATCCCCGCCACCCACACCCCACCCCCGCCCTCCCCGCCGCGAAACGACCGCACATGAACGTCGGGGTCAAACTCCGGAAGCACCGCGTCCTCACGCCTCGGCCTCCCGCACATCATCTCCGCCGCCCACGTCGACGACGACACACGACCCTTCATCTCCGCCGCGTCGCTCACCTCCAGGTGCCCAAGCCCCTCGCCCGTCTCGTTCCCCGACCGCTGCTTCGCCCGCCCCCCGCACTCGGCCCACAACACGCACCCACCGCCCGAGCCCTGCCCCCCCGGCGCCACCGTCCCCTCCACCGTCACCGCCGCCGGCACCGCCGCCGGCACCGCCACGGGAAGGCACGCACGCTCCGGCCCGCACCGCGCCAGCACGTCCAGCACACCCCACCGGAACAACGCACGCTTCCCGGCCCGCCCCTCGTCCACCAACCGCTGCATCAGCCCCTGCGGCACGTGCAGCGTGCTCAGACACTCGATCGTCCCGCGAACCCACACACCCCCGCACCGCCGCGAACGCGTCGTCAGCTGCGCCGCCTCCCACACCGCCGGGTCGAACAGCTCCACCTCGTCGCACCGCAGACGCTGCACCCTCGTCCCACGCACCGACGCCTGCGACGACGACAACACCTCCGCCCGAGACCCGTTCACCAGCTCGAGCCGACGCTCGCTCGCCCGCCCCTTCACCAGATCCCGGACCTCATCCCGCTCGAACAACCCACGCAGGTGCGCGTGCATCCGCGACGCCTGCTCCAGGCTCCCCGCCAGCACACGCACCTCGATCCCGGGCCTGAAAATCAGATCGAGCGCCGTCGCCACCGCCCCCAGGAACGTCTTCCCGCCCCCCCGGCACGCCCACACCACCGCGTCCGCCGGACCCCGAAACCCCCCGACGCACCTTCCCGGGCGTGCACCCCAGAAGCTCCGCGATCTCCTTGAGCGACTTCCCGTCCGCGAACACCAGCCTCAGCAACGCCCCGTCCCCCGGCGTCAACGCGTCGCTCCGCGCCACCACCTCGTCCGCGAACGCCCGAGACCGCCGACGCCGGAGGTCCGTCACCCCCAGCCCCATCTCCGGCCCCACCCCCAGCCCGTCCAACGATCCGAGCCCGACCCCGCCCCGCCGCCTCATCCTTCCCCCACCCCCGCCCTCGCCCGCCCGCGTCGCCCCCGGATCCATCCGCCCGTCCATGATCTCAACCGCCATCGCCAAGCCTCCTTGCAAAGCAGCCGTGACCCGTGTTCGCTCCACAGTGAACAATCCCTGACGTGCGGCGAGTTTTCACCGAATTTCTGGTTGTGAAAGGATATCGTACGGTATATCCGTAAAACTGCGCACAAACGTGCGTCTTACATGTTACGAACAGTCTTTCTCAGATGGCCCATGCCCCACCTCCCCCGGCACACCGCTCTCCACCACGACCACCTCGGGCGGGCCGTCCGCGCCGCGCGGCTGTCCCTCGGGATCACCCTCCGCACGCTCGCCGCCCGCGTGGGCTTCACCGCCGGGTACCTCTCCGAGATCGAGAACGGCAAGCGCCGCACCCCCGGCGGCCGGCTCCTCGCCGCCCTCGAACGCGAACTCTCGCTCCCCGCGGGGCTCCTCCGCGGCGCCGGCGCCCTCGACGACCTCCGCCGCAGCAGCGCCCGCTCGCTCGCCGTGCCCATCCTCAACCGCCCGGGCGAGCCCTGGCCCGACCCCGCGTCGCCGAAGCACGCGCCCGTCTCGGGGTGGCTCATCGCGCCGCTCCCCGCAGCCCCCGACGCGCACAACGCCTTCGCCGCCTACGCCCCATCGCACGCCGCGGATCTCGGACTCACCCCGGGCGACCTCGTCGTCTTCACCGCCGCCGACGCCCGGAGCGGGCCCATCGAGGGCTATCACGCCGCCGCCGTCCTCTCGTTCCGAGCCCCACCATCGACGATTTTCACTTGAAAACGGGCCTCATCACGATTCGCACGCCATCGCGGAACCAACCGCGGAACCCGCACGAACGGCTTTGCATCGCGGCCGATTCGCAGCGGCCACCGACGACACGAACTCCGTTGACAACCCAACACTCAGGCGTCACGCGACGCACGCAGCCGAGAGAGCCGGGACCCGGTGGAGGGATCGGGGCCCGGCGCAAGACGCCCCTACGCCCTGGGGAAACCCGGACGCACGGGGCTTGAGCGAGCGACGAGAGAGAGAGCCCGCCGCGAGGTGAGAGAGAGACACGACGCGGCCCGCCGGTGGTGTGGAGACGGCGCGTCTCGTCGGGCGAGGGGAGGAGGGATCGTCGGCCGCACGGCGTGCGTTGTCCGCCCGCGGCACGACCCGGGCCCGGGCGCGAGGAGTGAGCCCGGGCCCACTCTTCTTTTTCACCCACGCCCCCAACCACGCCCCCACCACCGCCCCCACCACCGCCCGCGTAACCTCCCCCCCATGCCCGCGTCTTTCGCCGCCTCGCTCAAGCCCCTGGCGGCGGACATCAAACTCTCCCACTCCGTCTTCGCCCTCCCCTTCGCCGTCCTGGGCGCCCTGATCGCCCGCGCCCCGGGACCCTTCACCCCGCGCGACGCGCTGCTCCTGGCCCTCGTCGTCGCCTGCATGGTCGCCGCGCGGACTTGGGCCATGCTCGTCAACCGCCTCGCCGACGCCGAGATCGACGCCCACAACCCGCGCACCGCCCGACGCGTCCTGGCCCGGGGCGGCGTCCCCCGCGCCCACGCCGCGGCCCTCGCCGCCGCCGCCGCACTCCTCTTCATCGCCCTCGCCGCCGGGTTCTTCGCCGTCGCGCACAACCCCTGGCCGCTCGCGCTGAGCGTCCCCGTCCTCGCGTGGATCGCCGCGTACTCGTGGACCAAGCGCTTCACGTCGCTCTGCCACCTGTGGCTGGGCGTCTCGCTCGCGCTCTCGCCCGTGGCCGCCGCCCTCGCCGTCGACCCCGCCGCCGTCGGGCTCGACGGGTGGGGGGGGGGGACGCTCAGGCCCGCGGTCTTCTGGCTCTCGGGCATGGTCGCCGCGTGGGTCGCGGGGTTCGACGTGATTTACGCCCTCCAGGACGAGGCCTTCGACCGCGCCCGCGGCCTGCGCAGCATCCCCGCGGCCCTGGGCACGCGCGGCGCGCTGTGGATCAGCCGTGCCCTCCACGCCGCCGCCGCCGTCCTGTGCTTCGCCGCCTCACGCGCCGACGAACGCTTCGGCCCGGTCTTCACCGCCGCCGCCGTCCTCGTCGCCGCCCTCCTGCTCCTCGAGCACGCGCTGATCGCCCGCCTGGGCCCGCGCGCCATCCCCGCCGCCTTCCTCACCGTCAACGGCGTCGTCAGCCTCGCCGCCGGCGCCCTCGGCGCCGTCGACCTGATGATCCCAGCCTGACACTCGCACCGCGATGCTCGTCACAAACAATGGGACACGGCTCCGACGGAATCGCCTACTGAACATAACTGCAGTCGCCGGTGAATTTCGACCCCGCACAACTCCCCTCGTAGTGCCTCATGAACTCGTCAAGGTCAAAGAAATCGACGACCCCGTCCGCGTTGATATCCAGACTGCATCCGTTCGACCGCGGGTCCTCTTCAAACCCGGATAGATATAGATTGAGATCAAAGAAATCGGTGCTGCCGTCTCGATCACAGTCCGCGAGGAACACGCACGCGTCGTCGAGGATGTAGATGATCTCCCACTCTTCGTTCTGGTCATCCCCGTTCAGGTCGCACGCAGGAAGGTACAGGCAGCTCGCGGATGTCGCGCCGATGCTCGAGCGAATCCGCAGAATGTCGAGGTAGTCAACCACCCCGTCCGGCCCGTCCGTTAAAACATAAGATGCGCCGTTCTCGACGCACCCCGTGAACAGATTCCCGCACGTCAGGGGGGACCCGCCCCCGCTGACATCCAACGAGATCCGCTCGACATTCGCCGCATATCGGATCGCGATCCTCCACTCGCCGATCTGGTCAAGCGCGATCCTGAGACGCACCGGCTGGCCGACCATGCTCATATCTGACGCATCACACCCGACGGGTACGTCCGAGCAGCGGAGCAAACTGTAACTCCCGCACGAATCAAACCCGTCGTGATCGGGGCACGTACTATTGCTACCGAAATTGCAGTTGCCCTCGGCGCAAGAATCGTGATAAATGTCTTTCAAACACCAAAGCCCCTGCGATCCGTCGGGCATCGAGAACAACGCTGACGACACCCCGTTGGGGCTCGTTTGTACATTGGAAATCACAAAGGTCCGCAGCCCGAATGGATAAACATAAGGCCCTCCGGACGGGGGGGTGATCTCGAACGTAACCCGCTGGTGCGACTCGCGGGAGGCCGCGGGAGAAGCTTGGAACGGACACCCCTCGCCGAGTGCATAGTTCCGAGCGATGCTCGCTTGCAACATTTCAAGACGGAACTCGTACGTGGCCGGCGATTCCGTGTCAACCTGCGTCACGTCCAGCGTCAACTCGATCTCACAGCAGGCCCTGGACGCCGTCTCGACCGCGCACGCGGCGCAGAAGTAGTCTTCAGTAACACAGTCGAACTCCCTGCTCCGTTTCCGCCACTGCGTGCCGGTCATCGAGGCAGACATCTGTCCAGTCAGGATATCGCCGCTGACGATCGCATTGGAGCTGCTCACACTCGAACCCCCGCCATTACCGCAGTTGATATAAGTAGAACAGACATCGGTACTGCTCTCTGAATCCAACGCGGACCCTTCCCAGGTCCCGCTCTCGACGACGCATGCGGGATGGTCGGAATCGGTGTAGGTCCCGGTTACACAGTCTCCATTACAGGACGACGAATGGCCCGGGCAGAGCGGGATCTGCGACGACCGGACATCGACCCTCACGCCGGTGCGGGCGCAAGACCGGACCTCGCCGGTCACGAAATCCCACGTGGACGATCCCGGATTCTGCCGGTAGTATATGACGTAAAATTGAGTTGCAATCCGTACCGAGGCGCTCGAATCCTGGCCGAACGCCGAGAATCCGAGGATAGACGCGACGCCAGCGGCGGAGATAAGCGTAATCTGCATTCTTGTCTCCTTCATATGCAGGATCATAGCACATTCCACAGTCCCCCCAAAAATCCAAGTGCTTTCGCAAGCACTTGGACTGATTATTGTAGCAATCGGCGATCTCTCGCCGCACTGAATAACCGGCCCGAGGCCGTCAGTCGGCAAACCACTTCATTCCAAGAATAGCACTGCCCGTAACGGCCACCTCGGAGTACGAACGGAGGTACATGTTCGTGTTGGCCGAGTTCGTCGCGGTGCCCATGTTGTCCGGGTCGATCGCGCGGGTGCGGTCGTTCTCGTTCACGAAGAGGTTGTCGAACTGCGTGCGGGCGGCCGCCGGCAGACCGGTGAAGGTGAAGGGGATCGACTCGGGATCGGGGCGGGTCTCGAAGTTCCCGTGGTTGTCGTTGTAGACGATGTTGCCCTCCCACGTGGTCCGCCCGCCGTGGATCAGGAGCGTGTTGGACTCGGTCGCCTTGCGGCCCTGGGCGGCCGCGTAGGTCGCGGTGCCCGTGCCGGCGCCGTCCTTGAGCTTCCAGGTGCCCTGTGCCCCGCCGACCTGGTCGTACCAGGCGCCGCGGTTGCCGACGATCGCCTCGGTGGCGTTGAAGGCGTTCTGCCAATAGCGCTGACGCCCGCCGATAACGACGATGTGGGCATACGAGAAGTTGCCCAGGCCGTTGGCCTCGCCGCGCTGCGCGCCGCCCTCTTCCTCGGTCGTGGGGGTCGCCTTAAAGGCGGGGTCCCACAGGGCCAGCTTCTTGTCCGCGCCCGCGGCCTGCTGGGGCTCGGAGTACTGGTAGTTGTCGTCCTGCTTGATGTCGCCGTTGACCTCGGCCGGGCTGATGCAGATCTCGGGCCCGAAGTGCCCGGAGAAGATCAACGCCGAGATCATGTTCTTCGTGATGTCCTTGTTCAGCGCGTTGGGCGTGTTCAGGGTGTTGTTCGCCTTGTCCAACTGGGACGGCCTGGGATAGGAGTCCTGGTTGTTCTGGGCGAACAGGGTCATGCCCTGGTGGATACCGCGGGCGTTCGCCGAGCACTTGATCTGCCGGGCGGCCGCACGGGCCTTACCGAGGGCGGGGAGGAGGATGCCGATGAGCAGCGCGATAATCGCGATGACCACCAGCAACTCGATGAGCGTGAATCCGCTGCGACGCTTCATGGTGAAGGTCTCCGAATCGCGCCCGCCCCACATCCCGCCCCGACAGGGGGCGCGTGGAACGGGCTACACCGGCGGCCGTCTGGTGGCTGGGGTCCATCCGTCGCGAGCGCCAAACCCGCCGCTCTCGCGGTCGTGCCTCGGCGTAGGTCGCGGGGAGTTCACCCTCCGCACATGCCCTGCCCGTGAACAACGGTTGATGCGACAGACGGCCGCCAAGGCTGCCTCTCGCGCGTCGAACGCGGGGTCCGAAATGTCTCGGCAGGGCTGACGATCCCTTCGGCAGGGATCATGAGCGGGGCGAACGCCCCTGGAATGGAGGACGGGTTCTGCGACCGCCTCGGGAACCGCCGGACCTGCCCGAATCTTCCCCCGATCCTCTCGGACCAGAGAGACCTCAATGTACCACACCTGCGCTTCGAGCGTCAACGACCATGGTTCCCCTTTTCCTCAAGTTTTGAGCCCCCAGCGACCCCGATCCCCACCGTATCACCGTTGATAGGAGTTTGTACGCACTGCCCCGTCACCTCACCCTCCGGCTCCCACCCCCGTCCCACCCCCGCCCCCCCCCCCCCCCCCCCCCCTCTCCCCGTGAAGCGTCGCGAACGGGTGGGGGAGGGGTGATGGGCCCGAGCGCCAACGAGGGCGGTCAAGGGCGGCTTTCTCTCGGACCCCCCACCCTCGGACATACAACCTCGCCCCCGGCAACCCGCCGACCGCCGCCGACCGCGATTTCTCGCCTATCCGGACCCCGCCACGGGCACGACCCCGACCATGCCGACAGCCCCTTCGCCGGACGCTCCGTCTCGCCGCCGACGGCCCGCGTGCTGCGGGCGACGCGCCCGCACGCCGATCGTTCTCTCGCCCGAACACGCCGGGGCGGTGGGCGGCTGGGTGTAGTCCACCCCGCCGCTCCGGCGATCGGGCGACGGAGTGCTCCTCATGGCGGGGACCGGCTTCCTTCGCATCGGCGACATCCTCGTGGCCCGCGGCATCCTCTCCGACGACCAGCGGCAGCAGGTCCTCGAAACCCAGCAGGTCGTCGGCCGCCCCTTCGGCGACCTCGCCGAACGGCTCTTCGGCGTCCGCCCCGAGCAGGTCGAGGACGCCTGGGCCGAGCAGTACGCCGCCATGGCCCAACGCGTCGACCCCACACGCCTGCGCCCCCAGCGCCTCGCCCTCGAACTCATCACCCCGCGCCAGGCCCGGCAGTTCGGCGTCCTCCCCGTCAAGACCGAGGGCGCCGAGCTCGTCGTCTGCACCACCGCCGCCAACCTCGCCCGCGCCCTCCGATTCCTCGGGTGGAAGGTCGGGCGCCCCGCCTGCTTCCTCATCGCCGAGCCGCGCGACCTCGACCGCATGATCGACCTCTGCTACGGCCGCGCCGAGGCCTCCGCCGCCTGAGGGCCCGCGCGCTCACACCGTGCGGTCCAGCAGCCGGTACTGCACCGCCTCGGCCACGTGCGCCACACGCACCGACGAGGCGCCCTCGAGATCCGCGATCGTCCGCGCCACCCGACGCACCTTGTCGTACGCCCGCGCCGACAGCCCCATCTCCGTCAACGCCTGCCCGAGCAGCGACCGCGCCGCATCGTCCAGGGGCGCCCACGCGTCGAGCTGCTTCCCGCTGAGCCTCGCGTTGGGTAGCGCCGGGCCCTGACGCTCGGCCTGGCGCCGCCTCGCCCCCAGCACCGCCTCGCGCATCATCGCCGTCCCGCTCCCGCGCGGCGCCGACGCCAACTCCTTGAACGGGACCGCCGGCGCCTCGACATGAATATCGATCCGGTCCAGCAGCGGGCCGCTGAGCCTCGACAGGTACCGCTCCATCGATCGCCGGCCGGCCTCGCCCGCCTCCAGGTGCCCCTTGGGCGTCGGGTTCATCGCCGCCACCAGCATGAAGTCCGCCGGGAACCGCACGCTCGCGTGGCTCCGCGCGATCGTCACCGCGTGGTCCTCCATCGGCTGCCGCAGCGTCTCGAGCACCTCCCGCGGGAACTCCGGCATCTCGTCGAGGAACAACACCCCGCGGTGCGCCAGGCTGATCTCCCCCGGACGCGGCACCACGCCGCCCCCCACCACCGCCGCCGGGCTCGCCGTGTGGTGCGGCGTCCGCACCGGACGCGTCGTCACCAGCCCGCACCCGCCCGGCAACTGACCCGCCGCCGAGTACACCCGCGTGACCTCGATGGCCTCCTCCGGCGTCAGCGGGGGCAGCACCCCGGGCAACGCCTTGGCCACCATCGTCTTGCCCGTCCCCGCCGGGCCCAGCATCAAAATATTGTGCGACCCCGACGCCGCGATCACCACCGCCCGCTTCACCGCCTCCTGCCCACGGATCTCCGCGAAGTCGATCGGCGCCGCCGCGTCACGCAGCAGCCCCGACACGTCCGTCGGCGGGTGCGGCTCGGCCCCCACCCGACCCGTCATCACCCCCACCACCTCCGCCAGCGTCCTCACCCCGATCACCTCCACCCCGCCCCCCACCCCGCCCCCCGTCCCGCCACCCACCCCGCTCACCACCGCCGCCTCCGCCGCGTTCTCCGCCGGCACGATCACACCCAGAGCCCCCTCGCGCCGCGCCATGTCCGCCAGCGCGATCGCCCCCTTGACCGCGCGCACCCGCCCATCCAGCGCCAGCTCCCCCGCGATGATGTACCGCCGGTGATCCAGCCCCGGGTGCCCCGGCGACGAGACCCCGGACCGCGCCGGCCCCGGCGCGGGGGGGATCACCCCCTGCGCCACCAGCAACGCCACCGCGATCGGAAGGTCGTACACCGGCCCTTCCTTCCGCACGTCCGCCGGCGCCAGGTTGATCAGCACCTTCCCCGCCGGCCACCCGAACCCCGAGTTCGCCAGGCTCGCGCGGACCCGTTCGAGCGACTCTTTCACCGCCGCGTCGGGCAGCCCGACGACCGTCTGCGCACGCATCTCCCGGTCGTCGATATCGACCTCCACCTCGCACGGCAGCGCATCGATCCCGTGCAAGAGATACGACCGGACGCGGGACAGCATCAACACCGAGCATACCCAACCGCCCACCGCCACGCCCGCTTCTCCTAATATCACGCTCCACACCCCGAGGCCCGAGATGCCCCAGCCACCCTCACCCAAGGCCGCCCACGCCCCCACCCCCACCCCGACCGGTCGCTCCATCATCGAGGGCGCCTTCGTCGAGGCCGGCGAGAGCGTCTCCCGCGCCGCCTTCCGCGCCCTCAATCCCGCGACGGGCACGCCGACGGGCCCGGAGTGTTTCGCCGCCACGCCCGCCGAGATCGACCGCGCCGCCCGCGCCGCCGAGCGTGACGCCCGCGCCTACGCCTCGCTCCCGCGCGAGAAGCGCGCCGCCTTCCTCGGGCGCATCGCCGACGAGATCCTGGCCCTGGGCGAGGCCCTCCCCGCCCTCGCCGCCGCCGAGACCGGGCTCCCCGCCTCGCCCCGCCTGGCCTCCGAGCGCGACCGCGCGGTCCTCCAACTCCGCTCGATGGCCCACGCCGTCCGCGAGGGCGCCTGGGCCGAGCCCATCCTCGACCACGCCGACCCCGACCGCAAACCCATCCCCAGGCCCGACCTGCGGCGTGTGCTCGTCCCGCTGGGCCCCGTCGCCGTCTTCGGCGCCGGCAACTTCCCCATCGCCTACTCCACCGCCGGCACCGACACCGCCTCGGCCCTCGCCGCGGGGTGCCCCGTCGTCGTCAAGGGGCACCCGGGCCACCCCGGCACGGGCGAGCTCGTCGCCCAGGCCGTCACCGACGCCGCCGTCGCCACCGGCATGCCCACGGGCGTCTTCGCCTTCCTCCACGCCGGGGGCGCCCGCGAGAACCACGTCGGCGCCGAGCTCGTCCGCCACCCCGCCGTCGCCGCCGTCGGGTTCACAGGGAGCCACGCCGGGGGCATGGCCCTCGCGCGCCTCGCCGCCGATCGGCCCGTGCCCATCCCCGTCTTCGCCGAGATGGGCAGCGTCAACCCCGTCTTCCTCCTCCCCGCCGCCCTTTCCCGCGACCCCGTCGGCCTCGCCGAACGCCTCTTCGCCAGCGCCACCGCCTCCGCCGGGCAGATGTGCACCTGCCCGGGCCTCTTCTTCCTCGCCCGCGGCGACGGCGCCGACGCCTTCCTCAAAGCCCTCGCCTCCCTCTTCCACCGCGCCGAGCCGATGGTCATGCTCAGCCCGCGCGTCCGCGCCCTCTACGCCTCCACCCTCGCCTCCCTCGCCAAGGCCAAGGGCGTCGAGGTCCGCGCCGGCGCCGCCGAGCAGCCCGAACCCCGCCCCGGCTCGCCCGTCACCGCCTCACCCGCCCTCCTCCGCACCACCCTCGCCGCCTTCGAGGCCGACCCCGCCCTCGCCCGCGAGTGCTTCGGGCCCGCCGCCCTCGCCGTCGTCTGCGACCGTCCCGACGATCTCCTCCACGCCGCATCCATCATCCCGGGATCCCTCACCGCCACCATCATCAGCGCCTCGCCCGACGGCGCCCTCGCCCTCGGCCTGCGCGACCTCCTCATCCCCCGCGCCGGCCGACTCATCTCCAACGGCGTGCCCACCGGCGTCGAGGTCGCCCCCGCCATGGTCCACGGCGGACCCTACCCCGCCACCAACCGCCCCGACGCCTCCGCCGTCGGACCCACCGCCATCCGCCGATGGACACGCCCCGTCTGCTTCCAGAACTTCCCCGACGAACTCCTCCCCCACGAACTCAAAGACGCCAACCCCCTCAACCTCGCACGCTCCGAAGACGCCGTCTACACCCCGCCCCGCCCCTCACGCTGAACGCCCGACCTCGCCCCACGCCGCGTCCACCCGCGCCTGCGACACCCCCCTGCCCAGCGCCGGCGCGAACAGCGTCAGCCTCGCCTCCTCCAACAACCACCGCCACGACCACACGCCCGCCGGAAGCCGCCCCGGCGCCATCGCCCACGCTCCCGCGTCCGCGTTCACCACCGGCGCCGCACGCCGCGACGCCGGGAGCGCCCCCTTCCCGCCCGCCCTCACCGCCGGGGCTTCCTCCCCGCGCTCACGCTCCCGCGCCATCGCCGACGCCACCCACCCCGTGAACACCTTCCACCTCGGCAGGTACTCCGCCAGGAGCGCTCTCTCCGCCCCCGACCCGTCCTCGCGCAACGCCATCAGCCTCGCCCGCATCCCCTCCGCGTACCTCGGGTACTCCCGCAGCCGCTCCCACGGCAGCACCGCCAAAAACCCCGCCGGCATCAGGTACGCCGACTGCTCCCGAAGGTCCGCCACGCTCGCCGCCCAGTGACGGTTCGTCCCGCCCGAGAGCCGCCTCGCCACCGCGTGCCGCGCCTCGAGCACCCGCCCCACCACCGCGCCCACCTCGCGCACCGCGCCCGACAGCCGACCCCACCCCGCCTCCAACGCCGACTCGAACTCGCCCCTCGTCCCCGCCAGCGCGCCCCCACCCGGAGCCCCGCCCATGAACGCCACGCCCGCCGACACGCACGCGATCTCCCCCGCCAGTCGCTCCGCGCTCCCCATCGGCCCGTACTGCCCCGCCATCGCCGAGAACCCCGGCAACCCGCGCACCTCCGCCACCGCCTGCTCCCGGCACGCCAGCGCGAACAGCCGGCGCACGCCCAGCGCCGTCAACGCCGACGCCTCCCCCGCCGACCCCACCAGCGTCAACGCGCACCGGTCGCCCCGGTCCACCAGCGCCGCGTACCGATCCGTCCCCTCGACGGGCCTCCCCACGTCGGGCAGCGTGCCGAAGTCCCACGCCGTGATCCCGTCGCGGTCGTGCCTCGCCCTCGCCCGCGCCGCCGACGCCGCCCGCGACGTGGCTTCGAACCTCGCCTTGAGCGCCGCCACGTCCCGCCCCGACCCGATCTCCCCGCCGCCCTCGCCCAAGACGACCACCCGCAGCCTCAGGTACTCCGGGATCCCGCGCCACGACGCCCCCAGCGCCGACGCCGGCACCTCCACGCCGTGCACCACCCGCAGCGCCTCGCCCAGCGCCCCCAGCAGGTCGCCCTCCCCGAACGTCATCACCGCCGCGCACGACGACGCGACCTCCTCCAGCCCGCCCGCCGATTCCACCCTCGCCCGCTCGGCTTTGGGCAGACCTTTGATCACCGCGCGCACCACCTCCCCCAGCATCCCCGGCACGAGCCACGCGCACCGCCGCTCGTCCACCGCCGGCAGGTCCGCCGCGCTCACCGTCGCCGTCACCCCGTCGTCCTCACGCCCGGGCGCGAACGCGTACCCCACCCCCGCCACGACCCCCTCCCCGACCTCCAGTTCGCCCGGATAGCGGGCCCCGTTCAGGCCCTCCCGCGCCTCGGCCGTCAGCAGATCCTCCAACCCCGGCACGCCCTCCGACGGGTCCGACACCCCCGCCCTCCACTCGGCCAGCGTCGACGGGTCCACCACCCCCGCCGGGAGCGCCCGCTCGAACCACGCCGCCAGCTCGCGCCCGCCGCGCACCACCCCGCGCTTCCTCACCCTCGCCCCCACCGCCTCCGCACGCGCCACCGCCGCCCGCACCGCGCCCACGTACCCGCCCGCCCCCTTCCACCGACCCTCCACCAGCGCCCCCTCGATGAACAGCGCCCGCGCCCGCGCCGGATCCACCCCCGCCAACGCCACCCGACGCCGGGGCACCACCACCACCCCGCTCATCGACACCCGCTCCCACACGCTCGGCTCGCCCGTCTCGGGGTCCAGGTGCGCCTCCCCGCGCGACCGCTCCAGCACGTGCCCCGCCAGCGCCTCCACCCACCCCGCCTCCACCCGCGCCACCGTCCGCGCGTACACCTTCGTCGTCCTCACCACCTCCGCCGACACGATCCACCGCGGCGGCCTCGAGAACAACACCGACCCGGGCCACAGGCTCACCACGTTCCCGTTCATCCCGCGGTACTCGTACCGCCCCTTCAGCCCGCTCCCGCCGTCCTCCCGGCACGCCAGGTGCCCGATCAGCCCCGCCATCACCGCGCGGTGCACCGCGTCCTCGCACGCCGGCCCTTCCCGCTCACGCAGCCCGAGCCCCCGCGCCGCCTCACGCACCTGCGCCACCACCTCGCCCCACTCGCGCATCCGCGCCGCCGACAGGAACTTCTCCCGGCACCACGCCGCACGCGCTCCCCACCCCGACGAGCCCGCCCCCGCGCACGCGTGCTCGTACTGGTCCCAGATGTTCAGCAGCGTCAGGAAATCGCTCGACTCATGCCGGAACACCTCCTGCGCCCGCTCCGCCTCCTCCTGCCGACCCGCCGGCCTCTCCCTCGGGTCCGCCACCGACAACGCCCCCGCCAGCACGCACCCCTCGCGCACGCACCCCTCCGCCCCCGACGCCAACACAATCCGCCCCACCCGCACGTCCAGCGGCACCCGCGACAGCGCCCGCCCCACCGCCGTCAACCGCCCCCCCGCGCCCGCCGCGTCGATCGCACCCAGCTCGAACAGCGTCCCGTACCCCTCGCGCACCATCCCCGCCCCCGGCGACTCCATCCACCCGAAACGCTCCACCACCCCCGCATCCTCGCCCAGCCCCAGCGTCATCATCATCAGCATCACACCCGCCAACCCGCTCCGCAGCACCTCCGGCTCCGTGAACGCCGGCCACCCCGACATCGCCCCCTCCTCATACAACCTCACGCACACCCCGGGCCCCACACGCCCGCACCGCCCAAGCCGCTGCCCCGCCGACGCTCGCGACACCCACCCCACCGGCAGCGTCCTCACCCGCCGCTCCGCGTCGTACCGGCTCAACCGCTCCAGCCCGCTGTCCACCACATGCCTCACCCCCGGCACCGTCACCGACGTCTCCGCCACGTTCGTCGACACGATCACCCGGTCCCCGCCGCCCTCCCGGAACACCCGGTCCTGCTCCGCCGCGCTCAGCCTCGAATACAACGGCAACGCCTCACGCCCCCGGCACCGCCGACGAACCTCCTCCACGCACGACCACACCTCACGCTCCCCCGGCACAAAGACCAGCACGTCCCCCGCACGCCCCTCACGCTCCAGCCCCTCCACCGCCGACGCCACCGACCCCGCCAGCCCCTCGCTCGGGTCGTCCTCCCGCACGCGCCGGGGCTCGTACCGAACCTCCACCGGGAACGTCCGCCCCTCCACCTCCACCACCGGCGCCGCGCCGGGGCCGCCGAAATACGCGCTGAACCGCCACGGGTCGATCGTCGCCGACGTCACCACCACCCGCAGGTCCTTGCGCCGCCCCACCAGCCCGCGCAGCAGCCCCAGCAGCACGTCGATGTTCGCCGAACGCTCGTGCGCCTCGTCCACGATCACCACGCCGTACTCGCCCAGCCCAGGGTCCGCCGACGCCTCCGCCAGCAGCATCCCGTCCGTCACCACTTTCACCACCGTCGACGGGCCCGTCCGGTCCTCGAACCTCACCTTCGACCCCACACGACCCCCCACCGACTCCCCCATCTCCCACGCGATCCGCGACGCCACCGACCGCGCCGCCAAACGCCTCGGCTGCGTGTGCGCGATCCGCAGCCCAGGACCGAGCACCCCCGAGCCCAGCACGATCCCCGGCAGCCTCGTCGATTTCCCCGACCCCGTCGCACCCGTCACCACCACCACCCGGTGCCCGCGCAGCAGCCCCGCGATCTCCCCCGCCCTCGCATCGATCGGCAACACCCCGCTCATCCCCCCACACCCCCCACACCCCCCACACCCCCACCCTCACCCCCACCCCCACCCGCGCCCTCCATCGCCCCACCCGCCAGCCTCATCAACAGCACCGCCGTCAACGCCGCTCGCTCCCACAGGCTCGACACCTCCACCCACTCCTCACCCGTGTGCAGCCCGCCCCCGCGAACCCCCAGCGTGTCGATCACCGGGATCCCCGCCGATTGCATCGTGTTCCCGTCGCACACCCCGCCCGTCTTCCCGAACGGCAGCCTCTGCCCCAGGTCCTCCGCCGCCGCCCGCGCCAGCCCCGCCAGCCTCATCACCCCCGCCGTCGCCGGCTTGGCCGACCGCGCGAAACTCCTCGACACCCGCACCCGCGGCAGACCTTCCCCCGTCGTCGCCAGCCCGTCGATCGCCCCCGCCAGCTCCCGCTCCGCCTCCGCCGACGTGAACCGCACGTTCCCCCACGCCCGCGCCGACCCGGGCACCACGTTCGTCGCCGTCCCGCCCCGAACCACGCCCACGTTCACGATCCGCCCGCGCGACGCGTCCGCCCACCGCGACACCTCCACCACCCGCGCCGACAACGCCACCACCGCCGACACCCCCGACGAAAAATCACGCCCCACGTGCGCCTCGCGCCCCTCCGCCTCGATCATGAACTGCCCGCTCCCCGGACGCTCCACCACCAAAGACCCGTCCGGCAACGCCGGCTCGAACACCAGCCCCACCCCGTGCCGCGACGCCTCCTCACGGATCACCCGCGCCGACGCGTACGACCCCGTCTCCTCGTCGCTGTTGAGCACGAACGTCCACCCCAGCCCGCCCATCGCCCCCGACTCCGCCAGCGCCTCCAGCGCCGCCACCGCCACCAGCAGCCCGCCCTTCATGTCCGCCGCACCGGGGCCGCGCGCCCGCACGCCGTCCCCGCTCACCTCCAGCGCGCGGAACGAACCCGCCGGGTCGTGCACCGTGTCCAGGTGCCCGCACAGCATCACCCGCGCCGACCCCGCGACCGCCGCCGGCCCCTCGCACACCGCCGTCACCGGCGGCGACCCCCCCGCCTCCCGCTCCGACAACAACCACCCGGGCCGCTCGTCCCCCGCCTCCATCCGCACCCGCGCCCCAAGCCTCGCCAAACGCTCCGTCACCATCCCGCGCAGCTCGCCCAGCCCCGCCTCGTAACCCGTCCCCGTCGGCACCGCCACCCACCGCGACAAATCCCCCAGCATCGACCCCGCCCGCGCCCGCACCGCCGACACCACGATCGATTCCGCCGCGCTCAAGCCCATGCCGAAACTCCCGTCCCCACCCCCCCCACCCGCCCTACACCCGCCCTACACCCGCTCAATCATTGACACCCTCACCCCACGAACACCTCCGCGCACAATCATGACAATCCCGTACGAGCCCCGCGAGCCCCGCCATGCTCCCACGCATCCCCTACCACCGACGCCACGACCTCGAATCCGGCCTCACCGTCGCATTCCCATTCTCGATCTGGTTCCTCGGCGTATCCAACGTGGTCTCGCTCACCGGCGTGCCCTCGTTCTACTTCCCCCTCGCCACCATCCTCATCATCGCGCTCCTGATCGCCCTGGGCTACACCCAACACCGCTATATCCGACGCGCCAAGGCCGCCGACTGGTCCCAGTGCATGACCTGCGGCTACGACCTCCGCGAACTCCCCGACACCGGCCCCTGCCCCGAGTGCGGGCACGCCTACGACCTCGACGAAACCCGCCGATTCTGGCGCACCAAATACAACGCCCGGCTCCGCGAGCCCGCGCGCCCGCCGGCACGTCGCGCCCTCACCCCACCGCGCCCTCACCCCACCGCGCCCTCACCCCACCGCGCCCAACACCGTCGGGTCCAGCGCCACCCCCACCGCCGCGATCACCACCAGCGCCGCCGACGCCCGCTTCCACCGCGCCACCTCCGCGTCGATCGGCACCGAGCCCCGCGCCACACCCACCATCGCCCGTAGCCGCGCCTGCCGCTCCCGGATCGACCCGTGACGCCACGTGAACCGCGCCGGGTCCAGCCCCGACAACGCCGACACCCGCTCCAGCGCCGCGATCATCACCAGCGACCCACGCGCCGTCACCGCCGCCCCATCCCCCGACAGCCCCGACGCCGCCGACGCGTCCGCCTGCCACTCAAACCGCCGGCTCACCGCCCCCATCATCCCCACCCCCGCCAGCAACCCCGCCCCCACCACCCCGGCCTCCGCCCACGCCCCCGACGCCCCCAGCGCCCACGCCGCCCACGACCCCGCCACACCCGCCGTCCCCATCGACCCCACCACCGACGCCACCAGCCACGCCAGGTGCCGGTGACGCACGTGCGCCACCTCGTGCATCGCCACCGCCTCCAGCTCCTCCTCCGGCATCCGCTCCAACAGCCCGTCCGTCACCAGGATGTACCGGAGCCCGGGCAGCACCCCCACCACCGCCGCGTTGTGCACCGTCCCACCCGTCCGCCACACCAGGAAATCACGCACCCTTACCCCCGACGCCGCGCACACCCGCTCGAGCACCCCACGCACCGGGCCCGCCGTCAACCTCGACGTGCTCCACACCAGCCTCAACATCGCCGGCGACACCGCCAGCACCACCACCACCCCCGCCACCTGCGCCGCCGACAACCACCCCGCGCCCAGCCCCGTCCAAGGCCACGCCCGCGACAACACCTCCCCGAGACCCATCACCACCACCACCGGCACCAGCACCGCCAACATCTCCATCCGCACCCGACGCCACACGTACCCCCACCGCGTCGGCGGCGCGTGCATCGGCGTCCCCTCGTCCAGCATCCTCACCATCGCCGCCTCGCGGAACCGCCGGTCGATCGGCTCCACCGCCCACCACCCCATCACCACCACCAGCAGCACCGGCATCACCGCCACCACCTCGTCCACCACCACCAGGTCCCCCACCACCCCGCGTACCACCCCCACCCACCCCAACGCCACCACGTTCCACGCCAGCAGCCCCACCGCCGCCGCACGCGCCCACGCGCACGCACGCTCCGCCGACCACGCCGCCCGTACGTCCCCGCGCCGATCCAGCCTCACCCCCGCCCGCACGCACCACGCCCACGTCGCCCCCGCCGCCACCACCCACCCCAGCGCCGACACCCACACCCACCCGCCCCCGGCCCCTTCACCCTCCGGCACGCCTCCCCACGCGCCCCCCAGCGACACGATCACGAACGACGCGATCACCAACTCCATCACCATCTCGCCCCCAGCGTAGCCCCCACCTTCGTTCTTCCCTCGCCCGTGAGCGCCAGCAAACGGGTGGGGGCGGCGGCGGGCTCACCTCATCCCCGGCGGCGGGTCCAGCAACGCACGCCCCTCCGACGACGCACGCGCATACTCCACCCCGCTCCACGCCAACGTCAGCACCATCACCAACAGGCACCACGTCGACCCGCTCACCCCCTGCCACCACTCCAGCGCGGGCTTGAACGCCTCCACGTTCCCCGGCGGAAGCCTCGCCCCCAACTGGTACACCACCACCCCCGCCACCACCGGCCACCGCGCCACCCCCGCCCTGGGCACCAGCACCACCGCCGCCGCCAACATATGCACCGGGAGCAGGATGAAACTATGCCGCACCATCGTCTGCGGGCTCAGCGCCAACACCGCCACGATCAGCCCGCACCACTCCACCCCCGCCACCCCGCGCCACAGCCCCCGCCCCTCCGCCAACCCGCCACGCCCCGCGAACATCGCCACGCCCCGCCCCCGATACACCCACCACCCCGCCGCGAACATCAACCCCGCCACCAACCCCGTCCCCGCGTACACCCACTCGACCGGCGTCCCCTCCCCCAGCATCCGCGCCAGCCCGCTCGGCACCGACACGCTCTTCTCCCACGTCAACCCGTTGTGCGTCCCCTCCCCAACCCCCCCGCGCCCCGACGCCAGGTTCCCAAGCCCCCCCAACGCCCGCCCGAGATACCCAAGGTTCTTCTCCCACCCGATCATCACCGCCGGCACCAGCCCGAACGCCACCGCGCCCACCGCCGTCCCCGCCGCCGCCGACCACCGCCGACGCACCAGGTAATACGGCAGCAGCACCACCGCCTGGTACTTGATGTTCACCGCGAACCCCGTCAACACCCCCGCCAGCCACGGCCTCTTGTCCATCCACAACAACGCCCCCACCATCCCGAGGATCACCAGCGTGTCCGACTGCCCCTCCTCAAACTCCCACCGCACCGGCTCGAACGTCAGCAACACCGCCCCCAGCACCAACGCCCCCGCCGTCAGCCGATCCCCCGGAACCCCCACACGCTCACGCCACGCACGCCACGCCATCCACAACACCACCCCCGTCAGCGCCAGGTTCACACCCGCCCACGCCACCTGCGCCCACCGCGCATCCAGATACGTCAACGGCGTCACCAACGCCGCCAACAGCGGCGGATAGATATACCCCCCCGTGTGCGACGCGTAAAGATCCTCCCCGCGCACCACCGCCACCGCCGCGTGATAGAAATGCTCGAAGTCCCCCTTGTACGGGTTCGCCGCCGTCGGCAACCCCTTCCACGCCCTCAGCAGGAACCACCCGAAACACCCCGCCACCCCCGCCCACAGCGCCCACGGCAGCACCCCCGCCCGGAACCGATCTCGCGCCGACATCCCGTCCATAGCCCGCCACCTTACCCCAACTCACGCGGCGCCGCTCCCGCCTTCCGGCTCCCCACCCTCGCCCCGTGAGCGTCAACGAACGGGGAGAGGTCCGGCACGCCCCGCGTGCCGGGGTGAGGGGCTCCCGATCGTCCTCAATCCGTTACCGCGTCACCGCGCAACCGCCGCACCCGCCGGCTTGGCTTCCACCTCAACCCCGCGACGCACCGCGCCCTCAAGCCCCGGCACGCCCCGCCACCGGATCACCCCGGCGCGCCACAGCATGCTCACCCCGTCCCGCACGGGCCTGACCGTCCCCCCCTCCGCGTGCGCCCACTCGATCCCCACCTCCCGCACGCCCTCCCCCTCGCCCCCCAGCGCCCGCCACCACCGCCGCGCGATCAACACATGCTCCAGGTCGAACGCGAACCGGTCCTCGCGCCCGAGCCCCGACACACCCCGCGCCAGGTCCCCGCGGTACAGCTTGAACCCGCACTGCGTGTCCCGCAGCATCGCCATCCCCATCACCCGCAGCGCCGCGTGGAAGCACCGCCCCATCGCGCGCCGCGTCCACCGCGTCACCACCCGCGACCCCGCCGCGTTCCGGGATCCGCACACCATCACCGCACCGACGCGCCCCGCCCACAACCGCTCCACCTCACGCACCCGCGCCGAGTTGTCCGCGTCCATCATCAGGCACCACGACCCGCGCGCCGCCGACAGCCCCGTCCGGACCGCCGCCCCCTTCCCCCGGTTCACCCCGTGCCGAAGGAGCACCACCCGCGACAGGTTCCCTCGCGCCCCCTCCCGTACCCACGGCTCCACCGCCCCCGCCGTCCCGTCCGGCGAGCCGTCGTCCACCAAAATCAACTCGCTCACCTCACCCCACCCCGCCAGCCACCCCGCCGCGTCCGCCAGCGTCGCCCCGATCCGCCCCGCCTCGCGGTACATCGGGATCACCACCGATAACCCGACCCCACCTCCCACTCCTCCCGCGCCGCGACCGCCGCCCTCGCCCTCCCCGCGCCCCGCCGGCTTGACCTCGATCATCGACACGCACGAATCCTAGGTCCTCCCCCTCCCCCGCCCCGCGGACGAAGTGAACCGGTGGGGGCGGGGAGAGGCCCCTCACGCCCCCCGCGCCAGCGCCGCCGCGCGCGCCAGCTCCTTCGCCCGCCCCGGATCGACCTCGTTATTCCACGACCCGTCCCGCTTCACCCAACTCCCCACGATCAGCCCGTCCGCGTAGCGGAACAGCGCCCGCACCTGCTCGGGCGTCACCCCGCTCCCCACCAGCACCGGCAGCCCCGTCGCCCCGCGCGCCTCCTTCACGTCCTCCACGCTCGCCGCTCGCCCCGTCGCCACCCCCGTCACGATCACCCCGTCCGCACCGAAAAACTCCGCCCCGCGCACGCACTCCCCCACGCTCAGGTCCCCCGTGATCGCGTGCGACGCGTGCTTCTTCTTCACGTCGCAGTACACCCTCACCCCCTCCGCCCCGATCACCCGCCGGTACCGAAGCAAAGGCCCCGCCTCCGCACGCTCCAAGAGCCCCTCGTCCGCCACATGACTAAAGACAAAGTTCTCGCACCGCACGAACAACGCCCCGCACGCCAGCGCCACCGCCAGCGCCTCCTTGTTCCCGCCCGACAGCACCTGCACCCCCATCGACATCCCGCCCACCGCCGCACGCACCGCCAACCCCACC
This sequence comes from Phycisphaeraceae bacterium, assembly GCA_015200025.1. Taxonomy (GTDB): domain Bacteria; phylum Planctomycetota; class Phycisphaerae; order Phycisphaerales; family UBA1924; genus UBA2396. The sequence continues at coordinate 2,085,751 of CP054186.1, read as the reverse complement.
GCCGTCATCCCCGCCACCACCTCCGGCCCCTGCGCCCCGTGCACGTACGGCGCGTCGTGCATGTTCTCGATCATCACCGCGTCGAACCCCGCCTCCTTCAGCACCCGCGCCTCACCCGCCGCACGCGACGCCAACGCCCCGATCCCCTCCCTCGACCCCGGCGTCCCAGGCAACGCCCCCACGTGCACCATCCCGATCAACGCCTTCTTCGATAGATCCACAGCGGCCTCCCCCCCACCCCGCTCTGACCCACCCCCTCCCAACAATACCACCCCATGCACAACGACCCCGACGACCTCTCCATCGAGCAACGCTACAAGATCCTCATCGGCTCCATCGTCCCCAGGCCCATCGCCTGGGTCTCCACCATCTCCACCGCCGGCCTCCATAACCTCGCCCCCTTCTCCTTCTTCACCGGCGTCGGCTCCAACCCCATGACCCTCCTCCTCTGCCCCGCCAACAAGCCCGACGGCTCCGACAAAGACACCCTCAAAAACGCCGCCCCTCACGACCAGGGCGGCACCGGTCAGTTCGTCGTCAACATCGTCCCCGCTCGCCTCGCCCCACACATGGCCGCCACCGCCGAGCCCCTCCCCCACGGCCAGTCCGAGTTCCAACTCGCCAACCTCACCCCCGCCCCCTCCGTCCGCGTCGCCCCGCCACGCGTCGCCGAATCCCCCATCGCCTTCGAATGTCAGACCATCCTCCTCCACCGCACCAACCCGGGACAACCCTCCGGCGGCAACATCCTCCTCGGACGCGTCCTCCACCTCCACATCGACGACTCCCTCCTCAACGACCGCTTCCACATCAACCAAGGCGCCCTCGACGCCCTCGGCCGCATGGGCGGCCTCGACTACTGCACCACACGCCAACGCCTCTCTCTCCCCATGGGCGCCCCCGCCCTCCACGCCCCCTTCAGCCTCCCCCCTCCCTGATCCACGCCTCCCTCGCCCCGTGAGCGATGTGAACGGGGAGAGGTGCCCTCGCACCAGCGAGGGCGGCGAAGGGTCCTGATACGCTCCCTCACACCCACGAGCCCGCCATGACACACGCCCACACCACCCCCGCCCACCTCGCCCAACGCCGCGAACGCCTCGCCGCGCAACTCGCCCTCACCGATGAGATCCTCCTCGTCGCCGCGGGCGAACCCCTCGGCATCCCCGGCGGCGCCGACCAGACCTACCCCTTCCTCGCCCACGCCGATTTCTACTACCTCGCCGAGCACGAAACCCCCGGCGCCGTCATCGCCTTCGACCCCGCGATGGGCCCCGCCAAGGGCTGGCACGACTTCGTCCCGATCATCACCAACGCCCAGCGCATCTGGGAGAACCCCACCCAGGCCCCGGGGCTCCCCCTCGCCGAACTCCCCGCCTTCCTCGCCGCACGCCGAGGCCGACCCGTCGTCTCCCTCGGCGCCGCCCTCCGGGCCGCCCCCGCGCCCTCACCCAAAACCCACGAGATCCGCGAACGCTTCGCCCACGCCCGCCGGCCCAAGGACGAGCACGAACTCGCCCTCCTCCGACGCGCCGCCCACGCCACCGCCGCCGGCTTCGACGCCGCCCTCACCCACGCCACCCCGGGCGCCTCCGAGCGCGACGTCCAGATCGAGCTCGAAGCCGCCTTCTTCCGCGCCGGCGCCACCCGCGCCGGCTACGCCTCCATCGTCGGCTCAGGGCCCAACGCCGCCGTCCTCCACTCCGCACCCTCCCACCGAACCCTCAACCCCGGCGACCTCCTCCTCATCGACGCCGGCGCCGAGATCAACCGCTACACCGCCGACGTCACCCGAACCTACATCGTCGGCGGCGCCGCCCACGCCGACACCGCACGACGCGAACTCCACGACATCGTCCTCCGAACCCTCCGAAACGCCGTCCAACGATGCCGCCCCAACGCCGAGTGGATCGACCTCCACCTCGCCGCCGCGCTCGACCTCACCGACGGCCTCGTCCAGATGGGCCTCCTCTCAGGCTCCCCGACCTCCCTCGTCGAACAGGAAGCACACACCCTCTTCTTCCCCCACGGCCTCGGACACCTCGTCGGCCTCGGCGTCCGCGACGCCTCCGGACGCCTCCCGGGACGCGCCCCTTCCTCCCGCAAAGGCGCCCCCAGCATCCGCATGGACCTCCCCCTCCAGCCCGGCTACGTCACCACCGTCGAGCCCGGCCTCTACCTCATCCCCGCACTCCTCAACGACCCCGACAAACGCTCCACACACGCCACACACACCAACTGGGCACTCGCCGACGCCCTCGCCGCCTCCGGCCTCGGCGGCGTCCGCATCGAGGACAACGTCCTCATCACCGACAACAACCCCATCAACCTCACCGCCCACATCCCCGCCGACCTCAACCACCATTGACCCGCTCCGTTCCCGCCTTCCGGCTTCCCTCCCTCGCCCCGTGAGACTCGGCGTACGGGAGGGGGGGAGGGGCGGTGAGGGGTGCTCCCCCGCACTCCGACCCCGCCTATTCCACCGAACACCCGCGCGAGCCGATCAGTATCACACGGGACCCCACGCCCACCCCCAGGACGCGGGGTACGCTCACTTCTCGGGCCTCAACGCCCGATCGGAGGCTGTTCGCATGTGCGGCATCGTCGCCTACCTCGGTTCCAAGCCCGCCCAGAACCTCCTCCTCGAAGGCCTCAAACGACTCGAATACCGCGGGTACGACTCCGCCGGCCTCGCCGTCGTCGACCGCTCGGGCCTCCGCGTCATCAAGGCCGTCGGTCGCGTCTCCAACCTCGAAGACGCCCTCGAAGACCTCGGCGGGCTCCAAGGATCCCTCGGCATCGCCCACACCCGCTGGGCCACCCACGGCGGCGTCACCGAATCCAACGCCCACCCGCACCGCGACGACCGCCACGGCATCGCCATCGTCCACAACGGCATCATCGAGAACTACGCCGCCATCAAAACCTACCTCGAAGACAAGGGACACACCTTCACCAGCCAGACCGACACCGAAGTCCTCGCCATGCTCATCAGCGAGCTCTACGCCCCCGCCGAGGGCGTCGACCTCTTCGCCGCCGTCCAGGCCGCACTCAAGGAAGTCACCGGCGCCTACGCCATCGCCGTCGTCTGCGAGAAAGAGCCCAACACCCTCGTCGTCGCACGCAAGGGCTCGCCCCTCATGGTCGGCATCGGAAACAACGAGTTCATCGTCGCCTCCGACGCCTCCGCCATCGTCGCCCACACCACCCAGGCCTTCGCCCTCGACGACTACAACGTCGTCCGCATCACCCACGACGGCTTCAAAACCGCCGACATCAACAACGTCCCCGTCACCCCCAAGATCATGCAGCTCGAATTCGAACTCCAGGAGATCGAGCTCGGCGGCTACGCCCATTTCATGCAGAAGGAGATCCACGAACAGCCCAAGTCCCTCGCCAACTGCCTCCGCGGACGCATCGACCGCCGCGACGGGAAAATCATCCTCGGCGGCCTCGCGCCCCTCGCCAAAGACCTCACCCGCGCACGACGCATCATCCTCACCGCGCAGGGCACCGCCCTCCACGCCGCCATGATCGGCGAGTACCTCTTCGAAGACCTCGCCAAGGTCCCCGCCGTCGCCGAGTACGCCTCCGAGTTCCGATACCGAAACCCCATCGTCGAGGAAGGATCCGTCGTCGTCGCCGTCTCACAGTCCGGCGAAACCGCCGACACCCTCGCCGCACTCAGCGAGGCCAAGGAACGAGGCGCCATCGCCCTCGGCGTCATCAACGTCGTCGGGTCCTCCATCGCCCGCGAGACCGACGCCGGCGTCTACCTCCGCGTCGGGCCCGAGATCGGCGTCGCCTCCACCAAGGCCTTCACCGGACAGGTCGCCGCCCTCACCATGATCGCCCTCTTCCTCGGCCGCCGGCGGTTCACCTCCGCCGACCAGACCGCCGACCTCCTCGCCCACCTCGAGGCCGTCCCCGACAAAATCGCCCGCGCCCTCGAGCACGACGCCCTCGTCCGCAAAGTCGCCGAACGGTACTGCGAACGCGAGAACTGGCTCTTCCTCGGCCGCGGCTACAACTACCCAACCGCCCTCGAGGGCGCCCTCAAGCTCAAGGAAATCTCCTACATCCACGCCGAGGGGATGCCCGCCGCCGAGATGAAGCACGGGCCCATCGCCCTCATCAACGAGGGCATGCCCGCCGTCTTCATCGCCAACAAGGGCCGCCAGTACGACAAGGTCATGTCCAACATCCAGGAAGTCAAATCCCGCGGCGGGCACATCATCGCCGTCGCCACCGAGGGCGACACCGACATCACCAAGTACGCCCAGGACGTCCTCTACATCCCCGACATCCCCGAACCCCTCTCCCCGCTCCTCACCGTCATCCCCCTCCAACTCCTCGCCTACCACGCCGCCGTCCTCCGCGGGCACGACGTCGACAAGCCGCGGAACCTCGCCAAGTCCGTCACCGTCGAATAGCCTCACCCCGGATCCGTCGTGAACCGCCGGAACACCGCCGTGTACCCCACGCTCCGCGCACGCCCGCGGTCCGTCCGGTCACCCTCCTCGTACGTGATGAACGACATCTGCGTCCACGCACGCCCGTGGTGATCGATCAGCGTCCCACGCGTCGGCGGGTTCAGCAGCTGCGCCACCACCGCGTCGCGCTGCGCCCACAAACCCGCCTCGCTCGACGACACCAGCCGCCCCTTCACCACCACCTCCAACTCCACCAGCCCCAGCGGGTACGTCTCGGGCGTCCACACCCCAAGCGCCGGCCCCGACACCACGAACTGCCCACGCCGGCCCACCGCGAACCGGTGCGGCCCCGACCCGAACATATCCAACCCCTTGAAACTGCTCGCCACCGCCGCACCCCCTCACACCCCGCCCGCCCTCACACCTCCGAACCCGCCTCGCCGATGGTCACCGGGTCCGCCGCCCCGTCCGGCGACACCAAGACAAACACAATCACCCGCTCCGCCACCTCACCCCCACCCCCGCCACTACCCCCTCCACGACCCGCGCCCCCCCAACCCCCCCGGGCCCCGACGCCGACCCGGTGCACGCACGACCGCACCACCGCCGACGCCGTCAGTTTCCGCCGGCCCGCGTCGCTCCCGGCCGGCGCCGTGTACGCGACGAGCTCCCCGGCCTCCCCGGGCCGCGGGCCGTCGAGCGCCTCCCGCGTCAGCGTCTGACGCACCTCCGCCGTCACCCGCTGCTCGGCCACGTCCGCCATCACCGCGTACGGGCCCAGGTCCCCCCACGCCTCGACCTCCCGCGCCGCCGAGCGATCGACCGTCAGCCTCGTCACGCCCTCGAGCCGCGCCCCCGCGAACCGCACCACCGCCGGATGCAACACCACCACGCCTCACCCCCTCACGCCCGTTCGAGCGACACCGCGCCCAGGCGCCGCGTCGCGTCCGCGATCCCGTCCCCGTCCAGATCGATCAGCACGCGTACACGCCCACGCTCGGCCGCGAACCGCGCCCGGTAATCCGCCGCCCGCGCCCACGCCGACGACCCCTCCCCCTGCAGCCCCGCCGCCCCGGACCACGCCGACGCCAGCGCCCCCAGGCACTCCAGCCGCCGCAGCGCCCCGGGGTTCACGATCGACGCCTCGGTGACGCCCCCGTGCCCCGGCGCGTCGGGCTCGATCCCCAGCACCCTCAGCACCTCCGCGTGGCACGCGGCGATCTGCGGCGTGAAGGTCGTCACGTTCACCTCCTGCCCCGCCGCCGGGCTCGGCGGGATCACCGGGCCCGCCGGGTCGTCGCGAAGACGCGAGAGCGTGAGCGTATCGGGACCCAGCCGCGCGATCACCTCGTACGCCGTCCCGCCCACCACCGTAACGTGCCCGGCCACGACCGACGCGGCGTCGAGCGCCACGTCCTGCGAGGCCATCGTCAGCGTCGTCCCGCCGATCGACCCCACGCCCTTGACGAGCCGTTGCCCGGCCCAGCCCAGGTCCCTGAACAGGTTGGGCTCGTACACCAGCAGGTCACGATCGTTCGCGAACATGATCCCTCCCCCGGCGGCGAGCGCCGCCCGAAAGCCCGGGGCCGCGCCGACGCGCGGCCCGGGCGCCCCCGTCAGACCGCCAGCCCGCGCACGACCCCGTGCGCGTTCTCGTTGCGGAACTCGAGCGTGTACTCGCCGATCACCTGCCCCTGGTCCGCGTCGCCCTGCGCGCCCAGCGGCTTGTAGTGGAAGCTCCGCCCGCGCATCGGGACGACCTCGACCCGCGAGCTGTCGAGCAGCAGCACGCTGTCCGCCGGCGCCCACCGGCTCAGGATCACCCGGCAGACCCCGAAGTCGCTCTCGTACACCCCGACCATGTCGCGGAACTTGACGTCCTCGGGCTGGTACGAGCGGAGCGTGCTGGCGAACGAGTTGATCCGCCGCTTCTGCACCCCGCCGCAGACGATCGTGTCGATCTGCCCGTTGCTCTGCTCCCAGATGGTCCGCAGGGCGGCGTTGAGGACGGGCTCGTTGAGCTCGTTCTGCCCGGCCCCGCCGCCCGGGGGCATCCCGCCCTGGTTGGGCTGGAGCACGTTGGTCGAGACCTGCTTGACGATCCCGTTCATCGTGCGGCGGACGGTCGAGCCGCCCTGCGGGTTGGTCGCCGGCGCCGTCCCGTTGATGACGCAGTTCTCGAGGTCGCGGAGCAGCTCGCGCATCCGCTCCTGCTTCTGGTAGTCGAGCTCGTCCTCGACCCCGTAGGTCCGCGCCGCCCGCATCGAGCCCGAGACCTGGACCGTGGCGGCGAAGATCTGCGTGTAGTTCTGGCGGCGCGACCGGTTCGTGAACCGGGCCGCGGCGGCGTCGGCCCCTTCGAGCACCGCGTTGGCGAGGATGAAGAGCCTCCGCCCGTTGTTCAGCGTCGCCTTGGTGGTGTTCCCGTACCCGCGGATGACCGTCAGCGTGTTGCCCGCGACGGCGGACACGAACATGACCTCCGTGCTCGCGTCGGGGCGGACCAGGTCGCCCACCTGGAACCTCGACCCGTTGTTCACCGTCAACGCCGTCGCGTTCTGCGGGTCGGGCGTGAACACCGTCTGGTTGAGCGCGTCGGTGTTGGGGAGGAGCGTGTCCACACTGCTTACCCGTCTGACGGCCCGCCAGTTTGGCTGGGGCCAGAGCGGCGTGGAAACGCGGTAGACTGGTTCAGGTAAACGGCGACGTCTGCCAATCGGGTCAGAACCGAACCCCTACCGCCCCTACCCTTGTCCGAGAAGTGATCCAGACGCCCGCAAACCGCAACTGCACCGTCCGCGAGGATTGAGTTTCATGGAGATTGACCAGCCGATCGCACGAGCAAGGAGATACGAAGTCGTCACTGACGAGAAGGCTTCCGGTTCGATCTACACCCCGGCTGGGCTGGCAGACTTTGTAGCCGCCGAGATGATCCGTGAATGGGACGGCGTGCAGACGTCGCCCCTTCGCATTCTCGACCCCGCCGTGGGCGAGGGCGAACTCCTCGCGAGCCTCTTGAAGCACATTCCGAGCCACATCCCGGTGGAAGTGCATGGCTTTGACAACGATCAGAGAGCGTTGGAGACGGCAACCACGCGATTGGCCGCCGCGCACCCGCAGGCATCGCTGCATCTGGCCTTTGGCGATTTTCTAGAGTTCACCTGCGGCAGTGGAAGCGCGGGAGGACTCTTCGGCTCAGGAGTTCCTGAGACCTTTGATATGATCATTGCGAATCCCCCCTATGTGCGGACGCAGATCATGGGGGCTTCGACCGCTCAAGCGCTGGCGGATCAGTTTGGGCTGACTGGACGTGTCGATCTCTATCACGCCTTCGTGCTCGCTATCGCCAAGTGCCTTCGTCCTCACGGGGTTGCGGGAATCATCGTGTCGAACCGTTTCATGACGACGAAGGCTGGCGCGACAGTTCGACGGGCGATTCGTGAACGCCTCCACCTACGCCACGCGTGGGATCTTGGTGATACCAAACTCTTTGAGGCAGCTGTCTTGCCCGCCGTGCTTATCGCGGAGGGCCTGAACGGTTCAGCCCGAACCACTCCGACCTTCACGTCCATCTATGAGACGAAGGACGAACCACAGTCCAAGGCAGAATCTGTCATCGCCGCTGTCTCCACGCCCGGAGTTGTCGCCGTTCCTGACGGCCGTCGTTTTCGAGTTCAACGCGGGCTGCTCGATACCTCGCGAGAGATTGACGGAGTCTGGCGAGTCGCTACGCAAGCGAATGATGCTTGGCTTGCGACCGTGGACCGCAACACATGGGCGACTTTCGGTGATCTGGGTAAGGTCCGCGTCGGTGTCAAGACCTGTGCCGATCGCGTGTTCATTCGCAGCGACTGGGAAACTCTGCCTGCGGACGAACGGCCCGAATTGCTGCGACCCCTGACGACGCACCACATCGGGCGGCGCTTTCGTGCCGACGGAGCCCTTGACGCCCGTCAGATCGTTTACCCGCACGAGTCCATTGACGGAAAGCGTAAGACCATTCATCTTGAAGCGTTTCCAAGGACCCAGAAGTACCTGACTCAGCACCGCGCTGTTCTGGAAGAGCGTTCCTATGTCATTGAAGCCGGAAGGCAGTGGTATGAGGTGTGGGTTCCGCAAGATCCGGGCGCTTGGTCTCATCCGAAGCTAGTATTCCGCGACATCTCCGAGGAGCCGTGTTTCTGGATTGACCTCGATAAGACCATCGTGAATGGGGACTGCTACTGGCTAGTCTGTGACGACCCCCGCCGCGAGGACTTGTTGTGGCTTGCTGTCAGCGTCGGGAATTCAACCTTCATTGAGGCCTTCTACGATCACCGCTTCAACAACAAGTTGTACGCCGGACGTCGGCGCTTCATCACGCAGTACGTCGAGAAGTTCCCTCTGCCTGACCCGACGACACCGATCGCGAACAGCATCATCACACTGGCGAAGCGCGTGTATGAAACCGCTGGCACTCCGGAGAGCGACTTGATTCAGACGGAACTCGACTCGCTCGTTTGGGCATCATTCGGATTGGAGCCGCACAGGTCATGATGGTCGGAAAAGCCGGCGCTCATGGATTGGCCACCGACATCCCCTCCATCTGCTCGAAGAATGCCATCGGGATCGAACGCTGACACTTGAAGCTCTCATCAGCGACGTAGGTGAACTGGTCGCCGAGGTGAGCGCCTGGGCACAGGACGACGCCTCGACACTTCCCAGTGGTAGCGTCCGTGAGCGCGATGAGGTACCGCACTGATTTCGATGTGAACCCGGCACAACCAGCGACCTCTTCTTCAAACTGCGGTGAATACCGTCCAAGGTCAACAGTCGGCGCGTCCTGAACCTTGACCTCGAGTGCTTGATGCCGGATGTCAGGGTACCCGCCGATCATCACGTCCTTGTCGCTGACCTTGTATCCCAGGGCAGACGCGACCAACTGTTCGAGGGCTTGGCCGCGTGTCTTGGTTGCTTTCGGCTCCAATACAGCCCCAATCACGCGAGACGCAACGATCGCCTTGATCGCCTCCATCGACAGCAGCCGACCTGCCTCAGGTTCGCCGTGAAAGTTGCAACCGCTGAGGTCGACCCGAGCAACTGTGCGCTTGGCAACCCGAGGATCATCGGGGAGGAACACCATGCTGCCGGGCGCTTCGTACACGCGCTGTCTGGCAGTTGGGGTGATGATCAACTGCTGCTTCACCGTCGGCTTTCCGAACTTTCCAAACCTGTTCACGATGTAGTCGGGGGAGAGGACTGCCACACATCGCACACGATGACTGGTCGTATCGACTCGGACGAGAACGAATCGCACCTGGTTGGCCAGCAGAGTGGCCCCATCGGTGTACTCGATTTGAACCGAGGGTGAGGACGGATCTCGATTCCAAACCTGGAGGTTGTAGGAGTTGCCGCTCGTGACGATGTACGTGTCAACGTACTCGCGAAGCAGGCTGGGAACACCCTTGCCTTTTGGGGGCACGCACCGCCAGCTACCCTCCTTGGCAGCCGCGGGCAAGTTTCCGGATGCCAACGTCGCTGCGACGAGCTTTCTCAGGTTCGCGCCATCGGTACGCGTCTTCCCCGTGAGCCGCAACTGCTGTCCGATCAACGGCTTGAGACGCCGAGCGATTTCGGAAGCAGGCGTCAATGCGGTGGCCTGTTCGGGTGGGACGTACATGTCTTCTTCCATGATCGAGCAGCGTATCGCTGCGGTGACACGGTTGCTACCGAAGGGAGGCTGCGCCTCGAGCTGATGCCCACCATCGGCGCTCCGGTTCGGATTGAGCGGATGGGGATCGCCGCCTCAGGCAGGTTTACTGAAACGCCGCTGCATGCCGTGTCTGGTGACCCATTCGAGGAGGTGTGGCTTCCCGAGATAGCCCAGCAGACACTTTTTCTTTCACGAGCGCTGCGAATCGGCCCCCGCGCCGGAAACAAGGGTTTGGGGGGTGGGCCCGTCGCCCGACGCCCCCCGGCAAGGAGACCACCGTGACCCGAATCGGACTGACCCTCGAGGAGCACTTCGACCTCCGCGTGAAGCCGAGGACCGGCGCAGACCCCGCGTTCCATGAGGCGGCCCAGGAGGAACGGGACCAAATGTTCCCGATGGCGACCGCCGCCGCGTCGAGCCATCTGCGCTCCCGCGGGTACGACTGCCGCCCTGCACTGCTCGAAGCACTCGTCGAGCAGGGGGTGGTTACGCCGTCGCGGCCGGACGCCTGGACGCAGGCCGACGTGGACGCTGCCGCTGAGCACTTCGAGGAGTGCCAGATCTTCGTGCCGTACGCGGTGATGTGTCAGGCGCTTGGGTGCCGGTACGCCGATTTCCTGCGCCCCCTACGTGAGGCCGCCGAGAGGGAGTCGGCCAAGTACGGGCGTGCCGTGCCCGCCGATGATCAGTGCTTCGTCATGCACCGCGTGCCGCCTCGCGGCGTCACCGGCAAGGACGGCGAACTCTTGGGCATCACCCCGGCGGCGATCTCGTTCACGCTGTGCGACGACATCCGCGAGAGGCTCGAGCGTGGCGAGGAGGTCTGAATGCCCGACCCCTCACCCACCGAACTCAAACTCACGCCCGACCTGCTTGACTACGCGCGGCGGGTGGCGTTCAAGGAGGCCCGGAAGCGGTGCCGCCCCGGTGTCAATCACGACGACGCGGCGCAGCAGGCCCTTCTGCACCTGATCGCCAAACCGCCCCTCTGGGATCCGGTGCGTCGCGCGACGCCGAAGTCTCTCGTCTACACGGTCATCCAGCGGGCAGTGATGAAGTTCGCCGTCCGCGAGAGGAAGACTGTCCGCAAGTTCGAGCCGCTGCGTCCGGCTTCGGACGCAGGGCACAAGGCCGCCGACGGCGTCTACCCGGATCCCACTGGGACAGAGATCGCCCGCAGCCGCACGGTCAGCCTGTCGCAGTCGTTCTGGGCAACGGAGGACGTGCTTGAGTTCATCGACAACGAAGACAGCCGTGCGCTGTGCCGCACGATCATGGAGTGCGACGCGAACGTGAGCGAGGCCGCGAGACGGCTCGGCATGAAAGAGAGCACGATCCGGTACCGGCTCGGTTTGCTGATCCCGAAGCTGCTGGCTAAGGGCTTCAAGGTTGTCTCAGAAGGAGAGTTTCATGAACGCAAACGCGGTCAAGGATGACCTGCTGCTCACGGCCGCCGAGGTCGAGATCGAGGCCGCAGGCAAGGACGCCCGCCCCAAGATCAGCGTCGTCGCCTACACGGGCCGCATCATGCGCGTGCCCGGCTGGGGCGACATCGCGATCGACCTGGCGGGGTTGGAAGCGGGCGGCCAGGTGCCCCTGCTGGCCGACCACAACGCCACCGTCGGCAGCGTCGTCGGCCACGGCGAACCTGCCGTCGCCAACGGACGGCTGATGGTCGCGGGCGTCGTCAGCGGCGCTGGCGAACCCGCGCGGCATGTCGTGGAGATGGCCAGGGGGGGCTTCCAATTCCAGGCGTCGGTGGGCGTCGCGCCGACCGAGCACGAGCGGGTGAAGCCCAATCAGTCAGTCGAGATCAACGGGCGGTCGCTGTCGTCGCCGGGCGGGTTCACGCTTGTGCGCAAGGGGCGGCTGCGGGAAGTCAGCATCACGCCGCTGGGGCCGACGCGGAAACGTCGGTGGCCATCGCGGCTTCACGTCGTCAGGACGGACGAACATGGCGGACATCACACGAGGATCAGATCCGCGCGCATGAGCGCGACCGCCTGAAGGAGATCGAGTTGACCTGCCGCCCCATCTTCGCGGGTGGCAGCGAGCGGGATTGGGGCGTGCACCAGAAGCGAGTGGACGACATGAAGGCGCCAAGGCCGTCGCGGGTGACATGACCGTCAGTGAACTGCGCGCGGGCGTGCTCGAGGTCCTGCGGCCTCGCGGCCTGTGTGTTCTCCGGCGTCATCACCGGCGGCGGCTCGGGCCACATCCCGCGTGCCCGGGTGATCGAGGCGGCGATCCTCAAGCGGGCGGGCTTCGCGGCGCTCGCCGAGAAGGCCCTCGGCCCGGCGTGCATGGAGGCGGCCGACGATCTGCGGGTGGCCCACACGCTCGACCTCTGCCGCGCTGCACTGCAGCACGAAGGGATCGACGCCCCGGCCGACCGCGAGGGCATGGTGCGAGCGTCGCTGACGACGCACACGCTCACCGAGGCGCTGGGTGCCGCCGTCAACAAGGTGCTGCTCGACGGCTATCAGGAGAGCCCGGCGACCTGGCGGTCCTTCGCGGGCGTGCGGAGCGTGCCGGACTTCAAGACCGCGACCGCGATCCGTCCGTCGTTCACTGGCTCCTTCAGCAGATCCCGCCCGGCGGCGAGTTCAAGCACGGCGGTGCGGACGAGGCGACGACCCACGACCCAGTACAAGGTGGACACCTACGGCAAGATGTTCTCCGATCGACCGCCGCGACCTCATCAACGACGACCTGTCGCTCTTCGACAGCGTCGCCCGCGCGATGGGCCAGGCGGCGATGCGGAAGCTCAGCGACCTGGTGTACGACACGTTGTTGTCGAACGCCGGCGCGTTCTTCTCCGCGGGCAGCAGCAGCTACATCACCGGGGCCGACACCAACCTCAGCACCGACGGCCTGACGAAGAAGATCACCGCCATGCTCACGCAGCGGGACGCCGAGGGCAACGACCTGGACCTGCGGCCGACCCGGCTGGTCGTGCCGCCGGAACTCCAGACGGTGGCCCGCGCCGTGCTCGAGAGTGAGTACATCGCGGCCCAGACGAACCTGCCGACCGGCAACAGCCTGCGGAACGCAGTGGGCCTCGAGGTCGAGCCGCGCCTGAGCAACACGAAGAAGTACGGCACCAAGGCCTCGACGAAGCACTGGTACCTGTTCGCGGCTCCGGCGGCGAGCCCGATCATCGTCGGGTTCCTCAACGGTCAGCAGACGCCGACGGTCGAGTTCTTCGGGCTCGACCAGACGGTGAACAAGTTGGCGGTGTCGTGGCGCGTCTACTTCGACTTCGGCGCGGCCCTGTGCGACCCGCGGGCGGCGGTGCGGAGCAAGGGCGAGGCGTAAACGGTCGGCGCTGGTGCGGCCGGGGGCGGTTGCGGGCTGCTCCCGGCCTTTCTCTCACACGGATCACGGATGACGCACGCCGCGCCGATCGCGGCGGCGCGATGGGTGCGCTCATGGTCGAGCAGCAGGACATCCCGCCGTCCCAGATCCAGATCGGGGACATCGCATTCGGGATCGAGTTTATCGAGGTCCCCGATGCCGCCACGCGTTGGAACGAGGTGATCGACCACATCGGCGCGTGGTTGCTGGCCGAGTGGGAGCGCGAGCAACTGGAAAGCGAGCCGGAGTGACAGCGCAGCACTGCACAGAATTCGGCATCGTCGTCGCTGCGGGCCAGCGCTACGCCCGCTGGTATGACGATGGCCCGTCGCCGAGCCGATACGACGGCAGCGATTCCATTGACGTGGAGCAGGCGTACAGGACAGCGTTCCTTGAGGCCGCCAGTGAGGTCGCTGGGTGAGGTGAGCCCGATGATCGAGCGGTCGAAGCCGCATGGCAGGCCAGGCACGACGCCAACGACAAAGCCCGCGTCTTCATCCCCTCGGCCGACTACTTCGGCGTGACCGATCCCGAGCGGCGATTCACTTTCATCGGTGAGCAGACGGCGTATCGGTTGGGGCACGCCGTCACCGCCGCACGCACCCGTGGCCGTCACCAAGCGCTCGCCACATCCAACGACGCGTGGTCGCGGCTGAAGGATCACGGCGTGTCCAGCGATCAGATCGTCAGATCGCTGCTCCCAGCATGGCTCGCGGAGGTGCGGGCCTGGGCGGAGCAGCCCGCCAAGCCCGAGGTCGTCGCAGTCCCGCCGGTGCTGGATGAGACGGAAGCGGCGCTGCGGCTGGCTGCGCCTCGGGTGGTGACACGCGAGCGCGCCTCACTTAACGACTCGTTAAGTGAGCCCGCCCATTCCGACCACGCTTACACGACCAAACAGAGCACCAAGGCCACCGAGGCCCCGCCTCCGCAGTTCATCAGTGTGAGGCAGCTCATGGCTGCGTGCCCGGCGCTGCGTCCGCCCGTGATCGATGGTCTGCTACGCGAAGGCGAGACCATGAACCTGATCGCATCGCCCAAGACCGGCAAGTCGTGGCTCGTGCTCGACCTGGCGATAGCGGTCGCCACCGGTCGCCCGTGGCTCGGTCGCTTCCCGACGGTCGCCGGCGATGTGCTGATCATCGACAACGAGCTGCATGGCGAGACATCGGCCAATCGCATCCCCAAGGTCGCCAAGGCCCGCGGTCTCGGCACCGACGAGTTTGCCGACAAGGTCTTCATCCGCAACCTGCGCGGCGGGCTACAGGACATCGTCTCGCTTGGTCCGTACTTCCGCGCCATCGAGCCGGGGCGATTCCGCCTCATCGTGCTCGACGCCTTCTACCGCTTCCTGCCCGCGGGCATGGACGAGAACGCCAACGCCGACATGGCGTCGCTCTACAACCACATCGACCGGTACGCCGCCGACCTGGCCTGCGCGTTCGTGCTGATCCACCACAGCAGCAAGGGCAACCAGTCCGGCAAGTCGGTCACCGATGTCGGCGCGGGCGCTGGCAGCCAAAGCCGCGCGACCGATGCCCACCTCGTCCTGCGGCCGCACGAAGAGCCAGACGTGGTCGTGCTCGATGCTGCCGTGCGGTCATGGCCACCGCAGGAATCGGCGTGCCTGCGATGGGCGTTCCCCGTGTGGGACGTTGCCGACGACCTCGACCCCAAGCGGCTCAAGGTCGAGACCCCTCGCCGACGGCAGCGTGCCGACCGCCCATCGCCGCCCGAGGACTGGACCCCGGAGCGTTTCGTCGGCGCGTTCATGTCAGGCGGCCCGGCGCTGCGCGACGAGATCCTCATGGCCGCCGCCAAGGACCTGTCACACGCCAAGGCGAGCAGCATGCTCAAACTCGCCGAGGCCCGGGGGCTTGTTCAGCGCGTCCAGCCTGGCCCGTCCGATCGCGTCCGGTTCGTCGTGGCGCAGAGAACCGAGGGTGGCCCGTGAGGGGGGAGGGGGGTTGCGCGCAAACACGTGCGCGCGTATGCCCCCCCGGGGGGCATACGCACCCGGGGGGTTTGGGGGGGAACTCGACCCCCCTCCCCCCCCCGAGCGGGTCCTCGGACGAAACGGGCGCTTCCGTTTGGCCCGCGGGAACAGCCGCGGGGATAGACAGACTTTGTTTCGCCTGTCCGGGGGGAGTTGCCCCCACATCGCCCACTTCGCCGCGATCTGGCCAGATCGCCTTGAACTTCCCGACCCATGACGCCCTGATGTGACCAACGCGGGTGGCGACACCGCCCGCGATGGAGACCACGAACATGAACGCCAAGAAGACCACGAAGCCCGAACCGACCGCACCCGAGGCCTACGCCGCGCGGGCCAACGACATCGCCCGCCTGATCGATGTGCTGCAAATGGAACTCGAGAAGCACGCCGACGCCGCGAAGGGCGACCCGAAGTGCTGGGGACGCCTTGGCGACCTCGGCAAAGTCCGCAGCGACCTGATCGACACGGTCGCGTTCATGAGCGGAATGGATCGGGAGGACGTCGAGCGCTTCCTGGCCGACTGAGCACGCCCCGGCGCGGGGCACCGCGCCGCGGGCGATTCGCCGCCGCGTGTGCGGCGGTGTTTCGCACCCCATGTTTGGAGATGATCATGAGCACGAAGACGAAGAAGGCCCCGAAGACCGTCCGCATGTCCAAGAGCGCCGCCCGTGCCGAGGGCGCTGCCCGCACCAAGCGGAACCTGGCCAAGGCGAAAGCGACCGCCGGTTCGAAGCAGGCCGCAGACAAGCGGCTCAGCGCCATCAGCGCCGCCGCCAAGGTGCTGGCCGACGCGGGCAAGCCGATGCGCGCCAAGGAGATGATCGAGGCGGCAAGCGCGAAGGGCCTGTGGTCGAGCCCCAAGGGCAAGACGCCGGAGGCCACGCTCTACGCCGCCATCATCCGCGAGATCGCCGCCAAGGGGAAGGCGGCTCGCTTCAGCAAGGTCGAGCGCGGCCTCTTCGCCGCGACGGAGGTGGCATGATCGCCAACGACATCCGCTTTGCGGTTGGCTATGCCCGGCGCTCGACCGATCTGCAGGAACGGTCGCTTCCCGACCAGAAGGCGGCGGTCGAGCGCTGGGCTCGCGATCACGGCTTCCGCATCCTGCGGTGGTTCGTGGACGACGCCATCAGCGGCACCAGCGCTCGGGGTCGCGACCAGTTCACCCGCCTCATCCATGAGGCGGAGAACGGGCGAGACTTCGATGCGGTGCTCTGCTACGACATGTCCCGGTTCTCGCGCGGCGGCACGAACGAAACCGGCTACTACATCCACCGCCTCCGTCTGGCGGGCGTCGAGACGCACTTCACCGCCGAAGGCATTCCCGAAGGCGATGAGGGCGAACTGCTCCAAGGCGTGAAGTCGTGGCAAGCCCGCCAGTACTCGGTAAAACTCTCTCGCGACAGCATTCGCGGCCAGCACTCGACGGTGACCGTGAAGCGCAGCGCGATGGGCGGGCGCTCCCCGTACGGCTACGACCGCCAGTACGTGTCCGCCAACGGGCAGGTGCTCAAGACCGTCCGGACGCTCCCGGATGGCCGCCGCCAGGAGTTCGGCCCCGATGGTCGGCACCTGCGCTTCATCGACCCGAAGGAGAAACTCCCCAAGAAGATGAGGTCGGATATCGTGCGGCTCGTCCCTGGCGACCCGAAGCACATCGCCGTCGTGCGCGACATCTTCGACATGTGCGCCAAGGGGCTGGGCTTCCGGTCGATCCTCATCGCGCTCAACGCCAAGGGCATCGAAGGCCCGATGCACGCCCGCTGGAACCAGATGGCGGTGAAGACGATTCTCCAGAATCCTTGCTATCGCGGGGCGCTGGCGTGGAACCGCCGCACGTTCGGGAAGATCCATGAGGTGGCCTCCGACGGGTCGGCTATTCCGAAGAAGGTTGCCAAGACGACGCGCAACCCCAAGGACCGCTGGATCGTCATCGAGAACGTGCACGAGGCGATCGTGCCGCCGGACTTGTTCTGGAAGGCGCACGAGCAGATGGCCAAGCGCCGCAACGCCGGAGGCCTGGCTCGCCCGACGCAGAGGTACCTGCTGTCCGGGCTTGTGCGGTGCAAGCACTGCGGCCACAACTTCTGGGGCTGCGTGCTCAAGAACAGCGCGGGGGAGATCCGGTACTACGCCGACGGCGGGTACCGGGCGCAGGGGATCGGCGTCTGCAAGGCGACGCACATCCAGGCCGCGGCGCTTGACCGCTGGGTGCTGGAACAACTGCAGACCACCTTCCTGGCGGACAAGGCTGGGGTCGAGCGGGCCATCGAGCAGTTCGTGAAGGCGGCCTGTGGACGCGGCGCAGCGGCGAAGGCGCAACCGGACCGCAGCAAGGAACTGGCCGACCTGAACAAACGGATCAAAACGACGGTGGCGCTGCTTTCCGACAGCGATCTCGCCGATGTTGGCGAACTGCGTACCGCGCTCGTTGATCTCAAGCGCCGCCGCGAGACCCTCGAAGCCGACGTGGCCAACAAGCCCGCGTCCCCCGAGACGATCGACCCCGATCGCCTGCGGGCCTGGGCGCGTGAGCGGATCGCCGACCTTGCGCGGGCGCTCAAGCCCGGCACGCCGATGATGGAAGCACGCGCGGCCGTTCACGCGTTCATCCCGAAGATCGAGATTGATCCCGACCGAAAGTTCGGTACGCTCTACCTGCCGCGCGACACGTGCAGCGCCCTTCAATCAGCGTTTGTCAGACGGGATACGAGCGCATCCTCCAGCCACTCGTGGATCGTGCTCGAGGCGGCCCGTTTGGGGTCGCCCAGGTAATCCAAGAGCGGCGTCTCGTACGGGCTGACCAGCCCGATGACGTCCGACACGTCCTCCACGATCTCCGGCAGGTCCGCGCCCGCCCCGAACGTCGGCTTCCCCGTGAACGGCATACTCATAACCCCTTTCGTGCGCCGGCCCCATCGCCGGCTCGATCCAATCCGATCCACCGAACTCCATCACACCCCGACCGAACGATTCACACCCCGCGCTTGGCGCGCAGGTACCCCAGCACGCCCCGGCGGTTCCCGGCGCGACGCGCGGACTCCCACGCGTCCTCCAGGCTCCCGCCCGGCGCGCCCCCGCCGGAGGCGCTCATCGCCAAGGGGCCTCCCGAACCGCGGGGCCCGCCGCCCGCGAAAAGGAACGGCTTTTTCGAGGCCACCGAGGCCACGACCTCCGCGACGCTCTCGTCGGGCGAGGCCTTGAGTCGCTCCTCGACGACGAGGAACGCCGTTTCCACGTCGACGGCCCCGGCCTCGATGAGGGCGCTCTCGACCTCGCGGCGGCGTTTGAGCGATTCGAGCATCGCGTGGGCCGCCTGGGCCTGGGCCGTCGCGGCGGCGAGGGCGTGCTCGAGTTCGTCGGCGCGGGCCTGGGCCTGCAGGGCACGGGCGCGCCATTCGGTGGCGCCGCCCCCGGACGGGGCTTGATCGGCCGCTGCTCCCGCGGCCTCCCCCCCACCCCCCCCACCCCCACCACCCCCACCACCCCCACCACCCCCACCACCCCCACCGGGAATCTGTCCGCCGCCGCCGGGGCTGGGCCCGGCGCCGGGGATCCCGCCGATCGTCCCGCCGTCGAGCGGGCTTCCATCATCCGGCATGGTTCACCTCCTGTTGATCCGACACGCGCGGGTCCGCGCCGACGCCGGCGCTGGGGTACCCGAGTTCTTCGAGGACACGTTCGTTGGGGACGCCCAGGCGGGCCTTGCCCTCGGCGGCGAGGACGCGTTCGTGCTCGGCGACGGGGACGGGGTCGGGCCATTCGAGCCTGAGGCCGCGGTCCTGGTCGCGGGTGCGGAGGGCGCCGGAGTGGTGGAGGGCTTTCAGGATGAGGCGGCTGGCGGCCTCGATCCCGCGGCCGTAGGTCACGCGTTTGCGTGCGGTTTTGGCGAGGAGGCCCATGAGGGTGACGCGGAGGGCGGTGGCGCTGGAGAGGTTGCCGATGCGTCCCTGGACGACGCCGCCGGCGAGGGGCGGGACGCTGGAGACTTTGTCCATGGCGTCTCGGACCTGTGCGATGTGGGCGTCTTCGCTGGGGTTGTGGGTGTCGCCGCCGAAGGCCTCGACGGAGGCGTCGGGGTTGTCGGTGGACCAGACGATGCCGGGGGCGACGCCGACGTTCTCGAAGCCATCGATGCCCTTGGCGAGGTACATTTTGAAGGACTGCATGGTGACGCGGCAGGCGCGGTCGGAGAGTCGGGTGTTGAGTTCGTCCTGGAGTGGGATGAGGGGTTCGACCTCGCCGAGGCCTTCCCAGGCGAAGGGCTGTGAGAGGTTCTGGACGTGGACGACGGGGAGTTGTCCGCGGGTCCAGGCGAGGTCTTCCTGGAGGACGAGGCGGTCGTCCTCGTAGGTCTGAGCGGCGTGGGCGGCGATGATTCGGGTGACGGCGGCGCGTCCGCGGCGCGGGCGGTCGGGGTTGCCGAGGACGCCGGAGGCGGCGCGTTCCCACCATCGTGGGCCTTCGGCGCGGTTGAGGTCACGGTTGAAGTGGACGATGTAGGCGAGGATTCGGCGGTAGTCGTCGGGGTCGAGGACGGGGACGCCGCGGCGTGGGTCGATGATCTCGACGGAGGCGGCGCGGTCGGGCGGGGCGTCGGGGTGGTAGCGGACGGCGAGGTCGACGTGGCCGAAGACGTGTCCGAGGAGCGCGGCGTCCTGCATGAGGGCGATGCCGCCGCTGGCGTCCCAGGCGAGGTCGAGGGCGTGGTCGATGTCCTTTCGGAGCGCGTGGTCTTTGGCGGTGCTTCGGATGACGAGGGGTCGGCCGAACATGAAGTCGATCATGGACTGGACGCGCCAGGCGATGTCGTTCTCGATGACGACTTCTCGGCGTGGTTTGACGCGGTCGTCGGCGTCGGGGTTGTGGGGAGGGCGGCCGGTGACGCGATGGGGGAGGCCGACCTCTTGCCCGAGGGTGTACCAGCCGGCGCGGTCGGCGGCGATCTTTGGGGCGTTCGCGGGGCCCACCGGCCGGAGCGGATTCCTGAAGTACGTCCAGAGTCGATCCAGGCGCGGGCGGGCCGTCCTGGTGTGCTCGTCGATGACGAGCCTGAGCAATGCCTCGTCGAGGCCGACGCCGGAAAATGCACCGAGCCGGTAGGCCATGCGCGAACTCCCGCGGGGCCGTGGCGTGCGTGGTTGCACGCCGTGGGCCCTTACCCATGGGTGGCGGGAGGGGCCGGTGCGCGCGGGGGCGTTCGTGGCGGGGCGTGTCGGGGTGTGGCCCTTGCGCGGAAGTCGGGCGTTGGGTGTGACTTAGGAGTTTTTTCGGATTTTCCGCGTGGCGCGGTGCGGCGGAGGGTGTGGTGTGCGCGCGTCGGGCGAATCCGGGGGCACCCCTCACGGCCCACGCCGGCGCGAGGGCACCCCTCTCCGTTCGCTGGCGCTCTCGGGGAGAGGGTGTTGTGTCAGGCGCGGGCGTCGTTCATGAGGGTGGCGAAGGTGCCGAGGGCTTCGGGGGAGTCGTGGGCGGCGGAGGTGGAGGGGGTTCGGCGGGTGTAGGTGCCGTCGGGCTTGAGGTCCCAGGCGAATCGGCGGTCTTGGAGCTGGACCTCGATGATTCGTTGGAGCTTGCGTCGGGCCTCGCGGTCTCGGACGGGTGTGGCGGCTTCGACGCGGTTGGAGAGGTTTCGGTACATCCAGTCGGCGGAGGAGATGAACCACTCGCCGTCGACGGGGTCGTCCTCGCCGGAGGCGAAGTGGAAGATTCGGGAGTGTTCGAGGAATCGGCCGACGACGGAGGAGACGCGGATGTTGTCGGAGAGGCCCGGGACGCCGGGCCGGAGGCAGCAGAATCCGCGGACGATGAGGTCGACACGGACGCCTGCGGCGGAGGCGGCGTAGAGGCGTTCGGTCATGTCGCGGTCTTCGAGGGAGTTGATTTTGGCGATGATGCGTGCGGGTCGTCCGGCGCGTGCGTGGGCGACCTCGCGGTCGATGAGGCGTTCGAAGCGGTCGCGCATGGCGTAGGGGGCGACGACGAGCGCGGCGTAGCGTTGGGGCGCGGCGACGCCGGTGAGGGAGTTGAAGAGGGTGACGATGTCGCCGGTGATTTCGGGGTCGGCGGTGAGGAGGCCGACGTCGGTGTAGTGGCGGGCGGTTTTGGGGTGGTAGTTCCCGGTGCCGATGTGGGCGTAGGAGCGGAGGCCGTGTCGTTCGCGTCGGACGACGAGGGCGACCTTGCAGTGTGTTTTGAGGCCGAGGACGCCGTAGGCGACGTGGACGCCGGCTTTTTCGAGTTGTCGGGCGAAGCGGACGTTTCGATCTTCGTCGAAGCGTGCGCGGAGTTCGAGGAGGCAGGCGACCTGCTTGCCGGCCTCGGCGGCCTTGATCATGGACTGGATGAAGGGGGAGTCCGGGCTGGTGCGGTAGAGGGTCTGCTTGATGGCGACGACGTCTGGGTCGGCGGCGGCGGTGGCGATGAATCGTTCGACGGAGTCGGTGAAGGACTCGTAGGGGTGGTGGAGGAGGATGTCCTGTCGGCGGATGGCGGCGAAGAGGGCGGGCCCGCGCGGGTCGGCGAGGCGTTTGGGCGTGACGGGCTTCCAGGGTGGGTCTTTGAGTTCGGGGCGGTGGAGTTCGGTGAGTTCGACGAGGCTCTCGTACTCGTCGGCGTGGACCTCGTAGGCGTCCTGTGGGTCGAGGCGGAGTTTGTCGAGGAGTTCGCGGGTGAGTTCGGTGGAGGCCTCGGGCTCGATCTCGAGGCGGACGGCGCGGGCGAAGCGGCGTTGCTTGAGGTCGGCCTCGACGGAGGTGAGGAGGTTCTCGCCCTCGATCTCGTCGCGTTGGATGCCGGCGGAGCGGGTGACGCGGAAGTAGGTGGCCTCTTTGATGTTGACGCCGGGGAAGAGGTCCTGGAGGTGGTTTCGGATGACGTCGTGGAGGAGGACGAAGCGTTCGACCCTTCGTCCCGCGCGGGTCTGTGCGGGGAGCGGGACGAAGCGTTTCATCATGGAGGGGATTTTGACGCGTGCGAACTGGGGCTGTGCGGGGCGTGGGGCGCCGCGGGGTGAGCCGTGCGGGGCGGGGGGATCGACGAAGAGCCCGATGTTGTCGGAGAGGTTGGAGATGAATGGGAAGCGGTGCCCGCGGTCGACGGCGAGGGGCGTGAGGGAGGCGAAGACGTTCTCGCGGTACCACTCGTCGATGACTCGGCGGTCGGCGGGGGGGAGGTCACGGTAGCGGAGGATCTCGATGCCCTCGGCGGCGAGGAGGGGGAGGATGTCTTCGCGGTAGACGCGTGTCTGGATGGATTGGTGTCGTGTGACGACCTGGCGGATGGCGGAGAGTTGTTCGCGCGGGGTCATGCCGTCGGGGGATTCGGCGGAGATCCCGGCGTAGACCTGCCGCTTGATGAGCCCGACGCGTTTCATGAAGAACTCGTCGAGGTTGCTGGTGAAGATGGCGATGAACCGGACGCGTTCGAGGATCGGGAGGGCGGGGTCGCGGGCCTGCTCGAGGACTCGGAGGTTGAACTCGAGCCAGGAGACGTCGCGGTTGAAGTACCTCGGCTCACCCGGGGGGAGGGCGTGGAAGCCATCGGGGAGGGGCTCGGCGGCGCGGTGGGCGGCGAGCTGTGCGTCGACCTCGGCGGCGAGGGGCTTGGGGTCCGCGTCGCGTCGGATGCGCAGGGGGCCACGGCTGTGTCCGTGCGGGGCGGTCACCGGGTCGTCCCTCCGTGGTCGTGGGTCGTGTGGTAGGTGGCGCGGCATCCCGGGGCCTCGGTGACGGAGACGGAGGCGACGCGGACGTCTCCGGGGAGGCCGGCGAGTCGGGAGGAGAGTTCGGCGTGGATGTGCCGAGCGACGTTCTCGGCGGAGGGGTTGAGGCGGTCGAATGGCGGGGCGTCGTTGAGGGAGCGGTTGTTGAAGGGTGCGAGGATGGCGTGGAGCAATTCCTGGACGGTGTGGAAGTCGCAGAGGAGGCCGTCGGAATCGAGGGAGGGGCCTTGGAGGGTGGCGACGGTTCGCCAGTTGTGGCCGTGGAGCGTCTCGCGGACGCCGCCGATCTGGAGCGCGTGGGCCGCGCAGAACTCGGACTGGACCTCGATCTCGAACATGGGATCGACTCTATGCATCGGTGCGCGCGCGTCCGGATCGGCGGTTTGGGCACCCGACTTTATGCCGTACATGGGCGTGAATTGCGCTCGGGGGGCGGCGCGGGGTCGGGGAGGGTGACAAAGATGGGGGATGAGCGATGCGTTGATGCTGGGCGTGAGCGGGTTGCGGGGCGTGGCGGGGACGAGCCTGACGGCGGAGGTGGCGTGCCGGTACGCGGGGGCGTTCGGCTCATGGGTGATGGGTCGGCGTGCGGGGCGCGGGGTGAGGGTGGTGATCGGGCGGGATGGGCGGCGCGGGGGCGAGGCGTTTCACCGGGCGGCGGTGGCGGGGTTGATGGGGGCGGGGTGCGGGGTGGTGGACCTTGGGGTGGCGATGACGCCGACGGTGGCGGTGATGTGCGATGAGTATGGCCGACGGCTGGGGGCGGGGGCGTTGGTGGCGGGGATGGTGGCGACGGCGAGCCACAACCCGCGGGAGTGGAACGGGCTGAAGTGTTTGTGGGGTGAGGGTGGGTTCGAGGGGTCGTCGGTGTGCGCGCCGGCGGCGGGGCTGGCGGAGGAGGTGGTGGGTGTGTACCGGGGCGGGGGCGGGTCGGCGGCGCGGTGGGACGGGATCGGCGGGTTGTCGGAGGACGGGGCCGGGGCGGTGGTGCATGTGGGGCGGGTGCTGTCGGCGTTGGAGTCGTCGGGGGTGTGCGGTGCCGGGGGCGAGGTGGAGGGGATGGGCGAGGGTTTGCGGGTGGTGGTGGATTCGGTGAACGCGTCGGGGACGTCGGGGGCTCGGGAGCTGCTGGAATCGGTGGGGGTTGAGGAGACGCTGTACGTGGCGGGCGAGGGGACGGGTGAGTTCCCGCACGCGCCGGAGCCGACGCGGGAGAACCTGGCGGGGTTGTGCGAGGCGGTGCGGGAGAGCGGGGCGGGGGTGGGGTTTGCGCAGGACCCCGACGGGGACCGTTTGGCGGTGGTGGACGAGCGCGGGGTGTACGTGGGGGAGGAGTACACGCTGGCGCTGGGGTGCCTGGCGTTGCTGGAGGCGGCGCGTCGGCGCGGGGAGCGGACGGAGGGGATGGCGTTGTCGGCGAACCTGTCGACGAGCCGGATGATCGACGATATCGCGGCGCGGTACGGGGCGCGGGTGGTGAGGACGGCGGTGGGCGAGGCGCACGTGGCGGGGGCGATGAAGCGTGAGGGGGCGCTGGCGGGGGGCGAGGGGAACGGTGGGATGATCTGGCCGAGGGTGACGTACGTGAGGGACTCGTTGTCGGGGATGGCGTTGGTGATGTCGCTGCTGAGGGGCGGTGAGCGGCGGTTGTCGGAGGTGGTGTCGGGGCTGCCGGCGTACGCGATCGAGAAGCGCAAGACGGACCTGGCGAGCAAAGAGGCGGCGTTGCCGGCGTTGGAGCGGCTGGCGAGGGTGTACGGGGCGCGCGGCGGGGCGGTGGTGGACCGGCAGGACGGGGTTCGTGTGGACTTCGCGGGGGAGCGGGCGTGGGTGCACGTGAGGGCGAGCAACACGGAGCCGATCATGAGGCTGATCGCGGAGGCGCCGACGGCGGTGGCGGCGCGGGCGCTTCTGGACGAGGTGTCGGGGGTGGTGTCGGGTGGGTGAGCGGCGGCTACGGTTGGGGCATGAAGGCCGAGACGCTGCTGGCGGAGTTGAACCGGTTGAGGAAGGACGTTCCGGAGGACCGTGCGGACGTGGAGTGGCTGACGCTTCACCACGTGTTCTGCTATGTGAGTTACACGATGGGTGGCTTCCAGAAGTATCTGGACGAGCAGGCGAAGGCCGGGGCGTTCGACGATTTTGAGGGGTGATCGGCGTCAGGGGGAGGGGCGGGGGGGTCGTGCGAGGTGTCGGATGACGGCGGTGTACCTGGTGCTGGCGATCGTGTTCGAGGCGGCGTGGGCGGTGCTGCTGAAGGTGTTGCACACCGAGGGAGGGGCGTGGCGGTGGGCGTTGGTGGTGGCGTTGATCGCGTGCTCGATGGTGTTTTTGGCGTTGGCGCTGAGGCGGATGGACCTGAGCGTGGCGTACGCGCTGTGGGTGGGCGGTGGGATGGTGCTGATCACGGCGGCGAGCGTGGTGTACCTGAAGGAGTCGGCGACGCCGGCGCGGTTGATCTCGATCGCGTTGATCGCGGCGGGTGCGGTGGGGCTTCACTTGTTCGATGAGCGTCCCGGGAGGTCGGCTGGGGGCGGGGGTGTGGGGGGAGGCGGGGCGGGCGGGGGCGGCGGGGTGGGGGCCGAGAACACCCCCCCCGCGGGGCGGTGAAGAAAGTCGTGTTTTTGTTGCATCCCGCGGTGGTTTTCACGATAATAATGGGATGAGTACGGGGCCGGCGTGGCGTGAGGAACGCCGAGGCTGGACGACCGGCTCACGAACGGCCCGGGTCGAGGACTCTGGGTCGGGCGATGTGCCGCGGGCGACGGTCCGCGGGGAAGGAACCCGGCGGGCGTGCGTACATACGCCGACGGCTGGGGCGGTTCTTCCGGAAGGAGGTGATCCAGTGTCGATGAATCCGTGTACGCAGGGGTCGCGCCGTTAAAGGCGGGCTCGACGGAGCCGCCGAGGATGGCGGCCCCTCATCTCCTTGAATGCGTCAGGAGCGCCGCGGGCCCCGCAACGGGCCCGCGGTTGTTTTTGCGGCGTTCGGTCGCGTCGTTCGCGGGTCGAAAAAAGAAAGCTCCCCGCGGGAGCGGGGAGCGTTGTGGGGATTCGCGTGGTTGTCGTGGCGGGTTAGTGGGCGTGCTTTTTGTTGGAGATGAGCATGCCGTAGAAGGAGCGTCGGACGAAGAACGCGGAGGCGATGAAGCAGACGACTGCGAGGGTGGCGGTGAGCGGGGTGTGGACGAAGCCGGGCTCTTTGACGTGGATGGCGAGTTCGACGGCGAGGAGGCCGAAGAGGGTGGTGAATTTGATGACGGGGTTGAGGGCGACGGAGGAGGTGTCCTTGAAGGGGTCGCCGACGGTATCGCCGACGACGGTGGCGTCGTGGAGGGGCGTTCCCTTGGCTTTGAGTTCGGTCTCGACGACTTTCTTGGCGTTGTCCCAGGCGCCGCCGGCGTTGGCCATGAACATGGCCTGGTAGAGGCCGAAGAGGGCGATGCCGATGAGGTACCCGACGAAGAAGAAGGGCTCGACGAAGGCGAAGGCGAGGGTGCCGAAGAAGAGGGCGAGGAAGATGTTGAACATGCCCTTCTGGGCGTAGAGGGTGCAGATGGTGACGACTTTCTGGGAGTCTTCGACGGAGGCTTTGGTGACGCCTTCGAGGCGGATGTTGGCCTTGATGAACTCGACGGCGCGGTAGGCGCCGGTGGTGACGGCCTGTGTGGAGGCGCCGGTGAACCAGTAGATCATGGCGCCGCCGGTGATGAGCCCGAGGAGGAATGGGGCGTGGAGGAGTGAGAGGTTGGTGACGAGTTCGGGCTGGAGGCCGCCGGTGAGGACGACGATGATGGAGAAGATCATGGTGGTGGCACCGACGACGGCGGTGCCGATGAGGACGGGCTTGGCGGTGGCCTTGAAGGTGTTGCCGGCGCCGTCGTTTTCTTCGAGGAACTCCTTGGAGCGTGCGAAGTCGGGGGAGAAGCCGAAGTCACGCTTGATCTCGTCCTGGATGCCGGGGATGGACTCGATGGTGGAGAGTTCGTAGACGGACTGTGCGTTGTCGGTGACGGGCCCGTAGGAGTCGACGGCGATGGTGACGGGGCCCATGGAGAGGAAGCCGAAGGCGACGAGGCCGAAGGCGAAGACGGCGGGGGCGATCATGATGGTGTGGTCGGTGCCTGGGAGAGTGGGGAAGTAGAGGGTGACGGCGTAGGCGGCGGCCATGAGGACGATCATGCAGAGGCCGAGCCAGTAGGCGGAGAAGTTCCCGGCGACGAACCCGGAGAGGATGTTGAGGGAGGCGCCGCCCTGTTCGGAGGAGGAGACGACCTCACGGACGTGTCGGGACTCGGTGGAGGTGAAGACCTTGACGAACTCGGGGATGAGGGCGCCGGCGACGGTGCCGCAGGAGATGATGGTGGCGAGGAGAGCCCAGAGGTTTTCGGAGACGACGCCCTCGCCGAGGTCGAACTTGGGGATCATGAGCCAGGAGAAGAGGTAGGTGAGGCCGATGGAGACGGCGGAGGTGATGAAGACGAGGTTGGTGAGAGGTTTTTCGAAGTTCATCTTGGGCGCGTTGGCGTACTTGGCCTTGGCGAGGAACTCGTTGATGAAGTAGGAGGCGGCGGAGGCGAGGACCATGACGATGCGCATCATGAAGAGCCAGACGAGGAGTTTGACCTGGACGCGTTGGGCGTCGCGTTGGGCGCTCTCGACGGCGGGCTTGACCTTGTCGACGACGGCGGGCGATGCGGCGTCGGCCTTGAGTTGCTGGAGGCGGGTGACGGAGGAGACGTAGGCGTCGAGTTTGGCGAGGTCGGACTCTTCGCCGGCGGAGGCGGAGGCCTTGGCGATGCGTGCGTCGAGGGCGAGGGCGTAGTCGGGGTTGGCGGCGACGTCGACGATGCTGGAGGCTTCGGCGTACCGGACGGAGCGGCCGTCGTCGAGGCGGACGGCGCCGTTCTGGAAGAAGAGGGAGGGGGTGACGGCGATCATGGTGAAGACGATGAGGGCGACGCCGGTGACGCCGTAGGTCTCGAAGCCGTCGGCGGAGGGCCCGACGGAATCGCCGGCGTTGTCACCGACGCAATCGGCGATGACGCCGGGGTTTCGGGCGTCGTCTTCCTTGATCTTGAAGACGATTTTCATGAGGTCGGAGCCGATGTCGGCGATTTTGGTGAAGATGCCGCCGGCGATCCGGAGGGCGGCGGCGCCGAGGGACTCGCCGATGGCGAACCCGATGAGGCAGGCGCCGGCGATATCTCCCGGGAGGAGGAGGAGGATGGCGAGCATGATGAGGAGTTCGACGGAGATGAGCATCATGCCGATGGACATGCCGGCCTTGAGGGGGATGGCGTAGGTGGGGAAGGGTTTGCCGGCGAGGGAGGCGAAGGCGGAGCGGGAGTTGGCGAAGGTGTTGACGCGGATGCCGAACCAGGCGACGGCGTAGGACCCGGCCATGCCGATGAGGGCGAAGAGGATGATGATGGCGACGCGTTCGGGGCCGAAGCCGTTCTTGAAATCACCGGTGGCGGTGTCGATCTGTGCGGTGGGGACGAAGACGCTGAAGTAGACGACGACGATGGTTCCGATGAAGGCGAAGAGGAGGAGGAGGAACTTGCCCTGCTGGATCATGTAGGACTTGCAGGTGGTGTAGATGAGCTCGGAGACTTCGCGCATGGAGCGGTGGACGGGGAGGCCCTTGAGCTGGGCGTAGATGAGGAACCCGAAGACCATGCCCAGGAGCGAGACGGCGAACCCGATGAGGAGGAGGTCGTGGCCGCCGACGCCCATGAACTCGACCATGTTGAGGTCGGGGATGACGAGGTTGGCTTCGCCGCCGGGTTTTTGGAAGACGGGGACGTCGGGGGAGCTGGCGCCGCCGGCGGCGAGGGCCGCGGGGCTCGGGACGAGCACGGCGATCGCGGTCATGAGCGTGGCCAGCGTGGCGGTGACGCGGGCGAGGTTCTGTTTGGCACGATCCATGAATTGCACGGAGGGAACTCCTGTACTGGACGACGGATCCGGAGGGCGTGGCCGGCGGGCCCGACGAGATGGGCCGGCGAGAGGCCGCGGATCAAGGGACAATGACTGGGCGGCACAAAGGCGGTATGGCCGCGGGGACGAGGCGTCGAAGGCCTCCCCCTCGTCGCGAGCCCGATGGGGGTCGTCGTGGGGTCTGGATTGTCATGGTGTCGGGCGTCGCCGTCAACCCGAGTCGGGGTTTATCCCCCGGATCGGCGTCTGCCGTGGGCGTTGCGGGGCGCGCGGAAGGGGCGCCTGGCCCGTGTGAGGCGGGCTGGGGTCGGGGTGCGGGTTAGGGGCGTTCGGGGCGCGTGGGCCTGGCGGCGGGGCCGCCGGCGGCGCGCGGGAAGTCGTCCTTGAACTTGCGGGCGACGCTTTTGCGGGCGGCGCGGCGGCGGCGTTCGGAGGGCTTCTCGTAGAACTCTTTGCGCTTGACGTCCTTGGTCAGGCCCTCTTTTTCGCAGAGTTTCTTGAACCGGCGGAGCAGTTGCTCCGTCATCTCGCCGCTGCGCGCTTTCACCCGGATCGCCATGCGTACCTCGTTCTGAGTTTCCCCCCTGGACGCCTGACCCGCCGAGCGGGTGGGTGGGGCCTGTATCAAAGGCCGATGGGGGACGCCGATCAACCCCGGGGGCGCAAAGGTCGTGACGGGAGGACGGGCGGGAGCGAACAAAGACCGATCGGTGATGTGTGGGGGCCGCGGGCGTGCGGGGTCGAGGGCGGCGGTGGTGACGGGCGGATATGGTGGGGGAAGAATCAGCGTCCGGGGCGGCCCGGCGAGAAGGACCACGAGATGAATCGGACGATTTTCGGCGTGACGGGAGCGGTGGTGGCGGGCGTGCTGTGCGGGCCTGTGGGGTGCCAGACGCAGATCCGGCCTCAGGGGCAGACGGGGATCGAGGCGTCGTTCAACGGGTTCGAGTTGAAGGCGGACTTGCCGGCGGGGACGGCGGTGGAGGCGGTGGTGTCGGCGGCGGAGGCGGGCTTCCGGGACCGTGGGTACTCGGTGGACCGGGCGACGGCGACGGAGGATCGCGGGGAGGTGGTGGCGAGGCCCCCGAGCACGCGGGACTTCCCGCTGGTGCGGGTGACGGCTCGTCGCTTCGACACGCACACGCGGGTGGTGGTGAAGAAGGAGCCGTTCAGCAACGACGAGGGGCTGTGCCGGGGTGTGCTGGAGCGGACGCTGGAGCGGCTGGGGCTGTGAGGCGTGCGGGTTAGCGCGAGGCGATGGGGGCGTAGGGGAGGTTGTGGGGCCCGGTGTACTCGGCGTCGGGTCGGAAGAGGCGGTTGTCGGCGAGTTGTTCGAGGGCGTGTGCGGACCACCCTCCGACGCGAGCGATGACGAAGCAGGGGGTGAAGAGGTCGAGGGGGAGCCCGATGCAGTGGTAGGTGGTGGCGGAGTAGAAATCGACGTTGGGGTAGATGCCCTTGGCGGCTTTTTCGCGGTTCATGACGGCCTCGATGGCGGTTGATTTCTGGAAGAGGTCGAGGTTGCCGGTGTCCTTGGCGAGTTGCTCGGCGAGGACCTTGAGGTGTGAGGCGCGGGGGTCGTAGGCCTTGTAGATGCGGTGCCCGAAGCCCGGGATTTTGTCCTTTTTGGCGAGTTTGTCCTGGATGAACTTCTCGGCGTCGTTGACGGAGGGGATCTGGTTGAGCATGCGCATGACGCCCTCGTTGGCGCCGCCGTGGAGGGGCCCGCGGAGCGAGCCGATGGCGCCGGTCATGGCGGAGTAGATGTCGCTCTCGGTGGAGACGATGACGCGGGTGGTGAAGGTGGAGTTGTTGAGGCCGTGGTCGGCGTGGAGGATGAGGCAGACGTCGAGGGCGCGGGTCATGGCGGGTGTGGGCTTGGACCCGTTGAGCATGTAGAGGAAGTTCTCGGCGAGGGTGAGGGAGGCGTCGGGGCGGACGAGGGGCTTGCCCTGGCGGTGTCGGTGGAAGTAGGCGAGGAGTGTGGGGGTCTGGGCGAGGATGCTCAGGGCCTTGTCGCGGACGGAGGGGAGGTCGATGGCGTTGGGCTTGGGGTCGTAGAGGCCCAGGGCGGAGACGAGGGTGCGGATGGCGTGCATGGGCTCGGCGTCCTTGGGGAGGGCGGCGACCATGGCCTCGACGCCGGCGGGGACGCCGTAGCGGGCGCGGAGTGCGGCGGTGAACTCGGCGAGCTGTGGCGTGGTGGGGAACCGCCCGTTCCAGAGGAAGAAGACGGTTTCCTCGAAGGTGGAGTGTGAGGCGAGTTGGCCGATGGGAACACCGGCGTATTCGAGGACGCCTTTCTCGCCGTCGATGAAGGAGATTTTGGTCTGGGCGGCGACCACGCCCTCGAGCCCCTTGGAGTAGGTTCCCATCGCAGCACCTTTCGTCAGCGCGCCCGTGTGGGCGGGTTGGTTGGTTGATCGGCCGGTCGCCACCACGCGCCTGGCCGTGTCCCTGTGGGGGGCGGACTATAGAGAATCCGGGCGGAGGATGCCAGTGGGCGGGCGTGGGGCGGGATCGGGATGGCGTGGGGGGCGTGGTCGGGGGGTGTTTCGTCGGTACGATGCGGGGTGATTCTGCCCATCGGGATTAATCGGCCACTTCGGCGGGCGTGCGTGGTCACGCGGGCGTTGATCGCGGTGAACGCGGCGGTGTTCCTAGGGATGGCGGCGGCGACGGCGGGGGACGAGCAGGGGCTGTCGGAGCTGCGCCGGTCGTGGGCGTTCCGGTCGTACGGCGAGCCGATCGGGCTGCTGTCGTACCAGTTTGTGCACGGGGGATTGCTGCACCTGCTTGGGAACATGCTGTTTCTGTGGGTGTTCGGGCCGAGCGTGGAGGACCGGCTGGGGCGGGGGTGGTTTGTGGCGTTTTACCTGGCGTGCGGGGTGGCGTCGGCGGCGGGGTGGCACGCGTTGGACGGGGGCCCGGTGGTGCTTTCGGGGCGTGACGGGGTGCCGAGGGAGCTGATCGAGGCGTTACCGGCGGGGGCGTTGCCGCTGGCGTCGCTGATCGGGGCGTCGGGCTCGATCGCGGGGGTGACGGGGGCGTTCATGGTGCTGTTCCCGCGGACGATCGTGCGGGTGCTGCTGTTCTTTATCCTGATCGGGGTATTCGAGGTTCCGGCGGTGTGGTTCATCGCGGCGTCGTTCCTGAAGGATTTCATCCTTCATCAGGGGGGCCCGGACGGGGTGGCGTACTCGGCGCACCTGGCGGGGACGGTGTTCGGGTTCTCGGTGGCGTTCGTGCTGCTCAGGTCGCGGGTGCTGTCGCGGGAGGATTTCGATCTGTTGTACGTGTTCGAGCAGCGTCGCCGGCGGGCGGAGATCCGGCGGGCGTCGGCGCGTGCGGCCGGTGGGGCTGGTGGGGCTGGGGGCGCGGTCCCCGACGCGCCGGCCGACGCGAAGTCCGAGGCGGTGATGGCCCTGCGCGGGAGGCTGGCGTCGGCGATCGCGGGGCGAGACTGGGCGTCGGCGGAGGGGCTGGCGTCGGAGTTCGCGGCGGCGCGCGGGGTGTCGCGGGTGAAACTCCCGCGGCGTGCGTGGATCGACCTGGCGAACGGGCTCTTTGAGGCGGGACGGCACGAGGGGGCGTCGCGGGCGTACGGGGCGTTCCTGGAGGATTACCCGCAGGACCCCGAGGGCCCGCACGTGAGGCTGATGCTGGCGTTGCTGTGGGTCCGGTACCTCGGGATGGCGGATCGGGCGCGCGGGGTGCTGGACCAGGCGGCGCGTGGGCTCGTCGAGGCGGAGGACCTGGCGTTGCTGGAGCGTCTTCGCGACGAGATCGATGGTCGGGGTCCGTCGTCGTCGGTAGCGGCGGGTGCGTAAGGAGAGCCCATGGGACGGACACGGGTGAAGATCTGCGGGGTGAAGGACACGGACGCGGCGGTGGCGGCGGCGGAGGCCGGCGCGGACGCGGTGGGGTTCGTGTTCGTAAGGTCGTCGGCGCGGTACGTGGAGCCCGACGAGGCGGCGGAGATCATGATGTCGCTCCCGCCGATGGTCTCGACGGTCGGGGTGTTCATGAACGCGTCGGCGGAGGCGTACGCGGACATCGAGGAGGCGTGCCCGACGACGCACGCGCAGCTGCACGGGTCGGAGGACGAGGGTCTGGTGAGTCAGTGCGGGCCGGCGGTCAAGGCGGTGCGTTTCATGCCGGAATCGATCGCCGGGGAGCTGGCGAGGTGGGGGGCGTGCGAGGACGTGGAGGCGATATTGATCGACAGCCCGACGCCGGGTGAGGGGGTGCCGTTCCGGTGGGAGGACCTGGTGCCGCACGTCGCGGGGCTGGAGAAGCCGTGGATCCTGGCGGGGGGCTTGACGCCGGGGAACGTGGGCGAGGCGGTGCGTGTGCTCCGGCCGTACGCGGTGGACGTGTCGAGCGGTGTGGAGCGGGCCCGGGGGGAGAAGGACACGGGGTTGATCGAGGCGTTCTGCGAGGCGGTGCGTCGGGCCGACCTTGGTTGAGGGGGCGAAGGATCGTGACCGGAGCGAGGATCAGAGACGCGCGGCTTTACGGATGATCTGATCGAGGGCCGGGGGTACGACCATCACGCTGAGCCTGGGGTGGGTGACGAGTTCGAAGGCTTTGAAGCGAGGGTGGGCCTTGATGTCGGCGAGGGTGAGTGGCGGCGTTGCCGCTCGGACGGCTCGGAGGTCGACGACGGCGGCCTTGGGTTGGCCGTCGGGCGTGAGGCCCGGGGCCTTGGGGTCTTGGTACGGGTCGGACTCGACGCGTGCGAGACCGACGATGGCCTTCTGATCGCCGGTGTGGTAGATGAGGGCGTGGTCGCCGGCGCGGCAGAGGCGGAGGTTCTGGAGGGCCTGGGGGTTGGAGACGCCGTCCCATCGAGACGTGCCGGCGTTGAGGAGGTCGTCGAAGGAGAACTCGGAGGGTTCGGTTTTGAAGAGGAAGGTGGGCATGGCTCGGGGGTGAGGGTACGTGAGCGGGCGTGAGGGCCGTGGAGAAAAAAGCGACGGCCGGTTCTTGCGAACCGGCCGCCGAGGAACTCAGAGAGTTTCCGGATCAGGGATTACCAGAGGACCTGGACCTGAGCCTGGAGGGCGACTTCGCCGGAGTCGATGTCGCCGAGGATGCCACCGGGGAGGAAGGGCAGCGGGGCGCCGTAGCCCGGGGCGCTGGTGCCGGCGCCGCCGGAGAGGGGGTCAACGGAGGTGAGGTCGTAGGTCTCGGTGAGGCCGATGACGGCCTGGAGGGTGAACTTGAGGGTGTGCTTCTGGGGGATGAAGTAGTAGTTGACGCCGAAGGTGAGGAAGTGGAAGTCGGAGGGGTCGAGCTTGGTGGGGCTGGGGCCGGCGTTGTCGTCGGCGAGGATGGCGTCCCAGCGGCCGAAGATCTCCCAGTTGGGGTCGAGGAAGACGCCGCCCTGGAGGACGACGCCGAAGGAGTCGGTGGTGCCTTCGCCGGCGGCGTCGGGGTTCTGGTTGGCGCCGATGAAGGCGCCGTAGAGGTTCCAGCCGTCGCCTTCGAGGGAGACGTCGATGGTGTAGAGGAGGGTGTCGGACCCGCCGGTGTTGGCGATGGCGTCGAAGCCGTCGCCGGTGTCGCCGGACTGCTGGTAGTGGATGGCGGCGCCGACCATGCCGGTGAAGGCGGAACCCTGGAAGGAGGTGAAGTCGTTGAAGCGGCCCCAGTCGTTGCCCTGGAAGAGGAACTCGGCGCGGGCGGTGAGGCTCCAGTCGGCCTCGTTGGCGGAGTTGAAGTCGGTGTTCTGGCTGCGGAGGCCGTCACCGGTGGCGGCCATGAAGCGGAACTGGTCGGAGCGGTAGGAGATCATGGCGGCCTGGGAGCGGCCCTGGTTGAAGGCGGCGTTGGTCACGGAGCGCTGGGCGGCGAGCTGGTACTGCTCGCTGACGCTCTCCTCGCGGAGGATGGGGAGCTTGAACTGACCCCAGCGGACCGAGGTGCTGTCGTTGAAGGCGTACTCGCCGTAGGCGTCCTCGAGGATGAAGCTGTTGGACTCGGAGGAGGAGCCGACGGTGGGGGGCGGGCCGGGGTTGATGTCATCGGTGCGGCCGGTCATGAAGGCGCCCTGGAGGTAGAAGGAGAGGTTGGGGTCGCCGACGGTGCCCTTGAACCAGAGCTTGGTGGACGTGTTGGCCCAGCCCTGGGTGAAGTCGTCGTCGGTGGTGATGGTGCCGGCGGGGGCCGTGCTGGTCCCGTCGTCACGGAAGTTGGCGGTGTAGCGGAACTGCATGAGCCCGCCGACCGTGAGGGAGGTGTTCCCGTCCACGATGCGGAAGCCGCTGCCGGCGGACCCGCCCTGGAGGGAGGCGCGGCTGAGGCTGTCGGCGGTGAGTTCCGCGTTCAGCTGACGGTCCTTGACCAGGCTGCTCTGGGCCATGGCCGGGCTCAGGAACCCGAGGCTCAGCGCAGCGCCCGCGAGCAACGCCACATTCTTCGTCTGACTCATATCGAAGACTCCTTTGTCACCCGGGCACGCCTCACGAGCGGCCCCACTACTTCTGCGTGTCGGCGTCGGCTCCGTTGCCGACGCCTGATGTTTGCGGAGCGAACGCCGCCCCGAACATCCCCATCCGCGACCCACCCCGATCACGTCCGGGGCGTCCCAGTACCGGGCCGTCGCGAGCGGCACCTCCGGTACGGAGCGGGCTGAACGATATCCAGCCTGATTAGCGATCGCAAACTCCCGCACTCGATTTTCGGCGTGTGTAACCACCAAACGACACTTTTCCTTCAAAGATTCGGGGAGAAATACCGAACATATGCCTTATACAAACGCATACTTGATCGTTCTTTCACCGCTCCTGAGCGCAGAACGGCCCAGAAACGGTCCCGAGACGCTACGATCAGAGGTCGAACCGACGGCGGCCTGGATGTACGTAGAGTGTTGTGCTGCAAGTAGTTACGGCTAACAAACCATGAGCGATGCGCGGCACATCCTGATCGTGGACGACGAGCGGGATCTGGTCGAGTTGCTGACCCTGAACCTGCAGAAGTCGGGTTATAGGACAACGGTGGCGAGGACGGGCCGGTCGGCGTTGGAGGCGGCGGCGACGGCGCGGCCCGACCTGATCCTGTTGGACGTGATGCTGCCGGAGTTGTCGGGGACGGAGGTGGCGAGCCGCTTGAGGACGTCGCCGACGACGAGCGGGATCCCGATCCTGATGCTGACGGCCAAGACGGAAGAGGTCGATCAGTTGGTGGGGCTGGCGGTGGGGGCGGACGATTACGTGACCAAGCCGTTCTCGATGAAGGTGCTGATGGCGCGGGTCGAGGCGTTGCTCCGGCGCGCGGGGAAGGCGCCGGACTCGGGGCAGACGCTTCGGCTGGGGCCGGTGGAGATCGACATGTCGACGCACGAGGTGCGTGTGGACGATCAGCCGGTGAAGTTTACGCTGACGGAGTTCCGTCTGCTGGCGTCGCTGCTGCAGGCGGCGGGGCGGGTGATGAACCGCAACACGCTGATGTCCCGAGCGATGGGCCCTGGGGTGACGGTGACGGAGCGGACGATCGACGTGCACATGACGAGCATCCGCAAGAAGCTGGGGCCACATTCGGGGATGATCCGGACGGTGCGTGGGGTGGGCTATCGTGTGATCGCGGAGCCCGCCTCCGAGCCGCCCGAGACGGCCGACCTGGCCTGACGCGGGCGTCGTGATCGCCGATGCGACGGACGAACGCACCCATCCCGATTGTGCCGGCGGCCGCGGTGGCGTCGGTGGCGTTGGTGGGCGTGCTGATCGCGTTGGCGAGGCCGGCGCCGGCGCCGGCGCCGGGGGTTTCGGCGGTGGTGTTGGCGTGGGCCGGGGCGTGGTGGTTCGGGGTGCGGGGCCCCGGGTTGCGGTGGGCGCGGGCGCGGCGCGAGCTGATCGAGAGCGGGACGGTCTTGGCGGGGCGGACGATGTCGTCTGTGCCGGGGACGGTGGAGGACGTGAGCGCGGTGGCGCGTGGGGCGGCGTCGCTGCTGGCTTCGCGCGGGGCGGCGCTGGCGTCGGCGGAGGACGAGGTGCGGCGGCTGCGCGGGGTGTTCAACGCGTTGATGGAGCCGGTGCTGGTGACGGACGGGCGTGGGCTGGTGGTGGAGGCGAACCGATCGGCGGAGGCGTTCTTCGGGCTGAGCATGCCCGGCGGGGCGCCGGCGCATATTGATGAGTTGTTCACGCACCTGGACGTGCTGGAGCTTCACCGGGGCGCGGCGATGGGGATCGAGGGGACGACGCAGATCCGGGTGTCGAAGGGTGGGGCGTGGCGGGTGTACGAGGTGGAGGCGGGGCCCGTGGAGCGGGGGGCGGGGGCGGGGGCGGGGGCGGGGGCGGGGGCGGGCGGGGGTTCGGGTGGTGGGCGTGGGCTGGTGATGTTGTCGCTTCGGGACGTGACGGCGTTGGCGTCGGCGGAGCGGCTGCGGACGGACTTTGTGGCGAACGCGTCGCACGAGATCCGGACGCCTTTATCGTCGATCAAGGGTGCGGCGGAGACGCTGGAATCGGCGGGGGACGACGCGGGGATCCGGTCGAGGCTGGTGGGGATGATCACGAAGAACGTGACGCGGCTGGAGGAGTTGACGCGGGATCTCTTGGATCTGTCGCGGCTGGAGTCTCCCGAGGGGGAGGTCGAGTACGCGGAGGTCTCGACGGGGGAGTTGGAGGCGGACCTTCGTGGGTTGTTCGCGGAGCGTTGCCGGGCGAGGGGGCTGAGGCTGGTGTTCGAGGTTGGGGAGGGGCTCGGGGTGGTGAAGACGGACGCGAAGCTGCTGGGGCTGATCCTGAGGAACCTGATCGAGAACGCGTGCAAGTTCGCGTACGAGGGGACGGCGGTGGTGGTGCGGGTGTCGGGGTTGTCGGTCCCCGGCGGCGGGGTACGGTGGGAGGTGATCGACCGTGGGATCGGGATCCCGGTGGACCAGCAGTCGCGGATCTTCGAGCGGTTCTACCAGGTGGACTCGGCGCGTTCGGGGCTTGGGGCGCCCGAGCATCGCGGGACGGGGCTTGGGTTGTCGATCGTGAAGCACGCGGCGCGGGCGCTGGGCGGGACGGTTCGGGTTGAGTCGGTGTGGCGCGAGGGCACGCGGATGATCGTGGACGTGCCGGACCGGCCCGGCGCGTCGGGGGGCCCGGGCTAGCGGAGCGGGGCGACGTCGACGCCGCGGAGGGCTTCGAGGCGTTGGCGGAAGGCGTCGAGGAACTGTTTTTCTTGGTCGGGGTGGCCGAAGCGTCCGTAGGCGGCGTGGACGCGGATCATGACGGGGTCTGGGAGGTGTGGCTCGGCGAGGCGTTGGATGCGGACGGTGATGGGTTCGTCGGTTCGGCCGACGAGGTGGTAGACCAGGCCGTCGGCCCCTTGATCGAGGGCGTCGACGCCGACCCAGGCGCAGGTCCCCGCGGCGACGGCGAAGGCGGCGGCGATGTCGTCCCAATCGCCGAGGATGGTGATGGAGGAACCCGGGGCGGTCGCGGAGGGCGTGGGCGTGGGGTCGCGTGGGGCCGGGGCGCTGCACGCGCCGGCGAGAGAGAACCCGATCAAAGCCAGAGCGCGGGCGGCGCGTGTGGGATCGAGGGGTCGGGGAGGGGGTGTCGGAGTGCGGGTTGCGGGCACGGGGGGACGATACACTTTTGGCATGAATGGTGCGCGGGTGGACCCGCGGCGGGGCTGGGTTGGGACAGGAGCGGAAGGATCCTTGGAAGCGATCGTGCGCATGCCTGGCGGGAGCGACCGGGTCGGGGTGGTCGGCTCGGGTGAGCGGAACCTGAAGTTGATCCGCGAGGCGCTGGGTGTGGAGGTGTCGTCGCGCGAGGGGGTGGTGGTGCTGCGCGGGGAGACGGACACGGTGGCGGTGGCCCGGCGGGTGCTGGTGAGGCTCGAGTCGGCGGCGAAGGAGCGGAGGCCGCTGAACCGACGGGAGGTTCTGAACTGCATCGCGGACGAGTCGGCGGTTCACGCGGCGTCGTTGGCGCGTCCGGCGGGGGAGGGCGCGGAGGTCTCGATCGGGGACACGTGGGACGGGCGGCTGGACGTGTACGTTCGAGGGCGTCCGGTCAAGCCCAAGTCGGCGAACCAGGAGCGGTACCTCTCGGCGATCCGGGATCACGACCTGGTGTTCTCGATCGGTCCGGCGGGGACGGGCAAGACGTATTTGGCGGTGGCGGCGG
The DNA here is from genome assembly GCA_015200025.1 of Phycisphaeraceae bacterium. Classification (GTDB taxonomy): domain Bacteria; phylum Planctomycetota; class Phycisphaerae; order Phycisphaerales; family UBA1924; genus UBA2396. Next base: position 2,046,480 of record CP054186.1, on the reverse strand, counting down.
CGGTGCACCTTCTCAAGACGGACCGGGTGAGGAAGCTGATCCTGGTGAGGCCGGCGGTGGAGGCCGGGGAGAAGTTGGGCTTTCTGCCTGGGGACCTGGAGGCGAAGGTCAACCCGTATCTGAGGCCGCTGTTTGATGCGTTGCACGACATGATGGACTACGGGACGATCCGTCGGTTCATGGAGTCGGACGTGGTGGAGGTGGCGCCGCTGGCGTTTATGCGTGGGCGGACGCTGAACGACGCGGTGATTATCCTGGACGAGGCGCAGAACACGACTCGGGGCCAGATGAAGATGTTCCTGACGCGGATGGGTCAGGGGAGCAAGATGGTGGTGACGGGGGACACGACGCAGGTGGACATCCCGGACCCGTCGGACAGCGGGCTGATCGACGCGGCGCGTCGGCTGTCGCTGACGGCGGGGGTGGCGTTCGTGCACCTGGACCGCGGGGACGTGGTGCGGCACCCGATGGTGCAGCGGGTGATCGACGCGTACGGGGACGAACCGGGCGGGGTGTAGACGGCGATGAGCAAGGAACCCACACGGAGCACGACGCGGACCGGCTCGATCGCGCGGAGCATCCGCGCGAAGGGGTGGTCGGGCGGGGTGATGGCGGGCCCGGCGTGGGGTGCGGTGGTGCGTTCGCCGACGGGTGCGGTGGGGCTGATCGTGTCGGTGGTGTTCGCGCTGGTGCTGTCTGGGGTGGCGTTCTGGGCGCGGGAGCAGCCGTTGGTGTCGGTGGGCCGGGTGATGGACCGGACGCGTCTGGTGCGTGTGGACATCGTGTCTCGGGACTTCGAGGCGGAGCGTCAGGCGCAGGACGCGGCGCGGGCGCGGGCGCCGCGGGTGTACGTGGCGTTTGACGAGGTGATCGAGGAGGTGGTCTCGTCGCTGGAGAACCTGCCGTCGGCGGTGGCGTCGGCGAGCGGTGTGGAGGCGTTGGACGAGGTGACGCGTCGGCGGTTCAACATCACGCCCGAGGCGCTGGCGTCGCTGCAGGGGGAGGCGTCGCAGCCGGCGGCGTGGAAGCGTCGGGTGGAGCGTCTTGGGGCGTTGATCCGGGCGAGGCCGGTGCTGGACACGCAGACGTTCCAGCGGTCGGCGACGACGGGGCTGCACACGGAGATCAAGCTGGTCTCGGGGACGGCGGGGGAGAGGCTGGTGCACCGGAGCCAGTTGCTGGACCTTGGGGACCGTGCGGGCCGTGCGGAGGCGTCGCGGATTTTGGCGCGGGACGCGGGTTTTTTCGGGGTTCAGGCGCAGGTGGTGGCGGACCGTCTTCTGGCGGAGGAACGGGCGACGTATCGGGAGGACGAGAACGCGGGTGCGGAGGCGAGGAACCTGGCGGCGGCGGGTGTGGCGCCGCAGTTCCAGCGGACGCCGGCGGGGCAGCCGATCTTTCTGCGTGGGCAGGTGCTGACGGCGGCGCAGCATGACTTGTTCCTGGCGGAGCGTGCGCAGTTCCGGCGGTTGGGGGATCCGTGGGCGGTGTGGCTGCCGCTGGCGGGGGTGGTGGTGGCGGCGTGGGCGATCGCGCTGGCGCTGGCGGCGTACACGGCGCGGTTCGTGCCGCGGATCCGGAGGAACCCGGGGCGGATGATCTCGTCGGCGGTGCTGCTGGCGTTGACGCTGACGGGGGCGTGCATCCTGACGGTGTGGCGTCCGGACCTGTCGTCGGTGACGATCTCGGCGCCGATCGTGTTGGTGGCGATGGTGTTCACGGTGGCGTACGACCAACGCGTGGCGCTGGCGTACGCGGGGCTCTTGGGGACGCTGGCGTGCCTGGCGCTGGACCGCCCGATCGGTGACTTCGCGGTGCTGATCGCGGGGATCGCGGCGGCGGTGTGGCAGCTGCGCGAGATCCGCGATCGGGGGACGGTGGTCCGCGGGGCGCTGGTCACGGCGCTGGCGTTGGCTATGGGCACGGCGGTGTTCGGGCTGATCGAGAGGCCCATCGGCGAGGTGTCGCTGCGCGAGATCGCGCTGGACTCGGGGCTGGCGGCGGCGGGGGCGGTGTTGGCGGGCGGGGTGCTGCAGTTCGTGCTGCCGGCGATCGAGCGGCTGTTCGACGTGGCGACGGGGCTGACGCTGATCGAGCTGCGCGACCCCAAGCAGCCGCTGCTGCGGGAGATGCAGGTCCGGGCGCCGGGGACGTACAACCACTCGCTGAACGTGGCGGCGATCGCGGAGGCGGCGTCGGAGTCGATCGGTGCGAGCGGGCTTTTGACGTACGTCGGGGCGTTGTACCACGACATCGGGAAGATGAACAAGCCCGAGTATTTCGTGGAGAACCGGGTGGGCGGGGAGAACAAGCACGACCGGCTGAGCCCGGCGTTGTCGCTGCTGATCATCGTCGGGCACGTCAAGGACGGGCTCGAGCTCTCGGAGGAGTTCCGACTGCCCCGGGTGCTCAAGCACTTCATCGAGGCGCACCACGGGACGACGCTGGTGGAGTATTTCTACCACCGGGCGAGGCAGCAATCGGCGGCGGGGTCGGAGGCGGAGGAGGGCGCGGAGGCGGCGCGGGAGCCCGACGAGATCGAGTACCGCTACCCGGGGCCCAAGCCGCGGAGCAAGGAAGTGGCGATCGTGATGATCGCGGACGCGGTGGAGAGCGCGACGCGTTCGATGCCGGACCCGACGCCGAGCCGGATCGAGGCGTTGGTGCAGTCGATCGCGCACAAGCGGTTGATGGACGGGCAGTTCGACGAGTGCGACCTGACGCTGCGGGACTTGAGGACGATCGTGGACTCGATCGCGCGGACGATGGCGAGCATCTACCACGGTCGGATCGCGTACCCCGGGGCGTCGGCGCGGGCGTGAGGGGTTACTTCAGGGCGTTGGCGAGGTCTTCGAGGAGGTCGTCGGCGTCCTCGATGCCCACGGAGAGGCGGATGAGGCCGTCGTCGATGCCCAGGGCCTTGCGGGCGTCGGGGGGGATGGAGGCGTGGGTCATGATGGCGGGGTGCTCGATGAGGCTCTCGACGCCGCCGAGGGATTCGGCGAGGCTGAAGAGGCGAGCGCGTTCGAGGGCGTTGGTGGCGGCCTTGAGCCCGCCCTTGAGGACGCAGGAGATCATGCCCCCGAACCCGCCGCACATCTGGGCCTTGGCGAGGGCGTGCTGGGGGTGTGATTCGAGCCCGGGGTAGAGGACGCGCTGGACGGCGGGGTGGGCTTCGAGCCATCGGGCGACGCGGAGGGCGTTCTCGCCGTGTCGTTGGACGCGGACGTGGAGGGTTTTGGTGGAGCGGAGCATGAGGAAGCAGTCCATGGCCGAGGGGACGGCGCCGACGGCGTTCTGGACGTATCGGAGGCGTGCGGCGAGGCCGGGGTCGGAGGTCATGAGGGCGCCGGCGACGAGGTCGCTGTGCCCGCCGATGTACTTGGTGCAGGAGTGCATGACCACGTCGGCGCCGAAGGTCAGGGGGTTCTGGAGGACGGGGGAGGCGAAGGTGTTGTCGACGACGAGGATGGCGCGGGGGAGCGGGGATTCGCAGGCGTAGGCGCCGTCGGCGGGGATCGGGGCCTTGGCGGCCTTGCCCGAGAGGCGGTCGATCTCGGCGCGGACGGCGGCGATGTCGATGACCTTGAGCATGGGGTTGCTGGGGGTCTCGAACCAGACGAGGCGTGTGGCGCCGGTCCAGGCGTGTTCGACGGCGCCGGGCTGGGTGAGGTCGGCGCGGGTGGTGGCGAGGCCGAGGTGTTTGAAGACCTTGTCGAGCTGGCGGAAGGTGCCGCCGTAGACGTCGTCGGAGAGGATGACGTGGTCGCCCGCGCGGAGCTGGTGGAGGACGCAGTCCATGGCGGCGAGGCCGGAGGAGAAGACGAAGGCGTGTTCGGCGCGTTCGAGGGAGGCGAGGTTGGTTTCGAGGGCGGTCCGGGTGGGGTTTTTGGAGCGTGCGTAGTCGTAGCCGTCCTTGACGACGCCCGGGGAATCCTGGACGTAGGTGGAGGTGAGGTAGACGGGCGTCATGATGGCGCCGGTGGAGGGGTCGGGGGCCTGTCCGGCGTGGATGCAACGCGTGGCGAAACGGTCGTGGTGGTCGCTCATGGGGGGGATGGTACCCCGGGGATGGGCGGGGTTGGCCTGAGGGGGCGGGGTTGGCCTGAGGGGGCGGGGTTGGCCTGAGGGGGCGGGCGCGCCGGGGGTGGGGGGCGATGCGGGTGAGGGTTAGTCGATGTCGCGGCCGCGGACGCCGTCGAAGGTGTGGAGGTAGGGGAACTCGAAGCGTCCAAGGTGGTGCCCGTTGTAGTCGAGGAGGGTTAAGCGTCCATCCCCCGGGTCTGATTCCTGGGGGTTGTCGATCCGCTCGGCGTGCCCGTCCACGAAGCCGACCAACGTCGGGGATGGGAAGCGCGGACGCTCACGTCCTTGGTCCTTCCCGACCCATCGGTCGGCGTGGAAGGACTTGTGGCCGGGGAAGAGGACTTCGTGGAGACGGACCGCCCGAAATCCGATCGGCGGGATCTGACGGGTGCTGAGGTTGTAATGCTCGGGCGAAGCCAGGAAGGTGCAGGAGAGGGCGTACGACGTGGTCGGCGTGGGGAAGGCCGGGATCGGGCCGATCAGGGCCGGAGAACGAAACGCCCTCGACCAGGGATCGGCGTCGTAATATCCTTCGGCCAGCGAGATATTCCAATAGATGTTGAAGTCGAAGTAGCGCACGGCCGCGGCGATGCCCCTGGATGGGCAACGAAGGACGCTGATCGGCGATTCGGGCGAGACGCCGTACGGGGCCGAGTCTGACCAGTCGGTGGCGTACGCCGTCGTGATGGCGGCGTGGTGGCGGAGGTTTGAAAGGGAGGCGGCGTGTCGGGCGTGTTCACGGGCGCGGCCGATGGAGGGCGCGACGAGAGCGACCAGCAGGCCGACCAGAGCGACGACCAGGATGGTCTCGATCATGGTGAACGCCGTGCGTGGTTGGGAGCGATTGGGCCGGGTCGTTGGATGCCGGAGCGGGCGTCCTGGCATCCCGGCGCGGCGGAGGCCAACGCCGCAGGCCAGCAAGGCGGTCAGCACCGCGTTCACAGCGAGGTGACGCCACGGGAACAACGAGGATTCGTCGCGGACTGGCCAGGCGACGAGGCACCCGCACCGGACGGGCGCGCCGCCCGCGGCCTGATACGCGTACACGCCAGAGACGGACAGCATCAAGACGATCGCGCCGAGGCACCCGGTGCGCCGGCGCACGCCCGCGAACCACATGAGTGGAAAGGCCAGTTCAAGGGCTGGGACCACGAGCAGGGCGGCGGCGCGGGCGTGGTCAGGGATCCGGTTCCACGTGGCCATGCTCGCCTCGAAGCCCGGGAGGTCGGCCAGTTTGAACACGCCCGACACGAGCACGACCACCATCGCGATCCAGCAGACCGAGGCCCGCGCAAGCGGCGCGAGGTTCATTGCGGAGGGATCCCGGAGCAGTCGTACCCGCCCAGCACCTGGGGCGTGCAGTAAGAGATGACCGTTTCCAGGTAGATGCAATTCCCATTCCCGTTGATGACGAAATCCTCCCACACGGACTTCGCGCTGGTGCCGGACGACGACCGCTGCGTCTTGCCCAGCTCGTACGGCGAGGCTCCATCCGCGCTGTCGATGTCCGGATTCTCGATCAGCGAGTCGGGGCAGTTCCCTCCCGACTGAGGTAAGCGAGGACCTTCGAGCATCGAACAGCACGGCTTCTTCACAATCACGAAGCACGCGAAGACGGATGTGGTAATGCCGATCGTGATCATGGTGGCGAGACTCAGATCAATCATGCGCATGGTGTCCTCCGGCGTGGATGTGTTACGTCGCGCGAGATGCTCTTACACGCAGGATCACAATCGTCGACGCGATGACCGCGGCGAGCACCCACCCCGCGTACGTTAGCCTCGACTGCCGCTGACCCCGGGGGGTCTGGCCCTCGCTCCGGTGGGTCATGGTTCCTGCCTCAGGGTCGTACGTGGTATACCGCGTCTCGGCCCCCGTCATATCGGTGACTTGCGTGAAGGTGTACTCACCCCGGATCGGGTCGCGACCCGTGAGCATCGGCGTCGCGGCGACTTCGCGGAAGCGGGCCTCGCTCAGGGGCTCGGCGCGGCGGAACATCAGCCGGCGGAAGGGCTTTCCGTCCATGCCGAGCACGACCACGCGGGCGATCTCGGCGCCCAGGACGGGATCGTGGGCCCACTCGTCCGCGGTTTCTCTCCAGGCCGAGGCGGGGGTGTCGGCGGATTCGGCGAGGGACTCGGTGATGCGTCCCCGCCCGGACGCGGGCTCGAACGTCCCCCGGAGGCGTCCGCGGGTCACCCGATCGTTCACACGGAACGTGATCGTGGCTTCCCACGTGCCGCCCTGGCCTGCGCGGAACTCGTACCCATCTTTGAACCGCGGGAGCATGGACCACCCGGCCCCGAAGAAGGACAGGATCTCGTTCGACGAGGCGGCGATGGACTGACGGGGGTTGTGGCTTGGCGGTTCGGTGCCCGGCGCGCCGGTCAGGAACAACTGGCGCGGGCTCATCCTCCAGCCGCCCGACCTGGTCGAGCACACGTCGAAGTACAAGCCTGGGAGCATGGGCGTGGGTTCGAGGTTGAGCCGGGCCTCGCCCGCGTGGTACCACATGGTGTACTCGCGGACCTCGGGGCCGTGACGCTCGAAGAGTTCGAGCCGGCGGAGTTTGTCGTGGTCCGGGTGCTCGGGGAAGCGTTTGAGTTTCTCGCGGAGGTGCGGGATCTCCGTGACGTCGTAGCGCTTGAGCTCTTCGGCGGCGTAATGGACGATGATCGAGCGTTCGCCGAGGCCTTGCTCGGCCTGGCGGATCAGGCCGTCGAGCCATTCCTTGGCCGGGTGGGATTCACCGGTCGCCGCCGCGGGTGCCGTGGCGAGCGAGGCCACCACGCCGACGGCCAGCGTTGTAAGACTCGGGCACATCGGCATAAGAATACCTCCCCCCCCGGTGTCAAGAGGGTGTCCGCGCGGACCCGGGCGTCGTACGCCGGGGGGTGCGGCCGGGTTCATGATGATCGTGGATTCGTCGGCGGGGGCGGGTACGGGGGATGAATATTCTATAGCTTCCCGCGGCGGCTCATGAAGTCGATGAGGCTGATCGTGCTGATGATGCCGGCGATGGGCTGGGCCGAGTCGGCTACTCGATGTCGCGTCCGCGGATGCCGTGGAGCGTGTGGAGGAACGGGAACTGCTGGTCTGGGAAGTGGCCGCCGAGCGGGAAGATGACGCGGGGATCGCCGTCGGCGGAGCCCATGGCGAGGGCGGAGCGATAGACGGCGACCTCGGCGTGGCCGTCGAGGAAGCCGCAGGGGCGGTCGGTCTCTTTGTATCCCGGGAGCGGAGGGATGTCGAAGAAGTGTTCCGCGATGAGGACTTTCTGGGAGGGGAAATGAGACTCGGGGAGAGAGACGCCGCGGAACTGGGAAGTGGGCAGCCTTCGGGTTTCGTAGGCGAAATACTGAGGCGACGCGAGGAACGAGCACGGGTAGTAGTAGGTCGTGAACCCGACGGGGGCGATCTCGGGCGTGACTCGGCGGTAGAAGGGCGAGATGAGCGATCTGGACCACAGGTCGCTGTCGAAGTAGCCGTCGGCGAGCGGGATGTACCAGCGCTCGCTCATCTCGAAATACAGCACGGGCACGGCGACGCCGCGGGACGGGCAACGCAGGACGCTTGTCCCCTCGGGGTGGGTCGCGTGCGGGAAGGCGTCGCGGTGGTCGGAGATGTACTGGGTCAGGACGGCGGCGTGCGACTTGAGATGAGCCAGCGAGCCCGAGACACGCGCGGACTGTCGGACACGGGCGGCGTTGGGGAGCAGGAGGGAGGTCAGGAGGGCGATCAGCACGAGGACCAGGAGCATCTCGACCAGGGTGAAGGCGGGAGAGTGTGCCACCGATCGTCCCGCCGCACGCTCGCTCCGGGCTCTCCGCGGACTCCCGCCGGTGATGACGCCGGCGAGCAGGCCGGACGCGATGAGCGCCTTCAACGCGAGCGGGATGATCGCTCCGGCATCGCCTTGGGGATCGGAGAATGCGGCACCGAAGCACGCGCAGGACGGTGCGGAATGCATGAACGATTCGTACACGTTGGCGGAGATGATGAGCAGCACCAGCACGAACGCCGAGTGCAGGGCCGCCCGTGCATGCATCCCCGCGAGCCACGCGCCCGCGAGCACGATCTCCGCCGCGGGGACCAGAACGACGATCACCGGCACCCACGCGGCGGGGATCGTCGACCAGCGGTGCAGGGAATCCGCGAAGTGCGGGAGGTCCGCCGCCTTGAGAAGCCCCGCCCCGAGCAGCGCGAGCATCGCGACGGCCGTCGTACTCCTCGCGATTCGCGTACGAAGGCTCAGGGCTGAGCCTCCCCGGTGCAGCTCGCGCCGGCGACCGTGATGGGGGTGCAATGTGTCCTTCGCCCCTCCACGATCAGGATGCAGTTGCCCTCGCCGTTCATGCTGTAGACGTCCCACACGCAGTCCGGCCCCGGGTTCACGCTGATCCGTGATTTCTTCCCCGGCTGCCCGGGGCTCGCGATGTTGAAGTGATCCACCGTCGGGTTCGACGTGATGTTGTCCGGGCATGGCCCTTCGGGGTTGGGTTTGAAGTTATTTGTCAGCAGACTGCAGCAGGGTTTCTGGGCCGCGACAAAGCACGCGCCCACCGCTGCCGACGCGGACAAGACGATCGATGCCACCAGTGCGGTGTTCGTGCGAGTGTTCACGGCAAGTTTCTCCGTATACGTCATGCGCTGCGTGCCTGCTTCACGCGAAGCAGAACGATGGTGACAAGGATTCCGGCCGCGAGGGCCCAGCCGGCACGGCGGAGCCAGGCGCGTTGCCGGCCTTCGGGTGTTTCCTCGACGGCGACGGTCTGGAACTCTCGCTTCTCGTCGGCGACCCGGTACTCGGCGTCGCGGCCGGTGTAATCGTTGATCTGGGTGAAGGTGACCGGGCCGCGGATGGGGTCTGAGCCGTTGAGCGTCGGTCGGGCGGTGACGGCCTTGAACTCGGCGGGGTCGAGGGCGGCCAGCGCAACCAGGGTGGCGCGTCGGGGCGGGGAGGCTTGCGAGGCGTACATCAGAACGGAGGCCGGATCGGAGAGCATGCCGGCTGTGGGTCGATGGTCGGAGGCTTCGAGGGTGGAGATCACCTTCGAATCGAGGCCCGACTCGTGGAGTTGCGAGCCGGCGAACGCGCCGGCACCCCGGGAGGGATCCCAGCGCCCGCGGACGACGTACGCGCGAGGTCCGGCGGGCGTGGCGAGCACGGATTCGGCGCTCCAGCGCCCGGTCGGGTCGAGGATGAATCGTTGCACGTCGGCCCGGGCGAGCGTGGCGGCCCCCGGGGCGATGAAATCGTGGACCTCGAGGGCCGACGCCGAGATCGGCGACGCGAAGGATTGTCCCCGGGGCCGAGAGTCCCGTGTCCCCACGAGGGAGAGTTGCGTCGGCGTCAACGACCACCCGGAATCCCCGAAGTCGATGAGGTCGTAATAGAAAGAACCGGGATCGAGGGTGGGCTCTCGGCTGATGCGGAGTTGTCCATGCCGGACCCAGACCGTCTGCGTGCGGATCTCGGGGCCGAAGCGTTCGAACCGCTCGAGGCGATCCAGCAGGATGCGGTCGGGATGCTCGGGAAAGTCTTTGACCCTGGCCCGGAGCGCCGGGATCTGCGTCGTGTCGAGCGGTTCGAGCGACTCGACGCGGTAGGTGATCTTGAGTTCCAGGGAATCGAGCCCGGAGCGGGCGTGCGCAACCACTCTGTCGAACCACGCACGGGCTTGCTCGTCCGACGTGATGGCGATCGTCGAGTATACAAGAATGGTCGCCATTATCATCATTCGTGCGAGTTTACCCCCCGGTGTCAAGAGGGTGTCCGCGCGGGCCCGGGCGTCGTACGCCGGGGGGTGCGGCCGGGTTCATGATGATCGTGGATTCGTCGGCGGAGGGTCGTGCGGGGATGAATATTCTATAACTTGCCGCGGCGGCTCATGAAGTCGATGACGTCGATCTTGCTGATGATGCCGGCGATGGCGTCGGCGTCGACGACGACGGCGACCTGGTCGGTCTCGAAGATGCGGAAGAGTTCTTCGATGCGGGCCTTGGGATAGATGAGCCCGCCGATGGGCTGGGCGATGGCGGCGACGGTGGAATCGTTGGTGATGGCGCCGGACTGGAGCCCGCGGAGGATGTCGAGCTCGTGGATCATCTTGGCGGGGCGGCGGTGGGCGTCGAGGACGGGGAGCTGGGAAACCCCGGCCTTGCGCATGCGGTCGACGGCGTGTGCGATGGTGTCGGATTCGGCGGCGGTGAAGACCTCGGCGCGTGGTTTGGCGGCGAGGACGTCCTCGACGAGCCCGAGGTCGCGGTCGGAGCCGAGGAACCCGTAGTCGCGCATCCAGCCGTCCTGGAGGAACTTGGTGATGTATCGTGAGCCGTTGTCGGGGAGGACGGTGACGATGGTCTTGCCTTTGCCGAGCTGCTTGGCGAGTTTGACGGCGATGTGGACGTTGGACCCTGAGGACCCGCCGACGAAGAGGCCTTCCTCGCGGACGAGGCGGCGGGCCATGGTGAAGGATTCCTTGTCGTTGACCTGGTGGAACTCGTCGATGACGGAGAATTCGGTGGCCTGGCAGAGGATGTCCTCGCCGATGCCCTCGACCTTGTAGACGTGGGGTGTGGGCATGGTTTTGGTGTAGAAGTAGTGGTAGTGGACGGAGCCGATGGGGTCGACACCGACGACGCGGATGTGGGGTGCTTTCTTTTTGAGGAATCGTCCGACGCCCGAGACGGTGCCGCCGGTGCCGGCGCCGGAGACGAAGACGTCGAACTTGCCCTGGGTCTGTTCCCAGATCTCTGGGGCGGTGGAGTGCTCGTGGGCGTCGGGGTTGTCGGGGTTGTGGTACTGGTTGACGTAGAAGGCGTTGGGGGTTTCGCGGGCGACGCGTTTGGCGGTCTCGACGTAGTGCTGTGGGGAATCGCCGGGCACGTCGGTGGGGGTGATGATGACCTCGGCGCCGAAGGCCTTGAGCATGTTGACTTTCTCGGTGCTCATTTTGTCGGGCATGGTGAAGACGCAGCGGTAGCCCTTGACGGCGGCCCACATGGCGACGCCCTGCCCGGTGTTGCCCGAGGTGTTCTCGACGATGGTCCCGCCGGGGCGTATGACGCCGCGTTGCTCGGCGACGTTGAGGATGTGGACGGCCATGCGGTCCTTGATGGACCCGGAGGGGTTGAGGTGCTCGCACTTGACGAGGACGGTGGCGTCGTCGGGCCCGACGACCTTGTTGAGCCTGACCAGGGGGGTGTTCCCGACCGCATCCAGGATGTTCGCGTGGACCCGCATCACGACCTCGGCTTTCCGGTTTTTCGTGACGCTTGGCGCGACCGCGCCCGTCACGCCTCGAACCCCACGATAGGACCGGGCCCGGGGTCCCTCCATCCCGGGGATGCAACCTGGCCGGGGTTCTTCGTTATCACCCCACGGCACGGCCGCGTCCGGCGGCGGATCGTGGGAAGGCCGCCCGCCCGTGCCGCTCGGGAGGTCCGTATGTCCAGGTTTGCTCGCGGTGTCGTGTTGGCTGTCGCGTCGCTGGGGTTGGTCCCGGCCGTGTGCCCGGGTGTGGCCCTGCCGGCGGGGGCGATGGCCCGGGCCGCGGAGCGGGCGCCCGTCGAGGGAACGTGGGAGGGCGCTATCGAGCTGCCCGGGATCAAGCTGGGGATCTCGGTCCGGCTGACGGAGAAGGACGGCGTGCTGAGCGGGACGATCTCGATCCCCGACCAGGGGGCCAAGGACCTTCCACTGGACAAGGCCTCGCGCGACGGCGACGTGGTGACGTTCGCGATCAAGGGGGTCCCGGGGGACCCGACGTTCCGTGGGACGCTCATGCCCGGCGGCGCGACACTGTCGGGCGAGTTCACGCAGGGCGGGGCTGTGTTCCCCTTCACCCTGCGGCGGGACTCGGCGACGAACGACGCGGCGGCGCTCGAGGGGTTCGAAGGGTGGGTCGACGGGGCGATGAAAGCGTGGGGCGTGCCCGGGATGGCGGTGGTGATCGTCAAGGGCGAGCGTGTCGTGCTGTCGCGTGGGTTCGGATCCCGGGACGTCGAGGGGGGCAAGCCCGTGACGGACCAGACGTTGTTCGCCATCGGCTCGTCGAGCAAGGCGTTCACGTGCGCGGTGCTGTCGAGCCTGGTGGACGAGGGGCTTCTGCGGTGGGACGAGCCGGTGCGGACGTGGATGCCCGATTTCTCGCTGTCGGACGACGAGGTCGCTCGCCGGCTCACGCCCGTGGACCTGGTGACGCACCGCTCGGGGATGCCCCGGCACGACCTGATGTGGTACAACTCGCCGTACCCGCGCTCGGAACTGGTCCGCCGGATGCGTTACCTGCCGCTCAACAAGGGCGTCCGCGAGTCGTTCCAGTACAACAACCTGATGTACGCGGCGTCGGGCGAGCTGATCGCGCGGGTGACGGGGAGGACGTGGGAGGATGAGACGCGGGCGCGGGTGTTCGAGCCGCTGGGGATGACGCGGGCGAACTTCGGCGTGGTCGACTCGCAGCGCGACCCGGACCACGCGCTCCCCTACCGCGAGGACGAGGGCTCGACCGTGCGGATGAACTTCCGCGATATCTCGAACGTGGGCCCGGCGGGCTCGATCAACGCGTCGGCGGCGGACATGGCGCGGTGGGCGATGCTGCAGGTTTCGAGCGGCGAGGTGGGCGGGCGGCGCGTGCTCAGCGCCGACGCGCTGCGCTCGATGCACACCCCGCGGATGCACGTGGAGGCGTACCCGGACATGGGCAAATCGGGCTCGGTGATGCTCGGGTACGGGCTGGGGTGGTTCATCGAGTCGTACCGCGGGCATGTGCTGGTGCACCACGGTGGGAATATCGACGGGTTCTCGGCGATGGTGGCGTTCCTCCCCCGCGAGGGCTGGGGGATCGTCGTGCTCTCGAACCTCAACGGGACGCCGCTGCCCGGGCTGGTGGTCCGTCACGCGGCGGACCGGGTGCTGGGGCTCGAACGGCGTGACTGGTCGGGCGAGGGGCTGGCGGAGCGCGAGGCGGCGAAGGCCTTGCAGAAGGACTCCGAGGCCAAGAAGGAGAGCGTGCGCAAGAGCGGGACGTCGCCCGCGCACCCGATGGAGGCGTACGCGGGGGACTACGAGCACCCGGGGTACGGGACGGCCCGGATCGAGCTCAAGGACGGTCGGCTTCACATCACGCTGAACAACATCACGATGGGGATGGAGCACTGGCACTACGAGGTGTTCAACACGCTCAAGAACCCGGGCGAGGCCGTGCTGGGGGACCACAAGGTGCAGTTCATCACGGGGATGGACGGGGAGGTCGAGGCGTTGCGGACCCAGACCGACCCCCTGGTCGAGCTGACGGTGTTCACCCGTCGGCCCGACGCCGAGCTGTCCGACCCCGCGTTCCTCGAGCGTCTGGCCGGGGACTATCAGCTCGGGCCCCAGCGGGTCACGGTGCTCGTGAAGGGGGAGGGGCTCGCGGTGTCGGTCCCGGGGCAGCCGTCGTACGACCTGGTGGCGAAGCGTCACCGCACGTTCGAGCTCAAGGGGCTCTCGGGCTTCTCGGTGGTCTTCACCGTCGAGGGATCGGGGAAGGCGTCGGGGCTGCGGTTCCTGCAGCCCAACGGCGTCTTCGACGCGGCGAGGGTCGAATAACCGGGCCCCGCGGAGGGGTGAGGGGATTGTGGGCCGGAGATTCTTTCGCCGGTGGGTGAACCCGCCGGCGGGTCGGGCGACTCTTTCCCGGGAGACGCTCGCGTGCCACGCACCTCGGCGGACATTTATGACGAATGGCTGATCGCTCGGCACCTCAGCGGGGACGAGGGGGCGTTGCGGGACTTGGTGGGGCGTTGGCACCGCCGGTTGTACTGCCATGCCCGCCGGCTGCTGGGCGAGGCCGACGCGGCGGACGACGCGGCGCAGGAGGCGTGGGTCGCGATCGTGCGGGGTCTTGGCGGGTTGAACGATTCGGCGCGGTTCGGGCCCTGGGCGTACGCGATCGTGACGCACAAGTGCCGCGACACGATCCGCCGGCGGGCCCGCCTCCGGGGCGTCACGCCCGCGGCGGGTTCGGTCGTTGAGCCGCCCGCGCCGAGCCCGGGCGAACGGGCCGAATCGATCGACCGGCTCCGCGGGGCGATCCGGGGCCTCCCGCCGATGTACCGCGCCATCCTCGCGCTGCACTACCTCGAAGGGATGCCGGTCGCCGAGATCGCGGCCTCGCTGGGTATCCCTCCGGGGACGGTCAAATCCCGGCTTTTCCACGCGAGGGAGCACCTCCGCGTGGCGTTCACGACCGACGAATCCACCCCTCACCCGACGCTCGAAAGGAGCCACCCATGACGAGCCCAGAACCCATCGACGACCGGATCCGAGCCGCGCTGCGCGGCGAGGTGGACGACCTGCTCCGCGACCTCGACGAGCCGGGGATCGTGTCGCGCACGATCACCGCGGTGCGTCGCGGGCCGCGGTGGGTCACCGTCTATCTCTTTGTGGTGAGCCTGGGGCTGACGGCCTGGGCGGTCTACAGCGTCGTGCGCCTGCTGGGGGCGGAGGAGACCCGCGGGCAGGTGCTCTGGGCGGTGTCGGTGCTGGCGTCGCTGCAGGTGATCACGGCGATCAAGGCCTGGTTCTGGATGCAGATGGAGAAGTACGTGCTGCTGCGCGAGGTCAAGCGGATGGAGTGGCAGGTCGCCGGGCTGGCGGAGCGTCTTGGGAAGGGCTGACGCGGGGCCTGTTCACCCGCCGTCGGGCGTAGCGGGCGGCGGGGCCGGCGCGGCGTAGGGGTCCGGCGGGACCAGGTCCTTGGTCACGACGATCTCGACGCGCTGGTTCCGGCGGTCGTCGGCGTGGGACGGCGAGCGTGCGACGAGGCGGTCGGACTCCCCGCACGCGACGACGCGGAGCTGCGACCAGGAGATCCCGTGGCGGATCAGTTCGCGGGCCACCTGCATGGCCCGCTCGTGGCTGAGCTTCATCGCGACTTCGGCGTTGCGGGAGGCCTCCCAGGGGCTCACGTGCCCGCGGAGTTCGACGATCCACCGCTGGTCCTTGAGTTGTTCCGCGGAGGCCTGCACCGTCTCGCGGGCGGTGGAGGTGAGCAGGTTCGAGTGGTCCTCGAACATGACGAGCGCCCCGCCGAGCATGGTGTACTCGCTGGGCTTGACGGACTGCTGGTTGGGCTTGTCGCCCGGGGGTCCCTCGCGGTCTCCCGCGCCCTCGTTCTCGCGGATGTGCTTGCGGAGCCAGGCCTCGTCGGGGCGGCTCGACTTCATATCGATGGGGTTCTTGAACCCGTTCCGGATCGCGATGACGAAGCTGGCCTTGCGTGAGGCGCCCCCGCCGGGCCCGATCTGCTCCTCATCCTTGTCCCCGCCCTGGACGGGCTCGGCCTTGGGGCCCATGTTCATGGCGAGCATGATGACGAAGAAGGCCATGATGAGCATGACCATGTCGGCGAAGGAGATGAGCCACTCGGGGGCGCCCTCGTGCTCGCCCTCGGCGTGTCCTCCGCCGCCGTGGCCGCCGTGACCGCCCCCGTGGCTCCCGCCGTGGGAGCCCTGGTCCTTGTGCTCTTTGTCGTGCCCGTCGCTCATGGGTGGCTACCGGGTGCGGGGGTCAGGCGGCCTGCTTGAAGGGGGCCCGGGCGGGCCCGGGGACGAAGGCGAGCATCTTGTCCATGGTGACGCGTGGGTTGTCGCCGGACTGGATGGAGAGGATGCCCTGGAGCATCATCTCGCGGGCGACGATCTCCTCGCCCGAGCGGAGGGCGAGCTTGTCGCCGATGGGGCCCGCGACGGCGTTGGCGAGGATGGTCCCGTACATGGTGGCGACGACGGCGACGGCGAGCATGTGCCCGAGGTGCCCGATGTCGGCCGAGGCGAGGCCCCCGAACATGCCGACCTGCCCGATCAGCGTCGCCACGAGGCCGTACCCGGGGGCGTACAGCTTGATGAGGTCGAAGAACTTCTTGCCGGCCTTGTGGCGGTCCTGCATGGCGAGGACTTCGAGTCGGAGGGTGGCCTCGATATTGGCGGGCTCGACGCCGTCGATGGCCATCTTGAGCCCCGAACCCAGGAAGGGGTCGGTGATTTTGGAGACCTCGGACTCGAGGGCGAGGATGCCGTCGCGTCGGGCCTTCTCGCTCAGGGTGCCCATGAGCTTGACGACCTCGACCGGTCGGAGGCCCTTGTCGAAGTAGAAGCGTTTGAAATACCCGGGGACGGCCTTGAGCTTGGCCATCGGCATCGCCATGAAGATGACCGAGAGTGTCCCCCCGAAGACCATGATCAGGCCTTTTTCGGAGTAGAACATCGCCCAGTCGCCGTGGGAGGCCATGTAGCCCACCAGCCCGCAGCACGCGACGCCGAGGATCGTTCCGATGACGCTGGCGATGTCCACGGCAATCCCCTCTGTGGCGTTGATCGAACCCGTCGCGCGGCGTGGGCGTTCCCGCACGGATATCGGCCGGATCGGGGCGCGCCTTCACGCCGCGCCGGCGAACCGGGCGGGGTTCCACGGGCCGGCGCACGGGCGGGCTCACCGGGGCGCAGGCGTTGCGCTCTCGCCCTTGACGAACGTCCCGCGTTCTCGGTCTTTGCGGACCCCGGGGAAGGCCAGCGCTCGGCCGTGCGCGACGGCGTACACCCCGGGCGGGAGCACCCCCGCGGCGAAGAGCGCCTCGGTCAGGTTCTGCAGCGCGTCGGACCGCTTCATTTCGAACGGCCTCATGGCGCCGGTGAGGACGATCGGGACCCGCGGGGTGGGGACCGCGTCGAGGACGGCTTGGCCGGTGAGATGGAGCGTATCGGTGCCGTGGAGGATCACGATGCCCGAGGTCGAGGTTGTAAGGTCGGGCGAGCCCCCCGCGGCGCGCACGGCCTCGACGACCGCGCGGCGGTCGTCGTGCGTCAGGTGCAGGCTGTCCTTGCTCATCAGCTCGATGATCGAGACGGTCGTTTCCTCGAGGCGGAGGCGGTTGACCATCGCCCGGACGATGGACCGGCGGTTTTCGAGCGAGCCCGAGGACTCGTCGTAGGTTTTCTCGATGGTCCCGCCGGTGGTGATCAGGGTGACGTGGCGCATGGTGGGGGTTGCCCCTAGAGGAGGCGTCCGGTCAGGACGGCGATGGCGACGGCGAGGTAAATGAGCGTGCCCGAGGCGTCCATGAGCGTGGCGACCATCGGGCTCGACGCCGTCGCGGGGTCGATCGAGAATCGCTTGAGGACGAGCGGGAGCAGCGATCCGAGCGTGGTCCCCCAGACCACGACCGTGACGACCGACAGCGCGACGGTCAGGCCCAGGGCGAAGGGGAACTGCGTTTTCGCGTGCCCGATGCTGGTGAAGAACCCGACGCAGAGGAACCCCAGGGTGGCGAGGGTAAGGCCCAGGAAGACGCCGGTGAGGAGTTCGCGGCGGACGATACGGGCCCAGTCGGCGAGGCGGACCTCGCCCAGGGCCAGGGCGCGGGTGATGAGCGTGGCGGCCTGCGAGCCCGAGTTCCCGCCGCACGAGATGACCAGCGGGAGGAACAGCGTGAGCTCGATGGCGCGGTCGAGGCGGTCCTGGAACGAGCCCAGCACGATGATCGTGATCGTCTGCCCGACCAGGAGGGCCGAGAGCCAGAACCCCCGCTTACGGAACATCTCGACCTGCCCCGTGTCGGCGTACGAGGATTCCAGGGCTTCCATCCCGCCGAGTTTCTGCATGTCCTCGGTGGCCATCGCCTGGGCGACGTCGGCGAGGTCGTCGTGGGTGACGATGCCCAGGAGCACCCCGCGGGAATCGACCACGGGGAGCGCGGAGCGGTCGTACCGCTGGAGCGTCTGGACGGCGTGCTCCTGGTCCTCGTCGGCCCGCAGGCTGATGAACTGTCGGTTGAGGATGCTCTCGACGGTGTCGTCGGGGTCGGCGAAGAGCATCTGGCGGAGCCTGAGGTCGTCGATGAGCCGGCCCTGCTCGTCGATGACGTAGACGACGTTGACGGTCTCGGCGTCGCGGCCGTGGCGGCGGATGTGCTCGAGGGCCTGCGCGATCGTCCACTCGGGGCGGAGCCTGACGTAGTCGGGCGTCATGAGGCGCCCCACCGACCGCGGGGGGTAGCCCAGGATCGCCTGCGTCTCGCGGCGGGACTCGGGGCTCAGCGAGCCGATCAGGCGCTGCGCGACCTCCTCGGGCAGTTCGTCGAGGAGCCGGGCGCGGTCGTCGGCGCCCATGGCCTCGACCATGCGGACCGAGGCCTCGGCGCCCAGGGCGTTGATGAGGTCTTCCTGGCGCTCGGAGGTCAGGTACGCGAACGCGGAGGCCGCGTCGTCGCGGGGCATGAACCGGAACGCCACCGCCGCCTGGTCCGAGGGCAACTCCGCGAGGATGTCGGCGACGTCGGCGGGCGGGAGCAGGTGCAGGGCTTCGCGCAGTTCGGAGTACAACCCGTCGCGGATCAACTCGCGGATCTCGGGCTCCAGGAGTTGGGCCGTCGGGTTCATGCGCCCGAATCAAAGCGCCCCGCGCGTCCCCGAACCACCCCGGCCCGGCCCGTCCGACCATTTCTCACCCCGGTCGGCCCGTGACGGTTCACGCCCCGAGCCCCGCGACGCTCCCCAGCCCCGTCAGCCCCAGCGGCTCGTTTGTCCAGAACCCCTCGGCGTATCTCGCCCCGATCCGGCTCCCCAGGAACCGGTCCTGGGCCTCGATCCACTCCAGAACCTCGCGGTTTTTCGGGTTGTCGATGAACTGCGAGCGGTACGCGGTCAGTGACGCGAGCTTGGCCCCGTGGTGGGCGGTCACGTCGATCAGAAACGTGGGGTCGGGCACACGCCGCAGGTGCGAGCAGTAGTAGTAAAAGAGCCATTTCGGGTGGACGGGGGCCGACCCGTCGCCGCCCACGCCCGAGGGGAGGGGCATCGTGACGCCGGTGAGTTTGGCATCGAACCGGGCGTCCTCGATGATCCGGGTGGCCGCCAGATGGTCGGGGTGCGCGTCCTTGGGGTGGGGCGCGAAGATGACGTCGGCCCGGTGGGCCCGGATGACCCCCGCGACCGCGTGACGCGCGGCGAGGGTGTGCTCCAATCGCCGGTTGGGGAGATCGAGCAGGACACGGGGGATCACCCGTCCCGGTGTTGAGAGCGCGGCGGCGGCGGCGGCGGCCTCCCGCAGGCGCGTCGGGCGGTCACCCACGGGCGTGGGGCACCCGTCGGTCAGGTCGCACAGGAGCACGTCGTGGTCCTGGGACGCCAGCAGCGCGACGGTCCCGCCCATGCCGATCTCTTGATCGTCGGGGTGGGGGCCGAATACCACGATCCTGGCCATGGGATGCCGTTCTCCGGTCGCTCGTGCCGAACCGCCGATCCTTACTCATCCACCAGCGGGCCCGCGACCCGGAGCCCCCAGAGGACCCGCCCCGAACCCTCGGGGGCCTCTTCGATCTGACACAGGATCACGATGTCGGGGATCTCGGCCGCGAAGAACCCCCCGGCCTTGAACGGCTCCCCGAACTCGTCGCGGAACCCCGAGAGTTCGAGCCTGAGGGTCTCCCCGACGGCGATCCCGTCGAGGCGCTTCGAGTATCGGCCGTTCAACCAGACGGTGCACGGGCCGAACGAGCGTGCGGTTGTGTTGGTCAGTTCGAGGTCTCTCCCGCGTCGGAAGACCTGGATATCGAGCGTGGAGGCCTGGCGGAGCTCGCGCGGGTAGGCCGTGCCGTCGGAGAGGGTCGCGGGCGAGGAGCACCCGCACAGGGGGACCAGGGCCAACGCCGCGATGGACGCGATGGATCTCACGCCGGTATGGTCCCCCCCCCGCGAGCCCGGGGCAACCGGGGGCTCAACAATCCGTGCATGTCCGTCGAGCCCGAGGCCGGCAACGCCACCGCCCCGACCCCCGCCATCGCGCCGGGGGCGGAGGGGATCGAGCTGCGCTCGATCGCCGGACGGATCGCCCGTGACGGGACGGACCCCAGGGTCCGGGCGGCCGTGCCCGGGTTCGACGCCCCGTTTTTCCAGGCCGGGCTCGCCGGGTATTCCGACGCGGCCATGCGGATCATCGCGCGCCGGCACGGGTGCCCGTTCTGCGTGACCGAGGCGTTGCTGGACCGGACCCTTCTGGCCGGCGGGCGCGGGTTCGCCAAGGCGGACCTGGGCGAACTGCACGACAACATCCCCGGGGGGCCCGAGGATCAGCCCCTGGCCTGCCAGATCATGGGGAGCGACCCGCGCGAGATGGCGGCCTCGGCGCTCAAGGCCGTTGAACAATCCGCCCGCGGGGATAAGCCATACCGGGCCCTGGCCTACGCCACGCCGGGCCGACACCCCACCACCCACGCCCGGCAGCACCTGCGCCTGCCCGGGGGCGAACAGATCGAGCCGTTCGACCCGACCGAGGGCCTGGGGGATGAGGGGTGCGGGGTGGACGGGTGCGAAGCGGACGGCGGGGAGGGCGAGTCGTGCGAGGACGCGATCGACCGGATCAACGCGCTCGACGGGGCCGGCGACGGGTCCATCGGCGGGGACGAGGCGTTCGGGGCCGACGGGGCCGACGGGGCCGACCCGGCCGGGCTCGAGCCCCCCGGGGCGGGCGTGGCGGCGGGCGGGCGCGCGTTCGCGACGATCGACGTGAACCTGGCGTGCCCGGTCAAGAAGATCAAAGTCAAGGCCCGCGGCGGGCACTGGCTGGCCGAGCCCGAGGGAGCGATCGCGATCATGAGGGCGGTGCGCGACGCGGTGCCGGCGTCGGTGCCGTGCACGGTCAAGCTGCGGCGGTCGTTCGACGACACGCCCGGGATGGCTCGGAACGCGTCGCGGATCCTCGATGCGGCGGCGGACCTGGGGTACGCGTGGGCGACGGTGCACGCGAGGACGGTCGTGCAGAAGTACGTGGGCCCGAGCCGGTGGGACCTGTTGCGTGAGATCGTCCGCCGGCACCCTCGTCTCCCGATCCTGGGCTCGGGCGACGTCTGGAACGCGTGGGACATCGTGCGGATGATCGGGTACACGGGCGTCTCGGCGGCGGCGGTGGCACGCGGGTGCATCGGGAACCCGTGGATCTTCCGGCAGGCCCGGGAGATCCTGGCCGGGCGTGACCCCAGGCCCCCGACCATCGCCGAGCAGCGGTCGGTGCTGCTCGAGCATTTCTCGATCCTGCTGGCGGTCAACCGCGGGATGCGTCACGGGGAAGAGGCGACGAGCAAGATGATGCGCAAGTTCGGGATCCGCTTCGCCGCCCACCACCCCAGGGTCGATGACGTCCGCCGGCGCTTCATCCAGGTTCGGTCGAGGGACGAATGGCTGGCGGTGGTGCGCGACGAATACGCCGGCTGACCCTATTCTCACCGACCATGCCCGAGACCCCGCGAGAACCCCTGGACGTTGATCTCCGCGGGCTGACGCGTCGGTACGGCGTCCGCCGCGGGGTCGAGGCGGTGACGCTCGCGGTGCCTCGGGGCTCGCTCTTTGGGTTCCTCGGTCCCAACGGGGCCGGTAAAACCACCGTGATCCGCGTCATCCTCGGGTTCCTCAGGCCGACGGAGGGCACGGCCCGGGCGATGGGTCTTGATTGCTGGCGAGAATCGCACAAGGTCAAGGCGCAGGTCGGGTCGATCCCGGGGGACCTGAGGCTGTGGCCCTGGCTGAACGGTCACTCGGCGTTGAAACTGTTCTCGCGGATCCGTGGGGTGGACATGGTCAAGGGCGGGCGGCGGCTGGCCGAGCAGCTCGACTTGGACCTGGGCGTCCGCGTGAGGGCGATGTCGCGCGGGATGCGTCAGAAACTCGGGCTGATCCTGGCGCTGGCCCACGACCCCGGTCTGCTGGTGCTCGACGAACCGACGACGGCGTTGGATCCGCTCATGCAGGACCGGCTACGGGAGATCCTTCACGCGCGGGCGGCGGCGGGTCGGACGGTGTTCTTCTCCAGCCACACCCTCAGCGAGGTCGAGGCGATCTGCCAGCGGGTCGCCATCGTGCGCCAAGGCCGGATCGTGGCCGACAGCACGCTCGATGAGCTCAAGAGGCAGGCCGGGCACGACGTGGAGATTGTTTTCCGCGCCGGGGCGGGGGCCGCGGCACCCCCCGCGGGGCTCACGCTCTCGCGGCGTTCGCCCGACCGATGGGCCGGCGAGCACCGCGGCCCGCTCGAGCCGCTCCTGTCGTTCCTGGCGGGGGTGCCGGTGGAGGACGTGACGATCCGCAAGCCCGACCTCGAACAGTTGTTCCGCCGCTACTACGACGCCCCGGGCGGGGAAGGGGCGGGCGGATGAGGAGCGGGCCGGTGAACCTGGGGCTTTTGCTGCGGGCGTGGCGGGAGACGCTGTGGACGTCGCTGGTGTTCGCGGGGGTGTTGGGGGCGGTGTCGGCGATCTTCGCGTACGCGCTGCCTCGGGTGCAGGCGAGGTTCATGCAGCGGAGCTTTGTCCCGCCGGCGGTGCGCGAGTTCCGCGACGCGCTCTTCGGGTTCGATTCCGCGGGCGCGGGGGTCTCGGAGGTCGCCTTCTCGATCGCGTGGAGCCACCCGGTGATCCTCGCCCTCCTGAGCGCCCACGCCATCGTCGTGTGCACGAGGCTGCCCGCGGGCGAGATCGAGCGCGGGACCGCCGACGTGCTCTTCGCGCTCCCGGTCTCGAGGCTCAAGCTGTACGCGTCCGAGACGGCGGCGTGGCTCGGGGTGGCCTTGCTGGTCCTGGGGGCGATCCCGCTGGGGAGTTATGTCGGCTCTCGGTTCATCGACCCCGCGTACCGACCGGACTGGTCGAGGCTCGGCGTGGTGTTCGTCAACCTCGCGTTCGTCTACGCGGCGATCGGGTGCGGGTCGCTCCTGGCGGCGACGCTGACCGACCGCCGCACGAGGGCGGTCCTGGCCGTCGTCATCGCCACGGTGTTCTCCATCCTCATCAACTTCCTCTACACCCTCGACCCCGCGCTGGCGTTCACCAAGAAACTCGCGTTCCTCAGCGTGCTGGACTATTACCGCCCCATCCGCACGCTCATGGACGGCACGTGGCCGGTGCGCGACCTGGCGATCCTGGGCGGGGTTGTCGCCGGGTTCTGGGCCCTCGCCGCGGCCCACTTCGTCCGGCGCGACCTCACGACGACCTGACCGGTCCCGGCCCGGACGGGCCGCGGGCGGCCTCGAGCGCCGACCGCCACGCCGGGGGGAGCGGGGCTTTCACGCCCCTCGTGTAGTCGTAGGCCACGATCACCCCCGAGCCGATCGCCGCCACCTCGCCCAGGGATCGGCTCGTCATCTCGTGCGCGAGCGTGAAGCGATCATCGCCGATCGACTCGACCACCGACGTGATGCTCAGCGTGTCGGGGTAGCGCACGGGCCGGCGGAACCGGCACTGGGCCGACTGGAGGATCACCCCCACCCCGTCGGCGTGCCGCAGGCGGTCGATCCCCGCCGCGAGCAGGAACGCGACGCGGGCGGACTCCATGTACCGGAAGTACACCGCGTTGTTCACGTGTCCCAGGGCGTCCATCTCGCCCCACGCCACCGGCTGGAGGTACGGCGCCGGGTTCATCGCGGCCTCCGGGACCTTCGCACGCTCACACCCCCACCGGCTTGCGGCTCTCGCTCAGCAGGCGGCGGAGCACCGTGTGGAGCACGCCGCCGTTGCGGTAGTACTCGGCTTCGACGGGGGTGTCGATCCGGCAGCGGGTGGAGAAATTGATCGAGGTGCCGTCGGCCCGCTTCGCCGTGACCTTGATCTCGCACCGCGGTTCGATCAGGCCCTCGGCGCTGACGGGCATGTGGATGTCGAACGTCTCTTCGCCGGTCAGCCCGAGCGAGGCGGCGTTCTGCCCGCCGGTGAAATTCAGCGGCAGGACGCCCATCCCGACAAGGTTGCTGCGGTGGATGCGTTCGAACGACTCGGAGATGACCGCCTTGACGCCCAGCAGGAGCGTTCCCTTGGCGGCCCAGTCGCGGGAGGAGCCCATTCCATAGTCCTTGCCCGCGAGCACGACGAGGGGCGTGCCTTCTTTCTGGTAGTTCATCGCGGCGTTGTAGATGAAGTCGATCTTCCCGCCACCGGCCTTGGACATGTCACGGGTCCAGCCGCCTTCCTTGATCTTGCCGCTGGCGGGGTCTTTGGCGAGGGCGTTCTTGATGCGGGTGTTGGCGTAGGTGCCGCGGGTCATGATGCGGTCGTTGCCGCGGCGTGAGCCGTAGGAGTTAAAGTCGGCCTTGCGGACACCGAGGCTCTTGAGGTAGTCGCCCGCGGGGGAGTTCTCGGCGATGTCGCCGGCGGGGGAGATGTGGTCGGTGGTGACACTGTCGCCCATGACCGCCAGGGCGCGGGCGCCCTTGATGGCGGCGGGTGTGCCCGGCTTCTCGGACATCCCGACGAAGTAGGGCGGGTGCTGGATGTAGGTGGACTTCTCGTTCCAGCGGTATTGCTCGCTCTTGGAGACGGGGACCTTGTTCCACTGATCGTTCCCGTTGAAGACGTTGCCGTATTCCTTGCGGAACTGCTCGGGGCTGAGGCACTGGCTCTTGACGTCCTGTACTTCCTTCCAGGTGGGCCAGAGGTCCTTGAGGAAGACGGGCTTGCCGTCCTTGGAGGTGCCCAGGGGTTCGGTGGCCAGGTCGATCGCGACCGACCCGGCGATGGCGTAGGCGACGCAGAGTGGCGGGCTGGCGAGGAAGTTCGCCTTGACGGACTGGTGCACGCGACCTTCGAAGTTGCGGTTGCCCGAGAGGACCGAGGCGACGCACAAATCGCCTTCCTTGATGGCGGCCTCGACTTCCTCCGGGAGCGGGCCGGAGTTGCCGATGCAGGTCGTGCACCCGTACCCGACGGTGTTGAAGCCGATGGCATCCAGATCGGCGGAGAGGCCGGCCTTGTCGAGGTACGCGGTGACGACCTTGGACCCGGGGGCGAGGGAGGTCTTGACCCAGGGCTTGCGGGTCAGGCCCAGCGCGCGGGCCTTGCGGGCGACCAGGCCGGCGGCGATCAGCACGTCGGGGTTGCTCGTGTTGGTGCAGGACGTGATCGCGGCGATCACGACGGCGCCGTGGGTGATCGTGCTGGGCGTGGTGCCGTCGGCGTGCTTGACGGTGCCGAAGGACCCGAAGATCTTGTCGGCGGGCATGCCGAAGGAGGTGTTGCCGAGCGGGGCGGCCATCGACTTGAAGAACTCGGCCTTGACGTTCTTCAGCTCGACGCGGTCCTGCGGGCGCTTGGGCCCGGCCAGCGAGGGCTGGACGGTGGACAGGTCCAGCTCCAGCACGTCGGTGAACTCGGGCTCGGGAGCGCCGGGGGTCCAGAACAAGCCGTTGGCCTTGCAGTACGCCTCGACGAGGGCGACGGTCTTCTCGTCGCGGCCGGTGAAACGAAGGTAATCGAGTGTGGCCTGGTCGACGGGGAAGAACCCGACGGTGGCGCCGTACTCGGGGGCCATGTTGGCGATGGTGGCGCGATCGGGGACGGACATGCTCGCGAGCCCTTCGCCGAAGAACTCGACGAACTTGTCGACGACGCCCTTCTTGCGGAGCATCTGGGTGACGGTGAGGACGAGGTCGGTCGCGGTGGTGCCCTCGGGGAGCTTGCCCTTGAGGCGGAAGCCGATGACCTCCGGGGCGAGCATGTAGATGGGCTGCCCGAGCATGACGGCCTCGGCCTCGATGCCGCCGACACCCCAGCCGACGACGCCCAGGCCGTTGATCATGGTGGTGTGGCTGTCGGTGCCGACGCAGGAATCGGGGTAGGCGACCGCCTCGCCGGCGACCTGCTTGGTGAGGACCGCCGGGGCGAGGTACTCGAGGTTGACCTGGTGCACGATGCCCGTGGCCGGGGGCACGCAGGTGAAGTTGTTGAGGGACTGCTGGCCCCACTTGAGGAACTCGTAGCGTTCGTTGTTGCGTTCGAACTCCTTTCCGGCGTTGATGGTCAGGGCCTGAGCCGAGCCGAACGCGTCGACCTGCACGGAGTGGTCGATGACCAGATCGCACTTGACGAGCGGGTTGATGAGGTTGGGGTCGCCGCCGAGGGACTTCATCGCGTCGCGCATCGCGGCCAGGTCGACCACGCACGGCACGCCCGTGAAATCCTGGAGCACGACACGCCCGGGCATGAAGGGGATCTCCTCCTTGACCGGGGCTTTCGCGTTCCAGTTGGCGAGCCCGGCGACGTCGTCGGCGGTGACGACAAAGCCGTCAAGGTTGCGGAGCATGCTCTCGAGGAGCACCTTGATCGAGTAGGGAAGGCGATCGACCGTGCCGACCTTGTTGAGGGCGGCGAGGGAGAAGTAGGTGTACGTGCCGTGGGGGGTCTTGAGGGTCTGGCGGGCTTTGAAGGGGTCGGGTCGGGTGGTCATGGCGTCGGCTCCGTGCGCCCGGGGCCCCGGCCATCGGGCCGGCGTCCCCGTCGCGCTCCCCGCACCCACGGTCAACCATACGCTCTGTTCGCCATGAATCGAATCAATCGTGATACGCGTTCCGATTAATCCTGTTTATGGATCGAACGCCCCCGTTCGCGCAGCACCCCCTCGAACATCGCCGCCGCCGGGCTCGGGGCGCGGTCCCGCCGGCGCACCACCGCGAGCCGGCGTGTGAGCCTCCCGTCGCGGCAGGAGAGCCCGGCCGCGCCGGTCCCCCGTCCCCCCGCGGCGTCGGCGGGCGCCAGCGCGAACCGGCTGACGAACCCCACCCCGATCCCCGCCCCCACCATCGATGTGATTGATTCGATCGAACGGACCTCCATCACCACGTTGAGCGACACCCCCGCCGACGCCGCCCCGCGGTCGATCATCTGCCGCACCGCCGTCCCCGCCTCGAAGGCCACCACGTCCTCGCCGACGAGGTCCGCCCACCGGAAGGAGGCGCGGCCCGCGAGGCGGTGCCCCTCGGGGACGATCATCCGGAGTTCATCCTCGACCAGCGGCGCTTTGACCAGGTCCTCGGCCCCCGGGGCGATGACCGGGAGCGTCACGATCCCCATGTCGAGCTCGCCCGACGCGACCGCCGACGCCACCGCGCTCGACCCCGCCTCCCGGACATAGAACCTCAGCCCCGGGTGAGCCCGTCGCACGCGTGAGACCGCCGGCGGGAGCAGGTACGCCACCGCCGTCGCCCCGCCGCCGACCCGGATCGAGCCGGCCTCGAGCCCGGCGATCTCCCGGACCGCCCGCGCCGCGCGCTCGCCCGCCCGCACGGCGTCCTCGGCGTGGCGCAGGAACGCCCGGCCCGACTCGGTCAGCGACACCCCGCGTCCCGTCCGCTCGACCAGGGCCGAGCCCAGTTCGCGTTCGAGCTTGCGCAGCATCGCCGAGAGCGCCGGCTGGGTGACCCCGACCTCGCGGGCCGCCCGCGTCAGGTGCCCCGTCCGCGCGATGGCGAGGAAGTACCGCATCGGCGTCAGTTCCATGACGCCCACGATACACCCCCCGCGTCCGGCGCACGAGCCCCCGACCACCGTTCAACGGACCCGGGTCACGGTCGTCGTCTGGACGCTCGTCGAGGACGATTTCATGCCCGCGATCTCGGTCTCCGCCTCGAGCGTCTGGGCCAGGTTCATCGCGCGGATGAACCCGTCCTCGAGATCCCACTCCGCCCCGCCCTTGTGCGTCCCGCCCTTGATGGACACCAGCCCGCCGCCGGCCCCGGGCGAGTCCGGCTCGATCGTGCCGTCGAGGTCGAGCTTGGCCACCCCGCCGCGGGCCTCGCGGACCTTCGTCGTGCTCGTGAGCTTCAGCCGCCCCGCCAGCGAGAGGTCGAACGTGTCTCGCGTCGTCCACGACTCGCCCACCCGGGCGGAGGTCTTCCCCGGCGCGGGCGAAAGGATCCGTCCGATCAGCGATCTGGCCCCCCCACCACCCCCACCGGCCCCACCACCCCCACCGGCCGCACCACCGCCACCGGCCGCGCCGGCGCCGCCGGGCAGCCCGATCCCCCCGGCCGCCCCCTCGAACACGGCCGCGAACCTTTCGCCGCCCTCGACGCTGACCACCTGCCCGTCGCGGTCGAAGGTCACGCGCATGGTCTCGCCGACCAGAGGACGGAGCATGCCCTCGAGCATCCCGATGCCCGAGAGCCGGGCGAGCGGGTCGGGCTGGGCGGCGGGTTTCTTCGCGGGCTTGGTGCTGTCGAACTCGTCGACGCCCATCGAGTTCTCGATCTTCGCCTTGATCGACTCGAACTCGACCTCGACCTTCGCCCCCCCGCCCTCGAGCAGCTCCTTGGGACGGAAGATCAGGACCCACTCCTGCGTCGCCGAGGATGTGTCCTCCGGTTCCGCGCCCTTTTTAGCGCCCCCGGGGTTGAGGATGGAATCCACGTCGATCCCGCCGCGCGTGGTGGTGATCGAGCGGGTGTCGATCCTGAGTCGGCGGTCGGCCCCGAGTTTGAACCTGGGCCTCAGGTCCACGTCGGGCGAGGCGGCCCGCGGCGCGGGCGTTACTTCGGGGCGTGCACGCTCGGGGGGGGCCTCGAGCCGGTCCTTGGGCGCGGGCTGGGCCCGGTCCGGCGTGCTGGGCGAGGGGGCCCGGACCTGCCCCGACGCGGCCACGCACACGCCCGACGCCACGACCCACGCCGCGATGCTGACCGAAAGCCCGAGTTTCATGCGGTGGACTCCTTGGGAACCCGGCACGAGCGCTCTATCCTATCGGCCCGGTGCCGCAGCCCGACCCGGAATCTCACGGAAGGAAATCACCCATGAAGGTCCACCTGACCACCACCCTCGGCGAGATCACCCTCGAACTCGACGCCGACAAGGCCCCCATTTCCACCAAGAACTTCCTCGACTACGTCGATTCGGGGCACTACGCCGGCACGATCTTCCACCGCGTCATCGACGGGTTCATGATCCAGGGCGGGGGCTTCACCCCCGACATGACCCAGAAGCCCACCCGCCCCACCATCAAGAACGAGTGGCAGAACGGGCTCAAGAACCTCAAGGGTACCATCGCGATGGCCCGGATCGGCGGCCGCCCCGACTCGGCCTCTTCCCAGTTCTTCATCAACGTCGCCGACAACGCCTTCCTCGACCGACCCCAGAGCGACGGCGCCGCCTACGCCGTCTTCGGCAAGGTCGTCGCCGGGATGGAGGTCGTCGATCAGATCCGCAAGGCCCCCACCGGGTCCAAGGCCGGGCACCAGGACGTGCCCAAGACCACCATCGAGATCACCGCCGCCCGGCGTCTCGACGCCTGACCCCGCCGCGAACAACACACCCGGCGATCGTCACCCGATGACCTTGGGGAGCCCCAAGGCCTTGCGGAGCGTCGCGACCTGCCCGAAGTGCCAGGCCTCGTGCCACGCGTGCTTCGCGACCGCGTCGTACCCGTCGGCCGCGAACCCGCCGGATTTCTCGACCAGCGGCTTCATCAGCACGTCATCGGACGCGCCCGCGAGCCACCCGACCAGCGCCGTGTGTGTCTCGTCAAAGACGCGCCGGACCTCGGGCACCGGCGGGTACGCCGAGGCGTCCGCCGAGGGCGACGTGCCCTGGCCGAAGAGGGTTCGGAACGACTCGGGGACCGTCACGCCCGTGGCGCCGAGCACGCCCGCCGTCCACACGTCGGTCACGGCGAGGTGGCCCATGACCCAGAGCGGGTGGTTGTCCTCGGGGGTCCGCTGGAAGGTGTACCGGTCCACCGGCCACTCCCGCAGCATGGACTCCGACACCCCGCGCGTCCAGCGGAGAAACGACACGAGACCTTCTTTCGTCATGGGCATGCTCGGCTCCCGATCGGCACCGGAAGTTAGGCGCACGCGACGGCCGGGACGAACCACTCGCCCCGGCCGCCTGAGAGCGGATTCCCATCCTTCACCTTCGCCGATCAGCGACGGCGACGCACCCCGAAGGCCCCCGCCGCCGCCAGGAGCCCCACGGCCCCCGGCGCGGGAACCACCGTCATCGAGGTCAGGATCGCCCCGCCCCCGATCTCACCGATCATCGTGCCCTGGCCCGTCGACAGGTTCACGGTCCACAGCGTCGAGCGGGCGAGCATCGCGTCGCGGATGACCATGTACGCCGTCCCCGTCGCGCCCGAGATATCGAACCCGGCGAGGTCGGTCACGTCCGTCCCCAGGAGCCCGACGGTGGTCAGCCCGCCCGCGTTGGGCGGGTTCTGGATCGCCAGCACGTCGCGGAGGCTGTCGACGACGTACAGCACCGTGCTGGGGGTCCCGGCGGTGTTGTTGGTGTACGCCGCCGCCACCACGTTGGGGTTCATGCCGAAGCCCGAGTCGCCCGCGTTGTACGCCAGCGTCCCGTCGACGGCGACGACGGCGCCGGTGTCGGGGTGGGCGCGGAGGTTCTGGTCCGCGTCGCTGACGATCCGGATCCGGTCGACCTGCGGGTTGAAGTCGAACCCGAACGACGACCCGTTGAGCGTCGTCCCGAAGGGCGACCCGACTTGCGTCGCCGCCCCGGTCAGCGGGTTGATCTTGTAGAGCCGGCTGAAACTCCCCAGGGCGTACAGTTCGCCGGTCGCCGGGCGGAGATCGATCCCGCGGATGACCTCGTTGGCCTGCAGCCCGCTGATGGCGACCCCGCTGAGGATCGTCCCCGGGGCGTTGCTGTTGAACGTCACGAGCGTCTGCTCGAGCGTCACGCCGTAGATCAGTTCCGCCGACGCCGACCCCGCGAACGCCGCCACCGCCGCGAACGCCGCCACGCCCGTCATCGTCCTCACGCTCTTCATCACGAACTCCCTCGCGTTGCAACCATGGAGGACCCGGCGCCGGCCACACGCCGACGCCCGACACTCCGACACCCGGTCCCACGATCCCCCCACCCCCCACCCCCCACCGCCCCCACCTCGAACCACCACCCTACCCAAGCCTCGCTCTGCTCGACGTTCCATCGCTGGCGACCGCCCGCCGGATGGCGCCCGAGATAAAATTGCGTACGAAAGCAATCCGCCCGTGCCGGGCGTACATTCACACCCGACCGGATGAGCACCGCGTTCCTCCATCGCATCGCCTCGGGCGACGCCTCCGCCGTCGCCGCGTGCCTCGACGAGTACGGGGGCGTGGTGTGGTCGCTCGCCGAGCGGTACCTCAAGCCCCTGGGCGAGGACGTCGAGGACGCGGTGCAGGAGATCTTCGTCGACGTCTGGCGTTCGGCGGGCCGCTACAACCCCGCGCTGGGGTCCGAGGCCTCGTTCATCGCGACCATCGCCCACCGCCGCCTGATCGACCGCCAGCGCCGCGCCGCGTCGAGGCCGAGGCCCGTGCCCCACGAGCCCCACCTCGAACCCAGGGCGACCGACCGGCCGGCCACGCACACCCCCGCGTCGCTCGGGGAGGACGTGGCCCGGGCGGCCGACGCCTTCAACAAACTGCACACCGACGAGCAACAGGCGTTGTGGTTCGCGCTCTACCATGGGATGAGCCACGACCGCATCGCCACCCTGACGGGCCACCCCCTGGGCACCGTCAAAACCCGCATCCGCCGCGGGCTCATCCGCCTCCGCGAACTCCTCGACGGGTCCCGCGGCCCGGCGACTCAGGCCAGGGGGGTGGCGCCATGAGCAACACCTCCCACCACAACCACGACGCCCGGCTCCACGAGCTCCTCGCCGACCACGCGCTCGGGCGCCTCGCGCCCGACGACGCCGCCGAACTCATCGATCGGCTCCGCCGCCCCCACGGCACCGGGCCGGTCCCCGACTTCGAGCACGCCGCCGCGGCCCTCCTCCCCGCCCTGGGCGATGCGCCCCCGCCCCCGCTCCCGCCGGCCGCCCGGGCCAGGCTCCAGGCCATCGGCGAGTCCATCGTCCGCGCCCAATCCCCGTCGTCGGCTCCGCGACCGGCGCCGAGCGGGCTGATCCACCCGAGCCTCTCGGCCCAGGCCGCTCTGGCCTGGGTCGGCTGGGCCGCCGCCGCCGCCGCCATCACCTTCTCGTTCATCCTCTATTCGACCCGCCGAGCCCCGACCCCCGCGGTCGTCCCGGATTACGCCCACGAGCGGCGAACCCTTCTCGAAGCGCCCGACCTGCTCAACATCGACTGGCAGCCCGGGCCCGACCCCTCGGGCAACACCGTCAAGGGTGACATCGTCTGGAGCAACACCGCCCAGAAGGGCTTCATGCGCATCTCGGGGCTCTCCCCCAACGACCCCGCGCGCGAGCAATACCAACTCTGGATCTTCGACCAGGGACGCACCGACCCCGAACGCGGCGACCTGCTCAACCAGTTCCCCGTCGACGGCGGGGTCTTCGATATCCGCTCGGCGTTCCGTGACCCGGCCACCGGGGACTACATCGTGCCCATCAACGCGAAGCTCCAGGTCCGCGATCCGGCCGTCTTCGCGGTCACCGTTGAAGAACCCGGCGGCGTCGTCGTCACCAAAAAGCAACGCCTGCTGATGATCGCCTCGCCCAAGTAGCCCGCGACGCCCGCCGCGGCCGCCCGCCCCGCGCGCCGCCGCTCACGCGCCCCCGCGGACCCCCGACACCACCCGCGCCGCCAGGTACTCGACGGTCAGCACCGTCACGATCGCAGGCCCCGGCGGCCAATTGGCCTCGAACGAAAGCACCAACCCGCCCACCACCCCGACCAACGCCACCCCGACGCTCGCCCACATCACCGCCCCGAGCCGGGCGCTCATCAGCAGCGCCGTCGCCCCGGGCAGCACCAGCAACGCCGACGCCATCACCACCCCCGCCAGCTTCATCGTGGTCACCGTCGCCAGCGCCAGCAGGATCATGAGCCCCACCCGCACCCCGCGGGCCCTGACCCCGAACGCCTCGGCCGACGGCTCGTCGAACGCCCAGAACAGCAGCGGCCTCCTCGCCCACCACAGCGCCCCCAGGACCCCCGCCGACGCCGACAGCGCCACCCACACGTCCGCCCACCCCTTCCCCAGCAGGTACCCGAAGAGGAAACTCTCCCACGCGAAGTTCGAGCTGGACACGTGCACCAGCACCGCCCCCAGCGCCATCGACGCGACCAGCACGATGCCGATGGCCGTGTCCGCGCCCCCGGCGGGCCCGCCCGTGCCCGCCCCGCCCCCGGGCCTCCCCCGGCCCGACAGCACCCCCACCACCACCGCCGACGCCGCGCAGAACCCCACCACCACCGCGAACTGCGCGACCGTCTGCGACGCCGTCAGCCCCGTCCCGACCAACCCGAGCACCGCCGCCACGCCGATCCCCCCGAACCCCGCGTGACTGATCCCCTGGCCGATGAACGCCAGACGCTTGAGGCACACGATCACGCTCAGCACCGAACACAGCGGCACCAGGCACAACGCCACCACGCACGGCGGCCAGAAAACCTCCGGAAGCTCCCGCAGATACTCCAGCGTCCTCACGGGACCTTCCCTCCCTCGCACGCCCCACCCACCCCACCCGCCCCACCCGCCCCGTGATCGTGCGAATGCCCGCACTCGCCCGCCCGGTGCGCGTCCACGTGAACATCCCCGAAGATCGCCGAGACGTCGTGACGGAACACCTCCGCCAAGACCGCCGGCGTCAGCCCGCGCGGCGACTCGTGATAGTGCAGCGTCCGGCTCAGGCACGCCACGCGGTCGCACCCCGACGCCACCGTCCGCAGATCATGGCTCACCACCACGATCGTCAGTCCCGCGTCCCGCGACAACCCCTCCAGCATCGCGCTGAACTGCCGCTGACCCGCCGGGTCCACGCCCACCGTCGGCTCGTCCAGCAGCAGCACCCGAGGCCCGCGCGCCAACGCCCTCGCGATCAGCACCCGCTGCAGCTGACCCCCCGACAGCCGCCCCACCGCCTCCCCCGAATACCCCGACGCCCCCACCAACCCCAAAGCCCGGTCCACCCTCGCCTCAACCTCCGGCGGGACCCCGCGCCACGCCGACAACCCCACCACCGCCGACATCATCACCGCCTGCCGACCCGTCACGGGGAACGACAGCTCCGCCTCGCACCGCTGCGCCACGTACCCCACCAACCCCTCTCGTACCGCCTCCCGGGGCGACATCCCCAGCACCTCCACCCGCCCCCGCGTCGGCTCCAACAGCCCCAGCATCAACTTGATCAACGTGCTCTTGCCCCCGCCGTTGGGGCCCAAGATCCCAAGCCTCTCTCCCGCCCTCACCTCGAGGGACACCCCCTCGAGCGCCCAGACCCCGCGCGAGTCCCCCAGCGGGCTGGGGTAGCGGAACCCCACCTCGCGCACCGACACCGCCACCGGCCGTACTTCCCGCGCTGCCTCGACCATGCCCCCGAGCATAGCCCCAACGACACCCGCCCCGACCCGTCCACCGCGCGGGGGCTCATGGCGCAGACGACCGGTCCAATTTTCAGTCGTTCTTGAAACTTCGGTGGCCCCGGCCCCACCCCCCGCGAATACTCCTCCGGCATGCCACGCGTCCCCGGCTCCAAGACCCCCCCCGACGACGCCGCGGCCCTGACCGCCGCCCAAGACCGCTTCATCGAGGTCTGGGGGCAGATGGGCAGCGCCTGGGGCATCTCCCGGACGATGGCCCAGGTCCACGCGCTCCTCTATATCTCGGCCCAAGACCTCTGCACCGACGACGTCATGGACCGCCTCGACATCTCCCGGGGCAACGCCAGCATGTCGCTCCGCGCCCTGGTCGAGTGGGGGATCGTCGAGCGCGTCCATCGCCGGGGCGACCGCAAGGAATACTTCCGCGCCGAGCCCGACCCCTGGGTCATGTTCCGCGCCATCCTCCGCCAGCGACTCAAACGCGAGGTCGAGCCCCTCCTCGCCTCGCTCTATGAGATCCGCGACGCCACGCGCCACTCGCGCGCCGACGCCGGCTCGCTCGCCACCGAGCACAACCGCCGCCTCGAATCCATCCTCAACGCCTTCTCCACCCTCGAACTCGTCAGCGCCAAGTTCATCGGGCCCGCCGGTGAGGGCCTCCTCCAGGCCGCCAGCCTCCTCGCCTCCATCGATCACGACCCCGAGCAGCAGCGCCGGACCCACGCATGACCCCCGCCGTGGCTACCACCGACCCCGACCCGGCACGCCCCCCGGTCCCCGCGGAGGCGCCCTCACTCCTCACGCTCTCGTTCGCCTGGCGCATCCAAGGTCACGCCCTCGCCTCGCTCGCGTGGATCATCTCACCCCACGCCGGCCGCGCGTCCTGGACCGCCACCGATCACGCCGGGGCCGTCGTCCGCTCCGGGGACACCGACGCCTCGATCGTGACCGAGGTCGCCCCAGAGGGAACCTACTTCCACGCCGACGCGCCGCCGATCCTCCGCGCCACCTTCCAACACCGCGGCGGGGCCTGGGTCCTTCGCTTCGCGTCATCCTCGCTCCTCGACCAGTTCGGGGTCCCCGGCGGCCGGACCTCCGTGCCCGAATTGCTCTCTCGACCGGCGGTCTGATCCATGCCCGACCCGCGACCCCCCGCCCTCACCGAACGCTCACGCCGCACGGTCCGCCGCGGCGCCAAGTTCGATTTCGAGGTCGTCACGCTCGCCGCACGCTCGGGGCACACCCTTGAACGCGAATGTGTCCGCCACCCCGGCGCCGTGGTCATCCTCCCGCTCCTGGGCGACCCGCCCGAGGCCCGACTGGTTCTGGTCCGCAACCACCGATTTACCCTGGGTCGCCGGCTCCTCGAGCTCCCCGCGGGCACCATTGAGCCGCCCGAATCCCCCGAAGAGACCGCGCGCCGAGAAACCCTCGAAGAGACCGGTTACCTCCCCGCAACGATCACCCCGTTGACCCGGTTCCATACCTCGCCGGGGATGTCCGATGAAACCATGTGGGCGTTCGTCGCGCGGGGGCTCACCCAAGCCGTCGCCGACGCCCAGGACGACGAGGACCTCGAACCCGTCATCCTCCCCGCGTCCGAAGCGCTCCGCGCCGCCCGCGCGGGGGAGCTCGAGGACGCCAAGACGATCCTCACCCTGCTCCTGGCCAGCGACCTCGGGCTGATCTGACCACGCCGACCCGTGACACCCACCGACCCCAACCCCGCCCGCCGATCGAGCCAAAGGCCACGCCGGGGCGTGCCGCGCGCTCCGCGCGAGCCCGACCCGTCCCTCGCCCACGCCCTCGCGCGGTGGGACGACCCGCTGACCTGGTCCGTGCCCGTCGCCACCTTCGCGGGCTCACGGCTCGCCATCCACGGGCTGATGGCCGTCTGGTGCCTGGCCGAGCTGGCCCTCTCGATGTCGTTCCGCCGGATCGGCGCCCCGTTCATCCTCACCGCGCTGGGGTCCCTCATCGCGGTCGTCGTCGTCCGCGAGGCCGCCCGGCTCGCCGTCGGCCGGCGCCTCGGCGTCGACGAGGGCTACGTGCCCCTGTGGCCGGGGGGTGCCCTGCTCATCCCCGCGCCGCCCAGGCGGACGCCGCATGCCCTCTTGTACCTCGCCTCCGCCTGGGCCGCCAACGCCCTCATCGCCGCGGGGCTCGCCGCCGCGCTGCTCGCCGCCGGCGCGCCCGCCTCGTCGCTTAATTTCGACCCGTTCAACCCCACCGCGTCCCTCATCCAGCTCTCGTCCGGCACCCAGGTCTACCTCTGGTGGGCGTACCTCTCCGCCGTCGCCGTCCTCGCGGTCAACCTCGTCCCCGCCCTTCCCCTCGACGCCGGACGCCTCGTCGAATGGTCCGTCGAACAACGCAACCCGCACGCGTCCAGACGAGCCATCGCCGTGCTCTCGCTCTTGGTCGGCGTCGGCATCATCGTCCTGGCCGCCCTTGTCGAATCGCCGCGCCTGATCCCCGTCGGGCTGGTCTGCCTCCTCACCGGCTCGATCGAGCTTCGGCGCGACGATTTCTCCCGCTCGATCCCAACGGCGCTCACCCCGCCCGAGTCGAGCGACCACCACGACGTCCCCTTCGACGACCCTTTCGACGACGAGGGGACCGCCCCCGGCGCCGTCACCGGCGGGCCCGCGCACGACACCCGGGTCGAGCGAGGCCGACCCCGAGGGGTCTCCTCCCGCGGCGCCCCCGAACCGCGCGCCCACACCCCGCCGCGCGACGACGACGACGACGCGGGGCACCCGGGCCACGCCGATCCCGCCCCCGAGGCTCGCCTCGACGCGATCCTCGCCAAAATCTCTCGCGAGGGGATCGCCTCGCTGACCGATGAGGAGCGAACAATCCTCGACGCGGAGTCCCGGCGTCGCCGGGAACGCTGACCGACACCGGATCGGCGACACGGGAGCCTCATGGGACTGCAGGACCGACACTATTACGCCGACGAGCCCGGTCGCTTCCAGGACCCCCGCGCCCCCCGGCCCCGATCCGCCGGCCCCGGGCTCCCCGACTTCAAACGCTGGT
This sequence comes from Phycisphaeraceae bacterium, assembly GCA_015200025.1. Classification (GTDB taxonomy): domain Bacteria; phylum Planctomycetota; class Phycisphaerae; order Phycisphaerales; family UBA1924; genus UBA2396. Next base: position 2,009,270 of record CP054186.1, on the reverse strand, counting down.
CCGTCACCCATTGGCTCATCGCCGTCAACGCCCTCATCTTCGTCTCCTCCGTTTTCCTCGCCAACTCCGGCGTCCCCGTCGACCTCAACACCTACGCCCCGCCCAAGGCCACCCTCGGGCCCGGCGCCGTCGCCATTTCGAAAGACTACTTCAGGCCCGACGGCTCCCTCGCCTCCCCGGATCAACTCCGCCGCGTCGGGCAGGGGCCATTCTTCCGCATCTACACCACCGCCGACGGCCGTGTCCTCGCCGACCCCGTCACCGGCGGGCCCGCCCGCGCCGCCGATGCCTATGTCATGGACCCCCTCCACGCCTACGGGCACTTCTCCACACAGAAAGGCTTCGGGAACCTCCAGGTCTGGAGGCTCATCACCTTCCAGTTCCTCCACGCCGGGCCGCTCCACCTCCTCTTCAACATGATCGGGCTCTGGATCTTCGGCCGCCTTGTCGAAGAAGCCCTCGGCCGCAAAAAATACCTCGCCTTCTACCTCGCCTGCGGGATCTTCGGCGGGCTCACCTACCTCGCCCTCAACCTCGCCGGGTACCTCACCGGCGGCGCCGTCGGCGCCGTCCGTATCCCAGGCCTGCTCATCAACCAGCCCGGGACCCCGCTGATCGGCGCCTCCGCCGGCGTCTTCGGCGTCATCATGGCCGCCGCCTTCATCCGCCCCAACGACCTCCTCCGCCTCCTCTTCCCGCCCGTCACCCTCCGCATCCGGACCCTCGCCTACGCCTACGTCGGCCTCGCCATGTTCAACCTCCTCGTCGGCGGGCAGAACGCCGGGGGCGACGCCGCGCACATCGGCGGCGCCCTCGCCGGGTTTTTCTTCATCCGTCGCCCCCACCTCCTCACCGATTTCTTCGACGTCCTCTCCGACTCTCGCAAAGCCCGACGTTCCGCTGCCCGGGCACCCGCCGCCGCCGGCGACGACCGCGAGATCGACCGCATCCTCGCCAAGGTCCACGAGAAAGGCCTCGCGAGCCTGACAGAATCCGAGCGGGATCGGCTCCGCGAGAGTTCGCAGCGCCTGCAGAAGCGGGCCTGAGGCCTACCTCCGACCACGCCGAGGCCCGCGCCTTGCGCTCCCCGGGGGTTCGCCGGGGTTTTTGCCGTCGCCATCAAATTGCTGTTGACAGCGGGTCGAGTTTCGGTAGCATGGAACAATCTGTAACGTTCCAGAAACGTGCCTTCTCGCGGGATTTGGAGAGCGACATGGGCAGCGTGAGGAAAATCGCGAAGCGTGTCGGCGTCTCGGTCGCCACCGTCAGCCGCGCGCTCAACAACCACCCGCACGTCGACGAGGAGACCCGCCGGCGTGTCCTCCGCGCCGCGGACGAGGCCGGGTACTCCCTCCCCACGCCCGCCCGCAAGCTCACCACCGTCCTGGCCTTGGTCTACCCCGACGAGGTCGTCCGGCCCGACTACGGCGGGTTCGATTCCGCCCTGCTCTCGGGCGTCCTCCGCGGGCTCAACGAGCACCGCTTCGACCTCAAGATCATCTCCATCCGCCGCGACAAAAAGCCCGACGAGACGTACGCGCAATTCTTCGAACGCAAGGGCGTCCGCGGCGTCATCCTCCGCAACTTCCAGGACTCGCGGCCCATCTCCCGCGAGATCGCCAACGAGGGATTCCCGTCGGTGGTGGTGGCCGACCGGTTCGACGACCCGTCGGTCAACTTCATCTGCTGCGAGAGCCGCGACGACACCCGTCGCGCCGTCCAGCACCTCATCGACCTTGGCCACCGCGCCATCGCCATCGGGTACCACGCCGTCCCCGACACCGACCACGCCGACCGTCTGCTCGGGTACCGCGAGGCCCACGCCGAGAACGACATCCCCGAGAACCCCGCCCTCATGGTCGAGATCTACGGGAGCATGGAGGGCGGAGCTTCCCTCGTCAACCGCCTGATGAGCATGGCCCAGCCCCCCACGGCCCTCGTGCTCACCGACCCCCTCGCCACCGTCGGCGCCCTGCGCCGATGCCTCGAGCTGGGCATCCGCGTCCCCCACGATCTCTCCGTCGTCGGGTTCGACGACAGCGACATCCGCCGGCACACCTTCCCCTCCTACACCGCTGTCTGCCAAGACGCCGAGATGCTCGGCTTCGAGGCCGCCCGCTGGCTCACCCGCCGGCTGTCGCGCCCCGACGACCAGGACCTCGCGTCGTTCCGCGTCGTCCGCCAGACCTTCCTCGAGATCAACCGCACCACCGGACGCCCCCCATCCGAGCCCTTCCGAGTCCTCCCCGACGGCAGCCGGACGCCCGTCGTGAGCCCGCCCAACCCGAGCACCCGCTGAATCCAACCGGCCCCCGAGGCCGGAGTCTCTGTCTCTCACCCGCCCCGATCGGGGCCCCACGCCGCAGGACCCACGATGAAGAACACCCCCTCGACCAGTGCCCGCGCGTTCACGCTCATCGAGCTGTTGGTCGTGATCGCCATCATCGCCCTGCTCATCGGCATCCTCCTCCCGGCCCTGGGCAAGGCCCGCGAGGCCGGGCGGCAGACCGTCTGCCTCGTCAACGCCAAGCAGCTCGGCACCGCGGCCCTCCTCTACGCCCAGGACAACAAAGAGTCCCTCTGGGTCGATCAGGTCGACCGCAACGGGCAGCGCGTCGAGCAGAACGGGTTTACCGCTTGGGCCCGTCTCCCCGACCCCGAGACCCCCAACGCCGTCACCTACGGACACGTCTACAAGTACCTCGACAACGTCGAAAAAACCGGCGAGTGCCCGACCAACAAACGCCGCAGCGCCGACGGCTCCCGCCGGAGCCAGAACGCCATCACCGCCGAACTCGACTTCGACTACACCTTCGCCCTCTTGGCCACCGGCGGCAAGACCTCGGCCTCGACCAAGGTCGCCCACATGAAAGAGCCCGCCGCCCGCTTCAACCAGCTCGCCGACCTCTACGTCGCCGCCGACCGCGTCGAGCAGCGGCTCACGCTCATGCAGGGCGTCCCGATCTTTGTCGAGGAGAACACCACGTTCTCCAACACCGACTTCCCCGACGGGCTGTGGTGCTCGGGCGACCAGGTCTCGACGCGTCACTCGGGCGTCGGGCACATCGCCTACCTCGACGGGGCCGCCTCGGCCTACAAGCCGCCCAGCGCGGGCACCGAGCGCGAGGCCGCCGCGGGCGACCTGCAGGCCCACCATTTCTACGGGCTCGGGCTCCGTTCCTGGATCCGCGCCGAACGCTCGTCCGGCTTTATCCGCCGCGTGGGCTGGATCAACGCCCCTACGCCCAACTGACAGGGCCACCCCCCGGCCCCGCCGGGTTGTTCAAGAGAGAGTCGCGGGTATGTCGCCCGCGTCGCGCACGAGAGATCCGATTCAGTCACTGGAGGTACCGATGATCCGCCGTTCCGCCGTCGCCGTGCTTGTGCTGTCCGCGGGCGTCGCCCACGGGCAGAACCTGCTCATCAACCCGGGATTCGAGGAGCCGTGCACGATCGCGCGGTCGTGGAACAAGTTCGGGAACGTGGAGAACATCAACTTCTACACCAGCAGCGGCGCCCGCGCCGTCAAGATGTTCGGGCCCTTCTGCTGCGCCCAAGGCTACGGGTACTCCGGGATCTACCAGGACGTCCCTGCCGCCCCGGGCTCCCGCTGGCGCGCCCAGGCCGACTTGCGCAGCCCCTGCTGGGACCGGCTCCGCGACGCCGACGCGGGCCCGGGCACTCAGGCCTTTATCGCCGTCGACTTCCTCGACGCCGACGGCAACTTCCTCTCCACCTTCCAGGAGAACATCTCCGCCAAGCAGAAGGAATCCACCGTTTTCGGCGGGAACGCGACGTGCGACCAGGGCGAGCCCTTCCCCGAGCCCGACGGGATCACCCTCGAGACCGCCTTCGCGACCGCCCCCGCGGGGACCGCCACCGCGCGCATCACCCTCTATGTCGAGCAGTTCGACTTCGTCGGCGGCGCCGCCTGGTACGACGACGCCGTCCTCGAGCGCGAGGACCAGCCCGGCGTCAACCAGCTCGACAACCCCTCCTTCGAGGAAGCCACCGCCAACTGCTTCGGGTCCCCCTTCGTCGGGTGGGTCAACTTCGGCAACGGGCAGGGCAACTTCGGCGAGAACGCCCGCAACGGCGACTTCGCCGCCAAACTCTTCGGGTGCTTCTGCGGGAGCCCCTCCTACAGCGGGTGGTTCCAGGACGTCCCCGCCCAGGCCGGCACGCGCTACCGCGCCACGGGCTTCGGCCGCTCCAGCACCGGCGACTCCCTCGCCCCGGGCAACAACGTCTGGCTCGGGATCGAGTTCTACGACGAGTTCGGGAACAACCTCATCGGGCTCGCCACCCGCTCGGAACCGCATCCCACCCCCGGCGACAACGATTACCGCTTCTACGACTCGGGCGTCGCCGTTGCGCCCGAGGGCACCGTCAAGGCACGCTGCCTGATCCTCCAGGAGCAGTTCGACTTCGCCGGCGGCGCCACCTGGTGGGACGACCTCGAGCTCACCGTCGCCTGCGGCGCCGACTACAACGGCGACGGGTTCGTCGACTTCTTCGACTTCGCCGATTTCGTCGACTGCTTCGAGGGCGTCTTCTGCCCCGAGGGCCAATCCGGCGACTTCAACGGCGACGGGTTCGTCGACTTCTTCGACTTCACCGACTTCGTCGACGCCTTCGAGGCCGGCTGCTAAGCCCTCCGCGGCCCCGCCCCGCGGGGCCACACGTACTCTTCTTCGCCGGCCGCCGCACCCCCGCGGCGGCCGGTCTTGTGATCGTCCCCGATTCCCCGCCACTCCTGCCCTTCCGACGCGGCTCGGCCCTCTCCCCGGGCGCCGCCCTCATCGCGCTCCTCGCCGCCGCCGCCGCGCTCGCCCTCGCCCTGATCCCTCAGCCCACCACCTCCGACCGCCTCTTCTTGACCTTCGCCCGCGAGCACGCCGAGATGTACCGCCCCATCCTCGCGAAACGCGCCACCGACGACGCCCCCGCCCTCCGCCAGATCAGCCTCCCCGCCCTCGAACGACGCCTCATGGCCTCCGCCATGTCTGGCACCCGCGTCGCCGACCTCTTCGAGGTCGAGAAAAACTCCATCGGCCGCGCCTTCCTCGGGCCCCTCGACGCCGTCCCCTTCCTCGACCTCACCGACCGCCTCAGGCGCGACGGCCTCCTCGACCGCATCAACCCGCCCTCGTTCTCGCCCTGGACCTCGCGCGGTCGGATCTTCGGGATCCCCCACGACGTCCACCCCGTCATGCTCGGCTACCGCGCCGACATCCTCGAAGCCGCCGGTATCGACGCCTCCTCCATCGAGACCTGGGACGACTTCGAGCGGCTCCTCCGCCCCCTCATGGACACCGACGGCGACGGACGCCCCGACCGCTTCCTCCTCAACATGTGGGAGAGCAACACCGACCACCTCGAGGTCCTCCTCCTCCAGGCCGGGGGTGGGCTCTTCGATGATCAAGGCCGCGTCGTCATCGATTCCGAGATCAACGCCGCCGTCCTCGCCCGCATCGCCGCCTGGTGCGCCGGTCCGGCCCGCATCGCCGCCGACGCTCCCAACTTCTCCGCCAGCGGCAACCGCCTCAAAGCCGAAGGCTTCGTCATCGCCTCCTTCTTCCCCGACTGGATGGGCGCCATCTGGCAGCGAGAGATCCCCCAGCTCGCCGGCAAGGTGAAACTCATGCCCCTCCCCGCGTGGACGCCCGGCGGGCGACGCACCTCCGTCTGGGGCGGCACCGCCCTGGTCATCCCGACCTCCGCCCTCCGCTCGCCGGGCGACGCCGACCGCCTTTACAACTTCGCCAAAGACCTCTACCTCTCCGACGACCTCGCCCGCGCCCTCTGGACCGACGGCGGCATCATCACCCCCGTCCGCGACCTCTGGGACAACCCGATCTTCGATCAGCCCAGCCCTTATTTCGCCGGGCAGCCCGTCGGCCGCATGTACATCAACCTCGCCCACGACGTCCCCGACCGCCCCGGTTCGCCCTTCAACGCCCTCGCCGCGCGACGCGTCACCACCGCCCTGGTCGAACTCACCCGACGCGCCCGCGACGCCGGGGGCATGGACGAGCCCGATCGCCTCGCCCTCGCCCGCGCGCTCCTCGCCGACGCCGCCGCCCAGGTCCGCGGGATGGTCCAGCGCAACCGCTTCCTCGGGGACGTGACGCCATGAGCCGGTCCGCCACCAACCCCAAGGACCGCGGCGCGGCGCCCTGGATCCTCCTGGCGCCCTTCCTCGCCCTCTTCGCGCTCTTTACCGCCTACCCGCTCCTCTCATCCGTCTCGCTGAGCCTCTCTCAGTCCTTCGGGCCCGCCCACACGCGCTTCGTCGGCCTCGACAACTTCGCCCACATGGCCCGCGACCCACTCTTCTGGACCTCGCTCTCGAACACCACCCTCTACACCCTCGGGTCCATCGCCCTCCAACTCCCCATCGCCCTCGCCCTCGCCCTCCTCCTCGAACGCCCGGGGCTCCGCGGCCGACACACCTGGCGGCTCGTCCTCTTCTCCCCCTCCCTCGTCGGCATCCCCTTCGCCGCCATCATCTTCGCCCTCGCCTTCGAGAAAAACACCGGGCTCGTCAACCAGCTCCTCCACCACGCCACCCCCGCCGTCGGCCTGGCGCCCTTCGACCTCGAGTTCGACTGGCTCACCACCCGCGCTTTGTGGACCTTCATCCTCGCCTCGCTCTGGATGTACGTCGGGCTCAACATGGTCTACTTCCAGGCCGCCCTCCAGAACGTCCCGCGCGAGCTCCTCGAGGCCGCCCGCGTCGACGGCGCGGGTCCCCTCCAACGCTTCCTCCACGTCACCCTCCCCGCCATCCGCCCCGTCGCCGGGTACGTCGTCCTCCTCTCGGTCATTGGGTCCTTCCAGGTCTTCGAGCTCCCCTACCTCATCCTCACCGTCGCCGGCAAAGCCTCCGACCGGGCCTCCACCCTCGTCATGTACCTCTACACCCACGGCTTCGACACGGGCGACCTCGGGTTCGCCTCCGCCGTCGGGTGGGCCCTCTCCCTCGTCCTCATCGCCGCCGCCGCCCTCCAGCGCGTCGTGGCCCGACGAGATTCGGAGGCCTCCGCATGACCCGCCGGCTCCCAACCGTTCTCGCCGCCGCCGCTTTGCTCCTCGCCGCCGCCCTCACCCTCCTCCCGCTCGCGTACCTCCTCACGTCGAGCCTCAAATCCAACGAACACTTCTTCTCCTCCCTCCTCCTCCCGCGCGGCGACGGGTTCCTCGGCGTCGCCTGGTCCACCCTCACGCTCGACCACTACGCCCGCCTCTTCCGTTCCGAAGGCTTCGGGCGATCGCTCCTGGTCTCGCTTTTCCTCGCCTCCGTCACCGCCACCCTCGCCTCGGTCGTCTGCGCCGCCGCCGGGTACGCCCTCGCCAAGTTCCGGTTCAAAGGCCGCGCCGCGTGCACCGCCCTCGTCCTCGCCGCCGTTCTCATCCCCGCCCCGCTCCTCCTCGCCCCGGGCTACCGCCTCCTCCACGGCCTGGGCCTCCTCGACACCTTCTCCGGGCTCATCCTCCCCGCCCTGGCCCCGGCCTTCGGCGTCTTCCTCTTCCGCCAGGCCATCCTCGCATCCGTCCCAGATTCCGTCCTCGAATCCGCCCGGATCGACGGCGCGGGCGAACTGCGTACCTTCGCCCTCGTCGTCCTCCCGCTCGTCAAGCCCATGACCGGCACCTTCATGATGATCACGTTCCTGGGCGTCTGGAACAACTTCATCACCCCGCAGGTCGTCCTCCAGTCTCCCGAGAAATTCCCCGTCGCCGTCGCCGTCGCCCACATGCGCGGCGCCTACTACCAGGACTACGGCCTCCAGATGGCCGCTACCGCGCTCTCGGTCCTCCCCGTCGTCCTTATTTTCCTCGCCCTCCAACGCGATTTCGTCTCCGGGCTCACCTCCGGGGCCGTCAAGGGATAACCACCGCCATGAGCCACTCCGACCCCCGCGCCACGTCGTTCTTCCCCCCAGGCTTTGTCTGGGGAGCCGCCAGCAGCGCCTACCAGATCGAGGGTGCCCACGACGCCGACGGCAAAGGGCCCAGCGTCTGGGACGCCTTCTGCGACACCCCCGGCAAGGTCTTCCGCGGGCACACCGGACGACGCGCCTGCGATCACTACCACCGCGCCCCGAGCGACGTCGCCATCATGAAGGCCCTCCGCCTCGAGGCCTACCGGTTCTCCATCTCCTGGCCCCGTGTCATCCCCGCCGGCGATGGTCCCGTCAACCCCAAGGGCCTCGCGTTCTACGACCGCCTCGTCGATACCCTCCTCGACGCCGGCATCACCCCGTGGGTCACCCTCTTCCACTGGGATTACCCCAAGGCCCTCGCCGACCGCGGCGGCTGGCTCAGCCCCGACAGCCCCCGATGGTTCGAGGACTACGCACGCGTCATCGTCGACGCCCTCTCCGACCGCGTCTCCCACTGGATCACCATCAACGAACCCCAGATCTTCATCGGCATGGGGCACCGCGACGGGACCCACGCCCCGGGGCTCACCCTCCCCACCCGCGATTGGCTCCTCGCCGGGCACCACGCCCTCCTCGCCCACGGGCTCGCCTCCCGCGTCATCCGCGAACGCGCGAAATCCCCGCCCTCCGTCGGCTGGGCGCCCTGTGGACGCGTCGATTACCCCGCCGACAACACCCCCGCGTGCATCGACGCCGCTCGGCGACGGATGTTCGCCGTCCTCGCCCCCGACGCCTGGAACAACACCTGGTGGGCCGACCCCGTCTGCCTCGGTCATTACCCCGATGACGCCCTCCGGCTCTTCGGCGACGACGCCCCCGCACACTCCGCCGCCGACATGGACCTCATCCGCCAACCCCTCGATTTCTACGGCGTCAACATCTACACCGGCGACCCCTGCCGCCCGGGCCCCGACGGGAACGCCCACCACGTCCCCTGGCCCGACGGCAACCCCCTCACCACCTTCCGCTGGAATATCGCCCCAGAGTCCCTCTACTGGGGCCCACGCTTCATCCACGAACGCTACGGCCTCCCCATCTACATCACCGAGAACGGGCTCGCCAACGCCGATTGGGTCGCCGCCGACGGACGCGTCCACGACCCCCAGCGCATCGACTTCACCCGCGCCTACCTCCTCCAGCTCGCCCGAGCCGCCGACGAGGGCGTCGATATCCGGGGCTACTTCCACTGGTCCATCATGGACAACTTCGAGTGGGCCGAGGGCTTCCGCGAACGCTTCGGCCTCGTCCACGTCGATTACCAATCCCTCGCCCGAACCCCCAAGGACTCCGCCTACTGGTACCGCGACGTCATCGCCTCCAACGGCGCCTCCCTCGCCTCGACCATCCCCACCGTCCACACCTCGCTCCGCCGGACCGCCGAGGCCCCCGCATGATCTCACGCACCGCCATCCTCTCGATCATCACCCTCGCCGCCGTCTCTGCCCTCGCCGCCCAGCCCGGGCCCGACTGGCGGCTCACCTGGGCCGACGAGTTCGACGGCCACGCCCTCGACCCCGCCAAATGGCGCGCCCTCAACATCGCCTGGCCCTACAACGGCGAGGCCCAGTTCTACCGCCCCCAGAACGTCGCCGTCGCCAACGGGCTGCTCACCATCACCTCCAACAACCAGCCCTTCGGCGGCCGCCCCTACACCTCCGGACGCATCGAGACCCTCCACCGCTTCGCCCAACGCTTCGGCCGCTTCGAGTTCCGCGCCCAACTCCCCTCGGGGCAAGGCCTCTGGCCCGCCCTCTGGCTCCTCCCCGCCGCCGACGTCTGGCCACCCGAGATCGACGTCATCGAACTCCTCGGGCACGAGCCCACCCGCGTCTACTTCACCAACCACTGGGGCACCCCCCAAGACCCCCGCTCCTTCGGCACCTCCTGGGCCGGGCCCGATTTCTCCCAGGACTTCCACACCTTCGCCCTCGAATGGTGGCCCGACCGCCTCGACTTCTTCGTCGACAACGCCCTCCGCTCCACCCACCGCATCAACATCCCGCGCGACCCCTTCTTCATCATCGTCAACACCGCCGTCGGCGGCTTCTGGCCCGGCTACCCCGACGCCTCCACCTCCTTCCCGCAACGCCTCCGCCTCGATTACGTCCGCGTCTACGCGCGTCACCTCGACAACGAGAGTTTCGAAGACCCCGGCCAAGGCCAGGGGTCTCACCTCGCCGCCTGGACACGCTTCGGGAACGCCTATACCGACGCCAACCAACCCCGCACCGGCGCCCGCGCCGCCAAACTCTTCGGCAATTTCACCGGCCAACCCAACACGTCCGGCTTCTTCCAATCGGTCCCCGCTCGCCCCGGCGACCGATGGAGCGCTCGCTCCTTCTGGCTCAACCGCCCAAACGATCCCATGCAAGGCCAGAACCGGGCCGTCTTCAACCTCGAATGGCGCGATGCCGACGATCAACTGATCTCGTTCGAGTCCGTCGACGCCCTCGACGCCGCCTCCACCCCCAACGTCTACCACCAGCGAGCCGTCTCGGGGACCGCCCCGCACGGCACCGCCTCCCTCCGCGTCGTCGCCCTCTTCTTCCAGCCCGCCATGAGCCCCGGCGCCGCCTGGATCGACGACATCACCCTCGAATACCTCGGCCACTGCCCCGCCGATTTCAACACCGACGGCTTCCTCGATTTCTTCGACCTCGACGCCTTCGTCTCCTGCTTCGAAGGTCTCGCCTGCCCCGACGCCGCCGACCCCGATTTCAACACCGACGGCTTCCTCGACTTCTTCGACCTCGACGCCTTCCTCACCGCCTTCGACCTCGGCTGCCCCTGATCCCGCATGCCCCCCGCCCCACCTCCTCCCGCACGGACGACCCACGCATGATCCTCGCCCTCCTCGCCGGCGCCCTCGCCCAGCCCCTCCCCGCCGCCCCCACCGCCCCCGCCTCGGCCCCCACGCCCACACGCTGGAACCTCGTCTGGTCCGACGAGTTCAACGGCGACCGCATCGACCCGGCGACATGGCGCCTCGAAGACGCCGCCCTCGTCAAGAACAACGAACGACAGTACTACTCACCCCAGAACGCCGCCGTCCGCGACGGCCTGCTCATCCTCACCGCCGACGACACCCCCCGCGGCGGACGCGCCTACACCTCCGCCCTCGCCGACACCCTCGGCACCTACGCCCGCGCCTTCGGACGCTTCGAGGCCCGCATCCAACTCCCCACCACCCAGGGCCTCTGGCCCGCCTTCTGGCTCCTCCCCGCCGACGGCCGCTGGCCCCCCGAGATCGACATCATGGAAGCCCTCGGGCACCAGCCCAACACCGTCTACGCCTCCACCCATTGGGGAACATGGCCCGACAAGCGACACCGCACCGACCGCCTCGACGGGCCCGACTTCGCTTCCGGGTTCCACACCTTCTCCTGCGACTGGCTCCCCGACCGCATCGACTACGCCGTCGACGGCCGCGTCTTCGCCTCCCACACCGAGTTCGTGCCCGACGACCCCATGTACCTCATCCTCAACCTCGCCGTCGGGGGCGATTGGCCCAAGGACCCCGACCACACCACCCGCTTCCCGCAGACCATGAAGATCGACTGGGTCCGCGTCCACGAACCCGTCGAACCCCACCGCGCCTACCTCTCCGTCTCCACCGAAGGCCTCGGCTCCATCACCCCCAGCCGCTGGTGGTCCCCGGTCCACGCCGCCGAGCCCATCACCTACACGATCGAGCCCGAGTTCGGGTGGACCCTCGCCGCGCTCACCGCCCGCCGCGCCGCCGGCGATTCCCCACTCCCACCGGAACTCGAGGGTCGGATCGCGCCCGGCGCCAACACCCGGCTTCACGCCGTCTTCGTCCAAGACCCCGACGCCCCCACACTCCTCTCACACGGCAAGCCCGTCACCGCCTCGTCCACCCAGTCCGACGAGTTCCTCCCCGAGTTCGCTGTCGACGCCAGCCCTACTCGACGATGGTCCAGCCGCTGGGAGGACAACCAGTGGATCCAGGTCGACCTCGGCGCCACGCACACCGTCGAGGCCGTCCGCCTCCACTGGGAAGCCGCACACCCCTCGCGCTATTCCATCCTCGCCTCGACCGACGGCGTGTCGTGGACCTCCCTCGCCTCTCAACGCCCCGGCACGCCCGGCAAAGACCTCGCACGCCTCGAACCCGGCGCCAAGGCCCGATTCGTCCGCGTCCACGCCGACGCCCGCGCCACCCGCTGGGGCGTCTCTCTCTGGGAGTTCGAAGTCTTCGGCCGGCCCTGACCCGGCCCGCCTCACCCCGGCCTCACCGAACCCCGGCCTCGCCCCGCGCCGACCACGCCCGGAGAGCCTCCCCCGATACCCACGCCGGATGATCCACCGGTTCGGCGTCAGGTCGCTGTCCCAGCCGGGGCCAGCCCGCCGACATCACCGCGCCGCGCCACGCGACCACACGCTCGGCTCCCTCGGGCATCGCGCCGCCCTCGCCCGACTCTCGCGCCAGGTGCATCCCCGCGTGCCCGGCCATGTGCCGCTCGTAATACGCCAGGTCCATCAGGAACGCGTGCCCGTTCGTCCCCGTCACCAGCAGCGTCTTCCCGTCGGGCGCAAACTCCGAGCACAGCGCCTCGCACCCGTCCGCGACCTCGATGGTCGTCAGGGTCCGCCGGTCGTCCAGGTCCCACACCCGAACGGTCCCGTCCGACGAGGCCGACGCGACCATCCTCGAATCCTTCGGGCTGAACGACGCCGACGCCACCAACGCCGCGTGACCGTCCAGGATCTCGTTGATCTTCAGGCTCTCGGGCTCAAAGTCACCGACCCGTTTGAGCCAGTCCGTCACCACCAGCCGCGACCCGTCCGACGAATACACCGGCGCCCACCACGTCCCCCCCATGTGCGGCGGGACCTCCGCCAGCTTCGCCCCCGTGCGCGGATCCCACCGCTGCAGCCACGACGAGCGGTTCGTCGTCACCAGCGACGACCCGTCCGGCGAGAACGCCATGCCGATATACGCGTACCCCTGCCTCGGCAGCGTCGCCACCAACCGCCACCCGTCCGTCTCCACGATCGGCGCCGTCCCGTCCACCGACGGGAACACCAGCAGCCTCCCGTCCGCCGACAACGCCGCGCCCCGCACCGATTCATCCAGCACCCCGACGAACGAACGCACCATCGACCCGTCCCGCAGGTCCCACACCCGGAGCACCCGGTCGTCCCCCGTCGTCACCACCCAGGGACGCGTCCGGTCAAACACGATCGCCCGGACCCGCCCGCGGTGCGCCCGCAGCGACCCCAGCAGCCGCCCCGACGGGACCTCCCACAACCGCAGCACCCCCGCGCTATCCCCCGTCGCCGCCAGCACGCCCGTCGGGCTCACGGCGCCCGACACCCGCCCCGTGTGCCCCGGAAGACCGAGCCGCGCCCGCGGTTCGAGGTCCCACCCGCGAACCTCCCCGTTGTTCACCGCCCCCAACAGCACCGCGCCGTCCGGTGAGAACGACACGTCCGACACCGACGAGGGCGACGGGAACGTCTTGACCCGCTCCAGCGTCGACGGGTCGTGCAGCTCCACACGCCACCACCCCGCCGACGCGATCGCCGACCCGTCTGGGCTCCGCGCCAAAGACACCACCGCCCCGTTGGGCGCGGGATACCTCGCCAAGACCTCGCCCGTCTCGAGCGAGGTCCGAAGGATCGTCCGGTCCCACCCGCCCGAGTACACGTCTCGACCGTCCGCGCCGAAGCACACCGACCGAACCCCCCCCGCCTCGTGACCTCGGACCGTCCTGACCACCCCCCCGTCCAGCCCCATCACCACCACCGTCGAGTTGTTCAGCCCCACCGCCAATCGCTCACCATCCGCCGACACCGCCACGTCCGCCCCCGCCGTCGACAGCCGCTCACGACGGACCTCCGACCCCGTCGCGGCGTCCCGGAACACCACCACGCCCCCGTCCACCAGCGTCGCCACCACCCCGCCGCCCCCCGCGAACACCGCACGCCGCACCGCACGGTCCTCACGCACCGCCCACCTCGGAGCCGCCCCGCCCGCGGCGATCATCCGCACCCCGCCCGAATCGTCCGACACCAGCACGGCCGACCCATCGGGCGAAACGTTCACGTCCGTTACCACCCCTTCGACCCGGGCCCATTCACCGAGGCTTCGCATCGACGGGTACGACCACGCCCGCACCGCACGGTCCGCACCGCCCGTCAGGAACACCGACCCGTCCGGGCTCAGCACGCACGCGTTGATGTTCCCCTCGTGCGCCGCCTCCGCCAGAAGCAGTTTCTGCGTCGCGTACAACTCCCACAGCCCCCACCTCGCGTGAAGCGACCCCGGGTCTCGCACAAATTCGCCCCACAGCACACGCTCCGCCGGCGCGAACCCCCCCGTCTTCCCCACCAGCCTCGCGTTCTCGATCGTGCTCGACCGCAGCTCGTGCGCCAGCCGCTCCGCCGTCCGGTCCGCGCGCCGCCGCGCCGCGTCCGCCTCCGCCGCCAGCCCCCGGCTCTGGTCCGCCTGCACCGCCGCGTACACCCCGAACCCCAGCACACCCGCCACCAGGATCACCGCCGCCGCCGCCCAGTTGCGGTACCGCGTCAAGTTCTTCCCCAGGATGTACAACGGCGAATCCTGCTTCGCCAGGATCGGCTCGCCCCTCAGGTACCGGCGGAGGTCGTCCCCCAGCGCCGCCGCCGACCGGTACCGGCGATCCCGGTCCTTCTCCATCGCCTTCTGAACGATCGTCTCGACTTCGCCCTTGAGCGTCCGATCGATCGACGACAGCCTCGCCGAAGGCTCGTCGCGGATGATCCGCGCCGCCTCCGGGAGCGACCGCCCCGTCAAGTCCAGCGGCAACTTCCCCACCAGCAGCTCGAACAGCACCACCCCGATCGCGTACACGTCCGTTCTCGTGTCAACCCCGCGAGCGTCCCCACCCACCTGCTCCGGGCTCATGTACGGGATCGTCCCGATGATCCGGCCGACACCCGCCGAAATCGTCGTCACGTGCCCCTCGATGTCGCTCGGCCTCGCCACCCCGAAATCCAGCAGTTTCGGCTGCCCCGACTCGTCCACCAGGATGTTCGCCGGCTTGATGTCCCGGTGGATCACCCCCGCCTGGTGCGCGTGCTGGATCGCGTCGCACACCCGCGCGATCAGCCCCAGCCGCTCCCGCGTCCCGAGCCCCGCCCTCGCCGCGTACTTGACGATCGACTCCCCACGCACCAACTCGAGCGCGATGTACGCCCGGCGAACCCCCGCCTCCTCCCACGACCCCGCCTCGTACACCTGCGCGATCCCCGGGTGCTGCAACCGCCCCAGCACCTCCGCCTCGAACTCGAACCGCCTCAGCAGCCGCTCCGACCCCGCCCCTCGCATCACCTTCAACGCCACCGTCCGCCTCGGGCGGTCCTGCTCCGCCACGTACACCACACCCATCCCACCCGCCCCGAGCCGCTCCATCACCCGAAACCGCCCCACCATCCGCCCCGGCTCCAACTCCGGCGCCTCTCCCGCCTCCCCAGCGCCCATCGTCCGGTCCGCGTGCGTCGCCAGGTGCGTCGCCAGCCCGCGGCCGGGCGCGTCCTTGCTGTCCATGAACCCGGGATCGCCGTGCGACAGCAGGCTCTCGACCTCCGCACGAAGTTCCGCGTCCCCGGCGCACTCGCGGTCCAAGAGCCCCGCACGCTCCCCCTCGGGCGACTCGAGCGCCGCCAGGAACACCTCCTCCACCCGCGCCCGCCGTTGCTCCGCTCGCGTGCTCACGTCCCGTCGCCCTTGAGCCCCCCCACCACCTCACGCCTCAGCCACGCCCGCGCGAACGCCCAATCGTTCTTCACCGTCGCGGGCGAGATCCCCAGCGCTTCCGCCGACTCCTCCACCCCGAGCCCCGTGAAATACCGAAGCATCACCACGTCATACTTCCGCTTGTCCACCCGCTCCAGCTTCGACAACGCCTCGTCGATCGCCAGCATCTCCCCCGCCTCGGGCTCCGCCGCCAGCGACTCCACCTCCACCTCCACACGCCGACCGCGGGCACCCTTCCGCGAACGCGCCCGGTCCACCAGAATCCGCCGCATCGCCAACGCCGCCGCGCCGAAAAAATGCCCCCGCCCCGACCACTTCACGTCCCCGGGGCCCACCAGCCTCAGGTACGCCTCGTGCACCAACGCCGTCGGCTCGAGCGTAAACCCCGCCCCGCCACCGGGCTCCCGCGCCAGCCTCGACGCCGCAAGCTTCCGGAGCTCCTCGTACACCAGCGGCAAAAGCCGCTCGCCCGCCGACGGATCCCCTCGGCCCGCCGCCTCCAGCAGCACCGTCACCTGCGTCTGCGCGTCACGGGCTTCTTCCACGCACAATCCCTCGCACACCCCCCGCCCCGGACCTTCTCCTCGCCTTTCACTGTACCCCCAAACCCTCCCCCTATACCACCCCCGCCCTCGAC
Organism: Phycisphaeraceae bacterium; assembly: GCA_015200025.1. Lineage (GTDB taxonomy): Bacteria > Planctomycetota > Phycisphaerae > Phycisphaerales > UBA1924 > UBA2396. The sequence goes on along the minus strand of CP054186.1, from coordinate 1,992,922 downwards.
CCGGACCCTGCACACACGCCTTTCCGATCAACTTCTCGCAAAAGAATCGGGCCCCGTCAGGTTCCATTCCCGCCCCGCGTCCGGTAGCCTGCTCCAACAGCCAACGCCCCAGACCGACTCACCCCGGCCCTCCCACCACGGACCGACCCATGACCCACCACACCCGTTCCATCGCCCCCGCCATCCTCCTCGCCGTCGCCGGGTCCGCGCTCGCCCAGAACGCCGCCTCCGTCGACTTCGCCGGCGCCTCCATCTCCTCCATCTCTTCTACCCCGCCTGACCTCGTCCGCACCAGCACCACCACCATCTCCCCGGCCGCCGGCTACCTCTTCGCCTTCGACCCCATCGTCCGCGGCACCGGGTTCATCGGCGCCATCTTCATCCCCAGCGACACGCCCTTGGGTGACGTCCTCAACACCTTCTACCCCGGCGGCCGACGAACCCTCTACGGCGCCGTCCGGAACCCCGGCGGCCTCACCCCCGTCCAGATCAACCGCGAAGTCCTCGCCGGCACCTTCTCGGGCCTCTCCGTCTCCCTCACCTTCGACCAACGCGTCCTCGCCAACAACCGCGCCGAGGCCGCCATCCGCAACATCCAAAAACCCATCGGCTTCGGCCTCTCCTTCGTCTCCGGAGGCGCCACCTATCAAACCTTCTCACCCCCGCCCCCCACCCGCTCCGAATGGCACTTCCAGAACTCCCTCCTCTCCGTCCGCGAAGACGCCGCCGAGCCCTCCTCAGGACCCGCCAAACTCCGCTTCCTCGACGACCCCGCCTTCGGGCCCATCCTCGGCGGCCCCGGCGAAGAAACCCAGTACCCCAACCCCCCCACCCCGCACAACGTCACCGCCTCACAAGCCGCCTTCAATTCCGCCTCCGCCTTCGGTCTCCCTCCCATCAACGGCGAGGACGACATCGTCCTCCGCACCTCGCCGCCCCGGAACCTCGCCGACCCCGCCAACCGCGCCAAATCCCGAGGCCTCGGCCTCGCCCTCTTCCCCAATTCCCGCGACGCCTGGCCCGACGACCGCCTCGGTCAATGGACCCTCGTCTGGGACCTCCTGATCCCTCAATCCTCCTGGAACGCCGGCGGCCTCATCGTCCCGCTCCTTGAAGACAACCACAACAACGACAACCAAGCCGACCTCATCCTCTCCGTCACCTCCGGCGTCGCCTCCATCGAATATCGCTCCACTCCGCTCCAACTCCCCGCCCTCCAGCCCAACCAATGGACACGCCTTGTCGTCGCCTCCGACGGCTACCGCGCCAAATCCGCCCGCGTCTACCTCAACGGGTCCCTCGCCGGGATCATCGCCGGCGACTGGGTCTACGCCTCCACCGCCTCCAACGCCCCGGCCTACGGCGACCGCTCTTCCACCAACCCCCTCGGCACACCCGTCAACCCCGCCGACTGGAACGCCTGGGGACAGTTCCCAAGCCCCTGGGCCCTCTCACCCAACAACGACCGCGCCCCCATGGCCTCGACCCTCTGCCTCTTCTCCGACCTCCAGGGACGCGGGCAACCCATCTACCTCGCCAACCTCGCCTTCACCGACGAAGCCCTCCCCGACGCCGACGCCGCCGCCCTCGGCGGGCCCAGCGCCCGCGGCATCTTCTACCCCAGGCCCACCGTCCCACCCGCCTGCCCACCCGACTTCAACGACGACGGGTTCCTCGATTTCTTCGACCTCGACGCCTACGTCGCCTGCTTCGAAGGCCTCGAATGCCCCCAGGGCAAGGACGCCGACTACAACACCGATGGCTTCGTCGACTTCTTCGACCTCGACGCCTTCACCGCCGACTTCGAGGCCGGGTGCTGATACCGCCGCGATGCTCGACCCCGACCCGCCCCGGCGCCCTCCCCAATGGAAACACGGGAGACGCACGACCCCGTTCATCAGGGCCCGCGTCTCCCGTGTCAAGCGGAGAGGGTGAGATTCGAACTCACGGTGACGACGAGCGCCACACTGGTTTTCGAGACCAGCCCTTTCAGCCGCTCAGGCACCTCTCCGGAACCCCGCCGATCGTTCCCCGGCGGGCCTGATTCTTCGCCCCCCGCCCCCCCACTTCCACCCCCCCCCCACCCCCCGCAACTCCGCACGCCCCCGCGCCCACACGAAAGACGCCCGGGGGCCAGAGGCCCCCGGGCGCCGGAAGGTCAGCCGATCCGAGGAGGGGCCTCAGCAGCCCTGCTCGAACGCCTCGATGTACGCGTCGAGGTCGAAGAAGTCGATGAAGTCATCGCCGTTGAAGTCCGCGGTCTTGCCGTCGGGGCACGCCCCGCCCTCGAAGCATTCCACGAAGGCGTCGAGGTCGAAGAAGTCCACGAAGTCGTCCCCGTTGAAGTCGGCCAGGCACGGCGGCGGGCCCTGCTCGCCGGGATACCCGATGAACAGCACCGCGCTGTACGCCTCGTCGCCCGAGCCCGGGTCGCCGCTCGTCGCCGTCGGGTCGGAGAAGTCCCCGTCCCCGTCGCGGTCGTACACGATCTTGGCGTTGAGCACGAGCCCGCCCAACGCCCGGGGATCCCGGACATCCAGGTTCGACACGTCCGTGTTGTTCCACGACGCCGCCGAGACGTTCCCGGACCAGAACCCGCCCGAGTTCGCGCCGTCCGACGCCGACAGCGTGATGAACTGCACCTGGTACCGCGTGCCCGAGTTCTGACCCAGGAACGTGTCCCCCAGCTCGAGCATCAGCTCGAGCCGGTAGCAGTTGGTCTGCCGGTCATAAATCCCGCGGACCAGCGCGTTGTCGTAATCGATGAACCCGTTCTGCTTGTACAGCCCGACCGTGGACAGGAAGTACAAGTTCCCGACCGAGTCGAACGCCGGCGACGACATCCCCGGGCCCAGCGGCACCCCGCCGGTCACCAGGAAGTGCGGCGCCAGGAACCCGATCGGCGCGTCGTACGTCGGGCTGTTCGGGTTAAGGTCGACGACCCCGTCGAACTCGCCCGCGTCGCCCGTGAACGCCACGCCGTCGTTCCCGAAGTCGCCGTAGATCTCCTTGCCCATCCCGTTGGGAAGGTCGATCCACGCCGCCATCGTCCACGAGCCGTTCCCGGGCTGCCCGGCAGGGAACCGGTACACCGCGATCCCGTTGTACGGGTTGTTCGCGCCCGTCGCCCCGCCGAAGGTCGAGTTCACCTCCGCCGCCACCAGGCCGTTCCCGCCCTGGTCACGCGCCAACGCCACCTGCCCGTTCCCGCCGCGGAACGCCGACGTCCCCTGGTAGCTCCGGAAATCCCCCGTCTCGATCGGCCACTGGAACCCCGAGCACGGGTCCGCGATCGTCACGCCCGCCCCGCGCGGGATCGACAGGCTGATCGCGTTCGACGGCACCCCGTTCGAGCCCACCGTCCACAGGCTCACCGTCTCCGTCGGCGAGCCCGACGTCGCCTTCGTGACCATCCCCGACGTCCCCACGCCTGTCCCGCCCAGGAGACGCGCCGGCGTGAACGACACGTTCCCGCGGTGATCGACCGTCCCGGGGCGGTGCGACGTCGTCTGCGCGATCGTCAGCGGCGCCGCCTCGTACGCGTAATTCGTCCCGAAGTTGCTCCCGATGTACGCCCCACGCGCGTTCTCCGACAGCCCGCTCGGCACGTTGCACGGCGTGTTCCACGACACCGTGTCCCGCACCACCAGCCAGTCCGTCGCGTCCGCGTCCGCGCCACCGTCGTTGTCGATCAGGTTCACCGTCGACACGTCGCGCCCGTCGAGCGCCCCGTACGACACCGTCCGAACCCGGAAAATGTTGTCCTCGAGGATCCGGTTCGGGCCGTTGGGCCCGAAGTCGTCCGCACGGAAGTACACGTTCCCGCGGGCGTCCGCCGAGCCCGTCCCGAACTGCGCCGTGTCCGCGCCGTCCACCGCGTTGAACGCCGCCGTCACCCGCGTCACGTACAGCGTCGACGGGTCGTTCGCCGAGTAGTTCACCACCCCGCCGATGATCGGGTTCTCACGCCCGCCGAAATCCGCGAACACGAACCCGAACTGCGTCGAGCTCGCCGGGCCCGCCACGTTCGTGTTCAGCCCCAGGTTGTTCGCCGGGGAGTTCACCCCGCCGCCCGCCGCCGTCCACGACGCGTACGACGCCGACGCCGACGGCACGCCGCTCAGCTGCGTCTGGCTGATGTACTGCGCACTGATCAGGTTGTTGAAGAACGTCGCCTGCGAGCGAGACGCCTTCGCCAAGGGCGCGATCCCAAGCCGCGTCCCCCACGACGTCCGGAACGGCGTCAGCTTCACCGTGTACGCCGAGCCCTGCCCGGGGACGCCCGCCCCGCCCGCCCACACCGCATCGCCCGGGAACCCGCCCGACGACGACACGCTGTCCTGCCCCATCGCCGACGACACACACCCCGCCGCCAGCACCAGACCCATCACCTTCATCCGATTCTTCATGCTCGTTCTCCCGATCGGCTTCTTCGCAAGCCTCATCAACAACACTCGCCGTCCTGACCGAAATCCAACCCCGCGCCCGTCGGTCACGCCCGACGGACTCATGGCTCCCCACCGCTCCAGCGATGGGTTCATTCACGCCTGCCAGTTTCAAAGCACTCTCTCGCGAACCACCAACTCGCCTAACAACGCCGCGGACCCTCACCACGGCTTCCGCCACGTCATTCGGCCCGGGATAGTACCGACCGCGCCCCACCGAGCCATCCGCACCCGCCGAACGCCGCGCGAAGTTTGCGCTCCGTTTCACCCCATCGCCCAACCATCCCCCTATCCCGCCTCCCCATCAAAAGTTATCGGGCTTCATCGACCCCGGCCATCGCCACCGCCAACGCCCCAGCCACACCCGCATTCGACCTCACCAGCGACAGGTTCGCCCTCAGCGTCGCGCCCCCGGACACCTCGTGCAACCGCCCCAGCAGCATCGGTGTCACGTCCCGCCCGTCCCGCCCGTCCCGCCCGTCCCGCCCGTCCCGCCCGTCCGCGCCGGCGCCGCCGCGCACCCGCGCAACCTCCCGCTCCGCCTGCGCGAGCCACCCCGACCACGACGACGTGTCGATCGCGTCCGACTCGGGGATCGGGTTGCACACCACGATCCCCCGCCCCGTCCGCCGCATCTCCTTTGACACGTACCCCGCCAGCTCCTCCACCGTCTCGAACGACGCGTCCACCCCCGCCCCGCCGTCGCGCAGGTAGAACGCCGGGAATCGCTCCGTCCGGTACCCCACCACCGGCACGCCCAGCGCCTCGAGCGCCTCCCGCGTTGACACCACGTCGAGCAGCCCCTTCACCCCGCTCGTCACCACCGCCACCGGGAACCGCGTAAACGCCGCCAGGTCCGCCGAGATATCGAGCCGTGCCCCGTACCCGCGATGAACCCCGCCCAGACCGCCCGTCGCGAACACCAGGACCCCCGCCCGCGCCGCCAGCTCCATCGTCGTCGAGACCGTCGTCGCCGCGTGCTCCCCGCGGTGCATCAGCGCCCCGAGGTTCGACGTGTTCGCCTTGGGCACGCGCGCCGCCGACAGCATCACCCCCAGTTCCTCCTCGCTCAGCCCCACCGTCGGCCGCCCCCCGTACACCCCCACCAACGCCGGGTTCGCCCCGTGCTCCCGCACGATCCGCGCCAGGTCCCCCGCCAGCCCCGCACCCTCCCCACGAGGCACGCCGTGGAGGATCAGCGTCGTCTCCAGAGCCACCGCGGGGGGCCGCGCACGATTCACGACGTCCATCATCGTCACCCCTTCGGGTATGCTCCACGCCCCGCGTCCCCCGAGCGGGGATCGGCCCGCGGATACACACCCCATGAGTCTATTCGGCCTCGCCCTCCTCACCATGGCCGTCCTCGCCGCGGGATACCTCGGCTACGGCCGGTTCATCGCCCGGCAGTACCGCCTCGACGACCGCGCCGTCACCCCCGCCGTCGCCAAGGCCGACGGCGTCGACTTCATCCCCACCCGCCCCTTCTACCTCATGGGCCAGCACTTCTCCGCCATCGCCGCCGCGGGGCCCATCGTCGGGCCCATCGCCGCCTGCATGGCCTTCGGGTGGCTCCCCTGCGTCCTGTGGATCCTCATCGGCGTCGTCTTCATCGGCGCCGTCCACGACTTCTCCGCCCTCGTTGCCTCCGTCCGGCACGGCGCCCACTCCATCGCCGAGATCGCCAAACACCACCTCGGCCTCGGCGCCTTCCGCGCCCTCGTCGCCTTCATCTGGCTCGCCCTCCTCTACGTCATCGTCTCCTTCACCGACGTCACCGCCAGCACCTTCCTCGGCCGCGTCGAAGAGCTCGAAGACCTCGCCTCCGGCGGGACCCTCACCTTCAACGCCGGCGGCGCCGTCGCCGCCTCCAGCACCCTCTACCTCGCCCTCGCCATGGTCATGGGCCTGGTCATGAGGTTCCTCAAACCACCCCTCTGGCTCGCCTCGATCATCTTCGTCCCCGCCACCCTCGCCGTCGTCTGGGCCGGCACCGCCCTCTCCCACCTCATCGTCTTCGACCCCGCCCACGAACGCACCATCTTCTACACCCTCATCCTCGTCTACTGCTTCGCCGCCTCGCTCCTCCCCGTCTGGATCCTCCAGCAGCCCCGCGGGTTCCTCGGCGGGTTCGTCCTCTACCTCGCCATCGCCGTCGGCGTCGTCGGCATGATCGCCGGCGGCTTCGACATCCAGCAACCCATGCTCGCCGACAACGTCGCTCGCTCCGGCACCGGGCTCTGGGACGCCATGGTCGGCTCCCCAGACGCCCCGCCCCTCTCCGCGCTCCTCTTCCCCTTCCTCTTCGTCACCATCGCCTGCGGCGCCTGCAGCGGGTTCCACGGCCTCGTCTGCGGCGGCACCACCAGCAAGCAGATCGAACGCGAGTCACACTGCACCCCCGTCGGCTTCGGGTGCATGCTCCTCGAAGGATTCGTCGCCATCATCGCCCTCGCCACCGTCGTCATCGTCGCCCCCGCCGACGCCGCCGGAAAGCCCCCGCCCGTCATCTACGGCGAGGGCATCGCCCGCTTCGTCACCATCATCCTCGGGCCCGAGTGGCTCCTCTTCGCCAAAACCTTCGGCACCATGGCCGTCGCCACCTTCGTCTTCGACACCCTCGACGTCGCCACACGCCTCGGACGCTACCTCATCCAGGAACTCCTCGGCTCACGCCGACGCGCCGTCGCCTGGGCCGCCTCCCTCGCCACCGTCCTTATCCCCCTCCTCATCCTCCTCTCCAGCGACCCCGGCGCCTGGCGCACCTTCTGGACCATGTTCGGGACCGCCAACCAACTCCTCGCCGCTCTCACCCTCCTCGGCATCACCGTCTGGCTCCGCCGACACGGCAAACGATCCTGGTACACCCTCTACCCCATGCTCTTCGTCATGCTCATCACCCTCACCGCCCTCACTCTCCAGGTCCTCGACGGCCTCCGCCTCGTCGCCGCCCGCGGCCTCGTCTACGACCCCAAGGTCCTCAACGCCGCCGTCGGGTCCGTCCTCCTCGCCCTCGCCCTCTTCTTCATCGTCCAGGCCCTCCGTTCCTCGCGCCTCCACACCAGGACCCCCGCATGACCTCACCCCCACGCTCCCTCGCCGCACTCGCCCTCGCCGCCGCACTCGCCACCCCGGGTAACGCCCAGCACGACGCGCCTTTCTCCCTCCGCTCCTTCACCACCGACGCCCGCGCGGCCTTCCTCGACCGCGAGCAACGACTCCTCGCCTCCCCCACCCGCGATCACCTCCTCGCCCTCCACCAGAACCTCGCCAAGGAGCCCCACGTCGCCGGGACCCCGGGCGACTGGCGCGTCATCCGAGAGATCGAACGCCTCTTCCGCGAGATGCCCGCCGACCCCGGGCAGCCCAGCCCCGACTGGTGGTCCGTCGAGGTCCACGAGTTCTGGCCCCTCCTCCCAACCCCCATCGACGCCGCCCTCGCCATCATCACCCCCGACCGCCTCGACCTCCCACTCCGCGAACGCGGCGTCGAATCCGACCCCCAGAGCCTCCAGCAGGCCGAGTCCTTCGCCTACAACGGCTACTCCGCCTCCGGAGACGTCACCGCACGCGTCGTCTACGCCAACTACGCCACCAAGGCCGACTTCCAGACCCTCCGCGACCTCGGCGTCGATGTCACGGGAGCCATCGTCCTCGCCCGCTACGGCGCCAACTACCGCGGCTACAAGGCCAAGTTCGCCCAGGACGCCGGCGCCGCGGGGCTCATCATCTTCTCCGACCCCGCCGACACCGGGTTCTCCCGCGGGCCTGTCTACCCCGAGGGCGGGTGGAACACCGACTGCTGCATCCAACGCGGCTCCATCCTCACCCTCGGCTACAACGGCGACCCCCTCACGCCCTTCCTCGAAGCCACCAAGGACACCCCGCGGCTCCCCATCGACCACATCCCCTTCGCCCACATCCCCGTCCAGCCCATCGGGTACGCCGCCGCGAAGGAAATCCTCGCCCGCATGACCGGCCACGAAGCCCCACCGTCCTGGCGCGGCGGGCTCCCCATCCCCTACCGCACCACAGGCGGCCCCGACCTCTCCCTCCGCCTCCGCGTCGAACAGAAAAAAGAGATCAAGCACACCGCCAACATCACCGCCACGCTCAAAGGCCACGCCGAGCCCCACATCAAGGTCATCATCGGCGCCCACCACGACGCCTGGAACTCCGGCGCTTCCGACCCCCTCGCCGGGACCATCTGCATGCTCGAAACCGCCCGAGCCTTCGCCCTCGCCGCACGCGACGGCTGGCGCCCCAGGCGCACCATCGTCTTCGCCGCCTGGGGCGCCGAAGAGCACGGCATCATCGGGTCCTCCGAATGGGTCGAACGAGAACTCGCCGACCTCCAGCAGCACGCCGCCGCCTACCTCAACCTCGACATGGCCGCCATGGGGCCCGACTTCTGGGCCGCCGCCTCCCCCTGCCTCGCCCCTGTCGTCCTCGACGCCGCCGCCGTCGTCCCTCAGGCCCGCGGCGCCCAAAGCCAATCCGTCCTCGATCACTGGGCCGCTCGCGCCGCACCCGCGCCCGCCTCCCCCGACGCCCCACGCCCACGACCGCCCGTGGGCGACCTCGGCGGCGGGTCCGACCACGTCCCCTTCGCCTTCCACGCCGCCGTCCCCGCCGCGTCCCTCGGCGCCGGCGGCAGCCCGGGCAGCAACTACCACTCCGCCTACGACACCCTCCCCTGGTACTGGAAAGTCGTCGGCGACGACTACCAGCCCGCCCTCATGGTCACCCGCATGACCACCGCCGTCGCCGCCCGACTCGCCGACGCACCGCAACTCCCCCTCGACCTCCCCGCCGACTTCCGCAGGGCCGCCGCCGTCGCGCGACACCTCGCCGACCACCTCCCCGCGCCGACCCCCGACGCCCCGATCGACCCGCGCCGCGACGACCTCCTCCGCCTCGCCGACGACCTCGACCAGACCGCCCGCCGCCTCGACGACGAAGACCTCGCCCACCTCGCCCAAGGCCGGCTCACCCCCGCGCACGAACTCCTCGCCCGCCGTCGGGCCTGGGCCGATCCCCAAGGCCTCGACGCCCGCCCCTGGTTCCGCTCAACCCTCGCCGCCCCCGACGAAGACTCCGGCTACGCCGTCTGGATGCTCCCGGGCCTGCGAAGGGCCATCGAACGGAACGACGACGACGCCTTCCGGCACGCCCTCCAACGCCTCCCCCGCCACGGCACGCCCCCCCGCTCCCCCTAAAAACACCAACACCCGGGTCGCCCCGGGCGTGTGGATGTGTACGAATCGATCGGTCGCCCGACCGTGACGTTCAGACCATCGCCTTGAGCGCCTTGAGCGGGCGGATCTTGATCGCCGTGCTCGCGGGCTTGGCCTTGAAGGTCTTCTCCGTCTTCGTGAACGGGTCGATCCCCTTCCGCGAGGGCACCGCCGGCTTGTACCGGCTCGTCACCTTCATCAGCCCGGGGACCACGAACACCTTCGGGCGACCGTCCGAGGGCTTCGCCAGGTCCGCCGCCATCACCGCCGCCAGCGTGTCGAACACGCCCGAGATCTGCTTGCGGGCCAGACCGTTGTGCTCCGCCAGCAGCGTGAACAGCTCGCTCTTCTTCCGCGGCTTGCCCGACGCGCTGATCTTCGGGGGCTTGGGGGACGACTTGCTCGACGACTTCGCGGCCTTGCCGGACGTCTTGGCGGGTTTCTTCGCCATAGGTCCTTCTCCTTAAAAACACCCGTTTCCTCCGGGAAACGTGCGTATTTTCTAACACCCGTCCCTCACCATTTCAAGCATCACGCACGCCCGACACCCCCAAAATCACGCAATTCTCCGGGTTTTCCACAAGATTCCGCGCGCCTCACCCAACCTCCACCACCACCGGCGCGTGGTCCGACACCCCCGCCTCCATCGCCTCAACACCCAAAAAACCACGGGAAATACACCCCGACATCGCCCCCGACACCCACACCCCATCCACCCGAGTCGCCCCCGCACCCCCCACCGACCCCACCCCACGCCACGAGCGCGCCCTCGATCCGGGGTTCATCGCCCGCCACGCGTCCACGTACCCCAGCGTCGCCAACCGCCCCATCATCGCCACCGACCCGAACCGCGAACCCCGCTCGTCCACCCGGTGCCGGCCCGTGTTGAAATCCCCCGCGATCACCGCCGCACCCCCCGCCCACGCCCCCGCCGCGCTCACCACGTGCGCCCACATCGCCGCCCGGCCCGTCCCCGCCTCGGGCGGAATATGCACCCCCCCGAGCATCACCTCGCCCCACCGACCCCCACACGACACCCCCGCCGACACCCACTTCGCCCCGATCCCTTCCTCCTCCGGCGGCCCCGGCTCAACCCCCCTCAACCCCCACCGGCTCGCGATCAACACCCCGTTCACCCCCGCCGTCACGCCCCCCTCCCCGACGCTCGACCGCTGATGCTCCAACCCCAGATCCGCCAGCACCGCCCGCAACTGCCCACCCCGACCCGCGCGAAACTCCGTCAGCACCACCACGTCCGGCTCGTACCCCGCCAGCGCCAACGCCACCTCCGCCGTCCGCCTCGGCCCGCCCCCGTGAAGAATGTTCCACGCCACGATCCGCACGCTCGCTCCCGCACGCCCGGCCCCCGCGTCTACCGTACCCACCCATGACCCTCCGGCCCATCATCGCCGTCACCCGCGCCCTCCCGGGATCCCTCAACCTCCCCAACGCCGAGATCCGCCCGGGCCCCCAGGACAAGCCCGACCGCGATTGGGTCCTCCGACACATCGCCGGCACCCACGCCGTCGTCACCATGTTCTCCGACAAGGTCGACTCCCACTTCCTCGACGCGGCCGGACCCAACCTCCGCATCGTCGCCAACTTCGCCGTCGGCTACGACAACATCGACCTCTCCGCCTGCCGCGCCCGGGGCGTCGCCGTCTCCAACACCCCCCACGCCGTCACCGAAGGCACCGCCGACCTCGCCTGGCTCCTCATCCTCGCCGCCGCACGCCACCTCCCCGCCGCCGACCGCTTCGCACGCTCCGGGCAATGGGCCCAGCGCGGCACCCTCGCCATGAACGACTTCCTCGGCCAGGACCTCACCGGCAAAACCCTCCTCATCGTCGGCGCCGGACGCATCGGCCACGCCACCGCCCTCCGGTCCCTCGGCTGGGGGATGCGCATCCTCTACACCGCCCGCTCCAAGCACTGGGACTTCGAGCTCGCCCCCCTCGCCGCCACCCGCGTCCCCCTCGACGAGGGCCTCGCCCAGGCCGACGCCGTCTCCATCCACTGCCCCCTCACCCCCGAGACCAAGCACCTCATCAACCGCGACCGCCTCGCCCTCATGAAGCCCACCGCCATCCTCGTCAACACCGCCCGGGGACCAGTCGTCGACGAGCACGCCCTCGCCGACGCCCTCGCCACAGGCCGCCTCTATGCCGCCGGCCTCGACGTCTTCGAGCACGAACCCCAGATCCACCCCGCCCTCACCGCCTCCGACCGCGTCGTCATGACCCCCCACATCGGCAGCGCCGCCGCCCGCTACCGCGAGATGATGACCGCCATGGTCGCCGACAACATCGCCGCCGCGCTCGCCGAACGCGAACCCCCCAACCGCGTCGCCTGACCCTCACCCCCCACACACCCTCCGGATCCCGGCGTCCTGCTTCCTGCTCCCCGCTCCCAGCATCCAGCTTTCTGCTTTCTGCTTTCTGCTTTCTGCTTCCCGCCCTCTCCCCGCCCCAGCGGGGAGAGGTGCCCTCGCGCAGCGAGGGCGGTGAGGGGTGCCCACGCTCCCGCATGGGGTGTGGGGAGGTGAGGGGCCTTTCCTCCACCCGTCGAACTCCGAATCCTGACACCCTGCTGGCCCCTCCCGATTCTCGTGTTATATTGACTGGTAGAGGATCACATGCGCTCACGCTCCCTCGTCACTTCATGCATGCTCGTCACCACCTCCGCCGCCTTCGCGTCTGCGCCCAACGAACGCATCACCGGCGGGGGGGGGGGGGGGCGATACCCGCTCCTCCGCCCGCGGTGACGTTCGGGCCGCAGATCAAAGTCAACGCGTTCGGGGGTGGCCTCAACTGGCAGGAGCCCGCGTCGGCGGCGAGCCAGATCAATGAAAACGAACTCGGGATCATCTCGTACGGCGGGCGCTACGCCATCACCATCGACGGCGGAGCTTCATTCTCGCACGGGAGCTTCCCCGTTATCGTCACCGATCCCCTTGCGGCCTGCGCACCAGGATCGGGACGGATTGTCCTGGGGGGTCAGACGGCGTCCTTCCCGCCGGGCACAAAGATCGCATTCACCTACCGGGAGCCCGGCGAAACGACCGTCGGGCAGCATCCTTTGAACGTGGTCCTCCCCGTGGGTGATCGTCCCTCCATGGCGGGAGGCCCCCTCATGCCCGCGAGCCCCGAACCCGTTCGAACGTGGGTCATGTCCTACAACTATCGCCCCGGAGGGGTCGGGAACTGTCATACGCATCCTTCTGGGGGCGGCACGGGCCCCATCCACGCCTCGATGATGGCCGAGACCGCCGGCGGTACCTTGGGCCCATTCACAACCCGCCGCCTCGAGCCGTCCAATCCGATCACCCCTTGCGACTACGAGGGCTGGGGGGCGGCGTCGGTCGTCTGCGACGACGGCACCATCGTGGTGGCCACCGCCGACGCGATCTGCGAGAACACCAACCCCGCGCGATGCCCGGTTCTCAATGCCGGCATATACAATGAGAGACGACCATTTGTGCTCTTCTCAACCGACGGTGGGACAGTATGGAATCCTATAGAGTATCCTCCAATCAGACTTGAGGGTGATCCGCCGATTCAGATCACCCGCCGCTACGGCGAGCTGAACGACCTCGGCGATTCGCCGTACCGCGTCGACAAACGAACCAACTCGCCCGCCATCGCCGTCGACCGGTCGGCCACCCCCAACATCGTCTACGTCGCGTTCTACGGCCGCTCCGCGCAAGGCCCGGAACAGGAAGACCGCAACACCGACGTCTACATCTTCCGCGGCACCGACAACGGCCGATCCTGGGGCAACACCCCGGGCGAGCATTACATCCACATCACCGATGCCTCGCTCGGCATCGCCCCGGGATTGATCACGACGCAAGGCCCCGATCAGTGCGGCCTCGCCCTCGCCGTCGATTGCACCGGCGCCCTGTGCCTGATGTTCTACGACAACCGCCACGATCAGGCCCCGCCGGCCTACACCAACAACCGGCTGGACGTGTACTTCATCCGCGTCGCCTGGCCTTCCAGCGGGCCGTGGTCGTTGCTCAGCCAGGCCCGGCTCACGCCGACCACCTTCCCCGCCGCCCCGGACCTGATGATGGGCGATTTCTTCCACCTCCCCGTCGCGGGTGAGGCGCAGCGACGTCTGTACCCGGTGTATGTCGCCCGTGAGCCCGACGGCATGGGCGGCTGGACACCCCGAAACCTCTACACGCACAAGATCACCGTCAATCTCTGCCCCGCCGGGCCGATGGGGCTGCGCTTCCGGCCCGAGCACGCCGAGCCGCTCGCCCGCGCCGTGCTCGAAGAGAAACCCGACGGCGACCTCAACGGCGATGACCGGGTCGATCTTGAAGACCTGGCGCTGCTGGAATATTGGATCTCGAACGATCGGGGGTCACGATGAAAGGTCCCCTTCACGCGCTCGCGTTCACGTTCGCGTCGTTGATCCCCAGCGCCGCCGCCGACTGGCGGTCCGTGATGCTGCACCCGGGCTGGCCGGCGAGGGGCACGTCCGCGCTGGCGACCGGGGGCGGCTTGCAAGGCGGCTACGCCTCGCTCCCCACACCACCGTTCGATGTCGTGGCCGATCAACCCATGATATGGGAGACGTCATCTGCTTCGATGCGATCATTGCTCCCCGCCGAGGGCGCATGGTACGGCGGTCAAATCGTTGGGATGTCTGCTCTCTATCAGGTCGGGAATTTGAATGATGGCTCTGGCTTGCCGTCCCCGGTGCGGTGGCAGGGCAGCGCTGAAACGTGCGTGTTGTTACCCCAGGATCGCGTGAATTATTTGGCTCACACGGTTGATGGCACCGCGGGGCGACAGGCCGTGGGGTCGGCGAACCACGCCCGCACCGGGAACCGCAACGCCATCCTGTGGGACTTTGATTCCGCCTCGCCGACGGTCCTCCACCCCGCCGGGGCCCGATGGTCGTACGCCACAGCGACCGACGGGCGGACGCAGGGGGGCCGGGTCTTCTTCAACACCTTCGGGCAATTCCACGCCGCCCTCTGGAGCGGATCCGCCGATTCGTACGTCGACCTCCACCCGGCCGGCATGCGACGGTCGGAGGTCCACGGCGTGGCCGACGGTGTGCAGGTCGGGGAAGCCCTGACCACCCAGGGCCGCGCACGCGCGATGCTCTGGCGCGGCACGGCCCAATCCGCCGTCGACCTCACCCCCGACGACGTGTACCAGGCCTGGGTCTACGCCACCACCGGGCAATACCACGTCGGCACCACCTACACCCTCGACGTCGGTTCCAGGGCCACCCTCTGGCTCTCCGACGACCCCGCCTCCGCCGTCAACCTCCATCATTTCCTCGACGACGGGTGGATCACCTCGACGGCCGTGTCGGCGTCGATGCACGACGGCAAACTCTACATCTCCGGCCGGGGCTCGCACCGCGACTACCTCCGCGAGGTCGCCGTGGTCTGGGTCCTCGACAACGTCCCCGCCCCCGGCACCCTCGCCCTCCCTCTCGCCGCCGCCGCCCCCCTCGCCCTCCGACGCCGACGCACAACCCGCCCGTAATCCCCACCTTCTCCCCGCTTCCCACCCTCGCCCCGTGAACGAAGTGAACGGGGAGAGGTGCCGACGCTCCCGCGTAGGCGGTGAGGGGCCCCGCTCACGCCGCCTTCGGAAGCCCGAACACCTCCGAACGCCGCGCCCGCTCGAGCCGCCGGAACACCTCGATCAGCGTCGTCCGCTCCGGGTCCCGTCCCACCAGCCACGACGCGAACCGCATGTCCTCCAGCAGGTCCTCCTTCACGTACCCGATCCGGTCCGCCGGCGTCTTCGAGCACGCCAGGCAGATCCCCGCCGCCACACGCCCAACCGTCAGCTCCCCGAACGTCCCGTGCTCCATCTCCGCCTGGATCAGCGTCACCGGATCGACCCCCACCACCACCCCGCGGTCCCGTAGCAGCCGGTCCGCACGCAGGATCGCATCGATCCCAAGCCCCTCATCGCCCATCGCGATCCGCACCGCGCCCAACCGCAGCAGCACCTCCGGCTCGTCCGCCGCCGGGATCGACGACGACTCCATCAACGCCACCCGGTCCACCCCCGCCGGCACCGCCGCCGACGCCAACCACGCCGTCGAGACCCGCGCCCCAACCCGCGACGCCGACCCCGCCGACTCGCCCCACGCCGACACCGCCTCCGCCAGACGCGTCATCCCCTCCCACGCCGGCTCCACCCCATCGACCGCACGCAGCGACGACACACGGCCCATCAGCCGATCCGCCGCCGACAACCGCCTCGGATGCCGCGAGAGCAGCCCCGCCGCCGTGATCAACGCCCGCAGCACCTCACCCGCCGACCCGGGCCGGTCGTACAACGCCGCGCTCTGACCCGCCAGCGTCGCCCGCGCCGCGTCCACCCGCATCGGGAACACCGAGAAGTACGACAAAGGCCTCGGCCCGCCCCAATCGAACCACGCCGCCTCACGCCCCGCACGTTCCGGCGTCACCACGCACAGCCCCTGGTTCTCCCCATCGGTCACCAGCGCATCGAGCCCCAGCCGCCGGCACACCTCGCCCGCCTCCCCCCCCTCGTTCACCGTCACCCACCGCACGTCCGCCGTGTCCCCCGCCCCGCGGACCGCCGACCCCACGTCGCGCGAGATCCGCAGCCCGACCACCAGCGGCCTCACGCCCGGCCCGTGATCGTCCAGCCATTCGCCCGCTCGATCACCGCACAACGTCCCGGCGGCGCGCGACGCGAGCGCGCAGGCTCGCTCTTTGAGCCCCGAGGTGTTCCACGAGGAACGCAAGATCGGGCCGTGTGCGCCGGGACGCGTGATCGCGAGGGCGGGCGCGGGCGGTTCGTCCGTCGCGGCGCGCGCGCGGGTGCCTTTCTTGCCTTTGTGGTGTCGCGGGATCGCCGCGAGGGCCGGGGCCGGAGATGGGACATGTATGGGAAGGGGCGTGGGTTGAGATTGGAGGTTTCCGGGCAACTCAGCGCGGTCTTTGGGTGAGATGAGCCACGCCAGGGCGACCCAGGCGGGGACGATCCACAGCCCGGCGGGCACCCCCCAGACCGTCTCGGAGAGCCAGGCGATACCCAGCAGGTGGGCGGTGATGACCACGGCGCAGGCCGCGATGACGGCGAGGGTGGTGTGGGCCCGCGCGGGGCGCGGGGCGGGATCGGTGGTGGTGGTGTGGCGCGTCATCGGCGTGAGTATCGGCCCACGCCGGGGGCGTGTGTGCACGTGGCGGCAAGAGCGGTCTTCCCGGACGTTCGCGGGTCGTCACGTTCGGCGCAATCGGCGCGGGCGGGGGTTGGGTGGGCGGCGGGGTGTGGGTCAACCGCGGGAGGCGACGGCGTTGGCGAGGTGTCGGATGGCGGGTGGTCCGGGGCGTCCCGAGGCGTCGAGGTGGTAGACGACCTCGACGACGTCGACGCGTCGCGGGCGGTCGAGCCAGTGGTTGGCGGCGAGGAGGGCGTGGAGGACGCCTCGGAGGTTTCGGCGTTTGTGGGCGGTGATCGCGGCGGCGGGGGGCAGGGCGTTACCGGCGGGGGAGCCGTCGGGCTTGCGGACGCGGGCCTTGACCTCGACGACGACGATGGTGCGTCGGTCGGGGTCCTCGCAGACCAGGTCGGCCTCGAAGGCGCCGAGGTGGGCGTTTCGGCCGAGGATCCGGAAGCCGTGCTCTTTGAGGAATCGCTCGGCGTCGCGTTCGCCGCGGCGTCCCCACCAGCGGTCGTCGCGCGTGGGGCGGGCGGGGAGGGCGGCCCGGACGAACGACCGGACGGCTGACCAGAGGGACGACCGGCGGACGGGCTCGGGATTACCGGGCGCGTTCATGCTGGGCGAGGGCGGGTTCGAAGTAGCGGTTGGCGGCGAAATCGACAAGGCGGGCGACCATCTCGTCGAGGTCGGTGAAGCTGGCACGCTGCTTGAGGCGGCGGATGTAGCGGTCGAGGAGTTTGGCCTCGCGGTCCTCGCGGAGTTCACGTTCGAGTTCGAGCTGGGCGTCGTAGAGGGGGATCCGGACGGCGTCGATGCGTTCGAGCTTGATCCACCAGGCGTCGGGACCGACGACGATGGGCCCGGCGGTCTGCCCCGGGCTCAACTCGCGGACGGCGCGGTTGACGGGGGCGGCGGAGAAATAGTTGCCCTGGGCGAACTCGCCGGCGACGGGACGCGGGGAGAGCCCCGCGTCGCGGTCGGCGAGGAGGTTGACCTCGCGTGCGGCGACGGCCTCGAAGGGCTCGCCGGCGGCGAGGGCGTCGGTGACCTCGGCCTGCCGGCGGGCGGGGGCGAGGATGACGCGGAAGACGGCGGTGGGCGGGGGGTTGAAGCGGTCTTGGGCGCGTTCGTAGGCCATCTTGATGTCGCGCCAGGGGACCTGGACGTTGCGGGAGATGGACCGTTCGATCTCGAACTCGACGAGGACCCCCTGCTCGGTGTTCTTGAAGTACTCGTCGAGGCTGGAGACCTGCCCCGAGGACGTAACCCGTTCCTCGGCGATGGCGCGACTGCCGTAGTTCTGGCGGATGAGGTCGCCCTGGAGTCGTTCGAGGTACCCGCGGAGCCCGACGCGCTGGTCGGCGGAGAGCGAGGCGAGGGCCTCGGCGCGGAGGATCTCGCGGGCGATGAAGAGGTTGAGTTCGAGCTTGATGCGTTCGGCGGCCCTGGCGCGCCACTGCTCGCGAAGGCGTGCGGCGGGCTCGCCCGGGCGGGAGGCCTTGAGCATCTCCTCGGCGTCGGTGGTGAGGCGTCGGGCCATGGGGGCGAGGAAGGACGAGGCGTAGACGGCGCGGTTGTTGACGTTGCCGATCTTGGCGTCGACGAGGGTGGGATCGCCCGAGGAGGGCGGGGCGACGGGATCAAGGATCGGCGGGCCCGGGGTGACGACGGTCTGCTGGGCGATGGCGGATGGGGAGCTCGGCGCGGTGCGTGCGGGCACGCCGGCATCGGCGCCGACGGCCTTGTCGGCCTGGGGTGGGGCGGATGGGCCGGGGGTGGCGTCGGGGGAGGACGAAGGGGTGGGGGCGAGGGTGGGGGTGGGAGCGGATGCGAACTCGGCGGCGGAGAGCGTGCGCGTGGGAGGCGTGGAGGATGAGGCACACCCGGCGAGGGCGGCGAGCCATACGGCGGCGACGGACCCGCGGGCGGTGGATCGGACGGGGGCGGATCGCCTCATCGGGTGGCTCCGGGATCGGTCGCGGACGCGGGCGGATCGCCTAGGATCGGATCGTGCCGCCGCGGTGCCGAGATGGAGGATTGTTCGGCGTCGGACGGCGCGGGTCTACCCGGCCCGGCCGGTCTTTCGCAGCTTTTCTCGGGCGCTCGTCGGAGGAGCGCTCCAGCACCCCGACCACGTCCCGGAGCCCTTCATGCCCGATGAACTCGAACCCAAGCTGATCATTGATACGGATTGGAAAGCCCAGGCGCAGGCGGAGAAGGCGAAACTCTCGGAGTCGGCCAAGCAAGCCAAAGCGCCGGGCTCGCCCGCGGGCGCGGGGCCCGGCGGCGCGGCGAGCGGGGCGCCGGGCGGTGCGGGCGGGGCGGCGGGTGCGGAGCGGCTTGGGTTTGAGGACTTGGTGTCGATGCTGGCGACGCAGGCGCTGCAGTACATGGGCGCGTTCCCGGATCCCAGGACAGGCAAGGCGGTGGTGGCGCTGGAGTACGCGCGGGTGTACATCGACCTCCTGGGCATTCTCGAAGAGAAGACCAAGGGGAACCTGAACGAGCGCGAGCAGGCGATGATGACTCGGACGGCGGGGGAACTGAGGCTCGAGTTTGTGGAGTTGGCGAAGGAGATCGACAAGGCGGTGGCGGAGGGCCGGATCACGCCGATGGGTGGCGCGACGGGTAAGGGTGGCGGGGTGGGTGGGGTGGTGGTGCCCAAACCCGGGCTGGGCGGCGGGGCGGTGTAGGCCGGGCGTTGGCGATCGGCGTGGGCAGGGCGAAGAAGCGACGGGGGTGAGCAAGAGGTGGGTGGGCACGACGGGAGGGAGCCGGGTTGGAGCGTCCAATGTCGTTCATGGATCGTCACTACTTTCTTCTGCGTCGCCTGCACAGTTTGACGGGGATCGTACCGATCGGGGTTTTCCTGATCGCGCACCTGGTGACGAACTCGTCGCTGTTGTGGGGGAAGGCGGGGCTGCGTGGCGAGGGGGAGAAGTACTCGTTCGGGGCGGACGGGGTGACGCTGGGCGAGGGGGGGGTGGCGTATTTCCAGAAGGAAGTGACGTGGATCAACGAGCAGGTGCCGCACCTGCTGCTGATCGAGATCACGCTGTGGGCGGCGATCGCGTTCCACGCGGTGCTGGGGGTGTACTACGCGCGGACGGGGCGGAGCAACACGGACCGGTACGCGTACCAGGACAACCGGCGGTACGCGTGGCAGCGGATCAGCGGGTACGTGGGGATTCTCTTTATTTTCTACCACGTGGCGACGCTCCGGTGGGGGTGGTCATGGCTGGTGCCCGGGGGCGCGGTGTGGTCGCACGACGCGGCGACGAGCACGCTGGCGATGGCGCTGCGCGGGAGCGAATCGGGGTGGACGGGGGCGGGGCTGGTAGTGTCGGCGTTCTATTTCGCGGGGGTGTCGCTCCTGGTGTTCCACTTCGCGAACGGACTGTGGACGGCGGCGGTGACGTGGGGGCTGACGGTGAGCGCGAGGGCGCAGCGCCGGTGGGGCGGGGTGTGCCTGGGGCTCGGGGTGGGGCTGATGGCGATGGCGTGGTCGGCGCTGTTCGCGGCGGTGACGATCGACCCGCGGGAGGCGCGGGCGGTGGAGGCGTCGCTGGAACAGGGGAGGGTGGTTTCGCCGGGGGAGTGAAGCCCACGGGGATCGGTCGTCGAAGTGAAGGACATGAGGGCGTGCGTCGAGACGCACGCGGAACGGAGCCGAGATGTCGCACCGTGTGATCGTGGTCGGGGGCGGGCTGGCGGGGCTGGCGGCGAGCGTGCGGATCGCGGAGGCCGGGGTCCCGGTGGACCTGTTCAGCCTGGTGCCGGTGAAGCGGAGCCACAGCGTGTGCGCGCAGGGCGGGATCAACGCGTGCAACGAGGTGGCGCGTCAGCAGGGGTACAGCGAGTACGAACACTTCGACGAGACGATCTACGGGGGGGACTACCTGGCGGACCAGCACCCGGTGCTGGAGATGGCGAACTGGGCCCCGCGGATCATCGACCTCTTGGACCGGATGGGCGTGCCGTTCAACAGGACGAGCGAGGGGTACCGCGACCTGAGGCTGTTCGGGGGGTCGCTGTTCAAGCGGACGCACTTCGCGGGGGCGACGACGGGGCAGCAGCTGATTTATGCGCTGGACGAGCAGGCGAGGCGGTACGAGGCGGAGGGGAAGATCACGAAGTACGAGTACTGGGAGTTCCTGGGCCCGGTGTTCGCGGACGACGCGGGGGGCGGGCGGCGGTGCGTGGGCGTGGTGGGGCAGGACCTGCGGACGATGCAGGTCCGGGCGTTCCGAGGGGACGCGGTGGTGATGGCGACGGGCGGCAACGGGCTGGTGTTCGGGAAGAGCACGAACTCGATCATCTGCACCGGGGCGGCGGCGGCGCGGTGCTTCAAGGCGGGGGTGGCGTACGGGAACCCGGAGATGATCCAGGTCCACCCGACGGCGATCCCCGGGGCGGACAAGCTGAGGCTGATGTCGGAATCGGCGCGCGGGGAGGGCGGGCGCGTGTGGGTGCCCCGCACGAAGAACGACGCGAGGCGGGCGTCGGAGATCCCCGAGGCCGAGCGGTTCTACTTCCTGGAGGAGAAATACCCGGCCTACGGGAACATCGTGCCGCGGGATATCGCGACGCGCGAGATCTTCGATATCTGCGTGAACCAGGGGCTGGGCGTGGGCGGCGGGAACAGCGTGTACCTCGACCTGACGCACAAGGACCCGGAGTACCTGACCCGGAAGCTCGGCGGGATCCTGGATATCTACGAGAAGTTCGTGGGGGTCGATCCGCGGCGGGAACCGATGCAGATTTTCCCGGCGGTGCACTACAGCATGGGCGGGCTGCACACGACGTTCGTGAAGGGGCGGTACAACCCCGGCGAGCCGCTGAGCAAGCACGTGTCGGGGAGCGCCCCGCCGCTGGGGTCGGAGGTGGGGCTGGGGATGTCGTACGGGGACCCGGGGAACATGGTGACGAACGTGGCGGGGCTGTACGCGTTCGGGGAGGTGAACTTCGCGTACCACGGGGCGAACCGGCTGGGGGCGAACGCGCTGTTGAGCTGCATTTTCGACGGGTTGTTCTGCGGGCTGTCGGTGGTGAACTACATGAAGAACGGGGCGCCGTCGAAGACGCCGCACGGGCAGGTGGGGGCGTCGGTGTACGAGTCGGCGCGGTCGGCGGAACAGTCGAAGTACGAGGCGCTGCTGGGGGCGGCGTCGCGGGGCGAGGCCGACGAGAAGACCAACCCGTACGTGATCCACCGGGAGCTGGGGGCGGAGATGACGGCGGCGTGCACGGTGGTCAAGAGTGAGGGTCGGCTTCGGGAGTGCCTGTCGCGGATCGGTGATTTCAAGGAGCGGATGGCGCGGGTGCGGGTGCCGGACGCGGCGGGGTGGTCGAACCAGTCGCTGTGCTTTGCTCGTGCGGTGGGGGACATGCTGAGCGTGGCGGAGGCGGTGTGCCTGGGGTCGATCGAGCGGAAGGAGAGCCGCGGGGCGCACTACCGGACGGATTTCCCGGAGCGCGACGACGCGAACTTCATGAAGACGACGGTGGCGCGGTGGGACGCGACGGGCCAGCGGGTGACGGTGGAGTTCGCGCCGGTGGACGGGTCGCTCGTGAGGCCGACGGCGAGGACGTACGGGAAGAAAGAGGCCGGGGCCGGGCAGCCCAAGCCGGCGATGTCGGGGGTTTGAGAGGCGGGCGCGTGGCGGATAGGTCAGGATCGCGGCGAGGGCCGCGGAGGGACGGAACGATGCTGAACTTCACACCGGCGGCTGGGGCGGGATCGGGAGCGGGTGGGGGATCGGGAGCGGGTGGGGGGAATCGGGCGAGGGCGGTGCCCGGGCGGACGATCCGGGTGCGGGTGAAGCGGTGCGAGGGCCCGGGGAAGGCGTCGCGGTGGGAGGTGTTCGCGGTGAAGGCGGAGGCGGGGTCGAACGTGATCTCGGTGCTGCAGCAGATCGCGTCGAACCCGGTGACGGTGGAGGGGGAGCGGACGACGCCGGTGGTGTGGGACAGCGGGTGCCTGGAAGAGGTGTGCGGGGCGTGCACGATGGTGATCAACGGCCGGGTGCGTCAGAGCTGCTCGTGCCTGATCGACGAGTACGCGCCGGGCGAGGGGGACGAGATCACGCTGGAGCCGATGTCGAAGTTCCCGGTGGTGCGAGACCTGTGGGTGGATCGGTCGAGGCTGTTCCACAACCTTTCGCGGGTGAAGGCGTGGGTGCCGATCGACGGGACGTACAACCTGGGCCCGGGCCCCCGGGAGACGCCCGCGCAGCAGGAGACGCGGTACGCGTTGTCGGAGTGCATGAGCTGCGGGTGCTGCCTGGAGGCGTGCCCGCAGTTCACGCTGGAGGAGGACCCCAAGGCGTGGGGGACGAGCTTCATCGGGGCGCACGCGATCTCGCAGGCGAGGCTGTTCAACGAGCACGCGACGGGCCGGGCGCTCAAGGGTGAGCGTCTGGAGGCGTTGATGGGCCCGGGCGGGGTGAGCGACTGCGGGAACGCGCAGAACTGCGTGAAGGTGTGCCCGAAGCACATCCCGCTGACGGAGTCGATCGCGGCGATCGGCCGCGCGGTGACGATCCACGCGGTGGCGAGGTGGTTCCGGGGCTGAGGCGTCCGGCCGTGCCGTCGGGCGGGCCGCCGGCGGGGCGGCGAAGGGGTGTGGGGTTCAGGCGTTGCGGAGGGCGCCCGAGGGCCCGCGGCAGGCGACCATGAAGCGCTGGAGGCTGGACCCCGGGCAGGTGGACTTGCCGATCTCGCGGTGGGTGAAGACGCGGCTGGAGCGGACGCTGTGGCGCCGCATCTGGAGGGCGACGAAGCGTTCGATGGCGGCGGTGGTCTGGGGCGTGGGCGACTGGCGTTCGAAGTTGCCCATGACCATGATGCCGAGGTTGCCCTCGTTCTGGTTCTCGACGTGGGCGCCCTGGAGGCGGAGGGGTCGGCCTTCCCAGACGCGTCCCGAGGGGTCGATGATGTAGTGGTACCCGATGTCGGCGAAGGGTTTGCCCTTGCGGTTGACGTGCTCGCGGCGGATGCCTTCGAGCTGGCGGGCGACGTCGTCGCTGGTTCGCAGCGAGGTGCTGTCGATGGCGGAGTGGTGGACGGTGATCCGGGAGATGGGCTTCATGGGCTCGGCGCGGGAGTCGATGGGCCGTGCGGCGGTCCACGCGGAGCGGGGGATGACGCCCGGGACAGGACCGGCCGGGGGCGGGGTCTGAGCGACGACGGGGTTGGAGGGCTGGGTGAGGGGCCGACCGGCGTCCTTGGCGAGGTCGTCGGGCCAGAGGGGCCCGGGGGCGTCGCTGGTGTTGGCGCCGGCGGAGGCACCGCGGGAGGAGCCGCCCGCGCACCCGGCGAGGGCGAGGACGAGCCCGCCTCCGGCGGCGGCGAGGACGAGCGAGCGGCGATCGATCTGGAGATGAGTGTGCTGTTCCATCGTCTACCCCGTCGGTGGTGGCGCACCGCGTCCCCGACATCATCGGATATCGACCGGCGGTTGGTGTAACCTTTCCGCGACGGTCCGGCGGACCGCGTCGGCCTGACGGGGAAGTGTAACCCCGCCGTGGCCCGGGTCATTGCGCCGGGCCCTCGCTCGATCCGAGGATGTCGCATGCTGCTGCTTCAACAGGTTGTGCTCGCGCTGACCCCGACCCCTACCGCTGCACTGTCCCCGGCGTCGGGGGGAGAGTTCTGGGATCAGTGGGGGGACATGATCATGACGTGTGGGTACCGCGCGGGGACGGTGCTGATCATGCTGACGGGGGCGTGGGTGGCGTCGGGGTTTGTTCGACGCCTGATCCGGCGGGCGGCGGAGCGGACCAAGCTCGAGATGACGGTGGCCAAGTTCCTGGCGAACCTGGCGAAGTGGGCGATCCTGGCGCTGGCGGTGATCTCGTCGCTGGGGGTGTTGGGCGTCCAGACGGCGAGCTTCGCGGCGGTGCTGGCGGCGATGGGGCTGGCGATCGCGTTGGGGTTCCAGAGCAGCCTGTCGAACCTGGCGGCGGGGGTGATGCTGCTGGTGTTCCGCCCGTTTAAGTTCGGGGACATGGTGGTGATCGCGGGGCAGACGGGTCGGATCAACGAGATCGACCTGTTCATGACGGAGCTGGACACGCCGGACGGGAGGCGGGTGGTGGTGCCCAACGGTCAGATCGTGGGCTCGCCGATCGAGAACATCACGCACCACCCGAGGCGTCGGGTGGACGTGACGATCGGGATCGACTACCGGGCGGACCTGGACACGACGCGTCGGCTGCTGGAGCAGGCGGCGCGGGAGGTGCCCGGGGCGCTCCCGGACCCACCCCCTCGGGTGGTGCTCAGCACGCTGAACTCGTCGAGCGTGGACTGGGTCGTGCAGGTGTGGGCGCCGCGGGAGCAGTTCATCGATGTGAGGCAGGCGACGATCCGCGCGGCCAAGCGGGCCGTGGAGGCGGGCGGGCTGGAGATCCCGTTCCCGCAGATGGTGGTGCACCTGCGGTCGCCGGCGTCGTCGGAGGCGGCGTGAGCCGGGCCAAGGAAAGAGCCCGGCGCTGTGGCCGGGCTCTTGGTGGGCGTCTCCCCTCTCGGGACGCCGGTGCGGGATGTTCGTTCGGGGCGGGTCTTAGCACCCGGCGTCGAAGGCGTTGACGTAGGCGTCGAGGTCGAAGAAATCGACGAACCCGTCGGCGTTGAAGTCGGCGGTCTTGCCCGGGGGGCAGGCGAAGCCGTCGAAGCACTCGATGAAGGCGTCGAGGTCGAAGAAGTCGAGGAACCCGTCGTCGTTGAAGTCGGCGGGGCACTCGTAACGGACGTTGAGGGTGAACCCGCCGACGAGCCCGCTGTACCCGGCGACGCGGAGCCAGTAGGTCTGGTTCTGGACGACGGGGAAGGCGATGCGCGAGGCGACGGAAGACAGCTCGGGGATGTCGTCGCCGCAGACGATGAGGTTGGAGCCCTGCCAGGTGGGGAGGGCGTGGTGGGCGGTGAGGACGGTGTCGTAGTCGGACCCGATGGTGTCGGCGATGATGATGCCGGACTTGGGGGCGCGGAAGCGGTAGAAGACGTCGGCGGCGTTCCCGGAACTGCCGCAGAGGCCCGGGAGGCCGTTGGCGGTGGGGGTGGCGCCGCGGAGGCACCCGGTGCGAGACGAGGGGACGGAGATGATCTCGGCGGCGGCGGCCTCGTCGGCGCCGCTCATCCAGGCGAGGGGGACGACGCGGGCGGACCCGGCGCCGGAGAAGAGGGTGACGGAGTCGTTGCTGTCGCCGATGACGACGTGGTCGTTGGTGAGCCCGACGGAGGACCCGAACTGGTTGGACCCGCTCATGAAGGTCGCGGAGAGGGTGCGGTGGAGGCCCCAGGACCCTTCCTGAAGGCGGAAAAGGAAGACCTGATCGTGCCCCGGTGCGGTGGCGGCGAGCCAGTCGGGGTTCATGGCAAGGTTGTAGCCGAAGTTCCCGCCGTCGCCGCCGGGCCCGGAGATGAACCCGGTGGGCTCCCAGTTGCCGTTGGGGAGGCGCTGGTAGAGGAAGACGCGGCCGCGGGCGTTGCCGAAGGAGGGGGCGCCGGAGGTGATCCACGACCCGTTGGTGGCGACGGCGAGCCCGTTGAACTGGAAGGCCTCGTGCCACTGGGTGGGGAGGTTCTGGAGGGAATAGCCCTGGCCGGTGGAGTTGAAGACGTAGATGCCGCCGGTGGAGTTGATGGCGTCGGAGTCGCGGTCGGGGGCGCCGACGACGAGCATGCCGGCGTTGGGGACGCCGGATGGGGCGATGGCGACGGAATACCCGAAGTGTTCGCCGGCCTGGGAGGAGTTGGCCGGGCGGATGACCTGGGTCACGAGTTCAGTATTGCCCTGGGCGTTGATGCGGTAGACCATGACGGCGCCCATGTCGTCGCCGGGGTTGAAATCTCGGCGGGGGGCGCCGAAAGCGACGCGGCCCGCGCCGGCGGCGACGGAGAACCCGAACTCATCGCCGGCGTTGAGCCCCAGGGCGGGCATGGGCGCGTTGGTCCAGAGGCCGCTGACCTTGCGGGCGATCGTCCCGCCGCCCTGGACGAAGGCGCCGTTGGTGGGCCCGCCCCCGGTGCCGGCGGCGACGAGTAGGCCGTCGGTGGCGACGCTCCGGCCCATGCCGAGGCTGTTGGTTCCGGAGTGGGAGGATTGGGCGTAGATGTAGCCCGCGGGGCCGTTCTCGTAGATGAACCGGGCCCCGCCGTCGGTCGCGTTGCCGATGTCGTCGAAGGGGGCACCGACGACGATGACGCTGCCCCCCCCCGCGACGGCGGCGCCGTAGCGGTCGAAGGACTGGGGGGCGAAGTGGGTCAGGAGTTGGGAGGTGCACTGGGCGCGGGCCGTCCCGGCGAGGGCGGCGAGGAGCAGGGCGGGGGTCACGAGGTTCGAGGCGTTCATGTGGGTCCCTTTCGAGGCATCGGCGTCGGGCGTGAGTGGAGAGGAAGGGCGACGCCCGGGCCCGTCCGTGGGTCAGTGCGAGCGTGGGGGGCCTGGGGGCTAGGGGGAGGTGGGAATTCTCGGTCGCGTTCGGGACGCCGGGGACGCGGGAGGTTCGCTACATTGTCGGCGCTGGCCCCGGGGCGGTGGGGCGGTGGGGCGGTGGGGCGGTGGGGCGGTGGGGCGCGGAGGATCCGAGAGATGTCCGAGTTCAGCCCGACACCCAAGGACAAGTTCACGTTCGGCCTGTGGACCGTGGGGAACCCGGGGCGCGACCCGTTCGGGAAGCCGACGCGCGGGGTGATGAGCCCGGCGGAGATCGTGGACCTTTTGGGCGAGGTCGGGGGGGTGCACGGGGTGAACTTCCACGACAACGACCTGGTGCCCATCGACGCGTCGGAGGCGGAGGCCGGTCGGATCGTGGGGGAGTTCGAGGCGGCGCTCAAGCGGACGAAGCTGAAGGTCGCGATGGCGACGACGGACCTGTTCGGCGAGCCGGTGTTCCGCGACGGGGCGTTCACGAGCAACGACGCGGAGGTGCGCGCGTACGCGGTGCAGAAGGCGATGCGGGGGATGGACCTGGGGGCGAGGTTCGGGGCGTCGGTGTACGTGTTCTGGGGCGGGCGCGAGGGGTGCGAGAGCGACGCGGCGAAGGACCCGGTCGAGGCCGAGGCGCGGTTCCGGCGGGCGCTGGATTTCCTGTGCGAGTACTCGATCGAGCGTGGGTACGGGTACAAGTTCGCGCTCGAGGCCAAGCCCAACGAGCCGCGGGGGCACATGTTCTTCCCGACGACGGGGCACTACCTGGCGTTCATCCCCACGCTCAAGCACCCCGGGATGGTCGGGGTCAACCCCGAGGTGGCGCACGAGCACATGGCCGGGCTCAACTTCACGCACGCGGTGGCGTCGGCGCTGGCGGCGGACAAGCTGTTCCACATCGACCTCAACGACCAGGAGTTCGGGCGGTACGACCAAGATTTCCGGTTCGGGTCGGCGAACCTCAAGCACGCGTTCTTCCTGGTGAAACTGCTCGAAGACCACAAGTACGCGGGGTTCAAGCACTTCGACGCGCACGCGTACCGGACGGCGGACCGGGCGGACGTGATCGAGTTCGCGCGGGGGTGCATGCGGACGTACCTGATCCTCAGGAAGAAGGCCGCCCAATGGAACGCCGACGCGGAGGTCAAGGCGCTGCTGCGCCAGTGCCACCGGCCCGGGAAGGACGTGGACGCGCTGACCGAGAAGTTCTCACGGTCCAAGGCCGAGACGTTGCTGGGGATGGGGTTCGACCGGGCGAAACTGGCCGGGAGGCCGCTGCCCTACGAGCGGCTGGACCAGCGAACCCTCGAGATCCTGATGGGGGTCTAAGCCCCCACCACCCCCACCACCTCTCCCCCACCACCTCTCCCCCTCAGTAGCGTGCCCGTGACGCCCTCGGGCCGGATCAGAACCCGAGGGACTTCCGCTTGGCGTCCCATTCGGCGCGTTCGCGGGCGTTGTCGGATTCGAGGGTGCCGTCGCCGCCGGTGGCGAGGCGTTGGAGGGCGGCGATCTCGAGCCGGGAGAGGCGGAGCCCCTCGGCGGCGTAGTCCTTCCAGGCCTCGACGGTGTAGGGGGCGATGGGCTCGATGAGGGCGAGCATGGCGGCGGCGAAGTCGCGGATCTCGCTCTGCGCGTGGGGGTCCAGACGCAGGGAGAGGAAGTGGAGGGTGTTGTGCAGGTCGCACTTCCAATACCACTCGGTGTACATGTTGACGGGCAGCCCGATGCGGGCGAGTTCCCGCGAGACGCCGGCGTCGGCGAGCTTGAGGTAGTCCTGGTAGGAGGCCTCCACCTTGGCGAGGAAGGTGAGGAACTCCTGGGCGGTCTTGAGGTCGGCGTCGGGGGCGCCGGGTGAGGCGAGGCGTTCCTCGCCGCCCTGGCGGTTGCTGGCGGACTGCTTGCGGACCTGGTCGAGGGAGGGGGTGTAGAAGCGGTCGGGGATGATGGAGTAGCGGCCGGAATACTCGTTGACGTTGGCGGTGCGGTGGCGGATCCACTGGCGGGCGATGAAGATGGGCATGCAGACGTGGAACTTGAGCTCGACCATCTCGAAGGGGGTGGTGTGGCGGTGGCGGAGAAGGTAGCGGATCAGCCCGCGGTCCTCGGAGACTTTCTTGGTGCCCTGCCCGTAGGAGACTCGGGCGGCCTGGACGATGGCGGCGTCGGCGGTCTTGTCCTGGGGGACCAGGCGGGGCATGGCGTCGACGAGGGCGATGAACCCGTGGTCGAGGACGGGGATTTCCCAGCGTGAAGCCCCCCCCATCACGTCGCGCCAGGGGGATTCGGGTTCGACTTTCTTGATGGGGCCCATGACGCCCAGCGTAGCGCCCGGGGGGCTCGGGGGCCGGGGCCGGCGGGGGCCGTTCTCGAGGCCCCGGCGGGGGCGGGCGGGGCGGGCCGGGGGCCGCGCAGAAACGGCGTGAAAACCGTGCCCGGGGGCTTGTCTTTGGCGTGCGGGCGTGCCGATAGTGAGGGCGTGAAATCGACCTCCGCCGCCGCCACGCCCGTCCTCACCCAGGCCCCGATCCCCGAGCCCCGCGTGGGCGGGTTTGAGCGTGGGCGGGTGTCGTTTTTCGCGCGTCACTGGGACCTTGACCCCGGGCTGACGTTTTTGAACCACGGGAGTTACGGGGCGGTGCCGCGGGTGGTGGCGGAGGAGCAGGCGAGGCTGCGGTCTCGGGTAGAGCGGGACCCGGTGCGGTTCTACAAGGCGGACCTGGAGCCCTTGATGGACGGGATGCGGGGGGCGGTGGGGCGGTTCGTGAACTGCCCCCCGGGGACGATCGCGCCGATGGTGAACGCGACGGTGGCGATCGCGACGATCTTGCACCAGACGGCGTGGCGTGAGGGGGACGAGGTCCTGGTCACGGACCACGAGTACATGTCTGGGCTCAACGAGCTGTCCAGGCTGGGCGCGTCGCGCGGGGTTCGGACGGTGACGGCGCACGTGCCGTTCCCGGGCCCGTCGGCGGGGGACGTGCTGGCGTCCCTGGAGCGGGCGATCACGCCGCGGACGCGGATGATGATGGTCAGTTGGATCACGAGCGCGACGAGCCTGGTGTTCCCGATCCGCGAGGTGGTGGCGTTGGGGCGGTCGCGCGGGATCACGGTGCTGGTGGACGGGACGCACGCGCCCGGGCAGGTGCCGGTGGATATCGCGGGGATGGACCCGGACTATTTCGTGGGGAGTTTCCACAAGTGGGTGAGCGCGCCCAAAGGGACGGGGTTCCTCTACGTGCCCGAGCGGCTCCAGGAGGGGTTCCGGACGATCTGCCTCTCGAGCCGGGCGCACAAGGTCAGGCCCGAGCGGGCGTTGTTCCTGCGTGACAGCGACTACATGGGGACGGACGACTACACGGCGATCCTGTCGGTGCCGTCGGCGGTGCGCTTCTTCGAGGAGGTCATGCCCGGGGGCTGGCCGGCGGTGATGGCGCACAACCACGACCTGGTGCTCAAGGGCCGGGAGATCGTGCTGGACGCTCTGGAGACGCCCGAGCCGGCGCCCGCGACGATGATCGGGACGATGGCGACGGTGGTGCTGCCCGAGGCGCCCGCGTCGCTGGCGGGCCGGCCCACGGTGTACGACGACCCGATCCAGGACGCGCTGGTGGAGCGGCACGGGTGCGTGGCGCCGGTGTGGCGGTTCATGCCCTCGTCGGGCCCGCACGCGGGGCGTGGGCTGCGGGTGCTCCGGCTCAGCGCGCAGGTCTACAACACGCTCGACGATTACCACCGGATGGCGTCGGCGTTGTCCGAGGAGTTGGACCGCGAGCGCCGGGGTGGGTGAGGGAGCGGTCGGCGGGGCGGGTGATGGGGGCGGGGCGGGTGACGGGGGGTGGGGCGGGCCCTACGGTTGCGGGTGGATAAATCCGGCCCCGCGTACGCCCAGCATTACGCCGCCGCGGTGCGGTGGCTCGAACTGACGGTCGCCCTGGCGATGGTGCACCGGGGTGATGCGCTGGACAAGGACCGGCGGCGTGCGATCACGACGGAGATCCTGGGGCGGTGGCGCGGGAACCGCGGGGAGGGGTGGACGCCCACGGTGTCGGACCTGGACAACCTGTACGAGGCGGGGGTGCGGTGGGCGGTCGAGAACACGCGGGTGAGGCTGTTCGATCAGGGCGCGTGAGCGGCCCGGTGCTTCGAGGAGGACGGATGAACGCGTCGCGGGAGTTGCTCGGCGGTCGGACGGAGCGGTTGTTCGGGGAGCTGCGCCAAGGGGGGGTGTGGAAGACGCTCCGGGTCTTGGAAGGCCCGATGGACGCGCGGGTGACGGTGCGCGGGTACGGGGAGTGCCTGTGCTTCTGCTCGAACAACTACCTGGGGCTGGCGAACCACCCGGAGGTGGTGGAGGCGGGGGTCCGGGGGCTTCGGGATTACGGGGCGGGGACGGCGAGCGTGCGGTTCATCTGCGGGACCTTCGGGCCTCATGAGCGCCTGGAGGCCTCGATCGCGGGGATGATGGGGACCGAGGCGGCGTACACGTTCGTGTCGGCGTGGACGGCCAACGAGGCGCTGTTCCCCACGGCGTGCGAGCCGGGGGACCTGATCATCTCGGACGAGCTGAACCACGCGTGCATCATCGACAGCATCCGCCTGGCGACGACGATCAAGAAAGGCGTGCTCAAGTCGGTCTATAAGAACAACCGCCTGACGGGCGAGGGGAGCCTTGAGCAGAGGTTGACGGAGGCGAGGCGGGACCCCGGGGTGACCGGGGTGGTGTGGGTCGTGACCGACGGGGTGTTCAGCATGGAGGGGTCGGTGGCGGACCTCCCGTCGATGCGCCGGCTGTGCGACGCGCACGGGGCGGTGCTGGTGGTGGACGACAGCCACGGGCACGGGGTGATGGGCCAGACCGGTCGCGGGACGCACGAGCACTTCGGGATGTACGCCCCCGCCGGGGCGACGCCGACCCCCGGGGTGGACGTGTTCACGGGGACGCTGGGCAAGGCCCTGGGCGGCGGGGCGGGCGGGTTTATCGCGGGGGACCGGCGGACGATCGAGCTGATGGTGCAGCGGGGGAGGCCCACGCTGTTCTCCAACGCGCTGCCGGTCACGGTGGCGTGCTCGGCGGACAAGGCCATCGAGATCATGCTGCGTGAGCCCGAGCGTGTGCGTCGGCTCCGGGACAACGCGGCGTACGCGAGGCGGAAGATCCGCGAGGCCGGGTTCGAGGTCATCGAGAGCCCTACCGCGATCTGCCCGATCATCGTGCACGACACGGCCAAGGCCATCGCGATGAGCCAGAGGCTGCTGGAACTGGGCGTGTTCGTGATCGGGTTCGGGTACCCCGTGGTGCCCGAGGGGCACGCGAGGCTGCGGTGCCAGGTGTCGGCGGCTCACACCCCCGCGGACATCGACTTCCTCGCCGACGCGCTCCGCAAACTGTGAACGGGCGGGGGTCAGCGTCGCGGGTTGCGCGGGCTCCCGGTGCGGATCGATCGAGGCGGGTTGGGCGGGAAGGGCCCCTTGGCGGGGTCGAGCGAGATGATCGGCTGCGACTCGGTGAAGGCGATGGACTCGGGCGTTGGCGCCGGGGCGGTGGGCTCCGCGGACGCGTGCGGGGTGGGGGCCGGGTGCGGAGCGGGGTCGGCGGCGCCGGGGATCGGGGCCGACGGTGGGGGCGGAGGGGTGGTTGGCGTTGCGGCGGGTGAATGGCCGGCGAGGCGCGCGAAAACCATCCGGCCGGCGGAGGTCTGGATCATGGAGGTGACGACGGCGGAGGTGTCGAGCCCGGTGAGCCCGCCGGCGTTGTCGACGACGACCATGGTCCCGTCGTCGAGATAGCCCACGCCCTGGCCGGGGTGCTCCCCGGGGCGGACGATGCGGACGGTCACGGGGTCTCCCGCGGCGACGGTGGGTCGGAGGGCCGAGGCGATGGCGTGGAGGTTGAGGGCGTCGACGCCCTGGATGGCGGCGACCTTGGCGAGCCCGCTGTCGGTGGTGACGATAAGCCCGGACATGGTCCGAGCGAGCTCGAGGAGCATGAGGTCGGCGGGCTGGGTGAGCGGGCCGGGGCCCTCGATCGAGACGTCGGCGGCGGTGGAGGACTGGAGGCGTTCGACGTTGGCGAGCCCCCGGCGCCCCTTGGCCCGCTTGAGTTTGTCCTGGCTGTCGGCGAGGGCGTGGAGTTCCTCGATGACGAAGCGAGGGATCACGACGGGGGCGGAGACCAGGCCCGAATCGGCGAGGTCGAGGAAGCGGCCGTCGATGATGGCGGAGGAGTCCATGAGCATGGGCCTGGGGCCGCGGGTCTGCTTGACGAACTCGACGTAGGGGATGACGAGCCGGAAGTCGTCCTGGGTCTGGAGGACGGTGGTGATGGCGAGGTAGGCCAGGGCGATCCCGACGAGGACCTTGACCAGGGCGAGGAGCCCCTGGTCGGTGATGTCGTAGGACTTGGCGAGCAGGTCGATGACGGCCGAGACGGCGAGCGAGGCGATCATCGCGCCCAGGAGGCCCAGGAAGACGGAGAAGAGCGTGGAGATCTTCTTGCGCGGGGTGAAGATGTCGACGAGGATGACCACCGCGGCGAGCCCGACGGCGACGGCGAGGGTCAGGGGCCAGAAGAGCGTGCGGTTGATCGACCCGTCGCTGCGCTGCTCGGGGGGCGAGAGGATGTTCAGGAGCGTGACGGTCGAGAACAGGACGATGAACGCGACGCGGACCACGCGGAGGAGCACGGCCCGGCGACGCTCGGCCAGTTCCTGCTCGCGGATGAACGATGGGCGTTCCGCCATGGGTGGAGTGTAAGGCCGGGGCGGGGTGAGGGGTAAGACGCGGCTCAGGGCGTGGTGATGAGGGGGAGGACGCGGGGTTCGTCGAAGGGCGAGACCTCGTAGAAGACCATCCCGCCGATCTTCGATCGGTAGAGGTGGAGGCCGGACGACGGCGTGACGGCCAGCGACCGGTCTTCGCCCTTGCGGTCCATGAAGACGACGATCCCCTGGTCCTGGCTTCTCGCGTAGAGGATGGCGGCGTTCTCGGAGAGGGGCGAGCCGTACTGGTCCGCGTAGGCCCACCCGAGGAGGTCGACGCCCGCGCCGGCGGTGACGCTGGCGATCAGGGTCGCGCCGAAGCGGTTCTGGACGAACCTCCCGAACTCGTCGGGGGTGCAGGTCACTTCGGGGGTAAACCCGTTGGTTTTGGCGCGGGTGTAGAGGGCATCGGGGGCGATGAACCCGCTCTCGGGGAGCAGGCCCGAGGTGTAGTGCCGGATCACCAGCCCGCCCGAAATCAGGACAACGGCGGCGGCCGCGATGATCGCCCACCGGCGCCACGGGGACGAGGGCGTCGGCGCGGCCGGGCCGAGGCGATGGGCGGGCTCACGACCCGAGCCGCTCACGGTCAACGTGCGTTCGAGGGCGATGGGCGGCGGCGGCGTGAAGACGCGGCGGAGCGACGCCGAGAGGGCCCGGAACGCCTCGACCTCGCGGGCGAGCGCGGGGTCACGCGCCAGGTCGGCCTCGAAACGCTGGCGTGCGTCGTCGGGGAGTTCGCCCGCGAGGTAGGCGTCGATGAGACGGTCGAGGGCGTCGCGGTCGCCCGGATCGTGGGGTGGGGTAGGGGGGATGGGGGGATGGGGGTGATTCATCGGGCCCCCCCTGTGCCGCCCGCGCCGTGATCGGCGTTCGGGAGGAGTCGGTCTCGCATCGCGTGGCGGGCGCGGAAGGCGTGGCTCATCGCGGTGCCCTCGGGGATGCCCAAGGCCGCGGCGATGTCCTTGAACGACATGCCCAGCACGGTCCGCATGATCAGGCAGGCGCGGGGGGTCTCATCGAGGCCCTCGAGGGCGGCCTCGACGCGGTGATCCAGGGCGTCGTGCCGGGATTCGTGGCGGCCCGGCGCGGCGTCGTCGGCGGACTCGAGCCCCCGGCGCCGAGCGGCCTTGCGCCCCTGGTTGAGGGCCACGAAGCGGACGATCTGGGCCATCCACGCGGTGAAGTTGGTCGCGGGATCGAACTCGTCAAGTTTCCCCAGAGCGACCACCGCGGCCTCCTGAACGACATCATCGGCCGAGGCTCGGTCGACCGTCACCGACGCCGCCACGCACCAGAGGACGCGCCACGCCGATCGGAACTTCTCCCCGAATTCGTCGTTGGTCAGCCTCGCCACGGGCGGCGGCGCCGGCGGGAGGCCGGCACGTCCCGAGGGGATGTCATGGCGGGGGTGTTCCATTGCGGTCTGGGCCCGTCGTGGCCTCAAGGCATGATACCGGACGTGCGCGGCCCCCGGGGGTGAAAGCCCCCTCCCCCGAGGATGGCGCCGGATCGGAACGCGAAAGGCCCCGGCGCCCATATCGGGGGCCGGGGCCTTCTCTATCCGAGGCGTCGGGGCGGGGCGTCTCAGCACCCGGCGTCGAATTCGGCGACGTAGGCGTCGAGGTCGAAGAAGTCGACGAACCCGTCGGCGTTGAAGTCGGCGGTCTTGCCCTGCGGGCAGCCGAACCCTTCGAAGCAGGAGATGAAGGCGTCGAGGTCGAAGAAGTCGAGGAACCCGTCGTCGTTGAAGTCGGCGGGGCAGGGCAGGGGCATGGAGAGGGTCAGCACGCCGGACCCGCGGGCGGTCTTGTACCCGCCGACGCGGATGTAGTAGGTGGTGCCGGCGGTGACGGGGAGGTCGGCGATGCGGGAGCGGGTGGCCGAGCACGCATCATCGTTGCAGGCGAGGTAGGTGAAGTCCGGGGAGCAGGGGGCGCCGCGGTAGACGGCGAGCTTGGTGTCGAACGTCGCGGTGCAGGTGTCGATGGTGAGGGGCCCGGAGAGGGCGGGCGTGTAGGTGTACCAGAGGTCGCCGTTGACCTGGAAGTCCTGCCCGTTGTTGGTGCACTGGGCGAGGGTGGGCCCGTCGGTGTCGGCGAGGGCGTTGTCGAAGGGGTGCGAGCCCAGGCCGATGGGGGTGGCGTTGTAGCAGGCGTCGTTGACGGGCCCGACGTGGAGGACGAAATCGCCCGAGGCGCCGTTCCACCCGCTGACGCGGATGTAGTAGGTGGAACCGGCGGTGACGGGGACTTCGAGGTAGCTGCGGGTGGTGTTGGGGCAGGGACCGTTGGCACCCGCGTCGTCGTTGCACCCGACCTGGGTCCCGGTGCCGTTGGGGCACGAGTTGGTGGCGTAGACGGAGAGGGTGGTGTCGTACGAAGAGCCACAGGTGTCGAGCCGGAGGGTCCCCGTGGCCTGGGCGGTGTACTTGTACCACACGCTGGGGGAGTTGTTCGAGTTACCGCAGGTGGCGGACCCGTCGGCGGTGGCGCGGGTGGTGGTGCCGATGATGGTGCCGTGCCCGACGTTGGTGGCGAACTGGCAGCGGTCGTTGCCCGGGCGGAACGTGGCGCTGTAAGACCCGGACATGGACCCGTAGGGGAGGTTGGTGGTGAGGGTGATGCGGTACTGGCCGGCGGGGAGGTGGACCTGCGTGGGGAAGAACCCGCCGGTCATCATCGCGTTGGTGACGCGGTTGCGGACGACGACGTCGATGAACCCGTTGATGGAGTCGTTCTGGGCCCCGCCGTTCCACTCCATGTCGAGGCTCTGGGGGAGGTTGAAATCGATGACGGACTGGGACTCGCTCCAGCCGGCCTCGTTGGGCGACGGGGCCGACGACCAGTTGCTGAAGGTCCCGGCGATCTCCCACTGGGAGCGGATGTAGCCGAGAGAGGCGGAGGCATTCCCGTTGGTGAAGGACTTGGCGGCCGAGATGTTGAACCCGTTGACGTTGTTGGAGGTCTGCGAGTTGGTGCCCGAGCCGTTGCCGGCGGTGGCGCTGACGGTGCCCGAGGCGGCGGGGACGGTGAACTGGGCCGAGGCGGTCCCGCTCAGGGCCGCGAGCACGAGGCAGGGGACGGTGGCGTGACGGGTGATCATGTCGGGGCTCCCACGGGAAGAGACGGTCGGCCGCCGCGGACGTTCGCGCCGGGCCTCCGGTCCTTTCAGTGGCGTGCCCGCCCCCGCGCGGGGCTAGCCCGACCCGAGAATTCGTGGAAATAGGTCGGCCCTCAGCCCGGGGAGACCGTCCGCTGCTCGATCCGCTTCTCGCTGACCGTCTTCACGACCCGGTCGATGTAGTTCCCCGGGGTGTGGACGGCGTCAGGGTCGATCCCGCCCAGCGGGAGCACCTCTTCGACCTCGGCGAGCACGAACCTCGCCGCCGTGGCCATCATGGGGTTGAAGTTGCGGGCGGTCTTGCGGTACACGAGGTTCCCGAAGGGGTCCGCCCGGTACGCCTTGACCAGGGCCAGGTCGGCGAACAGCCCGGTCTCCATCACGTACTCCCGCGGGGGCGGGCCCGCGAGCGAGGGCCGGCCGCGGTTGTGGTGGCGGGTGTCGTCGTACGGGCGGTGGAACGAGCGCGTCTCTTTCCCGTCCGCGACGACAGTCCCGACGCCGGTGGCGGTGAAGAACGCGGGGATGCCCGCCCCCCCGGCGCGGATCCGCTCGGCGAGGGTGCCCTGGGGGTTGAACTCGATCTCCAGCTCGCCGGCGAGGAACTGCCGCTCGAACGTGGCGTTCTCGCCCACGTACGACGAGATCATCTTGCGGATCTGCCGCGTCTCGAGGAGGAGCCCGAGCCCCCAAGGCGACGGGGCATCGACCCCCGCGTTGTTCGAGACGCAGGTCAGGTCCTTCACCCCCGTGTCACGAAGGGCGATGACCAACTGCTCGGGGATCCCGCAGAGGCCGAACCCCCCCACCATCACCGTCATCCCGTCGAAGATCACGCCGCGTTCCTTGAGGTCGGCGAAGGCGTGCCCGGGCGTCGCGAAGACCTTGCTGCGCATGCCTCACGGTAGGCCCGCCCCCCCACCACCCCCACCACCGAGCCCGGCCCCGGGCGCGGGGGCGTTCGCGGGCGCGGGCGTCCAACGGGAGGGCGGCTTGACGGTCGGGGCGTGGATGGCCAGGAGCGCCATCGCGGTCCCGTACCCCGACGAACGCGCGAAGACCCGGTCGTTCCAGGTCCCGTGCTCCGAGCGGACCGACCCGAGGAGATTGTTGATCCGTCGGCGGTACTCCGCCCGCTCGGCCACGGGCAGCAACTCGACCGCCTGGGCCGCCGCGTGGTGCGCGAACATGAAGTAGTACGGGGCGACGGCGTACGGCCCCTCGTGCGTTCCGGGCTTGGCACGCCGGGCCTCGAGCCAGCCCCAGTGGACGATGAACGCGTCGACCGCGCCGCGGACCCGCGCCGTGTCCGATCGCCCCGCCAGCGCCAGCGTCGCCTCGACGGTCAGGATGCGGCCCACCGCCCCGGGCGTCGAGTCAGTCGGCCTGACCCGCCCTGTCCCGACCCCGGAATAGACCACCGAGCCCGCGTCGGTGCGCGAACGCTCGAGGGCCGACAGCCCACGCTCGACGACCTCGGGGTCGATCTCGTACCCGGCCTCCTTGGCCTCGAAGAGGGCCCGCAGCGCCGACCCGGTCATGAACGGCGAAGGCTGACCGGGGTTCTTCCGCCCGGCGGGGCGCGCGTAGTTCCACCCGCCCGGGCCGGGGATTTCGATCTTCTGGAGCGCGTCGGCGTACCACCTCGCGGCCTCGTCGGCCTTCGCTCCGAGCGACGCGGGGATCAAGCCGAGACGCTTGAGCCGGGCGAGGGTGTGGAGCCCGTGGACGTACCCCCACCCGCGGACGTCGTACCCACCGTCGTAGTCGGCCTCGCTCATCAAGGGGTGCGCCCGGGTCTCGATGATGAACCCCAATCCCCGCTCGACGGCGGCCTTTCTCGCCTCGTCGGCGTCGTATCCCGGGGCTTGGGCCAGCGCCTCGACGACGATGGCCGTCCCCCCGATGCGGTACCCCACCGGGATCTCGCGGTTGACGCGATAGACACCCTCGTAAGGCCATTGGTCGCGGGCGTCGCCCTCGGCCATTCCGACCAGTGCCCGGACCGAGGCGTCGAGTGATTCGGGGGTGAGTTGGGCCTGGGGGGGTTCAAACCCGGCGGGTCGGACCGGGGCGGGCTGGGCGAGGGCCGCGGGGATGACGATCAACGCCGGGAGAACCCGACGAAAGGGTGCGTGCATGCTCATAGGCTACCATCGCCGTAATCCCGGACGGATACACGACCGCGGAACATCCAAAATCCGTACTTTTACCGAAAGGGGCCGGGAATGTTCTTGATCCGGCAATCACGACCGGAGGACGTGGGGACGCTGCTGAAGTTGGCGCGGATGGTGTATTTCATCAATCTGCCGCCGGACGAGAAGGTGATCGCGCGGAAGATCCAGCACAGCCGGGAGTGCTTTCTGAGGTTGGCGACGGAGGTCGACGCGGGCGGGTCGACAGCGGGCGGATCGGGACACTACGACGATCTGTACATGTTCACGATCGTGGACATCGAGTCGGGGCTGGCGATCGGGACGTCGCAGGTCAAGGCGCATATGGGCGGGCCGGGGAACCCCAACTACGCGTTCTCGGTGTTCACGCGTGAGTTTACGAGCACGAACCTGGGGATCGGGTCCCGGCACCTGGTGGGGCGGTTGTACGCGGACGAGTCGGGCCCGACGGAGGTGGGCGGGCTGATCCTGGACCCGGGGCTTCGGGGGCACAAAGCAAGGCCGGGGCGGCTGAT
This sequence comes from Phycisphaeraceae bacterium, assembly GCA_015200025.1. Classification (GTDB taxonomy): domain Bacteria; phylum Planctomycetota; class Phycisphaerae; order Phycisphaerales; family UBA1924; genus UBA2396. The sequence goes on along the minus strand of CP054186.1, from coordinate 1,953,062 downwards.
CAGTTTCATCCGCTTCCATTTCATCGGGCTGCACCGGGCGATTTTCTCGGATCGGCTGATCGCGGAGATGATGGCGAGCGTGACGGCGGACGGGGACAACCTGTTCTGGGATCACTTCGGGCGCAAGTTCATCCCGGTGAAGTACAGCGAGGCGGACCGGTTCTGCCAGCACAACCGGACGTTCATCGACGAGTTGTTGCCGAAAGAGGACATCTACCTGTCGCTGTTCCCGCTGGAGGTGCTCAACCAGATCGGGCAGGTGAGCAAGGAGACGGTGCCCGCGCGTCGTCTGCTGGAGCGTCTGGGTTTCGAGTACAAGAATTTCATCGATCCGTTCGACGGGGGCCCGCACCTGGAGGCCGCCGCGGCGCGCGTGCCGCTGATCGCCTCGACGAGGCGCACGGTGCTGGGCGACCCGTACGAGGGGGGCAAGTCGCTGGCCAAAGCGCCGGTGGGCCCGTGCGTGGTGAGCGTGCTGCGCCCGGACGGGGAGTTCGCGGCGCTCGAGGTCCAGGCGGGGGTGGACCCCTCGGGGAAGGTCCGGATCCCGAAGCACGCGGCGGACCAGTTGCAGGTGAAAAAAGGGGACACGGTGGGGTTCACGCCGATGGACTTTGAACCCGTGGCGGCGGGCGATGCGCGTCCGACGGCCAAGCCCACGCGGAAGAAACGCGCGACCTGAGGCGCCGGGTCCGCACGGAAACGTACCCGATGCCCACGCACCACCCGTCGCTGCAACGAGGACCGGCCGATCTGATCGGGGGGCGCTGGCTCGACCCTCCATCCGGGGCGTCGCCGTTGGTCTCGCGGAACCCCGCCGACCCGTCGAGGGCGGTGTGGGCGGGCGGGGGCGACCCCGCGCGGGTAGACGTGGCGGTGTCGGCGGCACGCGGGGCGCTGGACGAGTGGTCGGGGTGGTCGTTCGAGCGGCGCGCCGGCGTGCTCCGCGCGTTCCAGGCCGTCGCGGCGGAGCGTGCGTCGAGGCTGGCGGACCTGATCCGCGACGAGGTGGGCAAGGTGGCGTGGGACGCGCAGGCCGAGGCCGGGCTGCTGGGCTCGAAGGTCGATATCACGCTCGACGCGGGCGAGACCGGGCCCCTGCGGCGGGTGACGGGGTTCAGCACCCCCCTGGCGGCAACGCGCGAGGGGCGGTGCTGGTACCGCCCGCACGGGGTGATGGCGGTCGTGGGCCCGTACAACTTCCCCGCGCACCTCCCCAACGGGCACATCGTCCCGGCGCTGGCGATGGGCAACACCGTCGTGCTCAAGCCCAGCGACAAAGCGCCGGCGGTCGGCCAGTTCCTGGGCGAGCTCTACAAGGACGCGCTCGACGCGTGCGGGGCGCCCCCGGGCGTGGTCAACGTCGTGCAGGGCGGGGCCGAGTCGGCCAAGCGCCTGGCCTCGCACGGGGGGATCGACGGGGTGCTGTTCACCGGGTCGTGGCCCGTCGGACGGTCGATCATGCAGGCGAACCTCGATCGGCCCGGGCGGATCCTCGCGCTGGAGATGGGCGGCAACAACGCCGCGGTGGTCATGCCCGACGCGGACCTGCGCCAGGCGGCCGTCGAGTGCGTCCGCTCGGCGTTTATCACCACCGGGCAACGCTGCACCTGCACGCGCCGGGTGATCGTGCACCGCGACGTCGCCGCCCGGTTCATCCCCGCGCTGGCGAAGGCGGCGAGCGCCCTGATCATCGGCCCGCCCGACGCGGCGCACCCGGTGTTCATGGGCCCGCTGATCGGCGAGGCGGCGAGGGCCGCGGTGCTCGACGCCCAGACGAGCCTGGCGCGGGCGGGGGGCGACGTGATGATCGAGGCGCGGGCGCTCGACCGCCCCGGGTGGTACATCTCGCCCGGGCTCATGCGGGTCGAGCGGTTCCTCGCGGAGGACGGCGGGGCGGGGGCGGACGCCGAGGTCTTCGGGCCGTTCCTGCGCGTGAGCGTGGCGGCCGACGAGGGCGACGCGATGGAGCAGGCCAACGCGACGCGGTTCGGGCTGGCGGCGTCGATCTTCACGAAGGACGCGGGGGCGGTCGAGCGGTTCCTGCGCCGGGCCCGGGCCGGATGCGTCAACGTGAACACGGGGACGGCCGGGGCGAGCAGCAAGCTCCCGTTCGGGGGGCTGGGGCTCTCGGGCAACCACCGCCCGGCGGGGGCGTTCAGCCTCGATTACTGCGCGTACCCGGTCGCCGGGATGATCGAGTCGTCGGGCGCGGCCCCGCTCCCGGTGGGGATGCTCTTCGACGACGCGTGGCTCGGGTAGCCCGCCCCATCGGTTCAGGCGGAACGGACGCGGATCGGCCCGCGCGCGGCGGACGGATCGACCACCCGCCCCTGCTGCGTGATGACGGCTTTCCCGGCGGCGACCAGGCGCCGTGCCGCGGACCGCGCGGGCTCCATGAGGTCGCGCCACGCGACCCCGCCCACCGCCCGGGCCGCCTCGCTCGGGCAGATCGTCCCGCCGCGCGGGCGCCGGGCGAGCAGGCCGAGGATCGCCGCTTCGAGTTGAAGGTCGGCGGGGCCGGGCCTGTGGCGCCGGCACCGATCGGAGCAGAAGCGCACGGCGTCCCAGTTGCGCTCCCACTTTTTCCGCCAGGTGATCACCCGCCCGCAGCGTTCGCAGTCTTTCGTCGGGCGGTCGTTCACGCGGGTGACTTCGCCGGCCGACGCCCCGGGGAGTCAGGGGACCGTGGCGATCAGCGCCTTGAGCGGGGCGTGGGCGCGGAGGGTCGTCCGTCCCGAGACCGAGGCGGGGACCAACGCCGTCGTCCCCGTCCGCAGCGGGGTGGCCGTGCCGGTCGATTCGAGTACACCTTCGCCGGCGAGGATCATGACGACGGTGGCGCGGTCGGGGTCCAGGGGGACCGCGCCGGGCCCCGGGAGCTCGACGCCGTCGACGGTGAAGAACTCGGTCGAGACCAACCGGCCACGGCGCTGACCCGGCGTGAGGCTCGTGGCGCTGGGCGCGGGCCCCCAGTCGATGCATTCGAGGGCCTGCGCGACGTGGAGTTCGCGCCCGGCGCGTCCCCAGTCGAAGACGCGGAAGGTGGTGTCGCTGGGGGTCTGGACCTCGGCGACCAGGACGCCGGCGCCCAGAGCGTGGCAGGTCCCGCTGGGGAGGTTGTGGCACTCGCCCGGGACGGCGGGGACGGCGATGAGGTCGGCGACGACCTCGCCGGTGTCGATGTGCCGGGCGAACACCTCGCGCGTGACGCCGGGGCGGACGCCCTTGTAGATGACGCTCCCGGGCAAGGCGTCGAGGATGTACCAGCACTCGGTTTTGAGGGCGGCGTCGGGGTGGGCCTCGGCGTAGGCGGGGCTGGGGTGGACCTGGACGGAGAGGTTCTCGCGGGCGTCGAGGAACTTGACCAGGAGGGGAAACCCGCCCTGCGGCGTGGGCACGGAGTGGCCCAGGAGGGCGGGCCCCCAGAGCCGGAGCGCGTCGCGGAGGGTGCGCCCGGCGAGCGGGCCATTGGTGATGGGGGAGTGCGCCGAGCCGCCGCCGGCGCCGGAGGCGGAGGTCGAATCGAGGTCGGCGAGCTCCCAGCTCTCGCCGATCATGACGCCGGGCGGGAGGGGCTTCCCGAATCGTTCGAGTTGTCGCCCGCCCCAGACTTTGTCCTTGAGGATGGGGGCAAAGACGAGCGGGTAAGGATCGCGCATGGGTGCTCCGCCGCGACGCGGGGTCGGGTGGAGGATTATCGGCGCGGGCCGGGCCCGGGTTGAGGGTTGTGGGGCGGGGGCGGCGGGGTCGAGGGGGGCGGGTCAGAGGTTCATGGTCATCCCGCCCAGGCGGGCTTCGAAGGCGATGCGTCCGCGGACGAGCCCCTGCACATCGCAGACGAAGCGGCGTCGGCCGAACTTGACGTCCTTGCAGAGGATGAAGAGGTCGTCGCCCGGGACGACCATGGACCGGAAGCTGGCGTTGTCGATGCGCAGGAAGACGCTGGTGCCCTGGGCGCGGGACCGGCGGTAGTAGAGGAACGCGGCGAGCTGCGCCCCCGCCTCGATCTGGAGGACGCCCGGGAAAACGGGCTTGCCCGGGAAATGCCCGGCGCACCAGAACTCGTCCGGCCGGACGTGCTTGAGCCCGATGCCCTGGGCGCCCTCGTCGCGCATCCAGACGATCGAGTCGAGCAGGGCCATCTCCCCGCGGTGCGCGATGAGCGACGCGATCTCGGGCTTCCCGGCGATCCGGGCGGCGAAATCGACGCCCGCGAGATCGAAGAGGAGTTCCTGCGGCAGCCCGTCGTCGGGGCCCGCTGATTCCCGGTCCGCCACGGGTTTACTCGTTTGGCTTGTCGTCGCCTGCATCTCGGTTCCCGAGGATGGCGACCCGCACGTCCTGGGCCGCGTCCTTGATTTCCTGCATGGTCTTGCGGACGCGGACGCCCGCGGCCTTGTTGCCCCCCGCCCACTTCATCAGGTCGGGCTCGACGTCGGCCACGAGGCTTTTGAGTCGGTCGAATGCTTCCACGCAACGTCCTTTCGCCGCCCCTACGAGATCCCGATGCCGGTCGGGCGGCCTCCTATCTTCACCCCAACCGGGCGTTGGGGCAAGCCCAACACAAAGTTCGTTCTTTGGTAGGACCTTTTCCAGAGCCGCGGGTCATTTGATCTGGGGCAGGGTGCGCTCGATGGTTTCGACGGCCGCTCTGACGTACTTGGCGTTGTGCTCACGGTCAAAGAAGAGGGGGACCAGCGCCGCCATCAGCACCCGGCGGACGTTGGCCAGGTCGGCGTAGTTCCCGTCGTCGAGGTACCCGGCCTCACGCCGGAGCCGGGCCAGCGCCGAGACCGGTTTGACCCCGCCAAGCAAGTCCATGTGCCCCCAGTACTGCCGCTCGAAGTAGACCGCGTCCTCGATCCAGTGCCCCGCGTGGACCAGGTCCAGATCGACGAGCACGCAGCGGCCGGTGTGCCCCCCGCGGCGGAGGGCGTTCCCGGGGTGGAGGTCGCCGTGGCACCACGTGTTGATCGGTCTGGCTTCCCACCGAGCGGCGAGGTGCCCGGCCGCTTTCTCGATATGCCGGAGGGCCTCGGCCCACCGTCCCGGCTCGGGCATCCCGTGGGTCTTGACCGCTTCCCGGGCCCGGTGGACCGCGTCGGCCCAATCGACAGGCTTGGGCGCCTCGTCGACGGGGCGGACCTTCGCCGCGGCGGCGTGGAACGCGAACGTCGTCGCGATCAGGTCGGTCGCGCCGCGTTCGTCGAGCCCGGCGGAAAGAGGCTTGCCCGCGAGGCGTTCGACCACGAGCCAGCGGACCGGCTTTCCCGCGGCCGTCTCCCCGTGCCCCAGGACGCGGGGTACCGGGGGGTCGTCGTCGACCCCGGCGATGTCGCGCGTCCAGCGGAGCTCGCCCTCGGAGACAGGGATTTTGATCATGGCCCCGGCGGGCCCCGGCCCGGGATCGGCGCTCCACGACGCGAACCCGGTCGCCGACCCGGACGACTGCCACGCGGAGCGGAACCACTCGACGGGCCCCAGCCGGCCGCCGCAGGCCTCGCGGATCTCCGGCTCGGCGGTCAGCGCCAGGTCGTGCGGGTCGATCGTCATCGGGTCGTGCGGTGGTTGCATCGCTTCGTACCCTCTCAACGTACCACCGATCACGCCGCGGGGGCAACCCTCACGGCGACATCATCGAGACGATCACGCCCGGCGGGAGGTTCTCGGCCCGCTCCGTGGGGTCAACACCCGGGGGGAGACGATCCACCATCCCCAGGCCCCGCAGGACCGCGCCGATCTGCTTGCGGCGGGACGCAAAGAGCGTCCGACAGAGGTCCGCAAGGCCGGAAGGGTCGCGCGTGAGCGGCACGGGACGCCGGACCAGTTCCACCATCGCGCTGGCGACCTCGGGCCTGGGCCAGAAACACTCGGGCGGGAGCGACGCCACCCGCCGGACCGTGCACACCGCCGAGGCGACCACGCTGATCGACCCGTACTCGTCCGAGCCCGGCGACGCCAGGAGGCGATCGGCGACCTCGCGCTGCACGGTCACCCACATCCCCGAGCATTCGGGGTGCCGCGTCATGAGCGCGAGCATCAGGGGGGTCCCGGCGCCGTAGGGGAGGTTGGACACCAGCACAAACGCGCGGCCTCCCAACGCCCCCATGACCGCCCGCGAGACCTCTCGCTTGCTCTCCAGGCAATCCCCGCGGACGAGGGTGAACCCGGCCCGGGCCCCGAGGCGGTCTTCGAGGAGCGAGGCCAGCCCGTCATCGAGTTCGCAGGCAACGACGCTCGCCCCGCGGTCGAGGAGTTCCTCGGTCATGGTCCCGGTCCCGGGGCCGACCTCGAGGACGAGGGACCCCGGCCCGACGCCCGAGGCCTCGACGAGGCGTCGGATGAGGTTGTGGTCGATGAGGAAGTTCTGCCCGAGGCTGCGCTTGGGCGAGAGCCCGCGCTCGTCGAGCAGTCGTCGGATCTCGGCGAGGGTCTGCACGGGGGTGTTGTAGGGCCCGTGCGCGGCCCGGGGAGGTATGATCCGCCCATGAAGGTCCTTCTCGCCGACGCGTTCGAGAAAGCCGGGCTCGACGCCCTGGCCTCGCTGGGTTACGAGGTTCAGTACCACCCCGGGTGCGGGACGGACGCGATCCCCAAGCTCGTGGCCGAGGGCACGCCGAGGGTGCTGGTAGTCCGTTCGACGAAGGTCCCCGCGGCGGGTGTGAACGCGGCGGCGGACGCGGGGGTGGGGCTGATCGTGCGGGCGGGGGCCGGGGTGGACAACATCGACGTGGGTGCGGCGACGATGCGCGGGGTGCGCGTGGCCAACTGCCCGGGGATGAACTCGGTCGCGGTCGCCGAGCTGACGATGGGCCTGCTGCTCGAGTGCGACCGCCGGCTGGCGGACCAGACCATCGCGGCGCGGGGCGGGTCATGGAACAAGAAGGAGTTCGCCAAGGCCCGTGGGCTCAAGGGGATGACGCTGGGCGTGGTGGGGTGCGGGGCCATCGGGCGGGCGGTGATCAAGAGGGCCGTCGCGTTCGAGATGGACGTGGTGGCCTGGAGCCGGAGCATCACGCCCGAGCACGCGCGGGACCTGGGGGCCCGCTGGGGCGGGAACGACACGCCGGCGCTGCTGTCGCTGGCGTCGGCGAGCCACGCGGTCTCGATCCACCTGCCCGCGGCGGCGGACACCAACCGCCTGATCGGGAAGACCTTTTTCGACGCGATGCGTCCGGGGTCGTACTTCATCAACACGAGCCGGGGGTCGATCGTCGACGAGGCCGCCCTGCGCGACGCCGTCCGGTCCAAGGGCCTCCGCGCGGGGCTCGACGTGTTCGACAACCAGCCCCCCGCGGCCCAGGCGGAGTGGAAGAACGAGACCGCCGCCCTCCCCGGGGTGTATTGCACGCACCACTGCGGAGCGAGCACCGACCAGGCCCAGGAAGCCATCGCCCGCGAGACGGTGCGTGTGATCCAGGTCTACGCGGCCACGGGGCGGGCGGAGAACTGCGTCAACCCCGCGGGCTGAGGCGGATTAGAGCGACCCGAGCCGACCGCCGTCGACCGGCAGGTTGATCCCGTTGATGTACGCGGCCGCCGGGCTCGCCAGGAACGCCACCGCCGCGGCGACCTCCTCGGGCTTCCCGAGCCGACCGGCGGGGATCGAGGCGATGACCTCGGCCCGCACATCATCCGCGCCGCGCCCCTCGCGGCCCGCCCGCCCCTCAAAGAGCGACCGCAACCGATCCGTGTCGGTGTAGCCCGGGAGCACGTTGTTCACCGTGATCCCCGAACCGGCCAGTTCCATGGAGAGTGTCTTCGCCCAGTTCGCCGCCGCCGCACGCACCGCGTTGCTCAGCCCCAGCCCCGGGATGGGCTGCTTGACGCTCGTGCTCTCGATATTGATGATCCGCCCGTAGCCGGCCGAGCGCATCCCGGGGACGAGCAATTGCGCCAGGTGGTGGGCCGAGAGGACCAAGGCGTTGAAGGCGGCTTGGAGTTGGCCCGGGGTGGCGTCGATCATCGCGCCGGCGGGCGGGCCCCCGGTGTTGTTGACCAGGATATGGAACACCGCCCCCCCGGCCAGGGCGAGCGAGGCGACAGAGCGGACCTCCTCGGGCTTGGCCATGTCCATCACGAGCGCCTCGTGCCGCCCCCCACCACCCCCACCACCCCCACTGCCACCGATTCCGCCCGCGGCGCGATCGGGGGCCATCACCCCGCCGGCCGAGCCGGACAGGGCCGAAGCCGTCCCGGGGACCGGGAGCAAGGCCAGGGCCGAGGCGAGGCGGTCGGGGTCGCGGGCGGCGAGCGTGACGGAGGCCCCGAGCGAGGCCAGTTCGACGGCGCAGGCCAACCCGATCCCGGCCGAACCGCCGCAGACCAAGGCTCGCTTGCCGGAGAGGTCCAGGTTCATGCCGGTAGCCTACCCCGCGGCCCGTCGGCCCGCACCGGCTTCACGGGGCCCCAGACCCGCTCGCGCCACGCGATCGGCGGCCCGACGCGATCCGGACGCGGTCGGCCTCGCGTGCCCGACTCCGGCGCATCCGTCGCTCAACGGACCGATTTGTGCTTGACCGGCCGGGACGGTCGAGGGGCACGGCGATGCGCCCGTCCGGGCGGGGGTGTGGGAACGACGCACACGCGGGTGCCCGAAGCAACATCACACGCTGACCGTTGGCGGAACCTGATAACGCCGCCCGAGAATGAACCACTGATCGGGAACGGCGCGTGCGCGTAACCGTGGATCCCGTCTTTACTTACATACGTCTTGGCACTTTTTATGACCTCTTCGCCGAGCGACTCTTGACACATTCTCATGAACGATGTAGCGTAAAGCGATCGGGTCGATCCGTCCCGGACCATCATGCCGAGGTGCAACACATGAATAGCCCACGATCGTTCCTCCGTCCGCGAGCGGGATTCCGTCACGGTCTCCGGGTTTCGCTGGCCTTCCTGGCGGCGGGCGCCGCCCTGAGCGTGAGCGGGTGCTGCTCGGACTCCGACAAGAAATCGCTTCAAGAAATGATCGATCGGGCCAACGATCGGAACTTTAAAGCGTGCGATACCATCCCAGACCCGACACTCCGTGCGGCGTGCATCACCAACGCCCAGAACCAGCAGACAGCCCTGGTCACCGCGTACGCCAACTATCTATCGGCGTGCGCCACCGGGAGTTCGCAACGCATCAAGGAGGCCCTCGACGCGCTCAAGGAGCTTCTGAAGCCCTTGAACAGGCCGGTCATCGGCGCGCTCGGCATGGTCGTGAACTCGGAGATGGTCCTGGGGAAGGACGAGAGCGTGTGCTTCTCGATCGAGCTGCGCTCCGAGGGTTCGATCGTGCCGCAGGATTATGTGATCGTCAACGACCGGAAGTACCTCCCCGAGGCCGCCGGGAACGCCGCGCTGGCCGCGGATCAGGACAAGGGCCTCGCGGTGGCGACGGCCCCCGGAGACTTCCAGGCCAACGGCCGCGTGACCTACGCCGTCGTGCCGGGCTCGACGATGTGCCTGACAGCGAGCGGGATGACGCTGACCGGGACGGTGGAAGGCTCGCTGTCGATCTCCTCGACGGCGGTCGACACCTCGGGCGCCTACGCGCCCACGGACGCCAGGCTGGTGATCAACCTCGGGGGCTCGACGTACGCGATGACCCTGGACACATCCTGCATGCACAACGCGATGACGCTCGACGCCGACGGCCGGGGGACCCTGGCGATGCGGGTCCACTTCGTGTCCACGGGCAGCGCCGCGCTGCCCGCCCGGCTGCCCGAGGGCGCCTGGATGGTCCTCCCCGTCGAGCGGAACGCCTCGGCCACGCAACTCCGGATCGGGAACGGCGGGTCGTTGCTCAGCGGGCTCTCGGTCTTCCCGACGCTCCCGAACCCGATCGCGGACTTCGACCGCGACGGCCTCGTGGACGACGCCGACCTGGATTCTTTCCTGAGGGCTTTGGCCGACAAGTTGCCCGCGGCCGACGTGAACCGCGACGGCGTGGCCGATTCGTTGGACTATGAGATGTTCCTGGACCGCTGGAGCAACTGGAGTCAGCCATGAGCGTGCGGAAACCACGTCGCTTTCTCCTGCCCGGGGTGATCGTCGTGGCGCTGGCCGCGGGCGCGATGGTGCTCGCGTCGTGCACCGCCGGTGTCACCCAGCGGCACCTCGCCGCCGATCAGGCCGGGATGGTCGAGGCCGGGCGGGCCATGGAGACGGCCGAGATGACCATCCGGATGCACGAGCGCTTCCATCGTCAGGACCCCGCGGCCTGGGAAGACCTGGTCACCAAGGCGGGCCGGCTCAGCCAGAGCGCGGGGCGTCTGGTGCTCCAGCGGGCCACGGCGGTCTCGGGCGTCTCCGATTCCGAGGCCATCTTTGCCAGGGTGGAGGCCGACACCGCCGCGCTCAAGACGCAGCGCGAGAGCCTCGCCACCGACCTGGCCCGAGCCTTGTCCCGGGCTCTGCCCGAATGATCGGCCCCCAACGCACCCCGCCGCCCGGGTGATACTGACCGTCGGTTGAACCCCAGGGTTGAACTCCGGGCTCATGCCTTCGGGTCGTACCCCACCCACCCAGACAACCCGGGGCGTGGGCGCGAAGACCCAGCGCATCGCCCCAACCATTCGAGCCGCCGCCCCGACGTGGCCAACGACCATCGAGGCCTCATCCGGACTCCGAGCGACGCCCGGCTCCGGCTCTTATGCCTTCTCGACACACCAAGTAAAAACGGCCCTGACGCGAGCGTCAGGGCCTTTCCTTCAAGTGGAGCGGAGGAGAGTCGAACTCCCGACCTCATCATTGCGAACGATGCGCTCTACCAACTGAGCTACCGCCCCGGGTTTCAGGGTGCAATGGTACGCCGACGCCCCCCGGGGGGTCCACACGGCGTGCCGCGGGCGGGCGGGGGCTCAGGCCGACGGCCCGGCGGGCGCCGGCTCGGCCCAGGACGGGCTCTCCGGAGCTCGGTCATGGTCGGAGGGCCGGCCCCGGGCTCGGCCCGGGCGGGGGCCGATCAGAGCCCACCGGGGATGAAGACGGCCGTCAGCGAGGTGGAGAAGTACCAGCACGAATCGCTCGTGTTGTTGTAGAGCGAGGTCTTGAACGAGCGCGAGCCCTGCGAAACCGGGAGGGTCCACTCGACGCTGACGACATTCCACGGGTTGATCGACGTGAGGTCGCCCACGAACGCGCCGAGCGCCGATTCGTTCAGCACAACGGACGGCCCGCCCGTGGTCTCTTCGAGCTTGAAATAGACGTAGGAATCCCGGCTGCTCAAAAAGCGGCACCGGAGTTGAACCGATCCCCGGACGATCAGCACGCCGGGCCCGGGGATGTTGACGGTGAGGGTGTCGAGGTCCGGGGATTGGTTGGCGCCGACGCCCACGCCCGCCGACGTATTCCGCACGTCGCGGTAGGTCTGCACGGCCTTGGCCCGCGGGAGGTTCGTGGCCGAGATGGTCCCGGCGAAGGTGGCGTTCCCGCTGCCGTCGTCGAGGGTGTTGCGCCACACGGGCGAGCCGGCGGTGTTGGTGAGCGTCCCGACGCGCCCGGTGTTCTGGATCCCCAGCATGGAGCGTTGCCCGCCGGCGGGGACCGCGCCCCACGCGGACGCCGATGGGTTGAACAGGCCCAGTTGGAGGGTCCCGAAGGTGTTCTGGGCGAACCCGCCGCCGGGGTCGTTGGTGTTGCGGACGCGGAGCATCGCGTCGGGCTGGCTGAGTTCGAGGAGGGCCGAGGGGGAGGTGGTGCCCAGCCCCAACTGGCCCGCGGGGTCGAGGGTCATCCGGACCGCACCGGCGGTCTGATCGCGGACGAGAAACTTGCCCGCGCCCTCCCCGTTGCCGCTCCCGGTGGCGATGAGGTTCCAGGCGCGCCCGCCCCCGGTGTTCTGGAGCGTCAGCCACGCCCCGCCGGTGTTCGACCCGATCATGGTCAGCGGCGTCTGCATCGCGCCGCTCACGGTCTGACCCGCCGTGAAGGTGTTGCCCACGCCCACGCGGGCGACCGTGGGGGGCAGGCGGCTATCGGGGACCTGCCCGGAGACAAGCTGGCCCGCGTTGAGGCTGGTCAAGCCCGACCCATCGCCGGAGAAGGCGTTGTTCCCGCTGAAGACGTTCGACCCGGCCCAGGTCTGGTTCCCGTTGAGACGCCCGAGGTTGGCGGGGAGCCTCGCGTCGGCGAGGGTCCCGCTGACGATCGCGCCGGCGTCGTGCGTGTGCGAGGCCGGCGCGAACGCCGTGCTATCGAGCCCGTCGAGCAGGTCGGCGTTGAGGTTGTTGACCTTGAACGTCGAATCGACGGCGAAGGGCGCCGAGGCCCCGCTGACGCCGCCGTTGAAGGCCGGGATCGAGGTGAACGTCCCGGCGAAATCGAGCCGGGGGATGTTGGACGAGAGGCGAGCGTCGCTCAGCGTCCCGGTGAGGTTGCCGGCGTTGAGGTAGAAGGACGCGCCCTGGTTGTTCAGCTGCGAGGCGTTGCCGGCGTTCCCGGCGAGGATCGTGTACGCCGCGTGGGGCGCCGGCGTCAGCGCTTGCCTCGGGACGAGCGTGACGAACCCCGCGCCCACGCCGCAGCCCTGCCCCGCGTCGGGGCGGACATCGATCTCCAGGTGACGCATCACCCCGGTGTAGACCCCGCCGAAGTCCAGCTGCACGGTGAACCGCCCGCCCTCGACGGCGACGTTGTCCACGCAGAGCGTCGGCCCGACCTGGTTCCCGCCCGACGCCGCGTCGTACAGCCGGAAACGCACGTCGAAGAGCCCCGTCGCCGGCTGGCCCGACGAACGCAGTTCGCCCTGGTACGTGAACGCGCTCCCGATGGGTTGGGCGCTCGCCGCCGGCGTCCACGCCGCGACGGCACTCCCCACCGCGGTTATCACTACGAATCGCATGGCGCAGTCCTCCGTGAAACCTGACTCCATACGGCCCGATCCACGATCGATATTTACCGAGTTCGCCCGGCCAATACAAGGGCCGACCTCGGCCCCGAGTCGTCCCGAGATGGGGTCGCGGGAAAGGTCCGATACCCCGCGGGCGGTCAGAGCGAGTGGGGGACGTACATGACGGTGATGTCGCCGCCGCGGAGCGTCCCGCCGCCGCCGCCGCCGGAGTGGCGGATGCGGACCTTGAACCGCCGGACGCCGGCGTTCACGGGCACGACGTGGTGGATCAACTGGGTCGACTCGATGGACATGTCCGGCCCCGAGAGCGGCGGACGGAGCCGCATCGGCGACTCCTTGAGCAGCACCTCGGCGCCGGTGGTCTCCTTGAGCTCGAGGTAGACCGTGGAATCGTCCGGCGTGTTGGTGTACGCGAAAAGGACCGACTGGCACGTGATGAGCAAGTAGCCGCTCGCGGGGACGTTCACGGTGAGGTCCTCGATCACCGTGATCGAATTGTTCGTGACGAGCGACACGCCCGTATCCCGGGTGGCCTGCTTGACGGCGGGGAGGTTGGTGGCGGCGATGGTGCCCTGGAAGCTCGCGTTCCCGCTCCCGTCGTCGATGGTGTTGCGCCACACGGGCGAGCCGGTGGTGTTGGTGAGCGTCCCGACTCGCCCGGTGTTCTGCACGCCGAACATCGACCGCTGCACGCCCGCGGGGACGACGCCCCACGCGGACGCCGAGGGGTTGTAGAGGCCCAGTTGGAGGGTGCTGAAGGTGTTGAGGACAAACCCGCCGCCGGGGTCGTTGGTGTTGCGGACGCGCACCGACGCGTCGGGCTGCGAGAGCTCGAACAGGGCCGAGGGCGAGGTGGTGCCCAGCCCGAGCCGCCCGCTGGGGTCGATGGCCAGGCGGACGGCGCTGCCCGTCTGATCGCGGACGAGGAGTTTGCCGGCCCCCTCGCCGTTGCCGCTGCCGGTGGCGATGAGGTTCCAGGCGCGCCCGCCCCCGGTGTTCTGGAGCGTCAGCCACGCCCCGCCGGTGTTCGACCCGATCATGGTCAGCGGCGTCTGCATCGCGCCACTCACGGTCTGACCCGCCGTGAAGGTATTGCCCGAGTCCAGCCTCGGCACCGTCAAAGGGATCCTCGCGTCGGCGAGGGTCCCGCTGCTGATCGCCGCGGCGTCGTGCGTGTGCGAGGCCGGCGCGAACGCCGTGCTATCGAGCCCGTCGAGCAGGTCGGCGTTGAGATTGTTGACGCGGGTGGTGCTGGTGACAGTGAAGGGCGAACCGGCGCTGGAAAAGGCGGGGGCCGCCGAAAAAGTTTTGGTCCCGCTGAAGGCCTGCGCCCCGGCGAGCGTCGTCACGTTGGCGCTGAGCCGAGCGTCGGGCAGGGTGCCGGCCGACAGGTTGGCGGCGTTCAGGTAGAACGAGCCGGGCTGGTTGTTCAGGAGCGAGGCGTTCCCGGCGGCGAGCGTGTACGCCGCGTGGGGCGTGGCCGTCAGACGCTGGCGCGGCGCAAGGGTGGTGTACCCGACGGGCGAGCCGCACGCGAGCCCGATGAACGAGCGCACCTCGATCTCGAGGTAGCGGGACGAACCGGCGAAAACGGCGCCGAAGTCGAGCTCGAGCGTGAAGCGGCCCGCGTCGACCGGGAGGTTCGAGACGCACAGCGTCGGACCGACCTGCGCGCCGCCCGAGGCCGCGTCGTACAGGCGCAGACGGAAGTCGTACGCCCCCGCGGCCGGCAGGCCCGAGGCCCGCAGCTCGCCCTGATACGTAAACGCGCTGGTGACCGGCTGGGCCCACGCGGCGGACGCCACGGACCACGCGCACACCGCCACGAACTTCATCACACTCCTCATGCCGGGGCCTCCTCCGCGATCGGTCTCACTATCGAACCCACCGGTGATCGATGTTATCGACACGACCCGCAACGCCCAAGGGGCCGCCGAGCGACCCGCGACGATCGGAACAGACCGGGGCACGGGAGGTCCGATACCGCGACGGCCGCCACACGCCGGGTCGAGCGAGATCGCGGGGTTGGTTCTGTATGGCAGGGCGCCGAGGCGCGGGAGGCCCGCGGAGAAGCGGGCGGGCCAAGGCGGGAGGTCAGAACTGGGGATCTAGGATTTGAACCTAGACTAACTGAGCCAGAGTCAGTCGTGCTACCGTTACACCAATCCCCATTCGCTGGGCAATGGTAGACCCCCGACCGCCCCGGGCAAGCGGGGGCGGCTCGCGCACCCGCCGGGTCGTATCCTCCGTCATGATCGATGCTCACCGCCGCGGGGATGGGACACTACGACGAGCGCTTCGGGCCGTTGTCTGGGTGTTGGTCTTGGCCAATGGGACCGCCGTCGGCTTCCCGGCGCAGCCCGACCCGCAGGCCGATCCCAACCAGGTCCCAAAGCCCGCCGCCCCGGCGGTCCCCGACTGGCCGACCCGAGCCCCCGCGCGTGACGAGCCGCCGAGCCAGCCCGACACCCCACCCCCCCCACCCCAGACCTCGCCCGACGCGGCGTTCAGCCTCGCCCTGACCGCGATCCTCGACGAGCACGTCGAGTGGGTCGCCCGCGAGTTCCCCGAGCAATCGAGCAAGGGCGGGGACGACCGCTACGCCCACCTCCTGACCGACGTCACGCCCGCCGCCGTCGAACGCCGCCTCGCCGAGGTGCGCGACCGGCTCGACCGTCTCCGCGCCCTGACCGCGGGGGCGACGCCGACCGAGGATCAATCGATCGACGCACGGATCCTCGAACTCGACCTGGAGTACCGGCTCGCCGACGCGCCCTACTACCCCGAGCAGCTGCCCGTCACCGCGCGGGCGGGGGTGCAGGTCTGGCTCCCCCAACTCCCCGAGTCGGTCCCGCTCGACACGACCGCGCGGCGAGAGTCGTACGTGAGGCGGCTCGAGGCGATGGGCGAGCACCTCGACGCCCAGGTCGCGCAGATGCGGGCGGGGATGGCCGCCGGACGCGTCCCCCCGCGGGTCGTCATGCTCGGGAGCGCCGAGCAGGCGTTGGCGCACGCGACGCCCGAGCTCAAGGCCTCGCCCCAAGGCAGCCGGTTCTACACCCCCTTCGCCGCCGCGCCGGCGGACGACGCGCTGGCGGCCCGGGCCCTCGCCGCGGTCCGGGATGTCGTGATCCCCGCCTTCGACCGCCTCGGCGTGTTCCTCCGCGACGAGTACATCCCCGCCTGCCGGGAGACCCTCGGCGAATCCTCCGGCGTCGACGGCCCCGCGAGCTACGCGGTCAAGGTCCGCCTCTTCACCACCACCGACCTCACGCCCCAGCAGGTCCACGAGACCGGGCTCTCGGAGGTCGCCCGACTTCGGGCCGAGATGTTCACCGTCATCGCCCGCTCCGACTTCCCCGACCGCGACCGGCTCGCCGGCGACGAGCTCATGCGGGCCTTCCTCCGTTACCTGCGCACCGACCCCCGCTTCTACTACACCGACAAGGAGGACCTGCTCCGCGGGTACCGCGACATCGCCAAGCGCGTCGACGCGGAACTCCCCCGCTTCTTCGGGCGGCTCCCCCGCCTGCCCTACGGCGTGCGCGAACTCCCCGCCTTCATGGCCCCCGCCTCGCCCCCCGCGTATTACTACCCCGGCTCCCTCGACGCGGGCCTCGCCGGGAACATGGTCGCCAACACCTACCGCCTGGACCAGAGGCCGACCTACGACATGGTCGCCCTGACGCTCCACGAGGCCTGCCCGGGGCACCACCTGCAGATCGCCCTCGCGCAGGAGGCGCAGGGGCACCCCGTGCGCACGATCGCGGACTTCACCGCCTTCGTCGAGGGGTGGGCCCTCTACGCCGAGCGGCTGGGGCTCGAGATGGAGGGCGGGACCGGGCGCGGGGGCGAGGGGCTCTACCGCGACCCCTACGACGATTTCGGCCGGTTGAGCTTCGAGATGTGGCGTGCGTGCCGCCTCGTCGTCGACACCGGCATCCACGCCCTGGGGTGGTCGCGCCAACAGGCCATCGACTACATGCTCGCGCACACCGCCCTGGCCCCCCTCGCCGTCGAACGCGAGGTCGACCGCTACATCGGGTGGCCCGGGCAGGCGACGGCGTACAAGATCGGTGAGCTCCGCGTCAGCGCCACACGCCGGCGTGCCGAGGCGGCGCTGGGCGCGCGGTTCAACCTCCGCGAGTTCCACGACGTGGTCCTCGCCGCGGGGGCGACCCCACTCGACGTGCTCGATGAACGTGTCGACCGATGGATCGCGTCGCGCGGCGCGGGCGAACCCCGCTGAACAAACCCGGCCCGGCGTACCCCGTCACGGCCTCGGGGGCAGGGGCGTGGCCCGCCCGAACGGGCTAGACGGTTTGACCGCGGCCGGGGGGGTTTCTTCGATGACCCGGGAGACCACCTGCGAGACCACCGGCACGGGCACGACCGCGCCCGTCCGCTGCTCACGCAGTTGATCGATCGAGCGATCCAGTTTCCCCAGAATCGCCTTCACCTGGCTGAACGAACGGTCCTGCGGTCCCATCGCCGGCTCCTCGACCACCCCACCCACACCCACCCGGTCCCCTCGTCGTGCGGCGTCCGTGCCGCCCCCCGTTGCCGCCCGATCATCGGACCTTTGAGCCCGTCCCTTTCTCGCCCTCACACGCCCCACGCGTCCCCGAACGCCCCGCCGGGCCGTCTGTACCACCTGCGACGCCCGTAACGCCCCAGGCCCCGGCTCGAGCCCCGGATACGGGCCCCGGATACGGGCCCCTTGCCCGACCCGCGCAATCGGGTACTCTCCCTCTCCCGGCCCGCCGGCCCCGATCCCGACACACCCACACCCACCATGGCACACGTCTCCCTCACCCATGTACGCAAGGTTTACCCCAACGGCTTCGAGGCGGTGAAGGACTTCTCCCTCCAGATCGCCGACGGGGAGTTCGTGGTGCTCGTGGGCCCCTCGGGGTGCGGGAAAACGACCACCCTGCGGATGGTCGCGGGGCTCGAAGACATCTCGTCGGGGACCATCGACATCGGCGGGCGCGTCGTCAACGACGTCCACCCCAAGGACCGCGACATCGCGATGGTCTTCCAGAACTACGCCCTCTACCCGCACATGACGGTGTACAAAAACATGGCCTTCGCGCTGAAACTGCGCGGGGTGCCGCGGGCCGAGATCGACCGCCGCGTCAACGACGCCGCTCGCATCCTGGGCATCGAGGCCCTGCTGGACCGCAAGCCCAAGGCCCTCTCGGGCGGGCAGCGACAGCGTGTGGCCGTCGGCCGCGCCATCGTCCGCGAGCCCAAAGCCTTCCTCTTCGACGAACCCCTCTCCAACCTCGACGCCAAGCTCCGCGTGACGACGAGGGCCGAGCTCAAGGCCCTCCACCTGCGCCTGAAAACCACCACGATCTACGTCACGCACGACCAGGAAGAGGCGATGACCCTGGGCGACCGCATCGTCGTCATGTCCAACGGGCTCATCCAGCAGTCCGGCCCGCCCCTCGAGGTCTACCAGAACCCCGTCAACCGCTTCGTCGCCGCTTTCGTGGGCATGCCCCCCATGAACTTCCTCGCCGGCTCGCTCCGCCGCGAAGGCGACTCGCTCGCCTTCGTCGAGGGTTCGAGCGACCCGTCCGGGAGGCCGTACACCTTGCCCGTGCCCGCGGGGCGTGCCGCGTCCCTGGCGCCGTGGGCCGGCAAGGAGATCGTGCTGGGGCTCCGCCCGCAGATGTTCTCGGACGATCTCGCCGGGGCGTCGGCCACCATGGCCCTCCCCGTCCGCGTCACAGAGCCCCTGGGCGACACCATCGACGTCTTCGGCTCCACGCCTAAGCACCCGCACCTGGTCGCGAGGGTCCCCGCGCGGGCGAAGGTCTCCGTCGGCCAGAACGTCACGTTCGCCGTCGACATGCATCAGGCCCACTTCTTCGAGCCCGGGGAGTTCGGGCGGAACATCATGGCCTGACGGCCGGTACACCCCACACGCGCACGGACGACGCGGACGACACGGAGGGACCTCCATGACGCACCGCAGCCCGATCAGACCCGCCGCCGCTCGCCTGGCGTTGGTCCTCGCCGCGCTCGCGCCGGCCTCGATGATCCCGGCGGACCAGCCCGGGGCGCCGACCAGCGCGCCGCCACCGCCCCCCGAAGACCGGGCCAAACCGCCCGCCAAGCGCACGGCGAGGATCATCGAACTCACCGGGGGGATCGACACGTCCAAGACGGTCGCCGACCTCGCCAAGGCACTGGCCGAATCCCACCGCGCGGGTGATGTGGGCGTGGTACTCCGCCTGGAACTCCCGCTGGAATGGCGCGCCGACACGCTCCGCGACGCGGCGCTGCTGATCCGGCAATCCCCGGTCCCGGTCCACGCGCACAAGCCCGCCGCCGGGAGCGACCGGCTCTCGGTGGGCGCGCTGCTCCTGGGCCTCGCGTGCGCGTCGTTCACGTCGGACGTCCCCGTCCGTCTGTCCGACCCCTACCCGCGCGAGGACCGCGACACCGCGCCCGCCAAGACGGACTGGTCCTCGATCGAGAAAGACCTCGCCGAGCTGGCCGTGCGCGCCGCCGCCGACCGCGGCGCGAGCGAGGACCTGGCACGCCACCTCGTCACGCCCGCGTCACGCGGGTGGTTCGTCCGCAGAGGTGCCGAGTCGAGCGTGGTGTTCTCGGAGGACCGCCCCGCGGGCGGGGCCGACACCCGCGTGGCCGAGATCATCGCGCACGCCGCGGACACGGGCGCCCCGCCCGGGCGGTTCGACCTCGAGATCCCCTTCGAAGCGCTCGCCGCGCTGCGGTTGGTCGAGCCCACCGGCGCCACCGCGCCCCTGGCCCGCCTGGGCGTGATCCCCGGGAACGCGACCAACACGCGGATCATCGGTGGGGTCGGGACCCTGCGGTCCGAGGTCAAAAGCCGACTGGCGGCCCGGCTCGACGAGAGGCTCAAGGCCGCCGGCGCCGAGCTCGACCGGGTCCCGTCCAAGAACGACGGCTCGATCGCGGCGGGGCGGTACCACGCCGCCGCGAGGGCCGCGTCGGCGAACCTCGACGAGGCCCGAGGGTTGCTGGCCTCGATCGAACGGCTGCTGGAGGACTACCCGGAGGTGCTCCAGACCCCGCCCCCGGGGCTGACCGCCGTTGCCGGCAAACCCGCGACCTACCCCGCGCGCTGGCGGACGTACATGCAGAACCGCACCACCCGCGTGGGGACACTCGACGGCAAGATCAAGGACTACGCGGGACGCTGACCGCCCGAGGGTCTTGAGCGGGGGCGTTGCTCGCGGGCCGCGTACATCTCGGTGACCTGGCGTTCGACCATCTCGACCATCGCCTCGCGTTCGTCCCGGTCCACGAGAAGCAGCGCCGCGACCCACCGCCGGATCAGTTCAGGCCCCATCGGGTCGAGCATCTCGACCATCATCCGGACGTGATCGCTTGGCAAAAGCCTCTCGGAGCTTGAGGACCCGCTCGGGGATCCCGCCGGACGATGCTCGATCAATGGACGCTTGGGCTGACTCATCAACACTCCCGGCCGAACCTCCCCCACCGCCCCCACCGCCACGCCCCCCCGCGCCCTTGACGCCCACGCCGTCGTGACCGCCCGCAACCCCGTCGGGCCGCGCGCCCTTCCCGGGATGAACGCCGTCGTGCCCCGGATGATGCAGGGGGGTCGCCCGAGCGGTCCCGTCGTGTGTGGCCTCGATCCTCGGCGTGACGGCCCGGAGCCGGACCTCCATCGACTGTATCAAAACTTCGAGCCGATCGACCCGCCCGATCAGCCTTTCCACCGCGTCGGACAACGCCGTCAACAACTCGCCCGCGTCGGCCTCACGCAGGGCCTCCCCCTTGGCGTCCGAGGCCTTGATCGGCCCGCGCCCGGTCAAGAGCCAGTCGCCGTTGATCCCGAAGACCTTGCACAACGCGGTCAGGAACTCGACGCTGGGGGCCTGCCCCGAGAGATAACGGCGGACCGTCTCGTGGTTCGTTTTCGTCAGGTCCCCGACGTGCCGGGAACTGCGCTGACCCACGATCGAGAGTAACCGCTCGTGTAATCCCGAGGCGTACATCTCCCCACTCTATCACAAACTCGAACCTGATTGCATATGCACCCGCTCGGCCACGTACATTTAACCTTCGCCGAAACCCCGGGAGTTACCAGGGGAATCAGGCCCGCCCGAGCAACGCGGCGATCCGATCCCCGGTCGGCGGGTGGGTCGCGAAGAGCCTCAGGACCGCGTTGCCGCAGAACGGCTCAACGATAAACAGGTTGTTCTGGGCCGGGTTGGGGTTGTCCATGGGGATCCGCTTGCCCACGGTTTCGAGCTTCCGCAGGGCCGATGCCAGCCCGCGGGGCGAGCCGGCGATGGAGGCCCCGTCCGCGTCGGCGACGAACTCGCGGCTGCGGCTGATGGCCATCTGGATCAAAACCGCCCCGAGCCACGCCACGACCACGCCCAGGAGCGCGATCAGGGCGTTGGGCCCGGCGTCGCGACCCCGGGGGACCCCAAAGAACATCGCCATCTGCGCCAGGTACGCCAGCACCCCCGCGATCGTGGCCGCGATCGTGCTGATCAGCGTGTCCCGGTTCTTGATGTGCGCCAGTTCGTGGGCCATCACCCCCTCCATCTCCTCGTGGTCGAGCAGGCGGAGGGCTCCCTGCGTCACCGCGACCGCCGCGTGCGAGGGTGAGCGCCCGGTCGCGAACGCGTTGGGGGCCTCCTGGGGGCAGATATAGACCCGGGGCATCGGCAGGCCCGCCCGCTGGCGGAGCCGATCCACCATCGCGTAGAGGTCGCCGCCCGTCCGGGCGTCCACCTCCCGCCCGCGCATCGCCGCGATGGCGATCCGGTCGGAGAAGAAGAACGCGATCAGGTTCATCGTCCCGCCGAGCACAAGGGCGATCAGCAGCCCGTGCTGGCCCCAGGTGCTCCCCGCGGCCAGGAGCAGCCCCATCAACCCGCCCATCAGGAAGACCGTCTTGATATTGTTCCAGAACCGAACCATTCCCTACCCTTTCGTGCCGCGGCGCGGCCTGAGAACCTATTTCCTGGCAACCCTACGCCCCGATGGGTTCTCGGGTTTGGATGGCCATTCTTGAACCATGGCCGGGCGTACGTCATTCAAAGCGAATCAAGGACATTATTATTGGACTTGCACGCGTTCATCGAAGACCGAACGCCCGAGCCCCGGGGAATCGCTGCCAAAAAGGCGTGCATTCGGACGCTCAAAACCCCCCGGCGCGAAAGAGAAGGTCGTTGAGGTGATTGTGTTTGCATGCCGTACGGATACTGCGGTGGCGTGGGTGGGCAACCCGGGCTAGGCTTCATGGGTGAGGTGGGGGCAGCGGACGGTCAGGCCGTGGTGGGCTTGCCGTGTGCCGGTGGACTGGTGGTCGCCGGGACGTCGCTGCCGGGAGACGACAGCATGAAAGATCGGGGACATGCCCGGGACGAGGTCTTTGGCCGAGCCCTAGGGTGGAGGCGGGCGGCGCGAGGGTTCGTGGGGGCGGCGGGGTTCCTCGCGGCGGCGGGTCTGGTGGCATGGTCGGCGGTGCTGGCGAAGCAGGCGACCTGGGCCCCGACGCTGGCCGAGTTCGAGATCCGGACCACCACCGGGGCGCGGGCCCCGGAATCACCCCGGCCCGTTCAGGCCGGGGCGGCGATCTCACCCGAATCGGCGGTCGACCGGCCTTTTGAGGCGGGCGCCACGGACGAGATCGAGATGGTCGAGGTCGCCCCGGCCCCCGGGGAGGCGTCGGCGGTGCGGTGGTTCAACGGGAGGCCGATCCGGCCTTCGAAGCTGCTGCGGATGCGGGTGACGGCGTACTCGCCCGACGAGCGTTCGTGCGGCCCGTGGGCCGACGGGATGACGGCGACCCTCCACTCGGTCGAGACCAACGGGTTCAACCTGGTGGCGGCGGACCCCCGAGTGCTCAAGTACGGGTCTCTGATCTCGGTGCCCGGGTACGCGGAGGGGTCGGTGGTGCCGGTGCTGGACTGCGGCGGGAAGATCAAGGGGAGCCGCCTGGACGTGCTGTACCCGACGCACGGGGAGGCCCGGCGTTGGGGCTCGCAGTGGCTGTCGGTGACGGTGTGGGAGTACGCGGACGGGAAGCCTTCGCCCAAGTACTGGGAGGCCCGCGCGGGGATCAAGACCGGGTCGTGAGCGTGCGGGCCTGAAGGGCCGCGCCTCGGTCGGCGGCCGGTCAAGTGGGCAGCGCGAGGGCGTCGTCGGAGATGCCGACGATCCCGGCGCGGATGGCGATGCGGGCGAGCTCGACGCGGTTGCTGACGCGGAGTTTGTTCCCGATCGAGACGCGGTGCCACTCGACGGTTTTCTCGCTGCGGTGGAGCGCTTTGGCGATCTCGGAGGTGGCCAGGCCTTTCCCGATGAGGCGGAGGATCTCGATCTCGCGCGGGGTGAGGGTGTCGAGGTCGCCCCGCTCGTGGTTCTTGGCCTCGACGTACTCGGCGGCGTGGGCTTTGTCGCGGATGGGCTCGGCGTACGCGGGCCGGCAGACCATGAGGACACGCGGCGGGTCGCCCGGGAGGAGCCGAAGGGCGGTCCGCCGGCGGCACCCCGCGACGGTGTTCTCGAGGACGACAGACTGGCCGGTCGAGGCGACGCGGCGGACCAAGTCGGTGCGTTCGCGGCCGGCGTCGGTCGGAGCGGCGTCGGCGTAGTTCAACCCCACAACCGGACCTGGCCGGACGCCGAGGCACTCATGGGCCCGGTCGTTGGCGTACAGGATGGTGGCGTTGGCGTCGAGGATCATGACCGCGACGCCGGCGTCGTGGATCAGCGACGTCCAGATCGAGTTGGCATCAGCGTCGGGTGTCGGCGGAGGGCCGCCAGATCCCGGAACACTCCCGCCCACAGGTAACCATGCGGACATACAGGAACTCCCATCCCCGGCGGAGACGGCTCAACAGATCGGGTTGCTCACCGTGATGTGCTGAATGGGCTCGCCGGAAGACTCCTGTGGCGGAAGATATTCTAGAATAGGTAAAAGCCCCGGTTGCTTCAACCGGTATGACCCATTGTGGGTATCTTTGAACAGGTCGGTACGTTGCGCCTTTGCGCAATTGGCGGTCGCTGGACCGGGACGGGAACGAGCGCATGGAGATGGAAGGCGACTGCCCGTTCAGGCCGGCGACGGGCCGTCCGTGGAGCACGAACCTCGGGACGCCCGGGGAGCGTGAGTTTCTCCGTGGGCCGCAGAGCCGGCTCGCGGAACTGGTGCGGACGGTCCGGATCGCGGGGGAGTTCATCCACGGGTTCCGGACGCTGCACTTCGTGGGCCCGTGCGTGACGGTGTTCGGCTCGGCGCGGTTCGCGGAGGACCACCGGTATTACCAGTTGGCGAGGGAGATGGGGGGCCGGATCTCGGGGATGGGCCTGACGGTGATGACGGGCGGGGGCCCGGGGATCATGGAGGCGGCCAACCGCGGGGCGCGCGAATCGGGCGGGCGGTCGATCGGGTGCAACATCAAGCTTCCGATGGAGCAGAGGCCCAACCCGTACCTGGACACGTTCGCGGAGTTCCGGTACTTCTTTGTGCGCAAGGTGATGCTGGTCAAGTACAGCTACGCGTTCCTGTGCATGCCCGGGGGGTACGGGACGATGGACGAGCTGTTCGAGATCGCGACGCTCGTGCAGACGGGGAAGGTGAAGGATTTCCCGATCGTGCTGATGGGGTGCGACTATTGGTCGCCGCTGGTGCGGTTCCTGCGGACGAGCATGGTGGCGGGGGCGACGATCTCGGCTGGCGATATGGACCTGCTGACGGTGACGGACGACCCGGAGGAGGCGGTCGCGGCGATCCGGCGCGGGGTGGAGCGGACACTCCCGAAGATCACGTCGCGGAAGCGTTGGTGGTTCCTGGGCGAGTGAGGCGGAGGAAGGGCTCGGCGGGCGAGCCCGGGGCGGCGAGGGTGTCGATGAGTTCTCTCACCGCGGCCCGCTGCCCGGGCCAGAGGAAAGCGCCGTCGGCGTGGTCGGCGTGGACCCACCGCGCGGCGGAGTGCTCGCCGGATCGGGTCGGCGTCCAGGACCAGCCGGGGGCGACCTCGACGGCGAACCTCGGGGCGAGGACGACGGCGTTGAGTCGTGCGAGGAAAAAAGGGTGGACCTCTTCGAGGGCCCAGGCGCCCAGGATGGACGGGCTGTCGGGGGTGAGGCCGGTCTCTTCGCGGAGTTCTCGCCACAGGGCGTCGGGGGCGGATTCGCCGGGCTCGGCGTGCCCCATGACGGGCTGCCAGGTCCCTTCGAGGGGCTCGTCGGCGCGGCGGAGCTGGAGGAGTTCGAGCCCCCCCGGGGTCCGGCGGAAGAGGTAGGCGTCGACGAGGTCGGCGCGGAGGTCGGCGCCGCGGCGGGGTGCGCTCATGAGAGATCCTCGGCGAGGGTGGTGATGGCGCGGAGCGGGCCGGCCTTGTCGAGGGTCTCGCGCCACTCGGCGTTGGGGTCGCTGTCGGCGACGATGCCCGCGCCGGCCCAGTAGTCGAGCGTGCCCCGGCCCGGGGCGTCGGCGGTGAGGGCGAAGGTCCGGATGGCGATGTTGAGGGCGGCGTGCCCGTCGTCGGAGAGGAATCCCAGGGCGCCGCAGTAGGGCCCCCGGTCGGCGGGCTCGAGCTCGTCGATGATCTGCATGGCGCGGACCTTGGGGGCGCCGGTGACGCTGCCCCCGGGGAACATGGCGGCGAGGACGTCGGCGACGCCGAGCCCATCGCGGAGGACGCCCGAGACGGTGGCGACGGCCTGGGCGACGGTCCCGTGGGGCTCGATGACGCGGGTCTGGTCCACACGGACCGAGCCGAACCGGCAGACGCGGCCGAGGTCGTTGCGCATGAGGTCGACGATCATGGCGAGTTCGGCGCGGTCTTTGTCGCTGGTGAGGAGTTCGGCGGCGCGGTGGGCGGGGCGGGTGCCCTTCATCGGGCGGGTGGTGATGCGGCCCTTGGGGTCGAGGGTGAAGAAGAGCTCGGGGCTGGCGGAGATGACCGCGCGGGAGGCTCCGCGGTGGTGGTCTTCGAGGTAGGCGGCGTGGCGTGCGGGGGTTGCGTCCGCGACGCGGCGGAGCAGGGCTCTTGGTGATCCGACATAAGGGGCCGAGAAGCGATGGGCGAGATTGACCTGGTAGGCGTCGCCCGCGCGGATGTACTCGATCACGCGCGCGACGGCGCGGCGGTAGGACTCGCCGCCGGTGGGGGAGCGGGCGGGCTGGGCCGTGAAACGATCGTCGGGCGCGGGGTGGGCGGCGGGCGGGAGGCCGGCGGTGTCGCCCACGGCGAACCACCGCGAGGTCTCGTGGTCGTAGCACCAGGCACGGTCGCATCGGAGCAAGAGGAGGGCGGGCCAGGCGCGGTCGTCGGTCGGCGGGCGAGGTCCTTGTGCGGCGGGCTCGAACGACCGTCCGAGCGCGTAGTTGAGGAGGACGAACCACCCGCCGACGAACGGGGGCCGGTCGTCGGGCGAGACCGGCGCGGGGGTGGTCGCGGGTGTGCGTGCGGTGAAGTCGAGGGCGTGGTGCACATCGGCTCGGGGCGGGTTGGCGTGCAGACGGATGGTGCGTGCGGGGTCGGGCTGGGCGAGGATGGTCCAACGGGACCACGGGGAACGGGAGTGGGGATCGAGAGGGCCGAAGGAGGCGAGCGGGGTGGAGGCGGGCCAGGCTCCGAGGACGTCGCGCGGGGCGAGGTGGAGGTCGATGGGCCGGGGTGGGGGCGGGGTGGTCACGGTCGGGTGGCTGAGGAAAGCGGGGCTGGGCGGGGTCGTCCGGGAAGTATGGGCGACCTAAACTTATCCACAGGCCGGAGTGCGTTCCGCCGGGGACCGCACTGGTGCCGATCATAGACCGAACGTACAGGGAACGGATCAAGGGGAACCATTGATCCTCCTGTGTGGGGCGTTGTCTCGGAGGCGAGGCAAGGCCGAGAGTCGAGTGAAGGAAGAGCCATGCCGACGAACACGCCGACGTCCAAGAAGAGCCCCGCGGTGAAGACGGTGAAGAAGACGGTGAAGAAGGTGAACGGGGAGTCGGGGACGAACCATCTGGCGCAGTCGGCGCACCCGGTGATGAGGAACAAGCCGGGGAAGATGGTGTACTACTTCGGGAAGACGAAGACGGAGGGGGGCCCTGGGATCAAGCCGGTGCTGGGGGGGAAGGGTGCGAACCTGGCGGACATGACGTCGATCGGGCTGCCGGTGCCCCCGGGGTTCACGATCACGACGGACACGTGCGCGTCGTACTACCGCAACGGGCAGCGGCTGCCGCACGGGCTGATGAACGAGGTGCACAAGAACATCGCGATGCTGGAGAAGGAGACGGGGAAGAAGTTCGGCTCGACGGAGACGCCGCTGTTGGTGTCGGTGCGGTCGGGTGCGGCGGTGAGCATGCCGGGGATGATGGACACGATCCTGAACCTCGGGCTGACGGACCAGGCGGTGGAGGGGCTGGCCAAGAGCACGGGGAACCGTCGGTTCGCGTTCGACGCGTACCGGCGGCTGATCAACATGTTCGGTGACGTGGTGATGGGGTGCGACCACCACAAGTTCGAGCAGGCGTTCGCGACGATCAAGGCGAAGTACAAGGCGAAGATCGACACGGACGTGCCGGAGGCGGGGATCGTCGAGCTGTGCGAGATGTACAAGGCGGTGTACAAGCGGAACGTGGGGGAGGAGTTCCCGCAGAACCCGTTCAAGCAGCTGGAGCTGGCGATCGAGGCGGTGTTCAAGTCGTGGAACGGGGAGCGGGCGATCAGCTACCGGCGGATCGCGGGGATCACGGGGCTGACGGGGACGGCGGTGAACATCCAGGCGATGGTGTTCGGGAACATGGGGAACGATTCGGGGACGGGCGTGGCCTTCACGCGGAACCCGGCGACGGGGGAGAACGAGTTCTACGGGGAGTTCCTGATCAACGCGCAGGGCGAGGACGTGGTGGCGGGGATCCGTACGCCCGAGCACGTCGACGAGATGCCCAAGTGGAACAAGCAGGTGTACCAGCAGCTGCTGAAGATCAAGACGACGCTCGAGAAGCACTACAAGGAGATGCAGGACATCGAGTTCACGATCGAGCGTGGGACGCTGTACATGCTCCAGACGCGGACGGGGAAGAGGACGGGGCAGGCGGCGGTGAAGATCGCGTGCGACATGGTGAAGGAGAAGCTGATCGACGAGAAGCGTGCGATCCTGCGGATCCCCGCGGGGGACCTGACGCAGCTGCTGCTCCCGAGCTTCGACCCGACGCGGAAGAAGGTGGCGGCGGCGCACGGGGACGTGCTGACCAAGGGCCTGCCGGCGTCGCCCGGGGCGTCGAGCGGTCGCCTGGCGTTCACGGCGGAGGAGGCGGTCCGGCGGACCAAGGCCGGGGAGACGGTGCTGCTGGTGCGGAAGGAGACGAGCCCCGAGGACGTGGAGGGGATGCACTCGGCGGCGGGGATCCTGACGAGCACGGGTGGGATGACGAGCCACGCGGCGGTGGTGGCTCGCGGGTGGGGCAAGTGCTGCGTGGTCGGTGCGGGGGACATCATGATCGACGCGGAGAAGGGGACCATCACGGTGGGGGCGCGGACGCTGGGCCGGCAGAACGTGGTCTCGATCGACGGATCGACGGGCGAGGTGATGGCGGGGGCGATCCCGACGGTCGAGCCGAAGCTGTCGAGCGATTTCGCGACGGTGATGCGGTGGGCGGACAAGTACCGCCGGCTGGCGGTGCGGACGAACGCGGACACGCCGGAGGACGCGCAGCGGGCACGGGACTTCGGGGCCGAGGGGATCGGGCTGTGCCGGACGGAGCACATGTTCTTCGAGGGCGACCGGATCAAGGCGATGCGGGAGATGATCCTGGCGGACACCCGCGAGCTGCGGGAGCGGGCGCTGGCGAAGCTGCTCCCGTACCAGCGTGAGGACTTCATCGGGATCTTCAAGGCGATGAAGGGGCTCCCGGTGACGATCCGCCTGATCGATCCGCCGCTGCACGAGTTCGTCCCGCACGACGAGAAGCAGCAGGCCGAGCTGGCGCGGTCGATGGGCACGACGCTGGACAAGGTGCGTCAGCGGGTGGGGCAGCTGCACGAGGCCAACCCGATGCTGGGGCACCGCGGGTGCCGGCTGTGCGTGACGTACCCGGAGATCCTGGAGATGCAGGTCCGGGCGATCGTGGAGGCGACGATCGACTGCCTGCGGAGCAACATCCGCGCGGTCCCGGAGATCATGATCCCGCTGGTGGGGACGAAGAAGGAGCTGTCGTACCTCCGCGAGTTGACGGAGGCGACGATCGCGAAGGTCAAGGCGGAGGAGGACTTCAAGCCCCGCCTGGACATCAAGATCGGGACGATGATCGAGGTCCCCCGCGCGGCGCTGACGGCGTCGGAGATTGCCGAGGCGGCGGACTTCTTCAGCTACGGCACCAACGACCTGACGCAGATGACCTTCGGGTTCAGCCGGGACGACATCAACTCGTTCCTCCCGGATTACCTGCACAAGGACCTGCTCCCGGGCGATCCGTTCCAGTCGCTGGACCAGTCGGGCGTGGGGCAGCTGGTGCAGATGGCGACGGTCAAGGGTCGCGGCGTCAAGGTGGACCTCAAGGTCGGGGTCTGCGGGGAGCACGGCGGCGACCCCAAGAGCGTCCACTTCTTCCACAAGGCCGGGCTGGATTATGTGTCGTGCTCGCCCTTCCGGGTCCCGATCGCTCGCCTGGCGGCGGCCCAGGCGGCCCTGATGGAGTAAGGTCCCGGGCCCCCGACGGGCCGGCGGTTCACGTCGCGCGTGGGTTTCGCGCGCGCGGGAGGATCTTTCCCGGGCGTGCAAGACCTTTACCGGACGGCGACATTGCTATTGAAGCGGGCCCCGGGCTCACGGTAGGATTTACATGGTTTCCGGGAACCGCGCGAGGACGCCCCCCGGAAACACCTGAGCCGCCCCCGCAGGGGCGTTCCCCACGTTCACGTTGTTCCATCGTCAGGGAGATCGCATGTTGTTCAGCACACTTTGGGAGTCGCTCCGTCCGCTGGCGTCCGTCGGCACTCGCGTGATGGGGCTGGCCGCGGCCGTCACGCTGGCGGTGTCGCCGCAGGCCCGCGCGCAATGCAGCGGTGAGTTCAGCGGCGTGGGCGTCGCGGGGATCTCGGGGAACGGGTTCGGGTGGGTGACGGGGTGGGACCCCGACGGGGCGGGCCCGACGCCCGAGCTGATGATCGTGGGTGGGAACTTCAAACTGGCGGACAACGTGCTGGTGTCGAGCCTGGCGTCGTGGCAGCCGGACCCGAACCTGATCAACCCCTTCGGGCTGTGGGCGCCCTTCGCGGGCGGGGTGTACCTGGGGACGGCGCCGGGGCGGGTGCAGACGATGCAGCCGGTGGGGACGCAGCTGATCGTGGCGGGCGAGTTCACCCGGGTGGGCGGGCTGGCGCCGCAGGGCCTGGCGGCGAACAACATCGCTCGGTACGACGGGCCGACGGGCGTCTGGATCCCGTACCACACGGGGACGAACGGGGCGGTGTTCGCGGCGTCGCTGTGGAACGGTCAGTTGTTCATCGGCGGCGGGTTCACGCAGGCGAGCGGGACGGTGGTCAACGGGATCTCCCGCTGGGACGGGACGCGGTGGCGTGCGTTCGGGCGGCACGTGGCGGACCCGGACACGGACCCCCCGACCTACGCGCCGGGTCTGCCGGGGACCGTGACGAGCATCGCGGTGTTGAATAACGTGCTCTACGCGGCGGGCGTGTTCGCGTTCCCGGGCGGGAACGAGCTGCACCCGCTGGTGCGGTACGACGCGGTGGCCAACGAGTGGTTCCCGGTGGGGACGCAGTGGGCGCCGCAGAACCCGCTGATCCCGTGGCCCGTGGGCTGGTCGCTGCACTCGGCGGGCGGGCTGCTGTACGTGGGTGGGACGTTCACGGGGGTCAACAGCGGGACGGCGTCGGGGATCGTGCGGTTCAATGGGAACGCGTTCCTGCCGATGAACGGCGGGGTGTTCAAGTTCTTCGGCGTGCCGACGGTGTACTCGATCACGCTGAGCCCGGCGAACGAGATCCTGATCGGGGGCGACTTCGAGTTCGCCGGGGTTTCGATGCCCGTGAGCGCCCGCAACTTCGTGCGGTGGACGGGGACGCAGTACCTGGCGCCGGCGAACGGGGGGACGCTGGGCCCCGTGGCGAGCGTGGGGATCTTCCGCAACCAGGCGGCGGTGATGGGCCCGATCCGGCGGATCGGTGACACCTGGATGTCGAACATCTCCTGGTTCGACGGGACGGTGTGGCGGCGGCTGGGTCAGGGCTTCAACGGCGCGATCTTCGCGATGCGCCGGTTCAACGACCGGCTCGTGGCGGCGGGGAGCTTCTTCCGGACGCAGTTCCAGGTGCAGGCCGCGGGCATCGCGTCGTACGACGGGGAGCTGTGGACGACGGTGGGGCTCGGGATGACGTACGGGGGCGGGACGCCGGGGATTTATGACCTGGCGGAGCACCAGAACCGCCTGATCGCGGTGGGCGAGTTCGACGCCTCGGGCAACGAGTTCATGTCGAACATCGCGGAGTGGAACGGGACGGCGTGGCGGGCCAAGGGGTTCGTCGACGGCCCGGTCTTCGCCGTGGGGTCGCTCAACAACCAGATGCTGTTCATCGGCGGGGACCTCCCCAGCTACGGGAACCTCGCGGAGTTCGACGGGTTCGGGTGGTCGGCGGTGACGTTCGGGACCGAGGCGCCGGTGTGGGCGATCACGGAGTACCAGGGCCGGCTGATCGCCGGCGGCGACTTCGAGCTGGCCGGGGGCATCGGGTGCACGCGGGTCCTTCAGTGGGACCCGGTGACGGAGATTTTCGGGCCGATGAGCACGGGGTTCACGAAGAACCCGCCCCCGAACCCGGACAACCCCGCGACGGTGCGGACGCTCAAGGTGATCGACGGGGTGCTGTACGCCGGCGGGGATTTCAACCGCAGCGGCGCCCGCGTGGTGAACAACATCGCGCGGTGGGACGGGACGCAGTGGCAGCCCTTGGGCAACGGGCCCGGGTTCAACGTGTGGACCATCAGCAAGCTGGGCGATTACCTGTACGCGGGCGGGATCGGTGGGGCGAACGCGGCGTACTGGGACGGGACGACGTGGCGGAACATGCGGGCCGGGACCGATGGGCCGGTGTACGCGATGGAGACCCTCAACGGGAAGCTGCACCTGGGCGGGACGTTCCTGACGGCGGACAATACCCCGGCGTCGTACTTCGCGAAGTGGACGCCCTCGTTCAACGTGTCGATCACGCAGCACCCGCAGGGCACGCTGCTGTGCCCGGGCTCGAACTACCAGATGTCCGTCACGGCGACGGGCACCGGGCCGTTCACGTACCAGTGGCGTCGCAACGGGCAGCCCATCGACGGCGCGGTGAACCGCACGTACACGGTGACCGGGGCCAACGCCGGGTCGGCGGGCAGCTACACCGTCCTGGTCTCCAACGGGTGCTCGGAGCAGATCAGCAACGCCGCGGTGCTGACGATCTGCGCGGTGGACTTCAACTGCGACGGGTTCCTCGACTTCTTCGACCTCCTCGATTACCTCGGGGCGTTCGAGGAGGGCCTGCCGGGCGGTGACTTCAACGGCGACGGGTTCATCGACTTCTTCGACTTCCTGGACTTCACGGACGGGTTCGAGGCCGGGTGCTGAGCGGGGGCGGCGCCCGCAGACCGACGGCCGAACGATCCGCGTAATCCCCAAACCCGGTCCCTTCGGGCCGGGTTTTTTCGTGCCCGGCGGGGTGAATCGGTTCGGAAGGGAGATGGAAGGGTTGCCCGCGGCCCCCCGCGCGGGCATGATCGGAGGAGCGGGACGGCGAGGTCCCGAGGAGGATCGACGCGATGGATCAGACCCGCACGCCGTCCACGCATTCTCGGCCACGACTCCGCCCGGACCGGCCACGCCGCGGGGTGGGGGCGAGGGCGGGGGTTGGGGTTGGGGTGGCGGTGCTGGCGCTGACGGCCGGGCTGGCGTCGGCGGGGGGGGCGGGTGAGAACCTCCTGCTGATCATCGATCCGTCGGACGCGGCGTCGATGTACCTGGGCAACTACTACCGCCACGCGAGGAACCTCCCCGAGTCGAACGTGCTGTACCTGTCGCCGGGGGCGTCGAACTACGCGTCGTTCGTGTCG
Organism: Phycisphaeraceae bacterium; assembly: GCA_015200025.1. Lineage (GTDB taxonomy): Bacteria > Planctomycetota > Phycisphaerae > Phycisphaerales > UBA1924 > UBA2396. Next base: position 1,920,124 of record CP054186.1, on the reverse strand, counting down.
AACAACCTGGCGGCGGTGTCGGGGCACCTGTCGCGTCGCGGGACGTTGTCGGTGGTGGATTACGTGTTCGTGGCGCCGTCGCCGGTGTTCTTTGTCGAGGCGCCGGGGCTGGTCAGCGACGGGTGCTTCGCGGTGAACCGGTTCGGGTTGACGGGGGCGTACGCGTCGGCGTTCGTCTCGTCGCAGATCCTCGCGGGGACGAGCTCGACGCTGACGAACCAGTATTCGAGCACGAACGTGGCGGCGGTGCGTGCGTTCGACAGCGAGATCGCGTGGCTCGGGGGGCTCCCCAGCGAGCAGGCGACGGCGCGTCGGTACTACCTCGCGGGGATGATCGGGAAGACGGGCCAGAACGGGAACACCCCGGGCGAGATCGTGGCGATGATCGACCGGAGCGTTGCGGCGGACGGGACGAGGCCCGCCGGGACGTACTACTTCATGGACAACACGTCGGACGCGGCGAGGAACGTGCGTGCGTCGTCGTACAACGCGATCATCACGTCGATCAACAACCTGAACATCCCCGGGGTGACGGGCCTTCGGCTGAGCGGGCTGCTCCCGGGGAACCGTGACGACTGCCTGGGGGTGATGTCGGGGTTCGCGGGGGCGAACGTGCAGGGCACGCCGTTCACACTGGTCCCCGGGGCCTTCGCGGATCACCTGACGAGCTGGGCGTGCGCGTTCGACATCGACAGCCAGACCAAGGCGAGCGAGTGGATCCGCAAGGGTGCGAGCGGGACCGCGGGCGCCATCGAGGAGCCCTGCAACTACCCGGGCAAGTTCCCCGGCGCCCGCTTGCACGCCTTCTACGCGCAGGGCATGACGCTGGGCGAGTCGTGGTTCCGCAGCGCCGGGTACTTCCCGTTCCAGCACCTGTTCGTGGGCGACCCCCTGACCCGGCCGTTCGCGTACATCCCCGTCGTGTCGGTGCCCGACGCGCCGGGCGGGCCCGTCTCGGGGTCGATCACCTTGACCCCCTCGGCGACCACGGCCCGGCCCAACGGGCGGATGCTCCGATTCGACCTGCTCATCGACGGTCGGCCCGCGGGGACCGCCGAGCCCGGGCAGACGTTCACGCTGGACACCAACACCCTGACCGACGGGTGGCACGAGGCCCGCGTGGTCGCGGTGGACCGGACGCTCGTCGAGACGACGGGCGCGTGGGTGGGCTCGATCGTCGTCGAGAACGGCGGGCGGTCGGTGGGGATCGCGCCGGACCGGACGTCGGGGGACCTTGGGACCGTGTTCGGGTTCGGCGTGTCGCCCGCGGGCGGGGCGGTGCGCGAAGTGAGGCTGGTCAGCGGCGGGCGTGTGGTCGCGGCGGCGGCGTCGCCGGGGACGTTGGTCATCACGGGCCAGTCGGTGGGCGCGGGGCCGGTCACGGTCCGCGCGGAGGCGGTGTTCGACGACGGGGCCGTGGTGTCGAGCCCGCCGGTGAGCCTGAGCATCGCGTTCGACCCGGGGTCGCGCGTGGCCGGGGCGCCGACGGCGTTCTCGTTCACCCGGCCGGTGGTCGAGGGTGGGGAGTTCACGGTCGAGCTGCCCGCGTCGTGGTCGGGCGATCCCTCGCTGATGACGTTCGAGGTGGTGTCTCCGCCGACGAAGGCGACGCTCGCGCCGGGGGCGCGGGGGTACCGGGTCGCGACGCCGATCGGGACGCCCAAGGGCGTGGACACGTTCACGTTCCGCGCGGTCTCGCCCGACGGGTCCTCGAACACGGCGACGGTGACGCTGGTGTTCCCGTGCCCGGCGGACTTCAACGGGGACGGGTTCCTCGATTTCTTCGACCTCGACGCGTATATCGCCTGCTTCGAGGGCGACGCGTGCCCCGGCGGGCGAGACGCGGACTTCAACGCCGACGGGTTCGTCGATTTCTTCGATCTCGACGCGTACATCGAGGAGTTCGAGGCCGGGTGCTGAGGGCGGCGGCACTACCATCGCCGGCATGATCGAACGATTCTCGCAGTTCCCGGCCTCCCTGGCCGAACGTTCTCGGCGGATCAGCCTCGACGGGATCCCCGCGCTGCTGGCGCACCCCGACGGGTCCACGCCCGCGCCCTGGGTGTTGTGGCTCCACGGACGGACGGCGTCCAAGGAGCTGGACCCGGGGCGGTACCTGCGGTGGCTCCGGGCGGGGGTCGCGGCGGTGGCGGTCGACCTGCCGTACCACGGGGAGCGTGCGGACCCGGCGATGCAAGCCCCCGAGCGGTCGCTCGACACGTTCGAGGCGATGATGCTGGACATGCCCGGGGTGCTCGCGTCGCTCCGCGAAGAGCACCGCGGGCTCTTGGATCCCTCGCGGGCGGGGATCGGTGGGATGTCGCTGGGCGGGATGATCGCGCTGCGGGCGTTGTGCGAGCCGCACCCGTTCAAGGCCGCGGTGGTCGAGGCGACGACCGGGTGGCTCGAGGGGCAGTACTTCCCGCAGGAGTTCGGGCTGGGCTCGGCCCCGTGGCCGGTCCATCACCCCCGGGAGCGGGTGCGTCGGCTCGACGCGATGTCGCGGGTGCCGGCGTGGAGGCCGATCCCGCTCCTCGCGGTGCACGCGTCGGGGGACCGTGTGGTGTCGTGGGCGGGGCAGTCGGCGTTCCTGGACGCGCTGCGGCGTCGGTACGTCGAATCCGGCGTGGACGCGGGGCTGGTCGAGTCGCTCGTGTTCGAGGAGACGGGGGCGCCCGAGGAGCACGTGGGGTTCGGGCGGTTCGCCAACGACGCGAAGAACGCGCAGGCGGAGTTCCTGGCCCGCGTGCTGTGAACCGGGGCGGGGTCAGCGTGGCTCGCGTGAGCCCGGGCGTGCCGGATCGGGCGCGGGGGCGTCGGGCCGCGGGCGGTCGGCGCCGTCGCGTGGGCCTTCCTTGATGAGCCGGCCGATCATCTCGGCCATTTTGCCCATGTCGTCGGCCCACCGCTCGATGGCCGAGGCGCGGTCCTGACGCCGGAGGCGGAACTCCTCGCGGAGGTCGGCGAGCCTTTTCTCGAGTTCGGCGATATCGAGGGCCTGGATCTCGGAGCGGACGTCGACCTGCTTCTCGATGGCCTGGCGGAGCAGGCGCCGGGCCTGGGTCGCGTCGGGGCCGTCCTGCGTTCCGGCGGCCCAGGCCTGCCCGAGGGCGCGGGCCTGCTCGACGATGGCGACGGCGTTGTCGAGCTCGCGGAGCTTGAGGGCGTAGAGCGCGGGGTTGGATTCCTTGAGCTGAACGAGCTCGGTCGGCCTGGGCCCCATGCGGGCCAGCAGCCGCTCGGTGATGGGGGGTTGGGTGGTGTTGAGGCGTTCGATGCGCTGGTGGAGGTCGGGCGCGTGCTCGCGGAGGAACTCGGTGAGTCGGCGTCGGTCCTCGGGGCCGGGCTGCCCGGGCTGCGGGCGGTCGCGCCATTCCTCGCGGAACGGGGGCCCGCCGGTGGAGCGGCCCATATCGCGGACGATCGCGTCGGGCTCTTCGCCGCGGTCGAGCCGTTGCCTGAGGGCGGCGAGGGCCTCGCGTTCGCGTTCGATCTGCTCGGCGCGTCGTTCGAGGCGGGCGCGGAGGTCTTCACGGGTGACCGGGGGCCTGGAAACCCCGGGTTCACCCGGCCTGGCCTCGCGCGGGCGGGCGGCGTCACGCGTACGAACGGGCTGCTCGCGGCCGGGCTCGCGTGCGGGGGCTTGGTCGGGTCGATCGGCCGGGGGGGGCGGGTCGCGCCGCGGACGTTCGGCGGGTTGCGCCGCGAAGGCGACGGGCACGATGAGCGACAGGAAGAGGACGGCCGCGGATCTGCGGTGTGACATCGGCTTAGCCCTCGAGGCCCGGGGTTTCGTAGGAGGCTTCGAGCCCGTCGGCGAGGCGGACGGTCTCGGAGAGGAGCCGATCGATCTCGCTCGCGAGCGAGTCGTTCTCCATGGCGATGACGGCGACGATCGCGTCGAGCATGGCGTCCTGCGAGGCCGGGGCGTGGGAAGGGGTGGTCACCGCGACCCCGCCGCCGGGGGTCTGGAGCGGGCGTGGGTCGGTCGAGCCCCGCCCGCCGGTGGCCAGCCAGACGACGCCGAGGGTGGCGGCGACGAGGACTCCGGCGGCGAGGGCCGCGTGGACCACGGACCACCGGGATCGGCGCGAAACAAACTGAATCGGGATGGGAGCATCGGCGGCATCGGGGCCGGAGGCTTCGACGGCGAGGATCAGCGATCGCGGGGCCGAGTCGCGCTCGGCGAGCGCGAGCTGGTCCAGCTGGAGTTCAAGAGCCCGGAGGTCGGGTTCGAGCCGCGGATTGGAGTCCGCGGGGGTGGGGGTGCCGCGGGGGGTGGGGGTGCCGCGGGGGGTGTTGTTGGTCATGAGTCGTGCTCCTCGTCGGCGCGGTCCCGCCCGTGTGGGGAGAGGATCGCTTGGAGTTTCTTGAGGGCCCGGTGGTGCCTCGCCAGGAGGGTACCCAAGGGCTCATCGAGCAGTTCGGACAGTTGGTTGAACGACAGCCCGCCGTGGTGGCGGAGTTCGATGATCTCGCGGTCCTGCGGGCTCAGCTCGTGGAGGGCCCGACGGAGCCGATCGAGCGAGGAAAGTTCGGCGTGGCCCGGGCGGGCGTCGGGCGACGCGAGCGAGAGGTCCCGCATGGCGATGGGGTCGGTCGGGGTGGCCTGGCGACGGACGCGTCGCATCTCGTCGCGGAGACGGTTCATGGTGACCCGGAAGAGCCACGGCTCGAAACGCCCCCGCTCCGCGTACTCGCCCGCGCGGAGCTTGACCGCGGCGGTCGCGAACACGGATTGAACGATCTCGTCGGCCACGTCGGCGCTCCCGCAGCGGCTCTTGGCCAGGGCGTACACACGCCCCGCGTACCGCCGAACCAACCATCGCCAGGCGCTCTCGTCGCCCGCCGACGCGGACCGGAGCACGCCCTCGAGCCCCGAATCCTCTCCCCCACCACCCCCACCACCCCCACCACCTCCACCCACATCGACGATCGGTGTCAAACCACGCTCATCCGCGAGATCCCCTCCCGACCGCCCGGCGTCGGGCGTTGGCCCGTGGTTCGGCACGGCCGAACGCGAACCGGGCTCATCGGGGCGGGTCGGCCCCTCGGAGGGTGGACGCGGCCGTTCGTGTCGTGCGTCACCCAAGCGTGTCATTCCTTCCCGTACAACGCACCACCGGCGGGGCCATTTCACGGGCGGGGCCGCGGCGTGACGCTCGGGCGGTCACGGGGGTCCCGGACGGGGCGGGATCGGTCCGGTATCCTGAGGGCCGATGATCCGCTACCGGGTGAGTTCGACGTTCCGGGATCGTGCCGTGATGGACGAGTATGTCGCGTGGCTCAGAGGGGGGCACATGGAGGCGGTGCTGCGCGGTGGCGCGACGGAGGCCGAGATTATAGGACCTTGTCATCCAAGCGATCCGTTGGAGGTGGAGACGGTGTACATGTTCCCGACCGAGGACGCGTTCCGATCGTACGAGACGCGGTGGGCGCCGGCGTTGCGGGCCGAGGGTCGGTCGTTGTTCCCGCCGGAGCGGGGGGTGACGATGTCTCGGCGGGTGGGACGGGTGCTTGGGGCGTGGCGCGGGAGCGGTGCGTGAGCGAATTCTCGGACGAACAACTTTTCGAACGGTACCGGCGTGGGGACATGGGTAGTTTCCGGGCGTTGCTCGAGCGTCACCACGACGACCTGATCCGGTTCCTGCACCGGCTGATGGGCGATCGGCAATCGGCGGAGGACGTTTTCCAGGACGCGTTCCTCCAGGTGCACCTGTCGGCGGACACGTTCGACACGACACGGCGGTTCCGCCCGTGGTTGTTCACGATCGCGGCGAACAAAGGGAGGGACTACCTGCGTAAGAAGGGTCGACGCCAGGAGGTCGATCTCATGGCGCCGGTGGGCGGGGCGGGGGGGGATCAGAGCGGCGAGGGGTCGGCGATGTTCGTCGACCTGATGGAAGTCGAGGTTCCGGCCCCCGAGGACGGGGCGATGACGGACGAGCGGGATCGGGCGGTGCAGCAGGCGTTGGACGGGCTGCCGCACCCATTGAGGGAGATCTTGCTGCTGGCGTATTTCCAGCGGCTGAGTTACGCGCAGGTGGCCGACGAGCTGAACATCCCGCTGGGGACGGTCAAGTCCCGGCTTCACGCGGCGGTGGCGGCGTTCGCGGACCGATGGAAGCGGCTGAACCGGGGCGACGAAGGACCATGACCAACGACGGACACCATGACGAGGGGCGCCACGGGGGCGGGCACGGGGGCGGGCACGGTGGGGGGCGGGTGCGTGTGCACGACCTGCTGACCGGGGGCGCCGGGCCGGACGCGGAGCGTCGGCGGACGCTGATCGACGTGACGATGCTGCGGGTGGCGAGGGCGGGCCGCGAGGCCTCGCTGTCGACGGCGGACCGTGACGCGCTGGACGCGCTGGTCCTGGGGGGGATGCAGCCGGCGCGGGTGCCCGGGGCGTTGCGCGGGCGTGCGGAGCGGTGCGAGCGGCTGATGTCGCTGGCGTCCTCGGTCAGGCCGGCGGGGGCGGACGCGCGTGGGGCGTTGATCGAGCGTGTGATGGAGCGTGCGGCGCGCGAGTCGGCGCCCGAGCCGATCCCGATGAGCCGGGGCGTGGGCGGGGTGTGGTCGAGGCTGAGGCTGACGGACCTCGCGGCGGCGGCGGCGGTGCTGATCGTCGGGGCGTCGGTGATGATGCCGCTGATGTCGGGGGCGAGGCAGCGGTCGATGCGTGCGGGGTGCGAGGCGAACCTCGGGGTGATCGCGTCGGCGATGTCGCGGTACGCGGAGGACAACGGGGGGCAACTGCCGGCGATCACGCCGTCGTTCGCGGGGGGGACGTGGTGGGAGGTCGGGCGTGAGCCGATGAAGTCGAACTCGGCGAACCTGTTCACGCTGGCGCGGTCGGGGTACACGAGGCTGAGCGACTTGGCGTGCGGCGGGAACCCGCGGGCGTGCCAGAAGAAGCAGTGCGAGCCGGGCACGATGGATTGGTCGTGCTTCGAGGAGATCTCGTACAGCTACCAGGTGACCCGGCCCCGGTGGTCGGACCCGTCGCGTCTGGCGGTCCTTGGGGATCGTTCGCCGGTGGTGATCCGCGCGAAGCGCGGGGAAGCGATCGATCCGACGGAGAACTCGATGAACCACGGGGGTCGTGGGCAGAACGTGCTGTTCAGCGACGGGTCGTCGCGGTGGCTCGACACGCCGATGCGGACGCCCGAGGACAACATCTGGCTCCCGTCGCCCACGGTGTTCATGATCGAGGTGAAGCAGGGCGAGGGCGGGTCGTTGCGGCTCACGGGCCGCGAGATCCCCACGACGCCGAACGACGCGTTCCTGGCGCCCTGAGCGCGGGCTCGCGGCGGGGCACGCGCGGAACGAACATGTGATCGGTCGGGTTGCTATGCCGAGCGGCGATCAGGCGTCGCCGGCGGGTGGTGGCCGATCGCCCGGCGCGGCACGATCGGGCGCGGGGGCGTCGGGCGGGGTCGGGCTCATCGGCTGGTCGGGGGAGGCTGGGGCGGGGTCGTCGGGCTGAGGCGGCGCGATGCTGGCGGCCACGGCCTTGTCGCCCTCGTGGAGCGAGACGACGCGGACGCCCAGGGTGCCTCGGCCGCACTCTCGGATGGACCCGGCGGGCATGCGGACGAGCTGGCCGTCCTTGGACATGACGACGAGGTCGTCGCGGGCATGGACGAGGAGGGCGGCGATGGACCGGCCGTTGCGCGGGGTGGTCTGGATGTCGGCGCGGCCTTTGCCGCCGCGGGACTGGGAGCGGACGGGTCCGTTCTCGGGCTGGACGCGGTACTCGTCGATGGGGGTGCGTTTGCCGTACCCGTTCTCGGTGAGGGTGAGGAGGCAGAGGGAGGGGTCGCGGGTGACGCCGAGGTCGTCGGCGTTGTCGCGGGTCATGGGGATGGCGACGACGGAGATGACCTCGTCGCCCTCGACGAGGTCGATGCCCTTGACGCCGGCGGCGGATCGTCCCATGAGGCGGGCGTCGTCCTCGTTGAATCGGATGGCCATGCCCTGGGCGGTGACGAGCATGATGTCGTCGTGGCCCTCGGTGAGGGTGACGTCGAGGAGGGAATCGCCGTCCTTGAGCCCGACGGCGATGATGCCGCCCTTGTTGACGTTTCGGTAGTCCTTCAGGGCGGTGCGTTTGACGATGCCCTGGCGAGAGGCGAAGGTGAGGAAGTGCCCGCCGGACTCGAAGTTCTTGACGGGGAGGAAGGCGCGGCACTTCTCGCAGGGCTTGAGGTCGATGAGGTTGACGATGGCGCGACCCTTGCTGGTGCGGCTCATCTCGGGGACCTCGTAGACCTTGATGCGGAAGACGCGTCCGGTGTCGGTGAAGCAGAGCAGGTCGTCGTGGGAACCGGCGACGAAGAGGTGCTCGATGTGGTCGTCCTCGCGGGACTCGCCCGCGCGGATGCCCTTGCCCCCGCGTCCCTGCTGGCGGTAGGTGTCGAGGGGGACGCGTTTGACGTAGCCCTCGCGGGAGATGGTCAGGGCGACGTCGTGGCGGGGGATCAGCTCGGCGATCTCGATGCCCGCGTCGCTCTCGTCGATGGCGGTCCGGCGGGTCGAGGCGAGGCGGTCGCGGATCTCCCGGCAGTCGTCCCTGATGATCGCGTGGACGCGGTCGTCGGAGGCGAGGATGGACTCGTAGTCGTCGATCTCGGCGGAGACGGCGCGGTAGTCGGCGACGAGGCGCTCGATCTCGAGCCCCACGAGCTGGATCAGTCGCATCGAGCCGATGGTCTCGGCCTGGATGCGCGAGAGGGCGACGCCCCCGGCGGCCTCGGCGGCGGCGAGTCGGGCCTTGAGCCGCGCGGGCAGCCCCGCGGCGGCGGGGTGCGTCGAGGGGATGCGGAAACGCCTTTCCATCAGGGCGACGATGGCCTCCTCACGCGTGCGGCTGGCGCGGATGAGGCGGATGACCTCGTCGATGTCGCAGACGGCGTAGATCATGCCCTCGAGGACGTGGGCCTTCTTGCGGGCTTCGCGGAGGAGGAACGAGGTCCGGCGGCGGATCACGTCGCGGCGGTGGGCGATGAAGCAGTCGATCATCTCGCGGAGCGAGAGGGTCCTGGGCTGGCGGTTGACCAGGGCGAGGTTCTGGATGCTGAAGGTGTCCTGGAGGGGCGTGAACTCGTAGAGCTGTTTTTCGACGACGCGCGGGTCGGCGCCTCGCTTGAGCTCGATGACGATCCGGGTCTGGGTGTCGCGTCCCGACTCGTCGTTGATGTTGGAGATGTCGGCGATCTTGCCCTCTTCGACGGCCTCGACGATCTTCTCGACCAGGGCCGTCTGTGAGAGCATGTAGGGGATCGTGTCGATGACGATCTGCTGGCGGTCCCCCTTGCCCTCCATGGGCTCGACGCGGCAGGACCCGCGGATGGTGATCTTCCCGCGGCCGGTGGTATAGGCGTCGACGATCCCGCGGCGTCCCAGGATGGTTCCCCCGGTGGGGAAATCGGGCCCTTTGACGCCGTGGCGAACGATCGCGCCGGACTCGTCCGTGACGTCCTGCATGAGTTCGGCGAGCTGGACGGCGGGGTTCTCGACGACGCGGATGATGGCGTCGAGGATCTCGGTGGGGTTGTGCGGGGGGAGGCTGGTGGCCATCCCGACGGCGATGCCCATGCCCCCGTTGATGAGGAGGTTGGGGAGGCGCGAGGGGAGGACGGTGGGCTCGTCGCGGGTGCCGTCGTAGTTTTTCTGCATCGCGACGGTGTCGAGCTCGACGTCGGCGAGCATCTCGGCGGCGGCGTGGCTCATGCGGACCTCGGTGTAGCGCATGGCCGCGGGGGGGTCGCCGAGGATGGAGCCGAAGTTGCCCTGTGGGTCGGCGAGGGTGACGCGCATGCGCCAGGGCTGGCCCATGAAGACGAGGGTGCCGTAGAGCGCCGAGTCGCCGTGGGGGTGGTAGTTGCCCATGACCTCGCCGACGACCTTGGCGCACTTGACGTGCTTTCGGCCGGGGCGGAGTTTGAGTTCGTGCATGCCCCAGAGCAGACGCCGCTGGCTGGGCTTGAGCCCGTCGCGGACGTCGGGGAGGGCGCGGTCCATGATGGTGGACATCGCGTAGGTGAGGTAGCTGTCCTGGAGTTCGCGTTGGATGTCCTGGTCGAGGACGCGGCCGCCCGAGGGGAGCCCGTCGGGACCCTGGGACGCGGGATCAAGAGGGGCGTGGTCGGAGGGATCGTTCGGGGTGGTCGGGCGGTCCTGATCCGGCATGGGGAAGGGTAGGAGCGCGGGGGCGAAAAAGCCTGTTTTCAGGGCCCGGCCCCGGGGTTTGCTCAGACGGCCAGCGAGGCCCCTCGCTCGATGACGCGGGGGAGGGCGTCGGGGCCCAGGTCGGCGGGTTCGAGGGCCGTCAGGGGGCTGATTTCGAGGGTGCAGTCGGGGTCGCCGGCGGGGTTTCGAGGGACGCGGACGCCGCGGGATCCGAGCCAGCGGGCGGCCCGTGCGGTCTGGATCCGGGCGGAGGACTCGGGGCTGTCGAGGCCCGAGGCGTTCTTGATGGGGGCGAACTCCTCGACGCGGTCGGTCTCGTAGACGACCGAGGACCGGCACATGGCGAGGGCGTCGAAGATGAAGCGTTCGAGCTTGACGCCGTTGGGGGCGGCGGGCTCGACGCGGGCGCCCGTGGCGGGGTCGATGCAGGGGACCTTTTTCTCGGCGCGGTGGTAGGGCAGGGCGAAGCGAGGGTCGGTGGCGAGTCGGCGGATGAACTCGACGGCGAGGACGTGGATGGCGATACTCCCGCAGACGAACCGCAACGTGCCGTCGGGGAGGCGCTCCTCGGCGAGGGCGGCGGGGAGGTCGCTGTACTCGATCACCTCGGTCTTCCCGTCGACGCGGCAGAAGACGCCGAGTTTCTCGCCCGGGTAGGCCTTGGGGATCATCTTGCTGGACATCTCGGCGGAGCTGTCCGGGGCGGCGGCGTGGAGCCCGAGGAAAACCGGGTCGGTGATGCGGACGAGCGGGTTATCGACCTGGATGTAGGACAGGTGTTCGACGCCGCGGCGCTGCATGTCGTCGAGGGCGCCCGAGGAATGGAGGGCCCTGACGGCGCCGCCGTGCCCGTCGGGGTTGGTGGCGACGACGCCGGGCTCGGCGAGGAGGATGCGGCCCGAGGCGAGGTCGAAGGAGGGCATGACGCCCTGGGGGAAGAACATGAGGTTCTCGCGCCCGAGGCCGAAGAAGTCGTGGGCGCGGAAGAAGTCGGTGGTGGCGTCGTGGTTGAGGGGGCTGGTCATGATGTACCAGGGGACGACGCGGCCGAACTTCGTGCGTGCGGCGAGGAGCTGCTCGGCGAAGATCTGGAAGAGGGGTTTGCGCGAGACGGCGCCGGCGGGGTAACACCCCTTGGGGCCCTCGTACCCGAGGCGGCTCCCCTGCCCGCCGGCGACGACGAACGCGCCGACCTTGCCCGCGCGGAGGAGGGCATCGCCGGCGGCGCGGTACTGGGCGGCGTTGTAGGGGCGGGCCGGGGCGTCGGGGTTGAAGGGGTAGTACGCCGCGGGCTGAACGTCGCGGGGGATCGCGGGCGTGGGCTTGGCGGTGACGTACGCGCGGACCAGGGCCGGGACGGCCTCGAGATCGAGCGCGTTGATCTGGGCGAGCAGGGCGTCTTGCTGCGGCGGGGCGAGGCGGTCGTGGAACGCGAGCAGGTGGTCCTGCCCGGCGGCGGCGAGGCGCGAACGCGTGGATTCGAGGGTGGTCACGGGGTCCTCCGTGGTGTTAGGGCGGGATCCTACCACGCGGAGGGAGGGGCTTACGCGTCAGGCCAGGTCGAAGAGCAGGACGGTGGCCCCGCCCTCGCCCGCGGCGATCTGGACGGGCCCGGGCTGCTCGATCGCGGCGGCGTCGCCCGCCGAGAGCGCGACGGTGTTGACCGACGCCGAGCCCTCGGCGACGTGGACCCAGACGCCGCGGCCTGAACGGAGGGTGTGCTCGGCGGCCTGCCTGGGCGCGAGCGTCCCGACGAACAGGTCGGCGTCCTGATTGATCTTGAGGGCGCCGTCGGGCTCGAGCCCGTCACGCCCGGCGACACGGGCGAGGCGGCCTTTGGTCTGGGGGAACTCCCGCTGCGCGTAGGCGGGCGGGAGGCCCTGGGACTGGGGCCGGATCCAGATCTGGATGAGGTGGACGGGGGTGTCGCGGGAAGGGTTGAACTCGCTGTGTCGGATGCCGCGTCCGGCGGTCATGACCTGGACCTCGCCGGGGCGGAGGACCTCGCCGTGCCCGAGGCTGTCTTTGTGTTCGAGGGCACCGCTGAGGACGACGGTGATGATCTCCATATCTCGGTGCCCGTGGGTGTCGAAACCCTGCCCCGGGGCGACGAGGTCGTCGTTGATGACGCGGAGGGAGCGGAAGCCCATGTGGGCCGGGTCGTGGTACTCACCGAAGGAGAAGGTGTGACGGCTCTTGAGCCAGTCGATGTCGGTCGTGCCGCGGTCGGCAGAGCGTCGGATGTTCATGCAAGGCGTACGTGCGGGAGGGGTGCGGGGTTCGGTGGGCCCGGACGGTTAGAGCGGGTCGAGGACGGGCGGGCCGGGCGGCGGGTCGGCGAGGCTGGCGTGCGATGTTTCACGGGCGGGGGCGAAGGGCCGGCTGAGCCGATCGAAAGCGGCGGCGGGGAGGTGGACCGTTCGCCAGCGGAGGCTGCGGACTTTCATCGCGGAGCGGTACTCGTCGAGGGTGATGGCGCGGAGGGCGTACCAGCGCCCGCGGTGCTCGAAGACTTCCTCGAAGAGGGCGTCGGGGGGCTGCTCGTCGCACCAGTACACAAAGAGGAAGGCGGGGGTGAACTCGGGCCCGAAGAGGCGTCCCCAGGCGGTGAGCGATTCGATGTCGTCGGCGGTGACCCAGGTCTCGAGGCGTCCCCGGGTCGTGGCGGAGGCGGGGGAGGTGATGGCCAGGGCCCGCCGCGCGATCTTGCGGCCCTTGACCTCGACGAGCAGGTTGGTCCCGTGCCCGTAGATGACGAAATCGAAGGATTTGAGTGCGGCGGGCTTGCCGGCGCCGTCGGCGTCCACGACTCGGACCTCGAGCGGGGCGCCGTCGGGGAGGATGGCCTTCTTGGCCTCATCGACGGCGACGTAGGGGACCTTGCGGGCGCGGAGGTAGGCCTCGAAGGCGTGCTCGTAATGGTGCCGGCGTTGGGCCACGGCGAGTCCTCGGCGGTCGGGGCGATCGTTCAGCGGCCCGGGGCGGCGTCGCCCACGCGGCCGCCGACCAGCAGGTCGAGCATGTGACGTTCGAGGCGCCGCTCGGCCTCTTTGGACTTGGCGAGGGCGTCGCGGAGTTCGTCGAGGGTGCGGGCCACGTCGGCCGGGTCGGGGTCGCCCGCGCGGGCCGAGAGGGATTCGAGGCTGTCGCCCATGGCGCGGAGGTCGCCGACGGCCTCGGCGTAGGCCCGGGCCGAGTCGTAGACCAGCTGCTCCTTGAGTTCCTTGGTGCTGGGGCGGTAGAGCAGGCGCCAAGGCTGGGAGACGACCTCGGCGATCCCGATCTTGGCGTTGTCGGCGGCCTGCCGCCCGCTGGCGAGGATCCGGCGGACGGTGGGCAGCTCGGCGGCGAAGGTGGCGGTGACGCGTTCGGCGTCGGCGCTGACGCGGCGGATCGAGCGGGCGATCTCGGGGGCCTCGCGCAGGGTTTCGAGGACGTACCCCAGCGTGTCGCCCGCCAGCCCGCTCGCTAGCGTGTTCACGTTCCCGATGATCTCGTCGATGGTCCGCCCGTTGCGTTCGACCACGTCGCGGGCGGCGTCGATGGCCTTGCCGGCGTCGGCGACGACGCGGCGGGCTTCGTCCACCCCGCTCTCGACCTTGGACATGATCGGGTCGATGCGTTTGGCGCCCGAGTCGAGGGTCGAGATGATCTCGTCGAAGGAGGCGGACCAGGCGGGCAGGCGATCGGCGAACTCGTCGGCGGCCTTGCCCGCCTTGAGGATCGCCCGGGCCAGACCCTCCTCGTCGTCACCCATGAGCCGGCGCGCGGTCGCCATGGTCTCGCGGGTGTCCGAGATGATCTGCCGGATCTCGGTGACCTGCTCGGACCCGATGCCCGCCTGCGAGAGGAACGCCGGGGGCGCCAGCGACCCGCCCAGCACCGCGCCCGCGGCGACGGGGCTGGACCCCTGGGCCCCGCCGGCGGAGACGATGTTGAGGGTGCTGATCGTGCCCAGGAGGGGCTTCTCCAGCACCACGATCGCGTCGTCGTAGAGGTCGATCCCGCCCGACATCTGGACCTCGACGAGGACCGCCCTGGGCGTCCGGCCGCGTTCGTCGTTCTCGAAGCGGATGGCGCTGACCCGCCCGACCTGTTGCCCGCCGAGGGTGACCGACGAGCCGGGTTTGAGCCCCGAGGCCCCGTCGGCCAGGGAGAACCGGACGATGAACGCGTTCGACCACCCCGTGGGCGCCGACCCGGCGAAGATGAACGAGAGCACGACCGCCCCCGCCAGGCCGCCCAGCAGGAAGATGCCCGCCAGCCAGTTGTACTTGCCCGTGCTCCACGAACTCATGACGCGAGGATATCGCGTGCGGTCGCGCGCCGCCCGGCCGAGACGGTCAGGCCCCCGTGATCCAGAGCGCGACCAGGATGTTGGCCAGGTTGAACCCGGCGTGCATGACGATGACCACCCCGAGCCGCCCGGTCTTGGCGTACGCCGCCCCCAGCGTCACGCTGAGGACGAACAGCGGCGCCAGGGCGTGCCAGGGGACCTGATCGCCCGAGCGGTGGCTCAGGGCGAAGAGGGCGGAGGTCGCCAGGATGGCGATCCAGGGTGTGCCCGTGGCGAGGGCGATCCCGGTCTGGAGGAAGTACCGGTAGAGGATCTCTTCGAAGACCGGGGCCCCGACGACGGCGCACGCCGCCATCACCAACGCCCAGCGGTCCTTGGGGTCGGCGACGATGGTTTTGAGCGTTTCGTGGGCGACGGGCGACGGCCGTTGACCCTCGATGAGAGCGGCGGCGGTCGAGGCGGCGTCGCCCGCCACCATGACCAGGGGGAAGACCATCGCCAGGACCAAGAGCCCGACCACGGGATCCTTCAGGGCGAAGACCTTGCGGAGCCCGCCGGAGGTGAGCGTCACGAGGGCGAGGCCGGCGGGGATACCCAAGGCGTAGTACCCGACGGCGGCCCAGGCTCGGCCCTGGCTGGTGTAGACCGTCGCGTCTCGGGGCCAGGGCAAGAGCGATTGGGCGAGCGCGTACCCGAGGACCCCGGAGAGGTAGATGACCAGGGCGCCCATGACGAACGCCCAGGCCGGCTGCCCGCCCCCACCCCCCCCACCGGTCCCCCCGGCGGCCTTGGGTTTGGGCAGGAAGCCCTTCTCCATGACCCCAAACTTCCAGAGACCCGCGAGGATCAACGCGGCCAGGCCCCAGACCGCCGGCCGGCCCCACGAGGACGCCCGTTCGCCCCCGGCGACAACGCCCGCGACGTGCGCCGGGGTGTCGGGGTGGGTGGAAGTCGCGGAGGTCGTGGCGGGGTTGGGCCCGCGCGGAACGATCACGCCCCGGGGCCCGGCGAGGGCCGGCGAGCACAGGGCCAGCACCCAGGCAAGAATCAACCACGGGGCGAGCCGCCCGAGGAGAGACGCGCCCATGCCCGGCCCGACACGGATCCCGATCCTTCGCGACATCATCGGGCGGAAGCGCGAGGAGGTAGCGGCGCTGCTCTCGTCGCCGGGGTCGAGCGCGCTGCGGTCCGCGGCGGAGGGGGCAGAGCCCGCGCGGGATTTCTTCTCGGCGTGCGCACGGGGTGAGGCGGCGTACCGCGTGATCGCGGAGGTCAAGCGCCGGAGCCCATCGGCCGGGACGATCGGCACGCACGACCAGGGCGAGGGGTTCGATCCGGCGTTCATCGCGGGAAGGTATCACGCGGGCGGCGCCTCGGCGATCAGCTGCCTGACGGACGGGCCGTTCTTCAACGGGAGCCTGTCGTTCATCGGGCGGATCAAGCGGGCGTGCCCGCTGCCGGTGCTGCGGAAGGATTTCATCATCGACACGGCGCAGGTGTACGAGGCCCGGGCGGCTGGAGCGGACGCGGTGCTGCTGATCGCCGAATGCCTCGTCGGTGGTCCGCTGGCGGAACTCACGGGGCTGATCGTCGAGCTGGGCATGACACCGCTTATCGAGCTGCACGGCGAGGAGCACCTGGACCGGGTGATGTCGGCGGCGTTGGGCGCGGGGGCCGGACGGACGCTGGTGGGGATCAACAACCGCGACCTGACGACGATGCGGGTTGACCTGGGACAGACGCCGCGGGTGGCTGAGCGGATATCGGACCGCTCGATTGTGGTGAGTGAGTCCGGGATCCGTACGGGCGAAGACCTCCGACGGCTCGGGGCGTGCGGGGTGAGGACGGTGCTGATCGGGGAGCACCTGATGACGAGGGACGACCCGGGCGTCGCGCTGCGAGAGCTCCTGGACGACGCGGGCGGCGGGCACCGCGGCGCGAACCAATGATGATGGGTCGGCGATGCATACGACCAACACGAGGTCAAACCATGCGGCGTGAACGGAATCCGATCGGGGTGATGCGCGTCGGTGGGTGGGCGCTGGCGTTGTCGGCGGGGCTGAGCGTGCCGGCGCTAGGGCAAATGGTCGAGCCCGAGGATCCCAAGGGCGAGCCCGAGCCGGCGCCCGCGCTGGCACCCGTCCTGTCGCCGACGGACCCGCCCGCGGTCAAAGCCGACGGGGCCCCCGCGGTGACTCGGTCGCACGACGCGACGGCCCTGGCGAGGTTCGAGCGGGCGACCACAGCGTTGCGCGAGGCACGGACGCTGCAGTTCGAGGCGTCGTTCGAGGTGAAGGGGTACGGGTCGGACCTGGCGGGCACGTCGCGCGCGGTGGTGCTTGCACGCCAGGCCGACGGGGTGTGGCAATACCGGATGAGCGGGACGGGCCGGGGGACTTCCAAGGCGCCGGAGACCGCGTTCGACGCGGCGTTCCTCGGGGCCGACACCGAGTGGGTGGACGAGGCGGCGAAGAAGGTGGTGATCAAGCCGTCGCGGCAAGCGAGGGGGAACGCGCTGGCCGGGGCCAACAACCTCCGGCGGATCGGGGACCTTTTGGGCGGGGCGCCGTTCAAGGACGAGCTCGCGTCGCCGACCATCACGACCAGGCCCGACGAGGCGGTCGGTGGCGTCGCGTGCGAGGTCGTCCGGGCGGAGGCGGCCAACGGCTCGACGGGCATCACGGTGTGGATCGGGAAAGACGACGGGATCGTGCGCCGCGTGGCGACGACGCGTACGACGCCGAGGGGCGAGACGTCGAGCGTGGTCGAACTCGGCGGCGTCAAGCTCAACGAGGCGATCACGGCGGAGCAACTGCGTGTCCCGCTGCCCGAAGGGTTCACTCGCGAGGGTTCGTTGTCGTCGGGGGGCCAGGGCGGCGGGCCGATCAAGGTCTCGGGCCCGATCACGCAGAAGGCCACGGTGATCGAACCCGCGTCGCCCGGCGAGGTCACGGAGCCCGGCGTGCCCGCGGCGACGCCCGCGCCGGTGGTGGTCGCGCCGGACCGGTCGGCCTCGTTCGCGGGGACCACGACGCCCCCGATGCCCAAGGACCCCTTCGATCTCGACGACGCGGAGGACGAGGCCTCGCGGGCGATGTCGGGCATGACCCCCGAGGTGATGTCCACCCCGGCGCGGGCGCCCGCGGCGGGGCCCGCCACGACCCTCCCGGAGTTCGAATTCGAGACGCTCGACGGCTCGAAAGTCTCCGCCTCGGCGTGGCGGGGGAAACCCGCGGTCGTGATGCTGTGGGGCACGTGGTCGCTCTCGGCCCGGGCCGCCCTGCGCGAGATGCAGGACCTGGCCGAGTCGCCCGCGATGGGCGGGGTCGGGCTCGCGGCGATCGCGGTGCGCCAGAAGGACCCGATGTCGGCGGCGGCGATGGCGCGAGACCTGGGCGTGACCTACCCGGTGGTCGCCGGGGCGGGCGGTGCGGGGCTCACGGATTTCGTGAACGCGCTGCAGCCCGGCGCGTTCCCCGCGATCTTTGTTGTTGACCCCTCGGGGGCCATCATCCATCGGGCCGGGTTCCGCCGGAGCGACGTCTTCAACCGCGTGCGCGAGGTTCTTGCGCCGTACACCGGGAGCGTGACGCCCGCGCCGTCGGACGCCCCGGCGCCCGCCGGGGTCACGCCCCCGGGAGTCTCGGAGGACGAGGCCTCCGGCGGCTCGCTGCTCTTTGAACCCAAGTGATCAGCGCTCCGGCTCCGGCGGATTATTGAACCGCAGGACGCGCACCACGGGGAACTCCGATCCCGGCGTGAGGGCGTCGTCGAAGTAGTTCCACGTCGTCAGCCCGTCCTCGCACGAGGGCTCGAGCAGGTACACCGCGAGGAGTGACGACCAATCGTCCGGGCCGGCGGGCGTGGGCACGAAGACCGATCCCGCGGGCGCGGCCATGGTCCGCCGCTCGGGCGTGACATCCACCTCGACCGTCACGTGCCCCTGGAAGTGTCTCCCCTGGGGGCGTGCCTCGGCGACGCGGTAGACCTCGGCGTCGAACGCGCGCCCGTCGTTGATCGTGCGGTACGGCACGCCGTGCGCGTCGAGCGCGTCGAGCACGCGGGGCCGGTCGCCCATGATGAAGTACCCCTCGGGCCGGCTCACGGTGAGCACGGGCTCGAAATGGTCCCAGACCTCGACGGGGTAATCCCTCGTGCGGCCGGTGACCTTCCGCGTGCCGTCGGGGTCGATGTCGTAGTCGAAGCCCGCGGCCTTGATCCTCGGTTCACGCGGCGCTGGTTTGGAACGGATGATGACGGCGTCGCCGTCGGTGATGAACCGGGAGGGCCGCTCTCGGAGGGTGTCGGCGTTGGCGGCCCAGTGGTCGAGCACGGCCCGGGCGAACGCGAGCGACCCTCGCACCCGGTCCTCGTAGGTCGCGTAGGCGTAGCTCTCGACGAGCACGGAATGGCGTCCGGCGAGCCCCAGGTACGTGGTCCCGAAGCGGGCGCCTTGCGGGAACGTCTCCCACCGCGTGAACCCGGGGCGGCCGTCGCCCGCGTCGGGGGACCAGCCCTCGAACGTCCCGTAGACGAACGACGGGCCGCCGGTGGCCCGCTCGAACCGATCGGCGATGGCTGGGAGGATGGACCCGCGGTTGTTGGAGATGAACGTCGGGCCGTTGGCGGGGGAACGCGGGCCGTCGTACGTGACGAGGTAGCGGTGGTGCGAGCCGTTGGTCGTGTGGGCGTCCACGACGACGCGGGCGTCGAACTCCCGCACCGCACGCAGGAGGGCCCGTGTCTCGGGGGCCTCGGCCTTGATGAAATCGCGGTTGAGGTCGAGCCCCATCGCGTTCTCGCGCACCCCCACCACCGCCGGGCCGTTCTGCCCCGGGCGGTGACGCTCGACCGGGCCGCGCCGGTCGTTCCCGTCGGCGTTGTAGTTGGGCACGATCACCACCCGAAGACGCCGGCGGACCTCCTCGCCCCAGGGGTCCAAGAGCAGCCCGTGCGCGAGCATCAGCAGGGCTTCCTTCCCGTCGCACTCCCCGGCATGGATGTTCCCGAACAGCAGGACCGTGGGGCGTGTGCCGCTCCCGGGCTCGTCGCCGATGACCAGGGCGGCGATGGGGCGTCCCTCGTGGGTGTTGCCCAGGTCGTGGCGTCGCGCGTGCGGGGAGGCGCGGGCGAGCGCGTCGATCAGCGACAGGACCTCGCCCGAGGTGGACGTGCGCGTGTAGCCGGAGGCCTCGGCGACGGTGCGGAGGTCCGGGGGTTCGTGCGCCGCGAGGGACGGGACCGCCAAGGACACGGCGAACGCCCACGCGAGCAGGAGTCGGGGGATCATCCCGCGAGTGTACCGGGCGGGGGATCGCCGCTCATGGCCCGCGCGATGACGGCGTTGACCTCGCCCGCGTGCGTGAGGTTGATGACGTGCCCGCCGCCCTCGATGATCACCGGCGGGGGTTTCCCGCCGACGCCCGCACGCCGGCAGAGGATCACGCGGTCCCGCGTCCCGTGGATCTGATAGACCGGGAGGGTCAGGTCCTCGGCCCCGGTCCAGTCGAAGATGGCCCGGGCGGACCACCGCAGACGGGGCACGGGGGTCTCGGTGCTCATCGCCGCGAGCAGACGGCGCTGATCGTCGGTCCTCGGGCCCAGCAGGTCGATGAGCCAGCGGTTGCGGAAGCGGCGGATCGAATCGATGACCGAATCGGGGGCGACCCTCCCAGCCTGCTCGAGCATCCGGGCGGCACGCGGGATGGCGCGCGGGTGGCGGCAACTGGCGATGACGACGGCGGCGTCGGCGCCGGAACGCCGGGCAACTTCCTGCGCCAGCATCCCGCCCATCGAGACGCCGGCGACGACCCACCCGGGGCCCACTCCATATCGCGACGCGATCCGGCCCGCCAGCCCGGACAAGGTCTCGGCGGGGTCGAGGTCGGGCCAAGCGCTGACGACCGCGCCGGGGAAGGCCGAGGCCTGAGGCCCCATGAGGCGCTCGTCGGCGCCCATCCCGGGGATCAGGAGTAGTTTCGTGGCCACGCGCAGTCCCTCCGCGACGGGTGGACCGTACGCGTCAGTCGGAGAGGCCGTAATACAGGCTCGCGCCGTCGTCATCGTCGGCGGGCGGCTCGGGCGCGGTGGCCACCAGGACCACCGCCGCCGCCGCTCCCATCGCGACGCACGCGACGGCCTGCGCGATGCCGGCGGCCTTGGGCTTTCGTGACAGAGCCGGGATCCTCGCGACCAGGAGCCCCGCGGGCGCGAGGCACGCCAGGGCGGTCGAGGCCCAATGCCCGTCGCGCGGGGCGTAGAAATGCGTCAGCAGCCACATGATCGAGTGAAGGGCGGCGAACGCGGGCGCGACACCCGGGGCGATCGGCCAGTTCCCGCGGATCAACGCCATCAACGCGAAGGGCGCGATCCCCAGGCCCAGGAGGCTGACGAATTGCCCGAACTTGGCCGTGTGGGCGAGCGCGATGATCGCCCCGATCGACACACCGGCGAGCAGTCCCAACGCGACGGGAGGCCCGGCGTGGGTGGTGGCGGCGGCGCCGTGCCGGGCCGCGAGGGCGGGGAGGATGATCAACACGGCGCACGCCGCGATCCAGGCGGCCTTGACGCCCCCCTCGCCCATCGCGTTTTTCGAGGCCGAGCCGAGCGGGCCGGCGATCGTGCCCCACGCGAGGAGCCCGAGCATCAGGGTCAAGACGATCCACGAGAAGTTCATTCGATGGACCAGCGTGTCAATGACGCCGAGGAAGACCGCGGCCAGGCCGAGCAGCGGGAGCCACTCGGCCGCCTGCGCCGGGGGCCAGGTCGGGAAACGCCCCAGGATCCCGGGCGAACCGACGGCGAAGGCGAGTCCGACGGCCGCCGCGGCGAGCCATAGGTACCGCGGGGGCTCGGACTTGGGGAGGCGTCGGGAGGCGAGGAAAGATGCGCCGACCGCGAGGAAGGCCGCCAGCGCCGGGGCGCCGACGGACCACAGGATGAACATGGGGTCCATGAAAGCCGCCAACCGCGTGTCGGCGATCGGCGGCGGTCGATACGTGCTGCGCTCCCGTCCACCCACTCACGTGGGGGGGGCGCTGGGGTTACTTCTTGACGCCGGCGAACCCGACCATGACGGTGACCTCGTCGCTGAGGCTGCCCTGCGCGACGCCGTAGGTCATGCCGAAATCGGAGCGCTTGAGGGTGAAGGAGGTGTCGAAGCCCGCGCGGTATCCGAAGTTGCCCCCGGCGTCGCGCTCGCCGGTGAAGACGAGCTTGGCGGTGATGGGCTTGGTCTTGCCGAGCATGGTCACCTCTCCGGCGAGGTCGAAGGTCGAGTCACCGGTCTTGGTGAGGGAGGTGGACTTGAACTGGATGGTGGGGTGCTCCTTGGCGTTGAAGAAGTCGGGGCTCTTGAGGTGGTTGTCGCGGGCGGTGTTGCCCGAGGCGACGCTGTTGGCGTCGATGGTGACGGAGAAGGAGGCGGACTGGGGGTTGTCCTTGTCCCAGGCGATCGAGCCCGAGATTTTCTGGAACGTGCCGTAGAAGGGGGAGACGCCGGCGTGCTGGATTTTGAAGACCGCGGAGGAGTGGACGCCGTCGACCTCGAAGGTGGCCAAGCCGGCGGGGGCCGGGGCCGGCGCGAGGGCGGCGACCGCGGCGAGGGCCGGGGCGGAGGTCGAGGGGGCCAGGCCGATGACGGCGGCCGACGCCGCGCCGGCGAGGAGGATGAGACCGCAAACCGAGAAGGGGACGCCGCTGGTGCAAGCCATGGATCGGACTCCTGTTTATGAACACGGGGAACGGTCGATTTCGGACCATCCGGTGGGTTTACAAGCCCGCCCGCGGTCCCAAGCCGGGGACCTTCCCGGTCCCGCGCCCGGCCACGCCCGGGCCGCGGGTTGAGGGTATTCGACGCTGTACGCCCCCCGGAGTCAGCGGGTTCGGGTGAACACATGCCGTACCGAGATCAGGAAACGAGCTTCCCCGCGATGAAGTCGCCGGCCTTGTCGAGGGCGATCCGCTGTTGAGCGCCGGTGTCGCGGTCGCGGAGGGTGACGGTCAGGTTCGTCAGCGTCTCGCCGTCGATGGTGAGGCAGTAAGGCGTCCCGGCCTCGTCCATGCGGGCGTAACGCTTCCCGATGGATTGCTTCTCGTCCATCTCGACCGCCCCCTGACGCCAGAACCGGGCCGAGAGTTCCGCGTGGAGTTTCTCCGCCACCTCGGGCATGCCGTCCTTGTTGACCAGCGGGAAGACGGCGGCCTTGACGGGCGCGAGGCGGGGGTGGAGCTTGAGGAACTCGGGCGAGGCGCGGGATTCGTCGCGCGTGTACGCCTCGCAGAGCAGGGCGAGCACGCCGCGGTCGAGCCCGGCGGCGGGCTCGATGCAGTGGGGGATGTAGCGTTCGCCCTTGCGCGAGCCGTTGGGGAGGGGCTCGCCGCGGTCCTGGTCGAAGTATTCGAGCTTGTCGCCCGAGTGGGTCTGGTGCTGGGTCAGGTCGAAGCACCCGCGGTGGGCGATGCCCTCGAGCTCGCCGAAGCCCGGCGCGGTGAATGGGAAGCGGTACTCCACGTCGGAGGTGCCGACGGAGTAGTGCGAGAGCTCGTCCTTCTCGTGCTCGCGGAGGATGAGGTTCTCGCCGGCGAGCCCGAGGCTCTTCCACCACTCCATGCGGAAGTCGCGCCAGAACTTGTACCACTCGAACGACTCGTCGGGATGGCAGAAGAACTCCAGCTCGGCCTGCTCGAACTCGCGCGAGCGGAACGTGAAGTTCCGCGGCGTGACCTCGTTGCGGAACGACGTGCCGGTGTTGCCGATGCCGAAGGGGACTTTGACGCGCGTGGTATCGACGACGTTCTTGAACTGGACGAAGATGCCCTGGGCGGTCTCGGGTCGGAGGTAGGCGACGTCGTCCTCGGTCGCGGTGGCGCCGATGTAGGTCTTGAACATGAGGTTGAACTGGCGGGGCTCGGTGAGCGTGCCGACCTTCTCGGCGTCGGGCCCGAGGACCTTGGCGAACTGTGGCACGGGGATCGTGGTCAGCGGGACCACCTTGACCTGGCCGAAGGCTTTCTCGGCTTTTTTCTGCTGCTTGGTCTCGCTCGGGGCGTCCTTCATGAAGGCGAAGAGGGGCTTGTCACCCGGATCGCCCGAGGCCGGAACGAAGACACTGACATGGTCGTAGCGGTAGCGGTTCTTGGTTTCTTTGCAGTCAACCATGGGGTCGTTGAAGCCGCCGACGTGGCCGGAGGCTTGCCAGACCTTGGGGTGCTGGATGATGCGGCTTTCGAGGGGTACGCACCGGACGGGCCGGCCGTTGGGGCCGCTCCGACCCCAGCAGGGGCGGAGGATCATGTCCTCCCACCAGGCGTCGCGGAGGTTTTTCTTGAGCTGGGCGCCCAGCGGGCCGTAATCCCAGAACCCGTTGATCCCGCCGTAGATCTCGGAGGCCTGGTAGATGATCCCCCGGCGTTTGCAGAGGGCCATGATCGCATCCATGGACTTGGCGGGCGAGGGCTCTGTGGTCATAGGGCCGAGTGTAGGGTGGGCCCGGATCGGCCCCGTAGCGGCCCCGTCCCCGGTCGGACGCCGCGTGGTAGCATCGCGGCGTGTCGCCCGAGGGGTTCATCACGCTGGTGTTTGCGGGCAGTTTCGCCGCCGGGTGCCTGGGCGCGCTGACCGGCCTGGGCGGGGGCGTGGTGGTCGTCCCGATGCTGATCCTGGGGTTCGGCATCGACCCGCGGTACGCGGTGGGCGCGTCGCTGATCGCGGTGATCGCGACGAGCTGCGGGTCGGCCCCGTCGTACCTCCGTCGGGGGCTGGTCAACACACGCGTGGCGGTGATCCTCGAGCTGGCGACGGTGCTGGGGGCCCTGGGCGGCGCGTTCCTCGCCGGGCTCCTCGAGCCCCGCGTCATCGTGCTGATCTTTTGCGCCGTGCTGTTCTACTCCGCCTGGTCGAGCCTCCGCGCCCCCACCACCACAACCACCTCCGCACCCAAGCCGACCTCGCCACCGGACGACGGGGGCACGCCCATCGAAACGCTCGCGGACCGGCTCGGGCTCGCGTCGACAGCCCCGGGCCCGTCGGGGCCAGAGCCTTACCGGGTCCACCGCGTGATCCCCGCGTTCGGCGTGATGACGCTCGCCGGGATGATCTCGGCGCTCACCGGCGTGGGCGGGGGCGTCGTCAAGGTGCTGGCGATGGACCGGCTCATGCGGATGCCCTTCCGTGCCTCGACCGCGACGAGCAACCTCATGATCGGGGTGACGGCGTCGGCCTCGGCGGGCGTCTACCTCGCTCGAGGGCAGGTGGCGCCCGACCTCGCCGCCCCGGTGGCGCTGGGCGCGCTGGCCGGGTCCGTGCTGGGCGCTCGCTTGCTCGCACGCATCAGGACCCGCACGCTGCGGGTCGTCTTCGCCCTGACCGTCGCCGCCTCGGGCGTTCAGCTCCTTCTCAAAGCCCTCCGCGGGGAGATCGCCCCATGAGCCGCGTCGCCTGGGACACACCACGGACGATCACCGAGTCACGGCTGGCCTCGTCGGCGGCGTCGACGCTGCGGGCGGGCGTCGCGGTCGCCGCCGCGTTGTGCGCCGCGGGGATCGTCTGGTCGATCATCTCGCGGGGGCCGAGGCCCGACCTGTCGGCCTTCGAGGGTCAGCCCGAGCACCTGACCGCGCCGGCGGGGGCTTTCTCGGCGATGTGGGGCGATCCTTCGGCGCTCGCGCAGGCGGGGCTGATCGTGCTGATCGCCACGCCGATGGTCCGCGTGCTGGTCTGGCTCGGGGTCTTCGCGCGCGGGCGGGAGGCTTTCTACACCGGGGCGTGCGCGGTCGTGGCCGGGCTGCTCACGCTCGCCGTGCTGCGCGGGATGTAATCGCGCCGGGGCGGCTCAGCACCCGGCCTCGAACGCCGCGATGAACTCGTCGAGGTCGAAGAAATCCACGAACCCGTCGTTGTTGAAATCGGCGGTCTTGCCCGGCGGGCACTCGACCCCTTCGAAGCACGCCACGAACGCGTCGGCGTCGAAGAAGTCGACGAACCCGTCGTCGTTGAAGTCCGCCGCGCACCCGCTCTCGCAGACGTCCGCCCGGCCGTTCTGGTTCGAGTCCACGCAGGTCGTGAAGGCCCCGGCCCACGCCCCGCCCGCGCCCTGGCAGACCGCCTCGGTCAGCTCGCCGCAGAACCCGTTGGGGAAGCAGCAGGCGCCGGTGGGCTGGGGGCAGTCGGCCCCGGCGCAGTTGCTCCCGACGCCGCGGAAGAGCCCGCCCTGCGCGGCGCACTCGCCCGAGAGCAGCCCGGGGACACACTCGCCGGTGGGGAGGCAGCAGGCGCCCGTGGGGCAGGTGTTGCCCGTCCCGCAGTTGGTGTTGGCCCCCGCGAACCGACCGCCCGCGCCGGCGCAGACCGACTGGGTCACCACGGAGCAGAACCCGTTGCTGAAGCAGCACGCGCCCGAAGGCTCGGGGCAGTTCGCGTTCACGCACGACGACCCGTCGCCCTGGAACGTCCCGCCGATCGACTGGCAATCGCCCACGGTCATCTGGTCGCACCCGCCACCGGGCAGGCAGCACGCGCCCACCCCGGGCGTGCAGTCCACGCTCGACCAGGTCGTGCGGCTGACCCAATCGCCCGTGGGCCGGCACCCCACGATCAACTGGCTGAACCGGGCCCACCCGCCGTTGGACGGGCACCCGATGGGCCCGCAGTTGAGCCCGAAGAGCCAGTTGGCCGTGCCGTTCTGGAGCCCGCCGGTGTCGGTGGCGAGGAACGAGTTGCGGCGCGGATCGGGGGCCTGCGTGCAGGGGTTGGCCGGCGGGGCGTTGAGCCCGTCGATGCGGAAGGCGACGGTGAAGCGGTTGGACCCGTTGTTGGGGATGATCAACTGCTCGGGATCGCCCGGGTCGATGAGGAACTGGAGGTTGACGCCGTTGGTCCCCGGGGGGATCACGATGTGCGGGAGCAACTCCCCGTCGGAGGAAATCTGATCGACCAGCGTCCCGGTCGTCGGCTCGCCCGAATAGAACAGCAGCGACCAGCGCATCGTTGTCTCGACACTCGTGCGGTCGGTCCCGACGATCACCTCGGTCAACTGGTGGCGGATCGGGAAATCGCTCGCCAGGAGGGTGTACGTGGCGGCGAACATCTCGCCCTGGGCCATCCCGGCCTGGAGCACGAAACTCCCGCCCTCGAAGTTGGCGTCCGACAGATTGGACACGATGTTGCACCGGCCTTCGCGCGGGCCGATGCCGCCGTTGTCGGGCCACTCGGGCGGGACCTCGCCCCGGGGCGTCACGCGCATGACGCGGAGCGAATCGAAGCGGACCGGGACGCCCTGCCCCCGCACGCCGCCGGACGAGCCGTCGGCCGCCGCCCCGTCCCCCGCGCTGTTCCCGATCGGGGCCGCGACCTGGGCCAAAGCCAACCCTGCCCACGCCCCCATCAACGCCGCCGCGACCATGGCCCGCCGATGCAACCGCGTCATCCCGCTCTCCTCAACTTCCGCCCCGCGGAACCGACCCTCGTCCCGACCGGACGCCCACGGGGTCCACACGGACAAGATACCTCATCCTCGACCGATCGTCCGATGAACCCCGGTCGATTGAACCGATCAACAATCACTCGGACGCCCGAGAACCGGGCACCGGGCTACCTCCCCCCGCTCCATACACCTACGCGTGCGAGACCGCCCGGCTCCAACATTCCTTGATCGGACCCGCGATCCATGCCCACGCCCACCGCTCGACGACCGATCCACACCCGAACCCCGCCGAAACCGGTCGCCCGGGCCGCGTGGGCTGTCTGGGTCACGGGCGTCGTGGGCCTGGCCGTGGCGTTGACGGCGTCGGCGGCCCTCGCCGCACGGGCCGTCGTGGTTGACTTTTCACCCCCCGGGTGCGGGCCGTCGAGCCCGTGCGAGAAGGCGGCCTCGAGCCCCTGGGGCACGGTCCCGGTCCTGGGCGTCCCGACCTCGATCGTCGGCGTTGCGGTGTTCCTTGGCCTCGTGATCCTCTGGGTCCCCGCCCGACGCCACGCCTGGCCCCGCGGCTGGCTCGTCCTGCCGGGCCTGGGCGCGGCGGCGTCGATCGCCCTGCTGATGGTCATGGCACGGGACGGGCTCCCGTGCGCGTACTGCATCGCGGCCCACGCCGGCAACCTGGTGTTTACCGCCTGTGCCGTGATCCACTCGGCGGGCGGGCTGGTCACTCGGCGGGCGATCGCGGGGCCGGTGATCGCCGCCGGGGTTGCGACGGCGATGATCACCGCCGCCGGCCTGACCTCGCTGAGCCGACAGGCCGCCGAGCGACGCGAGCTCGCGCGGGCCGAGCAGGCCGAGGCCGACCTCGGGAAGATTCGGTCGGCCGATCGTTCGGGCCCCATCGATCCGCTGGCGGGCCGGTACCCGCGGGGCGAGACGGGCCCGAGCGTGGTGGTGTTCACGGCGTACCAGTGCGCCCAGTGCCGGACGTTCGAGCCGAGGCTCCTCGCCCTGAAGGGGTGCCGTGTCACGATCCGGCAGTTCCCGTTCTGCCGCCCGTGCAACCCGCACGTGACGCAGGACCTCCACCCGGGGGGGTGCCGGGCCGCCGCCGCCGTCGAGGCCGCGGGCCTGGTTCACGGGCCCGGGACGTTCTGGGCGGCGCACGCGTGGGTGTTTGAGCGCGCGGGCGTGTTCAGCGACGCGGAGTTCGCCGGGTTCTTGACGTCCCGCGGGCTCGACGCGGCGTCGGTGCTGTCGGCGATGCCGTCGGCCGCCGTCCAAGCGAACCTCCTCGCGGACACGGGCCTTGCGAACCAGATGGGGCTGGTGCGCACGCCCACGGTGTTCATCGACGGGGTCGAGGTACGCGGGTGGGACCTCCCGGGCGTGCTCGAGCGGGCGATCGAGGCCGCCCGCGCCGCGCCGCCGACCGAGGCCCCCGCGGTCCCCTCGGCCTTGTCCCGGGTGATCGACGAATGGCTCGCGCAGCCCGTGGTGACGATCCCGCCGGACCCGTCGCCGCGCGTCCGTGGGGTGCCGCTGGGCCGGCCGGCCGCCGCCGACGTGGTGATTTTCGGCGACTACCAGAACCCCGAGACCGCCCGCCTCGACGCCTTCCTGACGGGGGAACTATCGCGGCGCGACGACCTCCGCGTGACGTTCCGGCATTTCCCGTTCGACACCAAGTGCAACCCCGCGGTCACGCGTTCGGCGAGCCCCGTGGCGTGCGTGATGCACCGCGGCGCCGAGGCCGCCGCCATCCTCGCGGGCGACCGCGGGTTCTGGGACGCGCACGGGTGGCTTCTCGCCAACGCGCGGGTCTTCAGCGAGGGGGCGTTCCGGATCTTTCTGGAAGATCGGCTGGGGATCGACGAGGCGCGGGTCAAGGCCGCGATGAACTACCCTTCGGCCCGCAACGCCGTCGCCCAGGACGCCGCCGCGGGCGGGACGCTCCCGCTCCGCGAGGTGCCGGCGGTGATCGTGAACAACCGGGTCGTGCCGCGATGGATCCACGGCGGAGAGATCGTGCTGGGCGTGATCCTCGACGCCGCCGGATCGACCCCCCGCGCCCCGGCGGCCCCCCCGCCCGCCGGCCCGACGCTACGGTGACCGCATGACCCCTGGAGCGCCCGAGCACGGACCTTCGCCACGCGACACCGCGGCGTCGATCGTGCGCACGCTCCGCGAGGCCGGGCACCTGGCGTATTTCGCGGGCGGGTGCGTCCGCGACGAGATCCTCGGGCGCACGCCGGACGATTACGACGTCGCGACCGACGCCGTGCCCGACCGCGTCCGCTCGCTGTTCCGCAAGACCGCCGCGGTGGGGGCGCATTTCGGCGTGGTGCTGGTGAAATCCGGCGGGGTGGTCGTCGAGGTGGCGACGTTCCGCGCCGACGGGGCGTACACCGACGCACGCCGCCCCGATTCGGTCCGGTTCAGCTCCCCGCTCGAGGACGCGCAACGCCGCGACTACACCGTCAATGCGCTCTTTCTCGACCCGCTCGCCCCCCCGCAGCACCCGCCCGGGCTCGGGCCCGTCCGCGGCGCGGTGATCGACCTGGTCGGCGGGCTCGACGACCTGCGCGCCCGGCGCCTCCGGGCCGTGGGCGACCCGGATCAGCGGCTCACAGAGGACCACCTCCGCGCGCTGCGGGCCGTCCGGCTCGCCTCGAAGCTCGGGTTCACGATCGACCCCCCCACCGCCGCCGCCATCACGCGTCACGCGGCGGAACTCCGCGGCGTGAGCCGGGAACGCATCGGGGACGAGATCCGCATGATCCTGTCGTTGCCCTCCCGGGCCGCGGCGATCACCCTGCTCACGTCGCTCGCGCTCGACGCCTCGGCCCTGACTGAGCCCCACGCCCCGACCGCCCTCGCGAGGCTTGAGGCCTTGGGGCCGGGCGAGACGCCGTTCCCGTTGGCGCTGGCCGCCTGGGCGCGAGATCGTGGCCTCGCGCGGGACGAAGCCGCGACCAGGGCCGACGCCGACCGATGGCGGCGGGCCCTGTGCCTGAGCAACGACGAAACCGTGGGCCTCCGGACAATCCTCTCGACCCGGCTTGCTCTGGAATCGTCGTGGGCTCGATGGACGATCCCCGAGAAAAAGCGGGCCGCGTCGGGCCCGTGGTTCGCGGAAGGGCTCTCCTTGTACGCCGCCGAGTCGCCCGGGCCGGCCGCGGAGGTTCGGGACGAGGTGGACCGCCTCTCGCGCGACGGCGTTGGGTTGGCGCCCCGCCCATTGGTCACCGGCGAGGACCTCATCGCGGCCGGGCTGACCCCCGGGCCGCGGTTTCGTTCGGCACTTGAACGGATATACGACGCGCAGTTGGCCGGCGAGGTCAGGGATCGTGCCACGGCGTTGGAACTTGTCCGCGGCCTGATCGTCTGACAGGTCAGGCATCGAAGGCGCGCTCACGGGCCTATTTGTTCAGATCTTGTTTGCTATCAGATCGATGCCCCGCCCGGTATACGATGGTCAGGAGTGGGCTCCGTTCGGAGCCCGATCATGGGTCGGGGTGGTGGGGAGTGGTTCGAGTCACACGGTCGGCGGGCGTCGGTTTCGCCGAGGTTCTGAGGCAGGATTGCAGGGGTACGTCATGAGCACGAGAATCAACCGCCTTTGGTCGGCCCGCGGGGTCGCGTCGAGTGTGCTGGCGGCCGCGGCCGCGTTGGTGCCGGCGTTGGTGATCACGCCCACCGCGTCGGCGGGAGCGCCGGCGCTGGCCGCGTGGTCGGGCCCGGAGGACGCGACCGAGGCGACGCTGATTTTCCGGAACGGGAACCAGATCACGGGTGAGGTGGTGTCGGAGACGGACACCAAGATCCGGATCAAAGGCCGGCTGCACGGGATCCCCTTCGAGACCGAGTACGACAAGTCCGAGATCCTCGAGGTCAAGCGGACGGCGATCAAAGCGGGGGGGGGCGGCGACGCGAAGGCGGCCCCGGGCGACCCGGCGGACTTGATCCGTGGGGCGGCGCCCAAGCCCGTCGACAGCGACGGGAAGTCCCGGGTGTACGTGGTCGAGATGACCGGCGTGTTCGGCGAGGACATCTCGCAGACCCCGGTGCGCCGCGCGGTGCGTGACGCGAAGGCCCAGAACGCCGACACGCTGATCTTCATCCTCGAGAACAAGTGGTCGGACGAGCTGGGGATGCCGCTGCCGGATTACCAGGACGCGTCGAACGAGCTGTTCCGGGCGGAGGACCTGACGCCGATTTTCGCCGACGAGATCCCGCACCTCTGGGGCGACGCGCCCCCGAAGATCATTTTCTGGGTGAAGCAGGCGATGGGCGGGGCGGCGTTCCTGACGTTCGTCTCGCCGACGATCTACATGTCGTCCGACGCCCGGATCGGCGGGATCGGGAGCATGGCGCGTCTGTACGAGGGTGTGGGCGACAAGGTGGTGCAGCAGAAGCTGTACTCGGCCCGACTGGGTCACGCGGAGGGCTGGGCGGTGCGGGGCGGGTACTCGCCCAAGATCATCCGGGCGCTGTCGATCACCGAGTACGTGCTGAGCGTCAAGATCACGGGGTCGGGCCCCGAGTTCTACGAGCGTCTGGCCGACCCGCTCAAGGGCGAGATCCTGCTGGCGGACGACGGGAACGAGGAGGCCGGGCGTCGCGACTCGGCGTACGAGCTGATCCGCGGGAACGGGAACGACACGCTGACGCTCAAGGCCGACATCGCGCGTGACATCCGCGTCTCGAAGGGGACCGTGGACACGCTCGACGCGCTCTTGCACGAGCTGGACATCGAGCGTTCGCACGTCCGCGTGGACGCGCGGTCCAAGCGGATCACCGACGGGTGGAAGGACGAGCTGCGGGACGCCAAGCGGAGCGTCCGCCGGCTGCTGGAGGAGTACGCCGGCGTGCGGGTCCAGCCCCCGGGCGACTTTGACGCGCGGACCAAGGCCCGCAACACCCAGCGCCAGAAGCTGGAACAAACCCTCTCGCTGCTCAGGCGGTACGAGGAAGGCATGACGGCCCGCTGGCGCCAACAGAACCAGGTCCCGCCGAACGTCGTGATCGAATCGATGATCGACGACATCAAGCGGGCCCAGCTCGCCGACCGCCCCGACCGGTGAGCCCACCGAGGCCGACGAACCCGAACCCACGCCCCAACGGCACGACCAGAAGGACCCACCCATGAGAATGATCGCACGACTCTGCACGATGATCGGGTGCGCCGCGGCGCTGCTCGCCTCCTCGACGCTCGCCCTCGCGGTCGACCGCGTCACGCTGAAATCCGGGAAGACCATCGAGGGCGAGATCGTCCGCGAGGTCGACGGGATCGTGTGGCTCAAGACGGCCACCGGGACCGAGATGTACACCACCGCCGAGTATTCGAAGGTCGAGCGGGGCGTTGACCGTCCCGCGGGCGACCCGTCGGCGGCCCGCCCCGCGTCGCCCTCGGTGGCGCCGGCCGAGACCGTCGCCCGCCGGGCGGGCGTGCCCCGGGCCGCGGTGATCACGCTCGAGGA
This sequence comes from Phycisphaeraceae bacterium, assembly GCA_015200025.1. Taxonomy (GTDB): domain Bacteria; phylum Planctomycetota; class Phycisphaerae; order Phycisphaerales; family UBA1924; genus UBA2396. Next base: position 1,887,731 of record CP054186.1, on the reverse strand, counting down.
GATGGTCGGGATCTACATGACCGCGAAGGTCCTCGAGGACGCCATCCCCGCCCTCGAGGAAGAGAAGGTCGACATCGTCGTCCTCAAGATCAAATCCGGCGGCGGGCTGCTCCTGGAGATCCAGCGCCTCAGCGACGTGATCCACCTCAAGTACAAGCCCCGTTTCCGCACGGTGGCGTGGATCGAGTCCGCCATCTCCGCGGCCGCCATGACCGCCCACTGCGTCGAAGAGATCTACTTCATGCCCCAGGGCAACTACGGCGCCTGCACGGGCTACTCCGGCCCGCTCAACGCCATGAAGGGCCCCGGGCTCGAGCAGGTCCTCTTCCAGATGGAGAAGATCTCCGCCCGCGGCGGGTACCCCAAGGAGATCATGCGGGCCATGCAGATCTCCTCCGACGAGGAGGAGTGCAAGGTGCTGGGCATCGCCCCGCCCACCGGCGCCCTCTCGGCCACCATCGACGAGACCACCGGCGAGGTCCGCTGGTACCAGGACAACACGAGCGGCGATTACGTGCTCAACCCCAAGGGCGGCGTCCGCGTGCTGACGTTCAACGCCCTCGACGCCGAACGCTTCAAGTTCTCCAAGGGCACCGCCGGCACCCTCGACGAGCTGGCCAGGAAGATGGGGCTCACCGAGGTCGAGTGGGTCGGCCGCAAGGACCCCAAGTACTTCTATCCCGTCTCCAAGGCCGAGGAGATCACCCTCAAGTTCCGCGAGGCGGTCAAGCGTGACCAAGAGAACCTCCAGCGGTACTTCCGCAACTACCAGGCGAACATCGCGATGGCGCGCCAGGCGCAGGACGAGCAAGAGCGGGGCAAGTGGGTCAACCTCGCCCGCCGCGAGCTCGAGAACATCCGCCGCATGGTCCGCAACAACCCCAACATCGCGCTGCTCTCGATGAACATGCTCCCCGAGGACTTCGACGAGTGGTACGAGCAGCAGGAGAAGCTCCTCCGCGACCTGCTCCGCAATGGCGGCCGCTGAGCCGGCGGGCGTCGAGATATCGTGAGATCCCCCACGCCGGGGCCCCGACCAGGGGCCCCGGTTTCGTTGGGTCCCCACCCCCAGCACCCCCAGCACCCCCACCACCCCCACCACCCCCCACCACCCCCACCACCCCCCACCACCCCCCACCACCCCCCACGCCGTCCCTACCGTCCCGCCATGCGATACCGCCAGATCGGCCGGACCGGCGTGCACGTCTCTGAGGTCGGGTTCGGCTGCTGGACCATGGGCGGGCCCAACTGGTCGCCCGCGAACGGCCAGCCCATCGGGTGGGCCGACGTGAACGAGGACGAAGTCCTCGCGGGGATCAAGATCGGGCTCGACGCGGGCGTGAACCACTGGGACAACGCCGACATCTACGGCAACGGTCGGGCCGAGCGGATGCTGGGCTCGTGCCTGCGGAAGCTCGGCGTCAAGCGGGACACGCAGGTCATCGCCACCAAGGTCGGGCACTTCAAGGGCACCGCCCCCCACGCCTATGACCCGCGCCACATCCGCAACCAGTGCGAGCAGTCGCTCCGCAACCTCGGCGTTGATCACCTCGATGTGTACTACTTCCACCACGGGGCGTACGTCGGCCCCGGGTACGACGGGCAGCCCCGCGACTACCTCCACGAGGCCGCGGACACCATGCACGCGCTGGTCAAGGAGGGCAAGGTCCGCGCGGTCGGTCAGTCCGCGTACACCGACGAGGATTTCGAGCGGGCCGTGCCCGTGCTCAAGCCCGACGTGCTGCAGAACAAGGCCAACCTCCGGTACGACGACTTCATCCGCCCCGGCTCTCGATGCCAAACCCTGATGGCACGGCACGGGTGCTCGTTCGTCGCCTTCGGCCCGCTCGACCAGGGCATCCTGCTCGACAAGTTCAACCCCGACATGCCGCCGCGGTTCGACGAGGGCGACTACCGCAGCAACCGCAAGGATTTCGACACGCCCACGCTCCGGGGCGTCCGCGAGCGGCTCGACAAGGTCCGCGCCCGCTTTGCCATCGCGGGAACCCCGGACGAGCAGACGGCGGCCTTGGCGAGCCTCGCCTGCCGGTGGGTCCTCGCCCACCCCCACGTCTGCTCGGCCATCCCCGGCTTCCGCAACGCCCGGCAGGCGGCGTGCAACGTCCGCGGCGGGCTCGACGCCCCCTTGCCCCCCGCCGACGTGGACTGGCTGAGGACACTTTTCTCCGCCTGAGACACCTTCCGTATCACGAACGATCGCCGGTGGCCGGGCGTCTGCGTGGGCTATATCAGGAGTAACGGGTATTTTTGACTTGATTCATTATTGCGGATAACGTCGTCCATTAGTCGGGCTTGCGTGGGCCCGATCCGGGTGCTGTACCGGCCCTGAAGAAAGGAGTTCCGACATGCTCATCCTGTGCGCGGCCGCGCTCTCCGCCCTCGCGACGACCGGGTCCAATCTCGAGACCACGATCAACCTCAACCCGGCCCCGTCGGCGTCGGCCGAGGCGTCGTACCTCATCTCCGACAAGCGTCTGCACGACGACCCGAAGATCTGGTGGGACGGGTTCCTCAACGGGCTCCGCGGGTTCGAGGGGTTCTTTGATCCCATCGGGAACCCGATCTACTTCGAGTCCCCCCTCAACAACTCCGGGCTGCGGCTGATCTACCTCCACCACACCTTCGACGACAAGAGCCAGCTCCAGGGCGGGAACCTGAACATCATCGCGCTGCAGTTGCGGGTCGCGCTCACGGAGCGTCTGGGCCTGATCGCGACCAAGGACGGGTACAGCATGCTCTCCACGGGCGCCCTGGGCGACGCCGAGGGCTGGAACGCCATCGCCGGCGGGCTCAAGTACGCGTTCTACGTGGACAAGGAGTCCGACCTGGTCGTCACCGGCGGCGTGCGCTACATGTTCGACACGGGCAAGGACGCGATCCTCCAGAGCGGCGTGCAAGAGCTCAGCCCGTTCGTCTCGTTCGCCAAGGGGTGGGACCGCTTCCACCTGATGGGCAGCCTGACGGACCGGATCCCGCTCGACGACGACGGGAACAACGTCCTTCAGTGGGACCTGCACGCGGACTGGGAGTTCGCGCCCCAGGACCTCCCCGGCTTTGCGCCGGTCCTCGAACTGCACGGGCTCCATTACCTCTCCGACGGGACCCGCACCCCGCTGGCCGTCGGCGGGCTCGACTACACCAACCTGGGCTCCCAGTTCGTCGAGGGCTCGGCGGTGATCTGGGCCGGCCTGGGCGCCCGCTGGAAACTCACGCCGCATATCTCGGTCGGCGCCACGTACGAATACCCGCTGACCAACCGCAAGGCCGACATCTTCGGCGACCGCGTGACCGCCGACGTGACCTTCACCTGGTGACCCACGCCCGGGCCGCCCAACGACGCGCTCCTCACGCAACCCCCGGCCTCCCGGGGGTCTTTCACGCGCGGGCCCGCCGGCTCAGGAACGACGCGAAGCGTTCGACGTCCTCGTGCGAGTTGTAGTGCGCCAGGCTCACGCGCACGACGCCGTCCGCGGGGTCGAGCCCGATCTGCTCGACCAGCCGCTTGGAATAGAAATGCCCCCAGCGGACGCCCAGGCCCTCGGCGTTGCCCGCGCGGGCCACGTCCGCCGACGCCGCCCCGTCGACGACAAAGGAGACCGTGCAGACCCTCGGCGGCTCGGGCGTTGGAGCACCGATCACGCGCACGCGCGGGTTCGAGGTCAAGGCCTCCATCAGCCGGTCCAGCAGCGGCCGCTCCAGATCGGCGAAGCGCTGGAACGCCCGTGCGAAGACGCCACGGTCGAGGTCGGGCGTGCCCTCGCGGGGCTCGCCGAGGGTGTCGAGCGCGTAGTCCCACAGGGCGTTGATCGCCGCGCACCCTTCGTGGCACGCGCCGCCCAGTTCCCACTTGCGGGCGGTCTCCTCGCGCGGGATGAACGGGTGGTTCGGGCCGGTGAGCTGGGCCCAGGCCTCGCGGCGACCGTAGAGGGCCCCCATGTGCGGTCCGTAGACCTTGTACGTCGAGTACACGTACCAATCGCACCCGATCTCGCGAACGTCGGGGGCGTGGTGCGGGGCGTGGGCGACGCCGTCGATGAACGAGCGGGCCCCGGCCCGCCGGGCTTCGCTCGCCACGGCCCGGCAGTCCCACGTCTCGCCCAGGATATTCGAGACCTGCGGGAACGCGACCAGCAGGGTCCGGTCGTCGAGCAGCCGGCGGAGGGTCTCGACCCGGGGCCCGAGCACGACCGCGCGTCCCGATGACCCCGCGCGAGTCTCGACCGGCTCCACGTCCCACGGGACGATCTCGAACCCGCGGCCTTGGAGCCGGTACCAAGGCCAGATATTCGCCTCGTGCCCCGCGGTACAGACGACGACTTTCGTGCGGGCCCACGGGCGCCCCTCGCGCTGGGCCGCGTCTTTCGCGTCGGCGTACCCGTTGGCGATCAGGTGGACCAGGGCGGTGGCCGAGGGCCCGAGGATCACGTCGCCGAGCCCGTGGCCCGGGGCGAGCCCGAGGTTGCCGGCCCCGTCCCCGCCGTTGACGAACGACTTGACGAGGGCCCGGGCCCGCTGGACGGTCGCCGAGGCTCGCGCGGAGGTCGGGTAATCGCCCCCGAGTTGGCTGAACGAATCGACCATGTACCGGCCCACGGCGTCGATGACGTGGCGGGGGACCTGCGACCCGCCGGCGTTGTCAAGAAAGACGGTGTCGCGGCCCAGGGCGGGGAAAAAGCCGCGGAGGCGGTCTCTCAGGTGTTCGAGGGTGCTCATCGGGGATTCGTAGGCCCACCCCGGGCGTGGCACCGGCCCTGGCACGCCCGCGGTCCCTAAAGTCCGCCGTGCACCCCGACGACGAGGTCTGCCTCTGCTTCCACGTGACGCTGAGAAAGATCCGCCACTTCCTGGAGCGCGAAGACCCGCCCGTGGCGAGCCTGATCTCGGAGTGCCTGGGGGCGGGGACGGGGTGCATGTGGTGCGTGCCGTTCCTCAAGCACCTGCACGCCCAGCACACCCGGGGCGAATCGCCCGGGCTGAGCATCTCGCCCCAGCGGTACGCGGAGGGCCGGGGGGATTACCGCACGACCCACGCCCGGGACCCCGGCGTGGTGCGCGAGGCGACGGGCGACCCGCCCGGGGCGGGGGCGGCGGAGCACCCTGGGCCGGTGGAATGAAATGGCGCCCGCGACGCAGAGCATCCACGGGCGTCATGGCGAATGCCGTATCAATCAGGGAGCGGTCAGAGCGTGGACGAGGCGCCCCGGGGCGTGAGCGAATCCAGCACCGAATCGAGGGCCGAGTCGAGGCGATCGGGGCGGTCGTAGTCGCCCCTCGCGATGGCGTCGCGGACCCGCTGCACGAGGTCGAGCCTGACCCACGAGGAGGCGTTGAGGCGGTTGATGGGCATGAACTCGGTCGTGCTCATGGGGGTCTTTGTACGTGTGCGGCGGGCGGCCGTTCGGGTGTCGATCAGCCTCATACCCGAACGCCCGATCCGTCCGGAACTTTCTGGTCGTACGTGCATCATGAACCACTGCCTCCAGGGCCGCTTCGAGCGGCGTGTGCCAAGTCGGACTCCCGACCCGCCTTGCCTTCCGTGGCTCGTGGCGCGTCACGCGAACACATGGTCTATCGTCGCTCATCTCGAACTTGCTTGAAAGAACCTAAAAATGCCGAGAACGAGCGCAAGTCGTTTCTGGAGAAGGCTTTATGCGATATAACCCCGTGACGGACCTCGGCCCTGTACGCACCGAAAAAATGAAGCCCGCGACGCGCATCTTTCGCGCCACGGCGCTCCTGTTGATTGCCGCCGCGGGGTGCGCTTCCGATCCATCGACGCCCGCCCAACCACGCCCCGCCACGGCCTGGAACACCGAGGGTCGGGAGGTCTTCAAGGTCAACCCGCCGAGGGTCGCGGGCGGGCCCGAGGACCCTTCCGCAGAACGTACAAAAACAGAACCTGTTCTCGGCGTCACATCAACGCGGGGAGGGTGGGCGGTGTTGTTGGGCGCGTTCTCCGGCGCCACGGCGGGCGCCGACGCGGCCCGGACGCGGGCTCTGGCCGATCGCGCGGGGCTGACGGACGCGTACGCCGAGAGGCGGGGCGAAGGGGTGGCCGTGCTGTGGGGCGAGTTCGCGAGCCCGGGCTCGCCCGAATCGAAAGCGGCGCTCGATCGAGCCCGACGGGCGACGGTCGGGGGCGAGCAGCCCTTCTCGGCGTCGATGCTGGTCCCGCCCCCGAAACAGGTCGAGGGCGAGCTTTCACCGTGGGACCTCCGCACGGTACGGCGTGAGTTCGAAGCCCGGAACGAGGGCCGCCGGCTCAAGCCATCGCTCTCGACGCTGATGATCGGGTTCTACGGCCCGACGGACTCGAGAGAGCCGAGCGCCAAGGAGCGGGCGGACGCTCGCGCCGCCGCCGAGGACGCGGTGAAGAAACTCCGTGCGGAGGGCGAGGAGGCGTACTTCTTCCACGGCCCGCGCGGGAGCAGCGTGACGATCGGGCTGTTCGAGAACGACCGTGTCGATCCCTCGGTGGCGGCGGACCTGCGTAAGAAGTACCCGCACAAGCTCGTCAACGGCGCGGGGCTCAAGGTCTCGGTGCGCACGAGCGCGACGCAGAAGGTCGAGCGGCTCGAGCCCAGCCAGCTGGTCGAGGTCCCCCGCTGAGCGTGATCAGCGGGACGGGTTGGACATGCCCTGGATGCGGAGCGGGATGATGGTCGCGGCGGTCCACCGCCCGTCCGAGCCCCGCGCCCACCCGATGGCCCACCACGAGAAGTTGATCCACCCGTCGGCGGACTCGACGCGGACGAGGACCTGCGTCCGGCCGAGGACGCCCTGCGGGTCGGCCTGGGTGTCGAGGATGGCCCACGTGCCCACGCGGTAGCGTGAGACCAGCCGCTCGATCTCGTCGATGACGCGGGGTTTGGTGAGCCCGTCGGGGACCAGGGTCAGGCGGATGTCGATGCGGTCGGCGAGGAGCCGTTCGAGGGCGGGGCGGTCGGCGGACGAGGCCGCCGCGACCAGGGCACGGGTCGATGCCGACAGAGCTTCTCGATCGGTCGTGACCAGCCGATCGGCGGCGACCGCGCCGGCGGCGAGAAGGGCAAAGACCGCCGCGACGCGAGCGCCTCGCCCGGGCTTCCCCAGCCGGTTCAGCACGGCGAAGACCACCCCGGCGACGATGAGGAGCACCACCGCGGTCCATCCCGACCCGCCCTCGACGAGGAGCCAGGGCAACCAGGGCGCGTCGGGGAGGGGCGGGGGCGGGGGGAAGTTGGGGATGAGAGGGTTCATGGTGATGTGGTGAGCGGTCGTGAGGGGAACGGTAGGGGGTGGATTTCGAGAGGTGGTACGCCGGGGTCCGATGGAAGTTCGCGGGTGTTCCGCGCCCGCGTCGCCCCGCCGCACCGTGAACCCGTCGCCCGGCACCGATGAGCAACCCGAACCCGACGATCCCGAGCGATGAACCCGACGGCGCGGCGCGCTCGTTGATGCTGGCCCGAAACCTGGCGTGCCTGGCGAACGATTCGGGCCCGGCGGTCGCGGCGATCGCTCGGGCCGAGCCGGGGGACGTGGTGTCGTTCGTGATGAGCGATCAGGGGGTGCTGACGGGCGCCGCGGGTGGTCGGCTGCTGGCGAGCCGGCGCCGCCCGATCGACGAGGCCGAGCGGTCGGTGGCGCACGTGGACGTTGAATCGGCGGCGGCGATGGTGGTGTGCGGGTTCGGGCTGGGGTACCACGTCCGGGCGCTGGCGGAGCGGCTCAAAGGGACCGGGGTGATCTTCGTGTACGAGCCGGACGCGGCGATGCTGCGGGCGGTGTTCGAACGGATCGACCACAGCGGGTGGATGTCGACGACGCGGGTGATCCTGCTGACCGACGCGGAAGATCGCTCGGCGATCGCGTCGGCGGCGCACGGGATCGAGGGCGTCCTGGCCGCGGGGGTGACGTTCGTCGACCACGCGCCGAGCCTCCCGCGACTCGGGGCGTCGGCGGCGCGGTTCCGCGAGGGGTTCGCGGAGGTGGTCCGTGCGGTCCGGACGGCGGTGGTCACGACGATGTGCCAGATCGGGGTGACGCTGGGAAACCTGATCGACAACGCGTCGGTCTACGCGGCGTCGCCGGGGATCGAGGATCTCCGGGGGTGCGCGTCGGGGCGGACGGGGATCCTGGTGTCCGCGGGCCCGAGCCTGGCGCGGAACATCCGCGACCTGGCGGACCCGGGGGTACGCGAGCGTGCGGTCATCGTGGCGGTGCAGACGGCGCTCAAGCCGCTGCTGGCGGCGGGGGTCCGGCCTCATTTCGTCGTCGCGCTCGACCACGCCTCGATCAGCGCGAGGTTCTACGAGGGGCTGACGGCGTCGGACGTGGCGGGGGTCACGCTCATCGCCGAGCCCAAGGCGAGCCCGGCGATCTTCGCGTCGTACCCGGGCGCGGTGCGGTGCCCCGGGGACGCGATTCTCGACGACATCCTGGGCCCCGCGCTGACGCGGGAACGGGGCGAGCTTCCGGCGGGCGCCACGGTGGCGCACCTGGGGTATTACTTCGCCCGCCACCTGGGGTGCGACCCGGTGGTGCTGGTGGGGCAGGACCTCGGGTTCACGGACGGGCAGTATTACTCGGCGGGGGCGGCGATCCACGGGGTGTGGGCGGGCGAGCTCAACGAGTTCAACACGCTCGAGATGATGGAGTGGCAGCGGATCGTGCGGATGCGGCGGGTGCTGCACACGGCGACGGACCTGCTGGGGCGGTCCGTCTACACCGACGAGCAGATGAACACGTACCGCGTGCAGTTCGAGCGTGACTTCGCCGCGGACGAACGCCGCGGGCTGTCGATCATCGACGCGACCGAGGGCGGGGTGCTCAAGCGTCACACGCGGGTGAGCACGCTGCGCGGGGCGTTGGGGCCCGTCATGGGCGCGGCGCCGATGGCGTGGCCCGGGCCGGGCGAGAGGCCCGACGCCGGCGCGGTCGCGCGGAGGGTCTCGGAGCGGCTCCGTGAGGTGCGGCGTGGGGTGTGGCGGGTGCGCGAGATCAGCGAGGAGGCCCGGGGCGTGCTCGCGGAGATGCTCGCGGCGTCGGGCGACGACTCCCGCGTGAACCGCCTGATCGAGCGGGTCGACGCGCTGGGCGAGCGGGTGCGCGAGGAGCGTCCGGCGTACGCCCTGGTGCAGCACCTCAACCAGACCGGCGCACTTAAGCGGTTCAAGGCGGATCGGTCCATCGACCTGGCCGACCAGCGCGATCCCCGTGCGGTTCAGCAACGCCGGATCGAGCGCGACCTGTCGAACGTCTCGTGGCTGCGTGACTCGGCGGACGAACTCGGGGCCATGTTCGACGCGCGTCTCGCGTCGCCGCGTCGCTCGGCCGCGCGACCTTCGCCGGGGCCCGAGGCCGCCGGGGCTTCGGCGGGTCGAGCCGGGGTGGTCGCGGTGATCCCCGTCGAGGCCGAGGCGGGCGGGCTGGGCACGCCCAGAGACCTCGCCGGGCCGGTCTGGCGTGGGATGAACGCGCTGCGTCTGACGCTCCGGCGGCTGCGGGCGTGCCCGGAGATCGACGGGATCGTGCTGGCGACGTCGGAGCCCGAGCGGATCGCGGGGCTGATCCCCGAGGGCGAGCGCGGGCGGGTGACGGTGATGCGTCTGGATCGGCCGGCGTTGGCGGGGCGGGCCGCGGCGGTGAGGGCGGGCCGGCTGTGGGCCCGGTCGTGCTGGCGCGGGGGCATCGCGAACCTGAGCGTGTACGACGAGGTGTTCAGCCCGTCGGTCGTGGCGCGCGCGCTGGAGCAGGCCGGGGCGCAGGCCGCGGTGCTGGCCGGTCCCGAGTGGTGCCTGATCGACCCGGGGCTGGTGGGCGAACTGATCCGGCGGTACCGGGCCGGGCTCGGGGCCCAGGGGAACCCCGATCGGCTCCTCTTCTGCCACGCGGCGCCCGGGCTGGGCTCGGCGTTGATCGACCGCGCGATCGCGGAGGACCTCGCCCGCAACGGACGGGCGCTGGGCCCGTTGGCCTCGATCGGGTCGCTGCTGGGGTACCTCCCGATGGCGCCGCAGGTCGACCCCATCGCCAAACCGGCGTGCGTGGTCGCCCCGGCCGCGGCGCGGGACCTGTGCGACCGCGTGATCGCCGATGCGCCGGACCGGTCGTCGAGGATCGCGTCGGTGCTCGACGCGGACCCCGACGCGGACGCGGCACGGGCGGCCGGGATTCTCTCGGGTCTCCACCGCACGGGGCCGACGCCCCCGGCGGAACACCTGATCCTGGACCTGTCGGGGGTTTCGGGCGAGATGGGTGAGGACGTCGCGGTGGGCGCGATCGAAGCGCACGCGTCACGCCGGCCCGACCTGGCCCTGACGCTGCGGGGCGATCCGCTGTCGCACCCCGCGATCGAGCGGGTGATCCGGTCGGCGCGTCGCGCGGGCGTCGCGGGGATCCACGTGCGCACGCCGGCGCGGGCGGATATCCCCGACGGGTTGGACGCGGACGTGATCAGTGTGGAGTTCGAAGGTGGGACCGGGGCCGACCCCGCCGCGGAGCGTCGCGTGCGTGAGTTGATCGCGTCGCGGGCGATGGGGGGCGAAGGATTGTGCGTGCCGTGGATCGTCCCGAGGCTGACGCGGCGGGACGGGGTGTACTCGGAGATCGAGGGCTTTTTCGACCGGTGGTTGGCCGAGGCCGGCGCGTGCGTGATCGACCCTCTGGAGTCGGCGGTCGAGGGGGAGCGGATCGGGCCGTTGCCGGTGCCCGAGTCCGAACGGGCGCGGCGTCGGCGGACCACGGTGCGCGTGTCGCCCGATGGGTCGAGGCTCCGCGGTGACGGGACGCCCGCTCCCGCGTCGCCCGAGGCCCCAGAGCCCGTCCCGGCGGGGGTGGCGTGATGACGGCTGATCCGCGTGGAGCGCTGGCGGTCATCCTCGCCCGAGCGGGGAGCAAGGGCGTGCCGGGGAAGAACAAGGCGAACCTGGCCGGGCGGCCCTGCATCGCGTGGACGATCGACGCGGCGCGCGCGTCGGTCGCGGGGCGGTCGGGCCGTGTGATCGTGTCGACCGACGACGCGGGCGTCGCGGCGGTGGCGGCCTCGATGGGCGTCGGGGTCATCGACCGACCCGCGGCGCTCGCCGACGACCGCGCGACCGTCGATGATGCGGCCCGGCACGCGGTGCTCGCCGACGAGGCGGGGGCGGTGCCGCGCGCGGATCGGCCCGTGGTGATCCTGTACGGGAACGTCCCGGTCAGGCCCGAGGGGGTGATCGATCGGGCCGTCGGGCTGCTGACCGAGACCGGGTGCGACAGCGTGCAGAGTTATCAGCCCGTGGGGAAGCACCACCCGTGGTGGACCGCCCGGCTCGGCGACGACGGGACGGTCGGGCCGTGGGAGGGGGATGAACTCAACCACGGCGTGCACCGCCGGCAGGACCTCCCGCCGGCGTTCGTGCCCGACGGGGCGGTGCTGGCCGTGACCCGGCGAGCGCTGTTCCTGGAGATCCCGGGTGTCCGCCCCGGGCCGCACGCGTTCTTCGGACGAGACCGTCGCGGCGTGCGGAACCCGGCGGGGTCGGTGGTGGATATCGACGAGCCGATGGATCTGATCGTGGCGGACGCGGTCTTGCGGGCCCGGGCCGCGGGGGGCGTTGGGAGAACCGGGAGTTTCGCGGCATGAACATCGGGGCGCGGCGGATCGGGGCGGGGCACAGGCCGTACGTGATCGCCGAGCTGGGCGTGAATCACGACGGGGACGCGGGGCGTGCGATGGAGCTGACGCGGGCGGCGTCGTGGGCCGGGGCCGACGCGGTCAAGCTCCAGTATTTCCGGGCGGACACGCTGATGTCCGGCGCCGCGGGGCTCGCGGGGTATCAACGCCGGGCTGGGGAGCGCGACCCGCGCGAGATGCTTCGGCGTCTTGAACTGGAGCCCGGCGCGATGGGCGAGGTGGTCGGTCTGGCGCACCGGCTCGGGATGCACGCGATCGTCACGGTCTTCAGCCTCGGGCTCGTCGGCGAGATCGACCGGATCCCGTGGGACGCGTACAAGACCGCGAGCCCGGACCTGATCCACCGGCCGCTGCTCGAGCGGGTGTCGGCGTCGGGCCGGCCGATGATCGTGAGCACGGGGGCGGCCACGCCCGCGGAGATCACCCGCGCGGTCGGGTGGCTCGCCGGCGCCCGAGATCGAACCGCCCTGCTCCAGTGCGTCAGCAGTTACCCGGCGTCGATGGAGGACGCGGAACTCGGGGTGATCCCGTCGTTCGCCCCGCTGGGCGTCGCGGCCGTCGGGTACAGCGACCACACCCGCGAGGTCGAGACGGGGGCGCTCGCGGTCGAGCACGGGGCGGTGATCCTCGAGAAGCACCTGACGCTGAGCCGGTCGGCGCCCGGTCCCGACCATGCGGCGTCGCTCGAGCCCGAGGGGATGCGCACGTACATCGCGCTGGCACGGAACGCCCGCGTGAAGCCGGATCTCCCCGCCCGTCCCAAGCGGGTGCTGCCGTGTGAGGAGGACGTGCGGCGTCTCTCGCGTCAATCCGTCGTGGCACGGCGCGCGATCCGCGCGGGCGAGGTCATCCGCCGAGAAGATCTGGAGTTCAAGAGGCCGGGGACGGGCGTGCCGCCGTTCATGGTGGATCGGGTGGCCGGCGCGAGGGCGGTCCGCGATATCCCCGCGGACGCGCCGATCGAAGCGTCGGCGATCCACCCCTGGATCACCCCGATATCCGAGGCGGCGTGAGCCCCCTCGCGGGGCACAGTGGAGAACGGGCGTGAGGGCCCGAAGACTAGACGCATGATCGGCGACGGCTGGGACGACAACCCCTCGATCAGGCCCGGCCCCCCGGACGGCGCGTCCGCCCCCCGCCGGGTGGCGGTGGTGACCGGGTCCAGGGCCGAGTTCGGCCTATTGACACCGGTGATGGAGGCGATCGATCGGCACCCGGAGCTGGAACTGCGGGTCATCGCGGCGGGCTCGCACCTGGTCTCGCCCGCGTTGACGTTCCGCGACGTCAAGGCCTGTTTCCCGATCGCGGACAGTGTCCCGATGCAGGTCGCCGGACGGGTGGGGCGGTTCGAGGACGCCGAGGCTGTCGGGCGAGGGGTCGCGCGGTTCGCGCGGGCGTTCGCCGCGATCGCTCCGGCGTGGGTGGTGGTGCTGGGGGACCGGATCGAGGCGTTCGCCGCCGCCGCCGCCGCCGCGGTGGGCGGGTGGACGCTGGCGCACGTGCACGGCGGTGACCGGGCCGAGGGCGTGGCGGACGAGTCGATGCGGCACGCGATCACGAAACTCGCGCACCTGCACCTGCCCGCGTCGGCGGCGTCGGCGGAACGGATCGTGCGCATGGGCGAGGCCCCGGGGTTCGTCCGGGTGGTCGGCTCGCCGGCGATCGACGGGCTCGCCGAAATCCCGCCGATGGACGACCTCGCGTATGCGGAGGTCGGATCGCCCGAGACGATCGTGCTCCTCCACCCCGTCGGGCGGAGCGACGAGATGGAAGAGGCGGTGGCGGTGGAGGTTCTCGCGGCGGTCGGGCGTGAAGGCACGCTGGCGTTCATGCCCAACCTCGACCCGGGGCGGGCGGGGATCGTGCGGGCGGTGGCGGCCTCGGGCGTGCGCACGATCGAGCACCTGCCGAGGGCGGCGTTCGTCGGGCTGCTCAAGCGGGTCGCGCGGGCCGGGGGGGTGCTGGTGGGCAACTCGTCGCTCGCGTTGATCGAGGCGGCGGCGCTGCGGCTTCGTGCGGTCGACGTGGGGCCGCGGCAGTCTGGCCGAGAACGTCCGGGGAGCGTGGTCCACGCGGAGCGGGAATCGCGCGAGGCCGTGGCGGGGGCGATCCGGGCTGCACGATCGCTGGACCTGTCGGGCCTGACACACCCGTTCGGGGACGGTCGGGCGGGGGAACGAGTCGCGTCGTCGCTCGCGGGGATCGACCCGAGGAACCCCGGGCTGACGCGCAAGCGGTGCGCGTATTGAGACGCCGATAACGCGGCGCGGATGAACGGGTCGTGAATACACGGATCGATCGCCCGGGCCCGCACAAGTCGCCCCCCGGGCGTGCCGATGGTTCGTGGTCAGGGGCACCGAACCGGAGAATGCACATGGCCGTCGGCGTTGAACAACGTGACCAGATCGTCGCCAACGCGATCCGCGAGATCAGCCACATCGCGACGCTTCCCGAGATCACGCTCAAGATCGTTGAGCTGGTCGAGGACCCCAAGTCCACGGCCCAGGACCTCAACAAGATCATCTCGGGCGATCCGGCGCTCTCGGCGCGGATCCTCAAGGTCGTGAACAGCTCGTTCTACGGGCTGCCGGGGCAGATCGCCTCGATCAACCGGGCGATCGTGATGCTCGGGCTCAACGCGGTGAAGAACATCGCCATTGCCGCGAGTCTCGCGAAACTGTTCCGGGGCGGCGACCTGACCCCGACGTTCTCGGCCCGTGACCTGTGGGCGCACTCGAGCGCGACGGCCGTGGCGGCGAAGATGACGGCGGACGCGCTCAAGCTGGGTCTGTCGGACGAGGCGTTCTTGGCGGGGCTGATCCACGACATCGGGATGATGGTGGAGATGCAGTACGACCGGAACAAGCTGATCGACGTGTTCGGCCGCGTGGGGGCGGATTCCAAGAACATCCCCGCGGCGGACATGCTCCAGATCGAGCAGGAGGTCTTCGGCGCGACGCACCAGGACTTCGGATCGGCGTTGTGCGAGAAGTGGAAGTTCCCGCGGACCTTCGGGCTCGTGACGGGGTTCCATCATCGCCCGCTGGAGGCCCCGCAGGGTTCGAGGACGCTCGTGTGCATCGTGCATGTGGCGGACCGTCTCGCCGCCGAGGCCGTGGGGGGGTTCCGCCACGATCTCCTGAACGTCGAGGTGGCGCAGGGCGTGCTCGATGAACTGAAGTTGACCGGGGAGAAGCTCGCCGAGCTGCGTGCGAACTTCCCCGAGCACCTCAAAAATGCAGGGAATCTGCTGGGCTGACCGATAGCACCCAACGCACAGATTATCCACAGCCGGGCCCGCATCTCTCCCCCGGCTTGACAACGGCTGTTTCTTCCGGCACTGTGCACCACCTCATTCGAATGTCCCGCCCTCCGACGGGCGTGAAACAGACTCTCTCTTTCTCCCTCCGGGCGGCCGCATGGACACATGCGGCCGCCTTTGTTTGGACCGCTCGCGGATAAGTTCTTTCCGCGACGGGAGATACGCGCGGTTCCGCGTCCGCGGACGACGCCGGGGCAAGCATCTCTCGGCGTGCGGCGTGGCCCGGGGTAGGGCTGGTACCCCACGCCACGGCGGACGCGACGCGACAGCCCCGGATGTGCCGGCTCGCGGCCCATCGTGTGAGATTCTGCCCTCGGCTTGAGATCGGAACTTCCTTTGGGGGGAAAAGCCTTACGTGAGCCTGGCGAACCGCCGGGTTGAATCCAGGACATCGACGCCCATCGCGAGCCCGTAGACCAGGCCGACGATCAGCGACCACGCGATGGTCGCGGGGTCGAAGGGTCCGATCGGTGGAACGCCGTCCGTCGGGATCGCGGACAACGAGATCCCCGCGGCGACACTGGCGATGGCGAACCATTGGTACACGCGGAGTCCCCGGACGACCGGCGTGTGCGGCTCTCCCCGGGTGTGTTCCTCGACAAAGCGGGCCATCCCCGCGAGGATGAGGTAGGCGCCCGCGATGATGGACGCCTCGGCCCGCTGGGCCCAGAGCACCGCGAGGAACGCCCCGATCACGGCGTTGGCGATCATCGAATAGCAAGGGGTTGGGTGTACGCCCACACCGCACAGCCCGGCAACGCGGCAGACCCGCGACCGTGGGTGCCGGTACCGGATCGCCCAAGGCCGATCGGTCGGCGCTCCGTGGCAGCACCCCTGGACGAGGCAACGCAGGCGTCCGATGGCTTGGACCCAGGGTGCGGCGACCGCCAGCGCGGCGGCGAGCGGCCAAACCGTCTCGCCCATCAGGCCCATGCAGGCGAGCCCGAGGGCGCCCGCGAGCACGGCCCCGAAGTACCCGAACGGTCGGAGCGAGCTCGGCGCCCCGACGAAGACCTGCCCCCAGAGCGCGGCACCGACGAGGCAGACCAACGCCAGCATCGGGATCCAGGGCCGGGCGTCGGGGCCCAGCAGCACGCCGCAGATCATCGAGCCGACCGCGGCGGCGATCGCGGCGTACGCGGCGTGGTTGATCACACGGAGCGGGCCGACCCGCCACTCCCGCCACGAGTTCGCGATACGCTCGGCGGCGCGAGCGAGCCCGACCGCGACGGGCTTCGCCCAGCCCGCGACACGCGCGAACACGCCCGTGATCGGGGAGAGCGCCGTCGGCGGGGGGACGCCGAGCCGCCGCGTCGTCGCGTCGTTCTCGTACCCCCACAGGAGAACGGCGCACCCCAACGCCGAGGCCGGCGTGATGACCCAGAGCCCGGGGGATGAGCCCGCGGCGACCGAGACGCCCGCCACGGCGAGGACAAAGCCCGTGTAGATGGGGTGACGGACGACCGCGAACGGCCCGCGGGTGACGCGCCGGGTCGGCGGGAACGCGTTCATGGGCAGCCCCCCACCGTCGCGCCACAGGGCCACCATCGCCCACGCCGTCAGCGCGACGCCGGCGAGCGCGATCACCGATCCTGACACCGGGTCGCGGATCTGGGGGAGGTTCACCCGTCCTTCCAGCGCGTTCGCCCACCCGAGCAACACGAGCGGGATGACCGCGACAAAGACCGCCGCGTAGAGCACTCTCGCGAGCATCACCCACCGCCCTCGTCCGCCGGGCGGAGCCGAACGACCTCGTGGAGCGCCCAGCCAGAGGCTTGCTCGACCCCATGGGCATCGCGGAGCGTGGCGCGGGCGAGCATCTTTCGCTCGTGGATGCCGAGCGTGGCGTGTGGGACGACGCCCCGCAGCGCGGGGAACACGCGGAGCACCCGATCGCCGATCGTCGCGTCGACGATGATCTGTCCAGGGGCCAGATCGACCGACCACTCGCCCGAGAGATCGCGGATCGTTGTGTCGCTGATGAGGCCGTCTGAGACCAGGCCGTCGCGCACGACGATCGCGAGGGGCTCCGGGCCTCGCCACTCGATCCACACCACCGACGAAAGGCCGAGGTGCGCCCGACCCCAGCGGAGCTCATCGATCGGCAATCGCCAGGGCGGGACGGTGAGTTCGATCCGCTCGGCGTAGCCGCGGCCGCGGATGGACGCTCCCGCGATCGTGACCTCGGCGTGCGTCATCGGGTGAGTGCACGCCCAGCGGACACATCCCAACGATCCCGACCACAACTCCCGCTCGACAGCGCCGGGCGATGGTTCCCATCGGCCGTGGGTCCAGCCGATGCCGGGGCACGACCAGGTCAGGCCGCCGTCGGAACCCGGCGCGGGCTCGGGGTCGGAGGTCAGCCCCGAACGCGATTGTGCGTGGTGGCCCGCCCGGTACACCAACGCCGACGCGGAGCGGAGCGTGAGCGGGCCGAGCGACATCGCGGCCCAATAGACCACGGCGGTATCACCGGACTCGGACACCACGTCGCCGTACCACTTCACGAGGCGAACGTCCATGCGGCTCCACGGGGCCACAACCCCGCATACCCATGATACTCGGCCACGGGGGTTTGATATAACAGCGACATGGCCAAGAACCCACCGGGGTCTGCTCGCGAACCGATCGATGCGGCGCCCCCGGCGAGCGCGACGATGGCGGCGTGGCCGCAGTATGTGATCGCGCCCGACGGGAGCGAAGTCCGCCGCGACCCCGAGGGGACGACGGTCCTCATCGGGGCCGAGCGGCGTGGGCGGCCGTGGCGCTGGATCATCTTGGCCATCATCGTCACGGTGGGGACGCCGGCGGCCCTGTTGAACCTCCCGGGTCAGCCGCCGTGGGCCCGGACGGCGGCGCTCGTGTCGATTGTGCTCGCCGGTCCGGTCATCCTCACCGCGTTCATGCTGAGCCCGCCGAGGCGCCGCGCGGTGGCGGCCCGGCCGGACGGAGACTCGCCCGGAAACGGGGATGAGCCGGACGACCTCGGCTTCGCGTACGACGAGCGGCTCGACCCGATCCGCGGCCGATTCGACGTCGTGGTGACCCGCGACGACGGGGGTGAGATCGGCCGGATCCGGTACACACTCCCCCGTCTCCTGAAGCGGATCGACATCGAGATCCGTCGCGAAGATGGCCGGCTCACCGTGCGTGGCCAGGAACAGCGCTCGGCGGTGACCCTCTCCGTGAGCACGATCGCGGCGCTCATGAAACTCGGGCTCGAAGCATCTTCCGGGGTTAAAGGAGAGTCCGGCGCGGCGGCTCGTCTCTCGGGATGGCTCGCCGAACACGGGAGCCGGATTGTGTGGCTGACGTCCGAGGAGGACGGGCGGACCGTGGGCGTGGTTGTAATCCCACCGACGGGGAATTGGATGAGCCGAGTGACCGTGGGCCCTTGGCTCCGGCCGGAGGATCGCCGGCTGCTGATCGCCGCGGGGCACGCGATGTCGCGGGGCGTGAGGCTGTGGATCGGCGGCGGGTAAAAAGCAAAGAACCCCACCAGGTTTACCTGATGGGGTTCGAGCGTCGGCGATGACCTACTTTCCCGCGGTGCAGTATCATCGGCGGCATCGGCTTAACTGCTGTGTTCGGGATGGGAACAGGTGTTGCCCGATGCCTATGGTCACCGACAAATCTCGCGACGGGCGGTAGCCCGCCGCGGAATCAACCGGATTGGATGGAATCGTTCGAAGGACAAAGCGTCTCGTAAGGCTCGGAAGAGCCACGAGAACCGAAGAACACAGCGCCCCGCGTCGGGCTCGCACGGATGCGAGATGATCGCGGCGGCTGGTTGGTGTGACCAGACATTCGACCGTTCGTACCGCTCAGCTGAGGGCCTTTCAGCCTTTACACTCGCGGCCGATCAACCTGGTGGTCTTCCAGGGGTCTTTCGTCTTGCGACAAGCAAGCCTCATCTTCCGGGGGGCTTCCCACTTAGATGCTTTCAGTGGTTATCCCTGCCGTACGTAGCTACCCAGCTGTGGACTTAGCAGTCCAACTGGATCACCAGGGGTACGTCCAACCCAATCCTCTCGTACTAAGGTTGACTCCGGTCAAGCTTGCGACGCCCACAGCAGATAGGGACCGACCTGGCTCACGCCGGTCTGAACCCAGCTCGCGTACCACTTTAATCGGCGAACAGCCGAACCCTTGGGGCCGCCTTCAGTCCCAGGATGTGATGAGCCGACATCGAGGTGCCAAACCGCGCCGCCGCTATGGGCGCTCGGGCGCGATCAGCCTGTTATCCCCGGGGTACCTTTTATCCGTTGAGCTACGACCCTTCCACACGGGATCGCAGGATCACTAGAGCCTACTTTCGTAACTGCTCGTCCCGTCGGACTCGCAGTAAAGCCGGTTTATGCTCTTGCACTCAGGGCACGGTTGCCATCCGTGCTGAACCGACCTTTGCACTCCTCCGTTACCTTTTTGGAGGAGACCGCCCCAGTCAAACTACCCGACACCAGCTGTCCCTCGCCCGGATTCACGGGAATCGAGGTTAGGCCACCAACTTACTCAGGGTGGTATTTCACCGATCGCTCTTACCCGGCCGGAACCGGGTCGTCAAAGCGTCCCACCTATGCTACGCAGAATATGCTAGTGGCCAACAGGAGCCTATAGTGAAGGTCCACGGGGTCTTTCCGTCTTGCTGCGGGTAGGCGGCATCTTCACCGCCACTACTATTTCACCGAGTCGGTCGTGGAGACAGTGATCCAGTTATTACGCTATTCATGCGCGTCGGAACTTACCCGACAAGGAACTTCGCTACCTTAGGACCGTCATAGTTACGGCCGCCATTCGCCGGTGCTTCGGTCACGATCTTCGCTTGCGCTGAACCGCTTCCTTGACATTCCGGCATTGGGCAAGCGTCACACTGTATACTTCCTCTTGCGAGTTGGCACAGTGCTGTGTTTTTGATAAACAGTTCCCAGATCCTCTTCTCTGCGCCCTGCCTTGCGGCGAGGGCCCCCTTATCGCGAACTTACGGGGTTAATTTGCCTAGTTCCTTCACGACCGTTCTCTCGAGCGCCTGAGGCTATTCGCCTCGCCCACCTGTGTCAGTTTTGGTACGGGCTTGTCGTCGGTTTTTCTAGGGACTCCCTCCCCCCGCATCGGCCACAAGGGCCTGGACATCTAGCAGTCCCGCGGAGCTTGGAAATCCGTTCCCGACGACGGTTCAGGAATATTAACCTGATGTCCATCGACTACGCCTTTCGGCCTCGCCTTAGGTCCCGACTAACCCTGGGCGGATTTACCTTCCCCAGGAAACCTTGGGCATGCGGCGAACGGGATTTTCACCCGTTTAATCGTTACTTAAGCCGGCATATTCACTTCCTAGCGCTCCACGACCCCTTACGGAACCGCTTCACCGCACCAGGAACGCTCTCCTACCACGCTTTCGCGTCCGCAGCTTCGGCTCCCTGCTTATTCCCGATCATTATCGGCGCCACATTCCTCGGCCAGTGAGCTGTTACGCACTCTTTAAATGGTGGCTGCTTCTAAGCCAACATCCTGGCTGTCATCGCAACGTGACTTCCTTTCGAACTTAGCAGAGATTCGGGGCCTTAGCTGGCGGTCTGGATTTTTCTCCTTTTGACGACGGATATTGTCACTCGCCGTCTATCTCCCCGGACTTGGGCAGTGGCATTCGGAGTTTGATTGAAAGAGGTAGTCGGGTAGACCCCATCTCTCATTCAGTCGCTCTACCTCCACTGCTTGCTCCCGGAGGCTAACCCTAAAGTTATTTCGGAGAGAACGAGCTATCTCCCAGTTTGATTGGACTTTGACCGCCTCCCGTCAGCTCATCGGAGACCTTTTCAACGGTCACCCGTTCGACCCTCCAGGCGGCTTTACCCGCCCTTCAGTCTGGCCAACGGTAGATCACAAGGTTTCGCGTCTGGCCCGTACGACTTGTCGCCCACTTCGGACTCGCTTTCGCTCCGCCTCCGGCCTGGTAGGCCTTAGGCTCGCCGTACAGACCAACTCGCCGGCTCATTATGCAAAAAGCACGCCGTCACCCCGGAGGGCTCCGACCGCTTGTAAGCGCACGGTTTCAGGTACTCTTTCATTCCGCTCGTCGCGGTGCTTTTCATCGTTCAGTCGCCTTACTGATTCGCTATCGGTCATCGAGGAGTATTTAGCCTTGGAGGGTGGACCCCCCATGTTCAATCCGGGTTTCCCGAGCCCGAATTTACTCGAGGGCTGGCCCGACTTCGCCTACAGGGCTTTCACCTTCTGAGGCGGCGTATTCCAACGCCTTCATGCGTCGTCGGGTTGATCCGCTTTCGCTCGCCGCTACTCACGGAATCGCGGTTGCTTTCTTTTCCTGCAGATACTGAGATGTTTCACTTCTCTGCGTTCGCTCTTGATCCCTATGCATTCAGAATCAAGTACCCTTGCGGGTGGGTTGCCCCATTCGGAAATCCCAGGATCACTGCCTTGTTACCGGCTCCTCTGGGCTTATCGCAGGTTCACGCGTCCTTCTTCGCCTCTCGATGCCAAGACATCCACCGTGCGCCCTTGTTGCCTGATCACACCAACCGGACGCCGAGATCGTTCGGCCGATCGCTCGGCCTTGCTCTCCCGTCATTCGATCGTGTAACCCCACGCGGCCAAGGAGCCGCATGAGTGTCCCGACCCGGTTGCGGTCCCGGATCGGCCCAAGCCTTTTCGCCATCAAGCGCTGCATTCTCGGTTTGTCTTCGTCTATAGAACGTCCTGTGAATCCGCCATCGACCGGCCTCCCCTTACGGGTCCGCCGAGCGACGCGATTCACATTCCATCCGTATCCGGTTGTCAAAGAGGTGGGGTCCGCTGGCCTCCGCCAGCTCGCCCGGGCCGGTTGTCCGACCCCCCCTTTCGATCAAGGGGCGGAGGGAACTCTAGGTTTCACCAAGGCCCAGTCAAGACCTCGGCGGAAGGTTTTTCTAAACCCTTGTTGATTCACGATTTACGGACGGTCTCAGCCGCCGCCACCCCCGCCGCCTCCGCCGCCGCCACCCTTCCCTCCGCCCGGATCCGACGTCGGCGGTGGAGGCGGGGGCAAAGGACGGTCCGGGGGCCGCTGAGGTTCGACCTTTGGCTGGGACGCCAGCCGGCCCGCCTCGGCCGATCGCGAGACCCGCTTGTACGCCGGCTGGGTCCGATCGTCGTCGGGGCTCCGGAGGACCACCCGGCCGTCGTGGGCCCGCAGGACGGCGGCGAGGCTGTCCCCCGACGCCGACGCGGGCGCCACGTCGAGCAGCACGACGTTGGCGGTCTCGGTGAAGATCAGCCGGTCTTTCGCGGGCGGCCCGTCGGCGCCGGGGATGAGTTCGGGAGGGGGGGTTTCGGGCCCGCCGCGGCCTCCGGGCGATCCGGGGGGTTGAGGGGCGCCGCGTCCACCCGGGGGCACGTTGGGCCCTCGGGGGCCGCCCGGGGGCGGGGTGAAGCGTTCGTCCCGGCGGGGATCGGGGCCCGGGCCGACGGGGGTGCCCGCGGCGAGCCTGGCCTCGTCGAAGAGGTTCATCGGCGGGAGTTTGGCCTCGGCGATAAGGGCGTCGCCGGGTTCGAGGAGGACCTCGCCGCGGCGGTAGTAGCCGTAATAGAACTGGTAGAGCTCGGCGCGGGCGGTGGCCATGTTCCGCCTGGAGGGGTCCCGCGTGGCGTTGGTGATGAACCAGTACGCGTCCCGATCAACGCTCACACCCGCGGACCATTCGGACCAATCCCCCTCGACGGTGGTCGGCTTGGCGAGGGCGAGCTGGGCCGGGTCGTCCTGCTTGAGGATGATCTCCTGCCCGAAGACGGGGTTGTTCACGACGACCCGGAGGCGATACCGGTACGTCTCACCGGGCACGACCGTGAGGTCGTGGGTGTAGAGGCGGACCTGATCGTCCTCGAGGAGCCGCTTGGCGAGGCTCGGGGTGGTGGTATCGGTGGCGACGGCGGGAGTCTCGGACCCGACGCCCTGGAGGTCGCGTTCGAGGTCGCGCTGTTCGCGCTCGAGCTGGCGCAGGCGGTTTTCGAGCTGACGTCGCCTGGCCTCGGGGCTGACCTCGGGGCGTTCGGGCTCGCGGGGTGCGCGGGGCTGCGCGGGGCCTTCGCCCGCGCCCTTGCCGCCGCCGCCGCCGCCGGGGACGCTGCGCGGGGGCGGCGGGGCGTCACGTTCGGGCTCGCGGGTCCGGGTCGAGGGCTGGATCTGCTGGATCTGCTGCTCGAGGGAGCGGACTTCGGAAAGGACCGCTTCGAGTCGTTCCTGCTTGCGGCGGACGAAGACGGGGTCGAGGTCGCGGGCCTCGCGCTCGAGGGCCACCGATGGCCGGGCCCATTCACCGACGATCATGCGGTAAAAGGGCGGACGTTGGATCTCTTCGGCCAGCACGCCGGAGGCCTCGGCGATGGCCTCGCTGATCCCGACGCCGGGGGAGGCGTCGGCGGCGGGCTTGGTGATGCGTTCCCACGATTCGAGGAAGTTGACGCGTCCGGGGATCGGGGCGACCATGACCGACTCGCCCCAGGAGCCGTCGGGGAGGAGCCTCTGGCGTTCGGACTGGACGGCGAGGACGGCGGTTTTATCGAGCCACCAGGTGGCGGGGTACGCGGACAGGGGCCCTTCGCCGTCGGGGTCTCGCTCGAGGAGGTCGCGGAAGGAGAGGCCGTTGAACGAGCCCTCGATGCTGACGGCGGCGAAGTCGTAGGGCTGGGCGGGCGGGAGCATCGCGGCGAGGGCGGGGTGCGAGAGTTTCTCGGTGGGGTCGATGGTCCCGCGGAACGAGGCGGCGGCGACCGAGGCGGGCGAGGGGGCCCGCGCGGCGGCGTAGAGCGCGTCGGCCCGGATCGAGGCGTCCGAACCTCCACCGAGGCGGGCGACACGGCCCAGGATGGGGAGAGTCCGAGCGGGGGTGATCGGGCGGGTGAGCGCCTGGGCGTACGACTCGAACGGCGCGAGTTCGCCGGGCTGGGGGCTCTTGAGGTCGGGCGAGGCGTCCTCGGCCTGCCGGCGGAGCGTGGACGCGGCCGTCTGCACGGGCGCGTAGGCCTGGTCGAGCTTGACCGGCTGATCGCCCACGCGGATCGTGGATTCGCTGAACAACTGCCAGCCGATCACGACCAGGAGGCCGGCGCCGACCGTGCCGACGACGATCTTCTCGACATGCTGTTCGATCGGCTTGATGCCCTTGAGTTTCATGCGTCACCTTCCCGGGGGTGCGAGACCCCCGTGATCCAAACTCGTTACCGCCCGCCCCCGCGGACATCCCGCCCCTTGGGGTCCCACATCAGGGGCTGTTCGCCGCGGCGATCCATGCCGGGCCCGCCGTCGAAGCCCCCGCCCGTGCCTCGCAGCCCCGAAAGATCAACTTTGATGGATTCCGGGACCGGCATACCCAAGGCCGCCCGGATCTCCCACGGCATGTACGGCGTGGTCCAAGACCGGAGCCAGACGGATTCAACGCGGATCGTGGCGCGGACGACGCTCTCGTCGCCGTAGTAAAAGCCCTTCTCGAGGTCGCCCGGTACGTCGACCTCGGCGAGGTCGAGGCCGATGACGGTGAGGAAGTTCGTGCGGGCGAAGGCGTCGAAGACCTCGGGGAGCCTGGAAGCGGAGACCACGGCGACCAGTTCCGCACGCCGCACGTCGTAGAGCGGGTTCTGGGGGCCGCCGTGCCGGCCGGTGATCGAGACTGCATAGTTGATGGGCACGAGGGTGGTCAGGTCACTCTCGCCGAGGGAGGGCGCCGCGGGGGCGGCCGAGTCGCCGCCCATGTCGTCGCCACCGAACCGTTCGGGGGGCGGGGCCGCGAACACGTCGCTGATCGTCAGCTTCTCGATCCGCTTGATGACGGACGAAGAGACGGGCGAGGGCGCCCCGGTCCTGGACGTATTGGCGAGCCGGACGGCGTGGAAGAGGTCGGAGACGAACCAGTAATCCATCTGCCAGCGGAAGGCCTGCCAGACCGGGGGCGGGGTCGCCGGGATGCTGCGCGGGATGACCGCGGGCCCCGCGCCGGGGTTGCCCTCGATCGGGAGGCACTCGAGCGTGGCGTACACGGAGACCTCGCCCGCGCGTTGCACATAGGCGTTGCGGCGGAACGCGAGCAGGGCCTGCGCGATGACGTCTCGCTCCTGATCCGTGATCGCGCGGTTGGGGTCGGCGCCACGGACCTTCTGGATCTGCGTCGAATACTCGGCGTTCAACCGCTGGGTCAGCGCCTGCGGGTCGAGCGGCCCGCCCGCGTTGAGCACCTGGCGGAGCATGACCGCGTACGCCGAGGGCTTCCCGGGGCGGTCCACCAGTCGGTCCGCGAACTCGTTGGTCAAGAGCCCGATCCGCACTTCGTCCTCGGGCCGGCTCCGGGGGGGTGGCGGCGGGGTGCCGCCGTCCTCGGCGCCCGGGGCGGCCGGCGCGGGGAAGTCGAAGAGGCCGTCGATAAGCGGGCGATGCGGAGAACGACCGGCGGCCTTGGCCAGATCGCCGCGGCCCTCGTTGAACTCGGCGGCCCTCTTGGACACGCCCCCGGCCAATTGCTTGAGGGATTCCCGGAGCTTCGCGTAGTGCTCGGTGGCCAGGTCGTTGGCGGGCCTCGCGTCGCTGAGGGCTTGGCCCCCCGGGGTCAACGCGGGCAACTGATACGTCACTGTCGCGCCCTTGACCTTCTTGAGCTTGTCCGAGGCCTCGGTCTCACGCTTGGACGTGATCGACTTGTCCCACGCTCGGCTCAGGACGAACCCGACGGGGATCGACACGACGATGATGGCCGAGAACAGCACGATCAGGGCGTGGGCCTTGACCCACGCGAGGAGGTTCTTCACGCGCCTTGCTCCGCTTCAGCCTTCGCGGGGGGGAGGATCTCGACCTCCCACGTCGCGGTCACGGTGAACGTCTGCCCGGGCAACACCGCCCGCGGCAACAACTTACTGAGCGGCGCCAGCGACGCCGCCTCGCCCCCGGCGCCCCCCGGCTGGAACACCCCCCCGTCGCCGACCGGGGCGGTGGGCGCGAAGTCGCCCCCTCGGCCGCGCGGCCCTTCGGGCGCCCCGCGCCCTCCGGGAGGGAGGACGCCCTCGCCGCCGCGGCGTCCGATCCCCGGGGGAGGCTCGGCGCCGGGCGTTTCGCCGCCCGTCGATTGCATCTCGACGAGCTGGATCCGCGGGTTGGGAAGGATGCGGTACGGGGTGCCACGCTTGGACCCGTCGGCGTTGGCCGAGAGCCACGTCCGGATGGTCTCGAGCATGAACGAAGAGGCATCAGCCTTGTCCGGGCGCTGCATCGATATGACCAGCTCGACCCGGACCCGACGGAGCGAATCCCCGGACGCCCCGGCGCCGCCTGCATCCCCCCCACCTCCGAACTCGTCGGTCGACGACCCCATCGGCGGGCCGTAATCGGTGCGGAACGCCTTGAGCGTGAACGCGGGGACGTCGTCGGGCAGGACGAAGTCACCCTTGGGCGGGCGTCGGCGGGCCTTCGCGTCGGCGTCCTTGAAGATCTCGCCCAGGTCGCGGACCAGGTGGGCGTAGATATCGCGGTCGTCGAGGAGGGCGAGCATGTTGGCGGCCGTCATGTCGCCCGGCGCGGCCTGCGTCACGCCCGCCTCGTTGGCGGCGTTGGACTTCTGCTG
Source organism: Phycisphaeraceae bacterium (assembly GCA_015200025.1). Taxonomy (GTDB): domain Bacteria; phylum Planctomycetota; class Phycisphaerae; order Phycisphaerales; family UBA1924; genus UBA2396. The sequence goes on along the minus strand of CP054186.1, from coordinate 1,861,135 downwards.
CGCGACGTTGAGGGCCTGGTCGATCTCGGCGACGGGGGTGGCCTTCCCGACGGCGAGGTAACTCATCACGGGCCGGATGAACATCGCCGCGCTGGCCGCGACGGCCAGCCCGGACGCCAGCCCGAACCACTTGACCTTCTCGTCCCACATCGTCTTGCGGATCACGCCCACCGGCATCAGGTTCGCGCCGATGGCGGCGTTCCCGAGGCCCTGCAGCGCCAACCCGTAGGCCGTCGCGAACACGAGCGACATCTCCTGGAACTTCTTGGCCCGGGCCTCGTCCTTGAGCCCGTCGGTGCTCACGCGCTTGAACTGCTCGACGCGGTACACCTCGAGCCCCAGTTGCTGCTTGAGGAACTTGCGCAGGCCGGGCAGTTGGAACGTCGCGCCGACGCCGATCAACCGGGTCAGTTTCGCGTCCTTGTGCAGGTTCTGGTGGTACCCGATCGACCGCTGGATGTCCTGCCCGAGGTCGGTAAAGACCGGCCTCATCTCCTGGAACACCCGCCGGGCGTGCGGGCTGCTCTCGGCCTCCTTCTTCAGCGCCTCGGCCTTGGAATAACTGATCTTGAACGCGTTGACCAGCGCCTCGGTGAAATGGTGCCCGCCGATGGGGAACGTCCGGACCCAGACCCGCCCGGCGTCCTCGATCACCAGGTCCGTCGAGCTCGTCCCGACGTCCACGATGATCGTCCCCGGGGTCTTTTCCGTGAACTCCAAGTCGTACGCCAGACCGTTGAACGCCGCCAACGGGCTGAGCGTCACAAAGTTCGGGGTGATCCCCACGTCCGCCAGGAGCGCCAACCGCTCGTTCATCCGCTCCTTGGTGATCGCGAAAATCCCGACCTCCACGTCCGGGGAGTCCGGGGCTTGGAACGTCTGATAATCCCATTCCACCTGTTCCAGGGGGAATGGAACCTGCTGCATCGCCTCAAACTTCACGATGTCAGGGACTTTTTTGGGTTCGACCGGCGGAAGCTTCGCGAACCGAGCAAAAGCCAAGTGGCCCGGGACGCTCACCGCGATGGCGGCCTTGGACAGGTCGTATTGACCGACCAGCTGCCCGAGGGACACACGCAGCACGTCGCCCGCGTCGACCCCGGGCGTCGAGAGCACCTTGGGATGCTCGATGTACGCGAAATCGAGCAGATTGACCCGCTGGGCGTCGCCTTCGAGTTTCACGGCCTTGATCGCGCCGGCCCCGATTTCGATGCCCCAACAAACGTTCGACGAAGGCATGGTGGGTCCTCTGGTTCCCGAGTACGTTCGGACACGCCGCGGCCCATCCCCTGACCGGCCCCTCGGGCCGGCCCCCCACCGTCGCGCGCAGGGCCGGGATGCTACCCGGACTCTCGTGAGGGAGCAATCCGGGCGATCACCGCATCCGGCCGAATCCCCCGTGCCCCTCGGGGCCTCGACGCGCGTGGTGCCAACGTGTCGGTACGCCCGGGCCCGTGCGGAGTTCCGTGATTCCCCGGCCGCGTGGGATGAACCCGGGGCAACCGGCCGACGTTCCATGGTCGGCCCGCAACGGCAAGACGGCTTAACATGCCCCTTTCGACCCCGGAGGATCCGGATGTTCCCGCGTGTCCACTCGCTGCTCGTGCTCGCCGTGATGAGCTTCTCCCTGACCCAGGACGCCCGTGCTCAGCGTGCGGGGGCCACGCCGACCCCCCCCGGGGGGCCAGCGGTCGCTCGCCCGGCGGCCGGACCCGCCGTCGCCCCGTCGGGGCCGGTCGCGGGGTTCCCCGATACCGACGCCCTCCTGACCGCCCTGGAGAGCGCCGACGCGGGGCTCGAGCGTCTCTCGGCCGAGCTTCAGTACGAGCGGCAGTTCGAGATTGAGGGCGACCGTCAGATCCGGCGCGGCATGTTCTATTACCGGGTCGTGCCGGCGGACCCCTCGGCGAGTCCGACGGCCAAGGCCCGCCGCCAGTTGGGGGCGAAGTTCGATTTCTTCGTCATCGGGCGCACGCGCCGGGACGAGGTGAAGCAGTACATTTTCGACGGGCGGTACTACGCCGAGAAGGCCCCCGGGGAGAAGCGGATGGCCCGCCGCGAGGTGGTCGCGCCGGGCGAGACGTTCGACCCGCTGCGCTTGGGAGAAGGCCCGCTGCCGATCCCGCTGGGTCAGCGGAAGGCCGACATCCTGAGCCGGTACGACGCGGCGATGCTGCCGCCCGAGGCCGACCTTGAGGACCCCGTGCTCCGGGCGTTCGTGAAGGATGCGGTGCAGTTGAAACTGATCCCCAAGTCAGACACGGACGACCTGCGAGAAGTCCGGTTGTGGTACCGGCGGGGATTGGCGGGCGGACCCCACGCCGATCGGCTGCTGCTGCGCATGGCCCGGACGCTCAACCGTACGGGCGACGAGTCGGTGCTCCAGTTCATCAACGTGAAGGTGAACGCCGAGGCCACCATCCCCGCCGACGCCCTGGACACCTCCCCGCCCCCGGCGGATTGGGAGTTCCACGATCAGGAGTACCGGGCCCCCCGCGGACCGGCCCCCGAAATGAGCCCGGTCACCCCGGACGAGCCGAAACAAGACCCACCCTCCGGCAACCCCGGCGGCGGTGAAACCGAAAGACACGAGAAGTACCCGGGTTGATCCTCGGCAACGACGCCGCGGATGAGCCCAGACGGGAGCGTGGCGTGAGAAACCTGATCGCTGATCGAGCCGCCGCCCGAGTCGGGCTCCGCCCGTTGGTGTTCGCGGTGGTGGCGACCGCCTCGCTCGGCTGGACGCCGGGCGTGTTCGCGCAGGACGAAGCGGCGGGCCCGGCCCACCCGGCCCATCGCCTGCTGGCGGGCCGGTTCCTGACCGACGAGGAGCGCAAGGACATCCGAGTCCGGTTCGGGCTCTGGACCGAGGCGGACATGGACACCCCGGCCCGCAAAGCCCGGGCGGCGTTGATCGTGGGCCGGTGGGACGACCCGGCGTTGGCGGATCCGGCCGCCGACCCGTTGGACACCGCCGAGGCGTTGCTCTTTCTGGGCCGGCCCGCCGAATCGCTGGCCCGGCTGGACGGGCTCGGGGAAACGAACGAGCCGATCCGCGCGGGCCGCCTTCGGGGCGAGTCGCTGGACCTGCTGGGCCGGATCGTCGACGCGGACGCGGCGCTCACCGGGGTGGTCCGCTCGGCGCGGGCGAACCCGCCGACGCGGGCGAGCGAGGCCGTCGAGGCGGTTCGTGCGCTCATGATCCTTCAGCGGCTGCCCGACGGGGAGGGCAAGCCCCGCGGGGGGGCCGGGCCGTACCACGAGATGATGGGGATGCTGCGTCGGGCCGCCGAGGAGGTGGACCGGCTCGAATGGCTCGTCCCTTTGACCGAGGGGATGCTGCTGGCGGAGAAGGACAACCGGGCCGAGGGCGAGAAGGCGCTGCGCGAGGCGTTGGCGCTCAACGCGAGGTCGGGGTGGGCGGCGTTCGCGATGGGGAGCCTGGCGGTCGAGGGGTTCGCCTTGGCCGAGGCCGAGACCATCGCCGGGAAGATCGAGGGCGGTGCGGCGGGGTCGGCGTTGGCGACGATCGTTCGGGCGCGGGCGAGGCTGAGGCAGTCCGACGCCGCGGGGGCCCTCGAGGCTCTCGCCCCGGCGCTCGAGCGGTTCCCGGATCAGCCCGTGCTCCTCGCCGTACAGGCGGCGGCGACGGCGGCCTCGTTCGACGAGCCGGGCACCCAGAGACTCCTGGGCGAGTTTGAGCGCCGGTTCCCCGGGTCGGCTTTGGCTTACGTCGAGATCGGGCGTGTGCTGGCCGAAGCGAGGCAGTACGCGGAGTCGTCGGCGTACCTGGCCGAGGCGTCGCGCCGGGCGCCGGGGTGGTCGCGCCCGCTGATCGAGCGGGGGCTGATGGAGGTCCAGGCGGGGCGCGACGAGGAAGCCACCCGCGACCTCGAGCGTGCGGTCGCGCTGGACCCGTTCAACGTGCGGGCGGACAACTCGCTCCGACTGCTGCGCGAGCTGGCGACCTACGCGAGGCTCGAGAGCGAGCATTTCGCCGTGCGGTACAAGCCCGGGGTGGACGAGGTCCTGGCCCGCGAGATGCTGCCCGTGCTCGAGGCGGCGCACCGCCGCGTGGCGGGGGCCGATCGCGGCGGCATCGACCACTCGCCCCCGTTCAAGACCCTGATCGAACTGATGCCGGACCACCGGTGGTTCGCGGTGCGGATCGCGGGGATGCCGGCGATCCACACGATCGCGGCGGCGACGGGCCCGGTGATCGCGATGGAGGCCCCCCGCGAAGGCCCGCACCACAAGGTCGGGGCGTACGACTGGGCCCGCGTGATCAAGCACGAGTACGTGCACACCGTCACGCTCTCGCGGACGCGAAACCGCATCCCGCACTGGTTCACCGAGGCCGCCGCGGTCTACCTCGAAGACGCCCCGCGCGATTACTCGGCGTGCCAGATCCTCGCCCGGGCCGTCTCCACGGGCACGCTCTTTGACTTCGAGCAGATCAACCTCGCCTTCGTCCGCCCCCGCAAGGCCACCGACCGGTCCCAGGCCTACGCGCAGGGGCACTGGATGTACGCGTACTTGGTCGAACGCTTCGGACCCAGGGCCCCGCTCGACCTCATGGACCTCTACGCGAAGGGCGTCCGCGAACCCGAGGCCTTCCCGAAAGTGCTGGGGCTCTCCCGCGAGGCCTTCTTCGACGAATTCAAGGCGTGGGCTCTGGCCGAGGCCCGCGCGTGGGGCATGATCCCGCCCGAGGGGGTCCCGACGGTGCGCGAGCTGCTCGCCCGCGACCGCGGCGCCAAGGCCGCGGACGAGGAGGACGACGACGGCCCCACGCCGGCCCTGATCGAACGCTGGCTGGGCGAGTACCCCGACCACCCGGGCGTGCTCGAACTGGCCGTGCGCGGGGCGCTCAAGGCCTCGAACCAATCGGCCACCGCGGCGATGGTCCCCCTGCTCGAGCGCTACGCCAAGGCCCGACCGGTCGATCCGCTCCCGCACAAACTCCTCGCGTCGTGGTTCACGGCCGGGGAGGGCTCGGCCTCGCCCGACGCCGGCCGGCGGGCCATCGAGCACCTCGAATACCTCGACGCCCGCGAGCAGTACCAGTTCGCGTACGCGATGGAGCTCTCGCGTCGCTACGCGGAGATGGGCGACCTGACCCGTTCGTGGGACAAGGCGCTCCGGGCCGTGCGCATCGCGCCGTACAACCCGCGGACCCGCGAGCTGGCGGCGTCGGTCGCCATCACCGCGGGCCGATTCGACGACGCGGAGTGGCAGATCAAGGCCCTCACGATCCTCGAGCCCGAGCGCGACCTTCACCGACGCCGGCTGGAGGCCCTGCAACGTCTCCGGGACAAGGCCGGGGGGCACTGACGCCGGCGGAGGTTGGGGTGACCCCCGCGGATCAGCGCGAGTGAAAGTCGCGCCCGCGGATCCCGCCGACGGTGACCAGGACCGGCGACATGATGGGCGCCTGGATCCCGTCGCTCAGGCGGAGCCGCTGGGCCGAGCCGTCGAAGAACTGGACCGACGACGGGAATCCCTGGGTCTGGCCTAACTCCTGCCAGAACCTCGCCTTCGGGTCGGTCGTGCAGAGCATCGGGAACTCGGCGAGGTACCCCTTGAGCGACGGGAACGCGACGTCGCCGAGCCGGTGAGGCGTGAGGGGGAATGAGAAATCCGGGCCCGAATCCTGGGCGAGGTTCCTCTGGTCTTCCCAGACCGCCCGCGACATCTCGTACATCGGCGTGCTCTGATTCTCCCACCAGTTCGGGCTCATCGGGTCGTGCCGCCGGGATTGTTCGGGGCATTGCATCCCGCGGCTCCACCGCCCCCCGGCCCACTCCTCGGGGAAATGGTACGACCACCGACCGCCGATGTACATCATGCCCCCGCCCCAGGTGATGGTCCCGATCGGCTCGATCTCACGGGTTTCTCGCGCCCACGGGCCGAAGGGCAATGCCTCGCGGTGGTCGTTCGAATACAACGCGAGCCGGTGGCCGGCGCTGCGGATGTGGGCCAGGCATCGAAGCTGACGCGACGCCTCCCTCGATGATCCGAGGACCGGGAGCGAGATCGCGACAAGGGCGGCCACGACGCCGAGCACGACCAGCAGTTCGATGAGGGTGAAGCCGCGTCCCGCTTTCATAACCCCGCTCCTTTCTTCGAAAGATTTATTTCTTTCGACCCGCCGCCCCGCTTGACACGAACGGGGGGCCCCCCCCCCCCCCCCCCCCCCCCCCGCCCCCCCCCCCGGGGGGGGGGGGGGGGGGGGGGGGTATGTTGTGGATCAAAAGGAGCATAACACATGCCCAGGCCGAACACAATCTTGAGTATCGTCGGGGTGCTGCTCGCCGTCCCGTTCGTGGTGCTGGCGAACGCCGGAGGTGGCGGCTCGAATGGCCGCTGTTGGATCGAAACCTGGTTCAACTCGACCTGCACGGGGCAGTGCGGCGTGGCGTACACCATCTGCCCGGGCACCGTCCAGTGCGACCACGCGGCGCAGGGTAAGAAGGAATACAGTATTCTGACCAAGGGTCCGTATCCGTGCCAGGACTACATCGGCGGGACCGGGACCTGCTGGATCACGACCCATTGCACCGGCGGGACACCCACCTCGCCCCCGACCACGACGGTGATCATCTGGCAACAGAAATGCACGGAGTCGTGCGGCTAAGTTGTGGCACCATGCCGAGACGGGAGTGTTCGCATGTTCGACGTCCCCGCCGTACCACGCCGGATGTTCCAATGGGCCCTCGCCGCCCCGGCGGCGCTGGTGATCTCGATCGCTTCGGCCTCGCCGGGGCCCGACGATCGGGCGAAGGACGCCCTCGACGCGCTGAGCCGGGCGCACACGGGGTACGCGGCGCTGCGGGTCGAGGCGTCGTGGACCGATCGGCCGGGCGATTCCGACCCGTGGCGATCGTGGGCCATCGTGAACCACGAGGGAACGTTCGCCGAGGTCACGTGGTCAACCGCCGAGGACGTCAAGCCCGGTGACGTGCCCAAGGACTACAAACACTTTGCCTTCTGGAACGGCGCGACGTCCCGGAGCTACGCGGTGTCTGCACATTTCGTCGAGGCCGAGCCGCGCGGGTACGGGAGCACACCGCCGGGGCCCGTGCAATGGGTCCTGTGCCCGTGGCCGATCGTCCCGACCTGGGCGGCGTGGCTCAAGGGTGCCTCGGACCTTGAGTTCGCGGAGGCCGACGGGCGGTACTCGGCGTCGAGCCGGTCGGCGAGGATCGGGATGGAGTGGGACGCCTCGGGGCGGTTGCTCAGCGTGCGGTGGGGCGACCCGGGCGTGGGCGGAATCGAGCACCGCTTCGAGAACTTCGCCCCCTCCCCGCCGCACTGGCCCCGCACAATGATCAAGCGCGCCTTCCGCCCCGGACCGAACAACTCGCCCCTAGTCGCGACGACCACCCACGCGATCACCGTGACGCCAACGACCGCGGACGACCCCGCGCTGGTCTTCCGTCCCGCGGCGTTCGGGGTCCATCGGCTCGATCAGGGCACCGGCAACGTCTACTCCTACGAGACGGGGCAGCTGATGTACAACCAACGCGAGCGGGACGCCAGGGCGATGGGACGGACCTACTGGCCGAAGTATTACCCGTGGATGTACAGCGGCGTGGGCCTCGCGATGGTCGCGGGCCTTCTCTTCTATCTCCGGCGAACGGGGAGGATCTAGAACACCCCTCGGGCGTGGCGTGGCGACACAATGGACGTGTTTTTCGTTGCCCCTTTCCCGACTCAGAGCCTCTCGAACCCCGGGAGCGGGCCGACGAGCGGGAGGCAGTATTCGATGAAGGCGCGGGACACGTTGTTGTGCCCTTGGATGAACTCGGGGGGCATGTGCCGCGTCTTGGCCGCCACCGCCGAGAGGTCGACGCGCTTGAACCCGGAGAGGTACGGCGTGCCGTTGTCCTTCCCCAGCCACGCCTCGCTCCCCGAGCCCGTCCGCTCGATGGCGACCGAGCCCGAACGCTCGCCCGCCAGGGCGAGCTGCGCGGCGAACCGACCGGCCCGCCTCGCCTCGCGCGAATCCACCGGCGAGGCGTCCGGCCAGCACCGCTGCACGTACCCGAACGTGTCGGCCCTGACCCGCGGGGGCTTGCCCCCCGCCGGGGTCAGCTTCTCCTTGAGGAAGTCCGCCAGCTGATCGCCCAGCGCCCCGGACCCCGAGAGCTGCACGTTCCCGTGGGCGTCGACCTGCCCGCCCTTGATGAGCGTCGCGCCGATCGACTTCCCGTTCTTATCCTGGATCCCCTCCGACACCACGACGTGGCAACGCCCCTTCTTCGCGTAGATCGCCTCCACGTCGGCGGCGAACCGGTCGAGGTCGAACGCGACCTCGGGCAGGTAGATCAGCTGCGGGCCGTCCGTCGAGACCTGGTCGCTCCAGGGGTTGAGGTCGCGGTCGTAGCGACGGGCCAAGGCCCCCGCGGCGGTCAAGAACCCCGCGTGACGCCCCATCACCACGTTGATCTTGATCCCCGGGAGCGAGATGTTGTCCATGAAGTCGGCCATGCACGCCATCGCGACGAACCGGGCCGCGGAGGGGAACCCCGGCGTGTGGTCGTTCTCCTTGAGGTCGTTGTCCACGGTCTTGGGGACGTGGAAGCAGCGCATGTCGTAGGCCCTGGCGGCGGCCATCTCGCTGACGATGCGGCAGGTGTCCGAGCTGTCGTTGCCCCCGATGTAGAAGTAGTAGCGCACGCCGTGGTCCCGGCAGGCGTCGAGGATGCGTTCGCAGTACGCCGCGTCGGGCTTGTCGCGGGTCGAGCCCAGGGCGGCCGAGGGCGTGGCGGCGAGTCGGTCGAGGGTGTCCTGATCGGTGCCGGTGAGGTCGTGGAACTCGCCCTTGGTGAGCCCGCGCACGCCGTGCTTCATGCCCAGGACCTTGGTCACCACACCCGCGGCGTGGAGCCCCGAGCGCAGGCCCTCGACGACGCCGACGAGGGATTGATTGATGACGGCGGTGGGACCGCCGGATTGGCCGATGACGGCGACGCCGCGGGGGAGTTCCGTGTTCATGATGATCCTCGCTCACCCGCGGAAGGTTCTCCCCACGGGCGGGTCAAGGATAGTGCGCGGACGGGTTGGGGCGGGGGGAAAGTGGGGGCGGGCGCCTCAGGGCTTCGCGGGCGGTTCGTTGCTCTGACCGACGAGGGCGACGCCCTCGTCGACCGGGAGGTCGTCGAACTCGTCGATCGGCGCACGGTCCGCGGAGGCCAGCCGGTGCTGGGTGAAGAGCATGACCCCGGCGCCGGCGATGGCCAGCAGCCCCGTGAGCCACTGGAACCCGCTGAGGTGCTGCTCGGGGTTGTTCGGGAAGATCAGGATCGCCCCGAGCGAGACGGTCACAGGCTGCAGCTGGACCACGCCGGCCGAGACGGCCAGGCCCAGACGGTTGATCGAGTGGTAGTACAGCGTGTGCCCCAGCCCGATGCCCACCACGGCGAAGAGCAGGAGCATCCCGAACTCGGCCCCCAGGGCCCCGCCCGGGAGGCGCAGCGCGTTGAGCCCGCGGACCACGTCGGGCGCCCCGTCGGGTCCGACCCCGCGCGTGCCGAAGAAGAGCATCAGGACCACCAGCGCGAGCCCGGTGTACTGGCTGACGGCGGCGAAGGCGAGCATCGGGGGCATCCCGTGCATCCACGTGCGCACGCTCAACGCGTACGCCGCGTACAGCGCCGCCGACCCGAACGAGAGCAGGACCCCCACGCCCGTGGCCCCCCCGAGCCCCCCGGGCTGGAGGAGCACGGTCAGGGCCGTCCCCGCCAGGAGCATCGCGAGCCCCAGCAGGAACCCCCGCGTGCGGATGATCCGCCGCTCGGCGGCAAAGAGCAGCGCGGCCCCGACGGTAACAAAAACCATGTTCAGCCGAAGGCTGAAGGTCATCAGCCCGGGCGAGACGAAGTAGGGCGCAATCCCGAAGCAGATCTGCGCGCCGATGTTGAACACGCTGGGCCACAACGCCGCTCTCCACAGCCCGCGGGGCCAGCGCCCCCACCACCACGCCGCCAGCAGCGGGGGGATCCACAGGAGCGTCGAGAACCCGTACCGCCACCCGTTGGCCGTCCACGGATCGACCAGCGGCGGGCGCGAGCCGTCGGGCCCCGGGGCCGAGGCCGGGTCGGGGATGCCCTTGAGGTGCGCCAGGTACAGCGGGATCGTCGTCCAGCACGCCAGGGTCAGCACCACGAGCAACGCCCCGGTGAACCGCCCCGAACCCTGGGAAGTCGACAATCCTCGCGTCGTGTCGTGGGCTCGTGGCATCGTCGCCGCGGTCGGCCCGTGCGACACCGGCCCGCGACGCGCGAGCGTAGGCACGGCGGACCGGGCCGCTATTTCAGACCGTCGATCTCGTCCGAGCGCCACGGCTCGGTCCGCCCTCGAGTCGCCCGGCGCTGGGCCTCGACCAGGTCTACCCCGACGGGGTCGGCCTCGTTGCCCCACGCCCGGCGGAGGAAGGTCATCAGCGAGGCGAGGTCCCCGTCGTGCGCGATCGGCGCGCCGGGCATGACCCCGTTGTACTCCCCGCTGGGCGTCGAGATCGGGCCCTGCATCCCCTGCATGAGGATCCTCGCCAGGCGGGCGGGAGAACCAAGGACCCGGTCCGACCCCGCCAACGGAGGGATCTGCCCGACCACGCCCTGCCCCTCACCCCCATGGCACCCGGCGCACCCCGCGGCCACGTACACCACCTCGCCGCGGCGGTACCGCTGACGCTCGCGGTCGGTCAGCGGGCGGAACGGCGCCGCGTCGCGCCCACGCGCCGGCCTCCCTGGCCAGGCCAGGAACACATCCGACTCGGCCAGCCGTGCCGACGCGGGGTGTCCCGCGTCCCCGATCAGCCCGAGCCACCCGGCGGGTGGCGTCGCCAGTTCGACGGTGCGTGGACGCGAGCCTCCGAGATTCTGCACGCCACGCAGCGCGTCGGTGATGACACGCCCCGCCGGATCGCCGATGCGGTGCAGCATGACCGCCGCCGAGAGGAGCCACCTCGCTTCCTCCGGCGACCCGGAGGCGAACACCCGCCCCGCGACCGAGCCCAGGACCCCTTCGAACCCGACGCCGGCGTCCGAGGCATCGAGCGCGAGCAGCGCCCGGGCGAACTCGGCCTCGCGACCACGGGCACCCAGCAACGCCGACGTTCGCCCCAGCCCCTCCGACCGGCCCGAGCACGCCCACGGGACCAGCGTCCGCACCGCCCACGCCTCCCGCGACCGCCCGGCCGACAGCGCCGCCGTGACACGCACCACGTCCGACGCGTCATTGAGGGCCCGCTCCACCCACCCGCGGACGTCGGTCGCGTGCGCCGGATCATCGATCCACCGTTCGGCGATCCGCAGCCCCGCCGAGCGCACGCGCTCGTCCCCGTCCGACAGGGCCGCCCGAGCGTCCCCGGGCTCCGCCATACCCAGCCCGTCGAGCGTCCAGAGCGCGTGAAGCCGAGCCAATGGGTCGCCGTGGGTCACCGCCATCCCCGCGAGTGCCGCTCGCTGCCCCGCGGCACGCCGCTCGACGAGCAGGCGCTGGGCCGTATCGCGCCACCACCCGTCCGCGTGCGCCAGCAAGCCGACCAGGTCCGCGTCCCCGAGCGATCCGAGCTCGACCCGGGGTGAACCCCTGTACCCGTCGGGGACGACGCGGTAGACGCGTCCGGCGTGCAGAGGCCGCTCGAGACCCCGCTCGCGGATATGCCCCTTGAGGTACTGCGTCGCGTACGTGCGGTGCTGGATGACCCCTCGGTGCATATCGGCGATGTAGAGCGCCCCCTCGGGCCCGACCGAGGCCCACACCGGGCGGAACCGCTCGTCGTCGCTGCGCAGGAACTCGGCCCGCTCGTACGCGTTGGCGGCCGAGAGCCGAACGCCCGCCGCGGTGACGTGCAGCCGCCGCACCATGAACGCCGCGGGCTCACAGGTGAACACGTCCCCGCGGGCGTCGTTGCCCAGGAGCGAGGCGCGGTAGACGGCGGGCCCGCAGGCCGCCGTGTGCGTCGCGAGCGTCCCGTCGGCGCGGAGCGTCCCGGGCTGGTACCCGCGGTTGACACCGGGCGTGGGGACCAGGGGCCACACCGCCGCGTCGCGCCCGATCAGCTCGTTGAGCCCGGGCGCCGAGCCCCGCCCCGCGTAGTGCTTGGGGAAAAGGTCCGCCCGCAGCGTGTCGGAGTTGGGCACGTAATACAGCCGCCCCGCGTCGTCCATCGACATCCCCCACTGCCCGTGCGCGGGCGTGGGCCGGGCGTCCGCCCGCTCGCCGTCGAACGCAAACTCCTCGTGGTGCTGCGAGAAGTGGACCCAGTTGTCGATCCCCCGCAGCGGGGCGTTCCCCGCGTGCTCGGGGTTGTCGATCCCGCCGAACCCCGTCGCGACGACGCGGCGCTCGTCCGCGCGACCGTCGCCGTCCGTGTCTCGCGCGAAGATCAGGTCCGGCGGCGCGATCACCAGCGCACCCCCGTGGCACGGCATCACGCCCCGTGGCAACACCAGCCCCTCCATGAACACCGTCCGCCGGTCGGCTTTCCCATCGCCGTCGGTGTCCTCGAGCACCGCCACACGCCCGTTGGGCGTCGTCTCCCCGGTCCCCTCGGCGTCGGGCATGTACCCGACCATCTCGACGATCCACAACCGCCCACGCTCATCGAAGGCCATCGACACCGGGGCCTCGACCATCGGCTCGGCCGCGAACACCTCGACCCGGTACCCCGCGGGCAGCGTCATCCGCGCGATCGATTCCTCCGGCGTCAGGACCGGCGCGGGCGCCACGCCACGACCAACGGCCGGTTCGTTCGATCCCACCGGCGCAACAACTCTCCCGGTCGGGGCGTTCCGGTGGGTCACGGCCGCGAACACAACGACCATCGCCGCGAGCACCGAGCCGGCCCGCACGGTCCCTCGATCCGATCCTCGCGGCGTCGTCATCCGCCCAGCGTAGCGGTCGCCCGCGCGCCGATCCCGGGGCGGGCTCCCCGCGGTAGCCGCCCGAACCCGCCCGAGTGGCCGACCATCACGTCCGGGCGCCTCGATCAGCCCGTCGGGGAAGACCGCGAGCCTGGTGCCCGGGGCGCACGTCACGGTGCATGCCGTGCACGACTCGCCCCGGACCACGCCGGCATCAGAAGACCGCCGTCGGGACTCGCCCGGACTTGAGGTCCGGCTTTCTGGGCCCGCCGCCCGTGACCGACAACTCCCTGAGCTTCTCGATGGTGGGGAGACGAATCGTCATGCTCTCGGTGATGATCGCCGGCGTGCCCGAGGCACGCCGGTTGTATTCGCGGAGCGCGTCCGCGAGCGTCGCGTCACGATAAAATGCAAGACAGATGCTCGCCCAGGTCTCCCCGCGCCCGGCCCGGTACGAGATCGGCATGAGGATCCCCGAGGACGAGCCGCGAGCGAGCCCTGTCGGCGGCGGGATCGCCGCGCCGAAGGCCGGATACGCCGCATCACCCCCCGACGGCGAAAGCCCACCCAAGAACGGCGCGGTGCCGGGCGCTGCACCGGGCGAGTCGTACGGCCCGTCGGAGGCATACACGCCCGCGTCGGCCACAATCGCCGAGGGGCCGCCGATCGACGCGCCGCCTCCCGACATCATCGAGACCCGCCCGCCCAGGGTGTACGCGCCGTATACGCAGAGCACGCCGGCCCCGATGCACGCCGCGACCTTCCCGGCCGCTTTCGCTCGCTCGACCACCTTCCGGAACCGCCCTTCGCGGCGCATCCCCCGCAGCAGCACCCTCGACTCGGCCACCCGCGCGATGCACGCGTCGCAGTGGGCGGCGTGGTACACCTCGGCCGTCGGCGAGCCCGAGGGATCGACCGCCATCCGAGCGACCTGCCGGTCCGTCAGGCACCCGGCCTGCACCTCGATCCCCGGCCCCTCCTCGATCCCCGCCAGCCGGAGCCGGCCCATCGCTCCCTTCTTCACAATGATTTGCTTCTCGGCCATCGCGATGACTCCTCTACTCTCCGATCCCCCTCCGGGGACACAAACGCCGCCCGACGGGGGCGGCGTGCTCGGCTTCACATGCCCTCAGATCGCCACGCCCGCCTCGCCATTCCCCCACCCCCGCCGGAACTCGTCCTTGGCACTCTTGATCCGACCGTGCACCGTGGCCGGCGGCTCGGCCAAGATGTCCGAGATCTCCCGGACCGACAGATCCAGCACGACGTGCAGAAAGAGGTACTTGCGCGCCTGACCGCTCAACGACGGGAGTACCTCACGCACCAGCCGCGCACGGAGTTCGTTCTCGAGCGCCTCCCTCGCGTCCTGAACCCCCTCGTCGGCCGCGTTGATGCTCCCCCGGCGACGCCTCAACTCCCGGGCCCGCGCCTTGACCGCGTCGATCGCCGTGTTCCGCACGATCTGGTCGCAGTACGCCAGCAGGTCCTTCGCGGTCTGCCTCGGCTCGCGAACGAGGAAGTGCCCGGCCCGGACCGCGCAGTACATCTTGAACAGCGAATCCGCCAACACCACCTCCCGGTCCGCGACCGAGAACACCCCCCTCGACGCGATGATCCGCACCCAGTGATGCTCGTGCTCGTGGACCCACTGGTTCCAGTACCCCCACTCGTCGCTCTGCCTGAAGTACGTCGATTTCACAAGCCCGTACGCGAGTTCAGGGGTCATCGTGAACCTCCTCGCCACGTCAACGCAGGCCGGCTCCTCCGGCCACTACACACCTCCTCTCCGCTGCGCCCCGCGCGCACGGGTGGTTCCCGATGCTTTTTTCAGACCCGCGTTCCACGGTGTTCCACGCGGCCCGTTCAGGCCACGGCGCACCGATCAAGTACTTCCCCCGGGGGGATTCACGTCAGGGCTAAATGGAGAGTGTGCCGTCCGATTCAGACGGCCGGCCCATACCGGCCCCTCACCGCGACGCCGCGATGTCCGTCAGCACGTCCGCCTGGTGATCGGCGTGGTAGCTCGACCGCACCAACGGGCCGCTCTCCACCACCTTGAAGCCCCGCGCCAAGCCCTCGCGCTTGAACAGCTCGAACTGCGCCGGCGTCACCCACCGATCGATCGGCAGGTGGTTCCGCGTCGGCTGGAGATACTGCCCGATCGTCAGGATGTCGCACGCGTCCGCCCCACCGACCCCACCGACCCCACCGACCCCGCCCGCCCCGCCCGCCCCACCCACGCCGCCGGCCGCCGACCGGCTCACCCGCGTCCGGGCCTGCACGTCGTCCATGAGCGCGAGAACCTCCTCGTCGCGTTCCCCGATCCCGACCATGATCCCGGTCTTGGCGACGCCCCCCTGCTCCTTGACCCGCCGGAGCAGCTCGAGCGAGCGGTCGAACTTCGCGCTGGGGCGCACGGCCGGGTACATCCGCCGGACCGTTTCGAGGTTGTGGTTGATAATGTGCGGCCCCGCGTCGATGACCATCTGCAGCGCCGCCCAATCCCCCTCGAAGTCGGGGATCAACACCTCGACGCTCATACCCGGGCACGCGTCCTTGGTCCGGATGATCGTCTCGGCCCAGATCCCCGCCCCGCCGTCGGGCAGCTCATCGCGGTTGACGCTCGTGATGACGACGTGGCGCAGGCCCATCAGGGCCAGGCTCTCGGCGACCCGGCGGGGCTCGTCCTTGTCCACCGTCCCGGGCCGACCCGTCTTGACGTTGCAGAACCCGCACGCCCGGGTGCAGGTGTCGCCCAAGATCATGATCGTGGCGACCCCACGGCTCCAGCACTCGCCCATGTTCGGGCACCCGGCCTCCTCGCAGACCGTGTGCAGTCGGTGCTCGTCCATGATCGCACGGAGCCGCAGGTACCCTTCGCCCCCGGGGACCCTCGCCCGAAGCCAATCCGGCTTGCGCTTCGAGGCCAGTTGCTGAACCCCCTCGCGGTTGTTGAGGACCATCCCCGAGAGGCTCACCAGCGGGGGATCGACGTTGCGCAGGGGGTCGCCCCCGAGCGGTCGGGCGTGGCGCGGCGGAGGCGCCGGGTGAGCCGGAGGGGTTGGGGGTGGGGTGGTCGCGCCGTGAGACACGCGGGATGATAGGGACGCCACCTCCGCGGGCCCCGTCATCGACGCGGGGCGGCGGCGAATGTGCTAGGCTTGGGCCCGGGCCCCCGCGTGGGCCCACGAAGCGATTGCAAGGAGTCCGGCGTGGCCCAGTTGCGCGTTCGAACGAACAGCCTCGTCCATCTCAGGCTCCCGCTGAGGGCCTGCGGCCTCGCCCTCGCCGCCGGCGCCGTCGCGGGCTGCTCCCAGGTCGATTCGTACCTCGACCCCAGCGTCATGGGCCGGTGGGAATACACCCCCACCTCCGTCCCCGTCCTCGACCACATCAGCTCGATCGAGGGCAAGCCCGACCAGTTCGTCGAGCACAGCCCCATCCTGGCGCAAGACCTGATCCCCGACCCCACCGATTACCGCGTCGGCCCGGGCGACGAGCTCTTCATCCGCGTCTTCGACGTCGTCGCCCCCGGGGGGGTGCCCGAGGAATACCCACGCACCATCGACACCCAGGGCCTGATCGATATCCCCCAGCTCGGCCGGATCTACGTCAGTGGGATGAACGTCCCCCAGATCTCCGCCGCCGTCACGGAGCGCGCCCAGCGGTTTATCGCGGACGCCCTCGTCGAGGTCGACATCCGCGGCCGCCGCAAGGCCACCTTTACCCTCATCGGGGGTGTTACCCAACCCGGGCCTTACTTCATCCCCAAGCCCGACTTCCGACTCCTCGAAGCCATCACCAGCGGTGGGCGGGTCGACACCACCGTCAAGGAAATCTACGTCATCCGGTTGGTCCCGCTCAGCGAGTCGATCATCGATCCCCTCACCCGCCCGCCCCCGGGGCTTCAGCGTGAACTGAACCCCTCCGGCGGCACCCCGGGCCAACCCCGCAAACCCGTCGAAGACCCACTCAATGTCATCGACGAGCTCTCCAAGCCCTCCTCCGGGGGGGCCTCGCCTTCCATGATCCGCGGCGGGAACGGGACGGGTTTCCCCGCACCTGCCCCCCGGCAACCCGAGGTCCGTCGGAACCAGCCGCCCGAGCCCGCGATCGACCTCCCCGGCACCGACAGCGGCCCCACCCCGTCCGTCAGCGAACTGACGACCGGGGGACCGCCCTGGGTCTTCCGCGATGGCCGCTGGGTTCAGGTGCGTCAAACCACCCGCGCCTCCGAGCCGGGACGCTCCGGACCCGAACCCGTCGCGCTCGGGGGTGAGAGCGGCCTGACCCCCGCACAACTG
This sequence comes from Phycisphaeraceae bacterium, assembly GCA_015200025.1. GTDB lineage: Bacteria > Planctomycetota > Phycisphaerae > Phycisphaerales > UBA1924 > UBA2396. Next base: position 1,843,956 of record CP054186.1, on the reverse strand, counting down.
CTGACCCAGCGCGTCATCAAGGTCCCCATGGACCGACTGCTCGCGGGCGATTCCACCGTCAACATCATCGTCAAGCCCGAGGACGTTATCCGGATCCCCACCGTCTCGCCCGGCGAGTTCTACATGGCCGGGTTCGTCGCCCGCCCGGGCGTCTACCAGATCCCCGAGACCGGGAAAATGACCGTGCTCCGCGCCATCACGACCGCCGGCGGGCTTTCACCCATCGCCATCCCTGAACGCGCCGAACTTATCCGCGCCTTGGGCAACGGGCGTCAGGCGGCGGTCTCGATCAACCTCCGCGCCATCGCCGAGTTCACCCAGCCCGACATCGTCATTAAACCCGACGACCAAATCAACGTCGGGACCAACTTCTGGGCCCAGCCCCTCGCCGTCTTCCGCAACGGGCTCCGGGCGACCTACGGGTTCGGGTTCCTCCTTGACCGGAACTTCGGGAACGACGTCTTCGGCCTCCCGCCCGAATACCAGACCCGTCAGCAGAACCCGTTCCCATTCTGATCGGGTTGATGACCGGAACGCGCCTCACCACCCCGCCACAAGGACCGAGAACGACGGGGTGCCGTGCATGATGACCGCCGGAGCGTGAACTCGCCCCCACCGCCCCCCCGCCGGCAACGACCACGGGCGTGATGCGCCGATGAGTGTGGGTGTTCACGCCGCGAACCCGCAGCGGGCGTGACGACGTAGTATGGGGCCGATTCCCCCGGCCGAGAATCCGCACGCACCCACGGTCCGCAACGACACAGTGTACGAACAAAATACAAATACTTGTCCCAACCGGTGAGCAGCATACCCGCCCACAACACGAACGTCGCAAACACGATCCCGACAGGAGATTCGGTGTGGTTCGGGTTCGTGACCCCGGCCCGCGCGATCATGCTCGGGGTATGCTCGGCGGCGTTCATCGCGGTGTTCTGGCGTTGGTTCTACGCCCAGCACCTCTTCAGCCAGGCCAAAATGCAGGATTGGGGGCACGCCTACCTCATCCCCCTGATCAGCGGGTACATGTTGTGGGTTCGACGTCAGGAACTGGCCCGGACCCCGCCCTCGTCGTTCTGGCCCGGGCTGGCGCCCCTGGTGCTGGGGATCGCGGCATACTTCTTCGCGGTGGTGGGGATCAAGAACCACATGGCCCAGGGGCTCGCGATGATCCTCGCGCTCTTTGGGCTCTGCCTGATGCTGCTGGGGCCGGCGGTGATGCGGGTGATCTTCCTGCCCATCGCCTTCCTGGCGTTCGGGGTCACGCTCTCCGAGCGGATCATGATCTCGATCGAGTTCCAGCTGCAGCAGATCGCGGCCCAGGGCGGCTGGGTGGCGCTGGGGCTCCTGGGCCCGATCTTCGGGTTCTCGGCGGTCCTGACGGGCAACACCATCGAGATCATCGAGCGCAGCGGCGTGTCCCACCCCATGGGCATCGCGGAGGCCTGCTCGGGGATGCGGATGGTGATCGCCTTCGTCGCGCTGGCCGGGGCGGTGGCGCTCCTGGGGACGGACCGCTGGTGGCAGCGGGCCGCGTTGATGATGCTCGCGATCCCGGTGGCGTTGTTCATGAACATCGTGCGGATCGCGGTGCTGGGCGTGGGGACGTTGGTGGACCCCAACATCGCCACGGGCGAGATCCACATCTTCATCGGGACGGTGATGCTGATCCCCGCGTTGGGCCTGTTCCTCCTGGGCAAGTGGGCGCTGGACCGCCTGTTCGTCGAGGAGGGGGCCGTGCCCGCCAAAGGCGCCAAGGGCAAGGCCAAGGCCAAGCCGGACGCTTCGCCGGCGTACCTCGGGATCGGGTGGCCCGCGTTGCGGTCGCCCGCGTTCATCGCGGCGCTGACGGTCATGGTGGTGTGGGCGGGTGGCATGACCTGGGCGATCCAGGCGTGGGGCCTGTACCTGCGGAAGCTCCCGATCCAGGCCGCCGGGGGGCGGCTGCTCTCGGACATCCGGGCCGACGCGCTCCCGAGCTGGGAGGGCGGGGTGTCGATGCGTGAGTCGGCGGAGGTCGAAGAGACGCTGGGGACGACGAACTACCTGACCCGCGCGTACGCGGGTCGGACGCCCGAGACCCGCGGGACGGCCCTGGCGCTGCACGCGGCGTACTACACGGGGATGATCGACACGGTGCCGCACGTCCCGGAGCGGTGCCTGGTGGGTGGCGGGTGGACGATCGAATCGGGCCCGTACCTGGTGCCGCTCCCGCTGGACCTCTCGCGGTGGCCCGTGGACCCTCGCGACGAGCGGGCGGTGGCGTCGGGGGTCCGCCGCGCCAGGCTCGAGCGAACGAGCGACGCGCCGGGGACGTACGTCCGACTGCCCGCGGGGATCGAGGAGGCGAGGATGCAGATCACCTCGTTCCGCGACCCCCGGGGGAACCAGATGTACTCGGGGTATTTCTTCGTCGCCAACGGGGGCTTCGCGACGACGGCGGTGGATGTCCGGCGTCTGGCGTTCGACCTGACGGCGGACTACGCGTACTACATGAAAGTGCAGGTCTCGGGGTCGGGGATCTCGAGCCCCGAGGAGCTGGCGGCGAGGGCGGCGGATCTGCTCAACGAGCTGCTGCCGGAACTGATGCGGTGTGTCCCCGACTGGCTCGAGGTCCAGTCGGGCGATTACCCGCCGGACAACCCCAGGCGCAAGGCCGGGGCGGGATCGTGAACGGGCGGAACCAGGAGCAACGGCATGGCGTCGACGAAGGTCAATAAAAAGTTCGCGATCTACCTGGCGGCCGGGCTGGCCGGGATCACCGTGGCCGGGGGCGGGCTGGCATACTTCTTCGTGCTGGGCAACGCGTCGCGTCTGGCTTCGCAGGGCGACGCGGCGTTGGCGCGGGACAACCTGGCGGCGGCGGACAAGTTCTACTCCAAGGCCGTCAACAAGGAACAGTCCAACCCCGAGTACCTCCGCAAGTGGATCGCGGTCATGGAGCGGATGACCCCGGACACCGAGAACGCCTTCACGTCCAAGTTCTCGAGCGACTACCTGCCCGCGCGTCGACAGCTGGCCATCGCCCTGCGGACCGACCTCGTCGAGCACGAACGCTACCTCCGGATGCTCATGGACATCGGCGCGGGCGGGCAGGTGCCCGTGGCGGTCGCCAACTCGATCGAGAACATCCGCGGCGGCGGTGACGCGTCCGGGATCGAGGGCGCGGAGGGGCTCCGTAAATACCGCGGGACCATGCTCCTGACGCAGTACCTCCAGGCGGCGAACATCCGGGACGAGGAGATCAACCAGGCCCGCGAGGACTTCGAGGCGGCGCTCAAGGCCGACCCCTCGGACGGCGAGGCCGCCGTCGGGCTCTCGACCTGGTGGTCGAGGCGTTCGACCGAGCGCCTGGGCCGGCAGGACCGGGCCGGGGCCGAGGAAGCGCTGGCGTCGTCGCGCAAGGTCCTGAACGACTTCCTCGCGTCGAACCCGAACAACGCGCGGGCGCTGATCGCCCGGGTGTATTGGACGGCGGAGGACCGCCAGCAGGAACTGCTCGCGGTGAACGACCTCGCGCAACGCCGTGCCGGCCTGGATCAACTCCGGACCGAGCTCGAGTCGCAGGTGGCGGCGGCGACGGCGGCGCTCCGCGCCGTGCCCGCCGAGCGTCTGGAGACCGACGTGATCGGGATGCTCCAGGCCGTGGAGCGGACCTACCTGACGGGCCCGCAGCGTCACGCCGGGAGCGAGAGCCTGTACAAGGCGGTGCTCGAGAAGACCCCCGAGCACATGGACGCGCTGGCCCGGCTGGCGGAGCTGTACGGGGACCTCTCGCGGCCCGACGACGCGCTGGCGTTGCTGGAGAAACTGGCGTCGATCCCCCAGAAGCCCATGGGCGTCGAGGGCCTCCGGCAGTACGAGTACCGCCGGCAGGCGCGGTTCAATCAGGCGATCAACGCGATGCGCAAGTGGGTCCAGTCGTCGGACCCCGGCGAGAAAGCCAAGTGGCTGACGGAGGCGAAGAAGTACCGCGAGGCGCTGTCCCCGCTGATGATCGACTCGGACAACACGAGGCTGATCTTTGTGGACGCGCACCTGGAGTTCGCGCAGGGGAACAACGCGAGGTCGCAGCGGATGCTGTTCGACTACAACCGCCGCACGAACAACTCGAACCTTGACGCGCAGTGGCTGCTCGCCGAGGTCTCGCTGCGCCTCAACGAGGAGGGGCTCGCCGAGCAGGCGCTGACCCAGATCGTCACTCAGCAGCCCTCGAACCTGACGGCGATCCTCAAGCTGGCGGACCTGAAGATCCGCATGAGGAAGTACGAGGACGCGCTCCCCCTGGTGGACCGCGCGGTCAGGCTCGACCCCAACAACGAACAGGTGGCCAAGACGCAGCAGCTGCTGGAGATGCAGGTCTCCGGGCGCGGGAACGTCCAGGACCCGGTCTCCCGGGCGATCCTCGAATCGGACAAGCTCGAACGCGACGGCGACGCGAACGCGGCGTACGAACTGCTCACCAAGACCCTCCGCGAGAACCCCGGGCACCCCACGCTCACGCAGATCGTCGCGTCGAGGATGTCCCTCCGCGGTGACCGCGAGGGCGCCATCAAGATCGTCGATGAGGCGCTCGAGAAAAACCCCGACTTCCGCCCGCTCCGCCAGACCCGCGTGGCCCTCACCGAGACCGACCCGACGCAGGTCCGCCTCATCCTGATCGATCAGTCCGACCGCAGCGACCTCGACAAGGCGCTCATCAAGTACGAGGTGCTCCGGCAGACCGACCGGGCCGATGAGGCCAGGGCCGAGCTCGAGAAGGCGCGCGCCCTGGCGCCGGATAACAACGTGCTCCTCGAGTACGATTTCATCGACGCGCTCCAGAGCAAGGACTGGGCCAAGGGCGAGCGCCTCGCGGGCGAGGCGGCCCGGCGCGACCTCGATCGGCTCGACGGGCTGACCTTCCGGGCCAGGATCAACGCGGCCAAGGGCAACCTCGTCGAGGCGGTCCGCGAGCTCGAATCGGCCCGGGCCCGGGACACGTTCGGCGTCGAGGCCTCGCGGTTCCTCGGGGAGATGCTCGTCCGAGTGGGTCGACCCACGGACGCGGTCTCCGCGTTCCGCCAGGCGCTCAGCAAGAGGCCCGACGACCTCAGCTCGACGATGGCGCTGATCTCGCTGCTCGACCAGCTGGACCGGGGCCCCGAGGCCCTCGACGAGGCCCGCAAGGCCGAGCGGTACCACTCGGGCGATCTGCGCTTCGCGGACATGTGGCTCGTGCTCGAATCCCGCTTCGGGGACCGCGAGCGGGCGCTCAAGACCCGCGAGAAGCAGATCCAGGAGCAGCCCAACAACCGCGACGTGCAGATGTCGCTCGCGTCGCTCTACCTCGACCTCAAGCGTTTCCCGCAGTCGCGCGAGCTGATCAACCGCATCCGCCAGCAGCACGATGGCCTCGACGCGATCGTGCTCGACGCCAAGTGGCACGGGGATCAGGCCGACCTCCGCGGGTCCCGCAAGGTCTTCGACGACGCGCTGGCGGCGGCCCGCGCCACGCCCGCGAAGAACCCCCCGGTGCCCGACCTGCTCATGGCGATGGGCGGGTTCATGGAGCGCAACGAGCAGACGGACCTTGCGGTCCAGTCGTATAAGGAGGCCCAGGCGATCCAGGACGCCAAGACGCTGCCGGCGGACAAGGCGCTGGCGGACATGTACCAGCGCCTCGGGAGGCTGGCGGAATCGGCGGACCTGTACGAGAAGGTGGTCAACGCCGGGGCGGACACCGACGACAAGAACTACGCCAAGAGGCTGGTCGACGTGCTGCTGCGGATGCGCCGCGGCGCCGAGGCGGAGAAGTACCTGGCGGGGATGGGGAGCGAGGCGACGGCGGACGCGACGATGCTGATGCAGTGGTCCGACGCCGCGCGGCTCCGCGGGGACGAGAAACGGGCCGCCGCGTTGCTCGATCAGGCGGTGGCGAAGTTCCCCCGCGATCCGATGGTGTATTTCCGCCGGGCGCAGGCGAACCTGGCGTACCGCGACCTCCGGGTGGAGGTGATGAAGGACCTGGACACGGCGATCGAGCTGAGGCCGCAGCTGTGGCAGGCCCGCCGGGCGCGGGCGATGATGCACGTGCAGGACGGGGACGTGGACAAGGCCGTGCGTGACCTCCGCGAGGCGGTGCGGTTCAACCCGACGCAGGACGAGCTGCGGGTGGCGTTGCTCCGCGAGCTGCTGCTGTCGGGGCGTGACACGGACGCGATCGAGGTCGCCGACGAGGTGATCCGCAAGCGGCCCTCGGACCTGGCGCTGCTGGTCAACACGGGGGACCTGTTCCGCGAGGCCGGGCGCGACGACCGGGCGTTGCAGTACTACCGCGACGCGTACAAGCTCAGCTCTCAGCTTTTCGTGGTGATCCCGTACCTCTCGCTGCTCCAGGGCGGGAAGAACCCCAACCTGGCGGAGGCGGACACGGTCCTGCGGACGCTGGGGAATCAGGTCGTCGGGAGCCACCCGGCGCTGCTGATGTCGCGGGCCAAGCAGTTCCTCAAGCGCAACCGGCCCGACGAGGGCCTGCGCGACGTGATCGCGGCGCTGCGCGTGATCGGGGACAACAACCCGGGCATGATCATGGGGTGGTTCAACGACCTCAAGGGGACGCTGACCCGGCCCGAGGATCTGCCCGCGGTGCTCGACGCGGTGGACAAGGAGAAACTGGCGCCCGGGTGGACGACGTTCTTCCGCGCGGGGCTCAAGATCGAGAGCCGCAACCCCCCGGCGGTCCAGGCCGAGGGCGTCGCGACGCTCGAGGAGATGGCACGCCGCACGGACCTGCCCGACCCGCTGGTGTGGCAGGCGTCGGCAGCGCTGCAGGCGAAGTACTACCAGCAGAAGGATTGCTCCAACGGGCTCCGCGTGGTCCGCTCGACGGTCGAGCGGTTCCCCGACGATTCGTTCATGCTGAACAACCTGGCGTTCATGATCGTGCACTGCGGGGGCGACCCCAAGGAGGCCGTCCCGATCGCCGAGAAGGCCGTCCTCAAGGCCCTGGAGCGCAACCAGGACGCGGCGGGCGTCCGCGACACGCTCGGGTGGGTTTACCTCCGCAACGGGGAGTTGGACAAGGCGGAGGTGGAGCTGGTGCGTGCCATCGGCCTGGCGGGCGGGCAGCCGGTCCGCCAGACGATCGTCGCGCACTTGGCCGAGATGGAGATCGCCCGCGCGGCGCTCGCGAAGCGGGAGGGCAAGCCGGCCGTCGTGGAGGCGAAGCTGGCGCAGGCCGAGGGCCTCATCGGCGACGCGGAGAAGGCCAACGCGACGTACTCGGCGCCCATCCCTGGGTTGAAGGACAAGCTGGACGAGTTGAAGGCGTCGATCGCCGAGCTGAGGAAGAAGTAAGCCCCCGCCACGCGACGCGTGTCGCGGGAACGTACACCTGCCAAGGACCGAAGTCATGAGCACCGCCGCCGCACCGATCAATCCCGCGACGCCCGCGCCCCGCCCGGCCGTCGCGCCTCCCCCGCCCCCCCCGGCGGGCGCGACGCTCGACCCGATCAAGCTGATCCTCCGGAACAAGTGGCTCCTGATCGGCTCGCTGGTCGTGGGGTTGGTGCTGGGGACGGCGGGGCACTTCGTGTGGATGAAGCTGTACCCGTTCTACAAGCCCCGCGCGATGTTCGTCTGCAACCCGACCGAGGTGGACCCCTACCGCCCGACGGGCGCCGGCGTGGTCTCCCAGGACGAGATGCAGACGTTCATGCAGACGCAGGTCCGCCTGATGACGTCGGAGGAGGTGCTGCGGGCGGTGGCGCAGAACCCCAACCTGCCGACGCTCGCGAAGAAGTGGTCGGCGGGCTTCCGCAAGTCGGACGGGTCGATCAACACGTCCGAGGTGCTCCAGGAGCTCAAGGACGAGGTCCGGGCTCGCACGGTGCCACAGACCTCGCTCATCGAGCTGTCGTTCACCTGGAAGGACCCGCTCGACGCCGCCGAGATCGTGAACATGGTGATGAACGAGTACATGGGCCAGGTCCGCCGGCGCAACGACGACGCGTTCAAGGACCGCACGAACGTCCTGTCGCAGCAGATCGAGGAGGCGCGGCGGGAGGTCGACCGCCTCAAGACCCGCCGGTCGGCGCTCCAGCGCGAGAAGAACGTCGACACCAACGACCCCAAACTCGGCCAGGCGGTGCGGGAGCTGGACATCTACACGCGCTCGCTCTCCGACGTCGAGCAGTTCCTCCAGGAGGTGACGACGAGGATCAAGGCCCGCGAAGAGGAGCTCTATGACAAGAGCGGCTCGGTCGTGTACAACGACGAGATCCGCGCCCTGGTGGCCCGCGAGCCCCAGGTCCTGAGCATCCGCGAGAGCATCACCGGGCTCGAGGCGGAGCTGGCGGCCATGGACCGCCGGGGCATCACGCGCGAGCACCGTCAGTACAAGGTCTTCGAGACCCGGCTCGAGGGGTACCGCCAGCAGCTGGCGGCGGTCGAGAACGAAGCCCTGGGTCGCGAGTTCAACCGCCAGTACTCCGACCTCCAGCTCCGCAAGCGGGCCCTCGACGCCCAGCAATCGGAGATGCAGGGCAAGATCGACGCGCTCAAGCTCCGCCAGACCGAGATCAACCAGACCCTCAGCGAGCTGGGCGACATCGACGACAAGATCCGCCAGCTTGAATTCAGCCGCAACTCCGCCCAGGACGACCTGGGCAAGCTCAACGCGATCATCCTGCTCCCGACGGCCAAGCGGATCCAGACGCTGCAGACCTCGGTGAGCAAGCCCGACGAGCCCGAGTTCCCCAAGCTGATCTTCATGATCCCCGCGGGCGCGGTCGTGTGCCTCGCGCTGGTCACGGGCTTCGTCGTGCTCCGCGAGGTCGTGGACACGCGGATCAAGGGCCCGGCGGACGTGGGGCTCCTGCCCCGCACGCGCCTGGTGGGCTGGGTCGCCGACGCCGAGGAGGACCCCTCGGGCCCCGGCGCCGTCGAGACCGCGTTCCGGGACCGACCCCGCGGCGTGCTGGCGGAGAACTTCCGCCAGGTCCGCGCCGGGGTGCTCAAGCGCATGGAGACCGCGGGCCACAAGGCCCTGGTCGTGGTCGGGTGCATCCCCTCGTCGGGCTCGACGAGCGTGGTCTCGAACCTCGCCCTCGCGACGGCCGCCGCGGGGCGGAGCGTCCTGGTTATCGACGCGAACCTCCGCCGCCCGGGCCAGCACCGGGTCTTCGGGGTCGCCGAGGGACCGGGGCTGGGCGACGTGCTCGCGGGCGCCGCGACGCTGGACGACGCGGCCGTCGCGGTCGAGGGAACCCCGAGGCTCCGAGTCCTGCCCGCGGGGACCCGCGAGCACCGGGCGTACGAGGCCCTCTCGTCCGACGCGTTCTCGACGCTCCTCCGCGACGCGAGGGCGAAGTACGACGTGATCCTGATCGACACTCCCCCGGCGGTGGTCTCGGGCGACGCGGTCGCGATCGCCAACAGGGCCGACGCCTCGTTCCTCGTCGCCCGCGCCTTCTCCGAGAAACGCGGCATGATCGCCCGCTTCCGGACCGAGCTCTCCGAGGCCCGGGGCGAGTTCATCGGCGTGCTGGTTAACGGGGTCAAGTCCGCGGCCGGCGGGTACCTCAAGGGCAACATCCGCACCGCGCACGAGTACCACAGCGACCAGGCCTGAGCGGCCGCGGATCGAGAGGCGTACGGTGCGTGCTCCGACCCGGACGCGCCGTCGCCCGTGGAGCACGCCGGCACGAACCCGAGATACGACGTGAGCACCCTACCGCCCGACGCCACGCCCCCCCACGCCAACGACGGGGAGGGCCCGCGCCCGGGCGGACCGCGGCGGGTCTTGGTCACGGGCGGGTCGGGCTTTATTGGTTCGCACCTGGTCGGGCTGCTGCTCGACCGGGGCGACGCCGTGACCGTGATCGACAACCTCACGACCGGCCGGCGTCACAACCTCCCCGATCGGCACGAGCGTCTGCGCTTCTTCGAGGCCGACCTTTCCGACGCGCTCCACGCCCTGGGCAAGGGCGAGACGTTCGACCAGATCTATCACCTCGCGGCGGCGGTGGGCGTCAAGCTGGTCGTGGAAGACCCGATCACCGCGATCGAGACGAACATCGCCAGGACGATCGACCTGCTCCGCTTCGCGCGGTCGCGCGCCCCCGGGGGGGTCCCCACGCCGACGCTCGTGGTCTCGAGCTCCGAGGTCTACGGCAAGGGCGCCAAGACGCCCTTCGCCGAGGACGACGACGTGGTCTACGGCCCGACCACGATGAGCCGGTGGTGCTACGGGTGCAGCAAGGCCGTGGACGAGTACCTCGCCCTGGCCCACGCCGCGAGGGGGCTCCCCGCGGTCGTCGTGCGCCTGTTCAACACCGTGGGCCCGAGGCAGGTCGGCGAGTTCGGGATGGTCCTTCCCCGGTTCGTCGCCGCGGCGTTGCGGGGCGAGCCGCTCGAGGTGTTCGGCGACGGGCGTCAGACGCGGTGCTTCTGCGACGTGCGTGACGTGGTCGCCGCGATGCCCCGCGTGCTGGGCGAGCCCTCGTGCCGGGGCAAGGTCTTCAACCTGGGCTCGGACCGCGCGATCACGATCGCGGACCTGGCGGCCCTGGTGGTGCGGGTGCTGGGCTCACGATCGACCATCGCGTACGTCCCCTACGAACGTGCCTACGCGCCGGGGTTCGAGGACCTCCGCGACCGCCGCCCCGACCTGACGCGGATCCGCTCGGCGATCGGGTTCGAGCCGACCGTGCCCCTCGAGCAGACCATCCGCGACCTGGCCGCCGAGATCGCGCGTGCGCCGGGGGCCCAAGCGGGGGTGCGAGGATGATCCCCGGCGTTCCGATCGACCTGTCCCCCGCGGCGCCGGACCCCTCGGCCCCGCTCGCCGCCACCGCCGCGCCCGCGGCCCGGGTCGCGGAGCACACGCTCTCGGCCTTGGGCGTGTTCCACAGTTATGTCTGGGTCTTTCTGGTCTCCTTCGGCGTGGCGTTGTGCGCGACGCCCCTGATGCGTCGCCTGGCCGTGCGGCACGGGATCGTCGACCGCCCCAACGAGGCCCGCAAGCAGCACAAGATGCCCATCGCGTACCTCGGCGGCGCGGCGGTCTTCCTGGGTGTGATCGCCGGGATCTTTTTCAGTTACCTGGGCGACCCCGACCCGACGCTGGGCGACCTCGCCATCACGCGCTTCGGCGAGCCCCTCCAGGCCGTCCCCTTCTCGATCGTTCTGGGCATGGTCGTCATCGCGATCGTCGGGCTGATCGACGATGTCGCGGGCACCACCCCGAGGGTCAAGATCGGCGGGCAGCTCTTCGCGGCGGCGGCGCTGGCGTTCGATAACGTCGGCGTCAAGCTCGCCGCGGGGCTCCTCGTGCCCATCGCCGACGCCTTGGGGCTCCCCATCACCACGATCTCGGATCCCTTCATCGGGACCGACTTCCGCACGTTGATTTACTTTATCCCGCTCCCCTTCGAGGTCTTGGGGTACAGCCAGATCCCCATCGACATCGTCTACTGGGTCGGGACCGCGCTGATCGCGTTCTTCGTCATCGGCGCCTGCAACGCCTCGAACCTGATCGACGGGCTCGACGGGCTGCTCAGCGGCGTGACCGCGGTCGCCACCGCGGGGCTGCTCGTCGTCGCCCTCGCCCTCGCCGTCACGGGGGACGGGCCCCGCGACGGGCAGCGGATCGTCCTGTGCATGGCCGTTCTGGGCGCGTGCCTGGGCTTCCTCCCGCACAACTTCAACCCCGCGTCGATCTTCCTTGGGGATTGCGGGTCGCTGCTCCTGGGCTATTGCACCATCGTCATCATCCTGACCCTGGGCGACACGGGCAAGACCCATCTGGTCGCCGCGGGGCTGATCATCTACTCGATCCCGCTGATCGACACGGCCCTGGCGATCGTCCGCCGGAAGATGGCCGGGAAGAGCATCAGCTCCGCCGACAGCGACCACTTGCACCACATGCTCAAGCGGGCGCTGGGGGTCAAGGGGGCCGCCCTGTCGCTCTACGGGTTCGGGGCCGCGTTCGCGACGCTGGGTGTCCTGATGACCTTCTGGCGTCAGCGCGTGGTCTACGCGATCACCGCCGTCCTGCTCAGTTACATCGCCGTCATCGCCATCAAGGTCGCGAGGAAGAAGCAGATCGAGGAGCAGGCCCTCGCCCTGGACGCCCCCCCCTCGGTCCCCCCGCCCGAGGCCGCTCCCCCTTTGGCGGTGCCCGAAACCCAGGCCGGGACCGCCGCGGCGGGCGGCGTGAGCACGTAACCCTCGGCCGCCGTGGAGCGTCCCACCCCGACGTATACTCGGCTCGATGCCCGGGATGAGCACACGCCCCGTCCGCCTGATCGCCCTCATGAACCAGAAGGGCGGCGTCGGGAAGACCACCACCACGGTGAACCTGGCCGCCGCCTTCGCCAGGGCAGGCCGGAGGACCTTGGTCGTCGACCTCGACCCGCAGGCCCACGCCTCGCTCCACCTGGGCGTGGACAGCGCCACGCTCGAGCGCAGCGTCTACGACCTGCTCCTCGACCCTTCGCTCGACGCGGGCGGGATCATCCGTCGGGCCACCGAGAACCTCGACGTGCTGCCCAGCACCACCGACCTGGCCGCGGCGGAGATCGACCTGGCCGCCGAGCCCGACCGGCTCAAGCGGCTGGAAGCCATTTTCGCCGCCCTGGGCGACCGTTACGACCACATCCTGATCGATTGCCCGCCCTCGCTGGGCCTCCTGACGCTCAACGGGCTCGCGGCCGCCCGCGAGGTCATCATCCCGATGCAGGCGCATTTCCTCGCCCTGCAGGGCGTCGGCAAACTCATGGAAACCGTCCGCCTGGCATCGCGCAGTTTCAACCCCCGCCTGCGAGTCCTGGGCGTGGTGCTCTGCATGCACGACCCCACCAGCACCCACGCCCGCGAAGTCGTCGCGGATCTCGAAGGCTTTTTCGAGGCGGGGCGCGATCAGGACACGCCCTGGCGGTACGCGCGCGTCCTCCGCCCGCCGGTGCGGCGGAACATCAAGCTGGCCGAGTGCCCGAGCTTCGGGCAGACGATCTTTGATTACGCCCCCGACGCCCCGGGCGCCCAGGACTACGCCGCCATCGCCGAGGGGCTGACACGCGAGTGGGACGCCCTGGTCGCCAAGCTCGCCTCGGCCGCAAGCCCCGCCCCGACGCACGCCCAGGTCTCGACCCCGGGCCGACAGGCTCCCGTCGCGTCGCCCGGGGCGGAGGCTTCGGCGTGACCGACCCGCGCTCGCGCCGGACGGTGATCGCGGCGTACGCGCGGACGATGTTCTGGATCTACGCCGTTCTGCTCTTCATCGGGACCCACTGGCCCAACCTCCAGATCGAGGGCCCGTTCCACCGCCCCGACCTGGTCGTCCATCTGTTCGCGTTCGCGCTGTGGACGCTCTTCGCGCTGGCTTGCGGATGGTTCGGCCCGCCCACGTCGTGGCCCAACATCTGGCGGACCGGGCTGATCGCCACCGCCTACGCCGGCGTCGACGAGGCCCTGCAGGCGGTCCCCATCGTCAACCGCTGGGCGGCGTGGGACGACTTCTTCGCCAACCTGCTGGGGGTCGCCGCGGCCCTCCTCATCGCGGTCGTCGGCAACCGGACCGCCCAAGCCCGCCGAGATCCTCAACGGGGACGGACCCCGGATCTCCGATAACAGCCCCGTGCCCCCCACCCGGGACCAGCCCGATCAACCACCCGCCGCGGTCAACCCCACCGCGGGCGCCGGGGTCGACGAGCGTACGGGCGGGGCGTTCGCGGCGGCCGTCCGCGTCGTCTCCGGGCTCACGCTGGTCTCGCGGTTCGCGGGCCTCGCCCGCGAAACCCTGGTCGCCCGCGTGCTGGGCGATTCCGCGATCGGGTCGGCCTTCGCCGCCGCTTTCCTCATCCCCAACCTCTTCCGGCGCCTCTTCGGCGAGGGGGCCCTCTCCGCCGCGTTCATCCCCGAGTACGTCCGGCTTCTCCGCGATGATCCGCCCCAGGCCTCCCGACTCGCGTCGGCCGTCCTGGCCACCCTCGGGGTTGTCACCCTCGGGCTGGTCGCCCTCGCCGAGATCGTCCTGGGCGCGGTCCTGCTCGCGGGCACCCCTTCCGACGACGCCCGTACGTCGATTGCCCTGACGATGGTCATGCTCCCGCTGATGCCCATGGTCTGCGGGACCGCCATCCTCGGCGGGATGCTCCAGGCCCACGGCCGGTACGCCCCGCCCGCCGCCGCTCCCATCATCCTCAACCTCTTCATGATCGCCGCCTGCCTCGTGTCGTTCCTCGTTCCCGACGCCGGACGAGCATGGACCGCCCACGCCGTCGCGTGGGGCGCGGTGGCCTCGGGCGTGGCGCAGCTCGCCTGGTCTCTGGCCGCCCTCCGCGGGCGCACGCGGTGGACCACGCGGCTCGCGGGCGTCCGCCCCGCCGCGAGGACCGTCCTCACCCGGTTCATGCCCGTCGTCGTTGGGATGGGCGCCCTGCAACTGAGCACCCTGGGCGACGCCCTTATCGCCATGTGGCCGACCTGGATCGGGCCCACGATGTTCGGCCGGCCCGTCCCCCTCGACGGGGCCTCCAACATCATCCTCTCCACCGCCTCGCGCTTCTACCAGTTCCCCCTCGGGGTGTTCGGGATCGCGGTCGCCACGGCGGTCTTCCCCCTGCTCGCCCGCGCCGCGCACGACGGGCCGAACTTCGCGTCGGTCCTGCACCGCGGGCTCCGCGTCGCCATGTTCATCGGCCTGCCCGCCAGCGTCGGGCTCGTCCTCGTGGCCGACGACCTGACGAACGTCCTGCTCGCGGGCGGGGAGCACGCGTTCAGCCGCGAGGGCGTCGCGCGAGCGACGGCGGTGCTCATCGGCTTCGCGCCCGCGGTCTGGGCCTACTCGCTCAACAACGTCCTGACACGGGCCTTCTACGCCCGCGGCGACACCGCCACCCCGATGCGCGTCTCGATCGCCGTCGTCGTGCTCAACGTGGGGCTCAACCTGGCGCTCATCTGGCCCCTGCGCGAGGCGGGCCTGGCCTGGGCGACCACGATCGGGGCGTGCGTCCAGTTCGCCGCCCTGGCGTGGCTCTGCAGCCGCCACCTGGGCATCGACGCCGTCGATCCGGGCGTGCTCCGGGGCTTCCTGGGCATCGCGGCCTCGACCGCCGCGATGGCGGCCGCGGTCCTGACGGCCAAGGCGTTGCTCCCCTCGCCCGAGGGATGGTGGGATCACGTGATCGGAGCCGGGGTGAGCGTCGCCGTCGGGGGCGCCGTGTTCGCCGCCGCGGCGATCGCCTTGAAAAGGCCCGAGATCACGTGGTTGACCCAGCGTGGTCCCGCGGGCGGGGTCGGCGCGGTCATGGCCGAGGGCTGACGCCCTACACCCGCGACGCCGTCCCCACCATGTTCCTCGCCGGGATCCCGACCACCGTTTCCCCGTCCGGCACGTCAGACAGAACGACCGCCCCCGCCCCCACCGTGCACCCGCGCCCCACACGCACCCCCGGGATGATCCGGCTCCCGACTCCCACGAGCGTGTCCGGCCCGACGGTGACGTTCCCGCCCAACACCGCGCCGGGCGCCACGTGCGCGTTCTCCCCGATCACGCACTCGTGCTCGACGATCGCCCCCGAGTTTACGATCGCGTGGTCCCCGATCTTCGCGAAACTGTGCACCACCGCGTGCGGCCCGATGTACACCCCACGCCCGATCACCGCCGACGCGCACACCGACCCGCTGAAGCCGTCGTACGACACGCTCCCCGCCCCGGAGATCCCCAGCCGATCGACCAGCCGACGCCTCGGCGGGAGGTGCCCGATCGCCACGATCCACAGCACTCCCGAGACCGGGACGAACGCGTCCAGCGTGCCCAGATAGGCGAGCCCGGCCTTCCGCCCCGCGGCCGCGTGCGGGCTGTCATCATGAAACCCCAACACCCGCAGGCCCTGCCGGCGGGCCGCCTCCGCCACCACCAGCGCATGACCGCCCCCGCCCAAGAGGACCATCCGTGCACGATGACTTCGTTCGGCGACCATGCATCCACTATCGGCCCGCCCCAGAGAGAGGCTGGCGAGATTCCCGCGTGCGCGGGTGTAGGGCCAGGAAGGGGGCGGGGTGGGGCCGGGGTGGGGCCGGGGTGGGTAAAGTCGTTCATGAAACCCGTCCGCGTCGGGGTGGTCCGCTACCTCAACTCCGCGCCGCTCACCGAGGGACTCTCCGGCGTCCTGGGCCTCACCCTGGTCCCCGGGGCACCCTCCCGGATGATCTCGATGCTCGAGCGTGGCGAGGTGGACATCGCCCTGGCCTCGATCGTGGACGCCGCCACGCCCCCCACACCCCTGACCATCCTGCCCGTGGGCATGATCGGGTGCGAAGGGCCGACGCTCACGGTCCGCTTGTTCTCGGACGTTCCGTTCGGTGAGATTGAGTCACTCCACGCCGACACCGAGAGCCACACGTCCGTCGTCCTCGCCCGGCTCCTCCTCCGCGAGCGGTTCGCCCGCGATCCCCGCGTCGTCGAGTTCGACGCCCGCGAGCGTGTCGAAGTCGCCGGCGGAGGGGGCGAGGAGTGGCCGACCACGCTCCTGATGATCGGCGATAAGGTCGTCACGTCCACCCCGCCCGACGAGCGCTACCCGCACCGGCTCGACCTGGGCGAGGCGTGGCACGGCTGGACCGGGCTGCCGTTCGTCTACGCCGCCTGGATGTGCCGAGCGGAGCACGCCGACGACCCGCGGATCGTCGCCGCGGCGTCGCTCTTGGAGCGTCAACTGACCCGCAACCTCGCGAGGCTCGACTGGATCATCCGCGAGCGGGCGCCCGAGCACCGCTGGCCGGTCGATCTGGCGGAGGAGTACCTGGGCCGCCGGCTCCGATACCTCGTGGGCGAGCGAGAGCGCGCGGGGGCGCAGCGGTTTATCGACGCGGCCCGCGCGGCGGGGCTGCTGCCCCGGGTCGCGGGGAGCCCGCCGGCGCTCCCGTGGGCCGCGTGGACGAGTCCGAGCCCGACGGGGTCGCGCCATGCCGCCGCTGCCGAGGCTTAGCACACCCGCGCTGGCGGACCTGGTGTCGCAGCTGCGGTACGTCCCGCCCGAGACGCTCTTGCGGCAGGTCGACCGGATCGAGTCGCTCGCGCGGGAGATCGACGCCGCGACGAGGTACCCGGCCGACTGGATCGTGTTTAAGGTCACGGGGTTCAGGCCCGACCGCGCCCGCGACGACGGCTCCTCGCTGGTCCTGGGATCGGACCTGCTCCGCGACCTCTCGGCGGCCTCGGAACGCATGTCGGCCGCGGCGGGGTACGACGCCGCCCGTGCCGCGGCCCACGGCGCGGTCCCGCTCGACGAGCTCGCCCGCGCCTGGCGCGTCAGCGTCAAAACCATCGAACGGTTCCGGCGCGCCGGGCTGACCGCGCGCCGCTGCCTCCGCGCCGACGGCCGCTGGACCCTGGTCTTCTCCCCCAAGGCGGTCGAGTGGTTCTCCCGCGCGCACGCCGGGCGGATCGCCTCCGCCTCCGCGTTCTCCCGGGCCGCGCCGGACGAGGTCGACACGATCGTCGCCCGCGCCGAGCACGAGCGGGCCTCGGGGGGCCCGAGCCTCACCCGAGCGGCGCGGTCGATCGGCCCCGCGATTGGGCGGAGCGCCGAGACCGTCCGGCGTGTGCTCAAGGCCGAGGACCTCGCCCGCGCCTCGGCGGGTCTGACGCCCATCTTCGGCACACCGGGCTCGATCACCGGGCGAGCGCGCCGGGCCATCGACCGCGCGGACCGGTGGGGCATCGACCCCGGCGTCATCGCCGCGCGGTGGGGGTGCACGCGGGCGGCCGCCCGCCGGGCCGTCGCGGTCGAGCACGCCAGACGCCTCGTCGACCTCTCCGCGTCCGGCTCGCTGGACTCCCCGTCGCACGGCGAAGCGAGGGCCGACGCCTCGTCCGATCTCGAATCGCTGGCCGCCTCGCACCCGCTGCTCGGCTCAACCTTGCTCTCCCGACTCGGCGTCACGCCCGCGGACACGGACCTCGCCGCGTGGATCGAGTCGGCCCGACACCGCGTGGTGACGGGACCCCGCGACGAGCGGGCCCGGCTCTCGGGGTACGACGTGCTCCGCGCGTGGGCCAAGGCCCGCGTCGCGCGGCTCAACCTCCTCAACCCGGCGCCGGGCGAGGTCGACCGCGTCGAGACCTCGCTGCGATGGGCGGCACGCGTCAAAGCCGACCTCGTCCGCTCGCAGTTCCCGCTCCTGATCGAGACCTTCGAGTCCAGGGCGGCGACGGGGCTCACGGGGATCCCGCCCCGCGTGGCCTCGGGCATGGTCCGGGACGGGATCGCCGCGATCTCCGCCTCGATCGATCATCATGACCCGTCGAAGGGGAGCCGCCTGGCCTCGCCGTGCGCGCTCGCGCTCAACGCCGTGGCGGCGCGATGGTCCCGCGATCTGACGGCCCACCGCCCCACCCCGGGCCGCGCCACATCGGTCCTAGGGCCGGGCGTCATGATCCCCGACTGGACGTTGTCGCTCAACCCGTGGCAGCCGTGGATCGACGCGCCGTGGTTCTTCCGGGCCCGGCTCGCGAGGATCGTACCGGCACTGCGAGATTTCCTCGAACTCCGCCTGGGGTGGTCCGGGGAGAGACCCCTCACCCTCGATGAGACCTGCGCTCGGCTGGGGATCGCCCGCCGGTCGGCCGCCGCGACGCAGCGGGCCGCGGTCCGGGCCGTGATCGCCGCCCGAGGGGCGCTGGCGTGAGCACGCCGCTGGTCGTCTTCCACCGCGGCGCCCTGGGCGACAGCGTCATGCTCTGGCCCTGGCTCCGGGCCGCGGCCGCTCGGCGACCCGCCGTCACGCTCGTCACCGACCGCGAGAAGGCCGCCCTCGCCGCGTCCGTCCTTGGGATCCACGGGGCCGACGCGGAGCGACGCGAGTTCAACGCCCTCTGGCGCGAGGGCGCGGAGATCACCCCCACCGCTCCCGTCGGCGAGGTCATCGCCTTCCACCGCAGCGGCGTCTGGGAGCACAACGCCCTGCGGATGTTCCCCGAGGCGGCGCTGCGCGCCATCGACGCCCGCGCGACCCGGCCCCTGATCGACCAACTCACCCGAGAAGAAGGCGGGCCGGTCCCTCTGCCCCGAGTCGACCACCCCGGCGGGCCGCTGGTGGTCCACGTCGGCGCGGGCTCGCCCGCCAAGAGTTGGCCCATCGACCGCTGGCCCGGGGTCGTCGCGTCGCTTCGCACGCGGGCGATCAACGCGCCCTGGCGGTTCATCGCGGGCGAGGTCGAGGCCGAGCGGTTCACGCGTGACGACCGCGCGGCGTTCGACACGCTCGGAGGACGCTACCTCGCCACGCTCGACGACCTCCGGCGCGCGATCACCCCGGCGCGGGCGTTCGCCGGGAACGACTCGGGGCCCACGCACCTGGCGGCCCAGCTCGGGGTGCCCACGCTCGCGATCTTCGGCCCGACCGACCCCACGCTCTGGGCGCCCTGCGGGCCGGCGGTCCGGGTGCTCGCGGCCGGTGGGCCGATCGACGGGCTCGGCGGCGACGGGGTCGCCCGTGCCCTGACAGAGTTGCTGGCGATCGGCTGAGTGAGCTCGGGGCGGTACGATGGGACATGCCGCTGCCCGGGATCGAGGACATCAAGAGCGTGGAGCTGATCGTCGGGATGGAAATCCACGTCGAGCTGGCGGCCCGGAGCAAGATGTTCTGCCGATCGCCCAACCCCGCGCACCTGGCGTTCGACGGCGCCCCGCCTAACTCGCTGGTGGACCCGGTGGTGCTCGGGCTCCCGGGCGCGCTCCCCGTCCCGAACCGGGCGGCCGTCGAATCGGCGGTAAAGGTCGGGCTGGCGCTCAACTGCTCGATCGCCCGGCGGACCAAGTGGGACCGCAAGAGTTATTTCTACCCCGATCTCCCCAAGGGCTACCAGATCAGCCAGTACGACATCCCGTTGTGCTTCGACGGCTCGGTGGACCTCCCCGGGCTCGACGATCGGGGCCAGCCCGACCCCGAGAGGCCGGGGCGGCGGATCGGGATCGTGCGCGCACACCTCGAAGAGGACGCGGGGAAACTCCTTCACGAATCACCCGGCGGCGGGGCCCTCGACGGGACGCTCGCCGATTTCAACCGCGCGGGCACGCCCCTGCTCGAAGTGGTCACGCAGCCCGATTTCCGTTCGGCGGACGAGGCCGTCGCGTTCGCGAGGATGCTCCGCTCGATCTGCCGGTTCCTGGGCGTATCGGAGTGTGTGATGCAGAAGGGGCACATCCGGTTCGAGCCCAACATCAACGCGGCCCTGACGCTGCGCGACGGGCGCGTGGTCCGGACGCCGATCGTCGAGGTCAAGAACCTCAACAGTTTCAAGTCGCTCCGCGGGGCCATCGAGTTTGAGGCGGCCGAGCAGCCCGCGCGATGGGCCCACGACCGGCGCGAGATGGGGCGGGGGACTAAGACGACCCGCGGGTGGGACGACCGGCTCGAGCGCACGGTCGCGCAGCGCGAGAAGGAAGACGCCGACGATTACCGATACTTCCCCGACCCAGACCTCCCGGCGGTGGTGATCGACGACGCGTGGCTCGCGTCCATCCGCGACGGGCTGCCCGAACTCCCCGCGCAACGCGAGTCTCGATACGTGCGCGAGTACGGGCTGTCAAAGAAAGAGGCCGCGGCCCTCCTGGACGAGCCGGGTACGTGCCGGTTCTACGAATCGACCATCGAAGAGCTCGTCCCGCTGGGCGTGGCGGGGGCCCGCGCGGGCCGCCTCGCCGCCAACTTCGTGCTCCAGAGCGGACAGCGGCGGGCCAACGAGCGCGGCGTCGGGGTCGAAACGCTGGGTATCACCCCGAGCGCCCTCGCCCGGATCGCGGCCCTGCGCGAAGAAGGCCGACTGAGCAGCCAGTCCGCGGACGAACTCTTCGGGTTCATGTGCGAGCCCGAGAACCTCGGGATGGACGCGGCCGCCCTCGCCGCGGCCCGAGGCCTGCTGATCGTCCGCGACGACGCGGCGCTCGAGCGCTGGTGCGACGAGGTGATCGCGGCGAACCCCAAGGTCGCGATGGACGTGACCTCGGGCAAGGTCCAGGCGGTCGGGCGGCTCGTGGGCGAGGTGATGAAGATGGCCGGCGCCGCCGCCGACGCGAAGACCGTCCGCGAGGCTCTGCTCCGCAAACTCACGCCCGGCTGAGGCGTCGTGCGTTCGTCTCCATCCCACCCACCGCCGGCGCACGATCAGTTGGGGTTCGCCGCGATACGTGGGAAGAGGGTGAACCGCGGGTGAGGCTCGGGGCCGAACTCGACGAAACGCACCGAGCCGTCCATCGCGTGCATGTTGCCCGAGGCGGCCTTCGCGTGCCACCGGGCTTCGAGCGTCCGCTCGGGATCGTTCTCCCCGCGTGAGGCGAAATACCACGCCGGATCTCCCAGGATCAGGAGCCGCGAGGGCTCGACGGTCACCTCGTGCTCGGCGAGCGGCCTGGACGCATGATCGATCCCGGCCTTGGACGCGTCCATCAGGTACGGGTTGGCTCGATAACTGGTCCCGAACGCGTCGAAGCACCGACGCCCGTCCCCCAGGATGTTCACGCCCGCGCCCGCGTCATCCCGACGCCAGACCCCGGCGTCGCCCGGGCAATGGAACAACCGGGCCGTCGGGCCGTCGAGCATCGGCAGGCGGTCGACGAGGTACTCGTTGAGCGGGCGCTCGGAGGTCAGCACGGGCCGCCGCTCGAGCCCGACGAACACCACCCCGCCGTAGGTCCATTGGACCTCGCCCTGCGGCTTGGGGAATCGGCGGTGGTCGTGCAGGTACGCGTGGAACGCCTGCCCGAGCTGACGCAGGTTCGAGGCGCACACGGTCACTCGGCTGGAATGCCGGGCGTAGGTCAGCGCGGGCAACAGGAGACTCAGGAGCACGCCGATAATCGCGAGGCTGACGAGCACCTCGAGCGCGGAGAAGCCGCGGGCGGGCATGGCGTGAGGGCGTGACACCGGGACGATTGTACCGGTGCGCCGGGGGTATCACACGCGGGGAGGGTTCCTCACGGGGCCGGGCGGTGCCCCTCGGACGAGAGCCGGGACCGAACGTTATCCAGAACGTTCATGAAGTTGATGTAGCTGTCGTACGGGGAGTCGTAGGGGTTGAAGTATTTGTGGACGTCCCCGTCCGCGAAGTACTTGGTGCACATGTAGTAGAAGTGGTCGCTGGTGGTGAGTTTCCGCCAGTCGGCGAGCAGGTGCCTCGCCTGCGACACAGGGTGATGGTCCGGGAGGTCGGCCGGGGGCTCGGACCCGCCGTGGGCCTTGCGGTAGGCCTCGGCGGCGTGAGCGAGCTTGTCCTTGATCGGGCGTTCGAGGCGGTACGTCTCCTCCAGCGCGTTGTGCTGCATGGCGTTGCCCCGCCACGCGGTCAGGTCGCGCTCGGTGTCGGCCCAGGAGATCGGGTCGTGCACGTCGTACTCGCCGGCGGGCTCGAACCGCCGCATCGCCTCGCCGACGGTGCTGAAGTGGTTGTGCCCGGGCTTGACGTCGAAGACCGCCTCGGGCAATTTCGAGAGGAACTCGAACACGCCGGTGTCGGCCCACTGGTGCTCGCCGAAGGTCTCGTAATCCATGAAGAGGTTGCAGAGGTACCCGTTCCCGTTGATCTGATCGACCCAGCGGGCGAACTTCTCGGCGGTCAGCGGCCACTCCTCCCACGCGCGGTTCGAGAAACGGAACGCCACGTCGTCGCTGAGCCGGTAGTTCTTGAGCAGGAGTTTGAAGAGCTTCCCATCCCTCCCGATGAGGTCGCGTCGGTCGCCCGTGTTGAAGGCGTCCCAGCCCGGGGGCTTGTAGACGAAGTTGGGCGTGCGGTAGCCCAGGTGCCAATCGGTGCCCTCGCAGAGCGCCCCGTAGAAGCGGGGGTTCCCCGAGGCGTCCTTGATCTGGCAGAGGTCGTGCGCGAGCCGGTTGTTGTAGATCAGCTCCGTGTTGCGGAAGACCACGGGCGTCTGCCCGAAGAGCCTCTCGATCTTCGCCGTGTGCATCGCGATCTGCTCGCGGAACTCCTCGGGGCTGTAGAGGAACGACAGCGAGTGGTGGTAGGTCTCCCCGATGAACTCGCAGCACCCCGTCGCCCCCAGCTCCTTGAAGACGTCGATCACCTCGGGGCAGAACGCCTCGAGCTGGTCGAGGACCACGCCCGTGATCGCGTAACTCACCCGGAAGTTGCCCTTGTGCTTGCGGACCAGGTCGAGGATCAGCCTCGTCGCCGGGAGGTAGCATTTGTTCGCGACCTTCCGGCAGATCTCGGCGTTCTTGGCGTCGTCGAAATAGAACGGGTCGTTGTGGAAAACCGAGTACCGCTTGAGGCGGAACGGCTGGTGGACCTGAAAGTAGAACACAACGGTCGCCATGTCGCCTCCGGGTTCAGGGCCCACCGAGTGTACACGCACCCCCGGGGCGACGCCCCCGTCAGGTCTTGACCGAGGTCGCCGAGGCGATCGCCAGGGGCAGCAGCACGAGCGCCGGGACGAACAC
Organism: Phycisphaeraceae bacterium; assembly: GCA_015200025.1. GTDB lineage: Bacteria > Planctomycetota > Phycisphaerae > Phycisphaerales > UBA1924 > UBA2396. Next base: position 1,820,514 of record CP054186.1, on the reverse strand, counting down.
CGAGACCTGCGGCGGGAGCCCGGGGATCGCCGCCGCCGTCCCCAGCACGCCCCCCATCAGCGACGCCACCGCCACCGGCGCACACCGCAGCGCGGGCCCCAGCATCGCCGCCGGCTCACGCCTTAGGAAAAAAGGCACACAGATCACCAGCGCCAGGAGGTTGCACGCCGCCACGCTCAGCCGACCGTACCGGATCCGCTCGAGGTCCTCGATCAGCCCCGCCGAACGCTCCGACGATTCCCCGGGGCGCGACACCATCTCCCCGATCTGACGCCACGAGAGATTCGACCGGTACCCCACGAACCGGCGGAGCGTCAGCGACGCGGGGTCGAGGTCCGTCGGGATGAAAGCCTCGGGCTGGGGGACCCCCCCAGCCTCCCGGAAACTCACCGCGTAGCCCTCGGTCAGCCTCCACCCTTTCTCGCGGTAGACCGCTTCGGCGGCCGAGATCGAACGCGTCGCCCGCCCGAACTCGTCCCGCTCCAGCACGTGGAGCCCGCGGATCACGCCCGCGTCGGGGTCGAACGACTCGGCCCGGAATACTCGCCCCCCCGCGTCCGCCGTCGGCCTGATCCGCGCCGCCCCCAGCACCCGCTCCCCCGCCTGCTTGTGATCACGCGTCAGCAGCGGCGCGATCCGGGGCAGCACAAACTCGTGGTTGGCGAGCTGGAGCAGGCTCAGGCCGACGGCGCAGACGAGGATGGGCCGCGCCGCCCGCCACAGGCTGATACCCCCCGCCAGCATCGCCACCAACTCGCGGTGCCTGACCATCTGCGCCAGCGTGAACCCCGCCCCCCCGATCATCATCAGCCCGAGCATCAGCCCGAAGAGCTGCACCAGCCTGGGCCACCACAGGTCGACCACCAGCGCGCACGCCACCAGCCCGGTCCGAAGCGCCGAGGGCTCGCCCCCGCCGGGCGCCCCCCCGCGGAGGACCGCCAGCTCAACGAACGTGTCGAAGTTGAGGGAAACGTCCACCGCGACGACGAACGAAAAAATAATCACCATCAGCACCGCGACGTTGAGCAGGTACGTCCTCGCGATGGCGCGGTCCAGCAGGGTCATGCGCGGGCTCGATCCTCCGCCCCGCTCCCCCCGCGGACTGTACGGGCCGTCAGGATACCCCGCGCCGGCGTCCGGGCGAGACGAGCCAGGCCGCCCCGAGCCCGATCGCCGCCCCCGCCACCACGTCCGACGCGAAATGGGCCCCCGAGAGCATCCGCGTCAGCCCGCACCCCGCCGCCAGTGCCACCGCCACCGCGCCACCCCGGGGCGACCAGCGCGCGATCGCCCAGGCGGCCCCGAACGCCACCGCCGCGTGGCTGCTGGGCATCCCCCACCCGTACACGGGCTCGGTCCACAAGGCCGACAGCGGGCCGCGGAAGACATGGAGCCCCTCGGGCCCGGGACGCTCCTTCGAGACCAGGACTTTCCCCAACTCCGCCAGAAGCCCCGCGACCCCCGCCGACAGCGCCGCGTTGACCGCGGGCCGGTGCCACCACGCCCCCCCCCCCGTCGGCCCCGCGCCGGGCCCCGTCCGCGGCGAGAGTTCCACGATCGCCGCCGCCGCCAGCCACGTCGGCCAATACCCCATGACCCGCAAGAGCCGGTACCAGTCCTTCCGCTCGAGCGACGCGGGATCGTCGACCCGGGTCAGACCAAAGAGCCAACGGTCAAGCACCAGCGTCGCCGCCACCACGAACACCACCACCGCCGCCCGGATCAACGCTCGGTTCCGACGGGAGGCACGCTCGGCGGGGCTCTCGAATCCCATGCTCACCTCGGACGGTACCCGAACCCAAGGAACGCCTCACGCTGCCGCTTGCGGTCGCCCGAGAGTCTCCCCCGCGGCTCCACCCGATCGAACCCCCACGACCAATCGATCCCCGCGTCCCCGAGCATCACCGCGGGCCTCCCCGCCAGCGACGCATCGGCCAGATCCGTCTCCGACCAATAATCGTACTGCGTCCTGCGGCCGCCCATCCGGCTCCCCGAGCAATACACCACGGGCCGGCCCGGGAGGTAGAACGCCATCTGGCCCGCCCGCCCGTAGAACTGCGACACCACGAACGGCTCGAGCCCCCCCGACTCACGTCGCGCCTCTTCAATCAGCCTCGCCACATCGGCGGCCATCACATCGGCGCCCATGAACCGCGACAACGGGACGACGCGTTCGAGCCCCGGGAGCCTCGCCACAAGATCGAGCCGGAGGATCGCCGCCCCGGCCACCACGCCGAACACGACCGACGCGTGCCAGGCGACCTGCACGGGGCTCTCGGGTCGGGTCAGCAAGACCCCCGCGCGGGGCCTGGGCTCCGGCAGCGCCCGCCACGCCGACACGCGCTCCCGCCACGCGTCCATCCCCCGCACCGCCGTCCACCCCGCCAGACCCGAGAGCGTGACATACGCCGCCACCGCCCAGTTCCCCTCGGGCTCCGCCACGAACGACACGAGCACGTAGAACACCAGGATCGGCCCGGCGCACCACACGAGGTACGCCCGCGCGAGCCGATCGGCCCCTTCCCGCCCCGGCGTGGACACACCGAACCAGCGGCGTGTCATCCCCAGCAACGCCAACGCCAGCACCGGACCGACCAGGGCCGCCTGCGACCCGATGAACTCGATCGTCCACCACGGCGAATACCCCCAGCCGCCCGAATCCCCCGCCATGGGCACGTCGCCCCCGCGCATACCCAAGTGCCCCAGGAGGTGCCGGACCGTCGGCCAATCCCGCTGCGCGTTCCACACCGCGACCGGGATGAGCCCCAGCAACGCGACCGACGCCGCCAGCCCCACCCCGCCGGCGCCAACCGACACCCCCGCCGATCGACGCCACGCCCACGCGAACCCGACGAGCCCGGGCACCAGGAGAAGGATCGTGTACTTGAAGAGAAAGCCCACCCCGACCGCGAGCCCCAGCACGAACCACCACCGGGCCGACCCGCCCGTCATCGCACGCCACCCCGCCCACGCCGCCACGGCCCAGCACGCCGCGTACGGCATGTCGATGGTCATCAAGAGCGACGTGCTCTGGAACGCCGGGGTCAGCAGCACGCACGCGGCGGCGAAAAACCCGGCCCGCCCGTCGCCCGAGGACCGCCTGACCAACCCCGCGACCGACAGGGTCATCACCGCCGCGGCGATCACCGCGGGGAACCGGACGGCGAACTCGCCGACCCCGAACACCCGCGTCGACGCCGCGATGAGCCACGCCACCCCCGGACCCTTGCTGTAGTACGACCAGTCCAGCCGGCGCGACCACTCCCAGTAGTGCGCCTCGTCCTCGATCAGCGTGTACGGGCACCCCCACGCCAGGTACGCCAGCCTCGCCAGCGTGACCGCCAGCACGAGCGCCACCGTCGCGCGCCACGCCGACGCCCACCCGCACCACGGGACCGGCCCGAGGTCACCGGCCGGGATGGTCGCCTCGCGCCCCCGCACGTCAGTGCCTCGCCACCCGGCGGAACGTCCACAGCGTGAACAACGCCAGCGCCCCGACGCCGCCCCACAGCAGGATCAGCCCCTGATCGCCGCTCCCGTGCGTCATCTGCTGCCCGCCCGCGATCGTCACGACCGAGATCAGCGCGGGGAAGAAGCACCAGAGGTACACCGTCAGCGGCTGCCGCAGGCTCAGCCTCAGCGCCGTCAACGCCCCCGTCAGGACCATCACCGCGCACGACGCCGCCAGCGCCGCCCGCTCGTGCTGCTTGCTGACGACCTCCCGACCGAGTTTCTCGACCCGATCGCGCAGCCCGGACGCCGCCGACCGGACCGGCGCCAGGTCCGTCTCGATCTGCTTGGGCAAAAGGTCCACCTCCGACAGCAACGCGTCGATCCCCAGGCCCGACAGCCTCACCAGCGGATCGACCTCGGGCCACAGCCCGCCCAGCGTGAACTGGTCGCGCGTCCCCCCCACCGCGTCGCCCCCCGCGAACGCCGTCGGCCGCTCCAGCTCGATCCGAAACTCCACCGAGGCCTCCGGCCCCGGCGGGACGTCCGCGGGGATCAGCCGGGCCGCCCTCGCCACGAACCGGTCGCCCTCACGCTCCCGCCCAGGGGACCACCGGACCACCTCGACCCCCGACGCCCCGGGCACGATCACGTACCCACGCCCGCCGTCGGCCTTCCCCAGCCCCGACGCACGAACCACAACCGACCGACCGTCCGCGTCACGCAGCCTCGCCTCGCCGCCCTCGCGGATCATCCTCGCCAGGTCGTCCACCGCCCGCGCCCGCGCGATCTCCACCGCCAGCCCCCGGCGGTGCTGCTCGATCCAGTTCATCCCCTCGGGGCGATCGCGCAGCCGACGAAGCTCCCCGAACGTCAAAAACTTCGGGTCGTCCTCGAACGCGTCGGGCACGTCCACCGTCACCGTCATGGGGACCTCGTTGGTGATGAGCGTCCCGTCCGACCGCCGCCCGACGACGTTCCGCGGCGCGATCGAGAGCCTCAGCACCCCGCGCGGGTTCTCGCCACGGGGGTCCTCCGCCCGGTGCAACACCACGAACGCCTTCTCCGCCGTCCCCTCCGTCCGCACACGCCCGTCCCCGTCCAGCTCCAAGAGCACCACCCGCAGCAGCACCATCCGCGAGACCACGGGCGAGCCCGGCTCGGGCGGCACGTCCACCTTCTCGTCCGCGTACACCCACCGCCCGCCCAGCTCGATCCCCTCCCCGCGCTGCACCGCGTTCCCCAGCATCCGCGTCACGTCCGCCGTGATCATCTCCTGCATCCCGCGCAAAAAACGCGGGATGATCTGCTCGTTGAGCGCCGCCAGCGCCCCCGCCAGCGTCACCCCCGTGATCACCGCCGGCATCAACAGCGCCCGGTGGCTGATCCCCCCCGCCGACGCCGCCTGCGCCTCGTTGTCCGTCGCCAGCCGGTGGTACACCAGCGTCGAGGCGAAGCACGCCGCGAACGGCAACGCGTACGCCAGCATCGGGGGCATCGCGTACACCATGAACCGCAACGCGTCCAGGGGCATCAGCTTCCCGTCCGCCAGCGGCTTGACCGTCGCCGCGAACGAGATCACCACCACCAGCACGCCCGTCGTGATGAGCAGCAGACGCCACAGGTCGCCCAAGATGTGCCGCCACAGCGTGACGGGCAGCCGACGCATCATCCGGCCCGATCATACGACCCCCACACACTCCCACTCCCCTCCACCGCCCGAGCCGCCCGACCCACCCCGCCGGCACAACCCCGACGCCGCGCTCAGCCACGACGGCCCCGCACATACACCACCACCCCGATGATCGTCACCACCACCCCGGACACCGCCAGCACACGACCCCACCGACGGAACTCATCCCGCGGCGCCAATTCCAGCCCCAAACCACGCTGACGCCTTACCACGTCGTCGATCTCCTCCGGGCTCATCCCGGCCCCACCACCCTCCGATCCTGACCCCATCTCGTGGGGCGTGGACGACCCGCCCGCGCCCGGCCTGCCCGCCCCGCCGCCCCCGGGCGCCGTGCCCGGTGCCGACCCAGGCTGCGACCCAGGCTGCGACCCAGGCTGCGACCCAGACGCCGGGCCCGACCCCGGGGCCGTCCGACCGACCCCGTGGATCTCCGCGGCCTTGCGCTCGGACCTCGCGTCCTGGCTGATCGCCCTCGCCCTCACCGCCTCGGGCTCGAACTTCTGGACCTCGTCCTCCCCGAGCCACCGGACCGACCGAAGCGTGTACTCGACCGACGCGATCCGGTACGACGAGACCACCGGCAGCCGCGACAACGACGCCGGGTGATACTCGAGCGACTCGGGCTCCTTCCCTGCCCCGCGACGCACACGACGCACCACGCCCCGCCCATCCACCCACATCGTCAACTCGACCTCCTGCGCGATCATCCCCTCGGGCAAACCTCGCGCCGCCGTCACCCGACTGCCCACCAGCAACGGCACGGTCACCGCCACCAGCCCGTCTTCCTCACGCACCACTCGGACCTTGGACACGCCCCCCCACTCCATCCGGCACGCCTCATCCACAAAGAGGCTCGGCGCGATGTACTGTTCGAGATTCATCGCCTCGCGCCCCGTAGGGGGCGATTCGAACCGGATCTCCGTCCCGGCCGCGAACAGCACCTCCGGATCGTGGTCCTGATTCGTGTACCACCGACCGCGACCGTCCACGCCCGTGATCACGCCGTCCTGGATCTGATACCACGCCCGCGTCCCCGCGTCGTACCCCACGAGCCGGACCGTGTACGGCCGGGTCGTCCGCTCGTACACCGCCTCGAACCCCCCCACCGCCGCCGCGAACTTCGGCACCCCGTCGCACGGCCCCGGCTCACCGCCGGCCGAGCAGCGCGATGAACCCCACGACGCACCGACCAACGCGAAGCACACGCACACCGCCCACGTAATCCTTGAACGCTGACTCATGTTCGACCCCGGGTTCTTGGAAGCCCATGACACCGGACACACCCATCAACACCCCGCTATATCTTAGAACGGATACGCGGGAGCACCGGTGCCCACGCACTTCTCAATATCTTCCGGCCGCAGGATCGTCAGCGGGCCATCGGATACCTGAGGGTTGGCTCCCACGGGGACATAGCAGCACAGCAGCGTGTTCTGCGTCCGACAGTTCGGGATCTTCTTGTACCCCGGGTAGTCGGTGTTGCAATCGCCGAGCGCCGTCTCGGGGAACGTGAAGCACTTCTGCTTCTCCATCACCCAGTTTGAATATTGTTTGATCCTGTAAGGACCCCCGGGCTCGGTCGACCACGAGTCCTCGCAGATCGTGACCGGGCTGCCCGTCCCGCAGTTCTCCGGCGAATCGCAGGGCTGGAACACAACCCTGATACAGATCGGGGCGGCGAGCAACCCCGCCGTCACGAAGACACTCCCGGCCACCAGACCATTCCGCGTCCGCTCCATACCCGTACCTCCTTACCAAAAACGCAGCGTTACCGCGCGTTCGCCCGGTCTCGCCCACGGCACCCGTACCACGTCGCTAGCACGGGCGCGCCGATCGCGTGCTCCGTCACGAGTCGCCCGTCCTTGACGCACTCCTTCCACGTCAGTGCTTCCGCGTGCAGGTCGCAGAACGGCACCGGCGTAAGCAGGTCGTACACGCAACACCACGGGCCCGTCCGCGGACCCTCCCGGGACCAGTACGGCGCCAGCATCCCCTTATCGCCCGGGTACACCACCTGGTCCGTGCGGATCGGCGTCGTGGGGAAATACTCGTCCAGCAGCAACTCCGGCACCGGCACCGTCTGCCCCGGGATCATCAGGTTCGGGTCGTAGCACAGCGCCCACGACAGTGTGTAGTTCACGTTCTCGTACGTGGCGTCACGCCCCGCCGGCGGTCGGCGCCGATCCGGATCGACCTCGTCGAACGACTCGATGATCCCCGCGTCCATCAGCGCGAAGTGCCATTTCGCATACGTCGAGAGGACGCTCGGCCCGTAGATCGGGTACACGTCCTTCGATACCTTCGTGTACTGGTCCACCAGGATCGCCGCCTGCCTCACCCCCATCAACGCCCGCGCCATCCGCCCGCTCGCGTACGCCGACCCCACCGCCGGCAGCGACAGCCCCACCAGCACCATCACGATCCCCATCACCACCACCAACTCGATCAGCGTGAACCCACACCGCGTCATGCGCCATGATCCACCGGGCATCGGTCACCTCCGCGGCGTCATCACCCCGAATCACACTACCCCCCCCCCCCAACGCGCTGTCAAGCCCGATCGATGCAACTCAATAAAAATACTTGATTGCCCAATATTTCGATACCTCTCACCGAGGACGACCGCCCACCCCACCCACGGCGTACGCCCCGCCGGCCCCGGCAGTTCGACACTCGGCCGCGGATGACCCAGCCAGAACCGAGGCGTGCACGCCCGCGCCCCGAAATTCGCCGGCCGAGCAGCGCAAGAAGTCCCGGCCCGTCCCGGAGTCATGATGCCGGGCACGCCACGCCCGGCCGAGGCGACCCGCGGTTCGAAGCCCGCGAACCACCGCCGCGGTCCACGAACGAAAGGAGATTGTCATGTTCAAGACGATGACCACCGCCTCCCTCGCCGCCCTCGCCCTCGCCGCCGCGATGCCGCACGACGCCTTCGCCGGCCCGGATTACCAGGCCTACAAGCGCTGCCTGGCCAACTGCATCCGCACCACCCCGCGCTGGTCCTGGGCCCGCGCCGCATGCGGCGCCGATTGCGTCGCCGACTACCTCGATTCCAAGATCAGTTTCGACGCCCGCGTCTTGCCCGACTCCTCCGCCTACGTCTCCGTCCACGGCATCGACGCCCTCGATTGGCGCACGCCCGACCCGCGCCTCGTCGTCCTCCGGATCAACCGCACGCCCCTCAACCTCCCCATCGAGATGATCACCCTCCACCTCATGAACGACAACGCACCGCCCGAGATCGGCGGCATGATCGTCGGCCAAGTCCCCGGCGGCGGGCAACGCAACGGTACCTTCGCCCTCAACCTCCCGCCCTTCCCCACCGAGGGCGTCTCGACCCTCGTCGCCGAGATCCGATACGCCGACGTCGACGACGTCGACGACGTCATCTCCATCGCCGTCATCGGCATGGGCACCGACCTCCCCTGCCCCGCCGATTTCAACGGCGACGGCTTCCTCGACTTCTTCGACCTCGACGCCTTCGTCTCCTGCTTCGATGGCGGCGACTGCCCCGACGGCCGCACCGCCGACTACAACGCCGACGGCTTCGTCGACTTCTTCGACCTCGACGCGTACGTCACCGACTTCGAGGCCGGCTGCTAAGCCCACCCCCTCACCCCCGCCACCCCACACACGCTCCTCACTCGCACTCACCCGCACACCCGGCCTTGGCTCAGCGCCACGCCGGGTGTTTCCACACCCACACGCGCCGGGCCCTCGCCACTCGGATCAGCGTCACAACACCCGCCCACACCACGCCCACGCCATCTTCGGCTCATCTTCCCCGTTACCCCTTCCTCGCGCGGAGGTACGCCCCGACGCCGACCACGACCATCGCCGCGCCCGCGCCAACGAGAGGCCAGCGCCACGCCGCGATCGGGTCATCGACGATCAAGCCCGACGCCCTCGCGCTCGCGAGCGCGTCCCGATCGCCCTTTGGATCAACCCCGAGCTCCGTTACGCGGGGGCCGGCCGTCGATCGTCGGGCACGAACCGCCCGGGCGTGCTCGTCTACTTTTTCCCGCACGGCCTCGATCCCGTACCGTCCACCCTGGGCCGGCTCGATCCACCGCACGCTCCGCAATGTCCATCGCCCGTGATCCAGCTCGCGGGCGACCGGGATCCGATCGACGCTTGATCCCTCATACCGGACCTCACGCACTTCCTCGCCGTCATACCGCATCCTGTGCACACGCCCCGACGCGCCGACCCAGAGCGTCAGGCCCGTGTCCGCGGCGCTCAGGCCCTCGGGGAGCCCACGCACCTTCCATTGCCGGTTCCGCAATGGCATCCGCACCGTCACACGGACGTCGCCCCCGTCCTCGACCTCGACCTCGGCCTGAAGCCGGGGGTCCCGGCAGATCTCCCCCAGCAGGACACCCGGCGACGCGTGCTGCTCGATCCAGTACGCGTCGAGCCGATCCTCGCGCGGGAACGCCGCGTAACGCAACTCCCCCTCGACAAGATGGATGCTCCGCCCCGCGACGTCCACCGCGTGCGCAAAGCCCGGCCCCACCTCGCACCACGACCCCGTCACGCCGTTGAACCCCACGAATAGAACATCCGGACGATCCCGGTGTTCATAGATCGCCTCATACGCCCACGCGGACGACCGACCCGACACCCGCGAACACAGCTCCGATCTCGGATCGATCGCTCGCCCCAGCGCGGGATCCCCGAACGTGACGACGAGCCCGACCCACAGCCCGATCAGCCTTCCCATCGATCGGCCTCCCCGTGTCAATACGGCACGGTCGGCGTGCCCGTGCCGACGCAGACATCAGGCTCACCCAACGGACGCACGATGTTGCCCGCCCCTTCGCTGATGACCGGCTCCTGCCCCGCGGGGTACCAGCAGCACCGATACTGCCCCGAGAAGTACCAGCAGTTAGGAATCTTCTTCATCCCAGGAAACTCACTGTCGCAGTCCGCGACCGCGGTATTGCTGAACGTATAGCACCGGCGGGGCGCCGACGTGAACTGTGGAACCTTGTACGTGCCGCCGCTCCTTTGCTCCCAGCCCTCTTCACACACCGTCACCGTACGGCCTTGCACGCCGCAGTTCTCCTGAGGGTTGATGCAGCCCTGATAGATCACATCATAACAAAGCGGCGCGGCCAGCACACAAGCCGCCGCACCGAGGCACGACCCCGCCGCCCCGGTCATGCGCCACTTCGCCATCGCCGGTCTCCTTGCTCAGTTCGCCCGGTCCCGTCCACGGCACCCCATCCATGTGCGGTAGACCGGGGCGCCGATCCCGTGCTCGGTGATCACCCTTCCCCCCTCCACGCACTCCACCCACCGCAACGCCTCCACGTGGAGGTCGCAGAACGGCACCGGCGCCGGTTGAGGGTTCGGCAGACAGCACCACGGCCCCGTCGCCGAACCCCACGTCACCCACACCGGGCACAACATCCCCTTGTCCGACGGGTACACCACCTGCCCCACCCGGATAGGCGTCCACGGAAAGTCCGCGTCCGAAACCACCGGCGGCGTCGGCACGGTCCTCCCGGGGATCATCCGCTCAGGATCAAGGCACAACGCCATCGACATCAGCCACCCGACGCCGCCGTCCGCCGACGATCGCTCGGGGAACCGATGACGGTCCGGGTCGATCTCGTCGAGCGTCCGCGCCACCCCTGAGTCGATCAGCGCGTGCATCCACCCGTACGTCGTCGACAAGGCGCCCTCGCCCCAGATCGGGTACACGTCCTTCCATTCCCGCGTATACAGGTCCACCAGCACCGCCGCCTGACGCGCCGTCGACATCGCCCGCGTCAGCCTCGCCCGCCCGTACGACGCGCTCAGCGCCGGCAACGCGAGCCCCACCAGGATCGCCACGATCCCCAGCACCACCATCAACTCGATCAGCGTAAACCCCCGACCCAACACGCCCCGCCCCGCGCCGCCGCGGCCTTCACCCCAACTCCACCGAACACCCGGGTCTGTCGACCGCACGGCCGGCTCTCCGTTCACCTCATGCAGACTACCCCCCCCCCGTCTCACGTGTCAAGGGCGATCGCCGATCCTCGGAAATAAAATAACATGAGCCCGGCGAACACCGCCCCGGCCCGCACGGAAGTCTTGACCAGATCGTGATCTAACTCACCGTCAGCGTCGGCGCCGCGGCCCCCGCGGGCACCACCGTCTTCGGCTCCCCTCGCACGTCAGCCCTTCCTCGCGCGGAGGGTCGCCCCGACGCCGACCACGACCATCGCCGCGCCCGCGCCGACGAGAGGCCAGCGCCACGCCGCGATCGGGTCCATCCTCACGATCCCGCCCGACACCGCGGACGCCAATCCTTCCGCGTCCTTCACGGCATCCACCCCGACCTCGATCCCCGACGGCTTGCCCGCCGCACGCATGTCCGTGCTCCGGACGCGACCCCACACCGCCGCCGGCGTGAACATCGTGTCCATCCCCGACTCGATCCACCTCAGCTTCTGCAACACCCACTCCCCCCGATCCTCGAACCGCTCGACCACCGGGATCCGCCCCATCGACTCGGGAACGTACACGCACTCACGCTCCGCCTCGCTCCCACGCCGAACACGCCTCACCACGCCCTCGCCGTCCACCCACATCGTCAGCGCGACGTCCTGCGCCCGAAAACCGTCCGGCATCCCGCGGATCGCCCACTGACGATTCCCCATCGGCATCGTCACCGTGAACCGCACCAGGCCGTCACCATCCCGCACCACCTCCACCGGCGTCATCCCCGACCGGCACACCTCGACCAGGAAAACACTCGGCGAGACAAACTGCTCCACATGCCGGGCATCAAACCGGTCCTCCCTCGGGAACGACACGTACGACAGCCCTCGCTCCCCCGGCTCGTGCTTGCGATGGAAACTCCGCCCCACCGCGTCCACCCCCCGCGCCGTCGCCCCCTCGATTGTGTACCACGACCGCCGGCCAGCGTCGTACGCCACGACCATCACCCCCGACGGCTCCGCACGCCGGTACACCGCCTCGTACCCGCCCGTCAACGGCACCCGCGACGAGAGCGCGCACAACGCCTCCCTCGACACCGGCTCCTCATCCATCCCCGCACCGACCAACCCCGCTCCCCACCCCGCTCCCGCCGCCAAGACCGAGACCGTCCACGCGCACACGATCATCGCGCATCCTCCTCGGCGTCCATTCCGAACGGGGCCGTTCCTCGATCAGAACGGGTACGCGGGTGAACCCGTGCCAACACAATACTTGATATCACCCTGACTCGCCGGACGCACGATGTTCCCTTCACCATCGCTCACCGTCGGCGGCTGATCTTCGGGATAGAAGCAGCAAAGTGTCTCGGAGCCCGGGATGTTGCACGATGGGATCCTCCGCATCCCCGGGTACGTCGTCCAACACTCGCCGACCGCGGTGCCCGTGAACGTGTAGCACTTCCGCGGCGCGCTATGAAACGGCCCCTCCACCTTATGCGCCCCCGGCGCTCCGGTCTGCCACGAGCTTTCGCACACCGTGATCGTCGCCGACGTCCCGCAGTCCAACCCCCATTGGCATGTGTTGAATGAAACATCGTAACATATGGGGGCCGCGACCGCAACCGCCACGCCGATCCATACCACCGCCGACGTCCCACCCGACGTACGAACCGTTGCGTTCATGGGCATCTCCTCGGTTCAGTTCGCCCGATCACGCCCCCGGCACCCATACCACGTCGAGTACACAGGGAACCCGATCCCGTACTCCCCCTCGACCCGCCCATCCTTCACGCACTCCACCCACCGCAACGCCTCCACGTGCAGATCACAGAACGGCACCGGCGCCGGCTGAGGATTCGGCAAGCAGCACCACGGCCCCGTCAGCGGACCCCACGTCACCCACACCGGCGCCAGCATCCCCTTGTCCGACGGGTACACCACGTCCCCCGTACGGATCGGCGAATGCGGCATGTCCTCGTCCGATGAGAGGTAAGGACCCTCCGGAACCTGCGGCAGAACCACAGTCTGCCCGGGGACCATCTTCTCAGGGTCATAGCACAAACCCATCGACAACAGCCAATGCACACCCCCGTCCGCCGAAGAACGCTCGGGGTACCGATGCCGATCCGGATCGATCTCGTCGAGCGACCCGGCCAGCCCCGCGTCGATCAACGCGAACACCCATCCGGACCTCGCCGACGGCGCCCCCGCGCCCCAGATCGGGTACACGTCCTTCCATTCCCGCGTATACAGGTCCACCAGCACCGCCGCCTGACGCGCCGTCGACATCGCCCGCGTCAGCCTCGCCCGCCCGTACGACGCGCTCAGCGCCGGCAACGCGAGCCCCACCAGGATCGCCACGATCCCCAGCACCACCATCAACTCGATCAGCGTGAACCCCCGCTTATACACGCCCCGCCCCGCGCCGCCGCGGCCTTCACCCCAACACCACCGAACACCCGGGTCTGTCGACCGCACGGCCGGCCCTCCGTTCACCTCATGCAGACTACCCCCCCCCCGTCTCACGTGTCAAGGGCGATCGCCGATCCTCGGAAATAAAATAACATGAGCCCGGCGAACACCGCCCCGGCCCGCACGGAAGTCTTGACCAGATCGTGATCTAACTCACCGTCAGCGTCGGCGCCGCGGCCCCCGCCCGCATCGCCGCCAACGCCGCCTGCGCTTCCACGTTCGAAACCACCGCCTCCAGCGCCGCCGACAGCCGCCGGCCCGCCGCGTCCGTCCCCGTGAAGTTCGCCGAAGGATCCCCCGAATCGCTGTGGACCCGCAGCGACATCGTGATCGGCAACGCCCCGAGGAACGGCACGCCCAGCCGCTGCGCCATCAACTCCGCCCCGCCCTTCCCGAACAGGTCGTACTCCTTCCCATCATCCCCGATGAAACTCGACATGTTCTCCACCACCCCCAAAACCTCGATCCCCAACTGCTGGAACATCCGCGCCGCACGCACCGCGTCGTCCTGCGCCACACGCTGCGGCGTGCACACCACCACCGCCCCCGTCAGCCTCAACTGCTGCGCCATCGTCAGCGACACATCCCCCGTCCCCGGCGGCAGATCGATAATCAAATCGTCCAGTTCCCCCCACGCCGTCTGCTCCAGCAACTGCTTGAACGCCCCGTGCGCCATCGGCCCGCGCCAGATCAGCGGCTTCTCCGCGTCCACCAATGACCCGATCGTCACCGCCTTCACCCCGTGCGCACGGAACGGCACCAGCTTCCCCCCCACCACCGCCTGCTCCATCGACCGAAGCCCCAGCATCGTCGGCAGGCTCGGTCCATAGATATCACCATCTAATAAACCCACCGACCGCCCACGCCGCGCCAAACCCACCGCCAGGTTCACCGCCACCGTCGACTTCCCCACCCCGCCCTTCCCCGCCCCCACCGCGATCACCCGCGACGCCCCACCCCCCACACCCCCCACACCCCCCACGCCCCCCACGCCCCCACTCCCCCCACCACCACTCGCCAGCCCGCCGATGGGGCGGTGCCCGCCCTCGGGCCCACCCCCGGGCGCCCCGCGGCCGGTCCCACCAGTAAACGCCCCCGACGACGACGTGTGCACGACCGTCCCGGCGTCGTCCACGTACTCGACCGTGAGCGAGTCCACCTTCCCGCCCTCGCGCGCCGCCTCCGCCTCGATCGCCCCGCGGATCACCCGCGCCAGCCGATCCATCGCCGGCGCGGCGACCCCGCCCGGCATGTGCAACTTCACCGAGCCGTACGTGTCGCACCACGCGATCCACTGCAACGCCCCCGACGTCACCAGGTCGCCGTCCGCCGCCGGATTCTCGATGCCGCGCAACACCTGCGCGATTCGTTCTTTGTTCAGTGCCATGGTGGTTGATTCCCGTCCGGGTACGCCGCGCGGGCGTCGGTCCTGTTCCGAGGGTACTCCCCGGGCACAGGATTCGCCCGCAATCGACCCCGGGATGGGGCGTTATGCCGATGAACCACCCGCGGACCGGTCTTCGGGCCTCCCGCACGACGGTTCATCCGTTCCATCATGTGTCATCACCAGGAGTTGCATCCATGACCCGATCCCTGACCACCGTCCTGATCCTCGCGAGCGTCGGCCTCGCGTCCCCCGTCCTGGCCCAGGGGCAGCGACCCGGGGCCGAACCGGCCCTGAGGGGGCCCGCGGTCCGCGACGGCGGGCAACCCGGTCAGCGTCAGAACTTCGCCCCCGGCCAGCGCGGCCAGGGCCGGGCCGCCGCCGACGGCGCGATGCCGATGCGTCAGTTCATGCGGGCGCTCGAGGTCGTCCGCGGCGAGAAGGCCGCCGCCGAGGTCCGCCTCACGTCCGACCAGGATTCCCGCATCAAGGTGCTGACCGACGAGTTCGAGGCCAAGCAGACGGCCTTTGTCGAAAAGCACCGGGCCGAGATCGAGTCGCTCGCGCAGAAACTACCTCCCCAGGAGCGTCGCCGGGCGCTGGCCGTGCTGCAAGTGGCCTCTCCCGAGAACCGCCAGCAGGGCCGCCCCGCCGAGGGCCGTCCCGAAGGCCGCCCGGGCCGCCCCGCCGGCGATCGGCCGGCGGACGACATGATGGCCCCCGAGCGGATCGACGAGGCCGCGGCCGAGAAGGCCCGGACTCGTCTCCGCGAGATCACCGAGGGTGCGCCCAAGCCCGCCGATACGCAGACCAAGGTCCTTGGCGTGCTGACCTCCGTGCAGCGTCCGCTGGTGGACGCCGAGTTGGCCCGGATGCGTCAGCAGGGCGGGATGGGCGGCGGCCAGATGAACGAGGCGATCACCAAGGCCGCCGAGGACGGGAAGATCACCGACGCCGAGCTCGACGCGCTGGAATTGCCCGAGCGCTTGAAGGAGCGCCTGAGGAACATGTCGCCCGAGGAGCGGGCCGAGACCGCGAAGAACCTCGGCGAGCGGATGCGCAACCCCGACGCCCAGCGCGGCCGCCCCGGGCAGCAGCCGGGCAACGAGCAGCGTCCGGCCCCCGGCCCCAACGACGTCCGCGTGCCCCGCGCGCCACGGTAATCACCACCGATTCCCCACGGCAGACCCTCGGACCGCCGGGGCCGGGTGTGTGCCCAAGGACTGCGAAACAGGGGCCGGTCCGCTGCGAGGACCGGCCCCTGTTCTTTCTTTAATCGAGTATTTAGGTTTTTGTACGTATTCTCAACCCGCCCTCGATGGGGCATATGCCGGATCATTGTTCAAGTCGACGATTCGGCCGTGAATTTTCTGATAGATTTCGAACTCAAGGGTCGATAACCACGTATAGTGGGATGATCTCTCTCTCCTCCAGCGGGGCGCTGTCCAACTGATGGCGCCCTGCTTGTTTTTGAGACCCCCAGCCCCCAGCCCCCAGCCCCCCCACTCCCCCACCCCCCCACCCCCCCCCACCTCGGGGGCTCTCGGGGTTTCGCTGAATACCTAACATATACCTTTCGTGCTATACTCGGTCGCGGGAGGTTCGCGTGGACGAGCGTTCGATTCTGGTGACCGGCGCGGCGGGGTTCATCGGTTCGCACGTGTGCGAGCGGCTGCTGCGCGACGGCCACGCGGTGGTCGGGGTCGACAACTTCGACCCGTTCTACGCGGAACGCGAGAAGCGGCGCACGCTCGCGGAGATCGAGGCGTCCGCGGCGAAGTTCGGCGCGTCATCCCGGTGGCGATTCGAGGCGAGGGACATCACCGACGCGGGCGGGCTCGGCGCGGTCGTGCGGGCGCACCGTGTGGGCGGGGTGATCCACCTGGCGGCGAAGGCGGGGGTGAGGCCGAGCATCCAGGATCCGGCCGGGTACGCGCACGCGAACGTGACGGGGACGTCGGTGGTGCTGGAAGCGGCACGGGCGGGCGGGTGCGCTCGCGTGGTCGTGGCGTCGTCGAGCTCGGTGTACGGGAACCAGACCAAGACCCCGTTCGCCGAGGACGACCCGGTGGACCGCCCGATCAGCCCGTACGCGGCGACGAAGCGGGCGTGCGAACTCCTGGGGTTCACGCACCACCACCTGACGGGGATGCCGACGGCGATGCTGCGGTTCTTCACGGTGTACGGGCCGAGGCAGCGGCCGGACCTGGCGATCCGGTCGTTCATGTCGCGGATCTCGCGCGGCGAGCACATCCGGATGTTCGGCGACGGGACCACGAGCCGGGATTACACCTTTATCGATGACATCGTGTCGGGCGTGGTGAGCGCGTACGGGCGGGTGGACCGGTTCGGGTACCGGGTGTGGAACCTCGGGGGCTCGTCGCCGGTGAGCCTGTCGGCGATGATCGAATCGATCGGGCGGGTGGTCGGGAAGAGGCCCGTGGTCGAGCCGGGCCCGGCGCAGCCCGGGGATGTGGAGCGGACGTGGGCGGACCTGTCGCGGTCGCGGGGGGAGCTGGGGTACGAGCCGGCGACGGCGTTCGAGGAGGGGCTGGCGCGGCAGTGGGCGTGGGCCCGGTCGGTGGGCGAGGTGTAGAGTTGATCCGCGGCGCCTCGATGGATGGGCGTGTCGAAGGATGGGAAAGGCGGGCTCACGCCGGATGTCGATGAAGGAATGATGAACACGACCCGCTCCATCTCGAACCCAGCCCGACGGGCGTGGCCCGCCTGGGCCGCGGCGTTGCTGATGGTGGTGGGCGCGATGCTCTCGCCGGCGGTCTGGGCGCGAGCGGCGGGCGATCCCGCCCGGGCGGTCGGCGTGTGCGGCGTCCCGTGCGGGTGCGGCGACGCGTGCCCGTGCGGGGAGGGCCCGGCCGGCGAAGGTCTTGGGGATCCGAGCGACGCGGTTGTCCCCCGGTCCCCGCCGTGCCCGTGCGGCCCGTCGCGGCCGGGCGGGCCGTTGCCCGCCTCCAATGCGGTCCCGGCGGGCGAGTTGTCGCAGGCATCACCCCGCGTGTCGGTCCGCCCCAGGCGGGCGTCGGCCGAGCCTGATCGGCCATGGGTGCGGCTGATGCGGGATGGGTCGTCTGGGCGTGCGGTTGCGCGCGTCGCGGCGGGCGTCCCGAGGGCGTCCACCGCTGCGTGGCCGATGGTCGATCGAGCGGTGCTCTCGGTGTGGGTGATCTAGCGCGCGGGCGTTTCGTTCGCGTGTCGTTCACGAAGATCACCGTGTGTCAACTTTGAACCGGAGCATGGCTATGCGTTGGATTGCATGTGCGGCGTTGTCCGCTGCGTTGTTGGTCGTCCCGATGGTTGGGTGCGCCTCGAAGGGTTCGGGCGTCGATTTCTCGTCGGCGCCGACGGCGGACCTGACGGGCTCTCGCAAGGTCTCGGTGAGCGGTGAGGAGGCGTGGGAGCACGCCGCCCGCGAGGAGGACCGGGCGTTGCTGTCGTCGAAGAAGCCGATCGAGGGCCGTTGGGCGTTGTTGTACGTCAACGGGCTGGGGTGCCCGTTGTGCGCGACGAACATTGATCAGCAGCTCGAGCGTCTCCCCGGTGTGGAGGGGGTCCGGGTGGACCTTGGGAGCGGGACGGTCCAGTTGGCGCTCGCGGAGGGGGAGCGTCGGCTCTCGCCGATGGACCTGCGTGAGGCGGTCGCCGACGCGGGGTTCACGCTCGTCAAGGTCACCCAGAAATAAACGGAGGTGGGCGTATGAGAATCAGACTGATCGCGGCGGCGGCCGCGGGGTGCCTCGCCCCGATCGCGCTGGGGCAGGAGGCGATGTACACGCAGGCGGCGACGATGCCGGGCCCGGGGAGCTGGATCCTGCGGACGCAGATGCACTTCATCCGTTACGGCGAGAACCCGGTCTCGGGCGAGACGCGGGAGGACGTGGTGGAGTGGCGCAACGCCGTGCAGGTCGGGCTGGCGAGGGCGTTGTCGCTGACGGTCGATGTTCCCGCGGCGTGGAAGCGTTCCGAGAGCCCGTCGGGGCGTGAGCACGCGGTGGGGGTCGAGGACGTCGAGCTGATGCTCAAGTACCGTGTCTATATGGACAACCCCGGCGGGATCGACACGACCCGCGTCGCGCTGCTGGGGGGCGCGTACGTCACGAGCGGGGACAGCCGCGAGTTCGCGAGCCAGTCCGTCAACCCGCACCTGGGCGGGGTGATCACGATCGTCCGCGGCCGCCACGGGTTCAACCAGGACCTGCTCTACACCTTCAACACGGGCGGGACCCCCGGGAAGAACAACGGCGGCGAGGGGCCCGACGACGCCCTCGCGTTCAACACGGCGTACGTGTACCGCGTCTTCCCGGAGCGCTACACCAGCGAGACCGAGGGGGCGTGGTACGCGACGCTCGAGATGAACGGGCTCTACGAGACCAACGGGGACACCGAGCTTCGGTGGGCCCCGGGGTTCATGTACGAGGGCCGACGGTTCGGCTTCGAGGTCATGGCCCAGTTCCCGCTGTGGAACAAGCTCGACGAGCGGGCGGAGCTCGACTTCGCCGTCGGCTTCGGGTTCCGGTTCCTGTTCTAGCCCGACCACGGGGAGGTAGGGGGGTGGGGGGGTGGGTGTGTGGGGGGGTGGGGGCGTCAGGCGGGCTTGCGGACCCGGCAGACCAGCTCGAGCAGGGCCCGCGGGTTTTTGACCACGCCACGCTTCCAGTTCATCGCCCACAGGACGGGCCTGAGCGGACCCTTGAGGTACGGCTCGGGCCCGTTCTTCTCCATGAAAACATAAGACGGAGTCTCGAAGCCCACGGCCCTCGCGACGGGCTCGATGGTCTCGGGGCGGTTGATCTTGTACGCGACGGGGTAGTGGTATTCCTCGACCTCGCGCTTGCCGCGGAGCAGGCGCAGCAGGCCTTCGTCGGCCTTGATCCGGCGGAGAGTCCCGGCGAGGCGTGCGAAGTAGTGCCTCGCGTTGATGGTCATGAACATGTAGACGCCGCCGGGCTTCAGGACGCGGTGGACGGCCCGCATGAACCCCTCGGGGTCTTGCACGTGCTCCATGACCATGAACGAGTAGGCCAGGTCGATCGAAGCGTCGGGGATGGCGGCGGTTTCGAGCAGGGCGTGCTGGTAACTGGCGAAGATCCCCGGGGGTTCGGGCATCTTGGGATCGGGCTCGACGCCCCAGAGCTCGTCGCAGGCCTCGCTGACGCGGCGCGTCAAGCCCAGGTCGCACTCGATCCCCCCGCCGCAGCCGATATCGAGCACGCGCGAGGGGCGGGCGAGCCGGCGGCATTCGTCCACGAGCAGGTCGGTGAAGATGTGGGAGCGTTCGCCGGCGTAGCGGAAGTTGTACGAGCGGGCGAGGTCGTCGAAGGCCCGACCGCGCGGGTGATCGGGCCGGGCCGGGGGCGACGTTCGTGGGTCGGTCATCGTGGGTGCGTCCATCGCATGAGAAGATCGGGTGTGAAGCATAACCGCGCCAGCGCGTGGGCCGGGGCGGCGCCGGGCGGGAGGTGCGGGGGCCGGTTGTGCGGGTTGTGACGGGTGGGGGTGGACCGAGGCTCAGCGGACATCACGCCCGCGGACGCCGCGGAGGGTGTGGAGGAGC
This sequence comes from Phycisphaeraceae bacterium, assembly GCA_015200025.1. GTDB lineage: Bacteria > Planctomycetota > Phycisphaerae > Phycisphaerales > UBA1924 > UBA2396. The sequence continues at coordinate 1,800,013 of CP054186.1, read as the reverse complement.
GGCGGGGAGTCGGAGTAATGGACGGCGCCGTCGGCGGCGAATTGGTTGCCTTCACCGCGTTCGTACCCGCCCACGCGTTGGTCCCACGGCACCGAGCGGGCGGACCCGTCGCCGAACGCGACGGGCAGCGGGACGAGCCGGTGACGCTCGGGGTCGTTCAGGACGCGGTCGAGATACGGCCAGGACTCGACGATGAGGGATTTGGCGTCGGGGTGCTGGACTTCATCGAGGCGGGTCGGGGCGAACTGGGACCCACCCATGCGCGTCTCGGGGGTCCAGAACTCGGGGCGGGCGATGTAGACGCAGGGGTAGAAATAGGGCGTGAGGTACGGCCAGGCGTCGCCGTATTGCTGGTAGCGTGGCGGGAAGAAGACCGTCGAGGTCGCCGGGGCGTTGTAATACGGCTCGGCGAGGACGACGTGCCAGACGCGGTGGGCGTCGAAGTACGAGCAGGACTCGATCACCACCCCGCCGCCTTCGAGCCGGTTCACCTCGAACCCGAGCCGGGTGATGTACGGGAGCACCGACGCGTAATCGCCGGCGTACGCCGACATCGCCTGCGCGTGAGTGCGCAGGTTCGAGAGCGAACGGGCCTCGGCGCCGGCCCTGCGGACCCCAGCGAGCCACGGGACGAGAATGGCCGTCAGCACCCCGACGATCGCGAGGACGACGAGGAGCTCGACGAGCGAGAAGCCGAATCCGGCATCGCGAGAGCACCGGCGAGCGCGAGGATGAGGAGGCCGAAGTTCCTCTTGAAGTGATCCCATGCTTGCTCCTCTTCCATCGCGTGACGGAGATGCGCACCGAAACATTGGCAATCTGGGAACTCACCGCGGATCCAGTGATGAATCATAATCAGCGTAAAGATGCCTACCAGAAACGTTGCGATCGTGTTCGCGCTGGACTTTCTACCGACCACCCAGGCCGCGATAGGAACCGCCTCGGCCGCCGGAACCATTGAGGCAACGAATGGGCGTGCTTGTTCCGGGATCGCTCCAAAGGTGTCGAGTGATGCCCCGAAGGTGTCCGCGTCGGCCAACTTCGCGAGGCACGCGACCAGCATAACGAGAGGTGTCAGTAGGGAGAGCCCGTTGCGTGCGAAAGCATCAACGTGCGATCCGAGCCTGTACATAAAATCAGCGCCCCTCACGGGACCGCGATATAGCACGGCAGGGATGATGAATTCTCTCTACGCCCCATGCACGTTTTTGTTTGAATCGGCGGGTTCTCGGGCACGCAGTTCTGCTGAGGAGGATTGGACGGCCCTGCGCATTTGTAGAATGCGATAGTCGTCGTCGAGGACTCGAAATGCCACCCCGTCCGCCCAGATTCGCCCGCCTGCGCTTGCCGAACGTCGTAGGTGGTTCCGGAATCGATCACGACATCAGCGCATGGCGTTGCCACCGCGCCGTTGTAGCACACCCGCGTAGTATCCGCCCAGAGGCTTGAGCATGTTCGCGCAATCTCTTTGAAACACGCCTGTGGCGCAGCCAAGACACCTCCAACCAAGGCCATGCCTGCCAGCGCCGCCAACCGTGAATGCCTTGACACAGAGTTCGCAGATTTCATGAAGCGATTCTCCTTTGACGGATCCACACGACCCCGGCGATCGTGAGCACCAGCACTACTAATGCCGCGGATACGTACCACTTTGAGTTCCCAGAGCCCGAAGGTCTTCTCAGATCGGGCTGACTCGAGCCGATCGGCATGATCGGCTGGTCTTTCACGTCGATCACGTCACGGCCCGACTCGTGCCTCCAGACCGCCCTGGGCGAGGCATCGTGGAGCGCCCACGCGGGCGAATCGGGATCGCTGAAATCCTGAACCACGGCCCCGGGCGGGGCCTCGGGCAACGCGGCGGCGGCGGCGGCCTCCGCCCGCGTGACGCGGGACAGGCTCACCACCGTCCGGGTCGTCCGGGTCCGGTCGTCACGGTCGAGCACCGACCGCGACGGGTACACCAGGTCCAACGCCGCCTCGTACCGATGGCCCTCGTACCTGACCCTGTTCCAATCCGGCCGCGGCGACGACGCCCCGGTATCGGCGTGGCTCATGGCGGCCGAACGGATCACGGGATCGCCCGGGCCCGTGGCGTCTCCCCTCGCCCGTTCCCACCCGCCGGCGACCTTGAGGACCGAGGGCCACCCGGGCTTGCCGATGACCGCGTTCCACTCCCGGCCCGGCGGAGCGGTTACTCGGATCGTCGGCTCGTCGCCCCAGAACGGGATCCCGCACAGGAGCGTGTCCTGGAGGAGCTCTCGGGCGGCGGCTCGGTGGTGGGCCGGGGCGCTGCCGGCGGGGTACGGGACGCCGAGCCGGATGATGGTCAGGTGCTTCGCCGTGGCCGTCCAACGCCGGGACGCATCTCCCCCGGAATGGACCGTCAGGCCGTTGGGCATCGAATCGTGCGGATCGATGACCATCCGGTACAACCACGCGCCGTCGCCGGCGTCGATGACGAGGGACGACTGTCGGTACGGCCGGTTCAGGAGCGCCCGGTGGAACTCGGCGTTCGCCCGGTCGGGGTGATCGGGGAAGTGTGCCACGGCGGCCCACTTCGCCTCGGCCTCGTCGCGGGTGAGCCGCGTGGTGGTGACCTCTTCGATTTCCACACGCACCCCGTCGCCGTCGCGTGTCGCCCCGGCGAGCCGGCCCGGCATCGACCTCAGCCACGCCTCGATCGACACGGGATCGACCGCGGGACGCCGCTCTCCACCGCGGATGAACGCGGCATGAGTTGTGGAGAAGGTGGCCACCGCGGCGGCCATCACGGCCGCCCACCTCACCCCGCGCCGCCGCGCCGAACTGTCGACCATGTCGACCATGTCGACCAAGATATCGAACGTGTCCTCGGGCGTCAAGCCGTCATCATGCCGTCGGGATCTTTTTTATGTCCATGGCGCCGCAATATTCTCTAAGTCTTGACCCGGCCGCACGTAAGCAACATCCCACCCGAGGATTAATCCTCCAGAACACCGATGGTGTGGAGCGATCTACCTCGGCGTCACCCCGAGGAGGGCGGCCTTGGCCTCATCGAGCCCCTTGAGCCGGGCGGGGACGGCGTTGACCCGCTCGACGACCTCCGCGGGGACCCCCTCGCCAAAGGTCACCGCCGAGCCCTCGGCCCGCCACCGCCCGACATGCTCGCGGAGGGCGAGGAGGAACGTGCCCGCCAGTTCGGCCCGGTCGCACTCGATCTTGAGAAGCCGAACATCGGCATCGAACGCGATGGAATCGCGGATCATGGCGATGACGTCGTGCTGATCGCCCAGGCCGAACCCGGCGTCCTGGATCTTCTCGACCGCCGCGTTGGGCCAATCGTCGAGCGAGCGGATCAGCCGGCGCGCCATCGTCGCGCACGCCGCCGACTTCTGGAACCGCGCGTCGGCCTGGGCCCGCGTGCGGATGGTCCCGGCGTTGAACGCGTCGGCCTCGAGGAACGCGCCCAGCGCCGCGTCGAACTCGGCGGCGGCCCTCTGCATCTCCTCGACGGCATCGGCGTAGACCGCGGCGACCTTCGCGCCCGCCGAGTTCGCCCGGCCGCTCTCGGCGAGCCGGCGCAACGCCTGGTGCCGGGCGGCGAACCGGGGGCCAAGGGCCGTCGCGCCCGTCGTGAACGGCCCGGCCTCGGCGAGGGCGGCGTCGGCACGCTCGACCGCCGGCCCCACGGCCCCGGAGAGGTTCATCGCGTACACGTGCCCCGTGACCACGACCAACGCCGCCAGAACCAGGCCTTTCTCGGGCGCCCCAAAGGATCGCGTGCCGCGGATCAGGCGGACGACGACGAGCGCCGCCGTCACGCCCAGCAGCGCGTACCCGCCGATGAGGACCCACGAGATCACGCCCTGCGCCCCGGACGCCAGCACTCCGTTCAGCACCATCCAATCGCCTCCTCGCCGCCGGACGATCCCGCGATCGATCGACCGGCGTTGAGATTCTAACGTCTCCCGACCCCGGATCGGGGAGGATGATCGGGGCTCGATGGGCGGGCCCCCGGCCGGGGATACGATGCACGCCGTTGCGGAGGGGGCGGGGCGATCCATGGCTTGCAGGAGAACGATCCGTGCCGTACACGATCCGTCCCGCCGAGGGCTACACCGTTGACGCCGACACCACGGGCTACCTGAAAGAGCACGTGGACACGGGCGACCGGTGGGTCTTGAACTTCGGTCCCCAGCACCCGGCGACGCACACGACACTGAGGCTGGTGCTGGAGTTGGACGGGGAACGGATCGCGCGGTGCACGCCGCACATCGGGTACCTGCACAGCGGGTTCGAGAAGCTGGGCGAGGTCTTGGACTACAACCAGTACGTGACGATCGTGAGCCGGATGGACTATCTGTCCCCGATCGCGAACGACATCTGCTGGCACCAGTGCGTGGAGAAGCTGTTCGGGATCGGCATCACGCCGCGGTGCAAGGTGCTTCGGACGATCATGGCGGAGATCGCGCGGATCCAGAACCACCTGCTGTGCGTGGGGGCGGCGGGGCTGGACCTCAACGCGTTCACGGGGTTCATCTACGCGTTCAACGTCCGCGAGAAGATCTACGACCTGGTGGACTACGTCTCGGGGCAGCGCTTCCACCCGGACTGGACCCGCGTGGGCGGGCTGATGCAGGACCTGCCCTGCGCCGGCCGGGGCGACGAGACCTTCAAGGCGATGGTCAAGAACCTGATCTACAAGGAGGTGCCCGAGGCGGTCGCCGACCTCGAGAACCTGCTCAACCGCAACCGGATCTTCATGGACCGGACGCAGGGCATCGGGGTGCTGACCAAGGACGAGGCGATCGCCTGGTCGATGACGGGCCCGATGGCTCGGGCCAGCGGCGTGCGTCGCGACCTGCGGAAGGACAGCCCGTACCTCTGCTACGCCGACAACTGGGACGGGGACGGCGCCGAGGCCGTGAAGTTCAGCGTCCCGGTCACGGAGGTCGGGGACGCGTACACGCGGTACCTGGTGCGGTGCGAGGAGATCAAGCAGAGTTGCAAGATCATCGAGCAGTTGATCGACCGCATCCCCCAGGGCCCGGTCGACACCTTCGCCGACGGGAAGGCCGTCAAGCCCAACAAGAAGGACGTGTACGGCTCGATCGAGGGCCTGATCCAGCACTTCGAGTTGATCATGACCAACCGCGGGTGGAAGGCCCCGGTCGCCGAGTGCTACGACGGCGTCGAGACGGCCAACGGCGAGCTGGGGTACTACATCGTCGCGGACGGGGGCCCGCGCCCCTGGCGCGTCAAGACGCGCCCGCCGTGCTTTATTAACTACCAGGTGGTGGCCAAGCTCGCCGAGGGTCACCTGCTCAGCGACATCGTCGCGGTGATCGGGTCGATCAACGTGGTGGCCGCCGAGCTGGACCGCTAGCCCACCCCCACCCCCACCCCCACCCCTCCGCCGCCGCCCGTCGTTCAGCCCGCGCCGAAGGCCGACTCGGCGACGTCGATGGCCCGCGCGAGGGCCGCGGCCTTGTTGACGGTTTCCTGATACTCCGCGCCCGGGTCGGAATCGGCGACGATCCCGCCCGAGGCCTGGAGGTGGTACGTCCATCCGCCGGCGTCGTGGAGGGCCGTGGGGACGACGATGGTCCTCAGGGCCAGGGCGATGTCCATCTGCCCGTCGAGCCCGACGAACCCGAACCCGCCGCCGTAGGGCCCGCGCCGGAGGGGCTCGAGCTCGTCGATGATCTGCATGGCCCGGACCTTGGGGGCGCCGGAGATGGTGCCCACGGGGAGGGCCGCCTTGAGCGCGTCCCAGCAATCCAGCCCCTCGCGGAGCACGCCCGTGACGGTGCTGCTGATGTGCATCACGTGGCTGTACCGCTCGACCTCCATCACCGCGGGGAGCGAGACCGTCCCCGGGCGGGCGACCACGCCCACGTCGTTGCGGCCCAGGTCCACGAGCATGATGTGCTCGGCCCGCTCCTTGGGGTCGGCCAGCAGCTCACGCTCGAGGTCGCGGTCTTCGCCGGGGGTCGCGCCACGCCGACGCGTCCCCGCCAACGGGCGGTTGGTCACGGCGAGCCCGTCGCCCTCGCGCCGGACGCGGCAGAGGATCTCGGGGCTGCTGGCAACGAGGATACACCCGTGCGCCTGGAGGTACCCCATGTACGGCGAGGGGTTCACCGCCCGCAGGGCGCGGTACACGTCGAACGGGTCGGCCGCGCTGACGCGTTCGAACCGCTGCCCGAGCACGACCTGGAAGATGTCGCCCGCGCGGATATACCCCTTGGCCTTCTCGACCATCGCCGCGTGCTGCTCGCGCGTCAGGTTGCTCGGGAGGGGCGCCGGGGGCGCGTCGTCGCCGAGCCGGCCCGCGGGGGGCGGGGTTCTCTGACGCTGGACCTCCTCGACCCGGGCCTCGAGCGTCGACGCCGCGCGGACGTACGCCTCGCCGGGGTCGTCGACGGGGCCCACGAACGCGGTCTGAACGACGTGCACCACCGTGTCGACGTGGTCGAAGACCACCACCCCGTCGTAGAACGCGAAGTGCACGGTGGGCAGCCCGCGGTCGTCACGCGGGGTGGAGGCGAACGGGAGTTTCCCCGGCTCGGCGTACCGCACCGAGTCGTACGCCGCGTACCCCACCCACCCGCCCAGGAACGACGCGGGCAGGCGGTCCCGCGGCGACACGGGCTCGGGAACCACGTGCCGGAACCGGCGCGAAATGGCCCGCGGGATCATCAGCGGGTTGTCCGATCCCGCGTCGTCCTCGAACGCCTCGGCCAGCTCCGGGTGCTCACGGTGATCGACGATCTCGACCCGCTGTACCCCCCCGTCGTCGTCGTGGACAATCACCTCGAGCGCGGGGCGGCTGCCCAGGATCGAGTACCGCCCCTGGCGCTCGCCGCCCTCGACGGACTCGAAGAGGAACGACGGGGCCGTGCGCTCGTCCGGGGTGACCAGGCGGCGGTACGCCAGCACGGGGGTCAGTTGGTCCGAGAGCAGCCGGGCGGAGATGGGGACCGCGAGCGTGCGCGTCTCGCCCCCGCGGCGGAGACGCTCCACCAACGCGATGAACGCTCGGGCGGCCTTGTCGTCTGGACCAGTCGATGCCACGGGGCGGATGGTAAGCCCCCCGCCCGGGATGCCGCGTCCCCGTGGAGGACGAGGTACCCTCCGGCGTGCGCATCATGCACCTCTCCACCCGGCTGATCCTCGGCGGCTCGCAGGAGAACACCGTGCTCTCGTGCGAGGGGCAGGCCCGCCTGGGGCACGAGGTCCACCTGGGGTACGGCCCGATTTTCGGGCCCGAGGGGTCGCTGTTCGGGCGGGCTTCCGCGTTCCGTGCCGACGACGGGCGGGGGATCGCGATGCACGAGGTCCCCGACCTCTGCCGCGAGGTCAGCCCGCGGCGTGACGCCCGGTGCCTCGGGCAGCTCAAGGACCTGATCCGGCGGATCCGGCCCGACATCGTGCACACGCACAGCAGCAAGGCGGGGATCCTGGGGCGCCTGGCCGCGTGGTCCGCGCTGGGCGAGCGCGACCGGCCGGGGATCGTGCACACGATTCATGGGCCGCCGTTCATGCCCGTCGAGGGGTCCGCGGTCGCCCGTTTCAAGCGCCGGGCCGTCAACGCGGTGTACGCCGTGTCGGAGCGGATCGCGGCCCGGCGGTGCCACGTGATCGTGTCGGTCGCCGACGCGATGACCGAGCAGTTCCTCGCGCGCGGGATCGGTCGGCCCGGGCAGTACGTGACGGTCCATTCGGGGATGGAGGTCGAGCGGTACCTGACACCGTCGGGCCCGGACGAGACGCGGGAGGCCGTGCGTGGCGGGCTGGGGTTCTCGCCCGCGGATTTCGTGATCGGGACGGTCGCACGCCTCGCCGAGCACAAGGGGCACGACGACCTCCTCGACGCCTGCGGCGGGGACCTGCGGTCCAACCCGGGGTGGAAACTCCTTTGGGTGGGCGACGGATGGTGGCGGGACCGGCTTCTGGCCCGGGTCCGGGCGATGGGCCTCGACGGGCGGGTGATCACGGCGGGGCTGGTGCCGTCGGAGCGGGTCGCGTCGTACATGCGGGCCATGGACCTCCTGGTCCACCCCAGTTACCGCGAAGGTCTCCCACGGACCGTGCCCCAGGCGCTGCTGTGCGGGACGGCGGTGGTCGCCTACGACGTCGACGGGACGAAGGAGGCGTGCATCGAGGGGCGGACGGGGCGGCTCGTCCCCCCGGGAGACACCGGCGCCCTGCGGCGCGCCGTGCGGTGGATGTACGATCACCCCGATGAACGCGCACGCCTCGCCGAACACGGACGCGATGTCTGCCGCGTCCGGTTCGACGCCCGGCTTATGGTCGAACGTCTGGACGCGGTCTACGCGCGCGCGCTGGGCCTGTCTCGCGGCGGCCCTCCTGACCCCGCCGGCCCTGGCGCAGCGGCTGAGCCTCGGGGGCCCGTCACTCCCGGGGCCCCATGAGGGCCTCGCCGCGGTCGCTTTCGCCAAATCCTTGGAGCAGCAGGCCACCCTCCCTCACCCGATCGGTGCCCCCCAGGCCGACCTGATCACCGTCCGCGTGCGCGGGATCGCGGCCCGGGCGATCCGCGCGGGCGAGTCGCGCGGGGTCGGCGGGTCGGCGCTGGTCGTCTCGGGGCTGACGCTGGCCAGGCGGTCCGACGCCGTGGGGCACGCGGCGGTGGACGCGCTCCGCGACCCCGCGGCGGTCACGCTGCTCGCCCGCGACCTGGCCCAGATCGAGGGCGGGTCGTACGACGACGCGGGGTCGCTGCACGGGCGGCTCCGGTGGGCGTTGGCGCCGGCGGTCCGCCTTGCCTCGGCGGGCGTGGACGCGCCCGACCTGACCCTGAGCCTCGACGCCGAGCGTCCGCCCACGGCGTGGAGCGATCCGGCGTTCCTCGACGCGGCTCGCGCGGTCGGGGAACGCCTCACGCGGGCGGGCGCCTGGCCCACGCACCGCGCGGGGGCGATCGAGCTCAAGGACCGCATCGACGGGGCGTCGTGGCTGGTGCGCGCCCCCCCGGCGTGGCTGAGCCCGGCGTCGCGCGACGCGCTGTCGAAGCGGTTCGCCGCCGCCCTGATCGACGAATCAAGCACCCCGGGCTCGCCCGCAGCCCGCGCCGAGTTCGACGCGCTGGTTGTGCTCCGGCGGATCGCGGTGCACCTGGACTCGGGCCGCCAGGCCGCGGCGCTCAAGGCCTCGCGGGAGGCGTTCGGGGAGCTGGCCGCCATGCCGGGGGACGGCCGCCCGGACACGGCCGTGATCGCGTCGTGGACGGCGATGCTCCCGAGGCGGCAGGAGCTCGCCCGCGAGGCGCTCGTCGTGCAGCCGCTGCGGCCCGCGGTGCGCACGATAGCGGACCTGACCGCGGCGAGCGAGGCGTTGGTCCTCGCGGTCCTGCCCGGGGCGATCCGATCGTCCTCGGCGGCGACCTCCCCGGCCGTGGTCCAGGCGGTCGCCGAGCACCGCCGGCGGATGGACGATTTCGAATTGATCCACCGGGCCAGCGCGGCGATCGCCAAGGGCGAGGTCACCCGCTCGGGCCCAGCGGCCCGGGACGAGTTCACGCACGTGGCGCGGCGACTGCTCGACCACGCCAAGGACGCGGTGGAGTGGTCGTCGCGCGAGGGCGTGCTCGCCCGCGAGAGCCTGCGCTCGGCGCTCGGACGGCTCCGGTCCCTGGCGGGCGACGCCGCCGACTTTGCGCTCCTCCCGGGCGAGGATGAACTCCGGTCCGGCGCGTGGGATGGGATGCTGGGGGGGCGGGCCGCCGAGTTGATCACGATGATCGACGCGTCGCGTGCGGCTTGGGCCCGGGGGTGGGCCAACCCCGACTCGCCCGTCCCCTCGGCGGAGGCGGCCCGCCTGCGTCCCGCGGTCCGGCTGGCGCGCGTCGCCCGCGACGCGGCGTGGGCGCTCCGGGACGAGCCGGCGCACGATGGGGTCTGGCTGTGGACGGTTGCGCCGGAGGACGTCTCGGCCCTGGCCCGGGGGGTCGGTGCGTCGATCGAGCGTGCGGCGGACCTGGTGATCCGCGGCGACGCCGGCGCGGGCACGGCGCTCGATTCGCTCGAGGATCGGTACGCCGTGGTGCTGGCGTGCGGCGCGGTCCGACGATCGTTGCGTGCGCGGTCGATCGGCCCCGAGGCCACCGGCGCGTGGTCGGGGCTGTCGCGGGGCGTGGACGAGGGGCTCCCGGGGGGCGCGGACACGGTGGACCTGGCGCGGTACGTGTACGAGGCGGCGGGGGCGCTTCGTGCCGGGGACGAGCCACGGGCCCGCTCGATCATCACCGCGCTCACCCCGATCGCGGCGCGGGTTCGGGCCTCGTGCGATCCGGCGGGTTCGTAGCGGACCCGGGCAAGGCTTCGAGGGCGTCACGGACGCGTTGGACGACCGGGGCCCAATCCCCCCGCGTCGTCTGCCGGAACAGCGTCATCGTCGGGTACCACGGGGAATCGTCGCGTCCCCGGAGCCACCGCCACTCGGCGGGCTGGGGGAGCAGGAGCCAGACGGACTTGCCCATCGCGCCGGCGAGGTGCGCGACGGAGGTGTCGACGGCGATGACCAGGTCGAGACACTCGACCAGGGCGGCGGTCTGCGAGAAATCGGTGAGCCGGTCCGCGTGGTCGGCGGGCGAGAGCCACCCGACGTGACGGGCGATCTGCTCGCGGGCCGGTCCCTTCTGAAGGCTGTGGAACTCGACGCCCCGGACGCCCGCGAGGGGTTCGAGGTCGGCGAGCCTCATGGAGCGGTTGGCGTCGTTGTGGTGCTGGGGCCGCCCGGCCCAGACGAGCCCGACGCGGCGCGCACGGTGGGAGGCGAACCACGCCCGCCAGGCGGCGGTCAGGACCATGTCGGCCTGGAGGTACGGGATCGGCGCGGGCACCGACTCGACGCGGGTGCCAAAGGCCAGGGGCAGGCTCATCAGCGGGACCTGCGCATCGAAAGGCGGGTGCTCGTCGCCCGCGGCGACCACCGACGACACGCCCGGCACGCCGCGGGCCATCGCCGCCAGCGTGCGCTCGCACTCGATGATGACCCGGTGCCCCAGCGCGGCGACCATCGGGGCGTAACGCAGGAACTGGATGGCGTCGCCCAGCCCCTGCTCGGCCCAGAGGAGCACGGTCGTGCCCGGGGGCATATCGGGACGCCAGCGGGGCTGAGGGAACGCTCGCGTGAAGCCCCGGCGGGCGGACCACGCGAGACGCCACTCGTACTCGGCCCACCCCCGATCGAAATCGCCCTGCCACAGGCGGACCATGGCCCGGTAGAGGTGGGCCGCGTCGTGCCCGGGGGCCCGGCGGATGGCCTCGTCGTACTCACGCTCGGCCTGCTCGGGCAGCCCCATGTGTTCGAGTGCGATCCCCAGGTGGTGGTGCGCGTCGGGGCCGGCGCCCAGACGCAGCGCGCGGTGCAGCAGCGGGACCGACTCATCCTCCAGCCCGCAGCGGATCAGGACCGCCCCGGCCAGGTCGAGCGTCGTCGGGTGGTCCGGGGTGAGCGCGGCGGCGTCGCGGGCGGCGTGCGCCGCGAGCGCGAGGTCCCCGCGCTCGCACGCGGCGATCGCCAGGAGCCTCGCGGGCCCGGGGTCGCGCGGCGCGAGCGCGCGGGCCCGCTCGAGCACGGGCGACGACTCATCGAAGCGGCGCTGCGCGTTGAGGACCAGCCCGAGCTGCGTCAGCGTGCGCGGGCTGTCGGGATCGATCTCGATCGCCCGGCGTGCGGGCGCCTCGGCGCCGGCGGCGTCGCCGGAGGCCAGCAGGGCCGAGGAATGCACCACGTGCGCGGGCGCGAGGTCCGGGGCCGACGCGGCGGCCCTCGCGGCGACCTCCGCGGCCTCGGCGGCCCGCCCCAGGTCGATGAGCACCGCCGCGAGGTTGATCAGCGTCGCGGGGGCGTCCGGGCGGAGGGCGAGCGACTCGCGGTAGGCCCGCTCGGCGCCCGCACGGTCGCCCATCGCGGCCTTGCACAGCCCCGCGTTGTTGAGCACGTCGGCGCCGCCGCCGCCCTCCATGGCCTTCTGGTAGAACTCCCACGCCTCGGGGTATCGCCCCGTCTCACGCAACAGGTCGGCGAGGTTGGCGGCGTAGTGCGGCGAAGGGCCGGCACGGACCAGGGCCTGCCTCATCAGCCGCTCGGCCTCGGGCACGCGACCCTTGGCCTTCTCGAGCATCCCCAGCAGGTGCAGCGCGTCGGGGTGGTCGGGCAGGTCGGCGAGCACCGCCCGGTAGATCCGCTCGGCGTCGTCGAACGCGCCCGCCCGGTGGCGTTCCAGGGCGTGGGCGAGAGCGTCGTGGGCGGTGGTGGCTTTCATCACGGCGGGCGAGGATACGCGTCCGCACGCCCCGATCGCTTGGATCCCGGTCCGCTCAGTTCCGCCGCCGGGACACCGCCTGGAGCTGATCGGCGATGGGCTGGGCCTCCCCACCCCGACCCGCCTCGCGCAGGACGGCGACGTACCCCGTCCCCAGCTGGAACCACGAACTGGACATCGCGAACTCGGGGCGGACGTTGCTGGGCCGGGGGGCTTTGAGGAACGAGTCCTTCCACAGCTCGACCCGCTCTCCGATCGGGCGGCCTCCCTCGCGGAGCAGGCTGTCGCCCCGCTGGGTCGCCTGGAGAAGGGCGTGGCCCTCCTCGCGAAACTCGCGGATCACCCGCTGGACCGTCTCCCACGCCTTGCCCGGCTCGCCCGCCTTGGCCCACAGGTCGGCCTGGCGGAGACGGATATCCGCGGCAACCTGGTAGTTGACCAGGCGGCGGTCCTTGATGCCCGTGACGTACCGCGTGTACATCCACTCCCACAGGTCGACCTGTTGGCGGGGCGTACCGATGCGGTCGATCATCGGGGCGGCCCACTCGACGGCGAAATCGCCCAGCTCGGGGCCGCAGAGACGGGACATCGCGTCGGTCCAACGCTTGACCTGCGCCTCGTCGAGGGCCGACGCGCTGACCATGCGGTGGACCTGCGCCCACGCCGGCTCGTACGAGGGGGCCTGCGTGACCGAGGCTTCGAGGAGCGTCAGGACCGTCGCGGCGTCGGCCTCGCGGATCCCCGCGAGGTCGGGCGGCGCGTTGCAGGCCTTGGCGAGCGGCATGTTCTGCCTCGACCAGTGGTCCAGACGCAAGGCCGCGTCGTAGAGCGCCACGGCGGCCTCGCGGCGCTCCCTCGCGAGCAGGGCGTAGCCCGCCCGCAGGTTCAGTTGCCCGTCGGCGATCCCGCGCCCGGTCTGCGGGTCGACCGTCGAGCCGCGCTGCCCCTTGAACTCCTCGTAACGACCCTCGGTGAGATCCCAGCGCCCGGCGTCGCCGTGGCGGTGGAAATACCCGACCCACGCGTGCCCCAGGTCGCGCCCCGGGGCGGATTGAACGACGCTGGGGACCCCGATGGCCTTGGCGACCTGGGCGGCGAAGTAGACCTGATCGACGCAGATCCCGCCCAGGACGCGGAGGTTGTGGAAGGTGTAGGGCTTCCCCTCGATCTTCTTGGGCACGCTGCGCTCGAGGTGCTCGGTGTCGTAGGGCACGTCGAAGAAACTCTTCCCGATCTTGATCCGCCCGCGGTACTGCGCCACGGCCCAGCGCCATTCCTCGGGCGTGCTCCGCACGTCCGCCATGAACACCATCATCTCGGCGGGCAGGCGGTCGGCCCCGAAGACCAGGGCGTCGTGGTACCGCGTGAAGTGGTCGAACAACGCCGCCGCGTCGACCTCGCGCCCGTCCCAGGCCTTGATCGGGCGGTCGTGGACGACGGCGATGGCGGCGGCCAGCTCGCTGAACCGCTCGGCCTCCTTGGGCTTGGACGTCGCGATCGCCGAGGCCACGCGGAGCACACCCCGCGCGTCGTCGATCGCCGGGTCGAAGATCCGCGCGACCGAGGCCCGGAGCCGGGGAAAGTCCTTGAGCGCCGACACGAACGCTCGTCGGTCGGCCTCGTCGCGGGCGAGGCGCTCGGCGGGGTCGGCGGTGTCGGTCCGCTGCTGCCCGGGGAGGTCGAACTGTCCCACGCGGCTGACGAGGATCAGGAACCGGCGGGCCGAGCAGATCGCCCAGAGGTCGGCCAGCTCCGCGGGCGTCGCGAGCGCGTCCGCGTACGCCGACCGGTCGATCATCCGCTCGAGCTCGATCCGTGGCGCGGCGGCGTCGCCGGCCTCGAACGCCCGGGCCATGATCTCGTCGACCTTGACCTGGACGGCGCTGGGCTGGGGTTGGCCCGGTCGGGCGGGCCGGGGCGTGGTCGTCTGCGCCGGCGCGGGCACGGCGCACACGGCGGCGAGGACCGGGGCGAACAAAGCGGTGAAACGCGCACGTGCCATGCCGAGCTCCTTCCGAACGGTCCGGGCCGATCGGTGAGATGATACAAGAAAGGGGTTGACCGACCAAGCCTCCGGCGTCCCCCGCTCGGGCGTGACATCGGCTATTCGGCGTCGGCGGCGCGGAGTTCCTCGAGGAGCAGGAGGGCTCGGGCGATCGCGAATTCGATATGCGGGACGGCGGCGAGCGGGTCGAGGCCCTGATCCCCGCCCGCGCAGGCGAGGTCCCGGTACTGCTCGGGGGTGACGCCGGCGAGCACGATCCGGCGCCCGGCCTGGTTGGCCCGTGTGATGGTGGCGTTGAGCTCGGACGCCGAATCCGTGTCGAGCTGGTTCACCTCGTCGAGGTCGAGGACGATCACCCGGGCCGCCCGTGGGAGGCGGTCGAGCCAGCCCGAGAGGTCCGGGAGCCGCTGCACCGCGCCGCGGCGCGAGGCGTCCTTGCGGAGCCTGAACACCGCGATCTCCGCGGGAAGGTCGAACCCCGAATCACGGACGAGCTCGGAGGGCTCGATCTCGGCGATGGGCGTGCGCAGGTCCTGCGCGATGATCCACAGGAGGAACAGCACCGGGGGGAACATCGCGGGCCTGGGGAAATGGTCGTAGGCCAGCGTCCCCAGGGCCGCCCCCAGCACGAACGAGCCGAGGATCGACGCGAGGAGGGCGACGCGTCGGGCCCCGGCGTGGAGGCGCAGGTCCCGCGCCAGCCGCCCGACCCACCCGCGCTCGCGCGTGCGGTCGCGCAGGAACCACAGGAGCCCGGCCGATTCGGAGCCCAGGTCGGTCAGCACGCCGGTGACGTGCGTCGTGCGCACGACGCCGCCCGAGATGCGGGTGATCGTCGCGTTCTGGAGGCCCATGGCGGCGGAGGCCAGCCCGGTCATGACGTAGAGCGGGACGCCTGACTCTGGGACCTCCATCTCGTGGAGGTTGACGCCCGCCGCGAAGCCCGAGAGCAGGAGCGTCTGGAGGATCATGGGGACGACGTAGATCGAGTCCCACCCGCGCCGTCGTCCCAGCTCGGTCGTGAAGCCGGACAAGGCCGCCCCCAGCGCGAAGGTGAGCAGGAGGTAGAGGGCGAACCCGGCGGCGTGGACCTTGCCCTCGGCGCCGTGGCGCCCGAGGTCGGACGCGGTGCCCGAGACGTGCGAGAGCACGTGCCCGCAGGTGAGGATCCCCAGGATGTTGGTGTACCCGGCGATCCACGCGAGGGTGATCGCCAGGCGGGCCTGCTGCGTGAAGGAGTGGGCTTGGGCGACGAACACGCCGGGTCCTCGGGGAGCGCCTCAGCGTAGCGGGGCGGGGCGGGGGCGCGGAAAGAAAATACCCCCGGCGGTGGTGGTCCGCCGGGGGTCAGGGAGACGGGGCGCACACCGTGGTGGGTGGTGGGAATGGCGCGCGCCCCGGTCGTGGGACATGTGTACGGTGGGGTGGGGCCGGGTTAACTGCAGCCCATGCTCGCCCCGCAGTTGAGGCACTTGTAGCACGATCCGTTACGGACGGTGATGGTCCCGCAGACGTCGCAGGCGGGCGCGTCGCCCTGGGCCTCCTTGAGGGTCTCGGACAGGACTGAGCCGGGCTTGGCCCGCACCGCGATCACGTCGATCTCGGTCTCGCGGACGTGCACGTGCGTCCTTACCGCGCCGACCACCCCACCCCCCCCACCACCGGACGGCCCGTCCTGGCCGGGCTTCTCGCCCGGGGTGGCGCGGGACGCGGCGGGTTCGACGATGGTCACGTCGAGCCTGGGCGCGGCGGCCTGGGCGCGGTCGGCGTGAAGGTCGAGCCGGTCGGTCGCCCGGTCCTGGGCGATGTCGCTGCTGCGCTTGGGGGCGTACTGCTCGCGGTACCCCTCGACGAACTGCATCCCCATCCAACGGAAGATGTAGTCGACGAGGCTCTTGGCCATCGGGATGTCGGGGTTCTCTGTCCATCCGGCGGGTTCGAAGCGCTGGTGGCTGAACTTGTTGACGAGGCTCTCGACGGGGACGCCGTACTGGAGGGAGACGCTGGTGGCGGTCCCGATGGCGTCCATGAGCCCGCCCATGGTGGAGCCTTCCTTGCTCATGGTGATGAAGAGCTCGCCGGGGCGGCCGTCGTCGTAGAGCCCGACGGTGAGGTAGCCCTCGTGCCCGGCGACGTTGAACTTGTGGGTGATGCTCCGGCGGGTGTCGGGGAGTCGCCGGCGGTGGGGCTTGGGTGGGAGGCCCTGGAGGGTCCCGTCAGGGACAACCGCCCCGCTCGAGGCCGCATCCGCCAGGGTGGCCGCCGCGGCCTGGGGGCTCGAGGTCGGGGCGTCCTGGGCGACCGGGCCCAGGGTGGTAGGGCCCACGGCGGGGGCCTCCGTGCCCCCGTCCTTGGACTTTTCCTGATCGCTCGTGCTGCTGAGGGGCTGGCTGAGCTTGCACCCGTCGCGGTAGAGGGCGTTGGCCTTGAGGCCCAGTTCCCAGGAGAGGCGGTAGCACCGGGCGATGTCGCCGACGGTCGCCGAGTTGGGGAGGTTGATGGTCTTGCTGATGGCCCCGGAGATGAAGGGTTGGGCGGCGGCCATCATGCGGATGTGCCCCTCGGGGGCGATGAAGCGAGTCCCGAGCTTGCCGCAGGTGTTGGCGCAGTCGAAGACGGGGAGGTGCTGGGGCTTGACGTGGGGCGCCCCCTCGATGGTCTGGGTCCCGCAGACGACGGTGTTGAGCTCGTCGATCTGGGCGTGGGTGAGGCCCAGGGCCTTGAGCAGGTTGAATGTCGGGTCGGCCTTGGCCTTCTCGGGGTTGATTCCCAGGGCGTTGAGGGTCTCGTCGCCCACGCTCCACGCGGCGAAGGCGAACCCGATCTCGAACACGCCGGGGAGCGAGGCCTCGATGGCCTTGAGGGCCTCGATGGAGACACCCTTGGCGTGGAGCCATTCGGCGAGGGTCTCGCCCTTGCCGGCGCCCTTGACGCCCTTGGGCAGCGGGGCGTCGAGGCGGAGGCGGCCGAGGATGTAGGTCATGATCTCGGCGATCTGGTCCTTGGTGTACCCCATCGCGACCAGGGCGGGGGCGACGCTCTCGTTGACGATCTTGAAGTACCCGCCGCCGGCGAGTTTCTTGAACTTGACGAGGGCAAAATCGGGCTCGACGCCCGTGGTATCGCAGTCCATCAGGAGGCCGATGGTCCCCGTCGGGGCGATGACGGTGACCTGGGCGTTGCGGTACCCGTGGCGTTCGCCCAGGTCGAGGGCCTCGTCCCACACGGCGACCGACCGGCCCAGGAGGGCGTCCGCGTTGGAGAGCGCGACGCGTCCGGCCTTGACGATCGCGTGATCGATCGGGACGGGGCGGATGGTCAGGTCTTCGTACGCCACGCTCTCGCGGGGTTCACCCTTGGCGGCGTGGCGGTGGTTGCGGATGACGCGGAGCATGTTGTCGCGGTCGGCCGCGAACCCGGCGAAGGGCCCGTGCTCGGCGGCGAGCAGGGCGGAGCGGCGGTAGGAGCGCCCGGTCATGACGGCCGAGAGCATCGCGCAGACGGCCCGGGCCTCGTCGCTGTCGTAGGCGATCCCCGCCTGCATCAGCATGGCCCCCAGGTTCGCGTATCCCAGGCCGAGCGTGCGGTAGCGGTACGAGAGCTCGGCGATCGGGCGGCTGGGGAACGCGGCCATCAGGACGCTGATCTCGAGGACGACGGTCCACAGGTCGCAGGCGTGCTCGTAGCGTTCGACGTCGAAGGCGCGGGTGGCGGGGTTGTAGAACTTGAGCACGTTGAGGGACGCGAGGTTGCACGCCGTGTTGTCGAGGAACATGTACTCGGAGCACGGGTTGCTGGCGTTGATGCGCCCGGCGCCGGGGCAGGTGTGCCACGCGTTGATGGTCGTGTCGAACTGCACGCCCGGGTCGGCGCAGCGCCACGCCGCCTCGCAGACCTGGTCCCACAGCCCGCGGGCCCGCAGCGTCTTGGCCGGGGCGTGCCGGGTCCGCCAGTAGGTCGTCCATTCGGCGTCGTCGTCGACGGCCTTGAAGAAGGCGTCGGGCACGCGGACCGAGTTGTTGCTGTTCTGGCCCGAGACGGTCGCGTAGGCCTCCCCGTTGAAGTCGTAATCGAGCGTGAGCTTCAGGCAGTCGCAGGCCCGGGCGATCTCGGCGTCGTTCTTTTTGAGGAGGCGGAGCCCCTCGACCATCGCGCGGACCTTGATCTCCTCGCGGACCTTCCAGTTGATGAAATCCTCGATGTCGGGGTGGTCCATGTCGAGGCAGACCATCTTGGCGGCGCGGCGGGTCGTGCCCCCGCTCTTGATGGCGGAGGCGGCGCGGTCGCCGATGCGGAGCCACGACATGAGGCCGCTGCTGCGCCCGCCGCCGGAGAGTTTCTCGCCCTCGGCCCGGAGGTGGCTGAAGTTGGTGCCGGTCCCGCTGCCGTATTTGAAGAGGCGGGCCTCGCGGACCCACAGGTCCATGATCCCGCCCTCGCTGACGAGGTCGTCGTCGACGCTCTGGATGAAGCAGGCGTGGGGTTGGGGGTGGGTGTAGGCGTCGGCGGCGAGCTCGGGCTCGCCGGATTTGGGGTCGACGACCCAGTGGCCCTGGGCCGGGCCGTTGATGCCGTAGGCCCAGTTGAGCCCGGTGTTGAACCATTGCGGGCTGTTGGGCGCCGCCATCTGGTGCACCATCATGTACGCGAGCTCGTCGTAGAAGGCCTGGGCGTCGGCCTTGGAATCGAAGTACCCGTGGGTCTCGCCCCAGTGACGCCAGCACCCGGCGAGGCGGTGGATCACCTGCTGGGCCGACTTCTCGGGGCCCGTTGTCCCGTCGGGCTGGGGGACGCCGGCCTTGCGGAAGTACTTGGAGACCATGATGTCGGTCGCCAGCTGGCTCCACGTCGAGGGGACCAGGGCGTCCTTCATCTCGAAGACCACCGACCCGTCGGGGTTGGTGATCCTCGACGAACGCGTGACCCACTCGACCGTCGCGAAGGGGTCCTGCCCGTCCTTGGTGAACTTTCGAGTGATCTTCATCGGCATCCCACTTCTCGTGCGCCGGGGCACGCGTGCGACGCCGGGCCGGGGCGTCCGCTGCCCGGGCCCGACGCTCAATCCACTTTCGGTAACGTCAACCCACCCTGGTCCTGGTACTTCCCCGCCTTGTCCGCGTAACTCGTCTCGCACACCTCGTCGGCCTTGAGGAAGACCAGCTGGGCGATCCCCTCGTTGGCGTAGACCTTGGCCGGGAGCGGGGTCGTGTTGCTGATCTCGAGCGTCACCTTCCCGCGCCACTCGGGCTCGAGGGGCGTGACGTTGACGATCAGCCCGCACCGGGCGTACGTGCTCTTGCCCACGCAGATCGCCAGGACGTCGCGCGGGATCGCGAGGTACTCGACCGTCTCGCACAGCGCGAACGAGTTGGGCGGGATGATCACGCACTGCTCGCCCGCGGGCTTGCCCGAGACGTCCACCTCGACCATCATGTCGTCGGAGAACCGCTTGGGGTCGACGACGGCGATGTCCCCGCTGCGGGGCGTGGGCGTGAAGATCTTGAACCGCGTCCCCACCCGCACGTCGTACCCGTACGACGACACGCCGTACGAGATCCGCCCGGGACGCTTCACGGCGTCCTCGAACGGCTCGATCGTGACGAGCCGGCGGATCTGGCGGTCGGACAAAACGGGCACGCAACTCCTCCACGGGACCACGGAGGCCCCCATGACGCGATCGATTACCGAGTTCGAAGGTTAGGAGAAAGACCGGGCTGACAAAGTCCAGATTTCATCGGCTGACGCACCCGGTTTCTGTACACCAATCCACGAGCGAGAGGACAGGATACCACTACAGATCGTGTCTGCAAGGGGTCCGAGGCACAAAATGCTGAGGATGATCTGTGCACGTCCTGTCGATTGGACGTAAGTCGTGGTTTCGTCGCGGTTTCCGTGTGTTGGAGAGTTGATCGCGGGGCGCGGGATTCGCGGGCGGGGTGAACAACCCGGGAAAAGACCCAGCCCCACGGATCGGGGGCGGTGGAAAACTCCGGGCGTCGGCCCGAACCCCGCCCCGGGGCGGGTGTCTAACGCGGGACGGCACGCCCGCCGCGGCCCCGGGTCGGGGATGCGGGGCTGCTCATACAGTGGTGGTCACGGCCCCCCGCGGGTTGAGCGGGCCCGGAATGGAGCAGCGCACGATGGCAGGACGAATCACCGCCCCAGCGCGGACACGGTCGTGGGTGGCGGCGGCGGTGGTGAGCGTGTGGGGTTTGGGGTGGGGCATGGGGTGGGGCGTGGGGTGCGAATCGGACCCCAGGCCGACGCGGCGGGCCGAGCCGATCGTCCGCGACGTGCCGGCGGTGTTGTCGAACACGATCGGGGCGTCGGCGTCGCTCAACGGGACCGAGCCGGTGCTGGTGTTCGGGTACGGGCTCGTGGTGGGGCTCAACGGGACCGGTGGCGGGACGCTGGATGAATCGCTGGCGTCGCAGATGGAGCGTGAGATGGCGCTCCGCGGGATCGACGCCTCGACGGACTATCAGGGGTGGGCGATCCACGGGAAATCCGCGCGGGATCTGCTGCGCGACAAGAACGTGGCGGTGGTGCTGGTGCAGGCGGCGATCCCGCCCGCGGCGCCCGCGGGCAAGACGTTCGACGCGTACGTGCGGGCGATCAACGCGACGAGCCTCGAGGGCGGGCGGCTGTGGAGGACGGACCTCTTTATCCAGTCGGGCGAGCCGGGCACGATCGGGGGTCTGAGGGGCCGGCGCCTGGCGACGGCGGGGGGCCCGGTGTTCATCAACCCGTTCGCGGACCCGGCGGTGGACGCGGACGGGGTGTTCCGCCGCGCGGGGCGGGTCTTGGGCGGGGGGCGGGTGGTCGAGCCGCTGAAGCTGGAGTTGGCGCTCGACGAGGAGAGCCACGCGCGGGCGAGGCGGATCGTCGAGGCGATCAACACGCGGTTCCCCGAGGAGCCCGGGCAGCGGACCAAGACGGCGATGGGACGGAGCGGGCAATCGATCGCGCTCAACATCCCCCCGAGTTTCACGGAGGAGCCCGCGGAGTTCATCAACATCGTGCGGAACATGCAGGTCGATTACACGGCCCCGTCGGCGTACGCGAAGCGGTACGCCGAGGCGCTGCGCGAGCAGCCCTGGATGGCGTACGAGCTGAGCTATTGCCTCGAGGCCATCGGGGGCGATCCGGCGGTGCGGTTCCTGCGCGAGTTGTACGACGAGCCGGACCAGGTCCCCCGGCTCGCGGCGTTGCGCGCGGGGGCGAGGCTGGGGGATCACCAGTCGGCCGAGCACCTGCTCGACCTGGCGACCCGCGGCGCCGGGGCGGAGCGGCTCGACGCCATCGCCCTGCTCGCGGGCGTGCGGGGCGGGCCGAATATCGACATCGGGCTGCGCCGGCTGCTCGAATCGCGGGAGTTGTTGGTCCGGGTGGCGGCGTACGAATCGCTGGCGAGGCGGGCGCAGGGCGTGGCGGTTCGGCGTGCCGTGGCGGGGCTGCGGAGCGACGCCTCGGACAGCCTCGACCAGCCCTCGCACCTGGACGTGCTGCTCCGCGGGGCGATCCCCCCCGGGAACCTCCAGGGCGTCTCGCGCGAGGTCATCGGGGACAAGTTCCACCTCGACGTGGTGCCCGTGGGCGACCCGCTCATCTATATCACCCAGCAAGGGCAGCCCAAGATCGTGCTCTTCGGGAACGACCTGAAGATGAACACCCCGATGCTCGCGTCGGCGTGGTCGGACCGGCTCATGATCTCCGCCGACTCGGAGAGTTCCAAGCACAGCCTGTATTACCGCGATTACCGCTCGGGGCGGACCTACCGGCAGGACGTGGAGGCCGACCTCCCGGGCCTGATCCGGTTCCTGGCCCGCCGGCCTACGCCCGAGGACCCCACCCCGGGGCTCAACCTTTCCTATTCGGAGATCGTGGGCGTGCTGTTCAGCCTGCACCAGCAGCGTGGGGTGGACTGCGCCTTCGCGACCGAGACGGACAAGCTCCGCGCGGAGATCCTCGAAGCGGCCAAGTCCCCGATCGGGCGGGTCCGCCCCGAGACCCCCAAGGAGCGGGAAGAGATGTTGCTCTTCCAGCAGCCCGACGGCCCGCGGACCCCGGCGGAAGCCGACCAGCGCGCCGTCACCCCCGCCGAGAGCCCCAAGCCCAGGGTCGTGCCCATCGTCCGGCCCGGCGCGGGCACCACCCCGCCCAAGCCCTGAAATCCCGTCCGGATGGCCCGCGGGTCACACCACGGCGTTGCGCCCTTTGCTACTCTCTATCGTGTCTGGCCGAGAGGCCCTACACGAGCGGTAGTGTTCAAAGCGGGTTTGGGTCTTTGACGGGGTAACGGCTGTCGGGGTGAGGGCCGGCCGGACGCTGGGCGTCGCGGGCGGCATGGAGGTTGCCGGGATGCGGCTGAGGAAACTGACGCTGGCGGGGTTCAAGTCGTTCGCCGACCCGACGGACTTCACGTTCGACTCGGAGGTCACGGGCGTGGTGGGGCCCAACGGGTGCGGGAAGAGCAACATCGTCGATTCGATCAAGTGGGTGTTGGGGGAGCGTTCGAGCAAGAGCCTCCGCGGGACGGAGATGCTGGACGTGATCTTCGCGGGGAGCGCGGGGCGCAAGCCCGGGGGCATGGCGAGCGTCACGCTGACGTTCGACAACCCGTTGATCGATCCGGCGGCGCCGGGCGCGTGGCCCGCGGGCGGCGTGGCGGATGGCGCCGCGCCGGAGCTCGACGCCCCGGGGGCGGTGGCGGAGGAGACTTCGCCGGCGGTCCCCGGTGAGGAAGGGATCGAGATGGCGGCTCGGGGCCGGCGCGGGCTCCCGATCGACACGGACGTGGTCGAGGTGGAGCGTCGGCTGTACCGTGACGGGACGAGCAAGTACCTGATCAACGGCCGGACGGCGAGGCTGCGCGACATCCGCGAGTTGTTCCTCGATACCGGGATCGGGGCGGACGCGTACTCGATCATCGAGCAGGGGAAGGTTGACGCGATGCTGCTGGCGAGCCCGCAGGAACGCCGGACGATCTTCGAGGAGGCGGCAGGGGTCGCGAAATACAAGCAGCGCCGGGTCGAGGCCGAGCGAAAGCTCGAGAAGGCGCAGACCAACCTGGTCCAGACGCGCGAGCAACTGGAGAGCACGGAGCGGCGTCTGCGGATCGTCAAGGGGCAGGCCGTCAAGGCGAGGCGGTTCATCGACCTGGACGGGCAGCTGTCGGCGTGGCGCTGCGCGGTGGCGCTGGACCAGTACGACCTGCTGATGGTCGAGATCGAGCGTCTGAGCGCCGAGCAGGCGGCGGCGGACTCGGCGCGGTCGGGCTCGGCGGCGGCGTTGGAGGAGGCCGAGGCGTCCAAGCAATCGGCGGACCACGAGCGGCAGCGACTCTCGGACGCGGCCCGGCGAGCCGAGCACGACCGCTCGGGGGCGATGCTCAGGTCGGAGCAGGCGGGGCAGAGGGCCTCGATCGCGGAGCGTTCGATCGCGGAGGGCGAGCGTCGCCGCGAGGCGGACCGGGCCCGCTTGACGGAGGTCGAGGCGAGGCTGGGGGAGAACGAGGCGCAGGTGGCGTCGCAGGCCTCGGCGGTGGGCGTGCTGGCGGAGCGGGTGGCGGTCGCCGAGGCGTCGTTGTCTCGGGCGAGCGAGGAGCGGGCGGCGGCGCTCGTGGCGCTCAACGAGAAGCAGCAGGCGGCCGGAGAACAACGATCCACGTTGTCGAGGATCGACCGCGAGCGGTCGGGGCTCTGGGCGACGATCGAGGCGGACGCGAGGCGGTCCGAGGCGTCTCGCGAACAATCCGAGCGGCTCCGGTCCAAGGCGGGGGCGGTCCGCGAGGCGCGCGAGCGCTCGCTCGCGCAGTCGGCCGAGGCTCAGCGGGCGCTCGGGGAGGCTCAGGAGCGGGCGTCGTCGCTCGAGGCCGACGCGGCGAGTGCGCGGGAGCGGCTCGGGGCCCTGGGCGCCGACCGCGGCGCCCGGGCTGGGGTGGTGCAGGACCTCGAGCAGCAGGCGGTGCGGCTCGAGAGCCGACGCTCGACGCTCGACGAGCTGTCGGCGTCGCGCGCGGGGTACGCCGAGGCGGTCCAACGCGTGCTGGAGATGCGGGACCGCGGGGAGGGCTTCACGGGGGTCATGGGCGCCCTGGCGGACCTGATCGACACGGGGTCGGCCGACGCGGGGATCGTCGAGGCGGCGCTGGGCCCGATCCTCCAGGCGTTGGTGGTTGAATCGGCGCTCGGCCTTCCCCCGGCGGACGACCTGGCGAAGATCCCGGGCCGAGTCACCATCCTTGTGGCCCGACACGGCGCCGCGGCGCAGGAGCGGGGCTCGCCCGGGAGCCTGTCGGAGGATCCCGGGTTATTGCCGCCGTACCTCGGGCGTGCGGGCGCGGTGCGGTCGGTGAGGGGGCTGATCCGGGCGAGGCGTTCGGGGCTGAATCTGCACGCGCCGGCGATCGAGGCGTTGCTGGACCGGCTGGTGGGGCGGACGTACGCCGTCAAGGATCTGGACACGGCGTTCCTCCTGGCGTCGGGCCCGATGCGGGGGTGCCGGTTCGTGACGGCCGCGGGCGAGGTGCTCGAGCCGGACGGTCGCGTGTCGGCGGGCCCGATGTCCTCCGAGGGCGAGGGCGCGGGCGTCATCGCGCGGCGGAACGAGCTGATCGAGTTGTCGTCGCGCCTGGCCGAACTCCGGGCGAAGATCGAGGCCGAACGGGGGGCGTTGGCGTCGGTCGACGCGGAAGCGGCGTCGATCTCGGCGCACCTGGGCGAGGTTCTTTCGTCGCTGGCGGAACAGCAACGCCGGTCGGCGGGCGAGCAGGCGCGGCACGAACGTCTGACGGCGGAGGCCGAACGCCTCGGGCGAGAACTGGCGGACATGGACCAGGAGCTGTCGACGCTGGTGGAGCGTGCGGCGAAGCTCGACGCCGAGCGGGAGCAGATGCGGTCGAGGTACGAGAGCCTGTCCCGTCTGCACGGGGAGCAGGCGTCCGTGCTCGCGGAGCTCGAGGCCGAGGCGAGGCGTGCGGCCCTGCGGGTCGAATCGGCGACGGAGCAGGCCACGGCGTCGCGGGTCGACGCGGGGACGGCGTCGGAGCAACTGGCGGCGGCGAAACGCGAATCGCTGCGGCTCGAGCACGCCCGCGAGGACCTGCAACGCCGGCTCAACGACCTCCACCTGGACCTCGCCTCGTCGCAGGCCCGGATGGCCGAGCACGTGGCGTCGTTGGACCGGGCCCGCAACGAGGCCGCGGAAGCGGCGGTGGACGCCGAGCGGGCCTCCCGCGAGGTCGCGTCGCTCTCGGGCTCGCTGGCGCTGGCCGAGGCGAGGTGCGCGGAGGCGGGCGAGCGGGTGGGCGCGTGCCGGCGTGCCGCGACGGAGGCCGACCGCCGGTGGCACGGGCTGGAAACATCGCGCCGCGAGTCGGAAGTCCGCCGGCAGAACTACGAGGACCGGGCCCGCGAGGGCTTATCGCTCGACCTGCCCTCGGCCGCGGCGGAGTACCGCGGGCTGATCGCGTCGGGCGTGCCCCGCGTGGATCACGCGGCCGCGCAGGCCGAGATCGACACGCTGCGTGAGCAGGTCCGCGCCCTGGGCAACGTCAACCTCGATTCGATCGAGGAAGAGGCGACACTGGCGGGGCGGAACGAGGAACTCATCCGCCAGGTCGCGGATATCGACGGGGCGTGCACGACGCTGGCCGACCTCATCGAGCGGCTCAACACCGCCTCCCGCGAGCGGTTCACCGACGTGTTCGAGCGGATCCGCGAGAACTTCGGGGGAGAACAGGGGATGTTCCGGCGTCTCTTCGGCGGGGGCAAGGCCGAGGTGCGGCTCATGCCGCTCGTCCGCGAGATCGACGGGGAGCGGGTGCAAACCGACGAGGTGGACCTCCTCGAGTCGGGCATCGAGATCATCGCCAAGCCCCCGGGCAAGGAGCCCCGCTCGATCAGCCAGCTCTCGGGCGGCGAGAAGACACTCACCGCGGTGGCGCTCCTGATGGCGATCTTCCGGAGCAAGCCCTCGTGCTTCTGCGTGCTCGACGAGGTCGACGCCGCGCTCGACGAGGCCAACGTCGAACGCTTCAACACCGTCATCCGCCAGTTCACCGACCGCTCTCACTTCATCGTCATCACGCACAACAAGCGGACGATGCAGCGGGTCGACCGGCTCTACGGCGTGACCATGCAGGAACGCGGCGTCAGCAAGCGCGTCAGCGTCCGGTTCGACCAGGTCGGGCACGACGGCTCCATCCCCGCCTCGGCCGCCACCGCCCCTCCCGGCGCTCCCGCCGACGAGTCCCCGATCCGAGACACGCCGGCCCACGAGTCCCGCCCGGGGCCTCTGCGCCGGGCGCTCGCGTCGATGCGGGCGGAGGACGCGTCCACGCCGGCCGAGCCGCGGCGGGCGTGAGGTCGTCGGCCTACCCCGCGGGCGAGGGCGGATCCTCCCGCAGCGACGCGGCGATGGAGACTTCCATGAGCCGGACGGCGGCGCGGTCGAGGGATTCCTTGGCGGCGTGGAAGGCGTCGGGGTCCACGGCCCGCCAGTCGGCGGAGGCCGCGTCGACCATCGAACGCAGGCCCGCGATGCCGCGGTCCAGGCATGAGGCGTCGGCGGGGTCGAGCCGGTCGCGGTGTTTCGCCAGTCGTTCGCCGACCCACTTGAGGTCGAGCCGGCTGTTGACGGTCAGGTCGACCACGCGGTGCCGGGTCATGTCGTCGCGGGCGTGGAGGTAGCTGTCGCGTTCGATGCGGTCGACCTCGTCGCGGGAGAGGCCGTGGTTGGGGACGACCTGGAGGGACGCCCGCTTGCCGCTGCGCCGCTCGTGGGCCGAGACGTTGAGGACGCCGTTGGCGTCGACGAGGAACTCGACCTCGACCTGAGGGATGCCGGCGGGCATGGGGGGGAGCCCCCGCAGGTGGAAGACGCCGAGGCTCCGGCAATCCTCGACCATCTCGCGTTCGCCCTGGAGGACGTGGAGCTTGATCGCGGTCTGCCCGTCGGCCTGGGTGCTGAACATCTCGCGGGCGCGGGCGGGGACCATCGCGTTGCGCGGGATGATCTTGGCGACCGCGCCCCCCGCGGTCTCGATGCCCAGGCTCAGCGGGATCACGTCGAGCAGCAGCGTGCCCTTGACCCCGCCGGAGAGGATCGCGCCCTGCACCGCGGCGCCCAGGGCGACCGCCCGGTCGGGGTCGATGGCGGTGTACGGGGTCACCCCGAACGACTCACCGACGCGCCGACGCACCAGCGGGACGCGTGTGCACCCCCCCACCATCACGACCGCGTCGACCGGCGCCGTGAGGGAGGCGTCACGCACCGCCCGCTCGCAGCACGCCAGCGTCCGGGCGATCAGGGGTTCGATCAGCGTCTCGAACTCCGCGCGGGTCACCGCCCGCCGGTACACGCCCGCGCCGGGAGCCTCGACGCGGGCGGAGGCCGATTCGGACTCGGACAGCTCGATCTTGACCCGCTCGGCCTCTCGCGCGAGGGCGGCGCGGAACGCGGGGCTCGCCGCCGCCGCCGCGTCGACCCCCGGCAGCGCCGCGATCTCTCGTTCGAAGACCGCCGCCAACGCACGGTCGAGATCGTCGCCGCCCAAATGAGTGTCGCCCGCGGTGGCCAGCACGCGGAAGAAATCGGTCCCGCCCGCGTCGGCCGCGTGGGTCACACGGAGCACAGAGACGTCGAAGGTCCCGCCGCCCAAGTCGTACACGGCGATGGTGGTGGCCCCGCCCCCGGCGCGGAGCCCGAGTCCGTAGGCCAGCGCCGCGGCGGTGGGCTCGTTGACGATACGGACCACTTCAAGCCCCGCGAGCCGACCGGCGTCCCGTGTCGCCTGCCGCTGCGCGTCGTCGAAGTACGCCGGGACGGTGACCACGGCTCTGGTCACGGGCCGGCCCAGCGCCCGCTCGGCGCGCGCCTTCATCTCGCGGAGGATGGCGGCGGACACTTCCTGGGGCGAGACGACGGCCGGGGGCCCGCCCGAGACGCCGGGGACCTCGACCCGCGCCGTGCGGTTCGCCCCCTCGACGACGCGGTAGGGCAGGAAGGGGAGGTCGCCCGCCGCGTCCTTGATCGAGCGGCCCATGATCCGCTTGACGCTCGAGACCGTCCGCTCGGGGGCGTCGGCGGCCCGGCGTTTGGCCTCGTCGCCGACCGATTCGACCACGGCGCGGCCGCCCGCGTCCACCGAGTACCGCACCACGCTGGGCACCATGACCCGCCCGCCCTCGTCGGCGATGACCCTCGGCCCCCGTTCGTCGGCGACGGCGATGAGGCTGTTGGTCGTGCCCAGGTCGATCCCCACGATCGCGCCGGGCCGGGTTGTCGTCGGGTCGTTCATCGGCACACTCGGTCGCCCCGCGTCACGATCGCGCGCGGTCAGGCACCGCGGCTGAAATACTCCATCTCGAGCGGGGTCAGCTCCTCGGCGAGCCGCCGGCGCTCGTCCCCGAGGCGGTCCATTTTCTTGGGGTCCTTCCAGACCTCGCCCGAGCTCATCTCGGCGTCGATGGCGCGGGTGCGGGCCTCGATCTCGGCGATGCGTTTCTCGATCTGGTCCGAGGTCATCCTCGCCAGGCGAGAGGCCTCGGGATTGGACTTCGACGCGCGGCGGGCTGCCGCCCGGCGATCCTCCTCGTCCTTGCGACGCCTCGCCTCGTCACGCTCACGCCGCTCCTTCTCCGCCGCCGCGGCGCGGGCCTCATCCTTGGCGACGGCCTGCTGCTTCTCGTGCCAGTCGGAGTAGTTCCCGAGGAAGATCGTCGCCCCGCCCTTGCCGTCGAGGACGATGAGGTGGTCGCAGGTCGCGTCGATGAGGGCGCGGTCGTGGCTGATGAGGATGAGCGTGCCCTGGTACCCGTCGCGATCGTCCTCGCCCGGGGTCAGCGCGTCCTCGAGCCGCTCGGCGGAGGGGATGTCCAGGTGGTTGGTCGGCTCGTCGAGGACGAGGAGGTTCTTGGCGCTGGCGAGGAGCCCGGCGAGGACGGCCCGGGCACGCTCGCCGCCCGAGAGCGAGCCCATCTCGCGGTCCTGGTCCTCGCCGCTGAGCAGGAACGCGCCGGCGAGGTCGCGGGCCTGCTGCTCGCTAAAGGCCTGCCCCGGGGCTTCCTTCATGATGATGTTCTGGAGGTAGCGGTAGACCTGGAGTGTGCCGTCGAGGTGCTCGTGGGTCTGCTTGAAATGCCCGACGACGACGCGCGACCCGAGGGACGCCTTGCCCTCGTCGGGGTCCTCCTCGCCCAGGAGGCATCGCACGAGGGTCGACTTGCCCGCACCGTTGGGCCCGATGATGCCCCAGCGTTCACCGCGTCCGACCTGCGCGTCGAACCCGCGGAAGAGGGTCTTGACGGTGCCGTCCTCGGAAGTGTATTGCTTGGTGAGCCCGCGGGCGGAGACGACGATGTCGCCGGTGCGTTCGGCCTTGGGGAGTTCGAGACGGAAGGTCTCGAGCTCGACGGGCCGTTCGAGCGTCGAACGCTCGATCGCGCGGTCGAGCTTGCTCTGGCGTCCGCGGGCCTGCTTGGCGCGCTGCCCGGCCTTGTACCGCAGGATAAAGGCCTTCTCCTTGCGGAACTGGTCCTGCTGGTTCTCGTAGGCCCGCATCATCGTCAGGCGGCGCTGCTCGCGCATCTCGCGGAAGGCGCGGTAGTTGCCCGGGTAGTCGATGAGCCGGCATTGCTCGACCTCCACGATCGACCCTACGACGCGGTCGAGCAGGTAGCGGTCGTGGCTGATCAGGATCACCGCGCCCTTGAACTCCTCGGTCAGGAACCGCTCGAGCCACAGCCGCCCGTCGATGTCGAGGTGGTTCGTCGGCTCGTCGAGCAGCAGGACGTCGGGCTCTTCGAGCAGGAGCTTGGCGAGGGCCGCGCGGCCCTTCTGACCCCCCGAGAGGCCCGACGCGGTCACGCCGAACTGCGCGTCGGTGAACCCCAGCCCGTGCAGGACCTCGTCGATCCGGTGATCGACGGCGTACCCCCCCGCCTGCTCCATCTCCGTCTCGAGCCTCGACTGCTGCTTGAGGAGCCGGTCGAGTTCGTCCCCGCCGGCGTGCGCCATGCGCTGGAACACCGCGTCGAGCTCGCGGTGCAGGGCGTGGAGCCGCTCGAAGGCCGATTCGGCGATCCCGCGGAGCGTCTCGGAAGGGTCGAAGGCGTGGTCCTGCCGGAGGTAGCCCGCGCGGGTCCCGCGCTGGAGCATCACCTCGCCCGAGTCGGGCGTCATCATCCCCGCGAGGATCTTGAGCAGGGTGCTCTTCCCGCACCCGTTGCGACCGACGACCCCGACCCGTTGCCCCGGCTCGACGGTGATCGAGACGCGGTCGAGGATGAGCCGCTGCCCGAAGGCGTGGGAGATATTGGTCGCGGTGAGGAGCGGCATGAGGGGGGGATTCTACGAAGGCCGCACGGGGCGCGGAAAAAAGAAAGCGGCCGCCCCCTGGGGGAGCGGCCGCCGGAGTATCAGGTCACGATGTCGCCGTCCCGACGGGCCCCGGGATCAGGGCTTGTCGATGAAGACGGTGATCTCGTCGTCGCGGACGGACTGACGCAGCTGGTCGCAGCGGGTCTCGGCCGTGGCGAGGAGCTCGCCCGCCTTGGTGGCGCGGACGGTGATGCGGATGTTCTTCACCTCGCCCGGCTTGAGCGTCGGGGAGGCGAGGAAGGACAGCTTGTTCCCCGCGACGGTGGGCTGCACGGTGTCGGCGGAGACGAACTGCATGCCCTCGGGGAGGGTGACCTCGGCCCGGACGTTGGTCAGGTCGACCTCGCCCTGGTTGCGGACCTGGTAGATGAAGACGTGGTTGGTCCCCACCTCGACCACGCCGTCCTCGTCGGTCAGCAGGGTGGCCAGGTCGGGCAGCCCGAAGGTGCTGGTGGTAGCCTCGGCGCTGACCGGGTCGGCGCAAGTGGCGGTCGCGCGGGCGACGTTCTTGATCGACCCGATGTTGCGCGGGGTGTTGACGGTCAGGGTGACGGTCTTGGTGGCGCCGGGGGCGAGATCGCCCAGGTTCCAGCGGACCACGCCGTTGGTGTTCACGCCGCCGTCGGACGCGCTGACGAAGGTCGCGCCCGCCGGGACGGGATCCTCGATGACGGTCTGGGACGCCGTCGCGTCGCCCGTGTTGGAGATGGTGATCTGGTAGGCGGCGGCGCGGCCGGCGTAGAGGCGCTCGGGGCCCTTCTTGGCCAGCTGGAGCTTGGGCTGCTTGACCGCGGTGGCGACGACGTTGGAGTCGGCCTTGAGGCCCGCGTCCGCCGTGGCGGTCGCGGTGTTCTCGAATCGGCCCGTGCGGCCGGCCTTGACGCGGATCTTGCGGGTCTCGCTCTTGCCGCCGGCGAGGTCGCCCACGGGGATCTCGACGGTGGTCTTCCCGTCGATCGTGGTCAGGCCCGAGGGCAGCTGGTCACGGATGACGACGTTGCGGGCCACGCCCGAGCCCGGGTTGCTGACGGTGAGGGTGTACTCCCACTCGTTGCAGACCAGGCTCTCGGCCGGGCCGGACTTGGCCAGCTCGAGCTTGGGCGAGACGACGTTGATGTTCATGCACAGGGGCATGACGTACGTCGCCGAGGCGCACGAGGCGATGGTGCCCGCGGCCGAGGGGGTCCCTCGGATGGTCACGGTCTTGCTCTCGCCGGGGGCGAGCTTCCCGAGGTTGAACATCATCTCGCCGCCGGGCCCGTTGACCGCGGCGGGGTTGGTGTTGTTGACCGTCAAGCCCTGGATCGGGCCTTCCTTGACGACCACGTCCACCAGGTCGCACCCCGAGACGTTGGTCGCGGTGAGGGTGTACTCGAAGGGGGCCGAGGCGCTGACCTCGGCCGGGGCGTTACGGTCGAGGCGGAGGATCCCGCCGTTGGGCCCGCAGCTGGGGTAGTAGATGCTCGACGCGCTGGGGGCGGGCTTGGGCGCCGCCGCCACCGGCTTGGGCTGCTCGGCGGGCTTGGGGGTCACGGGCTTGGGAGCCTCGGCGACCGGGGCGGCCTTGGGCACGTAGGGCATCCCGCCCCAGGGCTCAAAGTCCCATTTCGGACCACCCGGGGGGGCGGCGGTGTTCTGACCGCTGCTCTCGCAGCCGGCCACCGAGCCCAACATGCCGGCGGCCACCACCGCGCCGGTCATCAACCATCGCGCAAGACTCATCGAAGACTCCTTTCATCCACGAGCAACTCATCCAGACCTCAGACGCGAGGGCCAGGAACGTACACGAACGCACGCACCCCGTTCTCGGACGGGGGGTGTTCGCATTATTCTAGAATCTACGGCATGGGGCATCAACCCGGAGGCGCAAGATCTGATTCCCGGGCCGTAGAACGGGGGGAAGCACCGGGAACCCCTCCGCGCCTACCCTTGGGGCCTCATGGCCAAGACCCGCCAACTCCGCAAACGCATCAAGGCCGTCGCCAACATCCGCCGCATCACAAAGACGATGCAGATGATCGCGACCGCGAAGTTCTCCGCGGCCCTCCAGCGGGCGACCGCGAGCAAGCCCTACACCGAGGCCCTCTTCGAGCTGGTCACCGACCTGGCCCGCAACGTGGGTGAGGTTTCGCACCCTTTGTTCGGGGGTTCTTCGGGCCGGCGCGGCAACGCCCCGATCCTGACGCTGGTCCTGACGTCCGACCGCGGTCTCTGTGGCCCGTACAACGGGTCGGTCCTCCGCACCGCCATGCAGTTCCTCCGCGCCAACCCCGCGGCCAAGTCGGGACTGGTCGAACTGGTCGGCAAGAAGGGCGCCGCGTTCCTGAAGTTCAACAACGTGCCCGTGGCGCAGCAGCACCAGATCGGGGACAAGCCCACGTACGAGGCCGTCGAAGCGATCGCGAACCAGTACATGGAGCGTTTCGCCTCGGGCCAGGTTGGCGCGGTGCACGTCGTGTACATGCGGTTCATCTCGGCGGGCCGCCAGGTGCCCACGACGCTGCAGTTGCTCCCGTTCTCCGCCGAGGCCGCCGCTCAACTCGGCCGGGCCCGCACCGCCGCGGGCACCCCGGGCGACGACCCGGCGCACGCGACGGCGAACTACGAGTTCAGCCCCTCGCCCGCGGAACTGCTGGGCGACCTGCTGCCCGCCGCCGTCAAGGCCGTGCTCTTCCAGGCGTTCAACGACGCGGTGGTGAGCGAGCACGTGGCGCGGATGGTGGCGATGAAGGCGGCCACGGACAACGCCGGGAAGGCCGGGAAGAACCTCACCCGTGTCTTCAACCGCGCCCGTCAGGCGCAGATCACGACCGAGCTGACCGAGATCATCTCCGGCGCCGCCGCGTTGAACTGATTCACGCCGCGCCGCCCGGGAACGACGCGGAGAACGTGTACTGGCCCGAGATCCGGCACGGGATCGGCGGGTACCGGAGCATCGCGCGGAAGCCGCGGAGCCGATCCGCCGGCGCCCCGAGCCGCTCGAGGAACCAGCCCAGCAACGCGCCGTGCCCCGGGATCGACGCGACCGCGGGGATATCCCGGGCCGGGCCGAGGTCCACAAACCCTTCAAAGACCGGGATCCGGTCGTACTCCCGGCCCCGCACGTGCGGCGTGTCGCCGTGCACCGTCGAATGCACCTTGAGCTCCGGGGTGCCCTCGATCATCCCCTCCGGGATCAGCACGTCGTAGCACAGACGCTCCGCCGGGGTGAACACCGCCATCGTTACCGCGTCGGACGGCACCGGCTCGAACGGCATCATCGAGACCCGCTCGCCCAGGACCACCGTCACCGGCTCCCCCACCGGCCCGGGCTGGATCTCGTCCTCCACGGTGGACGCGTCGGGCCGACGGCGGATCACACCCGGCGTCGGCAGGGAGCAGAACCGCTCGACCAGCCCCGTGCTCTCGGACCCCCCTTCCAGCGGCTCACGCCTGGGCGAAGGACGCAGCCCGTCCCGGGTCGCCAGCGCACTCCGCGAGATGATCCACGGCACGTCCGCACGCATCCGGCGGAACCCGCTGAGCACCGAGAGCCTCGCCACCTCCGGCATATAGCCCGGCGGGGGCGGCAGCAACGCGTCGGCCTGGTACAGCGTGTCGCACCGCACGCCCAGGAAGTGCGAGTTCGCGTGGAACGCGTCCCGCCGTAGCGACCACTCCTGACGCTTCTTGCCCTCCTGGGTCAGCGCCCCGAGCATGATGTCGGCGGTCGCCCGATCCCCCCCGTGCGCACCCGCGAGCTGGCCAAACGCCGCGTACGCCTCCCTCGCCTCCGTCACCGGGCCGAGCCCGACCCCGGCGTTTCGCGCCGCCTTGAGGAATCGCTCGAACCCGGCACGCCCGGGGATGTGCGCGGGCGAAGGGAGTCCACCCTCCCCGGCGGAGACTCGCCAGACCTTCCACGCCAGGCTCCGGTCGATCCCGAGCCGATCCGCGACGTCGACCGCCCGAGATACCCCATCCAACCCGGAGAGGACCGCGGAGACCGCGCGGCGCAGACCACCCAGAACCTGGGATGCCGAGGCCTCAAACTGGATGGGACCAGAGCCGGGCACACTCACAGCATACCGCAAACTCCGCATTGAAAAATGTTCAAACATTTGTCTTGACGATTCTTTCGGCCTGTGGTACGTTCGAGCCGGCTGCCACGGGGCGTTCGTCACGCCGTGCCGTCGGCGGCACCGCCCGGGTGGGACCAGGGAGGACGACATGACCCGCTCGCATATGCACCACACCCGTTGCTGGATCGCCCCGGCCGCGATGCTCGCCGCCGCGGGCTCGGCCCTCGGGACCAACACCCTTCTGGCGCCCTCGCAGTTCGCCACGATCTCGTCGGCGGTCTCGGCGGCCCAAGAGGGGGACACGATCCTGGTGTCGCCCGGGGTCTACCGCGAGGTGGTCTGGCTCGAAGGCCGGAACATCACGATCCGGAGCACCGACGGCCCGGGGGTGACGTTCATCTCGGGCGATCTCGACGGGGACGAGGTCGCGGACGTCGGGCCGGTCTTCCTGACCGAGGCCGGGGAGACCGCGTCCACCGTGCTGGAGGGGTTCACGCTCACGCACTCGACGGACAACGGGAACGGGTACGGGGGCGCGGTGGTGATCACGAACTCGAGCCCCACGATCCGCCGGTGCGTGATCACGAACAGCGTCGCCGAGGGGGCCGCGGGGGGCGCGACGATCGATCAGTCCTCGTCGCTCTTCGAGGACGTGGATTTCATCGGGAACACGTCGCCCGGGGGTGCAGGGGCATTCACCGTGAGCGTGCTGACGGACGTGACGTTCCGGCGGTGTACGTTCATCGGGAACTCGGCCGAGGGCGGGTACGGCGGGATCAACGTCGCGTCGCGCGGGCGGGCGAGGTTCGAGTCGTGCCTGATCGCCGGCAACTTCGCCGAGGGCGGGCAGGGCGCCGGGGCGATCGAGAGCCAGGCCCGGGCCGACTTTGTCAACTGCGTGTTCACCGGGAACGGCTCGGACGGCGGGTCGGGCGGTCTGACGTTCATCGGCGGCTCGAGCGGGAGCCTGATCAACTGCACCTTCAGCGAGAACCGCGACGCGGGCGGTGCCTCGCTCGCCCTGACGGCGTCCACGAACTCCGCGGTGCTGGTCGCCAACTCGATCGTCTGGTCGAGCGGCGCGGGGGCGCAAGTGGCCGGCGCGGGCCTGACCGTCCGCAACAGCACGATCAAGAACGGCTTCGCGTCCGGCGTCAGCATCCTGATCTCGGACCCGCAGTTCCTCGACCCGCTCGGCCCCGACGGGGTCGCGGGCACCGCGGACGACGACCTCCGCCTCGACCCGGGCTCGCCCTCGGTCGACGCGGGCGACGCCTCGGACCTTCCCGCGGGGGTGACGACCGACGCCGCCGGGCTGGCCCGGGTGGTCGGCGCGGTCGATCACGGCGCGTACGAGGCCCAGGGCTCGGGGTGCGCGGCGGACTTCAACAACGACGGGTTCGTCGATTTCTTCGACCTCGACGCCTACATCGAGTGCTTCGAGGGCGGGGCGTGCCCGTCAGGCCGCGACGCGGACTTCAACAGCGACGGCTTCATCGACTTCTTCGACCTCGACGCCTTCGTGGAGGCGTTCGAGACCGGGTGCTGATCCGGGCCTCTCGGCGTCGGGGCGCCGGGCCTAGTAGCGGACGTTGACGTTCCCGTTGCTCCCGACGTTCCCGCCGGTGCGGACATCGATGGCCTCGCCCGCGGCGTTCCCGGTGGAGACCTCGGAGAAATCGGTCGTCCCGTCACCGCCGTTGGCGCTGGTGGAGTTCCTCAGGATCAGGTTCCCCGGCGACGAGAGCACGAGACCGAAGTCGTTCCCGACGAGGTTGTTGCCCTCGTAGCGGCTGTCGCTCCCGGCGGAGGTGATCCCGTTCCCGATCGTCGCCCCCGGCCCGTTGAACAGGCTGTTGTTGTTGAGCACGTACGAGGACCCGGCGACGGTGAACCCCGAGAGGGTGTTGGAGCGGGCGGTATTGTTCGCGATGTAAGCGCCGTTCCCCGAGAAGACGCCGACGCCCCCGTTGCTCGCGGCGATGGAGTTGAGCACATGGGACTGCTCGCCGACGGTGATCCCGCTGCCGGTGTTGTTGCTCGCCGTGCACTGCGTCACGACGCTGTTGCCCGAGGTGACGATCCCACCGGTGGCGTTGCTCCGCGCGGTCGACGCGGTGACCTGCGAGCCCTCGCCGAGGTTGAACCCGTCGGCCCGGTTCGAGAGCGACGTGCACGAGACCACGACGGCGTTGCTCCCGAAGAAGAACCCGTGGTGGGCCTGCCCGATGGTCCCGTTGGTGTCGGCGATGCAGTCGCGGAGGATCGAGTTGGTCGTCCCGCGGAAGCCCGCGTTGGCGTTGAGCCGCGCGACGCACCGGTTGAACGACGCGCTCGACGAGCCCTGGAACCCGTTCGTCCCGTTGCTCAGCGCCACGCACCCCTCGACGACCGAGGCGTTGCCCACGGCGATCCCGTCGCGGAGATTCCCGTACGAGGTGACCCCCTCGACGCGCGACGCCGTCGCCGTCAGCAGGTTCACGCCCTCGTGCCCCCACCCATTGACCCCGCCGTTGCGGACCACCACGTTCGTCCGAGTGTTGATGGAGATGATCCCCGCGCGGCTGCCGCTGACGCCCGAGACCGTGAACCCGTTGAGGTCCAACGTCACGTTGTCCGCGGTGATCCGGATCCCGTCCTGCCCCGAAACGCCCACGATGTTCGACGCGAGGTAATACGAGCCGGGTGACTGGATGACGATCGGGAACGAGGTTGGCTGCCCGATCAGCCGGCGCGGCTCGACCTCGGTCAGGGTCTTGTACGTCGACGCGACGGGCCCGGCCGGCGGATCGAGCGGGCCCGCGGTCACCAGGAATGAGGTCGCCCCGCCCGCGAGGATCCCCGCCACACACGCCCACAGCGTCACGCCCGTCTTCATGATCGTCTCCCGGCTCCCGCGGGCCCTCCACGCGAAACGCGCGGATCCCGCTGGTTCACGATACGTGTCGGCCCGGGGAGGGTTCAAGACGATCCGCCGTCGAACGCGGAGAGATTCTCGGTCGTCCGACGCCCCCACCACCCCCACCATCCCCACCACCCCCACGACCCACACATCCCCCCATGCGCACCCTCATCCGGCGCGGCGGAAAGGGCCGGGGCGCCGTGGCGTCAGGTCCCGATGGTCAGCCCCACGGGCTGAGGACGCACGGCGTGCGTGGGCTGGACCACCAGTCCCAGCGGGACTCGCTTCCCGCCCGGGGGCGGCATCCCCTCCTGATCGACGTGACGCTGGATCGCCATCACCCCCTCGATCAACTGCTCGGGACGCGGCGGGCACCCCGGGACGTACACGTCGACCGGGATGAACTGGTCGCACCCCTGCACCGTCGCGTACGTGTCGAACACCCCGCCCGTGCTCGCGCACGCCCCCATCGAGATCACCCACTTGGGCTCGGCCATCTGCTGATAGATCCGCTGGAGCACCGGGAGCATCTTGATCCCGATCCGCCCCGCCACGATCATCAGGTCCGCTTGCCTCGGGCTGAACCGCATGACCTCGGCCCCGAACCGGGCCAGGTCGTAACGGCTGCAGGCCGTCGCCATCAGCTCGATCCCGCAGCACGCGGTCGCGAAGGGCATAGGCCAGAGGCTGCTCCTCCGGCTCCAATTGATCACCCGGCGCAGCTGCGTCGTCAGAACCGAGTCGACGGGGAGTGCAGATTCGAGTCCCATGCCCAACCATACGCCGCGACACCCCGCCCCGATGCCCCACGCACACCCCACCCGGGCCCGTGCGGGCCCGGTTCGGGGGCCCGC
Source organism: Phycisphaeraceae bacterium (assembly GCA_015200025.1). Taxonomy (GTDB): domain Bacteria; phylum Planctomycetota; class Phycisphaerae; order Phycisphaerales; family UBA1924; genus UBA2396. The sequence continues at coordinate 1,761,534 of CP054186.1, read as the reverse complement.
CCGGGGCCGTTACCCGGGAGTCCGTCCCCAGAGCACGACGGCGGCGGCCACCGCCCCGAACACCACCACCGCCGCCTGCATCTGCCAATCCCGGCTCGCCAGCTCCGTCGGGTCGTCGTAATCCCCGCGCTCGACCAGCACGATCGCCCGGAGCAGCCCGTAGGTCGCGGGGATGATCGTCAGCCACAGCACGTTGAACCCGTGGAAGTACTCGGCCTCGTGGGCCTGGATGTACCCGGCGTACGTCGCCAGCGTCGCCACCGCGGTCACCACCACGCTCATGCGGAGCAGGTCGTCGGTGTACGCCTGCTGGACGGCGCGGACCTGGTGGGCATCGCCCCCGGCGCGGGCCATGACACGCCGTTCGCCCAGCCTCTTGCAGAAACTCAGGAACATCGCCAGGAAAAACACCACGTTGAGCAGGTACGTCGTCGGCGGGATCCCCGCCGCCGCGCACCCGCCCAGCACGCGGAGCACGAACCCCATCGAGAGGGAGATCACGTCGGCCATCACGACGTGCTTGAGCACGAGCGAGTAGAGCGTGACGTTCCCCGCGTACGCGAGGAGGCACGCCAGCGTCCACCACGCCGCGGACCACCCCCACGCCGCCCCCATCGCGACCACGACCGCCAGGCCCGCGGCGAAGCACGAGGCGGCGATCCCCCACGCGGGACCGGGGGCGACGGCGCCGCTGGCGATCGGGCGGTGCTTCTTGCGCGGGTGGAGCCGGTCCCTGGGCGCATCGAGGATGTCGTTGAAGATGTAGCAGGCGCTCGAGACCAGCGCGAAGGCGGCCGCCGCCGCGAGCGCGCCAGGCAGGACCTCCGCCGCCGTGCGCCCCGGCTCGGTCAGCCCGTACACCGGCCCCACCAGCACGAACACGCTCTTGGCCCACTGCCGGGGCCTCAGGAGCGTCCAGGCGCTCCGGCGGTCGGGGCGGGGACGGGGGGGCTGGGTGGGTCCGGTGGAGTGGTTCACGCGCGGAAGACTATCGGCGATCCGCCGCGTTGGACTCGGGTTCTTCCCAGCGGACGGCGTTCACCAGGTACCGCCGGTCCGCGGGCGTGACGGCCCCGTCGCCGTCGAGGTCCACGGGGTGGGTATGAAAGCGGTGCAGATCGTCCACGTCGACGACCCCGTCCCCGTTGAGGTCGAAGGTGGACCGCGGGAGCGTCTCGGACGCCGAGAGGGCGTCGAGTTCCGCGCAGGTCACGAACGTGAGCGCCCCGCCCGCGACGCCACGGATCCGGACCCCGGTCGCCTGCACGGGCGAGGCGAGGACGAAATCGAGAATCTGGAACGGGACCGCCGGGTCGAGCGCGGTGTGCGACGCCACCCCGCCCGGCGGGGCGACCCAGACGCCCCCGACGCGGACCTCGATCTCGGGCACGCCGACCCACCACCCGCCGCCCGAGACATGGTCGCCCTCGATGAACCGGACGGTGTGGACCTCGACGGGCCGGTCGTACGCGACGGTGAGCGTCACGACGCCCCCGGGCGGGGAGGCGCCCTGCGACGAGTAGAACGCCCGCTCGCCGGAGGTGAGGACCTCGCGCCCGGTGAAATCGTGCTCGAGCCCATTCGCCAGGACGACGGGGTTGCCCACCGCGCCCTGCCCGCCGGGGGGGCTCGACACGACGCTCGACGAGCCCGTGACGACCCCGCCGGCCCGCTTCACACGCATCGTCGCGCTGCGGTCCATTTCGGCCCGGGTCGGGCTGTGGAGCAACTGATCTCCCCCGGGACCAAGGCGCACCGGAGGGGGCAGGAGCCACGCCGCCGGCCCGTTGGGCGTGGGCGATCTCCCCCCGGCGTGCGCGACCTGGCGGTCGATGATCGGGAGCATCCGATGGGCCCAGAGCGTGAGGGTGTCCTGCGCCTGCGCGTCGCCGGGCAGGTAATCGGGCAGGTTGTCCCTCGTGCGCAGGATGTCGAACCGGTCGCTGAATGTTCGACCGGGGAACTGCGCGACCAGGGCGTCGTACCCGAGCATGAAGCCGATCAGCCCGCCCAGCGTGGCCGTCGCGTTGTCGCTGTCCCACCCCGAGAGCGTCGCGATCTGCACCGTCCGCCGGTAATCGCCCTGCCCGTAGAGCATCGCGATGCACCCCGCCGCGAAGTTCACGCTGCTCTCGTACCACCCGCGGTACACGAACCCGTTGGCGGCGGCCTGCCCGTGGTACCGCGCGTACACCGCGTCCCGCGTGCGCTCCCAGTCGTTGATGTCCGGGTTGGCGAGGAAGTCGGCCAGCACGAAATCCGCGATGCCGGCCGTCTTGGACCCCTCGGGCACCCACCGCCTCGCCTCGTCGTAGAGCCAGCGCATCCGCGGCGCCCCGGTCAGGTCTTTCGGGGCGACGGGGGCCAGGGCGTAGAGCACGGCGAAAAACTGCGAGGCGTGGGCCGCGTACCCGCTCGCGGTGGTCCGGATCGGGAGGTCGGCCAGCGCCAGCGCACGATCGGGCATGCCCGGGCACAGGAGCCCGAAGACCTCCGTCGTCAGTTGCGCGTCGATCATGAGCGACTGGTCGTTGACGGTCAGGATCCCCGTCGCCGGCGGGGTCACCCCGCGCGACATCAGCGCCCTGGCCTTGGCGTTGCTGACCCAGATGAACCGGTTGACGTGCTCGACCCACGCGGAGGCGATCTGCGCGCCCGAGAGCGCCGTCCCGCCCTGCGTCGCGAGCGCATGGACCCAGACGTACTCGATGTCGGTGTCGTCGTCCGCCAGCCAGGGGTTCTGGTTGAGCACGAAATCGATCAGGAACCCGTCGGGCGACTGGCCCCAGTCGGCGTCGGTGTAGAACGGGGGGTTGATCCGACGCCCCTCGGTCCGGAGCCCCGTCCAGTTGGCGATGCACTGGCCCAGCCACATCGCGCGGAGGCGGTCGGCGTAATCCTCGCGGTCGATCAGGCGGGGCACCGCGCCGTCGTCCGCGGTTGCGACCCCGGCGGGCGCAACAACCGCGCCCGCCCACCCGGCCGCCCACCCGGCCACCAGCCCGGCCACCACCCCGGCCCGTGCCACGGCGTGCGCTCCCCCCGCCCGGCGTCCGGTTGCTGAACGCGCAGGATTCATCGGCGCCATCCTACCCGGGCCGTGGTCCGCCATGACCCTCCATCTCGGGCCAAACCCCGGCGAGGTTCTTTCCGATACTGGACTATCGTCCCGTGAACGGGCGAACCGGGGCCAACCCCGGCTCGTACCCCCGCACCGCGTCTCTTCCTTTCATCCAGGAATACCGAATGTCCACCAACCGTCGCGCACTGATCACCGGCATCACGGGACAAGACGGCTCGTACCTCGCCGAGTTTCTGGTCGACAAGGGGTACGAGGTCCACGGGATCATCCGGCGGTCGTCGTCGTTCAACACGGGGCGGATCGACCATATTTATCTGGACCCGCACGTCAAGGGCGGGAAGCTCAAGCTGCACTACGGGGATCTGTGCGACGCGAACGGGCTGGCGAAGCTGCTCCAGCAGGTGAGGCCGCACGAGGTGTACAACCTCGGGGCGCAGTCGCACGTGCGGGTGTCGTTCGACATGCCGCTGTACACGGCGGACACGGTGGCGATGGGGACGCTGAGGCTTCTGGAGGCGGTGCGGGAGTTCCAGCAGGAGTCGGGGCAGCCGGTGCGGTATTACCAGGCGAGCAGCTCGGAGCAGTACGGGAAGGTGATGGAGACGCCGCAGAAGGAGACGACGCCGTTCTACCCGAGGTCGCCGTACGCGTGCGCGAAGGTGATGGCGCACTGGGCGACGGTGAACTATCGGGAGTCGTACGGGCTGCACGCCTCGTGCGGGATCCTGTTCAACCACGAGAGCCCGCGGCGCGGCGAGACGTTCGTGACGCGGAAGATCACGCGGGCGGTGGGTCGCATCAAGCTGGGCCTGCAGGACAAGGTGTACCTGGGCAACCTCGAGAGCAAGCGTGACTGGGGCTACGCGGGCGACTACGTGAAGATGATGTGGATGATGCTGCAGCAGGAGAAGCCCGACGATTACGTGATCGCGACGGGGAAGACGATCAGCGTGCGCGAGTTCTGCGAGTTGTCGTTCCAGCACGCCGGGCTGGACTACAAGGACTTTGTGGCGTTCGACCAGCGGTACCTTCGTCCGGCCGAAGTGGACCTGCTGCTGGGCGACCCGACGAAGGCCAAGCAGAAGCTCGGGTGGGTGCCGACGACGACGGTCGAGCAGCTGGCGGCGATGATGGTCGAGCACGACATGGAGCTGGCGCGACGTGAGAAGACGCTGCGCGACGCGGGGCACAAACTCCCCGAGTACGCCGGGCACGATCAGTAAGGCGAGCCGCGTCGACGTCTTTGGGCGAGGAGGGCGGCGCCGGCGAGGAGTGGGGCGAGGGTCCCTGGGGCGGGGACGTTGCGGATGACCCAGGAGACGGCCATCTCGCGGGGGTGGTTGGCGCGGGTGGCGCGGCCGGCGACGTAGAGGGTGTCGTCGACGCGGGTGATGGCGGCGACGGTGGAGGAGGTCCAGCCTGCACCGAGGAACCGGTGGAGGTTGACGAGGGAGTTGGGGTCGTCGGCGAGCCAGAGGACGGCGTTGAGGCCGGTGGTTTGGAAGACGGCGTGCCCGGCGTGGACGAGGCCGGTGGTGGCGAAGACCTCGGCGTTGCGGACGCCCGGGGCGGTGGGGGTGAGGTCGACCAGGGACTGCATGGTGCCGCGCCAGACGACGGGGCGTGCGGTCTGGCCGGCGACCTGGATGGAGCCGACCTGGGCGCCCCCGCCGTCGGCGCCGAGGCCATTGACCTGGGACCGGACGTACCCGGGGGGGTGGAGGTCGACGTAGGAGGCGGCGGACCCGAACCAGAGGGCGGCGCGGAACTCGGATTGGCCGGTGGATCTGACGCGGCCGCCCTGGCGGAGGCCGTCGGTGGCGACGGCGAGTGATGCCTGTGCACCTACCGGGTTGAGGTCGGTCCAGGCGAGGGTGGTGGCGTCCCAGAGGATCGCGCGCTGTGTGCCCGTGGGGCGAAAGTATGATTCGCCGACGACCTGATTGCCGGCGGTGGATCGGGCTTGAGTTGAGCCATAGTTCGGATGAACAACGTTGAGCTCTACGAAGGACTCGGCGGTGCCGTGCCACATGGCGGCGCGGGAGGTCGTGAACCCGTTGATGGTGCCGACCTGGCGGTTCCCGGAGGCGCCGAACACCCGGCCATAATCCCATCCGGGGGGCAAGAGAGACGAATGGTTCACCCCATCCTCGCTCCACACCACGGGGACGGCTTCACTCTGAGAAGAATAAAATACGTACCCGGCCTGCGACGCGCCGCCCGAGGCGAGGGCGGAGGAGGCGTAGAGGCCCGGCGGATGGAGAACGACGGCGCGCCATTGGGCGTGGGCGGGCGTGGCGATGGCCGCGGCGGCGGAGACACCCGCGACGAGGGCGGCAAGGGGCGGATGGCGCTTCATCGGTCGGCCCTCGGGTCGGGGTTGGACAGCCAGTATTCGAGGAGTTCGAGGTCGCCAAGGTCGGTCCAGTCGTCGGCGTTGAGGTCGCCGCGGCGGTCGTCGTCGAGGATATAGCCGACGAGTTCGTCGGCGTGGTGCTCGGGATCGAAGACCATCCCGGCGGGGCCCGAGGGGCAGAGGTTGATGGTGACGCGGTGGGTGAAGAGGCGGCGCTGGGTCCAGCCGCCCTGCCCGTCTGGCTCGCGGGCGATGTAGACGGGGTAGAGGCGACGCTGGGATTCGCCCGCGACGGGTAGGTGGTAGAAATCGCTGAGGGCTGCGCCGGGAATGCCCGTGCTGCCCGGGATGGGGAAGGTGTGCTGGGTGAGGCGGGCCTGGTTGAGGACGGACCACGGCCCGGCGGAAGGCCAGGCGAGGCGGAGGAAATAGACGTCGACGCCATTGTTCTGATAGGCGGGCGCGGCGGTGTCGTGGCGGTTGTCGTAGAACGTCAGGCAGAGGGCGCCCGAGCAATCGACGGCGAGTGCGGGGGCGACCTGGTCGGGCCCGACCTGGGTGATCTGCCCGGCGGGGATGCCCAACGCGGTGTCGGTGACTTGGATGAAATGCTCGCCGGCTGTATTCCCCCAAACGGTGCCGTTGTCCGTGCCGCGGAAGATGTAGATGTCGGCGTTGCGGTCGTCGGTGTCGAGGCCCTCGACGCCGGCCGCCCGGCCATAGAACGCGACGTAGACGATGTTGGGCTCGACGGAGCGGTCGATGGCGATGGAGGGTGAGTTGGTGCGTTTGTCGATGCCGAAGGGCGTGTCGCCGGGGTCGGAACTGGTCCCGCCGCGGCGTGTGATGTTGATCGGTGGTGTCCCTTCGAGCACGATCGGAGGGAACGCGGAAGGGTTCCAGGATTGCCCGCCGTCGAGGGAGTAGAGGATGAAGGGCCTGCGGTTGTTGTAGAGGCCGGTGCCATCGGCCAGACTGATGGCGTCGGCGGTGGCGACGACGATGGTGCCGTTGTTGCAGACGACGGCGGCGGCACCCCAACCCTCGTAATCGCACGGGTACGCGGTGGGTGGATCGGGCTTGAGTTGAACGGTGGACCAGGGGTTGGGCGAGGCGACCAGGGGCGTGTCGGTGGCGGCGGTGTGGATCGCGCCGATGCCGCCGGCGCGGCAGGTTGGCGTGGCGGGTGGAACGGGCTGAACAAACAGGGCGCTGTTGTAGGTGAAGTAGTAGCGGAGCGTGGAAGGATCGCCCGGGGCGGGCCCGATGGCGAGGGAGGGACGGTCATTGACGTGGAAAGGACCAAAGAGGGGTTGCCCGGCGAGGGTCGTGCCCCCGGGGTCGCGGTAGGTGTAGAGGATATTGGGCGCGTTGTGCCCGCCCGCGAAGATGCGGCCCGAGCCGCGGGCGCAGGCGGCGAAGGGATCGGTGGTGTTGAAGTGGCGCCCGCCGGTGAATGAAGCGCCGGCGTCGTTGGTGATGGCGTAGGTCCCGCCGTAGGCCATGATGAGGAGTTCGTTTTCGTTGATTTGGCTGGCGGCTGCGGCGGGCTCAAACCAGCCGTCGGCACTGCCCTGAAACGTGATGTCGACGTGGAGGGGGGCGCTGATGGTCACGGCCGGCAACGGCGGCGGGGGTGGTTTACTCCCCCCGCCCCTCCCCCCCCCCCCCCCCCCCGCCGGTGATGCGTTCGTGTGGAGCGGACGCGAAGGCGGCGAGGGTGGCCGCGAGCGTGCATGCAGTGACGAGGGAGCGTGGGCGCATGGGTACCTCTCTCGGTCAATATAACACACGATCGGGAAGAGGCCAGCCGGGGTTGTATCAAGATTGAGGCCGACGACCCCTCACCCCGGCACGCGGGGCGTGCCGGACCTCTCCCCTTTCGAAGCGAACGGGGAGAGGGTGGGAAGCAGAAAGCAGGTAGCTGGATGATGGGAGCGGGGAGCCGACCGCGGCGGTTCAGGGCTTGGCGGTGGGCTTGGCGGTGGGCGTGGCGTGGGGTGTCGGTGGGACGGGAGTCGGGCGCGGGGCGGGGCTTGGGGCCGGTTTGAGGGCGACGGCGAGGCGGTCGGCGACGTCGCGTTCGAGCCCGGCCTTGCGGGCGCGTTCGAGCATCTGGAGGGCGGTGGTGTTCCGCCCTTCGGCCTGCATGAAGACCGCGGCGGCGAGCCAGCTCGAGGGGCTGTTGGTCTTGTGCGCGTGTGGGACGACTCGCGTGACGGCGTCGCGGAGGCGCGAGGGCGAGACGCCGGCGGCGGATTCGTCCATCGGGGCGTCGGCGAGGCCGGGGTCTTTGGTGTAGGCCGCGCGGAGCAGGGCGACGGCGTCCTCGACCTCGCGGTTTTCGAGGAGGCAGAAGGCGAGCACGCGGGCGGCGGCGTGGTCCTCGGGCTCCTTGGCGAGGTGGTCTTTCCAATGGGCGATGGCCTCGGCGGGGCGGGAGGCCTTCATCGCGAGGCGGGCCTTTTCGGGGGCCGAGAGCGGTGGCGGGGGCGGCGGGGCGGTCGGCGGGGCGGGCTTGAGGAACTGATCGGGTCCGACGCCGGGGAGGAGGGCGGGGTCGAAGCCCGGGCCCATGCCATCGATGGGCCCGATGCCTCGGCGGGTGTAGACGCGTCCCCAGGCGTCGACGCCGGAGGGGCGGTTGAAGTGGTAGGGGAGCCAGGTGGCGGGGGGTTGCCACTTGAAGCCGTCCCAGACCCATCCGGGCCCGGGGGCGACGGTGTGGTATCCCCAGAAGGACGGGATGATGAAGTATCCGGAGGAGGCCGAGGAGACGCCGGTGGACCAGGGCCAGGCGTTGTTGTTGAGGTTGAAGTGGAGGTTCCACTTGCCGCCGGAGTATCGGCCGTCGATGGTGAGCCCGCCGCCGGAGGACCACCCGCCGTGGCCTCCCAAGAGGCTTCGGTTGATGCTCCCGCCGCGGAAGGAGATGTCGGTCTGGGCGAGGGAGAGCGTTGTAAGGGCGGCGACGGAGAGGAGGGCGGTGAGCGGAGCGGCGCGGAGGGGCATGGCGGGGTCCCCGGGGGCCGACGGCGTGGTGCGGAGGGGCGCCGGCCGGCAGGGGATGGTACGAACGAGCGCGGCCTGAGTTCCCCGACTACGCCCAAACACCGAGCGGCGGCGTCCCGGGCCCGCTGGGGGCGGTATCCTCGCCCGATGCGTACCGCATGGATCGTGTTGTGGTGTGTGGCGGCTGGCGTGCTGGCGCCCGGGTGCGGCACGTCGGCGGTGGACCGGGTGACGCTGGTGTCGACGTCGTCTCGGGCGGAGCTGCCCGCGCGCCCGTCGACGCGGGTGTACGGGGCGCTGGACCGCAACACGGCGGATTTTTACCTGACGGACCTGCCCGAATCGGCGAGCGCGCCCGGGGCGGACCTGAGGTCGTACACCGGGCACCTGATCCACGTCCATTTGTTCATCGCGCCCAAGGCGGGGAGCACGCCCATTGCGCCGGGGGCGAGCACCGTCACGGTCCGGCACATCGTGCTGGCGGGCGGGGAGATGGGGATGTACGCGGGGGGCGGCTTTATGACCCCGTCGGACACGATCGGGTCGGCCGAGAGCGGCGGGCGGATCTCGGGGGCGACGCTGCGGCTCGCGGGGGCGACGCCCGGGTTTGTCGATCGGCTGGGGCCCAGCGAGATGGCGGCGGCGTTCAGCGCGACGCGGGACGAAGCACGGGCGAGGGCGTGGTCGGCGGCGTTCAGCGCGGCGACGGCGTCGCTGCGCCAAGACCCGACCGCGGGCCGGCCTTCTGAGTAGCGGCGGGCGGCGCCGTGGGATCGATCGAGGGGATCAAGACCCGAGGTGAGGGGGATCGCCCCCGGGGGATGCGGGCGGGCTCGCGGGCGCGACGTTCTTGCGTTCCTTGTGGCGGATGATCTTCCCGGTGGCGAGGTAGACCAGGTCCTCGGCGATGTTGGTCATGAGGTCCCCGACGCGTTCGAGCTCGCGTCCGACCCGGGAGACGAGGAGGCCGATCGCGACGCCGGTGTCGTGCCGGCCGTCGTCGCGGACCATCTCGACGACCTCGTCGAAGAGCCGGCGGTCGAGCTTGTCGATGACCTGATCGGCGTGGACGAGGGCGGTGGCCGCCTCGGGGTTCTCGTCGAGCACGGAGCGCATGAGGTCGTGGCAGAGCATGGGGACCCTGGCGCCCAGTTCGCGGAGGGCGGTGGGCCAGGGCGGGACCACCCCGGGGGGGCATTGCTTGGCGATCCGCAGGGCGCACTTGGCGATCGAGACGGCGTGATCGGCGACGCGCTCGATGTCGGAGTTGACCTTGAGGACGAAAGTAATCAGCCTGAAATCGCGGGCGAATGCGTGCTGGAGCGCGAGGATCGAGTACGCCTCTTCCTCGATGGCGACCTCTTCGCGGTCGACGAGGTCGTCCTCGGCGCGGACCCTCTTGGCGGCCTCGACGTCGAGCGACCAGAGCGCGTCCAGGGCGTTCTCGAGCATCCCGATGGCCTGGGTGGCCTCTCGGACGAGCCGGCGTCGGAGGTGGACGATGCGTCGATCGAATGTGTACCGCGGGTCACGCGGGTTCCCGGTCGGGGTCTCGTCGGTCGGGTCGGGCGAACCGGGCTCGGGCTGGCTGTCGTGTTCGGTCATGATAGTGTCGCGGGGCGTTCGTCCCGGTGCTCAAGCATACTCAACCGCACAGGCGATCGCGTGCCAGGCGGTACCGGGCCGCGGTCCCGCTCACCACGGGCTCGGGGAGTTCGGGCCCGGGGGAGGCCTTGTCCCACCGTCCGGCGGCGACCTGGGCCTCGAGCCATTCGCGGAGGAACTGCTTGTCGAAACTCTCCTGCGCCCGGCCCGGGGCATAGCGCTCGGCCGGCCAGAAGCGTGAACTGTCGGGCGTCAAGGCCTCGTCGATCAGGATCGGTCCTTCGACCCCCTCGGCGATCCCGAACTCGAACTTGGTGTCGGCGATGATGACCCCGCGCGAGGCCGCGTGGGCCGAGGCTTCTCGGTAGATCGCGAGGCTGATCCGTCGGAGGGTGTCCATGAGCGGCCGCCCGACGAGGTCGCCGGCGTGCTCGAAGGTGATGTTCTCGTCGTGCCGGCCTTGCTCTTCTTTGGTGGCGGGTGTGAAGATGGGTTCGGGGAGGCGGTCGCACTGGGCGAGCCCCGAGGGCAGCGGCACGCCGCAGACCCGCCCGGTGGCTTTGTATTCTCGCCAGCCCGATCCTTCGAGGTACCCCCGGACGACGCACTCGATGGGGATGACGCGGCAGGTCCGCCCGATCATGACGCGTCCCGCGAGTTGTTCGCGGGTGGTCCCGCCGGGGGTCAGGGCGGCGTCGGGGATGTCGGCGGCGTCGCCCGAGAGCAGGTGGGTCTGGACGATCCCGCGTTGCTCGATGAACCGGAGCCAGAAGAGCGAGATCTCGGTCAGGAGGCGGCCCTTGCCCGGGATGGGCGTGGGCATGACGACGTCGAACGCGGAAATCCGGTCGGAGGCCACGAGCAGGAGCCTCGGGGACGAACCCCCGGAGGGGAGCGAAAAAACATCGCGGACTTTCCCGCGGCGGATCAGGGGGAGGTTGACCCGGGTTTCCATGACCGGGGAATCGGGGCCCGGGTCGGCCCGTGTGGGACGCGTGTTGGGCGAGGGGTGCATGGGCGATCAAGTATTGCCCCCCGGGAGGCCGCGGGAGTCTTCCCCCCGGATCGTCGGTTAGAATCGCGCGGCGGGCGGGGGGGGCCGGGTTGCGTCGGATCGGCCCGCGGGGACAATACGGTTTCGCCAGGGAGCGGCCCGTCGGCGAATCAGGGACCTCCTATTCATGCTCCGATTCGCCGTTTTCGACACCCAGGGACGACCCGCGACGGGCTTCTCGCTCCGCCACGCCCACGCCTTCGGGCCCGATGAGTTGCCGATCCAGGCCTCGATCACCGCGGGCGAAGGGATGATCGTGGTGGAGCGTCCGACGCCCGAGTCCACCGGGTTGTGCGTGCAGATCGAGGCGCCCGCGCCGGACCCCGAAGTCTTGGCGTCGGCCGGGCTCCCGTTGCGCAACGGGGGGCACCCGCTGGGTCTGCTGACGCTCCAGACGGCGTTGCTCCCGCAGCGCGAAGAGGTGTATCTGCTGTCGCTGGAGCTGGCGCGTCGGCAGATCATGCTGTTCCTCAACAAACTGGAGGAATGGGGGCTCTTTGACCGGGGCGAGGGCGACCCGGTGTTCAAGCAGTTCGAGACGGCCCGGCAGATGTTCACCCGGGCGCTGGTGGCCTGGCGAGAGACCGACGACCGGGCGCCGGGCCGTGCGGACCGGCTGGCGTTGCAGGCGCTGGCCCTGAGCATCGACGCGGGGGAGAGGCTGACGATCGCGGAGGCGGAGAAGAGCCTGCCGGACCGGGTGTCGGGGCGGGCGTACACCGAGGCGGTGCGTCACTACACGAAGATCACGGCGGAGACGCCGTCGCCGGGGGCGGCCATCGCGCTGGCGAGCGCGACGGGGGTCACGCTCCCGGGCGTGCCGGCGATCGGGGTGGCGGTGGACCCGTCCTCGTTCACGGAGCCGCTGCTGCGGGCGGCGTCGCTGGCGGCGGATTTCATCACAGTCCCGATGCGGTGGAGCGAGATGGAGCCGGCGGAGGGCAAGTACGCCTTCGCGGGGACGGACCGCTGGATCGAGTGGGCGGTTCGGAACGCGAAGATGCCGGTGGTCGCGGGCCCGTTGCTGGATTTCCGCGCGGGGTGCGTCCCGGACTGGCTGTATATTTGGGAGAACGACTACGAGACGCTGCGGGAGCTGGTCGTTGAGCACCTGCAGCAGGTCGTGACGCGGTACCGGCGGACGGTGGTGCGTTGGACCGTGGCCGGGGGGCTCCACGTCAACGCGGATATCAAGCTGACGCCCGACCAGGTGATCGATCTGACGCGTGTGGCGGTGGCGGTGGTGCGCAAGGTTCACCCCGGGGCGAGGCTGCAGCTCGAGGTCGCCCAGCCGTGGGGGGAGTACCACGCACGGTCGCGCAAGTCGCTCCCGCCGCTGGTGTACGCGGACGCGCTGATCCAGGTGGGGCTCAACATCGACGCCCTGGGGATCCGCCTTCAGATGGGGCAGCCCGAGCCCGGGCGGTCGACGCGCGACTTGATGACGCTGTCGGCCCTGCTGGACCGCTACGCGGCGTTCCAGAGGCCGCTGGCGGTCACCGCCCTGGGCGTCCCCAGCGTCCCGTCCGAAGCCGCGGCGATCGAGGAGGAGCTGTTCGAGCCCGGGGCGTGGCGTTCGGCGTGGAGCGAGCAGACGCAGGCGGACTGGGCGACGCAGGCGCTGACCCTCGCGGCGGCGAAACCCTTCGTCCAGAGCGTGTGCTGGCAGATGCTGGCCGACGCGGCCCCCGGCGCGTTCACCGAGATGCCGGGCGGCGGGCTGTGCTCGGCCACGGGGACCCCCAAGCCGGCCCTCCAGCGGGTGATCCAGGTCCGCCAGGCGATCAAAGAAGCACGGGTGCCCGGCGGGATCCCCGGGCTTGGTCAGTTCTAAACTCCCGTTATAATGTCTCTCGCGTGACGGGACCGACCACACCACCCAGGGCACTCGGCGGCGCACCCAAGTGGGCGGCCATCGGCTTTCTCGGCGGGGCCTCCGCCGTCGGGATGGTCTGGTCGCTCACGTCGCGGACCCCCGCCGAACGAACTACCGCGACTCGGCCGACGACGCTGATGATCCGCCAACCACCGCCTCCTGCGGCCGAGCCTCTCGCCGGGCCGCCGATCCGGGACCTTTCGCCGGATCTTCCTCCGGCCACCGGCGAGGCCGAGGCCGAGCGGGCCCCCGCGCGTCTATCGGGCGAGGCGGCGGCGCCCGTGGCGGTGGGCGGGCGGCTCAATATCAACACCGCGACCTCGACGGAACTGCAACTGCTCCCGGGCATCGGCCCGTCGCTGGCGGCGGCGATCGTGGAGTACCGGGCCGCGAGCGGCCCGTTCCGGACGGTGAGCGACCTTGACAAGGTCCCCCGGATCGGCCCCAAGACGGTCGAGCGTCTTCGGCCTCTGGTCCGCGTCGAGTGATCGAATACGATGACCGCCCTCGGCGGTGAGCGGGCCGCGGCGGATGTGCCGGCGCCCGACCCCGGGCCGGGGGTGATCATGACGTCGCGCCTGGATTTGGTTGCGCGGCTCTCGTCAAGCCCGGTCATCCACGACCTGGCCCGCGCGATGTCCGCGCGCGTGCGCACCGTCGCTTCGGGGGCCTCCGGGTCGGCCACGCATCTGATCGCGGGCGCGTTGTGCCGGTTGACGGGCCGATCGGTGGTGCTGGTGCTCGCGCACCTCGATGAGGCCGACCAGGCCGTTGAAGAGTTGTTGGCGTCGGGCGTGGAGGCCCGTCGATTCCCCGCGCTCGAGGCGCTGCCCGGGGAGAGCGCGATGGCGCTGGACCTGTTCGCCGAGCGGTTGTCGGTGGTGCGTGGGCTGGTGCGTGGCGAGGTCGGCGGGGAGGGATCTCGGGCGATGGTGCTGGCCTGCCCGATCCAGGCCCTGATGCAGAGCGCCCCGCCGCGGGAATCGCTCGACGACCTGTCGCGGTCGGTCGCCGCGGGCGACACGTGCTCGCCCTCGGACCTGGTGCGTTGGCTCGAAGGGTCGGGCTACCGGAGGACTGAGGCGGTCGAGGAGCCGGGAGACTTCGCGGTCCGAGGCGGGATCGTGGACGTCTTCCCCCCCGGTGGGGCGGCGGCGCCGGTCCGGCTTGATTTCTTCGGGGACACCGTCGAGAAGGTCACCGAGATCGACCTGGACACGATGGGTTCGGACCGCGCGATTCCGTCGGCCGAGCTCGTCCGCGCCGACCCCGGCGCGTTCCTCGCGGGCGCGGGCGTTCAGGCGCTCGACCTCTTGCCCCCCGGGACGCTGGGGGTCATCAGCGAGCTCGCGGAGGTTGTCGAGCAGGCCCGCGGGTACCACGAGCGATTGCGTGACGAGCGCGGGGTATACGGCCCGCCGGCGGTGCTCGCGTCGCTCCAGCGGGCGTGCCACGCCGTCGCGGAGATCAACCGGTTCAGCGCGGGCTCGGCCTCGGCGGATCGCCGGTTCGACCTGCCGTGCTCGAACCTCCCGCCGTTCTCCAAGGACACCACGGAGGCCTTCGGCGAGCTGGCGACCCTGGCCCGGGCGGGCCGCGCGGTGCTCGGCTGCGAGAACGCGGGCGAGGCGCAGCGGGCGGGCGAGCTGATCGCGCAGTTCATCCCGGACGCGGCGTCGAGGATCGACGTGGGCCTCGTGTACCTGCACGAAGGGTTCGGGTGGGACGAGGGGGGGGGCGGCGGGGGGTCGGGGGTGATCTCGCTCGTCCCGTACCACGAGCTGCTCGGGCGGTTCACGGCGGGTCGGCGGAGGACGTCCGTCGGGGCCGCGCGGGCCATGGATACGTTCCTCGACCTGACCGTCGGGGATTACGTGGTGCACGCGGACCACGGGGTGGCGAGGCTGGCGGGCCTGTCGATGATGAAGCCCCGGGATCTCCCGGGCTCGTCCAACCCGCTGCGGGCGAAGCGTGAGCTGGACGCCGAGGAGTACCTGGTCCTCGAGTTCGCGGGCAAGAGCAAGCTGTACGTCCCGGCGACGCAGATCGACCTGGTGCAGAAGTATGTCGGGGGTTTCAAGGGGGCGCCGCCGCTCTCGACCCTCGGCGGGCAGCGGTGGAAGGGGCAGAAAGAGCGGGTCGCCGAGAGCGTCCGCGACCTGGCGGGCGAGTTGCTCCGGGTCCGAGCGGCGCGCGAGCACCTGCCCGGGGTGGCGTTCCCCGCGGACACCGCGTGGCAGAAGGAGTTCGAGGCGGCGTTCCCCTACGAGGAGACCGAGGACCAGCTGACCGCGCTGGCGTCGATCAAGACGGACATGAGCCGGGCACGCCCGATGGACCGTCTGATCTGCGGGGACGTGGGGTTCGGGAAGACGGAGCTGGCGATCCGGGCGGCGTTCAAGGCCGTCGAGTTCGGGAAGCAAGCCGCGGTCCTCGTGCCGACGACGGTGCTGGCCGAGCAGCACGGGCGGACGTTCCGCGCCCGGTTCGCGGGGTACCCCTTCCGCGTCGAGGCGGTGACGCGGTTCCGCGAGCCGGCGGAGGTCCGGCGGGTGCTCGCCGACGCGGCGGCGGGGCGGGTGGACGTGCTGATCGGGACGCACCGGCTCCTGTCGGAGGACGTGCGATTCGCGGACCTCGGGCTCGTGGTCATCGACGAGGAGCAGCGGTTCGGGGTCGAGCACAAGGAGCGTCTGCTTCGGCTGAGGCTGACGGCGGACATCCTGACCCTGTCGGCGACGCCCATCCCTCGGACGCTCCACATGTCGCTGCTGGGGCTGCGGGATATCAGCAACCTGACGACCCCGCCGGTGGACCGTCGCGCGATCGTGACGGAGGTGATCCCGTATAACGAGCGGCGGGTCAAGCACGCGATCGAGCGTGAGCTGGCCCGCGAGGGGCAGGTGTTCTACGTGCATAACCGGGTGCACGACATCCGCGAGGTCGCCGAGCGCGTCGCCTCGCTGGCGCCCGGAGCGCGCGTGGTGTTCGGTCACGGGCAGATGGAGGGCGAGGCGCTCGAGGAGGTGATGCTGAAGTTCGTCCGGCGGGAGGCCGACATCCTCGTCTGTACGACGATCATCGAGAGCGGGATCGACATCCCGACGGCGAACACGATGATCATCCGGGACGCGGACCGGTTCGGGCTGGCGGAGCTGCATCAGCTGCGCGGGCGCGTGGGCCGGAGCAAGCACCGGGCGTACTGCTACCTGCTGATGCCCGAGGACCGGATGCCCACGGAGCAGGCCCGCAAGCGGCTCGCCGCGATCGAGCGGTACGCGATGCTGGGGGCGGGGTTCAAGATCGCGATGCGGGACCTGGAGATCCGAGGGGCGGGGAACATCCTGGGCCCCGAGCAGAGCGGGCACATCGCGGCGGTGGGGTACGAGATGTACTGCGCCCTCTTGGCCGGGGCCGTCCGCGACCTGACCCACGAGCCCGCGCCGCCCGCCGCGAGCGGGAGCAGCCTGGAGATCGGGCTGGGGTGGACGATCCCCAAAGGGTACATCCCCAGCGACGCGCGCCGGCTGGAGGCGTACCGGCGGATCGCCGTCGCCTCGTCCGACGAGGAACTCGCCAAAGTCCGCGAGAACCTCGCGCAGGCCTACGGCGACCCCCCGCGGCCCGTCACCCGCCTGCTGCTGGCCGCCCAACTCCGCGTCGCCCTCGCCCGATTGGGCGTCAAGACCTGCACCATCCGCGACAAGGACGTGGTGTTCATGGCCAAGGACCCCGCCCCCCTCGCGGCGGCCCTGAGCGCCACGCCCCCGGGGATGTCCAAGGCCATCGAGTCGCGCGTGAGCGTGCTGCCCGTCAAGCCCCCGGCCACGCTGCACGAGGTCTACCTCCGCCTCCCCGAGAAGTACCTCGAACCCGACACCCTGTTGAGCGTCCTGCGCAAGCGTTTGTGCCCCGCGGGAGGGGCGGGTTAGAATGTTGCGATGCCCGCCGGCCGGCCGCCGCTGCTCTTCCTGCTCTTCTTTACGGTCTTCTGGTGCGCGCTGACCCTGGCCTTCGACGTCATCATGATCGTCCAACTCCGCCGGCAGCTCGACGCCGACGCGCGGTTCCTTCCCGTCGACGCCGTGGTCGCCACCAGCCGCGTCGAGTCGTCCACCGGCAGCAAGGGCGGGACGACGTACCGGCCCGAGATCACCTTCGCGTACACCGTCAACGGCGTCGACCACGTGGGGACCACGGTGAGCCTCTCCGAGTGGGGCTCGAACGACTCGCGGGCGCACGACCTGGTCAAGAGCCATCCGCCGGGCAAACGCGTCACCGCGTACTACGACCCCGACGAACCTTCGAAGGCGATCCTCATCAAGGGATTCGGCGGGTTCCCGACGATCCTGCCGCTGTTCATGACGCCGTTCAACTGCGTCGCGCTCGGCATGATCGGCATGACCATCTCGGCCGCCCGGTCCCGCGGGCGGGTGGAAGGGCCGGCGGGCGGGCTGATCATCCGCGATGACCCCGAGCGGGCCGTGCTCCGCGCCCCCACGTTCCACCCCGGGCTGGCGTTCCTGCTGGGGTTGGGTATCAGTTCGTTCGTGGGCATTTTCGTGCTGATCCTGAGCACCGGCGGCGGGATGTCGCCCCCGGTCGAAACCGTCGGGATCGCCATGGGAATCTGCTTCGCCCTCGGGGTGGTGGCGTTGGGCCTGACCCTGAAGGCGAAGGCCTCGCCTCGCCACCGCCTCACCATCGACCGCCGGCTGCGTCAGCTGGTCCCCGGGGACACGCCGACACCCGCGAGCCCGTTCGCGCCCGTGCCGACGTTCGACCACGGCGGGGCGATCGCGTTCAAGGACATCCGCGACCTCCGGCTCGCGTCGAAGACCATCGGGAACGTCAACGGGCGGGCGCTGCTGTCGCACCGCGTCCGCGTGACGCTCGCCGACGGCAAGACCCGCGACGTCGTCACGGTCAGGGGCGATCAGGCCCGGGGGGAGGCCGTCGAACGGTGGCTCCGTGAGCAGGTCGGGCTTGCCGCCGAGCCCGCGGACGGCGCCCGGCGATGAGGTACGAGCGCGGGGGCGATGGGGCCGGGTGCGGTGTGTTCGGCGCCTTCGTGCTGGCGCTGATGCTGGGGATCGCGCTCGCGCTGTGGTGGGGGCCCGGGCTGCGTCGGGTGGCCTCGGCGCCGGGGTGGCCCGAGACACCCGCCCGCGTCACCGCTTCGGCGGTCGTCTCGCACGGCCGGCACATCCAGAACGTCGATGTTATCGCGGACGTGGAGTACGAGGTCGCCGGCACGATCTACCAGGCCTACGCGTTGGAGATCGCGTCGTGGGTCGATCCCTCGACGGGCGCGGGGCTCCGTCCGCGCGTCGGTTCGGCCCTCCCGCTGCGCTACGACCCCGCGAACCCCGCCCGGTGCAGCCTCGTGCATGCGTGGTCGAGCGTGCACACGTGGAAACTATCGATCTCCCTGGCGCCGTGGGCCGTCGTGCTGCTCACCCTCCCCGTGCTGGTGTGGCGTTTCCGCCAAGCGACGCGGGGCGTGCTCATCACCGACGACGAATGAACCGGTCCCGATCGTGCCCGGGTTACAGCGCCGACGCGATCGCCCGCGCCATCGACGATGCCCCGGCGGGGTCGAGCCGCCCGGCGTTCCAGACGATCCCCAGCCCGCCCGCGCCGGACTTGGGAATCACATGGAAATGCACGTGGAAAACCGCCTGGTGGGCGTCGGGCCCGTTGTTCTGGAGCACGTTGTACGCCGACGCGCCGGTCGCCTTCATGACCGCCCGGCAGACCCTTGGGAGGACGCGGCCGACCGCCGCGGCGGACTCGTCGCTCAGGGCGTCGAGCGTGGCCGCCGGCTCCTTGGGGATCACGAGGGTGTGCCCCGGGGCGAGGGGGAAGATATCGAGGAAGGCGAGGACACGATCGTCCTCGAAGACTGTGTGGCAGGGGACCTCCCCGCGGAGAATTTTCGAGAATATCGTCTCGGGCATGCGCGATCCTAGGGCCCCGGGATGCGGACGCCGGCGCCCGGAATGACCCGCGCTGCCCTGGGTTCTACAGTGCGGCGTGCACCCCGCCGGACCGACCGAACCTCCACCGCCCGCCCCCGCCGGGCACGCCGCGACGCCCGGGCGTGTCCGGGCGCTCTCCCCGATGGTGGCGGCCCAGATCGCGGCGGGCGAGGTCGTCGAGCGTCCCGCGAGCGTGGTCAAGGAGTTGGTCGAGAACGCCATCGACGCCGGCGCGACGCGGATCGAGATCGACCTCGAACAGGGCGGCGTGGAACTGGTGCGGATCAGCGACGACGGGTCGGGGATCCTCCGCGACGACCTGCCCCTGGCCGTCGCTCCTCACGCCACGAGCAAGATCCGCGCGACGAGCGACCTGGACCACATCGCGACGCTCGGGTTCCGCGGCGAGGCGCTGGCATCGATCGCGAGTGTGTCGCGGCTGTCGATCCGGAGCCGGACCCCAGACGCGGGCGAGGCGTGGCAGCTCGACCTCGAGGGCGACCCCGAGGCCGCGACGCCGGGGCGCGTTCGGCCCGCCGCGGGGGCCCCGGGCACGGTCGTGAGCGTGCGCAACCTGTTTTTCAACACGCCCGCGCGGCGCAAATTCCTGCGCACAACGGCGACCGAGCAATCGCGGTGCGTGGACGCGGTGACGCAGCTGGCCCTCTCGCACCCCGCGGTGGCGTTCGTCTGTCGGTGCGACGGGCGCGTTGTGATCGACGTCCCGCGGGAGCAGACCCCCCACCGCCGCGCGCTCGACCTTCTGGGCCCCGAGCTCCAAGACCAGTTGCTCGAGATCTCGGCGGACCGGTACGACGACGCCCGCGGGCTGACGCTGTGGGGGCTCGTCGGGCTCCCGGCGATCGCGCGGGCGACCCGGGCCGCCCAGCACCTGTTCATCAACGGGCGGGCCGTGCGGGACCGCACGGTGCAGCACGCCCTGCAGGAGGGCTACCGCGGGATCCTCGAGCCCGGCCGCTTCCCCACCGCGCTGCTCATGATCGAGATGAGCCCGGAGGGGGTCGACGTCAACGTACACCCGCAGAAGGCCGAGGTGCGCTTCCGCGACAGCGGCGTGGTCCACTCGGTCGTGTACCACGCGGTGAAGCGGGCGCTCGCCGCCGCCGACCTGACCCCGACGCTGACGGACCTGGGCCGACCCTCGCGGGCATCCGATCCCCGCGCGATCCTGCCCGGGCCGGCGACTCCCGAGCCGGGCGGTTCCCGCGTGTCCCCGCCCATCGACGGCGGCGGGCCGACGAGGGCGGCGTTCGTGGATTACTTCCGCCGGTTCATGCCGAGCGGGCCCACCGAGCGTCTCTCGTACGACGCGATCCGCGAGGCCGTGCGGGGCACGGGCGGTCCGGGAGAGGGCCCGAGCATCGAGCCCGCGACGCCCGTCTCGACGGATGAACGCCCCGCCAGGGAGCCGGGGCTGGCGCCGGCGCCGCGCCCGGCGGACCGGGTGCTGCAGGTGCACAACTCGTACCTGGTGACGCAGGACGCCGAGGGCGTGGTGATCGTGGACCAGCACGCGTTGCACGAGCGTGTGATGTTCGAGGCGCTGCTGGCCCGCGTGCTCGAGCGCGACCTGGAGAGCCAGCGCCTGCTCACGCCGGTGGTCGTGGACGTTACGCCCGCGCAATCGGCCTCGATCGACGAGCTCTCGCCCTTGTTCAAGCGCATCGGGATCGAGGCCTCGGCGCTGGGGCCCCGGCAGGTCGGCGTCTCCGCGTTCCCGTCGTTCCTGTTCGAGCGCGGCGTGGACGCGGGCGGGTTCGTGCGCGCGCTGCTCGACCGCGCCGGCGCTTCGGACTTCGCCCCCGGCTCCGAGGACGCGCTGCGGGATGTGCTGGACATGATGGCGTGCAAGGCCGCCGTCAAGGCCGGGGACCGTATGAGCGAGGGCGAGTTGACCGAATTGCTGCGCCTGCGCGAGGCCGTCGAACGTTCGAGCAACTGCCCGCACGGGCGCCCGACGACGGTGCGCCTGACCATCCGCGAGCTGGAGCGGCTCTTCGGGCGGGCCTGACTGATGACGTCCGGCTCCGTGTTTCGATACCCGGGCCCGTGCAACACCGTCAATCACACCATCGAACTGTTGAACTTGCACTCTCGTTTATCCCCGGCCCGGGAACCACGGTCGGCCCACCCCCATCCGCTCACTGTCAGCCCCAAGGGCTTCTCGATCGACCTGTTCGAGCACCTTCACGTCGCCAGCGGCGGGGTGCTGCGTCATCTCGCTTCCGAGGCCGGCTGCGACGAACCCCCCACCCCCCCCCACACACACCCGCCTCGCCCGGTGAAGCGGGATTCTCGTGATCGAGAATTCGCGAGATTCGAGCGGCGTTCGGGCAACAACCGAACGCCGCTTTCTATTAACATGGGCCACAACCCCAGTACAGGAATCGACACCATGAGTTCTGGCTCCAACGCGATCCGCTCGGTCGCATCGTCCGCCGCACTGTTCACGCTCGCCGCGGGCGTCTTGGCCCTGGGGGGGGGAGGCCCCGGGGCCCCGGCGCCCGGGGGTGCGGCCCTCGACTCCATCCTCGACGCCCGCCACGGCGCCCCGCCCGCGCCTCGCGGCACCCCGGGCTTCGTGAACTGGGAGTCCGCCCACGTCCATCCGCTCGAGCTGACCCCCGACCGCACGCGACTGCTCGCCGTGAATACGCCCGATAATCGGCTCGAGGTTTTCGACATCACCGGGCCCGGGCCGGTGCTTACCGCCTCGATCCCTGTCGGAGTGGACCCGGTTTCCGTCCGCGCCAGGACCAACGGCGAGGCCTGGGTCGTCAACCACGTCGGCGATAACGTCAGCGTCGTCGACCTGAACGCCCTGCACGTCATCGCGACGCTCCGGGTCGCCGACGAGCCCGCCGACGTAGCCTTCGCCGGGGGGAAAGCCTTTGTCACCTGCATGACCACCTCGCAGGTCTTCGTGTTCAACACCGCCGACCTCAACCAACCCCCAACGATCCTCGCGCTCGAGGGCAACGAGCCGCGGTCGCTGGCCGTCAGCCCCGACGGCGCTCGGGTTTTCGCCGCTTTCTTCCGCTCGGGCAACGGGACCACGGTGCTGGGCGGGGGTATCGATCCCAACATCGCCAACCGTCTCGCGTTCCCGCCCAACGTCGTGAACCACCCCTCCGGCCCCTACGGCGGGGTCAACCCCCCGCCCAACGTGGGCACCACGTTCGTTCCGCCCATCAACCCCGCGCTCGGGGGCGGACTTCCCGTCAGCCTGATCGTCAAGCGCCGCCCCGATGGGCGCTGGTTCGACGACAACACCCGCGAATGGACCAACTTGGTCACCGGGCCCAACGCCCCGCTCTCGGGGCGACCCGTCGGGTGGGAGCTCGTCGATCACGACGTGGCGATCATCGACCCCGCCACCCTCGCGACGACCTACGCCGGGGGCATGCTGAACATCAACATGGGCTTGGCGGTCAACCCCGCCTCGGGGCTCGTCACCGTCGTCGGGACCGACGCGCTCAACCACGTCCGCTACGAGCCGGTGATCAACGGCGTGTTCCTCCGCGTCAACATGGGCGCCTTCGACCCCGCCGCTCCCGCCGGCACGTCCGCCGTCGATCTCAACCCGCACCTGACGTACCAGGTCCGCACGCTCCCCCGTGAGCAGCGCGACCACAGCCTCGGGGACCCCCGCGCGATCGTCTGGACCGCGGACGGCACGACCGCCTACGTCGCCGGGATGGGCTCGAACAACGTCGCCGCGGTCGCCCCATCGGGCGCCCGGCTTCTCCCCCGCCCCATCGACGTGCCCGAGGGCCCGACGGGCCTGGCGCTCGACGAGGCGACCGGGCGGCTGTTCGTGCTGAGCAAGTTCGCCGCCGCACTCTCGGTGATCGACACCTCGTCGGGCGTCCTCGTCTCAACGAGCGAGTTCTTCGACCCGACCCCCGCGGCGATCAAGGCCGGACGCAAGCACCTGTACGACACGCGGAAGAACAGCGGGCTGGGCTACGTCTCGTGCGCGTCGTGCCACGTCGACGGCCGGACGGACCGCCTGGCGTGGGACCTGGGCGACCCCTCGGCGAACAAGGACCCCGTCGCCGGGAACAACCTCGGGCAGGGGCTCACAGGGCTGGCGCCGGGCTCCACGCAGCCGGCGTTCGCGGACTTCCACCCGATGAAGGGCCCGATGACCACGCAGACCCTGCAGGACATCATCGGGAAAGAGCCGCACCACTGGCGGGGCGATCGGCGCGGGATCGAGGCCTTCGCGCACGCCTTCATCGGGCTCCAGGGCAACGACGTCACCCTCACGACGCAGGAGATGCAGGAGTTCGAGGACTTCCTCGCCTCGATC
The DNA here is from genome assembly GCA_015200025.1 of Phycisphaeraceae bacterium. Lineage (GTDB taxonomy): Bacteria > Planctomycetota > Phycisphaerae > Phycisphaerales > UBA1924 > UBA2396. Next base: position 1,738,232 of record CP054186.1, on the reverse strand, counting down.
CACTTCCCCCCCAACCCCTACCGCAACCTCGACAACTCGCTCCCCACCAACCTCCCGCTCCCGGGCCACTTCACCACCGGGCGGTTCTCGCCGCCGGGCAACCCGCTCCCCAACGGCTCGGCCGCCCGCGGGCTGGGCCTCTATCGCTCCCCCGCCCGCCGGCTCGACGGCAACGCTTTCGCTTGCGTCACCTGCCACACCCTCCCCACCGGCGCGGGCACCGACCACACCCTCGTCGGCAACATCTACACGCCCATCCCGCCCGGCCCCATGGGCGAGCGGCACCTCGCCCTCGTCACCGTCGACGGCACCACCAACATCTCCACCAAGGTGCCGCAGTTCCGTAACGCGTACCAGAAGGGCGGGTTCAACACCACCCGCCCGCGCAACACCGCCGGTTTCGGGTTCCTCCACGACGGGTCGGTCGATTCCATCGAACGCTTCGTCTCCGAGCCGGTGTTCACCGTGCGCTCCGATCAGGAAGTCGCCGACCTGGTGGCCTTCTCGCTCGCCCTGAGCGGCTCGGACCTCCCCCCCGGCTCGCCCACCAGCCCGCTCGAACCGCCGGGGCCGCTCAGCCAGGACTCCCACGCCGCCGTCGGGACCCAGCTCACGCTGATCGGCCCGCCCACGGCCCAGCAGAACGCGGTCCTCACGACCCTCCTCACGCAGGCGAACCAGCAGCGGATCGGCCTGGTCGCCCGCGCCACCAGCGCCGGTCGGAGAGCCGGGCACGCCTACGCCGGGAACAACACCTGGAACCTGGACCTCGCCGGCGCGTCGACCACGCACGCCGCCCTGCTCGCCTCGGCCTCGCCCGCGTCGCCCGTCGTCGTCACCGCCGTTCATCGTGGCACCCAGGCCCGACTCGGGCTCGATCGTGACGGGGACGGGTGGTTCGACGGCGACGAACTCGCCGTCTGCACCGACCCCGCCGACCCCGCCCGCTACCCCGGCGGCCCGGGCTCGCCCGACGCCAACGGTGACCTCTTCATCGATTTCTTCGACCTCGACCTCTACCTCGCCAACTTCGAGCAGGGGCTGCCCGAGGCCGATTTCAATCAGGACGGCTTCCTCGATTTCTTCGACCTCGACGCGTTCCTCGAAGCCTTCGAACGTGGGTGCGACTGACCCGAGAAGCCACGGCCGCTCAACCCCGACCCAAGCCCGACGGGATCACCCCGCGGGCTTGTCGTACGCCATCTCGAGGCGGTTCCCACGCCCGGCGTGCGCCACGCGTGTCATGTACGCCCGGATCAGCATTAGCCCCCGGCCCGAAGGCTGTTCGAGGTTCTCGTCCAGCGTCGGGTCGGGCACCTTGGCGGGGTCGAACCCCGGCCCCTGATCCTCGACCGCGATCCAGACCGTCGAGCCGTTCACCCGGTACTCCACGCCGATGGTCGTCCCCGCGGGCAGCCCACGGTGCCCGTGGTGGAACGCGTTGGCGATCGCCTCGGCCAGCGCGAGACGGACCGCGAACCGCGAGGCTTTCCCGTACCCGTGCCGGTCCATCGCCTCAACGACGGCGTTCTGGACGGCCTCGCTGAGCGTCGGATCGTTCCCGAGCGTGACCGCGCCCGCGTCGGCCCCGGGTGACGGGGCCGGCCCGCCGTTCGTCGCGTCGGTGGTGTTGGGCTTGTTCGCCGGCATGGGTCCGCCGCCCGCGCGGGCCGGGCCCGCGCGATCCGCCTCGGGCAGTCAGGTGAAACTCTTGAGGGCTTCCTCGGTGGTCCCGTGGATCGAGAACAACTTATTGAGCCGTGTGATCACAAAGACCTCGTAGATCTGCGGGTCGATGTTCGCCAGCTTCAACTGACCGTTCTTGGGACGGACGCGGTTGTTGACGGTGATCAGCGTGCCCAGCGCCGCGCTCGAGAGGTGGTCCACGTTCGCGAAGGAGACGAGGAGCTTGGGGTTCGCCTCGGAATCGACCAGGGCCGTGATCTCTTCCCCGATCATCTGGATGTTCGCCTCGTCGAGGATGTTCCGGTCGATAAACTCGACGATGATGACCCCGTCCTGACGTCGCACGCGGAGCCTGGAGTTCGCCGTTGCCATGCGCACCTCATTCCCTTGAACGCCCCGCGGGGCTCGATCAACGCCCATTCTAGTGCCCCCGCGGGCCGGACGCGAACCCGGACGCCCGAGCCCGCGCCGGACGGCCCGGGTGTTACGAGAAAGGCCCGCGCCGCCGACGCGGCACGGGCCTTGAGCTGCGATCATCGCCCGCCGGGACTCCGCCCGGGACGGGTCGTGTTACCCGCCGATCCCCGCGCGTACCGCGTCCCGCAGGCCGGGGTACGCCCGGTCCTCCTGCTCGTCCTGGATGAGGACCGTCGGCTTGATGAGCATCATCAGCGTGCGGTCTTCCTTCGAGAGCGCGCGGTTCGAGAAGAAGCGGTTGAGGATCGGGATCTTCGAGAGGACGGGGACGCCCGACTCGACCTCGACCTCGCTCGCGACGCGCTGCCCGCCCAGGAGCAGCGTGCCCTGGTCGGGCACCGTCACGATCGTCGAGACCGACTGCACCGTCGTCTCGGGCAGTTCGACGAACGAACCGACCGAACCCGACTGGATGATGCCGCCGCCGCCGCCGCCCGCGCCCGCCACGACCGCGTTGATCTCGCGGACGCGGAACGGCCTCTTGAGCTGGCTGACCTGGGTCTCAACGTCGAGCGTCACGTACCGGCGGTCCGACGAGATTGTTCCGCCGACCACCAGGCGCACGCCCTCGTTGGCGTACCCGATCTGGGCGTCGAACGCCGCCGACCCTTCCGAGACCTGCGGGGTCAGGTCCGAGACGTACGCGACCTGTGTCGCGACGTACATGTTGGCGAACTGACCGTTGGTGAACGTCAGCCGCGGCGCCGTCACCGTCACGCTGCGCCGGTCGGCCTGCGTCGCCTCGACGAGGAAGTCGACCTGGATGTCGTCGAGGAAGGTCCCCGAGATCCCCAGCGCCGGGCCCGCCGCCCGGATCTCGTTGGCGAAGCTCGAGTTCATCAGGCCCGAGGTGATCCCCAGCGAGCGGTTGATGATCCCCACGGGGGTGAAGTTCTCCGGCGGGACCACGCCGATGCCGCCGCCCGCGCCGGGCGGGATCGGGGAGTCGGGGATCCCGTCGCCGTCGGTGTCGATGACCGGGGTGCCCGAGCCGACGGTGCGGCGCAGGCGGCCCTGATCGTCGAAGAAGTCCGACGGCATCGACGCGTAATCGAACCCGCGGAGGAACCGGACCTGGTTCCCGCGGGCGTTGAGGTACACGTCCACGTCGAAGCCGATCTGTTCGAAGAAGTCCTGGTTGACCAGCAGGAACCTCGCCTCGACGTTGATCTGCAGGTTCCGGACCTTGCGGAGCTGGCTCAGCAGGCCCTCGATCTCGCGGTGGTTCCTCGGCGTGTTGCGGATGATCAGGTTGCCCTGCCAGACCTGGATCGTCCCGGTGTTCCCGCCGTTGTCCTGCCACCCGTCGCGGTCGACCTGCTCGGTGATGATGGTCCGCAGGTCGCGGATGCGGTCCTCGAGGGGGCGCTGCGGCCCGCCCTGATCCTGCTGGCCCTGGTTCTGGAAGGGGCTCTGCCCGCCGCCGCCGCCGCCGCCGGACTGGAACGCGCTGTTGAGGTCGAAGGTCGGGGCGTTGGTCTTGTCGCGGATCTCGAGCAGGAGGTCGCGGATGTCGTAGATCACCATGATGGTGTTCCGCCGGAGCATCTCCTCGGACGCGACCTGCAGGACCCCGTCGTTGACCGTCCACCCCGCGCGGGAGTTGATGTCCGTCGAGGTGCTCACCTTGTCGAGCACGCGGTCGAGCACGACCTTGAGCGTCGGGTTGGTGATGTTGAGCGAGACCGTCGTGTCCTTCTGGATGCCCACGCTCTCGAGCGAGGCCCAGTCCACGTCCATGTTCACGTTGCCCACACGCTGCACGTAGGCCAGCGCCGCCTCGAGCGGGACCTCGGGGAAGTCCGCCTTGGGGATCCGCTGCGTCGAGAGCCGCGCGATCATCTGGCGGTTCTCGGGCGTCTCCTGGAACGCCACGGGCTCCCCGCGGAGTTCGGTGATGTTGGGCCACTCCGCCGGGTAGTCGACGATGTTCTTCGGCGGGATCAGCGCGTCGAGGTTGTCGATGGTCGTCTGCGCCAGGTCGCGCGAGAGGCGGTCCATCTTCTGGTTGTACGCCGCGTACGTCTGCATGTCGCTCAGCACGTCACGCAGCAGCAGCCCGGTGGGGTTGAGCGGGTCGAGGAACAGGATCTGGTTGACGACCTGAAGCGCCTCGCCGTACTTGCGCTCGCGCTGGAGCGCCCGCACCCGGTCGATGTTCTCCCGGATCTTCTGCGCCCGCTCCTGGCTCCCGCGGAGACGGACCTCCTCGGCCTGCGTCCGCAGCGCCCGCTCACGCTCCGACGCCTCCGACGCCGCGATCGCGTCGCGGGTCTTGGCCACGTCCGCCTGCGCCTCGCTCACCTGCCGGCGGAAGTCCGACCGCTCCTGCTCCGTGCACACGTCGCCGTTCTTGGCCAGCACCAGAGACGCTTCGGCCAAGAGCCGCGTCGCGTTGTCGACGTCCCCGGCCTCGCGCGCCGCCGCCGCGTTGGCGAGGTAGTTGCGGAACTCCGCCAGGAACTGCTGCTTGCGCTGCGACACGTCGCCCTTGAACTGGTCGAGCGCCCCGCCCTCGGGCCCCACGTCGCGGCGGAGTTCGAGCCGACTCGCCGCGATCCGCTGATCCACGGTCAACGCCTGCTCGGGGCTCAGGAGGTCGGCGAACTCGCGCTTCGCACGCTCGTACCCCGCGAGGGCCTCGGAGAACCGCTTGGCGTTGAACGACTCCTCGGCACGCTGGAGGACCTCGGCCGACGCCGCTTTGCGCGCGTCCGCCACCACGTCGGGCTGGCCCGCCGCCGCGGGCGCCGCCGCCGGCTGGGCCGGGGCCGCCGCCAGCGCGGGGAAGGTCTCGGGCTCGGGCTCCTTCGCGGGCGCGTCCTCGCGCTTCCGGATGACCCCCGGCTGGAGCATCCCCGCCGCCGCGCCGCCGAACGCCCGCCCGCGGGACTGCTCGATCTCCACGATCCGCTGCGCGTAATCGTCCACCAGCCCGCGCTGGTCCGACGCCAGCTCGATGCCCGACCGCAGCACCACGTCCAAGATCGCCTTCGAACGCTCGTACTCGCCCGAGTCGTAGGCGTTGATCGCCGATCGCACCGCCGACGCCACCTTGGGCGACAGTTCCTGACGCGCCGCGTCCACCTTCGCCAGCACCTCGTCGGCCCGACGCCGCTCGTCGACCGACGCGGCCTTGGCGTGCGCCACCGCCTTCGCGTGCGACTCGGCCTCTCGCAGGTCGCGCGTCTCCAGCCCCAGCTCGGCCTTCTGCAGGCTCACCTCGTACCGCCCCATCCCGCGGGAACGCTCCTCGACCGCCTTGAGCAGCGACAGCGCCTCGCGACGCTCCGCGTCCGACAGCGACCACGACTCGCCCGTCAGCTCGACCAGCACGGCCTTCGCCCGGACGACCTTGCTCACCGCGAGGAGGTCCGACGCCTCCTTCAGCGCCGCCGACGCGGTCGACCACCGGGCTTTCTCACCGCCCACCCGGGCCTCGGGCTCGCCCCACGCCGGGGACACCGACACCGGGACGGCGATCAGAAGACCGGCGGCGGTCACAAGCGTTCGGGCGGACAGCGGTTCGCTCTTCGACATCGACAGTCTCCACTTCCGATCGGCCATTCTTCCAACGGCCCCGTCGGGGCGGGTCACACAAGGTCCACACACGAGCGGCTATCGTCGCCGCTCTTTCCCGGTGGTCAACCCCCCACCCCTCCCTTCTCTTCCACGCGCCCGGGCCACTACCCGGATTCGTGATTCGAGCCCCTCGCGGTACGGAACACCCGTCGGCCACTCGATTTCGGGTCGGCAACATACCGCCGCCGTCCCGCGATTGCAACCCTCGCTCACAGACCTTTCCACCTCACCCCGCCCGACGCCCGACGCCCGTGCGCCCTCCCCTCCGCGACCGCCGAACGCCCCCTCACGCCGGCGCCGCGGTGAAGAGCCTTCTGACGCCCCCCGGCCCGACGGGTTCCACGCCCCGCCGCCGACACCCCCCGAAACGATCCGAGAATCACTTCGCAAGTCCTTGTTTATCAGAGACTTACGCCACGATCACCCGTCGGCCCACTTGGCCCGGTACACCTTGCCCGCCGCCAGGGTGGGCTTGGACGACTTCTTGCCTTTGGAGCCCTTCGCGAGGTGCTCTTCCAGCTGGTCGGGGGTCATGCGATCCGCGAAAACCACGAACGGCTCGTACTCCGGGTTGTCCTCGAGCCCCGCGAGCTTCGAGGCGGCTTCCATCGCCGCTTCCTCGGCACCCCGGAGGTGGTCCGCCGCGAGGATGACCTCGGCGTACCGCGAATCGAGCTCTTCCACGTCGCCGTCCCCCGTCGCACCTTCGACCCCGACCGGGACCCTCACCCGGCACCACCACGCCGTGGTCCCCAGGTCTTTGCCCGCGTCATCGACGTTGCTCTCGGCGTCGATATTCAGCACCAGACGCCAGTCCGTGCGGAGCCGTTCCACGATCTCGTCGAACCCCAGGAGCCAGGGCTCTTTGGGGGACGTCGCGAGCACCGCCCGGTGCTCGTGGGCCGCCGCGTCCACGCCCGCCGCGTCCTCCGCCGCCTCGATGTCGAACGCCGCCAGGACGCGCTCGACCCGCTCGCGCATCGCCGATTCCGCCCGGATCGTGACGATCTTGTGCTCGTCCACGAAAAAATAGAAGAACGGCTCCTCCGTCATGGCCCCGAAGCCGGTCAGCCCGTCCTCGAAGAAGAACGCGGGGAACTCCGCGACCGCCCCGATCACCCGATCGAGCCCGACGAGGTCGTACGACACGTACGGGTCGATCTCGCGGTACGCGTCATGCCCGAGGATGTCGAGGATCGGGTATACCCGAGGGGCCATCAGCCCGAACAAACTTCTCACCAGCGCCGGGACACGGCCCGCGGAAACCACGGCATCGAACACGTACCGGTCGGGCCAGGCTTCCCAATCGCCCGACTCGTCGTCCCCGTCCGAGGGCTCGAAATCCAGGGTGTACCCGACCCTGGGCTTGAGCGGTTCCACCGGGTACACGCCCAACGGGAACTCAAAGTCCCCGGACTTGACACGCTCGATCGAGTTGTCCGCCTTGCACCGGATCATGGTCGCCCCGACGCCCGCACGACCGCTCGACGGGCCGTGCCAGCATAGTGATCCGCGCCGGTCCCCGCCCGCCGCCCGGGGCCCGTACGCTCATACCGATGCGTCACGACGAACCGCTCTCACCCGCCGAACCCGCCCTGGCGATGGCGATCGGGAACACGCGCACCTCGATGGCCGTCCTTCGCGGGACGGAGGTGGACGACGCCGTCGCGGTCCCCAACGCCGACCTTGACGCGATCGTCCGTGAGGCCTCGGCGCGGATCGCCGATTCGGGCGCGACGTGCGTGCTCGCGTCCTCGGTCAATCACCCCCACGCAGAGGCCATCGAGACGCGGCTCCTCGCCGAGCGGTCCACCCCGTTCCTCCGCTGCGGGCGGGACTTCGACGCCCCCATCGTCAACGCCCTCGACGACGACTCGACCGTCGGGCAGGACCGGCTGCTCGTCGCCCTCGCCGGGTTTGATACCGCCCAGCAGGCGTGTGTGGTCATCGACGCGGGCTCGGCGATCACCATCGACTTCGTCGACGGCCAAGGGGTATTCCAGGGCGGGATCATCGCCCCGGGGCTCGCCGTCATGCTGGCCTCGCTCCACGAGCACACCGCCTCGCTCCCCAAACTCTCCCCGATCGCCCCGGACCCCGAACGCGGCCCGTTCGGGAAGGACACCGCCCACGCGATGCTGTTGGGTGTCCGGTACGCCGCGATCGGCCTGGTCCGCCACGCCGTCGAGCGGTACGCCGAGGCGTACGAGGCCTACCCGCAGGTCATCGCGACCGGGGGCGACGCCGAACTCCTGTTCACCAACGACCCCTTCGTCGATCACCTCGTCCCGCACCTCCAACTCAAGGGGCTCGCCGTCGCGAGGCAACGCCTCGCGCGGCTCGAGGACGATGACCACGGCTGACCGACACACCCCACCGCGCCACCCCGCGCTCCCGCCCCGGGCGTTCCTCGCCACGCCCCCAAACGCCGCCGGGGCGCTCGCCGTCGTTCAACTCGCCGCGGAACCCGACGGGGGGCTCGCCGCCCTGGGCATCGCCCCCATCCCCGTCGGGGGCTTCGCGCTCCGCGACCTCCTCGGCGTCGATCGGGGCCTCATCGCCCGGCCCGCCGAGCACACGCTCCTGCTGATGCCCCACGCGGGCAAGGCCGTTGTCCGCTCGCTCCTCGACCGGCTCGGTGCCCTGGGCTTTACGCTCGCCCCTCCCGAGCACCCGAGACTCCGCTACCCCGAAGCCCGGTCCGTGATCGAGGCCCTCGCGCTCGACGCGCTCGCGCGGGCCCACAGCCCCGCCGCGATCGACCTGCTCCTCGCCCAGCCCGCGCGATGGGCCGGCGCGGGGCTCGATCCCGACCGCCCCGATCTCGCGTCCTCGCCCACACCGCGCGATCGGCGTCTGCGTCGTCTGATCGACCCACCCCTGATCGTCGCGCTGGGCCCCCCCAACGTCGGCAAGTCCACGCTCCTCAATACCTTGGCCGGCCGCTCGGTCGCCCTCGTCGCCGACCAGCCGGGCACCACCCGCGACCACATCGGCGTCTCCATCGACCTTTCGGGCCTGGTCGTCAGGTACGCCGACACCCCGGGCCTTCGCCCCGATCCAGACCCGATCGAGGAGGCCGCCGCCCGCATCGCCCTCGACCTCGCACGCGACGCCGATCTTCTGCTGCTCCTGGGCGACGCGGCCCACCCGCCGCCGACGCTCCCCGACAGCCTGGGCTCGAGTCGGGACGTTCTGTGTGTCGCTCTCCGCGCCGATCTGGGTCGGCCCGCCTGGCCCCACGACCTCGCCGTCTCGTGCTACGCCGGGGCGGACCTCGACGCCCTCGCCGCCCGGCTCCGCGACCACCTCCTTCCCCCCGCCGACGTTCACGACCCCGCGCCGTGGCGGTTCTGGGACTGACCGCCCCGAACCCGCCGGGCCCGGCCCGCGCGCGTACCCTTGCGATTCCCCCTTCATCCACCACGGACCCCACCATGGAAGACCCCCGCAACCCCCAGATCACCCAGCAACTCCGCGAAGGCGCGGGGCAGGTCGAATCACGCCTCAACGAGGATTTCATCAACTTCCTCCGCAAGGCCAGCTGGCCCCTGACCCTCGCGCTGCTCGCCGTCGTCGGCGGGTTCTACGTCTACCAGCAGTTCACGAAGGCCAAGACCGCCGAGGTCAACCGCGCCTTCGACGACCTCCAGGCCGCTCAAGGCCGGGGCAACCCCAACCCCGACGCCCTTGTCGCCGTCGCCGACGACTTCAAGTCCATCCGCGGCGTCCCGCACCTGGCGCGACTCGAGGCCGCCGACGCCTACCTCCGCGCCGTCGCCCGCAAGGCCGCCCTGGGCGCCACCATCGGTCCCGACGGCGTCGTCAAGCCCGAGGAAGCCCTCACCACGGAACTCCGCACCCAGTATCTCACCAAGGCCAAGGCCCTGTACGAGGCCGTCTACAACGCGACCTCCCGCGACGATCGCCAGTCGATCCACGCCATCAACGCGGCTTTCGGCCTCGCCGAGGTCGCCGAAACCTCCGGCGATTTCGGGGACGCCGCCCTCCACTATGACCAGGCCCTCGCCGCCGCCACCAAGGCCGGCTTCGACCGCCTCGTCCGCATCGCCAAGGCGCGCAAAGACTCGCTCGACGCGCTCAAGGGGGGCACCACCCTCCTCTCCAAGGCCGACCTCTGGACCCCGCCCCCGCCCCCCCCGCCCGCGCCCGAACCCATCGGCCCGGCCATCCCCACCGGTCCGGCCGTACCCGGCATCCCGGGCGAAGTCCCCGCGACCGGACCCCAGCCCGTCGCCGTCCCCGATCCTCAACCCCCGCAGAACCCCGAACCCGCCGCGCCGCCCGCCAACTCGCCGGGCTGATCGGCCTCCTGGCGAACCCCCAGGCCAGGCCGTTCCGCCGACGACGGGCGAACCATGCCCCGCGACCCCCAGCCTCAACGTGACGACGCCGAGACCAAGCCCCCGGCGAGCGACGCCTCACGCGCCGACGACCCGGGCGACGACACCGTTGACGCCGCCGGTCTTATCCTCCCGGGCGGGAAGGTTGACCCCGACGCCATCCGCGCCGCCCTCGAACAGGCCGACGATGACGAGGGCCTCCGCACCGTTCGCTTCCACCTCCGCCGCGACCTCGACAAACGCCTCGACAAGTACCTCACCGACCGCATCACCTTCATGAGCCGCAGCCAGCTCCAGCGACTCATCGACGACGGGGCCGTCACCGTCAACGGCCGACGCCCTAAAGCCTCCACCAAGGTCCAGGCCGGCGACACCGTCGAGGTCGTCGTCCCGCCGCCCCCGCCCAAGGGGACCCAGCCGCAGGACATCCCCCTCGACGTCATGTACGAGGACCAGCACCTCATCGTCATCAACAAACGCCCGGACATCATCACCCACCCCGCCCGATCCCACCTCTCGGGCACCCTCATCAACGCCCTGGCCTTCCACTTCCAGCACCGCTCGCCCATGGGCGGCCAGCTCTCCGCCGTCGGGCAGGAGTTCGCACGCCCCGGCGTCGTCCACCGCCTCGACCGCGACACCACCGGGTGCGTCGTCTTCGCCAAGGACGACGAGACCCACTGGAAACTCGGCCGGCTCTTCGAGACCCGTCGCGTCGAGAAACGCTACCTCGCCGTCGTGCACGGCCGCGTCGAACCCGCCGCCGACGCCATCGAACTCCCCATCGGCCCTCACCCCAGCCGCGAGAAGGGGTACCGCGAGAAGCACGTCGTCCGCCACGACGAGCTCGGCAAACCCTCCCTCACCATCTACCGCGTTCGCGAACGCTTCGGCCTCACGCCCCCCGCCCCCACGTCGACGGCCACGACCACCCCGACGCCCGACACCCCGGGGTGGCGCGCGCCGCATGCCGCCCCGACCGCGCCGACCCGACGCCCCGCCCCGTCGAGAGGCACCGACACCGACTACTCGCTCCTCGAACTCGAACTCAAGACCGGACGCACCCACCAGATCCGCGTCCACCTCTCGCACCTCGGGTGGCCCATCGTCGGCGACGACATGTACGGCGGCCGCCCCTACCTCGCCCGCGACGGCACGCCCGTCATCGAACGCCAGGCCCTCCACGCCGCCCTTCTCGCATTCACCCACCCCATGACCGGCCGGGAACTCTCGTTCGTCGCACCGGCCCGCGACGACATGGCCCGGCTCATCGCCACCCTCCGCGCGTCTCCGTACCACGAATCAATCGACGGGCGCGGCGCGACCATCGATCTCGACCTCGTCGTGCACCGCACGGAAAAATAGAGCAGGGACGGGCACGCTCCGACGCCCGTCCCTGCGCGTGTTGGCTCGATTCACTCCGATCCCGTTTCAGATCCCGCGCGAGCCGGGCCGGCGCGGCCCGGGGCCCTCCGCCCCTCGACCGGCCCCGGGTCCACCTTCCGGCGGCCTGCCCATCCCCGGCCCGCCACGCCCCTCGCCCATCGCGCCGGGACCAAACCCTCGTCCGCCCCCCGGTCCCATCCCCCGCTGCGGCGCCGGCCCGGGGCCACCGAACCGTCCTTCACCCCGCCCCATCCCAGGACCCATCGCGGGACCCCCGCCCTGACCGCGCGGCGGGCCCTGCATCTCCATCGGGCCACGCCTCTCCATGCCACGCCCCGCGCCGGGGCCGCCCCCGGGACCACGGCCTTCCGCGCCGCCACGCATCTCGCCGCGACGCTCCTCGAAGCGGCGCATCATCTCACCGCGTTCAAATCCGCCCGGCCCGCGCCCGCCCTCGACCCGCTCACGCAGCATCTCACGCGCACGGCCCTCGTTCATCGGGTCCATCCGACCAGGGCCGGGCCCGCCGCCCATCCGCTCGCGCAGCCGTTCCTTGATCTCACCTCGGACCGCCCCGCGGCCACGCTCCTTGAGCCTCTCATCAACCCGGTGCTTGATGCGTTCCTTGATCCGCTCGCGCGGCTCGCCCCGCGCGGGTCCTTCCCCACGCGCGGCCCCCCGCTCCTTCATCCGCTCCTCATGCCGCTCGCGCACCGCCTCACGGCCCACCCCGCGGCCTTCCCCGGGGCCGCCCCGCGCCGCTCCATCCTCACGCCGAACCCCGCCCCGGCCTTCCGGACCACGCTCGGCCTCGCGATCGGGACCGCCACGCGGCCCGCGCTCCACGCCGGCCGGCGGCTCAAACCTCGGCGGGCCCGCACGCCCGGGCCCCTCCGGCTGCGCCATGCTCAGCCCGCCCATCCCGCACGCCACCACCGCCGCCAGCAACACCCGGTACTTCATGACCATACTCCTGTTTCCTTGTCCCACCCACGACACAGGCTCAACGCTCACTCGGCCGCGTGATTGCACACCGATCCGGCCGCGTGCCCCGTCCGAGAAAGCCCTTCCCGGGACGCCCGCCGGGCGATAGCCTTCGAACATGCACGCACGACATGTCTTAATTACTCTCGTCCTCGCCCTCGCCGGGTCGGCGTGCGAACGACCCACGCCGGCCACCCCAAAGCCCCAACCTCCCGCCCATGCGCACTCCGATGCACCGGCCGAAACGCCCCCGATGATGCCGGCGACGGCGCCCCCGCCCAAGATCCCCCAGGCTCCCACACCGGTCCCCGAGGCCGCCATCGACCCCGACCCGGACCTCAACGGCACGCCGATCCGCTTCCTCCCCTCGCGGCACGGCTTTGCCTTCCGCAACACCTTCACCGGCACCCCGCTCCCCGATTCCCTCGACCGCCTCGCCCGATCCCTCGGCTTCGCCGCCACCATCCCCGACCGCTACGGGCTCTGCGGCGGGATGTCCCTCGCCGCCGCCGATCTTTACCTCTCGAAGCAGCCGGCCCCCGACGCGCTCACACCGCCATCCAAGGGCACGCCGCTCTACGACTACCTCTACCAGCGCCAACTCGACTCCTACGGCCGCAACTGGGCCCTCGTCTCGCGCGTCCTCGCCTGGATGGCCCTCCCCGACGACACGCTCGCCCAACGCTCCAAGGCCGAGCTCGAGCTCGCCGCCGCCGCACTGGACCGCGGCGAACTCGTTCCCCTCTGCATGGTCCTCGTCGCGGTCGGGCAAACCCCGTGGGACAACCACCAGGTCCTCGCCTACGCCCACGACTCGGGCCCCGACTCCCGAACCTTCCGCGTCTACGACCCCAACCACCCGCACGACGACGGAGTGATCATCCGCCAGGCCCTCCCCGACGGACGCCTCACCTGGGCCGCCTCGTCCGGACGGACCCGCACGGTCCGCGGCGTCTTCGTCACCCCGTTCGCCCCGGCACCACCCCACCCGTAGCCCACCCTGACTTCGTCCACGCGCAACAGCCCGTGGCGTCCAGCCACAATCCCTCGATCCCGGCAATAGCCCGCCGCCGTCCGGCGTTCTGCCGCAGTGGTTGGGTGCCGGCGTTGTGACGTGCTCCCACCGGGCCCGCGTCGACGCCCGGGAAACGCGCGACGCCGGCACCCGCCATCCCTTCCACCAACCGCGATGCGAACCGGGATCAGGGCCCGCCGCCCCCCGCGGGTCGTTGGGGCGAACCCGGGATCACCTCGAGCGACACCCGCCCCGTCCGGACCACCTCCGCGACGTACGGCATGCACGTCCCGCACCCGGTCCCGCACCCGGTCATCGAACGCATCATCTCCGCGTCGGGCTCCACCCCCGCCGCCCGCAGCTCCGCCGCCAGGCGCGCGATCCGCTCAAACGACACTTCCCGGCACACGCACCGCGTCACCGCCATCTCACGCGTCCCCTTCCCTCCCCACATCCAGCCCCCAGAATCGCGCCCAGTTCCCCCACGCGAACCCTCGCACTTCATCGTCCGACCATCCCCGATCACGAAGCGTTTCCCCCAGGAGCGCAAACCCCGAGGGCCGATCGATCCCCTCGGGCAGCATCCCCGACGAGAACCCGCCGTCCGCGTCGGAGCCCAGCCCGATCAGACCTCGCCCGCCCATCTGTTCGCACAACCCCTCCACGTGCGCGTACCACTCGTCGAGCCTCGCGCGTCGATCACGCCGACCGCCGCGGATGATGAACGGCGAGAACAGCACCGTCCCGATCATGCCCCCGCGGGCCGCGATCTCGCGTACCGCCCGTTCGGGCAGGTGCCGTTGACGGGCCGCGAGCGTAAGCGACCCGTCGTCGAGCAGCCAGCGGCCGTTCGAGTGCGACGCCATCACCCGCCCCCGAGCGCACGAGAACAACCCGTCCAGTGATCGATCCGACAGGTGCGACACATCATGCACCACGCCCAGACGATCCGCCTCCGACACCATCTCACGCCCACGGTCCGTCAGCCCGGTCTCGCACCCGTTCCCCCCGGCGTACCGAGTCTGCTTCGCCCACGCCAACCCGACCGCCACCACCCCACGCTCGACCCACCGCGCCAGCGTCCCGGGCGACTCGATCCCGTCCGCCCCTTCCACGAGCACCCCGAGGTTGACCGCCCCGCCGACGCGCCGATCCCCCCCCCCGGCCCGCGCCCACGCGCCCAGGCGGACCTCGCCCGTTGACGCCCACGACTCGTACAACGCCAACTGCCGTTCCGCCGCCGACACCGCCGACGCCACGGCGTGCGGCGAATCCCCGGGCGTGTACGCGATCGACTCGGGCGAACCGTCGGGCTCGATGAAGATCGTCGCCAGTGCCGCCCGGACCCCGCCCTCCCGCAACGTCGGGAGCGTGACCGCCCCGGGCGGGTGGCTCCCCCCCGCCGGGGCCCCCGCCAGCATGTCCCGACCCTCCATCGCAAGGCACGCCAGATCGAGATGGCCGTCGAACCAGTCCATCACGCAATATAGCGCCCGCCCCGCCGCCCCCGGGCGTTACACTCTTCCCATGGACCTCACTCCCAAGGGCAAGATCCGCTGCCCCAAGTGCGCCACCATCATGGAGAAAATGCCCGTCACCTCCACGCTCGAAGTCGAGCACTGCGGCCGGTGCGGCGCTCTCTGGTTCGACCCCTACGAGCTCGAATCCACCCTCCGCGCCGACGGCGGCTCCCTCGGCATCAACGCCATCGACTACGGCACCGCTCAGAACTACGACCTCCAAGTCCACGGCGACGGCTCGCGTCAATGCCCACGCGACGCCTCGCCACTCGTCAAGGTCCCCGACCCACGCCAGCCCCACGTCATCATCGACGTCTGCCGAACCTGCGGCGGGGTCCTCCTCGACGCCGGCGAACTCAAGGACCTCTCCGAATTCACCCTCTCCGAACGACTCAAAGCCTTCCTCAGGCGTTAACCGCTCTCCCCGATCCGACCCCGACGGGCCGCATCCTCCAGGTGCCGCAGCAGCGTCGATCCCGGGTCGGGGTCGTACAGCCCCAGCGCCGCACGCCTCGCACGCTCGCCCATCTCTCGCCACGCGCCCCGCGCCGCCCACGCCCGGTCCAACGCCGCGCCCACCGTCCCAACATCCGGCGGCCCACCGCTCACCCCGCCCGCCGACGCCGCCACGAAACCACTCTCGCCCTCCGACACCCACTCCGCACACCCGCCCACGTCGCTCACCACACCCGCCCTCCCCATCAGCATCGCCTCCACCATCGCGAGGGGCGTCCCTTCCGCCCGCGACGGCAACACCAGCAGGTGATGCCCCGCCCAGAGCGACCTCACATCCGCCACTTCGCCCGCAAACTCGATGTTCCCCGCCAGCCCGAGGCGCGACGCCTGATCGGTCAGCGCCGCGCGGTCCTCGCCCGAGCCCGCCAGCGTCAGCCGCCACACCCCGTCTCGCCACGCCCGCCGCGAGAACGCTTCGAGCAGCAGATCCTGTCCCTTCGCCGCCACGTGGAGCCGACCCACGCACGCCAGCCTCGCCACGCCGTCCTCCGCGGGCCACGGGAGCGCCGAGACATCGGTCAGGTTCACGGGGTTGCGGATCACGCCAGCCCGCGGGACCTCGAACCCCAGCACCGCCGACGCCTCGCCGATGTTCCGTCCCGCCACGAACAGGTTCCGCGATGCCCCGCGGTAGAACGCCCCCGCCAACCCCCGCACGGCCCAACCCAGCGACGCCCCGGGCCGGTTGAACTGCACCACGTTCACGAACGGCACGCCCGACCGCGTCAACCAGCGCACCATCGGCCTCGTCGCCCGCCGACCCGCCGCCTCAAACGCCGCCCCCTGCGACACGCACACCGCGTCAACCCCCTCAAACGATCGAAGCCACCCGGGCGTGCCGAACCACGACGCGACCCGCGACGGCCGCCGTTCGCGCCCCACCACCGCCGCCCCCGCCCGCGCCAGCGACGCCACCTCGGGCGCCTCCGCGCCATGATCGAACACGCTCACCGTCACCCGGTGCCCGGCCTCGAGCGCCCGCCACGCCGCCCGGCTCCACAACACCTCGCTCCCGCCCCACGCCGAGCCCCCCATGCTCGAAAAAAACACCAACCTCAACGCCCCTCGCACGACCCCGCTCACGCCGGCTTCTCCAGCACCACCAGGTTCGACACGTACAACCCCCCCCGCCCCTCCACCACGCCCCGCACCCACCCGCGCTTCAGCGCCCACAGCCCAACCCGACGCCACGCCTGCAGCGCCGCCGCCGTCGCCATCCCCCCGATCCCTCCGCACGATCTCACCCGAACCGACGCCAGCGCCGTCCCGAGCGCCTCCAGCCCGCCACCCACCCGCGACGACTCCACCACCCTCAGCCCCGATCGACCCGACCAGTACGCCAGCGCGTGCGGCGTCGCACGCCAGAAGTCGTACGGCTCCTCGTGCAGCGGGTACACAAACGGGCACGTCACCACCGCCCGCCCCCCCGGCCTCATCAACCCCGCGATGTTCCCCCACGCACGCCCCCAGTCCGCCACGTGCTCCAGCACCTCCGTGCACAACACCAGATCGAACGACCCCGCCGAGAGCCCCGCCGGCAGGTCCCCGTCGATCGCGCACACGTGCGCCACCGTCCCGTCCGCGTTCTGCTGCGTGTCCAGCCCCTCATACGCCAGCCCCATCCCCTCCAGCATCCCACGGAACGGCTGCCGGCCGCACCCCACGTCCAGCACCCGCCCGCCGCCCGAGGGGCCCCACCGCGACAACGCCCCCGGCACCGCGCGCGCCAGCCCCGTCACGATGAACCATTCCTGCCCCGCCCGCGGCACGTACGACGACCGCTCGTCCAACTCCGGACGAGGGCCCAGCACACGCGCTTCCACGCTTTCTGCCACGACCCCACTGTAACCCCAACACCATCACCCCACCACCCGCACCCCGCGCCCCGGGCTCCCTCCACGATGCCATCACGCCCCGGGCTTGATGAAGTAATGGCTCGTCCGATCGATCGGCGTCAACGACACCCGCAGCCCACGCTCCTCCAAGAACCGGTCCACCGCCTTGCGGCACCCCGACCAGTGCCCGTAGTCATCGAAGATCACCGTCCCTCCCGGGCTCACCTTGTCGTAGAACGTCCGCAGCACCAGGTCCACCGGCTCGTACCAATCACAATCCACGTGCAGCACCGACACCGCCGGCGACGCAAACCCCGGCAACGTCCTCTCGAACAGCCCCGCCGTGATCGTCACCCGGTCCGTCGGCAGCCCCGCCATCTGATACGTCCGCCGCACCTCCTCCGGGCTCGACACAAACTTCCCCACATCGTCCCACGCCTCTTTCGGATCGTCCGGCCCCGGCTCGGGCATCCCCGTGAACACGTCGAACAAATACACCGCCACGCCCGGGTCCCGCGCCCACAGCCGCTCCGCGATCACCGCCGACGAGCCGCCCAGGTACGTCCCGCACTCGATAAACGCCCCCGGCACACCGCGTCTCGCCGCCGCGTCCGCCACCGCGCGCAGCCCGATCAGCCGACGCGCCGAGCACAGCGAACGCGACAACGCCACCCGCACCACGCCCAGCCTGGGGTCCAGCGCCACCCGCGCCCGCCGCATCACTTTCGACAGCATCGACATCCGCCAATGCTACGCGGGCCGGAACAGCCCCCACCCCTACGGCAGGGGCCCGTCGAGACGATCATCGCCGGGGTCGGCCGAACGACGGATCATCGGCGCCAGCCTGATCTCACGCTCGGCCCACGCAACCGACCGCGACCGATCCACCGACCCGTGCCACGTCTTGAGAAGGTGCAGCCTCGTGAGCCCGGTGTACGCATAAATATCGATCGCCCCGGCCCGCCTCGCGCTCTCCATGACGCCCGCCAGCAGCTGATCCAGATTCTCCAGCGCCGCGCCGAGTTCCTCCGGCGTCCGCCGCTCGCGCTGCGAACCCGCCCAACGGTCGATCGCCCTCATCATCACCGACCCACGGATCTCCACGCACACTCCCCCCGCATAGAAACAATCGGCCGGCGACATCGGATCGAGAAAGCCGTACGTCTCGACGTCGGGCTCAACAATCCGGTACGACACGGCTCGATACGAGGCGGCGTCACCGGCCGTCAGCGCCTCGAACAAACGGTCCCCCGCCGGATCGACCGCCTGTTCTACGCCCACGCGCGAGACCGATCCGGCGACCTCCTTCTCCATGTGCGCAACGATCCAACGCCAGACGTCCTCCGCGCTCACCCGCCGCGATGGGGCCTCATCCATCGCCTTCGTGTCCCCGGCATCCGACCCCCCGCGATCCTCGGCCACACGCCCCGACGCCCCCACGTCCGTCCCCAGACCCGTCACCGGCGCGTTCCCCCCGGCCGGTCGAGCCCCGCCGCACCCGGACGCCCATACCACCGCAAACGCCGCCGTCAGCCAAGCCGTCGACGCCCGGCCCACCCTCCTCTCCAAACCCCAACCACCCCACGATGCGAACCGATCCCTTTCATTCGACATCATCACGGTACCTCTTCGAGCCCTCGCTCGCCCCGGCGGATCGACGTGAGCCCATCAATCCTCGGGCGCGCAACCGTCTCGCCCAGCGGGCCACACTCGGCCATCCTCGACAAGACCTGCAACCTCCACGCCAAAGCCGCGATGTATAAGTACGGCCCGCCCTCGAACATCCCGCCGGTCAACGCCGACGTATCGATCATCAGACCCGCGAGCAACTGATCCAAGCCATCCAACGCGAGCACCATCCCCGACGGATCCCGACGCCCCGCCTGCTCGAGGATCCACCGATCCAGCGCCCGGAGCCCCTCGGGCTCGAGCCGAACGTCAAAGCCCGACACCGTGAACGCGTCCGACAGCCAGAGCGCCGCCTCCGGGTACCATGCCACATCCGCATCGGGAATGACCTCATACCTCGCCGAGCGGAGCCGTCCCGGATCCGCGGCCCCGAGCGCCTCGAACAGCGCGTCCGAGGCGCCCGCACGGCCGCTCAGCACCCCCTGAACCCTCCTCCACAGCTCGCCCGCCGAATCGCCCGAGAGACCGACCCCGCCACCCCCGACCCGACCCGTCTCGACGGCGACGACCGGCCCAGTACTCGCCCCCATCACCGGCGCGGCCTCCACCGAACCCGAGTCGGCGATCACGGCCGAAGATGTCGCGACACGGTCATCCTCGGTCGCGCACCCAGCAACCGCCACGATCGAACACCACAACCACGCCGGACGCACCATGCTCAATACTCTCCGCTACAGTGCGCGGAAGCACTTGTAAATGCACGAGCCGCACGAGCCCGCCGCACCTGCGACGTCTTGTAAGCAACGCGTCGTGGCCAACCGCTGTTCTCGAAAGCACTCCGTATACTCAAAGATGCGGCCCTGATCGGCGAGCGGATCGCACAACTCGGCAATGCGCCGACGCTGGCTGAAGACACACTCGGCCGCCTTCTTCATATGCGACCCGCACCTGATCGCGCAGATCAAGCACCCGATCGGCCCCTGCGACAAGACCTCGCCGCACGCCCCAAGCACACCCGTGTACATCGGGTCGTTCAGCAACGACTCCGACCCCGACACCAGCGCCGCCACCGACGCCTCGCACGCCGACACCGCCTGCGTCCCCTCCAGGCCGAGCAGTTCCACCGCGTCCGCGAAATCCACCACCCCGTCCGCGTTCACGTCCAGCGCGTACGGGTCGGCCTCGAGGTCCTCGCCGCCGAGGCCCGCCAGGAGCATCAACAGGTCCGCGTACCCGACCGTCCCGTCGCCGTCGAGATCGCCCACCAGGCTCACCGCCGGCGCCGCCACGCCGTCCACATTCTTCAGGTACGCCACTTCTTTGCATTTCACGACCGAGTACAGGTGGATGATCCCGCCGGGGAATTCCTGATCGTAATCCGTGAGCGAGGCGACCGCGATCTCGGGGAAGCCGTCGCCGTCCACATCGCACACCGGGAAAACCGCGAAACCGAAGAGCCCCTCCTCCATCGGCGCCGTCAGCCGGCAGAGCAATGAGCCATCGCCGCCGAAGATCTCGACGACCCCGGCCATCGGGTCGCACACCGCCACGTCCGACACGCCGTCGCCGTCCATGTCCCCGATGTTCGCGGCGTACACCCCGAGGTCGCATGATGATGGGCATGGCTCATCGGCTCTCGACACCCCGCCCGCCACCGCGACGCCCAGCATCCCCGTCGCCGCCACACTCGCCCGGCGTCCCATCTCGCCGGACGCCGCCAGCTCCAAAATCCGACCCCAAAGTCTCAGGCGCATCACAGGTTCTCCTGCTTCACGCCCGGGTTCACGCCCGGGTTCACGCCCGGGTTCACGCCCGGGCACGAGCACCCTACCACCGAAGGCTCACACGGTCAACCGTGACGTGCCCAACTTGACGAAATCATGACACGACGAATGTTATAGAATATCAACCGCGGGCGAGTTCACCGCCCCCCGTTGAGCCGACCCGCCACCTCGCCCACCACCGCCGCCAGAGCCTTGGGGTCTTTCGACCCGATGGCCCGCGCCACCTGCGCCGGCGTCGCGCCCACCTTCGCCAGCGCCTCCCCGGCCTTGGCCCACATCCCCTCCCACGCCTTCCCGGCCTTCCCCTCCGCCGCCGACAGGTAGATCTCCGACACCAGTTCCTGCACCCGCGTCAGGTGCCGCGTGTCCGCGTGCTCATAGAAGCGATTGATGACCTTCCGCTGATACGACGAATAGTGCTCGCCCTTGCCCATCGCCTCTCCCTCGCCTCACTGCGGCCTGAGATGCTCCCCGATCCCGTCCACGAAAAACTCCACCGACCCGCACACCGGGCACGCGTACACGTCGAACGTCTCTTTGTTCACGAACAACTCGCCCAGATCGCCGAGGAGCCCCCACCGCCGCCCCTCGTGGAACTTCCGCGTCCCCATGAAGACCTTGTCCACGTCGCACCTCGGGCACGAGACCCGGTGATGCACCCCGCCGCGGTGTTGACCCTGGCTCATCCCCAAAGAATACCGCCGGGGCGGTCACCACGACCGTCCCGGCGGCGGGAGGTTGACAACACTCTCGAACGCTCAGCCCCGCCGGTCTCGCGGCGGATCGATCATCCCCAGCCTCACCAAAAACCGCGACGCCTCCTCCACCTCCCACGCGCTGAACGCCATCATCTCCGCCGGCGCCAGCCCCGACGCGTACACCGCCGACGGGTAAGGCCACACGCCCCCGAAATCCTCGCCCATCGTCGCGACCACGCGGAGGCAGACCGTCGCCGCGTCGCAGAGCCGCTCCGCCGAGATCTGTTCGTTGTTCCGCGGCATGGTCGCTCCTTTCATTGACCGTCATCAATCTGTACGACCGCACCCCCCGCCGGGTTCCCCGCCCCCGCACTCTTCCTTTCGCCCGTCACCGCCCGCCGGATGCCGCCCCGCGACGCCCCAGCGGGGACTCCACCCCGCCCGCGCACCGCGCGTTCGGGCCCTGTACCCTTCGCCGTGCGGCTCGCCGTCCTCATCCCCGTCTACAACGAACGCGACCTGATCGCCCGCGCCGTCCAACGCCTCGATCACACGCCGCCCCCGACACTCCCCGACGGCACGCCGCTCGAGCGACGACTCATCATCGTCGACGACGGCTCCACCGACGGCACCCGCGACGCACTCGAATCCCTGCGAGGCCGCGCCGATGTCATCATCCACCACCACCCGCGCAACGCCGGCAAGGGCGCCGCGATCCGCACCGCGCTCAAGGCCGCACTCGACGACGGCGCCGACCTCGTCCTCGTTCACGACGCCGACCTCGAGTACGACCCACGCGACCACCCCGCCCTCCTCGCCCCCATCCTCGACGACCGCGCCGACGCCGTCATCGGCTCACGGTTCCTCGGCTCCACCCACCGCGTCCTCTACTTCTGGCACGCCGTCGCCAACCGATTCATCACCCTCCTGAGCAACGTTTTCACCAACCTCAACCTCACCGACATCGAGTGCTGCCTCAAGGCCTTCTCCAGGCCCGTGGCCGAGCGGCTCGTCCTCCGCGAGAACCGTTTCGGCGTCGAGCCCGAGATCGTCGCCCGCCTCGCCCGCATGCGCCTCGTCGAGACCCACACGCCGCGCCGGGTCCGCGTCTTCGAGGTCGCCGTCTCCTACGCCGGGCGGACCTACGCCGACGGCAAGAAAATCCGTTGGACCGACGGGCTCTCCGCCCTCCGCTGCATCCTCCGCTACAACATCCTCCCCTAACCCAGGCCCGACGCGCCCCGAATCCGGCGAGCCCCGGCGCCCGAAACCCGTCCCGCGCACCCTCGCCCTGAACCTAAAGTCCCCGCGACGACGGATAGACCCCGCGGGACCCCTTGCATGGCTTTCATCGCCCTCAAAATGCTCTTCGGCGACCGCGCCAAGTACCTCACCCTCATCCTCGGGCTCGCCTTCGCCACGCTCCTCATCAACCAGCAGGCCTCCTTCTTCCTCGGCCTGCTCGTCAAGGGCACCGGGCCCCTCCAGAACGTCGGCCAGCCCGACCTCTGGGCCACCGACCCCCACACCAAATGGTCCGCCGAGTACCGCCCCCTCGATGACCGGACCCTCGACCGCATCCGCTCCGTCCCGGGCGTCAAGTGGGCCGAGCCCTTCTTCAACTCCTTCGCCAACATCGAGATGCCCGACGGCTCGTTCCAGCGCTGCCAGATCATCGGGCTCCCCCGCAACAGCCTCATCGGCCAGCCCCCCGAAATGTCCGAGGGCTCCCTCGAAGACCTCCGCGCCCCCGACGCCGTCATCATCGAAGAATCCGCGCGCGAACGCCTCCGCTTCCCGAACATCGGCGACACCCTCAAGATGAACGAGCGGCGTGCCGTCATCGTCGGGTTCTGCCGCGCCAAGAAAGGCTTCGAGGGCAACGCCGTCGTCTACACCACCGTCGAGAACGCCACCCGCTTCACCCCCGTCGGCCGCCAGTGGATCAGCTTCATCCTCGTCAAGGCCCAGTCCCCCGCCGACATCCCCGCCGTCCAGCAACGCATCAACAATCTGGGCGACGTCGTCGCCCTCGACTCCCTCCAGTTCGTCCGACGCACCATCGCCTGGATCCTCAAAGAGACCGGCATCGGGATCAACTTCGGGATCACCATCTTCCTCGGGTTCCTCGTGGGCGTCGCCCTCTCCGCCGCCATCTTCTACCAGTTCACCATTGAGAACCTCCGCTACTTCGCCGTCCTCAAGGCCCTGGGCGCCGGCCCCTTCCGCCTGGCCTCCATGGTCCTCCTCCAGGCCACCGTCGCCGGCGCCATCGGCTTCGGCCTGGGCATCGGCGCCACCGCCGCCTTCTCCCTCCTTATCCGCCAGAACCCCAACACCGAGCTCGAATCCGTCCTCCCCTGGCAGCTCCTCCTCGCCTCCGCCGGAGCCATCCTCTTCTGCATCGTCCTGGCCTCGCTCGCCTCGCTCCGAAAGGTCATCGCCGTCTCGCCCGCCCGCGTCTTCGCCTCCTGAAGGAACCCCGCATGATCCGATGGGCCACCATCATCCTCGCCGTCGCCGGGATCGCCCTGGCCATCTCCGCCGTCACCCCCACCTTCCCCACGCCCCCCGACCTCCCACCCAAGCGTGATCCCTCGGTCAACCCCTTTCCCCGCGGCGTCGCCGCCCTGGGCCAGATCGAGACCGCCGACCGCGAGGCCCGCATCGCCGCCCCGTTCCCCGGGCTCATCACCGCCGTCCACGCCGACGTGGGCGACCGGGTCAGCACGGGCGACCCGCTGCTGACGCTCGACGATCGCGCCGTCCGCGCCGAGCTGATCCGCGTGGAATCGGGCGTCGCGGTGCGACAGGCCGCCATCGACCGCTGGCACGCCCTGCCCCGCCCCGAAGACGTGCCCCCGCTCCGCGCCGCCGCCGACGCCGCCCGCGCTGACGTGCGGGCCGCCGACGCCGCCGTGGACGCCGCCCGGGCCGCCCTGGCCTCGCTCGAGTCCGACGCCGCCGACCGCCGGGACGAGTTCCTGCGGCTCGGGCAGGCCGCCGACGCCGCGGCACCCCGCGCGCTGTCCGCCGCCCGATTCTCGCTCGAGCAGGCCGACGCCGCCGTCGCCCGCGGCCGCGCCGACCTCGCCGCCGCCCAGGCCCGCGCCGGACGCGCCCAGGCCGACGCGGCCAAGGCCACGGCCGACCTCGACCGCGCCCTCGCCGGCGGGTGGACCCCCGACCTCGACCTGGCCAAGGCCGAACTCGATCAACAGCTCGCCCTCGTCCGAGCACTCCGTCTCGACCTCGAACGCACCATCGTCCGCGCCCCGCGCCCCGGCTCCATCCTCCGCCGCGACGCCCAGCCCGGGCAGTTCGCCCCCGGCGCCGACCACGCCCTCCTGATCCTGGGCGACCTCACACGCCTCCACGTCCGCGCCCAGATCGACGAGGAGGACATCGCCCTGGTCAAGCCCGGCGCCAAGGCACTCGCCCGCACCCGCGGCGCCGTCGCCCTCACCTTCGACCTCGACCTCGTGCGCATCGAGCCCTTCGCGAGGCCCAAGAACTTCCTCTCGGGCTCCAACACCGAGCGCGTCGATACCCGCGTCGTCGAGGTCGTCCTCGCCGTCCGCGCCGCCCCGAACACCCCGCTCTACCCGGGCCAGGCCGTCGACGTCTACATCGATTCCGCCGCCCCGCCGCCGCCCGACTCGCCCTGATTCAGGCCCAGGCCCATCTGCACCTTGTTGAGCACGAGCCTCGACAACGCCTGGTCCCCGAACAGCCCCACCCGCACGCGGATCGACGTCACCACCCGCGAGTGCCGCCGGAGCGTCACCGTCACGAGCCGACCGCTCTCCTCGCGCGCGTTGATCTCCACCCAGCCCTCCTCCGACGGCGACGTGTTCTCCACCGGGAAATCAAGCTCCTCGAGCGCCGCCCTCACCGCCCACTCCACCCGGTCCATCGGCACCCGGAACGCCGCCTGCAACTCCCCCTTGAAGAACGCCGCCGTCCCCTGCTGCGCCGCCGACAGCCCCGCCGAGATCGTCACCGGGTCCGCCACGCAACCCGCACCCGCGAGCGCCCACGCGATCACCCCCGCGCACGCCGCCGCGCCGGCCAGACGCCGCCGCCCCGTGGTCCAACCGCGAACTCCCGCGCCGTGCTCGTACATCGCTCGACGTCCTAGTCCTCGTCCTCGCGCAGCCTCGACACCACCGAGAAATCCTCCAGCGTCGTCGTGTCCTGCGTGATCTTCTCCACCCCCGCCGCCACGTCGCGCAGCAGCCGCCTCATGATCTTCCCGCTCCGCGTCTTGGGCAACGCCTCGGCGAACCGCACCTGGTCCGGCCTCGCCAACGCCCCCACCTCCCGCGCCACGTGCGACGCCAACTCTTTCTTGAGCGACTCCCCGGGCTCACGCCCCTCCGATCGAAGCCACGCCGGCTTGAGCGTCACGAACGCGCAGATCGCGCTCCCCTTGATCTCGTGCGGCATCCCCACCACCGCCGCCTCCGCCACCCCGGGGTGGCTCACCAGCGCGCTCTCCACCTCCATCGTCCCCAGCAGGTGCCCGCTCACCTTGATCACGTCGTCGATCCGCCCCTGGACCCAGAAATACCCGTCCGCGTCGCGACGCGCACCGTCCGCCGAGAAGTAATACGGCTCCCCCGTCGCCGGGTCCTTCACCCGCCCCCAGTAATTACTCACAAACCGCTCGCGGTTCCCGTGCACCCCGCGCAGCATCCCGGGCCAAGGCCTGCGGATCACGAACAGCCCACCCCGCCCCGCCGGCATCTCCTCCCCACGCTCGTTCACCACCGCCGCGTCGATCCCCGGCATCGGCACCGTGCACGAGCCCGGCTTCGTCGCCACCGCCCCCGGCAACGGCGTGCACACGTGCCCACCCGTCTCCGTCTGCCAATACGTATCCACCACCGGGCACCGGTCCCACCCGATGTGCCGCCGGTACCACACCCACGCCTCCGGGTTGATCGGCTCCCCCACCGTCCCCAGGATCCGCAGGCTCGACAGGTCGTGCTTCGCCGGCAGATCATCCCCCCATTTCATGAACGTCCGGATCGCCGTCGGCGCCGTGTAGAAGTGCGTCACCCGGTGCCGCGCGATCACCGACCAGAACCGGTCGTTCCCCGGGAAGTTCGGCGCCCCCTCGTACATCACCGTCGGCACACGGTTCATCATCACCCCGTACACCACGTAGCTGTGCCCCGTGATCCACCCCACGTCCGCCGTGCACCAGAACACCTGCCCCGCGTCCGGCATCAGGTTGAACGTCAGCCGCGCCGTCATCCCCGCGTACACCAGGTACCCCCCCGTCGTGTGCACGATCCCCTTGGGCTTGCCCGTGCTCCCGCTCGTGTACAGCAGGAACAGCATGTCCTCGCTCCCCACCTCCACGCACGGGCACGCGTCGCTCGCCCCACCCACCGCCTCGTGCCACCAGTGGTACACCGCGCCCCCCGCCCCCACGCTCCCCGTGTTGAACCGCCGGCTCGGCAACTCGTGCCCCGTCCGCTTGAGCACCAGCACGTGCTCCACCCGGTGACCCTCACCCGACAACGCCGACGCCGCCTCCTCCACGTTCTTCTGCAGCGGCACCACCTCGCCCCGCCGGTACCCGCCGTCCGCCGTCACGATCACCCGGCTCCCCGCGTCCGCCACCCGCTCCTTGATCGCGTGCGGCGCGAAACCCCCGAAAATCACGCTGTGCGCCGCCCCCAGCCGAGCGCACGCCAGCACCGCCACCGCCAGCTCCGGCACCATCGGCATGTAGATCGTCACCACATCCCCCTTCTTCACCCCCATCGACCGAAGCGCGTTCGCGCACCGGCTCGTCTGCTCCTGCAGCTCCCGGTACGTCACCCGCCTCACCTCGGGCTCCGCCGCGTACTTGCTCCCCGGCGACGCGTGGCTCGTCACCGGGCCCACCGGCTCGCCCTCCCAGATGATCGCCACGTCCTCCCCGTGCCCCGCCTGAACGTGCCGGTCCACGCAGTTGTAACACGCGTTGAGCGTCCCGCCCACGAACCACCGCGCGTCCGGCGCTTCCCACTCCAGCACCTTCTCCCACCCCCGGAACCACGCCAGCCGACCCGCCTCCTTCCCCCAGAACCCTTCAGGGTCCGCAAGGCTCTCCTCGTGCAGCCGGCGGTACTCCTCCGCCGAGCCCACATGCCACCGCCCCACGCCCAACGCGCCCGCGTCCGGGGGCTCAAAACGCCGGTTCTCCACCAGCGTCGAGTCGATCCCGCCCGACCCCCCCCCAACTCCACCCGCTTCTCCCGCCGCTCCGCTCGGTGTCGTCATGGCACGCTCCAACCTGTGGTCCGGCGCAGTGTACCGCACGCCGCGCCGTCCCCTCCACCCCCTACCATCCGCCTCATGCGCCTGGCGCTCGCCCAGATCAACCCCACCGTCGGCGACCTCCCCGCAAACGCACGACTCATCGCCGACGCCCTCCGGCACGCCGCCTCTCTCCACGCCGACCTCCTCGTCGTCCCCGAACTCGCCATCTGCGGCTACCCCCCGCGCGACCTCCTCCTCCGCCGAGGGTTCATCGACGCCTGCCTCCACGCCGCCCACGACCTCGCCCCACTCACCACCGCCGGACCCGCCCTCGTCCTGGGCACCCCCGCCTTCTCTCCCTCCGGCCACGCCACCAACTCGCTCCTGTGCTTCCAGCACGGGCACCCCGCCGCTCGTTACGACAAGCGCCTCCTCCCCACCTACGACGTCTTCGACGAAGACCGCTACTTCGAACCCGGCCACGCCCCCGCCGTCGTCCACATCCGCACCCCGCACGGCCCCGTCCCCGTCGGCCTCTCGATCTGCGAAGACCTCTGGAAGGGCGAGGACGCCGGCTTCGCCGCCCGCTACGCCAACCGCCCCGACCCCGTCCCCGAACTCATCGCCGCCGGCGCCCGCCTCATCGTCAACCCCTCCGCCAGCCCCTTCGTCCTGGGCAAGGGCCAACGCCACCGCGCCATCCTCGCCGCCCACGCCTCCCGCCACCGCGTCCACGTCGCCTCCGTCAACCAGGTCGGGGGCAACGACGACCTCATCTTCGACGGGCACGCCGCCGTCTTCAGCCCCCAGGGCCGGCTCGCCGCCGCCGCGCCGGGCTTCACCCCCCACCTCCTGATCCACGACCTCGACCCCGCCGCCGCCGCACCCACCCCGGCCGTCGAAGACCCGCTCCTCGCCGCCCACCTCGACCAGCTCGCCTTCCTCGCCCTGGTCCTGGGTATCCGTGACTACGCCCGAAAGACCGGCTTTACCTCCGCCCTCCTGGGGATCTCCGGCGGGATCGACTCGGCCCTGACCGCCGCACTCGCCGCCACCGCCCTCGGGCCCGACAACGTCCTGGGCGTCGCCCTCCCCGGGCCCTACTCCTCCTCCCACGCCCTCGAAGACGCCCTCGACACCGCCGCCCGCCTTGGCATCCGCCACCTCACCATCCCCATCTCGCCCCCCGTCGAGGCCTTCCGCCACCAACTCGACCCCGCCTTCACCCGCCTCAACACGACCACCCTCGGCCAGTCCCTCCCCGACCTCGCCGAGGAGAACCTCCAATCCCGAGTCCGCGGCACCGTCCTCATGGCCCTCTCCAACCGCACCGGCGCCCTCCTCCTCTCCACCGGGAACAAGTCCGAACTCGCCGTCGGCTACTGCACCCTCTACGGCGACATGAACGGCGGGCTCGCCGTCCTCTCCGACCTCCGCAAGTCCGCCGTCTACTCCCTCGCCCGCTGGCTCAACGCCAACCCCGCCGCCGCCGGATTCTCCACGCCCCCCATCCCCCCACGCTCCATCGACAAGGCGCCGTCCGCCGAACTCCGGCCCAACCAGACCGACCAAGACTCGCTCCCACCCTACGACCTCCTCGACGCCGTCGTCGAGATGGTCATCGAACAGTCGCTCGACCCCGCCACCATCGCGCAACGACTGGAGATCGACCACGCCCTGGTGGTCCGCCTCGCACGCATGATCGACGCCGCCGAGTACAAGCGCCGGCAGGCCCCGCTGGGCCTCAAGCTCACCTCCGTCGCCTTTGGGCCCGGACGCCGCGTCCCCATCGCCCACCGGTTTACACCGCGCTAACCCCTCCCCCCCTCGCCCCCGACCAACCCCGGACTCCCGCCGGCTCCTTCCGCCAACAAAAGAGCCCCCGCGTGAGCGGGGGCTCTGGGTGATCCACGGGGTGTCGGTCGCGAGTTACGGGTTCTCGTCACGCGGGTTGCCGGGGTCGGGAATCCGCGGGGTCTCGGGCTCCACGCCGAAGAAGAACGGCATCCCGCCGCCCCCGCCGCCCAGACCGCCCGCGTTGAAGATGTACTGCGCGTCCAGCGCCTTCTCGATCCGGACCCGCGCCTCGTCGAAGTGCGACTTGGTGTACGGGTCGATCGACGCGGTCTTGAACCGGTCCAGCTTCTCCTTGAGCTGGCGCAGCTGCATCGTCGCCAGGTTGCCGATGGGCTTGCTCGCCGCCCCGCGGCCCATCCCGCTCATCGACAGATCCACCAGGCGGTTGAGGTGCTCACGCTGGAGGTTCCGCCTCAGGCTGCTCACCATCGGCTTGCGGGCCGTGCTCCCCGACCCGCTCCCGTCCAGCTCCGTCCAGATCGACGCGAACACCGTCTCGAACACCTCGGGCAGCGTCAACGCGTCCTGGTCCGCGGGGACCCGGAACTCGTTGTCGTACACCCGACGCAGCGTCGTCGGGTTCATCAGCTGCGTCAGCGCCGACGCCTGCACCCCCGAGATCCGGTCGTGCACGGGCCACGCCGGTTCCTGCATCGCCTCGCTCATGCCGCCCGCGTCGAGCCACTTGTCCGCCGTCATCTTCGCCAGGAGTTCCGGCGTCAGCCCGAACGACTCGTCCCGGAACGCCTGATCGATCACGAACTTGAGCGCCGCACGCTGCTGCGCCGCCGGCACCGGCGTCACCGGGGGTCTCGCGTTGGGGTCGCCCTTGCGGTCACGGTTCACGAACGCCCCGCCCACCCAGTTCGCCATCATCCCCACCGAACGCGTCTGCATCGCCAGCGTCATCTCGTACCCGCGGCGGGCCTTCGACCAGCTCTCCCCGTCCTTCACGAACGAATCGAGCAGCCTCGCCCGGTGCCACCCGGCCAGCTCCACCTGGTTCTTCGCATACTCCAGCGGGTCCGCGCCGAAGTCGTACCGACGCGCACGGGGGTCGGGGCCGCTCGTGTCCTCGTCCGTCCCGTACACCAGCTCGGGCTCGGCCACACGCTTGAGCACCTCCTTGGTGTCCCCGAACGTGTACCCGTACTCGATCGCCCAGTAGTCGTACGCCCCGATGTCGATCATCGTGTAGTCGCCCGCCTCCTGCGGCCTGACCTCCGCCGGGTCCTTCTTCTTGTCCCCGTCCTTGGACTCCGACGCCGCCTTCGCCAGCGCCTCCGCCGTCGGGATGTTCATGTTGATCGGGTTGTAGTCCATCACCGACCCGGTGAACGGCTTCTGACCCTTGACCTCCGGGCTGTTGATCTTGTCGAGCCCGTAGATCGTCGACGCCTTGAAGTTGTGACGCAGGCCCAGCGTGTGCCCGACCTCGTGCGCCACCAGGTCCTGCAGCAGGGGCCCGATGAACCAGTCCGGGATCCCGTCGAGTAGGTCCGCCTTCCCGCCCGCCGAGCCCACCACCGACCCGCTCTCGGCCGCCTCGCTCCCCGTCAGCCCCGCGCCCGAATCCAGGCCCAGAACCTCCAGGTGCATCCGCATCATCGCCACGTCGAACGCCTTGCCCCCCGCCGCGAAGCACAGCCCGCTCACCTGGCTCGTCCGGTTGAGCAGCCCGTCATACTCCGTCCGCCCCACCAGACGCCCGCCCTGCGCCGCCGCCGTCGCGATCGGGTGCCCCCCGTACGCCGACACCCCGCGACGCGCCCGCTGCGCGATGATGTAGTCCCGCTGCTCCGGGGGCGCCAGACGAACCCTCGGGTCCCACTCCGGGTTGCGGTCCAGCCACGCCAGCGTCTCCGCCGACATCCCCTCCATCGCGATCTGCGGCAGCACGTCGTTGTAGTTCACCCAGAAGTGGCGGATCCACCCGTCCGTCAAAATCACGTCCGCGTCCAGGATCTCGCCCGTGTTCGGGTTCACCCGGCTCGGCCCGATCGCCGTCCCGATGTCGTTGCTCAGCCACCGGATGAAGTTGTACCGCACATCCTCCGGGTCCTTGTCCATGTGGGCGCCCGTCTCGGCGTCCTGCTGACGAACCTCGATGGCGCCCAGGATCCCCACCTTCTCGTACGCCTTGTTCCAGTCCAGCACCCCACGCTCCACCCACCGACGGTACCGCACCGGCACCGCGCTCTCGATGTAGAACACGATCGGCTGCTTCGGCGGGCTCAGCTTCAGCCTCGGGTCACGCTTCTCCAGGTGCCACCGGTTGATGTACCGAACCCACTTCTCCTTGTCCGTGAACTTCCCGAGGTCCCGGTGCGTCGTCGTGAAATACCCCACCCGCTCGTCCGCCTCCCGCGGCTTGTACGCCGGGTTGTCCCGCAGCAGGCTGATCGAATAGTGGAACGTCTGCAGACGCCCGCCGCCCGTCGGCATCTCGAACGACAGCTCCACGTTCTCCGGGAACGCCTTCGCCGTCTTGATCGTCGCCAGGCTCGCGTTCCCGCCACGCCCGAAGAACGTCGACGCACGCCCCGCCAGCAACTGGTCCATGTCGATCACCGGCTGCCCGTTCGGGCCCATGCACACGATCGGCACGTCCAGGATCACACGGTCCGTGAACAGCCGCTTCACGCTCGCCTTGCTCTCCGCGTCCCCCGTGCTCTTGGTCTCGATGTTCGGCTCGATCAGCATCAGCCGACGGTCGAACCGCTTCCAGTACACCAGTATGTCCCCCGCCTGGAGCCCCGCGTACTCCTCCCCGCTCGCCACCGTCAGCGCCACGAAGTGCCGCTGGTTCTCAAAGCCGCGCGGCAGCTCCGCCAGCATCTGCCCCTTCTTGCGGTCCACCCACACGTTGTAGAACGACTGCCCCTCCTCGCCCACCCGCTCGTACCCCTTCGACACGTCCGTGAACGCCGGGAACTTCTCCTCCGCGTCCTGCCCCAGCGCCACCCCCGACAGCGCCGCCGCCAGGCCCGCCGCCGCACACACCGCCCACCGACGCGCCGATCCGTAACTCATGAGCCGTACTCCTGTCGCCGGGGAAACCCGGCCTTGAGTGGAGACCACAACCGCGCATTGCCACGGCCCGAGGGCCGATCCGATGATACCGACACCCCTCCCCCGGGCGTTGCACCCCCCCCACCACCGCCTCCGCCCAACCCCCGCCCGCCGAACGAACCGCCCCGCGACGCACCCCCCACCTCAGGGCCTCAGCCCCGGGCCATCGCCCCGACACTCACCTTCACCGGCACGAACGTCGGCCTCACCCTCGCCTCGAACTCCCCTCGGTACTTGTTCATGATCGTCCGCACCGCCCAGTTGTTCCCGTCCGCCAGACCGCAGATCGTCGTCCCCGGCATGCTCCCCATGCTCGTCGCGATCTCCAACGCCAGGTCAAGGTCCTTCGTCCGGCCCTGACCATCCTCGATCCGGGTCATCAACTGGTACAGCCACCCGCTCCCCTCCCGGCACGGCGTGCACTGCCCGCAACTCTCGTGCTTGAAAAACCGCGCGATGTTCCGCGCCACCGCCACCATGTCCGTGTCCTCATCAAACACGGTCGGGCACGCCGTCCCCAGACCCAGCACGTTGTACTTGCGACCGATGTCGAAGTCCATCTCCGCGTCGAACTGGTCCGGGCCCAGCACGCCCATGCTGATCCCCCCAGCGATCGCCCCCTTGAACTTCTTGCCCTTCCGCATCCCCCCGCACAGCGCGGGGTCCTCCACCAGCTGCCGCAGCGTGATCCCCAGCTCCAGCTCGTACGTCCCGGGCCGGTTCACGTGCCCCGATACCCCCATCAGCTTCGTCCCGTGGCTCCCCATCTGCCCCGCCAGGCTCGACGCTCGGCCCTGCTTCACGAACCACCCCGACCCCTGCGACACGATGCTCGGCAGGTGCGCCAGCGTCTCCACGTTGTTGATGATCGTCGGCCGCCCGAACAACCCCTTGATCGCCGGGAACGGCGGCTTGATCCTCGGCCACCCGCGCTTGCCCTCCAACCCCTCCAGCAGCGCCGTCTCCTCCCCGCAGATGTACGCCCCCGCGCCCCGGTGCACGTAGCAATCCACCGCCCACGACCCGCCCCGCGCCGTCGACGCGCCACCCAGGAGTCCCTTCCCGCCGAACACCCCGTTCGCGTACGCCTCCGCGATCGCCTTCTCCAGAACCTTCGCCTGGTGGTGGTACTCGCCGCGGATAAAGATGTACGCCGTCGAGATCCGGCACGCGTAGCAGCAGATCGCGATCCCCTCCAGCACCAGGTGCGGATCAAAGTCCATCAACAGCCGGTCCTTGAACGTCCCCGGCTCGCTCTCGTCGGCGTTGATCGCCAGGTACCGCCGCCCCGCGTCCTCCTCGCGCCCCGATTCGTCCGCCTTGACCTTGGGCAGGAACGTCCACTTGAGCCCCGTCGGGAAGCCCGCCCCGCCGCGCCCACGCAGCATCGACGCCTTGACCTCCTCCGTCACCGCGTCGGGCCTCATCCCCAGCGCCTTGCGAAGACCCTCGTACCCGCCGGTCTTGACGTACTCCTCGTACGACACCACATGCCGCCCCTTCGGGTCGGCGTAAGGCCACCCGGGGATGCGCTGCGTCAGGACCGGGCCGGAGAGGTTCGGGTTGATCGGGGGGAAAGCCATGGCCCGCGAGTGTAGGGATTCTCAACACCGACACGCCGACCCAAACCCCGTCCAACCGTCCCCCTCGTCGCGCCACCCCAGCCCTCAACCGCCCGTCCCCGGCCCCGTTCGAGGGAGCCGAACCACCGCCACGCCGCACCGTCAACACACCGCCCAGTACACCCCCGCCATCGCCGCGGCGATCAGCGCGTACACCACCATCGGGCCCGCCGTCAGCCGCAAGACCCCCGAGACCCCGCCCGGCCCCCCTCCGGCCGCGCCGGCCGCGCCGGCCGGGCCCCCCCGCTCGGGCAACCCGAGCACCGCCGCCACCGCCACGATGTTGTGCACGCACACCATGTTCCCCAGCGCGCCGCCCGCCGATTGCAGCGCCAGGACCGTGACCACGTCCAGCCCGTGCGTCCCCGCGATCGCCGCCTGGATCGGCGCGAACGTCAGGTTCGACACCGTGTTCGACCCCGAGAAGAACGAGCCCAGCGCGCCCAGCAGCGGCGCGAACACGGGCCACGCCGGGCCCGCCGCGGCCCCCATCGCCCGCCCGACCTCCATCGACGCCGAGCCCTCGCCCCCCGCCGTCATCACCCGCACCAGCACCATCGCCCCCGCCATCGCCACCGCCGGACGCCCCAGCCGGCGCACCGTGTCACCCCACGCCCGCCGCGCCCGATCGCCGCTCATCCCCAGCACCGGGATCGACACCAACGCCACCACCACGAACGGCAGCACGAACGGCACGTACAACACCGGCATCCGCCACTCCGCCGCCGTCCCCAAGATGCCCCGCAGCCCCACCACCAGCGACGGGCTCACCCACGCCTCGCCCAGCCCGGGCACCTCGACACCCGCCGACCCCGCCTCCGACGTGAGCCACCCCTTGAGCCCGAGCGCCTCGATCCGCGTCACCGCCAGAAGCAAGATCGTCGCCACCAGCGGCGTCACCGCACGACCCAACGACACCCCAGGCGACGCCACCGTCGAGCCCGACGCCGCCCCGCCGCTCGCCGACTCCGGCTCGACAGCCCCCTCCACGACCGCCGGCAGCCCGATCCGACGCCGCACCATCCACGCCGTCACGATCAGCCCCGACACCCCGCCGACGATCGACGGGAACTCGACGCTAAACCGGGCCGCCAGCACATACGGCCCGACACTCGCCCCGACCGCGAGGACCACGAACCACGCCCGACGGCGGACCTCCGCCCACGGCACCATCACCCGCAGCGCCAGGGCCACGATCACCGGCGCCGCCGCCGCGTGCACCAGCGCCGTCCGCCAGCCGACCTCGGCCAGGTCGCCCGGCGAAAGCCCGACCCCGCCCAGCCCGAACCACGTCGGCATCCCCACCGCCCCGAACGAGACCGGCACGCTGTTCATGATCAGGCACATCGCCGCGGTCCGAAGCGGATCGAACCCCAGCCCGACCAGCACCGGCGCCGCCAGCGCCGCCGGCGTCCCGAACCCGCTGAGCCCCTCGATCAGGAACGAGAACGACCACCCCACCAGCACCGCCTGCGCCACCGGGTCCGGGCTCCCGCGGCGCAACCGGCCCGCCACCACCGCCATCGCCCCCGACGCCTCCATCGTCTTGAACAGCAGCACCGCGCCGAACACCACCGCCATCGGCGTCAACGCCGACAGCGCCCCGTCGATCACCGCCGCGTGCAGCGTCACGCCCGCGGGCCCGCCCGCGCGGACCCGCGAAAGCCCGTACGCCAGCGCCGCCACCGCGGGGAGCGCCGCCCACGCCGGCATCGGCAGCCACCCGCGCGGCCGCGGGAGCGTCATCACCACGACCAGCAGCACGATCGGGAGGATGGCCGCCAACAACCCCATGCGCGTCGTCCCGGGCCCCACCCCGGCCACCCGCGGAGCGTAGCCCCGCGCGGTCCGCCGCCGAGGCTCGGCCCGGCCGGCATGAGCACGAAAGGTGAGCGGCGACGCGTCGCGTTCGTGCGCGCTTTGAACGATCAGCGCCACGATCGATCCTGCCGCGTTCTTGAGGGTCGGGTGGGCCCTCGGGTCCACCCCGGCGCGGGCCCGCCGGAGAGCCCGTAAAGCCCGCCGTGAGGAATCGCCCGCCGCGCGCGCTCAACAGGGTAGTTGCGTTCATCCGCGCCGACGGTAATACACGACCAGCCCCGCCAGCGCGAGCGCCCCGCCACCGGCGAGCAGCCACACGCGGAGGTCCTGCGCCGACACGCCGGAGGACCGCGTCCGGATCGGGACCGGCGGCTCTTCGCCCGCCGACGCGGCGACGGGGACGGGCGTGCGCTCGGGGTTCTTGACCACGAAGTCCACCGACCGCGAGACAGCCCGATCCCAGAACGCCTCGCGCGACTCGGTGCCGAGGAACTCGCAGCGGACCAAGCGGGTATCCGCGCCGGGGTCCGGCGTGCGCGACACCACCTGGAAGCCCGGGCGCGAGCACGGGGCCGACTCGGGCTGCACGGCCCCGTCCTCGACGGGGTTGACCGGGCCGAGCCGGTTGGTGACGTGGAAGCGATGATCGAGGGTGACGGTGACCGTGCGGACGAGTTGGTCCATCCCGCCCCAGCGTTCGATCTCGGGCGGGGGGAGCTCGCCGAGGGTCCGGTTGCGCCGCCCGCGCGGGAGGGCGAACTCGACGACCCACCCGTGCTCGTCCTGCTCGGCCCGGACGGCGGCGCCGGGGATCTCCAGGGCGCGGATGACGAACAACGTCGGGAAATACTCGTCGAGGATGCTGTCGGCCCCGCTCTCGAGCTCGCCCACACGCACGGGGCCCTCCGGGGAGAGGAAACCCCAGTACCCGCGCCCGCGAGGGTCTTGACCGTAGAGCCTCCCGCCGTGGGTCCGGTACCACGCCCCGCTCTCGAAGCAGTACCCCAGCAACTCGCGCCCGTTGAGCGGGTCGTCGTACTCGGCGTGGACCGAACCGGCCCGGGGCCGCACGGCGTCTAACGCCGAACGGAGTCGGTCCACCTGGGCCGGCTGAGCGATTTCTGCTGTGAACAATGCCCAGGTCAACAGCATATCTAGCCTCGAGAATCAACTCCCGGATGCTTCAGGGCGAAGGCGTCAGATCACAACATACTCCGCCGTTCGCGGCGTGCATGTTGCCGCCGGGTCCCGGGGTTTGCACTTTGAAGGTGAGAGCGCAACAGCACACCCCGGCCGCCGAGCGGCACCCGACCGCTTCGTAACCGTGCGGCTTCGGAAGATCGCAGTCCTGCGTGAGCACACCGGATATCTTATAGCACTTTCGCTCGACGAACTGATCGGCCGGCCCGAACTTGCCGCATCCGAAATCGACGGCATTGGTCCAACCGACATCACACACGATCGAATCTTCCTTGCAGAGCACCGACGGAGTTCCCGAGGTGCATCCGCTGCGTTCAAGAAAATAGCACTGCTGAGAACTGTCGAAGGCGAACACTGCCGTAGCCGCGCACGCCGCCAGACCGATCCAAGGGACAAGTCGAAGTCCGTCCATCGGACACTCCTTCCTTCAGTTCCCGGTGTACGTTTCGTCCCTCCCGCGGCAACCACGCCACGTCGAGAGCACCGGGTGACCGACCCAATGTTCGAAAAAATCATGCTCGAGCCGGAAGTCTGTACATGCATGATGGCGTACGCTCCCGTCGCTGAAGGCGATCGGGGACGCGGGCTTCCCGTGCCCGTACGACCACATGTCGTGCCGATCGCCCGAGACGTGCAGCCACTGGTACGCCGCGCCTTTGAGGCTCGGGAAGAGGACATCCCCGAGGCGGATCGGGGCGGACATGGCGACCTCGATGTGCCGCGTGGCGCCGGGGACCATGAACTCGGGCGGGTGGGCTAGCGCGCCGGACATCGTGAACCGCAGGCGCCCGCCGTACTTCTGTACCCCGTCGGGGTCCGCGTCCCGGTACGACGCGAAAATCCCCGCTTCCACGAGCGGCCTCCAGTAGTCCAGCATCGCGTCGTTGACCCGCGGGCCGCCGATGGGATGGATGTCCTTGTGCTCGGCGGCGTATTGGTGCATGGCGGCGAGGGTGCCGCGGGCGATCGCGGCCGACCGGGTTTGCTCCGCCGACCGCTTCGCCCCGCCCAAGGCCGGGAGCATGAGGCCGATCACGACCGAGATCACGCCGAGACAGACCAGCACCTCGACCAGCGTGAAGGCTGAGCGGCGATGAGGATGTGCCGTCACGTCCCACATACCGACAGACTATCACAGGGGGGGGGGGGGGCTGTCAAGCCGATTCATACGAAATCGGTTTGCTCGAATCTAAGATCATGAACGACCGGGCTTTACCGTATCTTGACGATCGCGGGCCGGCGTGATCGGGGGCGCGGCCGCTAGCATGACCGATGAAAGAACGAATGGCGTGTGCGTTGGTCGTGGTGACGGTGGTGGCCGCGGGCGGGTGCGGCGGCGGGCGGGGGCCGGTGGGGCCGGCGGGTCCGGGAGTGAAGGACGACGGGCGGCCCGCGCTGGTGCTGACGCCGATCGCGAAGCTCGGGAAGGGCGCGGGCGACGAGGTCTCGGGGATCGTTCGGAGCCGGCGTGATCCGACGGTGTTCTGGACGCTCAACGACTCGGGGGACGGTCCTCGGGTGTACCCGGTGCGGGCGGACGGGGCGGTGATCCCTTCGGCGCGGGAGCCGAAGAAGCCCGGGACGGAGATCGGCGGGGCGATCAACGGCGATTGGGAGGACATCGCGCTCGACGCGTCGGGGCGGCTGATCGTCGCGGACGTGGGGAACAACAGCAACGCGAGGGCGGACCTGTGCCTGTATTTCGTCGAGGAGCCCGAGCCGACGGAATCGCGCACGACCTACACGCGCAAGGTGCTCGTGCGGTACCCCGAGCAGCGGTCGCGTCCCGCGCCGGCGGACGACTTCAACTACGACTGCGAGGGCGTCTTCACCGTCGGGGACGAGGTGTACCTGCTCACGAAGAACCGCTCGGACACGCGGACGGCGATGTACCGGCTCGCGTCGCACGAGGTGGGCGTGGTGAACGACCTCGAGCGGCTCGGATCGTTCGACGTGCGCGGGAGAGCGACCGGGGCCGACGCGAGCGACGACGGGCTGAACCTGGTGATCCTGACGTACGACCGGATCTGGCTGATCGAGCGGCCCGATGCGCGGACGCCGTTCTTCGGCGGGCGCGGGGTCCGGGCGTGGAGCCGGGGGTACCGGATGGAGGACGGGGCGAGCGACAGCGAGGCGGTGTGCTTCGAGACGCCGACGTCGTTGCTGATCGCGGACGAGTCCCGGGGGATGCTCTACCGCGTGCCGATCGCGCAGATCCGGGGGGAGTAGGCCTCCGCCGAACGCCGGAGCGCGACGGTCAATCAAAGAGCGTCGGCGTCGATGGTGCGGGCCGGGATGTGGAAGATTGCGTGGATGGGGATGGGGATGGGGGTGGGGGTGGGGGTGGGGGTTCGAGGCAGGCGGGGTCGTCGTGGGCGGGCGAGTTGACGCGGGTCGAGACCTCACGGGCGACGAGGGCGTCGTCGGGCGCGGGCCGGAGCAGGGCGTCGATGGTCGCCGGGTCGCAAGCCGGATCAAGCCACGCGTCGACGTCCTCGCGTGCGAGGACGACGGGCATGCGGTCGTGGATGGGACGCATGACGGCGTTGGGCGGGCAGGTCAGGACGGCGAAGGTCGGGAGATCACAA
The DNA here is from genome assembly GCA_015200025.1 of Phycisphaeraceae bacterium. Classification (GTDB taxonomy): domain Bacteria; phylum Planctomycetota; class Phycisphaerae; order Phycisphaerales; family UBA1924; genus UBA2396. The sequence goes on along the minus strand of CP054186.1, from coordinate 1,698,338 downwards.
CCGGCGGCGGGGGGCGACCACAGCCCCGCGAGGGCAAGGGGCTCGGCGCGGGTCGAGGAGATATGAAAGGGTCGCTTGCCCCGCGGGGCGGCGGCCTGCCACTCGTAAAACCCCGAAGCCGGGACGACGCAGCGGCGGCGCCGGAGCGCCTCGGCGAAGAGCCGGCTCTGTGCGGCGGTTTCGGCGCGGGCGTTGATGGGCGCGGGCCCGGGCGTCCCGGTGCGCCGCCACGCGGGAACGAACCCCCAGCGGGCGAGCGCCGCGAGGGCCCCGGGGTGGGTGTCGTCGCGCCGGAGGATGAGGGTCGGTTGTGAGGGCGCGATGTTGTACCGGGGCGAGTGGGCGGCGGGGAGGCGCACGCCGAAGAACGCGGCGAGGACTTCGGTCGGGGTGTTGAGTGAGATCCGGCCGCACATAACGTGACGCCGTAACGATGCTGGTCAGTCTTCACCCGAGCCGCGGATGGCGTCGAGGACACCCGGGGCGATAAAGACCTTGTTGTAGACTTCGTTGTCCCTCGCGACGAGGAAGCCGGCTTTGACCAGGTCTTGAACGTGTATCGCGGCCGTTCTGTACGTAACACCGAGGACCTTCTGCGCGATCGGAATGGAAAGGGCCGGCCGCTCGAAGAGCGCATCGACCAGCCGGAGCGACGTGGTGCTCCTGCGGCCCGACTTGATCTTCTGATTGATGTCCTCGTACATCCGCTTGAGTCGTCCGGCCCGGAGGAGATCGGCATTGGACTGGCCGACGATCGCCCGGCAGAAAAACCCGATCCACGCTTCCCACTCACCGTGGGTGCTGACCCTGAGCAGACGGTCGTAATACTCCTGACGGTTCGACTGGACCCACTCGCTGAGGTTGCAGACGGGATGCCGCAGCTCTCCGTCCTTGACGGGGGCGAGCGTGACGAGGGCCCGCCCGAGTCGGCCGTTTCCGTCGCTGAAAGGATGGATGGCCTCGAACTGATAATGGGCCAGCGCGAGCTCGATGAAGTACGCGAGCCTGGGACGGTCGGGCGCGCTGGAAGCCGGCGGGTTGCAGAACGACTCCCACCGAGCCATGCACTCATCCACCCGCGCCGGCGGCGGCGGGACAAACCTCGCGTGATCAAAGCCGTCGGTGGTGTTCCCGATGTAGACCTGGCGGTCTCGGAACTCCCCCGGGCGTTGACGCGGATCGGCGATGAGCACCTGGTGCATCTCGCGCAAGAGCCTGGAGCAGACCGGGAGGTTTGATCGCACGCCGTGCTCGATGGCCCGACGGTTGCGGAGGACTTCGAGGGAGTCCGCGGGGACTCGGGATTCGTCGATCTCCGCCACGACAAGGTCGTGGAGCGACGAGACGGTATTCTCGATCCGCGACGAGGCCTGCGCTTCGCGGTTGGTCATCGCCCCCAGCAGGATGGACGTGCTGGGCAGAGAATCCACCTCGCCGTCGAGTTGGGTTAGTGACCGCCTGACCTGATCAAGGAGCGGGAAAAGCCGGCCCGTGATCGAGTTCCAGTCGAGAGCGGGCGGGAGGGACCGCGGGACGAACGCCATCCCGACGCGGGGCAGGGGCTTCCCGTCACGTCCGATCTCCTCGAACTTGGTCGATTCGAGATCGCCCGGGAATCCAGAGTGGAAATCGTTAGGGTTCATGGATGGTACTTCGGTACACTTTCGCCGTGTTAAATGTTACCGTATTCGGTATCGGTACAATTCGTCGAGCCGAAATGTGCTGAAAGTAGACTTTGACCGAGTCATCCGAGCGAACTGGGCGACACTTTATCGGACTTTTTCGTGATCGGGGTCGTCTCGGCCCGGCCTCACGTCGATCAGCCCGACGTCGATGTACTGGCCCCCCGTGGTCTGCCGGCACCGGACGGCCAGGGTGACCGTGGTCGTGGCCTTGAGCACCGCGGCGGCCTCGGGCGCAATCGGCGCGAAGCGGTACGCCGTCGTGTACCCGCGGAACTCGCCCGCCGGCACGCCGTCGATGAAGACCTCGGCGTCCTCGTCGTGATGGATGGCCAGCATGGGGCTGACCGGCGTAGGGTCGGCCTCGCCGCGGAGGGTGACGGTTCGGCGGAGCCAGATCTCGCCGTCGCGCCACTCGGTCATGACGACCGCTCCGGGGGTCCCCTTCGTGCCGAAGCCGCCTAGGCCCGTGCTCCACGCCGAATCGTCGAAACCCGGCTCCTGCCAGCCCTCGGGCGGGGGCGTGGTGGTGAAGCGCCAAGGGTTGCCCTCCACAGCCCCGGGCTGACCCGCGTGCGGGACCAGGACGGCCAGGGAAGGCGGGGGCTGGTAGAGGCGGCGGGTGAGCGGGGCCGCGGCGGCGGGGTCGATCTTCCAGACGGCGCGGTCGTAGGTGAGCCACCCGTTGGTCTCGATCTCCACATCGGTGGTCTGTGTGTAGACGGCGGCGGCGAGCCCTTGGGCGATGAGCAACGGGAGTTGTTCGAGTTGGGCGAGGTAGGCCTTGGTGAGTTCGGCGGCGTTGGGGTAACTGACGTAGCCCCAGTTGTTCTTGTCGAGCCAGGTGTGCCCCTCGACGGGGAGCCCCAGCCCGCCGTATTCGCCCAGGACGACGACGCGGGCGTCCCTCGGCGGGGTGGTGGCGGGCCCGGGGTAGATGTGGATGTCGAGGACGTCGCCGTTGCCCGTGTCGGTCCAGCCGCTGGCGCAGTTGACCAGGCGTGCGGGGTCCCATTGGGCGACGAGGTCGACGATGGACCTGGACCACGCGAGGTCGTTCTGCCCCCAGCCTTCGTTCCAGGGGACCCACATGACGATCGAGGGGTGGTTGCGGAAGTCGCGGACGATCTCGTGCGTCTCGTGCTCGAACTGCTGCTTCCACCCATCGGTGAGCGGCGGGTTGCCGTGGGGGTTGTCGCCCGTACCGCCGTGGAAGAAGGGGGACGGGATGTCCTGCCAGACCATGACGCCCAGCGTGTCGCAGAGGTGGTAGAAGCGTTCGCTCTCGACCTTGACGTGCTTGCGGAGCATGTTGGCGCCCATGGCCTTGGCGGCCTCGATATCGAAACGCATCGCCTCTTCGGTGGGCGGGGTGTAGAGCCCGTCGGGCCAGAAGCCCTGGTCGAGCGGGCCGAAGTGGAAGATGGGCTTGCCGTTGAGGAACAGTCGGGGGACGCCCGAGTCGTCGTGGCGGCGTTCGACGGAGCGGATCCCGGCGTACGAGGTGACCTGATCGACGAGCCGGTCGTCGCGGAAGAGCCGGACGCGGAGGGTGTAGAGGTACGGATCGTCGGGGGACCAGAGGCGGGCGTCGGGGATGGCGGCGGTGGCGGCGTGGCGGCCCGGCCCGGGGCTGACCGCGCGGGCGATCACCGCATCGCCCGCGAGCACGTCGACCTCGACGCGGTCCCTGCCGGTGTCGGGGTCGTCGGCGACGACGTGGGTGAGCGAGACACGGACGGTGGGCGGGTCGGTCTGGGTGGTGACGTGGAGCCCGCCGATCTCGACCCGCGGGACGGGCTCGAGCCAGACGGTCTGCCAGATCCCCGAGGACGGGGTGTACCAGATCCCGTGGGGCGTGGACCATTGCTTGCCGCGGGGCTGGCCGCCGGCGTCGGTGGGGTCCTTGACCTCGACGGCGAGGGTGTTGTCGCCGAGGGCAAGATGGGCGGTGATGTCGAAGGAGAAGGGATCGAACCCGCCCTTGTGCTCGCCGACGGGAGCGCCGTTGACAGAGACCCTCGCGTGCCAATCGACGGCGCCGAAGAGGAGGCGGACGCGGTGGTGGTCGGAGCGCCAGCCGTCGGGGATGGTGAACGTGCGTTGATAGATGAGGGTGTCGTCGGGGCCGAGGCGTTGCGCGACGCCCGAGAGGGACGATTCCACGGGGAAGGGGACGAGGATGGGCGTCCACGCGTCGGGGTCGGGCGGGGCGTCGGCGCCGGCGCGGACGATCACGCACGACCACCGCCCATTGAGGCTCTGCCAGCGGTCGCGGGACATGGTGGGACGCGGGTACCCGGGCCAGGGGTTGGCGGGATCGACGTCGGCGGCCCACCGCGTCAATAGCCGGGGCGAGGCGGGCCCCCACGGTGGCGTGTCGCGCCGATCGTGGGGCTCCGGGTGGCGCTGGACCTGGGGCTGAGCGGCGGCGCCGATCACGACGGCGAGCAGGCTGAGGGTGTGTGTCATCGGCCGACAGGATACCTCGACGCGAGGGATCAATCGTCGGCGGAGATCGAACGCGGACCCTCGCGGCCGGCGGTTCGTTCCATGTAGCCCTTGCCCTTGCGTTCGTACTTCGTGAACCCGAGGCGTTCGAGGTTCTTGTTGGAAAGGGTGGCCTTCTCTTTGATCGGCGACCACTTGCCGGCGATGGCGGGGGCGACAATCGCACGCCGGACCGGCTGCCCGGTGGTTGGGTGGGCGGTCAGGGCGTCGTCCTTGATGGACTGGACGATCTCGAAGGTCTTCCCGGTGGGCTTGCCGTCCTTGCCGAGGATCTCGTAGACGTAGGTGGGCATGCGCGTTGGTCCTAAGGTGGCGAGGGGTCAGCCGAAGGCGCGGCCGGTTTCGAGGTCGACCATCTTCCATTGGAGCCCGCGGCAGAGCCGTTCGAGGACGGGCCAGGCGATGTCGTCGTCGGTCATGGTGACCATGGCCTGCTGGACGGTGTCGGTGGTGGTAGGGATCTCGACGAGCATGCCCGGGCCGTGGAGGACCTCGGTGCCCGCGGCCTTGGACCGAACGGCGCCGTCGGGCGCGGTGTTGAACCGGGCGAGGGCGTCGCGGACGTCGCGGTGAGTCCCCAGGGGCGGCGCGGGCTCGCCCTTGGGTCCGCCGGCTTTCATGAGGACGACCTGTCGCTTGGGCATGGTGACGCTCCGATCGGAGGATGGTATTCCGACGCGGGGTTCGGCCCGCTTAGGCCCGACCGTCCGCGTCGCCCTCGCCGTCGGGGCCGTCCTCGTACTCGTCGTCGAGGTCGTCGATCAGGTCGTCGGGCGGGTCGATCGGGGCGTGCGCGGCGGGTCGGCGCGTCACGGGCCCCCGCTGGCGGAGCAGCTCGGCGGCGACGACGAGCAGCCGCTCCAGCGGGACGGGCTTGAGCATGTACTTATCGACCCCCAGGCTCTCGGCGTAGGCCTGGTGGCGCTTGCCCTCGTTGGCGGTGACCATGATGACGACGGGGCTGTCCACGTGCCCCTTGATCTTCTCGAGCGCGAGGAACCCCGATCGCTTGGGGAGCATCATGTCGAGGACGACCAGGTCGGGCGGGTCTTCGAGGCAGATCTCGACGGCCTGGTTCCCGTCCATGGCGAGCTGGGTCAGGGCCCCCTCGGCCTGGAACGCGGCGTCGATCGATTCGAGGACATCGCGGTCGTCATCAACGATCAAAACGCGGACGTCTTCGAGCCGCCCGGGCTGGGTCGGGTCCGAGGTCTCGGGGGCGTTGATGGGGGTGTCGGTCTCGTCGGGTGAACCAACCATGGGCGTGCTCCGCGTGCGGTCCGGGTTCGATCGGGCGGCGGTCGGGGACAAGGGGGCGTGGGGGGAGGGGGGCCGCCCGGCCGGGGGATATCAGATTATTGATACGGGCCGGGGGGCAGGACGGTGCCCGCGGGGGTGAGGATTTCATCGCGCTGGGGCGGCGGCGAGCTCTCGGCGGTCGCGCTCGCTGCGGTCGATAACGGCGTCGAGGCCGGCCGGGGTCATCCACGGAAGCGACGCGAGTTTGTCCTTGAGGGCGTCGGGGAAGGGCTTGTCCATGCGCTCATGGGCGGGCCGGCTCCTCCAGATGCGGTGCATCCAGAGGTATTGCTCGGGGGCCATGAGGATCATGCGTTCCATGGCCCGTCGGTAGCGGGCGGTCAGGTAGAAGAGCGGGTCGGGCTGGGCGCGGTAATCCTCGGGCCCGAACACGTCGACGACCTCGACGGCGTACCCCAGGCCCGCGTGGGCGGGTGTGCCGGGACGCGGGGTGCCGCGTCGGGCGAACCCGCAGACCATCGTGGCATCGAACTGGAGGGCGAGGAGCCCGATGGACTTGTAGGTGCTGGTGAGCCGGCCGAAGAAGGGGACGAAGACGCCGCGGTCGCCGCCGTTCTGGTCGGCGACGAGCCCGATGGGGAACCCGGCGCGGAGGGCGTCGGGGAGGTCGTGGACGGCGCCGAACTTGCTGACGAGCCTGAGGCCCATTCGGGCGCGCGAATCGCGCATCCAGCGGTCGAAGGGCTCGAGGTCCATCGGGCGGTAAACCGCGTGCATGGGGAACCCGAGCATGCCGATGGTCCCGCCGATCAGCTCCCAGTTCCCGACGTGGCCCGTGATGAGGATGCAGGGACGGTCGCTGACGAGGGCCCGGACGGCGGGCGCGGCGTGGTCGAGGCGGAGGTGGTTCACCCACCCGTCGTGGTTGATCAGGCGTGGCGTGAACGCGAACTCGGCGCCCAGGCGGAAGAGGTGCTGGTACGAACCCAGGGCGATCTCGCGCCGCTCGTGATCAGGACGAGACGGCATCGCGATCGCCAGGTTGTCCAGGGCCCGCGCCAACCGCTTGCGGTTGAACGGGAGCGAGGCGTAGAAACGACCGGCCCGGGAGGCGGCGTCGCCGGCCAAGGTCGGGCCGAGCGCCAGGGGGAGCGAGACGGCGAGCCGGATCGCGGCGGCGAGGGGCGCGTGGAGAGGCTTGGGGAGTTTTTTCTTGGGCTTTTTGGCCACGGCGGAGGGGCGGGCGCCGCGTCGCCGGCGTCCCTCGGGTCGGTCAGCGTCGCGCGGCGACGGGGGTCCGGCCCATGAGGGTGAACAGGCGGTTCTGATTGAGGATCGGGACGCTGGTGGCGGCGGCGGACTTGTAGAGGTCGTCGTACCGCTGGACTTCCTTCTCGACGCGGACGTATTCCTGGACCACGGGGAGAGGGACGTCGATCCCGGGCTTGGGCGGGAGGATCGGACGCTCGCCCAAGATCAGGAAATCGACGTCGCCCGCGAGGTCGTCGATGACGGTGCCGCCCCAGTCGGCGATGAGGGCCGCCAGGTCCCCGCGCTCGCCGGGGGTGGCGATCCCGTCGCCGTTGGTGTCGAAGTTCCCGTAGACCACGAACTTGTAGACCTTCCGGGGGTCGTAGACGGGGTTGGCGATGACGTCGCCCCGGACCACGGGCGAGCCGCGGGTTTCGGAGGTGACGCGGGCCTTGCTGGTGTCCTCACCGACCTCGATCACCTCGAGGGTGGCCTTGCCCCGGCGGTACTCGCCCGTACGGTCGTCGACGCGGATCTGGTTGGCGTCGGCGTAGACGGAGAACGTCATGCCGAGCTGGACCTTCTGACGCCGGCCCAAGGAGATCGAGACCTCGTTGGAAGCCGGGAGCAGACCGATGACGGTCCCGTCCACGAGGGCTTCCTCGTTCTTCCCACGGAGGAGGTTTTTGTTCTGCTCACCGCGGAGGCGGGCGAGCTGCTCCTGGACAACGAGGTTCTCGGCCTCGAGGCGGGAGATCCGCGTGCGGAGGGCCGATTCACGCTCGGACGCGGCGGTCTCGAGGGCGCGGACCGATTCCTGCATCGTGCTCTGGGTCGACGAGAACCCGTCGCGGTACTTCTGGAGTTCGGATTCGTACCCGGCGATCTGGGCCTTGAGCCGGTCCCCCTCGCGCTTCATCTCGGCCTGGACCGAGGCGACCTGCTCGCGGGTGATCCGGAGCTGGTCCTGCGCCTTGCGGCGGTCGTCGTCGGCCTGCTCGACCTGCTCCTCGAGGGCCGAGACGCGCGAGTTGCGCTCGTCGATGGCGGTCAGCAGCGGCGAGGGGTTGTCGCCCAGGCGGGACTTGATCTTGCCGGCAAGGGTGGCGAAGTCGTCGGTGGGCACGCCCGTCACCGAACGCATCACCACGCCCGTCTGGTCGCGCAGGTACCGGGCGAGGCTCTTGCGCCCGTCGGCTTCGGCCGCCCGCGCGAGGCGGGCGATCACCGGGTCGTTCTTGTCGGCCGCCGTGATGTACTTGTCCGACTCCTTCTTGATCGTCTCGAGCTCGGACTTGGCGGTGTTGAACTGCCCGAAGTACACCGCGGTGGTGGCGAACAGCCCCAGCGTCAGAACCGCCAGGATCGTGATCGTGATGCCCACACCGACGCTGGAACTGGTCCGACCGGCCATGCTGAATGCTCCACGCTCAACCCGCCCACACGTCCCAACAACGATCCGGAAAGTGACACACTGAGGCCATGAACACTGAACGGACGAACCGGGTCCGCCGGGGCGATGGGGTCGTCCCGGCGTCGGGCCCGCCGTGGCCCACGGTTCAACCCCCGCCGGGTGGCGGGGGGGCGGACAGTGTCGCCGGAATAGGTCCCGGCGTCAACCGCCCTCGAACGTTCCCGCACGGAGGCCCGAAGACCGGCCGACGGGCGGAGAGGATACGCAGCCTCCGGGGCGGGTGATGCGGTCGGGAGGCGTGCGGGTCGCGGACGGGGCCGGCTCGATCCTCAGGGGAGGGTGTACGTGACCTTGGCGCCGTAGAACGCCATGACGTTGGAGGCCAGGCCCAGCTCCCAGTAGGCGCGGATGTAGTAGGAGTACGCGTTGGTGTCGAGGGTGATGTTGGGGTTGATGGTGATCGGGAGGACCTGGGTCGCGTTGTTGGTGCTCGTGCCCGAGTCGAGGTTGGTGATCGATGCGGCGTTGATGACCTGACGCGAAATGGCGCACGTCATGACGGCGGCGGTGTTGTCGAAGGCGTAGAAGGTGATCGAGTTGATGACGGTGCCGTTGGGGTAGTCGAGGGGAACGACAACCTCGGCGAGCCCGGCGCCCCCGCCGAGTTGGAGCCCGTTGTCGGTGGTGTAGTTGGTCGTGTTGCGGGTGGGGCGGAAGGCCTTGTAGGAGTACGAGACGACCAGCTGATTGCCCCCGCCGCCGCCCCCGTTGGAGAACTGGCCGGCGGAGGTGATGCGGGCGACGATGTTGCCCGCGCCGTCGACCCACTGCTGGAGGTCGGCGCCCTGCCCGGCGGTGCCGCGGATGGTGAGTCCGACCTCGTTCGACGAGAGGAAGATGTTCTGCCCGCGCTGGAAGATGTTGTTGTTGAGCAGGCCGGGGACCCCGAGGTTGACCCGGGCGATCTCGGGGGTGTTGGCGCCGGTCCCGCCGAAGGCGGTGGGGAGCACGCCCGAGATGATGTCGTTGGCCGAGTGCGTGTGGGGCCCGATGGAGAAGGTCGTCCCGTTGAGAGTCAGGCCCTGACCGGCGGTGTACTGCGTGTCGTTGTCGATCCCGTCGGCGAACCCGGCGGGGATGTCGGTGAGCCCGGTCCACGGCGCGGCGGCGGCGTTGAGCGAACGGATCGCGTAGGGCGAGGGGCGGATCGCTTGACGCTGGGCGAGGGTCGTGAAGCCCCCCACGCCCGCGGGCGAACGAACGTCGATCTCCAAGAACCGCTGATCCCCCGGGAACTGATCGTTGAAATCGAGGACCACCGAGAACCGGCCCTGCTGCACCGCGATGGACAAGGCCTGCAACGTGCTGCCGATCTGCGCGCCCCCGGCGGCGGACGGGAACAGCTTGAAACGGAAATCGGCGGTCCCGTCGACGGGGTTCCCGGACGAGACCAACTGACCCTGGTACGTGAACCCGGTCCCCACGGGCTGCGCGTGGGCGTGCGACGCGAGGCCCGCGGCGAAGGCCACAGCGAGTGCGGCGGCGAAACCTGTTCGTGTGCGCGAACGCTTCATGAAATCTCCCTTTCTCTCATGACCCGCGGCCCTCGCGTGGGGTCGTTGGACCCTTCACCGGCGTTCCGCGGCATCCACCGCCCCAAACTCCCTCCGGCGACGCGCACCGGGTCGTATATCTTCTCGACGCCGTCCGGCGAAAGCAAGCGCCGATTTGATCGTATCCCGTTCGGACGTCCGCCACGCCGCCCATATTCAGACCCTCGGCGATGAATCACCGAGCGTCTGGAGTTGGCCGGCGTACCCGTCACGGAGCGGTTGGACGACCGCGCGGAGGAATCGTTCCGTCTGTTCGACGGCTCGCCCGATGTATTTCATCGGGTCGAGCAGGTGGTCCCACACGAGCTCCGCCGACAGCGGGCCGCCGCGGGCGTGGCCCCAGAACGCGCGGTCGCTCCTGAGTCGCTCGAGAAGGTCGTTGCTCTGGCCCTGCTGCTTGACGCGGAGCCCGGCGGCCTGGGCGTGTACGCGGATCGCCTCGTGGTACGCCTGACGGTCTCCCCCGAGCTTCACGCACTCCATCAGGATGTTCTCGGTGGCCATGAAGGGGAGTTCGGCCATCAGGTTCGCGCGGACCGTGGCCTCGTGGACGACCAGGCCGGACGCGACGTTGTGCATGAGATCGAGGGCGCCGTCGAGGGCGAGGAAGGCCTCGGGGAGCGAGAGGCGCCGGTTGGAGGAATCGTCGAGCGTGCGCTCCAGCCACTGCGTGGCGGCCGTGTCGTAGGCGTTGCCCACCAGGTTCATGACGAAGCGCGAGAGCCCGCAGACCCGCTCGCAGCGCATCGGGTTGCGCTTGTACGGCATGGCGGACGAGCCGATCTGCGTGTCCTCGAAGGGCTCGTCGAGCTCCTTTCGGTTGCACAGCAGCCGGATGTCGGTGGCGGTCTTGTGGAGGACGGCCGCGATGGACGCCAGGCCCGCGAGGACGTCGGCGTCGACCACCCTGGGGTAGGTCTGCCCGACCAGGTCGTGCAGCGCCCCGAAGGCGTCGACCCGCGGCTTCTCCCCGGCGAACTGCCCGGCCAGCGCGTCGCAGAACCGTCGCTCGAGTTCGTCCACCCGCGCCGGGTCCCCGTCGCAGAGCGCCAGGTACGACGCCTGGGTGCCGGTGGCGCCGCGGAGCCCTCGGCCCTTGAGCATGTCCCGCGTGCGCACAAGCGCGGTTTCCGAGAGCCACAGCTCGTACGCCCAGCCGGCGCACCGCCGACCGACCGTGGTGGGCTGCGCCGGCTGGTAGTGCGTGAAGGCCAGCGTCGGCGTGGCCTTCCAACGCTCCGCGCGGTCCGCGAGAGCGAGCACCACCCGAGCGACCTTCGCGGCGATCAGGCCCATCGCTCGCTCGAGGATGATCGTCTCCGCGTTGTCGTTGACGTCCTGGCTCGTCATCCCCAGGTGGAGGATCGCTCGGGCGGCGGGGCACGCGTCCCCCAGGGCGTGGACGTGGGCCATCACGTCGTGCCGGAGCTCCCGCTCGTACCGCCCGGCGGCGAGGATCTCCTCGTCGGTGATACCCCGCTCAACGACGGCCCGAAGGTGCTCGACCTGCTCCCGAGACACCGGGAGGCCCAGCTCGAGCTGCGCCCGCGCCGCCGCGAGCCAGATCCGACGCCAGGTGTTGAACTTGTACCGCGGGGACCAGAGGCGGAGCATCTCCGGGCTGGCGTTGCGCTGGGCGAGCGGGGAGGTGTAGGTGTCGTGGGGGGAAGACATGCAACACGATAGACGATGGGGCCGAACATGAGGGGTCGCCCCGAGGGGCGAGGTGCGCCTTCGCCGAAGGGACGCGAGCGTGAGCCGTGGGGGGGCGGCGACGCGGATTGGGGCCGAGGCCGGCGTGGGGCGAGCGGGGGCAAGGGGGAGGCCGCGGCGGATTGAATAGGATCACATGCGATGAGCGAGCCCACGCCGATGCCCGATGACGCGTCGCTGGTGCGTGCGGCGGCGTCGGGCGACAGCGCGTCGGCGGCAACGCTGCTCACCCGCCACGAACGCCGCATGTTTGGGTTGTGTTATAGGATTGTGAACAACCGAGAGTTGGCCGCGGACCTGTGCCAGGACGCGATGGTCAAGATCCTTCAGGGGTTGGGGAGTTACGACGGGCGGGCGCAGTTCACGACGTGGATGACCCGGATCGTGATCAACGTCTGCCTATCGAAATTGAGGTCCGAGAAACTCCGGCGTGCGGCGAGCCTGGACCACGGCCCGGGCGGTGGTTGGTCCGGCGGCAAGGGGTGGAGGGGGGATGACGACGGCGAGGGGAGGGGCGGCGGAGGGTTGGCGCAGGAGAGGGAACCGGAGGCGGGGCTGATCGTCGAACAAAGGGAAGTCAGGCAGGTCGTGCTCGCCGCACTCGCGGCGATTGATCCGGAACAGCGGGTGATTTTGCTCCTGAGGGACCAGCGCGGTCTGGACTATGACCAGATCGCCGAGGTCATGGGGATCGCGGTGGGAACGGTCAAAAGCCGGCTGTTCCGGGCGCGGGCCGCCCTGCGGGAGGCGGCGGAACGGCTGGAATCCCGGGGTGAACCCGGGGGGGCCGGGGGGGCGATGGGCAAGGATTGAGTATGAGGCTCGATGGCGGATGAACGGATGAAGAGGGATTGGCCAACTCGGGAATTGACGCCCCACGACGAGCGGCTCATGCTCGGGCTGATCGAGGGCGGGCTGAGCGAGGCCGAGCAGCGCGAGGCGGCCTTGCTGGTGGCCCTGCGCCCCGGGCTGGGCCCGATGGTGTCCGCGATGCGCGAGGACCGAGCGCACGTCTCGGCCCTCGACGAGCCCGCGACGCCCGAGGGCCTGACCGCCTGGGCGCTGACGGCGTACCAGTCCCAGGGCGGGTTCCGGCTCACGGCCCATGAACCCGTGGGCTCCACCCCGTTCGCCCGCTGGATGTCCGCGGTATCTCGGCGTCCGCTGGCGGCGGCGGCGGTGGTGGCGCTCTCGGCGGGGGTGATCGTGGCCGTTTCCGCCGTACTCCCCCGGGGCGGCTCGCCCGCCACGGGCCCGCTGGCGATCAGCCCGGATTCAGATGAGCATTCGAACGATGTGGTCGACGGGGTGCCATTGCGCGTGGGAGACACGGGCGAGGATCCCTCGCCGACGATCGCGCTGATGACCCCGGCCGACAACATGGCCGGGGGCACGGCGGATGGCGAACCCCTCGCGGCGGGCGAAAGTTCGGGCGTGGGCGAGTCTCTGGGCGGAGTCGAACTCACCCGCGTGCTGACGCTGGCCCGCGAAGGGAGGCTCGTGCTCCGCGTGTCGGCGACGCGTCCTTCGAGGCTGGACGCGCAGATCCGTTCGCTCGCGGCGCGCCGCGACGGCCCGGGCGGCTGGACGCTCGATGCACGGGCGCCCGAAGCGATGAGCCTGGCGATCGGCCCCGCGCCGGCGCCCACGGCCCCACGCCCGGACCGCGGGCCGACGGAACTCGCGGGCGACGCGGGTGGGTGGCCCGGGGTGGCGATGGGCGAGCGGGGGCCCGGGCTCTCGGCGTCGGGGCGGTGGGTCTGCGTGGCGACGTCGTCGCTGTCGGGCGGGACGCTCTCGTCCCTGGTGTCGTCGCTGGCGAGGTCGATCGGGCCGGTGGAGGTGCTCGAGGCGTCGTCGCGTGTGGAGGGGAGCGGGCCGGAGGTGGGCGTGAACCCCGAGGAGGTGCTGTGGTGGACGCAGCCGCCGGGGTCGTGGGCGTGGACGGTCCGGGTGCCGGTGGTGATCGACCTGCGCTGAACCCGTGTCAGACCACGATGTTGACCAGGCGCCCCGGGACCACGATGACCTTGCGGGGGGTCTTCCCCGCCAGCCATTTCTGGACCTCGGGGTTGGCGAGGGCGGCGGCCTCGGCATCGGCGGGCCCGGCGCCGGCGGGCACCGTGATCTTTCCGCGGACCTTGCCCAGCACCTGCACGGCCAGCTCGACCTCGTCGTCCCTGAGCATCGCCGGGTCGTGCTCGGGCCACCCCTCGGCCGCCAGCGAACGCGCATTCCCGAGCCTGGACCAGAGTTCCTCGGCCAGGTGCGGGGCGAAGGGGGCCAGGACCAGCGTGAAGCGCCCGAGTTGATCGCGGGTGAGCGGGCCCTGCCCCGCGGCGTTGACGAACCCGATCATCGCCGCGATGGCCGTGTTGAACGCGAGGCGCTCGATATCGTCGCCGACCTTGGCGATCGTCCGATGAAGGAGTTTCTCGACCGCGGGGTCGGGGGCGTCGGCCAGACGCACCCGACCGGTCCGCTCGTCGACGGCCAGCCGCCAGGCCCGGGCGAGGAACCGGAAGAGCCCGGTGATATCGCGCGGGTTCCAGGGCTTGGACGCGTCGAGCGGTCCCATGTACATCTCGTACAGGCGGAACGTGTCGGCCCCGTACTCGGCGATCACGTCGTCGGGGTTGACGACGTTCTTGAGGCTCTTGGACATCTTCGCGGTCACCTGCGTCAGCACGACGCCCGTGCCGCGCTCGACGTACCGCCCGTCGCCCGCCTCGTCGACCGTGTCGGAGGGGACGAGCGTCTTGTCCGGACGCTGGTACGCGAAGCTGGTGATGAGACCCTGGTGGTAGAGCCGCTTGAACGGCTCGGGCGAAGCCAGGTACCCCAGGTCGTGCAGCACGTTCTGCCAGAACCTCGCGTAGAGAAGGTGGCCGACCGCGTGCTCGGCGCCGCCCATGTAGAGGTCGACGCCGCCGAATCGCTCGCCCGGCGCCGGGCCGAGCCAGTACCGGTCCGCGGCGGGATCGACCAACGCGAGCTCGTTGGACGGGTCGCAGTATCGGACCATGTACCAGGACGATCCCGCGGAGCCCGGCATCGTGTTGCACTCGCGCCGGACCGGCGTGTGCGGCGGGAGCAACGCGGGATCGACCCCGGCCTCCCCCGCGGTGGTGTTCGCCCACTCGGCGGCCTTGGCGAGCAGCGGCGTCGGATCGTCGCTCTCGAGCGGCGCGTAATCCGCCAGTTCGGGGAGAGTGACGGGGAGGGCCCGGTCGGCGACGGGGTACGGCGTGCCGTCGTGGGTGTAGACGATGGGGAACGGCTCGCCCCAATACCGCTGACGCGAGAACGTCCAGTCGCGGAAGCGGTAGTTGACACGCCGGCGGCCCCGGCCCGTGCGCCCGAGCCACTCGATGACGGCGTCCTTGGCGCGGTCGGTGGGCAACGCGTCGAGCGAGAGGCCCGGGCCCGAGGAATTGACGGCGAAGCCCGCGGCGGGGAAGGCCTGCCCCCAGCGGTCAAAGAACACGGCGCCTTCGAACCGGCCCGCGAGGTCGTCGAACGACGCGAGGCCGAGGTCTTCCAGCGCGTCGAGCCAGTTGATCTCGGTCACGCCGCGTTGACGCCCGACGGCCCCCGGGGCCTCATCACGCCGGGCGTCGAGGTTGATCGCCACGGAGGTGCCGTCGCCGCTCTGGCGCCGGGTGAGCACGCCGCGGAGGGCCTCGGCGAAGCGTTCGGGCGGGGTGTTCTCGGAGACCACCAGGCCCAGGAACGAGGCGAGGGCGCCCTGCCAGCGTTCGGGCGAACGCGCCTCGTCGGGCGCGAGGCGAGCGAACGTCGCCATCGCGAGGCGGGCCCGGTCGTAGACCACGTCGCGGATCGGGAGGCCGAACGCACGGGCGAAATCGAAATCCCGCTGATCGTGCGCGGGGACGGCCATGATGGCCCCGGTCCCGTAGCCCATCAGGACATAGTCGGCGACCCAGACGGGGATCGGCTGCCCGGTGGCCGGGTTGATCGCGTCGAGCCCGGAATCCACCCCGGTCTTGTCCTTGGACTCCATGCGTTCGAGGTCTGAACGCCGGGAGGCGCCCTCGGCGTAGGCCCGGAGGGCGGCGTCGGTCCGCGGGGTCGGGTGGGCCAGCGCGTGCGCCACGAGCGGGTGCTCCGGCGCCACGACCATGTACGTCGCGCCGAAGATCGTGTCCGGACGCGTGGTGAAGACCCGCAGAGGCGATCCCATCCCGGAGACAGAGAAGTCGATCTCCGCCCCCTCGGACCGCCCGATCCATTCGGCCTGCATGGCCTTGGTCGACGCGGGCCACTCGAGCCCATCGAGCTGATCGAGGAGCCGGTCGGCGTACGCCGTGATCCGGAACATCCACTGTCGCAGCGGCTTGCGGAAGACCGGGTGCCCGCCGCGTTCGCTCCGCCCGTCGATCACCTCGTCGTTGGCGAGGACGGTGCCGAGCCTCGGGCACCAGTTGACGGTGGACTCGCCCAGGTACGCCAGGCGGTGGGCGTCGAGGAACGCCCGTTGCTCGTGGGGGGGAAGGGCGTCCCAGGCCCCGCCCTCGCGGGCCGGCCCCTTGGCCCGCTCGCGGGCGATCAGGTCGGCGATGGGGCGGGCCTTCTTCGCGTCGGGGTCGAACCACGCGTCGTACAGACGCAGGAAAATCCACTGGGTCCATCTATAAAACGAGGGATCGATGGTCCCCAGCTCCCGGGTCCAGTCGTACGAGAACCCGAACCGCTTGAGCTGGCGGCGAAAGGTGCCAATCGATGCCCGCGTGGTGAGCGCGGGGTGGACGCCGGTCTGGATCGCGTACTGCTCGGCCGGGAGCCCGAAGGCGTCCCACCCCATCGGGTGCAGGACGTTGAACCCCTTCATCCGCTTGTAGCGGCAGAGGATGTCCGTCGCCGTGTACCCCTCGGGGTGCCCCACGTGCAGCCCCGCGCCCGAGGGATACGGGAACATGTCGAGGCAGTAGAACTTGGGCCTGGTCGCGTCAAACCCGGGCCGCCCCGGGTTGGGTTGGACGAACGTTCCCTCGCGGTCCCAGCGCTCCTGCCACGCGGTCTCGATCCGGTCGGCGAGGGCGGCGGTGTAGCGGAACGGGGCGTCCTCCGCGCCCGCGCGGGGCTCGGGGGCGTGCTCGGTCGAGGGCGTGGAGTCGTCCGCGGGGTTCGGGGGGGGCATGGCCGCGGATCGTATGGGGCGCGAAGCTCAGTCCCTCGGCTCGGGGATGTGCTTCCAGTTGATGACCAGGTCGTAGCCCCGGCCCATGTCCTTCATCAGGGCGCGGTACTGATCCCGGTCGTCGTCTCGGCCGCCGTGATCCTCGCCGTCGGGACCGACGGCGTACACCAGGTACGGCCGGCCCAGCCGGTCCTCGCCGGGGTCGACGAGGCGGTACCGGAGTCGGTGCCCTCGCAGGAATGGATCCTCGGGGATCTCGCCGATCAATCTCGGCGCCAGACGGTCGGCGTCGGCGGGGTACTCGCCCGTGTCGGCCTTGAACGCCTCGGCGGCGAGGATCATGCGGACCCCGCCCCGCTGGGCGAGATACTGCGGAACCACGCGTTGGGTCACCCGGTCGAAGGCGGGCATAAGCAGGGCGATGAGGGCGTAGCGGTTCCGTGACGCCTGATTGGCTTCGAGGCGGCCCATGAACTCGCGTGCCCATGCCTGCAGGGCGGGGTCGGGCTTCGCCGAGAGACGGTCGACCAACGCGCTGTAGAGACGATCGGCGGCGTGGAGCTGGTCCTCGCGCGGGGCCCAGAGCAGCCGCCCGATCCCGATGGCGGGAAAGTCGTTCGCGGCCGTGATGGACAGCAGGTCGCTCAGGGCCCGGGCGTTGGTGCCGTAGGCCCAGTCGATGGCGTCGAGGGTGAAGAGCCGCTCGCTCTCCAGGGCGAACACGTGGTCCGCGAGCGGCGCCCGATCGATGACGGCGAGCACACGCGGGGCCAATCGGCCGTCGATACGGCCCTCGAGCACGTCCTCGGTGATCCGCGTGTGGACCATGGCCTCGACCGCCACGCTCACCAGGTACGAGATCAGCGTCCCGTCGGTTTCCAGCGCCCGCGCCAGGGCCAGCGTCTGGGCCGTCAGGTCGAGGTACGCGGCGTGGTCCCCGTCGGCCAAGGCGGCCGAGGCCCGAGCCACGAGGATGCGGGACGCCTGCCTCGCGTCGCCGAGCCACGGCGTGAGCATCATCAGCCCCGGACGGTCGAGGCCGACCACGGCCTCGGGGAAGACGCGCTCAGTCGGGAGTTGCTTGATCGAGGTGAACGCGCCGAGGGCGTCGAGCTCCTTGAAGATCCGCCGGGCCTCGGCGGCGAGGTCGGGGTTGGGCGTGGGCAGACGCCCCGACACCGCGTCGAGCAGGTCGTGCGTCGACGCCGGCCACGAGCCCTCCCCGGCCTTGGCCTCGTAGGCGCGATAGACCGTGGAGGTCGTGCCCGCGAAATGCCACATCGCGGCCAGCGTGCGGAGGTCGCGCATCAGGTCGATCCGGGCGATCCCGGCGTCGCGAACCTGTCGACCCGGCCCGGGCGCGGGGAACTTCGCGCGGATCATCGCCGCTCGCTCACGCATGTAGTCCCGCCCGGCGGGGAACGCGGCCTTGGCATCGTCGCCCCGGGCCCGTCCGGCGGGCCCGTCCTCGGGTTGGGACGCCGAAGCGATGGCGGACGCAAGCCCGACGCTCAGCACACCGACGATCCATCGCGAGCGGTTCTTCATCGATCGACTCCTGGCATCCCCGCGAGATGGAGTCATATTACAATGAACCCGGCTCACGCCACACGTCCGAAGCACGGCCTTCGGCCCGCGCCGGGGCGTGGGCGATCGGCGAAATGTCGACCACGGGGCGAACCGGACGCCGCCCCGAACCGTACCCCCTCCGTACGACCCGTCGCGTCCCGGTGCATCCACGGGGCCGCGGCGGGCGATCCGTACGTGCGAGGTGCCCATGCGTTTCCTGGTGGCGATCCCGGTGTTCAACGAAGAGAAGTACGCGCGGGGGGTGCTCGAGCGGGTGCTCGCGCACGCCGGGAACGTGCTGGTGGTCGACGATGGGTCGACCGACCGCACGACCGAGATCGTCTCGGAGTTCCCGGTGGACATGATCCGTCATTGCGTGAACCGCGGGTACGGGCAGAGCCTGATCGACGCGTTCCGCTGGGCCCACGCCGAGGGGTACGAATGGGTGCTCACGATGGATTGTGACGAGCAGCACGAGCCCGACGAGATCCCCGCGTTCGTCGAGCGGATGCGGGCGTCGGACGCGGCGCGGGCGGCGGGCCAGCCCGCCACGGACATCGTCAGCGGGTCGCGGTACCTCCTGCCCACCCCACTGGACGACGCCCCGCCGGCGGACCGACGCGGGGTCAACGCGGCGATCACGGCGGAGCTCAACCAACGCCTCGGGCTCGCCCTCACCGACTCCTTCTGCGGGTTCAAAGCCCATCGCACCGCGGCGATGGCGTCGCTCGGCCTGACCGAGACCGGGTACGCCTTCCCTATGCAGATGTGGGTCCGCTCGTCCGCGGCGGGACTGGTCGTCGAGGAACTCCCCGTGACCATGATCTACAACGACCCCAACCGCAGTTTCGGCGAGCACCTCGACGACCCGGCGGCCCGCCTCGCCCACTACCGCTGCGTCATGCACCGCGAGATCCTCAGGGCCTCGGGCGCGTTGCCCGCGTCGGCCCGGGCCGGGCTGCACGCCACGGGACGGGCCTGCGGCGAGACGCCTCCGCGTGCGTGACCGACGCGACCCGCCGACCGGCCCCTCGGCTACTACGCTCCGCCCGGTGACACTCCCTGACTCCATCCCGGCCGGGTCGGGCCCGGAGCGTGCCGTCGTGATCGAGCCCGCCGGGTCTTCGTGGGCCTCCCTGGCCCGGGGGTTCACCAGACCGGCTTCGTCCAACGCGTTCCGGGCCGAGCTGGGACTCCCCGCCGACGGGCTGGTCGTCATGTCGGGGCACCAGGTCGAGTTCTGGCACGCGGGGATCTTCGCCAAGCGTGCCGCGTGCGCCGCGGCGGCGGCCAAACTCGGCGGGTCGGCCGGCTGGCTCGCCGTGGACCAGGACAGCAGCGAGCCCGCCGTGATCCGATACCCCGCCCGCCGCGACGGGCGCCTCGTCGCCGCCGCGTGGGAGATCGGCCCGCAGCTCGGGAACCGCGCGGACGTGCCGCCCGCCTGCCGACCCACCGCCGACCCGCGCCGGCTCCGGGACCTCCCGACCGACGCCGCCACGCCCGGCGTGTCCGACGGGCTCGCGAGAGTCGCCGGGGCCTTGGCCTCGGCGTCCGGAGAATCCACGCTGGCGTCGCAGGTCATCGCGGCGACCGACTCGCTGCTCGCGGGCGTGGTCCGGCCGATGCCCACGGTCCTCGCCACCTCGATCTCGAGGACGGGGCTGTTCGGGGAGGTCCTGACGACGATGCGGGCCGACCCGGGCCGGTGCGTGGACCTGTACAACCGCGCGGTCGAGGCCTTCCCGGGATCGAGGCTCAGGCCCCTGGACGCCACGCGCGGCGAGTTGCCCCTCTGGCACCTCCGCGAGGGCTTGCCCAGGCGCCGCGTCCTCGCGTCGATGCTCGGATCGATCCCGGCCTCCGAGTTGGCCCCCCGGGCCCTGCTGATGACGGGCATGATCCGCCACGCGGGGTGTGACCTGTTTATCCACGGGACGGGAGGGGCCGCGTACGACCCGGCCGGCGAACGGTGGCTCGCGGCGTGGCTCGGGTGGTCCCTCGCGCCGGCCGTTGTTGCCAGCGCCACCCTGAGCATCCCGATCGAAGGCGTGCGGGTGGTGTCGGCCTCGGAGGCCGGGAGGGCGCGGTGGGCCGCTCACCACGCCAGACACGACCCGGGATTGCTGGGCGATGAGTGGGCCGCCCGGCGCAAGGCCGCCCTCCTGGGCGAGATCCGAGAGGCCACCACACGGGGGCTCGACCCGCGCGAACACTACGACGAGATGCACCGGCTCCTTTCACGCGTCCGCCTCGAACACGCCCAGAGGCTCCGGGAGTTGGAGGAGCGGGCGGCCCGGGCGTCGGCGGACGCCGCACAATCCATCGTGGCCTCGGACCGGACCTGGCCCTTCCCCCTCCACGATCCGCGGGCGCTGGGGTCGCTGGCCGACTCGGTCTCGGCGTCGCTCGCGTCCGGCGGGTGGTAACCGCGGGGCCGCGCCGGATCGATCACCCCGGCGGATGGAAGACGGCCCGTCTCGATCCCTACGCTTCCCGCGTGCGGCTTGCCCCGGCCGAGAGTGCCGGGCGCGGCCCGTTCACGCGAGGGAAGACCCATGGCGATTCGGATCGGGATCAACGGGTTCGGGCGGATCGGTCGGCTGTTCTACCGCACCGCCTCGGAGGACCCGTCCATCGAGATCGTGGGCGTCAACGACCTGGTGCCCGCCGACAACCTCGCGTACCTCCTCACCCACGACACGATGCACCGCCGGTTCATGCTCGGCGGAAAGCCCGCCGAGGTGACCGCGACCGAGTCGAGTTTCACCGTCAACGGGAAGACCACGCGCACCACGGCCGAGAAGGACCCCGCCAAACTCCCGTGGAAGGACCTGGGCGTCCATTACGTGCTCGAGAGCACGGGCTTGTTCACCGAGTTCGAGAAGACCTCGCTCCACGTCCAGGCCGGGGCCAAGCGGGCGGTGATCAGCGCCCCGACCAAGAGCGAGCCCGCCCAGGTGCCCACCGTGGTCATGGGCGTCAACCACGAGGTCTTCGACGCCTCCAAGCACACCGTCGTCAGCAACGCCAGCTGCACGACCAACTGCCTCGGGCCCATCGCCAAGGTCATCAACGACGCCTTCGGCCTCGAAGAGGGGCTCATGGCGACGATCCACGCCGTCACCGCGACCCAGCCCACCCAGGACGGGCCGAGCAAGAAGGACTGGCGCGGCGGGCGCAACGGGTACATGAACATCATCCCGAGCTCCACCGGCGCCGCCAAGGCCGTCGCCCTCTGCATCCCCGCCCTCAAGGGCAAACTCACCGGGATGTCCTTCCGCGTCCCCACCGCCGACGTCTCCGCCGTCGACCTGACCTTCCGGACGGCCAAGGAAACCAACCTCGCGGCGATCAACGCGGTGATGAAAGCCGCCGCCGGCGGGTCCATGAAGGGCGTCCTGGGCTACACCGAGGACGAAGTCGTCTCGAGCGACTTCATCGGGGACCGGCGGAGTTCGATCTTCGACGCCAAGGCGGGTATCGAGCTCAACTCCAGGTTCTTCAAGGTCGTGAGCTGGTACGACAACGAGGCGGGGTACGCCGCCCGGTGCGTCGACCTCATCCGCTACATCGCCTCGAAAGACGGGATCAAGTAACCCCACCCCCACCCCCGCCCCCACCCCCGCCCCCACCCACCGAGGGCCGAGGGGAGGGTCAGTTCCCAAAGAGGTTCTTGTCGGCGAAGTACCCGTTCTTCTCGAAGTACAACATGGCCTCGTCGACGGACGCGAAGACCCGCGTGGCCGTCTCGGTGATGAACGGGCTGGGCGCCTTCTTGGGCTTCCAGACGACGAAGACTTCCTTGGTGTGCTCGAAGGCGTGGTGGAGTTCCCGCTCCACGCCCGAGGAGAGCCCGGGGATGCCCCCGCCCTTGCCGTCGGGGATCTCGGGGATGTAGCTCACGATCATGTCGGACTGGTCGACGAGCTTGAAATCGCGCATGTAGATCTGCCCGTCGACGTCGCCCGCGATATCGAGGATCTCGCGGACGCGGACGCGGACGGGCTCGGCGTTCTTGCCCCCCCCGAAGGTGTGCGGCGTCACGTCGAGGAACTCCTTGCCCTCGCGGGCCGCCGCGATCCCACGGTCCAGCAGCAGCTTCTCGTCCACGTCGCCCGGGTCGAAGGTGATGAAGTGTTCCGCCAGCGCGGCGCGGAAACGGTCGATCTCCGCCAGCACCTCGGGCATGTCCATCACGTGACTCATCGGGAACGACGGGTAGACTTTCTTCATCTTCGGGCGGCAGACCAGGCGGAACATCGTCCGCGTGGTGAGGTGGTGCCGGCCCCGGGCCATGATGTAGAACTGCGAGCCCGGGATGGACTTGCTAAGCAGCTCCGTGGCGAGAATCTCCTCCTCTCGCCAGACCATGCAGTCCTTGAGCGTCGCGTCGATGTCGTGCTCGCGGTGCAGGCGGTGGTGCACCACCTCGATGTTGTCGACCAGGCAGACGAACAGCTCGGGCTGGAGCTTCTGGACCTGGTCGTAATCGAACGCCGAGAAGAGCCCGTGACGCCACCGGAACGTCGCGTGCGTGTTCACGATCATGTTGGGCTGAGGCCCCCCGCCGGGGCCGCCCGTCGAGCTGTCCGCGATGATGTCCTTGAACGCCGCCCGCCGCAGCGAGTTGAGCCTCGAGATCGGCAGGTCCAAGATCCGCCCCGCCCGGACGTCCGTCCCCTCCGCGTACATCATGTCCCCGACGTGGTACAGCGACAGCGGCTCGCCCTGCTGACCCGCGAACCTCGCCACCGCGTCGAGGTACGGCTTCTTCTCCATCCCGATCTGACCAGTCACGATCGCACGCATAGCAACCCTTTCTTGCCCCGCCCATCATAGAACCCGCACACCACCCGCCGAGACCCCGGGCTATCCTGCGCCGACCCCCCGAGGAGACGATCATGGCCAAGAAATCCAAGGCCCCCGCCGCGCGAAAGAAGCCCGCCCCCAAGACCCGCAAGCCCACCGCCCGCGCCAAAACCGCCAAGCCCCGACGCGATCCCCTCGCCCCCACCCCGGTCATGACCGGCAAGGGGCCGGGGCCCCTCGAGGTCGGCAAGAGCCTCGTCGAGATGTTCAACCGCGGGCTCTTCGCCGAGATCGAGGACACCTGGTGGGACAAGAAGAAGATCGCCTCCGTCGAGGGCCACGGCGTGGGGATGGCCTGGGTCGGGCTCAAGGCCGTCCGCGCCAAGAACGACGGGTGGGTCGCCGAGCACGCCATCCACGGGGCCTCGGCCGAGGGGCCCTTCGTCGGGAGCACCGGGTTCACCGTCCGCTTCAAAATGGACGTCGAGACCAAGGCCACCGGGCAACGCCAGGTGATGGACGAGGTCGGGGTCTACACCGTCGAGAACGGGAAAATCGTCCGCGAAGAGTTCATGTACCTGATCCCGTGATGCCCGCGCGGGCTCACGCCGATCGAGCGACCGCCTCGGCCTCGACGATCAACGTCGCGTTGAACAGCATCGACGGGCTCAGCAGGTGCCGCATCATCTCGCGGTACGGCGGGTCCGCGTCCTCGGGCGCCAGGCCCGACCTTTGGTACGAAACGAAGCGGCGCTTCGCCCGCCGCTGCGAATACGCCGTCGCCGCCCAGACCAGCGGGATCACGGGGCTCATGAGCAGGCTGCTCGGAGACCAGTTGCTGGGCCACAGACGCCGGATCCGGAACCCGCAGTGGTGGAGCGAGTAGCGGAGCTGGAAGTAGTTGAGCAGGAACGCGTGCCCGTGGTATGTTCGCGAGCCGTCGGGTGACCGCCCCCACACCGACGTGTACTCGTCGATGTAGCTCTTAAAGGCCCGCTGCCCCGCGAGCGCGAACGCCGCCCGGGAGCGGAGGCTCAGCAGGTTCGGGGTCGTGAGCATGAGCCGCCCGCCCGGGGCCAGCAGCGACCGCAGGAGGTTCAACGTCGCGTGACGGTCGACCACGTGCTCGATCCCTTCCACGCAGACGACCCGGTCGAACGAGCCCGCGGGCAGCGGGCACTCGCCCTCCATGTCGGCGGGCACGCACCGGATATCCAGCGGCACAGGGAGCACACGGGGGTCCACGCCCGGCTCCGGCGCCATCGCATCGGACAGCCACCTCGGCAGGCTCGCGCCGGTCGTGCGCTCGAACAGTGACGCCGCCCCGAGCCCCGACGAACGGGCCCGCTCAAGCCCGTCCGCGAAATACTCCGGGAACAGGTCCGCGGCCTCAACCCTGAACCCCGACGCCGCCAGCGCGAAACTCAACACCCCATCCCCCGCCGGGAAATCCAGCACCCGCAGCGAGGGGCGTTCCCGGGGCGGGGTATCCAGCATCGCGGCGAGCACGAAGGGGTACAACGACCGCCTCGTCAGCGACATCCCCGCGAGTTGGGACCACGCCGGCACTCAGCCCGCCCCCGCGCGTGGCCGCCGATCTTCACGCCGCCGCTCACGCTCTCGCCGAACCGCCTCCACCACGCCCGCCACCGCCTCGTCCAGCCTCTCGTTGACGATGAATTGGTGGTACACCCCGGACTCCCGCGCGGCCCGGATCTCCGATCGGGCCTGCCCGAACCGCCGCTGGATGACCTCCTCGGCCTCCCGCTTGCGGTCCCGCAGACGCTGCAGCAGGATGTCCTCGCCCGGGGGGAGGATGAACACCGCCAACGCCTCGGGCAACTGCCGGCGTACCTCGATGGCCCCCTGCACGTCGATCTCCAGGATCACCAGCCGCCCACGCGCCAACTGCTCGAGCACCCAGGCCCTCGGCGTCCCGTACTTCTTCCCGTACACGCCCGCCGATTCGAGGAATTCGCCGCGGGACCGCATCGCCTCGAACGCCGCGTCGTCCACGAAGTGGTAATCCACCCCTTCAATGTCGGCGTCGGTCCGCGGGCGCGTGGTGTACGAGACCGAGAAGACCGCGTCCGGGATCGTCCGTTCGACGCCACGCGTCAGCGTCGTCTTCCCCACGCCCGAGGGCCCCGAGATGATCAGGACCAACCCGTCGTCGGTGTCGGTTTCCAATCGTCGGCGGTCGGGGGGCGTGGTCATCCGCGCCCAGCGTAGGCCCCGTCGCCCAACCCATCCCCGGCCACCCGCACGCCCCCCCACGCCCCCCCGAGTCACCGGTTGGTCGCGACCTCTCGCTGGTCGCTGGCGTCGTCCTCGGGCGAGCCCTCGCGACGCGCGACCCGCACCCGGGTCACCCGCGTGGGCTCGGCCTCGAGCACGGTGACGTTCAGCTCGCCCGACGCCCCGGGCAGCGCCACCGACTCGCCCGCCGCCGGGATCCGCCCGAGGGTCACCGTCACCCACCCCCCCACCGTGTCGTAATCCTCGCTCTCGGGCAGCTCGAGCCCCGCGTCACGGAGCGACTCGTTCACGTCGGCGATGTACGCCCTCGCGTCGAGCTCGGCCCGCCCCGACCCCGCGTCGACCCGCGCGGGCACCGGCTCGTCCCCGGGCTGCTCGTACTCGTCCTGGATATCCCCGAAGACCTCCTCCACGATGTCCTCGATCGTCACGAGCCCCGCCGTCCCCCCGAACTCGTCGGCCACGATCGCGATGTGCACCCGCTTCTCCGTCAGCTCTTGCAACAGCTCGCGGACGGTCTTCGAGCCCGGGACAAAGTGCGCCGGGCGGAGGATCTGGCGGAGATCGAACACCCGACCACCGCGGCTCCCCTCCCCGGCCAGCCACCGCATCAGGTCCTTGACGTAGAACACCCCGACGATCCGGTCGATCGTCCCCTCGTACACCGGGATCCGGCTGTGCCCACCCTTGCGCAGCATCGCCGTCACCTTACCCAGGTCGTTGGTCAGCTCCATCGCCTCGATCTCGGTCCTGGGCGTCATGATCTGCTCGACCGTGATGTCCCGGAACTGCACCACCGCCTCGATCATGTCCTGCTCGGCCTCGTCGAACTTGCCCTCGTGCCGCGCGTCCTCGACGACCGACAGCACCTCGTCCTTGATGTCCTCCCCCGCGTCGGATTCGGATCGGCCCGACAGCCGCCTCACCACCTCGTCCATCACACGCACCCCGCGCGTGATCGGCCTCGTCACCACGTAGATCACACGGATCAGCGGCGTCAGCGCGTACACCGCCTGCTCGCCCGCGTGCCTCGCCACGCTCGACGGGATCACCAGCCCGAACACCCACACCGCCAGCGCCGTGATCGGCACCCCGACCCCCACGTCGATCCACCCGGGGGACGCCTGCCCCCGAAGGTCCGAGACCCACAGCGTCACCGCCACCGCCGCCAGCGCGTTGCAGGCGATCCGCGGCAGCGCCACCGCCCGGGCGTGCCCGTCCAGGTCGTGCAGCACCGCGTCGATCTGCCGACGCTTGCCCGCCGACCCGCGGGCCCGCGCGATCTGCTCCAACGCCCCGCGCGAGAGGTCCGACAACGCGTGGAACAACGCCGAGAACAACGCCCCCAGCGCCACCGACGACACCGCGATCCACGCCGCCCACCCGTTCATGCCACGCCCCCCCGCCCAACGGCCCGGGCCGGCTCGTACGTCGCGCCCACCCCGATCGCCTCCAACACCCGGTCCTCACGCTCGTGCATCGCCGACGCCGACGCCTCGTCGTGGTCGTCGTACCCCAGGCAATGCAGCAGCCCGTGCACGATGTACAACATCAACTCCCGACGCGCCCCGTGACCGAACTCCGCCCCCCGGCGGGACGCCTCGTCGAGACACACCATCACGTCCGCATCGACCGTGATCGGCACACCCGCCCCCCCCACCCCATTCCCGACCCTTTGCCCAGTCTCGCTCAGGTCGAACGTCAGCACGTCCGTCGTCCCCGCGACACCCGAATACCGCTGATGCGCGGCCGACATCTCCGTGTCGTTCACAACCCGTACACGAAACGAACCGACAACCCCCAACGCCGCCCCCGCTCGCTTCCCCGCCTCGCTCAGCCACGCGAGGTCGCCCGCGCCCACCCCGCCCGTCCCGTCCTGCACCTCAACCACGAGAGCCGGCGGTGCTGCACTGACCTGATCCGGGTTGGCTCGTTCGCGGTCCATTCCTCTTTCCGACGCTCGATTCAACGTCTTTCATCCTACGAGATCAGACCCCACGGCGTGCCCCGCTATGTCTCGGCCGGACCCCCTTTCTGTCAATAGATTCGAAATTTATACGTATACTATTCGTATATTATTCGGTTTCTTCGAGCACCCGCAACACCCTGGGCATCGCTGTGACCGTGATTGTTCGTATGGTGTCAGGTATCGCTCCGAGCGCCTCGCCGTCGGCCTGCGCGATCATGGGCTCGGTGCTCTCGATCTGGACCTCGATCGATACACCCCGCCGGAGGACCGTCCCGGGCTCATGGCGCAGCCGCCCCAACCTCGCGGCGAGCGCGAGGCGGGCGGCGTCGGCGGCGGATTCGGCGTGGAGAAACACCGGGTCCAGCAGCCCATCCGTCGGGTCGGCGTCCCGGGCGGGGTTCAACCTGGCGGCGTACTGGCGGCTGTTCGCTACGACCACAAGCCCGCGGCCCACGGCGGACTCGACCCCGTCGACCCGGACGCGAAGCCTTGGCAAGTACGGGTCGCAGAGTTCCGCCAGGATGGGGCGGAGGTACGCGGCGTGGGAGATCGGACCCCGGCGGTCCGCGTGCACCCGCCGGATGACCGACGCATCAAGACCCACCGAGCACATGACAGCGAAACGCGAGCCGGGCCCCGGGCCGGGCGCGTGCCCGATCTCGCCCAGGTCCGTTCGACGGACCCTCCATCGACGGACGGCCCGGGCCAGCGTGTCGGGGTCGGGCCTCATCCCCCAATCGCGCGCAAAGAGGTTCTCGGTGCCCGCGGGGTAGTGGTACAGCGCCGCACGCGAGCGGACAAGCCACGGGAGAAGCCGGTGGACCGTCCCGTCGCCCCCCACGACCACCGCGAGGTCAGCGTCCCGCGGGCTGAGCCCGGGCTGTGTCAGGTCGTCGGGCGAGGCGTGACTGACGGTGACGCCGAGGGCTTCGAGCGCCTGACCCACCCGCTCGGCGAGCGTCCGGGCGAGGCCCCGGCCCGAGGACGGATTGACAATGACAAGGGCGTGCACGTGGGGTCGCGATGGCTCGCGGAGGCTCCGGGCGTTTGTTCGGGGCGGGATGGTACCGCCTCGCCCGGGCGTGGTACGCTGGGGCATGGACAGCCGTGTGTTACTCAGCGCGGGGGTGGTGGCGTGGCTCGGGGCCGCCGGGTGTGATTCGACGGAGAAGCGAGAGGCCGAGCGGGCGGCGGCGACCGCGGCGCTCAACCAGCGGGCGGCGGTCATCGAGCGGCTCGACGCGATGCACGCGGCGGCCGCCAAGGCCGACCTCCCCGGGTACATGGCCTGTTTCGCCCCCGACGCGGTCTTCCTGGGGACCGACTCGAGCGAGCGGTGGCCCATGGGCGACTTCGCCAAGTTCTGCGAGTTCTATTTCAAGCAGGACAAGGGCTGGGACTACCGCGCCATCCCGGGTCGGCGGTTTGTCTCGTTCTCTCCGGACGCGTCGATGGCCTGGTTCGACGAAGCGCTGACCAACGACAACCTGGGCGAGTGCCGCGGGTCGGGGGTGCTCCGGCGTTCGCCCGCGGGCTGGCAGGTGGTGCAGTACAACCTCACGATCCCCGTGCCCAACGAGCTCGCCCCGAGGGTGGTGCAGTTGATCCGCGAGCGCGGCCCGGGCTCGAGGTGAGTGGAGCGGGAGGCGACGATGCCGCAGCGTCACGAGGACTTCCCGAACCTGGTCGTGTTCGACCACCCGCTGATCCAGCACAAGATCGGCCACCTCAGGGATCAGACCACGGGCTACCGCGCCTTCCGGGCCCTGCTGTACCAGATCGCCGGGCTCATGGTCTTCGAGGCGACCCGCTCGTTCCCCACCCGCCGGATCGACGTGGACACCCCGATGGAGCGCACCGCCTGCCGACGCCTCAGCGGGACCATCACCGTCGTCCCCGTGCTCCGCTCGGGACTGGCGATGGCCGAGGGAATCCTCGAGATGATGCCCGAGGCACGCGTGGGGCACCTGGGGATGGCCCGCGACGAGCGGACCCTCGAACCGGTGGTCTACCTCCGCAAACTCCCCAAGGGGCTTGAAGACGGGCCCGTGGTGCTGGTCGACCCCATGCTCGCCACCGGGGGCTCGGCCCGATCGGCGATCCAGACCCTCAAGGAGGCGGGCGCCACCGACCTGCGCATGATCTGCCTCGTCGCCGCCCCCGAGGGCGTCCGGGGGATGCTCCGCGAGCACCCCGAGGTCACCATTTACGCCGCCTCGCTCGACCGCGAACTCGACCACCGAGGCTTCATCCTCCCGGGGCTGGGCGACGCGGGCGACCGCATGTACGGCACCGTCTAACCCCCTCCCCCCCCCCGCGGACACCGCACCCGGCGCCCCTCGGCCCAGACCCGCGGGGAGCCGTTCCCGTGATCGGGGGCGTGCGGTATCATGCCGCCCCCATGGCCATCAAGCAACTGACCGATGAACAGGTCCGCACGTGGTCCCGCGAACAGAAGGACCGCTGGTGGCTCGAGAACGTCTTCCGCGGTTCGATGCCGCAGTTGACCCTCCGCTCGGCCCTGACCGGGTTCTTCCTGGGCGGGATGCTCAGCGCCACGAACCTCTACGTGGGCGCCAAGTCGGGGTGGTCGCTGGGCGTGGGGATCACCTCGGTCGTCCTCGCCTTCGCGCTCTACCGGATCTTCGCCCGGCTCGGCGCGAGGGACATGACGATCCTCGAGAACAACTGCTCCCAGTCCATCGCCACGGCCGCGGGCTACATGACCGGCCCCCTGATCTCGGGCATGGCCGCGTACATGTGGGTCCAGAACGAGCCCATGCTCTGGTGGCAGATGTTCTGGTTCAACGTGGTCCTCTCCTTCCTGGGCGTCCTGGTCGCCTTCCCGATGAAGCGACGCTTCATCAACGACGAGCAGCAGCCCTTCCCCGAGGGCCGCGCCTGCGGCGTCGTGCTCGACACCATGTATTCCTCCGACGCCAACGTCGGGGTCTTCAAGGCCAAGGCCCTGGGCTTCTTCGCCGTCGTCGCCGCCTTCATCGAGTTCCTCGCCGGCGAGGGGTACCAGAAGTTCGTGCAGGTCAAGATGCTCGGGCGTGACGCCTACTACTTCCTCTCGCACTACCTCGACCAGTGGGTCTACGACCTCGCCGCCAAGGGGTGGTGGGCCACCCCCAAGATCGCCGGGGTGGACATGCGGCAGCTCGACGTCCGCCTCGGGCTGGACCTGGCCCTTTTCGGCGCGGGCGGGCTCATGGGCGTCCGCGCGGGCCTGAGCATGCTCCTGGGCATGGTCCTCAACTTCTGCATCATCGTCCCCTGGATGATCACCATCGGCGAGCTGGCCCCGAGGTCCGGGTCGGTCGAGGCGGGCAACGCCGTCTTCGGGCGGGCCTACATCCTCAACCACTGGGCCCTGTGGTGGGGCATCGCCATCATGGTCACCGCCTCCATGGTCGCCCTCTTCGCCAAGCCCAAGGTCATCATCTCCGCCTTCACCGGGCTCTTCAAAAAGAAGGACGCCGGGAAGGACGTGCTCCGCCACATCGAGCTCCCCATCTGGATCTCCTTCGTCGGCGTGCCCATCGTCGGCGCCGTCGGCGTCTGGATGGCCCACGACTGGTTCGGGGTGCCCTGGATCTTCGGCGCCACCGCCATCCCGCTCATCATCGTCCTCACCCTCATCGCCGCCAACTCGACCGCCCTGACGGGCATCACCCCCACCGGCGCCCTCTCCAAGATCCCGCAGTTCGGGTTCGGCGCCCTGGACCCCAAGCACCCGCCGACCAACCTGATGACCGGCGTCATGTGCGTCGAGGTCGCCGCCAACGCCTCGAACCTGCTCATGGACATCAAGCCCGGGTACATGCTGGGCGGCAAGCCACGCCACCAGGCCATCGGGCACTGCATCGGGATCGTCGCCGGAGCCCTGGCCGCCACACCGCTGTTCTACCTCCTCTTCCTCGGGCGGTACGACCCCGCCATCGCCGCGATCAACCCCAAGCACGTCGAAGAGATCATGACCGCCCCCGAGAACGGGTTCGGGTTCCCCTCCGCCCTCCAGTGGAAGGGCGTCTCCGACCTGGTCACCAGCGTCTTCGACGCCGACTCCAAGGGCGCCCTGATCCCCATGTCCGCCGTCTACTCCATGATCATCGCCGCCGTCGTCGGCCTGGTCATGGAGATCGTCCGCATCCGCAGCAAGGGCGCCTTCCCGCTCTCCCCCCTGGCCATCGGGCTGGGCGTGGTCGTCCCCGCCAGCTCCACCTTCGCCATGGCGGGCGGGGCCTGCTTCTTCTGGCTCATGAACCGCCTCTACGGCAAGAAAGAAGGCACCTTCGCCAAACGCCTCTGGGTCGATACCTACGAACCCATCTGCGGCGGGATCATCGCCGGCGCCGCCCTCACCGGCATCGGCAACGCCATCATGAACGAGATCCTCGCACGGGCGGGATAACGCGGTCGGCTTCGCGTCAACCCGCCGAGGTCGAAGCGGCCTGACCGATCAGCGCCCCGAGCGGCGTCGCCAGCGCGCCCAGCAGGACCGACCAGCACAGCAAGACCGCGAGGTGCGTCATGAGGATCCGCCACGTCGTACTCGCCAACGCGGGCGCGGACTCGCCCTGAAGAAACTCCACGACCCGCATCGGCTCGTGCTGCAGCGACCAGCTCAGCCCGAACTCGAGCGCCGCACTCTCGTCGCCGACTCGGGGGTCCCCGCCGCGGAGCATCTCGTGGCGGCCGAGCAACACGAAGTACGATCTCGCCCCGCGACCCCACTCGATCGGGAGATATATCTGGGACCGGTGCGAGTCAAGAAACGGGGGGTAGACCTCGCGAAGGATCGGGCCCGCCGCGGGCGTCAGCCCCCCGCCCGCGATCAGACCCGAGGGCCGACCCGCGAAAGCCGGGCCGGCTGATGACCGGATGATGAACTCCTCCCAGAACGACGGATCAAACTGAACGTTGCGGACGCACACCGAGCACAACGACATATACAAGCTCACGAATGCGAGCGTGCCCGCCCCCGCGACGCCGGCCACCACGTAGTTCAAGACCCCGGGAGTCGCTGGGAACAGCAGGCGAACCAGCCCGAACGTGCTCATGCCGATCGTCGGCCCGATGATCCCGACGAGCGTGCGCCACTCGGACGGAACCCACAGCGCGGAGCCGCTCAGCCTCATCATGGTGATCGACGCTCCGAACACCATCAGGAGCGACAAGAAAAAGATCGCGACCCTTGTCCCCCGCCCGGTGCGGATCCACCGCTTCAGGTCCACGTACACACACCGCGCGGTGCGAGCCACGTGATCGGCCCCCGCCGCGTGCGCCGATCGGTAATCGCCCCGGGCCGTGTATTCACTCATCGCGGGGCACCTCCACGCGAACCACCAGATCCTTCGACGGCGTAAACCGGGTGTAGCCCGCCTTGCCGCCGTCCCGTGCCACCACCACATGGGCGATGGCGTGACGACGCAGCCTCGGCGACGCCGGGTCCAGAGCGACCGCGTGCGAATCCAAGAAGGGACCGTCGTTCAACGCTGACTCCCCGCCCCGCCCCAGCCATGACGATTGATCGATCACCGAGATCCGGGCGTGCGGCGGCGTCGCCCGGATCTCAAACTCATGCTCCTTCCCGCCCACCTGCCCGCCCGAACAACCTCCCGCGCCCAACATCGAGGCCCACAGCACGCTCACCAGCCCGGCCGACACGAACATCCCTCGATTCATGCCCGACTCCTTTTCGACCCGATCATCACCTCAGCGCCCCGCCACCACCAGCGAGAACCGGTCGTTGAGGATCTTGGCGGCCTGCGTCCTCCCGATCATCCATCGCGCCTTGGACGCGAACTCCGCCCCGCTCATCGTGACCCGTTGCCCGTGGTCCGGGTCGATCAGATCCACGCTCCTAACCCCGTAGTACTTGGGGTACTGAAGAACGTCCACGATCGTGCCCCCCGCTAGGCCATCGACCAGACGCTCCGCCAGCGTCGGGCTCGCGCACCCGAACGTCACCGAGTACACGACGTACGCGTGCCCGATCGGCGACTCGGGCGTTTCCGTGAGCCCGGCGATCACCGGCGACCGGCCCAGAAGCTCGTCCACCATCCGGTCGCTGTGCAGGTACTCCGCGTCGATGAACGACCTCGCGAACAGGTCCGGGCGGAGTGAAAGCCTCCCGCCGTGGACGAACGTGTCGATCACTTCGGCGACCCTCTCACCGGGAATCTCGGGGTTGAGCGCGAGCATCACCTCAAACAGCGACGCCCCGGCCATCTTGACCTCGTCGTTGTCGCTCGCGCCCTTGATCCGCTCCACAATCTCTTCCTGCGTCATCGCTCGCTGACCGAAAAACTCGTGGATCATCGAGGCGCACGCCGCCCAGCACCACATCGGTCCCCGTTGGGCCTGCGCACGCGACGGGAACGAGTCCAGCGACACCGTGAAGGTGTTGGGGCCCTGCCTCCGAGGCTCGTTCTTGGCTGGTTTCTTCAACGGGAGCGTGACCACCTCGCCTTCCTCCTCCGAGGCGACCAGCACCCGGCCGCTCTGGCAACCGAGCATCGAGATCATCGCGACCCACCCCAGCCCGATCCCCGCTCTGATCGTCCATGTCCTCATGGTTGAACCTCCCGCGGTCATGCGGGAAGAACGGGACTCAGTCGACACGCCTGCGCGACAAAATGACGAAGCCCAGAGATCAGGTGCATCCCCCGGGACCGATGCAAAGAAAAACCCCGGGGAGAACCGGGGCTTCCTTTGTTCTTCGGCCGGGTGGCTTCCGTCAGCGACCGCCGGGGCCTCAGCGACCGCCGGGGCCCACGATCGCCGGGACCGACTGCGTCCGGAACCGCGCGGGCGACGACTGCTGGTACGTCCCGTCGAGGGTCACGTACCGCCGCCCGCCGGCCGTGCCCGATCGCGTCGCCGAGGCGGGCCAGAAGCGGTACCCGACGATCTGGCGGTGGATGTAGTCCGGGGCGTTGATCAGGAACGCGCCGTTCCAATAACGCACCGAGGCCCCGTCGCCCCCGTTGTCCACCCACTGCTCGGTCTCGACAAGGTCGGTGATCAGTTTCTGGATGTCGCGGGCCTTCTCTTCCTTGGTCCGCCGGTCGGCGTTCTGGTCCTGCCCGCCCTGGTTCTGGAACGGGCTCTGCCCGCCGCCGCCGCCCCCGCCGCTCTGGAACGCGCTGTTGAGGTCGAACGTGGGGGCGTTGGTCTTGTCGACGAAATCAAAGAGCAGGTCGTTGATGTCGTAGATCACCAGGGTCTTGTAGCGGTTGAGCCGCTCCTTGGGCCCCACGACCAGCCCGCCGCTCTCGTTGAGCTGCCAGGTGTTGGGGAAGGGGTTCGTGCCGCCCATCGCCGAGCCGGCCTTCTCGAGCAGCTTCTCCAAAAGGCTCAGCGCCGTCGCGTTCCGAACGTTGAGCGAGACCGTGAAGTCCTTGTCGAGGCCCTGACCGTCGCGGTCCTCGGCCCAGAACACCTCCATGTCAACGCCCGTCACCGTCCGGATGAAATTGATCGCGTCCTCGAGGCGGGTCTCGCTCAGCTCGATGGTCACCCGCTTCATCATGTTGTTGAGCGTGGCGAACCCGGGGTTCACCCGCGACGACGATCCCATGACGATGTCGCTCGTCCGCGACGCGCCGGACGCGGGCGCCATGCCGCCGTCCTGCGCCACGGGCGTCGCCGGCTCGGGCGGGGTCGAGGCGGGAGCGGTCTGACCGGCGGCGCTGAGCGCCAACCCCGCCGACACCATCACGCCGCTCAGTATCGTTCGACTCGCCTTCATCGCATCCTCCAGACCGGCCCTTGGGGCCCGACTCACCCGCGACTTCCATCGGTCCGCGCCGGGGCGGCCCTTCCACCCGCTCGAACGCCGAGTGTGCGACGCCCGCGGATGATCGTACCACCCCCCGGCCCGATTGAACGCCCCGAACGTGCGTCCACGCGGATCAGACGCGGGCGGCCCGGCCGGGTTCCGGCTTCCCACGCTCGTCGCTAGATACGAATTATTCCCGTACACGGACGTGCCACCACCCCCACCACCTTCTCTCACCCAAGTCCGCGCACTCCCTGCGCGGCGGGAGATTGAGGGAGGGGTTGTCGGACGCACCGCGGCCGTTCTCGGGCCACCCCCCATCGGATTTCGCGGACCCTCGCCCGTTGACCCCACGGGAATCAACCCCCATCGGCGGAGCGCCGATAGGGTGTGCGCACCGATCACGCGCGGCCGGCCGAGCACCGGTCATGCCCGCCCGATCGTGTCGCACGAACCAACGCCGGCGCGTCGCCGGCTCCAGACGGCGTCCCGCCCGCGAATGTTCGCGGCGCGGTGGCCCGCCGTCCCGAGCGTCCGCAAGGAGATCCGATGAATACCTGCTGCACCCCCTCGTCCAACTCGTTCCCCGGCACCTCGAACGGCAGCCCCGTGAACACCATCAACCCCGGCCCCGTCCAGAACTTCCCCTTCGCCTCCGCCATCCCCCAGGGCCACTTCCACGGCCCCTCCACCTCCCCCTACAACGCGCAGGCCGGGTACATCAACGCGATCAACGGCGTCGTCGGGCAAGGCGTGACGGGCGAGGCCGTCGCCGGCGTCCCCTTCAACACCATCAATCCCGCGTTCTTCGCGCCGACCTTCAACCCCTACCTCAACACCTTCAACCCTTACGCCTTCAACACCCAGGGCTTCACCCCCTGGCAGAACGCCACGCCGTTCTTCGGCGGCTCGACCTTCCCCTCCTTCAACCCCAACACCATCCCCTTCAACACCACCTTGACCAACCAGTTCGGCACCCCGTTCAACGCCGCATGGAACACCTTCGGCGCGCAGAACTCGTGGTACAACCCCGCGTTCTTCGGCTCGACCAACACGCCGTTCAACGCCTTTAACCCCTTCTACAACAACGCGTGGGTGAACACCCCCACCGCCTTCTCCCCCACCTTCAACACCCCCACCTTCAACACCCCCGCTTTCAACGGCTGGCAGAACCCGTTCGGGTACGGCTTCAATCAGCCCTACGGGGCGATCGGGGGCTGGAATCAGTTCCAGGGTGGGTTCAACCCCTACACGACCCCGGCGTTCTTCAATCCGTACGTCAGCGGCTCGTTCGTCCCGTCCTTCGGGTGGAACACGCCCTACTTCGGCGGCTTCACGGGCCAGACCGGTTCCTGGGGCAACCCGGTGAGCACGTTCGACGGCGGGTATGCACGCCGCGTCTTCGGCCTCGCGGCCTGATCACGGTCGGACATCTCGGACATGCGCACGGGGCTGACCTTCGGGTGAGCCCCGTGTTCATTTTCCCATCGCCCGACGGAGCATCCGGCGTGCTAGACTTTCACGAAGTTGTGAAAGTTCGGCGGTGAGAGCCGCCCGACGATGAGCGAGCCGACCATGAGCGTGTACCGACCGTTGCCCGAGCACCCGCACCTCGACGCCCTCGATCCGGGGCTCCTCGCCGCGGTGGCCGACGGGGGCGCGAGGCTGACGGTCGAGCAGGCGATGGGCGTGTTCAGGGGCCTGCCGACGGCGGAGTTGGGGCGGCTGGCCGACGCGCGGTGCCGCTCGATCCACGGCCCCTCGGTGCGCACGTTCATCATCGACCGCAACATCAACTACACCAACGTCTGCAACGCCCGGTGCACCTTCTGCGCTTTCCGGCGCGATCCGGGCGACCACGACGCCTACACCCTCACCACCACCCAGGTCCACGCGAAGATCGCCGAACTGGTCAAGATCGGCGGGACGCAGGTCCTCATGCAGGGCGGCATGAACCCGGACCTTCCGTTGGATTTCTACCTCGACCTGCTCTCCTCGATCCGCTCGGCGTTCCCGGGCGTCCACGTCCACGCCTTCAGCCCGCCCGAGATGATCGAGTTCGTCCACTTCTTCAAGCCCCCGGGCGCGACGCTCTTCGAGAAGGTGCGGTGGGTGCTCTCGCGGCTGCGGGAGGCGGGGCTCGACAGCCTTCCCGGGGGGGGCGGTGAGATCTTTGCCGACCCGGTGCGGCGCAAGATCGGCCTGGGCAAGTGCGACGCGCAGGCCTGGCTCACCGTGATGGCGGCGGCCCACGACCTGGGCATGTTCACCAGCGCGACGATGATGTTCGGGCACATCGAGGGGTACGCCGACCGGGTGCACCACATGATGCTGGTTCGTGCGCGGCAGGACGCGGCCTTGGCGGCCGGACGCGGGCATTACGTGTCGTTCATCTCGTGGCCCTTCCAACGTGAGAACACGCCGCTGGGCCGGGTGAAGGACTGGGGGCGCGACGAGGCCGAGTGGGAACGGGAGTTTCCCGGCGACACCGTGGCACGGGCGTTCGACTGGGGGCGGAACCCCGAGGCGGATTACCGGACGCTGGGGGAGGATGCCCGCGAGTTCGGGCGTCGGGTGCGGATGAGCGGCTCGACGGACTACCTGCGCACGCAGGCGCTCTCACGGCTGTTCTTGGACAACATCTACAGCATCGGGTCGTCGTGGGTGACGATGGGCCCGCACGTCGGGCAGGCGGGGCTGGCCTTTGGGGCCAACGACATGGGCTCGGTGATGATGGAGGAGAACGTGGTGTCGTCGGCGGGGACGACGTATTGCCTGGACGAGGCGGTGCTGTGCCGGTTGATCCGCGGGGCGGGGTTCGTGCCGGCCCAGCGGAACAACACGTACGACGTGCTGCGGCTGCACGACGGGCCCGACGCCCCGGACCTGTGCGTGACCGACTGGTCGGCGCACCGGGCGAGGTCGATGCACCAGCAGGCCCCCAAGCCGCGTGCCTCGGCCCGGCTGACCGTCGGCGCGACGGATCGTTAGACTGGGTGCGTTATCGGGCCGGGCGTGGTCCGCGTCACCATGCCGGCGGTGCCCGGCAAGGAGTTGCGCATGGCGCTGCTGTATTCGGTGCTGATCGGGATCGCGGCTGGGTTTCTGGCCGGGCAGTTGGTCAAGGGGAGCGGGTTCGGGCTGCTGGGGAACCTGATCGTGGGGGTTCTCGGGTCGTTTCTCGGGGGGTTCCTGTTCTCGCTGCTGGGGAGCAGCGGCGGGAACATGCTGTGGCAGTTGATCGTGGCGACGGTGGGCGCGGTGGTGCTTTTGGTGGTCGTAAACGCGGTCATGCGGAAGAAGTGAGTCGGCGCGTCGGGGGGGTGGGGTTGGTCTGTGTGATCGGGCGGTGCACCGCCGTGGGCTTTGCCCGGTAAGGAGGAGACCCGATTTCCGAAATCAGACCTTTCGGGAGCGTGGTTTCTGTGGTAGGCTGAAAGCGTTCCGCCGGGAGTTCCCCCGGCCTATTGAAGGACCCGAACAATGCATAAACCGGTGTTGATGAAAGGTGCGGCCGCGGCGGTCGCGATGGCGGCGCTGTCGGGCATGTCGGCGGCCCAAGTGGAAGCGGGCGGCCCCGACGTGATCGTGGGTGACCTTCACCAGCTGACGCGGTGGGGCGAGGTGGGCGGGATCACGGCGTACTCGGTCGGCACGGTCTCGTGCAACATCGGGAACCAGAACCTGCTGTGGATCTGGAACACGAATCAGCACCCGGTGATCGGGCAGAACATGTACCGGTTCAAGGACGGGCGTTTCGACCAGATCGGGATGTCGTGGCTCAAGCACGGGTTCACGGCGTTGACGGAGAACCTGTGCAACCAGTGCAGCGGGATGGGCGGGTCGGTGCTGGGCGTGGGGTGCTCGGACCCGTACTCGGCGAGCCTGAACGGCCAGCGTGTGACGGGCGGGAACAGCGGCGGGCTGGGCGCGAGGAACCAGGTGAACGCGTACACCGGCGCGTTCACGTGGCCGCCGCAGCGTCCGCCGCAGACCAACGCGATCGAGGGGCGTCTTCAGGTCCGCAACACGGACATTGATCAGAACGCGCGGGTGGGGGCTCGGTATTTCGTCGAAGGGCAGTACGTGACGCCGGACGACGCGAACTCGGGCAACGGGGAGAACAACGCCTCGTACCGCGAGGTCCAGGTGACGGGGACGACGACGTACAACATCTCGTTCATCTCGGGGCGTCCGACGCGCCGGATGCGTCCGGCGATCGAGGCGTGGAAGGAAAGCGACCCGCTGGTGACGATCCGCTACGTGGGCGTGCCCAACGAGGGGCTGTTCATCGCGGGGTTCAAGGTTGATGAGATCGCCCCGGGTCGGTGGCGGTACGACTACGCGGTGCAGAACCTGAATTCGCACCGAGCGGCGTCGGGCCTGGAGATGCCCGTGCCGGCGTGCGCGACGACGGACAACATCCGCTTCAGCGCCCCCTTCTACCACTCGGGCGAGCCGTACTCGAACGACGCGTGGCTCGTGTCGGAGGGGAGCGGGACGCTGGCGTGGTCGAGCCCGCAGACGTTCGCTCAGAACCCCAACACCAACGCGCTTCGGTGGGGGACGATGTACTCGTTCGGGTTCGAGAGCGACCGCCCGCCGGTCTCGGGGAGCGTGACGCTTCGGCTGTTCCGCCCGGGCGCGCCCGACAGCGTCGCGTTCGTGGGGCTGATCCCGCGGGCGTTGACTGACCTCAACGGCGACGGGATGTCGGATTTCTTCGACGTGGACGCGTACGTCGAGGCCTTCGAGAGCGATTCCCCGGTCGCGGACTTCAACCGCGACGGGTTCGTCGATTTCTTCGACTTTGACGCGTTCATGACGGCGTTCGAGAACGGGTGCTGAGGCCCGCTGGGCCTCTCGCCTCTCCGAACACGGCGTCGTGTTCGGTCGAAATCAGGGACGATTCAAAGACCCAGGGTTCCAGACCCTGGGTTTTTTGTCCGATCCCTACACTCAACCATGGCGACCGCCGCACCGAGCACGATCGATCCGTCCGCGTCCTCGGGGAACGAGGCGGGGTATGTCCTTGGGACCGGGCTCGACGAGACGTTCCGCCTGGGGCTTCAGCACCGGCTTCACTCGGCGTCGGCGCACCGCCTCTGGGAGCGGGCGGGGGTTCGTCCCGGGCTGTCGGTCCTGGATGTGGGGTGCGGGCCTGGGTACGCGACGATGGACCTCGGGCAGATCGTCGGTCCCGGGGGCCGGGTCGTGGGTGTGGATGAATCGCCGCAGTTCCTCAAGCAGTTGGGGGATGAGGCGGCGGCGCGGAAGATGATCAACATCGAGCGTGTGCTGGGGGACGCGCAGGACCTGACGGCGTCGCTCGGGGGTTCGCCGGCGTTCGATCTGGCGTACGCGCGGTGGGTGTTCTGCTTCCTGTCGAGGCCCGAGGGGCTGGTGCGAGGGCTGTCGAGCCTGGTGAGGCCCGGTGGGCGAGTGGCGGTGCAGGATTACTTCAACTACGAGTATTCGATCAAGCTGGCGCCGCGGTCATCGGCGTTCGAGGCGGTGGTCGATGCGGTGGCGCGGAGCTGGCGTTCGCGTGGTGGTGACCCGGACATCATGGGTCGGCTGCCCGGGATGTTCGCCGACGCGGGGTTCGAGATCGAGCACTTCGGGGTGACGCAGCGGGTGGCGAGGCCGGGCGACACGATCTGGCATTGGCCCAAGACATTCTTTGAGTCGTACATCCCCAAGCTGGTGGGGTACGGGATGATCGGCGAGGAGGCGGCCCGGGCGGCGCTGGACGACCTTCGCTGTGCGGAGGCCTCCGCGTCGTCGTTCATCCTGCTGCCGTCGGTCTTTGACCTGGTGGCCCGCCGGCGGTGAGGCCGGGCGGGGTTTGGGGCGTTGTGCGGGTCAGCATCCGGCGTCGAAGGCGGACGCGAAGTCCTGAACATCGAAGAAATCGATGAACGCGTCGCGGTTGAAGTCCGCTCGCGGTGAGCCGGCCTCGAAGGCTTCGATAAAGGCTTCGTGGTCGAAGCAATCCACGAACCCGTCGTTGTTGAAGTCGGCGGGGCAGTGTGGGGTGCCGCGGGCGGTCAGCGTCGCGTCGGCGGTGAGGCCGAGCTCGGCGGCGGTGGCGACGAGGTTGAGCAGGACGTTGGCTGTCTGGCCCGGGGGCAAGATGGTCGGGAGGCCGAGGGGTTGATTCTCGATGGGCGGGATCTGCGCGACCAGGTCTGGGGGGAGGGGCTGGGAGAATCCGCCGGTGAACGAGGCTTCGAGGACGGGGCTTGGG
Source organism: Phycisphaeraceae bacterium (assembly GCA_015200025.1). Lineage (GTDB taxonomy): Bacteria > Planctomycetota > Phycisphaerae > Phycisphaerales > UBA1924 > UBA2396. The sequence continues at coordinate 1,657,085 of CP054186.1, read as the reverse complement.
CCCGTGGTGTCGAGGCGGCCGACGAGGGGAAGGATGGCGGGGAAGGCGGGGAGGGGGAAGGTCTGTCCGAGGAACGAGGCCTCGAGGGAGATCGAGACGGGGACGGCGGCCGCGAAGGTGAAGACGCCGGGCCCGTCGGGGGTCAGGGTTCCGGGGCCTGACTCGCCGAGTTGTTGCAGGCGGAGGTTGGCGATGCCGGCCTGGCCGAGAGGGATGGGGAGCGGGATCCCGCCTGGGTAGAGCGAGTTGGGGTTGAAGGTTCGGAAGGTCTCGAAGAGGAAGGTGAGGGTGACGGGGACTTCGAGGCCGCCGGACGCGGTGAGGTCGAGATCGAGGAAGGAGACGTTGACGACGCCGGTGTCGGGGTCGGCGTCGACCCGGAGCGACCCGGCGGGGGTCGAGGGTGCGTCGGAACCGGTGCCGAGGGTGACGTTGAGTGGGACGGGCTGGTTGCCCGAGCCGCCGATGAAACCCGGGCGGGTCTGGGTGCCGCCGGGGTTGGCCTGCGGGTCGAAGTCGCCGATGAGCGTGCCCTGGAACGGGACGGCGATCGCCGGCTCGATGGTGACACGTGAGGGATCGACCAGCCTGAAGATGAAGGTATCGACCGCGGCGGAGGACACGCCGGTGGCGAGCGAGAGTGCGACACATGCCGCGGCGGGGCGGCTCTTCGTGAACAGCATCGGATGGATCTCCCTCGGTCTCACGCCGCGCACGCGTGGATCATGCGTGTGCGGGCGTGCGCAGTTTAGCGGAGGGAAGGGTCAGCACCCAGCGCCACGGACACCCCGGGGAGGCGGGTCCGGGAGAAAAACAATAAAGCCCACGACTCACCCGAAGGGCTCATCGTGGGCTTTGGGGGTGGGGGCTGATTCGGTTGACAAGGAAAGCATAGCACCGAAACAGGACCGAAGGCGAGTCTGTGGAAAAATATTTTTGAGACGCTCCAGGGGTGTGGCGGGTCGAAATGCGAACGGTTTACTAACAACCTGTCTCGAAGTCGGTGATGAAGGCGTCGAGATCGAAGAAATCGATGAAGCCGTCGGCGTTGTAGTCGGCGGAGCGTCCCGGCGGGCAGGCGACGCCCTCGAAGCACTCGATGAAGGCGTCGAGGTCGAAGAAGTCGAGGAAGCCGTCGCCGTTGAAGTCCGGGGGGCACTCGGCTTGGAAGGAGGAGACGGCCTTGCAGAGCCAGCCGTAGCCGACGATGTTCCCGTTGGCGTCTCGGATGGGGACGCGGATGTAGATGATGCGGGAGCGGTCGGGCCCGAAGATGAGGGAATCGGGGAGGAACCCGGCGATGAAGGCGTCGTCGTCGAAGGCGCCGTTGCCGTCGAGGTCGACGGGCTCGCCGGCGCGTGCGATGACGACCTGTCGGTTGGCGACGAGGACCTGGTTGAGCCCGGGGTCCGGGTTGTTGGTGTAGCCCCCGATGACGAGGTCGCCGGTCTCGGCGTGGATGGAGGTGTGGAAGGCTTCAGGGAAGAGCGAGTCGCTCCAGGTTTCGCCGGCGGGGAAGAGCGGGGTGATGTCCTGGCCGGTACGGGCGACGAGGGTGCCGTTGGCGACGACCCAGTCGTCGGCGGGGTTGAGGGCGGTGCCGCGGGCGGTCCAGTCGGCGCCGGCGGCCATGAAGACCGGCCCGATGCCGTCGGGCGCGATCGGGGAGGGCAGGCCGGGGATGGTTTGGTTCTCGCGGAGGACGACGGCGTTGTTGACGACGGCGATCTGGTCGGCGCCGGCGGGGCCGAAGTCGTCGCCGCGGACGATGTACCGCCCGTCGGAGGCGACGAAGAAGGCTTCGAAGTCGAAGTTCTGCCACGGGGTGAAGGACCCCAGGGGGATGGTGACGCCCTTGCGTGCGGCGATCAGGGGCCCGATGGAGAGGATGGCGTTGTTGTTGGGGTTGACGTCGGGGCCGAAGATCGAAGCGATCGCCGCGACCTGACCCGTGGGGAGGAGGGAGGCGGCGTTGAGGTTGTTGTCGTAGGCGGTGCCGGGGGGCAGCCCCGGGACGGGCTGGCCTTCGCGGAAGGCCGGGAACCCCAGGAGCGGGGGATCGACGACGGCGATGACGGCGTCGTCGAGGGGATCGCCCGAGAGGCGTGCGGCGAAGGCCACCAGCCCCTCGTCGCTGGGGGAGACCCGCTGATCAAAGCCGACCCAGAGGCGGTCTGGGGCGAAGGGGACCGGGGTTCCGGACTGGGCGGCTGGGATCCCCGCGGCGCCCGATCCGAGGATGATGAGGTGGTCGAGGGCGGGCCCCTCGGTGGTGCGGGCGGTGAACGACCAGAAGAGCCCGGCGGGGCTGGCGAAGGGGCGGCCGAAGGGGGATTCGGTCGTGCTGGGGAAGAAGGAGACGCCCGGGGGCCGCCCGGGGACCTGGGCGGTGGGCTGCCCGGGGACGTTGGAGTAGATGCAGAGCCACTGGGCGGAGGCGGGGAAGGCCAGAGCGCCGGCGGCGAGTGCGGCGGTGAAGGCGGTGGCGGGTTTCATCGTCGGAGACTCCGGGCGTCGGCGCCGAGACTATCAGGAGGAGCCGCGAGAATCGAGAGGATTCTGCGTCGCCCGTCGGCGTGGTCGCGGGCGTCGGAAGGTGGTCCGGGAAAAGACTTGCTTGGCGGGCGTGGGACGGTATCGTTTATGCGGCGGTGAACCGGCCGGTGCGCGTAGGCGCGGGCACGGATCGGAGTCGCGGATCCCGCGGGCAGCGCGGGGGCGACCGAGCGAGAAGCCACCCGCGGGGCCGGCGCACCGGCGTCCGCGTGATCCGCGTCCGCCCGCCGATGCGCGGGCGCGAGGAACCCCGCCGGCCATGGCCACGATCAGCAACCCGCCCGCCTCGTCGCACCCCCAGACCCCCCCGCCCGAGCCCCGCGTCTCCGCGGCGCCGTGGACGACGGCGGACGCGATGAAGCAGTACGCGGTCCGCGAGTGGGGGCTCGGGTATATCGGGATCAATGAACTTGGGCACCTGACGGTGATGCCCGAGCGCGACCCCAAGCGTTCGATCGATCTGCACGAGGTGGTGCAGGGCCTTCGGGACCGTGAGATCTCGACGCCGGTGATCATCCGGTTCCGGGACCTTCTGCGTCACCGGCTGATGGAGATCAGGCAGGCGTTCGACGTGGCGATCGCGGAGCACGGGTACACGGGGACGTACTGCTGCGTGTACCCGATCAAGGTGAACCAGCAGAGGCCGCTGTGCGAGGAGGTTCGGGACATCGGGAAGGAGTTGGGGTTCGGGCTGGAGGCCGGGAGCAAGCCCGAGCTCTTGGCGGTGCTGGGGCTGACGGAGAACCTCCCGTCGATGCCGATCGTGTGCAACGGGTTCAAGGACAGCGAGTTCATCGAGACGGTGATCCTGGCGACGAAACTGGGTCGGCACATCATCCCGGTGGTGGAGCGGTTCAGCGACCTCGAGTGGATCGTGCACCACGCGAAGCGGTACAACGTGCGTCCGCGGATCGGGGTTCGGGCCAAGCCCAGCGCGCAGGGCAAGGGGCGTTGGGAGTCGTCGGCGGGGATGCGGAGCAAGTTCGGGTTGTCGGTGAACGAGCTGCTCCAGGCGGTGGATTACCTTCGCGGGCACGGGATGCTGGACTGCCTGCGGATGATCCACTTCCACATCGGGAGCCAGGTGGGGGAGATCCGGAATATCAAGGGGGCGGTCAACGAGTTGTCGCACATCTACTGCGAGCTCAAGCAGCTCGGGGCCGGGCTCGACACGATCGACGTTGGCGGCGGGATGGGGATCGACTACGACGGGTCGCAGTCGTCGAGCCCGTCGAGCGTGAACTACTCGGTCTCGGAGTATGCGGCGGACATCGTGTACCGCATCAAGAGCGTGTGCGACGCGGCGGGGTTCCCGCACCCGAGGATCCTCTCGGAGTCCGGTCGGGCGATGGTCGCGCACAGCTCGATGCTCATCATGGACGTGTTGGGCAAGACCGATTTCCCCACCGAGCCCGACCTGCCCGGGGTCGAGGAGTTGATGACGCGTGAGGACGAGCGTCCGCAGCCGGTCCTCGAGCTCATCGACGCGTACGAGGCCCTCGCGCTCCCTCGGGTGAACCTGGTCGAGGTGTACCACGACGCGTTGCAGGCCCGCGAGGAGGCGATGAGCCTGTTCAACCTGGGGTACCTCTCGCTCCCGATGCGGGCGGCCACGGAGCGTCTGTTCTGGTCGATCGGCCGCCGCGTGCTGACGCTGGCGTCGGCCAAGGGCGAGCTGCCCGATGACCTCTCCGACCTGCCGCAGGTCCTCTCCGACATCTACTACGTCAACTTCAGCGTGTTCCAGAGCCTGCCGGACCACTGGGCGATCGACCAGTTGTTCCCGATCGTCCCGATCCACCGGCTGGCCGAGAAGCCCACCCGCCAGGGGATCCTCGCGGACATCACGTGCGACTCGGACGGGCAGGTCGACAAGTTCTGCGACAAAAAGACCCTTTCCAAGCCCACGCTCGACCTGCACGATCTCAAGCCCAGGGCGGGCGGCGGGCACGAGCCGTACTACCTCGGGGTGTTCCTGCTGGGGGCGTACCAGGAGGTGCTCGGGGACCTGCACAACCTCTACGGCGACACGCACGTCGTCCACGTCTCCTTCGACGACTCGCCCGGGGTCGGGGCGTGGGACCTCGACGAGGTCGTCGAGGGTGACACCGTCAAGGAAGTCCTCGGGTACGTGCAGTACGACACCGAGGACCTGATGCGGGCGATGCGGCGGGACGTCGAGCGGGCGGTCAAGTCCGGGACCATGAGCGTCCCCGAGGCTCAGAGCCTGCTCAAGTTCTACGACCAGGGCCTCGAAGGGTACACGTACCTCGAGTAGGCCCTCACGAGAACGACAGCGGGCCGAACGCGGCCTCGTCCCACGGCTCGATGCAGCGGGGCGAGTCGTTCCTGGGGCTGCTGACCATCGCGCTGACCGGGTACACCTCCAGCAGGTCGGGGTCGCACGGGCGGCCCGGTGCCCGCGCGCCATCGCCCGACGCCTCCGACAGCGCGAGCCACGCGGCGTACTCCTCGGGCCGGAGGATCATCGGCATCCGCTCGGCGAACTCCCGCAGCGCCTCGTTCGCCGGGACGGTGATGATCGCGAAGGTCTCGACGACCGGCCCGGGCTGATCCTCGCCCCGGGGGTACCAGCGGTCCCAGACCCCGGCCATCGCGAAGGGGACGGGCCCGGCGGCGACGCCCGACCTTACCCGGACACACATCGGCTGACGGCGGCCGTGCCCCGTGGCCTTCCACTCGAAGAATCCGTCGGCGGGGACGAGGCACCGCCGCCGCGCGAACGCGTCGCGTCCCGCGGGCCGCTGCCCGATCGATTCGAGCGAGAGGCACGACACGGTGACCCCGATGTCGTCCGACGCGGACCACCCGGGGATCAGCCCCCACCGTGCGAGGCTCATGTACGCCGGGGTGCGTGCCAGGGGCCTCGCCGGCGACGAGCCCAGCGCGATCCGGTCATCGTTACGTGTGTCGTCGCCCCGGAGCCCTTCCACGCCCCGGACCACGGGGACCCGCTGCCCCGGCGCGATGTTGTACCTTGGCCCGATCGTCGCGGCGTCGGCGCCGATCTCCGCGACCCCCAGCAGCTCGGAGACCGCCACGGGGCTTGTCGCCAGGAAGTACCTCGCGGGCATCCGGCACCGTAGGTCATTATCCTGCGTCCCGCCCGGGATCGAACCGCGGCGCCCCCGGCCCGTACGAAGGCGGCCCCCGCGCCGACGACCGCCCCGTGAGTTGATGGAGGGTCCCCCGGATGAGCATGCCCCCCCACGCCCAGGCCGCGAGTTCCCCGACGCCGGTCGATTTCACGTCGCCCCAGCTGACGTGGAAGGCGCTGATGACGGGGATGATCCTGGGGGCGGTGCTGTCGATCTGCAACGTCTACACGGGGCTGAAGATCGGGTGGGGGATCAACATGTCGATCACGGGGATCCTGCTGGCGTTCGCGTTCTGGCGGGCCCTGAGCCTCGCGAGCGCCCGCCGCGTGGGGATGCTGGGCCCGCTGGAGAACAACGTCAACCAGTCGGCGGTCTCCGCGGCCGGGGCGGTCAGCAGCGCCGGGCTGGTCTCGGCGATCCCCGCGCTAACGATCCTGGAAGGGGTGACGTTGGCGTGGTGGCAGCTGGTGGCGTGGATCTCGACGGTGTGCTTCGTGGGGATCGCGGTGGCGATGGGGTTGCGACGCCAGATGATCATCCGTGACGGGCTGGCGTTCCCGTCGGGGACGGCGTGCGCCCAGACCATCCGGGAGGTCTACGGGCGTGGCTCGGAGGCGATGCGCCGGGTGAGCATGCTCGGGGCCGGGGCGGTCGGCGGGGCCGCGTTCAAGCTCGCCGAGATCCTCAAATGGACCCGGAGATCGGACCTGGGGGTGACGATCAACGGGTCGTCGGCCGCGACGTACTCGTTCGCGCTCGACCCCACGCTCCTGATGGTCGCCGTCGGCGGGCTTGTGGGCCCGAGGACCGGGGTGTCGGTGCTGCTGGGCGCGGTGCTGGGGTGGGGCGTGCTGGGCGTGTGGCTGGTCGACAGCGGGCGGGTCGGGGCGACACGGGCGAGCATCGGGGATTGGATCCTCTGGCCGGGTGTGACGCTGATGGTGGTTGCCTCGCTGGTGTCGTTCTCGTTCTCGTTGCCCTCGATCCTCCGGTCGTTCCGCTGGTCGGGGGCGGGGGCGCCCTCGGAGGACACGGGCGAGGTGCCGCGGCGTTGGTTCTTCGTCTCGATGATCGTGGCGCTCATCCTCGCGGTGTTCCTGCAGGGTTGGTTTTTCGGGATCGCGTGGTGGGCGGGCGTGGCGGCGGTGCTGCTGAGCTTCGTGCTGGCGGTCGTCGCGTCGCGCGTCAGCGGGGAGACGAACGTGACGCCCGTGGGCCCGATGGGCAAGGTGACGCAGCTGGCCTTCGCGGCGCTGATGCCCAAGAGCGCGGCGGCGAACCTGATGAGCGCGAGCGTCACCGCGGGCGCGGCCTCGCAGTGCGCCGACCTCATGCACGACCTCAAGTGCGGGTACCTGCTCGGGGGGGTCGCCCGCCGGCAGGTCGTGGCGCAGATCCTCGGGTCGATCGCCGGCGCGCTGGTCGGGTGCGCGTTCTACCTCGTGCTCGTCCCCGACCCCAAGACGATGCTGATGACCGAGGCCTGGCCGGCCCCGGCCGTCGCGCAGTGGAAGGCCGTCGCCGAGGTGTTCCGCGAGGGTTTCCACGCGCTCCCGGCGGGCGTGCCGATCGCGATGCTGCTGGCGGCGTTCGCCGGGGTGGTCTTGCCCGTGCTCGAACGCGTGCTCCCCAAGAAGGCCGGGACGTGGGTGCCCAGCGCGGCCGCGGTGGGCCTGGCGTTCGTGATCCCCGGGTCCAACAGCCTGTCGATGTTCCTCGGGGGCGCGGCCGCCTTCGTGCTGACCAAGATGTTCCCGAACTGGAGCGGTCGTTACTTGGTGACCGTGTGCGCCGGGATCGTGGCCGGCGAAAGCCTGACCGGGGCCGGCGACGCGATCCGCTTGGTATTGGCGGGGGTGGGCTGAGAGGCGGAATGACCCCGATGGGATTCGAACCCATGTACCTACCGTGAAAGGGTAGTGTCCTGAACCAGGCTAGACGACGGGGCCTCGCTTTGGATCATAGGTCTCGGGCAATCCGGCATCCATCCCTTGGGTGTCCGGCCTACTCCGGCCGATGGCCCGTTCAGCGGCCGATCCGGGGATGGCTTTCGGGCGGTCGGCGTCGGATCCCGAGCGGGTGGGGCCGTGCCGGTTGGGGCGGCTGGGCGGTGTGAGACGGGTTCACGCGGGCCGGCGACAGGCGGTTTTTGCAGGTCGGGGTTCGTCCGGCCGATCTTGTCGGTATGAAGTCCCCAGCCCAGGACGGTCGGATCGGTCGAGGCGAGGCCATCGGGATGGGCGTGGCGTTCGTCCTGCTCATCGCGGTCGGGCGAATGGTTGACCCAAGGTCGAGCGTGGCCTCGGGGCCGATTCACGAGCCCGGCGCGGTCGCCGTCACGCCCGGGAAGCCCCTCGGGTCACTCGCCGGGCGGTCGTACACGGTCTCGATCGAATCGGTCGCGGGCGAGGCCCGGTACACCGTGATCAACAGCCGCGGCGTGCTCGAAGCGAGCGGGCTGACTGCGCTCGAGCTGGCCTCGCGTTACCCCGACCTCGACATCACCACGTCCGAGGCCGACCGCCCCGCGCTGATGCTCGCCGATCCCGCCGACCATCCCTGATGGATGTATAGTCGGGCGGTGCAAAACCGCAAGGCCCGTGCGGCCCCGATCACGCCGGTCATCCTCCCTCGGCGTGTCCGCACGCTGCTGGTCTTCGGCGGGAGTTTCGACCCGCCGCACTTCTACCACACCATCGGCCCGCTCATGACGCTGGTCAGGCTTTTCGGCGCCTCGGGCTGGGTGCTCTATGTGCCCGCGGCCTGCAGCCCGCATAAGGCACGCGGGCCGGTCGCGTCGGAGGACCATCGGGTGGCGATGCTGCGAGCGGCGCTGGATATCCCCGCCCCACGGTCGATCTGGACGGACGAGATCGACCGAGCACGGTGGGAACGCGAACGCGGGGTCCGTCGGCCCAGCTACACGATCGACACCCTCCGTCGGCTGCGGAGCGTCCTGCCCGAGCAGGTAACGTTGAGGTTGTTGATCGGTTCCGATCAGGCGGCGGCGTTCCATCGGTGGAAGGACCCCCGGGCGATCATCCGCCTGGCCGAGCCCCTGATCCTGGCCCGCGAGCCCATCACCACCGCGAGCGCCATCTACTCGACGCTCGACCGCGACTTCTGGACCCGCGACGAACGACGGGCGTGGTGCACACGCCTCGCGCCCAACTTCCCCCTCGATGAGTCCTCGACCGTGCTCCGCAACGCGATCCCCCGGGCGCCCGCGAACCCGGAACGATGGGAGCGAACCCCGGGCCTCGGCGGGATCAGCACCCCGGTGGCGAGGTACATCATCGAGCACCGGCTGTACGGGTTCGGCGCCGCGTCCCCCGCGGGGACTCGAAGAACGAAACGCCCCACGGCGAAGGCCGCGGAGCGTCGTTCGAAACCCTGAGGATCGCCCGGGCGGGCGGCGTTACTTGCAGAGGCTCTTGAGGGCGTCGGCCTTGTCGGTCTTCTCCCAGGAGAAGAAATGGATCTTCTCCCCGCGGTGGACCCGCTTGACCGGGTCGAAGTACTGGCCCTCGTAGGGCTTGCGCCCGAAGTGCCCGTGCTTGGCCGTTGGGGTGTAGATCGGCTTGCGGAGCCCGAGCGTCTCGATGATCTTGCGGGGCGTGAGCCCGAAGACCTCTCGGACGGCCTTGCTGATCTTCTCTTCGTCGACCTTGTTCGTCCCGAAGCAGTCCACGTACACGCTCGTCGGGTCGGCGACGCCGATGGCGTAGGAGAGCTGGATCTCGCAGCGGTCGGCGAGCCCGGCGGCGACGATGTTCTTGGCGATGTACCGGGCCATGTACGCCGCGGACCGGTCGACCTTGGTGGGGTCCTTGCCCGAGAAGGCCCCGCCCCCGTGGCGGCCCATCCCGCCGTAGGTATCGACGATGATCTTGCGTCCGGTGAGCCCGGTGTCCCCGTGGGGCCCGCCGATCTCGAACCTCCCGGTGGGGTTGACGTGGACGGTGATGCCCGGGTTCCACCACTCGCGGAGCACGGGCTTGATAACGTGCTCGAGGATTTCCTTCTTCAGCTCGGGCTGGCGGTCGTTCCAGACCGGGTCGTGCTGGGTGGAGAGCACGACGGTATCGACGCGCTTGGGCGTGCCGTGGTCGTACTCGACGGTCACCTGGCTCTTGGCGTCGGGGCGGAGCCCGGGGATGCGCCCGGTGCGGCGTGCCTCGGCCTGGGCCTCGACGAGCCGGTGGCTCAGCTCGATGGGCATCGGCATCAACTCGGGCGTGTCGCGGCAGGCGTACCCGAACATCATGCCCTGGTCGCCCGCGCCCTCGCGGTCCACGCCCATCGCGATATCGTTGCTCTGCTTGTTGATCGCGATCATCACGCCCGCGCTGTCCGCGTCGAAGCGCATGTCGCCCGAGGTGTACCCGATCTCGCGGATCGTCTCTCGCACCAGGTCGGGGATGCTCACGTACGTGTTGGTCGTGATCTCGCCCGCCACCACCACCAGCCCCGTGCAGCACAGCGTCTCGCACGCCACGCGGCTGAACGGGTCGTCCGCCAGCATCGCGTCGAGGACCGCGTCGGAGATCTGGTCCGACACCTTGTCGGGATGGCCCATCGAGACCGATTCGGACGTGAACAACTGCGTACGGGACATGTCAGGTTTCCTCCGTAGGGGCCGCCAAGGATAGGCGCAGCCTCGCCCCGACCCCTCGGACGGAGGGTGTCTCCGCTCGGGCCGATCAGGGCAGGTCTCGACCGGCGATCCCGTCGATGGTCCACAAGAACCCGAGCGTTCCGTTCGAGCCGGGTCGGCCTTCGGTGACGGCGTACCGGCGGACGGAGCCGTCGAAGAAATATATCGCGGCCGGCGAGTGGATCGACTGGCCCAGTTCGATCTCCTCCAGGTCGATCGGGAGGATGTTGCAGAAGGTTGGGAACTCGAGCAAGTACGCCTTGGCGGATGGGTACACGACGTCCGCGGCGTGATGGGCCTTGATGCCGTAGTGGTCCGGGCTCACTCCTTCGCGGAGGCCGCGTTCATCCAGCCACACCGCTTCGGTCATCGCGTACGCCGGGGTCGGGTACCGATCCCACAGGCTCGGCCCACCCTCGGGCAGGAACGGAGGCTGCCGGGGGCACCGCAGCGCGGGGTTCCACCGTCCGCCGGCCCACTCGTCGGGCAGGAGCAGCGACCAGGTCCCGTTGCGGAGACCGAGACGCCCGCCCCAGCTGATCGGACCGACCCCGGGCCATTCGACCACCTCCCGCCTCGCCGGGCCCATCGGGAGCATCCCCCGATGAATCACCGAGTACGTCTCAAGCACGAAGCCCGCCCCGCGGAGATTGGACTCACACCGAAGCCGGACCCCGGCCGACCTGGCCCGGCTCAACGCGGGCATCATCAGCGAAAGGATCACCGCGAGGCATGAGATGACGACAAGCAACTCGATCAGGGCCACCCCTTGGAGCCTTGGATTCGAACGGCACACACTTGGCCGAATCAAACTTTCTTTCACATTCTCAGTCATGGCGGCTTGACATATTAAGGTGGGGTGGCGGGGTGGGGAGGGGTAGCCTTTCCGCCGGGAGGCTCAAATGAAATCCGGTATGAAGATCACCGTGCTCCTCACGCTTGTCACCGCACCGCTTCTTCTCTGGGCCGGCGACGGCGCGAACCCTGGCGTGCCGTTGCCGTGCTGGCTACCCAAGTGGACCCGCTTCAACTGCCTGGGATCGTGCGGCTCGGCCTACTGCATCTGCCCGACGCGGATCCGATGCATGCCGGACACCAAGGGCGGCCGTCGGCTTGGCCAGCTCTACCTCTCCGGGCAGATCACCTGCGAAGAATACATCGGGGGCACGGGCAGCTGCAACCATACCGAGCAGTGCGACGGGGGATCGCTCGCGGTTCCACAACTGGGGTCGTGCATCACGAATAACGTCTCGTCCCAAACCTGCCCCGAAAAGTGCCCATGATCAACCCCGTGATCATCCCCGCCTTCCTCGCTTCTACCTTTACCCATACCTCCTTCCCCACCTCGACCCCTGCCCCTGCCACCATCGTCTCCTCGGCGGCGCTCGACACCCGATTGGAGACGCTGGCGGCGGCCTACTCGGTCTCGCCGACGATCGAGGTGTCGGTCTTTCCCGAGGGCCTGCGCCCCGGGCACGGGCACATCGTTCGATACGTCATCGCCCCCGACGGGCGATACCTCGAGCGGCATTGGATCGAGCACCAACACCCCGACCCGGCGAAATGGAAGCAGATCCCCAAGCACCATGCGGCCTTCGACAGCGTCACCATCTGGCGCACCGACCCCGGCATGAGCACGGAAGGCACGCGAACGGACGCGTCGGCCCTGATGAAAGGCCCGCCGGGGCCGATCGTCTGGGCCGCGTGCCCCGCCCCGGCGGTGCCGATCCTCGCGCGCTGGCTCCGTGAGTCCCCCGACCTCCGGATCGAGGCCGGTCCGTCGGGAGACATATTCGCCGGATCGGCGAGAGGGCGACTGATCGTCGTCTGGGACAACGAATATTGCATCCGATCGATCACCTATGGCCACCCCGAGCAGGATTTCACACGCTACGACTTCGAGCAGTACACCGCGTCGATCTCGGGTCTCCCACCGCTCCCGAGCGTCCGGCGCGAGCGGACGGTCTCGGTCACCGGGCGGGCCACGCCATACGAGCGGCTCGCCGTCGTCCGGCTCGAATACAAGCCGGCGGCCGATCCCGAGCGGGCGCTGATGCTCGACGCCGGGCGGTACCACCTCCTGACGCACGACGCGGCGTCCGGAGATGTAACGACATCTGACGGCCGTCTGCTGTTTAACCGTCGTCACCAGGAATCGGCGGCGGCCGCGGCGTCGTGGTGGACGCGTCTGCGACCCTGGGCGCTGGTCGCGCTCGCGCTTTCGGTGGCCCTCGCCGTCGTCGCCACGGTGATGGGTTGGCGCCGGATCGGCGTGCCGTGATGCCGGGCAACACCCCTCGCTGATCGGCTACGCTTGGGGATGCCCAAGGCCACCACCGCCGCACGATCCGGCCTGACCTACGCCGACGCGGGCGTCGATATCCACGAGAAGGATTCGTTCACCGAGTCGCTGTCGTCGGTGATGAAGAAGACCTTCGGCCCGCGCGTGATCCCCAACCCCGGGGGCTTCGCCGGGCTCTTCCGCCTTGACTACAAGAAGTCCCTCTTCTCGCGGAACTACAAGGACCCCGTGCTCGTCGCGTGCGCCGACGGCGTGGGGACCAAGGTCAAGCTGGCCGCCGAGCTGGGCGTGTACGACACGGTCGGGATCGACCTGGTGGCGATGAACGTCAACGACCTGATCGTGCAGGGGGCCGAGCCGTTGTTCTTCCTCGATTACATCGCCGTGCCCACGGTCGACAAGGCGATGCTCGGGTCGCTGGTCCGGGGGATCGCCGAGGGGTGCAAGAAGTCCGGGTGCGCGCTCCTGGGGGGTGAGACGGCGAACATGCCGGACGTGTACGCCAAGGGCGATTTCGACCTCGCCGGGTTCTGCGTCGGGGTGGTGGAGCTGGCGAGGGTCGTGCGACCGACGCGCGTCCGCCCCGGGGACGTGGTGCTGGGGCTGGCCAGCAACGGGATCCACAGCAACGGGTACTCGCTGGTTCGCAAGGTCGTCGCCCACGCCGGGCTCGATCTTCACCGCGTGTACGACGACGCCCTCCCCTCGCCCGCGACACCCCGGCGCGGCGGGTCCAAGATCAAACCCTCCACGCCGACGCTGGGAGAGGTCCTGTTGACCCCCACGCGGCTCTACCCCGCGCCGATCGTCAAACTGCTCCGCCATTATACGGTCAAGAACGTGATCTCGGGGATGGCGCACATCACCGGCTCGGGCCTGGCCGACAACCTCGTCCGCTCGATCCCGGGCGACTGCGACGCGGTGATCGACCGTTCGTCGTGGCCCGTCCCGCCGGTCTTCACGTTCCTGCAGAGAATGGGCCAGATCGACGACGCCGAGATGAAGCAGGTCTTCAACATGGGCATCGGGTACTGCGTGATCGCCCGGCCGGCCTTTGCCGCTTCGGTCAAAGAGCAGCTCGAGCGCTCGGGCGAAGCGGTCTACGTCATCGGGCAGGTCGTCAAAGGCAAGGGGCAGGTCCGCGGAGGGTGAATCACCCGGCCCGGCCGGCGTACCGCATCGCCCCGGCCGCGATGGCGTGGATGATCAGCAACGCCGCGTTCTGCGCGTAGACCGCGACGGGCTCGTTCGTGATGGATGGGATTGCACCCCGGCACCCGCACCCGGCCTGCGCGATCACTTCCGACGGTACCAGCGCGACGTACGCCGTCAGGCCGATCACCACGAGCGCGGACGCCGAGAGCGTGATCACGGCGGGACGGGCGCGGGTCGCGAGCACGATCACCGCCACGCCGAGCATGATCTCGGCCGAAGGGATCAACCACACGAACGGGCCGACCCAATCCCCGAGCACGCCGTGGGCCCGCACCGTCTCGCGGAACGCGTCGAGGTCGATCCACTTGCCCACGCCCGACCAGACCCACACGCCCGCGAGGAGCAGGACGAGCGAATCGCGGGCGACCCGCGCCACGATCGCGCGACGCGGGGGAGCCCCGCTCACGCCGCGAACCTCCGGCGGAGGGCCCACGCCAGCCCGAGCACGATCAGCGTGATCCCGCCGACCAGGAGGTACGGCTGGGGGGTCCATTTCCGCCTGGGGAGCACCAGGGCCGAGGGGTCCTTGGCGTGCGCCTCCAGCGACCGCTCGTCCACGAACATGGCGAGGTCGGCGGGGTTGGATGCCGGTCTCACCGGCTCGGCCGCGGCCGGATCGATCTCCACGTTCCCTGGGCCGTAGACCTTCTTGGTTAACCGGTCGGTCAGACGGTCCGCGTAGGTCCACCATCTGAACTTGTCCGGTGTCATACCCGGGGCGGGTTCCGGGGCCGTGTAGGAGTGTACGATGACATGATGAGTCGGACTCCTGTCGCGTGAGATCCCGGTCTCAACATCAATCCGGAGCTTGGGCGTACGCACCTTGAAGGCGCCGGGCTCGAAGAACTCAATCACGTGACTCGTCGCGATCTTGCCACGCCCGTTGTCGTACTTCAACAATCGAAGGGCGTAGTCGGACTCGAGAACGATGGTGTACCCTCGGCCTGACACGTGCCACCCCGGCCCGGGATTCCCCGCGTCATGAGGGGTGATCGTGCTTTCCGGATCGGAGAGGATGTGCCCGATCAGGTCAGGGATGCGGTGCCATGCGGATCGTGCGCTGCCGGCCTTCCAGATCGGGGCGTGATGTTCCTGGTACATCATGCCGGGGATCTGTTTCGTCGTGCCAAGTAGCTCCGCCGAGACTCGGCCGTCGCACAGGACACCCGCCGGGGCTGCGACGAACTTTCGTTGACTGGGATGAGTCTTATCGATGATGTATGACCCCGATGGATCGCATACCATCCGCCAGTTGTAGAAAAGACGCTCTTTCTTACGCGCGCACCACCCGGCGATGACGCGAGGGTCGGCGTTGTCCGGCGCAACCTCGAGATCGCCGTCGAACACTTCCGTATCGTACATGACCGCAACGCGTAATTCATACGCATCACGTACACCTTCCATCAGGCCACGACGAGGATCGGGATTCGTCGATCCGATCACTGAACAGAGCAGAGCAGCGAATATCATGCGCTTTTCCCCCCGCGCTCAGGCCGGAGTCGGGCACGGCAGGGTGGTGGCGCCCACCACGACCTGAATCCACCGCCTCGAGATCGGGTTGATCTGCGAAGCATCGTAGACGCATTCACCATCGATCCATACACCAGAGTACGTAAGGCATTCACGGTACCCCACTACCGTCCGACGCACCACCAGCGGCCCGCCTTCGACCCATTCGATCCCGGGGCATTGCTCGAACGCACAATCTCGTACTGGATCTGTGTCGGGTGCCCGCGCCGGCACCGTGACGCACAAGTTCATATGCACACAAATACTCGGCGACGGCGAACAGTTGGCCGGGCACCCGCAGATCGAGGTCGCCCCCGACATGGCCGCGACGGCCAGCCCCGCCGCCGTGCAGCCCGCGACCTCGAGCACCGATCGAACCGGATTGAGCATGCATCACCTCGTGCATCCTTGATCTTTCTTCATCCTCCGTTGCGGCCACACACCGCGGGAGTATACTCGGCGTTGACAGACTACCCCCCCCCCCCGGTATGCTGTCAAGCATGAAAGCACAACTCTTCCAAAATAATCTTGCTCCGGCTCACGCCCGCTCACGCGTGTCGGCCGTCCGAGCCCGCGGCTTCACGCTGGTGGAACTCCTGATCTCGCTGGGGCTTATCGCGGTGCTGCTCTCGCTCATGCTGCCGGCCCTCTCGGGCTCCAAGACCCGCGCCCTGGCGACCTCGTCTCTGGGTCGGATCCGCGAGATGGCCCGCGGCGTGCAGCTCTACGCCGACGACCACAAGGAGTTCCCGCCCACGTTCGGCGCACCCGGCTCGGACGAGCGTCTGCCGATGCGGTTCGATTTCGGCGTGGCGCACGCCGATTGGACCTCCCACGACACCATCTATGCCTTCGGCGTAATCCCGTACCTTGGGACGTGGCGCGTGGCCGTGCCTCCCGGAGCCCCCGAGCCCGAGCGGTTCTGGGTCCACGGCGGGGTCCGGGTGACCACCTCCGATTACCACCTGACCAACACGCTCTACGCCCGCCCCGAGATGTTCGATCTCGACACCATGACCGGGCCCGAACAGTTCGGAGCCCAACGGCTCTCGGGCGTGCTGTTCCCGTCTGACAAAGGGCTGATCTTCCAGAACTACATCTATCATCGGCCTGAGTTCGGGACGGTGCTGGCGTGCTGCACGGTGGACGTGCCCACGCCGATCGCCTTCGCTGATCACAGCGCGTCGGAGCACGTCATGCGGCGTATGCCCCCGGGGATCTTCAACCCGTTCATGGGGTATCGGGCGATCTTCAACATTGATATCCGCACGCTTAGCGGCACGCCGGTCGCCCAGACCCGCCACGGCGTCCGTGGGCGCGACCGCGGGCCGGTCTAGCCTGTCCTCGATCACCCGGGGCCTCTTCTCGGCCCAGCGGGGCATCGCATGGGTGAGGATCAAGCGCTGTCTCACCGGGCGTTGTCCGCCCATTACGCCGCGAACCTCCGGCGGAGGGCCCACGCCAGCCCGAGCACGATCAGCGTGATCCCGCCGACCAGGAGGTACGGCTGGGGGGTCCATTTCCGTTTGGGGAGCACCAGGGCCGAGGGGTCCTTGGCGTGCGCCTCCAGCGACCGCTCGTCCACGAACATGGCGAGGTCGGCGGGGTTGGATGCCGGTCTCACCGGCTCGGCCGCGGCCGGATCGATCTCGACATTCCCGGGGCCGTAGAGCGTGCCCGTCCGCTCGTCGAGCATCTCGTCGGCGTACGTCCACCAGCGGAAACGATCCTCCGTCAACCCGGTCGATTCGCGTGGCAGCGCTCGCGTGTGGATCACCGAGATCAGAACCCTGTCATCATTGGTTCTATGCTCGTGATGAAGCATGATCGGGACGCGTGCCCGCAGAAATGGTGTCGTTCCATCGCGTAGAACCCGCCGAGTCTCGACGGTCCCATCCGGAGAGTCCTCTCGCCACTCATGGAGCGTGAAGTCGCCGGCGAACCGGAGTCTGTGGTTCTTTGCTTGAAAGACCCATCCATCATCACGCCGTTGGAGCGTCGCCGCGGGATCTTCCGCCACCAACTCCTCGACCAGTGTGGGGAGGGTCCCGATGAACAGTTCGCCGGCGATGCCCGCCGCATACCTTCGGCTCCATGATCGTCCCTTCAGCCTCCCGGCGTCCATGACCTGAACGATGAACCCGCCGTAACTCAACGTGCCGAACGGCGTCCGCCCGAGATGCCTTTGCGAGGGGTGCGTCACATCGCTCATCAGCCAGCCGTCGGGGTGAGCACGGATCACCCGAGGGTTGATCGGGCTCGCGCCTCGGATCAGCGTTTCGGCGCGGGAAGAGTCGATCGGGATCGGCTCATCGAGCGGGATCGAGAACGATTCCATCTCGAACTCGATCGGCACTGTCATCCGATACGCCGATCGCAGATCGCGGACAAAGCTCTCCATCTCCAAAGGCTGGGCCGCACCGGCAAGAACATACCAGGCTGCGCAACACGCCATCGCCACGATCGTGATTGTTCTCATGGGATCCTTCGATCACTACGGCATTACGGTGCCGGAGGGACCGGGGCGGGGCAGCCGCGATGAACCGTCGCCTCGAGAACCTCGATCTCACGTTCCGAGCCGGGGTGCGGCGTCATCTGGTTCGGATTCGGAACACAGTTGCCGTGCTCGTCATACATCCCTGGGTACGTCAGGCACACTTTGATCGTGTACCGCAACCGCTCGACAAGTCTATTCCCCGGTGTGGTCCACTCGTATCCCGGACACCCTTCGAACGCACAGTTATATCCAATGTTTCGCGTTTGATGCACGCATGTGTTGATCATCACACACACGATGGGCGAACAGTTGGCCGGGCACCCGCAGATCGAGGTCGCCCCCGACATGGCCGCGACGGCCAGCCCCGCCGCCGTGCAGCCCGCGACCTCGAGCACCGATCGAACCGGATTGAGCATGCATCACCTCGTGCATCCTTGATCTTTCTTCATCCTCCGTTGCGGTCACACACCGCGGGAGTATACTCGGCGTTGACAGACTACCCCCCCCCCCCGGTATGCTGTCAAGCATGAAAGCACAACTCTTCCAAAATAATCTTGCTCCGGCTCACGCCCGCTCACGCGTGTCGGCCGTCCGAGCCCGCGGCTTCACGCTGGTGGAACTCCTGATCTCGCTGGGGCTTATCGCGGTGCTGCTCTCGCTCATGCTGCCGGCCCTCTCGGGCTCCAAGACCCGCGCCCTGGCGACCTCGTCTCTGGGTCGGATCCGCGAGATGGCCCGCGGCGTGCAGCTCTACGCCGACGACCACAAGGAGTTCCCGCCCACGTTCGGCGCACCCGGCGGAGACGACCCGATCATGATGAGTTTTGATTTCGGCCCCGCCCGGGCCGAGTGGTTCTCGCATTCGGCGTTGTACTCGTTCGCCGTGATCCCGTACCTTGGGACGTGGCGCGTGGCCGTGCCCCCCGGCGCCCCCGAGCCCGAGAAGTTCTGGGAGCACGGCGGGACGCTCGTGACCGATTCGGCCTACCGGCTGTCCTGGACCCTGTACGCACGCCCGGAGTTTTTCGACTCCGACACCACCGCCGGGAAGTCTCAGCACGGCACGCAGCGGCTCTCGGCCGTGCTCTTCCCTTCGGACAAGGGGCTCATGCACCAGTACATGATCTACCACCGCCCCGAGTTCGGGCCGACCTTCGCCTGCTGCATCGTGGACATCCCCACGCCCGTCGCCTTCGCCGACCACAGTGTCTCCGAGCACATCCTCCGGCGGATGATCCCCGGCGTGTTCATCCCCTCGGTCAACACCACGCTGCCTATCACCGACATCCGAACCCTCGACGGCGCCCCCATCGACCAGACCCGCCACGGCGTCCGTGGGCGCGACCGCGGGCCGGCCTAGGCGAGCCCGGCCTGGGCCGGCGACGGTCGATTACACTCCCGGCATGATGTGCCGAAGCCTCATCCTTGCCACCGTGTTCGCTTTCACCGCCGCCGGTCCCGTCGGGGCACAGACTGTCCCCGCCCATGAGCCCGCCGTGGCCGTCGCGGTCGCCCCGGACCCGGAGCACGAAGCCCGGATGGCGTGGTGGCGCGAGGCCCGCTTCGGGCTGTTCATCCATTGGGGCTTGTACGCGATCCCCGCCGGCGAGTGGCCCGGGCGCGGCGACCACCACGGCGAATGGATCCGCGACACCGCTCGCATCCCGCGTGACGAATACGCACGCCTCGCGGAGCGATTCAACCCGACGGCGTTCGACGCCGACGCCTGGGTCGCTCTCGCCCGCGACGCCGGCATGCGCTACCTCGTCATCACGAGCAAGCACCACGACGGGTTCGCGCTCTTCGACTCGGCCCACACCGAGTTCGACGTGATGCGCACACCCTTCAACCGCGACATCATGCTCGAGCTGGCGGAGGCCTGCCGGAAGACCGCGTCGGACGGCAAGGGGCCCGGTGTGCGGTTCTGCATGTACCACTCGATCATGGATTGGCACCACCCGGACTACCTGCCGCGGCGCCCGTGGGAGCGGGCGGACCGCCCCACCGAGGGGGCCGACTTCGAGCGGTTCGTCGCCTTCCTCAATGGGCAACTCGGCGAACTGATGGCCCCCGCGTACGACCCGGGCGTGCTGTGGTTCGACGGCGAGTGGGAGGGGACCTGGACACACGAACGCGGCAAAGACCTCCACGCCTTCATCCGCGCCGCCAACCCGCGCGTCATCGTCAACAACCGCATCGACAAGGGGCGGGCCGGGATGGAGGGGCACACCAAGGGCCCCGGGTTCCTGGGCGATTACCACACCCCCGAGCAGACCATCCCCGACCGCGGGCTCCCGGGCGACTGGGAAACCTGCATGACCATGAACGGGCACTGGGGGTACAACGCGAAAGACCTCAACTATAAATCGACGCCCGAACTCATCCGCATGCTCTGTGATATCGCGAGCAAGGGCGGGAACTTTCTCCTCAATGTCGGCCCCACCGCCGAGGGACGCTTCCCCGAGGAGAGCATCGCACGCCTCCGCGAGATCGGCGTCTGGATGCGGACCAACGGCGACGCGATCTACGGCACCGAGCGCAGCCCCCTGTCCGACACCCCCGCCTGGGGCCGCGTGACCATGAGAAAGGGCGACGGCTCGACGCAGCTCTTCCTCCACCTCTTCGAGATCCCATCCGATGGCCGGGTGCTCGTGCCCGGGCTGCTCAACCCGCCCGAGGGCGCCCGGCTCCTCCTGCCGCCGGAAACCTCCCGGGCCGCGATGCTCCCCGTCTCACGCTCGGACGAGGGCGTGGTCGTGGATCTCTCCGACCTCTCGGCGTACGCCCGGGACAGCCTGAGCCCTGTGCCGGTGATCACGCTCTGGATCAACGGCGAGCCCGACGTCGTGATCCCGCCGACGATCGACGCCCCGACGGAGATCTTCGTCGGCTCCCACGAGGTCACCATCACAAACCACGTGCGGGGCGCCGAGGTCCGCTTCACCGCCGACGGACGCGACCCGACCGCCTCGTCGCTGCTCTACCGCCAGCCGCTCCGCATCACGCGGACCATGACGATCGCTGCCCGGGCGTTCCGCGGCGGCGAGCCCGTCGGCCCGATCGTCCGTCGGACGTTCACCAACGCCCCGCCGCGCGCCAGCGTCATCCTCGACGACCCGGGGCAGAGCAAACCCCTCCCGGGGCTCCGCTTCGAGGCGTTCAAGGGCGAATGGGACACACTCCCGGACTTCGCCTCGCTCACCCCGGCCGGCACCGGCATCGCCGAGATCCCCTCCATCTCGCACGCCCCCTCCGACGACGCCTACGCCCTCCGCTTCATCGGGTACCTCGTGGTCCCTGCCAACGCCGCGTACTCCTTCCACCT
Source organism: Phycisphaeraceae bacterium (assembly GCA_015200025.1). GTDB lineage: Bacteria > Planctomycetota > Phycisphaerae > Phycisphaerales > UBA1924 > UBA2396. The sequence goes on along the minus strand of CP054186.1, from coordinate 1,635,905 downwards.
CGCCAGCGACGACGGCAGCCGCCTGTATATCGGATCGACCCTCGTCGTCGACCACGACGGGCTCCACTCGCTCTCGGAGAAGTCCGGCGTGATCGCGCTGGGCGCGGGCTACCACCCCATCACCGTCGAGATGTTCGAAAAGTCCGGCGGCGCCGACCTCGCCCTGAGCTGGTCCGCCCCGGGCGTCCCCAAGCAAGTCATCCCCGCCTCGGCCTACGTGCACGTGCCGAAGTAACTTCGCCCGTGGCCTGTACTCAGCACCCCGCTTCGAAGGCCTCGACGAACGCATCGTAATCAAAGAAGTCCACGAACCCGTCCCCGTTGAGATCGGCGTCGGCGCCGGGCGGGCACTCCCAGCCCTCGAAGCAGCCGACGAACGCGTCGAAGTCGAAGAAATCCACAAACCCATCACCGTTGAAGTCCGCGGGGCACGAGCCTTCTCCCACGGAGGCCCAGTACTCGCCGAGCCAATCCCCGCACGGCACCCCGTCGCGGAACGTCGGCGTAACCCGCAGGAAATACGCCCCCGCGGGGAGTGTCACGGACCCGCGGACCACACCGCACTCCACCGGGAGATCGATCGTTCGCGCGGACCACTCGACCCGCCCCGCGCACCCGTCTGGCAACGCCCGCACGATCGCCGCTTGGATCGGCTGACGGGCCTCGAACGCCACGGGAACCGCCGCCGGCTCGCTCACGACAAACCGAAACCAATCGTCGTCCTTCGACGACCCCGTCGAGGTCAACCAGCCACGGACGGCCCGGCCCAAGACCAGCGCGTCGTACGCGCCGGGTCCGAACGTGCACCCGTCGTTGAGGCCCGTGTCGCACGCCCCTTCGGTTTCCCACACCGCACCCGCCGGCACGCTCAACTCGCACGGCCCACCGACGGCTCGCACGTCAAGCCTCATCGGCCCCCACTGCCCCGCCCGAACCGCCAACCCGAGCGTCCGCGCCTCGCCCGCCTCCACCGGGAATCGCAGCCGCGTCCCGCCGACCCCCACGAAACTCCCGCCACCCGAACACCGTGTCGGTAAACCCCCGCAGCCACCGTCGTACAGGGTCAGGAGCGGCGTCGCGGCCCCGCCAGCCCCGCCCGTCGCCTCCACCTCCGCCCACCCGCCGACCGACGGCACGTACCGGAACCACACGTCCTTCATCGTCACGCCCGCGAGGCTCGGGTAGCACGGGCTCACCCCGTCCTGCGTCGCCCCGAAGTTCGTGCCCACCCACGAGGGCATCGGGCCGGCGTTCTCTCCGATCGGCAGCGCGTCGGCACAATCGTCGTTCACCGGCCGAGGCGGCGGCGCCGTGTTCCCGGCGATGATCCCGACCTCCGTGAACAACCCGGGCTCGTCGTATTCCAAGGTGTACGACGCCGTTGTCGTCAGACCCCATCCGGTTGCCCCGGCCGTCACCTCGCCGAGCGAACCCGCCGCGACCGCGAACCAGTACACCCCCGACGCGAGCGCCGAGCCGTCCTGCCCGCGCAGCGCGGTATTGACGAACGGCACACGCTCGCCCGACGATCCGAACGAGAGCCCCGCGCCCCCGCCCGATGGGAATCCTCCCCCGCCGCTGTTCACCGCGATTAGCCCGCCCGCCGAGTCGTACAACGCGAACGTGATCGGGGTGTCCGGCGTGTACACCCTCGCGTCAAAGTCGAGGTACACGTCACCCGAAACCCCACCGATCAACTCGAAACGAACCCACCTCACCGTGAGCAACTCCGGCGGGTCCACGTACGGCAAAAACGTACCGTCGTCCACGTACCCGCCCGCGTATGGCGGTGCCGCCGGGGCCTCCGCCGCGCCCAGGTCAAAGTACTCAGCAGGCTGAGCCAGCACCGAGCAGGCCTCACCCCCCGAGCCGGCCCACGCGAGCCACGCCGCACACCCTGTTCCCCAACCCGAAAGCCCCGCTCGCCGCTCACGTCCCATAGTCGCCTCCCGGCCCGATCACGACGCGGTCGCGGGCCTCAACACCATATGATCGGCGACGAGAAAGAATGTCAAGAGAAATGTTCAAACATACAGAATGGGTGTGTACTAGGTTTGTGTTTGGTCATGAGAGGGGCACGTGCTCGCCACCCCGGGCGATTGTGAGCGCCGAGCGGCTCAGCATCCCGCGTCGAAGGCCTCGACAAAGGCATCGATGTCAAAGAAATCCACGAACCCGTCCCCGTTGAAATCCGCGGGGCACACGCCGCGTGTATCGGCATAAACCAAGGCGGAGGTGGCGCTGGCGATGCGCAGCCCGGGCGGGAGCGGGCCGCCGTTCTCACCCCGGAAGTAGCCCAGGAGGATGGTGTTGGGGTACGACGCCTGCACGGTGGAAGCGCCGGAGACGAGCCCGAAAAGACCGGTCGACTTGGCGCTGGCCTCGACTTCGGCAAAGCCAGTCACGGTCATCTCGAACTGGTTGCGGCCCGCGTGCAAGGGAACGCGGATGATCGTGGTCCGGTTGATCGACGCCTGCTCGGGGATGACCGAGACGGACTCGACCGAAACTTCGTCGGGGCCGATCGACTGCCCGGCGATGACGCCCGACAGGCGGAGCCGGGACTTGCCGAACGTGTGGACCGGATCCCCGAACGCTTCGGCGGCGAGCACGGACCCCGAGAGCGTGACAGGGATCTCGACGACCGCGGGCCCGTCGGCGTCGACGATGATCGTGTCGCAGGCGACGAAGTCGTTCCGGATTTTCTGGACGTACGGGCCGCCACCACCGATCCAGAACGAATAGAGGCTGATGGAGCCCCCGACTCGGCCGAGCGGCTTGCTCCCCGTGACCGGGCAATCCTGGATCGTGATCCCGCCGTCCCAGTTGAACCCTTCACCCGAGGCGAAGTCGTTGATGCGATCGAAGGCCGACTGGCCGAACGAAACCACGTCAAAGCTCAGCTCGGCGCCCGCGGTGTTGTTGCCGTCGCCCCGCGACGCGGAGAGCGACCAACCGAGGAAATCGACCGAGATGTCTTCAACGCACGGGCTCAGCGTGACGTTCAAGATGCTCCCGGGAAGGGAGACGGGCAACTCGGTCCCCGCCACCTGGACCGAGTACTCCAGCGTCGCGTTGGACGAGGGAACGCACTGGGCGTGCGCGAGCGACGGGACCAGACCAACCACACACCACGTGGCCGTGGTGATGGTCGGAGACAACGCGCGCGTGCGCACGACAATCCTTGGATGCATCTCTGGATCCTCCCGGAAACACGTGAGAATACAACCCGCTTCAAACGGGTCGATGCTCCATCTCGTGGGGGATGAGAGATCCGGTAAAAGCCCCGGCTGAAATCCGGCCCGGGCGGCGTCGCCCGGCGATCGGCTCAGGACGTCTTGAAACTCGCCTTGAACTGCTTGATCGCGTCCTCGAGCTTTTTCTCGATCTCCGCGTCGAGGGCCTTCTTGGCGTTGAGCTCGTCCCACACGGGCTTGGCCGCCCCCTTCAGGTGGTTCAGCAGCCCCGTCTCGAACGCGCGGACGTCGGACACCGGGATGTCGTCCATGTACCCCTTCGAGCCGGTGTAGATCGAGATCACCTGGTCCGTGACGACGAACGGGGTGTACTGCCCCTGCTTGAGCAGCTCGACCATCCGCCGCCCGCGGTCCAGCTGACGCTGCGTCGCCTTGTCGAGCTCGGTGCCCAGCTGGGCGAAGGCCTCGAGTTCGCGGGCCGCGGCCAGGTCCAGGCGCAGCGACCCGGCGATTTTCTTCATCGCCTTGACCTGCGCGTTCCCGCCCACGCGGCTGACCGAAATGCCCACGTTGATCGCCGGTCGGACGCCCGAGAAGAACAGCTCGGGCTCGAGGTAGATCTGACCGTCGGTGATCGAGATGACGTTCGTGGGGATGTAGGCCGACACGTCGCCTTCCTGCGTCTCGATGATCGGGAGGGCCGTCAGCGATCCCGCCCCGTTCTCGTCGGAAAGCTTGGTCGCGCGCTCGAGCAGGCGGGAGTGGAGGTAGAACACGTCGCCCGGGTACGCCTCTCGCCCCGGGGGGCGGCGGAGCAGCAGCGACAGCTGCCGGTACGCCACCGCCTGCTTCGACAGGTCGTCGTAGATGCACAGGGCGTGCTTGGGCGTGCGACCCTTGGCCCCGTTCCACATGAAGAACTCACCCATCGCCGTCCCGGTGTACGGGGCGATGTACTGCATCGGCGCCGGGTCGCTGCTCGCCGCGTTCACGACGATGGTGTAGTCCATCGCGCCGTTCTTCCGCAGCGTCTCGACGACGCCCGCGACCGTCGATTCCTTCTGGCCCACCGCCACGTAGATGCACACCACCGCCTCGGGCGTGCCCCAATACTGCTTCTGGTTGATGATCGTGTCGATCGCCACCGCCGTCTTGCCCGTCTTGCGGTCACCGATGATCAGCTCGCGCTGCCCGCGGCCGATCGGGATCATCGCGTCCACCGCCTTGATCCCCGTCTGCAGCGGCTCATGCACCGGCTGACGCTCCGCGATCCCCGGCGCGATGATGTCCACCTTCCGGAACTCCGTCGCGTTGATCGGGCCCGCGTCGTCCAGCGGCTTGCCCAAGGGGTCCACCACCCGGCCCAGCAGCGCCTCGCCCACCGGGACCTCCAGAAGCCGGCCCGTCGAACGGACCGTGTCCCCCTCCTTCACCGACAGCCAATCCCCGTAGATCACCGCGCCCACCGTGTCCAACTCCAGGTTGAACACCTGCCCCATCACCGCCCCCTCCGCCGTCTGGAACTCGAGCAACTCCCCCGACATCGCCTTCGCCAGCCCGTAGATCCGCGCGATCCCGTCGCCCACCTCCACCACGCGGCCCACCTCGGAGACTTCCAACTCCGTCGTGTACCGCTCGATCTCCTGCTGAATCACGCTCGCGATCTCGTCGGTCTTGATCTTCACAGCCTCACACTCCGGAGGATTCCTCAACACGCGCCGGCCGCCGATCGACCGGGCCCCCTCACCTCGCCTACGACCCCGCCACGCCCGAAACCCCGCCCATGCCCCCACTTTATCCAGACCCTTCCAAAGAACGAACCAGAACTGCGTGCGGAGGAAGGGACCAAGGGTATCGCCCCGGCGCACCGGAGTAAACCGGACGCCGCGATCGTCTCCTGGGGGTGTTCCGGGCCCCCGGGGATCCCGTCAAAGCCCCGGTTCGGCGTCGTCCCGGGGGCCGCCGGCGGGCTCGGCCCGCCGGGTGGCGGAGACCTTGACGATCGGGTTATCAACCGTAAAGACCAGGCTGCTCGGCGGGATCGTCATGAACACCGGGCGGACCGCCGACTCACGCCGATTCAACTCCTCGTACGACAACTGCAGCAGCGCCACCGCGCTCATACGGCCGGCCTTGAGCTCCCCGATCAACTCCGCCGGGCCCGTCGCCACCACGTTCTCAAAGAAAGCCCGGTCGTTCTCGATCTTCACGTCCCACTGCCCCACATCCCGCGGCGGGAGGGACACCTGGATATACACCTGCTGTAGCGTGTGCTGCGCCGTGCGATTCCGCAGCGTCAACTCCACCGACGCCGACGACGGCTCGACTCGGATATGTCGCGCCGGGAGGCCCGACAACTCGATCGGAGGAAGCAGCCGAACGCCCGTGAGCGTCTCCTTCCGCCCCGGCACCAACGCCGTCAGCGACTCGGGCGCCACCCGCGCGGTCACGCGCGCATCCGCTCGAAGGATCCGCTCCTGGCTCTTGGGCATGCGGAGCCGCGCCCGGGTCACCGAAGGCCGCGGCACCCCGTCCAGGTCCGCCGACCCCGCGTCCACCACGACCTCGAGTTCCTTCGTCACCTGCTCGTCGATCCAGACCCGGATCGCCGATGGCTCGATCCGCGTGATCCGGAGCCCTCGGCCGCCGATCTCGGGGGTCCGCGTCAACACGTCGCGTAGATCCAAGAGCGTCTCCCCGCTCAGGCTCGGCATCCCCTCGCGGTCCGGGGTCAGCCGGATCGCCCGCTTGGCCTGCTCCTCCAACGCCGAGAGGGCGCTCGTCGAGCCCCGCACCGACACCAACGCCCGGTCACGCCAGTTCTGACCGTCCGAGACCTCCAGCAACAACGACGACCCCGGCTCGGACGCGAACTCGATCGGCAGCGAGATCTCCTTCTCCCGCAGGCTCTCCGACTCCGCGAACAGCCACACCGTCGCCGAGATCAGCGTCACCACGATCAGCATCGGGACCCGTTGCAGCATCGTTCACCCTCGCGTCCCGAAGGCCGCCCCGCCCGGACGCCGGCCCCCCTCGCCGCCGTCCGACCCCGCCCCGCCCACGCCGTCGGCGTCCGCGCCGCGGTCCGGGCCCGGGTCCATCGCCTCCCCCGATTCCTCCATCATCCCCGCGTCCGCCGACCCCGCCGCGGCGTCCTCGCCGTGCCCCACCGCCGGAGGACCGTGATCGACCGCCGAGACCACCCCGCGCCCGCGGACCGGCACTCGCACCAGCCGGCGACGCAGCTCCGCCGGCAACTCGTCGGGCACGATCGGCTCGCTCAGACGCCCACGCTCCGCCAGGCGGATCGTCCCCGTCTCCTCGCTCACCACCACCACCACCGCGTCGCTCTCTTTCGACACGCCCAGCGCCGCCCGGTGCCGGCTCCCGAATTTTTCGTCGGGCATCTCCGCCGCCTCCGCCAGCGGCAACTGAACCCCCGCCGAGTGGATCGTCCGGCCCTTCACCACCACCGCCAGATCGTGCAACGCCGACCCCGGGAAGAAAATCGTCTGCAACAACTGCGACGACAACTCCGCCCCCAGCCGCGTCCCGCCCTCCACGATCCCTGCCATCGGGACCCCGCGCTCGATCACGATCAGCCCGCCGAACTTCGCCCGGCTCAGGTACCGCGCCGCCTCCGAGATCTGCTGGACCATGTACGCGATCTCCGGGGGCGTCCCCCGGAAGAACGGCGTCTCGCCCAGCCTCACCAGCGCCCGCCTCAACTCAGGCTGAAAGATCACGATCAGCCCCACCGCCACGAACGTCAGAAACTTGTCGACCAGGTACGTCATCCGCTCGAACCGCTCGCCCCCGCCCAGCACGCGAGAAACCAGCACCACCACCAGCGCGATCAGCAGCAGCCCTTTGAACGCCCCCGCCGCCCTCGTCCCCTGCACGAACCGCACCGCGATGTACACGATCACCCAGATCAGCGCAAACTCAACCACCACCTCCCACGGCGAATAGGAGGCTAACCGGTTCAGCAGGTCTGTCCATCTCGACCACACGGGCACGCCGGGACCTTTCATTCCATACCGGGCCTGCCGGCCTGTTCAGCCCCGACAGTCTACCCGCCCCACGCCCCGCACGAACGCCCGCCCTGGCACCCTCGCCACCGGCACGCCGGGGCGACCCAACAATACCCCATGCCCTACCACGTCCTCCGCTTCCAGGACACCCCCAACCCCAACGCCCTCAAGTGCGTCCTCGACCGAGCCATCGCCCCCACCGCACGCTCGTACCGATCAGCCGATGACGCCGGGGGAGACCCCACCGCCCTCGCCCTCTTCGCCATCCCCGGCGTCGCCAACCTCCTCATCCTCAACGATTGGATCACCGTCGGCAAACGCTCCGACGCCCGATGGGCCGACCTCAAGCCCGCCATCTCCGACGCGCTCCGCGATGCCCCGTAAGTCCGCCCATCACCCCCCGGTCCCTCCGAGCCATGCCGCTCACGCCGTCGCGGAGTGGTTCCGCCACGCCGCCCGAGACCTCCCGTGGCGGACCTCGCCCAGGGACCCCTACCGCTCCCTCGTCAGCGAGTTCATGCTCCAGCAGACCCAGGTCGCCCGGGTCGTCCCCTATTTCGAGCGCTTCCTCCGCCGCTTTCCGACGATCCGATCGCTGGCCCTCGCCGACCAGGCCGACGTGCTCTCGCTCTGGTCGGGCCTGGGCTATTACCGCCGCGCCCGGTTCCTCCACGACGCCGCCCGAGCCGTCCTCGAACGGCACGGCGGGATCATCCCCCGAGATCCCGACCAGCTCGCCCGACTCCCGGGACTGGGGCGATACACCGCCGGCGCCGTCGCCTCCATCGTCTTCGGCCTCCGCGCCCCCATCGTCGACGGGAACGTCGCCCGCGTCCTCCTCCGCCTCCACGGGGTGCGCACCCCCCGCGATGACGGACTCCGCCTCGCCTGGGGCCTCGCGGACGATCTCGTCAACGCCGCCGCCGAGCACGACGTTCCGGCCCTCAACGAAGGGCTCATGGAGCTCGGCGCCACCGTCTGCACGCCACGTTCGCCGTCCTGCGGCTCCTGCCCGCTCGCCGGACTCTGCCTCGCACGATCGCTCGGGATCACCGGCCTCATCCCCGAACCCAAACTCCCTCCGGCGCGCGCGACCATCACCGCGGTCTGCGTCGTCATCCGCGACCGTCGCGGCAGACTCCTCCTCGAACAACGCCCCGACCGAGGCCTCTGGGCGGGCCTGTGGCAAGTCCCAACCCTCGAATCCGCGCCCGCCGCCAAGGCCCGTCCACCTTCAGCCCCGAAGGCGCTGCGCGGCCTGGGGCTCGAAGGCCTGACCGTCTCACGCCGGTCCGCGTTCTCCCACGCCACGTCACACCGCGACGTCCGGTTCGTCGTCCTCCACGCCGACGCCCCGCCCGATCGGCCCTCCCGCCTGACGATCACCCCGGACGGTCATCCCGCGACCGCCCGGGCGTGGCTCACGCCCGCGCGCGCGCGCGCCCTGGCCCTCTCGAACCCGCAACGCTCGATCATCGAGGACGCCGCCGGGCTTACTTCGAGTACGTCATCGCTTTCGCGAGCACGGCGTCGCGCTGGGCCGTCGTCATCGCGTTGAACTTCCGCACGCACCCGGCGCAGCACAGCGCGATCGTCTTGCCCTGGTGCGCCACCGTCACGCTCCCGTCCGCCGCGTCCGAGTCCACGATCGGGCAGACCGTGTTCACCGCGACCGTCCCGGGACGGTTCCCCTCCGACCCGGCCGGGACGCAGTTCTCCTCGTCCTCGCCCGCCGAGGCCGACGACGACGCGCACCCGCCCACCAGCCCCGCCGCCGATATCGCCGCCGCCGCCACGACCAACGCCCACCGATCTCGCGTCCACGACATGGTTCAAACTCCCGTCCCGACCCTCCGCGACAAGTCTAAACGCGCCGCTCGCGGGTCTCAATCGTCGCCCATCGGCTGATCGATCGCGTGCGGCGGGCAACGGTCCGCCTTCGCCGACAGCACCCGGTCGACGTCCGCGAACGAGACCGGGGCGTACCCCCACAGATCAACCCCGACGTCCATCGCCAGCGCGTAGGGCATATGCGCCTCCCGCCAGGCCTCCAGGTTCCCGTGCGTGTGCCCGTACAGGTGGAACACGCGACGATGGCTGTGGTGCCACACCGCGTGGCAGTAGTGGCTCACAAAGACCCGCCGTCGCCCCCCGGCCCACCCCGAGCCCGACAACACGGCCCGGCCCGCCTTGCTCGCGAACAGTTCGTCCTCCGTCCGAGTGGGCTCGCGGCCCGACGGATCGACAAAGAGCATCGCCGATTCGTACGTCCTCTCGAAAAGCCCCGACGCCCGGTGCCGGTTGTCATGATTGCCCCAGACCAGCCGAACGTCCCGGCACCGGATCGCGTCCCGATACCGCCGGTACGCCGACGAGGTGCCCGAGCGGGGCCGCGCGAAATCGCCCAGCACCCACAGCGTGTCGCCCGGGTTCACCGTCGCGTTGATCCGCTCGATCAGGGCCTCGTCCATCCGCGACACCGACGCCGCCGAGGGCTTCCAATCCATCTCCCGCGGCGAGACCCCCGACGCGAGTAGGTCCTCGAACGCACGGCGGTCCGGGCCGGTCATGAACCCCACTCGCCGGCCATACACCATGATCTTCGTGTGCCCGAGGTGCAGATCGGCGGTGAAATAGTCCATCCCGCCTCCCGCCCCACCCCGCCCGTCCCTACCCAGGCCGGCCTGCGCCGGGCATACGCCGGATGTCTCAGGCCTCGTCGAGCAGGTCTACGCTCTCGAAACGCTTGCCCTCGAGCATCTCCAGGCTCGCCCCGCCCCCGGTCGAGACGTGGCTGAACCCCGCCGCCAGGCCCATCGACTCCACCGCCGCCGCCGAATCCCCGCCGCCCACGATCGTCGTCGCGCCGCCCTTGGTCGCCTCGACCATCGCCCGGGCCACCGTCGAGGTCCCCACCGCGAAGGGCTTCATCTCGAACACCCCCATCGGCCCGTTCCACACCACCGTCCTCGCACGCCTCAGGATCAACGCGTAGTTCGTCTGCGTCTTGGGCCCGATGTCCAGCCCCATGTACCCGGGCTTGATCCGGTCCTCGAACACCTCGATATCCCCGTGCTCGCTGAACTGCGTGTTGCACACGTGGTCCACGGGCAGGTGGAGCTCCGCCTTGAGCTTCGCCGCCAGGTCGAGCGTCTTCCTCGCGTCCGCGATCCGGTCCTCCTCGACGCGGCTCGACCCGACCTCTTTCCCCAGCGCCCGGAGGAAGGTATACGCCATCGCCCCGCCCACGATCACATGGCTCGCCTTGGGGAGCAGGTTGTCGATGCACCCCATCTTGTCGCTGACCTTCGCGCCCCCCAAAACCACGACGAACGGCTTCTCGGGCGACGCCAGCCTCTCCGAGAGGAACGCGATCTCCTTCTCGACCAGGAACCCCACGACCCTGGGGCAGTCCCTCATAAGCCTGGGCAGCGCGACCATGCTCGCCTCGGGCCGGTGGCACGTCCCGAACGCGTCATTGACGTACACCCCCGCCCCGTGCCGCAATCGAGCCGCGAACGCAGCGTCCCCCTTCTTCTCGGCCTTGTGGAACCGCACGTTCTCCAGCAGCACCACGCCCCCGTCGCGCATCCCCGCCACCGCCGCCGACGCCGCCTCGCCCACGCAGTCCGTCCCCGGGAACTCAACGGGCTTCCCGAGCAGCTCGCCGAGCCTCGCCGCCACGGGCGCCAGCGAGTGCTCCGCCTCGTACCCCGTCCCCTCGGGCCTCCCCAGGTGGCTCGCCAAGATCGCCCGCCCGCCGCGGTCGATGATGCTCCGGATCGTCGGCAACGCCGCCCGGATCCGCCGATCATCCGTGATCGATCCGCCCTCGATGGGCACGTTGAAATCCACGCGCACGAACACGCGCTGGCCCGCCACGTTCACCGCCGCGATCGTCTTCTTCGCCATGCCCGCCCGCTCCTCGCCGTGCGCGCCGCCCGCGAGGGGGCGACGCTCAGCCCTCGATGATGCGTGAGATTTTCGCCTTCAGGGCCGCGTCGCCCTCGACCGACAGCCGCTCCCGCATCTTCCGCAGCTGCGTCGCCACCGACGCGTCGACCAGTTGATCACCGATCCGCATCTTCACGCCCCCGATCATCCCGTCCTCGACGTACGGGTGAACCACCACGTCCTTCCCGAGGATCGCACCCAGGCGTCCCTGGATCCGCCGGACGCCCTCCCCGTCCAGCGGTTCCGCCGTGTACACGTCCACCTCCACCCGCCCGTACTTCTCCTGCACGAGCCCGTCGAGCGCCGCCACGATCGACGGGAGCCGCGACAGCCGTTCTTTCGCGTTCACCACCAGCAGGAAGTGCAGCGTCAGGTCCGAGACCCGCCCGCCCAGCACCCGCGCGATCGACTCGCCACGCTTGCGCGCCTGGATCGCCCGGCTCGACAGGAACTCGTTGAACCTCGCGTTGCCGCGGGCCAGCTCGAGGACGTCCTCCAGCTCGCCCAGCGTCGCCTCCACCGCCGGCCGCCCCCCGCGGGACTCGGCCATCTGCAGCAGACTCCGGGCGTACACCAGCGCCAGGGCGTCGGGTTGTGATTCGATCAGGGGCATCCGTATCTCCTCGCGCGTCGCGACCGTCTCAGTTCTTCATCCCCTGCAGCTGCCCGAGGGACTCCTCGATCAGCCGACCCTGGTCGCCCGGGGTGATCTCCCGCTTGAGGATCCGCCCCGCCGCGACCGTCGCCAGGGACGCCGCGTGCTGGTACAGATCCCCGATCGCCGCACGCTTGGCCGCCTCGATGTCGCGCGTCGCCTGCTGGCGCAGCGCCGCGATCTCCGCGTCCGCCTGCGCCTTGAGCGTCACGCGGTAGTTGTTGTTCTCCGCCTTGGCCTGCTCGATCATCCGCTGGGCTTCCGCCCGGGCGTCCGCCAGGCTCTTCTGGTACTGCTCGAGCGCCTCCTTGGCCTGCCGACGGGCCAGCTCCGCCGCCTCGATCTCGTCCCGGATCTTGTTCGCCCGCTCATCGAGGGCCTTGGTGATCGCCGGCCAGACCTTGACCGACAACACCGCGAACACGATCCCGAACACGACCAACGCCGTCAGCGCCGACGCCACGCCTTGGCTGATCGACGGGATCGCCTCGACCTTCTCGCCCGGCTCCGCGCCCAGCGCCGCCGAGGCCGCGCCCATCACCACCGACGCCAGCGCCACCCGAGTTGCCCAGACCATCACTGCGACCTCCATCCCGGAGCGACCCGGGGCACGAACCGTCCATCCGAACAATCCGGACGCTCGCCGTCGGGCGGGCGTCCGGGGGTCAGACTCACTTGGCGCCGAAGCCCGCGAAGACCGCGAACAGGGTGGCGCCTTCGATCAGCGCCGCCGCCAGGATCATGTTGATCTGGATCTTGCCGGCCGCCTCGGGCTGGCGGGCGATCGACTCGACCGCGCCCTTCCCGACCAGGCCGATACCCAGCCCGCCGCCGATCAGGGCCAGACCGCCCCCGATCACCGCCAGGCCCTTCCCGACGCTCGACGGCTCGTCCGCCGCCACCGCCAGGGCCGGCGCCGCCAGCGCCGTCAGCACAAACGCCTTCATCAACTTCGTCATCATTCCCGATCCATCCTTTCTCGAAACGCTGCCGAGCGATCCTCGCGCCGCCGGGGCCTCCCCGGGCGACGCGTCGGTCCGTTGTTCACGCGTGGGCGTGCTCGTGACCGTGGGCATGGCCATGCTCGTGCTCGTGGCCGTGCTCGTCGTCATGGTGGTCCATGAGCGAGATGAAAATCGTCGTGAGGAACATGAACACAAACGCCTGGAGGAACGCCACGAACAGCTCCAGGAACATCACCGCCAGCGACGCCACCACCCAGATCACCGTCACCGGACCGTTCGACAGGAACCCCTCGCCCGCCGAGATCTTCGACACCCCCGCCCCCGCGAACATCAACAGCGACGCCAGCAGCACGTGCCCCGCCGTCATGTTCGCGAACAGACGCAACGCCAACGCGAACGGCTTGATCACGAACTGCCCCAACGCCTCGATCAGGAACAGCAGGAGCGCGATCGGGAACATGATCGGCGGCAGCCCACCCAGCATGTGCTTGACGAACCCCACCGGGCCCAGCCTCACCACCGCCGCCACGTTGAACACCACCGCCGCCACCACCGCCAGCGCCGCCGTCACAAAGAAGTTCTGCGTCGCCGTCCCCCCGATCCACGCCTTCTCCACCCCGACCAAGTGCAGCACGTCCACCAGCGGCACCAGCCCCAGCAGGTTGTTCACCAGGATAAAGAAGAACAGCGTCCACAGGAACGGCATCAACGCCGTCGTCCGGTCGTGCAGCAGCGGCCTCGCCACCTCGTCCCGAAGGTACACGCACACCACTTCCAGCATGTGCGCGAACGGGTTCCGCGTCACGTACGCCTCGGCCCCCTGGCTCGCCGGGCCCGTCCCGATCCGCCGGGCCGCCCACAGCCCCACCACGATCATCAGCACCCCCGCGATCACCAGGTTCCCTTGGTTCCCCGACCAGATCCACGTCCCACCCTCGGTCTTCACCGCCGGGTGGTTCACCACGTGCGACAACGGGTCCGCCGCCGCCAGCACCCACCCGCCCACCATCGCGTCCAGTCCCGCCGGAAACACACTCGTCATGGTCACACGTGCTCCACCGCGGGCATCACCGACGCCCGGCCCGACACCGCCCCGCCTGCTCCCGCACCACCCCCGCCCACCGCGTCCCCACGCCGCGACGCCTCACGCGCCCGCTCCAGCCTCGACAACAACACCACCGCCAGCGCCGTCTCCACCGCCAGCAGGAGCCCGGCCCCCGACGCCGACCCGACCATCACCGGCCGACGCTCCGGCCCGCCCTCGCCCCCGCTCAACGCGTACGCCAGACCGATCACCACCAGCCCACGCGTCGCCCCGCAGAACAGCACACCCACGCCCCAATACTCCCGTGAGATCGGGACCAGCGCCGGAATAAAGGTCAGGAAAGACCCCGCCGCCAACGCCACCACCACCGACCGCCCCGCATCCCAACCCCCGCCCATCGCCGCCGAAACCCCGACCCCGAGCGCCAGCGCGGCCAGCGTCGCGCCCAGCATCGCCAGGCCGAACGACTTCCGACTCGCGCTCATCTCCGGCATCGATTCCACGCGGGCTCCATCAAAGGGCCCAAGGATAGCCTCCGGCCAAACCACCGGCGAGCACCGACACCCCTTCACGCCCCCCCACCACCACCTCGCCCGGCACGCTCCGCTCGTTCCCGAGCCTCCTGCTTCTGCGTGTGGCGGATGATCCGGTACAACGCCGTCGCAAAACCCAGAACAAAGCCGATCATAATCCAGTTATTCTGCGAACCGAACCACCGGCCGAGCGCCCACCCGAGCCCCGCTCCCGCCGCGATGGTCAGCATGAAGTCGAACGCCAACGCCCACGCCCGACCCACCTCCGCCATCGACGCCCCCAACCCCTTCTCCTTCACCGGCGACGCGCCCCCGGACCGCGCCGGCTTGAGCCCCTCCGGGATCGGCGGCGGCGCCGGCAACGTCACCCGCTCCAAGGCGTCCTCGTGATCGGGATCCCCGCGTCCGGCCATCGTCGATCCTCCCGCCCGACGGGCGACGATCAGCCCACGAACCGGCTGGCGTACCGGCGGGCGTGATCCGCCGCCTCGTGGACCTTGGCGGTCTCGCTCCCGCCGCCCTGCGCGTTGTCGGGCTTCCCGCCGCCCTTGCCCCCCACGATCGCGGCGACCTCGCGCACCCAGTCCCCGGCCTTGAGCCCCTTCTGCACCAACGCCGCAGGAACCTGCGCCACCACCGAGACCTTCCCGGGCTCGCCGCCCGCCGGGGCGACCACGCTGAACAGCATCACCGCGTTCCTCGGGGCCTTCTCCGCGATCACCTGCAACCCCGCCGACAAGGCCTGACGGTCGTCCCCCGCGTCGATCGTCCCCACGAACACCATCTCGGGGCTCATCAGCGCCGACTCGGCCAGCCCGCGGGCCTCGCGCACCGCCGATTCTCGCTTCGCCGCGCCCGCCGCCTTCGCCGCCGCTTTCGCCCGCTCCTGGAGCGCCGCCACCCCCGCGCGAAGTTCGGCCTTCTTCGAGATCGGGATCACCGCCGCGTCGATCGCCTGCGCGACCTCCACCGCCACCGCCCCGATCCGGTCGTCGCTCGTCTTCCCCGCACGCTCGACCCGGCCCGACAACTCCTCCGCCAGCCTCGACGCGGACCGCGCCGCCTCGCCCGTGAGCGCCACCACGCGCCGGACCCCCTTGGCCACCGCCTCCTCACCCACCAGCGCGAACGACCCGATCGCCGACGTGCTCGCCACGTGCGTCCCGCCGCAGAACTCCACCGAGAGCGAGCGCCACGCCTCGCACCCCGGCGACGCCGTCAACTCCATCACCGGCTGCCCGATGCTCACCACACGCACCGGGTCCGGGTACGCCTCCCCGAACACCGCACGCACCCCCGCGATCCCACGCGCCACCGCCAGCTCCGCCGGCTGCGCGTACACCGTCAGGTCCTTCGCGACCCGCTCGTTCACCATCCCCTCGACCCGCCCCGCCTCCTCCGCCGACACCGGCTGCCCGTGCGCAAAGTCGAACCGCAGCCGCTCCTCCGACACCAGCGAGCCCTTCTGCTCCACGCCCTCGCCCAGCACCTCGCGCAGCGCGAAGTTCAGCAGGTGCGTCGCCGTGTGGTTCCGCTCGATCGACGACCGACGATCCCGGTCCACGTGCAGCTCCACACGCTCCCCCACGCGGAACTCCCCCGACACGACATGGCCCACGTGCAGCACGTACCCGCCGAACGCGCTGACGTGCTCCACCCGGAACTCCGCGCCCGACACGTCGCGGATCACCCCGTGGTCCGCCTCCTGCCCGCCCATCTCCGCGTAGAAGCTCGTCCGGTCCAGCACGAGCCCCACGGGACGCCCAAGACCGGGCTTGGCGTGCTCGTCCAGCGTGTGCCCGTTCCAGATCGCCCGCACGTGCGCCCCGATCACCTTCGGGTCGTATTTGTACAGGTCGTCCGTCGGGCCCACGTGCAACGCCCGCAGCCGCGCCACCGCCTCCTGGTCCAGCGCAGGCCTCGACGCCGCCTCCACCGCCTTCCCGCCCGCCCGGCTCACCGCCTCCGCCTTCTCACGCTCCCGCTCGTACCCCTCCATGTCCACCGTCAGCCCACGCTCCGACGCCATCAGCGCCGTCAGGTCCGCCGGGAACCCGTACGTGTCGTACAACCGGAACGCCTCGTCACCCCCGATGACCCGCCGGCCCTGCGCCGACGCCGACGACGCCACCTCCGCGAACAGCTTGATCCCGCGGTCCAGCGTCCGCCCGAAGCTCTCCTCCTCCTCCAGGATCACCCCCGCCACCCGCGAGGGATCACGCCGCAGCTCCGGGAACGCCTCGCCGAGCTCATCCACCACCGTCGGGACCAGCCTCGCCATCAGCCCCGGGCGAGCCCCGAGCATCTGCCTCGCGTACCGCGCCGCCCGCCGCAGGATCCGCCTCAGCACGTACCCACGACCCACGTTGCTCGGGAGCGCCCCGTCCGTGATCGCGAACACCAGGCACCGCGCGTGGTCCGCCACCACCCGGTACGCCGTGTCGACGTTGTCCTTGTCCTCCACGCCCACCCGGCCCATGTACGCCCGCGCCCCGGTCGCCTCCTCCACCGCGCGGAAAATCCCCGCGAACACGTCCGTGTCGTAGTTGCTCCGGCGGTCCTGCAGCACGCTCACCAGTCGCTCAAGCCCCATCCCCGTGTCCACGTGCCGCGCCGGCAGCGGCCTCAGCGACCCCCCGGGCAGCCGCTCGAACTGGATGAAAACGTTGTTCCACACCTCGATCACGTCCGGGTCGCCCGCGTTCACCAGCGCCGTCGCCTCGCGCCCACCGATCCGGTCGTAGTGGATCTCGCTGCACGGCCCGCACGGGCCCGCCTCGCCCATCTCCCAGAAGTTGTCCTTCATCCCGCCGGGGATCACCCGGCTGTCCGGCAGGTACCGAAGCCACAGCTCCCTCGCCTCGTCGTCCGGCGCCAGCCCCGCCCCCGGGTTCCCCTGGAAGTACGTCGCGTACAACCGGTCCGGCGCGATCCCGTACACCGACGTCAATAGCTCCCACGCCCACTCGATCGCTTCCTTCTTGAAGTAATCCCCGAACGACCAGTTCCCCAGCATCTCAAAGAACGTGTGGTGGTACGTGTCCTTCCCCACGTCCTCCAGGTCGTTGTGCTTCCCGCCCGCGCGGATGCACTTCTGGCTGTTCGCCGCCCGCTTCAGACGCCCCAGGGGCGTCCCGGGGTCCGCGCTCCCGAGGAAAATCGGCTTGAACTGGTTCATCCCCGCGTTCGTGAACAGAAGCGTCGGATCGTCGTGCGGCACCACCGGGCTGCTCGGGACGTGCGCGTGCCCACGCCGCGCGCAGAAGTACTCCAGAAACGTCCGACGAACCTTCGCGGCTGGCCAATCCATAACGCTCCACTCTCGGGAAAGACGCCCGCGGACACTCTCGCCCGCACGTTCCCCGTGCGAACCCCAAGCATAGGTGCCGCCCGCCTCGCCACGCGGATTCGCTCTCGCCCCAGACCCCCCACGCCAGCGCCCTTAGCACCCCGCCCCGAACGCCCCGGCAAACGCGTCGAGGTCGAAGAAATCCACGAACCCGTCCCCGTTGAAATCCGCCACCACACCCTCGCCGCACCCCTCCCCCTCGAAGCACGACACGAACACGTCCACGTCGAAGAAGTCGATGAACCCGTCACGGTTCACGTCCGCCGGGCAGAACCACGACACCATCACCCCCGCCCACGCCCGTGTCCCCCCGTCCGCCAACGACCTCGCGCTCACCACCACCCCCGCCGCCGTCGGGTTCCCCGCCCACGTTACTCCATCACTCCCCGCACGCAGAACCCACGGCGCCGCACCGCCCGGAGCGACCGGGCCCACCACCGCCGACCCGACCACCACGCCCCCGGCCTGCACCACCACCTCATACCCCGACGCGACCGGGCCCGTGTTCAGCACCTCGCCCGACAACTCCACCCCACGCCCCCACGTCCCCTCAACCTCCCCCTCGGCCGTCGTCACCTCCGCCCTCGCGTCCCGCTGCACGCTCACCCGCGGATCGCCCGCCCCACCGGGCCCCCACACGCCGAGCCACGCCATGGCCCCGGCCCCCTCGTCCGTCAGGTACACCGTCAGCCACGCCGTCATCAGCCCGCGTGTCAACCTCAACTGGTCCGCCCGGGTCATGCCCCCCGATGCATCGCACCCGATCATCCCCCCGTCGATAAACCCGCAGTGGAACCCGCCCGCCAGGGACGCCAACCGGCGCGCCCGCGGCGTCGCGCCGTACATCCGAGCCCCGTTCGTCCCCGTCGGCACGATCGCGTCCGCGTCTCCGCAGATCATCAGCACCGGCGCCGACAGCCCCGCCGACGCGCCCACCGCCGAGGGGTTCGTCTCCGCCGGCGCCAACGGCACCACCGCCCGCACACGCCCGTCCGACGCCGCCGACAGGATCGACGCCCCGCCACCCATCGAGTGCCCCGACACCGCGAACGCCCCGACATCCACCCGCCCAAAGAGGAACGAGCCGGGGTCCGCGTGCCGATCCTCAAGCCACGTCAGGCACCGCGACAGGTCCGACGCGAACCTCGCGTGGCTCGGGAAGAAGCCGCCCTCCGACGTGCTCGCGATCGCCAGGAACCCCCACGACGCCAGGTGTTCGAGCGTCCCACGGTACTGCGACACCGGCGTCACAAACCCGTGCCCGAACGACACCGATGGCCACGCGCCCCCCGGCGCCATCGGCGCGTTGTCCCCGCGCGACACCGCCGGGTACACCACCTCCGCCGTGAACGAGCTCCCGTCCGCACGCGTCACCGTCACCACCCGCCGCCCCGCCTCGTACGGCCCGGGCGCGGAATAGTCCGGGCCCGACGCGCACGCCGACGGCGCGAACGCCCCCACCGCCAACGCCACGCACACCGCGAACGGCCACGAGCGTCCCACGGGGCTCCCTCCGCGTTGCGGGCCGATCAGCACCCCGACTCGAACGACGCGATGAACTCATCGAGGTCGAAGAAGTCCACGAACCCGTCGGCGTTGTAGTCCGCCGAACGCCCCGCCGGGCACGACCCGCCGTCGAAGCACCCGACGTACGCATCGAGATCGAAGAAATCGATGAACCCGTCACCGTTGAAGTCCGCCCCGCACACCTCGTACGCGAACATCGCCGGCGGCACCACACGCTTGCTCAGCCCGGGCCCCGCCACCGACACGATCAGCCCCGCCCCGCCGAAGTTCTCCCAGAACTCCACACGCACCCGGTGCAGCCCGGGCTTGAGCCCGATCCGCCCCGACCGCTCCACCATCCCGTGCAGCCCGTCGTTGTCCACCACCATCGTCGAACCCACCCACAGCCTCGAACCGTCGTCCGAGTTCGTGAACAGGTCATAGAACCCGGGCCGATCGATCACCAGCACCCCCTCGTACACCGCACCCACCTCGTCCGCGCGACCCGAGCCCGCGTACGCCCCGTTCACCGACGGATAATCAATATTCGGCACCACCCCCGACGCGTACGGCGTCAACGCCGCGAAGTTCGGCAACAACGAATACCCCGCCGTCACGTAGTACGACACACGCACCCCCGCCTCCGTGAACCGCACATCATCAGGATCACGGAACTGCGCCCCATCCAGCACCCGCATACGGACCACCCCGCTCCCCGTCCGGCCCGTCGAATCCCGAAGCGTGTACCCGAACGTGTCGTTCCCCACGAACCCCGGCGCCGGCGTGTACACCAACTCATCCCGCCCGTCCGGCCCGGTGCCCACCGACCTCGACACCACCCCGCCGTTCCCCGTGGCCGCGTCGAACGCGTCGATCCCGAACGAGTCCCCGTTGATGTCGTAGTCGTTGGCCATCACGTCGATCCGCAACGCCAGACCCTCGATCGTGTCCGCGTCGTCATCGGTCGCCGTCGGCGCCGCCGGGCCCAGCGTCCCCGCCGCCGCCGCCGCCGCGTTGAGCAGGTCCACCCGCCCCCAGCCCCAGTAATCGTCGTTCCCAGGTGCCCCAAAGTCGATGCAGCTCGTATACAGGATCGACTTCACCTGCGCCGGCGTCAGGTTCGGGTTGATCGACCAGATCACCGACGCCACCCCGTTGGCCACCGGCGTCGCCATGCTCGTCCCCGACGCCCCGCAGTACCCGCCGCCGTTGCACGACGAGAGGATGTTCACGCCGGGCGCGAAAATGTCCACCCCGAGGCCGTACGCGCTGAACCACGCCTTCCCGTCCGCCTCGTCCGTCGCCCCCACCACCACCACGTCGTTGAAATCAAACCCCGACAGGTTCCGCTGGTCGTTCCCCGCCGCGTAGAAGTAGATCCCGCCGATCGACGCGATGTACTCCCCCGTCGTCTGGATCGGGTCGTACCCGATCCCCGAGTACGACGCGCTCACCGTCTTGGCGCCGTTCTCGATCGCCCACCGCGCCCCCTGCAGCAGGTCGTCGTAATACGCCGACCCCGACCCGTCGAGCGCCACACGGATCATCATGATCCGCGAATCCCAGTTCACTCCCGCAACCCCGACGCCGTTATTCCCCGCCGCCACCGCGCACCCCGCCACGTGCGTCCCGTGACCGTTGATATCCGCCACGCTCCCCCCGTCCGCCTCCGCCATGTCCGCAAACGCATCGAACCCCAGCACCCGCTTGCCCGCCAGGTCCTCGTGCGACAGGTCGATCCCCGTGTCCGTCACCGCCACGATCAGCGGCTCGAGCCCCGTCGAGATATCCCACGCCAGCGCCGAACGCATCACCTGGTGGTGCCACTGGCTCGCGTACAGCGGGTCGTTCGGCACCGTCTCCAGCGGGTAGCAGATCCAGTTCGGCACCGCGTACTGGTACAGCCCCGTCGCCATCAACGCCGCCGCGAGCTCGTTCTCGCCCTCACCACGCGCCCCCGCTCGCGCCACGCCCCTCACGTCCACCACGTACTCGTCCACCTCCGGGTAGTACTTCAGCACCCGACCCTCAAGCCCCGCCCGCGCCGCCGCCACGAACGACGCCGACATCCCCTGCTTCGGCCGAACAATCAATTGGCCGGAGAACTCAAGACTCCCGGGCGTCTCCGCGAAGACACGGCCCGATCCGCCCGCCGCCGCGTCCAGCACGCCCACCTTCGGCGGCCCCGCCTGCGCCACGCCCGCCATCGCCAGCAGCACGCCGGCCGTCAACACCTTCACCGGACGCGACGACACCTGCAACGCTCGCTCGGGCATTTTCAACTCCTCTGGGGAAAGCCCGAGTATCCCCGATCACACGCTCCGTTGCAACCCTCCTCACCCACGAACCACACCACCGACCCGCACCCCCGGCCCCTGATAGTGGTGACCCGACGCGGTCGACCCACCCGACCCGCTCGCTCCCCGCGGCCATCCCGGGCACGGGCACGCCGGCACCGACGCCCACGACCATCAGGATCGCGCCCGACGCCCCACCCAACCCGTCCCCACACACCCGAACGCCAGAATCCAGACGCCCGTTCTCGGACGGCGCGCTGCCGCCCCGGCCGCGGAACAAACCCGAGCATCGGGTCCCCGGGGCGACACCGACTCCCTCCCGCCCGAACCACAAAATCACTTGCAACGCACCCCGCGTGCGATTAGACTTCATTGTCCGGACCATCCCGGATGGTTTTCGCCCGGCGGTTTCCGCCCGCCGAGCCTCAGGCGCCGTGTGTTACGGCGTGAAAGCCAGACATCATCGCCCGACCCCGGGCATAGGGAGAGAAGACATGAATCGTCTGTCTGTGGTTATTGTTCTGGCCGCCGGCCTCGCCGCGACGGCCTCCGCCGACCTCGTCGCCCACAACGGCGCGGGGATCCCCAGCCTCAACAACGGCGGGTTCGGCAACCGTGACATCCAGGGCACCGCCGGCGTCGCCTCCGCCATCTTCGGCCCCTGGGGCGGTCAGTACATCGGCGGCCCCCAGACCGTCAACGCCCCCGGCTCCGTCCTCCTTGACACCGACCTCCTCTTCACCGTCGGCCCCAGCGTCGACCTCGGCGGCGGGCTCCGCCAGGTCTCCATGGTCTGGACCAGCATCACCGGCGCCCCGATGACCAACGTCGCCCCCGGGCCCGTCACCGACCTGAGCTTCGAACTCGGCATGAACAACGCCCCCGCCGACCAGCTCGACGACCCCGACTTCATCGCCGTCGTCTCCGGCACCGGCCGCCTCATCAGCAGCACCCTCGGCCTGCTCGCCACGTCCCCCAACGGCCTCTTCACCACCGACGGCATCGGCGGGTTCACCGGCCTCATCTTCTGGAACGCCGGCGGCGCCGACCTCCGCCAGTTCAACATCAACCGCTACGAAGTCGACATCGTCTACTCCGTCGTCCCCGCCCCGGGTTCGCTCGGCCTCCTCGGGCTCGCCGGCCTCGCCGCCGCCCGTCGTCGCCGCTGAACCGGTCCTCTGACCTCAAAGCAATCCCTCTCGAAGGCCGGCCCCGTCACACGGGCCGGCCTTCTTCTCGCGCTCACCAACTCCCGCTCACCCCTTCGGCCCGCCCACCACCGGATGCACCGGAGACGCACCCCCGTTCCTCGGGCCCGCCGCTCCCAGCAACCGACGCCCCATCCCGCTCGTCATGTACGGCACCTCGCACAGCGACAACTCCTCCCACTTCCTCAAATACTCCACCACCGCGATCACGAACGTTGCGTGGCTCCACGTCAGCGGGCTCACGCTGATCGGCAGCCCCGTGTACGGGTGATACTGCTCCGCCATCACCCCCGACGACTCCGCCCGATACACCGCCCACATGATCAGGTCCATCGCCGCCTTCAGATCCTCGGGCTTCTCCGCCACCTGGATCAGCCACTGTGCCTGCCACAGCGTGCAGATGATCCACGGGTTCCCCGGCACCTGATCCACACGCTCACGTTCCACCTGGTGGTAGTAGTCCCGCTCGTACCGCGCCAGCCCGCCCACCTGCGTCCTCACGCTCAGCCGCTCCCGCTGCGACACCATCTCCGACCGCACCAGCGGGTCCTCCGCCGCGAACGCCCCGAACGCGAACAACGCGAAGTTCGCCGCGTCCGCCGTCATGTCCAGCCGGTACGTCCCGTCGGGCAGCGGCGTCGCCATCCGCGCGAACCGCCCCTGCTCCTCGCTCCACATATGACGCTTGAGCGCCCCGCGCATCCGCTCCGCCCCCTCGCGGAACGCCGCCTCGCGGTCCGGCTCGCCGAAGTCCGCCGCGAAATGCGACGCCGCCTCCAACGCACCGATCACCGACGCGATCGTGAACGTGTGAACCCCCCGACGCTCCTCCCACAAGTCCCACGACGGGAGCGGCAGCCCGTTCGCGTCCCGGTACCGCAGCATCCACTCCGCCGGCCTGACCACCAGCGAGTTGTACAACGGCTTGATGAACTCCACGTCCCGGAACGTCTCGAAGTGCCGACGCAACGCCCACACCACCAGCGCCGTCTCGTCCTGCTGGATCGGCAGCACCCGCTGACCCTCGATCATCCACGGGTGCCAGCTGCTCGCCAGCTCCCCCGCCGGCGTGTACTTGTGCAGGAAATACCCCTCGTGCTCGATCACCTCCGCGCAGAACCGGAAAAAGTTCCGCGACAGCTCGCTCTGCCCCGCCAACACCAGCGCGTACGTCACCATCGCCCCGTCCCGAGGCCAGCAGTACGAGTAGTGGTCCCCGCCGATCTGCTGGATGTCGCTGTCGTTCGCCGCGATGATCGCCCCGCCGTTGTCGATCTGCGTCCGGAGCACCAGCATGCTCCGGTAGTACAGGTCCCGCGCCTCCCGCGGCAACGGGCTCGTGTCCAGAGGCTCCTTCCGCGCCCACAACTGCCAGTACGCCTCCGTCCGCCCCACCATCCGCGGCGCCCCCTTCGACAGCACCCGCGTGTGCCGCGCCTTGACCTCCTGATAACTCCGCCCCGCCGCCAGCCACGACCAGAACGTCCCCTCGCGCCCCGCCGGCAACTCCAGGTGGAACCCCACCGTCGCGTCCACCGACCCCTGGCTGATCGCGTTCCGCCCCAGCGCCCCGTCCTCCGCGTCACGCCACGTCCCCTCCGCGCCCCCCAGCCGCTTCGTCCCGATCGCCCAGTGATCGATCCCGCTCTTGTGCGCATCGCACCCGTTGAACATGAAGTAGATGTCTTCCTTGTAGATCACCAGCCCCGACGTCTGCGGGTCGTAGTTCGCCGTGTCCCCCACCGGAACGCCCCGGATCGACAGATCCCAGTGGAAAAACACCCGCACGTCCCGCGGAACCCCCTTGAGATCCCGCGCCGTCACCGACCGGAAATACACCGGCTCGTGAAAGTCCACCGCGTCCTGGCACCGCAGCTCCAGCCCGAGCCCCTCGTTCACCAGCACCACGTCCGTCACCAGCGTGTCCGGCTTGTACCTCAGTTCCCGACGCCACGACGTGTCGTCGATCCACGCGAACGACCCGTCCACCCATACCCCGAACCGCTGAACCGCACCCTCCGTGTGGTTGTACCACCCCACGTGCGGGTAGTACAGATCGCGCACCCGGTACAGGTGATCGAACGTGATCAGCAACTCGCCGTTCCCGACCGGGATATCCCGAGGCATCAATCGCGCTCCTGACCCACCCCCCCCTCCACCTTCCCCCTCCGCCGATCCTCCGACGCACACCCACCACAACCCAACCCGATCAACGCGGCTTCACCCCCGGTTTCGATGCCGGGGGTCGAACACCATATCGGCCACGCGCAACCTCTGCCCGCAAACCCGACCCGCCCGCCGCGCCCATCATCCACGCACGGCCGCGCCGGCCCGAGATCACCCCTCCGCGTCGGGCACCTCGATCGGCCTCGCCGGACCCAGCGCCTCCACCCGCTGCGCCGTCGTCCCGATCGTCGAGATCCTCAGCCCGAAGTTCTCCCCCACCTTCACCGCGTTCCCCTTCGCGATCACCCGGTTATTGACCAGCAAATCCAGCTCGCTCTCGGCGCTCTTGGGCAGCTCCACGATCGACCCGGGCACAAACCTCATCACCTCGCCCAACGGCAGCTCCCGCTCCCCCAGCCGCACCACCACCGGCACTTCCAGGCGCAAAATGTGCTCGAGGTTCCTCGTCATCGCTCCCTTTCCATCGACCCCCACACCCCCCATCCTTCACCGGGCCCGGCGCTCCCGATTCATATCGCAACCACCGTGCCACCCCCAAACCCCCACACCCCCACACCCCCACACCCCCACACCCCCACACCCCCACACCCCCACACCCCCACACCCCCCACACCCCTCCCCGGTACGCCGGAGACTCGGATCCGCTGTATGGACGGGGTACGCCCATGCCGCACCGACGCTCCGGCCGAGCGCCTTGATCCGCCCGAGCGTCACTCGGGTACACGCAATATCAACACGCAAGCACGCTCTCGCCGCCAACCTCTCCCTTCCCCTCCCGCCACGCCCACCATCCCGCACACCGTGACCGCCGCGCCCGCCCGAGTGTCGCGTATCCCTCGGCACGATTACTCTAGAATACATGCGTTCGCTTCTTTACTCATGATTGACTTGACACGCGGGGGGGGGGGGGGGTTATGCTGACAGGACGGGAGGGAAGTTGGGTATGGCGTGCCGTGCGTGACCGGCGTCGGAGAACGACGATGCAGCACCGACCGCTGACGAACTCGCCGCTTCTCGATCCCGTGACTTGTGCGCAACGCCGGGCATCGGGCATCGGCCGCCGGCCCGTTCGCGCGTTCACCATCGTCGAGCTCATGGTCGTCCTGGGCGTCGTCGCGGTCCTCGTCGGCCTCATGCTCCCCGCCCTCGGCAACGCCCGCGAAGAATCCCGCCGAACCCAGCGGGCCATCGCGCTCAAGCAGAACGCCGCCCTCATCGCCCTCTACACCGAGAGCCACAAGGACGTGTTCCCCATCGCCAGGGACACGGCCCTCATGAATCTCTTCAAGTGGTGGGAGGCGCTCATCGCCGCGGGGCTCATCGCGCAACCCGCCGAGGTCGACCCCGAGCCCAACCGCCGGCAACTCACGTGGCCCGGGAACTTTATGAACACGGCGCTCGCCAACGACTGGCGCGACATGCGCCCCGGGTACACCATCGAGGATCGACTCGACCGCACCGAGCCCGTCCGCCTCCCCGAGGTCCACTTCCCCGACCGCCTCGGCATGATGACCAAACTCCACCTGTCCGAGGAACGGACCTGGTGCTGCGTCGAACGCATCCCCGAACCGGTCATCTTCGTCGACCACAGCCTCGCGCGGGGCGTCTGGACCGACTTCATCGTCGGCGACGAACTCGTCGTCGAGTACGTGATCGGCATCCCCATCATCAGCACCTGGTTCGGTTCCCGAGGACGGGACCGGTAGTCCCCACACTCGTTCGAACAAGGAGTCCATCATGGATCGTCGCCCTTCGCTCTCACCGCTCGCGCTGATCCCCGCCGCTTGTTTGGGCCTGACCTTCGCCCTCGGTCAACCCGGATCGAGCGGCCCGGCGTGCAAAGTCATCAACTGGGAGTGCAGCAACCCCGGCAGCCCGTGGTGCAGCAGCCAATCCCTCCGCATCTGCGACATGGGACTCATCGACGCCCCGAACGGGCAGCCCGGATTAATACCTATTTCAACCCAACAGGAGATCCGCACCTGCAAGAAGTTCTCCTCAACCATCGTCTGGGACTGCAACAGCACGCCGCCCAACGGCCCGTGGATCAAGCTCACTCAGTGCGGCGCCGAATCGGGCAACTGCTGCTACGGCAAGGGCGAATCGACCGAGCAGATCCAGAATTCCTACCGGCAGAAACTCGCCACCACCCCCTGCACCGGCACCGGCGGGGGCGGGCAATGAAGCTCCGGGCGCGGTCGATCCTCGCGGGCTCGGCCACGTTCTCCACCCTCCTCGCCGCCTCGGCCCTCTTCGCCCTGGGCCTCTCCAAAGCCCGCAACCTCGCGGGCTTCGCCGAGAACGCACAGTCTAAGTGTAATCTATAACATGACTTGCCGAGTATTCTCGAATATCGTGTTGACACGCGGGGGGGGGGGGGTGGTATGCTGGGCACGATGGGCGAGGGGGTGTGGCCGCGGCGTGCCGTGCGTGATCGGCGTCGGAGAACGACGATGCAGCACCGACCGCCATCCAATGCACCGCTCCTGGGTTTGGTGCCTTTCGTGCAGCGCCGATCCACGGGCCTCGGCCCGCGGCCCGCCCGGGCGTTCACCATCGTCGAGCTCATGGTCGTCCTGGGCGTCGTCGCGGTCCTCGTCGGCCTCATGCTCCCCGCCCTGGGCAACGCCCGCGAAGAATCCCGCCGCACCCAGCGGTCCATCGTCCTCAAGCAGAACGCCGCCCTCATCGCCCTCTACACCGAGAGCCACAAGGACGTGTTCCCCATCGCCAGAGACACGGTCTTTATGAGCAAGTTCAAGTGGTGGGAGGCGCTCCTCGCCGCGGGGCTCATCACACAACCCGCCGACGTCGATCCCGAGAATGGCCGCCGGCAGATCTCCTGGCCCGGCTTCCACTTGAACAAGGCGCTCGCCAACGACTGGCGCGACATGCGACCGGGGTTCACCGTGGATCCCAGAATCGACCGCACCGAGCCCGTCCGCGTCCCCGAGGTCCACTACCCCGACCGCCTCGGCATGATGACCAAGCTCCACCTGCCCGAAGAACGGTACTGGTGCTGCGTCGAACTCATCCCCGAACCGGTCATCTTCGTCGACCACAGCCTCGCGCGCGGTCGATGGACCGACTTTATCGTCGGCGACGAACTCGTCGTCGAGCACGAGATCGGTTTCCCCATCCTCAGCACCTGGTTCGGCTCCCGTGGTCGGGACCGTTAGCCCCTCAGACATTCGGATAAGGATCTCATCATGAATCGTCGCACTTCACTCTCACCGCTCGCGCTCATCCCCGCCGCCGCCCTCGGCCTGACCTTCGCCCTTGGTCAACCGGGATCGAGCGGGCCGGCGTGCAAAGTGGTCAACTGGGAGTGCACCGACCCCGGCTCGCCGTGGTGCAGCAGCCAATCCCTCCGCATCTGCGACATGGGGCTCATCAACGCCCCGCAGGGACAGCAAGGTCGGATCCCTGATTGGAATCAGCAGGAAATCCGCACCTGCAAGAAGTACTCCTCGACCATCGTGTGGGATTGCAACAGCACGCCGCCCAGCGGCCCGTGGATCAAGCTCACCCTCTGCGGCGCCGAATCGGGCAACTGCTGCTACGGCAAGGGCGAGTCGACCGAGCAGCTCCAGAACTCCTACAGGCAGAAACTCTCCACCACCCCCTGCACAGGCACCGGCGGGGGCGGGCAATGAAGCTCCGGGCGCGGTCGATCCTCGCGGGCTCGGCCACGTTCTCCACCCTCCTCGCCGCCTCGGCCCTCTTCGCCCTGGGCCTCTCCAAAGCCCGTGACCTCGCGGGCTTCGCCGAGACCATCGCCGCCCACGGCCTCATCCCCGCGCCGTGGTCGCTTCTGATCTCCCGCGCTGTCGTCGCCGCCGAGCTGACCGCCGGCCTGTCCGCCCTGATCCTTGTCGGCCTTTCGCCCGCCGGCCGATGGCGTGCCCCGGCCCTCCTCGCCCTCGTCCTGGCCGCCGTGACGGTTTACGCGGGGATCCTGACCCGGCATCCCCCGCCCGCGCCCGCCCCCTGCGGGTGCGGGTTCTCACGCGGGGACCTCATCGACGACTGGTCCGGCGTCCTCGCCCGCAACGCCGCCCTGACCGCCGGCGCCATCACGCTCGCCGGTCTCCTCCGCCTCGACGCCCGCGCCGGCGTCGCCCGATCCATCAGCAAACCCACCAGCCCGGAGCCCGCACCATGCTCACATCCCTCGGCCTGATCGCCCTCGCCCCGCTCGCGTTCGCCCCGCCCTCCCAACCCGCAGACCCCGCGAGCCGCGACGCCGCCGCGAAACTCGCCGCCGCCCTCGCGCCATGGTTCGAAGACTCCCGCATCCACGAGGCCCGCTTCGGCGATCCGGGCGTCGGCGCTCAGAACACCACGATCGTCCGAGTCCAGCCCTCCACCGGCGCCTTCGCCATCATCGCCTCCTCGGGCGAGGTCAAGGTCCGCGCCCCCGACGGGCGACTCTGGACCGCCTCGCCCCCCGCCTTCGAGCCCGAACCCTGGAGCGTCGAGGCTGTCCACCGCATCGACTTCGAGGGCGAGATCGATTACTACACGCCCCTGTTCCTCGCCCGCGCGATCTCCGCCCTGCCTCATTTTGTCCGTTCGCTCGCCGCCGAGCCCGACGGCTCCTTCACCGCCCGCCTCGAGCTCGTCAAGGGCGACCGCACCCTCCCACAGACCCAGCAGGCCATCGATTTCGGGAACAAGCTCCACACTCTCACCCTCCGCCTCGGGCCCAAGGGGCACCCGGTCACCATCGCCAACCCCGACGACCCCACGCTCCACGAGCGAGGCCTGGCCTCCCGCGACCCGGCCTTCCCCTGGTTCTGGAGCCGCACCCGCCACACCAAGTTCCTGATGCAGGGCTCGCTCCCGCAGGACGAACCCGCCTTCACGCCCGAGGCCGTCCGCGCCACCGCCCAGGGCCTCGCCCGCGCCGTCTCCCGCAGCGTCGTCTTCGATCGAACCGGCACCCGCGAGATCCTCACCACACCCGACGGCCAGCCCCTCCCCACCACCATCGCACGACAGGCCCAGGCTCAGGCCCGATCGTCGGGCGAGGGCTCCTCCTCCGAGTCCGCGCTCGCCGCCTGGCGATGGCCGATCGTCGGCGCCGGCATCGCCCTCGCCCTTGTCGGCGGCGTCATCGCCCTCCGTCGGCGCTCGGCCTGACCTCGGCCCCATCCCCACCGGCCCCACGCGCCCCAAGGTACGCCGCCGCCCGTCCCGGCGCATCCATGTTGATCCAATCCACCCCCGCGTCCCATAGCTCGCCCCACACCGACTCCATGTTCGGCACCCCCCAGAACCGAACCTGATACCCCATCGCCCGCGCCCGCGACACATATACCCGCAGTCGCTCACGCTCCCGCGACGGCATCTCGCCCATCCCCAGCCACGTGAACATCGAACGCCACGGGCCGCTGATGATCGGCATCAGCCCGGGCCCGGGCCTCTCCCCCTCCGGCAACTCCAGATCCCCGGGCCGACCGTCGAGAAAGACCCACCGCTCCCGCTCCGCCGCCACGTCCCGGACCGGCCGATCCCCCGACAGCACCACCGTCACCGCCCCGCGCGTGACCCCCTCGCCCTCGCGCCACGACGAGAGCATCCACGCCCGGGGGCGGAGTTCCTCCTTGAGCGCCTCGTACACCCGCACCCCGTCCGCCTTGATATCCACCATCAGCACCAGCGAGAATCCCGGCGTCTCCGGGTGCACCCACCCCAGCTCCCGCACACGCCGCTCCAGTGGATCCAGGTACATCCCCGCCAGCGTCCGTCCCGGCCTCGTCTTGTCCAGGTCGTGCGCCACCAGCAACCGCCCGTCCACCAGGAACACGTCCGCCTCGATGCTCCCGACCCCCGCCTCGATCGCCTCCTCCAACGGGCGGCGACGCTCGTAATCGTTGTGCGAGTGCAACCGACGCGCCGCGGGCGTCGCCGCTCCCTCAACCGAACGCTCGCAGACACCCCCCGCACCGCCGCCATCACCCGCCGGCCCCGGCGCGCACCCCGCCGCGGCCGCCAGCACAACGCACACCGCGAATCCCGGCACACTCGACACCACACCATGGTTCACGGGCATGTCCTCCGACGGTTCGTAGGCCCGCCAACACCCCACGCGGATCAAGATCCCGTCAAGTTTCCAGCCACGCACCACCCCTCACACCCCCAGCGTCCGCGCCAGGTGGTCGTACCAGTCGCTCCGCAGCACCCCGCGAGGGTCCTCCCGACGCTTCCGCTCGAGCACCGCCGGCAGCATCGGGTACGCCCGCAGCAACTGGTCCTTCCTCGCCCACCGGTGGTACGTCAGGTAGAACGATCCGCCGAGGTCCAACGCCGCGTCGTACAACCGCTCGAACGATCGACGTGTCCGCCCGATCCCCTCCGCCGTATGCACCGTCCGCAAGTTGAAGATCACGCACGCGAAGTCCCGCGACGCCCACGGCATCGCCGTCTCCGTGTCTCGCCGGATCGACCGCACCGTCCCGTAAATCACCTCCGACCCGCCGTCCCGAAGGATCCGCCGCGCCGATTCGAAAAAGTTCCCCAGCGACTCCGGCGGCACGTACACCTCGCTGATCACCAGAGATTCCTCAGCCTCACCCTCCCCACCCACCCTCGCCGACGCCAGGTACTCCGCGTACGACGGGATGTACGTCGACATCTGGAGGTCGTCCGACCCATACACCCGCCCGTGCGTCGACAGATAATGCTCGGCGTACGCCTGGAACGCACGACCCTTCTCCCGGTGCGCCAACCTCAATAGGTCCAGCCACCGATCCCGCGGCAGGTCCGCCTCCCCGCCGTCCGCCACAGCCCCCTCCGCCGGCTCATAGCTCGCCAGTACGCCTCGCCTCAGGAAGGAGCCGTCCTCCGGGTCGATCGCGAACTGAAAGTCCCCGTACACACTCCCCTCGGCCACCCGCCGACGGATCGCCGACACCGCCTCGTCAAGGTCCGTGATGTCCACCCGCCGACGCATCGCCCGCCTCGGCACCAGCCGCAGCGTCACCACGGTGATCACCCCGAACAACCCGTACCCGCCCACCACCACCCGGAACACGTCCGCGTTCTCCCCGCGCGAGCACTCCACCGCCTCCCCGCCCGGACGCACCACCCGCAGCGACTCGACGTCCTCGACCATCGGGCCGAACGTCAGCCCTCGCCCGTGCGCGTTGCACGAGACCGAACCCCCCAATGAAAGATCGTCCGCCCCGGTCTGCTTCTGCCGGATCGCCCACGACGGCCCGCCGGCGACCTCGCGCTCCCGCACCGCCCGCACCAGCGCTGGCCACCGGATCCCCGCCCCCACCCTGATCAGCCCCCTCTCCGGATCAAAGCCCTCAACCCCGCACAGTCCGGACGTATCCAGCGCCACCCCACCGGACACAAACTGCTGCCCGCCCATCGCATGACGGCCACCGAATGCGCACACCGACCCCCCTCGCGCCGCGACCTCACACAGGACACGAATCACCCCACCTTCATCCGTCGGCCTGACCACCCCCGCCACCTCCGTCGGGTTGAGCCGTGAATGGACGTCGTTCAAAATCATGGCGTGTTAGTGTATACTAGCGCCTAGATCGTTGACCACTCTCCCCGGATTGACGGGGCGGGTGAAGGGGCTACGATCTGGGCCCGCCCGGGGTCCGTCCCGTGCGGGGGCTGTTGGGATTTGTCCGTGCCGGGCCCGTGCCGGATGACGGCATGCCGCTGTAGCTCAGTGGTAGAGCGCACCCTTGGTAAGGGTGAGGTCATGGGTTCAAATCCCATCAGCGGCTTTCAGGGTGGGTTGTTCCGAGTTTCCAGACACCTCTGGGGCTCGCCTGGCACAGGGAGTCAGGCTGGAGAGCCCGACAAGAGGTGGTATGACGGTTGAGCACGAGTTCGGAGGTTTCTGGTCATGGCTAAGGGCGTATTCGAGCGTAACAAACCCCACGTCAACGTCGGGACCATCGGTCACATCGACCACGGCAAATCGACCCTAACCGCCGCGCTGTCGGCGCGGTCGGCAGCCCGGTTCGGCGGCGTCATCAAGTCCTACGCCGAGATCACCAAGGGCGGCACCGTCCGTGACGCGAACAAGACCGTCACGATCGCCTCCTCGCACACCGAGTACGAGACCTCCAAGCGGCACTACGCCCACGTCGACTGCCCGGGCCACGCCGACTTCGTCAAGAACATGATCACCGGCGCCGCCCAGATGGACGGCGCCATCCTCGTCGTCTCCGCCGCCGACGGGCCCATGCCCCAGACCCGCGAGCACGTCCTCCTCGCCCGTCAGGTCGGCGTCCCCTACATCGTCGTCTTCCTCAACAAGGTCGACCTCGTCGACGACCCCGAACTCCTCGACCTCGTCGAGATGGAAGTCCGCGACCTCCTCAAGAAGTACGGCTTCCCGGGCGACACCACCCCCGTCATCCGCGGTCAGTCCAAGGCCGCCCTCGAAAACCCCCGCGACGACGGCATCTGTAAGCCCATCGATGAGCTCTTCGACGCCATCGACTCCTGGATCCCCGAGCCCACCCGCGAGGTCGACAAGCCCTTCCTCATGAGCGTCGAGGACGTCTTCTCCATCAAGGGCCGCGGCACCGTCGCCACCGGCCGTATCGAGCGCGGCGTCGTCAAGGTCGGCGACCCCGTCGAGATCGTCGGCCTCCGCCCCGACAGCAAGTCCTCCGTCGTCACCGGCGTCGAGATGTTCCAGAAAACCCTCGACAGCGGCATGGCCGGCGACAACGTCGGCTGCCTCCTCCGCGGCGTCGAGAAAAGCGACATCGAACGCGGGCAGGTCCTCTGCAAGCCCGGCTCCATCAAGCCCCACATCAAGTTCAAGGGCGAGGTCTACGTCCTCACCAAGGAAGAGGGCGGCCGCCACACCCCCTTCTTCTCCGGGTACCGCCCCCAGTTCTACTTCCGCACCACCGACGTCACCGGCTCGGTCAAACTCCTCGGCGGCGCCGAGATGTGCATGCCCGGCGACAACGTCCAGATGGAGGTCGACCTCATCGACAAGCCCGTCGCCATGGAAAAGGGCGTCCGGTTCGCCGTCCGTGAGGGCGGGAAGACCATCGGCTCGGGCGTCGTCACCGAGATCATCCAGTAATCGACCCGTACCGGGGTGCCCCGGCACCCCCGGGCTGGCTAGAGTTCAACCAAGCCGTCCGGGTCGAAAGGCCCGGACGTTTCTTTCGGATGGGAGCGCCGCCGGCGGGCGCGGGAACACACGCCGGAGATCGAGATCGGGTGCGTCAGGACGGGCGTCGTGGCCCCCCTCGGACGCGGTCGGACCCGACGCGGAAAGTTTGGTGGCATCATGGCGAAAAAGAAATCCCAGGCCCGCGAGTTCTGCTGGCTCCAGTGCTCCGAGACCGGAGACCTCAACTACCGGACCAGCGTCAACATCAAGGGCGGGATGCCCGAAGGGCTCAAAGAGGGGATGATGAAGTACTCCCCCAGGGTCCGCAAGCACACCCTGCATAAAGTCAAACGCAAGTAACCCACCCCGGCGACGCGCGACTCGGGGACGGCCACCCGTCTCCACCTCGCGAAACCCGCCGAGGACCGGACGCCGGTAGCTCAATTGGTAGAGCAGCGGATTCCAAATCCGCAGGTTGCGGGTTCAAGTCCCTCCCGGCGTGTTCACCATGGCGAGCCCCCCCAACGACATCCCCGACCCCTCCAACGGTCCCGAAGGCCAGGACAACCTCCCCGCCCTCGTCACCGACGCCACGCGCACCGCCTCGCACGGCGCGATGATCTACAAGCCGGGCCAGGGCTACTGGGTCCGCGTCCTCACCGCCGTCGCCATCCTCGGGCTCGTCCTCTCCGGCGCCGCGTGGCTCTGGAAGCAGGTCGAGGCGCTCCCCGTCCCCCTTGTCGCCCACACCCTCACCATCAACGAGCCCGCCGACCGCGTCCAGCCCGGCGCCGCCGTCGCCCTTCTGTCCTCCCCCGCCGGACGCAACGCCACGCCCGAGACCAGCCAGAAAATCGGCTCCGCCACCGTCGCCCGCGTCGTCGGTTCGGGCGATAAACGCTCCGTCATCGAAGTCACCGGCCTGGCCCTCGACCCCGGGCACCGCCTCGCCGAGGTCGTCGCCGCCCGCGTCGGACCCGAGGAGTCCGGAGCCTTCTTCCAGATCGGCTCCACCACCGGCGTGCCCAAGTTCCAGATCGTCTGGGTCCAGGCCGCCGTCGCCGGGTCCGCCGCCCTCGCCGGGCTCCTCTTCATCTACTGGCTCGTCGGGCGACGCCAGCGCTCGGTCGATTTCCTCATCGCCACCGACGCCGAGATGAAAAAGGTCAACTGGTCCACCCGGAAGAACATCATCGACTCGACGATCGTTGTCGTGTCGGCGTGCTTCCTCATCGCAGGCTTCCTCTTCATCATCGACCTCCTCTTCAAAACCATCTTCCAGGCCATCGGGGTCCTCGAGAGCATCTGACCGCCCCTCCGGCCCACGGGCCGCGGGAACCAAGGGCACAGGCTCCCGGGGGGATACGGGGGGACGATGGACAGGGGTGGGAGGGGGGAGGGGATGCCGGGACAGGGTGGTGGGGCTTGTGGGCGTTCCCGCCTCGGACGGGACGCGATGTGATCGGTGTCGCGGCCCGTGTGCGAGTCACACGGGCCGCGTGTCTAGACCGCGACCAACGCGCGGCGCAGGAGCAAGGCGATGAGCAGCGAGAGTGACATCAAGGGCGGGCAGGCGATGGACGGACGGCCCAACGAGCGCGACGGCATCCTCGCCCCCGACGAACCCATCCGAGTCTCCGGCATGGATTGGTTCGTCCTCCGCGTGGCCAGCAACAAGGAAAACTACGTCCGCGAGGCCCTGCTCCGAAAGGTCCAGATCGAGCACATGACCCACCTGGTCAACCGCATCCTCGTCCCCACCGAGAAAACCAAGACCATCAAGGGCGGGAAGCAGAAGATCACCGAGTCCAAGCTCTACCCGGGCTACGTCTTCGTTGAGATGAAGCTCGAGGACGACGGCCGGATCCCCCAGGACGTCTTCTTCCTCATCAAGGAAACCACCGGGGTCGGCGACTTCGTCGGGACCGCCGGCCGCCCCACGCCCATGAAGGAGCACGAGATCGAGAAAATGCTCCGCGACAGCCGCAAACCCGAGGACGAGCCGACCATCAAACTCGTCTTCGAGAAAGGCGAGCACGTCGTCATCAAGGAGGGCCCCTTCCAGAGCTACGAGGGCACCGTCGACGAACTCCTCCCCGAGAAGGGGCTCGTCCGCGTGCTCGTCACCATCTTCGGGCGGCAGGCCCCCATCGAGCTCGAAGAGTGGCAGATCGGCAAGGCCGAAAAGGTCTGACCCCACGGGACCCTCGACCGGATCTTCCCCCATCCCACGAACCCCCCAGCCCCGCCCCACACTAATGTTGTTCGGCGGGGCCTTTCTCGCGCCCACCGCCTGACGGAGGGTTCCCCGTGAAAGACCAACCCGCCCCCACGCCCGCCACCCCCACGCCCAGCCCGTCCGCCACGACGCGACGCCGGCGCTGGCCTTGGGTCTTCGCGGCCGCCACGCTGACCCTTGCCCTCCTCATCGTGTTCCTCCCGGCCATCGCGGGCGCCCTCGCCCCGTGGGCGGCCAAACGATTCGCCCCCATCGCGGGCCGCCTCGACCTTTCCGGCACGTCATTCTCCTGGTTCTCTGGGCAACGCATCGACCGCGCCGCACTCGTTGACCCCGACGGCCAGCCCGTCTTCGACGTCGGGATCGCCGTCGACGCCGGACTCTGGCCCCTGCTCCGCGGCCGCCTCGACCTCGGCACGGTCACCCTCACCGGGTCCGCCACCGTCGTCCGGCGCGCCGACGGCTCCACCAACCTCACCCGCGCCACCGCCCCAAAGTCTCAGCCCGCCACAGCCCAGCCCGCCGCCGAGAACCGCGTCCCCGATTCGCTCGCTGTTCACCTCCGTGGGCAGAACCTCTCCCTCACCCTCCGCGACGAAGCCTCCGGCACCACCGCCGTGGTCGACAACATCACCGTCGACGCCGTCCTCGCCGCCGGGAAGCCCGCCACCCTCGATCTCTCCGGGTCGGCCCGCGGCGTCGCCGGACCCGCGGGCGCCTTCTCGATCAAGGCCGAGTTCAAAGACTGGTCCGACGCGACAGGCCGCGTGCTCATCGATCCCGCCAACCCCCTGGGCGGTACCGGGCCCGCGTTCGAACTGGCCGCCGAACTCAACGCCCTCCCCAACGCGTTGATCAAAGCCCTCGCCGGCGAACAACCCGCCCGAGCGCTCGGGGGCGACCTGACCGCCCGTGCCTCGGCCAAGGGCAACCCTCAGAACGCCACCCTCGAACTCCACGCCCGATCGACCAACCTTACCGCCGAAGTCGCCGCCGAGATCGCCGGCGAAACCGCGCGGATCACCCGCCCCCTCCTCCTCGACGCCGCCGGTCCCGCCGCCGAGGCCCTCGCCCCAGCCATCGCGAACCTCACCTCCCCGCCCGACGACGCTTCCGCCCGACTCGACGCCGCCCCGAGCCTCCGCGTCGTCGTCACCGAGTTCGCCGCCAGGATCCCCCGCACCGGCTCGCCCGACCTCCGCGGCGCCCGACTCGACGCCGCCCTCGATGTCGCCGCCATGAAAGGCTCGGCCCACACCGACGCCGGCCCTTGGAAACCATTCGAGATCGCCCCCATCACCGCACGCATCACCAGCGACGACCTCGCCGGGCAAGCCTCCCTCACCGCCTCCACCCGCGCCACCTTCGCCGGCGACGACGCGGGCGTCATCGACATTAACCTCACCGCCCAAGGACTCCTCGACGCCAACGGGAAACCCGCCTCCGGCCTCCCCCGCTCCATCGCCGGGAAGGCCGAGATCCGCGGCATCGCCACCGTCATCGCCCAGCCCTTCCTCGCGTCCTCACCCATCGACCTCCCCAACGACGTCGGCCCGACCCTCAACCTCGCCCTCCACGCCTCGGCCTCCGCCGACCGCCCGGGCACCTCCATCCAAGCCTCGATCGCCAGCGAGAAAGTCAACGCCCAGGGACGCTTCCTCCTCACCGCCGACTCGTTCACCGCCGCCGACGATCAGGCCTCGCTCACCATCACCTCGGCTTCCGCCGCCGTCGCTCGCCTCCTCGCCGGCGCCGGGCCGCTCTCCGTCACTCCCGGCGGCTCCCTCCACGCGCGGCTCACCGAGCTCGCCGTCCCCATCGACCCCGCCAGCGGTTCGCCCCGCTTCGACCAGGCCAACATCACCGCTAAAGTCGATCTCCCGGGCTGGACCATCACCTCTCGCGACAACCCCGCCGAGCGGGTCGATTTCACCGAGTTCAAGGCGACCGTCTCCGCCGCACCGGGGCAGCCCGCTGCCCTGTCGGCACTCGCCCGCATGACCCACCGCGGCGAGCCCTTCACCGCCGAGGCCGAACTCCGCGCCCCGGGCCTCTCCCCCGCCGCTATGGGCCCCTTCACCATCGAGTCCATCAAGCCCATGGGCTCGTTGATCCTCACCGACGCCCCAACGTCCCTCGTCCGCCTCCTCCCCCCATCGGCGCCCGACCCAAGCGCCGCCCCGAACTCCACGCCCGACCCCGAGTCCCTCGCCGACGCCCTCCGGTCGACCATCGGCCGCGCCGTCGGCCTCCGCCTGACCGCGACCACCTTCGACGAACGACGCCTCCGCGTCGACGCCTCGCTCGGCTCCGCCGGGATGACCGCACAACTCCTCGCCGAGCTCGACGACCACGCCATCGATCTCAAGCGCGCCGCCGCCGTGATCGCGCAGACGCCCGAGGGCGTCGCGTCCGCCGCTCGCGCGCTCAAGCTCGACACCGTCCCCCGCCTCACCTCGCCCCTCTCCCTCAACCTCACCATCGACCCCGTCTCCATCCCCCTCGTCCCCTCCGGCGGGCTCGCCCCGAACGCCGCCGAATCCGTCCTCTCCGCCTCCATCATCTCCGCCGGGCCCATCACCCTCGAAGGCCTCAAGGCCGCCAACGTCACGCCCGGGCCCGTCGGGCTCGACGGCCTCACCGCCCGCGCCCGTGCCCCCCTCGGCGCCCTCCTGCGCCTCAGCCCGGCCGCCCCCACCACGACCCCCGACGCCTCCGCCGAGATCCTCGCCGTCCTCCTCGACGCTCAAGGCCAGCGCGCCGGCTCGTTCAAGGCCATCGCGCGCGCCTCCGTCGACCACCAGGGGAACCTCACCAAAGCCTCCCTCGAGGCCCTCGCCACCGACCTCGTCACCGCCGCCATCGACCACCTCGTCACCCTCCCCGTCCCTCTCGCCGACGCCGCCGGCGACCGCCTCACCGTCATCGCCAAGGCCTCGCTCACCCCGCCCCAGGGCGGCGGTCCCATCACCTCCGGTTCGGGTCAGGCCGAACTCTCCATCGACGCCCCCCGCCTCTCCACCGCCGAGGGAGCCCCGATCCGCATCGACCTCGCCCCAGACCGGCTCACGCTCACGCAACCCGCGTCGCTCCGCCTCACGCCCGACCCGGCCTTCCTCTCGACCGTCCTCAAAGGCCAGGGCGACACCCCGGCCACCCGCGTGACCGAGATCGCACCGATGACCGTCTCACTCAACAGGCTCACCCTCGCCCGAGGCGACGCCTCGGGCCCGATGAAGCCCGGCGTCTTCGCCCTCGACGCTCGCGCCGCCGCGCCGACCCTCACCGTCCAGCCGACCGACGGCCCCCGGACCTCCATGCGCGGCTTCTCCATCGCCGCCTCGACCCCCGCCGACGGCGCCCACGCGATCGACCTCGCCCTCGCCATCGCCTCCCTCTCCGCGGGCGACGCCCCGCCCGCCAACGACCTCGGGCTCAAGGCACGCCTCGAATCCTTCGCCGACGACGCGGGACGCTTCAACGCCGATCAGGCCCGCGTCACCGCCGACGGCGAGCTCCGCGCCCTCCCGACCGCCCTCATCGATGCGCTCGCGGCCCAGGACGGGCTCCTCACCGAGGCCCTCGGGCCCTCCGCCGACCTCCGCCTCAAGGCCGACCGTTTCGGAAAGGCCGGCGGGACCCTCACCGTCTCCGCTCGTTCTCCGCGCGCCCAGGCCGACCTCGCCGGGCTGGTCCAGGGCGGCGCGTTCCTCGGTTCGGGACAGCTCCCCGTCCGCGCCACCGTCACCGAGATCACCCCCGCCCTCTCCGCCCGATTCGTCAAGATCGCCCCGCTCCTCGGCGTCGTCGAGAAAGGCCCCAAAGACGCCCCGGCCCGCGTCGAAGTCTCGTCACTCCGCGTCCCGCTCAACGACGACCCCGCCACGCCCGCCGACGAACGGAAGATGATCGACGCCGACATCCTCATCCACCCGGGAGAGGTCTCTTTCGCCGTCAGCTCCGACTTCGCGCCCCTGCTCGCCATCATCGACTCGCGCGCCGCGGGCGTCGCCGGCCAACGCCTCGAGCCCATGCGCGCCACCGCCCGCGCCGGCCTCCTCACCGTCGAACGCTGGACCGTCCCCCTGGGCGAGTTCCGCGTGCCCATGGAGGGCCGCATGAACCTCGTCACCGGCGAGGTCGACTTCATCACCTGGGTCCCCGTAGGCGCCCTCTCCGCGGAGGCCGGCGCCCGCGTCCGCGGCGCCGCCGGCGCCGTCGTGGGCGACGCCCTCGCCAAGGCCATCGTCCCCATCCGCACCCGCGGGAACGCCGAACGCCGGAAGACCGAGATGGACCTCGAACTCTTCGCCAAGGAGTTCATCAAGAGCATCAAGCCCGAGGACGTCCTCCAGCGGGGGCTCGATCAACTCCTCCGCCCGCGGAAATAACCCCGTCGCCAACCCCTCACTGATCCAGCACCCCCGACCGCTGGAGCCAGAGCCTCCCCACCAGCGGCAATACCGGGTCCCCCTCGGGAAGCCGCTCCGCGCACGCCGCCAGCAGCTCCACCATCCCATCGAAGTCGCGCAGCGAGATGAACTCCGGCGCCGGCGCGGGCGGCGACGTGTTCGTCCCCCCCTGCACCGCGTCCAGGTC
Source organism: Phycisphaeraceae bacterium (assembly GCA_015200025.1). Lineage (GTDB taxonomy): Bacteria > Planctomycetota > Phycisphaerae > Phycisphaerales > UBA1924 > UBA2396. The sequence continues at coordinate 1,595,022 of CP054186.1, read as the reverse complement.
GCCCATGTTGTGATAGTTCCCCAGCGCCAGGCACACGCACCCCGCCTCGTGCCCGTACGCCCGGAACACCGACGACTCGCACGCCCCGCCCGACATCAGCTTCCGCTGCCACCGCGGACGCTCCGACCCCGCCGCCGGAGGACGCGCCGCCGCGGGACCGAAGACCTCCTCCGCACGCGCCGCGATCGCCCCCGTCAGCCCGGGGTGGAACACGCTCAAACGGTCCCCCACCCGCACGATCGGCCCATCCCCCACCGGGCTATCCGCCGACGCCCTCGAGTTCTCCAACGCGATCACCCTCGCCCCGGGCGGGACCGTCCCGTGCTTGCACGCCGCGATCGCCCCGATGAACCCCACCTCCTCCGCACGCGTCAGCAAGAGCCGGAGCGCCCGGCCCTCACGCCCCGGCTCCGCACGCCGCGACAGCCGCCACACGTCGAACGCCGCCAACGACGCCGCCAGCGCCGCCAGGTCATCGCACGCGTGCGTGAACAACAGCCCGTCCCGCTCGAACGCGTCGGGAAGGTCCCACCGCGCAATGTCCCCGGGGATCAAGTCCGACGTCGCCTCGTCCAGCCTCAGCCGCCACAACTCCCCCAACGCCATCTCCCCGTCGCGACCCTCCACAAACCCGCCGATCGACCGATGAGGCTCGCCCGTGAACGCCCGCACCCGCGAACCCGCGAAATACGCCGGCATCACCCCGCCCCGGAACGACGCCACCACCTCCACCGGCGAGTCCACCCGCTCCACCACGAACGCCGGATGGTCCAGGTGCGCCGTCAGCCACAAGCCCCCCGGCGCGCCCGGGCCGGGCTCCATCGGCCCCTCCAGCCGAATCACCAGATTCCCCGACGGGTCCGGCTCGATCACCACCCCGGGACGCGCCGACGCCCACCGCTCCACCCACCGAACCACACGCCACTCGCGCCCCGCCGCCGTCGGCAGACCCGTCAACTCCCGCAGCCACGCGCGGTGCTCGGCCTGCTGCTCCGGCGTGATCGCGGTCGTCATGGCGTCGTGGCCCCCCGCGCCTCACGCACGGATGAACGAATACTCCTCGCCGCTCGGCGAGATGCTGAAAATCCGGTACCCCGCCCCGCGCAGCGTCTCGATCCCGCGACGCGTCCGCTCCACACCCACCTCCGGGAACCGGTGGTGGAACTCGATCAGCAGCTGCCCGATCTCGTACCCCGACGACGCCAGGTCCTCGATCACCTCGTACTCCGCACCCTCGATGTCGATCTTCAGAACGTCCAGCCTCGTGTGCCCCAGACGCCCCATGATCGTGCTCAGCCTCAGCACCGGCACCGTGATCGCTCGCCCCGCCGTCGACTCCCGCGGCAAAATCGTGTGCGACACGTGCGACGGGTCCTCCGGCGGATAAAACGTCAGCTCCCCGTCACGCGCCGCCAGGCCCCACCCGTGCATCACGAACCCCGCCGGCACACGCTGACCCTTCACGTACTCGATCGACCTCGGCGTCGGGTCCATCGCGTGGATCACGCACCCGAAACGATCGATCATCGCCAGATCCCACGTAATGTCCTCGCCAACCCCCACCGAGTACACCACGCTGTCCTTCCCCAGCAGCGTCGGGTCCACGGTCCACCCGCCGTACAGCGACCCGTGACGCTCCGTCGTCCGCTCCACCTCCACACGCCCCACAATCACCGGCGGCCTGAAAAACCGCTTCACCGCCGACCGCACCCGCAGCAACGTGTCCCGCATCACCGCGTCGCCTCCCCTTCCGAAAGACAGAACGAGAACTCGTGCCCGATCGCCGACCGGCTGAACAAACGATAGCCCGCGCGACGCAGCAACCCGATCGACGCCCGCGTCCGCTCCACGCGGTCCGCCCCGCCCTCGAAATAGTGATACTCCACCAGCACCTGCCGGGGGCGAACCCCCGACCCCAGCATGTCCTCCACCACCCCGAACTCCGCGCCCTCGACATCAAACTTCACCAGGTCGATCCGATCATGCCCGAGCCGCCGCATGATCGTCGACACACGCTCCACCGGCAGCCGGTGAACCTCCGTCGCACCCGCCACCGCGCCCGTCCCCGCCACCTCCCCGCCGCCCGCCAGGTTGTAACTGTCCCACTCCGGGTCCTCGCTCTGTAACGTGAACGTCGCCTCCCCGTCGAACGACGCCACCCCCACCGCGTGGAACCGCAACCGCTCCGGGAGACGCTGCCCACGCACCCACGCCACCGCCTTCGGCGTCGGATCGAACGCGTGGACCTCGCACCCGAACCGCTCCACCAACGCCACGTCAAACGACAGATCACGCCCAACCCCGAACCCGTACACCACGCTCGACGCGCCGAGCCACTCCGGCCTCACGCTCCACCCGCCGTACGCCGAGCCCAGCCGCTCCGACGCGCACCTCACCTCCGGCCCGTCCCACAGGTCACGCCCCAGCAGCGCATGAACCCCGCGGCGAACCCGCCGATACGCGTTCTTAGCCCGCTCCATCACCATCGGCCGCCTCTTCCACGCCCCACGCCCCGGCGGGGACTGTATCGGCGTTCCTAGGGTTCTCACTCCCGCCCGCCCCGCCAAGCCTCACCGATTCCGCACCCCGCCCGCCCCGATGTCCGATCCTCTCCCTCCCATGCCCAGCCCACCCAACGCCCCATCACCCGCCCCCGCCAAGGTCTGGATCCTCCAGCCTGATATCCACCATTATCGGACACCCATCTTCGACGCCCTCCGCGAGCGCGGCCACCGCGACCACGCCTACGACCTCACCGTCCTCGGCGGCATGAACAACGGCCAGGCCATCGGCGGCGGCTCCCGAGACTACTTCGTCAACGTCCCACGCACCGAACTCCGACCCCTCGGCCTCGCCATCCTCTACCGCTGGCCAACCGCCGTCCCCACCTTCCGACAACACCGCCCCGACGCCCTCGTCATGGAGGCCAACCTCCGAAACCTCACCGCCTGGAAACTCCTCTCCCTCTGCCGGTCCACCCGCGTCCCCGTCATCGGATGGTCCAAGGTCCACAGCTATTCACACTCCGGCCGACTCATGACCGCCCTCAAAAAGCACTTCTACTCCAGGTTCGACCGCATGATCTGCTACGGTGAGTCCAGCCTCAAGGAGCTCACCAACCTGGGCTACCCCCCCCACCGCGCCGTCGTCGCCAACAACACCATCGACACCCGACGCATCTTCTCCGAGGGCGACCGCATCGCACGACGCGCCGACGAGCTCCTCCGCGAACGCGGCTTCGCCGGGAAAAAAATCCTCCTCTGCGTCGGACGCATGGACCCCGAGAAACGGCACGCCGACCTCCTCGACGCCTGGCCTCGGCTCGCCGCCCTCGACCCCGACCTCGTCCTCGTCCTCGTCAGCGGCGGGCCCCTCCTCGACCAGGTCCGCGCCCGCGCCGCCTCCACCGATCCCGACCGCATCCTCGTCACCGGACGCGTCCCCGAGGGCGACGACTACGCCTGGATCGCCGCCAGCCACGCCTGCGTCTACCCCGGCGCCGTCGGCCTCGCCATCAACCAAAGCCTCGCATTCGGCAAGCCCACCATCATCGCCGACGAGATCGGCGCCGACAGCGAGATCCTCGTCGGCCAGGCCCACCCCGACCGGCAGACCGGCTGGCGATACCCACGCGGCGACCTCGACGCCCTCACCGCCGCCGTCGCCGCCATCCTCCGCGGCGGGCACGAGGTCGACGCCGTCCGCCACCGCGCACGCGCCCTCATGCGCGACACCGTCACCCTCGACAACATGGTCGCCAACATCGACGCCGCCATCCGCGCCGGCCTCGCCGACGCCCGCGCACGCCGCGCCTGACCCCCGCCCGGCCGACCCTCAGCACCCCGCGTCGAACGCCGACAGGTACGCGTCCGCGTCGAAGAAGTCCACGAACCCGTCGCCGTTGAAGTCCGCCGACCGGCCCTCCGGGCACGCCCCGCCCTCGAAGCACTCCAGGAACGCGTCCAAGTCGAAGAAATCGATGAACCCGTCGTCGTTGAAGTCCCCGGGGCACCGCACACGAACGCGCACCGCCGACGAGACCGTCTCCGTCCCGTTCTGAAGCTCGTACGCCTTCACCACCAACTCACGCTCCCCGACAAACCGCGCCGTGTCCCACTCGAACACGTACGGCGACATCGTGTCGCTCGCGTAATACGCCCCGTCCACGTACAGGTCCACGCGGCCCAACGCCCCATCCACCTCCGCCGACGCCGTCACCCGGACCACACCGGACACCAGCGACCCCTCCGCCGGCGACGTCAACGACACCTCCGGGATCCCGATCGTCAGGAACAGGCTGCACCCGCTCGACTTGAACTGGTCCGGATCGCACAGATACCGCCACCAGTTCGCCAGCAAATAATCCGGCGCCCGCCCCGGCATGTGCGGCATGTGGAAATACCACCAGTTCAAGTACCGCCGGTGCGGGTCGCTCCCGTCCGGGCTCCACTCCCGCCAGTTGATCGACCGCGTCCGGTCGTCCAGGTCCGGGTAGTTCAGCCACGCGTCCGCGTTGCTCAGCACGAACCGCGGGTTCGCGTAGTCGTAATCGCTCGCCCCGTTCACCGGGAAATGCACGTTCCCCACGCCCCCCAGCCCCGGCGCGTCGCGGTCGATCAGCGCGAACCGCGACCACGTGTTCCCCCGGTCCCGACGCCACTCCCCGTAACACCGCACCATCATCGACTCGGCCCGGTGCCCCCACGAGTGGATCGCCTCGCCCACCCCGCGCTCGAAGTTCCACCCCATGATCACGAACGCACGCTCCCCGCCCGCCGCCGGGTACGCACCGCCGTTGATCCAGTACGCACCGCGGCCCGCCATCGCCGATTCCCACATCCCCGCACCCGGGAACGAGTACACCCACACCTCGTCGATCTCGCCCGAATCCACCCGCGCCCCAAGCCCGTTCTCCACCCCGAACCGCACGTAGTCGAACGTCCCCGGCTGGAGGTTCCCGCTCCGCCACGCCGCATCAAAGCTCGCCGGCGTGTACCGGAACCCGCTCTCGAGATACGGGAACTCCGTGTCATCGATCACGTCCACCACCCGGAACCGCACACGCCCGTGGCTCGACGCCTCGAAATCCGAGATCACCTGGTTCGTCAGCCCGATCGGGTCGCCCCACCCGTACACCTCGTTCATCCGCCGGCCCTGATAGTTCGTCATCACCGGATTACTGATGTACAGCAGCACCCGAGGCTCGATCCGGTCCGGGTCCACGCCCTCCGGCGGCGGCGGGCCCGCCGGCGGCAGCCCGTTCGGGTCCAGCGACACAAACCTCACCCCGTCGAACCAGATCCGGAACCCCGCGTCCCACGTGTCGTGATGGATCTGAACCTGGTCCACGTCCGACAGATTCGGCGTCCCGATCGTCTCGCGGACCCACCCCTCGCCACCCGCCAGCGGCACCTTGAACAACTTCCACGCACGGTTCGGCGTCTGCTGCGTCGTCGGCGTCAGCCGGATCGTCCCCGGGCTCGCCGATCCCACACCCGTCCGGATCACCACCACCGGCTGATGCCCCTGCCACCCGATCGGTGTCGTGTTCTCCGGATACTCCCAGAAGAGCAGCGTGTTGTACCCCGACGCGTCGAGGTTCAGGTTCGCGTTCGCCGGGTACGACACCCCCGTGTCGAACCCGCTCGCCGTCGTGAACAAAATCGACGACGACCCCACCTTCACCCGCTCCGTGCTGTTCACCACGCTCCGAGACGCACCGTCCGACGCGAACGTCCCCCACTGGTGCGCGTTCCCCTCCGCGAAGTCCGGCGTCTGCGCCATCACCGACGCCGAACCGAACACCACAATGCCCAACGCGACCCGCGTGCGGTGCACCATCGTCGTTCCTCCCGATCATCCGAACAGCCACCGGCGCGCAGCCACGCCCGGCCGCGGAACCTGAGGGTACGAACAACCCCCCCAGCGGTTCCCCGTTCTCGTCGCTTCACCGAGAGTTCTCGACGCCCCCGCACCCCTCAGCACCCCACCTCAAACGCCCCGAGATACGCGTCCAGATCAAAGAAATCGACGAACCCGTCCCCGTTGAAATCCGCCGAACCCCGGCACGCCGGCGGCGACCCGCCCTCGAACGTCGCCACGAAATCGTCCGCGTCGAAAAAATCCACAAACCCGTCGCAGTTCCAGTCCGCACCGCACCCGCCGAACACCACGTTGTCCAGCCACCCCGTGTCGATCGTCGCCGAAAACTCCCCGCGGATCCGGAACTCCTCCACGCACGACATCACCGCCAGAAACTCCGCCTCGCTCGGCGCCGGGCCCGTCCTCGTCCCCAGACGCCACGACCCCGCCGCCAGCGGCACCCGGTACGTCACCCACACCCCCACCGGCGGCGTCGGCAGGTCCGCCACCACCACAAACCCGCCCCCGCGGATCAACACCAGCCCCTCCGGCGACGGGGCCGATTCGTTCGCGCTCACCCACAGGTCATAACTCAACTCCCCGCCCACATACCTCGAATAGTCCCCGCGGTACGACGCCGGCGCCACAAACCACCAATACCGCCCGTCCCCGCGGTCCACCGCCTGGATATACCCGCCCGGCTGCCACGACGGACCGTTCGCGTCATTGAGAATCGTCCACCCCTCCGTGTCCGCGTCGAACGTGCTCGACGAACGCGGGTCCGAGCCCACCGGCCCACGCAGCGTCGGGTTATCAAACCGGTCCGTCTCCGTCCCGCTCCGATACTCCGCCCGGATCAGAAGCTCCGTCGCCGACGAGAGAACACCCTCAAACTCGACCCGCGTCGGCACACGCCCCGACAGATCGCCCACACGCCAGAAGCACGGCGACATCAACGCCGAACGCCGCGTCCACGACGGCCCGACCCCGGGCGCCGCCGACGCCGCCAGCGTCAGCCCCGACGAACGGATGATCACGTCCGCGTCCTCGAACAACGGCGTCGCCGGCTCAACCTTCACGTCAAACTCGACCATACCCCCCAGCGACGCCGGGAGCAGCCCGAGCCACGACGCCGGCGCCCTCCAATACGTCACCCCGTTGTCCGGGTCCCCGACCGACAGGTGCCCGCCGGGGTTCCCGCCCAATGCGTTCCACAACACCGACACGGGCAACCCCAGCGACGTCACCGCGCTCCACCCTTCGAACGGCGCGTCGAACCCCGACGTGATCAACACCTGGCCCACACTCACGCCCGACACCGCCACGCACCCCACCGCGGCCGCCACACACCGATTCCTCATCGTGCCTCCTCCATCCCGCCAGGATGAACGCGCACACCACCGGGCAACCACCCGCTCACGCGGCGGAGGCGTGAGTATAAACAGAAACGGCGCATACACCGCGCAAGGACAAACACTTCGCGGTGCCAGACCGATAATCCCCCACGTCACGGGCCGCCACGCGGCCTCAGCACCCGCCCTCGAACGCCCCGATGTACGCGTCAAGGTCAAAGAAATCGACGAAGCCGTCCCCGTTGAAATCCGCCGTCTCGCCGGCCGGGCACTCGCCACCCTCGAAACACGCCGCGTACGCGTCGAGATCAAAGAAATCGATGAACCCGTCCGTGTTGAAGTCCGCCGGGCACACCACCACGAACCGACGCATCATCTCGTGGTCCTCGTGCTCCAGGATGTGGCAGTGGTACGGGTACTCGCCCGCGAACCCCTCGAACCGCGCGATCACCCGCGTGATCTGCCCCGGGTACGCCGCCACCGTGTCCTTCCAGCCCGCCTCGCCGGGCCCCGGCGCAACCCTCGGCCCCGTCGGCTCGCCCGTCACCACGTCGAAGTCCTGACGGTCGAGCACCCGGAACGACACCAGGTGCATGTGCATCGGGTGCGCCACCGAGCTGCGGTTCACCCACGCCCACACCTCCGTCGTCCCCAGCCTCGGGTACTCCGTGATCTCGTCCCACCCAAGCCCGTTGATCATCCACATCCCGCCGTGATGCCCGGGGCAATGCCCCGCCGCGATCGCCAGCTCGAAGGCCCGATGACGACGAGCCTCCGACTCCTCGATCCGCGGAACCTCCGCCAGCACCGCCGGCAGCGGCGAGGTGTGCCCCACGCCCGGCCCCACCACGAACTTCATCACCAGCGGGATCTCGCTCCCCGCCGGGCCCGACGGGTACGGCGCCGGCGCCGTGTTCGTCAGGATGACCTCCGAGCCCGGCGCGTACCCCCCGAAATCCACCACCACCTCCGCTCGCTCCCCGGGCGTCAGCGTGATCGCGCGCACCCCCACCGGCGACTCCAACAACCCAAGATCCGTCCCGATCTGCCAGAACTCCGACCCGTCCGACAGCGAGAGCGTGTACGCCCGGCTGTTGCTCCCGTTCAGCAGACGCAACCGGTACTTCCCGCGATCAACCTCCAGATACGGCCACACCTTCCCGTTCACCAGCACCGTGTCCCCAAAGAAATGATCCATCCACATCCCCGGGTACCGGAGCGACCCGTCCGCGTTGAACGACCGATCCTGGATCACCAGCGGCACCTCGTACGCCCCACCCGGCAGATCCAGCGATCGCTCCACAGGGTCCCGCAACAGATACAAACCCGCCATCCCCATATACACGTTCAGCCTCGTGATCCCCAACGCGTGATCGTGGTACCACAGCGTCCCCGCCGGCTGATCATTCGGGTACACATACACCGGCGACGACCCGCCCGGCGCAAACGCCGCCTCCGGCGGCCCGTCGCTCCCCGGATCCACCTTCCCACCGTGAAGGTGCACCACCGCCACCGGCACCGACCCCGTCACATCCGGGCCGTGCAGGCACTCATCCACCATCAGCACATGCTCTTCCCGAAGCGCCCCCGTCTCCGCCACGCGAAGATCGTTCCGCCACCGCACCGTCACCGGCTCCCCGCGGAACGCCTCGATCGTCGGGCCCGGGTACGACCCCGCGTACCCCCACACCCGCGTCGCCGGCAAATCCCGGTGCAGCACCTGATACTGCTCCGTCATCGCCATCTCATAGTGCGCCGCCCCACCCGGCTGCCCCGTCACCGGCGCCGCCACCCCGGGCCTCGGCAACGCGTCCACGAACGGCGTCAGCACCACCGGACAACCCACCTGGTCGCACATCGTCCCGTCGCCACGATACTCACCACCCGCCGATACGCACCGCGACGCCGTCAACTCCACGCACGACCCGTTCGGCAAACAGCACGCCCCGGTCGACGCCATCCGGTACGTCACCACCAGCCGCGGCGACTCCGCCGGAACCCCGGCCTGCCGGCTCGTAAACCGCTTCCCGTTCGCCGACGTCGCCTCGTCCCCCCGTACGAGCCACCCGTGATTCGCCTCTCCGTCCGCCCACGACTGAACGTCCGACACCACCATCGGCCCCGCGAACGCGTAGTACGCCCCGGACCCGGACACCACCGCCGTCGAATGAACCATCTCCTGATAGTCACCCCCCGGCGTCGTCCACATCGTGCCCGGGTAGAAGCGGTGCACCCACGTCGCGTCGTTCGTCGTCGGCAACGTCCCCGACGCCTCGTTCCCCGTCGGATCCGACGACCCCTCTCCCCACGACGACACCACGCGGTGCAGCACCAGCGAGTACGCCGACCCCTGCGACTGGCTGCAGAACAACTCCACCGACGCGTCCAACACCTCGATCCCCGAAGGCAACCCCGACACGTCGAACCGCACCACGCTCCGCCGACGAGCCCCGGTGCTCAGGTTCCCCGCGAACAAGTACTGCCCCGCCCCGTTCGCCGACGTCCCGCCCGCCGTCTCGTACAAAACCGCATCATGCGACGCCGGCAGCACCACCGTCACCGGCTGATTCCCGCACGGGCTCGGGTCACACCCCACCCCGACACCCTGAAACTCACCCCCCATCATCAGGCACGACGCCTCGTTCACGCTCACGCACGACCCGTTCGGAAGGCAGCACGCCCCCACACCCGCCGGCCTCACCGTGATCGTCCCCGACATCCCCGTCGCCGTCCCGTCCCCGTTGTCCACCCCGTGCGGGAGGCAGTAGTAGTTGTGCTTCCCGACCACCGTGAACACTTTCTCGAACACCGGCGACCCCTGCGCGATCGTCGCGTTCCACGACTCCGCGCTCCCCATCACCGACGTCGTGGTGTGATTCCCCGATTGCCACACCCACCGAACCGTGTCCCCCACCGTCACCACCGCGTCCACGATCGGCCCGCCGTCCGGGTTCACGCTGAACTCGAAGTTATACACATACACCACCCGAACATCCCCGCGCGCTGGCTCCCACCCGCCCGACACCACACCGAACACAACTGTCCACAGCAACGCCAGAATGCACCGGGGCATAAAACCTCCCTCGTGGTCGTCTTTGTACCGCCACCGACCGCGATCCACAACCCACACAAAAATCAGACAAATCGCCCCGGTCACCCGGATCCCCGACCACGCACGGAACCTCTCACGCACACCCCGCGTTGCCCGGCTTCACTTCCGCACGATCCGGTGACCCGCCCTCGCCCCGCGCGCGGATCGGGCCCGGCGCCGCGCGCTAAAGCGCCGAATCCAGATGGAGCGTCAACGCCGGCCCACGCAGATCGCCCCCGCGCATCCGCCGCCCGCGACAAGCCTCACCAGTACAGCCCCTCGTACCCCGCCCCGGCCTTCCGCAGCTCCGGGATGTTCATCAGGTCCACCACCCGCTGCCCGGGTCTGAACGTCACCCCCGCCCACGTCGCCGGCTTGAGCCGGTGGCTCACCACCAGGACCTCCGCCCACGACACCACCTCGCCCAAATCCCCCGTCATCAACTCCGCCAGGTGCGGCACCATCTGGAACGCGAAACTCCGGTTCGCCCCCACCAGCGCCTGCACCGACAGGTGCTCGTCGTATATCCGCACCGCGTGCCCATTCCCCGTCAACTGCTGCACCACCTCCACGATCGGGCTCTCGCGGACGTCGTCCGTCCCCTCCTTGAACGCCAGACCGATGATCCCCACCTTCGGCCGCTTCTCGCTCACCAGCCGCCTCATCAGCGCCTTGATCTGAACTTCGTTGCTCTCCAGCGTTCCCGAGAGCATCGGCAGCCTCGTCGCCGTGTCACGCGCCGCGTCAAGAATCCCACGCAAGTCCTTCGGCAGGCACGACCCCCCGAACGCGAACCCGGGCTTGAGGTACTTCGCCGAAATGTTCAGCTTCGTGTCCGCGCAGAACACGTCCATCACCTTGTGGCTGTCCACCCCCAGCGTCTTGCAGATCATCCCGATCTCGTTCCCGAACGTGCACTTGAGCGCGTGGAAGCAGTTGTCCGCGTACTTCACCATCGCCGCCTCTTCCGGGCTCAGGAAGAACACCGGGCACCCGTCCAGCCCCTCGTACTTCCCCTTCGGGTACATCCCTTGGCACCACGCCGCCGTCCTCGCGTCCGTCGGGCCGAACACGATCTTCGGCGGGTTGCAGAAGTCGTACACGCTCACGCCCTCGCGCAAAAACTCCGGGTGGCAGCAATACCCGATCCCCTCACCCATCCGCCGGCCGCTCGACTCTTCCAGCACCCGCATCAACCGCCGGTGAATGTCCGGCAGGCTCGTGCTCCGGCTCAGCACCACGTAGTGCCCCTTGGCGTGCTTCTTCACCGCCTCACCGATCTGCCGGCACACCGTCTCCAGGTACACCGCGTTCACCCCGCCGCTCGGCGTGCTCGGCGTCCCCACGCACACCAACGCCGCCTCCGAACCCGCAACCGCCTCGTCCGCGCTCATCGTCGCCGTGAGCAAACCCTTCGAGATCGCCTTCTCCAGCAGCTCAGGCAACCCCTCCTCCACGATCGGCGGCTTCCCCGCCTTGATCAGGTCCACCTTCGCCGCGCTCACGTCGCACCCGATAATCGCGTGCCCAAGGTCCGACAGACACCCGCACGACACCGCGCCCACATACCCCAGACCAAAGACCGCGATCTTCATGACGACTCCTCGATGAACGCGACCGGCACCGCCGACCGCGGGGACCGGCTTACGGCCCCCCAGCCTCCCTTGTTCAACCCCCGCCCCCTCACTCCACCCGAACTGTTCCCCCGCCCCACCCCCTCACACCTCATCGGCCGATTCCGACCGCCGAACAAGCGACCACGCCCAGCATAGCCCCCCGCCCAAGAGGCCCGGCACTCACCCACCGCGCAGCAATAAACCGGCGCGCCCGCGCGCGCCGGCCTCGCTCACCCCGACTCACCATCCGGGAACCCCGACCGCCGGTTCAACACCCCGCTTCGAAGGCCGCCAGGTACGTGTCCAGGTCGAGGTAATCCACGAACCCATCCCGGTTGTAATCCGCCGTCCGGCCCGCCGGGCACACCCCGAACTCGAAGCACTCCACGAACGCGTCGAGATCCATGAAATCCACGAATCCGTCGCCCGTGAAGTCCGCACCGCAGTAGGTGTACGTCGCGCACACCGTCAGGTCCGCGTACACCTCGTCGCGCCACGACAGGAACGGCAACCCGCTGATGAACAACTCCGCGTTGAACCGCACCGACGACGACAGGCTCAGGTTCCCCGTCCCCACGTACGACCCCAGCGACCCCGACGAGACCGCCCGCGCCGGGGACCCCCCAAAGCCCGCCGAGAACGAGCACGTCCCCTCATACTCGAAGCGGCCCACGGGCTGCCCGCAATCCGGGATCATGAAGTCCGCGCTCACGCCCGTCGCCCCAGGCGCCGACACGCTCGGCCTCACCCGAACATTCGTCGCGTACCCCCCGGGCGCGTGCTCCGCGAACAGCGTCCAACGGAATACCCCAGACCCAGACGCGCTCACCGACACGCTCGCACCCGTCAGCGTCCCCATCGACGGGTCAAACTTCGGCAACGGGATCGTCGCCCCGCTCACCGTCTGATCGAACGTGCAGAACGGCGGACACACGCGATCTCCCGAGTTCAGCGACACCCGGACCGCCGGAGAGCACACCGTCACCTGCTGCCCCCACGACGACGACCCCGCCAGCACGCACGCCGCCAGCCCGACACGCTTCGCCAGAACATGTTCCATGGCCTGCTCCTTATACGGGACGTGCGCGGTCGTCCCAATAAGAGTAAGTGCCAAAACGCTCCACGCGAAACGAGGAAAAGACTATTACGTTAGAATATTGCCCGTGGTGTCACAAACATGCGCGTTCCTGAACACGATCGCAACACCCACGCCTCGCCGGTCGACCCTCACCCCGCCACCTCGCGCCGCCGGACCGCTTTCGCCGGGTTCCCCACGTAGATCATCCCCGACTCCATGTCCTTGTACGCGCTCGACCTCGCCCCCAGCACCGACCCATCCCCGACCCTCACCCCGGGCCCCACGTACGCGTCCGTCGCGATCCAGCAGTCCTTCCCCACCACGATCGGCGGCCTCAGCAGCTGAAACACCCGGCTCGTGTAATCATGCGTCCCCGCGCACAAATGCGCATATTGGCTGATCACCGTCCGGTCCCCGATCGTGATCGGCCCCAACGCGTACAGGATCGATTCGTCCCCGATCAGGCAATCCTCACCGATCGTCAGGTTCCACGGGATCTCGATCCGGCACGTCGGCCTGATCTTCGCCCGCGCACCCACTCTCGCCCCAAACAGCCGCAGAATCCCACGCCTCACCCCGTACCAGTTGTGGAACGTCATCCGGAACAGCAGCCGACCCCCCAGCATCCACATCGCCCGCGTCAGGTTCTGCCGGAACGTCCACGTCGTCCCCTGCGGCACCACCCCCCCACCTCCCCCACCTCCCCCACCTCCCCCGCCGCCGTCCGGCCGCGCCGGCGCATGCACCGCCGTCTCCGCCGTCGAGTCTTCGGGATGAATCGAGGAAGCGCTCATCGTGCCCATCACCCCGATCGTTCGGCCCGCATGGCACGGACCTTCAACTGAATCATCCGTTCGTACATCGATACCAGCCCCGCGTACGTCAACCCCGCACGCCCATCCAAAAACGCCCCCTGCGCCACGACCGTATACAGCCACCTCAACTGCGGCCTCATCGGTAGCCCCGCCGCGAACCCCTTGAGCGCCCGCCGACGAACCGTCGAATCCCCCGAGAACAGCCCGCCCAGCCCCACGCCCCCCACGCCCCCGTCGCGCACGATCTGCGCCGCCTCCGCCGTCGAGTACCGGTTGTGACGCGCAATCCAGTCCTCAAGTCCCTTGCTGAAGTTCAGGTGCACGTACGGGTTCTTCAGCCGCCCGATCACCGTCCCGGGACTCTCCCGCTGCCCATGACCGTGATCGATGAACCGCATCCGGCCCGTGTGGAAAAGCCTCATCTGGTACGCCGGGTACCCCGCCGCCCGCTTGATCCACCGCCCCATGAACACCATCTGGTTCGCCACATAAAACCCCGCCTCCGCGGGCCCCGACGACACCACCCGCCCCATCTCCTCCACCAGCCCGGGCGTGAACCGCTCGTCCGCGTCCAGGTGGAACACCCACCCGTGCCGCGTCGGGACGTGGTCGATCGCCCAGTTCCGCTGCGACCCGAACGACTCGAACGGGTGCACGTGCAGCCCCACCCCCCGCTCCCGCGCAATCGCCGCCGTCCGGTCCCTCGACCCGCTGTCCAGCACGTGCACGTCGTCGCACCATGCGCACGAATCCAGGCACCCCGGCAGGTTCGCCTCCTCGTCCAGTGTCAAGATCACGACCGAGACCGGGGGCCTCGTTCCATTCCACGGGGGCTCAATAACCGGCGACGGGATCGGCATAACGGCTCAGACTCGCCTATCGGCTCGGCGGGGTCGGCCTCAACGCCGCCCGACGGGCGAACGATATAAACTCAGCCCTCGCCACGCGACCCCGGACACGCCCCCCGCCACTTCCATGCCCGATCCGATACCGAACACAACCCCGCAGCCCAAGGTCCTGATCCTCAATCAGTTCTACGCGCCCGACGTCGCCTCCACGGGGCACCTCCTCCACGAGCTCGCCACCGACCTCGCCAAACGGGGCTTCGGCGTCAAGGTCATCACCTGCCGCCCCAGCTACGGCCCGCCCGAAACCTGGGTCGATTGCCCCCTCCGCGAAACCAAGGACGGCGTCAGCGTCCGCCGCATGCTCACCACACGCTTCAGCAAAGACCGCATGCTCGGGCGCGCCCTCAACTCCGCCACCTTCGTCCTCCCACTCATGCTCCGCATGCTCTTCGCCAGCCGCAAGGACACCGTCCACCTCTACACCACCAACCCACCCTTCCTCGGCGTCATCGGATCCCTCGTCTCCCTCATCCGCGCCCACCGCTACGTCCTCCTCCTCCACGACGCCTACCCCCAGATGGCCGTCTGGGTCGGAAAGATCCGCAAGGGCGGCATCATCGACCGCCTCTGGCACTTCGCCAACCGCGTCACCTACGGCCGCGCCTCGCACACCATCGTCCTCTGCGAGGCCGCCAAAAAACTCGTCTGCGAGACCTACGGCGTCGACCCCCAACGCGTCCACGTCATCCACAACTGGGCCGACGCCAACGAACTCCGCCCCCGACCCAAGCACGACAACTCCTTCGCCAAGCAGCACGGCCTCGTCCAACCCTTCACCCTCCTCTACTCCGGGAACCTCGGGCTCTACTACGACTTCGAAACCCCCCTCGGCGCCGCCGAGATCCTCCGCGACGAGAACGTCCGGCTGGTCCTCATCGGCGCCGGCGGCCGACGCCAGTGGATCGCCGACGAGATCAAACGCCGCAAACTCACCAACACCATCCTCCTCCCCTACCAGCCCATCGAGCGGCTCCCCGAAAGCCTCACCGCTTGCGACGCCTCCCTCGTCTCCATCGCCCGCGGCATCGAGGGCATCAGCTTCCCCAGCAAGCTCTACTCCACCCTCTCCGTCGGGAAGCCCGTCCTCGCCATCTCCGAAGAAGACAGCGAACTCCGTCAGATGGTCGAGGACAACGACGTCGGGCTCTGGTCCAAGGTCGGCGACCCCCGCGCCCTCGCCCAGAACATCCGCGAGATGATCAAGGACCCCCAGCGGACGCTCGCCCGCGGCGCCCGCGCCAGGGCGTTCTTCGAGGCCAATTTCACCATCGAGGCCTCGGGCTCCAAGTACGCCGAGGTCCTCCGCCTCGCCGCCCCGGACCTCGCCGGGCCCCGCTCGACCCACGCGACCGATTCAGACCAAAGCGGCCCGAGCCTCCCCGACACCCGCGACGCCGTCCGCGACCCCGCCGCCTGACCCCCCCGACCTCGACACCTACTCGTCCTCGCCGCGACGCCGGCCCCACGCCGCCCGTCCGTTCGCCGCGGGCTCGACGCTCACCCCACCCACCACGCGCACCATCCCGCCGCCCACCGCCTCGCTCAACGCCCCCGCCAGGGCGGGATCCAGCGCCGCGCGCAGCGTCACCGGCAACGCCAGGAACGCCGCCTGGTCCGCCGTCGCCACCGCCAACTCCACCGGGAACAGCGCCGACCGCTCGCCCTCCGCGCGACCGTTCCCGCCGCCCTCCGGGCGGGGGGCCGGCGACGCTCGCAACACCTCCCCCACACGCCGGATCGCCGACGCCGCACCGCCGTTGAGCTTCGTCTCGTCCACGATCACCTGCAGCCGGCCCGGCAGCAGCGGCACGCTCTCCATCGGGCACAACTTCTCCACGATGATCTGCGGCTCCCCGCGCTTGAGGTCGATCCGCCCCAGCACGAACAGCACCGCGTCCGCCGTCGCCAGGTGCCCGTACCTCGCGTACTGGTCCGTGAACACCATCGCCTCGATCGTCCCCGTCGAGTCCTCGATCGTCAGCGAGGCCATCCGCTGCCCCGCGCTCCGACCCGTCTTCGCCACCATCGTCCGAACCCCCTGCACCAGCCCCGCCACCACCACCCGCTGGTCCTGCCCGCCGCCCCGAGACTCCGCCACCGTCCCCGTCGTGAACAACCCGTGCCACGACGACCACGCGTCCAGCGGGTGGCTGCTCACGAAGAACCCCAGCACTTCCTTCTCGAACTTGAGCGCCTCGGCCTCGGGCCACGCCGTCGCCCTCACCAGCCCGACCGCCGACGACGACCCCGCCGCCACGACCGGCGCCGGCTCCCCGAGCCCGAACAACGCCCCCTGACCGCTCGCCTTGTCCGCCGCCGTCTTCTGCGCCGCCTGCACCGCCTGATCGATCGACGCCACCATCGCCGCCCGGCCGCCCTTCCCGTGCAGCGAATCGCACGCACCGCTCTTGATCAGCGACTCGATCGTCGCCTTGTTGATCACCCCCTGCCCGCGCGACATCACCCGTTCGCAGAAATCAAACAGCGACGTGTACGGCCTCGCCCCACCCTTCTCCCCACCCCCCGCTTCGCCCGATCGGTCCGCGATGATCGCCCCGATCGCCTTCTCCCCCGCGCCCTTGATCGCCTTGAGCCCGAACCGCACGTGCCCGTCACGCGACCGCCGCGCCCCCGCCGGTGGGTCACCCTCCCCGAACACCACCGAGAAATCCGCGTCCGACAGGTTCACGTCCGGCGGCCTGACTTCCACCCCGACCTTCACCACCCGCGCCGTCCCGTCCTCCCCGAACTCGAGGAACCGGCACTTCTTCGCGTCCTCCAGGTACGGGATCCAATCGCTCGCCTTGTTCGCCTGGCTCTCGTACGTCAGGAACGCCGCCATGTACTGGTTCGGGAAGTACGTCTTGAGGTACGCCGTCTGGTACGCCACGATCGCGTACCCCGTCGAGTGGCTCTTGTTGAACCCGTACCCCGCGAACTTCAGGATCAGTTCGAACAACTCCTCCGCCTGCTTCCGCGTCAGCCCCTGCGACTCCGCACCGCCCACGAACTTCGGCCTCTCCTTCTCGATCTTGTCGTGCTTCTTCTTGCTGATGTTCTTGATCAGCGTGTACGCGTCACGCAGCTTGATGCCCCCCAGCCCGTGCACCACCTGCATCACCTGCTCCTGGTACACCATCACCCCGTACGTCTCCGACGTGTACCGGTCCACCACCGGGTGCACCGACGGGATCGCCTGCTTCCCGTGCTTCCTCGCGTTGTAATCCGGGATCAGGTCCATCGGGCCCGGGCGGAACAACGCGTTCGCCGCGATCAGGTCTTCCAGCCGGTCCGGCTTCATCTCACGCAGCAGCCGCCTCATCCCCTCCGATTCAAACTGAAAGACCCCCGTCGTGTCCCCCCGGCGGAACACCTCGAACACGTTCTGGTCCGCGAACGCCAGGCGGTCCAAGTCCAGCGGGTGCGGGCCACCGTCGCCCACGCGCCGCCCCACCGCCGCGTAGACCGCCCCCTCCGATATGCCCTCGCGGATCAGCCGCTTCGCACGCTCCACCACCGTCAGCGTCCGGAGCCCCAGGAAGTCCATCTTGAGAAGGCCCATCTTCTCGCACGTCGGGCCGTCCCACTGCGTCACCATCCCCGCCTCGTCCGTCCCCGGCGGGCGGTACAGCGGCACGATCTCCCGCAGCGGTCTCGTCGCCACGATCACACCCGCCGCGTGAACCCCCGCGTGACGCGCCTGCCCCTCCAGCGTCCTCGCGTGGTCGATCAGCGACCGCGCCGTCTCCCCGTCCACCTGCTGCTCGCTCGACAGCTTGTCGTTGATCTTCGCCAGCGACGCCGACCGCCCCTCGTACACCCCCTTGAGGTCCGGCTCCTGCTCGAGCGCCTCGTCCAGCGTGATGTTCAACTGCTCGGGCACCAGCTTCGCCAGCCGGTCCGCCGCCGGGAGCGACACCCCCAGCACCCGCGACACGTCGCGGATCGCCGCCCGCGCCTTCATCGTCCCGAACGTGATGATCTGCGCCACGTGCCCGTACTTCTCGCGCACGTGGTTGATCACCGCCGCGCGGCCCTCCTGGCACAGGTCGATATCGATATCCGGGTACTCCGAGCGGTCCGGGTCCGTGAACCGCTCGAACAGCAGCCCGTACTCCACCGGGCACGCGTTCGACAGCCCCAGCACGTACCCCACCATCGTCCCCACGCCCGAGCCACGCGCGTTCGCCGGGATCCCGCGTTGACGACCCCAGTTCACAAAGTCCCACACGATCAGGAAGTACGCCGAGATGTTCTTCTCCGCCAGCACCCCCAGCTCTCGCTCCAGGCGCGCCCGACGCTCCTGCCCCGACGGCCCGCCCCCCGCGCCGTACCGCCACACGTACCCCGCCTCCGACAGCATCCGCAACGCCCGGTCGCACCCACGCTTGGCCTCCGCCAGCGCCCCGGGGTCCTCCCCCGCTTCGAACGGCTCCACCTCGAACCTCGAACAGAACGCCGCGTACCACGCCGACAGATCCCCCGCGTACGCCGGGTCGTCGTGCCGTGGCAAGGCCTTCTCCGCAGGGATCCGCACCCGCACCATCGGCGCGTGACTCACCCCCACCGGCAACTCCACCGCGCACCGCGACGCGATCGCGCACGTGTTCTCCAGCGCCTCCCGCCCCGCCTCCCCGTACCCCGCGAACTTCGACCACATCTCCCGCGCGTCCGTCACGTACAGCCCCGACGGGTACCGCATCCGCGCCCGCTCACCCTTGTTCTTCCCCGTCGAGATGCACACCAGCGTGTCGTGCGCGTCGTGATCCTCCGCCCTCAGGAAGTGCGCGTCGTTGTCGCACACCAGCGGCACGTCCAGCTCCCGCGCCAGACGGATCAGGTGCGGGTTGATCGCCCGCTGCTCCGCCACCGTGTCCTGCAACTCCACATAAAACCTCGGCCCCGGCCCCGACGGGTCCTTCCCGACCGCACGCCACGCCCCGTTGAACACCCGGTCGTGCCACGACGCCGACTCCACCGCCAGCCGCCAGTACTTCTCGTCCCCGCTCCGCTCGTAATCCAGCAGGTGATCCCCGATCTCGCTCCCCAGGTGACCGTTGATCGCGATCAACCCCTCCGAGTGCGTCTCCAGCAGCCCACGGTCGATCCTCGGCTTGTAGTAAAAACCCGTCAGGTACGCCTCGCTCGCCAGGACCATCAGGTTCCGCCACCCCGCGTTGGTCTCGCACAGCAGCACCAGGTGGTACCCGCCCTCGCCGCCACCCGTATATGTCCGGTCCTGCCTCGGCTTATCCGGCGGCGTCACGTACGCCTCGCACCCCAGGATCGGCTTGATCCCCCGCTCCTTGCACGCCTGATAGAACGCCACCGCCCCGAACAGGTTCCCGTGGTCCGTGATCGCCACCGCGCCCATCCCCAGTTCCTTCACCCGATCCACCAGCCGGTCGATCCGGTTCCCCCCGTCCAGAAGCGAGTACTCCGTGTGCAGATGCAGGTGCACGAACGAACCCGGGCCCCCCGAGGCCGATTCGCCTCCGCCCGACGACACCTTCACCGTTCCGTTCGACGTTCCGCCCATCGTGCCCTTCTCCCCCCCCCCACCGCCACCCACCCCCCCGCCGACATCCGCCGCTCTCCGCCCACTTTATCCGGCCCTCATCCCCCCGGGCCGCCCCGCCCAACGTCCCAATTCTGCCCCTCCCCGCCCGCGCACCCCAACCCACCCGCACCCGACAGCCCCTTTCCCTTCCTCCGCACGCCCGCCCGTGGCCTCTCACCACGCCGCATGGCATGTTCGTGGTGCCCCCCGCACAGGACGCGGGGGCCCAGATCCGAAAGGGGCCAGCGCCCCACGACAAGGAGGTTGAGAATGGTCCGCACCGCCCTCATCGCCACCGCCGCCGCCGCAGGCTTCGCCGCTCAGGCCAACGCCGACTTCGTCGACGTCCGCTACCTCGGCACCGGCCGGGGCCAGGAACTCCGCGTCGAGTTCAACGGCCACACCCAGAACCTCTTCGCGGGCCAGCTCCGCCACCGCCTCTCCAACGGCACCGGCGACGCCGCCGCCCTCAACGGCGACCACCTCACCTTCTGCTCCGACCTCGCCCAGTACGTCTCGTCCTCCACGAAAACCTACGAGACCGTCGCCGTCGCCCTTATCCCCGCCTCGAGCCCCATGGGCGCCCTCAAGGCCGCCGCCATCTACGACCTCTACACCGCCGGCTCCGCCCTCGCCCTCGAATCCGACGCCGACAACAAGCGCGCCGCCGCCTTCCAGATCGCCCTCTGGGAGATCGTCTCCGACTACGACGGATCCGCCGCCAGCCTCAGCCTGACCGCCGGCTCCTTCAAGGCCTTCAAGAAGGACGGCGGCGCCCTCGACGCCACCATCCGGAACCACGCCCTCGCCCTCTTCGCCGCCGTCGGCTCCAACACCGAACACTCCGTCCATCTCACCGGCCTCTCCAGCCGGACCGCCCAGGACCAGATCCTCGCCGGCTTCAACGTCCCCGCCCCCGCCTCGGGCGCCCTCGCCCTCGCCGGGTGCCTCGTCCTCGCCCGCCGTCGCAGGGCCTGATTCACTCGCCGGACATCACACGACCCCACCTCGACACGAGGTCGGCCGCCACGGGCCCTACCGCCCCGCCGCCGACCTCGTGCCGTTCCACACCCACCACCGGCATCACGCCCCAACTCGAGTTCGTCAAGAAGACCTCGTCCGACGACAGCACGTCATCGATCGTCAGCATCCGCCGTTCCACCTCAAGCCCCATCGACCCCGCCGACTCCATCACCCACCGCCTCGTCACCCCGGGCAACACCGGGCTCGGCATCACCGCCGCCCCGCGGCCCGACCCCTCACCACCCGCCACCTCCGCCCCCACCGACCCCGCCACCTCCGCCTCCTCCCCGCGCGCAATCGGCGTCCTCACCACCCCGCCCTTCACCACGAACACGTTGCTCACCGCCCCGCCCGATACGTGATTCGTCACCTGGAACACCAACGCCTCCCCCGCCCCCTTCGACGCCGCCGACTGCAGCTCACGCAACCGCCCCCAGTAGTTCAGCGTCTTGTGCCCCGCCATCGGATCCAGCGGGTTCACCCGCACGTCCGCGATCACCACCCGCGCCCCTCGCACGTACATCTCCGCCGGGTACACCGTCGCCGGCTGCGCCACGATCACCAGCGTCGGCTCATGCCCCACACCACCCCCGCCCCCGCGGTCCAGCAGGTTCAAGTCCCCGCCGCTGATCGTCAGCCTCACCCGGAACCGTTCCGTGTCCCGGTGCTCCTCCGCCGCACGCGCGACGACCCGGCCGACCGCCTCCCCCAGCGCCGCCGTCCGCAGCGTCGACGCCAACCCGAGCGACAGCGCACTCCCCTTGAGGCGCTCCAGGTGCTCCCACAAACCCACCACCTCCGGCGATTCCCCGCTCCGCCTCGCCACCGCCGTCATCGTCTCGAACAGCCCCACCCCGTGCTGATACCCCGCGTCGAACGCCGACACCACCGCCGACGCCCGATCCACGAACCGACCGTTCAGGAAAACCGTCGCCATCCCACCAGATTAGCCCGCACGCCCCACCCTCACCCCGGCAACGCCGGCGGGTCCTCGTCCAGCCCACTCCCGCTGAAAAACTCGTTCGTCGGACCGCCGTCGGGTCTCCCGAAAAACTCGTACGCCAGGTCCCCCCTCAGCCGGAACCCAAGCCCCTCAGGCGTGAACACCCCCGCGTGCCCGTCCGCGAACAGCGACACCACACGCCCCCGGTGCCTCGCCTCCGGCCCGCTCCGCCGCCCGTCCGTCGCGATATCCCCCGACGGGTTCAGCCTCGGCGGGTCGATCACGAACCCCTCGTTCCCCACCGCCCGCTCCGTCCGCCCGTCGTTCTCATACGGCAGCCGCTCCTCCGGCACAAACGACGCCGCCGTCCCCATCGAGTCCATCGAGATCACCGTCCGCTCGAACCGCAGAATCGTCGACCGCTTCACCGGGTAGTGGATCGCCCGCCCGCCCACCTCGCGCGAGTTCCCCAGGAACTGGTAGTTGTACCCGTACGCCGCGTTCCGCTCGTCCGCACGCTCCGACGCCTCCGGGCACACGAACACCTTGCTCTCGTAATCCTGACGCCCGTCTTCCGTGCTCGGCGTCGCGAACGGGTACACCCCCACGTACGCCCCCATCCGCGCGATCCACGTCGGCCGGAACTTCATCCCGTTCCCAACCTCGTACCAGTTCGCCGGGTTCCCCGCGCCCCCGGGCAGGTTCGGCGCCCGGTGCGGCACGATCACGTCCCGGTTCGCGTCCGCGTACATCGCCCACCCCAGCGACAGCTGCCGTTGGTTCGACAGGCACGCCGCCGTCCGCCCCGCCGCCCGCGCCGACCCCAACGCCGGCAGCAAGAGGCCGATCAACACCGCGATCAACGCGATCACCACCAGCAACTCGATCAACGTAAACCCGCGTCGGCCCATCCGATCATCCTACCCCGCCGCCCGCGCCGCACAACCCCGCACGCCGCCACCACGACCGCCAACCCGACGCCTGACCCCGCCGCCCCGACCCCGCCATCCCTACTCCACCTGGTGCGCGGGCTTGGGCGTCTCCGCGTTGATCCGTTCCCGCCTGGGCTTCTCCCCCACCTCCCCCTGCGACAGCAGCACCGTCTCGTCGTTCACCCTCACCTGCAGATGCACCGGCCTCCCCCACAGCACCCGCAGATGCCCCAGCACCTCCGCCGCCTTCCCCGCCTCCACCTCCAGCCCCGTCCACTGGTGCGCCAGGTACAACTCCCCGCGGTTGAGATAGTTCGCGTCCACCACGTACACGAACGGCTGCCCCATGTTCGTCAGGTAGTGCAGCAGCGTCCCCTTCACCTTCCGGAAATCCCGCGACACCACCCGCGCCTCGCCCGTCGACGCGTCCCGCTTCTGCTCGAACATCCGGTGCCGATCGCAGAACTCTTCCGTCAGGAACTCGTCGATGAAGCTCACGTCGTTGTACACCCGCCGGACCTCGAAGATCTTCTCGCGCCCCTTCATGCTCCGGTCGTCGTACGCCCCCTTCGCCCCGATCCCCTCGAGCGACTCCCACGCCGCCCCGTGACGCCCCGCGTTCCACCGACGCTCGATGTCCTTGAACAGCTCCACACCGATCTTGTACGGGTTGAACCCCCCCGCCGGCATGTGCACCACCCCCGAGTGCTGGTCCGCGTAATGCACGATCTCGCTCGACTCCACGAAGTGCGACGTCATCAGCAGGCTGTGCCAGTACGTCGCCCACCCCTCGTTCATCACCTTCGTCATCGCCTGCGGCGCGAAGTAGTACGCCTCGTCCCGGATGATCCCCAGCACGTCCTGCTGCCACTCCTCCAGCGGCGCGTGACGCATCAGGAACAGCAGCACGTCCCGCGTCGGCCTCGCCGGCACCCGCCCCCGGCCCTCCCGACGCCTCGCCTCGTGCGCCCGCCGCTGACGCTCGATCTCCGCCGAAGGATTGATGAATGGGTCCATGTACGCCTTCGCCGGCAGCCGCTCGGGCTCGAACGCCCCCTCCGCCCCCGCGTCCCGACCCTCACGCGACATCAGCATCGAGTGCGGGTCGATCAGGTGCTCGATCGACAGGCACGAATCGATGAACCGCTCCACCGCGTCCTGCCCCTGACGCTCGATGTGCCGGCGAACCCGCGTCGCGTGGTTCGCCATCTCGTCCATCATCTTCCGGTTCGTCGCCCCGAACCACAGGTTGTTCTTGAAAAAGTCCGCGTGCCCGTACACGTGCGCCATCACCAGCTTCTGGTCCGTGACGCTGTTGCTCTCCTGCAGGTACGCGTACACCGGGTCGTTGTTGATCACCATCTCGTAGATCCGCCCCAGCCCGTACGCGTCGCGCTTCCGCAGCTTCTCGTACTCCATCCCCCACCGCCAGTGCGGGTACCGCGTCGGGAAGCCCCCGTACGCCGCGATCTGGTTCATCGTGTCAAAGCCCAACCGCTCGAACACCACCTCGAAGAAATCCAGACCGTATTCCCGGGCCTTCGCCTTGATCCGCTGCATGTGCTCCAGCAGCTCGGGGGTCAGATCCGTGTTCGGCGTCGCTCGCATGCGTCCCCCGTTATCGGCATTCCACCCCACCCTCTGTACGTCCCCACCCCCCCTCCGGTTGGCCTATCCACCCCACCTTCACCCCCCCCCCCCCACTCCCCTTCCCCCCATTATCCAGGCCATTCCCACCACTCGTCCGCGTCCACCCCTCTCCCCGTAAGCGCCAGCGAACGGGGAGAGGTCCGGCACGCCCCGCGTGCCGGGGTGAGGGGCTCCTCGTACTCCTGCCTTCTGCTTCCAACTCCCGGCTTCCGCTTCCGGTTTCCCACCCTCTCCCCGTGAGCCCCAGCGAACGGGGACAGGCGCCCTCGCGCCAGCAAGGGCGGTGAGGGGCTCTTCCAATCTTCTCATCCCAGAGAGCCCCCGCCCCCCCTCGAACGACCCGCCACGCACCCCACACCACCACCCACGCGAAGCCAACCCCTCACTCCACACGACTCATCGGCACACCCGGCAGCTCGCCGCGCGCCCAGTTCCCCTGCTCGTCGTAGTTCTGCGATGCCGGAAGGCCGCAGGCGTTCCACACGGCGTCAAAGATCGGCCGCAACGCCCGCGGCAGGTCCGTCGGCTCCTCCTCCAGCACCACGTCGGGGAGAACCACCACATCCCGATCGATCGGCTGATCGTCAGAGTCTTCGTCATCATGCTTGATCAAAAGGGAGACCCCTTGTGACCCAAGGAAGCTTAGCATCACAACAATCGGGAACGAAACACCGAGTCCCGTGAGTGTCCTGATGGACCCCGCGGTCGCCTCGAGCACACGCTTCTCATAGCCGTGGCTCGCGATGAAGCGATCCTCGTGCCCATACGTGACAGATTCCGATCTGACCCCCTCAAACCGGCCGCTCCGAAACACCTGGCCGTAAGAGCCCTCCACTTCGCCGTTGACCAGGCGGCCACTGGCGATCGGAGGTGCCGAAGTCAGATACCCATCGAGGTTGATACGTTCGCCCCTACCACCGAAGCCGAGCCGACCAAACTCCCTCCGCCTGTCGGCAATCTCCGAAGCGGTGAACCGGTACGGATCATCGATCGACTCCAACGGAACGATGTGCAAGACCATCTTCGCCCCCACCTTCAATCGCACCGGCGTGTCGTCCGCCAGGATCTTCGCGAGCCGATCGTCGCGCCACCGCCGGATGGCCCCCACCACGTCGCCCGCGCTCTCGAACACCCGCCGGACCTCCCTCGCGTCGAGCAACTGCTTGCCCTTGCTCGCCCGCACGTACACCCGGAACGAATCGTTGTGCTTCACCAGGTGCGGGGCCCGCCAACTCCGGGGCACACGCACCGCGATCACATCCCCGCCGGCCGACGTCGGGATGCTCCGGGTTGTGATCCCCTGCACCGGCGGATCGATGCCGCTGCCCAGCGTCTGCTCCAGCCTGCGAATCTCGTGATCGATATTCACGCCGGGCAGGCCGGGGACCGCCGAGGCCGTGCTGTCGCTGTCATCGACGCCGAAGAGAAGGTACCCGCCGCCCGTGTTCGCGAGCGACGGGACGTCGGCGCAGAGCTCAATCTTGTCCTTCTCACTCGTGCCGGGCAGATCGCGCTTGAACTCGAGGTGCCGGCCCTCAGCGACCTTGTTCGTCACCAGCGCGTCCAGGTCGCTCGCGGTCAGGGCCGCGATGGGTGTGTTGATCACGGTTGACCTCCTCGCCTCGTGTCACGCCCCCCCACCACTCCACCACCACCCCGACCTCCCCACCAATGCTCAGCCCGCGCCGCCCTTCCCCGCCCCACCATCGCCGCCGCCCCGCCCCCGCAGCACCACCTTCACCTTCTTCACCCGCGTGTCCGCCGCCCGCAGCGCCGCCTCGCCGCCCGCCTTCAGCCACCGGTCCAGCACAAACCGCGACGGCGCGTCCCCCACCTCCGCCATCACCACCCCGCGGTCGAACGACCTCAGGACCGCCCGCCCCCCCACCGCCGCCGGCACCACCACCGACCACGCCCGCTCCACCCCCGACAACGCCCTCGCCCGACGCGCCACCGCCTCGCCCATCTCCAGGAACGCGTCCGCCAGCGTCCCCGCCGCCGCCGAGCCCGCGCGCACCCCGCGCACCCGCTCGAGCCGACGCGACAACATCCCGCGGTCCCTCATCGCCCCATCCTACCGCCCCACCACCGTTCAGACCCCGCGACGTCCACCACCCCCCCACCCGCGCCACGCCCGCGGCCCATCGAGCGAGTTATCCTCTGCCCCGATGGGCACCCGAATCCGCATCGACAACGTCTCCAAAATCTACCCCCCCCAGCCCGGATCCTCCGAGCCCTTCGCCGCCGTCGACCGCGCCTCACTCCAGGTCGAGCCCGGCGAACTCTTCTTCCTCCTCGGGCCCTCCGGCTGCGGCAAAACCACCCTCCTCCGCATGATCTCCGGCTTCATCCAGCCCACCTCCGGCCGCATCTACTTCAACGACGCCGACATCACCGACGTCCCCGCCCAACGCCGCAACACCGGCATGGTCTTCCAGTCCTACGCCCTCTGGCCCCACATGACCGTCGAGGCCAACGTCCGCTTCGGCCTCGACGTCCGCAAGACCCCCGCCGGCGAGGCCGCCAGGCGCGTCGCCGACGCCCTCCGCTCCGTCCAGATGACCGACCTCGCCGCCCGCAAGCCCACCCAGCTCTCCGGCGGCCAGCAGCAACGCGTCGCCCTAGCCCGTGCGGTAGTTGTTAATCCTGACGTACTACTACTGGATGAGCCGCTTTCAAATCTCGACGCCAGGCTCCGTATCGAACTCCGATCGGAGATCCGCCGCCTCTGCAAGGCGTTCGGTATCACGGGCTTGTATGTCACTCACGACCAAAAGGAAGCGTTGAGCATGGCGGACCGGATCGCCATTTTCAACCGCGGACGTCTGATCCAGGTGGACACGCCCGAATCCCTCTATATGCGCCCGCGCAGCGCCTTCGCCGCTTCATTCATCGGCGAGGCCAACATCCTCGACGCCACGGTCCTCACCGTTGGCGATGGCGACGCCACCGTCGCAGTCGGCGACTGGCGATTCCAGGCCGTTCGCCCAGGCCCTGTGACCCCGAATCAACGCGTCCGTGTCGCGATCCGACCAGAATCCATTCGAACCCAGGCTCCCGGCAGCCCGCAATCCGACCAGGCATTCGCCGCCACGATTACCGACCGGGTGTTCCTGGGCGACCATACCCTCTGGACACTCGCCGTCGGTCAGATCGAGATTAAGGCGATCACTCTCGGGCCGGCACAGGTTTGGTCAGCATCGAGCGGTGCCTTATCGCTCACCCTCGGGTATCCTCCCCCGGTCATTCTGGCCGACGACTGACGTGTTCCACGTGGAACACCCCAGTCAGCCGGAGGGAGGAAGCATGGGGTCGAATCAAGCGCCTCGCAAGTTGGGTAAGGGCCTCGCGGGTCTCTTGAATGCCCCCGCGGTCGAAGTGTTCCACGTGGAACAGTCGGAGCCGGGCGGTGCTCAGAAGCCGCCTGAGCGATCCGAGAGTTCGATCAGCTTGGAGCTGATCGACCGCAATCCTGAGCAACCTCGGACAGAATTCGACGTTGAGCTGATCAACCAGCTCGCGGCTTCGATTCAGCGAAGTGGGGTACTCCAACCGATCGTTGTTCGTCCCTCGCCGGTCGCGCCGGGTCGATTCCAGATTGTGGCCGGAGAACGAAGGTATCGCGCGGCGAAGATCGCTGGCCTCGTTTCGATTCCGGCCACTGTTCGAATCCTAACAGACTCTGAAACTGCCGAGATCGCGTTGACGGAGAATCTTCAGCGTGAAGATTTGAACCCGATGGATCGGGCGTGGGGGCTTCGGAAGTTTGCGGAACGGTTCAACCTGTCGCACGGGGAGGTGGCGGACCGGGTGGGCTTTGAGAGGCCGACGGTTGCGAATCTGATCCGCTTGACGGAGCTCGAGGCGTCGGTTGGTGACTATCTCGCCTCGGGGGCATTGTCGGCCGGCCACGGGAAGGCGTTGCTTGGCGCACCGTCGGGTTCAGGACGAGAGACGCTCGCCAAGCAGGCGGTTCTTGAGGGATGGTCGGTGCGGCAGACCGAGGCCGCGGCGAAAAGACTTGCGCAGGCGGCTGGGGGAAATACCGGCTCGGAGGTGGGGGGAGAGGGGATGGGCTACGCGTCGAACGCTGCGCGTGACGCGGTGATGGTTGATCTTCAGAGGCGGCTTGGTCAGTTTCTGGGGACCAAGGTTGAGATCCGGCCGTACGGGAGCGCGGGTCGGGGCGCGGTGGTGATCGATTACTATGGGCTAGATCACTTCGATGGACTCATGCGGAAGATCGGGTTCGATCATTGAATGGGGACATTGCCCTACTTTTTCATGCGCACGGCGGATGGCCTCCCGATATGCCATAATCTTGTGTCATTCACACTCAGTTCTGTGCACAGGTCTTTCAGAATCTGTGCCGAGTGTTCAGGGAGTCCATGATGGCGAGTAAACGAGGGACCGCGACGCTTCGCGGCGTGACGACGGATCATCTGCAGGCCGAGTTGGTGCGTCGTCAGCAGGGTTTGCCGAGCCTTTACAAGCAGTTGGAGCGGGCGCAGGCGAACGTGCAGAGGCTGGTGTCGGCGATCGAGGCGTTGGGTGGTTCGGCGGGCGCCGGCGGGGTTTCCGGGCGTCACCGTCGCGGGCTTGGGCCGCGGAAGCGTCCGAAGAACGATTCGAACCTGATCGAGGCGTTGGCGAAGCTGCTCAAGGGCAAGACGATGAGCGTGACGGAGGCTTCGCAGAAGGTTCAGCAGGCCGGGTACAAGACAACGGCCGCAAACTTCCGCACGATCGTGAACCAGACGCTGATCAAGAGCGACAAGTTCAAGAAGATCAGCCGCGGGCAGTACACGGCGGCGTGAGCGCCGGCGGTTTGTGATCGAAATTCAAGACCGAAACGCGCGGTGAATCGCCTGCGCGTTTTCTTCTGCGCGCCTGAAGTGGTGGGGGGACTGGGCGAGTGCAGTCTGGTGTATGAAGTTGGGGGACTGCTCAATGAAAAACCGCGGGGAGCGCCCGCGGCTGAGTGATCGTGGGTTCTGAGGGCGTGGGCGGGCTTAGTACGCGATCGGCTCGGGGGTGAGTCGGCTGGGGCGTTCGAAGAGGCCGACGCGTCCCATGTCGGACCAGAACATCATGAGGTTCTGGTCGTTGGTGATGCCGAAGACGCGGTTGTCGATGTCGTCCTTGGTCTGGGTGAGGGTGACCTCGGCGGGGGTGGGGTTGAGTCGGATGGCGGTGAGGGACTCGCCGGAGGTGGTGTGGTTGCTGCCGCACCCGGAGAGGCCGACGCACGCGGCGAGGAGGCCGAGGGTGGCGTGGATGGCGGTGGGTCGGTGGTGGCTCATCGCGAACTCCTTGAAGAGGCGGTTTTGTAACGGCGATCGGGCCCGGCGTCAACCCCCCGGACCGTTCTCCGGGCACATTGGGGGTCGGGAACGGTCTTCGACGCGTGACTGGGCGGACGGTTCACACCATCGGTCGGTGGCGTCGCTCGGCTGGAGTGGGGGGTGCGGAGGGGTCGGACGCCGACGGTCCATTGCGGGTGAGGCCGGGGCTGGGGCGGGCGTGCCGGGCGTGTTTGTGGTTTGTACCCATCCGGGCCTGCCAGAGTGACGGGCTGGGGGGAAGCGTCTGCCTTGGGCGGGGGCATCACCGGTCCGCCTGGCGTGAACGGGGCCGATTGGGCGCGGGGGCGGGGGTGTGGACGGCGCCGTGGGGGGTGTATGTCAGGTGCGGGAGGGATCTGGCGGTCGGGGCATGCGGCACGTTGGTTGCATCGGCGGGGAGAAGGCGAGGTCTGGACGCCGGGGAGGCACAGCGATGCGGATGGACCGATTCACGACGGCGGCTCAGGAGGTTCTGGCGTCGGCGCAGGGGATGGCGTCGGGGTCGGGGCACGCGGAGGTGGGGGGGCTGCACGTGCTGGCGGCGCTGCTGGGGCACGAGAGCGGCGTGGCGCGGTCGGTCCTGGACCGGCTGGGCGTACGGGTCTCGCGTGTGGAGGAGTTGACGCGGGCGGAGATGTCGAGGCTCCCGACGACGACGGCGAACGCGGGCGCCGGGGGGCAGGCGCTGATGTCGGTGCTGTCGTCGGCGGAGGGGCTGGCGAAGTCGATGGGTGATTCGTACGTGAGCGTGGAGCACCTGCTGGCGGCGTTGGCGGAGGTCTCGTCGGGGTCGCGCGAGGTGCTGTCGGCGGTCGGGGTGACCAAGGACGCGGTGGTGGGGGCGGTGAAGGGCGTGAGGAAGGAGTCGGGCGTGAACCATGTGACGGACGCGGGCGCGGAGGGGCAGTACGAGGCGCTCAAGAAGTACGCGATCGACCTGACGGAGCGGGCGCGGTCGGGGAAGCTGGACCCGGTGATCGGGCGGGACGACGAGATCCGTCGGTGCCTGCAGGTGCTGGGGCGGAGGACGAAGAACAACCCGGTGCTGATCGGGGAGCCGGGGGTGGGGAAGACGGCGATCGCGGAGGGGTTGGCGCAGCGGATCGTGGCGGGGGACTGCCCGGAGCACATGCGCGGGGTACGGATCATGGCGCTCGACGTGGGGCGGTTGCTGGCGGGGGCGAAGTTCCGCGGGGAGTTCGAGGACCGGCTCAAGGCGGTGCTGCGGGAGACGCAGGCGGCGGAGGGGCGGGTGATCCTGTTCATCGACGAGCTGCACACGATCATCGGGGCGGGCGCGGCGGAAGGGGCGGTGTCGGCGGGGAACCTGCTCAAGCCGGCGTTGGCGCGCGGGGAGCTGCGGTGCATCGGGGCGACGACGCTGGACGAGTACCGCAAGCACGTGGAGAAGGACGCGGCGTTCGAGCGGCGCTTCCAGCCGATCTACGTGGAGCAGCCCGGGGTGGAGGCGACGGTGGCGATCCTTCGCGGGCTCAAGCCCAGGTATGAATCGCACCACGGGGTGAAGATCCAGGACGGGGCGATCCTGGCGGCGGCGAGGCTGAGCCACCGGTACATCGCGGACCGGTTCTTGCCGGACAAGGCGATCGACCTGGTGGACGAGGCGGCGAGCCGGCTGGCGATCGAGATCGGGAGCGTGCCGGAAGAGATCGACCGGCTGGTGAGGCGCAAGACGCAGCTGGAGCTGACGCTGAACCAGTTGAGGGCGGAGCGTGGCGAGGACGCGTCGCGTCAGGCGGATGAGGCGAGGGCGACGCTGGACGGCGTGGAGAAGGAGTTGCAGGACCTTCGGTCGCGGTGGGAGTTGGAGAAGGCGGGGCTCGGGGACGTGGGGAAGGTGAGGAAGGAGTACGACCAGCGGCTGGCGGTGTTCGAGCAGAAGATGTCGTCGATCCAGGACCGTGCGCGGCGGGGCGAGCGGGTGCCGGAGCGTGAGTTCCTGGCGTTGGCGGAGGAGGACACGGCGCTGAAGGCGATGCGGTCGAGGCTCGAGGCGTCGGCGGTGGCGGGGGAGAAGGCTGGCGGTGGGGGGAAGCCGTTGCTGAAGCAGGAGGTGGACGCGGAGGAGATCGCGGAGGTGGTGTCGCGGTGGACGGGGATCCCGGTGAGCAAGCTGGTGGAGGGCGAGCGGGACAAGCTGCTGCGGATGGAGGAGGGGTTGTCGGGGCGGGTGGTGGGTCAGGATCACGCGCTCAAGGCGGTGTCGGAGGCGGTCCGTCGGAGCCGCGCGGGTCTCGGGGATCCCAAGAGGCCGATCGGGAGTTTTTTGTTCCTGGGGCCGACGGGCGTGGGGAAGACGGAGACGTGCAAGGCGCTGGCGGAGTTTCTGTTCGACAGCGAGGAGGCGGTGGTCCGGATCGACATGAGCGAGTACGGCGAGAAGCACGCGGTGGCGCGGCTGATCGGGGCCCCTCCGGGGTATGTGGGGTTCGAGGAGGGCGGGCAGTTGACGGAGGCGGTGCGGCGGCGGCTGTACAGCGTGGTGCTGCTCGATGAGATCGAGAAGGCGCACCCGGAGGTGTTCAATGTTCTGCTGCAGGTGCTCGACGACGGCCGGCTGACGGACGGGCAGGGGCGGACGGTGGACTTTAAGAACGCGATCATCGTGATGACGAGCAACTTCGGCAGTCAGCAGATCCAGGAGCTGACGGCGAAGGGCGCGGAGGACTGGGAGATCGAGGCGTGCGTGAGCCAGTTGCTGCGTCGTGGGCCGGCGGGGATGGCGATGGAGGAGCTCGGGAAGGCGGCGGGCTTGTCGCCGCGGGTGGTGGAGGCGTTGTCGGGCTTTACGGGGGGGCAGTTTTTGAGGCCGGAGCTGTTGAACCGGATCGACGAGGTCGTTGTGTTCCACCAGTTGCGTCGCGAGGATATGGGTCGGATCGCGGAGATCCAGCTGGGCCGTGTGCGTGAGAGGCTGGCGGATCGGCGGATGACGCTGGAGGTGTCGGGGGCGGCGCGGGACCTCCTCGCGTCGGAGGGGTACGACCCGGCGTTCGGGGCAAGGCCCCTGAAGCGGACGATCCAGGAGCGGGTGGAGAACCCGCTGTCGGGGAAGATCCTGAGGGGCGAGTTCGTGGAGGGTGATCGGATTGAGGTGGATGCCCGTGGCGGGGTGTTGACGTTCACGAAGGCGTGAACGGGCGATAACGTGCTGGACACTCGGGCGGGCGCGGGTATGGTGTGAGCATGAAGAACGTGGTCATCGGAGCGGCTTTCTCGGCGGCGGCGTGCGCGGCCTCGCTGGGGCAGGTGCGGGTGGAGATGTTCCCGTCGGCGGACGCAACGCTGTACCAGCACGACGCGGGGATTCTGGCGAACGGGTCGGGGGCGCACGCGTTTATCGGGTCGAACCTGCGGTTCGAGCAGATCCGCCGGGCGGTGATGCGGTTCAACGTGGCGGGGGCGCTGCCGGCGGGGGCGGTGGTGGTGAGCGCGGAGCTGAACCTGGTGGTGTCGAGGTCGCAGCCGGTGGAGGCGGTGTTCGCGATCCATCGGGTGACGACGGCGTGGAGTGAGGGGGTGAGCGATCCGCCGGAGCCGGAGGGTCAGGGGACGACGTCGCGGACGGGGGACTGCACGTGGGTGCACAAGTCGTACCCGGGGTCGCGGTGGACGAACCCCGGGGGCGACTTTGACGCCGAGGCGTTGGCGTGGATGACGTCGTACATCCCCGGGAACGTGTCGTTCGTGAGCACGCCGGGGTTTGTGGGGCTGGTGCAGGGGTGGGTGGATGAGCCGGGGTCGAACTTCGGGCTGCTGATCAAGGGGGTGGATGAATCGCTGGAGGGGAGCGCGAAGAGGATCGGGAGCCGGGAGAACCCGAACGTGTCGTGGCGGCCGGTGCTGGTGGTTCGGTACACGGTGTGCGCGGCGGATTTCAACGGGGACCGGTTCGTGGATTTCTTTGACTTCGAGGCGTTCGTGGAGTGCCTCGAGGGGGGCGGGTGCCCGGGGGACCGGGACGCGGATTTCAACGGGGACGGGTTCGTGGACTTCTTCGATTTCGAGGCGTTCGTGGGGGCGTTCGAGGCGGGGTGCTGAGGCGGCCGGGGCAAGAGCGGGATGCCTCCGCCATCAACAACCTATAGCCGATGTGTTAGGAGTTTGGTCTCGCCAGAAAGATGGTGACAGCGCCGTACGCCGGGCCATCCAGTGCGCGAAGCTCGTGCTCGATGTCGATCTGCTGCCCGAGCTTGCTTGCCCACCAACCGTCGCGGAGTTGTCGAGCAGCGTGAGTGGGCCTTCCATTGCCATCCGCATAGATGGCAATCTTTTGCTTCCCCGGCTCCAAAGTGGCGTCAGAGCGTTGCACATAGCCACGAAGACCGTACGCTTGCACGAACGCCTCGATGGTCTCCTCGCGAGACACGCTTGACGGCCAGTAGAATTGCTCCTTCGCATCGGGCCACCACCATCGCTCGGTATCTTCCGCGGCCCACGCGATACAGTTGTATCCCTCGTCGTAGGGGCTCGTGGGTCGGCTGTTCGCCTCAGTGAGGTTGGGGAAACCTGCATGCAACACGCGTAACAAATCGTAATACGTCATTCACTTATGAGTCCCTTGGTCTTGCCCCATTGAAGCCATGCAGATCTCATTCTCCTGATCGAGCCGCGATCGCGCGGCACGACGGGATCCTCCATCGAGATTGCCTTGAGAGCCCAGTACCAGTGGCCGGAGTTTCTGCGCAGTTCGTCAAGGATCATCGGGAGTGCTTCTGGGCCCATGCCGATGATTGCCTGGTATGCCGGGTGCATAGCGATCTCTGTCGTCGACGAGAGCCAATGGGTATCGCTTCGCCATTGATCCGCCAATGCACGGAATCGCGTACGGGGATCCCGCCTGTTTGATGCGGGAAAGTTGAAGTGATTGTTTGCGTCCCGAAGCTGATTCTGCAACTGTTGTGACTGTGGGCTGGCGCCGAGCGCTGACACGCCGAACAGCAAATTCGCCGCAATGGCTACTGCGGGACTGGCTCGTATTGTTGGTGCAGATCGCGCTGTTGGCGGGCTCATCTGAATCGCTCCAAGGCCGCCTCGGTAAAGCTGCCAAAGAAAAGTCGGTTCTTCACCTCACGAAGCTTGTCCAGCTTACTCCACATCTCCTCCTCGGCAATACCCTCCGGATGGTGTGAAAAGGCGTCCAAGTCAAAAATGCACTCCGTGCTGATTCCTTCCAGCGACTGCGTGACAATTGCAACCGCATTCTGATCTTCAAAGGGGATGATCACACGAAGCAGAGATCCGGCGACAGACTGTGGTAGGGTTGGACCGAGTACGAAATTGGTCAGAAAGGTTTTCTCGAAGGACTCGTCTGTTGGCAGTTTCACGCGATTGATGAATCTTGAGGCTACGCGCACAACCCTTGTCGGGTTCGCGGCAACAGAGTACTTAGTCCAGAGTTTAGAAGCCATGCCTTTGAGATCATCCCATGTGCCATATGGTTGCAATCGCGACACCGTGAAACCATCGAGCCGGAATTGGGCCACCCATTTCTCGTCGGTTGAGCGAAGCAGATAACCGCCCGGTTCATCGACTGCCGTGGAGA
The DNA here is from genome assembly GCA_015200025.1 of Phycisphaeraceae bacterium. Classification (GTDB taxonomy): domain Bacteria; phylum Planctomycetota; class Phycisphaerae; order Phycisphaerales; family UBA1924; genus UBA2396. Next base: position 1,559,281 of record CP054186.1, on the reverse strand, counting down.
TGCTTGGCGACGCTTGGGGTGACAGGTTGATCTGACCAGCCCAATGACGGAGTTCAATCCTGAGCGGGAACTCGCCAGCCAGTTCATCGCAGGCGGATTTCAGCGCAGTGGTCGTCTGTTCGGCTAATCGCTCGACCCTGATGTCAATCAGGCCTTCGACAATTGGAGCTTTGGATAGGGTTGGCCAGATTGTCATGGTGCGACCGTCGGATCCTGAGTGGTGATCGGCGTTTACTCGTGATAGTAGGACGGTTTTGACGGCCTTAGGCGATGCGTGCTGGGGACCGATGAAGTGTGACGACCGGAAGGTGTAGGAATGAGGGTGGCGTTTGGGGGAGATGAAATACGGGGTAAGGTTTGGCGAGGAATGGGGCGGTGAATCGATCTCGGGAAGGGTGGGGGGGGAGGCGAGTATGCGCGCGGGCGGCGTGATTTGGGCGTTGATGGCGGCGGCGGGCGTGGTGTTGCCGGCGGCGGCTGGGGAGGCGGCGGCCGGGATGGCTGGGGTTGCGTGGGCGTGGCAGCCCGGGGAGGCCGGTGCGGCGGCGAAGGAGAAGGCTGGGGAGAAGGCGCGTGAGAAGGGCCGGGAGGGCGGTGCGGATGGCGGTGGGGGTGCGGGTGGAGGAGGCGGCGGGGCTGGGGTGTTGGGTGGGCCGAGGGTCGGGGAGGAGGAGGGTGGGTTCCGGGTGAGGCTGACGTTGGAGGGTCGTGTTCGGCGTGGGGAGGGGAGGCCCGAGGAGGAGGTGGTGAGGTCGATGGGGCTGGGTGCGGAGGCGCTGGCGGCGGTGGCGCGGGTGTTCGAGGCGCGAGGCGTGATCCTGGAGCGGTTCGTGGTGACGAACCTGGATCTGCTGACGAGGCTGAACTCGGCGGGGGGCGCGGGGGACACGGCGGCGGTGTTCGGGCTGGGCTGGGAGGCGGTGTCGAAGTTGTCGGCGATGGGGATGGCGTGGCGGCTGGAGGAGGAGGTGGAGCGGGCGCTGCCGGAGGAGAAGCGCGGGGAGTTCCGGCGGCTGATGCGTGACTACTGGCGAGCGGCGGGGCGGGAGCGAGCGGCGAACGAGGGCGGCGGGGCGCTCGCGCGTGCGGGGGGTGAGTTCGCGGAGCGGGTGGAGTTGCTCGGGCAGGAGATTGCGCGGGCGTTCGAGCGGGCGGACCGGTCGGGGGACCTGGCTTTTTACTACTTGATGTCGGACCTGTCGCTGTCGGATCGGCAGCGGGTGAAGCTGCGCGGGATGTTCGCGGATTACGCGGCGGCGGGTGGGGAGGACGCGCCGGAATCGGTGAAGGCGACGTTCTTCATCGGCGTGGTGGCGCACCTCTCGGCGGAGCAGCGGGAGCGGCTGTTCGCGCGGTTGCGGGCGTTGGGCGTGCTGCCGGCGTTGCCCGAGGGGATGGACGGGGTGGAGGTCGAGGGGAATGGGGGCGGTGGGTGAAGGGGGTGTGTATCGTGGGGGGATGGGTCACACGGGCGCGGGCATGAGGCTTCGACGGATCGCGGCGGACGCGGCGGGCGAGCGGACGTCGTGGGCGTCGGCGCTGGCGGGGTTTGATCCGTCGCGTGGCGGGGCGATCAAGCGTGACGGCGGGGTGTCGGTGCACCGGGCGCGGATGGTGGGGCGGGACGTGGTGGTGAAGTGCTGGGAGCTGGGGTCGGTGTGGTCGAGGCTGAAATCGGCGTGGCGGGTGTCGCGTGCGTACCGGCATTGCCGGGGGAGCGAGCGGCTGGCGGGGGCGGGGGTTCGGGTGGCGAGGCCGATGGTTTTGGCGACGGATCGGGGGTGGCGTCGCGAGGTGTTGGTGATGGAGGCGTTGGGCGGGCCGAGCGTGTTGGAGGTGGCGGCGGGGCGAGCGGGGCTTTCGGCGCGTGAGGAGCACGCGGTGGGGCTGGCGGTGGGCCGGCAGGTGGCGTGGCTGGCGTTGCAGGGGGTGTTTAATCGTGATCACAAGCCGAGCAATCTGATCGTGACGTCGGCGGATGAGGAGGACGCGGAGGTGTCGGTGATCGATACGGTGGATGTTCGGCGCGGGAAGGGGATGGGTGGGGCGTACCGGATGTTGGCGATGCTGGTGATCGAGCCGACGGGAGTGGGCGTGGCGCCTCGTGGGGCGTTGATGGCGCGGGTGCTGCGGAGTTTTTCGGAGGCGTGGCTGACGGGGGTTCTGGGGCGGGCGCTGTCGACGGAGGCGGATCGGTCGGCGTTGCGGGAGTTGGAGCGGGTGACGGCGCGTCGAGTGTGGGGGGTGGTGTCGGGGCACGGGGAGATGAGGCCGCGGGTTGACCCGTTGGGCGGGGCGGCGGCTTGACGCGCGCGCGCCGGGCGCGATAATGGGCCCGATGCCGGACGCGTCGGTTTCATCGGGGTCGAAGAAGCAGCCCAAGGCGAGGTCTCGGGTGGCGAAGCCTCACGCGGCGTCGAAGGTGGCCGCGCCGCGTGTTCGTGGGATGCCGGAGGCGCCGGCGGGTGTGCGTGTGGAGGTTGGGGATTGCCGGGCGGTGTTGCCGACGATCGGGGAGGTCTCGCGGGGCGAGGTGGATCTGATCTTTGCGGATCCGCCGTTCAACTGGAGCGTGCCGTACGAGCGGTGGGAGGACACGCTGTCTCAGACGGAGTATCTGTCGTTCACGTACGAGTGGCTGGGGTTGTGCGTGGGCGGGCTGAGGGCGGGCGGGGCGTTGTGGGTGAACATCCCGGACGATTGGGCGGCGGAGATCGTGGTGGACCTGAAGGGTCGTGGGATGGAGATGGTGAACTGGTGCGTGTGGCACTACCGGTTCGGGCAGAACAACCGTTCGCGGTTTATCTCGAGCAAGGTTCACGCGTTGTACTTTGTGAAGCCGGGCGGTGAGCGGACGTTCAACGCGTCGGCGGTGGCGGAGCCGAGCGACCGCGCGTTGGTGTACGGGGACCGTCGGACGCTGGTGAAGCGGGATGGGATGCCGCCGGGGATGCGTGTCCCGATGGACGTGTGGTACGGGAAGTACTGGGGGCGGATCCAGGGGAACAACAAGGAGCGTCGGAGCCGGCACCATAATCAGTTGCCGGAGGTGTACCTGGAGCGAGTGGTGCGGGCGTGCTCGAACGAAGGGGACGTGGTGCTGGATCCGTTCCTGGGGAGCGGGACGACGGGGGTGGTGGCGCACGCGCTGGGCCGGCGGTTTATCGGGGTGGAGTTCAGCGCGGGGAACGCGGCGAGCGCGCTGGAGCGGATCCGCCGCGGGCCGATGCGTGCGTTGGTGGGCTCGGGGGGCGAGGGGTCTGCGATCTTTCCGGCGCGTCGCCGGCTGGAGATCCCCGGTCGTGGCTGAGGGCCCGATCGTGAGGGAGGTCTCCGGCGGGGTGGAGATCCGGGTGAAGGTGGTGCCCGGGGCGAGCCGGGAGGGGGTGGCGGGGGTGTTGGGGGACCGGGTGAAGGTCCGGGTGTCGGCGCCGGCGGAGGACGGCCGTGCGAACGCGGCGGTGTGCCGGGTGTTGGCGGGGGCGCTGGGGGTGAAGGGGGCGAGCGTGCGGATCGTGTCGGGTCACGGGTCGCGGGAGAAGTCGGTGGTGGTCGAGGGCCCGTCGGCGACGGCGGTGCGTGAGCGGCTGGGGCTTGCGTGAGTGGGGATTGGGTAGGGCTTGAGAGGGTGGGGCGTGGAGGGCGAGTGTGGCGCGGAAGCCGGGGTCAACGTCGCCGATGGCGGAGCGGTTCCACGGGACGCGTCGCGCGCACCGGGATGAGACGGCGGAGGACTACGCGGAGGCGATCCTGAACCTCGTGGAGCGAGAAGGGGTGTGCCGGGTGAGGGACCTGTCGGGGATGATGGGGGTGAGCCACGTGACGGTGACGCGGATCGTGTCGAGGCTCCAGAAGCTGGGGCTGGTGGAGACGGAGCCGTACCGGCCGATCGGGCTGACGGCGCGAGGGCTTCGGGTGGCGCGGGCGGCGCGTCGTCGGCACGGGGTGGTGCTGGGGTTCTTGCTCTCGATCGGGGTCCCGCCGAGGCAGGCGGAGATCGACGCGGAGGGGATCGAGCACCACGTGAGCGGGGCGACGATCCGGGCGCTTCGCCGCCTGGCGATGAACGCGACGCGCGCGGGGGCGCGGCCGATCACGGGGTCCGGGCGACGAACAGACGGCTAATCCCGCATCGGATCGGGGGTTCTGCCCGTAAACTCGTGGCGTGAGACCGACGCAGGAGAGGTTGGTGGGCGTGGCGAGGCGGTGGGTGATCGCGTTGGCGGTCGTCGCGGCGGCGTCGCCGGCGTCGCTGGGGCAGACGACGCTGACGCCCGAGGCGAAGGAGGCAGTGCTCGGGCGGGTGGGTGCGACGCTGGCGTCACGGGCGTTTGTGACGGGGGTGGACTTTTCGAGGTGGGGTGAGTGGCGTGAGGAAGGGGCGGGGGCGATCGAGCGGGCGGAGACGCCGGCGGCGTTCGCGCGGGCGGTGAACGGGGTGTTGCGGCGGTTCGGGGTCAGCCATCTGCGGCTGATCGCGCCGACGGCGGCGGCGCGGCCGGCGGGTGGTGGTGCGCCTGGGCATGAGCGTGAGGGCGGGTCGGGGAGGTCTTCATGGGTGTTCGGTTCGACGGAGGTGGGGGGGGTGGAGGGGGTGGGAGTGGAGGGGGAGACGCTGGAATGGCTGGACGAGGGGTGCGTGGTGCTGCGGGTGCCGACGTTCGACGCGGAGTCGTACTCGCGTGAGAACGTGGAGCGGTTGATGTCGGAAGCGGGTCGGGCGGGGTATCTGATCCTGGACCTGAGGAACAACGGCGGGGGCGAGGTCCGGAGCATGAACCACCTGCTGGGGATGTTCCTGCGTTCGGGGACGGCGATCGGGGCGTACGTGGGGCGTCGGCAGGTGGAGGCCTTCGAGCGGGAGACGGGTGAGCGGGAGGCGGACGCGGTGCGGGTGGCGGGGTGGATGCGTCGGCCGTACACGGTGCTGCGGAACCCGGGGCCGGTGTACGGCGGGAAGGTGGCGGTGCTGATCAATCGGGGATCGGCGAGCGCGTCGGAGATCGTGGCGGCGGCGCTGCGGGACCACGCGGGGGCGGCGTTGGTGGGGTCGAGGTCGGCGGGGCAGGTGCTGCTCTCGAACCAGTTCCCGTTGGCGGAGGGGTTCCGGCTGCAGGTGCCGCTGAGCGATTACGTGACGCGTCGGGGGGTGAGGCTGGAGGGGTCGCCGTTGGTGCCGCATGTGGTGGTGGAGGGCCCCGCGGGTGATCGCCTGCGTGCGGTTCGGGCGGCGGCGGAGTTGCTGCGGTCGGGGCTGTAGTTGATTGTATTTTGTTTGGTAAACCCGAGAAAAATACGGGATCGGCGCGCGCACGGGGGTCGCGGGCCTTTCTTTCTGTTTTGGCGGGCCGCCGGTGGTGCGGAACGGGTGCCGCTGGGTGGCGGGCGTGCGTTGCGCGATGGTTTTGGCGGGGCTTGGGTGTTCGCCGGGGGAGGGACGAGTCTTGTGTGCTCAGACCGGAGGGATCTGAGACGCACGGCCGACGATTTGGTACGGGATTGTGCCCGGACCCGTCGGCCGTTTTTTCATTGGGGCCGAGGGGTCGGGGCGGGCAAGGGTCGTGCGTGGGAATCGCGGTTGAGGGCGGCTTGCCCGAGGAGGCGTGACCAGGGTTCGGGCGCGGCCTCGGCGAAGTCGGCGAGGGCGGCGACGAGTTCGGCGGCGGGCTGGGAGGTGATGAGCGTGCGGTGGTGGACGAGGGCGGCGGCGATGGCGACGTAATAGGAGGCGGTGGCGGCGAGGCGGGTTTGGGGGTCGTGGCTGGAGAGGGCGAGGGGTTTGGCGCGGTCTTTGATGGCTTTGAGGGTGTCGAGGGGGAGGGAGCCATCGGCGAAGGCGGATTCGGGGGCGGAGGGGATGGGGAGCCCGGCGGGACATCGGAGGGCGTCGGTGAGCCACGCGTGGCCGTTGGGGGCGAGGATTTTGGAGATGACGCGGTCGAGGGGCCGGTCCGGGGTGGAGATGGCCATTTCGAGGAGTCTGGAGACGAGGGGCTGGGCGAGGTCCCCGGGGCCGATGGGGGGCTGGGCGGGGTTGTCGGGGTTCGGGGTCATGACGCCTCCAAGAGAGAACGGATCTCCGCGTCGATATCTGCGCTGGCGGCGTCGTGGGAAACGAGTTCTCGGAGCGCCGCCTGGAATCTTTTTTTCGCGGTCCGGGCCATGACGACGGCCCTGGCGGGGTCGATGCCCAGTTCGGAGACGAAGGATTCGTACTCTCGTCCTCGGATGAAGTGCTCAGTGAAGACCTGCCAGTGGGCGTTGAGCCCGCCGTCTTCGCAGGTTTGGCGGGCCTGCTCGATGGCCTGACGGACCATGGAGGCGACGAAGGCGCGGTCGAAGTCTCGTTCGACGGCGGCGGGGACGGGGGTGTCGGGCTCTTCGGGGGCGTGCCGATCTCGGGCGTGGGCGCGTTTGAGTTCGCGGAGGTAGAAGCAGAAGGCGTTGATGAGCCAATGGCGGAGGCGGAGGCCGCTGCGTCTCCAGCCGTCGAAGAACCCCGGGCGTGCGAGGCGGTCGGCGAAGAAGCCGTTGACGACCTCGTCGGGGTCGCCGATCCACCGGTCGCGGGTGCCGAGGAAGTAGACCTTGAGGGGCCAGGCGTAGAGGGCCATGACGTGTCGGTTGACCTCACCGCGTCCCGGGTCGCCCTGGTCGAGGTGGCGGCCGATCCAGGTCATCTGGGTGAGCGGGAAGACGTCGGCGTTGGTGGGGGTTCTGGGGGACCCCGGGGCGGGCATGGAGGGAGTTTACCGGGTCGGGGCAGCGGCGCGAAGGTCGAGGGACTGCGCGCGGTGTGTGCCCTGGCCCGGGTCGAAGACGCGGTAGTCGGTGACGGCGAGGCGGGGGTGGACGAAGGCCTGGTCGAGGTGCCAGAGGGGGAGCTCGCGGGGGTAGGAGAAGGCGGGCCCGGCGCCGGCGAGGGTGTGGGCGTTGGTGAGGCCTTGGGTGAGCGAGGCGAGTGAGAACGAGCCCCGTGGGATGTTGAGGTCTCCGATGACGAGATCGGGTGGGGGCGCGTGACTGGAATGGGAGACGCGTGCGTAGGACCCGTCGGGGTGACGCACGAACCACGGACCCGTGAAGCGGGCGAGGGTCTCGGAGGCTTGCGCGGTGACGCGTCGGCGGTGGAGTGAGATGTCGGAAGGGAGGTCGAGCCACCAGACGACGAGTGGGGCGCCCAGGGGCGAGCCGGCGGTATCGAGTTCGAGGATGAGGGCGCGTCCGGTGTCGACGTGTCGGCGGAGGGCGTCGGGCTCGCGGAGGTCGAGGCCGGCGCCGGGGGTGATGCCGAGGGGGAGGTAGGCGTACCGGGCGACGGGGAGTCGGGAGAAGACGGCGAAGCCGTGGAAGTGGAGGATGGTGTGCCCGTCGAACGCGGCGCGGATGTCGTCCCAGGGCTGGTAGGAAGCGGGGTTGATGAGGAGGAGGTCGGGGTGGTGATCGAGGATGGTGGAGTGCCAGCCCTCGCGGATGTTCATGGAGGCGTTCCAGTGGATCACGCGGAGGTGGGCGGGGGCGTGGGTGATGGGGAAGGTCGGGTACCGCCATTGAACAAGGAGCATGTAGAGGAGGGCGGTGAGGAGGGCCGCGGGGAGGAGGAATCGGGCACGGTGGGGTGCGCGGTCGCGGCGTGGCGCGAGTGGGACGGCGAGGGCGACGAGGGCCGCGGCGGCGGCGAGGGCGATGGGGGAGGGGATCCAGGCGAGGAACTGGGACCAGGTGAAACGGTCGGAGAGAGCAAGGCCGAGGAGCCACGCGGCGAGGATGGACCACGCGGCGGCGCGGAGAGCGAGGTGTGCGAGTCTGGCGGCGGGCCTGCGTGATGGCATGGCGGGCGAAGTGGGAATGGCGTGGGGTGTGGGGGTGTGGGGGTGTGGGGGTCAGGCGCGGACGCGGACAATCCTGGAGATGGCGGGGGCGAAGCGGGCGGGGGCGACGCGGATGGCCTCTCGGAGCATGTCGGGGAGGAAGTACCTGGCGAGGATGAGGAAGGAGGCGGAGCCAACGGCGGCAATGGTGAGGAATCGGACGGATTGGAGGGTGCGTGCGGCCCATGCGTCGCTCATGCCGAGGGCGGTGATGAGGTCGGTGATGTCGGAGGCTTGTTGGGAGTGGCGAGCGGTGAAGACGGGGGCCCAGTCGCCTTCGGGTCCTTGGCGGTAGGTGAGGATGTGGTGGAACCCGAGGAGGTGATCGGCGGCGAGCGCGAGGGCGCCGGCGGCGACGGCGAGGGCCCAAGGCCTGATCATGACCCAGGCGACGGAGCGGCGGTGGAGGCCGGCGCCTTTGAGGACGTAGAGGGTGACGAGGATCATGATGATTGCGAGGGCGCCGCCGGTCCACCAGGCGGCGTGCGAAGCGGAGGTGGCGAAGGCGCCGGCGAGGAGCGCGGAGGCGGTGAAGACGAGGCCCTGGATGAGGGTGGTGGCGAAGTATTCGCGGGTGCGCCCGGTGGCGATCTGGAGGGCGGTGGCGAGGCCGTACATGATGCGGAAGGGGAAGAAGAGGCCGTAGATGAGGATGGCGCTGCTGGCGTCGCCCCATTTGCCGGAGAAGACGAATTTTTCGACGGGGTCCATGAGGGCGCCGAACATGACGCAGGCGATGGACCCCAGGAGCATGAGCCCGGAGAGGGAGCGGAGGGCGGCGGCGCGGAGGCGGTCGGGCTCGTCCTTGAGGCGTTGGAAGATGGGCATGAGGACGAGCTGCATGTTGTAGGAGAGGAGGACGCCGATCTGGGCGGTCATCTGGAAGGCCCAGTAGACGTACCCCTGGATGGTGTCGGCGGCGGCGGTGGTCATGCCGCCGAGGGCGCGGAGGGCGGGCTGGAGGACGAGGTAGGGGCCCTGGTCGAGGAGGAGGTTGGCCATGGACCCGAGGATGAGGTAGCGAGTTTCGCGGAGGGTGGTGCGCCAGGACTTGAGTTCGGCGGGCCTCCGCCAAGGTTCGTCGCGGGTGAGCCGCCAGCACATGAGGCTCTCGGCGGCGGCGGCGGCGACGGCGGGCCAGACAAAGCTCATGGCGCCGGCGCCGGCGAAGGCGAGGCAGACCTGCCCGCCCTGGCGGACGATGGCGGAGACCATCATGACCCAGCTGGAGGCGCGGAAGCGCAGGTCGAGGCGGATCTTGGTGGAGAGGACGGCGCCGGGGGTGCCCAGGGGGAAGGCCAGGACAAGGACCCAGATCATGTCGCGGACCTCGGGCCGGTCGTAGTAGAGGGCGACGAGGGGCGCGAGGAGGGCGACGAAGGCGGCGGCCCAGAGGTTGAAGACGGCGGCGAACCAGAAGACGCGTCCGGAGAGGGCGGGGTAGTGGTCCTTGCCGCGCTGGACGAGGAGGTCCTTGATGCCGGCGTCCTGGCAGATGGAGAGGAGCTTGGTGCTGGCGGCGGCCATGGAGAAGAGGGAGAAGTGCTCGGGGACGAGGATGAGCCCGAGGAGGATCTGGGAGGCGAAGGTGGTGCCTTTGGCGAGGACGGTGGCGAGCATCATCCAGAAGGCGCCCAGGCCCGCGGTGACGGCGAGGCCCCGGTCGCGTTTGGGCCCGGGGTGCGCGGGGTGTGTGGACGGTGGTGCGTCGTGGCCGGGTGGGGTCATCGGGTCGAGGTCCGCGCGGGTGGGGCCCGATAAGGCGGGCCGTGGCGGCGCGTCGGTGGAGCGTATGCGTGGGGATGCTCGGCCCGTATCATCGGCGTCGGGGCTGGCGGATCGCGAGGAGTACGCATGGCGACGGCGGGAGCTCAGAGCGTGTTGGCGGGGAAGCGGATCATTGTGACGGGCGGCGCGGGTTTTCTGGGGCGGTCGGTGCGTGAGCGGCTGCTGGCGCGGGGCGTGCCGGCGTCGCACATCGTGGTGCCGCGGAGCGCGTCGTGTGATCTGACGTCGCGGACGGAGGTGGCGAGGCTGTACCGCGGGGCGTTCGGGAGGGACAAGGCGGACGTGGTGATCCACCTGGCGGCGGAGGTGGGGGGGATCGGGGCGAACCGGGCGAACCCTGGGCGGTACTTCTACGCGAACATGGCGATGGCGTTGAACCTGATCGAGGAGGCGAGGCTGGACGGGCTGCACGAGCGTGGGGGGACGTTCGTGCAGGTGGGGACGATCTGCGCGTACCCGAACCTGACGCCGGTGCCGTTCGAGGAGGAGAACCTGTGGAACGGGTACCCGGAGGTGACGAACGCGCCGTACGGGGTGGCGAAGAAGGCGGCGTGGCAGATGCTGGAGGCGTACCGGCTGCAGTACGGGTTCCGCGGGGTGTACGTGCTGCCGGTGAACCTGTACGGTCCTCACGACAACTTTGACCTGGACTCGTCGCACGTGATCCCGGCGTTGATCCGCAAGTGCGTGGAGGCGCAGGCGCGTGGGGAGAAGGAGATCGTGTGCTGGGGGACGGGTTCGGCGAGCCGGGAGTTTCTGTACGCGGACGACGCGGCGGAGGGGATCCTTCGGGCGGCGGAGGTGATGAAGGAGCCGACGCCGATCAACCTGGGGGCGGGGTTCGAGATCACGATCAGGGACCTTGTGGGTTTGATCGTGAGGTTGACGGGGTTCGGGGGCGCGGTGCGGTGGGACTCGACGAAGCCGGACGGTCAGCCGAGGCGTTGCTTGTCGGTGGCGCGTGCGGAGAAATTGCTCGGGTGGCGTGCGGCGACGCCGTTCGAGGAAGGGCTGCGGCGGACGATCGAGTGGTACCGATCGAACCCGTCGTCGCGGTGAGTCACGGCCCCGGGGGGCGTGGTGGATTTCGATGGGGGGTGGGGCGGGTGGTGCGGGTCAGCGCTTGCCGCCCTTGATGCGTCCCATGAGTCGCTTGGGGGGGAGCTGGGTGGGGACGATGCCGCCGGGGAACTTGGTGGGGTCGGCGGCGGCCTTGGAAGGGACCTCGGGGTTGACGGAGGCCTGGACGCGGTTGACTTTGGGCGCGGCGGGCTGACCGGCGGGCGCGGAGGCGAGGACGAATCCTCCGGCGTGGCGCTGGTCGGGGTCGCGGTACGACTCGGGCTTGGGTGAGGGCTTGAAGTCGGGGTATTCCATCTTGGGGATCTCTTTGTTGATGAGATCCTCGATGGCGGAGAGCAGCTCGCCTTGGGAAGGGGTGACGAGGCTCCAGGCGATGCCCTTGCGTCCGGCGCGGGCGGTGCGGCCGATGCGGTGGACGTAGACCTCGGGGTCTTCGGGGAGGTCGTAGTTGATGACGTGGCTGATGCCCTCGACGTCGATGCCGCGGGCGGCGAGGTCGGAGGCGATGAGGACGGAGAGCTGTCCGCCTCGGAGGTGCTCCATGACCTTGTTTCGTTTGCCCTGGGGCATGTCGCCGTGGATGGCGCGGACGTCGATGCCGGCGTCTTTGAGCCGTTTGGCGAGCTTGTCGACGGTTCGCTTGAGGCGGCAGAAGACGACGGTGAGGGCGGGCTCCTCGTGGGTGAGGAGGTGGACGAGGAGCCGTTCCTTGTCCCATCCCTCGACGGTGAGGTAGCGTTGCTCGACCATGCTGACGGTGAGGGATCCGGCGGCGGTGACGACTTTCTCGGGGTCCCGCATGTATCGGCGGGCGAGGCGTTCGATCTCGTCGGAGATGGTGGCGGAGACCATGATGGTCTGTCGGCCCGGGCCGCCGGGGTGTTCGACGGGGGGCGGGCACTTGTCGAGGATCTTGCGGATGTCGTCGCGGAAGCCGATGTCGAGCATCCGGTCGACCTCGTCGAGGACGACGAAGCGGACGTTGGTGAAGTGGATGTGCCCGCGTTCGTGCATGTCCATCAGTCGTCCCGGGGTGGCGACGATGATGTGGGCGGCGCTCTGGAGGTTCCGGGCTTGCGCGGCGATGCCCTGCCCGCCGAAGACGGTGACGGCGCGGATGGGCGTGAACTTGGCGAGCTCGTTGATCTCCTCGGTGATCTGGACGGCGAGTTCGCGGGTGGGCGCGAGGACGAGGGCCTGGTACTGGGCGTCCTTGTTGCACATGTGGACGACGGGGAGGCCGAAGGCGGCGGTTTTGCCGGAGCCCGTTTTGGCCTGCCCGAGGACGTCCTTGGCGCGGAGCATGACGGGGATGAGTTGGGCCTGGATGTGGGTGGGCCTGGTGAAGCCCGCGGCCTGGACGCCCTTGAGGACGCTGGAGCGCAGGCCGAGGTGTTCGAAGGTCTGCCCCTCGTCGAAGATGTCGCCCATGGAGGAGGGGGGCGGGACCTGTGGGGTGGCGGGATCGGGATGGTGGTCGGAGGTCGGCGTGTCGTGTTGGTGCATCGCTGGTCCCCGGGCCTCGGTTCCCGCGGAGGGACGGTCGGCGGTCGCTGGGTTCATGGTGTTCCGTGTGTTGTGGCCGCCCGACGGCGGGCGGTGCGTTACGCGTTGGATGATAGGGCCCGCCGGGGTGTCGGACGGTCGGGGTGAGGCGGGGGATGGGCTAGGGGTCGCGGCGGGCCCGCGCGACGCCGAGCCTGGGCTCGGAGCCGGCGAGGAGGCGTGCGATGTTGGCGCGGTGGCGGAGGATGACGAGGGCGGCGACGAGGGCGGTGAGGGCGATGAAGGGCGTGGGGCCCGCGGCGTCGTCGGATCGCCCGGCGGGGAACCAATGCTGTGCATCGCAGAAGGCGAAGAAGGCCCAGACCGAGAACGGGAGGGAGGCGGCGGCGAGCATGGCGGCGAGGCTGACGTAGCGCCACGCGGCGAGGGCGGCGATGAAGACGGCGAAGGCGGCGGCGGCGGGCAGGGTGAGGGCGGGGAAGACGCCCATGAGGCTGCCGAGCCCGGTGGCGACGCCCTTGCCGCCCTTGAACCCGAGCCAGGGGCAGAACATGTGCCCGAGGATGGGCCCGAGCATGGCGAGGAGCCAGCCCCAGGCGTCGATGGGCGGCATGAAGAGCCGGCCGGCGGTTCCCCCGGCGATCCCCGCGGCGAGGGTGGGGAGGAGGCCTTTGGCGAGGTCGATGGCGAAGCAGAGGAGCCAGGCCTTGGGGCCGAGGATGCGCCCGACGTTGGTGGCGCCGATGTTGCCCGAGCCGACGGTGCGGATGTCGATCCCGCGGGACTTGGCGATGAGGTACCCGGTGGGGAAGGAGCCGGCGAGGAACCCCGCGAGCGTCATGAGGAGCCAGAAGGTCACGGGTGCGACTCCGCGGGTGGGGGTGGATCGGGGGGGCGTCCGGGGGAGGGTGGTGCGTTCTGGAGTTCGAGGAGGATCATGTGTTTCATGAGGGTGCCAGCGGCGGTGGACCCGGCGGCGAGCCACCCGGCGTACCCGTCGCGCCAGGCGCCCTTGGCGACGATCTGCTTCAGAAAGGCGCCGATGGGCGAGGTGGTGAGTCGCCAGGCGTTGGTGCGTCGGCCGGCGCTGTGCATGCTCTGGGCGCCGACGCGGGCGTGAGCGGCCTGCTTGGCGAGGTGCTCGGCGAAGGTGGCGAAGGACTCGTGGCGGAGGGTGCCCGGGAGGTCGTCGACGCGGAGGGCCGGGTCGGTGAGTTCGAGGCGGTCGTGGGGGTCGTCGCCGGCCCAGCGGGCCTTGCCCTTACGGACCAGTCGGAGGCGGGGCTCGGGTTGCCAGGCGTGCTGGAGGTATCGGCCGCGGTACCAGACCTTGCGGTTGACGCGGTAGCCCCCGACGCGGGGGTCGTCGCGGTCGAGGGCGTCGAGGATGGCGCGCTGGAGGTCGGTGTCGGGGGGCTCGTCGCTGTCGAGGCAGAGGACCCACTCCCGTTGGGCGGCGTCGAGGGCTTTCTGCTTGGTGGCGACGTGGCCGAGCCAGGGGGTGGCGATGACGCGGGCGTGGTGGTCGGCGAGGAGGTCGAGGGTGGTGTCGGTGGAACCCGAATCGAGGGCGACGATCTCACCGCCGTGCTCGATCAGGGGCCGGCAGGCGTCGAGGACGCGGGCGATGGTGTGGGCGTTGTTTTTGCAGACGATGGCGACCGATAAGCCTTTCATCCGCGGGCATCGTACCTCGGCGCGGGTGCGGGGCGTGGGGGGGATCGCGGGCTTATGATGGGGTGTCGTGAGATGCTGCATGGGACGAGGATCGACCAGGCCGGATGAATGCCCGTCGGCGGAGGATGTGGCGCGGTTCGGGGGCGACACGCTGCCGTGCCCGGAGTGCGGGACGCACCTGTACGACGAGGCGGAGTTCTGCCATTCGTGCGGGCACGTGATGCCGCACGTGAAGGAGGCGAAGGGGCCGCCGGTGTACGTGGTGGTGCTGGTGGGGCTGCTGGTGGTGGGGCTGGTGGTGGGGGGGTTGTTTTTCTGACGGGCCGGGCCGCGGGCAACGAGGGTCGGCCCGGGGTGGTATAACGGCGTGCGGGCCCGGTCGGCCCGGTCACGGAGGTTGTCGAATGCGCACGAGGATCGGACGTTGCGGGCTTTCCGTGATGGTGGCGGCGGGGGTCGTGTGGGCGGGCGCGGGGTGCGAATCGGCGTCGAAGAGTTCGTCGGCGGCGGCGGTTGGGGTGGAACCCGGGGCGCGGGCGTTGGGCCCGGGGTCGTCGGCGGAGTTGGAGCGGTTTTTGCGGATCCGGACGCCGTCGGGAGCGGCGTTGGCGCCGGACGGGACGCTGTACGTGAGGGACTGGCCGGACGGGGTGTTCCAGGTGTACAAGGTGACGCCGCCGGCGATGTCGAAGGACGCGCCGTCGCCGGATTACCGACCTGGGCGGGCGGCGTACACGAGGCTGACGAACTACAAGGACGGGGCGTCGGGTTTTTCGCTGAGCCCGGACGGTCGGTGGGGGATCATCACGCACGCGGTGGGCGGGAACGAGAACTTCCAGCTGGCGCTGCTGGACACGCGGACCGACGCGGTCAGGGAGCTGACGGACAAGCCCGGGGTGCAGTACTCGATCAACGCGTGGCTGGATGATTCGTCGGGGTTCTTCTTCAGCGGGAACCAGGACAGCCCGAACGATTTTTACCTGTACCGGTACGACCTCGCGTCGGGGTCGGTGACGCGTGTGCTGGCGAACGAGGGGTCGTGGTCGGCGGACGATTCGGCGCCCGGCGGGTCTCGGGTCTTGGTGTCGAAGTACAACTCGATCTCCGATTCGCGGGTGTATGAGCTGGACACGGGGACGGGCTCGTTGAAGGACCTGACGATCCTGGGGGATCAGGCGACGGCGTCGAACCGCGTGGTGGGGTACATGCCGGACTTCCGGCGGGTGATGTTGATCTCGGATCACGTGGACGGGTCGGCGCGGCTGTACATGAAGGACCTCTCGACGGGGGAGATCACGACGCCGATCCCGTCGCTCGGGGCGCACGAGCTGGACGGCGCGGGGATGAACGCGGAGCGGACGCTGCTGGCGGTGGCGTCGAACCGGGGCGGGTTCGGGGTGCCGACGCTGTACCGGTTGCCGTCGTTCGAGGCGGTGGCGTTGCCGGCGATGGAAGAGGGGGTGGCGTCGATCACGGGGGTTCGGGGGAACACGCTGACGTGGTCGATGAACAACGCGAGGACGCCGGGGCTGGCGTTCGCGGCGTCGGTCCCGCCGCGGGGCGACGCGTCGGGGGCGTCGGTGGTGCCGCTGACGTTCGCGGAGACGCAGGGCGTTGATCTGTCGCGGTTCCCGCTGCCGGACCTGGTGACGTACCGGAGCTTCGACGGGCTGGAGATCCCGGCGTTCGTGTTCTTCCCGCCGGGGTACGACCGGTCGAGGCCCCGCCCGATCCCGTTCATCTGCCTGTATCACGGTGGCCCCGAGGGCCAGCACCGCCCGGTGTTCTCGGCGGCGAACCAGTACCTGCTGACGCGCGGGTTCGGGATCATCCTGCCGAACGTGCGTGGGAGCACGGGGTACGGGCGGGCGTTCCACATGAAGGACGACTACAAGAACCGGTGGGACAGCGTGCGGGACGGCGTGGCGGCGGCGCGGTACCTGGTGGAGAAGGGGTACGCCGAGCCGGGACGGATCGCGACGTTCGGCGGGTCGTACGGGGGGTACATGAGCGTGGCGTGCCTGGTAGAGGACTCGATGGAGGCGGACCGGACGGGGCGCCGGCCGTACTTCGGTGCGGGGGTGAACATCGTGGGGATCGTGAACCTCAAGACGTTCCTGGAGAAGACGAGCGGGTACCGGCGGAAGCTGCGGGAGGCGGAGTACGGGCCGCTGACGGACCCGGAGTTCCTGCTGTCGGTGAGCCCGCTGGAGAAGATCGATCACATCCGGGTGCCGATGCTGATCGCGCACGGGGCCAACGACCCGCGGGTGCCGCTGTTCGAGGCGATCCAACTGGCGGCGGAGCTGATGAAGCGCGGGTACGACCCCGAGCAGGTGTACTTCCCCGATGAGGGGCACGGGTTCGCGAAACTCGAGAACCGGATCGTCTTCAACGCTCGCGCGGCGGCGTTCCTCACGCGGACCATCGCCCGCTAAACCCCCACTCCCCCAACGTTCCCCCATTCCCGCCGCGATTCCCGTCCTTTCCGTTTCGTGTTCGGCATGTTCGATGTCCCTGTCTTCGGCGTCGTGTGCGCCGTGATGCGAACTCCATGGCCCGACTCTCGCCCATTGCGCTGAACGTCCGCGGGGTCGGGGTGGTGATCCGGTCGGTGGAGCCTGGAGACGCGGCGGCGCAGCTGCGGTTTGCGCGTGAACTTTTCGCGACGTCGGCGTACACGCTGACGACGCTCGGGGAGTTCACGATGACGGAGGACGAGGAGCGGGCATTTATCGCGGGTGCGCTCGACGACCCGGGGACGGTGTTCATGGATGCGTTGGTCAGTGGGGAGATCGTGGCGTCGCTGCACCTGGCCGCCGGGAAGCGGAAGAAGATCGGGCACCAGGCGTTGCTGGGGATGGGCGTGGCGGCGGGGTGGCGCGGGCGCGGGATCGGGCGGGCGATCCTTGAGACGGCGGTGGGGTGGGCGAGGGCGCACCCGGTGCTCGAGATGGTAACGCTCGGGGTGTACGAGGAGAACGAGCCGGCGGTGAGGCTGTACGGGTCGCTGGGGTTTGTGGTGTACGGCCGGTTGCCCGGGGCGCTGAGGCACGAGGACGGGACGACGCACACGAACCTTGATATGTACCTGCGTGTGAAGCCGTAGGGCGGGGCTCAGGCGACGCCGAGGTCTTTGACGGTGAAGAGGGCGTCGAAGGCGAGGCCTTGGCGTTGGATGTTGTCGCGGGCGCCTTCGAGGCGGTCGATGGTGGCGATGACGCCGAGAACGTCGGCGCCGGCGTTTCGGAGGACGGCAACGGCCTCGAGGGCCTGTCCGCCGGTGGTGGCGACGTCCTCGAGGAGGATGACGGTGTCGGCGGGCTCGACCTTCCCTTCGAGCTGCTTGGCGGTGCCGTAGTCCTTTTTGGCGTTGCGGACGAAGACGCAGGGGAGGCCGGTGGCGAGGCTGGCGGCGGTGACGAGGGGGATGCCGCCGAGTTCGGCGCCGGCGAGTCTGCGGACGGCTTTGCCGGCGGCGGAGGCCATCGCGCTGACGCGTTGAGCGAAGAGGGGCGCGAGTTGGGCGAGGAGTTCGGGGCGAGTGGAGAAGTGGTATTTGTCGAGGTAGTAGGAGCTTGTTTTGCCCGAACGGAGCGTAAACGTGCCGCGGAGGAGGGCGACCTTCGCGATCTGGTGCGCGAGATCGGGGTCCGGCGTGGTGGGGTGGGCGGTATGCTGGGTCATGACGCGTCAGGGTAGTCGGCGGGCGTGTCGAGCGGGAGCGTGCGCATGGTGCTGCTGATCATCGGGGTGACCGTTGGCGCATGGTGCGTGGTGGCCGCGGGGTGGTCGGTCGAACCTCCCGGGGAGGAGCCCGCGGGGGAGACGCCGGCGCTCGGGGGCCCACGGGTGGTCGAGTCGGCGTCGGACCGGTCGTTGATCCGGCGGGATTTTTCGGGGCGGGTGAGGCGGACGGAGGTTCCGCCCGAAGAGGCGGCGATCGACCTGTTGAACCTGGACACGGCGACGCGGTCGCGGGTGATGGGGATCGTGGAGGCGAGGCGTTCGATCCTGGACCGCGTGGTGTCGGAGCATTCCGACCGGCTGCTGGCGTTCCAGGCGGCGGGGCAACGGGATCGGTCCCGCCTGCTGGATGAGTTCCGCGGGCTCCTGAAGGAACTGGAGGCAAGGGGGCCGCTGCGGGACGAGGTGGCGTCGGCGCTGCCGGATGATCAAGCGCGGCGGTATCACGCGCTGATCGAGGGGTACTGGGACGTGGTGCTCGAGGACATGGTTCACGGGGCGAAGCAGCGGAACGAGACGATCACGAGGTCGGCGGCGCGGGCGAGGGAACTCGGGTCGATCCTGGCGAACGAGCTGCGCCGGTCGCTCGAGCGGCTGATCGCCGCGAGGGCTCGGCTGCTCGAGGAGGCGCTGGGGTCACTCGGCCTGGATCCCGAGCGGGAGGGCAAGGTGCGCCGGATGATCGCGGAGTTCGCGGAGCGGTACGGGGGCCAGGCGACGGCGGCGCAGCGTCGGGATCTGGCGTTGCGGGTGTTCCGGGAACTCTCGAGGGAGGAGCAGGCCCGGGCGTTGCGGTGGGTGTTGGAGAGGTCGCCGGTGAACCCTCCGGGGGGGGATGGAGACTCCATGTCCGGGCCGGTCGGGCCCGGGCCGATGATGTCGAAGCCCGACTAAAGCCCTACTTCTGAGGGTTGGGGGAGGAGGCGCTATCCTTTCGGGCCGATGGAGGCCCGGGGTGGTTGTGGCCGGTTGGTGGCCGGGAGTCGAGGACGTTGGATCAGGGACGTTGAATCGGGAGGTTTGGTTATGAGCCGGAGCGTGAAGGGTTGTGTGTGGGCTGGGCTGGTGGTGGTGGGCGCGTTCGGGGTGAACGTGTCGGCCCAGATCGCGCCGCCCCCGACGCCCGCGCCCGCGCCGACGCCGGTGTGGACACCCCCCCCGCCCCCGCCCCCGCCCCCGTCGGCGGAGCCGCAGGTCCCGGTCCCGGCGTGGGACCGCGACGCGCAGGGGAAGCTGGTGACGCTGAGCGAGCCGGTGTGGTTCGCGTCGATCCGGAAGAACCAGATGGTGGCGGCGGACCAGTGGAACAAGATCAACCCGTACATGGAGCGTCGCCGCCGCTCGTTCGAGAAGGCGGTGGCGGACAACATCGACCTGCTGCGGGAGGTGCTGGGTGGGGACCTGGACAAGGTGGAGATGGGCGCGGACCAGAGCCGCCGCGGGGACGTGGCGAAGCTGCTGGGGATGCTCAAGCCGTTGGCGGGGAGCACGAGCGCGCCCAAGGAGATGCAGGACACGGGGGTGCTGACGCGTCTGCAGACGCAGCACAACATCAAGATCGCGAACGCGTACCGCGAGGCGAAGCGTCGGGAGCTTCAGGAGAGCGAGTGGAAGCTTCCGGAGAACGCGACGGACGAGCAGAAGGACCGGGTGCGTCGCGCGTCGATGCGTCACACGATCCTGAGCAGTTTCGTGGACGAGGCGGTGCACGCGTACGAGGGGCTGCTGCTCGACGCGGCGAAGGACCTTGAGAAGCACCTGGGGTCGGTGGAGCTGAGCGACGAGGCTCGCCGCGGGCTCGCGCCGAAGGTGGCGAAGGTCAAGGCGGCGTCGGGGCGTGAGGCGGTGCTGGCGGCGATGCAGGAGCTGGTCGCGTCGCTGGACGTGGAGCACGAGCGGGAGCTGCTGCAGGCGGTCCGGGCGACGAGGCCGCCGCTGGCGGACGACTCGACGCACGAGAAGCCGTAAGGCCGGGCCCCGGGGTCAGTGGGTTTCTGCGTCGTCCCCCGCGGGGGTTTGCTCGTGGGAGAGTGGCCTCATGAGCGGGAAGAGGACGACGTCGCGGATGGTGCGCTGGTCGGTGAGGAGCATGGTGAGGCGGTCGACGCCCAGGCCCATGCCGCCGGCGGGCGGCATACCGACCTTGAGGGCGCGGAGGAAGTCCTCGTCGAGGGTGCGGTAGGTGTTTTCTTCGGCGTCTTTGTCGGCGTCGGCGGTAGAGAGCTGCTGGCGGAAGCGCTGTTCCTGGACGTCGGGGTCGTTGAGCTCGGTGTAGTGGGGGGCGATTTCCATGCCGCCGATGAAGAGGTCGGCGCGCTCGCTGATGGCGGGGTCGGATTCGCTGGCGCGGGTGAGCGGGCTGATGGCGGCGGGGTAGCCGGTGATGAAGGTGGGGACGGCGGGGTCGATGGACTTCTCGGCGTAGGCCTCGAAGAGCTCGTTGACGACGAGGACGTCGTCCATGCGGTCGAGGTCGGCGGGCGCGGCGAGCCGCCTGGACGTGGCCTCGTCGCGGGCGCGGCCGGTGTGGTGCATGGGGAATCCCAGGGCGCGTTCGAAGAGGTCGGCGTAGGGGACGCGTCGGAAGGCGGGGGCGTAGTCGATGGTGAGGTCGCCGAAGGGGAGTCGCGGTCCCGGGGCGCCGGTTCGCTGCGCGACGAGGTCGGCCATGGCGCGGACGAGGGACTCGGTCATGTCCATGACGGAGGCGCAGTCGCCGAAGGCCTCGTAGGCCTCGAGCATGGTGAACTCGGGGTTGTGCTGCTTGTCGAGGCCTTCGTTGCGGAAGTTGCGGTTGATCTCGAAGACCCTGGGCATGCCGCCGACGAGGAGGCGTTTGAGGTAGAGCTCGGGGGCGATGCGCATGAAGAGGTCGATGCTCAGGGCGTTCATGCGGGTGACGAAGGGCCTGGCGGCGGCGCCCCCCGCGAGGGTCTGGAGCATGGGGGTCTCGACCTCGAGGAACCCCCGGCGGGTGAGCCAGTCTCGCATGCCGGCGACGATGGCGGAGCGGAGGGTGAAGACGCGGAGGGTCTCGGGGTTGGCCCAGAGGTCGGTGTAGCGCTGGCGGTATCGGAGTTCGACGTCGGCGAGGCCGGCGTGTTTCTCGGGTGGGGGGACGAGGGACTTGGCGGCGGGGTGGAGGTGTGTGCACCAGACGGTGATCTCGCCGGTGCGTGTTTTCATGAGGCGGCCGCGGGCGACGACGACGTCGGCGAGGTCGGTGAGTTTGGCGAGGGAGAAGCCCGCGGGGTCGCAGTCTTTCTGGCTGACGGCGACCTGGAGGTCGCCGGTGGCGTCGCGGAGGTTCATCCAGAGGAGTTTGCCGTTGTCGCGGCAGAGCATGACGCGGCCGGCGATGGTGACCTCGGGGCGTGGGTCGGTGAAGCCGGGCGTCTTGGCGTTCTGGGTAAAGAGGGCGTCGGCGTCGGGGTTGTAGAGGTCGCGGGCGTGCGCGATGGGGGTGAGGCCGTCGGTGCGTCGGCCGTAGGGGTCAAGCCCGAGGGCGCGGACGGCGTCGCGGTTGGCGCGACGTTGGGCTTCGAGCCGGTGGACGCCGCCCTCGCCCGGGGTGGTGCTTGTGCGATCGTCGCTCATGGTGGGCGGATGGTAGAGCGCCGCGGGGTGCTGCGGTCCGAAGTTGAAGGATGGGAACGGTCCTGGGCGGTGTATGGGGTCAGGCGTCCCCGTCGAGGACTTTGCCGTGGACGGTGAGCTGGTGGGTGGCTTTCTCGTCGCAGAGGGGCTTGTTGGAGCCCGGGCCGTCGAGGAGGTCGTCGAGGGTAGAGCCCTCGAAGAGGGCGATGAGCGAGGCGATGGCCTGGTCTGTTTTGCGGTGGAGCGGGCAGAGGTTGGGCCCGTGGTTTTTAAGCCCGAGGGGGCATTCGCGGATGCGTTCAAGGGTGGAGACGGCGCGGATGACGTCGAGGAGGTTGATCTTGGAGGCGGGCCTGGCGAGTTTGTACCCGCCCCCGACGCCGCGGCGGCCGTCGACGAGCCCGGCGGACCCGAGCTGCTGGAGAACCTTGGCGAGGTAGTTGGCGGGGACCTTGGTGCGTTGGGCGAGGGCGCCGGCGCTGGTGAGGTCGTCGGGTCTCAGGGCCAGGCATGCCATCGCCCGCATGGCGTATTCGGCGGTTTGTGAGAGCATCAGACCTCCGGGTCCGCAAGTGTAATCACACGGGGGCTTGTGAGGAGGGGAGGGCCGGAAATCTCATATCGGCGTGTTCGGGTCTTCAGGCGGCGGAGGGGGCGACCGTGGCGGAGGGCGAGGTGGGGGAGGTGGGGGAGGTGGGGGAGGTGGGGGAGGCGGAGCGGACGCGGATGGGGTGGTGGGCGAGGAGTCGGAGGGAGTTGAGGACGACCAGGACGGTGCCTCCCTCGTGGGCGAGGACGCCGATGCTCATGGGGATGGGCCGGCGGATCGCGGAGGCGATGAGGACGGCGACGCCCATGCCGAGGATGATGGAGCCGGCGAAGAGGAGGTTGGCCCAGACGGTGGCGCGGACCCTCCGGGCGAGGCCGACGGCCCAGGGGACGACGGCCAGATCGTCGGCGAGAAGGACGATGTCGGCGGATTCGAGGGCGGCGTCGGTGCCCATGGTCCCGATGGCGAGGGAGACGTCGGCGGCGGCGAGGGCGGGGGCGTCGTTGACGCCGTCGCCGATGACGGCGACACCGCGGCGTGATCGCGGGCGTCCGGGGTCTCGGCGGATGGCGTCGCGCATCTCGCCGACGATGCGGAGTTTGTCCTCGGGCATGAGTTCGGCGTCGACGAGGTCGATGCCCAGTTCGCCGGCGACGCGTTGGGCGGTGGTGGTGTGGTCGCCGGTAAGCATGCGGACGGGCCTGACGCCCAGGGCGTGGAGTTGGGAGACCAGTTCGGCGGCGCCGGGCCTGACGGCGTCGGTCATGACCAGGACGGCGGCCTGGCCCGGGTTGTCGCCGGACTCGGACTGCGCGACGACGACGCCGATCTGTCCTCGGGCTCGGATGGTGTCGAGGACTTCGAGGACCTGGGCCCGCAGGCAGACCGGGACGGCGGGTTCGACGTGGCGGTAGCTCCCGAGGGAGACGGGGAGCCCGGCGTACCGGCCCGAGAGCCCCCGCCCGGTGGTGTGGTCGATCTCGTCGACGGCGGCGGGTTCGAGCCCCCGGGAGGCGAGCCCGTCGAGGACGGCGTGGGCGATGGGGTGGTCCGAGGCGCGTTCGAGGGCGGCGGCGACGCGGAGCATCTCGTCGGCGTCGGACCAGGCCACGGGCGTGACCTGGGTGAGCCTGGGCCGACCGAAGGTCAGCGTGCCGGTCTTGTCGAAGCAGACGGCGCCGACGGCGGCGAGGCGTTCGATGGTCTGACCGCCCTTGAAGAGGACGCCGGTGCGCGCGCCGCGGGCGATCCCGGCGAGGGTGGCGGTGGGGGTGGCGATGACCAGGGCGCACGGGGAGGCCACGATGAGGAGGGTGATCCCGGTGTACGCGGCCTGGTCCCAGGGCCTGCCCAAGGCGAAGGCCCAGACCAGGATGACCACGACGCACAGGGCCATGATCGAGAGGGCGTAGGGCTGGCTGAGGCGGTCGATGGCGCGTTGGACGGGCTCTCGCTGCTCGCTGGCGCGGGTGACCAGGTCGAGGACCCGCTGGAGGCTCGACTCGGCGGCGGGGCGGATGACCCTGGCCTCGACGGCGTCGTCGACGTTGATGGTGCCGGAGTAGATCTCATCGCCCGGGGCGACCTCGCGGGGTTCGCTCTCGCCGGTCATCGCCGACTGGTCGATGAAGGTCCGCCCCGAGGTGACGGCGGCGTCGGCGGGGACGCGCGAGCCCGGCCTGACGCGGATCACGTCGCCCACGGCGAGGTCGGTGGGGGCGACCTCTGCCCAATCGTCACCGCGTTTAACCTCGGCGCGGTCGGGCATGAGGCGGTGCAAGGCCCGAACCTCGCGCTCGGTGCGCGCGGCGGCGGCGTCTTCGAGGGCGCCCGCCAGCACGAACAGGAACAGCAGGAGCGCCCCCTCGGCGGGGTGCCCGATCACGGCGGCGAGGACCGCGGCGACGACCATCAGGACGTCGATATCGACCCTCCCGAGGCGGAGCGACTCGAGGGCGGCCTTGCCACCGAAGATCAACCCGATGGCGAGGCTGACCCAGACGAGCACGTCGTCGATGCCGCCCGCGTCGAGCCACCCGAGGGCGACGCCCGAGCCCAGGAGGGCGCCCGCGGTCAGAGACCCCGTCAGCTCGCCCTTGATGGTGAATGGCCAGGCCGCCCGAGGCGTGGCCGAGTCGTGCCCGGCGTCTGGTGATGGTCCGCGGGTCGGCGTGCTCACGTGGAACCGTATGTAGTCAGCGGGGGTGCGGGGGTGATCGGCTCACCTGGCCGGGGCGTTCATCACGGCGTCGAGCAGGTCCTTCTCCTGCCCCGCGGCGGCCTCGACCGGGGTTTCCGCGACGAGCCCGTCGATGATCGCGTCGGTGGTGATCTGATCGGCCTCGGCGTTGAAGTTGGTCAGGAGGCGATGTCGGAGGACGGGTTTGGCGACGGCGCGGACGTGCTCGGGCATGACGTTGGGGCTGCCCGAGAGGAGGGCCTTGGCCTTGGCGGCGAGGATGAGGTATTCGCTGGCGCGCGGGCCGGCGCCCCAGGAAACGTAATCGTTGACGAGCCTGGGCCTGGGGAGGCCGCCCTCCATGGGTTCCTTGACGCGCGTGGCGCGGACGAGGCGGAGGGCGTAGCGCATGACGTGCTCGGCGACGGGGACTTTGCGGACGACCTCTTGAACACGGGCAATCTCCTGGGCGCTCATGGCCTGCCCCGACTTGGCCGAGCCGCGGTCGGCGGAACGCCGCATGATCTCGAGCTCCTCGGAGGACGAGGGGTAGGAGATGGAGATCTGGAACATGAACCGGTCGAGCTGGGCCTCGGGGAGCGGGTAGGTTCCTTCCTGCTCGATGGGGTTCTGGGTGGCGAGGACGAAGAAAGGTGAGGGGAGGGGGTGCTGGACGCCGCCGACGGTGACCTGGCGTTCCTGCATGGCTTCGAGGAGGGCGGCCTGGGTCTTGGGGGGCGTGCGGTTGATCTCGTCGGCGAGGATGACGTTGGCGAAGATGGGCCCCTTGACGAAGCGGAGCTCGCGGTGCCCGGTGGATTTATCTTCTTGGATGACCTCGGTCCCGGTGATGTCGCTGGGCATGAGGTCGGGGGTGAACTGGACGCGGCTGAACTCAAGGCTGAGAGACTTGGCGATGGTGGAGATGAGGAGGGTTTTGGCGAGCCCGGGGACGCCGACGACGATGGCGTGCCCGCGGCAGAAGATGGCCGTGAGGACCTGCTCGACGACCTCGTCCTGCCCGACGATGACTTTCCCGATCTCGTCGCGGAGGCGGCGGTAGGCGCCCTGGACTTCGGCCATGGCTCCCGGCCCGCCCCCGTTGACCCCGCCCCCGTTGACCCCGCCGCTGGTGTCGGTGCTCATACCCCATCCTACCGCCCGGCGGGCCCGTGCGACGCACCCGGCCGGGTCGAGCCGGGGGGTGGCGCGCGGCGGGATGGCGAGCGGCACCAGAACGCGACGGACCCCACGCCGCGGGGCGAGGGGTCCGTGTTGGAGTTCCCGCGGTGGGCGGGGTGTGGTCGTGGTCTGTTTGTCAGCGGCCGTCGGACTTGAGCCGGCGGTCGATGGCCTCGACGCGTTCGGTGAGTTTCTCCAGGCGTTCGGCGAGTTTTTCGAGGCGGTCGAGGACGCGGTTATCGACGCCTTCCGGGGCGAGCGGCGCCGGGGGCCGGGCGGGGACCATGAACCCGCGTCCGTCCTCGCCGAAGAACCGCATCCCGCGTCCGGTGAGGGCCCGGAGGTCCTCGGGGTTGAAGAACTCGTGATCGTCGAGCCACTCACCGCGCATGACCTCGAACTGCTTCATGGCCTCTTCGAGGTGCTTGCGGGCCTGGGCGGCGGCCTTGGAGGCCTCATCACCCTTGAGGGCTTTCATGGCTTCTTTGATGGCCCGGCGCGCCTCGCCACGGAGGCCGTGTTGGCCCTCGGCGGGGGCGTCGGGGGCGGCGTGGATCTCGATGAGGCCGAGCTTGGCGGGTTCGTAGGCGTCGAGGCGGACCTTGATCTCGCGTTCGCCGGCGCCCTTTCGGACGACCTTGAGGGTGATCTCGTCGCCCGGGTTCTTGGCGCGGAGGAGGCCCCGGAGGCCTTCCTGGGTCAGGGGTCGGAGGTTGTCGGCGGCGACGATGAGGTCGTTGGGCTCGAGCCCGGCCTTGGCGCCGGCGAGGTCGGGGATGACATCGTCGACGAGGAC
This sequence comes from Phycisphaeraceae bacterium, assembly GCA_015200025.1. GTDB lineage: Bacteria > Planctomycetota > Phycisphaerae > Phycisphaerales > UBA1924 > UBA2396. The sequence continues at coordinate 1,533,305 of CP054186.1, read as the reverse complement.
GCCGCCCTCTTTGCCCAGGCCCAGGTGTTCCATGAGCCTGGGGTCGGCGTCGGACATGTTGATCCCGATCATGACCTTGGGGTGCTCGACGGTGAGGATGTCGGGCGTCCAGGTGCGGACCTCGCCGCCGGGACCGCGGAGGGAAAGCCCGAGGCGTGGGCGGACCACGTCACGCGGGGCGCGTGCGGCACGCGGGACGTTGACCTCGATGGGCCCCGGGGACTCGAACCGGGCCATGACCTCGCCGCGGTCGTCGAGGACCTCGACCACGCCGCCGTTCTGGCGGACGCGGTCGGCGGGGACGGGCCGGCCGTCGTGCTCGGCGGTGACGCGCCCGTCCTCGATGCGGACGGTGGTGGTCCGGCCGTTCTCGGTGCGGGACATGATCATGGAGGACCGGGTGTTGGCACGCTCGGGCTGGCGTGCGGCGCCGAGGGGGCGTTCAAAGTCACCCTTGAGCTCGACGACCTCGACGCGCTGGGGCTTGGGTTCCTGGGCCCGAGCGCCGGCCGCCAGGCCCGCGAGGCATACCAGGGTGCCGACGATCGTTGCTGTGTTCCCCATGATGATTCTCCTTTCGTGTGTGTGATGACCACCCGTGTTCGGTGGTGGTGTGTGTGTGGGTTTATCCGGGCCCGAACCGTCGCGGCGTGACCTTCACGGCCGTGCCCGTCGGGTTGCCCCATTCGTCGGTGGCGAAGCGGTAGAGGTCGGGGACGCGGGCCCGCTCGACGATGGGCCGGACGAAGACGACGTCCCACCCCGCCCCGTCGGCGGCGGGTTCGCCGCGGATCAGGATGCGGTCTTCGAGCTCGCCCAGGACGCGGCCGTCCTTGGACCCCACCGTGATGTAGTTCTCGAGGGCTTCGTCCGGGGTCATCTGAACGGGGATAACGCCGGCGTGATTCCCGGGGATGGACCCGGAGGGCTTGACGTTGAGGGTTCCCACGAGGGCCAGCCCCAGCCCCGCGGCGGCGGCCCACCCGATCCACCCAGACCAGCCGGACCCGGGCCTCGCGTGCTCGGCGAGGCGGAGGGTCGGTGCGTCGGCGGGGAGCGGGGTACGGTCGGCGGACGCCGAGGCGAGCCCGACCATCTGTTCGAGGGAACGCTGGTCCTTTTGAAGGAGCGCGAGTTCACGCCAGAGGCCCGGGTCGTTCCGGGCGATGGCGTCGAGCGAGGCCCAGTCGTCGGGCGAGTCGCGCCCGTCGACGACGCGCGAGAGGAGCAGGTCGCGGTCCGTGTTCCTTTCGTCGTTCGCGGCGTTGTGCTCAGGGTCGATCATGGAGCCGCCTCCTGATCCGAGGTGATGCGCGAGGCCGACGAACCCGTCGGGCGTTCGGAGCCCGGGGTCGATCCGGCGGTGTCGCCGGAGGCCGAGGCTGCATCACGGAGCATTCGGCGAGCGCGGGCGATGCGGGTTTCGACAGTGGTTTCGGGGAGGCCGAGGATTTCGGCGATATTCCGATAACTCAGGCCCTGTACGGCTTTGAGGAAGAGCGGCTCGCGGTAACCATCGGGCAGGGCCATGGCCAGGTCGTGAAGGCGACCGGCCGACTCGCCACGGGCCAGATGGTCGGCGACGCCGGGCGAGCCCGCCCAGGGGTCGTGAGGCCTCTCGCCGCGTCCCGGGGCCCGATCGTCGAGGGATTCGGTCCGCCGGAGGTTGCCTTTGCGTGCGGCGAGGCGTGCGGTGTTGATGGCGACGGTCCGGAGCCATGGCCGAACAGAACCCTGGTCTCGGATGGTGTGCTGGTGAGCAACGACGGCGGCGGCGACGTCCTGGAGCAGGTCGTCGGTGTCGGCCCATCGTGGTTTGTGGGCGAGGAGGACGGCGGCGACCCATCGGCGGTGTTCGAGCCAGAGCGCGTTGATATCGAGCCCGCCGGGCGTGTGGAGGGCGGGGTCTGGGTCGTGCCGATCGTCGGCGGGTGGATGTTCCGACGTAGGTTGGGTCACGCGTAGAGAACCCTCTGGATGCGCGGGGCGTGCGATCCCGTCGGCGTGCCGGTCGTGAACCGCCCCCTAATCTACCCGCGATGGTCGAACCGACCGCACAGGCGATCAGCACCGTGTTGGCCCGCAAGCAGGCCCGCCAGGCCCACGCCGGGGAGACGGTCATGTCGCTGGGGGACCACCTCAACGAGCTGCGCCGGCGGGTGATTTTCGCGTTGCTGGGCGTGCTGCCGATTTTCATCCTGGCGTTGGTGTTCGGGCGGTCGATGGTCCGGGCGTTGATCCACCCGATGGAGGAGGCGTTGCGGGCGGAGGGACAGGCGCCGAACCTCCAGGCGATGGGGGTGTTCGAGACGTTCACGACGTACGTCCTGGTGTCGGTCCTGGCGACGGTGATCTTGGGGATGCCGTGGGTGATCTACCAGCTGTGGTGTTTCGTGGCGCCGGGGCTGTACACGCACGAGCGACGGTTCGCGCACCTGCTGATGCCGATGAGCCTGGCGTTGACGGGTATCGGCGTGGCGTTCATGTACTACGTGGTGCTGCCGGTGATCCTGGCGTTCATGGTGAACTTCACGGCGACGCTGGGGACGACGGAGCGGGAGACGGCGCCGCTCCCGGCCGGGGTGGTGTTGGCGCACCTCCCGATGCTGGAGGCGGACCCTCCGGACCCCAAGCCGGGCGAGGCGTGGGTGATCGCGCCCCTGCGGCAGATGAGGCTGTGCATCGGGGTGGGCGAGTCGGGACCCGAGGTGGTGCAGGTGGACCTGGTCAAGCCGTCGGGCGGGATCGTGCAGCAGCCCAGGCTACGGGAGTACATCGATCAGCTGGTGACGCTGTCGATCGCCTTCGCGGTCGCGTTCCAGGCGCCGGTGGTGGTGCTGCTCTTGGGGTGGGTGGGGATCGTGTCGGTCCCGTGGCTGTCGAAGTACCGGCGTCACGCGATCATGGCGATCGCGGCGATCGCGGCGGTTCTGACGCCCCCGGACCCGTTGTCCTTGTTCCTGCTGGCGGGCCCGCTGTACATCCTGTTCGAGGTGGGGATCGTGCTGCTGCGGATCTTCCCGTCGCCCTCGGCGCTGGGCGGGCGTCGTGAGGCCAAGGAGGGGGACGTGGACGATGAATAGCCCGCGGGGGGCGTTGTGGATGGCCCGGGCGCTGGCGTCGGCGCGCGCACCCGCGACGGAGCCCCTCACGTCTGGCCCCCACGACGCGGCGATGATGGGAGAAGCGTTGGCGCTGGCGGAAGTGGCCAGGGCGCTTGGGGAGGTCCCGGTGGGGGCGGTGGTGTTCAGGAGCGCGACGGGGGAGGTGGTGGGTCGGGGGTACAACCGCCGCGAGGTGGACAAGGACCCGGCGGCCCACGCCGAACTGATCGCGGTCCGGGAGGCGGCCCGTCGGACCGGGGATTGGCGGCTGACGGGGTGCACGCTGGCGGTGACGCTCGAGCCGTGCGCGATGTGCGCCGGGCTGATCGTCAACGCGCGGCTGGACCGGGTGGTGTACGGGGCGGACGACCCCAAGGCCGGGGCGGCCCGGTCGGTGGCGCGGCTGCTCGATCACCCGAGGCTGAACCACCGCGCGCCGTTCACGCCCGGGGTGATGGGCGGGGCGTGCGGCGAGATTCTCCGCGAGTTCTTTCGTTCGCTCCGGCGCGGCAATGCCACGCCGGGTGTGTAAGCGTCATGCCCGAACTCCCCGAGGTCGAAACCACCCGCCGGATGATCGACGCGGCGTCCCGTGGGCGCGGGGTCGTCGGGGTGTCGATCGCGCGCGGGGACGTGTGCGTGACGCACGACGGGGGGGCGGCGACACCCGGTGGCCTGCTGCTGGGCGGGGTGATCGCCGAGACTCGGCGAAGGGGCAAGCAACTGGCCGTGGTGGCGCGGGACGGGCGAGCAGTGGTGGTCCACCTGGGGATGTCGGGGACGTTCCACGCCCATGAGCCCGGGACGTGCGCACGGTCGGACCGGCACACGCACGTGACGTGGACGCTCGATTCGGGGGCCGTGCTGACGTTCCGCGACCCGAGGCGGTTCGGCGGGATCTGGACGCTGCCCGATCCCGCGATGCTCGAACGCCGATGGGAGGGCTTGGGGCCCGATGCGCTGGAGATCGGCGGGCGGGCGCTGTCGGAGCGGCTGGGGCGGACGCGTCGGGCGGTGAAGGCGGCGTTGCTGGACCAGTCGGTCATCGCGGGGGTCGGGAACATCTACGCGGACGAGGCGTTGTTCGCCGCGGGGATCCGGCCGGCGCGGCGGTGCGGGCGACTGACGGGGGCGGAGACCGAGCGGCTGGCCGGGGCGTTGCGGTCGGTGCTGTCCCGGGCGGTGGAGGCGGGGGGGAGCAGCATCCGCGATTACACCGACCCCGGCGGGCGATCGGGCCGGGCGCAAGAACTGCACCGGGTGTACGGGCGGTCGGGCTTCCCGTGCGTTCGCTGCGCCACGCCGCTCCGACGGACCATGGTCGGGCAGCGGACAACTGTTCATTGCCCGAGGTGCCAGGCATGAACGCGGCGTGGCGCCGGAGCGGGTTTTCCACACCTTTTGCACAGGCTTGGTGAGAACTTCTCGGGGCGATGGGCGCGAGTGTTGGGGTTGACGGTGAAGGATGATTCCTCAAGGAGAGAGAGAACAAGAGTCGTCGTCGTAGAAGGCCCTGTCGGGATGTGGACATCTCGGGCCGGGGCGCATTCTGCTCGGCTTTTTAGGGTGTTTAGGTGCGAACATGCCCGGGTCATCGTGACGGGTGGCTGTCGGTTGGGGTCGCTTGTGGTGTGCGGCCGGACGGCCCGGAACGGGTGGGCGGGGGGTTCGGGCGTGTGTGTGCCGGCCCGGGCGCGGCAAAGGGCGGTTGTTCCACAGCTCGTCCACAACGGTGGATCACGCGCGGGAATGGGGGTTTGGGCGTGGTTCCGCGGGTGCAGGGGGGCATGGGACGCGGATCGGGTTGCCCTTTGTCAGGGCTCTGGGCTTAGGCGCGTCCCGGGCGGATGCGCTCTTCGAGCGATTTCATGACGTCGTCGAAGGTGGGGTCGTCCTGTCGGCGGGCGTCGACGGCGCGGACGGCGTGCATGACGGTGGTGTGGTCTCGGTTGCCGAAGTACCCGCCGATCTCCTCGAGGGAGTGGCGGGTGTGCTGTCGGATGAGGTACATGCAGACCTGCCGGGGCTGAGCGACGGAGCGGTGCCGGCGTTCGGACTGGAGGTCGACGAGGCGGACGCGGAAGAAATCGGTGACGGTCTGGATGATGGACTGGATGGTGGGCTCGGAGGAGACCCTGGGCCCCAGGTCGCCCAGAGCGGCGGCGGCGAGGGCGGCGTCGATGGGCTTGCCCTCGACGGCGGAATGGATCTGGAGCTTGCCGATGGCGCCCTCGAGCTCGCGGATGTTGGTGTTGACGCGTGCGGCGATGAGGGAGGCGACGTCGTCGGCGAGGTCGATGCCGCGGAGGCGGGCCTTGGTCTTGAGGATCGCGCAGCGGGTCTCGTAATCGGGGGCGTCGATTTTGGCGACGAGCCCCCATTTGAAGCGGCTGACGAGGCGGTCTTCGAGGTCGGGGATTTCTTCGGGGGGCGCGTCGGAGGAGAGGACGATCTGTTTGTTCATCTGGTAGAGGGTGTTGAAGGTGTGGAAGAACTCTTCCTGGGTGCGGTCGCCGTTGGCGAGGAAGTGGATGTCGTCGATGATGAGGGCGCCGACGTCGCGGAAGCGGTGGCGGAAGTCGCTCATCTCGCCGGAACGGACGGCCTCGATGAACTGGGTGACGAAACTCTCGCAAGAGAGGTAGCAGAGGGAGACCCCGGGGTTGTCCTCCTGGACCTTGATGGCGATGGCCTGGAGGAGGTGGGTCTTGCCCAGCCCGACGCCCCCGTGGACGAAGAAGGGGTTGTACGCGCGGCCGGGGTTCCCGGCGACGGCGACGGCGGCGGCGTGGGCGAGGCGGTTGCTCTGCCCGACGACGAACTGATCGAAGGAGCAATCGGGGTTGATGACGAGCGTGTCGTCACGGCGGTATCCCGCGGCGCGGGGTTCGGCGACCTCGATACGGCTGGCGGTGTGGACGGCGGGCGGGGACGCGGAAGATCCGGGGAAGGGGTGGGGTTCGGGCGTGGGTTTGTGCTCGAGCACGCCGTTGGCGCGGGCCGGCGGGGTAGCCGGGCCGATCGGCGGGGAGAGGGCGGCGGCGCCCGGGCGAGGGCCGGAGCGTGGGGCGGGGTCGTCGGGCCCGAGGAATCGGACGGCGAGGAGGCGTCCGGTGGAAGTCCTGGCGGCGTCGTTGAAGGGCTCGGCGCACTGCTTTCGGAGGTAATCGCGGTGGAGGTTGGACTGGGCGCGGAGGTTGAGGGCGCCGCCCTCGACGAGGACGGGTTCGAGTTCCTCGAACCACTGCCGGCAGAGGGTGGGGTACGCGCGACGCAGGTGCGACAGCATGCCATCCCAGATTTGGCGGTCGGGGTCGGTCATGGTTCAGCGCGATTCGGTGAGGAGGACGCCGGGGGCGGGCGAGGGTCCTTGAGCGGGCGAGGGGTCTTGGGCGGTTGAGAGGCCCTCGCGGCGGCGCGGGCGGTCCACGGGGGATAGGCGGGGTGGGTGCGCGTGTTCCCGGAACGGCGCGATCATCCCGTGCACTCGATCGGACGTCATAGACACCCCGGGCCGAGAAGCCGGCGCCAGCGTGAGCGGAATCCACCAACCGGTCGGGACTCCCACACGAGCACGACCGGGCCACCGACACGACGCCCGGGCTCTGAGCGGTCCGGGACGGCGCGTGGGTCAAACGTACTTTGTCTTGGGGTTCAAGTCAACAGGGGACGTCGAGGATTTATTCGCTCGCGGCGCGGGCGCGTCCGGCGTCGCGTTCCTTAGCCTCGGCGTCGCGGAGCTGGTCTTCGTAACGGGCTTTTCCGGCGCGGAAATCCATGAGGAAGTGGACGCGGGCGACCTTGGAGGCGGCGGGCCCGCGGCCGACGATGTCGGCCAGGTGCCGGCGTGCCATGCCCAGGTCGGTGCGGCGGGAGACGTGGATGAGGACGAGGGCCTCGCATTCGAGAACTCCGAGCCACTCGGCGACGTCGTCGGCGTGGAGGTGCATGCCGATCTTGGCGCGGTCTTTGTGGTCGGGCTCGAAGAAGGTGCACTCGCAGATGACGATCTTGGCCTTGCGGACGTCCTCGCGGACGAGGTGGGGCCCGGGCTGGGTGTCGCCGAGGTAGGCGATGTGCGGGATTTCGAGGGTCCGGGTGATCTCGACGCCGCGGTCCTTGAGTTCGCGGAGTTTGTCCTGCGGGAGTTCGGCGAACTCGGGGCGGAGTTTGCTGCGTTTCTCGATGATGGTGTAGCCCATGGAGGGGGCGGTGTGCTCGGTGTGGAAGCCGCGGAGGAAGAAGTTGTTCTTGACCTCGATCTGCTGCTCGGGGGCGAGGGCGACGAGGTTGAAGGGGGTTTTCTGCCGTTCGAGGTCGACGAAGCCGGCCATCATGCGTTGGACGGCGGGGGCGATGCGTTCGTCGCAGACGACGGTGGCGTCGCCCATGCCCTGGAACCGTCGCTGGGAGCAGTAATACGCGAGGCCCCCGACGTGGTCCATGTGCCCGTGGCTGACGGCGCAGAACTTGCTGGCGAGGTGCGCGCGGGGGCAGTGGCCCATGTCGAAGCACACGTCGAGTTCGGGGACCATGACGGAGGTGGCTTCGCCGGCGACGGAGAGCCCGTGGACGCGGTAGGGGGGGAGGTACAGGAAGCCGAGCGATCCCTCCCTGGGCGGGGGCTTTGGCAGCATCTGGGAATCCTCCATGCCCGGCGATCCGGGCCGGGGGGAAGTGCGGACGGGTGACAATAGGCGCCGGGGGCGTGCGGACGGTCGGGAGGGATGACCCTAAACTGCCCGCCGGTGAGCACAGAAACTCCCCCGAGCCATGGGACCGAATCGTCGCCGGCGTCTCCGACGCTGGGGTCGGTATTTTCGAGGCTCGGGCCGGCGGGGGTGCTGGGGGTGCTGTGGCTGGTTCTCCCGCCGCTGGGGTCGATCCTGCTGTTCGTGTACATCAATTCGATCGGGGTGTGGCTGCGCGAGCACGGCCACGCGGGGGTGGCGATGTACGTGGCGGCGTTCGCGGTGCTGGCGGGGACGGCGCTGCTCCCGACGTACGCGTCGGCGATCCTGGGCGGGTGGGCGTTCGGCTTCGCGGTGGGGTTCCCCGCCGCGTTGGGCGGCTTTCTGGGCGGATCACTGGTCGGGTACACGATCGCGCGTTGGGCGGCGAAGGAGCGGGTGGTTGATCTGATCAACGAGCAGCCGAAGTGGCGTGGGGTGAGGGACGCGTTGGTGGGCGGGCACCCGCTCAAGGCGTTGGCGATCATCACGCTGCTGCGGGTGCCGCCGAACTCGCCGTTCGCGTTGACGAACCTGGTGCTGGCGTCGCTGCGGTTGCCGCTGTGGGCGTACGCGGCGGGGACGCTGGTGGGGATGGCGCCACGGACGGGCGTGGCGGTGTACTTCGCGGCGTCGCTGCGGGGCATGACGGCGGAGGACGCGGCCCGGCAGGTCCCCGGGTGGTGGGTGGCGGCGGGGGTCGGGCTGTCGGTGGTGGTTTTGATTGTTCTGGGGATGGCGGCCAAGCACGCCTTGTCGCGTTTGACCACGACCAGGCCCGGGGTCGCGTTCGAGGGGGAGTCGTAGTCGCAGGAGGCCCCGGACGGGCCCCACCCCAAGGTTCGAGGGTTGGGCGGTTGATGGAGGGGTGGGGGGAGGGGTGCAACCTCGGGCGGTCCCGGCGGTTCGTACCATCATCTCGTGAGGTTGACACGGTCGAGCATGAAGGGGGTTCGCACCCGGCGGCGGGGTGGGCGTGGCGGTGCGTTCACGCTGATCGAGTTGCTGGTGGTGATTTCGATCATCGCGCTCTTGATCGGGATGCTGATGCCGGCGCTCAAAAGCGCGCGCGAGAGCGCCCGACGGGTGAAGTGTCTGGCGAATCTCAAGGGGATCGGGCAGGGTTTGTTCGTGTACATGAACCAGAACCGGGACCTCTTGCCGCACGTGCTGCCGTTGACGGACGCGGGGGGGAACCAGAACGATCCGTCGTTGCTGGAGGTGTTGGGGGATTACGTGGACGCGGCGGTCCCCCGGCGAGGGGAGGACGGGCTGTACATCTCGACGGACCCGTGGGTCTGCCCGTCGGACCGGGTGTCGAAGGACGCGGCGACGAACTTCGAGCCGGCGTGGCGGACGTACGGGACGAGCTACGAGTATGGCCCCGGGCACATGATGGTGCTGGCGGAGGTTCGGCTTGGGATCCTGGACCGCGTGAAGGTTCAGCGTGCGGTGTCGGGGGCGTACGAGCGACACCCGACGCCGTTGCCGATCCTTGTGGACGCGGAGCAGGACTGGCACGTGGGGCGGTCGGGCGGGTTGCCGGCCCAGAACGCGTTGTACAACCGCGATTGGCGAGCGGACTGGATCCGCGCGTTCGACGCGGAGGAGTTGACGAGGCTGGTGGCGGAGATCGTGCGCACCGGCGGATCATGATCATGCCCGAGAGACCCGGCGACAACCCGTTCCGATTTGATCCGCTGCTCGAGGGGCTGGACGAGAAGAGCATGGGCCGGCCGCTGCCCAAGGCGCGGCGGGCGACGCTCGGGGAGCGGTGGTCGCGTTGGCTCGACGGGGCCCCGGGGCGCCGGGCGAGGCTGCGGGCGTGGTCGCCTTACGCGGCGGGGCTGGCGGTCATGGCGGCGGCGGTGGCGGGTTATTTCGCGTGGCGGCCCGTGCCGAAACCAGACTTCGAGGAGGATCCGTTCGACGACGTGCTGTTCTACGCGTTGCTGACGGAGGACTTCAATTCGTTGTCGCTGGACGAGCGACTGTCGTTGATCAAGGACCTGATCGGGCGGTTCAAGGGGATGGACGAGAGCGAGATCCCGATCGTGGCGGCGTTCGCGGCGGGGATCCAGGGCCAGGCGAGGAAGCAGCTCGAAAAGAACGCGTCGCGGCTCGGGCTGGACCTCTTCGACCGGTACGCGATCGATTACGACCGGGTCTCGGAGGAGGATCGGTCGGCGTACCTGGAGCGGGCGTTCGTGGAGTTCTCGCGGACGATGGAAGAGATGGCGGGTGAGGTGCGGGAGATCTCGGACGAGCAGAGGCTGGCGGCGGCGCGGAAGGCGTTCACGGAGGACATCCAGCGTCTGCGGACGCGGGAGCGTGACACGCGTGACGTGGGGAACGCGGTGGCGTTCATGAACGACGTGATCGCGCCGCAGACGACGGGCCCGCAGCGGGCGCGGATGACCAAGCTCATGCGGGACATGAGCCGGCACTTCCGTGAGCCGCGGTGATCCCTCGGCTTGATTTACTCGATCTCGCCGAAGGATTCACGGGCGGGCGCGGGGGTGGTGTCGGCCTCTTCGAGGTAGTGGAGTTCGGGGACCTCGCGGATGGCGGTCTCCCAGACCTGCACGTCGCGCACGGTGTATTTGGACGGGCCGCCCTCGAGGCGGACGGTGATGGTCCGCCAGGGCTCGGCGGTGACGCCCGGGACGAAGCCCGAGGGGACGAGGATGTCGACGGTGGCGCGGTTGTTGCGGATCCACACGCGGGCGACGTGGAAGACGGGGAACCGGCCCTCGTTCTCGCGGGTGACGCCCACGGCGCCCTCGCCGATGGAGGCGATGATCCCGCGGGCGTTGGTGAGCTTGAGCGCCGAAGGCAGGTTGACCATGACGGTCTGCCCGCCGGCGTATCGGCTGATCGTCCACCGGACCGCGTCGACGGTGGCCCCGCGGCTGGGGAGGATGTTGACGTCGTTGAGCGGCCTGGCGCCGTCGATGGCGGGGTAGTTGGAGTAACACCCGGTGGCGGCGAAGACGCCCAGGGCGGCGGCGCCCCCCGCGAGGAGCGTGAGGGTTCGTGCCATCGCCCGACGAGCCTTCCCTGACCCGATATCCCGCGTTGAACCGTCCATACGACGCGTCTCCATGGCCGGCGTCCACCCTTGGACCGGTCCGGCGAGCCCACACTTTACGCCGGGCGTGGGTGGTCCGCGTAGGGCCGGGGTGATTGATCACCATACCGAATCCCTACCATGGCGGGGGGCGAAACGAGGGATCTATGGACGCACCCCGTCGATTTGTTGTGGGGATCACCGGCGCCTCGGGGGCGGCGTACGCGCTTCGGCTGCTCGGGCTGTTGCTGGGCGGGGGGCACGAGGTGCACCTGGTGGTGACCGAGTACGGCCGGCGCCTGCTGTTCGACGAGGTGGGGATCAAGGAGCTGGACGCGGCGTCGCTGGTGCCCGGGCTCGCGTCGGGACCGGCGGGCGGTGCGGCGGCCCGGAGGCTGGTGATTCACCCGAACAAGGACGTGGGCGCGGTGATCGCGTCGGGGAGTTTTTTGCACGACGGGATGGTGGTGGTCCCGTGCTCGAGCACGTCGCTGGGGGCGTTGGCGACGGGCGCCGGGAGCAATCTGCTGACGCGGGCGGCGATGGTGACGCTGAAGGAGCGGAGGCCGCTGATCGTGTGCCACCGCGAGTCGCCGCTGAACCTGATCGACATCGAGAACATGCGGACGTTGACGCTGGCGGGGGCGATCGTGTGCCCGACAAACCCTGGGTTCTACCTGAACCCGCGGTCGGTGGAGGACCTGGTGGACTTTATGGTGGGGAAGGTACTGGACTTGCTGAAGGTCCCGCACGATCTAAGGACGCGGTGGGAGGACCACGCGAAGGGCGGGTGAGCCCGGTCCCGGCGGGTTTGGGTCAGGCGACGGCGGCGGGGGCCGAGGCGTCGTGCGCCCGGACGGCGGGGCCCTGGTCGCTGAACTTCTGGACCTGGGCGGGCGGGGTGTGCCAGACGGGCTGTTCGTGGCGTCCCTCGGCGAGAAACCAGCGGACCATGCGGTCGATGCCCTCGGCGAGGGAGACGGCGGGGGAGAAGCCCAGGGCGCGAGCGCGGTCGGACTCGAACTTGGTCTGCATCCCGGCGAACTTGCGGATGCGCATGCTAGAGATGGGAAGGTTCTTGCCGGTGAGGGCGATGACGAGGTCGAAGGGCAGGGCGCCCAGGAGGGCGAGCCACATGGGGATACGGACGCCGACGCCGCGGCGTCCGAGCGAGCGGGCGATGGTGGAGGCGATGGTGGCGCTGTCCATGTCGGGCTTTTCGACCCAGTTGTAGGTTTCGAGGGCGGCGCGGCCCTGGCGTTGCCAGGCGTGCATGGTGAAGGCGACGATGTTCTCGACGTAGGAGAGGCTCTTGATGTTGCGTCCCGGCCCGACCTGGACGAACTTTCGGGAGTGGACCTGCCGGATCAGGGAGTACATGTTGGCGAAGTTGCGCGGGCCGAAGGTGATCGTCGGTCGGATGACGAGGCATCGGCGGCCGGCGCCCTTGTCGACCCAGGCGCGGAAGACCTTTTCCCCGGCGAGCTTGCTGGCACCGTAGGGGTTGACGGGCTTGCAGGGGGAGTCTTCGTGCCGGGGCTCGGGGACGTCGCCGTAGACCGCGACGGAGGAGTAGAAGCAGGCCTCGGTGACGCCGGCGGCGTCCATGGCGTCGCAGACGACGCGGGAGCCGCGTTCGTTGACGTCGAAGTAGGTGTCGTGCTCGATGCCGAAGTCGTGGTGTGCGGCGGCGAGGTGAAGGACCCGCGAGCAGCCCGTGAGGGCGCTGGCGACGGCCTCGGGGTCGCGGACGTCGCCTCGGACGAAGCGGGCGTTGCCGGTGTTCCAGGTGGGGGTGACCAGGTCGAGGATGACCACGTCGTCCCCGCGGGACGTGAGCACGTCGTGGAAGTAGCGGCCGATGAACCCGCTCCCGCCTGTCACCAGTGTCCGCACTCGGTCATCCTCTGCTCGGTGTTGGTCGCGGCCGATCGTAGGTCGGCCCTGTGCTGGTCCCGTGAATATCGGCAGAAAGACCGGCAGAGATCCCGGGATTCATGGGTCCTACGTCAAAACTGGGCGCGGCGTTCACGCCGGACGCCGAACATCCGTTGGGGTATGGCGTGCGTACCCCTCGAGGGTGGCCTTCGCGATGGTGGGCCAGGTGAATCGTTCGAGGACCAGGGCTCGGCCGCGTTCGCCCATGGACCTGGCGTCGGCGGGGCTCATGGCGAGCACGGCGTGGAGCGCGTCGGCGGTCTCCCGGGCGCCGACCGGGGTGACCCAGCCCGCGCCGACCTCGCCGACCTCGGGGAAGTGGCACCCCTCGGAGATCACCACGGGCTTGCGGCATCCCAGGGCTTCGGTGATCGCCATGCTGAAGCCTTCTTGGCGGCTGGGGAGGCAGAAGCACCAGCAATCGACGAGGGCGGCGAGCTTGTCGTCGCCCCAGAGCGGGCCGGTGAAGTGGACGCGGTCGAGCACGCCGCGTCGACGGAGCTGCTCGGTCATGGGGGCGCGCATGCCGTCGTCGGGCCCGGCGACGACGAGGTCGGTGTCGGGGTGTTTGGGGGCGACGTCGGCGAAAGCGTCGGCGAGGAAGTCGAGGCCCTTCTTGAAGTGGAGCCGGCTGAGGAAGAGGACGAAGCGCTTGCCGGCGAGGTGCGGGTGTTTCGCGAGGAACCGCCCGGTCGCGGGGAGATTGTCGATCTCTTGGGGGAAGACGCCGTTGGGGATGATCTCGACCGGCGGGGAGAGCCCGAGGGGTTTGATGAGCCGCTCTTCGTCGCGGTTGCCGAGGTGGAAGTAGGCGGCCCCCTCGATCATGCGCCGGTATCCCATGGCGAGGGCGAGGCGTTTCTTGAGGTACTTGAGGGTTCCCTGCCCACGGAGGCTCCAGGGGTCGAGCATGCCGTGGGGGACGAGGGCGTAGGGGACACGCTGCGTGCGCGCGGCGGCGGCGGCCTTGGGGAGGATGGGGTGCCAGATCCCGTGGAGGTGGAGCCAGTCGTAGTCCTTGAGGCCGGTCTTGAGCCATTCCTTGGCGGGGCTGCGGAGGAGTTCGCCGAGGTTGCTGCCGGGATAGTCGAGGCGGTGGAGGGTGACGGCGTCGAAGCCCGGGATGGAAGCGACGGCCTTGGCGAGGCGGTCGTCGGCGCCGGGGTCGCTGTGGTAGAGCATGCCGACGCGGTGCCCGAGGGAGGCTTGGGCGGCTCCGATTCGGGCCGCGATCATCGGGGGCCCGCCCTGCTTGGGGTCGAGCGAGGAGATGACGTGGAGGATGCGCATGGGGGCGCGATGTTATTCGGCCCGATCGGGCTCGGGCTTTGGCCTCAGGGCGAGTTCGTACGCGCGGGTCATGCGCTCGGCCACGCGGTCCCAGACATAAGAGGCCAGGACCAAGTCGCGTCCCCGCTCGCCCATGGCGCGGCGTTGGTCGTCGGGCATCGCGAGGAGTTTTTCGAGTCCTGAGGCCACGACCTCGGCATCGCAAGGGACGATGAGGCCCGCGCCGGCGTCCTTGGCCTCGGGGAAGTGGCATTGGTCCGATATCAGGACCGGGGTTCGGCAGGCCATCGCCTCGATGATGGCGACGCTGAAACCTTCTTGTCGGCTCGGGAGGCAGAAGCACGCGGCGCCGGCGAGGGCGGCGAGTTTGTCGCGGCCGTAAAGGGGTCCGGTGAAGACCACGCGGCCTGAGAGGCCCAGGCGGTCGGCGATGTCGCGGGCGGACCGGCCCGCGCCATCCTCGGGGCCCGCGATGACGAGCGAGATCCCGGGCCGTGCGGGGGCGATGCGCGAGAAGGCCTCGACGAGGAGGTCAAGGCCTTTCTTGAAGTGCAATCGGCTGAGGAAGAGGACGTAGCCGTCGGGCCCGATCTCGGGGCGGGAGGCCGCGAACTCGGGGGTGTGCGGCGGCGAGTCGACTTCTTCGCGGAAGACGCCGTTGGGGATGATCTCGACGGGCGGGCCGAGACGGAGGGGTTGCATGAGCCTGGCTTCGTCGGCGTTGAGGGCGTGGAGGAAGGCGGCGCGTCGCAGCATGGGGCGGAAGATGAGGCGGAGGGCGAGTGACTTTTTCAAAGCCTTGAGGCGAGATTGGCCCCAGAGGGACCAGGGGTCGAGCATGCCGTGGGGTGTGAGGGCGTAGGGGACGCGGGCGCTGCGGGATTCGTCGGCGGCGATGATCAGCTCGCGGTCCCAGACGCCGTGGAGGTGCGTGAACGAGGCGCCGGGCAGGGCCCGTGCGAGGGCGGATCGGAAGCCGGCGTGGAGGAGCCGGTCGAACGGCCCGGCGGTGCCTTGGGTGAGGATGAGGGAGAGGCGGTCGAGGCCCGGGACGCCCGCGGCGGCGCGGGTGATCGTGTCGCGGGGGACGTCGGAGGAGGAGACGATGGAGACGTGGTGTCCCAGCGCGGCTTGAGCGGCGGCGAGGCGGATGGCGACCGCCGGGGGGCCGCCGTGGCCCGGGTTGAGCGAGCGGATCACGTGAACGATGCGCACGGGAGGGTGACTGTATCCGCGCGCGAAAAAAACCGCGGGCCGGGGGGATCGATCCCCGGCCCGCGGCTTCACGGAGGCCTTGTGTTGGAGCGTCGGCCCCCCCCACCCCACCCACCGTTCCCCACCATCCCGACCCGTTCCGGCCCATCATGACCCCCGGACGCTCACCCGCGTCCGGGGGCTCGGTCGGTCACCGATCGCTCGGGGCCGAGGCGCTCGCTCCGCCGGGTTTCTGCGAGGAGAGGACGACCCTGCCGTTGGGGAGCCGGATGACGGACCGGACAGGGGCCTTGGCCTGGGTGGCCTTGGCGGCGGCCGCCTTAGCGCTGGCGCTGCTCGCGGCGGCCTTGGAAAAGCTGGCCGAGGCCTGCTGGGGGCTGCCCGAGGGCGCGGGGCCCGAGGAGAGCTGCGGGCCGTTGCCGGAGCGGGGCATGACGGCGACGGCGTCGACCCTGGGGATGACCTGCTGCTGGACGATGCGGTCGAGGTCACGGAAGTGCTGCTCGCTCTCGATGCAGTCCCAGATCATGATGCCCGCGGCGCCGGCGCGCTTGGGGAGTTCGATCTGCTGTCGGAGGTTGACCTCGTTGACCCAGGTCTCGGCGATCCCGCGGGGGAGCGAGGGGTGGTAGCGGAAGTGGACGTACGCGAAGACGGGCTTGCCCTGGGAGACGCGGACGGCCTCGGCGACGTTGTCGAGGATGAACCGCTCGTTCATCTCGGCGGGCACCTCGTGGCGGGCCGGGTCGGGCGTGCGCCCCTCGACGGCGACCTTGACGGCGTAGATGGTGGGGAAGAGCACGTCGACGGCGCTGAAGAGCCAGGTGAGCTCGGTCTCGTTGACGCGCTTCCACGGGTCGGCGCGGACCGACCAGAAGGTGTAGAACTCGCGTGCGGGGAACCCGTAGAAGCCCCACTTGATGTTGGGCCGGAAGCGCTTGGCCTCGGCGAGGGTGTCGAGGAAGAAGCGCTTGGTCACCTCCTCGTAGGAGCGTTTGAGCGCGTTGTCGCGGTCGGCGCCGGTCAGCCCGCGGATCAGGTTCGGGCGGGTCGCGAGGATGTGCTCCTCCCAGTCGTTCTTGAAGTCCTTGTCGATGGCGTCGCGGCCCTGGTTGCTGGCGGTGTTGGGCGTGAGCGACCAGAGCGGGTGCCAGGACTCCCAGTCGATGCAGGCGTACCCCGAGGCGTTGGCGTCGGGGATCTTGGCGGCGACGTGGCGCCGGAAGGCCTCGAGGTGGCGAGCCATGTAGCCCGGGTCGGCGTCGATCATGTGGGGGCCGGGCTGGGGGTAGAGGCCCGAGTCGCCCTCGTAGAAGACGTACGCGTCGCGCTGGATGGTGGACCGGCTCAGGTCGATCTGGGCCTGGAGGTCCTGCCCGCGGGTGCGCGTGGTCCAAGTGGTCACGTTCCAGCGGGCGACGTACTCCTGGCTGCCCTGCTGGCCCTGTTGCCCGTTGCCGCCGCTCTGGGCCAAGGCCTGCGGGGTCGCCAGGGGCGACATCAACGCCAAGCCACAAAGCGCCACGAGGGCGAGCCTCCGACGTCCGTTCATGAAGTTCATCAACATGGTTCAGGCTCCGTGCGGCCGGGGACGACCCGGCACAGCGACTCCAACACGCCCAACCTCCCAATCGAGGCCGCCGCACGCCACCCATGGGGCATTTTTTTCTACTGGTCCCGAGCCGCGCGGGTTCCGCGTGCGCGGTCTGTGCGGGTGGGAATGAAGGGCGGTGGGGATCCGGGCAAGGCGGGTCGAACACGCCGCGCCGATAACCCGTACCACCCCCGCACGGGGCCCGTCCCCGGGGATCGTGGGCGGGATGGCCGCACGCCCCCGGGGTGGACGGCCGATACTGTTGGTTCCCCGTCTGGCGTCTATGGAACTCTCGCCCGCCGTCATCCTGTTCGCGGCTTTGGGCCTCGCGGCTGTGGGGTACGCGTTTTTCCGGTCGTTGCAGGACGTCCGGAACATCTGGATGATTCTGGCGGGGATGATTTTCGCGTCGGGGCTGGCGGTCCAGATCGACCGCAACCTGAGCGTGGTGAACCAGACGTACCTGACGCCGATCCAGCACCAGCGGGCGCCGATCTACCTCGCGCTGGGGTGCGTGCTCTTTATCATCATGCTGGTGAACTCGTCGCGGGTGCGGATCAGCTCGATCCCGGTGCAGGGGGCGATGATCCTGGCGATCCAGTTCTACACCGCGTTGATCCGGATCTTCCACGAGGGGGCGCCGGCGGGGCTCTCGTCGATGGTCTTCGCGTTCGTCACGATGCTCCCGGTGATGATGCTGGTTCACCTGGCGATCCGCGAGTGGGACGATTTCAACGTGATGCTGCGGCTGTTCGGGTTCGCGGGGTTCGTGTGGGCGTCGGCGACGGCGGTGCAGGTGGTGATCGACCACCGCCAGCTGGTGATGGGCTGGCAGAACCGGTTCTCGGGCCTGCTGGGGAACCCGCAGGGGTGCGGGCTGTTCATGGCGCCGCTGACGGTGACGACGCTGTGGCTGCTGCTCAACGATCACGTGCGCAAGCTGCGTCCGATCTGGTACGCGACGCTGGGGATGCTGGTGGTGTACACCCTGTGGACGGGCTCGCGGACGGGGTTCGGGGAGTTGGTGCTCGGCTCGCTGTTCGTGCTGTATTCGCGCCTGGGGAAGACGGTGCTCCTGGCGCCGCTCCTGGCGATCCCGCTGCTGATCGCGTACCAGATCTTCCTGTCGCTGGGCTTGTCGGTGGACGCGGTGGAGCGTCTGGCGTCGACGCAGAACACGCGAGAGTCGTCGTGGCGGATCCTGCTGGAGGACGCGTTCGCGAACCCGGTGCTCGGGACCGGGATGGCCGGCACACGTGCGAACGAGAACAGCTATCTGATCGCGTTCGGGGCGTACGGGTTCTTGTGCGGGGTGCTGGTGTTCGCCCTGGTCGGGGTCAGCGTGGCGTATCTCCTGAAGTTCGTGCGGTACCGCTCGTCGGTCCCGCGGGAGCGGCGGCCGCTGGTCGACCTGATCCTGGGGTTCAACGCGATGTTCTTCGCGGGGGCGATGTTCGAGTGGTTCATCATCTCACGCCTCGAGTCCATGCTGATCTACATGCTGATCTTCGCGACCATGTCCAAGCGCGTGATCGAGATGGTGGACCAGGAGCGGGCGGCGCTCGCCGAGCACCACGGCGACGACGCCTACGCCGATTACGCGGAGACGTACGCGGACGCCGAGCCCACCGGGGACGCCGGTCCCCACGGCGGCGGGCACCCGACGCACGCGTGAGCGGGGCCCGTGGGCGGGGTTACGGGGTGGGGTCACGGGGTGGGGGTAGTCGCCGCGGTGAGCACGCCCGACGCGGCCATCGCGTCGCGGAGTCCGCGGATGGGGTCGGCGTCGCGGCGCCAACGGGCCGAGCGGTCGCGAGAGGCCGCACGCATTCGATCGATCGCGGCATCCGCGGACACGGCGAGCATGGCGGCGGCGACGGAGGCGGCGTCGCCCGGTTCGACCCAGACACCGTTGGCGCGGTCTTCGAGCAGGTCGGCGGCGGCACCAACGACGCGTGAGCAGACGAGCGCGAGCCCGGCGGCGGCGGCCTCGACGATGACCAGCCCCCAGGCCTCGTAATCGCCCGGGTGGACCAGGACGTCGGCGTGGTGGTAGAGCGCGGCGACCTCGGCCTCGTCGCCGACGAAGCCGGTCCAGACGACGCGGTCACGCAGACGATCGGGAACCCTCGCCCCCCAGCGATCGCGCATCGGGCCGTCCCCGACGATGAGCAGGTCCCAGGCCGGGCGCTGGTCGGCGATTCGGGCGAAGGCGTCGATGGCGGCGTCGAAGCGTTTGAGGTCGACGAGCCTGGCGCAGCACATGAATCGCCGCCGGCCCGGCGCGAGCCCGTGGCGGTCGCCGACGGAACGCACGAGGGTGGGGTCGGGGCGGTCGATGAGGGTGTAATCGGGCTCGGCGGGCGAGAGGAACATGCGGTCGTCCGGGACGCCGTAGCGGGAGAAGAACTCGCGTCCGCGGGTCCCGCAGGGGAGGACGGCGGCGCATCGACGGAGGAGGGCGGGGAGGACGGCGCGTTTCGCCGCGCCGCGCAGGCCGGCGGTTCGATCGCCCAGGATGTTGCTGTCGCCCCAGAGAAGGGCGGGGACGCCACGGCGCTGGCACCAGCGGATGATCCTGGCGTGGCTCGGGTAGGCGTACCCGACGATGAAGACGGCCCGGGCGTGGATGGAGGCGAGGTGATCGATGACGCGTCCGCCGGCGCGCCAGTCCGCGGGCCAGGCGCGCCAGAGCGGGGCCGAGTGTTGCCATGGGGTCTCTCGCCCGAAGTGTCGGAGCCCGATGTCGGGCATGGATTCGTAGGCCCAGGGGCCTTCGCCGGGGTTCTGGGTGACGAGGGTGGAAAGGGCGAGTTCGGGGACTTCGCGCGCGATTCGCCGGAGGAAGTGGACCCGGAAGGGGGCGAGGAAGGGCACGACCGCGGCCAGCGAACCTCGCGGGTCGGGGGCGTTCATGGGTGGCCCCCGGCGGCGGTTCGGCGCGGGTGGCCGAGGGGGGGTTCGCGCGGCCCGAGGACCACGGGCGGGTCGCCGCCGAGGATGGTCCAGGGCGGGACGTCGGCGAGGACGGTGGTTCGCGCGGCGACGATGGCGCCCTCGTGGACGCGAACACCCGGGCCGACGAACGCGTCGGTGGCGATCCAGGCGTCGTTCTCGATGGTGACGGGTCCGTGCGCACCGCCGGGGCCCGGGATGAGGGTGTGGACGGCGGCGTGCTGGCTGACGGTGACGAAATCGCCGAGGCGGACGGGGTCGGGGCCCTGGATGCGGGCGTGGTCGCCGACGGAGGATTCCTCGCCCATGGAGAGGTTCCACGGGTGGGTGACGACGGCGGTGGGGCGGAGGCGTGCGGTGGCGGAGAGGGAGGCTCCGAACCGTCGGAGGATGGAGCGTCGGACGCCGTACCAGTTGTGGAAGGTGCAGCGGAACGCGTGCCGGCCGATCAAGCCCCAGAACGTCTCGCGCCACGTCGCGGTCACGGCGATACCTCCTCGTCAGTAGGGGATATCGACGTAGAACGAGAACAACCTTTTGCGGTCCCCGGGTTCTTTCATGATGGGGAACCCGAAGTCGAAGGCGAGAGGGACGGGGCTGAGCCCCGGCACGGAGATCCGGATGCCCGTGCCGACGGAGACGCGGTAGGCGTCGAAGGAGACCCCGTCGCTGACGGTGCCGGTGTCGGTGAAGAAAGCGAGCTTGACGGCGTCGGTGGCGATGGGCTGCTGGAGTTCGGCGCCCCAGAAGAAGAGGAAGCTCCCGCCGACGGGCTCGTTGCCCAGGGTGAGGGTGTCGGCGCGGATGCCCCGGGGCGAGATGGTGCGGAGGGAGAACCCGCGGAAGGAGTTCCCGCCGAGGTAAAAGCGGTCGAAGACGGGGACCGATCCGGACCCCTGGGGGACGTAGTTCACCTTGGTCTTGAACGAGAGCACCGTCTTGTTGGTGAAGAAGTCCTCGTAGACGGTGAGGAAGACGGTGTGCTCGGCCTTGAGGACGGTGTACTCGAAGTCGCCCCCGAGGACGCCCGCCTGCTCGAGCCCTAGCTCGATCTGCGTGCCGCGGGTGGGGATGTTGGGGTTGTCGTAGGTGTTGCGGGTCGCGAGGATGCCGGCCGCGGTGATGGTCTTGGCCTCCTCGACCTCGAAGTAGTCGACCGGGGAGGACGGGTTGATGTCGGAGAGCTGGACGTTCTCGATGCGGATCGGCGCGACGAGCCTCCAGCGGTCCCCGAGTCGTCGGCCCAGGTTGACCACGGCGCCGAAGCGCTGCTCGTCGTACTCGCGGTAGTCGCGGGCGCGGTAGAAGACGGACCCACCCAGGGAGTTGTTGGTCTCGAAGAAGTAGGGGTCCGAGAGGGAGATGCTGTAGTTCTGGGTGCGGTTGCCGGGGAGGAGGTCGATGCTGAAGCTCTGCCCCGCGCCGCGGAAGGCGCGCCCGCTGAGGAGCTCTTCCCAGGTCTCGGGGACGTCGGCCACGTCGAAGTTGCGTTCGCGGACGGAGATCTGGGCCGTGGCGCCCAGGTCCGACCCGACCGTCCCGCCCAGGACGAGCGAGCCGGTGTTGGTCTCGGCGACCTCGACCACCACGTCGCGGTACCCGGGGTTGAGCGGGTCCTCGCGCTGCACCGAGACCTTGACGGAATCGCCCTCGAAGAACCTGGACTGCCCCACGCGGCGCCTCGACTCTTCGACCTGCGTCATGTCGAGGGGGCGCTCGGGCTGGAGGGTGATCACGCGGCGGATGACCTTGTCCTTGGTCACCGTGTTCCCGGTGATGATGACCTCGCCGGTCTTATAAACCTCGCCCAGCCGCCTCACGACCACCAGCACGTCGACGAAGGGCTCGCGTTCGTCCCGCAGTTCTCGGCGTTCGAGCTGGACGTCGGTGTACCCCAGGCGCCCGAACGCGGAGCGGAGGATCTCCATGGACCGGTCGAGCTGCACGGAGGAATAGGCGTCGCCGCTCTTGATGAGCATGAGCCCGCGGACCTGGTCGGCCGAGAACGGTCCGACGGCCTGCCCCGCCCAGACGTCACCGTCGGCGCCCCCCGCCCGGCGGACCGAGCCGTGCTCCCCCGCCCACTCGCGGGCCTCGGTCTCGGTCCCGAACAGTCTGGCGAGGTCGGGGTACTCGACGCGGACGCCGCGGAGGGTGTACCGCTCGCCCTCGTCGATCACGAAGGTCACCAGGGCTTCTTTCCCGGTGATGGCGGTGCGGACGCGCCGGTCGACGCGGGCGTTGAGGTACCCGCGGTCGCGGTAGTACTTGACGAGCGAGGCCACGTCGCGGTCGAGGGCTTCTTCGTCGAGGGGACCGGTCTCGAAGAGCCCGGCCTCTCGGGTCTTGACCGCGTCGCGGAGTTCGCCGTCGCGGAAGGAGGCGTTGCCCTCGAAGGAGAGCTGCATCACGCGGACGCGTTCGCCCTCGGCGACTTCGAAGAGGACGACGTTCGCGTTGTCGAGCTCGTCGCGGTTGACGCGGACGCGGGCGAGGTAGTAGCCCTTCTTGCGGTAGAGGCCCTCGATGCGCCGGGCCGAGCGGTCGATCTCCCACTCGTCGATGGGCGTGCCCACGAGCACGTCGACCTCACGGGCGATCTCCTGGTCGCTGATCTTCTTGTTGCCCGAGACCTGGACGTCGGCGATGATGGGCTGGGGTTCGAGGGTGAAGACCACCCGCACGCTCCCGTCGCCCAGGGACTGCACGCGGGCGTCGATGGTGCGAAAGCGGGCGAGGCGGTTAAGCCGGCCGATGTCGTCCGAGACGGTCGCCTCGGCGTAGGCGGACCCCGCGCGGGTCCGGAGCTGGTTGTCGACCAGTTGGGCCAGGGAGGCCTCGAGCGTGCCGAACCCCGCGGTCCCGTCGCGCGCTTTGACGGGCTGACGCAGGACGACCTCGCGGATGGGCCTGTTCTCGTAGTCACCGGCGGCGTCGGCCCCGGGCTGAACCGGTATCGGGGCACCCAACGCGCGGTGGGCCCCGGCGGCGGTCGCCGCTCCCGCCAACATCAACACGACATGCGCCGCGCGAGAACGTCTCACAAGCCCGGACGATACCGGGCCCGACCACACCGGACAATCCGACGGAGCGACAACCTTCGATACCCGAGTCGCCCAACGTGTGGATAACACGCCCTCGGGATTCCCCGTGCTCGCCCGGCTTGCACCGATCGGGTGTCATCCCTATCCTCCGTCCCCGCGGCGGCCCGACGTTCGCCGCCGGACAACCAACCCGGGCGGGATGCCGCCCGAGGCCTCAGGATCCCACCATGACCAAACCACCGGGGCCGGTCCGCGCTGCCGTCGCGGCCATGGCTCTCCTCTGGTCGTTGCTGCTCGGCGGCGTGCTCCTCTGGAACGCGCTGACCCCGGGGGCGCTGGACACGATCAACACCCCGACGCTCCTGGTCTTTCTCACCCTCGTCGCGGCCCCTCCGGTACTGGTGCCCCTGGCGGTCGCCGACCGTCGTCACCGCGCCATGGCGGTGTCACGCGAGCCCGCCGAGCACGCGGGCCACCGAGTCCTCGGGTCGATCGAACCGTCGCGTCAGTTCCACGCCGGAGGGGTCCACGCCGCCCACGAGCGTTCACCGGCGATCCGAGCGGCGGCGCGCCCGATCGCGCACCCCCGCCACACGCGGGCGGCGCACCCCGAGTACGCGCACGATTCGGTCCCGCACCCTCCGGCGCCCCTGCGGCGTGCCGAATAGGCCCACGCGCGCACGCCAGCCCCCCGCCGCCGTCGCGGACGTGGTTATTGCAGGTTTACGGGCATGACGACGTAGACGAAGTCGGTGCCGCTCCGGATGAGGCCCGGCTTGTTCCCGGCCTTGAGCTCGAGGATGACCTCCGGGTCGTTGATGACCTTGAGGGCGTCGGTGATGAACGTCGGATTGAACCCGATCTCGAGGTCGTCCCCGTCATACTTGGAAAGATCCACGCGGACCTGGGCCTCGCCCATCTCGGGCGCCCGGCTGGACAGTTCCAATTTCTTGGTCTTGCCCTGGAAACTGAGCCGGACCCCGCGGGATTCCTCGTTGGTGAGGAGGGCGGCGCGGCGGACGGCGGAGCTGAGCACGTCGCGGTCGAAGACCACGCGCTTGTCGTGGTCCTTGGGGATGACGTCCTCGTAGGGCGGGAACGTGCCCTCGACCAGGTTGCTCGACATGACCGCGCGTTCGCCGCCGGCCTTTTTGCCCTCGCCCCCGCCGACGCTGCAGTAGATCTGCCCGTCGGTGATGGCGATGCGTACGGGCTCCTCGGGGTCCGCGAAGAGTTTCTGGAGCATCGTGAGCGCCTTGGTCGGGACGATGCAGGAGATCGCGCGGGTCTCTTTGTCGCTCGCGGGGAGCACGCTCCGGCAGAGGGCCAGCCGCCGACCGTCGGTGGCGACCAACTCGAGGCGCTTGCCGTCGCGCTTGAAGAGCACGCCGTTGATCGCGTAACGGCTGGTTTCCTTGGCGGTCGCGAACGCGGTGCGTGAGATCAGGGTTTCGAGGGCCCCGGCGGAGTGGGTGAAGACGGCCTTGGCCTTCTCGGCCCCGCCCGCCCCGTTCGCCACGTCCTCGAACGACGGGATCGCGGGGAAGTCCGAGGGCGGGTACCCGAAGACCTTGAAGTGCGCGTCCTTCCCGCGGATGTGGACCGCCTCGTCCTCGACTTCGAGCGTGAGGGTCGGCTCATCATCCTCGGCCGAGACGATCTGCCGCAGCTTGTCGGCGGGGATCAGCGCTTCGCCGGGGCGTTCGACGTCGACTCGCCCGAGCTTGAGACTCAGGGAGATCTCGCCGTCCGTCGCGACCAGCGCCAGCTCGCCGGCCCCGTCGTCCTTGGTCGCGGTCATCTTCACGCACTGCAGTTGCGGCCTTGGGGTACGGGACGCGACGGCTCCCGACACCAAATTGATCGCGTCCAGCAACGCCGACCGATCGCAGATCACCTTCATCCAGCATCCCTCCGAGCCCACCCCGCCCACCATGGCCCCGCTCCACGCCCCGCCGAATCAACCCGCGCGAGCGGCCTCTTTGTCCAGCATAGCCCCAGTCTACACCACCCATAGCGATGCATATGCCGGACAGCCCCTACGGGTCGGCGTTGGTCACCACCACGCGGGCCCAGTGGATAACCCGTGGATATCCCGCCGGTCGAACGCGGCGGGACCGGAGCGTGGGGGCGAGTCACAGCAAATTACATGCCAATGCGGCTGGGTGGTTGCCTCGGGCGGTCGGCGGACAGATACTCACCCTCTTCGTCGGGTTCTGTGGGTTTACGGACCCGCAGAGTGGTGTACAAAGAACGAACAAACAGGGTGAATGTGCTCGATCGGGGATGACCCGTCGGGCGAGGAAGGACTACCGCGATGTCATTTGAAGCCGCTGTCCACGCTCAGGCGATCGAACTCAACCGGCTCGCCTTGGATATGACCGCCGCCGCCGGCAGCGGGCACCCGACGACGTCGATGAGCATCGGGCATCTGGTGACGGTGTTGATGTTCCACACGATGCGGTGGAGCCCGGAGTACCCCGATTACCCGACGTCGGACCGGCTGGTGCTGTCGGAGGGCCACGCGGTCCCGGCGGTGTACGCGGCGTGCGCGAAGCTGGGGGTGATGATCGGGAAGGACCCTTCCAAACGACGCAAGCTGACGGTCGACGAACTCAAGAAGCTGCGCGACGCGTCCTCGGAGCTCGACGGGCACCCCAACCCGATGGAGGGGTTCCCGTTCTTCGATGCGGCGACGGGTTCGCTCGGGCAGGGGCTGTCGGTGGCGTTGGGCCTGGCGGAGGCTGCGATCCTCGACAAGACGGATCGCCGGGTCTATTGCATCATCGGGGACGGGGAGAGCCGCGAGGGGCAGATCGCCGAGGCGTTGGACCAGCTGGTCGACCGCAAGCTGATCAACGTGCTCCCGATTTTCAACTGCAACGAGTACGGGCAGACGGACCGGGTGAGCCCGCAGCAGTCGGCCGAGACGCTGGCCGCGAAGCTGACGGCGGCGGGGTTCGAGGTCAAGACCGTCGACGGGCATAACCCGGCGCAGATCAAGGCGGCGTTCGACGCGTTCGCGGCGCTCACGCCGGGCAAGAAGCCGATGGCGGTGGTGGCGTCGACGGTGAAGGGCTGGGGCGCCGAGTCGGTGCAAGGGAACGGGTGGCACGGGAAGCCCCCGACCGGGGACCAGCTCAAGCGGGCGTTGGCGGAGCTGGAGCAGAAGCGGGTCGAGCTGACCTCGTCGCTGACGTCGCAGGACGCGTTCACGATCCAGCCCCCGGCGGACGCGCGGACGCCGGATTACGCCACGGGCGAGCTGCCCCCCTTGGCGCAGACGATGAAGCAGATGGACATGGAGTCGGTGCTGCAGGCGGGGACGCTGGCGACGCGCCGGGCGTACGGGATCGCGTTGCGGGCGTTGTGCAAGGTCAACCGGGACGTGGTGGCGCTCGACGCGGACGTGTCGAACTCGACGTTCGCGGACATGGTCCGCAAGGACGCGTCGATGGCAGACCGGTTCATCGAGTGCAAGATCGCCGAGCAGAACATGGTCTCGGTGGCGGCGGGGCTCTCGGCGGCGGGCAAGATCCCGTTCGTTTCGACGTTCGCGAAGTTCGTGACGCGGGCGTACGACCAGATCGAGATGGCGATCAACTCGGGCGCGAACCTCAAGATCGTGGGGAGCCACGCGGGGATCACGCTCGCCGCGGACGGCCCGAGCCAGATGTCGCTGCCCGACGTGGCGTGGTTCCGCTCGTTCTCGACGGTCAAAGACCACCGCGGGAACCCCGGGTGCTACGTGCTCCAGCCCTCGGACGCGTACGCCGCGTATCGCCTGACGGAGGTGATGGCGGAGTACCAGGGCTGCTGCTACATGCGGACGCTGCGGGCCGAGACGGAGTTCATCTACAACGACGACGTGGTGTTCAACCTCGGCGGGTTCGAGGTGCTGGCGCAGGGCCGCGACCTGGTGATCTGCGCCGCGGGGTACATGGTCCACGAGGCCAATAGGGCCGTCGAGCTGCTCGACAAGGCCGGGGTCTCGGCGACGCTCGTCGACCTGTACTCACTGCCCTTCGACACGGACGCCTTGCTCGACCTGGTGCAGGCCAACGACGGGAAGGTGTTGACCGTCGAGGACAACTACGGCGGGGGCATCGGGTCGGCGGTCGCGGACGCGCTGGTCGATTCGGGCGACGGGTTCCAGCTCAAGCAGATGCACGTGCGCCGGATCCCCAAGAGCGGGCGGACCATCGACGACCTCCTCAAGATGTGCTCGCTCTCGGCCGAGGACATCAAGAAGAACGCGATGCAGTTGCTCGGCGTGTGAGCCGTGGCGGAGATCAGGACCATCCGGACGCCCGCGGCGCCGCTCCCGGCGGGGCACTACGCGCAGGCCGTGGTGCACGGGGGGCTGGTCTACGTCTCGGGCCAGTTGCCCATCGACCCCACAACGGGCCCGGGTGAACCGGGCGAGATCGAGGACCAGACCCGGCGCGTGCTGGCCAACCTCGAGGCGGTTCTGATCGCGGCGGGGACCACGCCGTCGCGGGTGCTCCGGGCGACGGTGTACGTGAGCGACGTGGGGTTGTGGGGGCGGGTCAACGCGGTGTACGCCGAGTTTTTCTCGCGGCACGGCGGGCTGCCGGCGCGGTCGGTCGTCCCGACGGGCCCGCTGCACTACGGGTATCAGGTCGAGGTCGACGCGGTGGCGGCGTTGCCCGAGGGCGCGGGTGAGACGCCATGAACCTGGTCTGCCGATCCACGGGCGAGCGGTTCGACGCGGACCTCCCGATCTGGCGGGGCCCGTCGGGCGGGCTGCTGGACCTGGAGTTTGAGGCGCGGTTCCCGGTGGACACGATCAGGGGTAGGCCCCCGGGATTGTGGCGGTACCGCGAGGCGCTGCCGTTGCCGGAGGGAGCCGAGCCGGTGACGTTCGGGGAGGGCTCGACGCCGCTGGTCCCGCAGCGGTGGGCGGGGCGTGAGGTGCTGATCAAGCTCGACACGCTCTTCCCGACGGGCTCGTACAAGGACCGCGGCTCGACGGTGCTGATCTCGCACGCCCGGCGGATCGGGGTGACGAGGCTGCTCGAGGATTCGTCGGGCAACGCCGGGGCGTCGATGGCGGCGTACGCGTCTCGGGCGGGGATCGCGTGCGACATTTACGCGCCCGCGTCGGCGTCGCCGGCGAAACTGGCGCAGATCCGCCTCGCGGGGGCGAACCTGGTGGCGGTCCCCGGCACGCGGGCCGACACCGCGGCCGCGGCGCTCGAGGCCGCCGGTTCGGTCTATTACGCGAGCCACTCGTACAACCCGTTCTTCGTCCACGGGACCAAGACCTTCGCGTACGAGATCGCCGAGGCGCTGGGGTGGCGCGCCCCGGACGCGGTGGTGATCCCCACGGGCAACGGGACGCTGCTGCTGGGGGCGTTCATCGGCTTCAACGACCTTCGCGCGGCGGGGATCACCGATCGGGTGCCCAGGCTGATCGCGGTGCAGTCGTCGGCGTGCGCGCCGCTGCACGCCGCGTTCGAGGGCCGGGCGTTCGGGTCGGCGTCGCCCACGATCGCCGAGGGGATCGCGATCCCGGCGCCGGTGCGGGCCGGTCAGTGCGTGGAGGCGGTCCGCGTCACCGGGGGGTTCACCGTCGCGGTGGACGACGGGGCCACGAACAGGGCGTGGAACGCCGCGTTGCGGGCGGGGTTGTTCATCGAGCCCACGTGCGCGACGGCCCTGGCGGCGTTGGGCG
Organism: Phycisphaeraceae bacterium; assembly: GCA_015200025.1. GTDB lineage: Bacteria > Planctomycetota > Phycisphaerae > Phycisphaerales > UBA1924 > UBA2396. The sequence goes on along the minus strand of CP054186.1, from coordinate 1,504,667 downwards.
CGATGGGTTCGGCCGCGGGAGACCTCGGCGAGCGGGTCGTCGTGGCCGCCACGGGGCATGCGCTCAAGGCCTCGGACCTCCTAGCCAAGAGCGTGGGTAGCCGGTAAAGCGAGCGTGAATCCGGTTCCGTACCTCGAGAGTCGGGCTTGACACCCTACCCGCGCCGTGATAGTTTATAGTTTACGGAGGTAGTAAACACAATGAACCCCATCGCCCATCGTCCATCGCTCACCTGATCCGTTTCATCAAGAGACGAGCGAGAGCCCTCTCGTGTGGTCATGGTAATAGAGGAGGCGTTGTATGGGGTGTTCATGCGTTGATTCTGGCGGCGATGTTTACATTGGGGCATGCCGCATCGGGGCATGCCGAATTGGGGGTATGCCAGCCCGTGGTTGGTGAAGAGGGTGAACTCGTCGATGACGTGGTGGTGGAGCTCGGTGGGCCATTCCCGGGGCAGAGCGAGCTCATCCAAGACACGTTTTGCACGGCTTCCGTGGGCTCGTTCGTGGTCTTCGAGATCGACCGCTCGGTGATCGATCCGGCGTACGGGAATGGTTCTGGGGGAGGTGTGACGGGTGTGGCCACGTGGAGGACCGTGGATCGGTTTCTCTACGAATGGGAGTTGCTCGTGCCAGAACCCCCTCAGGCTCAGACCTTAGCCTCGTCCGGAGCGGTGCTTGCCTTCGTGATCGGAGAGTTGAGTGGTCCTTGCGGAATTTCACCGGCCATCGGGATCGCGCTTGACGTCACGGTCGAGGGCTTACGCCGGCACTACCTGATCCCGATCGCGAAAGCCGATCCGGTGGTTGTCCAGTTCCTGATCGAGCACGGAGAGATGCTTGGCGGGCTTGACCCCGAGTATTCAATGCGGCATCCATGTGACCCGTTCGGAACACCGTGTTACGATAACTACTTACAGCGTTGCTCTGCGGCGTACGCCGGGTTTGTGTCGTGCATGAGTTGGTCGGCCGTCCCCGCCGGGATCCAGGCCGCCCTGTGCTTCGCGGGGTGTCTCATTACAGCCCCGACGGGCCCGCTCTACTTCGTGTGCGTGGCGGCCTGTCAAGCGAATTTCACCGCGGGCACGCTCTCCTCGGGGTACTACGCCTGCCAGGCGCAGCTCGAGCAGGAAATCGTGAACGCGAAGACGAGTTACTGCATCTGCCGGCTCTACCAACAACAGCATTGCCCTGGGCTGGTTGAGCCCGACGCGGTCGGGTGTCCATGATCCGTCATCCTCGCAAGGGAGGCGCTCCGTGAGATGGAAAGACGCGGTCGGCCTGGTTCTGGCCTCTTGGGTGCTCTTCGCGGTCACGCACGCGTTCATCGCGCCGATCGTGTGGAGGTGGTCGGCGTCCCGGGGTGTAGGTTCGATCCACACCCGCGCGGTCGCGGTCGAGCCGCTGACCACCGATTCCGCCATCACCCTGAACGTAGACGATCAGGCCTGCGTGGTGGCGCTCCGATCTACCCGAGGCGAGCAGACGATGATGTTGGCAGTGTCCGGATCACCTCTGGGCCTCGCCTCGTTCTCGATCGGCACGCTGACGCACTCGACGGCCATCGGTGGCCACGTCTCCGCCGGGGTGGATTCATACGGCATGTCGATGCGGGCGCCGGGCGCTCCGACGTCGGGCTGGTCGGTCGGTCGGCTTCGTGGGGCCGTGCCGTTGTCGAACGATCATCCGCGCTCGCGGGGCGATACAGAGGAGGTGTTGAATGACGACGCTTCAAAAAATTAGCGTGGTGGCGGTCGCGTACGTGCTCTCGCTCGCCAGCGCTTGGGTCATACCGCCGATCGGTCGTCTGGCCCCGATCCCCTGGAGCGCGGGTTCGGAACTCACCGTCGGCGGCGCCCACGGCGAGGGCACGATCCGGCTCAGTACACGGAGCGATGGCGTGCCGCGTGTGACCCTGACCGCCCCGGGCGCCGGCCGGCCGTCGATCTCCATGGCTGCCGGTGACAAGGACGGGTCGCACGTACGGCTGTTCGCGCCGAATGGACAGCCCGGAATCTCGCTCGAGGTGGACTCGGATCAGCGACCGCGGATCGTGGTGCACGACCCGGGCGATGGACGGGTGCGCTGGTCCGTGACGATGGACGACCAAGGTCGGCCGGTGGTCGTCGAGGCGCCATGACAGGATCGGCTTCTGGGATCAGCACCCGGCCTCGAAGGCTGCGACGTACGCGTCGAGGTCGAAGAAGTCGATGAACCCGTCGGCGTTGAAGTCGGCGATCTTGCCGGGCGGGCAGCCCTGCCCGTCGAAGCATTGCACGAACGCGTCGAGGTCGAAGAAGTCGACGAACCCGTCGGCGTTGAAGTCGGCCGGGCACGGGCGATCGATCACCGCCGACATCCCGTAGGACGCGCCCCAGAGGACGCCCGTGGGCCCCACGTCGGTGGCGGCCCCGGTGACGGGGTTGATCTTGACGAGCCGCTCGTTGGCGGCGTTGATGGCGTAGAGCATCCGGTCGTCGGGGTTGTAGGCAAGCCCGTTGCAATCGGTGATGTTGAGCCCGAGCGGTCCGACAACAGTTTGGGCCCCGGTGGCGGGGTCGAGGCGGATCAGGCGGCTGGCGCCCGGCGCGTCGTCGATGCCGAAGATCGTCCTCGTGAAGGGGTCGAACTCGAGGGCGCCGACGTTGTTCTGGCCCGGGGCGCCGATGGGGGTGACGGCGCCGGTGTCTTTGTCGAGGATCAGCATGCGCCCGCCGGTCTGGTGGATGCCGTAGAGGGTGTCGGTCCAGGGGTCGTAGGCGAGGCCGTTGACGGGGCGGTCGGTGCCGGTGTTGGTGCCGACGAGGGTGATCTCGCTGGTGGCGCGGGCGACGCGGTGGAGCCGACGGTCGGAGGTGGTGACCCAGAAGACGTCGCGGTTCCAGTCGTAAGCCATCCCCTCGGGGACGGCGGGGAGGACGCTGACGCGGGTGAAGGTCCCACCCTGGAAGTTGACCGAGCCGAAGGCGCGGTTGGAATCGCCCGCGGCGTAGACGGGGGGCGTGACGACGCCGAACCCGGGCGAGCAGATCCCGCGCGGGTTGGCGAGGGCGTTGCGGAGCCCGGCGTTGTCGAGGGAACACCCCGCGTTGGACCCGCCGGTGGACGAGCACCCGCCGTTGGTGTGGATGCCGATGGCCTGCCCGGTGTTCTCGTTGAAGACGGCGGATCCGGAGTTGCCGCCGGTGGTGTCGGGGTTGTAACGGAGGGTGGTGCCCGATCGGGAGAGGTAGAACCCGGTGTGGGTTTTCTGGACCTGGTTCCACGTCGGGCTGACGGGGGACGAGACGGTTCCGTACCCGGTGACGCGGATGACCTGGTTGGTCGGGGCGGGCACGCTGGGCGCCAGCACGTAGGACTGGCCCTGGCGCTCGAAGGCCGACTCGTTGGACGAGTTGGGCCAGCACCCGAAGTAAGCCCAATCGTCGCCCAGCCCGTTCTGGGCGGCCTGGATGCTGCTGGGCTCGACGGGGTATTGGTCCTGAGGCGGGGGGTGGTTGAGCGAGCCGTTGGCGCTCGAAAGCGGGACGTTGAACTGCACGATGCCGGTGGTCGAGATCCCGCAGTGGCCCGCCGAGAGGAACTGGCGGTTGGTGTCGTTGATGAGCCAAGCCGAGCACCCCGAAGGGAGGTACCGGGCGGCCCGTGGGTCGTTGGAGAGGACACGGTCGTCGGTGGGGCCGCAGATCGATCGTGGGCCGATCGCCGGCTCGCCCGCGGTCATGGAGCCGACGGTCACGCGGCAGGCGCCCGTCTCGGGCCAGGCGATGATCTCGACCAGGACGGCGCCGCCGTTGAAGTACGCGCTCGAGGCGTTCCAGCGGGCCGCGGTCTGGGCGTCGAGTTCCTGCGTGGCACCATCGGCGAGGGACGTGAGGCGGAGGCGGGACGCGTCTAGCCGGGCCGGATCACCCGCGAGCCAGATCCCGTCGAACCAGAGCCTGGCCCACGAGGCATCAGCGTCCTCGACGATGCCGGCCCAGACGACCTCGGGCCCGGGCGTGGCGCCGCTGTGCGCGACCCAGCCCGAATCCAGGCCGACCTCGACGTCGCGTGAAGCGGGGGGCGACATGGACCATCCACCGTCCTGCCCCAGGGCCGAACCGGCGCCGAGCATGAGCGCTGTGGCGCGGGCCACGCGGAGCAGGGTTATCCGACGATCCTGACCCATTGACGCCTTCCTTCATCCCCACACACATACACCGACCATGATGACCATCACAGGCACCACAGACTACCACACGACCCGGCCCCGAACCACCCCGATTGGTCCGAAGCGGGCCGAACACAATCCTGAACCCGGGCCTCGGAGGCCTCATATCCTCCTCACATGCTGAGCATCCTCATGGTCGCCGTGTGTGTCCAACCCGTTCCCTCGCCCCGGGCCGAGAACCCGCCCGCCGCCGCGAATGCCGCGGCGTCCGAACTCTTTGAGTCCCGCGAGCTGGTGACCATCGTTAGCGGGTGCCGGTTCACCGAAGGCCCGATCTACCGCTCCGCGGACCACACCCTGCTCTTCTCCGACATCCCGGGCGACGCGATCTACGCGTGCACGATCGAGAAGGGTGTCGAGAAGACCCCCGCCTCGGGGCTCACGGTCGTCCGCAAGCCCGCGGGCAACCCCAACGGGTTGGCCTTCGATCACCAAGGACGATTGCTCGTGGCCCACCACAACGGGACCGTCACCCGCGCCGAGCCCGACGGGACCATCACCGTCCTGGCCAAGGCGTTCGAGGGCCAGCGCCTCAACAGCCCCAACGACCTCGTCGTCACGCCCGCGGGCGACATCATCTTCTCCGACCCGCCCTTCGGCGTGCAGGCCAAGGACCGCCGGCTCGACTACTGCGGGATCTTCCGCCTCACCCCCGACGGCACGCTGAGCTTGCTCATCAAGGAGATCACGCTCCCCAACGGGCTGGCGCTCTCGAACGACGCCACGACGCTCTACCTCGCCGACATGAACAACTCGTCGATCCTCGCCGCCGACCTGGGCGCCGACGGCTCGGCCGCCAACCTCCGAACCCTGGCGAAGCTCGACGACCCGGGGAAGCGAGGCCGGCCCGACGGCGTCAAGGTCGACCTCGCCGGCAACATCTGGTCCACCGGCCCCGGCGGTCTCTGGATCACCCGCCCCGACGGGACCACCCTCGACCGGCTCGACGTCCAGGGCGCCTCCAACCTCTGCTTCGGCGGGCCCGACGGCCGATCGGTGTTCATCACCGCGGGCGCCAAAGTCTTCATGGCCAGGCTCACCGCCCCGGCGATCTCGCCCCCGGCCGATGCAAAGCCGGCCACGGACGCGCCCGCCGGCGCTCGGCCGTAGTCAATCGTTCTTCGAGGCAGGCTTGGCGCGATAAAATATTATAGAATATTCATCTCGCGCGAGATTTCGCTCGACGCATATTGACAGCCTCTCGCGCCCGTGGAACAAAGCGCCAACGGAGGTCCACCATTCACGCCCCACGCCCGTAGACCTTTCGGAGCGTGAGACCGTTCGAACACGCCGGCTCATCCTCGGCCCGCTTCCGGCGCGACGGCTCGGCCTGATACTCGAGGCGCTGTTCATGCTCGGGACGCTCAGTCAACCGATCTTGGCCCAAACCCCGATCGGCGAGGAGGGGGAGATCATCGACGAGGTCGAGGTCCCGATCCTCCTGCCCAGCCCCAACCCCCAGGCCGGCCTCATCCTCGCGACGTTCTGCGTCGACACGTCGAGCTCGATCGTCGTCTTCGAGGTCGATCGACCGGCCATAGAACCATCGACGAGCACGGGGCAGGGTGGCGGGCTCGGTGTGGCGACGTGGCGGACCGTGCACGCGATGCCCATCGACTGGGCCGAGCGAATCCCGGGATCACCGCTCCTGGCCGACCTGGCCGATCTTCAGTGCGGGTCCGCCCTGGTCTTCGGCGAGCTCCAGGGCCCGTGCGGGACCATGCCAGCGTTCGGCATCGCGTTCGACCTGGTGGTCGATGGCGTCCAGAAGCACGTCGTGGTGCCGCTCTTCGCGATCAGCACGGACGAACTCGCCGCGATGGAAGTCCTGGCGGCGGGGCCGCCCGAGTACTGGATGCTCCACCCCTGCAACCAGAACGTCGCGATGCCGTGCTGGACCATGTACCGGCAGCGCCAGTGGGCCGCGGCCAATGCATACGGCCAATGTTGGTTCATCCTCCCCATCTCCTGGGCGAATTTCGCGTGCTTTGTCCCATGCTTGAAGTGGTGGGGGAGCCCTATGGTCTTCGCGGGGTGCACCGCGGGGTGCAATTTCACCGCCTCGGCAGCGCAATTCCTCTCGAATCTTTATGCGTGCCGGATGCAGCTCGCGTACGCCGAGCAGCAGAATCGTGAGATTTATTGCGCGTGTCTTGAGTATCAACGAACGCACTGTCCGATCAGCATGGAGGAGCCACTCAGTGACATCCAATGCCCGTGATGGTTCGGCTAGACGTTGGCGTGTGGACGCGCAGGCTGTGACGTGGGTTTGGATCATCTCCACCATATCGGCGCTCGTCGCCGTTCCCCGCATCGAACGAACCATCCCGGGGTTCATCGGGTATCGTCCGGGCTCTACCTCCAGGCTGATGATCGGGTCGTGGTCCGCACCCGCGGTCATTCTGGTCGACGGGAGCCAGAACGGCGCGATCATGCTCTTTCCCGAACGCGGGGGCGAGCCTTCCGGTGTGATGATCGGGTCCGGGTCCTCGGTGACGTTCTTCGTCCCGCATCCGGCACACGGTCGTTCAGGACCGCCCGCGATCAATCTCGGCTCGGCGGGAGACCTGGCGTTCCTGCAACTCGTCAATCCGGCCGCGCCGGAGAGCCCCTGGACCGCCCCGCGGCGCCGAGTCGATGCCCCGAGCCCGGGGACGCTGCGTCGGCTCGGAGAGGAGATCCGCGATGAGTCATAATCCGTCTGCGTCCAAGGCCGGCAGTGCGGATCATGCGGTGGCGCCGTACTCGCGCTCCGCGACGATCCTGGTCGCGTACATCCTCGCGTTGCTCACGCTCATCATGGTGCCCTTCCTATCTCGGTTCTTCGGCCTCACGGACACCGTCACCGGCCCGACGCTCACCGTTGGCGGCGGATCCGGAGAGAGCGAGATCGTCCTCGCGGCCGGGAGGGATCGGGCCGAGGTCACGCTCAAGGCCGCGGGATCACCTCACGAGGGCGTGCGGATCACGGCGTCGAGCGATGGTTCAGCCGCCCTCCGACTCAACGACCCGACAGGGCGATCTCTCCTTTCGATCGAGGTGCTGACCGATCGCCAGCCCGTCATTACCGTGATCGATCCCGCGTCGGGGAGCGTGGCATGGTCAGTGACGGTCGACGGCCAGGGCAAGGCCGTCGTCACCACGAACCAGCCGTAGTTTCTCACCCGGCCCGGTGGCGCCGCACGATCGCGTCCGGCGAGCGTCGCGGGAGGGTGTGGGGGGTGCGGGTTTACACGCGGATCGAGGCGTCCTCGAGGACGAGCCGCCCGCCCTGCTCCCACGGGTCATCGACCATAATCTCGGCGAGCCGACCGGTGACCTGAGCCCGTTGGCCGGGGATCAGCCTCGGGGTCCCGTCCCGGGCGGCCACGAGCACGAGCACGCGCCGGCCGAAGGCGTCGGGCGTGGCCCCGCGGAAGAGCAGGACACGCCGACCGTCGATCACGCGCTCGTCCTCGTACGCCATCTCCCACGCGCCGGCGGGGACGCGCCCGAGGAACGACGCGGCCGACTGAGCCCGGCTCTCGTCGGGCACGCCGCGGACGGTCCCGACGATCCGCTCGGGTGTGTCCTCCCACGCGAGGATCCCGGCGAGGTCGTCGCTGCGGTACGCCGTGGGACGGAACGAGGGCAACTCGACCTCGACGACCTTGGGGACGCCCTTGGCGACGTAGACGTATCGGGGCTCACTGGGCCGGTACACAACCGGCGCGGGCTCGCACACCTCGTCGACGACGCTCGCCCACCCGTACCTCGGCACGGGGTCGTACACGAGCGTCGTCACGGGGGCTGACCACGCGACGTTGCCCCACCCGCCCCACCAGTCGCCGACGCTGACGGCCACGGTCCAGCCGGGGCGGTAGGTCCGCCACCCGAACCACGGGTCGTACCACCCGCCATAGGCGGGCCGGCACCAGGTCACGGGCGTCCACCAATACCCGGGCGACCAGTACCAGTAGGACGGGCCGGAGTAGTAATGGTAATGGTTGATGTACGTCGGCCCGCACCAGCCGTACGTGTTGTACGAGAAGTGGAAGCTCCACCCGCGGTCGCGGTGTCGGTGGCGGCGGGGGACGTGATCCCAGTCGTAGCACGGGTGGTCGTAGCGTCGACGGTCGGCGGCCCCACCGCCCGAGCCGTCACCCCACACGCCGTCGTCCGCGGGGTTGAGCCGCTCGATGTCGCTGAATCGGCGCGTGACGGGGGCGGCGGCGCGTCCGCCGATGATGCCCGCGGCGGGGATCGCTCCCCCCAGGCCGCCGCCGGTCGGCGCACCGGCCGAGTTCCCGCCGCCGGTATCGCCGGTTCGGCGTGAGGGCGAGACGTTGATCACGCGGGATCCGCCTTCGCGGCCGATGGGCGTAACGGTGCCCGTGGGGCCGCCGCCGGGCACGGCGCGCGGGCCCTGCTCGGGCGTGGGCATCATGGTGCCCGGCGTGACGGGCTTGGACCGCAGCCCGCCGCCGGGGTTGTTGGTCCCGCCGCCGGGCGGGGAGACATCAACATTCCTCGGCGTCGAGGGGGTTGAGGGTGTCACGAGGCCGCCGCGAGAGGGTGTCGCGGGCGCGGAGGGTGTTCCGGTCCTGGGCCCGCCGCTGGGGCCCGCGTTGGGGCCGCCGCTCGGGGCCGTGGTTGTTCCGGCGCCGGGGCGCGAGGGCGAGACCGTGGGCCTCGGTGTCGAGGGGGTCGGCGTCGCGGGCGCCGGAGGCCGGATCGCGGGGGTAGGAGCGCTCGGCGTGGCGCTGGGCGTTGTGCCCTTGGGCTGCAATCGTGTCCCGCTCGTTGGGGTCGGCGATGAGGGGCCGCTCGAAGGTCCGGGCCGCGTGGGCGTGGGTTGCGAGGCGCGCGGGGCGCTGGGCGCGATCACGCTCGGCCTCGGGGAAGGCTGGGAAGGAGCGGCCTGAGGCGGAGGGGCCGAGGGCCGGGGCGCCGCGCTCGGGGCCGCGGTGGGCGCGCTGGGCTTGGGCGCGAGCGTGGGCGAACTGGGCCTGGGCGCGCTTTCCGGAGAGCCCGCCGATGAAGGCCGGGTGGGCTTGAGCGCGGCCTGGCCCAACGCCGTTCCCGACAGGGCCAGCATCATCGCGGCGGACACGATCCCCACGCACGCGACCCCACCGCCGGACATGCGAACACGCCGATCCGACACGCTCGTCATCTTCATGGCCTGTACCCTCGCGGCGTCCCCACACCCGCTGCGAAACCGTCGCCGCACTGACGTTTTACGCCCCATGCTCGGGAAGGTGCCGACTTTCTGTGATGCGGCCCGCTTTCATGTTTGTGGTCGCTTACTATAATGGTTATAGGACTTTTCAACCCATCAAGGCACGCATGGAACCGTGCGGGACCGGGCCGATACCTCCCCGGCACCCCGGCCCCTACCGGGTACACCTCAGGACGAACGCCGGGGGGGTATTCCGCCAGATGTACCGGCCTCGGGTGATCGTGGAGAAATACTCAGGCAGGAGCTTCTTGAACCGTCGCCCGGCGGGCGTGAAGAGGCCGACGTGGTACCCGAAGGTGACCAACGTGCCCCCGGGCCGCAGCACGCGGATGGTGGCGTCGAGGATCCGCCGCTGGAGGCTCTCGGGGAAGCTGGCCCAGGGCAGCCCGCTGATGATCGAGTCGAGCTGCTCGACGCCCTCCTCGCGGCAGATGCGTTCGATCTCCTCGACGCTCGCGGCGTGCAGGTGGAGGTCGGGGAGACGGGCCTTGAGCACGTCCGCCAGCGCAGTGTTCCGCTCGACCGCGAAGAAACGGGCCTTGGGGTCGAGCCGGCGCAGAATCTCATCGGTAAAGACGCCCGTCCCGGGCCCGTACTCGGCGATCCGTTGGCCCGGGCCGGTGTCGATCGCGTCGACCATGGCGCGGGCGAGGCGGGCCGAACTGGGCGCGACCGCCCCGATCATCGTCGGGTTCGCGATGAACTGCATGAAAAAGCGGACCCGACCTCGGTGGGGTCTCGCGCGGCTGGCGGTGTGAGGCATGGGTCACCTGAGAGGCCCCGGCCCGGCGCGGGGTGGGGTGTATGGGGAGCGCCGGCGTGCTTCTTTGATTCTATTACGGCGAAGGTCGGGCGGGATTTCAGCCTCCCCCGCCGTGCCCGCCGGACATCTCGCCGCCGAGCGAGCTCCCGGAATGAAACAGGCCGCGCCCGTTCCCGAGCGCGGCCTGAGAGCCGATGACGCGGGGCTCAGCACCCGGTCTCGAACGAGACGATGTAGTCGTCGAGGTCGAAGAAGTCGACGAACCCGTCGCCGTTGAAGTCCGCGGACCGCCCGTCGGGGCAAGACAGCCCTTCGAAGCACTCGATGTACGCGTCGAGGTCGAAGAAGTCGACGAACCCGTCGTCGTTGTAGTCGGCGAGGCAGGGGGCCGTGGAGTCTTCGACGCCGAGCCCGAAGACCTCGATCTCGCTCGTCCCGCGGGCGGTGAGCGAGACGCCGGTGGTCTCGCCCGTCACGACCGGCTCGACGGGGCTGATGACGACGCGTTCGGTCGAGGTGTTGCCGCCGCCGCCGGTGCCCAGGGAGCTGCAGCCCACGACCGTCCAGATCGTGTTCCAGTACCCGCTGGTGGGCCAGGGGTTCCAGTGCCAGTAGGTCCACCAGCCCCAGACGAGCACCTGGTTGGGCGGGCAGATGACGTGCTCGAGGATGATCGGGGTGCCGTTGGGGAACACCTCATCCACCACGACATGCCCGGTCGCGTCGAACCCGGTGACGGTGAAGTGCGTCGAGCCCAGGGCGGAGAAGTCGGGGGTGACGATCGACCGCCCGTTGTCGCCGTGGATCGAGACCGACTCAAGGTCGCTCTCGACGCCCGAGGCGTCGGTCCCGCGTCGGCGGGCGACGGCCTCGCCCGTGCCCCGCGACAACTCGCCCAGGGTGAACTGCCCCTTGGTCCTCAAGGCGGGCGCGGGGAGCCGGATCTCTACGCCGTCCTGCCCCTCCGAGCCGATCCCGGTAGCGCGGATCTTCCGGCGGGTGTTGTCGGTGCACTGCGTCCCGTCGTCGCAGCGGGACTGCACCAGGACGTTCCCCAACCCGGACACCGTCAGGTCCGGCATCGTGGACTCCGGCGCGATGGTGTGCGGGACGTCGGCGCAGTCCCTGATCGTGAACTCGGACATGGGACCGCTCGCCTCGAGCTCCATCGTGCCGATCCCCGCGACCCCGAGCCCGGCGGCGTCGAAGATCGGCGAGACCGTGATCGTCCGGTTCGTGCTCGTCGAGCCGCCGCACCCGTACGTCCAGACGAACTCAAAGTAGATGTACTGCCAGTTCACCAGCTTCGGCGGGTCGTAGAAAACCAGCGTGTGACGCCATTCGGGGAAGGAGCCGTCCGGACACGGGCCCCAGGGGTTGACGGCCCCGCCGTTGACCCAGTAGCGGAACTCGCCGGGGGTCACCTCGTCGGTGATGATCGTGCCGTCGGGCTCCCGGACGACGACCCGGACCGCCGCGGCCCCGGGGAAGTCCAGCTCCATCGCGATGTTCCCGTCCGCCTGGCGGCGGACGCCGGTGCTGCCCTTGATGGTCCCGTCCCACCCCTTGTACTTGTGACGCATCACCGAGCCGGGCGGGAACTCGCCGGGGCTGATCGCCATCGACACGCCGGCCGAGTCGATCTCGGAATCGACGCCGAAGGTGTCGATCCCAGGGTTCTGCCGGCGGAAGGCCTGCTGCGTCAGCCCCCAGCTGAAGCACGAGACGCAGATGGAGGTGTTGGCCTTCTTCTTCTTGGGCTTGCCGCGGTAGACCGAGCCGTCCTCCATCGGGACGGCCTCGCCGAACGAATCGGCGACGCGGACCTCGTCGATGGCGCCGGTCTGGGCGCCCGCGGTGGTGCCGGTCTCGATGAGGACCTTGGTGATGTTCTGGAAGTCGCCGTAGCTCAGCAGCGTCAGGGCCGCGTCGGCGTCGGCGGGCGCGTTGTCGATCTCGGGGTTGATCCAGACACGGACATCGTCGGGCCCGGCGCGGAAGTCGATGCGGGCGACGATGTGCGCCACCGAGGCGGCCTCGGCGCTCTCGACGATCCCGCCCGCCCCGCCGTGGTCCGCGCCCCAGTGCGCCCGGCCGAAGGGCTGACCCAGGAAGAGGAAGGGCGAGCCGCCCGTCGAGGGCAGCTTCACGCCCAGCCAGCTCGTCGAGGTCGAGCCCGTCATCCGCCGGGCGACGAAGGAAACCCACGCGGAGGTGCCCGGTGTCCCGGCGATCGGGGTGGTCAGCGTCCGTTGACCCCCGCCCACCCCGCTCTCCGTGCGCCCGCCCGCGGACGTCATCATCAGGCCGTTGCGGATCACGACCTCGTTCATCGAGGACATCCCCCAGCTCCCGTACCCCGCGCTCTGCCACGGGGTCGAGAACCCGAGCCCCCCGTTCTGCCCGAAGAGCGGCGTGCCCAACGAGTACTCAAAGCTCTCCGAGGCCGAGGGCTGCCCCAGCGCGCTCCCGGCGATCCCGACCAACACAAGGGGAACAACAAGACGATTCGCGATGCTCTTCATGACAAGGCTCCTGTTCGGTTGGCCCGGGGATGCCCCCCGGGGTGTGTGTCCTGCCGTGGCCCGACGTTCACGCGGGCCTCACCAGAACTTGACCGACGCGGGGGCAACCTTGCAGCATCATGACGTGGAAATATCGCGGGGTGATCGGATTTCTTCATTCTCCCGCCGCGAACCCCCCGGGCACGATCCGCCGTGGGATTCTCGGCCCTGCCCGGATCGCCCGGGAGCGCTGCTTCACCCGCAAATCAACAGACAACAACGTCTTGAATAGCCCCGGCGACGGTGCGTTGCACCGTTCTTGAGGTAAACGGCGGAATCCCGCAATGCCCGAGAATCGTCATGCGGTATACCACGATGTGGGTGCCGCTCGCGTGACGAGCCCGCGATCGCGGTCTCGGACGCGAGCGGAAGGAGATTGCAAAGGGAGGTCCGGTCATGAGAAAGTCGATCGTGTCGGCGGCGTGCGTGGTAGCCCTCGCGGGGTGGACGACCCTCGCGGAGGCCGAGGTCAGGCGGATGGTGTGCCTGCTCTCGGGCCTTCAGGAAGTCCCATCGAACCAGAGCCGGGCGCGCGGGTGCGGCGTGTTCGAGGTGAACACCGAGACCAACGTGATGCGGTACCGCATCGTCTACTGGGACCTGGGCTCGACCGAGACCGCCGCGCACATCCACGGGGTCGCGGACCCGGGCGTGAACGCGGGTGTCGTCCATGCGCTGCCCGCGGGGCGTCTCAAGGTCGGCGCGTGGTCGTTCAGCGAAGCCCAAGAGGCGGCGATCCTCGCCGGGCGCACGTACGTCAACATCCACAGTTCCACGTTCCCCGGGGGTGAGATCCGCGGGCAGATCGTCGACCTCGTGGCGGACCTCGACGGCGGGCAGGAAGTCCCCGCGAACGCGAGCACGGCCCGCGGGTTCGGGCTGTTCATGATCGACGAGGCCGCCAACAACCTCCGGTACCACATCGTGACCGACGGGGTCGTCGGCGAGGTCGCCGCGCACATCCACGGGCGTTCGAACTACGGCGTGAACTCGGGCGTCGTGCACGGCCTGCCGGGTGGCGTGGTCAAGACCGGCGCGTGGGCATTCGCCGACGGGGCCGAGCAGGACATCCTGGACGGGTTGTTCTATGTCAACGTCCACACGGGCGCGTTCCCGGGCGGCGAGATCCGCGGGCAGATCGTCAGCTCCGTGAACCCCATCGACGCGCTCCAGGAGGTGCCCCCGACCACCGCGATCAACTCCGTCGGGTGCGCGCTCTGCGGGATCAACCGGACCCTGGACACGTACGGGTACGACATCCGTCACCAGCTCGGCGGCGGGGCCGAGATCGCCGCCCATATCCACGGGTATGCGCCCGTAGGCGTCAACGCGGGCGTCCGCCACGGGCTCGTCCTGGGCGCACGCAAGCTCGGCTCATGGTCGTACCCCGCCGGCGACGAGGCCTCGATCCTCGACGACCTGACCTACGTGAACATCCACACCAACGCCTTCCCCGGCGGCGAGCTCCGCGGGCAGGTCGTCTGGCGCGACGCCGCGCCACCGCCCACGTGCCCCGCCGATTTTAACGACGACGGGTTTGTCGACTTCTTCGACCTCGACGCCTTCGTCGAGTGCTTCGAGGGCGGTGGCTGCCCGCCCGGCAAGGACGCTGATTTCAACGGCGACGGGTTCGTCGATTTCTTCGACCTCGACGCCTTCGTCGAGGCCTTCGAGGCCGGCTGCTGACCATCACGCACGACCCGGGCCGGATCCTTCCAAGGCTCGCTCACGCTTCTTCCCCCCCACGAGGGGGGATTTTTTTCGATCCCGGATGCAACTTTGACTTGCGGGATTCCATCCGTTCATTGAGAATGCGAACGTGTTCTTGAACCGACCAATTGAGGAGGTACTTATGCTGTTCTGTCGTGCGGGTCGTTGGTGTGTGGTCGCGGGTCTCGCCGCGATCGCGGGCGGCGTGGCCTCGGCGCAGCCGCTGGAGATGACGTACTCGGTCTCGGACGCCGATGGCGGTCTATACCGCTACGAATTCGCGCTCACCCTGACCAACAGCGACGGGTCGTGGGTCCCCGGGCAGGGCTTCGGGTGGGTCATCTTCGGCGACCGCCAGCAGGACATCAGCCCGATCAACGATTTCGTGGGCGATCCGTCCTACCTCCCCGTCGGCCCGTTCGAGTGCTACTCGGGCAGCGGCGGCTTCCACAACGGCCCGACGTTCTGTATCGGGCGGTTCGTCAACGACCAGTTCGAGCTGGCCTATTGGGTTCCCGAGAGTGTGGGCGAGAGCCTGGTCTGGGCGGGCACGTCCTCGGTCGATGTCCCCGAGGGCGAGATGCTCTGGTCCAACCTGCTCGCCATCGGCGGGGCCGGCGTCAACGAGTTCATCGTCGCCCGGCGGATCGACGACGACGGGTGCGCGGCGGACTTCAACGGCGACGGGTTCGTCGATTTCTTCGACTTCCAGGACTACGTCGATTGCTTCGAGGGCTTCGCGTGCCCGGACGGGGCCTCCGCCGACTTCAACGACGACGGGTTCGTCGACTTCTTCGATTTCCAGGACTTCGTCGACGAGTTCGACGCGGGTTGCTGAGGCGCTCGGGCCGGGGGCGAGCCCCGCGCACATTCATGGATACTCGGTCAAACGCCCCGGCCGCCGGGGCGTTTTTCTTGCCCGAGGCGCATGGACCTTGATCACCCGCGGACGCGTGTGAACGTCGCGTTCATGAAGCGGACCCACGAGCCGTCGGGCCCCTGGGCCTGAGAGTACAGCCGTCGGAGGTCGGGGCTGACAATCTCGACGACGTCCTGGTAGCGGGCGGTGGCGTTGGGGTCGGTGAAGGAGGGCCCGGTCGTATCGAGGGTGAGGGTGTTCCCGTCGCGTGTGCCCTCGTAGACGAACATGTGGGTCATGGGGCTGCCGATCCAGGAGCCGACGTACTTCGACCGCGCCGGGTCGTACCCCACGGTCATGATGCCGGTCATGGACGACCCGTCGGGCATGGCCCCGGTGAGTTCGCCGACGACCCAGAGGTCGCCGACGGCCCGCACGACCTCGCGCCCCGTGGATTTCATGGTCTCGCCGGAGGGACCCATGACGCACTCGTTCTCGAACGACCACGCGCCGACGAGTTGGTGGAGCCAGCGGTGGTGGGGGGTGGGTTCACAGTTCATGGACGAGTCTCCTCCGGTGGATGTCGCGCCATGGTACCACCCGAACGGGTGGGCGACTCATCGGGGCGCATGAAAAACGCCCGGCCGTCGGGCGCCGGGCGTTGCTCATGTTCCATCATCGAGGCGTTGGGATCAGCAGCCGGCCTCGAAGTCCTCGACGAAGGCGTCGGCGTCGAAGAAGTCGATGAACCCGTCGCCGTTGTAGTCGGCGTCACGCCCGGGCGGGCACGCGACGCCCTCGAAGCACTCGACGAAGGCGTCGAGGTCGAAGAAGTCGAGGAACCCGTCGCCGTTGAAGTCCGGGCCGCAGGGGATGCCGGCGGGCACGGGCAACTGGACGGCCAGGGAGGTGGGCGTGCCGGGCTTGAAAAGCCCCAGCGAGGCGGTGCCCGTCTCGGGCCCGGTGTTGGCGCGGATGGTGAAGGTGTACGCCGTGCCCCAGCGGATCGCGTTGGCGTTGGCGTTCTGGGCGAAGGTCTGGGTGGACCATTCGATCGAGTTTCCGCCTTCGGTGTAGGCCCAGGCGGCGTTGGAGTAGGGCTCGCCCGAGTGGGAGAAGGGGGCGTGGAAGGTGTTCTGCGAGATCACCACGCCGGGGTTGCGGGGCAGGGTGAAACGCTGCCCGCTGCGGTCGGAGTTGAGGTTGTGGACGGCGTAGACGTAGGTCCAGGTCCCGTCGCCGTTGTTGATGACCTTGGCGCCGACCCAGAACCGCACGAGGATCCCGCCGTCGTCGTACTCGACGGGCACGAGCGTCACGGTGGGGTCGATGTCACGCCAGCCCTCGATGGCGGTCTTGCGGCGGACGGTGGGCCCGGAGTAGGCGGGCGTGGCGGTCGCCGAGGCGATGGTCGTGCGGCGGTAGGACGCGTTGTTGAGCGCGTTGTTCCAGAGTGCGTCGTCACGCGTCACGTACTGCGACTCGCTGAGATAGATGGCCCCGACGTTCTGCGCCGGGGTGATGTCCGCCGTGTTCACCTGGAGCCGGCGGGAGAGCTCGTTGGTGACGCCCGGCGCCGTGGGCGGATACTGGAAGACGCCGGTCGTCGCGTTGACCTGGGAGCGCGGCCCGAGCCCGCCCTGCGAGCCGTTGAGCCCCGAGCCGTAGG
Organism: Phycisphaeraceae bacterium; assembly: GCA_015200025.1. Lineage (GTDB taxonomy): Bacteria > Planctomycetota > Phycisphaerae > Phycisphaerales > UBA1924 > UBA2396. Next base: position 1,487,669 of record CP054186.1, on the reverse strand, counting down.
GGTCGGAGCATCCCACGCCCAGCTGCGACGAGCCGCCGGGGGGCTGGGTGCAGGGCCCGCAGGTGGTCCCGTTGACGGAGGAGAAGCCGTGCTTGACCCACGACATCCCGACGTGGGTGAAGACCCCGTCCTTGATGCGGTAGAGGTTCTGCGCGATGACGGGGTGCTCGTTGGTGTTGGCGATCCATTGGATCGGCGCGTCGCCCACGTTGCACGACTCGGTCCCGATGGCGAACGAGGTGATCCCGCCGATGGCGGAATACCGGCCCCAGCCGAGCAGCTCGCCGACGATCACGTCGGGCCCGAGGGTGGGGGGCGGCGGGGGCTCTTCCTCGCGCACCGTCACGCTGAACGCGCCGTTCGCCGAACCGAACCCGCCGATGCGGATGTAGACGGTCTCGCCCGAGATCAGGCTCCGGCTGACACGCGATTGGAGGCTGCAGGAGTCGTCGTTGCACGCCAGGGTGTTGCCCTGGCTCCCGGGGCAGCCCGAGTGCAGCGAGAGGACGGTGTCCCACCCGGCAAGCCCGCAGGTCTCGACGACCAGCTCGACGTTGTTGGAGGCGACGTACTTGAGCCAGACGTCCCGGCTCGAGTTGCTGTTCCCGCACGACGTCTGCCCGTCGTTGGTGGCCGACGCCGTGGTGCCGGCGTAGGTCCCCGGGCCGACTTGCGGCGCCGACGCGCACGCGTTGCTTGGGGTTTGAGCCAACGCCCCGCCGGCCGAAGCCAGGATGGCACCGACCGCGAGCCCGATCTGTTTGAGCATGAACCGCCTCCTCGGATGAACACGGTGAAAACGAAGGTCCCGCGCGAGCGCACGGGGCCCGCCATACTTTACCAGAGGAATCCTCCGGGGTTCCAGATGTTTCTCTCCTGAAAGGTAAGTCCTTTCGTTATGTTTGTGTGTTGATCGGGTGTGGTTCGGCGTGGGCTCGGCGATAAGCGCAGCAAAAGGCCCCGGGCGCGGGCCCGGGGCCGGTTGGGTTACGACCGGATGGTGGGGGTCAGCAGCCCCGTTCGAAGGCGTCGACGAAGTCCTGGAAGTCGAAGAAGTCGACGAACCCGTCGTTGTTGAAGTCGGCGTCCTTGCCCGGCGGGCACTCGATGTCTTCGAAGCAATCGACGTACGCCTGGAAGTCGAAGAAGTCGACGAACCCGTCGTCGTTGAAGTCGGCCGGGCAGTCGGGGACGCAGCGGATGTTCAGGACACCCGCGCCGGTGCGGCCGTTGTACCCGCCGACGCGGATGTACACGAACGCGCTGGGGCTGGCGGTGACGACCACCTCGGACTGAAGCCCGCACGAATCGTCGTTGCAGGCGTCGGCGGACCCGGCGGTCGGGCAACGCCGGGCGATGTAGGCGGCCAGCTTGGTGTCGTACTGGCTCCCGCAGGTGTTGATGAAGACGCGCCCGCGGCAGGTCGGGAGGTATCGGAACCACAGGTCACGCTGGACCTGCGTGTCGCCCCCGACGTCGATGCAGATCGGCTCGGGCATGTTGGTGTTCGTCGCCAGCCCGTTGTGGAAGGGCGTGGAGCCCGCGAAGACCTCGGCCGCCCCGGCGCACTCGTCGTTGGTGGGCGCGAGGAACGAGAGGTTGAGCGTGTAGGACCCGGTCCGCCCGTTGAATCCCGATACGCGGACGGAGTACCGGCGCCCACCCTGGACGGGTGCGGCGATGTAGGACTGGAGGGTGCCGGAGCAGGGGCCCGCCTGGGCGTCGTCGTTGCACGCGATCTGGTCGTCGGTCGAGCCCGGGCACTCGGTGTGGAGCGAGAGCACGGTGTCGTAGGCCGAGCCGCAGGTGTGGAGGACGGCGATCCCGTCGCCCGGGGCGACGAAGGTGAACCAGACGTCAGGGGCGTTAGCGGATGCGCCGCACGTGGCGCTCCCGTCGACCGAGGCGAGCCTCGTCGAGCCCGTGGCGGCCACGCCGGGCACGAGGGTAATCGCCCCGGCGCAGGGGTCGTTGGCCGGGGGCGGCATGGAGAGGGTCAGCGTGAAGGCGCCGTTGGCCCCGTTGAACCCGGAGACACGGATGAGGACGGTCTGTCCCTCGGTGACGTTCTGAATGATGCGCGACTGCAGGCCGCACGCGTCGTCGTTGCAGGCGAGCGTGTTGGCGACGGTCCCCGGGCACCCCGTATGGAGCGAGAGGACGGTGTCGTAGTTGGAGCCGCAGGTCTCGGCGGTCAGCGTGCCGGTCGCCGGGGCGACGAAGCGGTACCACACGTCGCGGGTGGTGGTCGAGGAGCCGCAGGTCGTCACCCCGTCCTGCGTGGCCGTCGCCGTTGAGCCCTGGTAGGTCCCCAGGGTGACGAGGGTGGCCTGCCCGCAGGCGTCGTTGGCGGGGACCGCGGGCCCGATGGTGACCCGGACGGCGTCCCACGCGTTGGTGGCGTTGTTGCTCGAGTTGGTGTCGGTATCGGGGTCGAGGATCACGCCGAGGTAGTACACGCCCTGCGGGGTGTTCGCGGGGATCTGGAACGACGGCATGTTCACCGTCACCCACGACACCGCGCCGAAGTCCCAGTTGAAGGTCGAGGTCCCGATCAGCGTGTCGCCCGACGTGATCAGGTCGTTGGTCGAGAGGTACACGCGGAAGGTGTAGGTCCGGTTGGGCGGGTTGTTGTTCGTCGGGTTGACGGCGAGGAAGTTCCCCCCGCCCGTGAACGCGCCGGCCTGGATGAAGTTCGAGGGGAAGTTCGCGTCGAGGGCCTGAAGATCGAACGTCGCGCCGCGCGAGCCGGGGATGAACGACCCGTTCATGTCGTTGACGAACTGCTCCCAGAGTTTGCAGTAGCGGCCGCTCGTCGTGCGGTTGGAGTTGGACGCCACGCCGTGGACGACGCGGAGGTTGCTGTCGTTGAAGTAGTAGAGCCCGGACCCGGACTGGCCGCCCCACAACGCCGTGAAGCACCCCGCGGTGGTGTTGATCTGGAGCTGGTTGCCGGGGCACGAGTCGATCGACCCGTACCAGTAGTACATGTCCCGCCCGGTGTGCAGCCCGCCCCCGCAGTTCTCCGAGGGGTACGAGGGGTTGTGGTACGTCCGCGACTGGATCGTGTTGCACGAGAAGCCCCACGCCCACCCGTACCACCCCGTCAGGGCGCCCACGGCCCGGTCGCGCAGGCGGATCAGCCCGCCGTCGCGGTCGAAGTTCCCGTTGTTGATGTAGTCCGTCCCGGCGAGGTAGAACGTGCCCGAGGCGAACCCGTAGTGGTTGTACGCCTGGTTGTTCCCGGCCCCGTTGGGCGGGGTGATCGGGTTGTTCCCGTCCCACCCCGGGAAGACGTAGATCACGTCGGCCCAGTTGAAGATGTTGATCCCGTTGGGGTTGCGGGCGTACACGCAGTGCGCCGCGGTCAGCACCGTGTTCACGTCGATCATCACGCCCGAGCAGACGAACCACGCCGTCCCGCCCGCCTGCGTCGTGAATCGCATCGCCAGCTTCACGTTCATCCGCCACGGGAAGAGCGATTCATCGACCCCCGTCATCGCGCTGAACGCCTCGACCAGCGATCGCTCGTCTTCGGAGAGACCCGAGGCGCCCTCGCTCCCCGGGCCCTCGCCCCCGGCCATCCCCGAGGGGAACCGCGCGGGCAGCGTAAGCGAGTGCCCCGACTCCGCGTCGAAGATCGTGACCGTCCCATCGGCCTTCATGTGCTGGGCCATCCGCGTCGGGTCGTCCAACCCGGTGAACGGCATGGGCATCGGCGGGATCTGGTCCAGCGGGGGCATATCCGCCGGCAGAAGGTCACGCCCGTCGTCCGCCACCCGGAACGGGCTGGGCGGGGCGCCGGTGTCGGTCGCCTTGACCTGCGGCGAGAACTGGGCGGCGGCGGTCAGCGCGAAGCACGACGCGACGAGCGCGGCGGAACATCGCGACACGAGTCGTTGGAAAGGTGAGCGTGGCATGTGGACCCTCCGAGGAACCGGCCGGCAAGACGCGCACCAACCGGTTTCAGGGATTCACCCTACCAGATTCACGTTCTCAACTCAACACACTCGACCCGAAAACCCTTCTGGTGTTCACACCCTGTTAGCACCCCTGATCGAAGACGAACATGAACTCATCGAGGTCGAAGAAGTCCACGAACCCGTCCCCGTTGAAGTCGGCGGACTTGCCGGGCGGGCACGGGGCCCCCTCGAAGCAGTTGACAAAGGCGTCGAGGTCGAAGAAGTCGACGAACCCGTCGTCGTTGAAGTCGGCCGCGCAGAACGGGGTGGGCAGCGGCGCCCGCCAGGCGCCCCGCCCGTAGGTCGCCGCCGTGATCGTCCGGTTGATCCGGTCGATGTGCAGGTCGGAGACGTTGGCGTTGGGGAAGGTCGAGTTGTTCTTGGTCCAGGTCTGCCCGAGGTCGAAGGAGTGGTAGACGCCGGCGCCCGAACCCACGTAGAGCGCGGGGGTCGCGGTGGAGAAGTCGATCTCGATGGCGCGGGCGGCGACGCCGGTGGGGAGGTTCCCGGTGACGTTCTCCCACGTCACGCCGAAGTCGGGGGTCCGCAGGACGCGGGGGCCCGAGGTGTTGTAGTTCGAGACGTAGGCGTTGGCGGGGTTGCCCGGGTTGACGATGAGGTCGGCGATCTGGCCCGAGGGCAGCCCGAGCGTTCGGTCCGTCCAGTTCGTCCCCGTGTTGGTCGTGACGAACACCCGCCCGGTCGACGAACCCGAATAGATGACCGCCGAGTTGCCCTTGGCGACGGCGAGGATGTTGATCGTCCCGCCCGCGCCCACGGCGTTCGTCGAGATCGCGTTCCACGTCGGGGTGGTCGCCGAGGCGTTGGTCGTCCGCCAGACGCGGTTCGAGCCCGCCACGAGCGTCGTGGCGGCGTTGGGGTCGCCCACGACGGGGCTGATCCAGTTCGTGCTGTCGGAATCCCACGGCCCGGAGATGTTCCGAGAGTTGGAGTTGTTCCAGCGGTAGAGCGTGAGGTAGATGTAGGTGGTGTAGCGGCGCGTGGGGGTGGCGAAGTCGAAGACGGAGAACCCGCCGTCGCCCGCCTGGAGCTGGGGCCAGGAGAGCGAGTTGCCCGTGCGCTCGGGGGTCCCGTTGTCCTGCGTCCCGCCGAGCATGCGCTCGGGCGAGGTGGGGTGGACCTCGATGTCGTAGAGCTGGGCCACGCCCAGCGTGGTGTTCACGTTGACCCACGACGCCCCGCCGTTGGTCGAGCGGTAGATGCCGCCGTCGTTGGCTTCCCAGATGACCCCGTTGGGACCGAAGGCCATCGCGTGGTGGTCCGGGTGGAGCTGCGTCCCCCCGGCGTTGGAGATCTCGGTCCACGTCGTGCCGCCGTTGGTCGACTTGAGCACGCCCGCGGTCGCGTACCGGGGATCGACGCCCCCGACGTACACCACGTTCTCGTCGGTGGGGTCGACGGCGACGTACGCGTCGTACCAGCACTGGGGCGAGCAGAAGTTCGCCGCCCCCGCCAGCGTCGTCCACGTCGCCCCCGCGTCGGTGGTCTTGTAGAGCGTCGCCGAGGAGCCCCCGTTGAGCAACGCCACGTAGAGCACGTTGGGGTTCGACCCGCTGATATCGAACACCACGCGTCCGTACCCGGAGGTCGGAAGCCCCGCGACACGGGAGAAATTCAGCCCCGCGTCGGTCGAGCGGTAGAGCCCGTTCCCGTTCCGGGCGACGTAGACGATGCTCGGGTTGGTCGGGTGGAGCCGGAGTGCCGAGCAGTTCGCCGCGATCCGGCGCGACCACGTCGCCCCGCCGTTGGTCGTCCGCGAGTACCCCGCCGAGGTTGTCACGTGGATGATGTTGGAGTTGGTCGGATCGACCACCAGGCCCGAGGCCTGACCGTCCACCTGAAGGCGCGTCGCCACGCGCGTCCACGTCGCCCCGCCGTCGGTCGAGCGGAAGACCCCGTCGCCCGACGAGCCGGTCTGGTACTCGCCCGTGGCGGCGTAGACCGTCTCGGGGTTCTGCGGATCGAGCGCCACGGCGCCGTGGTTGAGGATCGGGAGCGTGTCGGTCAGCGGCGTCCACGTCATCCCCGCGTTGGTGGTCTTCCAGACCCCACCCGACGCCGAGCCGATGTAGCACGTGGCCGGGTCGGTTGGGTGCGGGGCGATCGAGACGACCCGCCCGCCGGCGTTGCGACCACCCGACCACCCCTCGTTGGTGATCGGCCCGGGCCCGATGAACGTCCACGCCAGGGGGTACGCCCGCGCCTCGGGGCGGGTGGGGTCCCAGTCCGGGACAGGCTCGCCCGTGATCCGGATATGCCCCGGCGGTGGCGGGCCCATCCGCGTGCGACGTTCCACGATCAGCCCCTCGGGCTTGACGGCGTAGGGGATCCCGTTCTCGTCACGCCCGATATTCTGCGGCACGAATCGCGTCCGCGACGGGGGCTGTTCGACATTGACGACATGAACCGGGCCGCCACAGCCGTGGAAGACCGCCGCGAGACACAAGGAGGACAACACGATGTGCACGGGGCGAACGGATGGATTCATCTCTGGTCCTCGATGGGCGGGCCGGGGTGGGATGGGCGATCAGCGTGGGCGCGGGATCAGCCCGGGCTTGCACGGGGGATGATGGCAGGCCTATTCGGCGAAGGCGCGGGAGCGGTTCAGGAGTTTTCGGGGACTGGCCGATGGTTTGAGCAGGACGCTGGGTTTCTTTGAAAGGAAGATGTTCGGGCGATCATCACGTACGAATATGCGCACGGGCCCACTCGACCATCCGATGAGACGCCGCGAATGACCGTCCACCCTGAACACCACGCCGCGCGGGACCCTGCCCGGTGGCGCACGGCCTGCCTGCTCGGCCTGCTCTTGGCCTGCGCCTTCATGGCGTGGCGCGGTCCCGCACGAGCCCTCTCCGACGGGGGCAGCAGCGATTGGTCGCTCATCTACTCGGCGGGCCGGGCGTGGCTCACGGGGCACAACCCCTACACCGTCGAGGGCACCGGGCACGCGTGGGTTTCCTCCGCGGGGGACGAACCGATCCCCTCGGAACGCAACGCCGCCCTCCTTGTCTACCCCCCGAGCACCTTCGCGGTGCTCACGCCGTGGCTCGTCGTGGGCTGGACCGCATCGAAATGGGCGTGGGCGATCACCGGGGCGTTGCTCATCGTGGCGTGCACGGCGATGGCGCTCCGGATCTCCGGCGTCGCGGCACGCTCGGGCCCGTGGTGGGCCGGGATGATCCTCGCCACGCTCCTGGCCCCGGGTCACACCGCCGTATTCGCCGGACAGCCCAGCGTGCTCGTGCTCGCCCTGGTCTTGGGCGCGCACGGGTGCCGGCTGAGGGGACGTCCCCTCGCGTCGGGGGTGTTGCTGGGGCTGGCTTCGGCGCTCAAGCCGCAGGTCGGGCTCCTATTCCTGGCCTACGAGGCCGGGCGTTTTCGGTGGACGCCGGCGGCCGTCGGCGCGGGGGTCGCGGGGCTCGCACTGGTCGTTGGCGTGCTCAGGCTCGAAGCCTCGGGGATCGACTGGTTGACCGCCTGGCGTGCCAACCTCGACGCGTTCACCGCGACCGACAACGCGGACCCCTCACCCGCCAACCCGCTCCGCCACCAACTCGTCAACCTCGCGTACTTCCTGCACTGCTGGATCGCCGATCCGGGGACGGTCCGCGTGCTGTCGTACGCGATCGTTGCCGGGCTGGGCGCCACGTACTGGTGGGTCGATCGGACCCGGCGCGAGGCGCCGGGCGAGATGCTCTCGCTCTCGGTGGTCGCCGTGATCTCGCTGCTGGTGGTGTACCACCGCGCCTACGACGCGGTGCTGCTGGTCATCCCGCTCGCCTGGGCGGTCCGACGCATCACCGTCGGCCCGCGGTCGTGCGGGTGGGTGGTCCTCGCGCTGGTGAGCATCTTCCTGGCGCCAGGGGGGGTGCTGGTCGCGTGGGCGGAAGCCCGCGGGGTGTTCCCGGGATGGCTCACCGGTGGGATGCTCTGGCGCGGCGTGATCGCCCCCCACGCGCCCCTGACCCTCCTCGCGATGGGGCTGGTGCTCATCGCGGCCCGCGGGCGTGACCCGGCCGCCGCGCCACGCTAGCGGTGCCGGCCCCCGGGCGTTGGCGGGGGTGAGGTTGGGGGTGGGTCCAGGAGCAGGTGTGACCGGTCGCTCATCCGCCGCGCGGCGGTCGCGAGGTCGAACGTGTGAGGCTGATCGGGCGTGAAGAGGTACCCCGAAACCGGGACCCCCTCGGCGTGCGTGATCGTGAGCGTCGGGGTCCGCGAGAGGTCGATCGCCTCGCCCGTCGGCGCGGGAGGGGACCGCAGGATGTCGAGAGGCCTGACCGTCGGGCGGCACGGGTCCAGCGCGTTCCACTCCACCACGGCGGCCTCCCGCCCGTCCGAGAGCGTCACCATCGACCCCGGCGGGAACGCCGGCGCCGCGTGCAGCAACGCCAGCATCACGATCGGGTCCAGCCACGCCCGGTACGGGGGCCTGATGATCTCCGAGAGCGCCACCACGTTCGGCCTCGCGGGGACGCCCTCGACAAGCCCCGAGGGCGGGTAACGGAGCCGATCAAACAGGTCGGCGGCGGCCACGATCCGCGCGAAGATATGGATGTCGTGCCCCGACGGGGTTGTGCTCGACCCGTCCAGGTTCGTGTGCGGGGGGAACCCCGTCCCGTCGAAACGCTGGTGGTGGTGGAGCAGGACGGATGCCGCCGAGGGGTCCAGCGTGTCCTTGAGCGCGTCGAACCCCAGCGTCGTGTGCTCGCGCCACGCCGGGTCGTTCTGGTCGGCGGTCCGGGCCCATCGCTCCAGCGCCGCGGGCGCGATCAGCCCGTGCCCGAAGTCCCGCAGCATCGCCCCGACCCCGAGGCTCGACAGTTCCTTCGCCTTGGCCGACGAGAGACGCGGGCGTTCGCGGACCAGGTAAAAATCCAGCTTCAGGCCGATCAGGATGCTCAGCAGGCACGCGTTGGCCGCGTGCCTCAGCCGGGGCGACGAGCCCAGGTCGCCCAGGAAGTGCGCGGCGGTGGGGTGCGTGACCAGGCGGTGGATCAGCGTCGTGACGGCGTCCCGGTACGCGGGGAAATCGAGCCTCGGGTGCTTGGGGTCGTGATCGCACGCGTGATCGATCTGTGACGCCAACGCCACGCACGCCTCGTCGATCTCGGGCGACGAGTACCGGGCGAGATGTTCGAGCCCGGGGCACACCACCCAGAGCAGCGGGACGTTCAACTCCGTCAGCCGACGGATCGCCAGGTCATCCAGCGTCACCCCCTCGCGCAGCAGCACCGTTCCCCGGCGCTTGGGGTGGAGCACGGGGCGGGCGAGCACGAGCCCCGGGGCGGCGTGTCCGATCGGGAGTCTCAGCATCGGCGCGGGCCTCGCCCGCACCCCGGCTATCGGTCGTTCGGGGGGGCACCTTTGGCCCGAGCCGGGAGTTCCGGGATCAGCAAAAGCACCACTTTCCGGCGAGACCGGACGATCGGCGACGCGTCCGTCAGCAGCACATCGCCCAACGTCGGGATCATCGACGTCGGGGCGGGGTCGACGCCCGACGGTGATTCGAACACGATCGGACGGTCCACCGGCGGAGGCAGCCCGAACGGGTCGGTCACCGGCTCGGGCCCTGCCCCGGGCGACCCAGGCCCTTCCCCCGACCCTCCCGAGGGCGATTGGCTCGGGGTGGCGGGGGGCGGTGGGGGTGGTGGGGGGGGCAAAGACCAGTCCAGCTCGGGGCTCTCGGGGAAGACCAACAGCACCGATTCGGGCGGGATCGAGGTCTCGAGGGCGAGCGACGCGAGCAGCTGCCCCCGCTCGGCCGCGGGCACCGAGGCCGCCGTCTGCATGAGCCAGTCCCCGGGGGCTCGCTCCCGGGTGGCGGCCAGCAGTTGCGGGGCCAGGTCCACCCGAAGGGAAAGAGCGTCGGGCGGGACCGACGACGGCTCGATCCACGCGCGGACCAGCAGCCTCGCCGAGCCAGGCGGCGCGAGCATCTCCCCGTCGTGGAGACGGATCGGCGTCGTGAAATCCCACGGGAGCCCCGCGAGGACCGGGCTCCACGAAGACGATTCCCCGACCCATAAGTCGGGCCCCAGCGGGGTCGAAGCCAGCGCGGCCGAGAGCCCCGCGATCTCGCCCCGGGGCACGGCGATCGTCCGCACCCCCGACGCGGCCAACCGCGCCCGCGCCGATCCCGCGGCCGGCGCCGTGTACCGCGACGAGAGCGCGCGGGCGAGCGCGTACCCGTCCGGGTCGTCGATCACCCACGAGAGCGCCCGAAGCCCGGGACCCGAGACACGCTGATCGGGCGACGGGGGGAGCCCCCCCGGGTCCGTGGGCGCCGCCGTCGGCGCGCCGCACCCGGCGATCACCACCAAGGCCGGGATGGCAAGGGCGGCGGGACGCATGAGGTCACGGGGCGCCGGCGGGTGAAGTGGCGGTGGTGGGGGGGGCATCGAAGCCGTTGATCCGGTCGATGAGCCGGCGCAGGAGTCCGAACTTGGACCGGGTGTGTGTGAAGGCGATGCGGGGAAGGTCGAGCGCGTCGGACTCTTCGGGGTACGGGCCCCGGGCCGAGATCACCCCGGACTTGACGAGCACCCCGAACTCGGCGTTGAGCGTCTCGATCTGGGCCGGGCTCAGCGGTCGCTGCAGCCGGATGACCAGGTCGTCCTTGACGTACCGCGACGAGTGGTAGTTGCGGTAAAACCGGACGATGTGCTCGACGGCGTCGGCGGGGTCCGGGGAGAGATGGAACAACGACAGGTCCTCGGGCGAGATGAACCCGCGGGCGAGCAGCTCCTCCTTGACGAACCGCAGGAACCCCTGCCAGAACGACCCGCCGGGCCCCTCCAGGCACACGATCGGGATCATCTGGCTCTTGCCCGTCTGCACCAGCGTCAGCGTCTCGAACGCCTCGTCGAAGGTCCCGAAGCCCCCGGGGAACAGCGCCACCGCCTCGGCCTGCGAGAGGAACATCAACTTGCGCGTGAAGAAGTACCGGAAGTGGATGAGCTTCTCGTCCCCGGCGATCACCGTGTTGGTGGACTGCTCGAACGGCAGGCGGATCGCCACCCCGAACGACGCCTCGCGCCCCGTCCCCACGTGCCCGGCCTTCATGATCCCCCCGCCCGCGCCCGTGATCGACATCCACCCCCGCTCGGCCATGAGCTTGGAGAACTCGACGCACGCGCTGAAGTCCGGGTGATCGTCGGGCGTCCGGGCCGACCCGAAGATCGTCACCTTGTGGGGCTGGGCGTACCGCGCAAAGACCCGGTACGCGTACCGCATCTCCTTCACCGCCGCCGTGATCAGCTTGAGCTCGCCCGGGTCGCGCCCGTCGGCGATCAGCTTGGCGGCCGAGGTGATCAGGTCCCGCACCAGCCTCGTCTCGAGCGTCCCGGGCTTCCCGCCCGACAGCTCGATGACCTGGTCGATGAGGTTCGCGACGGGCCCGTCCTCGGGCTTCTTGTCGGCCCTGGGGGCCGGATCGACCAGGCCGGTCAGTTCCAGGTTGAGCTTGTTGGAGTCGGCGGTCACGTGTTCTCCCGTGGTGATGAGACGGCGTGATTGTTGGGGGGGTCCGCCCGCTCAGCGCGGGGGGATCCGGACGCGGAGCCGATCCGCGTTGAGCGGGCTCTGACGCTCGATGTCGCGCATCCGGCGTTCCTGGTCCGATTCCGACGAGCCCGACAGCAGCTGCTGCGTCGCCCGCAATGGGGCGACACCCACCGACGGGTTCGAGAGCGTGCCCGAGACCTGCGTCGTCACGATCTCGTTGCGCACCGTCTCGATCACCGGCGAGAGGATCGGGATCCGCCGAAGCGACCGAGACGTGAAAATCATGTCCAGCCCCCGCGTCGACCAATCGAGCGTGCCGAACCCGCGCAGCTCGACCGCCGGCGACAGGATGCTGATCCGCTCGAAGCACAGCACCGCGCCCTCGATATAAAACGACGCCCGAAGCGTGTCCAGCGGCTCGCCCGTGGGGATCCGCAGGTTCGAGATCTCGATCAACGGGAGCACCACCGGGAGCGCCAGCACCCGCCCGCCACCCACGTACGCCAGCCCACGCCCACGCCTCGACGAGGGGTCCCCGAGCGACCCCGCGATGGTCAGCCCCGCGTCGATCAGCGCCGGCGCCCCCGATCCCGACGACGGATCCGTCCCTAGGTCGCTCAGCAGCCGGTCCAGCCTCACGCCCGACGCGTCGATCCGCGTCGAGAACCGCGCCCGACCGCCGGCCCCTTCCACCGGCTTGACCACGCGGGCCTCCCCCGCCACGCGCCCGCCGTGGCAGTCCGCCTCGATCAGCGGGATCAGGTACTCCCCGGGTGCCTCCGACGAGACCAGCACGACCCGCCCGCCAGTCAGCGATACGCCACCGGCCTTCGCCCTCGCGAAGCCGATCTCCGCCCGCGCCGTTTGAACGCCAAGCGTGTCGCGTGACAGGTCGAACGTCGCGTCCACCTCCGCGTCCGCGATCTCGGCGCCGGCGTCGAGCCCCACGCCCGCGCCCACCGCCCGGCCCGACGCCCGGTACGCCGTCGGCTTCCCCGCGTCGGGATGGAATCCCAGGTTCAGGCTCAACGCGGGGATCTCGAGCGACTCCGCCGCAAGATCAAGGTCCCCCATCAGCGTCCTGGCCTCGTCCGGCAGGAACGCCGTCAGCGAGCCCGGCAGCCCGCGTGCCTTCGCCGAGAGGTCCAGCGCGAGCGAGGCGTGCCCCCCGGGGAGCCGTGTCCACGAGCCCGAGAGCGTCGCGCCCCAATCCTCCGTGGCGACATCGAGCCGCTCGATCACGCCCGAGTCCATATCGAACCGAACCTCGCCCCGGGCCGACGCGAACTCAACCCGCGACCCGCCGGCCGTGACCCCGAGCGAGGACGGCCGGAGCGTGCCCGAGACGCCCCATGCCGCACCGGGCCCCTCCGCCCGCGACGCGACCACCCGCGTGTCCAGATCCCCCGAGGGTGCCCACTCCGTGTACGCGCCGTGCGCCCGCGGCCCGAGCCGCTCGAACACGGCGTCCGCCAACGCGGACTCCATCCGACCGCCCGAAAGATCCAGAGTCACCGACGACCCCACCGAATCATCCAGCGACACCGACCCCGACAAGTCCAACGCGCCCGCCCCTTCACCGTCCATCCGCAGCGGCCCACGCAACGAACCGAGCGTCAGCACCGCCCCCGGCACCGTGCGGAGGGCCATCGCCCCTTCGGTCGGCCCGAGCGTCAGTGTCCGCGGCATGCCGTCGGGCCTCAGCGAGATCATCGCCCCGGGCTCCAGCCCGACGGTTACGTCCGGGGGGCCGTCCGTCGACGCGGCGACCGACGCGTGCAGCGTGGCACGCCCGGACGGATGGTGCCGCCCGCGGAGGTCTCGAAGCCCCGACGCCGGCCCCGGCGCAATCAGCGACAACGCACGCTCGACCGGCGCGCTCAGGTCCAGGTCGATCGCCGTGAGTTGCGCGTGGATGTCGGTCGCCCCCGGCGACCCGTTGGGGTTCCTCGGCGAGAAGAACGCCTCCCCGACCACGATGAGCCGTCCCGAGGGGCGACCCCCGGCGCCCTCGCCCGCAGCGCCCAGCACGTCCGCGTCCACCGCGATCCACAGGTCGTCCTGCGTCACCACGAGCGAGGCGTGCCGGGCGGCCAGAACGAGCGGATCGAGGCCCCGCTCGGATTCCCGGGCCGGCCGCGCGGTCAGCCCCCCGAACTCCACCCGGGCTTTGAAACCCGTCTCCCCGGGCGTGGTGTCCGCGATCTCGACACGCGCCGACGTGCTCGCCTCGATGTTCAGGTCACGGATGATCCGGGCCAGCGACGAGCCGGGGTCGTCTTCGCGCAGCGGGCGGTCCGACGAGGGGATCGCGTTGAGCAGAAGGTCGTCGATCGGGAACCCCACAGCCTCCACCGCCACCACCGGGCCCGGGTCGTCCTCGCCGGCGTCCGACGAAAAATCAGCGACGGCGTTCACCGTCGCGACCCCCCCGCGGAGCCCGAGGAACCGCCCGTCGGTGATCGTCAGCGTCGTGTCGTCCACCACCACACGCACGTCCGTCGCGACCGCGGGCAGCGGGAACCGCTCCGGAACCACGCCCGCACGCGGGATGTGCACCTCGATCCGTTGCTCCCAGTCCGCGTCCTTCCCGAACGGCGTGTACAGCTCGATCTCCACGTTCCCCACGCCCCCCGGCTCGAACAACGGGACCGACGCCGACGCCTCCGCCGCCCGCAACGCCTCGCGGGCCTCGTCCAGCGACCGCCGCGCCGCCTCGGTCGGCATCAGCGCGAACCCGCGCTCGGCCTCCTCGTACGCCGCCGCGGCCCGGGCGGCCTGCGTCGACCGCCGATCGTGCTCCTCCGGCGTCACCACCAACCCCTTGCGCACCAGGTCCCCCGCCACCCCGGGGTCGAACAGGATGTCGATGACCTTGCGACGCCGGGGCCCCAGCCCCGCGATCAGGTCCTCGTCCACCGGGACCCCCGTGGCCGTCACCCGCACGGTCACCTCGGCCTCGTCGGTCAGGGGCGCGATCGAGGCCGTCGCGACCAGCCGGGCCCCGTTGGCGTGACGCCCTTCGATCCGCTCGATCGTCAGCGACCGGTCATCGAACGTCGCGGTCCCCGTCATCTGTTCGAACACGTACGGGAACTTGCGGAACGACGCCGTCCCGTCGCGGAACGTCAACGTCCCCGCCACGCGCGTCTCCGGGTTCGCGTTGTCCGCGGTGGGCGGCTCACGCGTGACCACCACCTGCGCGTCCACCCGGGCCGTCGGGTTCGTGAACATCGCCAGGCGTTCCGCCACCTGCGGGGGCAGGAACGGCGTCATCCGCGGACGCTCCTGCAACTGGAAATCACGCGACACGAACGTGCACTCGAACGCCGCGTCGGGCGTCGTCCCACGCCACACCAGCGACGCCTGGTACGGGAAATCCTCCAGTAACCCCGCGATCTCCGCCCGTAGCTCGCCCGCGTCGAGCGTGATCCGCCCGCTCACACCGGACATCCTCGGGTACGCCGCGGCCCCGTCGTCTCCGCTCGCCAGCGCCTGCACCGGCAGCGTGACCGCCACCCCCGCCAGGTCCAGGAACGCGCGGCTGTTCTGCGCCCGGGCCAGCAGGTTCCCGGAGCCCGGCGCCAGCGGCAGGATGAACCCCGCCGCCGAGACGTCTCCGCGAAGGTTCAGCCGCTCCGCGAGCCCGCGGACCGCAGGAGGGAGCGTGTGCGGCGGGAACGCATCGAGACGGAACCCCAGGATCCGCAGCGTCAACTCCCGCTCGTCGAAGCCCCCGTCGATGGTCAGGCCTTTCCCCGCCGCCGACAGCTCGTGCAGCGAGATCCCGTACGAGCCCGGCACACTCGCCGGGGCGATCCCCCCCGCGATGGGGACACGCTTGAGCGCGTGGTACCCACCGGGCACCGAGGCCGACGGCGGCAGGTCGTGCTCCCCCAGCTCCAGGTGCCCGTCACGGATCGTCACCGGCGGGATCGTCACCGGGCCCGTCGAGGGCGGGGGGGCGATCTTCGCGTTGATCCGGCGGTCCCGGACCGACTGCGACACGCGGACCACCACACCCTCGGCCGTGACGCCCGTGATCTCCGTCCTGTGCAACCCCCACCAGCGGGCGTCGGCCGTCACGCGCCTCGCCTCGATGAACGCCGCGTGGGGGCCCGACTCGTCCGGGTTTATCACTCGAGCATCGAAGAGCTCGACCGTGCCGTCCAGGTTGAGTCGGGCGCCCGAGAGCGACACCGGCGCCCCGATCTCGCGGGACAAGATCCGCTGGGCGAGTATCCGGGGCACCGGCCCCCGCGTCGCGACCACCAACCCCACCGCCAGGAGCAAGCCCGTGACCAGGACCGCCGTCACCACGCGCCGGCGCCCCTTCGCGCGACCCGGGCCCGGAGGGGCGGACGATACGGCCCGTGGGCCCGCGCCGCGGCCGTCCGTCGGGGGCGTAGGTGAGGGCGGGGGCGGGGCGTGGGTCATGGTCCGGATGGGTGTACGGCGGCGAGGCCCGTCGCGTTCAGTCGTTCAGTGGCGTGTACGTCACCCCCACGTTGGGGATCACCCGCACGTCCGCGTACAACTTCAACAGGATGTTCGACCCCAGCGACGGCAGGTTGTCCGGCCTCAGCGGAAGCCCCTGCCCGTCGTCCTCGTTCGCGAACACGTTGTCCGCGTGGTGACGCGAGCCCCCGAACGCCCCCGAGAAAACCAGCGTCGTCGTCCTCGGGTCGGGACGGCTCTCGAACACCACGTGCGCGTCGTTGTACACGATGTTCCCCGCCCACGACCGCGGCGAGGCGTGTGTCCGGAACGTGTTCGAGCCCGCGCCCTGCGGCCCCGCCACCGGACGCCACGCGCCCGGCTCTCCCTCGTATACCGGCCCGCGGTCGGCCATCACCGCCTCGCCCGAGTCCAGCGTCGACTTCCAATATCTCGTCCGCGGCGAGAACGGCGGGACGTGCGCGTACGAGACGTTCCCCTTCGACGTGTCGCGCCGCTGGTCCCCGCCGCCGGTCATCCCTCCCTCCCCGGGCATCGACGCGAACCCGGGGTCCCACAGCGCGTTGTCCGGCGACACCGCCCGCGAGGGCGAGCGGGGCTGGTACCCGTCGTCACGCGTGATGTCCGGGTTGGGCTCGGCCGGGCAGACCGCCGTGCCCGTCGCCGCCAGCTGGTTCCAGATCATCACCGAGAAAATATTGCCCGTGTTGTTCTTGAGCAGCCCGGGGTCCGCCACCGTCGCGTTCGCGCGGTCCAGGTCCGAAGGGACCGGGTAATCGTCCTTGTTGGTCGACGCGAACGCGACCAAGCCCTGAAGCGATTGCTTGAGGTTGATCGCGCACTTGAGCGAGCGGGCCGCGTTCCGCGCCGAGCCCAGCGCCGGCAGCGTCATCGAGATTAGGATCGAAATGATCGCGATCACCACCAGCAGCTCGATCAGCGTGAACCCCCGAGGGCACGCCCGACGCGGGGAGGGGCAAAGTTCGGGCATGGGTGCCTCCGGCGCGGCCTGGCCCGTGCCCCACTCCGACACGGAGGGGGGTGGGCGTGCGTCCTCGATCATACAAGAACACTGAATACCACCGAGCGTTCGACGCCCGGCGCGATCCGTAGTTACCCAATCGTGACCCCCGACCCGTTCAGCACCACCGCCGATCCCGTCAATGCCCAGGAGAGGATTTGAACCTCCATGCCCTTGCGGGCGCTACCACCTCAAGGTAGTGCGTCTGCCAATTTCGCCACCTGGGCGGTGGTCCCGCCGGAGCGGGGGAGAAGGATACGCCTCGCCGGGCTCGGGTGTATAGTCGGCCCGCCCGACGTTCGGTGAGGGAGCCCCCCAACCCGTGTCGCCGGCCGGGGTGGTCCACGTCCATTGCAGGAGACCTGTCGTGACGGGCGTTACCCAAACACTCACCGATCATTTCGTCGGCCTCCTCCGTCGCCGGGCCGAGGAAGCCGGGGTCTTCGGTGCGGTCGAGGTCGCGGGCGGGCGGGTCTCATGCAGGGCCAAGGCCAGCGCCGCGCTGGCGCACTACCGCGTCGAGTGCGCCGAAGGTCGGGTCTGGGTCAGTCTGGTCACCAAGGACCGCTGGCTCTCGCAGTCCATCGAGGCCGACCTGGTCCACACGGGCGACCGCCTCGAGGACCTGCTCGACGAGGAGCTGGTCGAACAGGGCGAGTTCGCGAAGGCCCGTCCCGCACGGGCCGAGCCCGGCCGCGAGCTGACCGTTCAGCATTTCCGGTCCGAGTCCAGGGAGTTCACGTTCAGGACCCCGGTCCCCGCCGAGCCATGGGGGGGCCTCAGCACCGAGCACGCCGAGCGCACCGCGCGGTACCTCCTCGCGTATGAGGCGTGCTTCCGCCGGCTCGGCGACATGGAGGCCGGCGAAGGGGACGATTGACCGGCGGATCATCAATGAGCGAAACCGGGGTGACGGTCGGGGGTGAAGGTCGAGGAGTCGGATGCGCGTACTGATGCTGGGATGGGAGTTTCCACCGTTCATCGCCGGGGGGCTCGGCGTGGCGTGCTACGGCCTGACCCGGGCCCTCGACCGCCTGGGGCACGAGGTTGTCTTCGTCCTCCCCAGGCCCGTCGATCGCGTCGCCGGCACCCACGTCAAACTCCTCAGCCCCAAGGCCATCACCCCCCGCGGCCTCGCCGCGCCTCACTCCACCCACGATCCCGCCCGCGCCGGCCAGCCCCACGGCACCACGCTCATCCCCGGGCTCACGCACGCCGTCATCCACGAGGTCCCCGCCGGGTTCTCCCACCCCTACCCCGGTGGCTCACCCCTCGGCGTCGGCGCAGCCCCGACGAACACCCTCCCCATCCCCGCGGACCACGACCCCGACCTCCAGGCCTCCGAGGCCACCGATCCCACGACAGTTCCTCCCCAGCCGCCCGCGCCCGGGACCGCCCCCACCGGCATGCACCTGGGCACCGGCGGCGGCGCGGGCGAGGGGTATGGGGGCGACCTCTTCGGAGACGCCGACCGATACGCCAGGCTCGTCGTCGCTCTCGCTTCGCGCGAACGGTTCGACGTCATCCACGCCCACGACTGGCTCACCTACCCCGCCGGGCTCGCCGTCGCCAAGGCCTCCGGCAAGCCCCTGATCGTCCACGTCCACAGCACCGAGTTCGACCGTTCGGGCAACAACGTCAACGCCCGCGTCTACGAAGTCGAACGGGCCGGGATGCAGGGCGCCGACCGCGTCGTCGCCGTCAGCCAACTCACCAAGTCCATCTGCGTCCGCCGCTACGGCGTGAGCCCGTCGCGGGTCGACGTCGTCTACAACGGGATCGACCGCGAGAGCCAGCAGCCCCAGGAGGGCTCGCGCATCGAGCGAGACGACAAGATCGTCCTCTTCCTCGGGCGGATCACCATGCAGAAGGGCCCGGAGTATTTCATCGCCGCCGCCCGCCGTGTCCTGGAAAAGTTCGACAAGGTCAAGTTCGTCGTCGCGGGCTCGGGCGACATGGCGCTGCGCATGGTCGAGCTCGCCGCGGGCATGGGCATCGGGAGCAAGGTCCTCTTCACCGGGTTCCTGCGCGGGCGCGACGTCGACCGCGTTTTCGCCATGGCCGACTGTTACGTCATGCCTAGCGTCTCTGAGCCCTTCGGGATCGCCGCCCTCGAAGCCATGCACCACGACGTCCCCGTCATCGTCAGCAAGACCAGCGGCGTCGCCGAGGTCCTCTCCCACGTGCTCAAGGTCGATTTCTGGGACGTCGACGAGATGGCCAACAAGATCCTGGCCGTCCTCCGCCACCCGCCCCTCTCCGCCACCATGCGAGAGCACGGGCCGATGGAACTCAAGAGGCTTACGTGGCGGGAGGCCGCCGAACGCTGCGTCCGGACCTACGAGGCCGCCGTCCACGGGTCGCCCGCCCACGCCTAAGGGCCGGCCGCAGCGCGGGCCGCGTGGCGGGGGTCAGCCCGCGGATTCGATCGGCTTGTTGGGGTCGCCGTCGGGGAGCTGACGCCGCTCTTCGTACCGGCGGATCCGTTCCTTCTCGGATTCTGGGATGACGTGCCCCGGGGCGTTCCCCTGCGCGTCCGCAGCCGGGGGGGCGTTCAGGCTGTCGAACAGCCCGAAGTTCCACGCCACAAGAACCCCGCCCACCGCGATCCCGACGACGGCCAAGGTGAGCTTGATCGTCTTGCCGGAGTCCACGGACCCACCGTCGGAATCCTTCCCCTTGGGGCCTTTGCCCTTCGCGGGCGCTTCCTTCTCAAGGCCCAGGCCCGAAGTCAGTGATCGGCGTTCAGCCATCGGAGCGTCTCCTGAATGCCCACCCCGTCGGGCACGAGCGGCCCCGTCGACGAGAAATCCTAGGGGGCGGGCTACCCCACGTCACGTTTCTGGAACAGGACGACCGCTAAGGCCAAGAGCACGGCGATCTGGGCCGCCGCGTACAACCCGATCAGCCCGACGTGCGACCAAGGCACCACCTGGTTCTGGCTTACCGCGTCCAGGAGCCAGAAATAATGCGTGTTGGGGAACGCACCCCACAACGCCAAAGCCACGTAGTTCGTCCTCGTCGGCTCGAGAAAGGCGTAATCCCCGTGCGCTGGGGGCCGGCGGACCCCGAGCGTGCTGTTCCCGATCAACTCCACCGTCAGGCGGTCGCCCTGCGCCGACGTGACGATCAGCCCCGGGGGT
The DNA here is from genome assembly GCA_015200025.1 of Phycisphaeraceae bacterium. GTDB lineage: Bacteria > Planctomycetota > Phycisphaerae > Phycisphaerales > UBA1924 > UBA2396. The sequence continues at coordinate 1,467,558 of CP054186.1, read as the reverse complement.
GTGTCGGGCCCCATCGTGTCCTGCACCTTGTCCGGGTCGCCCTTGAACGGCGGGAACGCCGGGACCGCCAGGTCGAACCCGTTGCTGTTCTGCCCAAAGTAGAGCGACGTCCCCGCCGGCAACGGTCGGTTGGGCGGGAGACGCAGCTGCAACGCGTACACATGCCCCGGGCGGTCGAACGGGGCGTGCGTGGGCTCCGCCGGCTCGGCGACCACGATCATCCCCACCGGCGCGTTCTTGAACGCGTACCGACCCACGAAATAGTTCGACAGCAGCGACGAGAGAAAGACACCCAGCGAGAGAAAGATCGTCAGCGTCTGCGTCAGCCTCGTCGAGGCCGCCAGCGCCACCGCCGTCAGCACCAGCATCCCCAGCGCCAGGCAGAGGCACGCCGTCGTGATCTGTGGCTTGAACTCCTTTGAGAGGTCCTGCCACTCCCATTTCGCGTTGAGTTTGAGCGCCAGGAGGTACGCGATCAGGGAGCACGGCAGGATCAGCATCACCGCGACCTGCGGGAAATTCCAGTTGTAGAAGAAATTGCACCACGCCGCCAGCGCCAGCGGGATCACCACCGCCGCCAGCCCGAGCGTGATCACCGGCATGTCCGGGTCGTCCGACGCCGTGCTCAGCACCCCGTGCCGGATGCAGATCAGCAGGAACAGCATCATCGAGGAAACCGCCAGGAGGATCGCCCCGGAGACGCCCAGATACTTCCCGAGGATGACCAGCGGCCTCCCGATCGGCTTGGAGACCACCGTCAGGACCGTTTTGTTCTCGATCTCCCGGGACAAGGTCGCCGTCGCGATGAACGCCGCCAGGATCGTCCCGCACACGAACACCGTCGCTAACCCGATGTCCAGCAAGAGTTTATTGTCGCCCTCGACTTCCCCCGAGTCCTCGAGCCCCATCGCGAACCCGGCCGACCAGGTGTTGAAGACCTGCATCAGCCCGCACAACAGCACCAGCAGCAGCATCACCGGCTGGCGGAGGCTCTCGACGAGCGCGTTACGGGCGATGGTCAGTGTTTGGGTAATCATGAAGGATCGCGGGCGCGGTGCGCACGGTGACCCCGCGAGCGACCGCCCTCGGCAAGGCGATTAGGGTACGCCGGAAAGATTCTCTCGGTTTGCCTCCTTCCACGGTCCCGATTCGGCGCGAACCGTTCGTTCCATCGTGCGTAAACCGCTCGGCAGGATGGTCGGCGTGCGCGCAGACGGGCCCGCCGGGTGGACAGGTGGGGGCGGAGACGGCACAATAGAGGCCCCCCGGTCGGTCCCGAAGGTTTGGTTGCGGACAGTGGGTGCGGGGGGGGGTGCGGGGGGGCACCAATGGGTGGGGGTGGGGGCGAGGGCGCATCGTGCGTTCTCGAGGGACCCGGAGGCCGGTCGGGCTTCCGCGGTGATCGAGGGAGCGGGAGAGCGAGGTCGGCGGAGCAACGGGCGAAAGATCGCCCGGGCGTGGGATTGATCGGTCGGGGCTGGATGGTGGGGTCGTAGGGGGATCGGTGGGAAACGGGTGGGGGGGGCGGGGCGAGAGATCGGGGACTTTGATGCGAGCGGACTACCTGACGTACCAGCGTGCGACCAAGGCGAGCCTGATCGGGGCGGCGACGCAAGGCGTGATGGCCGTCGCGTTGCTGATCTACGGGCTCAAAGCCCAGGACCACGCCGCGATCACCGTCGTCTGGTTCATGGGCCTCGGGCTTATGGTCTGGGTGGCCCTGGCGATCGTCTACGACCAGCACCGCCGAGAGCGGATCGAGAACATGGAGGCAGAGAACCTCGGGCCCGCGGGGGCGTCGAGCGTGTTCGAGGCCGGCGGGGGTGATTTCAAGGTCGCCGCCAAGCGATTGGCCTCGATGTACCGGGTCTTCCTCCCCGTCCTGAGCCTGGTCTTTGGGGCGGCGTTGGTCGCGGTGGGCGTCTGGCGCTACCGCGCCGGGCATGACCTTCTTGAGCCGCTGCCGTTCATCGAACCGTCCCAGCGGGGATGGGCGCTGGGCCTGGGCGTCGCGGTCGCCGCGGTCGGGTTTACGTTCGCCCGGTATGTCTCGGGCATGGCCAAGCAGACCGCGTGGGCGAACCTCCGCGCCGGGGCGGGGCAGGTGGTCGGGGCGGCGTTGTTCGGCCTGGCGATGCTCATCGGGCACTTCATCGACGCCTACGGGCCCGACGCCGTCCTGCGCTATTCGCAGGTCGTGTTCCCGGCCGTCATGATCGTGCTGGGTGGTGAGGTCTTCCTCAACTTCGTGCTGGACATCTACCGCCCCCGCAAGGCCGGCGAGGTCCGCCGGCCGGCGTTCGATTCGAGGCTCTTGAGCTTTGTCGCCGCCCCCGACCGCATCGCCCAATCCGTCTCCGAGGCGATCAACTACCAGTTCGGGTACAACGTCTCCTCGACGTGGCTCTACCAACTCCTCGCCCGCTCGGTCACGCTCCTGGTGATCCTGGCGATGGGCGTGGCGTGGATGCTCTCCTCCGCGGTGGTCGTGCAGCCCCACCAGCGGGCCCTGGTCTTGCGGTTCGGCGAGTACAAGCGAGAGATCGGGCCCGGGCTCCACTGGAAACTCCCCTGGCCCATCGAATCGGTCGAGGTCCCCGTTTCGTTCGTACGCAACGCGAAGGGCGAGGTCGTCGAGGCCGGACGGACCGTCACGGGCGTGCGGACCGTTCAACTGGCCAAGCTCCCCCCCGGCAGCGGTTCGACCGACCCGATCCTCTGGACCACGCGCCACTCGACCATCGAGGTGTACTTCATCGTCCAGCCCTCGCCGGTGGACATGTCGCAGCGGACGTCTGGGGGCGGGGGCGGGGGCGGGACGGACGCGGCGTGGCTGAGTGACCTGGCGCTGATCGCCGCCGAACTCCCCATGCAGTACGCCGTCCGCGACCTCCACGCCTTCGAATTGCTTGGCGACCCCAAGCAGCGTGACGAGATCATCACGCTGGCGGCCAAACGCGAGGCGCTCCGGCTTATCAAGCAATACAACGTCGACCAGCTGCTGGGCCCCGAGCGGGTCCTGATCGCGCCCCGCCTGAGGGCGAACATCCAGGCGGCGCTCGACCGGCTCAACCGCCAGCCCGACGGGTCGGTGCTGGGCTCGGGGGTCGAGGTCATCTCCGTCGGGCTGCAGGGGCTCCACCCGGGGCAGGAGGCCGCGGCGTACTTCGAGAAGGTCGTGCAGGCCCGTCAGCAGGCCGAGGCGAGGCGGGACGCCGCGCTGATGGACGCGCACCAGATGCTCGTCCAGGCGGCGGGCACGCGCTCGGGCGACGGGGCCGAGGGCGAGGGATCAACGGTCGTGGATCGGCTGCTGGCGGCGATGGGCGAGCGTGAGCGGGTCGCGGACGACCAGTCGCTCAACGCCGCGGACCGTGCGGCCCGCCTGGCGGCGACCCGCGCGGAGATCCGCGACCTGCTCGAGCAGTGCGGGGGCAACGTGGCGTCGATCCTGGCCGAGGCCCGCGCCGCCCGCTGGGTCACCCACATGGGCGAGCTGGCCAAGCTCCGCGAGTACGAGGGCAAGCTCGCCTCGTTCACGGCGAACGAGGGGCTCTTCCGCGCCCAGGCGTTCTTCGACGCGATGCGGGCCTCCCTCGCGGACGCGCGGATCATCGTCACCGAAGACCGTCTGCGGCTCGAGGGCGACGTGGACATGATCGAGAAGGACACCGGCGGACGCGTGTTCACCGAGGAAACCGAGTTCTAAGGCGTGGGGCCGGCGGGGGGGATGAACGGACCGAGGCGGGGTCGGTGGGGCGAAGTGGAGTCTGTACCGTGCAACGAACGATTCTCTACGTGCTGACGGCGGTGGTGGTGGGGTTCCTCCTGCTGTACTCCGTCACGTACACCATCCGGTTCAACGAGGCCGGGGTCGTCACGACCTTCGGGGCGGCGGATTCGGCGGCGACGAGCCGGCCCGGGCTGGGGCTCAAGTGGCCCTACCCGATCCAGTCCGTGACCACCTACGACGTCCGCCCGCGTCAGACGCAGGTGAACCTCGAGACGCAGCAGACGCGCGACAGCCGTCAGATCATCGTCAAGGGCTTCGCGCTGTGGCGTGTGAAGGACCCGCTGGTGTTCTTCAAGCGGTGGAGCACCGCGGGCCCGCGCGCGGTGGACCACTACCGCGCCGCCGACGACGCCGTCCGGAGCAACCTCCGTAGCGCGATGGGCGCGATCAGCCGGTTCAACATGTCGGACTTCTTCAACGCCGACCCGTCGGTCGACGGGCTGGGACAGCTCGAGGCGGAGGTGCTCCGGGTGTTGACGGCCGGTCAGGCCGAGGGCCAGGCGGTGGCGCTGGCGGACCTGGGGATCGAGGTGGTGGACGTGGGGGTGAGCGAGGTGGTGCTGCCCCAGGACACCACGACCAAGGTCATGGAGCGGATGGGACAGGCGCGGGACCGCATCGCCAAGCGGATCGCGGACCAGGCGGCGGCGGAGGCGACGGCGATCCGCGCCAAGGCCGACGAGGACGCCAAGAAGATCGAGGCGTTCGCGCGCGAGCTGGCCTCGGAGATCCGCAAGCAGGGGGACGCCGAGGCGGTGGAGTTCATCAAGCAGATGAGCGACCCGTCCGGGGGCGGCTCGCGTCTGGCGGTCCTGCTCCGCGAGATCGAGCTGCTCAAGGGGACGCTGGGGCGCCGCGGGACGCAGGTGGTCGTGCCGTGGACCTGGCCCGGGTTCCGGCTGATGATGCCCGACGCGAGGCGGGACGTGCTTCGTGACCTGGGCGTGTCGGCGCCGGGCGGCCCTTCCGGGACCTCCGAGGCCGAGCGGGCGTCGGCGACGGGGGGTGAGCGATGAGTCTCTGGGACCGCGTTCGTCGGTCGATGGGCGAGGACGGCGGTGGAGGCGGGGGCGGGGTGGGCCCGCGCGGGTCCCGCCGCCGACCGGCGGGGCTGAGCCTCCGCGGGGGCGAGGCCGACGAGGCCGACGGGTCCTCGCTGGACCCGGCGAACCAGTCGCTGGCGGACGCGTTGCGGATCACGCTGCGGCTGGTGCAGTTCGGGATGGTGGTGCTGTTCGCGTTGTTCGCGTTGAGCGGGTTCCAATCGGTTCGAGAGAACGAGCGGGCGGTGAGGCTGGTCTTCGGGGCCGTGGACTCGATGAACGTCGAGCCGGGGTTCCGGTTCAGCTACCCCTTCCCGGTGGGCGAGATGATCCGGGTGGACGTGGGGCAGGCGGAGGTGGTGCTGGACAAGGACTTCTGGCCGCAGAGCAACGCCCCCGACGGCAAGTCCACGGGGATCGACAACCTGGCGAAGGTCAGCGCGTTGACGCCCGGGGTGGGCGGCTCGCTGATCACGTCGGACGAGAACATCGCGCACACGCAGTGGCGTGTGCTGTACGTTCGCGAGCGGCCCGACCTGTTCGCGAAGAACGTGCTGCCCGAGCTCGAGCGGGAGCTGGTCGCCTCGGCAGTGCGTCGCGGGGTGATCCGCGCGTGCTCGAAGGTGGACATCGACACGCTGCTCAAGCAGAGCGGCGCGGACACGGGCTCGGCGGCCGGGCGGGCCAAGCAGATCGCGCAGGAGCAGCTGGACCGGCTCGAAACGGGGATCCGGATCCAGCAGTTGCTGATGGAGTCGGTGATGCCCCCGCCGTACCTGCGGGAGCGGTTCAACAGCGTGCTGACGAACATCGCGGAGGCGGGCTCGACGATCGAGCGTGCGCGGTCGGAGGCGTCGCAGGTGCTGGCGAGCAAGGCCGGGGGCGCGGTCCCGTACCTCCGGCGGATGATCGACGAGTACGACGAGGCGCTGCGTGAGGACCCGGCGACGGCGCCCGTGATCCTGGCGAAGGTGCACGCGATGCTGCAGGGCCGCCCGGTCGAGGTGGACGGGCTGCTGGTCGAGGGCGTGGCCACGGGCGAGGTGTCGCGGATCATCTCGGAGGCGAGGCGGTACCGCTCGGAGGTGGTGTCGCTGCGCAAGGCCGAGGCGGGGGAGTTCGTGAGCAAGCTGGCGCAGTTCAAGAGCGACCCGGAGCTGATGGTGGCGAGCGAGATCGAGCGTGCGGTGACGATGTTCATGTCGCGCGAGAACGTGGAGCTGATCGCGCTGCCACCGGGGATGGAGGTCCTCAGGCTCCGGCTGTCGCGCGATCCCGACGTGCGGAAGGAGGCGCAGGAGCGTCTGAACCGCGAGTCGGCGGACCGCGCGAAGCGGGAGCGAGAGCGGATGCTCAATGAAGAGCGGTTCAAGGTCAAGGAGGGCGGGGGCCCGGTGTCCGAGTGATCGGGCGGGCCGCACGCGCGGAGGCGTCATGGTGAACACGTCGGCGGTGGACGCGTCGGTCGGGGTGGCGGGGGGCGGGCGCGCGGGCGTCCCGGTGGTGGTGTGCCAGCGTCTGACGCGGACGTTCCGGGATTTCTGGATGCGGGCGCGGGCGCGGGCGGTGGACGACGTGTCGTTCGAGGTGATGTCGGGCGAGGTGTTCGGGCTCCTGGGGCCCAACGGTTCGGGCAAGTCGACGACGATCAAGATGATCCTGGGGCTGCTGAGGCCCACGCGGGGCCGGGTGGCGGTGTTCGGGAAGCCGGCGACCGACGTGTGGGTGAAGCGCCGGATCGGGTACCTCCCCGAGGAGAGCTACCTGTACCCGTTCCTCAACGCGAGGGAGACGCTCGAGTACTACGGGAAGCTCTTCGAGCTGGACGCCAAGACGCGTCGTCGGCGGATCGATGAGCTGCTGGACATGGTGGGGCTGAGCGGGGCGCAGTTCAGGCCGGTGCGGGAGTATTCGAAGGGGATGCAGCGCCGGATCGGGCTGGCGCAGGCGTTGATCAACGACCCGGACCTCTTGATCCTGGACGAGCCGACGACGGGGCTGGACCCGTTGGGGACGAGGCAGGTCAAGGACCTGATCATCGAGCTGGGCCGTCGCGGGAAGACGATCATCCTGTCGAGCCACCTGCTGTCGGACGTCGAGGACTGCGTGAGCCGGATGGTGATCCTCTACGGCGGGAAGGTCCGGCGGGAGGGGACGTGCGAGGCGTTGCTGGAGCGCCGCGAGCGGACGACCATCGAGCTCGACGAGCTGGACGACGCGACGGTGGCGGAGATCGACGCGCTCGTTCGGCGCGCGAGCGGGGGGAGCAAGTCGGTGTTGTCGGTCTCCAAGCCCCGTCAGCGGCTGGAGGAGTTGTTCCTGGAGATCGTGGAGCGGGCGCGCGCGGCGTCGGTGGCGACGAGCGGGGCGACGGCGGGCGGTCCCACGGCCGGGTTCCTCCGAGCGGCGGCCCCGGCGACGGGGGGCGAGGCGTTGATCGAGCGTCTGGTGACCGCGGCGGAAGAAGATCCCGGTCTTGCCGCGGCGACGGGCGAGTCGGCCCCGGCGTCGCCGGTCGGGCCGAGCGAGGAGCGAGGGCCGGACGCGGGGATCATCGGGACGTTGGTGTCGAGCCCGGTCGTGCCCTCGACGCCCTCGGCGTCGGCCCCCGCGACGGGCGCCCCCCCGCGGGCCCCCGATGACGTCGACCGTTCGTTGATCGAGGGGTTGCTCGGGGGCGGCGGGGCCCAGGACGGGGATGACCGTCGGCGCGACGGCGGGGGCGTGGCGTGACGCTGGGCGAACGGCTGGGCTGGCTCGGGCGCGCGCAGGAGGCGCGGTCTTTCAAGATCGCGGCGACGGCGCTGATCGTGCTGGCGGCGGCGGGTCTCATGATCGCCTTCGTGTTCGGGGGGCCCGCGGCCGAGCGGTTCGGGGGGTCGCTCAGCGACGAAGAACTCTCGGGGATGACCGAGGCCCAGAAAGTCGAGGCCCGGTCGGACCTGGAGCGGATCAACCGCTCGATCGAGCGGCTGCTGGAGGCCAAGGGGGACACGACGCTGGCGGCGGTGACGATCGGGGTGTCGTCGGTGTTGCTGGCCGGGGCGGTGTGGATGGGGCTGGGGTTGACGTACCTGGCGGTGTTGCTGGGGGCGGGGGCGGTGGTGCTGCCGCTGCTGGCGTTCGAGTCGACGCGGGACTGGGCGCGGCTGTTGGGCGGGGTGTTCGCGTTGTCGCTGTCGTTCGTGACGCTGATGCGCGGGGCGAACCTGCTGTTGTCGGGCCCGTGGGCGGTGACGGGGATCGCGCGGAACGTGCTGGTGGAGGCGTCGCGTCAGCGGGTGTCGCTGGTGTTTTTCGTGCTGCTGGTGTTCGGGCTGGCGGCGTTGCCCGGGATGCTCGACGACCGGACGGCGCTGCGGTACCGGGTGCAGTCGTTCCTGCAGTTTGGGACGGGTGGCTCGTTCTGGATCATCGCGGTGCTGGTGGTGCTGTTCTCGGTGTCGACGGTGGCGACGGAGCAGCGGGGGAAGGTGATCTGGCAGACGATGACCAAGCCGGTGAGCGCGTGGTCGTACGTGCTGGGGAAGTGGCTCGGGGTGTCGGTGCTGGCGCTGGTGCTGCTGAGCGTGTCGGGGACGGGGGTGTTCCTATTCACGGAGTACCTGCGCGGGCTCCCGGCGCTGAACGAGACGGGGCCGTTCCAGTCCAAGAGCGGCGTCGGGGTGACGGAGGACCGGCGGGTCCTGGAATCGCAGGTGCTGGCGGCGCGGGTCGCGGTGGACAACGAGCCGCTGAACATGGCGTCACGCGACCCCGAGTACTTCCGAGGGATGGTGGACCAGTACATCGCGGAGATCAAGCGTTCGAACCCGAACTTCGACGACCGGAGCGAGGCGCAGCGTCGCGAGGTGCTCGACAGCCTCAACCGCGACGTGGAGTTGCAGTACCGGGTGATCCCGGCGGCCCCCCCGGGCTCGGGGATCATCGGGTCGCAGACGTACCGCTTCGCGGGGCTCTCAGCGCCCCGGGACCAGGGGCGTCCGGTGACGTTCCGGTACCGGATCGATTCGGGGAGCAACCGCCCGGACTTGACGTACAAGCTGACGTTCATGTTCCGTGGGTTCCCGCCGATCTCGCGGGACGTGGTGCTGGGGCAGTTCCACGTGATGGACCTTCCCCCGACGGTTATCGACGCGGAGGGGAACCTGACGGTGACGGTGTACAACGGGGGGTTCGTGAACGAGACGATCCCGATGGCGAACCCGTCGGACGTGTCGTTCCCCAAGGGCGGGCTGGAGGTCTCCTACAGCCGGGGCGGGTACCGGATGAATTTCGTGCGGGTGATGGTGGTCTTATGGGTGAAGCTGGTGTTCCTGGCGATCATCGGGATCTGCGCGGCGACGTTCCTGTCGTTCAGCGTGGCGAGCCTGGTGGCGTTCGGGGTGTTCCTCTCGGCGGAGAGCTCGGGGTACCTGGCCAAGAGCCTGGAGACCTACGACGACATGGACCATGAGGGGAACGTGGTGTGGGCGAAGTGGGTCGCGGTGCGGATCGCGGAGGGGGTGACGTGGTTGTTCCAGGTGTACGCGGACCTGAGGCCCACGCAGAGGCTGGTGGACGGGATCCTGCTGTCGTGGGGGCACGTGGCCTTCGGGCTGGTGGTTCTGGCGGCGGCGTCGGGGGTGATCTACTGGATCGCGGGGTCGATCTTCAAGCGCCGTGAACTGGCGATGTACTCGGGGCAGTAAGACAGGGACGGGGACGGGGTGGGGGGGAAGCGAGCGAAGGACGGATGACGCGGGACACGAGGGTACAGGCGATCGCGGTGGTGGTGCTGGCGGCGTGCCTGGCGCTGTCGGCGGCGCTGTCGGTGGGCCTGACGACGTCGGCGTCGCGGCACAAGCTGACGTACACGACGGACGCGGAGGAGGGGCAGCCGCCGCAGGTGGCGCTGGGGATCGCGATGGGGGCGTTCCGCGGGGTGTTCGTGAACATGCTGTGGATCCGCGCCAACGACATGAAAGAGGCGGGGCGGCACTACGAGGCGGTGGAGCTGGCCAAGGCGATCACGGCGCTCCAGCCCCGGTTCCCGCGGGCGTGGTCGTTCCACGCGTGGAACCTGGCGTACAACATCTCGGTCAAGACGCAGACGCGTTCGGAGCGGTGGCAGTGGGTGCGGGCGGGGATCGAGCTGATCCGTCAGCAGGGGCTCAAGTACAACCCGAACGATCTGTTGCTATCGAAGGAGCTGGGGTGGATCTTCCTGCACAAGGTCCAGGGGATCACGGACGACGCGAACATCTACTACAAGAAGATGCACGCGCTCGAGTGGCAGATCGTGCTGGGGACCCCGCCGCGGTTCGACCCGACGATCCGGAGCCGGGAGGCGGCGACGGCGCGGTTCGTGTCGTGGCTCGAGCCGATCGCGTCGGCGCCGCTGACGCTCGAGGGGGTCTTCGCGGGCGCGGGCGGGGATGGAGTCCGCGCGTTGGTGGCGGCGCTTCGGTCGGCGGGGGTGGAGGAGAACCTGGGGATCGATTTCCTGAGGCTGTACGAGCGGGTGCAGGCGCGTCCGCGGGCGGCGGTGACGCTGGGGCTGGACCCCGCCTCGGCGCGGGGGCGTCTGGAGGCCAAGGAGTCGGCGCTGCGGGACCTGGTGGAGGACACGGCGCACGCGGGGGCGTGGCCCGCGCTCTTGGCGTACGTCCGTGGGCGTGTGCTGTGTGAGGATTACCGGATGGACGCGGGGGTGATGATCCGGTACACGAGGAAGTACGGCCCCCTAGACTGGCGCCACCCGGCGGCGCACGCGCTGTACTGGTCGGCGTTGGGGGTGGAGAACGCGCTGACGCGGGTGTCGGCTCGGAACACGAGCGACTTCGACTTCGTCAACACGGACCGGATCGTGATCCAGGCGGTGCAGGAACTGTACCGGACGGGGACGGTCTTCTTCGACGCGGCGACGACCTTCGATGAGCCCGAGCGGGCGGACTATCTGGCGACGGTGGAGCCGAACTTTGTCGACACGTACGGGCAGATCCTCGACGAGCTGAGGGAGCGTTCGCCGTTCGACAACATGGCGAAGCGCGGGTGGACGATGTACAGCCACGGGTACGAGAACTTCCTCAAGGACGTGGTGCGGTTCTACTTCCGGCGCGGGCAGCTGGACCTGGCGGAGAAGTACCGGCAGCGGTTGATCACGTTCGAGGGTCAGAGCCTCAACGACCCGTTCCGGAACGTGGAGCTGACGGTGCGTCTGGAGCAGTTCGTGCGGAACGAGCTGGTGGACCGGCAGAGCTCGCCGAGCGTGGCGATCAGCGAGGTCGAGGGGGCACTGCAGGGGGCGTTCGAGGCGTTGATCCTCGGGGACGCGGAGATGTTCCGGACGCAGTTCACGTACGCGCAGGACTTCTGGAACTACTTCAAGAGCAAGCAGCACCGGTTCACGGGCGTGAACCCGGACGACCCGCGGATGGCGGTGCTCAATCGGGACTTCCCGACGCACGCCGGGATCGTGATGGCGGTGTTCTGCCGGACGATCCCGATCACCTTCGCTCCCTCGGTCTGGAACGGGGCGCCCCCGGACCTGCAGCGGGCGGCGTACGACCCGCTGCGGACGCTCTTTGCGAGGGAGATCACGGATAGGACCCCGCTGATCCGGGACAGCGTGTTCGACCAGGTATTCGTCGAGCCCCCGGGGATGGCGGCGTACCGCGCGCAGCGGGCGGCCCGCGAGGGCGTACGCCGTCCCGAGGTTCAGGCGCAGTAACGACTCGCTCAGCCGGCTGGCGAGAAGGGGAGGGCGGCGGCGGCGTCGCGGAGGCGTCGGGCGGTCTCGTCGAGCGAGGCGGGGATTACACGGGTGGCGCCGACGACGGCGAGGAAGTTCACGTCGCCGCTCCACCGGGGGACGAGGTGGACGTGCAGGTGCTGGGGGACGCCCGCGCCGGCGGCCCGCCCCTGGTTGATCCCGATGTTGAGGCCCTGGGGCTTGAGCGCGTGCTCGATCAGGGCGGCGGCGTGGTCGACGAGCAGCCAGAGGTGGGCCCGGTCGGCGGGGGCGTACTCGAGGAGTCGCGGGCGGGGCTCGCCCAGGGCGACCAGAACGTGGCCCCCCGCGTAGGGGTAGCGGTTGAGCAGGATCAGGCCCCGGGTGGATCGGACGATGACGTGGTTGGCGGCGTCCTGGTCGGGGCTTTTCCAGTCGCGCTCGATGAAGGAGGACGTGGCGGACTCGGGGGGATCGCCGACGGATTCGACGTAATGCTGCCGCCAGGGCGCGAAGAGAGACTGAGGCTGGTGAGGGTCGGGCCGTTGCTGGCCTGCGTGGTGGGGGTCGGGCTGGGCCATGCCGAACGCTAGGGTCGGCGTCGCGGCGGGGGGCCTGGTGGTATGGTGCGAGGATGAGGCGAACGGCGTGGCTGTCGGCGGTGACGGGGTGTGCGGCGATGGCGGCGGGGGTCGTGGTGGTGGGGGGGGTGGGGTGTGCGGGGCGCGAGGGCCCGGGCGGCGGTGGTGAGGCGGAGGACCGTGCAAGGGATGACGGATGGGTGGCGTTGTTCGATGGGGCGACGCTTGGGGGTTGGGTGGTCCGGGGGGGCGGGGCGTGGTTTGGGGTGGAGGATGGGTGCATCGTGGGGGAGACGAGGCCGAACGAGCCCAACACGTTTCTGTGCACGGAGGCGGAGTACGGGGACTTTGAGTTGGAGCTGGAGTTTCGGGTGGACGCGGGGCTCAACAGCGGGGTGCAGGTGAGGAGCCGGTGGGACCCGCATCCTTCGGGCGAGGCGACTCGGGGCAGGGTGCGCGGGTATCAGGTGGAGATTGATCCGTCGTCGCGGGCGTGGACGGGGGGGATCTATGACGAAGGTGGGCGTGGGTGGCTGCAGGGGATGCAGGGGAACGAGGCGGCCCGTGGGGCTTTTCGGTCGGGGGCGTGGAATCGGCTCCGGGTCGTGGCGGAGGGACCGAGGCTACGGACGTGGGTGAACGGTGTGGCGGCGGCGGATCTGGTGGACGGGGTGTCGGGGTCGGGGCTGATCGGGCTGCAGGTGCACGGGGTGGGGGCGAAGACCGAGCCGATGCGGGTGCGGTGGCGGTCGATTCGGGTTCGGATTTTGCGTGGGGGCTAAGATCGCATCCCGCGTGGGGCGTGGCTGTTGAACGCGGGTGGATCGGCGTGGAATCGGCCCGGCGTGTGCGTCGGGGCGTTGGCCCCGGGCGTTTGTCGGCGTGGAGGCATCATGGTGAAGCGGAGCATGGCGATCGGGATGTCGGCGGTGTGCGGCGTGCTGTCGGGGTTTTCGTTGGGTCAAGGGGAGGGTTCGTGGGGGGGGACGACGCTGATCCCCCGGGCGGTGCTGTTCGGGAACCCTGACCGGGCGAATGTGCAGGTGAGCCCGGACGGGAAGCACCTGTCGTGGCTGGCGGACGTGGGCGGGGTGATGAACGTGTTTGTGTCGCCGACGGAGGACTTGTCGAAGGCGCGGGCGATCACGAAGGACACAAAGCGGAACATCCGGCAGTATCAGTGGGCGTACGACAACGAGCACGTGCTGTACCTACAGGATGTGGGCGGTGATGAGAACTGGAAGGTGTACTCGGCGAACGTGGCGACGGGGGCGGTGCGTGACCTGACGCCGTTCGAGGAGATCAAGGGCCCGGACGGGAAGGCGATCATGCTGCCGTCGGGGACGCCGATGAGGCCGACGGCGCGGCTGCAGGGGGTGAGCGAGAGGTTTCCCGGGGAGTTGCTGGTGGGGTTGAACGTCCGGAACCCGCAGTTGCACGACGTGTACCGGGTGAACATCGCGACGGGGGCGATGGAGCTGGTGTTCCAGAACGACGGGTGGGTCGGGGTGATCACGGACGACGACTTTGTGCCGCGGTTTGCGCAGCGGATGACGCCGGACGGCGGGTCGGAGATCGCGAAACTGACGAAGCAGGAGGGGGGCTGGTCGTCGGAGCCGTTCGAGACGATCGGGATGGAGGACATGCTGACGACGGGGTTCGGGGGGTTCGGGAAGACGGGGCAGACGTATTACATGGTGGACAGCCGTGGCCGAGACACGGGGGCGTTGTTCACGGTGGACCTCAAGGACGGGTCCCGCCGGCTTCTGGCGGCGAGCGACAAGGCGGACATCGGCGGGACGCTGATGCACCCGACGGAGAAGACGGTCCAGGCGGCGGCGTTCAACCACACGAGGACGGAGTGGCAGGTGCTCGACCCGTCGATCGAGGGAGATCTGTCGTACCTCAAGGGCGTGGAGCGCGGGGAGTTGTCGGTGGTGGACCGTTCGTTGGACGATCGGCGGTGGGTGGTGGCGTTTGCGAAGGACGACGGCCCGGCGAAGTTCTACCTGTACGAGCGCCGCCCCGGGGGCGGCGGGGAGGCGAAGTACCTGTTCAGCAACCGCTCGAAGATCGAGGGGCTGGCGTTGTCGCCGATGCACCCGGTGGTGATCAAGAGCCGAGACGGCCTGGACCTGGTGAGCTTCCTGACGCTCCCGGCGTGGTCGGACAAGGACCGGGACGGGAAGCCCGAGGGCGGTGCGTTGCCGATGGTGCTGCTGGTGCACGGCGGGCCGTGGGCGCGTGACGCGTGGGGGTACAACGGGTACCACCAGTGGCTGGCGAACCGCGGGTACGCCGTGCTGTCGGTGAACTTCCGCGGCTCGACGGGGTTCGGGAAGTCGTTCATCAACGCGGGGAACCGCGAATGGGCGGGGAAGATGCACGACGATCTGCTGGACGCGGTGGAGTGGGCGGTGTCGCGCGGCGTGGCGAGGAAGGACCGGGTGGGGATCATGGGCGGGAGTTACGGCGGGTACGCGACGCTGGTGGGGCTGACGTTCACGCCGGACGTGTTCGCGTGCGGGGTGGATATCGTGGGCCCGTCGAGCATCGCGACGCTGCTGAGCACGATCCCGCCGTACTGGGCGCCGATGATCGACATGTTCGTGACGCGGGTGGGGGATCACCGGACGGAGGAGGGGCGTCGGTTCTTGGATAGCCGGAGCCCGCTGACGTTCGTGGACCGGATCGAGAAGCCGCTGCTGATCGGGCAGGGAGCCAACGACCCGAGGGTCAAGCAGAGCGAGAGCGACCAGATCGTCAAGGCGATGCAGAGCAAGGGGATCCCGGTGACGTATGTGCTGTTCCCCGATGAGGGGCACGGGTTCGCGCGGCCCGAGAACAACACGGCGTTCAACGCGATCGTGGAGGCGTTCCTGTCCAAGCACCTGGGCGGTCGGTTCGAGGCCGTCGGGGACGACGTGGTGCGCTCGTCCGCGCAGGTCCTGACCGGACTCGAGGGCGTGCCCGGCCTGTCCGCGGGGGTCGTCCCCGGGAAGTGACCGCGTGGCGGGGGTTGGATCTTCACGGGCCGCTCCGGCGACGGGGTGGCCCGCTTTCGTTGCGGGAAGGCCGGCGAGCGGGCGAACCGCGGCCGCTGGGGGTGCGAAGGTGGAACTTCCCGGCGTGGAGGGCGTCGGGGAGTGGGGGGGCGTGGAGGGTGAGGGGTGGGGGAGGGGCGGGGGCGGGGGCGGGGGCGCTAACCTGTGGATTGGCGGCGGGTTGTGTATGGGTGGGGCGCCGGGGGTGGGCCGAGGGCATTGGTGATGCGAGAAGGAACGCGGCGGCCTTGGGCGTTGATCGTGTGCGTGGCGACCACGTGGGCGGGTGTGGCCGCGGCGGCGGGCGTCGCGCAGCCCGAGGGGCCGACGACACCGCCGCCCGCGGGCGAGCCGGGTGGGCCGGAGGGTGGAGCCGGGGGCGAGGCTGGGGTGTTGCCGACGCCGGTGGAGGAGGTCGAGGCGGTCGTGCATTTCAAGGACGGCCGTCGGATGGTAGGTTTTTTGGTGTCGGAGGATGAGGAGGAGGTGGTGATCCGGATCGATCGGATCCGGACGCCGATCCCGATGGCGGAGGTGGATCGTGTGGAGCGTCTGGCGCCGATCGCGGAGCGGTACGCGCAGCTGAGGGCGACGATCGACCGAAAGGACACGGACCGCTTGGTGCTGCTGGTGGAGTGGCTGTTCGCGCGGAAGCAGTACGCGTTGGCGTTGGAGGAGCTGGAGCACATCCTGTCGGTGGATCCGGCGCACGCGAAGGCGAAGAACCTCAGGACGCTGGTGACGCAGCAGGCGGAGTTGGAGCGGCTGGGGCGCGGGGGAGCGGGCGTGGGCGCGGGGGTGTCGAGGCCCGCGGGGCGAGCGGCGTTCCCGGTGCTCAGCGCGGAGGAGGTGAACCTGATCCGGGTGTTCCAGGTTGACTTGGAGAGGCCGCCGCGGATGGTGATCCCGCGTGAGGTGGTGACGGAGTTGATCGAACGGTACAAGGACCGCAAGGAGATCCCGTCGACGGAGGAGGGCCGGGCGTCGCTGTACCGGAGGCAGCCGGCACAGATCGTGAGGCTGATGTTCGAGCTCAAGGCGAGGGAGCTGTACGGGAAGGTGCAGGTTCAGGAAGAGCCGCGGTCGATGAGGCTCTTCCGGGAGAACGTGGCGCGGGGGTGGTTGGTGAACGGGTGCGCGACGAGCCGGTGCCACGGTGGGGAGGAGGCGGGGCGGTTGTGGCTGAGCAACCGCCGGACGAACGCGGACGCGACGATCTATACGAATTTTTACATCTTGCACGAGTACCGGCTGTCGGACGGGACGCCGCTGATTGATTACGAAAGACCCGCGGAGTCGCCGCTGCTTCAGATGGGGCTGAGGCCTGAGGTCTCGAAGCGTCCGCACCCGAGGGTGCAGGCGCTGGGGGGATCTGAGCCGTTCAAGCCGGCGTTTATGTCGGTGGAGGATCGGCGTTTCCAGGAGGCGGTGGAGTGGATCCGCTCGATGCAGGTCCCTGAGGGGCGGTCGTACCCGATCGGGTATGTACCGCCGGTGCCATCGGGCTTGCCGGAGGGGACTTCGCCGTCCGAGCCGCCGTCGCGGTGAGGAGGCGTGGGTTGGTATAGTGGTGGCCCCCCGGCCCGGGATGGCCGGTAGGGATATGTCAGGGCGGCGAGTTGTGGCGGTGGAGGATGGGCGGTGAGGGCTTGGTGGAGCACGCGATGTCGAAGCGCACGGTCGGAATGCTGGTGTTGTGGTCGGGCTTGGCGGTGTCGATGGGGTCGTGCGGCGAGGAGCCGGCGAGCCTGAGGTCGATCCGCGCGGCGGGGACGACCATCGCGGAGGCGGCGGGGGGCGCCCCGGCGGCGATCGACGCGGAGTACCTCAACCGCAAGTTGGGTCAGGCGGTCGCGGAGCTGCAGAAGAGCAAGGGGGACGGGAAGGACGCGCTGTCGTCGGCGTCGGCGGTGCTGCTGTCGGCGGCGCAGCTCGGGCAGAGCACGATCCCGGCGACGCAGGTAGAGGCGATCGAGAACCGTGCCCGGGGGTTGTCGTCGCGGATCAGCAGCCTGCTGGGGTTGTGGAACACGTACAACGCGATGGCATCGTCGTCGCGGGTGGATGTGGGTCCCCGGCTCGAGGAGATCGCTCGGGCGCGTCGCGAGCTGGCGGCCCGGATCGAGTCGGCCTCGAAGGCCGGCGCCGAGGCCGGGCGTGAGCAGGAGGTGCTGACGGCGCGGGCGAAGGGGCTGCGCGACCAATCGGCGGCGGCGGAGCGGGCGGCGATCGAGCTGAAGGAATCGACGCGCGGGATGTCGCTGTCGGAGGCGACGCCGATCCTGGAGCGTTCGCTGGCGGAACGGGCGAAGGCGGACGGGCTGACGCTGGAGGCGGGCCGTGCGTCGGCGGACGCGTTGTTGTTCGAGCCGCGGAAGGTGCAGGCGTTGCAGGCGGTGGAGGAGCTGAGGAAGCAGGAGGCGGCGCTGGGGAGGGAGGCCGAGCGCCTGGCGGAGCGTTCGCGTTCGGCGGCGTTGGCGGAGCGGCAGTCGACGGAGAAGGCAGGGGAGATCGCCAGGGAGATCGCGGCGTTGACCGCGGAGCTGGACGAACTGCGGGGGAAGGAGCTGTCGGAGGCGTTCGAGGCGGCGGCGTCGGCGTGCGAGTCGGCGGCCCGGACGGCGCCCGCGTCGGACCGCGGCGGGGCGGGGACGGTGGCGGGGGCGCGGGCCAAGTTTTTGCTGGGCGAGGTGCTCTCGGCCCGGGCGCGCGAGTCCGATTCGTACGCGGCGTTGATGTCGGCGCTGGCGGGGTCGTCGGACCGGCTCCCCGAGTCGGGCGCCTACGCGGAGCGGGCGAAGTCGGCGTCGGAGGCGGCCAAGGCGTTCCACGAGCGGGCGCGTGAGGCGTACGCCGACGCGGTGACCAAGTTCCAATCGGTCAACCCCAAGGGCGAGGACACGGCGACGCTGCGTGACGCGCTGGTGAAGCGGCTGGCGTCGGCGGGCGGGGTGTCGATGGCGTCGGGCGGCGGGGACGCGGGGGACGGGGCGCCCGTGGCGGACGGGGACGACGTCGGGGCGATCCGTCTCCTGCTCGCGGAGATGAAGCGGGTCGGGGACGAATCGGACGTGGACCGGATGGCCTCGCTGATCTACGCGGGGTCCGAGGGGCAGGCGAACTTCGACGCGGTGATGTCGATGGCCCGTGCGATGTCGCGTCTGGACGCGGCGATGAAGTCGAAGTTCGGGAAGGGCGTGAACGACCTGGGCGGGATGGCCGGCGGCGGCGGGAACCCGGCGGCGATGTTCGCCGGGGCCGGGTCCGTGGACGACCTGAGCGGGGCGGAGATCGTGGTGACGGGCGACACGGCGTCGATGGAGGTCACCGGCGCGGACGAGCCGACGCTGTTCAGGAAGGTCGGGGGCGTGTGGAAGGTGGACGCGTCGGAGCAGTTGTCCGACCCGATGATGGCGATGGTGACGGGGTCGGTTGGAAAGTTGGTCGAAACCATCGACGGGCTGACGGGCGAGGTGGAGTCGGGGGCGCTCGACTCGCTCGAGAAGGTGTCGGGCGAGCTGATGAAGCGGATGATGAAGGCGATGATGCCCGGGGGGACGCCCGGGATGGACGGCGAGGACGGCGATGAGTGACGCCCGCGCGTCGCTGAAGGGGCGGGGTGGCGGCCCAGGGGGGCGCGTCCGTGTCGGGTGAGCCCGGTCCGGTGATGCCCGAGGTCCGGATGCACCTGCACCCCAACGCCGACCCGGCGGAGGTGGTGGTCGTTTCGAACGAGCGTTGCACGGCCGGGCGCAAGCCCGCCGGGTTTATCCGGCATGTGGTCTTCGATGTTTCGGGGACCAGGCTCGAGGGCTCGTTCCGGCCCGGGCAATCGTTCGGGGTGATCCCCCCCGGGGTGGACGCTCGGGGCGTGCCGCACAAGGTCCGGCTCTACTCGACGAGCTCGCCGACGCGGGGCGAGGACGGGCAAGGGCGTCATGTGGCGACGACGGTGAAGCGGTTGATCGACGAGCACGTGGAGACGGGGCGGTTGTTCTTGGGCGTGGCGAGTAACTACCTGTGCGATCTCAAGCCCGGGGACCGCGTGAAGATGACCGGGCCCAGCGGGAAGCGGTTTGTGCTCCCGGCGGACCCGTGGGCGCACGACTATGTGTTTTTCGCGACCGGGACGGGGGTGGCGCCGTTCCGGGGGATGCTGATGGACCTGTTCCCCGAGGGCGAACACCCCGGGCGTGGCGACGGCGGGCGGGCGGTGCTGGTGATGGGCTCACCGTACGGCACGGACCTGCTTTATGACGGCCAACTGCGTGCGTTGGAAGCCCGGAGCGGCGGGCGGTTCCGGTACGTGACGGCGGTGTCTCGTGAGTCGGGGTGGTCGGGCGATGGTCGCCTGTCGGGCTATGTCCATGATGCCTTCGGGCGGATCGCGGCGGTCGATGAGGTGCTCTCGGGCGGCCGGGCCCTGGTCTATGTCTGCGGTGTGGCGGGGATGGAGTTGGGCGTACTGAGGGGGCTGTGGCGTTCGGCGGATGGGGCCGCGTTCGTGGGCGTGGACGCGTCGGCGGGAGAACCCGGGGTGTGGACCCGCCGGATGATCCACAAGGAGGTCCGTCCGTCGCGGCGCGTCTTCCTCGAGGTGTACTGAAGGGTGTGAGGCGGGGGGGGGTGTGATCCGGGATCGGGTTGGGTTGACGTTGCCCGGGGTAGCGGCTAGGTTGACCGTCCGTGTGCGGGCGAGGGTTTGGGCTTTGGCAGGATCTATGATGAATGGCCCGCGGTGTGTGGGCGAAGGACTGTCGGGCACGGGCGTGCCGGCGAGAGGCCGGGCGTCACGAATAAGGAAGGGACGACCGTGAATCGCACGCTCGTGAAGTGGATTGTGTGCGGGGCGGCCGGGGCGTGGTCGGCGGTCGCGTCGGGGCAGCTTGGTGGGTTGCCGCCGGAGGTGGTGAGTTCGTCGAGCGTGACGTCGTCGCAGCGTGACGCGATCCGGGAGCACGTGTCGAAGCACCTGCCGGAGATCGCGGGCGGCGAGCCGGACAAAGTGAGGCGGGCGCGGGCGGAGTTGGTGGGGATGTTCTTCCGCGGGGACGACGTGTCGGTGTCGTTCCGGCAGGCGTACGCGGCGGAGCTGACGGGTCAGAAGCTGGCGGACCTGGCGCGGAGCGAGAACGACCTGGTGGCGATCAACGCGTTGCGGATCGCGGGGGACGTGGCCTCGTCGGAGACGCTGGACATCGTCGAGGCGCACCTGGGCTCGTCGCGTTCGGCGGTCCGGTACGGCGCGGTCGCGGCGGCGCAGCGGACGCTGGACCAGGTGCGGGAGCGGTTCCCCGCGGTGACGGCGGATCGGGCGGCGGGGCTGGCGGCGACGCTGGGCGCCCGGCTCGCCGACGAGAAGGACCCACTGCTCGCGGACGCGCTGACGCGGGCGTTGCAATCGGCGGCCGGGGTGACTCGCGAGCGGTACGAGAGCGTTCGTGCGGCGGGGATCACCGAGCTGTGCCGGGCGCTGTCGGCCCGCCTCAAGACGATGGAGTCCCGCGACGAGGATGCGCTGGTGATCAACTCGGTCGTGCGGGCGGGGTTGTTCCTTCGGGACGATCTGTCGGCGAACGGTGCGACGATGCCCGAACGGCTCAAGGTAGACGCGGCGGGCCTGGGCGGGGACATGCTCGCGTGGGTCGCGAAGCAGATCACGGGGCGGAAGCTGCCGCAGGTCTCGGGGGGCGACGACGAGCCGACGGCGAAGCAGAAGCGGGATTCACGGGCGGCGGCGATCAACGTGGCGGCGGCGGGTGAGGGTGTGCTGTTCTTCGCCGCTCGCGGCCTGAACGTGACGGGCGTGACTCAGACCAACTTCAAGGCGGAGTTGGAGAAGGCGTCGTCCTTCGAGGACGCGAGGTACGTGGAGGCGGTGCGGGCCATCGCGGGGCCGGGCGGGTTGCTGACCAAGCCGCCCTTCCAGTTCCAGGCGTCCCGGTTCGGTCTTCAGTAAAGCACGTCGCGGCGAGGGGCGTAGGGCGGGCGGTGGGACCATGGCCACGGCGGGTGGTAGGCTTGGGGCGTGCTCAAGGTCCTGATGCCGCTGGTGCTGCTCGTGGGGTTGTTGGCGTGGTCGGCCTGGTCGGACGACCCGATGCCGCGCGCGGACCTGACGGTGGTGGAGCGTGCGGAGGTGAACACGCTGGACCCGGCGCGGATCTCGTGGAACCACGACATCCGGGTATCGAGGGCGCTGTACGAGGGGCTGCTGGTCCCCGACGTGACCTCGGCGGACCTGGCGCTGGTGCCCGGTGCGGCGTCGTCGATGCCGGAGGTCTCGGACGGCGGCCGGGTGTACGTGTTCCGTGTGCGGGAGGACGCGAGGTGGTCGGACGGGAGCGCGGTGACGGCGGGGGACTTTGTGTACGCGTGGCGTCGGGCGATCCTCCCCGACAGCCGGGCGGACTACGCGGAGATGTTCATGCCGATCCGGGGGGTGTCGGCGTTCCGGGCGGTTCGTGAGGCGCAGCTGGCGGCGTACGCGTCGGGGGGTGATCGGGGCGCCGCGGGGTGGGCCGCCGCGGACGGGCTGTACGGGGAGGCGTTGCGGGCGTTCGAGGGGATGGTGGGGATCGAGGCGTTGGACGATCGCGCGATCCGCGTGGAGCTGGAGCGGCCGCTGCCGTACTTCCTTGAGTTTGTTTCGTTCCCGGCGTATTTCCCGCTGCCCAAGCGCGTGGTGTCGTCGTACGAATCGATCGACGGGGCGACGGGGGAGGTCCGGTGGGGCGTGGGGTGGACCAAGCCGCCGGTGTTCGTGGGCAACGGGGCCTTCCGGCTCGAGCGGTGGCGGTTCCGGCGTGATATGAGGCTCGAGCGGAACGAGTATTACCATTCACCCGGGCGGGTCGGCGTCGGGAGTCTCTCGGTGCTCAACATCGCGGACGGGAACGCGATGGTGACGGCGTTCGCGACGGGGGCCGTGGATTGGACGACGGACGTGCTGGTGCCGTACCGGGCGGAGATGCTGGCGGCGAGGCGAGCGTTCATGGAGGAGCACGCGGGGGAGGTTTCGCGGCTTCGGTCGTTGGGGTTGGACGAGGTGGAGATCGTGCGGAGGCTGCCGGACGACGCGCGGGCGCACATCCATGAGTTCCCCAGCTTCGGGACGTTCTTCCTCAACCTGAACTGCTCGGCCACCACGGACGGCGGGCGGCCCAACCCGCTGGCGGACGCGCGGGTGCGGCGGGCGTTGGCGCTGTCGGTGGACAAGGCGGAGGTGGTGAGGGATATCCGGCGGACGTCGGAGCGCGTGGCGGGGTCGCTGGTGCCGCCGGGCTCGATCACAGGGTACGACCCGCCGGGGGGGCTAGGGTTTGATCCCGAGCGTTCGCGAGCGGAGTTGGTGTCGGCGGGATATCCGGGCGGCGTGGGGTTGCCCGAACTGGAGTTACTGTTCCGCAAGGACGCGGGGCACGACTTGGTGGCGCAGGCGCTGAAACGCAACTGGGAAAGACACCTCGGGGTGCGGGTTCGGCTGGCGCAGGTGGACAGCCGGGTCTTCTCGGATCGTGTCCGCGGCGGTCGGTACATGATCTCGACGGCGAGCTGGTTCGGCGATTACGGCGACCCGACGACGTTCCTCGACCTGAGCCGGAGCACGAGCAACAACAACGACCGGAACTACACCAACCCGTCGTACGACGCGATGATGGACGCGGCGGGTCTCTTGGAAGGGTCGGATCGGATGTCGGCCCTGGCCGGGGCGGAACGGGTGATCGTGGAGAGGGATCTGCCGCTGATCCCGGTCTTTCATTACACGCAGGTCTACCTGTTCAACGCTCACCGGGTGCGCGGGCTGACGACGCACCCGAGGCAGACGCAGATGCTGCCGGCGTTGACGGTGAGCGAGCGAGCGGGCGGCGGCGTGAGAGGGGGGGAGCGATGACAGGGCTGGTGATCCGTCGGCTGGTGCAGTTGCCGGTGATCCTGTTGGCGATCTACACGGCGACGTTGTCGCTGGCATGGCTGGTGCCCGGGAGCCCGGTGGACAAGCCCGAGGGGCGTCGGCCTTCGGCGGCGGTGATCGAGTCGCTCGAACGGCGGTACCACCTTGACCGGTTCGATCGGTTTTACGGGTCTTACCTTTGGCGGGCGAGCGGGGCGCGGTGGGCGGCGGAGCGGGCGGGGCTGGTCGAGCGTGCGGACGGGGGCGAGCCGTCGCCGGTCTTTGACCTGGGGCCGAGTTTGCAGTACCCGGACCGGACGGTCAACGAAATCGTCGGGGACGCGCTCCCGGTGTCGGTGACGCTGGGCGCGGCGGCGCTGGTCATCGCGCTCGTCATCGGGGTAACGGCGGGGGTGGTGGGGGCGTGGAAACCCGGGTCGTGGTGGGACGCGGCGACCTTGGGCGTGGCGCTGGTGGGGATCAGCCTGCCGGCGTTCGTGACCGGGGCGGTGTTGATCCTGGCCTTCGGGGTGTGGCTCGGGTGGTTCCCGGTCGGCGGGTGGGGGACGCTGGGGCAGATGGTGTTGCCGGCGGTGACCCTGAGCCTCCCGTTCGCGGCGTATATCGCGCGGCTGACGCGGATGGGCATGATCGAGCAGATGACGTCGGACCATGTCCGCACCGCGCGGGCCAAGGGCCTGCCCGAGCGGACGGTGCTCCTCAAGCACGCGATGAAGAACGCGATGGTGCCGGTGATCAGCTACATGGGGCCGGCGGCGGCGCACGCGATGACCGGGTCGTTCGTCGTCGAGCGGGTCTTCCGAGTGCCCGGGCTGGGCGAGCATTTCGTCAGCGCGGTGCTCGGGAAGGACCTGTTCCTGATCATGGGCGTGGTGCTGGTGTACAGCACGATGCTGGTGCTGTTCAACCTCGCGTCGGACGTGTTCTGCCGATGGGTCGATCCCAGGTTCGCGTAGCGATAAGGCATTATATAATCATCGCGACCGGGCGATGAGTATGGCTTCCATTTCAACAGGTTTGCCACCCCCCCCCCCCCCCAGTTGCATGTTCTGAACATCCTTGGAAGAAGGTTCGCGTGGTCACAATGTGGATGTTCAGATGAGGACGGTGGGCATGGTGGCGACGACCGAGTGGAACACCGTGGCCGAGGATACGTGCCCGGTATTGGTTCACGGCGTCGGTGTTCGTCCTTTGAGGTCGTCGCCGAGGACGCCGGAGGGGGTGCCGTGGACGGGGAGATCGAGGGCGGTGTCGCCGGGGCGGGTGTGGCCCGGGGTGAGGCGATCGAAGTCGACCTCCTCGGCGTGGGCGTCGAAGAAGGCGACGTGGAACGGGCCCCGGCGTCCGGCGTGGTAGTACAGGCTCGGGCTCTCGTGGCGACCCATCGTCTCGCCGCGGTGGGCGGGGCGGGGCTCGACGAACAAGCCCTTGCGTGCCGGATACGCGGCCTCGGCGAGGGCCACCGCGCGGGCCGGGGACGGCGGGGTGTCGCCGGCGGGCGTGAAGAAACGCGGGTCGTACGCGGCGGTCAGCGTCAGCTCATAATCCGAGAACAGGATGAACGAGCGGGTGTAGTGCGCGAGCCGCTCCTCACGCCGGCCACGCTTGAATACGTCGAGGTACAGCTCGCTCGACGGGCAGAACTGCTCGGGGGCGACACGCGGCTGGGAGAGGTACCCCTGCAGCGGGATCGTCCAGTAGAGCACCTGTTGGTTGTATTGAAAGCCCATGCCGGCGTTGCGGAACGCGGGCGTGCTCTTGGGGTCGGCGAAGAAAGGGAGCCATCCCTTCTGGTCGTTGGCGTAGGCGTGGGTGATCTGGGCGGCGTTGCGGATGTGGGCGCGGCAGGCCAGGGCGGCCGAGGCCTTGCGGGCGCCCCGGAGCCCGACGACCGCCAGCGAGATCAGCGCCGCGACGATCGCGACGACGACGAGGACCTCGATGAGCGTGAAACCCTTGCCCGGGCAGCGGCTGTGGGCACGGCACCGGAGCGGATGATCGCGGGACAGAGTGGCTGGGACCGAACGGCTGGATCGAGTGGTACGAGATGAGGGGGTGGGAGTAGGAATGGAGGTGGGGGTGGGGGTGGGCGGGGTGTGGAGAAGTCGGTCGATCATGATATCTTTCCACATGATGCACATTCCGGCTTGACAGTCTACCCCCCCCCCATAATGCAACATCACCCGGAAGGAGGTTGCCATGAAGATCGAAGGACGGTGGCTGGCGG
The DNA here is from genome assembly GCA_015200025.1 of Phycisphaeraceae bacterium. Lineage (GTDB taxonomy): Bacteria > Planctomycetota > Phycisphaerae > Phycisphaerales > UBA1924 > UBA2396. The sequence continues at coordinate 1,442,243 of CP054186.1, read as the reverse complement.
CGGGCGTGCTGATCGCGGGCGGCGCGGTGATGATGGCGATGTCGGCGTACTGGACGAATCCGTGCAGCGATCAGCAGCTTCTGAATAATCAAACGTGCAATACCGAGCCGTGCCAACGGTGCTGCCGGATCTGTTGCACGCACTTTAATGGCGGCTACCCGGATGAGCAGTGCGAGGCAGCAAATCAGTGCAACACCTTGCCCCACCTGTGCCCGCCGAAGCCGTCGCCGCCCGGGGGCCCGTGAGAGTTAGAGTGTCAGGATCACGCGGGCCGAACGAGGTATGCCGATGAAGAGCCGGAGGAGTTGGGTAGCCGCGGGAGTTGTGATTGCTGTCGGCGTTGTAGCCGGTGTGGTGGCGTGGAAGCGGGGAGAAGCGAGGGTCACACCCGCGCCGGTGGGGATCGAGCCGACGCGTGAGGTGTCGGGGTTCTTGGATCCTGAGAATCTCGAGGCGCTCAAGGCGCTCATGCCACCCGAGAAACGAATGCGGCATGAGCAACTCGTGAGAGAGAATGAAATCCCGCCGGATCAGGCTCGCTTTATGGTCATCTATGGCGTCATGCCCGACCGTTGGTCGGGGGACGCTCGGGAGACCGAGCCTTTTGTCGATTGGGTCGAGGGCGGGACGCCGATGCGGGAGGAAGGCGAGCAGTCTTCGGACGGGTACCACCGAGAGTCGCGTGCGATCGCGAGCATGTTCCAGATGGGTGTGGCGGAATATCTGGTCGGGCTGTCGGCGGATCAGCGTCGGCGGATGCTCGAGCAGGTCAAACGGTGGTCGGTGCACTACGACGACGAGATCCAGGGGTGGGGGCTGTTCTACCTGTGGGTGCTCAAAGAGAAGGGCGAGACGCTTCCCGCGTGGCACGAGCGCTGGCTGGCCGACGGTCTCAAGAACGAGTATTGGGCGACGAAGGTGGAGCTTGGCCGCAAGGCGATCGACAAGGCCCGGGCATTGCGGAAGGGCACGCCGCTGGAGCGGTAGCGGCCGGGGGTGGGGCCGGGGGTGGGGGCGGGGGTGGGGGCGGGGGTGGGGACAGGCGAGCGATCCGAAAGGAGCGGCGTGATGGGAGGCGAGGCGCACGGGGCGTCGGGGCCCGGTCCCCGCGCGGGCCAACACGCGGGCGATGGCCGGGCGTGGTGGGCCGAATGGGTGACGGCCGGAGCGGTGTGGGTGGTGGCGGCGGTGTTCGCGTGGGCGGCGTGGTCGAAGGCGACCGAGCCGTGGGCGGTCGGGCCGACGCTGGGGTGGCTGGGCGTGCCGTGGGACGCCGTTCCGGCGGCGGCGGGGGCGTTGGTGGCGTACGAAGCGGCGTTGGCGGGGTGGCTGGTGATGCGACCGGGTTCGCGCGTGCCGCGCGGGGCGGCGGCGGTGACGCTCCTGCTCTTCTCGGCGGCCCTTGTGTGGATGACGGCGGGCGGGTCGGGGGTGTCGTGCGGGTGCATGGGGTCGGCCGCCGGTGACCCGGTGCGCGAGAATCTGTTCGGTGTCGGTCGCAACGCGACGCTGATGGGGCTGCTCATGGCGCCCGGGCGGCGGGTGGGGCGGCGGGTGGGGCGGCGGGTGGGGCGGCGGGTGGGGCGGCGGGCCGGGGCGAGTCGAACGCCGCCCCTCACCGCCCTCGCTGACGCGCGGGCACCTCTCCTCGTCCCCGCCGGTTCGCCGAGACTTACAGGGAGAGGGTGGGGAGCGGGAGCAAGGGGAAGGACGTGGGGGCGGTTCCATACCGCCGGGGTGCTACGCTCGGCCTTGCCATGAGCACGGGATTGGAGAAGGCGAAGAGCCCTCTGGGGGAGTTGCTGTCGGTCGCGGGGCCGACGGTGGCGACGATGACCAGTTATACGTTGATGACGTTCACGGACAAGTGGCTGGTGTCGAGGCTGGGTGCGGAGTACGTGGGGGCGCAGGGGAACGGGGGGCTGGCGGCGTGGCTGCCGCAGTCGATCGCGTTCGGGGTGTTCGGGGTGGTGAGCACGTTCGTGTCGCAGAACTTCGGGGCGGGGAAGCCCGAGCGTGGGGCGGCGTACGCGTGGAACGCGGTGTGGCTGGCGGTCGTGGCGTCGGCGCTGCTGCTGCCGTACGCGTTGGCGTTGCCCTGGATCTTCTCGGCGGCGGGGATGGACGCGGGGCAGGCGGTGCTGGCGGAGGAGTACGGGCGTGTCCTGCTGTACGGGGCGTTCCTGAACCTCTCGTGCCGGGCGCTCTCGAACTTTTTCTACGGGATGCACAAGGCGTGGGTGGTGATGGTGGCGGGCTTGTCGGCGAACGCGATCAACCTGGTCGCGTCGGCGGTGCTGGTGTTCGGATCGGGCACACCGCCGGAAGACCTCGGGGCGTTCGGTCGGTGGTGCGCGTGGATCGCGGGGTGGCTTGGGATCGAGGGGATGGGGATCGCGGGCTCGGCGTGGGGGACGGTGCTGGCGACGGGGTTTGAGCTGCTGATCCCCGCGGCGGTGTTCCTCGGGCCGGCGTATCACCGCCGGTACGGGACACGGACGGCGTGGCGTTGGTCGTGGGCGCACGTGAAGGACCTGCTGCGTGTGGGGTGGCCCGCGGGGGTGATGTTCGGGAACGAGATGGTGTGCTGGGGGTTTTTCATGGTGTACCTGGTGAGCCACTTCGGGGCCGAGCACGCCTCGGCGGGGTGGATCGCGCACCAGTACATGTCGCTGAGTTTCATGCCGGCGGTGGGGCTGTCGGTGGCGGTGACGGCGATCGTGGGGAAGCACATCGGCGCGGGGCGTCACGACGTGGCGGCGGCGCGGGCGTGGCTGGCGATGCGGGTGGCGCTGGCGTACATGGGGACGTGCGGGGTGCTGTTCGTGGTGTTCCGCGAGCCGATGGTGAGGCTGTTCGTGGACTCGGGGACGCCCGAGGACGTGGTGGAGCGGGTGGTGTGGCTGGGGTCGTGGATGATGGTGGCGACGGCGGCGTTCCAGGTCTTTGACGCGGGGGCGATGGTGATCTCGGGGGCGCTGCGGGGTGCGGGGGACACGGTGTTCCCGGGTGTGGCGACGATCGTGGCGTCGTGGTCGATCATCGTGGGCGGTGGGCTGGCGCTGATCCACCTGGCCCCGCGGCTCGAGTCGCTCGGGGCGTGGATCGCGGCGGCGACGTACATCATGGTGCTATGCGTGGTGTTGCTGCTGAGGTTCCGGTCGGGCCGGTGGCGGTCGATCGACCTGATCGGGCGGGGCGCCACGCCGGAGGGGGCCGGCCAGTCGGGGATGGTGACCGACGGGATCGTGTGAGTGCACGGCCCGGGAAAGCCCGGGCTCAGCGATGCTCGCGTGGTGTTCGAGGGCCGTGCTGAGGGCACGGTGGGGGTGCAAAGGGATCGTGCGGGGGCCGAAGGGTCTGAAAAACGACGGCGGGGCCGACTTTCGCCGGCCCCACTGCCATCGGTCGCGTTGATCTTCGGTCGTAGGCCTTATCCAGGCCCGTGGAGGGCGTCGCGTCGGGCGGCTGGGAGAGTCTCAGGCGACATTCGCCGTGGAGCCCGCCGCCGGTTGAGTGCGGCGCCCGGTGGTGATCGACACAAGCACAGTGGCGGGCGTCACGAGGGACGCCCGGGGTTGAAGCGGCTTTCGCCGAGCCTTACTTCTTCTTCTTGCTGGTCTTTTTCGAGGCTTTCTTCTTCGCTTTCTTCTTTGCCTTCTTCGCCATGGTGAACTCCTGGGATTGATACGAGGTGCGACGCCGCGACATGCGCTCCGCGCCTCTCGTGTGAGGATATCGGAAAGATGCGGCGTATGACTTGAGCGGGATGGGTTATCCACAATGACGCGCGTCGCGCGCGGTCATCGGTGGTCGTCGGCAGCACCGAGTCGGTCGCCGCGCTTCGCGTCGTTGCCGGCGAACCTCGGGAAGAGCGTGGTCGCGTCGGCGTCGTTGACGGCGTTGTAGAGGGCGAGGGTCTGCGCGTCGTTCATCGCGTAGGGGACACGCGCGCGGATCAGACCGTTGGCCGGGTTGTACCAGAACTGGGCGAGCCCGCCGGTCGCGTCGCACCGGACGGTGGGGTGGTTGAGGTCGTAATCGGCCTTGCCGGCGATCTCGACCCACGCTCGGCCGTCGTCGAAGAGGGCGTTCTGCGGGGGCGGGTCCGCGAACCACTCGGCGCGGAGGGTCCCGGGCCAGCCCGTGGCGCCCGCGTGGTCGGGTTCGAGGGCGGCGCGACGGGCGATCTCCTGCCGGATCGCCCCGAGCGCGGCCTTGGTCTGCTCGATCCGCTCCTCGTGGTGCCGCTCCTCCCGGATCCGGACGCCGACCACGGCCGCCCCGACCAGGACGCACGCGCACGCCGCGATATTGACGACCATCCGCATGGAACTCCCTTGGTCCCGTTCCGCCGAACCGGATGGGATCGACCCGTACGCGGGAACGGGTGAGCGTGGTGCGGGAATCGGGGGGCAATCGGCGCGGGCGGTGCCGGGTGTAGGGGCAGATCGGCCCCGGTGAGGCGTGGGTGGCGGGCGAGGGTCCCATAGACTGTGCCACGGGGTCGGCGGGAGCGGAGGTCTGATGGGCGAGATTTCAAGGTCGGCGTTGGCGTGCGGGGCGACGCTGGTGGCCGAGACGATCCCCGGGCTTCGGTCGGTGGCGGTGTGCTGGCTCGTGCCCGGCGGCTCGGCGGACGACCCGGCGGACCGGCTCGGGCGGTCGGCGGTGTGGTCGGAGATGCTGATGCGCGGGGCGGGGGGGCTCGACAGCCGGGCGCAGGCCGACGCGTTCGACCGGCTGGGGTGCGCCCGCGCGGTCGAGGTCGGGACCTATTTCATGCGTTTCACGGCGACGGTCCTGGCGGATCGGCTTGACGACGCGCTCCCCTTGATCGCCGACATGGCGGTCCGCCCCGCGCTGGGGGAGGACCAGGTCGGCCCGGCCAAAGAACTGGCGCTCCAGTCGCTCGAATCGCTCAAGGATGACCCCTCGCAGCGGGCCGGGATCGCGGCGAGGGCTAGGCATCACCGCGCACCTCGGGACCGATCGGGGCTGGGCACCGTGGAAGGGATCGAAGCCCTGACGCACGGCGAGCTAACCGCCGGGTGGCGTGCCGCCGCCCGCCCGGGGCGTTCGATCATCGCGTTGGCGGGGGCGGTGGAGGGAGAAGCGGCGGCCCGGGCGCTCGACCGCTTGCTCACGGGGTGGGAGGGATCGTCCCCCGAGCCGACGCAGGGGCCCGAAGCCCCGCGCGGGTACGGGCACGAGGAGGACGCGACGAACCAGGTCCAGATCATCGCGGTGAGCGACGCTCCGCCTGAAGGCCACGGGGACAGCGTGCTCGAGAAAATTGTCTGCGGGGTGCTCTCGGGCGGGATGTCCGGGCGCCTCTTCTCGGAGGTCCGCGAGAAGCGGGGGTTGTGCTACGCCGTCTCGGCGGGGTACCGGGGGGACCGGGACCTCGGGGAGTTCTCGGCCTACGTGGGGACGACTCCCGAGCGGGCGCAGGAATCGCTCGACGTGCTGGCCGGCGAACTGGCCCGGCTCGGGACGCCCGGGGGGCGGATGACACCCGAGGAGTTCACCCGCGCGGTGGTCGGGATGAAGAGCCGGTTGGTCTTCAGCGGCGAATCGAGCGGGGCTCGGGCGGCGGCAGCGGCGGTGGACGTGCACCGGCTCGGGCGGGCGCGCACGCTGCGGGAGATGGCCGAGGAGGTCGACCGTGTGACCCTCGATCGGGTCAACGAGTACCTCGAACGCCGGCGGCCCGGGCGGTGGACGGTCCAGACACTGGGCCCTTCGCCGCTGAACCCGCCGGCGACGCTCGCTCCCTGACCGTGCTTACCCCGGGTCGTCCGCGGGCGGGGGCTTGAGCGGGTCGAGGGGATCGTCCGCCGGCGGGCCGATGGGCCCGGGGGTGTCGACGATCTCGGGCTCGGGATCCTTGAGCAGGTCCGCGAGCTTGGCCGCGAGTTGTCGCGCATTCCACTCCCCGATGGCGAACGCCCATCCTTTGAGCCGGGCGTTGAGTTCGTCGGCCTGCTTCCGGACATCCTCGGGGGTCGGCCGAGTCGGATCGGCGACCTGGGCCTCGGGCTGGGCCTCGCCCGGGTCGAACGCGGCCTCGGCGGTGAGCCAGTACCTCCCGTCGTGGCGGGTCACGCGCGTCGTGATGACGAGCCCGTCGAACGACACGAACCGGCCCTGCGAGCGGACAAAGGCGGCCTGCTTCGAGCCGGCCGCCGGCGGGGGCGCCTCTTCGCCCGACTCGAAATCGATCTGATCGGCCGGCCTGACGTCCTCGGCGGTGACGTACGCGAGGGCGCCCCCCGCCTGATCGACCACGTACGGGCTCTGCACGGCGCGACCCGGGGGGAGGTTGCGGACCGTGAAGTTGGCGTCGGTGGGGGCATGGCGAACCAGGTCGAGGACATTGGCCCGGTCGGGGGTCTCGCCGGGGGCTTCGGCCCGGGTGAGGACAACCGTCTTCAGGGAGTTGCGCGGCACCTGGAGCACGGGGTTGGTGATCCACGAGGTCGGCGCGGTGTCGGCCTCGACGGCCCCCGAACCGAGATAGGACTGGGCCTCGCCAGGTCGGCGGACATAGCGGGCCGAGCGGACGCCCGGGATCGGCGCGCCGGGCTGGGCGGTGTTCCCGAGGATGACGGCGGCGAGGCTCTTGCCCGCGCGGTCCTTGAGGGTGATGAGCACGCCCGTGGAGCCCGGGGCGGTGGGCTCATCGACCCCGATCCGCCCGTACCAGTCGGGCTTGGCGGTCTTCTCCTCGATCAGGGCCATGCCGGCCAGCGCGGCGAGGAGGTCGGTGACTCGCGAGGGCTTGGCGGGGTACCCCGAGTACACGGGGAGGGTCCAGGGCCCATCGCCGTCCTTGCGGCGGATCGTGAGCGAACGGTCGGCGGCCTTGATCTCGATCTCGGCGACGCCCGGGATGACGCTCACGGCGTCGGGGATGAGCATGGGGGCGGCGGCCGGCGGAGTCACGGGTGGGGGGCCGCCACGGGAGACGAAGTACGCGGCGAGGCCCACGGCGACGGCGGCGGGGACCAGCAGGGCGATCGGCTTGGCGTTCATGGCGGGCTCCCTCGTCGGGGTCGTGTGCGGGCGTGCTCAGGCGGAACGGGCCCTCTCCGCGCGTCGCTGTGCGGCCCGGTACGCCCCGAGCCCCACCGCGAGCAACGCCACGAGCGCGGGCATCAGCGCGATGTTGATGAACTTCAGGCGGGACCCCAACTGCTCCACCGCGCGGTTCTGGTCCCGCTTGACGGCCCGCAGCTCGCGGTCGGCCTCGCTGACGGTCTTGCGCAGCTCGGCCACCCGCTCCTTCTGCCGTTCCGTCAGGTCGATCCGCCCGTCCTCGCCCACCTTGACCTTGTCCTCGTCGATGGCCGTCTGCAGGCTCCGCGTCGCCTCGTCGAGACGGGACTGGGCCTTGCGCTCCTTCTCCCGGAACTCCCGGGCGGCGTCGCGGCGGATCTTCTCCACGCGGTCGAAGGGGCGGGCCGCCCCGCGGGGGCGGATCGAGAGCAACTCGGGCGAGCCGGCGAGGTTCGCGATGGCGCCCACCAGGAACGAGGCGTTCCCGTTCTGCATCGGGATCACGCTCTGGGCGGAGAGGTCCACCTGCATCTGGTCCGAGAGCATGTCCACGTCGGCGACCAGGATGATGTTCGCCGGGACGCGGGACTCCTTGAGGTGGCCCGCGGGGGGCGCGGCGGCGGGCTCGGGGGGGGCTTGGGCGGGAGCGGGCGGGCCCCCGGGGAACGCCGAGTTGATCGGGCCCGTCAGGCGGGCGGCGATGGCGTGCCCGCCCGTGTCCTCGGCGAAGGTGTCCAGGAGTTGGTCGTAGGTGTTCGGGTCGGTCAGGCCCATCTTCTCCATCAGCCCGGACTCGTCGCTGCTGGTCAGGATCGGCGTGATCGTGAGCCTTGGACCCTGGGCGTCGTCCTTGCGGCGGATCGCACCGGCGAGGAAGACCTGCGCGATCGCGGGCTCGAGGTTCCGGCTCACCTCGTCGTTGCGCGAGAGCGCCTCGCGGCGGAGGCCCAGGAGCGGGAGCCACTGGGCCGGGACCAGACGCCCGTCCTTGCGGATGGGCTGCGAGGCGGCGTAGAGGCGGTCCCCGACGACCTTGTCGTTGGTCACCTCGACGCCCCAGGCGTTCAGGAGGCGGTCGAGGTTCGAGGCTTTATCGGCGCCGGTGAGGGCGGCGAACTGGTCGCGCGGGTTCCCGGGGTCGAAGAAGCACAGGGGGTCGACAAACACGAGCAGCCGACCGCCCCGCATCACGAACTGGTCGATGGCGTAGAGGGCGGTCTCGGAGAGGTCTTTCGGGTGGACCACGAGGAGGATGTCCACGCCGTCGGGGATGCGGTCGGCCGTCTCGGGGATGGTCTCTCGCTCGAAGAACTTCCCGAGCAGGTCGAGGGTCTGCCAGGGGGGCGTGGGGCGCATGGTGCGCGGGTCGAACCCGCCCGACCCGATGGAGGCCATCACGCCGATCGTGCGCTTGACGGGGGTCTTGAGCGTGTAGATCAGCTTCGCGATGTCGTACTCGAGGAGTTGCTCGGACCCGGGGTCGAACCTCGGGATGACCTCCGTGCCCCCGGTGGTGTTGGAGCCGACGAGCCCGAGGATGAGGACGTCGCCCTTCTGGTTGATCGGGCGGATCTCGACGCCCGCGTCCTGGACCTGACGCTCCTCGTCGGACCAGGGCTCGGGGCTAACGACCTTGAAGCGGATCTTCCCGCGGGATTCGGCGGCGAACTCCCCGATGATCTCGCGGACCCTTTTGGCCAGGGCGCGGTACGCCGGGTTGTCGACGACGACCTGGTCGGTCGTGTAGAGGGTCAGGTCGATGGGCTCCTCGATGTCGCGTGCGATCGCGCGGGCGCCGTCGGTCAGGGTGTGCAGGCGCTCGGCGGTCAGGTCGAGCCGAGCGCCCCGCAGGCCGACGGCGGAGAGCATATTGACCGCGACAAACACCACCAGGAGGGCGGCGAGCGTGGCGAGCGTGGCGAGCTGGCGTGGCACGGGCGGTCCTCCTCAGGCGGCCTTCTTGGCCTCGACGATGATCAGGTTGGCGGCGAGGCACGCGGCGATCAGCGAGCCGAAGAAGACGACGTCCTGGAGCTGGAGGACGCCCTTGGCGATCCCGTCGAAGCGGGTGAGGAAACTAAACCCCGCGACGGTGTCGACGATGAACGCCGGCGCCCACCCCCGGAAGAAGTCCAGCACCGGCGCGAAGCCCGCCAGCAGGAACCCGAAGCAGAGCATCACCGTCAGGATGAACGCGATGATCTGGCTCTTGGTGGCGGCGGAGACGGCGGCGCCGATGGCCAGGAACCCACCCGCCATCATCGCGCTCCCGAGGTACCCCGCCACGATCGCCGCGTTGTCCGGACGCCCCAGCACGTTGACCGTGATCCACAGCGGGAACGTCAGCGCCAGGGCCAGGGCCGCGAACGCCCACGCCGCCAGGTACTTCCCCAGCACCGCCCCCGCCCGAGAGACCGGGAGCGTCAGGAGCAACTCGATCGTCCCGCCGCGGCGTTCCTCGGCCCACAGCCGCATCGACAACGCGGGGATCAGGAACAGGTACAGCCACGGGTGGGCGTTGAAGAACACCCGCAGGTCCGCCTGGTTGGCCTCGTACCACTGCCCCATCTGGAACGTGAACACCCCCGCCAGGATCAGGAAGATCACGATGAACACGTACGCGACCGGGGTGATGAAATACCCCGACAGTTCGCGTCGAAAGACCGGGAGCAATCCTCTCATCATCGGCGAGCACTCCGTGCGATGGGCCGGCGTTCAGGCGGCGGTGATCTGGCGGAACACGTCGTCGAGCCGCCCCGACTCGACGCGGAGCTGATCGATCGCCCAGCCCTTCTCCCTCGCGTGACGCGAGACCCGCTCGGCCACCACCTCCCCCTTCTTCGGGATCACCGTGCACCGCACCACCCCCACACCGCCCGCCACTCCCCCAGCATCCTTCGGGGGCGAGAGGTCCTCGACCCCCGCGACCCCGGGCAGGCGGGCGAGTTCCTCGAGCGCCGACGCCGGAGCCTGGACCGTCAGCGTCACCGCGTTGTGATACCGGCTTCGGGCCTGCAACTGGGCCGGCGTCCCGTCGGCGACGATCCGCCCCTTGGCCACGATAATCGCCCGCGAGCAGACCGCCTCGACTTCTTCGAGGATGTGCGTGCTCAGGACGATCGCCTTCCCCCCCGCGGCCGCCATCTCGCGGATCAACTGACGGACCTGGTGCTTCTGGTTGGGGTCCAGGCCGTCGGTCGGCTCGTCGAGGATCAGGACCTCGGGGTCGTGCAGGATGGCCTGCGCGAGCCCGACCCGGCGCTTGAACCCCTTGGACAGCGTCTCGATGGGCTGACGCAGGACCCCCTTGAGCTGCGTCAGTTCGACCGCGCGGTCGACGCACTCCTGGGCCCGTCGGCCGGAGAGCCCGCGAACCTGCGCGATGAACCGCAGGAAGCCCGCCGCCGTCATGTCGGCGTAGAGCGGAGCCCCCTCGGGCAGGTACCCGATGCGGGACTTGACCGCCAGCGGCTCCTTGGACACGTCGTGCCCGCGGACCGACGCGGTCCCCGACGTGGGCGTCAGGAACCCCGTGATCATCTTCATCGTCGTGCTCTTGCCCGCCCCGTTGGGCCCGAGAAAGCCCAGGACCTCCCCCGTGGCGACGGTCAGGTCCAGGCGGTCGACCGCCAGGATCGGTCCGAATTGCTTGGTCAACGCTCGTGTAACGATCATCTCACCCATCGCGACCTCGTATGTCCGGTGTTCGGGTTGTGTGCGATGATACGGCCCGGCGCGGGCGTGCACGGGGGGTTTGATATTCCGTTCCCGGTCCTCAAGGCAAGTCGCCACCCGCCCCGGGGGGTCTCGCGGACCGCCCAGCCGTCCCCTTCGGACCTCTCCACCCCTGGAGCGGAGCCCGGGTGGTTGCCGGGGGGCCCGGCGATTGACACACCTTGCGTGACGGCGTGGCGCCCGGACCGCCTCGCCGCCATGGCCTTGGGACCGTCCGGCGAAGGACGAAGTATGCTCGATGCACTCGTGGCGGACGAGGGCGCGGATAACGCGCTGCTCAGTGATCGTGAGCACGGCACGTCGATCGTGACCGTGGCGATGCCCAGCGTGCTGGACCGACAGGCCCGGCTCCTTGGCAACCGGCTCCTCGAGCTGGCGCACCACGCGTCGGGACGCATGATCCTGCGGATCGACGCGGTCCGGCAGTTCAGCTCCGCGTGGATCAACGAGATGCTCCGCCTCGCGTCGCACTGCGACGGGCTGGGCGGACGACTCGTCGTCGTCGGGGTCAACCCCGCGGGGATGACCATCCTCCGTGCCACCGGGCTCGACCGCCAGCTCACCCTCGCCGACGACCTCCCCGGCGCGTTCGAGACTCTGGGCGTCGGACCCCGCAAGCCCTCGGTCTTCGGCCGTCTCTTCGGCCGCGGGACGCCCGGTAACGGGGGTGACCGCAAGGCCGCCTAGCGCCTTGCGAACACGCCGGGCTCCGATGGTGCCGCCGCAACTCCGGGTGCGTGCCGGACGTACTTTCATCTATCTTGAAGGGCGGGCCGGTCGAAGCAACGGCGTTGCCCACGCCCCGGAGCGAGCATGAGACCCAGGACCCCGCCCGCGTTGTCGTTCGCCCTGATCCTCCTCGCCGGGTGCGCCCAGGCGCTGGGTGACGATCGGCTCGCCGGTGACGGCCCGCGCCGGGGGTTCCTCAGCCTCACGTCGGGGCTGGTGGACCTGTCGGCCACGCCGGACCTGCTGGCGGGGGGGGCGTGGCCAGTGCGCGCGCCGGTGGTGCTCCGGCTCGACGGGCCGATGACCGAGGATCGGCGGGCCGCGCTGGACCGGCTCGGGATCAAGGTACTCGAATACTGGCCGACCGAGTGTTTCCTGGCCCGCGTCCCGGCGGGGGCGAACCTCGGCGGGCTGGGGTTTGTCGTCTCCGCGCACGCGGTCGATCCGGCGTGGAAGATCGACCCCGGGCTCGGGCGGGGCGCGTATGCCACGGCGTACCGGCTCGGTCTGTCGGCCCAAGGTCTCGCCCAAGCGGTCGTTTCGCTCCACCCCGGGGCGAGGCCCGAGGGGCTGCTCGCGGAGCTGGCGAAAGCCGACGGTGTGCGCGTGCTGGGGGTCGAGCAGGAGGGCGAGCGGTGGTCGGTGGTCGCGTCGATGGCCCCGGGGTCGGCCGGCCTGATCGCCGGGCTCGATGATGTTCAGTACGTCGGCGACGCGCCGGAGTTGACGCCCCGGAACGCGACGGTGCGTTGGATCGTGCAGACCAACCGCACGGGGCAGACGCCGCTCTACGACCACGGGATCACCGGGGTGGGCTCGGTCATCGGGGTGATCGACGGGGGTTTCGACGAGACACACTGCGCGTTCACGGACCCCGAGGGCGACCCGCCCGGCCCCAACCACCGCAAGATCGTCGCGATCAACCAGTCGCCCTGGCCCGATTCTCACGGGACGCACGTGGCCGGGACCGTCCTGGGCGACGCGGGGACCACCAACGACCTCCGCGGGGTGGCGTACGGTGCGAAACTCGTGTTCCACACGTACCCGTCGTTCTCGGAGACCGGCGTCTTCAACCGCCTCAACCTCCACCGCACGCAGGGCGCGTTCACGCACAACAATTCCTACGGCAACGACTCGACCACCGCGTACGACGGGATCTGCCGCGGCATCGATGACTTTTCCTGGCAGCACGACGACAACCTGGTCGTCTTCGCGACCAGCAACGGCGCGTTGCTCAAGAACCCCGAGAACGCCAAGAACGTGCTCGCCGTCGCGGCCACCGGCGATTCGGGGAGCCAGGGCACGTTCTGCTCGGGCGGGCGCGGGCCGACCTCCGACGGGCGTCGCAAGCCCGACGTGATGACCCCGGGGTGCGGGATCCGCTCGGCCTCGGCGCTGTCGGGGTGCTCGTCGGCGTCGAGCTCGGGCACCTCGATGGCCGCCCCGAGCGCCACCGCGGTGGCCGCCCTGGTCCGCGAGTATTTCCTCCGCGGGTATTACCCCTCGGGCTCGCCCACGCCGGCGGACGGGTTCACCCCGTCGGGCGCCTTGCTCAAGGCCTGCCTGGTCAACAGCGCGATGGACGTCACGGGCATCGCCGGGTTCCCCTCGAACCAGGAAGGCTGGGGGCGCGTCACGATCGACAACACGCTGTACTTCCCGGGCGACGCGACGACGCTCGTGGTCGCGCAGGCCCGCAACAACCAGCCCGGGGCGCTCTCAACCGGGGGCGTCGTCACGCTGCGGTTCCGCGTCCGGTCGGCGGCGCACCCCGTCAAGGCGACGCTGGCCTTCCACGATGCGCCGGCGTCGCTCCCGACCTCGTTCGCGCCGGTCAACAACCTCGACCTCTGGGCCGCCGACGGGGCCGGGAACGTCTACTGGGGCAACGATTTCTCGGGCGGGGTCTCGCGTGCGGGCGGGGCCCCCGACGCGATCAACTCGGTCGAGCAGGTGTTGGTCGCGGCCCCGCACGAGGGGGCGTGGGCGGTCCGCGTGCTCGCGCCGGCGGTGAACATCGGGTCGCAGGGGTACGGGCTGGTGATCTCGGGCGATGTCGAGCCGCTCTGCGACGCGGATTTCAACGGGGACGGGTTCGTGGATTTCTTCGACGCCGATGCGTTCGCCGACGCGTTCGATCTGGGGCAGCCCCTGGCCGATTTCAACGCCGACGGGTTCATCGACTTCTTCGATTACGACGCGTTCTTCGGGGCCTTCGAGGCCGGGTGCTGACCCGGGCGGCCCGGGACCTGGGCGTGGGGGTACGCCCCGGTGCTCGCCGTTGGGGTGGGTGTGCCCTCGATGGTGAGTGTGACGCGTCGTCCCGGCTTGCGGCGCGCGGGCAGCCACGACGCGGGGAGGAGCATCCGCGCGACGGTGTACGCGGCCGCGAGGGCGACGGCGGAGGCGACCCAGAACTGCCAGTCGTGCACGGGGAACATGGGGATCGCCTCAGGCCACGAGGTGGTACACGCCCAACGCCGCAAGGTACGCCACCCCGCACATCCACGCCAGTTGCAGGAAGGCCCACCGGGCCCCGCCGGCCTCTCGGGCGGTGACGGCCAGCGTGGGCAGGCATTGCATCGCCAGCACGTAATACACCAGGAGCGCCCAGGCGACCCGGCGGGTGAAGATCGGCGAGCCGTCCTCGCGCGTGGCCTCGCGGACCATCTCCATCACCCCCTCCTCCTCGGCGTCCTCCCGCCCGGTCGTCACCACCGCCATCGTCGAGACAAAGACCTCCCTCGCCGCGAAGCTCGTCAGCACGCCCACGGAGAGCTGCCAGTCAAAGCCCAGCGGCGCGAAGACCGGCTGGATCGCGTGCCCCAACCGCCCCGCGAACGACCGCGCCCGCGCGTGCCTCGCCTCGGCGTGGTCGGCGTCGGCGGCGAGCGACGCGGCCTCGTCGGGCGGGAGCGCCGGGTCCGCCGCCCGTTCACGCATCTGCGCCACCTCGCCCGGGGGGTCGACCTTCGGGTACGCGCCGAGCCACCACAGCACCACGCAGATCGCCAGGATGTTCGTGCCGGCGTTCCGCAGGAAGACCCAGGACCGGTCGATGGTCGTCGCCAGCGCCGTCCGAAGGCTCGGGAGTTTGTACGTCGGGAGCTCGAGGGCCATGGGGCGGCTCGACCCGCGGAGGATCGTCCGCCGAGCGATCATCGCGCTCACCAACGCCGCCGCCAGGCCCAGCGCGTAGCACCCCACGAACGCGACCGAGGCCTTCAGCGGCTCACCGCGGAAGAGCAGCCCGGTGAGCAGGACGTAGACCGGGAGCCTCGCGGAGCAGGTCACGAACGGCGCGACGAGGATGGTGGCGAGGCGGTCGTGCCGATCGGGGACGGCCCGGGCGGCCATGATCCCCGGGAGGGCGCACGCGTGGCTGCCCAGGAGCGGGACGAACGCGTGCCCGGGGAGCCCGAAGGGGCGCAGCAGGCGGTCCATCATCATCGCCGCCCGCGCCAGGTACCCCGTGTCCTCGAGCAGCGAGATCAGGAAAAACAACAGCGCGATCTGCGGGAGGAAGATCACCGTCGCGCCGACCCCCGCGAGCACCCCGTCGGCCAGCAGGTCCGCGAGGATCCCTTCGGGCAAGTTCTCGTGGACCCGCGCCACGACGGCCCCGAAAAACCAGTCGATCCAATCCATCGGGTACGTCGCGAGGCTGAAGATCGACCAGAACAAGGCCGCCATCACCCCCGCCAGCAGGACCGGGCCCAGGGCCGGGTTCATCGTGACGCGGTCGATCCGGTCGGTGGTGTCGGCCTGCGTCCTGGCACGCAGCCCGTGCGGGGAAGCCGCGCGCCCGCCCACAGGGCCGACGTCCCCGGCGTGCGCCGATGGGTCGCCTGGCCCGGCGTGACGGACCGCGCCCGGCGCGAGCCGGACGCACGCCGCGTACACCCCGTCGGCCCAGGCTTCGAGCCCCTCCACACTCCCGGGCGGGGTGATGTTGGTCACCCGCGCCGACGCGATGGCGTCCTGGAGCGACCGCACGCCCTCGCCCGACCGCGCCGAGACCGGGACCACCGCGCACCCCAGCCGCTCGGACAGCACGCCCGAGTCGATCTCGACCCCGTCGCGACGCGCCAGGTCAATCATGTTCAGCGCGACCACCGTCGGGAGACGCCGGCGGAGCACCTCGCCCGCCACCACCAGGTTTCTCGGGAGGTTCGCCGCGTCCAGCACCACGCACGCGACGTCGGGGTCGCCCGCCCGCTCGCCACGCGGCATGAGCCGCCCGGCCAGCACCTCGCGGCACACGGCCGCCTCGCTCTGTTCCAGTTCGAGCGAATACACCCCGGGAAGGTCAATGACCTCGACCACCACTCCACCCGCCCCACCCGCCCCACCAATACGGGTCTCTCCAACCCTCGCTTCCTGCGTCGTCCCCGGGAAGTTGCTCGTTTTCGCCCGAAGACCGCACAGCCGATTGAACAGCGTCGTCTTCCCCGTATTGGGATTGCCCAGCAGCACCACCCGCTTCGAAAACGCCACGCTGGAAGGTCCGTCCCCGCTCACCCCTCCGCCCCCACCGCCCCCACCGCCCCCACCGCCCCCACCGCCCCCGCCACCTCCACGCCCGTCGGAACTTCCTTGACCATCACCCTGGACGCCAGGGGTCTGGCCAGCCCGATCCGGCATCGGCAATGGCACACGCACGTGTGCCCGCTGATCACCTCGACCACGCTCGGCTCACCCACCCGGCACACCCGGATCACCGCCCCGGGACGCAGCCCCATCGCACGAAGCAACGACGCCTCGGACGGATCGGCCTCGACCCCCGAAACCGACGCGATATCACCCACTCGGCACTCGAGCAGCCGACGCGCCCCTCCCGGACTGATTGTTAAACCCTGGGCCACCATCACCGGACCGTAGCACACCTGAGAATCAGTCTCAACACCAGCCGCGGGCCGGTCAGTCCAGTTCGTACCATCCGGCGTGCTCATCCGCCGCCCGGCCCATGCCAAACTGAACCTGGCCCTGGCGGTGGGCCCCCCGATCCCGCACGGGTCTGCCAACGCCGGGTTTCACCCCGTCGCGTCGTGGATGGTCCCGTTCGACCTGGCCGACGAGGTCGAGATCGAGCGGGCGAAGCCCGGCGGGGTGTCGTCGCTCGAGGTCACCTGGACCTCTGGGGCGCCGCGACCCACACCGATCGATTGGACGCCCGAGGTCGACGTGTGCGCGCGTGCTCACCGCGCCCTCGAATCGGCGGTTGGGGTAGCGCTCCCGGCCTGTGTGCGGGTCGCCAAGCGCATCCCCGTCGGCGGCGGGCTCGGCGGGGGCTCGTCCGACGCGGCGGCGGTCCTCAGCGGCCTCAACGACCTCTTCGGCCTGGGGCTCGACGAACCGACGCTGACCGCGATCGCGGAGACCGTCGGGAGCGACGTGCCGTTCTTTCTCTCAGGACGCGATGGGCGACCGCGCGGCGCCCTGATCGGCGGGTTCGGCGGGCGGGTCGAGCGGGTCAGCGACATACGCCTCGGGCTGGTGCTGATCGTCCCCCCGTTCGGGTGCTCCACGCCCGCGGTGTACCGCGCGTTCGACTCGCTCCCCCCACCGACGGACGGCTTCGAAGCCCGTGCGGCGGCCGTCGCGGCGCTCGCCCGATCGAGCGTGACCGATCCGGAGCGATGGTTCAATAACCTCGCCCCCGCCGCGATCGTCGTCGAGCCACGCCTGGCCGGGCTGATCGAGGCCGCCGAACGGGCGACGGGGCTCCGGGCCCACGTCACGGGCAGCGGCTCGTGTTTCTTCATCCCGTGCGACCCGGGCGACGAACCGACCCTCGCGGCCCGTGCCCGCCGTGCGTACGAGGGCGCGGCGGACAGGCCGGTGGTCGTGGCGGCGCGCACGCCGGGGCCGTGAGCCGCGACCGGTACACTCTCGGGGGCGAAGGAAAGGAGAGGGCGTGTGAGGCGATCCAACAGGCCGAGCATGGGGGCGAATGTGGTTGCCGCGTGGGTCGGCGTGGCGGGCGTGACGCTCGCCCAGCCCGAGCGCCCGCCCCCCGTCACCGTCGAGGCCCCGGCCGAACGAACCGCCCGAGCAACCCGCGCCGACCTCGCCCGTGCGTACCTCCGCCTCGAACGCGCGTTGTCGTCGCACGCGCCAGGGCCCGACGAGATCCCCGCGATCAACCGGCGGTTTGACCAGGCGTCCGTCGCCTTTTTCTCCGGCCAGTACGGGTCGGCCATCAAAACCCTGGGCGAGATGACCGCCTCGCTCCTCGGCGAGCCCGACGACGCGCCCACGCGGGCCGCACGCTCCCTCGCGGTCCGCGTCACGGCGGTGGTTGATGGGGGCACGTCCGCCCGCGTGCGCTCGATGCACGCGCTGGGCGAGCCGTACTCGGGACCGCTCGAACTGCGCCTGATCGGCCCGGACGGTCCGCCGCCCCGGTCCGTCCGCTTCACGGTCGAGACCAAGGGCTCGACCCCGATCGACGCCCAGGTCCCGTTGAAGGAACTCCTCGAGGGGCGGAGCCCCGGCACGTACACACTGAGCGTGGCGGTCCCCGGCGGCACGTCATTCGAGGCGGCCCGGGTGAGCCTGATGCCGCCGACCGCCCCACGGCGGGCCTCACTCGAATCTCGCCTCGCGGCCGTCCCTGAGGGCGATGCGGTCGCGGCCCGCGCGAGGGAGATCGCCCGGGCCCGCGTCGGGCTGCTCACCGACGAGCCCTCGCCGACCAACTCGGCCCAGTTCCTCGCGGACATGCACGCCCTCGCCGATGATCTCGAACGCGAGATCGCGGCGGTCGAGCGTGGCGAGAACCCGTACGCTCGGCTCGCGGGCGATCACTGGCGCGTGATCCCCGTCGCCGGGGCGATGGTCCCGTGCCGGGTCTTCGCGCCCGCGTCGGCCCTCGCGGGGAACGCACGCCCGCCGCTGGTCGTCGCGTTCCACGGGGCGGGCGGCGACGAGTCCATGTTCTTCGAGGGCTACGGCGGCGGGAAGATCAAGGACCTCGCGGACCGGCACGGGTTTGTCTGCGCCGCGCCGCTGACGTATTCGGGCTCGAGCCCCGCGGCGTTCGACGCCCTGATCGATCACATGGCCGAGGACTTCGGCATCGACCGCGGGCGGGCCTACGTGCTCGGGCACTCGATGGGAGCCGGCGCGGTCACGAGCCTGGTTTCAAGGCGTCACGGCTCGATCGCGGGGGCGGCGTGCCTGGCGGGTGGCGGCGCGGTGCGCGGGCCGATCCCGCCGATGATGGTGGTCCTCGCGGAACTCGACCCGATCGTCCCGCCCGCGCGGGTCCGTCGGTCGTTCGAGGAGGCGGCCCGGGCCGACCTTCCCGTGACGATCGTCGAGGCGGAGGGGTGGGGGCACACGCTGGTCGTGGGCGAATACCTCCCCCGTGTGGTCGACTTCCTGCTAGGGCACCGCCTCACGCCGCTCGAGGGCGGGGAGTAACCGTCGCGATCAGTCCCCGTCGTGCGTGGGCAAGTGGCAGTTGTCCAGGCCTCGCTTGAGCAGGTACTTCTGGTGGTACTCCTCGGCGGGCCAGAACTCGCCCGCGGGCTCGATCTGCGTCGCGATGGGTCGCTTCCACTTCCCGCTGGCGGCGAGCCGCTCTTTGCTCTCCCGGGCCTCGCGGGCCTGATCCTCGCCCGTGTAGAAGATCACCGTCCGGTACTGCGAGCCCACGTCGGGCCCCTGGCGGTTGACCTGCGTGGGGTTGTGGGACTTCCAGAACACCTCGAGAAGGTCCCGGTAGGACACGACCGCGGGGTCGAACGTCACCTTCACCACTTCCGCGTGCCCCGTCGTGTCCGTGCACACCTGCTTATACGTCGGGTTGGGCACGTGCCCGCCCGAGTAGCCCGAGACCGACTCGACCACCCCGGGTGTCCGGCGGAAGGTCTCCTCGATCCCCCAGAAGCACCCCGCGCCGAAAATCGCGACCTGCATCCCGTTCTCCTGTGCCGACGCCACACCACGCGCCCCGCTCTCATCCCCGCGTTGAACACCGGCCTGTTGGGCCCCGGTGCCCGTCGGCCCGATCACCCCGGCCGCCGCCCCACCCCCGCCGGCCCCGCCACCCCCACCGCCGCTCGACGGTTGGCCCTCGCACCCAACACCCAAAATGCCCAGTCCGACCGCGGTCAGCGCGGCCCGCCACGCGGCGAGGCGGGGGCTCGGCGGACGACCTGAACCGGGGGTGGCCGTGGTGGTGGGGCTCATGATGGATTCTTAGACGCCGACCGGGGACCGCGGGTTCGCCGGGCGCAGGTCCGGCCTCGGGTGAACGCGGTCGGCGTCCCGCACCCCTCCCCGACCGGGGGGGCGGTACGATCGGTCGTTGTTCTCGCCCATCGAAGACATCCTCGCCGACCTCCGCGCCGGGAAGATGGTGATCCTCACCGACGACGAGCGGCGCGAGAACGAGGGCGACCTGGTCCTCCCGGCCCAGTTCGCCACCCCCGAGGCGATCACGTTCATGCTCTCGGTCGCCCGCGGGTACCTCTGCCTTTCGCTGACCGAGGCCGATTGCGACCGCCTCGAGCTCGCGCCGCAATCCGCGGTCAACACCTCGGTGCGCGGGACGGCGTTCACCGTCTCGATCGACGGCCACCCGCGCCACGGCTTTACCACCGGGGTCTCGGCCAAGGAGCGGGCGAGGTGCATCCGCATGGCGATCGACCCGGCCTTCGGGCCCGCGGATTTCGTCCGCCCCGGGCACATCAACCCCCTCCGCGCCCGCGACGGGGGTGTGCTCGTCCGCACCGGGCAGACCGAGGGGTCCATCGACCTCTGCCGGCTCGCCGGTCTCACCCCCGCGGCCGCCATCATCGAGATCATGCGCGACGACGGGGAGATGGCCCGCGTCCCCGACCTCGTGGTGATGGCCAAGGCCCACGGGCTCAAGATGTGCTCGGTCGCCCAGATCATCCAGCACCGCCTGGCGCGCGAGAGCCTGGTCCGCCGGGCCGAGCCGCGGGAAGGCCGGACGATCCGCACCCCCGAGGGCGAGTTTCAAGCGCTTGTTTACGACAGCGTGGTCGATCCGCTCCCGCACCTGGTGCTGACGGTCGGGGACCTCGCCTCCGACGAGCCCTGCCTCGTCCGCATGCACCGTCGGCACCTCCTGGGCGACGTCTTCGGTGACCTTTCATCCTCGCCCGAGGGGAGCACGGCCGAGGTCCTCCGGGCCTCGATGCGCCGGGTTCAGAAGGAAGGCCGCGGCGCGATCGTGTACCTGCGGACCCAGGGCGGGGCCGGGCGCACCGAGGACGACCTCGAAGGACGGCTGCAAACCCTGCGCCTCGGGGAGTACACGCCGGGCGACGACGACCCCGGGTTGACCGACGCCCGCGGGCACGCGGCGGGGATGCCTCAACGCGAGTTCGGGATCGGCGTGCAGATCCTGCGCGACCTGGGGCTGCGCCGGGTCCGGTTGCTGACCAACAGCGCACGGCCGATGCCCGGGCTCGACGCGTTCGGCATCCAGATCGTGGAACGCGTCCCGATCGGGCCCGGTCCGGGGGGAGTGGAACCGAGCGCGGGTGGGTCGGTATAATACGAACAAATTCCGATCATATCGGGCCCGTCCCGACCGTGTTGGCCGGTGGGTTCCGATGGGCGGCGATGAACCGCCCGATGGAGCGGTAGCCATGGCACGTCGAAGCGGCAGAGTCACGATGGCGCTGGTGTCGGTGTCGAGCCTCCTGGCCTCGCAGGCGTTGGGGCAGGACGGGGGTCAGACGGGGTCGTCGTTGAAGGTCAAGGCCGAGCAGGAGGCTTCGAAGCTCAAGCCTAAGGCCGAGCAGGTCACGCTGCAGAACACGGCGCAGCCGGTGGACCCCAAGCCGGGGGCGGGGCAGCCCGCGGTGCCCGCGGAGATGCAGGCCTGGCTCGAATCGTCCAAGCCGGGCCCGATGCACGAGGTGCTCAAGAAGAACGTGGGGAGCTGGAAGGGCGCGTGCAAGAGCTGGGAGCCCGGGAACCCGACGCCCACGGCGTGGGAGTGCACCTCGTTCATCATCCCGATGATGGAAGGGCGCTACACGCAGACCCGCACGCGCGGGACGATGATGGGGATGCCCTTCGAGGGGATCGGGATCAACGGGTACAACAACGTGGAGAAGCGGTTCGAGGGGACCTGGATCGACAACTTCGGGACCGGGATCATGTTCATGACCGGGGTCTACGACGAGAAGGCCAAGACGATCACCTGGACGGGCACGTTCAAGGAGCCGATGAGCGGGCAGGAGATGACGATGCGCGAGGTCGAGACGCACGTCGACGACAACACGATGCGCCTTGACTTCTACATGTCGACCCCGGGCCAGCCCGAGTTCAAGAACATGGAGATCGTCTTCACGCGCGAGTCGCGTTCCACCCCCGGCGCGCCCGAGGCCAGGCCCGCCCCGGCGGCCCGCCCCGCCGTCGTGAGGCCCGCCGCCCCCACCGCCCCCACCGCGCCCTCGGCCCTGCCCACGCCGCCGGCGCCCAAGCCCGCGTCCCAGCCCGACACGCCCCCCCCGACGCCCAAGTAATCGCGGCGGGCTCGCCCGAGAGTCGAAGTCCGACCGGGGCCACGCGGCCCCGGTTTTCGTTTTACTCCGCGGCGGCCGGCGCCGGCTCGGGCTGGGGCTCGTCCTCATCGGCGAGGAGGGCCGCGCGCCAGAGCGCATCGAGCTCATCGAAGGAAACGCCCAGGGCCTCGCGGGTCGCCCGGTCGAGGGTGGCGCCGATGGCCATGGATCTCAGCCACGCGTTGCGGGCCGTCCGGCCGAAACGTTCGGAGATGAACCCGAGCATGTGGTGACCCTGCGAGTACACGGCCCCCTGGTCCGCGGGCTTGACTTCGCCGAAGGTCGTGAGCGCGTCCCAGCCGCGGAGGGTGCCCTCGCGTGCGGATTTGCGCAGGTTGGATTTGAGGGCCTTGGTCCCGCGCCCGATGGACTCGGTGGCCAGCTCGGCCGCCCCTTCGAGGATCCACCACGGCATCTGGTTGGCCTTGGGCCCCATCTCGAAGGTGCAGACGTGCCCGAACTCGTGGGCCAGGACCGTTCGGGAGGATTCGCCCGTGGTGTTCCTCCCGACGAGTTGCTTGATCGCCTCGCCCGGCTCGTTCCACCCTCCCAGGCCGTCGGTGTAGCTCAGCGTGATGGACGCCTGCAGATGACGCATCGTCGCGTACAGCTTGATCTGCTGGACGTGGTCGACCGTCATCTCGAACCCTTCCTGCACCTTCTCGCGCACCCCGGGGAAGACGTCGGCGATCCCCCGCGCCACCTCCTCGAGCGGGCCCTCGAAGAACACGATCACCCGGTCCCCCTCGACCTTCTGCCACGCCTCACCGGCGTACCGCCACACGCCGTCCTCCCGCACGAACCGCACCGGGTACGTCACTTTCCGGGGGCGGGCCTCCGACCCGTCGGGCTTGCGCATCGTCCACGACATCGTCAGCCCGACCGTGGCGAGGTCGGGCTCCGCCGCGAGATCCTCGCCCAGCTCGAACTCGAACGACACGGGGACGTGTTTCTTCAGGTCGTTCGCCCAGTACCGCTGCTCATGGATGAAGCACGAATCGGCCCTGGACACGTGGGCCATGTACGCCTCCGTGTCCCCCGCCAGCACCGACGCCCGCATCGACGCGAGCACCGACGCCACCTCCGCCCGCACGGCCTTGACCTCATCGCTCTCGACCCGGGCGGTGGCGGCCACGGTCACCGGCGCCCCGGGGTCCGGCTCGTGCCCGACGGCCCAGGCCGGCGCGAGGCCGACGCCCAAGGCGAGCACCCCCGCGAGAGTTCGGGCGGGCCGGCGGTGCGTGGCGTGGAACGAACGGCGTGGTTCGGCGGGGTCCATCATGACGGAGCCTACCACGGGTTGCCCGGCGGGGATGCGTTCTTCTCCGCCTGACCGGCGACGGCCCGACGCCAGGCGAGGTCAAGATCGGCGAACGGCTCGCCGAAGGCTTCGAGGGTCGCCTCGTCGAGCGGCTTGCCGTCCCGGGCCATCAGCCCCAGCCAGCGGTTGCGGGCGTCGCGCCCCCGGCGTTCGCTCAGCCAGCCGATGAAATGGTGCCCCTGGAGGTACGGAAGGAGCCGGAGGTCGGCCTCGACGGTCCGATAGTCCGACAGGCGGTCCCAGGTCGGCAGTTCTCCCTTGGCGGCCAGCTCACGGACGGTCCGCCCGGGCCGCTCGCGGAGCCACGAGGCCATGAACGCCTCCGAGGCCAGTTCCGCCACGCCTTCTTGAACCCACCAGGGCATCGAGGCGGCGTGGGGGCCGATCTCCCAGGTGGCGACGTGCCCGTACTCGTGGGCGAACGCGGCGGTCCACCCGGCCTGACCCCGGGTGTAGTTGGTCAGGAACTTGATGGACTGACCCGGCTCGCTCCACCCGCTCAGGGTGGTGTCGGTCTGGAACATGCTGGGGTAGACGGTGAACTGCAGGACCGCGCGCGAGTCGTAGAGGGTGATCTGCTCGACCCGGTCGATCGCGAGCCCGAACCCTTCGTCGACGTGCCGCTTGGCGCGCGGGAACGCGGCGGCGATGTCGCGTGCCGTGTCGTCGTGCCCCTTGGGGTAGCGGATGACCGCCGCCGAGGTCTTGAGTTCTTCGAGCGCCTCGCCCGCGTAACGCCACGACCCGTCGCGCTCGGTGAACATCGCCCGGAACTCGACGGCTGTGGACCGTTCGGGGACGTTGGCCGGCCCGGTGGTGGGCATGGTCCACGACACGCGGACGGTGAACTCGACGGAGCCGTCGGGCCTGGTGGCCGGGGCGATCCCGAAGATCGGCGTGAACTCGAACCGCTCGGGCGTGCGGGACGCGATGTCCTTCGCCCAATCGAGCTGCTCGGCCTCGAAGAAGGGGTTCGCCCGGTCGACCGATTCGAGGTAACGGTCCGCGTCCCCCGCGGCGACGGCCGAGCTCAGCCTTGTGCACGCCGCCAGCACCCCGGCCCGCACCCTGGACCATTCGACCTCTTCCCCGATCCGTCGGGCCAGCGCCGGGACGTCGGGGTCCAGCGTCATCGGACGGGCGGCCCGCTCCCCCGGCACGGGCGACGCCGGCGCCACGCCGGGGGACTCACGCGCGGGGTAGTTGCGACGCAGCGAGTCGACCGAGGCGTACCCACGCTCGAAATCGTCGACCGCCTTCTCCAGCGCGTAGGAAAACCAGACCCGCGAGAGTTCGGACGCCCCGTCGGCCCGGTTGACCGTCACGATGCGGCGGGCCTCGCCCATCGCGCGCCGGCGGAGGGCCGAGGCCAGCGCCCCGACTTGCTCGACGATCTCGCCCGACTCCCGCTCGACCTGTTCATCTTCCCAATCGGCGATGCGGGGGAACCCGACGAGCGACACCGACCGACCCGTGGGGCCGTCTCGCTGCACGGCACGCTGCGCCAGGACCGTGGATCGCACCGCCCTCGCCTCGCGTTCGAGGGCCTCGCATATCCCGAGGGGATCGTCCGCCGGCCAGGACCACAGCACACGGGTCAACTCGGCCTTGGACTCGGGCGAGAGGGGGGCGATGACCCGGTACGCGCCGATCTCGACCTTGACTTCGGTGGCGTAGATCGAGGCCAGGCGAGCGGACACCACAATCCCCTCGCGCGAGAGGTGCCCGACGATCCGGGCCAGAGCCAACAAACGATCTTCCGCCGCGCGGTGGGCTCCCAACGCCCGCAGTCGCCGAGCATCCGCCACCAAGAGTCTGGCCGAGGCCTGCATCAGCGGGAGGTGCGTGAGCTGGGAGACGGGCCCGTCGCGCCCGATCCCGAAGTCGCACCGCTCGATCTTCGTCGCCTCGATCACCGCCTCGATCAGAGTCTGCCTCGCGGCCAGGGCCGAGGCCAGGTTGTCGTCGGGCGACTCGCGGTTCTCGCCGAACACCACACGATCGCGGAGCAGGTCGCGGAACTCCACGTCGAAGCCCTGCCAGGCCGGCCAATACGCGAGGGCGGCGTTGGACGACGCGCCCGGCTCGTCGCCCCGCGGGGCGAAGGTCACGCCCGCGGCCGGGAAGGCGATCGCCGCCACGGCCACACCGATCCATCGCATCATCCGCACGGTCCGCCTCCGTTCCATCGCAGGATACATCGTGGCCGCAGGCCGGACCGAACCTTCGGCCGGGGCACTGCCTTGGACGCCCGACCCCCCGATGTCGTTCCGTGCGGGGTCGGGGTGAGTGGGTGGGGGGGAGTCGGTTGGTGGGGGTGAGGTGGTGGGGGGGTGGGGGGGTGGGGTTACACTGAGGGCGATGTCAACCCGGACGCACGTGGCGCTCTACCCCGGCTCATTCGACCCGATCACCTACGGGCACCTCGACGTGATTCAGCGCGGGCGTCGCCTGTTCGACGGGCTGGTGGTTGCGGTGGGCCGAAACCCGGCGAAGCACCAATTGTTTACGGCCAAAGAGCGGGTCGAGATGTGCCGGGCCCTGGTGGAGGATCTGGTCAAGCGCGAGCCCGAGGGGGCGAAGGTGACGGTGCGCGGGTTCGCGGGCCTGACCGTGGATTTCGCCCGCTCGATCGGGGCGGCGGCGCTGCTGCGGGGGGTACGGAACCTCTCGGACCTCCAGTACGAGGTGCAGCAGGCCGTGACCAACCGCGAGGTCGCCGGGATCGAGACCGCCTTCGTGGTCGCGGGGCAGAGCTTCGCGTACACGAGCAGCAGCCTGATCAAGCAGATCACCGCGATGGGCGAGGACCTCTCGGCGCTGTCGGCGATGGTCCCGCCCCTGGTCATCGAGAGGCTCGCGGCCAAGAAGGCCGAGCGGCACCCCGCGCTCGAGAGCCTCCGGGCCTCGCTCGAAGCGGCGGAGTGACCCCCACCCCACTCCCCCTCCCCGGGGCGTACCATCGCCCGATGATGGTCCGTGTGATCTCGATCGGCGCGTTGGCGCAGCACCCGCTGCGTTCGGAGAAAGCGCCGCTGCGCACCGGGCACGCCACCACGTCGCTCATCCTCGCCGGGAACCGGCGGATCCTGGTCGACCCGGGGCTCCCGGCGCCCGCCCTGGCGGCGCGGCTCGGCGAGCGCAGCGGGCTGACGCCCTCGGACATCACCGACGTCTTCCTGACCTGTTTCCGACCCGACGCCCGCCGATCCCTCGCGCTCTTCGAGGGGGCGAAGTGGTGGATCTCGGCGGAGGAACGTGAGGCCGTCGGGGTACCCCTGGCGCACTCCCTGGCGCGGGCGGCGTCGGCCGAGCCCCCGGACGCGGAACTCATCGCCGCTCTCGAGCAGGACGTCGCGCTGCTGAGGCGTTGCGAGCCCGCGCCCGACCGCTTGCACGAGCGGGTCAGCCTGTTCCCGCTCCCGGGCGTGACCCCGGGGCTGGCGGGGCTCCTGATCGAAGAGCCCCGGCACACCACGCTGATCTGCGGCGACGCGGTCCCGACGTGGGAGCACCTCGAGCAGGGGCAGGTGCTGGCCGAGTCGGTCGACCTCGAGCGCGCGAGGGAGAGCTTCGCCGAGGCCATCGAGATCGCCGATCTGCTGGTCCTCGGGCGGGACAATGCGGTGGTCAACCCGACCAAGCGCCCGTTCTAAGCGAGCCCTTACGAACCCGCGCCGCGGCTTCTCGGCCTCGACGAGTGTTGTCTTCACGTTCAGGCCGTGACGCGGGGCGCACAGAACACGCGAAATCGCACGCCCGTCGACCCACGAAGGGTCGAAACCCTGTGGAGAACAACGCACAATCACCGACGCATACACCGTCGTGGGTGTCCTTCCCGTGGAGCGGGCGGGGACCCACGGCCACGGGCGGCCCGTCATGATCGACACGCGACCGATCGGATCGGAGTGCGGCGACCCGAACGCCACGACGGGCGTGCCCACCCGCATCGACGCCCACTGCCACAGCCGCGCGAGCGACGGCCCGGCGATCGCGGCCCTGGGGCTGATCGGGTGCCCCGAGTCCTACAGCGAGCCCGAAGCCGTCTACGACCTCTGCCGCGCCCGCGGGATGGACCTGGTGACGCTGACCGACCACGACACGATCAAGGGCGCCCTGTCGCTGGCCGAGCGGGGGTTCCAGGGGGTGGTGATCGGGCAGGAGGTCACGGTTTTGTTCCCCGAAGACCGGTGCAAACTGCACGTCCTGGTCTGGGGGATCACCCCCGAGCAGGACGAACAGATCACCCGGCTCGGGCTGCGGAACGACGTGTACGTGTTCGCGGCGTGGCTGCGGGAGCACCACCTGGCCCACGCCCTGGCCCACCCGCTGTACCGCCAGTGCGGGCGGCTGACCCGCCGGCACCTGGACCGGTGCGCCCTGTTGTTCAAGTGTTTCGAGACGCTCAACGGCGCGCACAGCTCGATCCACGGGCCGGCGCTGGAGTCGTACCTGCACTCGCTAACGCCGGGGCGCATCCTGGCGATGGTCGAGGAGCAGGGGATCGAGGCCCACTGGCCCCGGGTGTGGGAGAAGGGGCGCACGGGCGGGAGCGACGATCACGCCCTGCTCAACTGCGGCCGGGCCTGGACCGAGGTCCGCGCCGACCGCCCGATCACCGATGGACGCGAGTTCTTCCGCCATGTGATGAACGCCCGGAGCACGTCGATCGGATCGGCGGGCCACGGGACGCTCTTGGCCCACCAACTGACCGCGGTCGGGGCCAGATATTTCGCGGACCGTGTGGCCCCGGGGCTCTCCCCGCGCGGGCGGTACGTCGCGTCCACGTTGCTGCGCTTTGCGGGGGTGGACCTGCCCCGCCCGAGCAAGGCCTCCTTGGCCCTGGACGCGCTCCGCCGAGCGGTGCCCTGGCGCCGACGCCGGCGAGCGACCGACCCGCTGCTGGCGTGCCTCCGCGGGGTCATCGGCCCGACGTTGGCGGCGTACCCGGGGCTGGGGGCGAAACTAACCCCCTCCGGGATGGGCGTCGGGGCGTGCCTGGCCGACCACGAGCCGATGGCCGACTTTGCGTGCGACCTCTACGACGCGCTGCACCGGGCGATGGCGGGGCGGACGGCCCGGTCCTGGCTCGCCGCGTCGGGGGCCAAGGGCAAGGCCACGGCCGGGCTCGAGGCCGCGATGTCCTACGCCGCCCTGGAACTGACCCAGGCCCCGTACCTTTTTAGCCTGTTCCACCAGAACAAGGAGCGGGCGTTTGTTGAATCGATCGGGCGAGAGGCCCGAGCCTCACGCGCCCAGCACGCCCCCGATCCCTGCCCATCAACCCCGGAGCGTCCGATGCGGGTCTGCTTGTTCACCGATACGTTGGGGGATGTGAACGGGGTGAGCCGGTTCATCCGCTCCGCCGCCGATCAGGCCGCGGAGACGGGCCGGGACCTGCGAATCCTGACGAGCACGCGGTTCGAGGTGCCGGATAAGCCGTACATCTTCAACTTTGCGCCGGTGCTCGCCGGCCGGATGCCCAAGTACGAGAACCTCGAGCTGGTGCTGCCCCCCGTGGTGCGGATGCTACGGGCCGCGGATGCCATGCGTCCGGACGTGATCCACGTCAGCACGCCGGGCCCGGTGGGGCTGGTCGGGCTCCTCGCCGCCCGGATGCTCCGGGTCCCGGTCGTGGGGACATACCACACCGATTTCCCCGCGTACATCGACCTCTTATTCCAGGACCCGACCTTCACCATCGCCGCCGGGAAGGCCATGCGGTTCTTCTACGCCCCCTTCCGCGCCATCTTCTCCCGCAGCGAGGACTACATGGCGTCGCTCGAGTCCCTCGGGCTCAAACGTGAGCGCATGGTCCGCCTCCACCCCGGCATGGACACGCGGTCGTTCCACCCCCGCTTCAAGGACCCCGCGGTGTTCGACCGCATGCCCCCGCCGACGTTCCCCGTCGCCGCGGGCCGCCCCGTCTTCCGCCTCCTCTCGTGCGGCCGGGTCAGCGTCGAGAAGAACCTCCCGCTGCTCGCGAAGGTCTGGGCCACCGCCCACGAGCGCCTCGCCCGCGCGGGCGTGGAGGGCGAGCTCGTCGTCGTGGGCGACGGGCCCTACCGCGCCCGCATGGAGGAAGAACTCCGGCACGCCGGGGCCCGGGCCCGCTTCTGCGGGTTCCAGCACGGCGAGACCCTCGCCGCCCTGTACGCCTCGGCGGACCTCTTCGCCTTCCCGAGCCTCACCGACACCCTCGGGCAGGTCGTGATGGAATCCCAGTCCTCGGGCGTCCCCGTGCTGGTCTCCGACCAGGGCGGGCCCAAGGAAATGGTCGTCCGCGGGACCACCGGGCTCGTCCTCCCCGGGAACAACCCCGGCCCCTGGGCCGACGCGATCGTCGACCTAGCCACGGATCACGAGCGTCGCGCCGCGATGGGCGAGGCGGCCCACCGCCATATGCAGGCCTTTACGTTCGCCCGGAGTTTCGACCATTTCTGGGCGGTCCACGAGCGAGTCCGCGATCACGCCCGGGACGGGACGGCCCAGCCCAGGGCGGAGGTCCACTTCCCCGCCGCCCCCGGCGACCGCGGGGTCAGGACGCCGTCGCACGCAACGCCGTAACCGCCTCGCTCAGGGGCCTGGGCGCCGCGTCCTGGGCCCCGGTCCGCAGGTCCTTGACCGTCGCGTGCGACCCGCTCTCGACGATGACCGCGAACATCGCCCTCGAGGCCGCGGCCTCCTGCAGCAACTTCCCCACGTTCTTGGTTGCCTTGTACGACCGACGCGCGTGAACCCCCGGGTGCCCCGGCGTGGAGCATCGCAGGGCCGCGACCACCGAAGGCACCGCCGCATCGGCCTCGGGCGTCCCGTTGGAGACGACGAACACCCGGGGCCTCAGCCCCGCCAGTTCGGCCAACGCCTCATCGCCCGGCATCAGCCCGTGATCGCCCAGCACCAGCGAGAGCACCACGTCGCCCATCCCGAACCCCACCGCCGGCGTCGGGGGGCCCCCGAAGAGTTCGACCAGGTTGTCGTACCGCCCGCCCCCCGCGATGGCCCGCTCGGCCCCCGTGGCCTCGTGCACCTCGAAGACCATGCCCGTGTAGTACGCCAGCCCGCGCACCACGCGCAGGTCGATCGGGGGTTGGCACCACGCGAGGATTCCCATCGAGCGGAGGATCGTGAGCATCTCGCGGTGGCGGTCCACCGTGTCGAGGCGGATGCCGAAGTCTTCCATGCTGAACGTCGAGGGGTCCTTGAGGGTCTTGATCCGCTCGAGCAGGGCGTTGAAGTTCTCGCGCACGTGCAGCGGGACCCCGCGGTGCACCAGGTACGCCGTGTTCTCCGCGTCCGACCGCTTGGATTCCCCGTCGAGGTACCCCAGCCACGCGTCGGCCTTCTCCTCGGGCAGCCCGCAGTGGATCGAAAGGTCCCGGATCAGCAACCGGTTGCTCGTGCGCACGCGCACGTGCGCCGGGGTCAGCCCGAGCCGCTCCATCAGCCCCACGCACACCCCGATGATCTCCGCGTCGGCGGCCGGCGAGCCGTCCCCGATCAGGTCCGCGTTCCACTGCAGGAACTCGCGCAGCCTCCCGCGCTGCGGGCGCTCGGCCCGGAAATACGGCCCGACGCTGAACCATTTCGTCGGTCTTGGGAGCGCGTTGGCCCGCGCGGCGAAGAGCCTCGCGAGCGTGGGCGTGAACTCCGGCCTCAACGCGTACGTCTTCTCGCCGCCGAAACGCTGAAAGCTGAACAGTTCCGAGACGATCCCCTCGCCCGACTTGACGGTGTACAGGTCCAGGTGCTCGAACGTGGGCCCGTCGACCTCCTCGAACCCGTGGACCGCCGACGTGGAACGCCACGCCTCGGTGATGTACCGCCTCTGGGCGGCCTCTCGGGGGTACAGGTCTCGGGTCCCGGTGGGGGCTTGGAACTTGGGGGGCATGAGGCCCAAGCGTACGACCCCCGGGATCACCGAAAAAAGAACCGACCCCGCCGTGGGGCGGGGCCGGTCGTGAAGAGTCCGCCGTGTCCTGTCCTATCACCTCCGGCGGCGTCCGAGCATGAGCCCGCCCAGGCCCGCCAGGGCCAACGCCCCGGGGGTGGGGACCAGGTTGTTCGTCACCCCGACGGCGACGAGGTCCGGGCCGTTCATCCCGTTGCGGGCCTCGAAGCGGAAGCCCACGATGTCCTGCCACGACGAGTCGAGGCTGATCCCCAGCCCGTGCACCTGCTGGGCGCCGCCGATCTCGAGGGTGTCGAGCGTCCAGCCCGCCTGAGCCGTGTTCCCGCGGAGCATCATCACCGGGTCGGTCAGCGAGCCGTCGGCCCGGATCCCGATGATCCGCAGGTCGCTGTTGCCCCCGCGCTCAAGGAGCGCGATCTCGACGGTGTCGGCGCGGTCGTCGGCGTTGAGCCGGATCCCCGCCGCGAAGAACAGGTCGAGCGTCCACGACCCGTTGTCCTCGCCGTCGATGATGTACGACATGTTCTTGTACCCGTTGAACGGGCCGAAGACCTCGCGGAGGGTCCCGGTCCGGCCGGCCTCCCCGAAGAACGCGGACGCCGAGTCGGCCCGGTCCGGGTTGCCCGAGACGTCGTCGTCCCCGTTCACGTCACGCGGGATCTCCTGATTCCACCCGTACGTCCCGACGTTGTTCGTCAGGCGGCCGTCGTGCCAGTGCAGGAAGTTCGCCCCGGTCCACTGCTCGCCCAGCCCCACGAAGCCCAGCGAGGTCAACTCGCGGTTCCCGCCGTGCATCACGGTCGAGGTCTTGTTCTTGTCCACGGCGTGGAAGGTCGGGCCGGCGAACGCCGAGCCCGCGATCCCTACCGCCACCGTCACGCTCATGATCCACGTCTTCATATCTCGTCTCTCCTCCATGGTCTCACCCGGGAAACACAACCCGGGTCTCTCTCCTAGTTCACTATGCCCCACCGGCCCGCGTTCCCCACCCGACGGGGTTCACTTTTCCGCAACCCGCCGGTCGTGCCCCCGCGTTCCCCGCACGCCCCGCGCCGACCGACCCTTGAACGTCCGATCCCGCGTGTGGCAGGCCGCGAACGTCCGCGAATGTCGCCCGGCCTCGACCGTAAAGAACCCCGCGCGGGGCGCGGGGTTCTGATCAGAACACATTCAAAGATGTCCGGGGAAACTCAGCGACGGCGGCGGCCGGCGGCCAGGGCGCCCAAGCCCGCGAGCGCCAACGCGCCGGGGGCGGGAACGCCCGGGACCTTATCGGATTCGCCGTTGTTGAACCCGCGGAAACGGACGACGAAGCCCCACGGGGCTCCGTTGGTCACGAAGCTCGAGGCGCTCAAGCCCGACGCGTCGGA
Organism: Phycisphaeraceae bacterium; assembly: GCA_015200025.1. Classification (GTDB taxonomy): domain Bacteria; phylum Planctomycetota; class Phycisphaerae; order Phycisphaerales; family UBA1924; genus UBA2396. The sequence continues at coordinate 1,409,561 of CP054186.1, read as the reverse complement.
CGCGGTGATGTTGAACATGAACGTGCCGCTGCCGCCGATGGCGATCCCGTTGTTGGGGTTGCCGCCGCCGAGCCACGAGCCGCCCAGGGCCGCGCCCGCGTCGAACGTCCCGAAGGGGGAGCCCGAGTCGTTCTGCACGCCGATGAAGTTCAGGTTCGTGCCCGAGGTCAGAACCCCGGCCCGGCCCGCGTCCACGCTCTGGATGTTGAACAGGAACCCGGTGAGGAACCCGCCGTTGCCGGGGGATGACGTGTTCGTCAGGTCAACCTGGAGCGTGCCCAGGTTGCCGGCGATGTACGTGTACGTGAGCCCGCCGGTGAACGAGCCCCACGGGCCCGCACCACCGATGGCGATGAAGTCGGCGTGCGCAACACAACTCATGGCCGCACAGGCGGCCAACGACCCAAACGCAATGGTCTTCATGGTCTTGTCTCCCTCGACCGGGGCGGAAACCCGGCCAATGTCTCTCTGTCTGCATTAGACACCCCAGCCTTCGCGAAGGCAAGACCCATGGTTGCCGGGAGGGTGAAAAATCCTCACCTCGCCCCTTGCTTTTGCGCCAAGGCGCATTTCGGTGGTCCTGTAAGTCAGATCAAGGCCCGCTCGAGGTTCGCGCCGGACCGGTTCGGTTCTTGGTCAGCCCGGCGTACCGCCCGCCCGGGCGTCTACGCTTGCGGGCTATGCCCTCGATCACGATCAACGGGACCCCCTGTTCGTTCACCCCGGGCCAGACGATCCTCCAGGTCGCCAACGCGGCCGGGATCGACATCCCGCAATACTGCTACCACGACGGTCTCTCGATCGTGGCCTCGTGCCGGATCTGCCTGGCCGAGGTCTGGGCACCCAACCCCAAGACGGGCCAGGTCGAGCCGCAGATGGGCGGCAAGCTCCAGCCCACCTGCCAGACCCCCGCCGCCGAGGGGATGGTCGTCTATACGGACAGCCCCAAGGCCGTCGCCAACCAGAAGGCGGTCATGGAATACCTGCTGATCAACCACCCGCTGGACTGCCCCGTCTGTGACCAGGCCGGCGAGTGCCTGCTCCAGGACTACAGCTACGAGTACGGCCGCGGGGTGAGCCGCTTCGAGGAGCAGAAGGTCAAGCAGCCCAAGAAGGACCTGGGGCCCCACGTGCTGCTCTACTCCGACCGGTGCATCATGTGCACGCGCTGCGTGCGGTTCACGCGCGAGGTGACGGGCACGGGAGAGCTGATGGTCGCGGGACGCGGGAACAAAGAAGAGATCGACGTCTTCCCGGGCGTCCCGCTCGACAACGACCTGTCGGCCAACGTCATCGACCTCTGCCCCGTCGGCGCGCTGCTCGACAAGGACTTCCTCTTCTCACAGCGGGTCTGGTTCCTCAAAAGCACCCCGAGCATCGACCCCCTCACCGCCTCGGGCGATAACATCTTCATCGAGCACAACCAGGGGCAGGTCTACCGCATCAAGCCCAGGACCAACCCCGCGGCCAACCGCTGGTGGATCACCGACGAGGTCCGGTACGGGTGGAAGTTCGTCCATGGCGACCACCGCCTGGCCTCCCCGATGGTGCGCCAGTACGGCACGCTGGTGGGCTGCGACTACGCCCGCGCGTACGAGGCCGCCGTCGAGGGGCTCCAGAAGGCCGCCGCGGGCGGGAAAAAGGTCGCCCTGCTCGTCAGCCCAATGATCGCGTGCGAGGAGGCGTACCTGCTCGCGTCGCTGGTCAAGGCCATCGACCCCGAGGCGGTCCTGGGCGTGGGCCCGGTGCCGGTGCGCGGGCGGGACAGGATCTATCCCGAGGGGGCCGACGAGAGCCACCCCCGTTCGTTCAAGATGTACGCGGAGAAGGCGCCCAACGCGCGGGGCGTGCGGCGGGTCCTCGCCTCGTTCGGGCCCGTGCTCGAGTACGCGGACGTCCTGCGGACGCTGGGCGCCGGCTCCGGGCGGTCCGACGCGGGCGCGGTGCTGGTCACGGGCAACTACCCCGACGCGGCGTGGGCCGGAGATGAGTTGACCGGTGCGCTGGCGGGGAAGTTCGTGGTCCTGATCGACACGCTCACCTCGGCGGCCATGGGCGAGGCCGACGTGGTTCTCCCCTCGGCGACGTGGGCCGAGAAGGACGGCACCTTCGAGAGCGCCCGCGGGCATCTGCAGGCGTTCGAGCGGGCGATCCCTCCCGTGGGGCTCGCCAAGAGCGAAGGGCAGATCGCGCTGGACCTCCGGGCCGAACTGGACCGGGCCCCGGCCCGCGTGTCGGGTGCCGACCTGATGGTCGTTAACACGACCCCGGGTCAGGTCGCCGCCGCCGTCGAGGTCGCCCCGCCCAGGTCCAAGGCCTACGCCGCCGCCGCGGTCCGCGCCGAGATGGCGTCCCGGCCCGGGCTTGACGTCTTCTCGACGGGCGTGCGCACGCCGGAGCAGCCCACCGCGGCCAGGACCGATATGCCCATCGTCGCGCTTTGAATCCAAGTCCCCGCACCCTGCGGATCAGGCATGCCTTCGATTGTCATCATCCTCGCCTTCGCGTCGATCATGATCCCCATGATCTTCATCGCGATGGACCAGCGGCGCCTCCGCGAGCGGCGACGCCTCCGGGACCTTGAGGGTGGCGGACAAGGGCACGATCAGGGCTCAGTCTGATCAGGTCCCGTAGCCGGGGCCTCGGACCGTGAGCGCCGCGTCCTCCATCATGTACAGCCCGACGAGCCACTCCCCCACGAGATACGGCTTGACCGAGAAGGTCCCCTCAACCGTCCCGTACGTCGCCACGCGGTCGGCCGTCGGCACCGGACGTGACAGGTGGACCTCGATGGCGTCGTAGGGCGTGGGCGGGATCCCGATGCAGCACCCGTCCCACTGGTTCAGCATGCTCAGCAGCTCGCGCGGCTCATCGACGTACAGCGGGAACGCCACGTACCCGGTGATCCGCAGCCGCTTCCCGTCGAGCATCGCGATCCGCCCCGGGAGTTTCTTCTTGCCCTGCCCGGGGTCGTACACCTCCATCGCCGAGACGAGGTACTCCCACGTCACCTCGTACGGCTTCTCGGGCGTCCCCTCGCCCTTCATCGTGAACCGCCCGTCGATCAGCCTCGTCCCATCCTCCTTGACCACCACCAACGCTTCGCCCTCGGAGACCAGTGCCACCTCCGCCGGGGCGTTCTTCCCGACCGGCGGCACCGCGTCCTTGCCCGCCGAGGACGCCACGTCCGCCGCCGCGGGCGGCTTCTCGTACTGCGGGCTCATCAGGATCTCGCGCGGTGGGATCCGCAGCTTCATCCCCGCGATGAGGTACCCCGTCGCCCGCAACTCCGCCGCGTTGTAATGCCCGAGCCGTTGCCAGATCGACGGGTCCCCGTAGAACTTCTGCGTGATCGTCGCCAGCGTGTCCCCCGGGGCCACCGTGTAGATCAGCTCGCGCAGGTCCGCCTCGCTCGTCGCCCCCTCGGTCCCCAAGGCCCGGTCCAGATCAATCCCCCCGGCGGCGTGCCGGTTGATGGGGTCGATCGTGGCCGCGGGGTCCGGCTTGGGGCCCTCGTCTTTGGGCGCCGGAGCGGTCGCGGGGGACGACGGAACGGGCGCCACGGGCGGCGTCGCCGGAGGGGGGGCCGTTGCCAGTGCTTTGGCCACATCGGCGGCCCGCTCGGCCTCGGCCCGCGCGGTTTCCGCCGCCGCCGCCGCCGATTTCTCCGCCACGCGGGCCTGGTAGACCCACACGCCGGCGCCCGCGATCCCCGCCACCACGATGACCCAGAATGCCTTCATAAACACTCCCGCCCCCACCCGCCCCCCACCCAACCCCCCACGAATCCCCCCCCGAGCCCCGAACTCTCGCACCACTCCGTACGGCCCGCTGGAGCCCGGGGTTTAGCCCAAGGGTGAGAGATTCTTCGCCACCGGGACCCGGTACGCCAGCGCCGCGGGGGCCAACCCGGCCACCGCCGACAGGATCACCGCGCAGGCGGCCACGACCGCCGCCAGATCCCAGGGCATCTCGGGGCGGATCACCAGCCCCGTGAAGTTCTTGAGCGCCTCGACCACCAGGAACGAGCCCGCCAGCGCCACCACCACCCCCGACGCCGCCCCGATCAGCCCGACCACCACCGCCTCGGTCACCACGAGCCCGAAGACGCGCGGCCGGCTGCATCCCAGGACGCGGAGGATGGCGATCTGACGCCGGCGCTGGTCCATGCTGTTGTACATCGCGAGCATGATCGCCACGGCGCTGGAGACCAGCACGCACGCCGCGATCCCGATGATGATCACGTCGATGTTCCCGACGATGCCCATGAGGCGGGTGATCTCCTGCGAGGGCTGCGCGACCACGAAGCTCGTCGCGGTGGCGCGGGGGTCGCCCCCCTGCCCTTGCACGAGGCCCGGGTTGCGGCGAAGGAAGTCGAACACCGTCGGGAGCAGCGCGCTCCCGCCCGAGCCTGGGCGGCCCGCCACGCGTAGGTACAACGCCGTCACCAGCCGGTCCTCGGGCTTGACGTCCTCCATGCACACCGGGAAATCGCCGTGGTCGTGGTCGTGGTGATGGTCGTGCCCCCCGGCTTCGCGTTCGAGGCGGTCGAAGGCGTGGATCATCCAGGAGCTGCGGAGGTTGGTGAACAGGGCCCGGTCGTGCGGGCTGCCGGAGGGCTCGAGGATCCCCACCACGGTGTACGCGAACTCGTCGTGCACGTGGGCCGCCGCCGCACCGCCGCCGGCGCGCGAATCGCCCGAACCGTGCGTGAGCACGATCTCGTCCCCGACCTTGAGCCCCGCCTCGCGCGCCGCCAGCGCCCCGACGACGACCTCCCAATCTTCCTCGAAGAAACGCCCCCGGCGCAGGCGCCAGGGCTCGCCCTCCACCGGCTGGAACTTCGTGAAGAATTCGGGCTCGGTCGCCAGCACGGGCCGGCCTTTGTACGAATCCCCGATCTGCACCGGGATCGCCCACTCCAGGGCCGCCCCCAGGGGCATCCCGCGGGCCGCGGGCATCGGGGTCTTCTTGAGCCGCTCCACCGCGTCCTCGGTCATCGGGGCCCGGGGGACCCCGGCGTAGAAGACGTTGTTGAGCAGCGCGTTGAGCGGGCTGGCGTCCACCGCCACCAGCAGGTGCATGTTCCCCGTCCCGCGTTCGAAGGCCTTGCGCGCCGAGTCCCGCATCATGAGCAGCACCAGCAGCAGGCCCACCGCGACCGCCACCAGCGCCGCCGCCGTCGCCGTCGAGAACAGCCTCGCCGCCAGGCTCCGACCGATGATCGTCCAATCGTTCATCGCCACCTCACGCGGCCGCCGCACCGGGCCGGTTGATCTCGCCCAACGCCACGCACCGTTCAAACCCCGACACCATCGCCGGGTCGTGGCTCACGCACAGCAGGGCCGCCCCGCACGCCCCGCACGCCCGCCGGATCAGCCCCATCGCCGCCCTCGCATTCTCGGGGTCCAGGCTCGCCGTCGGCTCGTCCGCCAGCACCAGGGCCGGCGAGCACGCCACCGCGCGGGCGACCGCCACCCGTTGCTGTTGCCCGACGCTCAGTTCCTCGACCCGTGCGTCGGGGCGGTCGAGGCCCAACTCGGCCAGCAGCGACACCGCACGCTCGCGGTGCCCCTTCGCGGGTGAGCCGCCGAACATCAGCGCCGCCATCACGTTCTCCGCCGCCGAGAACCCGTGCAGCAGGTTGAAGGTCTGGAAAATCATCCCGATGCGGGCGCCACGGAAGCGGTCGCGGGCGCCGCCCCGCAGCGAGCTCAGGTCCGTCCCCGCGACGCGGACCACCCCGGTTCGGGGCTCCAAGAGCCCGCAGATCAACTGCAACAGCGTGCTCTTGCCCGTGCCCGAGCCGCCGGTCAGCAGCACGTGCGCCCCGGCCTCGACCCCGAACGCGCCCACCCGCACCACCTCGGGCCCGCCCGGACGGTACGAGAACGAAAGGTCCTTGATGTCCAGTGCCGATCCCACGGCGAAGTCGCCTCCATCCGGCCGCGGCCCGGGGCTCTCCCGGATCCGGGCCGATCGCACAGGTTACGATCCCCGCGTCGCGTCCGCTCGGGTCGGGGGGGGGTACCGGGCACGACACCGGAGGTTGCGATGCCCAGGCTCGACGAGTTCAGACGGTTCCGCGAGCGGATGAACACGCGCATCCGCGATCAGAACCACCTCGGCGTCAACCGCTTCTTCACCCTCGACGGGAAGGCCTACGAGGACGGCGCCCTCGACGCCACGACCAAAGAACTCGCGGGCCTCGCCGCGTCCATGGTCCTCCGATGCGACGATTGCATCGCGTACCACGTCATCCGGTGCAAGGAGTTGGGCGTCACCGACGAGCAGCTCTGGGAGGTGTTCAACGTGGGCCTGGTCGTGGGCGGGTCGATCGTCATCCCGCACTTGCGGAGGGCCGTGGACCTGCTCGACGAACTCAACGCGAACCCACCGGGCGCCCCGAGCCCCGCCGGGGCGTAAGACCCCGGGCCCACCACGCCATGAGAGGGGCCCGCTCGGCCTCGGGCACGCCGTACGCGTCGAGGGACGCGCGCCCGAAGGCCACCAGCCGCACTCCCCGCTCGTCCTCGCCGGCGGACCCCGAGGCCTCTCGGAAGAGTTCGGCCGCCCGACTCCACGCCCCATGGTCCGCCGGCAGCGGCGCACGAAGGACCTGCGACGCCGAGAGTTTGATCGCGTGCCGAGACATCCCCGCGCCCGCGCACCGCGCCGCCGCCCACGCCGACACCACGGGCGACGACAGCGCCGACGCCACCCGCCACACGTCCCCCGCGTCGCGGGGGACCACCGAGATCAGCGGGACCAGCGGGAGCCACGCGCCGCACTCATCGACCACCGCCTCGATCACCCGCGTCTGCGTCGCCACCAGCACCTTGGGCACCAGCCTCGCGTTCGCCCACGACGCCATCGCCGGGGTCAGCGCCCCGGCCTCGACGACCGGCGCACGCCACGCCGACCCGTCGAACCGCGCGGGCCGCTCGCCCCACGCGCACCACGCCGGATCGACCATCGACGTGGTCACCAGCCTCGGCCCGTCCACCCTTCGCCCGCCGCCCGACTCACGAACCACGCCCCGCAGCCCGTAATACTGATCCCGGAAGTCCGCCGTCGCTCGCGCCAGATCGCCCACCGTTCCCACCCCGATCACCCTCACGGGCGGCACCCCCAGCACATCCGCGACGAGCGCCGACCACGTCCCGCCCGGGGCGTCCAGCGGCGCGGGGCTTTCACCCATGGGCTCGAACCCGGGCCCGCGCCAGCGCTTCACCATCGCCGGGCGATCCGTTGGTTCGTCGGCCATCCGCCGAAGCACCACCGCGCACGTCTCGACCCCCGCGTCGAACGCGTGCCCGTCGGACACCCAGATCCCCTCGAGCGTCATCGACCCGAGCATGGACTCACGCACCGGGCCCGCGTCCCGCGACGAGAGCACCGACACCGGGAGGATCATCGCCGACACCCCGCCGGGTTCCGCCCATTCACGCCCCAGCAGCATGAACCGCACCGCCTCGTCGGCGTACCCGCGCACCAGGCCGCCGAACCGCTCGCGCACCCGCGCCGCCCGCGCGCGCCCGTCCGCCGTCGACGACGACAACTGGCTCAAGAAAGGTGGGTTGCCCACCACCATCCCGAACCGCTGCCCGCCCGGGGAACGCTCCATCAGGAGCGCATCACCCACCACGATCTGCCGTTCCAGCGCGCCCGCGAGTTCGGCCCCCCCGCCGGCCCACGCCCACACCACCGCCCGGCACAACGCCACCGCCACCGGATCGACGTCCACCCCGAACAGACATCCCGCCGCGGCGAGCCGGGCCGCCGGGGCCGCGTCTTCGCGACAGGTCCGCCCGGCCAACGACTCCCCCGCGGCGATCAGGAACCGTCCCGCGCCGCACGATGGGTCGCACACCCGGCACACCCCCGCCGCCGCGTCGCCCCGGGCACGGGCCGCGACCGACACGACGCTCTCGGCGAGCCACCGGGGCGTAAAGAAAACCCCCCCGGCCCTCCGGCCCGTCGTCCCGCCCACCGCCGACATCGCCAGGGCGTCCTGATAGATCTCGCCCGCCCGTTCGAGCGCTTCGAAAACCCACGCCCATCCGCGGGATCCGCCCTCCCCGCCGATCAACGCCTCCGCCTCCGAGCCGTCGAGTGTCTCGCCCCCGACGAACCAATCACCCGCGCCGGTCGCCGGAGCCCGCGCCACCACCCACCGGCACAGCCCCAGGGTGATCGAGGCCGGCGTGCGCCCGCCATCGATCAGCGCACGAAGCCGCGTCACGCGCGGCGATCGGGTTGCGAGGGTCCGCGTCACCCGATCAGCGTACCGATGCTCACGCGCCGGCGCCCGCCGGCGTCCACGGGCCCGTCACCGCCAACGTCAGGCCCTTCCCCTGCAGGTTCATGAACAGCGTCGATCCGTCCGGGCTGAAGCACGCCCCCGCCCATTCGTGGCTGTCGAGCCGGCACCGCGCGAGCGGGTACACCCGACCGCCGGGCGTGATCCCCAGAACGCCGTTCTCCCCGGGGCCGTCCTCGCACACGATCAGGTCGCCCCACGGCGAGACCGTGATGTTGTCCGGGTTATCGATCACGCTCGCGTCGTTGGGCTCGATGAAGAGCGTGAGCGTCCCCCCGTCCCCGTCCCCGCCCCGGCCCTCGCCCTCCGAAGGCGTGTACCTCCAGACCTGGCCCTTCTTCTTCGGCCCGCCGTCGGTGCAGCAGAAGTACAGCGAATCCCCGCCCCACCACGCCCCCTCCCCCCGTGAGAAGCGAGCCGCCCCCGCCGACCGGCCCCGGAACCGCAGGTCCCCCTTGGGGGACTCAATCTCTTCGAGGTCGATCCACGCACAGCGCAACGCCGACCCGGGCTCGATGTTGGGAGCCCCCTCCCCGTTCGAGGTGTCCATGCCCGGCGAGCCCCGCACCATCAACGCCTGGAGCCGCCCACCCGCCAGGAACCGCCGGGGGTCCGCCGGGAGGAACCGGTACAACAGCCCCTGCCCGTCGTCCTCGGTCAGGTACACGATCCCCGTCTTGGGGTCGATCGCGAGGGCCTCGTGCACGAACCGCCCCATCCCGCGGATCGGCACCGGGTCTGCCAGCGCGGGCTCGGCCGTCGCGGGCACCTCGAACGCCCACCCGTGCTCCTGAGCACACTGATCCGCGACGCCCACCACGGACTCTTCACAGCTGATCCACGAACCCCAGGGCGTCGGCCCGCCCGCGCAGTTGTACACCGTCCCCGCCAGGCTCAGGAACTGACGCTCGAGCCGCTGCGACGCCGTGTCGTACACCAGTGTCGTTGTCCCCCCGCACGCCGGTAGCCGCCCCCGCAACCCACGGTCGAAAATCTTGCCCGCCGGGACACGCCCGACCCGCTCGTCTTTCTCGCCGAAGGGGCTCTTCTTCGTGTCGCGGTGCTGCACCTCGTGGTTGCACACGATCAGCGTCCGGCCTCCGGGGCCCGGGAACGCCGCCATCCCGTCGGGCTTCCCGGGCACCAAGAGCCCGTCCGCCATCTCGTCCCCGGCCCGGCTGATGATGGAATACCTGAAGCCCGCCGGGAGATCGCACAGCCCCGCGGGGTCCGTCAGCAAAGGGCCGTACCCGGGCTCCACAAACTCCGTCGGGAGCGACGCCAGCCGCTCCACCCGACCCGCCCGTGCGTTGAGCACCCCCAGCCCCGCGAACCCCAGCCCGAACGCGGCCGACCGCCCCAGGAAGACACGCCTCGCTACGCTCATGCTTCACCTCCCGCGATTCTACGAACGCGCGACGCGCACCGGCCCGCGGGCTCCGATTTCTTGAAGCGATCTTGATATTCCGCCCTCACCCGATCATCATCCGACTCGCCCCACGCCCCCTCGCCAAGGCTCACCCCCGTGATCGTTCTCATCGATAACTACGACTCGTTCACCTGGAACCTCGTGCAGCGACTCGGCGAGATCGATCCTCGGCTCGAGCCCGGGCGTGACCTCGCCGTCCTCCGCAACGATGCGGTCACCCCGGAGCAGCTCGAAACCATCGACCGCGGCTCGCCCCCGGACCGCATCGTGATCTCGCCCGGGCCCTGCACCCCGCGCGAAGCCGGCGTCTCTTCCGCCGTCATCCACCGATTCGCCGGACGTGTCCCCATCCTGGGGGTCTGCCTCGGGCACCAGTGCATGGCCGACGACGGCGGCATGACCGTCGAACGTCACCGGATCCAGGTCCACGGGAAGACCAGCCCCATCCGCCACGACCACGCGGGGATCTTCAGAGGCCTCTCCGACCCCTTCCAGGCCACACGCTACCACTCGCTGATCGTCCGCCCGGAGACCGTCCCCCAGGGCCCGATGCCCGACGGCTCGCGGTGGGCCGTCTCCGCCTGGTGCGAGGACACGCTCCCCGACGGGTGCTCCGTCCGGGTGGTCATGGGCCTGCGACGCACCTTCCCCGACCCCGCCGCCCCGCCGGTCGAGGGCGTGCAGTTTCACCCCGAGAGTTTCCTGACCGCCGAGGGGCCCCGGCTCCTGGCGAACTTCCTGGGACGCTGACCCCTACGCTTGGCTCCGATGATCACGCCCTCCCCGACCTCGAAGATCGCACCGTACCTCGCGCGGGGGATCCTCGCCGAGTCCAACGCCCCGACCGCCACCAAGCCCGCCGTCATCGTCCTGACGATCCCCGACACCAGTTACCGCATCCACCTCGTCCCCGCCGGGCCCATCACCTCCCCCATCGGCAAACGGATCGTCGGCACCATCCGCGCCCAGGCCCGCCGCGTCGACGTGGTCACATCGGGCGGGCGATACATCGAGCCGGTCTTCGGACGCCCTCGGCGCGTGCAAGGCATCGTCGTCGCCACCGACCCCTCCTCGCGGAGCATCGTCGTCAACGCCGGCGTCCCCGTGGTCTGCACGCTCACCGCCCCGGGCCAATCGCCCGAGCAGTTCGAGCCGGGCGCGTTCGTCAGTTTCGACGTCCTCGACGGTTCCACGTTCACGCCCGAGTCGGCCTGATCGTTCCCGGTGCACCCGTAGCCCCGCGCGGATGTATCATCCGCGCGTGCGCACGCCGGGCGACCCACCGCGCCCCAACACCACCCCCGACGCCCTGCTGATCCGCCTCGCGGGCGAGGGGGACGAGGGCGCCTTCGCCGCGATCTTCCACCGCCACAAGGGGTTCGTCGCCCGCGTCGCCCTCCACTACACGCGCGACCACGAGCGGGCCGCCGACGTGGTCCAGGATGTTTTCATCTACCTGATGAAGAAACTCCCCACCCTCTACCTCACCGCGAAACTCACCACCTACCTCTACCCCATCGCCAAGAATCTCGCCCTCACCGCCAACCGCAAGGCCCGCCCGCCGTCCCTCCGCCTGGTCACGGGCGAGCCCACGCCCGACGAGGTCTCCCGCGAGCCCATCCCCGACCTTCTCCACCGGGCCGTCCAACTCCTCCCCGAGCACCAGCAGGAAGTCCTCATCCTCCGTTTCGTCGAGGACCTGGGCATGGAGGAAATCGCCCTGGCCCTCGCCATCCCCACCGGCACCGTCAAGAGCCGCCTCCACCTCGCGATCAAGTCGCTCCGCGAGAACCCCGAGACCCGCCGTCTATTCCCCGGCGCGGCCCCGGGGCCCGACGCCGCCCCGACGGCCACCGAACCGTGAACCCGGCCGGCCCCGCCGGCGCTCTACCTCCGAACGATCATGAACCACCCGCCCGCCACGCCCGAGAACCACGGCCCCGACGAAGCCCTCCCCCCGGAGGTCGTCCGTGGGATGCGTGTTGCCTTCGGCGTGACGCCCGACATCCCCGCGCACGTTGACGCGGCCCTGACCCTCGAGTTCCGTGCCCGCCAATCCCGGTCGCGGTCCGGCGGGTGGCTCTCTCGCCGGTTTGTCATGACCGCCGCCGTCTGTGCCCTGTCTTTCTCGCTCGTCTACATCGCCGTCCGCCAGCGTCCTCTGCTGCCTCCGACCGCCTCGGGGCTGGCTCAAGGCGACCCCATCCCCGACGCCCGGCTCGCCTTCGCCGAGGCCGAACCACCGCGCGCCGACCACGCGGCCGACATCGCCGGGGCCGCGCCCGCCGATTCCGTCACCGAATCCATGGGACGGCGTCTCGAAGCCCACGGCCTTCCCGGCCAGCCCATGCGGGCCCGCTCGGGCGTCGAGGCGCGCACCGCCGAGGTGCTGAACAAGGCCTCGCCCGGCCGGGGGGATCTCAACGCCGACGGCCGCGTCGACATCCACGACGCTTTCGCCCTCGCGCTTACTTTGGGTCCGTCACGCGATCTCGCCGGGCAAGCCCGCGACGCCCGCACGCCCCTCGACCCCTCTCTCGATATCACCAACGACGGCGTCATCGACGACGCCGACGCCCTCGCCATCGCGCGCCACGCCGTCCGACTGGCCACGTCCCCTCCCGCCGCCTTGGGCGCCGCACCCGAGCCCCCGCGCGAGATCCACCTGTCCGAGTGCTGCTTCGAGGCCGTAGACATCACCCTCGACGCGGGCGAAAGCCGCATCGCCGCGTATCAGGTTGAAATCCTCGCCGTCCCCCACGCCGAACTCGATCGGCCCGCGTCCCCGGTCATGTTCGTCGGGTTTGAAGGGGGCGGTCTCCCCGACCTCCCGGCCTTCGCCAAAGCCCCGGTCCACGACCCCCGCTCGATGGGCGCCGACCGCACCGTCCTGGCCGCCTTCTCCACGACCACCCCGCTCCCGCCCGGTCCCCACCGGGTCGCCCGCCTGCACGTCCAGCGTGGGCCGGGAGACCGCCCGATCGAGTACCGGGTCCTCTCGGTCACCGCCGCCGGCCCCGATGGCGTCCGCCTGGAGGATGTCCGGGCATCCGCCGCCTTGGTGACGCCGCTCCCCGCCCGCCCCGCAACGATCGACGAGGAGGATCCGGTAAAGTAAGAACCATGAGAACGATCTGTCTCCGGGCCCGCTGGCGTTCCATCCTCACGTGCCTCGCCGCCCTCGCCCTGGGGGGGTGTTCATCGGCTTCGTACGTCACCCCGGGCGCCGGCGCCGACATGTCGATCTTCGGGGGGAGCAAGCCCGAGCCGACCGGCAACCCGATCGAGGACGCCTTCAACACCCGGCCCACCACGGCCTTCCCCGCCGCCCTCGCCGTCGTCCGCGTCCAATCCCCCGGGTACGACAACCACCGTCGCTACGGGAGTTATGGCTCGGGCCGCTACAGCGTCGTGAACACGCGCGACGTCGAGACCGACGCCCACTTCGCCCGCCTCCGCTCGCTTCCGCGGATCGCGGGCGTCGCCCCGATCTCGTCGCTCCAGCTCCCCGCGAAGCTCGAATCGTCCGAGGACCTCCGCGCTGCCGCCGCCTCGCTCCACGCGGAGTTGCTCCTCGTGTACACGATCGACACGCGGTTCTTTACCGACGACCTCGCGCCCCCGCTCTCGTTCGTCACGCTCGGGCTGTTCCCCAGCAAGACCGCCCAGTGCCGCACCACCGCGTCATGCGTCCTGCTCGATACCCGCACCGGGTTCGTCTACGCCGTCGCGCAGGGGTCCGGCTCGGCCGACCAGCTGGCCAACGGGTGGACCTCCGATTCCGCCGTGGAAGACGCCCGGCTGCGGAGCGAACGCCGGGCGTTCGAGACCATGCTGGCCGAGTTCGAGAACGCCTGGCCCGTGGTCGTCCACGCCCACGCGACGGCGCACGCCAAGGCCGAACCGGAATCACCCTGACTTACCCCGAGGCACACCCGCCCCGACCGACGCCGAGGGGCCCGTCCGGTCACTCCCCGGCCGCGGGCGACTTGGGCATGTCGGGCATCCGCGTCAGGACCTTGTCGATCAGCCCGTACTCGAGCATCTCCTGATCGTCGAGCCACTTGTTGCGGTCGCAGTCCTGCGCGACCCGGTCGATCGACTGTCCGGTCTGGTCCGCGTAGATCCGGTACAGGCGGTCCCGGATCCGGAGCATCTCGCGGGCCTCGATCTCGAGGTCCGTCGCCTGACCCTCCATCACGCCCGAGAGCAGCGGCTGGTGCATCAGGTTGCGGGCGTTGGTCAACGCGTACCTCTTGCCCTTGGTCCCGGCGCACGCCAGGAGCGACCCCATGCTCGCGGCCTGCCCGATGATGTAGGTGGCCACGTCGCACTGCACGAACCGCATCGTGTCCAGCATCGCCAGCCCGGCCGTCACGCTCCCGCCGGGCGAGTTGATGTACAGGTGGATGTCGTTCTTGGCGTCCTCGTTCGCGAGGAACAGCAGCTGCGCGATCACCAGGTTGGACACCTCGTCGGTCACCGGCCCGCCCAGGAAGATGATGCGGTCCTTGAGCAGCCTGGAATAGATGTCGTAGGACCGCTCGCCCTTGGCCGACTTCTCGATCACGATGGGGACCAGATAGCCCGACATGATGCTTCCCTCGCTCGCGTCGCCGACGCGTCAGGATCCTCGTTCCACGGACGCCACAGGGCGCCCCGATCACCCCGGCCCGCTCAGCGAACCCCGGGCGACACACCCGACGCCTGCTTGGGCGGCTCGGCCAGGACCTCGTCCGCCAGCCCGTACGCCACCGCCTCGCTCGCCGAGAAGTACCGGTCCCGCTCGCTGTCCTTCTGGACCTGCCCGGGGTCCTTCCCCGTGTGCAGCGAGAAGATGCGGTTGAGCTCCGACTTGGTTTTGATGATCTGCTCGGCCTGGATGCGGATGTCCTCGGCCTGCCCCGTCACCCCGCCGTAGGGCTGGTGGATCATGACCTTCGCGTGCGGGAGGACGTACCGCCGTCCCTTCGCGCCCGCCGCCAGCAGCAGCGCCGCCCCGCTGTACGCACGCCCGAGGCAGTACGTCGACACCGGGCTGGAGATGAACCGCATCGTGTCGTAGATCGCCAGCGTGTCGTCGACCGCCCCCCCGGGCGAGTTGATGTACAGGTTGATCTCCGCGCTGCGCTTGAGATTCTCGAGGTACAGCATCTGCATCATCACCCGGGCCGCCGAGCCCTGGTTGATCTCCCCCACCATGAACACCACCCGGTTCTCCAGGAGGAGTTCGTCGATGCTCATCTCGCGGGTCCGCTGGTACACGACGTTCGCCGCTGGCATGCTCGGGCTCCCTCCGACCGGCCACACCGGGCCGGCCCGTACTTCTCGGCGATCATAGCCGCCGGCGCTCCCGCGCCGGTCCATCCCTATCGGCCAACCCGACGCGCAACTGTTGCGGGATCCCCTCACGCCCGGACCGCGGGCGCTACCCGTCGTACCGCCCCACGATCAGCGTGACGTTGTGACCCCCGAACCCGAACGTGTTGTTCATCGCGTACCGGATCCGCCGCTCGCGGGCGTGGTGCGCCACCAGGTCCACGTCGAACCCCTCGTCGGGCGTGTCCAGGTTGATCGTCGGGGGGATCACCCCGTCCCGCACCGCGTGGATGCACGCGATCATCTCCACCGCGCCCGAGGCCCCCAGCGTGTGCCCGTGCATCGACTTGGTCGACGACATCAGCAGGCGCCCGCCCGCCGACTTCCTCGCGTGGTCCCCGAACACGTTCATCACCGCCGAGACCTCGGCCTTGTCGCCCAGGGGGGTGCTCGTCCCGTGCGCGTTGACGTACTCGATCTGCTCGGGGTTGAGCCCCGCCTCGCGGAGCGCCATCTTCATCGACCTCGCCGCCCCGCCGCCCGCCGGGTCCGGCGCCGTGATGTGCCCCGCGTCGCACGTGTTCCCAACCCCCAGGACCTCCGCCAGGATCGTCGCCCCGCGGGCCTTCGCGTGGGCCTCGCTTTCGAGCACGAACATCGCCGCCCCCTCGGCCATCACGAACCCGTCTCGGCCCGCGTCGAACGGGCGGCTCGCACGCTGCGGCTCGTCGTTTCGGACCGACAACGCCTTCATCGTCATGAACGCGCCGATGCACAAGGGCGTCACCGCCGCCTCCGCGCCCCCGCACACCACCACGTCCGCCCACCCGCGCTGGATCACGTCCATCGCCTCGCCCATCGCGTGCCCCGAGCTCGCGCAGGCCGTCGCGTGCGCCGAACTGGGGCCCTTGAGCCCGTAGCGGATCGAGATGTTCCCCGCCGTCGCGTTCACCATCAACCGGGGGACCGTGAACGGGCTGATCCGGTCCGGGCCCCGGTCGCCCAGCACCACCATCTGCTCCTCGATCGTCCGGATCCCGCCGATCCCCGAGCCCACCACCACCCCGCACCGCTCCCCGTCCACCTTCGAGAAATCGATCCCCGAATGACGCACCGCCTCGTGCGCCGCCCCCAGGCCCAGCAGCGTCACCCGGTCCAGCCGCTTGGCCTCCCGTGCGTCCGCCGCGCCCGACGCCGTGAAATCCCAGTTCTTCACCTGGCCCGCGATCTTGCAGTCCCACCGCCCCTGGAACCGCGTGAACTCCTCACCCTCGATCAGGCTGATCCCGCTCCGGCCCTCGCGCATCCCCGCCCACGTCGACGACGCGTCGCGTCCGAGGTTCGTCACGGCGCCGGCGCCCGTCACCACGACCTTGGGCTTGATTGACCTGTGCTGGTGTGTCATGCGGCGGACCAACTGCCGGGCCGGGTTCTCGGGGATGGGCGACCCGCCCGACCCCCCCTGCCGACCGCCGGTCACGCCCGGCGGCCGATCCGTCACTTCCCGGCCTTGGCCTGCTTGATGAACTCGATCGCCTCGCCCACCGTCTTCAATTTCTCGGCCTGCTCGTCGGGGATCGACGTCCCGAACTCGTCCTCCAACTCCATCACCAACTCCACCTGGTCCAGACTGTCCGCGTTGAGGTCCTCAACGAAACTCGTCTGGCGGGTGATCTTCCCCTTCTCCACCTGCAACTGCTCCGCCACGATCTCGATCACCTTCGCCTCGATTTCCTGCTCGGTCATGGACAACTCCCATAAGTCCAGGCCCGGAATGCCGTGCCCCACGGTGCCCGGCGTTCCGAACAAACCCCATCCACACCGCCTCGCGGCGCGGGGGTGGTGGGTCCCATTATACCCGAACCCCGACACGCTCTCACCACCCCGACATCCCCTTCCTTCCGACCACGACGCCCCCTCAATCCCGACTCCCCCCTCCCCTCCTGCACCCTATCCATCCTCCCCGAGGCCGCCCCCCCACCCCACACACGCCACACACCCAACACCACCACCACCCGCAACACAGGCCCCACCCGCCACACAACCCCCATCCGCTCCATACACCGCGCGGATTCCTGAACCTCCGCGTCGCGCCACGCGAATCGGCTGTCGATACACACGGCGCGAGCGGACGGTCGGTGGTGTCCTCCTCACGCGTCGTACCCACCGGGCCCCTCCGCCCTCGTCGTGAAAGGGCGTGTCATTTGTCCAGCCTCCCCCACGAACCCGAAGCCTTCGCCGAACTCGTCGCCCAACTCCTCCGAGACCGGCAGCCCGACTTCGCCGTCGACCTCACC
Organism: Phycisphaeraceae bacterium; assembly: GCA_015200025.1. GTDB lineage: Bacteria > Planctomycetota > Phycisphaerae > Phycisphaerales > UBA1924 > UBA2396. Next base: position 1,392,193 of record CP054186.1, on the reverse strand, counting down.
GGCCCGCGCGAGCTCCTCGTCAACGGCCGGCGCCTCGACCTCGAAAACCTTTACCGCATGGTCAACAACGAGCCCGACCGCGGCCGCGAGATCGTCGAGCACTACATCGAACAGCTTTTCGCCTCCGACGCCGCACGCGTCATGTCCATGTCCATCGACTTCGCCCGAACCCGCATCATGCCCCGCATCCAGCCCGAGGGCATCTTCGAGCACCTCGCCCGCGAGCAAGTCGCCCACGTCCCCTTCGTCAACAACACCGTCGTCGTCTTCGTCACCGACCTCCCCCAGATGACGGTCTCCATCACCACCGAGCAGGTCCTCCGGTGGGGCCTCGATATCGAGGACGTCGAACAGATCGCCCGCGAGAACCTCGACCACTACGCCCCCGAACTCGAAGTCCAGTTCGTCGAGAGCAAGGAGGGCGGGAAGGCCGCCATCCTCGGCAACCACGACGGCTACGACGCCGCTCGCCTCCTCATGTCCAACCTCCACCACCGCCTCGCCCCCCAACTCGGCGGCGACTTCCTCGTCGCCACGCCCGCCCGCGACATGTTCGTCGCCCTCTCCCGCGGGCCCAACGCCTTCGTCAAACGCCTCCACTCACGCGTCGAGCAAGACTACAAGCGCCTCCCCTACCCCATCACCTCCGACCTCTTCTACGTGACCCGCGACGGCGTCGCCGGCACCCGCCTCGACCAGACTTCAGACAAAGAAGCCGCCTGATCACCCGGCCGACCGCCCCCGTGCACGCACCAGCACAGGGCCATCGGGCACCCATCCTGCTCCCTTGCTCCCGCTCCCCACCCTCTCCCTGTAAGTCTCGGCGAACCGGCGGGGACGAGGAGAGGTGCCCGCGCGTCAGCGAGGGCGGTGAGGGGCGGCGTTCGACTCGCCCCGGCCCGCCGCCCCACCCGCCGCCCCACCCGCCGCCCCACCCGCCGCCCGGGCGCCATGAGCAGCCCCATCAGCGTCGCGTTGCGACCGACACCGAACAGATTCTCGCGCACCGGGTCACCGGCGGCCGACCCCATGCACCCGCACGACACCCCCGACCCGCCCGCCGTCATCCACACAAGGGCCGCCGAGAAGAGCAGGAGCGTCACCGCCGCCGCCCCGCGCGGCACGCGCGAACCCGGTCGCATCACCAGCCACCCCGCCAACGCCGCTTCGTACGCCACCAACGCCCCCGCCGCCGCCGGAACGGCGTCCCACGGCACGCCCAGCCACCCCAGCGTCGGCCCGACCGCCCACGGCTCGGTCGCCTTCGACCACGCCGCCCACGCGAACACCGCCGCCACCACCCACACCGCTCCGGCCGTCACCCATTCGGCCCACCACGCCCGGCCATCGCCCGCGTGTTGGCCCGCGCGGGGACCGGGCCCCGACGCCCCGTGCGCCTCGCCTCCCATCACGCCGCTCCTTTCGGATCGCTCGCCTGTCCCCACCCCCGCCCCCACCCCCGGCCCCACCCCCGGCCGCTACCGCTCCAGCGGCGTGCCCTTCCGCAACGCTCGGGCCCGCTCGATGCTCTTCTTCCCGACCTCGATTTTCGTCGCCCAGTACTCGTTCTTGAGCCCGTCGGCCAGCCAGCGCTCGTGCCACGCGGGCAGCGTCTCCCCCTTCTCCTTGAGCACCCAGAGGTAGAACAGCCCGTGCCCCTGGAGGTCGTCGTCGTCGTGCGTCGACCATCGCCGGATCTGCTCGAGCATCCGCCGGCGGTGGTCCGCCGACAGCCCCACGACCGCCTCGGCGATGCCCATCTGCCACATGCTGCCGATCGCGCGCGATTCGCGGTGAGGGTCGTCGTCGGGGATCTCCGCCCCCGCCCCCCTCACCACCCCCTCCTCGACCCACCTCACGAACGGCTCGATCTCCCGCGGATCCCCCGAGAAACGGTCCGGCATCGCGGAATAGATAAGAAGAAAGCGTACTTGTTCCGGAGGAACTGATTGATCACGAAATATCCCTTCGAGGTCTTCCCGTGTCTTCGGCGGGATCAGCTCTTTGAGCGCCTCGAGATTCTCGGGGTCAAGGTATCCCGACGTGTCCCGCGTGGATTCAATCCCGATTCGGGGCGGAGTCACCTTCGCCTCTCCGCGCCGCCACGCTACCACTCCAGCGGTCACGCTCATGGTTACGATCAAGGACACCAACAACCACGTCTTCATCTCGTTCATGCGCATCCAATCAGTCTCGAAATCAGACCTTTATGGCGCCGGCGGGGCCGGACACACCGCGGGCAGCTGGCTGCATTTGAGCGACGCGCACACGGCGTCCCAGCTCCCCCCATTAAAGTGCGTGCAACAGACCTGGCAGCACCGCTTGCACGGCTCCGCACTGCACGTCGAATTGTTGTCGTGCGTCAGCCCGCTGCAGGTGTTGTACCACGACGCCGACATCGCCATCATCACCGCGCCGCCCGCGATCAGCACGCCCGCCGCCAGCCACCGTCCTTCGATCTTCATGGCAACCTCCTTCCGGGTGATGTTGCATTATGGGGGGGGGGTAGACTGTCAAGCCGGAATGTGCATCATGTGGAAAGATATCATGATCGACCGACTTCTCCACACCCCGCCCACCCCCACCCCCACCCCCACCTCCATTCCTACTCCCACCCCCTCATCTCGTACCACTCGATCCAGCCGTTCGGTCCCAGCCACTCTGTCCCGCGATCATCCGCTCCGGTGCCGTGCCCACAGCCGCTGCCCGGGCAAGGGTTTCACGCTCATCGAGGTCCTCGTCGTCGTCGCGATCGTCGCGGCGCTGATCTCGCTGGCGGTCGTCGGGCTCCGGGGCGCCCGCAAGGCCTCGGCCGCCCTGGCCTGCCGCGCCCACATCCGCAACGCCGCCCAGATCACCCACGCCTACGCCAACGACCAGAAGGGATGGCTCCCTTTCTTCGCCGACCCCAAGAGCACGCCCGCGTTCCGCAACGCCGGCATGGGCTTTCAATACAACCAACAGGTGCTCTACTGGACGATCCCGCTGCAGGGGTACCTCTCCCAGCCGCGTGTCGCCCCCGAGCAGTTCTGCCCGTCGAGCGAGCTGTACCTCGACGTATTCAAGCGTGGCCGGCGTGAGGAGCGGCTCGCGCACTACACCCGCTCGTTCATCCTGTTCTCGGATTATGAGCTGACGCTGACCGCCGCGTACGACCCGCGTTTCTTCACGCCCGCCGGCGACACCCCGCCGTCCCCGGCCCGCGCGGTGGCCCTCGCCGAGGCCGCGCCATCGCGAACGAGGCCGCAGTAAGGTTGAAAGCACCAGTAATGAGTTGTAAACGACTCACCATCGATCCGCCTTTACATCATCGATCACCGCCGACCAGAACCGGTCGATATCGCTTCTCGTCACACTCGACCCACACTCCGGGCACACCACACGCTCGAGAGGACCTTGCTCCGCTCCGTGGACGCCGACCGATCCACGCAGGTCGTAGAAACACCACGGGCAGCATAAATACTCGACACGCTCCGCCCGTCGCGCCATCGCCGTCGCCCAGTACCGAAGGCCATAGTACGCCACCATAAGGAATGCCGACGTGCATGCCAGCCAGTTGAGGGCCGCAAAGATCGTACCCAGCACATCCTTCCACCTCAGCGGCGGCGGGAACAAGAAAAGTAACAAGTAAGCCGATAGCAATGCGAGGAGCAGCGCCAGCCCGATCCTGAGCAGGCTCGGAGCCCAGGATCGCCGTCGGCCCGTGGGGTACTCCCACAAGAGCCAAGGCCCAAGTTCCCGCGCTCTAGACTTCAAACAGGATCACGCCGCAGGATTCGAGGCAGCGGCGAAAGCGACGGTGCGCATCCCGCAACATATTCGAGTACAGAGTATGATAGGTATACGCACAACCATGTACCACGGTCAGGCCGGATGTCGCCCCACCAACAACGCAGCACAACGCGGGCACCCATAAGCCTCTGGCTTTACACACCTTGGCCCGAAGTGTTCCAACGCATCCCGTGACTCCAATCCCGATCATGGTCCGCCACCCGCAGTATGCCGCCAACGAGTGGGCGTACCAATCCCTCGCCGCGTCCAGGTCATCGCGGTATTGTTGAAGACACGCCTGCACGCACGCGTCCATGGACGGATCGTACGACATCGCCGGCACGCCCGGGCTCTCGTCCCCGCTCCCCAGCATCTCGGCCAACTCTTTCCCGTGCGTCAGGTCCGCCGCGAGCGCCCACCCGTCGAACGCCTCGACCCCGCCCGACAGCCCGCCGCTCTCGAACGACGAGTCGATCAACAGCCCCACCACGTACCCCTGGTACCACGGCCCGACAACCTCCATCACCACCGCCGACGACGCCACCGACACGGAGACGGGTGCTCCCGTCGGTGAAGCCGCGGGATCATCGCTGAACAGCGTCGCCGAGCCGTCGGGGCCCCACCACACCGGCGCCGCGTACATCACCTTCACCCCGCCCACGTCCACGGCCTCGGGTTCCCCGTCGTCCGCGACGTACCACAGCCGGCCGTTGCTGTCCACAAACCCGTGCGCCACGCCCTCCGCCGGCAGTGTCCCCGCCAGCGCACCGGCAGCCGAAATCCGATCCCACGGCCCTTCGTCCCCACCCCCGCTTCCACTCCCGCCCCCCGGCTGCGCCACCGTGCACGAGGCCGCAGCGACCATGCCCACCATACCAATCCTCAGCATCCCCATCGTAATCATGCAAACCTCCTTCCAAGGGATGCTCAGAACATACAACGGTGGGGGGGGGGGGGGGGGGGGGGGGAGGCAAGCCCTTGACATGAAAATAATCAGACCCGTCCCCCGCTCAGAATGTTTATAGAATATCGAAACACGACGCGACCCGGGCCGCCAACGTCTCCGCCTGATACAGGGCCGGCACGTCTATGCCCGGTCAACCGTCCCCGTCGCAAGGGCCGCTACCAACCCGTTTCCGTCCACGACACCGAGCACGAGACGCTCACGACGCTGTTTGCTGGGGAGTTCCAGTGGTGCGCCGCGAGATCATGTCCGCGCCAGCCTCGCCGCGAGGCGCATCGCCGACGCCATGCTCCCCGGGTTCGCCGTTCCGCGCCACGCGAGGTCGAACGCCGTCCCGTGATCCGGGCTTGTTCTGGGCACGGGCAAGCCCACCGTCACGTTCACGGCGCGGTCCCACCCGATGAGTTTCACCGGGATCAGCCCTTGGTCGTGGTACATCGCGACCACCAGGTCAAACGCGCCCGAGTAGGCTCGCGTAAAGACCGTGTCGCCCGGCCAGGGGCCCGAAACATCAACCCCATCCGCTCGCGCCGCCGCGATCGCGGGCCCGATGATCCTCGCGTCTTCTTCGCCGAGCAGCCCCCCCTCACCCGCGTGCGGGTTGAGCCCGCACACCGCGACCCTGGGCCCCGCCACCCCGATCCCCTCGCACCACCGCGCCCCAGACTCGATCGCCCACCTCACGCCCTCCTCCGTCAACAGCCCGGGCACCTCAGTCAGCGGCACGTGCACCGTCGCCAGCATGACGTTCAGCGCCGACCACCGCCCCGCCGCCGGAACGTGGAAGAGCATCCCCACGCGAGCCGCGCCCAGCAGCGACCCGAGCAGTTCCGTGTGCCCCGGGTGCTCGCCGTGCCCGGCCATCGACCACGCCGCCTTGCTGATCGGCCCCGTCACGATCGCCCGCACGCGCCGTGGGTCTCCCTCCGTCAGCCGCGCCATCGCCGCCGCGTCCTCGACGGCGCGGAACGAGCACTCGCCCGAGCCCGCGTCGGGCGAGGCCGGCGGGTCGGGCGACATCGATCCGTACCTCACGCCCCGCCCGAGCCTTTCGCCGACGAACTCGATCCCGGGAGGGTCCTCCCCCGCGCCGACCATCGCGAGCGCCCGCCGCCACGAGCCCTCGTGCCCCAGCACCACCCACCGCGCCGCGTCGCGCACCCCTGGGTCCGCCAGCGCGCGGGCCACGACCTCGGGCCCGATCCCGCCGGGATCGCCCAGGGTCACCGCGATCCGCGGCCGGTGCGTCGCCTGTTGGTCGTGTGGGGCCGACATCCCACCATCCTACCCCGCGCGCGGAATCCCCCCGGCGCCGGGGCCTAGACCCTGAAAATACTCCCCAGCTTCTTCCCCAAGAGCGACGACGCCGCGAACAGCGTCACCGTCAGCAGCGCCATCCCCCACACACCCATGGCCGAGGCGATGTACGGCCCGTCGCCCAGACGCTCCGAAAAGGCGAAGATCGCGCGGGTGAAGGGGTAGTCCTCCGGCTGCTGCGCCAGGAGCAGCGAGTCCGACACCTCCAGCATCGAGAAGCTGAACACCAGCAGCCCGCCCGCGATCAGGTTTGCCGCGATCAGGGGCAGGATCACCCGCCTCACGGCGTAGAGCCGCGACGAACCGAGATTGATCGCCGCCTCCTCCAGCTCGCCCGAGGTCTGCTCGAGCCCCGCCACCGCGCTCCGCACGATGTACGGCAGCCGCCGCACCGCGTACGCCACGATCAGGAACGGCACCGGGTTGGGGTCGGGCGACATGACCGACGCCAGGTCGCCCAGCGGGCCCTCCTTCCCGAAGGGCCACCGCACGCTCATCGCCACGTACCCGAACGCCATCACCAGCCCGGGCACCGCCAGCGGCATCATGCACAGGGCGTCGAGCAGCCCGCGTCCGACGATCCTTGTCCGCACGATCAGGTACGCGATGGTCACGCCCAGCGCCAGGTCGAGCGTCATCGCCGCCGCCGAGAGTTTCAGGCTGTTGACGATCGAGCCGAAGGCGTCCGGCGCCGAGAGCGCCTGCTGGTAGTGCGACGCGGTGAACGCCGTCGGGACCGCCGAGCGGTACCACTGCCCGGGCGCCGCCACGCTCGAGAGCACCACGCCCAGGTGCGGGGTCACCGCCAGCCCCAGCACCAGCGCGAACGCCCCCGTCGCCGCCCACCGGGCCCGCGGGCCCATCTCACGCTCCCCGCCCGCGCGGCTGGCCTTCGAGTACATCGCGTGCCCGCGGCCCCCGAACACGAACTTCCCCAGCCCGTAGATCACGATCGCCGAGGCCAGCATCACCAGCGTCAACGCGTACGGCTCGGCCGACGTCTCGACCTCCTTGAGCCCCCAGAAAATCCGAACCGGCGCCGCGTCGTAATAGTCGAACATCAGCGGCGTGCCCAGCTCCGTGAACGACCAGATGAACACGATCGTCGCCCCCGCGAACAGCCCCGGGCGGATCAGCGGCATCGTGATCCGCCGGAACCGCCGGCCCCACGACGCCCCGAGGTTCTCCGCCGCCTCGTCCAGCGCCGGGTCCAGGTTCGCCAGCGACGCCGTCGCGTTCAGGAAAATAATCGGGTACAGCGACAACGCCTGCACCCCGACCACGCCCCAGAACTTCGCCTCGCCCAGGATGTCGATGTCCGCCCCCAGCAGCGCCGACACCGCCCCCTCTCGCCCCAGGATCGCCCGGACCCCGATCGCCCCGACGAACGGCGGCAGAATCATCGGGACCAGGATCGCCGCGTTGAAAAACTTCTTCCCCGGGAACCGGTACCCCGCCGAGAGCACCGCCAGCGGGAGCGCGATCATCACGCACAGCGTCGTCGTCGTCGCCGCGATCAGCGCCGAGTTGGTCAGCGCCCGCACCTGGATGGGGTCCTCGAACACCGCCCGCACGTGCCGGAGCGTGAACCCCGAGCCGCTCGCCACGTCCGACGCCAACCCGCCCTTGACCATCAGCACGACCGGGTACACCAGGAACACGCCCAAGAGCAGCAGCACCACGATCAGGATCGCGTACTGCCACAACGGCGCCCGGGCTTGTTCCATCATCCGCCGGATCATGCGGGGCAGAGTGTACCACCCCCGCCCGCACCGGCCGGGCACGCCACGGCCCTCACGCCAGCTCGATCGACGCCACCGTCACGTCGTCCGCCAGGTGCGACGACCGTTCGAGCACGGGCCTGGGGCTCACCCCCGAGATCGGCGGCGGGAAGGCGAACTCCGCCACCGCCTGCACCAACGCCTCCACGTCGTGCTCCGCCGAGGTGACCGCGTTCAACGCCGCCACCGCGCGCTCGAGCCCGAACTGGTCCCCCGACGGCGCCTGCTGCTCGACCACCCCGTCGCTGTAGACCACGAGCCTCGAACCCGGGGGCAGCACCAATTCCTCGGCCTCGTACTCGAACCCGTCCTCGACGCCGATGGGGATCCCCCCACGCGACGAGACGCTCACCGGCGTCCCGCCCCCGGGCCGGCTCAGCCAGTGCCCGTGCCCCGCGTCCACGAAGCGCAGCCCCGCCGACCCGTCCTCGCGCGGCTCGATCACCCCGATCCACAGCGAGATGAACTTCCCGTCCTCGCAGTGCTGGCTGATGTAGCGGTTCGCCGCCGTCAGCGCCGCCGCGGGGTCCCCGTACTGCCGCAGCGAGACGTTCAGGTGCGCCTGCGCCGTGGCCATGAGCATCGCCGCCCCCACGCCCTTGCCCGAGACGTCGCCCAGGAACACCCCGACCCGCCGCTCGTCGAGCCTGAAGATATCGAACAGGTCGCCCGCCACGAGGCGTCCCGGGATCGAGCGCATCGCGTACCTGATCCGACCGAGCGCCCCGCGCGTCGGGGGCATGAGCCGCTGCTGCGCCTCGTGCGCGTCCTCGATGTCGCGCTCCAGCTCCTGTCGTCGGCGGTCGATCTCCGCCGACCGCAGGTTCGCCAGCGCCATCCCCGCGATCCGCGCCAGCGCCTGGCAGAACGCCGCCGCGTCCTGGTGCACCTGCGACTCGCTGTTCCTCGCGTCGAGGTAGATGAACCCCGCCGGCCTCTCCCCCACGATCACCGGCGCGCACAGCGCCGAGTGGATCCCCAGCTGCACGATGCTCTGCCCGAAGTTCACCGGGCTGTCCGCCTCCATCCGGACGATCTGCCCCTCCGACGCCGCCCGGATCAGCGACCGCGACACCTCGGGGGGCCCCCCGCCCAGCGACATCCCACCCCGCGTCGGCGTGCGGAACGCCACCAACTCAACCTCGTCCGCCCCGCCCACCTGCCTCAGGAACGCCGCCCGCCCGAACCCCGTCCCCGCCACCGCCGACCCCAGCACCGCCTCCGCCAGCGCCGGCTCCGTCCGTGCCGCCGAGATCGTCGCCGCGCTCTCCGTCAACAGGTCCAGCCTCGCCTGCGCCCGGATCGACAGCTCCGCCTCCGGCACCCGCTCCACCCGCGGGCCAGACGCCACGTCGTCGCTCGTGGTCAGGAAGCTCGTCCCCTGCCTCGACCCCCCGGCCCGGACCATGAACGTCCACGGCCCGATCGCCACCAGGTCCCCCTCTCGGATCGGCGCCGGCTCGTTGGGGGGCAGCACCACCCCGTTGAGCGACGTCCCGTGCCGGCTCTCAAGGTCCGTGATCGTCCACGTGTCCGCACGCAGCGACACCTGCGCATGACGCCGCGACACCGTGTCGTCCAGCAGCCTCACGTCCGCCTGCCCCGACCGCCCGATCACCACCGGACTCGCCGACGTGATTACCGGCGGCTCCATCGCCGGGCCCGCCAGCGGGCTGAACTGGATCGACTTCACGCTCTGGGTGTTCGACATCGTTCCGCCGCCCGCCCGCCAACAACCTCGCCCCAACCCGACGCCCGAACCGACCGCCGGCCCGACGCCAAGGATACAGCCTCGCCGACCCCCACGCCCCCTCGCCTCGCCAGACCTCCCACTTTCTTCTCGCCCGCGTCCCTCACCTCGACCCTCCCGTCCGGGAACCACCCATGAAAACCCTCGCCCACGACCTCCGCCAACGTCTTCAATCCCGCGACGCGCTCGTCGCCGTGGTCGGCCTGGGCTACGTCGGCCTCCCCCTCCTCGCCGCCTTCCACCGCGCGGGGTTCCGCGTCCTGGGCATCGACACCGACCCCGCCAAGCCCGACGCCCTCCGCCGCGGGCTCAACTACCTTCCCCACCTGGGCGACGACCTGGCACGCCCCTTCGCGTCCGGCCAGCGCTTCGAGGCCACGACCGACCACGCCCGTCTCGCCGACGCCGACGCCGTCGTCGTCTGCGTCCCCACCCCCCTGGGCCCCCATCACGAGCCCGACCTCTCCTACGTCACCCGCACCGCCCGCGACATCGGCCGCCACGCCCGCCCGGGCGTCCTGGTCGTTCTCGAATCCACCAGTTACCCCGGCACCACCCGCCACGACCTCCTCCCCGCCCTCCTCGACGCCTCGCCCTCGCCCCGCACCCCCGGCGTCGACCTCTTCGTCGCGTTCTCCCCCGAACGCGAAGACCCCGGCCGCACCACCCACACCACGCGCACCATCCCCAAGCTCGTCGGCGGTCTCGACGACCCCTCCCGCGACCTCGCCGTCGCGCTCTATTCCGGGCCCGTGGACACGGTGATCCCCGTCGCCTCCGCCGAGGTCGCCGAGGCCGCCAAGATCCTCGAGAACGTCTTCCGCGCCGTCAACATCGCCCTGGTCAACGAGGTCAAGACGATCCTGGAGCCCATGGGCGTCGACGTGTGGGAGGTCATCGACGCCGCCGCCACCAAGCCCTTCGGGTTCATGCCCTTCTACCCCGGGCCCGGGCTGGGGGGCCACTGCATCCCCATCGACCCCTATTACCTCGCCTGGAAGGCCAGGGAGCACCACACCCCCGCCCGCTTCATCGAGCTCGCCGGCGAGATCAACACCGCCATGCCCGCCCGCGTGATCGACCGCCTCGCCCGCGCCCTCTCCGACCGCGGCACCCCCGTCAAGGACGCCCGCGTCCTCGTGCTGGGCCTGGCCTACAAGCCCGACATCGCCGACGTCCGCGAGAGCCCCAGCCTCGAGCTGATCCGCCTCCTCAAAGACCGCGGCGCCCGCGTCGAGTACTCCGACCCCCACGTCCCGCGCACCCACCGCATGCGCCGCCACGACCTCGTCATGGCCAGCGTCCCGCTCACCCCCAAGGCCCTCGCCGACGCCGACGCCGTCCTCATCGCCACCCACCACTCGGCCTTCGATTACGCCGCCGTCGCCCGCCACGCCCGCCTCGTCATCGACACCCGCAACGCCATGGCCCCCTACGCCCGCGAGATGGGCGACCGCCTCGTCAGGGCCTAAACCCACTCTTCTCATCCGCCGGTCCCCTGTTAGGGTCTGGTGTCGCCGGAGGCTCGGCCGTAAACTAACGTCCCTCGTGGCATTCGCCCTCGTTACAGGCTCCCTCCGATGCGAACTCCCACCCCGACCCCCACCCACGCGCCGGCGGACTTCGGGGAGATCCGTGCCCAGGAAATGCCCGCGCCGCACCGCGGATTCACGCTGATCGAGCTGCTGGTGGTCATCGCCATAGTCGCGGTACTGCTGGGGATGCTGCTCCCGGCGTTGTCGGGCGCCCGCCGCGCCGGACGCGCCGCCGCCTGCCTCTCCAACATGGCCCAGTTCCCCCGCGCCCAGGCCGCCTACGGGCTCGATGCCAAGGACGCCATCGGCACCCTCAACTGGCAGCCCGACGAAGGCCCCTACAACACCCCCTACGACGACCTCCGCCCCAGCGTCCGATCGCCCGAAGTCGCGGCCGCTCGTCACGCCACGCACATATTCCGCGAGAAAACGGGTTGGGATCAGTTCGATGTACCGTCACCCTGGATCCCTTCACCGATCTACACCTACCTCGGGATTATCGAATATTATTCGGGTCGACTCCCCGAGCCCGCGGTCATCTGCCCGGAAGATCGTTACGTGAAGCGTTGGCAGTACGCGGTCACGCAAGATGTTCGCTCGCCCTGGAGAATCGAGTCCCCATGGCCGATCATCCGTGGCACAACAGAGCGTCGAGTAGGCTTTCAATCATCGTATTACACGACGATCTCCGCGTGGACCAACGATCACGCGCAGGGACAACGCTCGTGCGCCCCACTCTCCGACGATTGGACGGCGTACATCCCGCTCGGAACCACGGGCTCCTGGAAAATCTTCGGCCGTCGCCACTCGGCCGAGATCCTCTTCCCGTCCAATAAGGTCGCCCAGTTCGATAAGGCCGACCACCACTCGGGCCCGAGGCCGATCTTCTACCTCGCCTCGCAATCGTCGAGCCCATACTCGTTCTTCGACGGCTCCGTTCGGACGTACACGATCGAACAAACCAACCCTGGTCAGAACCCCAACTTCCCCAACGAGCGGAGCCTGACCTGGGGAACGACGTTCAACTCGAACGCCCCCTGGGATCCCGTGTACCCGGGCAACCACTCGGGTCGTAGGGAATTCCCTGCCGTCCACGCCCTGTTGACCCGACACGGGCTCCGTGGCCTCGACGTCGGCGGGAGCGAGCCCTAGCCAAGCCTACTCCGGCGGAGCAAACCAGAACAGGAACATGTCCAGGTCGAGGAAGTCCGCGAACCCGTCGCAGTTGAAGTCGGCGGTGACGCCGCCGGGGCACACGGCCTCCTCGAAGCACAGCAAGAAATCGTTGTAGTCGAAGAAGTCGATCGAGAAGTCGCAGTTGAAGTCGCCCTTGTCCGGCCCGAACCCGGCGATCTTCGAGCACTCGATCGACCGGTCCTCGCCCGCCAGGTAGACCCCGAAATACTCCCCACCCACCATGACGTACGCGTCCCCGCAGTCGTCCGTGTAAACGCACAACGCCGTGACCAGCGCGTCCTCCGTGTCCTCCCCGTTGTACGACGGCTGCCCCAGCGAGACCTCCCACCTGCCCTGCGGATCGAGGCTCACCAGCCCCGGTCCGATGAACGATTCATCCTCATCGTCCGCGATCACCATGTTCACCCCGCCCGCGACCAGCCTCAGGCCGCCGCCGACCGGCAACAACTTCAACGCCCACACCCCCGACCCGGTCAGCCAGTTCGATGGCGCCGCCCGTTCCCACGCCCCGGCCCCTTGCCCATTCGGAGGGACCCGCCGGAGCACCGCGCCCTTCGTCGTCGCATCGCCGCCCACCACCAGCGACGCGGGGTCCGTCGTGGTATCGACTTCCAGCGTCCGCGTATCCGACGCCGATTCGTCGTCCACGATCTCTTCAACGAACGGCCGACCCGCGACCAGGTCGAGCCGGTACACCCGCGAGGTCCCGTTCGTCGAATCGCGGCTCACAGCGCACCACACCCGTTCCGTCCCGTTGCTCGTGAATCCGATCAGGTCGTTCACGATAAACAGTGTCCCCTCCGACGCTGGGAAATAGTCACGATCAAACGCTGTCCCCGCGCTCCAGCGACCGAGGAAGTGCCGTTGCTCGATCGCGTCGTACAGCACCCCGCCGAAGAACAGGTCACCCGCGTACGAGGCCATCGCGCGGACCACATCGTGGGTGCCCAGCGTCACGATCACGGTCCAATCCGACCCGTCCCACCGCGCGATCCCCTTGATCTCGGCCTGCCCGTCGGCGATGAGACCCGCCACGTAGAGATCGGTCGAACTCCCGTTGTGATGGAGCGTTCCCGCGGAGCCCTCCGAGACGTATCGCCCCGATGACCCGACCAGCGTGCTCCATGCCAGGCCGTTCCACGCCGCCACGCCGTGCGGGGTCGCGTTGGGGGCCAGGATGAGATTCCCGAGCCTCGGCGCGATCTGGCCAACCGCGATCATCCGCTTCGTGCCGCCGTCATCGAAGTCAATGAGCTCTCGGAAGGCAACGCTCTTCCCGGAGGCGGGCGAGCCGGCCCCCATCAAACCCTCGGTGAACGAAGGATTCCCGAAGAACCGAATCCACGCCTGAGTGCACGATAGACCGAGAGTCGGTGCCGCCCACATCATCCCCAGCACGCACACGAGGACCCAATCACACGCCGACCCCCCCCCCGAACCTTGCGTTAAATCTCATCGTGATCTCCTCCGTGAATACGGGCGAGCATCGACCCGCTCCGACACCGTACCGCGTGCGGGTCCACTCCGTCAACCCGACGCCATGTCATGAGCACAAGCGTCGTCTGGAGACCGGGCCTCGCGCCACGCCCTTCAACGCTTCCCCGCCGCCGCGAGACCCGACGAGCCGATGACCTCCTCCGCGTACCGGCTCATCGCGTCGCGGAGCTGCTCGAAACTCTCCAGCACGTAATAGATCGGCTGGAAGTGGTCGATCTCGAAATCCGTGCGGCACACCCGCTCGAGGTCGAACGGGCGGTACACCGGCACCGGCCGGGCCGTGCAATCCTCAACCTTCTCCCCGCGCTCCTCCCACCGCCCCGACAGCGCGTACTCGCTCTCGGCGTGGCTGCTCACCAGCCCGCTGCCGTACACCTTGATCCGCCCGTCCTCCTCGATCAGCCCGAACTCCACCGTGAACCAGAACAGCCGCGCCAGCCGCTTGACGTGCCCCTCGTCGTCGCACAAGAGCGCCGCACCCCCGTACGTCTGCAAAAAGTCCGCGAACACCCGCAGCGTGTGCAGCGGCACGTGCCCGAACACGTCGTGGAAAATGTCCGGCTCGGGCAGGTAGTCCATCACCTCCCGCGGGCGGATCAGCACCGTCGTGGGGAACTCACGCTGCGCCAGGCACGCGAAAAACGACTTCGCCGGCAGGTACCCCGGCACGCCGTACGACGCCCAGTCCGACTGCGCCTTGAGGAACTTGTTGATCCCGTCGAGCCTGGTCCCCGCCCGGATCACCACGCCCCCCGCCACCTCGATGTCCCGCTCCAAGACCAGGTCGTCGAGCAGCGGGATCCGGTCCCCCGTCAGCCTGAGGATCTTCATCCCCTCGATGAACTGCCGCGAGACCTGCTTCTCCAGCACCTCCCACCGCTTGAGGTACATCTCGCGCCACACGTCGTGGTTCTCGCGCGTGTACAGGTCGTACCGCTGCGTGATATAGAACCGGTCGGCGTCGATCTCCGTGTGGGGCAACGCCGCCGCCGCGTCCGCCGCCGCCTGCGCGATCCGCGCCTCGTCCGAGTCGATGATGTTGTTGTACCGGATGTCCGCCCGCATCACGCACCTCCCGCCGGGCCCATGGGCCGCCCGCGGTTAACCCCGCCCTCACCGTCGCAGAACGCCTCCCCCGCCGGAAAACTCTAGGTCCCCCGCGCCGCCGCGCCCACCACGCCGAACGCCCCCCACGCCTCCGCCGCCGTGATCGCCTGCTCCGGCGCGATGACCGCCGACCCGTCGCCCCGCCCGCGGCCCACCGCCGCCCGGATGCTGTCTCGGGGGTCCGCACCCACGATCGGTGCGTCGCTCCCGAACCACAGCAACTCCCCCGGCACGCACCCCGCGTCGATCAACTCCCGCAGCGGCAGCACCCGGTCCAAGCGGTGCGGCAGGTACCGCGTCAGCGCCTCGATGTCCGCCAGCAAGTGGCACGGCTGCACGCCGCACACCACACCCAGACCCGCGAACCGCCCCACGTCCGCCCCGTCCACCACCTCGCAGTGTTCCACCCGCAGCCTCGGAACACCCCCCGCCATGAACGCGCCTTCCGCGCCCGGGCTCCCGCCCCCGCGATGGGCCCCGACCCGCTCCCACGCGTCCAGCGCCCCACGCACCGCGCCGTCCCCGATCGCGTGCACCGCCACGCCCAGGCCCACACTCCCGGCACGCTCCATCACCCCTTCCAACTCCCCCGGGCTCATCATCGCCTTCCCACACTCCAGCCCGGGCAAGGCCCCGTGGAACGGCTCGAGCACCCACGCCGTCCGGCTGTTGAGCGTCCCGTCCAAAAACACCTTCACCCCCATCAGCCTCACCCGCTCCCCCTCCCACCCGCCCCGACCCGCGAGCGCCCCCGCCGCCTCCGACTCCGGCACGTACAACCCCACCTCCTCGAACCCCACCGAGCCCAGCTCCCCCGACCGCTCCATCGCCCCCAGCATCGGCCCCAGCCACGCGGGCGACAGCAGGTCGTGCACGCCCGTGTACCCAAGCCCGGCCAAGTGCGTAAGCGCCGATCGGACGTGCCCCTCACGGGCCGCCTCGTCGGGCTCCGGCGCCGCCGCCCGCACCACCCGGCACGCGTCTTCCAGCATCACCCCCGTCGGCTCGCCGTCGGCGTCACGCCCGATCACCCCGCCCGCCGGGTCGGGCGTCGAGCGCGACACCCCCGCCGCCGACAACGCCGCGCCGTTCGCCACCAACGCGTGGTAATCGAACGACATGACAAAGCCGGCCCGAGATCCCATCGCCGCGTCGAGCTCCGCCCGCGTGGGCCACCGCCGCTCCGCCCACGATTCCATCCGAGCCCCGACCGCGATCACCCACCCGCCCTCGCCCGCGCGGTCCATCCGCTCCCGCTCGCGCCGCACCAGCCCGAGCGCCTCGCCCAACGACCCCGCCGGACCCACGTCCACCATCGCGAGCGACCGCCCGAGCCACGGCAGGTGCGCGTGCGCCTCGCGCAGCCCCACGCGAACCCCACCCACGCCGGCGCCCTCGGTCCGTTCTGGCATGACCGATTCTTGACCCCAAGGGCTCCACCCGCCGCAGACCTCCAGAAGCCCGACGGGAAACCGCCCCACGCGCATCCCGGGGTGCCATGGGACGCCCCTGGTTCGTCAACGCCGCCGCGACCATCCTCGGCCTGACCGCCCTCGCCGGCGCACGCCTCTGGATCGAAACCCCCGCCGCCCGCGAGGCCCCGGCCCACCTCTGGTCCCTCATCGCGCCCCAGCCCAAGGCCAAGGCCAAGGACCTGGGCATCCCCTACGACCGATACGAAACCAAGGACACCCTGGGCCGGGACATTACGTATTACCTCTCGCCCGCCCCCGCCGGCGCCCCCGATCCCGGCACCCCCCTGGCCCTGTTCATCCAGGGGTCCGGCGCGTCGTCGGTCTTTATGAAAGCCCCCGACGGGCGCCTCGGCGGCGGGCTCCAGAACCTCCTGCTCCGAGACGCCAACAACCGCTTCCGCGTCATGGTCGTCGAGAAGCCCGGCGTCGAGTTCCTCGACGCCCCCGAGCACCCCGGGTCCGCGATCAACGCCCCGCCCGTCTTCCGCCGCGAGCACACCTACGAACGCTGGCGCGAGGCCCTGCGCGCCGCCCTCGACGCCGCCCTCGCCACCCCGGGCATCGATGCCTCCCGCGTCCTGGTGGTGGGCCACTCCGAGGGCGCCGATATGGCCGCCGCCCTCGCCGCCGTCGAGCCCCGGGTCACGCACGCCGCCTGCCTCGCCGGCGGGGGGCCTACCCAGCTCTTCGACCTCGCCCAACTCGCCCGCGCCCCTCAGACCCCCGACGAGCCCGAGGCCGAGCGGGAAGACCGCGTCGAGGAGGTCTACCGCGCCTGGGAGCGCATCGCCGCCGATCCCGACAACCCCGACGCCCTCGAATGGGGACACCCCCACGCCCGCTGGTCGTCGTTCATGCGACACTCGGCCATCGACGCCCTCTCCAGGTCCAACGCCCGCGTCTACCTCGCCTACGGCACCAACGACCGCGCCGTCCCCGTCGAGTCCAACGACGCCCTCCGCGCCGAACTCGTCGTGCGGGGACGCGACGTCACCGTCGAGCGACGCGTCGGCGAGGACCACGGGTTCGCCACGCCCGGCGGGCCTCAGGGCGCCGCCGGGGGCTTCGGGCCCGTCTTCGGCCACGTCATCGACTGGTGGCTCGAGCCCGCCAAGGGCTGAGCCCGGCCCGTCGTACACTCCACCGCCGGCGAACGCACGCCCGGCGGAGGTGCCCCATGCCCCCACCCGTCCCCCCACCCGTCCCCGCACGCGACGCGACCAAAGACCCCGCCGCCGATGTCCGCCTCTACGACGAGGACGCCGGGCGGCTCCTCAGTTCCGACACCTTCGCCGACCGTGTCACCCTCCTTCCCGGCGCGGGGGGCAAACTCACCCCCGGCGCCCGCCTCCGCGTCCTCTGGGGCCAGGACATGCTCCGCGACCTCCTCGACGGGCGCTACCGCACCGTGATCTGCGGCGTCAACGACGAGGACAACTCCCACGGCATCATCGCCCAGCTCTGCGAACTCATCCCCGCGAGCCAATGGTCCGCCAGGTCCGTCACCAGCTACGCCCAGATGTTCCACCAGGCCGTCGATGTCCACGCCGCCCACGACCGCGAGCCCTACGTCCTCAAGTTCGACCTCGACAGCCTGCTGATCTTCGCCCTCCTCCGCCCGCGCGGCCGCAAGCACTTCACCCTCGACGACCTCGGGCGCGGGTTCGTCACGTGCGCCAAGATGCTCCGCGACCGGCGCGAGCGGCACCCCGTCGCCACCGTCTCGTTCCTCAACGCACGCGTCAACCGTCTCCTCGGGCCCGACGGGCGAGAGCCCTCCTTCGAAAGCGTCCTTAAGACCCTCTACCACGCCGGGTTCCGCGGCGACGTCTACCCCTCGCCCGCCATGTGGCGCCACGGGCACACCGGCGTCTTCCCGAGCTACCCCTTCCCCGAAGGTTTCGAGACCGCCCGCGGCGGGAGCAGCTGACCTCATCCCCACTTCAACGCGCCGCCGGGTCAATCTCGATCGGCCGTGCGGCGCGCGGATTGCACGGCAAAGCGCGTGCCGCGTGCCACGGACCGCCCGCCCGCGCGCGCGCCAACCCCGATCCGCGCCACGATCGTCCCTGCCGCGTTTTGTGGCCCAGGGTGGGCCCTCGGGTCCTCCCCATAAGCGACGTCCCCGGCGGGCTCCAGGGCCCGCCGGCGACAAACGCGAGGTCCGTGCGCGGCCGCGGGGCGTTCCCGGACCACCCGCCGCCCGAACGCTCCGGATGGTGAGGGCCGGGCCTATTATCGCCTTCCCCATCGGGGTGTAGCGCAGCTTGGTTAGCGCGCTTGACTGGGGGTCAAGAGGTCGGCGGTTCGAATCCGCCCACCCCGACGTCGGCGATCGGCCCCGGGTTTCCCGGGGCCGTGCCGTTTTTCAGACCCCGTGGATCGTCCGGCTACGCTCCCGCGCGATGACCCCCGACGACCTCGCCCTCCTGATCCACGCGGGTGCCACGGGCGTGATGGCCGGGCTGGTTTTGTTCGTCCACGTCGTCCATTACCCCTTGATCGCCCGTGTCGGCCCCGATGAGTTCGTCGGGTTCAACCGCGAGCACCAACGCCGGACGACGTGGGTCGTCGCCCCGGCGATGCTGTTCGAGTTGGTCTCGGCGTGGTGGATCGCGCTGGGGTGGGCGCGGATCGGGGTCCCCGCGTGGGCCGCGTGGGCGGGGATCGGGCTCTTGGGCGTGGTCTGGCTCTCGACGTTCGCGGTGCAGGTGCCGACGCACGGGAGGCTGCTGCGCGGGAAGGACGTCGGGCGTGTCGCGTTGCTGGTTCGGTGGAATCTGCCGCGGACGCTGGCGTGGGGGGCGAGGTTCGTCCTGGCGTTGTGGATGCTGCACGCCGCGTGGCGATAACGACCCCGGCGTGCGGGCCGGGGCGTTCGGCTATTTCCAGTCCAGGCCCTGGTGGAGGCCGGTGCCGAGGTCGATGGGCCCGTCTCGGGTGACGTGGACCATGTCCTCGACGCGGACGCCGCCGAAGGCCTTGCTGTAGAGCCCGGGCTCGATGGTGACGACGTCGCCGTCGAGGAGGGTGGGCCCGCGGTCGTCGAGGAGCGGGGGTTCGTGCCCGTCGAGCCCGATGCCGTGCCCGGTCCCGTGCTGGAGGCTGGTGAACTCGGGCGGGTCGGTGTCCTTGGGGAGGGCGCGGGCGTACCCGTGGGAGGCCAGCACGCGGAGGGTCTGGGCGTGGACGTCGTGCCCGGAGTTCCCGGCGCGGGCGGCGGCGGAGGCGGCGTTCTTGGCCTCGACGACGGCGGCGTGCATCCGGGCGATCTGCGGCGTGGGCGTGCCGTGGACGACGGTGCGGGTCGAGTCGCCGTGGTAGCGCGAGGCCTTGTGGGCGGGGAAGATATCGACGATGACGGGTTGCCCGGTGGTGATCTCGCCGCGCCCGTACTCGTGGCAGTCACCGCCGTGGGGCCCCGCGGCGACGATCGAGGTCGGGTTGGCGTACCCGCGCTCGGTGAGGAAGGCGTCGATCATCGCCCGGACACGCTCGCTGGTGAGGGGTGTGCCCTCGTGGAGGAGCACCCCGCCCGGGCCGGCGGTGGCGCGGGCGATGGCGCGGCAGGCCAGCTCGACGGACCGCTCGGTGTCGGCCTGCGCGGCGCGGAGCGCCTTGATCTCGTCGGCGTCCTTGACGCGGCGGTCCGTCACGCCCAGGTCCGGGTCGTAGTCGATCTCGATCCCCGCGAGGCGCAGCTCGTGGACGAACGAGAGCGGGAGCGTGCGGTCGGAGCGGACACGCGGGACGCCCGAGCGGCGGAGGCATTCGGCGGCGGCCTGGGCGGTCGCGGTCTCGCGGTCGGCCGAGAGCCCGGGGGCCGGGGCCCAGTCGGCGGGGCAGGAGACGGCGTCGGCGCGGGCGTGGCGTGCCGCGCGGGCCATCTCGATGTCGCGGATGATGAGCACGCGCTCGCCGCCCGGGCGGCCCGGGACCGTCAGCAGCGCGCACGGGTCGCCCACCGAGAACCGCAAGGCGTGGTAGAGCGTCGCGTTGGTCGCGGGGACGCCGGCGAGGATGGTGGGGCGTGGGTTCATGGCGTGGCGCTCGCGGGTCTGGTGTCGCGGGAGGGGTTTGGTGGGGAGGGTCGGGGCGGGGTTGGGAGGTGGGGTCTGCTATTCTTAGGACGCGATGAAACTGCCGGCGGACAAAGTAAACCGGTTGCGCGGGTCGTTCGAGGGGCGGCGCGTGCTGGTGACGGGCGGCGCGGGGTTCATCGGCGGGCACCTGTGCGACGCGCTCCTGGGCGTGGGGGCGTCGGTGACGGTGCTGGACGACCTCTCGAACTCGACGCTCGAACACCTGGCCGGGCTGGTCGAGCTGGAGCCGGACCGCGTGCGGTTCGTGCAGGGCTCGGTGCTGGACGACGAGGCGGTCGGGGACGCGTCGGAGGGCGCGGGCCTGTGCTTCCACCTGGCGGCGGTGGGCTCGGTGCCCCGGTCGGTGGAGTACCCGCAGCGGTCGTGGTCGGTGAACGCGACGGGGACGCTGAGGGTGCTCGAGGCCATGCGGGCGAACAAGGCCGAGCGGGTGGTGATCGCGTCGAGCTCGAGCGTGTACGGGGACGACCCCGCGCTCCCGAGGCGAGAGTCGGCGATGCCCAGCCCGGTCTCCCCCTACGCCGCGAGCAAGCTGGCGGCCGAGACGCTCGGCGCCGTGTGGTCGCGGACGTACGGGCTGAGCACGGTGAGCCTGAGGCTGTTCAATGTCTTCGGGCCCAGGCAACCGGCGGACTCGGCGTACGCGGCGGCGGTCCCGGCGTTCGCACGCCGGTTGCTGGCGGCCGAGCAGCCCGTGATCTACGGCGACGGGTCGGTCACGCGCGATTTCACCGCCGTCGCCGACGCGGTCCTGGCGTTCCTTCTGGCGGGGGCGTCGGCCACGCCCCTCTCGGGCGAGGTGTTCAACATTGGATCGGGGCGGGCCACATCGATCGCGGACCTCGCGGAGTTGATCGCCCAGCGGGCCGGGCTCCCCGGGGCCAACGCGCTGCACGAGCCGGCGCGGGCCGGGGACGTGCCGCACTCGCTGGCGGACATTTCGCGGGCCCGCGAGGCGCTGGGGTACGAGCCGACCGCGGCCCTCGAGGCCGCCCTCGACGAGACACTCCGCTGGTACCGATCCGTCCTGGCACGGACCGCCTGACCACCCATCGTCGAACGTCCTCGTCTTCCGCCGGCGAGTCCCCCGAACGGGAGACAGACGCTCCCTCCCGGGTCTTCCTACGACGGATTCACGCGGAACGTGGGAAAGCGATGGGGAGTGCGAACCGCCCGGTGCAAATCGGACTATCATATCTGAAAATAGCCGCCCTTGGCGGCGGCGGGAGTGCAGAACATGAACCGAACGAGTGCGTGGGCGGCGTTGTTGACGGCGGCATCGGCGGCGATGGTGGGGTGGGCGGACGTCTTTACGGACCAGCAGCCGGTGTCGGGCGGCGGGACGATGCGCTGGTCGCAGTTGTGGGTGGACCCGGGCCCCAACGAGAACGACCTGGACACGGACGCGATCTGTTGGGAGGACTTTGTGCTCGCGGCGCCTTCGTCGATCAACCACATCGAGTGGTGGGGCGTGGGCGCGTGCGAGTTGGGGTTTCGGATCGACGTCTGGCCACAAGACCCCGGGACGATCGCGTACCAGCCCCTCGGGGTGTTCGACGTGTACGGGCATTCGGGGCTGGAGCCCGCGGCCCGGATCACCGTGACCAACGTGCAGACGTCACCGGGCCCCGGCGGGATCACCAAGTACTCGGTCGACCTGCCGACCCCGATCTCGCTCGCGGCCAACGACGCGTCGAACCCGAGGTGGTTCATCGCGATCATCGGTCGGACGAGCCAGTACGCGGTGTGGAACTGGGCGCGGGGCACGGGCGGGAGCACGCGGACGTTTCAGTGGATCCGCGGGTACCACCGGTTCTTTCAGCTGCCCGAAGGCCGGGCGCTGGTGCTCTCGGGCACGACCTCGTGCCGGGCGGCGGGCGTGGAGGTACCGCCCGCGGACGCGGTGGTGTGCCGGTCCGGCACGGCGGTGTTGAGTACGGTCGGATCGGGGAGTGGGCCGCTCGGGTATCAATGGGAGATCGAGGACCCGGGTCAGCCCGGGGCGTGGGTCCCGCTGTCGGACCTCTCGCCGATCGGCGGGATGGTGTTCTCGGGGAGCGGGTCGGCGGACCTTTCGGTCTCGCCCGAGGGCGTGTCGATGCCGGTGGGCGTCGCGAGGTTCCGGTGCGAGGTGTCCAACGCGTGCGGGTCGGCGTCGTCGTCCCCGGCGTCGCTCGTGGTGTGCGGGGCGGACTTCAACTGCGACGGGTTCACGGATTTCTTCGACTTCGATGATTACGTGAACGCGTTCGAGGCGGGCGATCCCGCGGCGGACGTGGACGGCGACGGGTTCATCGATTTCTTCGACCTCGACACGTTCGTGGGGATGTTCGAGGCGGGCTGTTAGGCCGACATCGAACGGGATGACGAGGGGCGCGGCCGGATCCTTGGGGTCCGGCCGCGGTTTCGTTGGAGCGGAGGGCGCGAAGATCAGGCTGTGGCGCGGGGCTCGGGCTCGGCGGGGTCGGCGCGCATGAACAACGGCTCGCCCTTGGTCATGGGTGAACCCGGTGCGAGGCGGCAGGGTCCCCCAAAGGCGGCGGCGTCGGCGAGGGTCGCGCCGGGCGTCGGGGCGCAGTTCCAGGTCCGCCAGAGCGAGGCCATCTTGCCGGGCATCGCGGGCGAGAGCAGGACGGACGCGACGCGGAGGGTCTCGGCGCAGTTGTAGAGGATGGCGGCGAGGCGCGGGCGGACGGTGGGGTCGGTGTCGAGGTTTTTGGCGAGTTTGAAGGGCGTGGTCTCGTTGATGTAGAGGTCGACGCGCCGGACGAGCGAGAGGGCGTCGGCGAGCGCGGAGGCCAGGTCGAGGCGGTCGAGGTTGCTCAGGACGCCCCCGAGGGCCTCGCCGCAGAGGGCGGGCCCGTTGAATCGATCGTGGGGGAGGCCCTGGTCGTCGAGGGCGAGTTGCTCGATGGTGCCGGGGGGCTGGGGGACGACGCCGTTGAAGTACTTGTCGATCATGTTGGCGACGCGGGAGGTGGAGTTCCCGATGCCGTTGGCGAGGTCGGCGTTGTAGACCTCGACGAACTTGGCATGGGAGAAGTCGGCGTCGGTGTTGGCGAGGGGGCCCTGGGTGAGGAGGTACCAGCGGAGGGCGTCGAGGGAGTAGCGGTCGGCGTAGGCCTTGAGGACGTCGAGGTCGACGAAGTTGCCCAGGCTCTTGGACATTTTCTTCCCGTCGCGGACCCAGTAGCTGTGGACGAAGAGGGTGCGCGGGAGGGGCTCGCCCAAAGCCATGAGCAGGCAGGGCCAGATGACGGCGTGGAACCAGAGGATGTCCTTGGCCATGAGGTGGACGGCGGGGGGCCAGAAGCGCCTTCGGTCGGGCGTGTCGACGGCGGAGAGGTAGTTGAAGAGGGCGTCGATCCAGACGTAGATGCGGTGCCCGGGGTCGTCGGGCATGCGGATGCCCCACTGCGAGGCCGGGTCGGCGGTGACGGCCCGGCTGACGGGGATGTCGGCGAGCCCGTCGCGGAGGCGTCCGAGGACCTCGTTGCGGCGGGATTCGGGGAGGATGAACCCCGGGTTTTTCGCGAGGTGCTCGGCGAGGCGATCCTGGTAGGCGCTGAGTCGGAAGAAGTAGTTCTTCTCGGTGCGTTTGACCAGCGGGCGGCCGGTGACGGGGCTGGTGTAGGGCCCGTGGGGGGAATCCTTGGCGACGGTTTCGGTGAGGTACTCCTCCTGGGACTCGTCCCACCACCCCGTGTAGTCGCCGAGGAACACGTCGCCGTGGGTCTGGAGGCGGCGGATGTAATCGTGGACCTTGGCGGTGTGGCGGGGCTGGGTGGTGCGGATGAAGTCGTCGTTGGAGACGTTCATGAAGGCAAAGGCGGATTGGAACTCGGCGGCGTTGCGGTCGGCCCACTGCAGGGGTGTCATCCCGTGCGACGCGGCGCTGGTGACGACCTTGTCGGCGTGCTCGTCGGTCCCGGTGAGGAAGAAGACGTCGCCCGGGCCGCCGCGGACCAGACGGGCGAACCGGGCGGCGGCGTCGGCCAGAACGGAGGTGAAGCAGTGCCCGATGTGGGGCCGGTCGTTGACGTAGTAGATCGGGGTGGTGGCGTAGTAGGGCTCCATGAGGGGACTGTAGGGACACGGGGCGGTGCGACGGGCGCGAACCTACCATCACCCTCGGCGTAGGTCGAAGGGAGTAGCACGGATGGCTCGCTTCGTGAACGGCGGCGTTGGATGGGTCGCGGCGGCGGCCGGGCTGGTGCTCGCGCCGGGGTGGGCGTTCGGCCAGAACGCGTTGGGCGATGGGCGTGGGAGGGCCCGGGAGACGGCCACGCCGAGCGACGGGCGGGCGCTGGACCGTCGCCTGGAGCGGTACCCCGCGAACTACAACGCGCCGGTGCGGGATTTCGCCGCGGAGCTGCGGTTCCGCAACGCGATCGTGACGGGGAGCGCCCCGGGCGGGCTTTCGTTCCGCGGGTCGGCCGGGTACACCGGGGCCTCGGAGTTCCAGGGCATCACCGGGCAGGACGACCTGTACGCGTTCCGGCGCGACTCGGCCCTCTCGGGCCTGGCGGGGATGGGCATCCGCGGGACCGAGGCGTTGCAATACCAGTTCGCGTTGACCACGGGCTCGTCGCCCCCGCCGGCGTTCACCGGGGCGGGCGGGCTGAGCGTCGCGCGCGATTCGGCGGGGCTCGATGCGCCACCGGGGCTTGGCGGGCTGCGGCGTGAGGGCGAGGACGGGCGTTCGGATTGGCTCCGCTCGTCGGCGTCGTACCACGCCGCCCGGTCGCTCCAGCCGACGGCGGTCGGTGTCCGGCGCGTGCGGGGCGACACGAGGGTGGACGAGCGTGTGACGGCGTCGTCGCTGACGGGGGTGCGGGGCGTGCGGGTCGAGCGCGAGGCGCCGGTGCTGACCACCGAGTCGTCGCGGGCGATCGATCGGTCGGCGTCGCTGAGGAGCGCGGGCACGCCCGCGCCCTCGCTCGCGGCCGGGGGGGGTGATCGCGCGAGCCCGGTGGCTCCAGGGTCCGACGGGGCGGTCGGGGTCGCGGACGCGACGCGCGGCGGGTCGCGCGACCCGGCCGTGGCGTCGATGCCGCGGGAGTCGGCGTTCGAGAAGGTGCTCGAGCGGCTGTGGGCGTGGGAGGAGGCCAACCCGGCGGTGATCCCGCGGCGGGGGGCCGGGCGTCCGGACGCGCCGGCCGAGCCCGGTGAGCCCGCGGACGGGGAGATGCGTCGCGGGGCGGAGGGGGAGCCGGACGCGCCGTCGCGGCTCGAGCTGGAACTGCTGGCGTTCCGGGGGATGCTCTCGCCCACGCAGGCGAGGCTCGCGCCGGGCGTGACGGCGATGACGGAGGCGGAGTTCAGGCGCTTCAGCCCGGCGATCGCTCGGGCGCTGCGTGAGGCCTCGGGCCCGCCCATCTCGGTGTACGGGTCGACGGACGGGGGCGCGAGGTACGCCGAAGCGATGGCGATGGCGCAGCGTCTGATCGCGTCGGAGCGGTACTTCGACGCGGAGGACCGGTTCAGCCGGGCGTTGTCGCTGAGCCCCGGGAACGTGCTGGCGGTGGCGGGCCGGCTGCACGCGCAGCTGGGCGCGGGGATGTTCCTCTCGGCGTCGTTCAACGTGAGGCAGTTGCTGTCGAATTTCCCGGAGTCGTCGGTGCTGCGGTACGAGCCGGGGCTCCTGCCCGACCCGCTGAGGCTCGCGTCGGTGAAGGACACGCTGGCGCGGGTGGTCGAAGGGCGTGGGGTCGACGACCCGATCGCCTCGGTGATGTCGACGCGGGACGTGGGGCTGCTGCTGGCGTACGTGGGGTTTCAGACGGGCGACGAGTCGGCGGTGCGTCGCGGGCTGGCGGCGCTCGACGCGCAGACCGGGTCGCCCGACCCCTCGGCGGACCGCCTGGCGATGTTCCTCCGCGGGGTGTGGCTCGGCGAAGGGTTGGACGGCGTCGAGGCGGTCGGGGTAGAGGGGGCGGGCGCGTCGCCGACGAAATGAAGCCGACGACGATCGAGGGCGCGAAGCCGGACACCACGGCGGCCCCGACCGGGCCGGCGGGGGGGCTCTCGATCCGTGAGTTCATCACGGACGGCTCGCTGGCGTCGCTGTGCGGGGAGATCAGCCGGCTGGTGGGGGTTCGTGTGGAGCTGCGCGACCGTGCGGGCCGGGTCGTGGCGAGGACGGGGGAGGCCGGGCCCGAGGACCCCGCGCCGGGGTCGGTCTCGGTGCCGCTGGTGGTGTCGGAGGAGACGATCGGCGCGCTGGTGATCGAGCCCGGGGAGCCGACGCTCCGCGAGGGGGCCCGGCGGGCGCTCGAGTCGGTGGTGTACTACGTCTCGAAGACGTCGGCGGAGTTGTGCGAGCACGAGCTGGAGCTGCGCCACAAGGTCAAAGAGCTCTCGGCGCTCTTCCGGCTCACGCAGATGCTCTCGCACGCCCAGGGGACCGACCGGGTGCTCGAATCGTCGATCGAGACGGCGATGGACGTGCTGGACCTCAGCGCGGGCTCGGTGGTGCTGCTCAAGGAGGACGCCGACGGGCTCTCGGGCTCGAGCGAGGAAGACCTGATCTACAAGGTGTCCAAGAACCTGTCGAGGCGGTGGCTCGATTGCCCGACGCCGCTCTCGAAGGACCGGGTCTTCGACCGGCTCGCGATGTCGGGCGAGGTGGTGGTGTCGGAGGACCTCCGGACGGACAGTCGGACGCAGATCAAGGGGCTGATCGAGGAGGAGGGGCTGGTCTCGGCGATCCAGGCGGGGCTGATTTTCCACGGGAGGCCGCTGGGCGTGATCCGCCTGTACTCGCGGGAACCGCGGAGTTTCACGGAAGCGGACCGGAGGCTGCTGAGCTCGATCGCGCAGCACGCGGCGGTGGCGGTCGAGCAGGCCCGTCTCCTGAGGCTGCAGGAGGAGGAGCGTCGGATCCAGCGCCAGGTGCAGCTGGCGGCGGACGTGCAGCGTCGGATGCTCCCGTCGCGGGTGCCGCAGGTCCCCGGGCTGGACGTGGCGGCGCGGTACATCCCGAGTTTCGAGTTGGGCGGGGATTTCTACGATTTCCTGGAGCTCAACGGGCACCTGGGGATCGTGGTGGGGGACGTGGTGGGGAAGGGGATCGCGGCGGCGCTGCTGATGAGCGCGGTGCGGGCGAGCCTGCGGGCGCACGCCGAAGAGGTCTACGACCTGGACACGGTGGTGTCGCGGGTGAACGCGGCGTTGTGCCGGGACACGCTGGACAACGAGTTCGCGACGCTGTGGTACGGGGTGGTGGACCCCTCGACGATGAGGCTGACGTATTGCTGCGCGGGGCACGACCCGCCGTGGGTGGTGCACGTGCCGAAGCACCGGGCGCCCAACACGACGGAGATCGACGAGCTCTCGGTGGGGGGGATGGTGGTGGGCGTGGACCGCTCGCAGCGGTACCAGCGCGCGGTGTTCGACCTGCGCCCGGGGGACGTGTTCATCGCGTACACGGACGGGGTGACGGACGCGACGAGTTTCAACCGCGAGAAGTTCGGGAAGAAGCGGCTCCGCAAAGCGGTGCTGGACATCCTGACGCAGGAGCCCGAGGCCCCCGCGGCCCGCGTGCTGGACCTGATCCAGTGGGAGGTGCGTCGGTTCACGGGGTTGTCGAACCGCGTGGACGACGAGACGCTGGTGGTGATGCGTGTGACGGAGGCGGCGCGGCGCTGACGGTCGGACCCGGGCGGCGGTCAGGCGGCCGAGGGCCGGTCGTCGTGACGCTGATGGGCGCCCAGCAGCATGTCGCGGAGTCGGTCGAGGCGGCGCTGCGTTTCTTCGAGGGCGGCCTCGGCGTTGGGGATCGAGCCCAGGGCCCAGGGGTTGGTGGCCGGGGCGTGGAACCGGCGGTCCGGGAACGGGAGCGAGCGGGCCGTGTCCTCCGCGGTGTCGTCGGTGACCAGTCGCAGGGTATGTTTCATCGCCGGCTTCCTTTCCGCGGCGGGGTGCCGTCGCGCCAGGTGAGCATCGGATTGAAACGGGCCTGAGATCAGGGAGGGTCCGCCCGTGGGGGGCGCTTTGGAGGGGATATCCCGGAGATTCATGGCCTTTGACTCCACCATGCGGACGCGACGGTCCGCCCACCGCAAGGAGCGATCGGCGAGGGTCGGGGCGGCGCGTGAATCCGGGGCGTCGCGCGGCGGGCCGATAATCCGGGCCGGGTTCAGGGGCGACGCGGGGGGTGAGGGAGATGCCCCGGTGGCCTCGCGGAGGCCCACTCGTGCAGGCCCCGGCACAGGGCGCCCCAGACCTGATCGGGGGTGCCGCGGGCGTCGACGACCAGGTGGCGGGCGGGCTCGCGGGCGGCCTGATCGAGGTAACTGCGCCGGACACGCTCTTGGAAGTCCAGCCCGCGCTGCTCGATCCGGTCGTCGAAGAGCGTGACGCCCGGGGCGGTGGATTTGGCGGACTTGGCGGACTTGGGGGAGGCGCCGCGGGTTCTCTGGGCGGCGGTGGTGGCGTCGACGTCAAAGACGACGATGAGGTCGGGGGAGTAGCCGGAGGTCGCAACGCGGGCGACGTCGAGGATGTCGCGTTCGGGGAGACCGGCGCCGGCGCCCTGGTACGCGAGGGTGGAGGAGACGAAGCGGTCGGCGAGGACGGTGTGGCCTTGGGCGAGGGCGGGGGCGATGCGCTCGTGGACGAGCTGGGCGCGAGAGGCCATGTAGAGGAGCATCTCGCAGACCGGGGACATCTCGTTGTTGGTGCTCAGGAGGACGGCGCGGACCTGCTCGCCCACGGCGGTGCCCCCCGGCTCGCGGACGTGGCAGACGCAAAGCCCCAGCGAGGCGAGGTGCTTGAGCAGGCGGTCGATCTGGGTGGATTTGCCCGAGCCGTCGGCCCCTTCGAGCGCGATGAAAGCACCGCGGAGGCGGTCGGCGATGTCGGCGAGGGGGGTCACGCGGCGAGTGTAGCCGCTCGCGTCGGGCGCTTAAGGCCCGCGCCGGGCGGCACGGCGGAGGTCGTCGCGCGTGACGGGCGTGTACGCCGCGGGCCCGTCGCCGTGGGCCTCGGCGATCTTGCGCATCAGGGCGGAGGGGTCGGCGGTGTCAGAGACTCGGAACTCGATGGTCTTGATGACCACCGGGCGGCGGGCGGTGCGAGGGTCGGGGGCGTTGAGGCGTTCGAGTTCCTGGAGCGTCTCCTCGGGCCCAACGCCCCACGTCGTCCCGGACCGGCGGATCCCGCTGGAGAACAAGAACACGACCTGGGGCCGCAGCGCGAGCGCCCGGCGGAGCCCGGAGATGGGGTTGCTCGGCCCGCCCGGGTTCACCGCGTCGAGCGCGGGTTTGAGCAGCGCTTTGTTCGTCGGAGTGGCGCGGAGGAGCGAGGGGCGGTCGCCCGGACGGATCGCGCCCTCGGCGAGCCACGAGGCCAGGTCAGCGGAGTCGGCCGGGCTCCCCTCGACCTGGATCGGGTCGCGGAAGAGGACCACCTGGAACTCCTGGTCCGGGTCGAGCCGGGCGACGCTCTGCGACAACGCGGCGAACACGTCCGGGAGCGTGGGGATCATCACCGCGGACACGTCCACCGCGTACACAACGCGGCGGGCACGCTCGGCCTTGACGCCCGCGAAGTCGGCGGTGAATCGGGCGTCGGCGTGCGAGGGCTCGTCGGCGGTGGGGGCGCCGGCGTTGGGGGTGCCGGGACTCGACGACACCGGGGCGGTGCGCGACGGCGTGGGCGCTCGCGGCGCGGGGGTCGGCTCGGCGGGCGCCGGCGACGGATCGGCCGGGGAGTCCGCCGTCGAGGCCGGGGCGACGATCGGCGAGGGCTCGAACGCCGGCGCGGCGGTCGGAGTCGGTTGAGGCGGCGTGGGAGGTGGCACGGTCGGTACGGGGCTCGGCTCGGGCGGTGGTGGGTCGGGCTGGACCGGGGGCAGCGTCGGGGGTGGCTCGGGTGGTGGCGTGGGGGAGGGTTCGGGCGCGGGACGGTCGAACGCGAGGGTGAGCACCGGCGCTTCGCCCGGGGTGTCGGTGATCGGGCCGTGCGGCAGCGCGCCGGGCCAGCGGCTGAGGGTGTAGGTGAGGGCGGCGTGAACGGCCACGGAGCACGCGACCGAGAGGATCAGGACGGAGTGGCGTGCGCGATCGGGACGGGTGGTGTCGGCGCGGGGGATCATGTCAAGGCGAAGGGGGAGGGGTCTGACGGAACAGGGCTCGGTCCATGGACGCGGGTCCGGGGCCGATGAACACCAACGCGAGCGCGAGGGTCAGGAGGGCGAGCAGCCCGGCGTGGGGCATCCAGAACTCCATGTCCCAGGCGTGGCGGTTGGGCAGGAACCGCAGCACGGTGTCGCGGGCCTGGATCGCGGGGGCCAGCACGGTGAGCCAGATCCCCGCGGCGGCGTGGAACGCCACCCCGAGCGAGGCCAGGCGGGTCAGTATCCCGAGGATGAGGAAAACCCCGAAGACCAGGTCGGCGATCGAGGCGGCCCACGCGAGGCGGGGGGCCTGCTTCCCGGCGGCCCAGTCGGGCCAGGCGACCAGCGCGGGGCGGTCGCCGACGGACACGGGCGTGGCCGCCCGGAGCAGGGGCAGCGTCACGGCGGCGTGCATGCGGCGGACCGCGGTGGTGTCCGTGGTGACGGGCGAGACGCCGACGGCGACCAGCCGGGCGGCGTCGTCCGCGGCGGGCTCCACGCGGCCCGCGATCTTGGCGAGCCCGGCCCACAGAAAGACCGCGCCCAGCGTGAGGCGCATAAGGACGGACGCGAACCCAAGACCCGAGCCCGGACGCATGGTGATGGCCCTCGGAACCACAGATCATAAGTCGGTCCGCGGCACGGGCTAGGATCACTGGGAGCGGGCGTGGCGGAACTGGCAGACGCGCGGGATTTAGGTTCCCGTGGCCGAAAGGCCTTGCAGGTTCGATCCCTGTCGCCCGCATTGGCGAGTCACGCCGGAGGGTCCATGAGTGGGGTGCCGGTCCCGGGTGGTTGGGCTGACCTCTCGGGCGAGGTGTTCTACCAGGTCATGCCGGTGGCGTACCGAGCGGGGCGGGGCTCTGCGGACAATCCGCACGGGCTGGGCGACTTCCGCGGGCTCACCGACGCCGTGCCCTACCTGGCCGGGCTCGGGGTGACCGGCGTGTGGCTCACCCCGATCTTCCCCAGCCCCGCGTACCACGGGTATCAGCACGGGTTCGCCGACCGCGTGAACCCAAGGCTCGGGAGCGAGGCCGACTTCGACGCCTTCGTGTCGTCGGCCCACGGCGCCGGGCTCAAGGTCATCCTCGATCTGGTGGTCTACGGGGTGTCGGGGTCGTCGGGGTTCGTGGAACGAGCGAGGCTCGGGCCGAAAGGGGGGCGGTGGTCGCGGTGGTTGGCCGTGACCGACCCGGCGCGGGGCGAGTTCGCGGGATACCGCTACACGACGTGGAACGGCGGGGAGGCCGAGCTGGTGCACTGGGACCTCCGCAGGGCGGGCCCCAGGGCGCTGATCGACGCGTGGACCGGGCTATGGGCCTCGCGCGGGGTGGACGGGTTCAGGCTCGATCACGTGTGGGCGCGGTTCCCGCACGGGCCGGCGTCGGCGGACGGGTGGGGGTACCACCTCGAGCCGTTCTGGGCCGATTGGCGTCGGGTGCTGCGGGCGAGCGCGCCGCGGGTGATCTCGATCGCCGAACCGGCGCGGTGGGAATCGCACGGCGAGGACCTGCTGCCCGCGCACGACGCGGTGCTGGCCAAGCCGCTCCAGTTCGCGGGCCGATCGGGGCTCGCGTCGGGGATGGCGTGGCGCTTGCACGCGGGCGTGATGCGGGCGCTCCGCCGCGTGCCGGCGGGGCGTTCGATCGGATCGAGCTTCGTCGCGTCGCTGGGCGACCATGACGTGGACCGGCTCGCGGGCGTGGTCGGTGACGCGCGGGCGCTGCGGGCCGCGTGGGCGTGGCTGATGTTCCAGCCGTTCCCGCCGATGATCTACGCGGGCGACGAGGTGGGGATGGTGGGCGAGGGGGTGAACGTGGGCGGCGACGCGAACGACCTGCCGCGGCGCGAGCCGTTCAAGTGGAAGGCCCGCGCGGGCCCGCCGATGGCGGGCTTCGACGCGCTCACCGCCGCGGAACGCCGCGTACCCAGACGCTCGTGCGACGGCGACGGGCGGAGCGTGGAGGAACAGGAGGGGGTCGCGGGTTCGCCGCTCGAAACGCTGCGCGGGTTGATCGCGCTGAGGCGTTCGGACGCCGCGCTGCGGCGCGGGGCGTACGCGCCGGCGCCGACGGGGCACCCCGGGGTGTGGGCGTGCGAACGGTGGACGGCGGACCGCCGCGTGCTGTCGGCGGTCAATCTGACGGAACAGCCGACGACCGTCCGGGTGAAGCCGCGGCGCGGGATGAGCGACGACGCGGTCGTGGTTGAACTCGGGTCGTACGGGCACGCGCTGATCGAGCGGCCGGCGGGTTAGCCCGCGCGGAGGAGCTCGGCGAGGATCTCGAGCCCGCGGGTGAGGCGGTCGATGGGCGTGGCGTAGCTGAGCCGAACGTGCGTGTCGCGCCCGCTGAAGGTCCGCCCCGGCACGACCAGGACGCCGCGTTCGACGGCCTTCCTGAAGAAGGTCTCCCCCCGGGTCTGCTCGTCGCCGAACCGGTCCGGGACGCGGACGAAGGCGTAGAACGCGCCGGCGGGGGTGGGCACGTCGGTGTGGGGCGAGAGGGCCGAGACGACCAGGTCGCGGCGGCGCTGGTACTCGGCGACGTGGGACGACATGTCCAGGTCGAGCGCCGCGGCGACGCCGGCCTGCAACGGGTGCGGGCTGCTGACGTAGATGTACTGCTGGAGCTTGGTCATCTCGTCGATGAGCCGGCGTGGCCCGGCGGCGTAGCCCAGACGCCAGCCCGTCACGCCGTAGGTCTTCCCGAACCCCCGCAGCACCAGCGTGTGGTGGTGGGCGTCCGTCTCGCGCGCGGGCGAGGGACAGAGCAGGGTCCCCGGCCTTCCCGCGGCGGGTTGGCTCCGCCCGTCGGCGTAGGTGAACTCGTCGTAGATCTCATCGGAGAGCAGGACCAGGCCTCGCCTCCGGCACAAATCGAGCAGGTCCGCGGCCTCGCGCGCGGTCGAGACCACCCCCGCCGGGTTGCTCGGGGAGTTGAGCACGACCATCTTGGTCCTGGGCGTGATCAACGGCTCGACCCGCGCGGCGGTCAGGCGGAAATCCGGGTACGTCGAGCACGCGACGGCCCTGCCCCCGATCAGCGAGGCCATGTACGGGTAGATCACGAAGTACGGATCCGGGATGATGACCTCATCGCCCGGGTTGAGCAACGCCATGCACGCGAGGATCAGCCCGCCCGAGGTCCCGGAGGTGACCAAGAGCCCGGGGTCGTCGGGCGCGGCGTCGGGGCCGTTCGCGACCGACCAGCCCAGGTCCCAGCGAAGCCGACGCGAGATCGATTCTCGCAACTCCGGGATCCCGCGCGTGAGCGGGTACCCGTTGCGGTTGTTCTGGATGGCGTGCGCGGCGGCGTCCTTGATGACCTGTGGGACGGGGAAGTCGGGCTGCCCGATCGAGAGGTCGATGCGGCGGTCCGGGGGGATGGTCGCGCCGATCTCGAAGACGCGGCGGATGCCCGAGCCGTTGATCGCGAGGGTGCGGTCGCTGAGTTTGGGGGCCAGGTCCATGGGTCGCCTCGTGGTGGGTGCGGGGATCGCCCGCGCACGAGCGTACGTCGCCGGGGTGCGACCCGGTCACGGGGGGATGAGGCCGGCGGGTTCCCGGCCGCGCCGGGGCGTGCGGGGGGATATGGGGGGGTCGCGTCAGACCTTGGGGAGCAGGGTCTTGGGGATGCCCAGAACCTTGTCCTTCTTGGCGTCGAACTTCTTGTCGGTCACCATCTTGGCGACGCGCTCCTCGCGCTTCATGACGCTGCGTTTGCCCGCCATATTCGAAGAGACTTTGAGGGACCGGTCGAGGCTCATGGGTGCTGCTCCTAGGCCCCGACGAACTTGACCCAGGTCATGCTGGAGAAGTCCGAGGCGCCGCGATGATCTTTCCGCCAGCGTTGCCCGACGGCCCGGACGGTCTGTTCGAGCCGGGCGCGGACGCCGCCGTCCCCCTGGTACTGCTCACGGGTGATGCCCTGGAGCACCACCACGCGGAAGAGGGGGTGATTCTTGTCCGCCGAGGGCGACCGATCAACCGTCTCGGTCGGGACCGCCATCGCCTCGACCCGGTTCTCGGCCAGGAACAGGACCGCCCGCAGGGCGTCGTCCCGCCGCAGCGCGGGCAGGTGGAGGTAGTTCAGGTTTTTCTGCCTCGGATCGGCGTCCGTCCAGCCCGTGGCGACAAAGTGACGCCCCGTCCCCACGGACGTGGGGTCCGCCGGGGCGGGGGCGTCGGGCGTCGATCTCGGCGGGGCCGGTCGTGTGTTATCGGTCTTCGGATCGTTCGGCCGGACGGGCCCGGGGTCGGTCCGGTTGGGCGGCGGGGCGATCGGGGTTGGGTCAGATGGGCCCGGGGACTGATCCTGGACCAGTTGGGACGCCAAGCGACGCTCGGCGTCGGATCGGCCCGCCCGCACGCCGAGGATCCACGTCGCGATCAGCACGACCGACACCGCGGCGATCCCGATGTAGACCCACGTCCTGGGGAGAAGGTACGCGTCGGGCTCGGCGGCCCCGGAGGGAGAGGCCGGCCCGTGCTCGGACATCGGCGGGCGGCCCGCGTAGGGGTCCGGCGGGAGGGCCGCGGACGTCGGCGGGGGCTTGTGCTCGATGATCGACGAGCGTGGGGTCACCGCCGGCGCGGAGCGTCGGTCCGACACGTCCCTCGGGAGCAGGTCGAACAAGGGTTTGTTGGGACGTCCCACCGGCATGGCATCATCCTATGAGGGGGGCGGGATCGGGGGTGAGGACGGTCAGCGGGCCGGGGGAGGGGGGTCGCGCGGGGTGCCGAGCCGTGGTTGGGCCGGGGTTGGGGAGGGTCGCCGCGTGCTACAGTGATCGGCCATGGCGATCCGCGACGATGAAGTGATTGTGCTGACGACCCCGCCGATGTCCCGGAGCGAGGCGGTCTACCTCCCGAACATCATCAAGGGCTTCGGGACGACGCTTCGGCACTTTTTCACGTCGTTCGGGCAGGGCAAGACCAGCCGGACGATGCAGTACCCCGAGCAGAGGCGGGAGCACCTGCCGGTGCTCGAGGGGGGGCTCAACGCGAGCAACTTCCGCGGGGTGCACCGGCTCAACCGCGACGAGGAGGGGCGGGTCAAGTGCGTCGCGTGCATGATGTGCCCGACGATCTGCCCGGCGCGGTGCATCCACATCGAGGCGGCCGAGAGCCCCTGGGACGACCGCGAGAAGTACCCCAAGAAGTTCGAGATCGACGAGCTCCGGTGCATCTACTGCGGGATGTGCGAGGAGGCCTGCCCGGTGGACGCCATCGAGCTGACGCCCGAGTACGACATCGTGGGCAAGAGCCGCCAGGAGATGATCTTCGACAAGGAGAAGCTCCTGCACGTCTACGACGTGACCATCGGGAAGAAGCCGATGTGAGCGGCGGAGGACGCGGCGGCAACTGTCGCGCCTTACCCTTCGCCATGCTCACCATCGCCGTCCGCTACGCCGGGAACAAGAAGTGTGACCTCTCGCACCCCGAGGGGGCGGCGATCCGCACGGACGCGCCCAAGGACATCGGGGGCGACGCGTCGGGGTTCAGCCCGACGGACCTGGTCGCCGCCGGGCTGGCCTCGTGCGTGCTGACGACCATGGCGATGTTCGCCGAGCGGCACGGGCTGGACCTGACCGGCATCTCGGCGACGGTCGAGAAGCACATGACCCAGCCCCCCGCGCCGAGGCGGATCGCAAGGCTGCCGGTGGTCGTTACGCTCCCGGCGTCGGTGCCGGCGGAAATGCGCGAGCGGCTCGAACGCGTGGGCTACGCCTGCCCGGTCCACGCCAGCCTGCACCCCGAGGTCGATTCGCCCATCGAATACCGGTACGTGTGAACCCCGCTAGGCGGCCGCCGGACGCTGGGGCTTGGCCGGCTCGCCCTGCCACTGGACCCAGAACCCCGCGGCGGCGACCAGGAGCCAGACGGCGGCGACCAGGTCCGGGCTCAGGGTGACGCGCGAAGCCAGGTCGGGGCTCAGGGCGCTGAGCAGCCACCCCCCGCTGGCGAGCACGACCCCGCCCCCCGCCAGCGCGGTGATGAGCTCGCTGGTAGTCCCCGGGGCGGCCAGCCCGACGAGCAATCCCAGGACGAAGCCGCCGGCGAGCGCGGCCAGCAGGAACGAACGCGAGCGGTCGGGCAGTTGATCCCACCACGCCTGTGCCTGTTCGCGGGTCCGTTGGGTGAACTCTTGGAGGCGTGAGGCGGCCTCGGGCCCGCGGACCGGGCCGATCTCGGCGGCGGCGGCGGCGGAATGGTCACGGACAAACACGACGGCTTCGTCGGCCGACCGCGGCGCCCCGGGCAGAGCCCCCGGCTCGCGCGAGAGCGAGATCATCGCGATCAGCACCGCGGCGCAGGCCAGCACCGTCCCGGCGGAGACCCCCAGCGCGATCCGGAACAGCATCACCCCGGCGACCAGCCCCGCGATCACCCCCGCGCCCAGCCCCGCGTACACCGGCGGGACGCCCTGGATCGGCTCACGCAGCACGGTGGGGATCATCACGGCCCCGGCCGCGGCGCCGGCCAGGGCGCACAAGGTCACGAACGCCGGACGCACCACGCGGCCGCCCGCGAGCCACATGATCAGCCCCGCGACAAACGCGGCGGCGACGAGCAGGTGAACCCCCAGCGGGAGGTCCGCGACCCCGGCGAGCGGCTCGAACGTGCCCATGTCCAACGCGGGGAGCATTCCGTGCAGTTCCTGGTCCCGGCCCTCTCGCCCCGGCGTCGGGCCGAGGATGGGAGAGCGGGACGGGTGGGGGCGATCCTGCCCCGGGAAGGTTGGGCCGGATCTCACTATACCCTTGGGAGTCTGCCGATGGTGGTTTCGAGCGTGTTCCCAAGGCGGTCCGGAGTCCGCCCCCGTTCCAGACCCGTCCTTCTTTTTCGGACGCACCGTGATGCCAGGACCACAACGACGACCCTCCAAAGAACGAGCGAGCACGAAGAAGACCCGCGGTCGGGGTCCGAACGGGGGAGGTTCGGGTAAAGAGGCTCAGACGAACCCGGGCACGACGAGGGCCGAGGGGAAGGGCCCGACGTCGGCGGGCGAGAAGCGGGCGGCGGAGGTGCTCCCGAAACTGCGGAGCAAGATTGACTCGCTGGATAAGAAGCTGGTGAAGATGCTCAACGACCGGGCGTCGTTGGTGGTGGAAGTGGGGCGGCTCAAGCGGGCGGCGAAGATGCCGATCTACGCGCCCCACCGCGAGGCGGAGGTTCTCGACAAGGTGACACGCCAGAACGCGGGCCCGCTCCCCAACCGGGCGCTCGAGGGCGTGTACCGTGAACTGATGTCGGGGAGTTTCCAGTTGCAGCAGCCCCTGCGGATCGGGTTCCTCGGGCCCCCGGGCTCGTTCAGCCACGTGGCGGCGGCCCGCCACTTCGGGTCGTCGGTGGCCTTCGAGGACTTGCACGAGATCGAGGGCGTCTTCACCGAGGTGACGCGGGGGCACGTCAACTACGGGCTGGTCCCGATCGAGAACTCGATCGGGGGCGGGATCGTCGAATCGCTCGACAGTTTCCAGCGACACTTCGGCGAGGTGAACATCTACGCCGAGGTCCAGCTCGAGGTCCACCACTGCCTGCTGGCGCAGTGCGAGCCCGGGCAAGTCCGGCGGATCCACAGCAAGCCCGAGGTCTTCAGCCAGTGCCGGCACTGGCTCGCGACGCAGTACCCCCAGGCCGAGCAGATCGCGTCGGCCAGCTCGAGCCGGGCGGCGATGACGGCGGCGGAGGAGTGCAAGCTGGCGCGTCAGATCGGGAGCGAGCCGGGATCGGCGGCGATCGGGAGCGAGCTGGCGGGGGAGCTGTACGGGCTGCGGGTGCTGTTCGCCAAGATCGAGGACAACCCCAGCAACGTGACGCGGTTCTTCGTGATCTCGCGCCAGAAGGCGCAGCGCTCGGGGGACGACAAGACCAGCATCATGTTCAACACGCTCGACAAGCCCGGGGCGCTGGTGAGCGTGCTGCGGGTCTTCGAGGAGCACGGGATCAACCTGACGCACATCGACAAGAGGCCCAGCGGGAAGAGCAACTGGAGCTACGTGTTCTTCATCGACGCCGCCGGGCACCGCGACGATCCGGGCATGGCCCACGCCATCGAGGAGGCGTCCACGCACTGCATGGAGATGCATGTGCTGGGGAGTTACCCCAAGAGCAAGCGGATCCTCTAACGCGAGAACGCCGGAGCGGCGCCGAGGCTCAGGCGGCCCCGCGCGCCGGCCTGGAAGGACGAGTCGGCGCCGTGGGGTGGATCACCGGGCGGGCGTCGGCGGCGAAACGCGTCGGGTCCGAGAGCACGGGCGGGCGGCCCGACCCGGGGACCGGCTTCGGTTCCGCCGCGATTTCGACCGCGGGCTCGGCCTTGCGCTCGGCGGCGGAGGCACGGGCACGCGCCGATTCGAGCACCGACAGAAGGCCCGAGACTTTCACGGCGAGCTGGTCGGCCTCGGCGCGGGCCCCGTTGATCGCCGCCCGGAGGATCGCCGAGATCCGCACCGCCTCCTCGCGGGCCGACGCCTCGGCCTTCTCACGCCCGGCGGCCAGACGCTCGTCCAGTGTCCGATCGAGATCGCGCGCGGCCGCCTCGATCCGACGCTCGCGCTCGTCGAGCCGACGCTCGGCGGCCTCGATCGCGGCGAGGCGCGAGGCGGCGTCGTCGGCGATCCGGCGCTGGGCCTCCTCGGCGACGCGCCGCAGAGAATCCTCTCGCACCACGTCGCACGCCCTCGATTGCGCCAGACGCTGCTCCGCCGAGTCCGTCGCCTCACGCAGACGGTCCATCCCGCGCCCGGCCTCGTCCGTCACGCGCCGGCAGAGCGCCTCGGTCAGCTCGCCCAGGTCCTGACGGGTCCGACCCGCCTGCTCGTCGATGGCCGTGGCCTTCGCGCCGAGTTCCTCGATCCGCGAGGCCAGCTCGCGGCTCCGCACGAGCGCGTCGGCCTCCATCGAGATGAACGCCGAGCGACGCTTCTCCACCAACGCGTCGAGCGCCGCGGCGGTGCTCGATTCGAGTTCCTTGGCCTTGGCGGCGAGCACGACGGCCTTGCGGTCGATCTCCTCGCCCTTGGCGGCCAGCCCCGCGTCGAGCGCCGACAGCGACGAGCGTCGTGACTCGACGAGCGCGTCGAGCGAGACGGTGGTCGCGGCCTCGATCGTCCGGGCGCGGACGGCCAGTTCCTCGATCCGGCGTGCGATCTCCTCCCCGGTCCCGCGGAGCCCCGCGTCCAGGTGGGCGATGGCCCGGCGTCGCGTCTCGACGATCGCGTCCAGGGTGGTCGAGGCCGAGGCGGCCGCGTCCTTGGCCTTGTCCGTCAGGGCGGCGGCGCTCCGTTCGAGCTCGCCCGCTCTGGTCTCCAGCGACGCCCCGAGGTCCGCGAGGGCCTTGCGCCGGGGTTCGGCCAGCGCGTCGAGGGCCTGCGCGGTGGTGCTCTCGAGCGAGCGGGCTCTGGCTTCGAAGGCCGAGGCCTTGCTGTCGAGGTCGAGGTCGAGCGCCGCGAGGGCCTCGCGGCGCGACGCCACCATCGCGTCGAACGCGGCGGCGGCCGAAGCCTCGACAGCCTTCGACTTGATCAGCAGGTCGTCCGACCGACGCTCGATGGCCTCGCCCCGGGCGGCCAGCGTGGCGTCGAGGTCGGCGAGGATCTTCCGGCGGGGTTCGACCAGGGCGTCGAGGGCCGCGGTTGTCGCGTCACGGACG
The DNA here is from genome assembly GCA_015200025.1 of Phycisphaeraceae bacterium. GTDB lineage: Bacteria > Planctomycetota > Phycisphaerae > Phycisphaerales > UBA1924 > UBA2396. The sequence continues at coordinate 1,351,914 of CP054186.1, read as the reverse complement.
GCCGAGGCCTTGGCGTCCAACGCCGTCGTGCTCGCCGAGGTGACCGACGCGGCCTTGGCGCTGAGCTCCTCGGCGTGTCGTGCGATCACCCCGCTCTTGGCGGCCAGCACCGCGTCCAGCTCGCTCAACGCCGTGCGCCGGGCCTCGACCATCGCGTCCAGCGATGCGGCGGCGGCGGACTCCGCGGCCAATGCCTTGCTCCTGATCGCGGCGTCGGTGTCGACCTCGATGCGGCGAGCCTTCTCGGCGAGTTCGTCGGCCGACCGGCGGAGTTCCTCGGCCCGGGCCTTCGCGCTGGTCTCCAACTCGTTCCATTCTTTCGTCCGCGACGCCGACATCGCGTCGAGTGTCGCGGCGGTGTCGGCCTCGATCGATCGGGACTTCGACGACAGTTCGACCACCCGCCTGGTGATCGACTCGCCCGCGGCGGCGATAGACGTATCCAGCTCCGCCAGGGCCGCGCGCCGGCTCGCGACCATCGCGTCGAGCGTGATCGCCGTCGACGCTTCGATCGCCGAGGCCTTGGCGGTCAGCTCCTCCGCGTGCCGGGCGAGCGCATCGCGCTTGGCACCCAGCGCCGCGTCGAGTTCGGCCAGCGAAGCGCGGCGTGATTCGACGAGCGCGTCGAGCGCGGCCACCGTCGAGGCCTTGGCGGCCGAGGCCTTCGCCTCGATCGCGGCCGACTTGCCCGCCAGCATCGCGTCGAGTTCGTTCATGGACGCCCGCCTGGCTTCGACGAGCGTGTCGAGCGCGGCGGCGGTCGCGGCTTCGAGGGTCCTGGCCTTGATGATCAGGTCGTCGGCCCGCCCCTCGAGCGCCCGCCCCTTCGCGTCGAGCGCGGCGCCGAGCTCATCCAGTGCCTTGCGGCGTGCGTCGACGAGCGCATCGAGCGTGGCGGACGCCGTCGCTTCGAGGGTCTTGATCTTGCCCGTGAGGGTCCCGTCGAGTTCCTTGACGGTCGCGCGGCGTGCCTCGATCAGCGCGTCGAGCGCCGCGCCGAACTTGGTCTCCAGGTTCTGGAGACGCTGGGCCACCTCATCCCCCGTGCGGCGGACCTCGTCGACCTTGGCCTGCACCGAGGCCTCGAGCCCGCGGAGCGCCTCGCGACGCGATTCCACGATGGCGTCGAGCGACGCGGCCGTCCTGGCCTCGAGCGAGGCCGTGTCGAGCGGGCGGTCCGTCAACCGGCGTGCCTCGTCGAGCCAGGCCTCCAACTTCGGGGTCTGCTCCATGGCGGCGGCGAGTTTCGCCGAGAGTTCCGACGATGCCTTCTTGACCGTCTCGGCGACGCCGCGGATCCCGGCGGTCCCGGACTTGAGTTCGCGGGACTGTTCGGAGGCGCCTTGGATGAGCCCTTTGATCTCGGCGGCCAGGGTCTCATAGGCCTTGCGGTCCATGACCCTGGGGGTCAGGATGACCTGATCCGCCACGGTCAGGGGCTCGGTGTGTGTTATAGGGCTTTGGGAGATAGCCGAGGGCGTGGTGGTGTGGGTTGGTGTGGTCATGGCGGTGTTCCAAGGCCTCGCGGGCGGGCTGGAGCATCGGACCGGGGCGGTCGGGGGGCTGAATAACGACCCCTCCCTAGACTCCACCATGCCCAGACGTACGCCCTCGGAGTTACCGCTGAACGATCCATCGCGCGGGGAGCGGCTCCAGCGCGTGCTGGCGGAGGCCGGGGTGGGCGCCCGCCGGGTGTGCGAGGCGTTGATCGAGGCGGGTCATGTTCGGGTCAATGACGAGGTGGTCCGGCGGTTGCCGGTGTTCGTGGACCCCCAGCAGGACCGGATCGAGGTCCAGGGTCGGCCGCTCGCCAAGCCCGCCGGGGCCGTGTACATCATGCTCCACAAGCCCGCGCGGACGCTGACGGCCCCGGGGGAGCGGGTGGACGACGACCGCCCGCGGGCGGTGGACCTGATCGATCACCCGCTCAGGCCCAGGCTGTTCCCGGTGGGCGGGATGGACTTCGACGCCTCGGGGCTGATGGTGTACACGAACGACGGCGCGGTGGTGAACCGGCTGACGCACCCGCGGTACGGCGTGGAGCGCGTCTACGTGGTGAAGGTGGGCGGGGCGATGGACGCGAAGAAGGCGGGGCTGCTGGCCAAGGGGGTGTTCGTGTACGTGGACGAGCCCGGGACGCCGGGCGAGGGACGGGGCGGGAGCGGTGGCGGGAGTGGGGGAGGCGGGGGTGCGGGCAGGGGAGGTGAGTCGCGTGGCAAGGAGGGCCCGCGGTTCGTGAAGGGCAAGCGTGAGGGCGCGAGGAAGATCAAGCTCGAGGTGAGCCCCGAGGGCCCGGACCCCTCCGAGGTTCGCGTGGTGGTGAGGCAAGGCCGCGACGCGGAGATCGCCAAGGCGCTGGCGGTGGTGGGCTGCCCGCCGAAACGGATGAAGCGGGTGGCGTTCGGGCCGATCGAGTTGAAGGGCCTGGGCGCGGGCCGGTGGCGAGAGCTGGAGCGGCCGGAGGTCAAGGCGTTGCGGGCGTTGACGAAGGCGAAGCGTGAATCGGGCGAGGGCCGCCCGGTCGCGGGGCGTGCGGGATCGGGGACGTCCTCGTCGCCGGGCGTCGGGCTCTCGCGGGGCACGATCGTGCCGGGGGGCGGCGAGGCCCGGGGGCGGGTGCCCGCGATTCGCCCGCCGGAGCGAGACGGCGTGAAGGCGGCGCCGCGGGCGGCGGGAGGCGCGAAGGGTGGGTCGGGGGCCGGCGGCGCGGATCGGCCTCGGGTCAAACCCCGTGTGATCGGGTGAGGAGATCGGCATGGACGAGCCATCGACGCGGGGGGGGCAACCACAGGGCGGGGGCGGCGCGACGCCGGCGGGGTCTGACCGCGTCAAAGGGGCGCGAGAGGTGACCCGCGCGGTGCGTGGCGGGGTCCGCACGGTGCTCGGGTATGGGGAGGTCCGGATCGGCGACCGCGGCGGGCTCGGGGTGGTGAAGCTGGCGGTGCGCGGCGGGATGCAGGCGCAGCTGACACGGATGGCGGCGGCGTTGTCGTACCGCACGATTTTCAGCCTCATCCCGGTGCTGGTCATCGGGCTGGTGGTCTTCGGGGCGAGCCGGGGCGAGGCGGAGATGCGTTCGCTGGTGTCGAACGTGCTCAAGTTCTCGGGGATCAGCGACATCGCGGTGGAGCCGCAGGCTCAGCCCGCGGGCGGCGGGGAGGGAGACGGGGCCGTTGACGGGGCAGGAGGCGGGGTGGCGGGAGGGGAGGGGGGTGTGGCGGGGGCGGCCCCGACCCCCGGCGACCCGCCGGACTCGCCCGAGGTTTCACGGGTGGACGCGCTGATCACGGACCTGGTGGACCGGGTGCGGGCGGTCCCGTTCGCGACGATCGGGCTGATCGGGCTGGCGACGCTGATCTACGCGGCGTTGTCGATGCTGGTGGAGGTCGAGACGTCGTTCAACCAGGTGTACCGGGCGCCGCACGCGAGGTCGTGGGCGAGGCGGGTGACGCAATACTGGACGCTGCTGACGCTGGGGCCCTTGCTGTTGTTCGCGTCGTTCGTGGTGAGCGAGCAGTTCATCGGGTGGATGCGGGACCTGGCGCCGGTGGTGGGGAGCAAGGGGTTCCAGGACGCGGTGCTGGGCGCGTCGGGGTTCCTCGCGACGGTGTGCATCAGCACGCTGATGTTCGTGGTGATCTACACGACGGTGCCCAACACGCGGGTGCAGCTGGGCCCGGCGGTGAGCGGCGCGTTCTTCGCGGCGGTGCTCTGGGAGATCGGCAAGTGGGGCTTCCGCGGGTACGTGGGGTCGGCGGGGACCACGCGGCTCTACGGCGCCCTCGCGATGATCCCGCTGTTCATGCTCTGGGTGTACCTCACGTGGCTGATCGTCCTGGCCGGGCTGCAGCTCTCGTTCGCGCTCCAGAGTTACCGGGGGGCCAAGCAGGTCGGGTCCGCCGCCCTCGCGAGGCTCCTGACGCCCGAGGAGGCCGGCGGGCCCGAGATCGTGGACGCGGCGATCACCCTCCCGATGCTCGCGGTGATCACGGGGCGATTCCGCAAGGGCGAGGCCTCGACCTCGCGGCGTCTGGCCGAGGAGTTCGCCGTCTCCGAGCCCGTGGCGCTCGACCTGCTGGACCGGCTGGTCGCGGCGGGCGTGCTCCACCGGGTCACGCACGCCGAGGACGACCGCGCGTTCACGCTGTCGAGGCCGCCCGAGGACATCAAGGTCGACGAGATCCTCCGCGCGTCGGACCCGATGTGGGAGCACGCGGAGCGGACGAGGTACCCGGACCTGGTCCGCGGGTGCGCGGCGTCTCGCGCCCGGGCCATGGGCGGGAGCACCCTCGCCCAACTCGCCCCGACGATCGCCGACGACGCCGAGCCCACGACCGGCCACGGCGCCGGGTCGGCCGGGGCCGGGGCGGGGGCGGGGGTTGATCGAGGGGTGAAAGCGGCCTCCCCGGGTTCCGAATAAAGCCCCGGGCGGAGGGCCCTCTCCGCGTGCGGCGGGGTGCCCGGTGGGCAGGAGTCGAACGGAGTGTTCCACGCGATGGTTGATCCCGGCGCCACCACGAGCCATCGGCAGATCGCGATGTGGTGCCACCTGTCCGGGGCGATCGTGGCGGGGCTGGCGCTCATCTCGGGCGGGGCCGTCACGGGGCTGGCGTTCGTGGCTCCGCTGATCATCTGGCAGGTGAACAAGGCGGCGTCGCCGTTCGTGGATGATCACGGGCGGGAGGCGGTGAACTTCCAGCTCTCGTGCCTGTTCTACACCATCGCGGTCAGCGTCTTCCCGGACGAGTCCGGCGACGCGCTCCAGCGGACGGTGGCGCTGGGGAGCCTGGCGGGCACGGCGTTCGCGGGCTTCGCGGCGCACAACGGGCGCTTTTTCAGGTACCCGATGTGCCTGAGGCTGCTCAAGGGCGCCCCCGCGTGAGCGTCGGCCCGGCGACCGGCCGGGCGGCGTGGCGGGAGGGCGGGAACTACACTGTCGCCGTGCCGTTGCTCGAGACTCAAGGGCTCCGCAAGTCGTTCGCCGGCCGCACGGTCGTGGACGGGGTCTCGTTCCGCGTCGAGCCGGGGGAGATCGTGGGCCTGCTGGGCCGCAACGGGGCGGGGAAGACGACGAGTTTCCGGATGACGATCGGGATGATCGACGCCGACGGCGGCCGGACGGTCTTCGACGGGCGCGACGTCTCGGGGCTCCCGATGTACCGACGTGCTCGCCTGGGGATGGGGTACCTCTCGCAGGAGCCGTCGGTCTTCCAACGCCTGACGTGCGAGCAGAACCTCCTGGCGATCTTGGAGACGCAGGGATTGCGGCGACGGGAGCGGGAGGTCCGGGCGGGGGCGTTGCTCGCGGAGTTCGGGCTGACGCACAAGGCCAAGCACCAGGCGCGGACCTGCTCGGGCGGTGAGCGCCGGAAGCTGGAGATCGCGCGGGCGCTGGTGACCAGGCCGCGGCTCATCCTGCTCGACGAGCCCTTCTCGGGCGTGGACCCCATCGCCGTCGAGGATCTTCAGAAGGAGATCAAGGCGTTGGCGCACGGGCCCGGGAGGATCGCGTTCCTCATCACGGACCACAACGTGCAGCAGACGCTGAGGGTCTGCGACCGGGCGTACATCATCGACGCGGGGCGCGTGCTGGCCGAGGGCGTCCCGAGGGACCTCATCAACGACGAGGCGGTCAAGCGGGCGTACCTGGGGTCGCTCTTCCGGGGCGACGAGTTCGGCCCCCCGGCCGGGGAGAGCGCGGCATGACGCGGGCGGGCCTGATCGTGGTGTCGGCGGGGTGCCTCGTGGCGCTGGGCGCGTGCGCCCAGCGGCGGATCGAGATCACCTCGCAGCCCCCCGGCGCGACCGTCTGGGTCAACGACCTCGAGGTCGGGCGGACGCCCGTGACCGCGACGTTCGTCCACTATGGGACCTACGACGTGAGGCTGGCCCGCGAGGGGTGCGAGCCGCTGTCGACGAGCGCCAGGGCGGCGGCGCCGTGGTACGAGTACGTCGGCCCGGACCTCGTGGCCGAGGCGTGGCCCGGGGGCGTGACGACGACCGTCCGGTGGCATTTCACGCTCGAACCGGCGCGGGAAGTGTCGCAGGATCGCGGCGCGTTCGAGGCGGGGTTGATCGAGCGGGCCGGGGCCCTGCGGTCGAGGCTCGCCGTGCCCCACGCGGGCGGGGAGTGATCGGCGTGCCCGTGCGCCCGGCGACGCTCGAGGGGCTCCCCATCGCCATCACCGGGGCGAGCGCGGGGATCGGGCGAGCGACAGCGCTGGCGTGCGCCCGGGCGGGGATGCCCGTGGCGCTGGGGGCCAGGCGCGTGGACCGGCTCGATACGCTGGCGGCGGAGATCCGCGCCATGGGCGGGCGGGCCGAGGTCATCGCGTGCGACGTGGCGGACCGGGCCTCCTGCGAGGGGTTCGTCGCTCAGGCCGAGCGGGCGCTGGGGCCTGTGTACGCGGTGTTCGCGAACGCGGGCTACGGCGTGGAAGGGCGTGCCGACGAGATGCCCGAGGACGAAATCGAGCGTCTGCTGAGGACGAACTTCTGGGGGACGGCGTGGGTGGTCCGGGCGGCCACGCCCGGGATGAGGGCACGCGGGCGGGGGCATGTGCTCATCTGCTCGTCGTGCCTCTCGAAGATCGGGCTCCCGGGGTATTTCGCGTACTCGGCGAGCAAGGCGATGCAGGACCACTTCGGGCGGGCGTTGCGGCACGAGTTGGCCCCCGCGGGCGTGTTCGTCTCGACGGTCCATCCCATCGGGACCCGGACGGAATTTTCGGGGGTTGTGACGCAGCGCTCGGGCGGGAGCCGATCGACGATCCAGACGCCCGAACGGTGGAAGCAGCCCCCCGAGCGTGTGTCCGACGCGGTCGTGGCGTGCCTCCGCAGGCCTCGGGGCGAGGTATGGACGAGCCGGGCGATGCGGTGGGGGCTCGCGTTGGCGACGGCGATGCCCGGGCTGGCGGATCGGGTGCTGGCGCGGCGCTCGCGGCGGCGCGCGTCGGGCGGCTGATGATCGGGTCAGAGCGGGCGGGGTTCGGGCTTCTGACCCGTGGTGGCGGAAGGATCGACCCCCCCGGCCGTATCGGCGGGGAGCCAGAACACGAACTGGGCCCCTTTGCCCTCGTCGCTCTCGAGCCAGATGCGCCCGCCGTGCTCCTCGACGACGCGCCTCGCGACGGCGAGCCCCAGGCCCGTCCCGCGGACGCCCTTGGTGGTGTTGAAAGGCTCGAAGACCCAGGCCTGCTTGCCCTTGGGGATGCCCGGGCCGTTGTCGATCACCCCGATCTCGACCCACGCGTGCGGGGCGCTCTGCGTGAGGGCGTGCGCTGTGCCCCCGCCCGTCCCCCCACCCGACGGCGGGGACCAGGGCGGGTGGCCCACCCGGTAGTGCGCCCGGACCGTGACAACCCCCCGCCCGGGCTCGACGGCCTCGACCGCGTTGGACAACAGGTTCATCAGCGTCTGATGCACCAGGTGCGGGTCGACCGTCACCGGGGGCATCTCCGGGTCCACGTCCGACAGCACCGCGACCTGCTTGGCCTTGGCCTGCCCGTCCACCAACTGCATGCACTCGTCGATGAGGGGCGCCAGTCGCGTGACCTCCGGCTCGACGCGGCGCTGGCGGCTGAAGGCCAGCATGTTCAGCGTCAGGCTCACGATCCGGTCGAGGTTCCGCTGGAGGATCGCCCACCCGCCGCGGGCGATCTTCAGGTCGTCCTTGCGGAGGCCCATCTCGACCACGTCCGCACCCCCGCGGAGCCCCTGGAGGATGTTCTTGATCGAGTGAGAGAGGTTCGCCACCGTCTCCCCGATCGCGGCGAGGCGCTCGGCCTGGAGCTTCTGCTGGTAGAGCTCGGCGTTGGCGAGGGCCAGCCCCGTGTGCTGCCCGATCGCGTTCATCAGGGCCAGCTGCTCCTCCGTGAAGGTGTAGTTCGCGACGGTCGAGTCGATGTAGATCGCGCCGAAGGTCCGGTCCCCGTGGCGGATCGGGGAGCAGACGGCGCTCCGCACGTGCCCGCGCTGCACGCTGTCCCCCTTCGCGAACCTCGGGTCCGTCATCGCGTTGCTCGACAGCACGCCCTCGCCCTGGCGGATCACGTGCTGGAAAATCGTCCGGCTCACGTGGATCTTCGCCTCGTCCGTGTCGCGGGGGGGGGTGGCGTACTTGACCACCGCCGGCTCGGGAGACTCCTCCGCTCCCTTGCGCAGCAGCACGATGAACCCCCGCTCGGGCTTGAACTCCGCGAAGATCAGGTCCATCGCCTGGCTCAGCAACTCGTTCTTGTCCAGCGCCCGCGCCGTCAGCGTCGTGAGGCGGTAGATCACCCGCAGGTGGTCCACCGCCGCGGCCCTGGGCTCGGGCTCCGAGAGCACCAGCGAGTCCTCGTTGCTCTGGAGCGTCCGCTCGATCGACGCGTCCATCTGCTCGGGGCGGAGCACCCGGATCACATCCGCGTCACGCACCTCGGTCTGCCCGAACACGAACAGCGTCGCGCCCGTGCGGACCTGGTCGCCCGGGCGGAGCTTGGTCCGCTGCGCGATCCTCACCCCGTTGACGAACGTCCCGTTCTGGCTCTGAAGGTCGCGGATGTACCACGCCCCGTCGTCGGGCGTTAGCTCCGCGTGCCGGCGCGAGACCGTCGTGTCGCTCAGGGGCAACGCCTCGCTCGACCGCCCGATGAGCTGGGGCTCGTGGGCGGGCAGTTCGTACTTGCGGCCCTTGTCGGGGCCCTGGATGACGCTCAGCACCAGCACGCAGGAAGATAGACCCCGCCGGGGCGCGAAGACCCGGGCCGACGCGGGATTCCGGCGCGACGCCCGACCGTTTGCCCGCCGCTATCCTGATCCTGAACATGGCCAAGAAGCCCGCCCCCACGACCCGACCGGCCTCCTCCGATCCTGAAAGCAAAGGTGGGGGCGGTAGGGGTGGTGGTGGTGGTGGTGGTGGTGGGAGTGGTGGGGTGCCGGGGGCGGAGCACCGCGTGGTCCTTCTGCCCGGGCCCAACCATTTCCTCGCCACCGAGTACACCAACCAGATCAAGGAAGCGTGCGCGTCGGCGCACGGCGAGGTGGACGTGATCCACTTCGAGGGCTCGGCCACGACGCCCGCGGACGTGCTGGACGAGTGCCGGAGCCTGGGCCTCCTGGCCCGACACAAGGTCGTGGTGGTCGACGGGGCCGACGCGCTGGTCCGCGAGGCGAACCGCCCGCTTGTGGAGCGGTATGTGCAGTCGCCCGAGCCCGGGGCCACGCTCGTGCTCCGCGCCCGCAAGTGGTACAAGGGCAAACTGGACGACATGATCGCGAAGGTCGGGATCGTCAGGCCCTGCGAGGAGGTCGGCGAGGCGCAGGCGTCGGCGTGGGCGACGAGGCGCGCGACCAAGCGGCATCGGGCGACGCTCGAACCGGGTGCCGCCGACTTGCTCGTCGAACGTTGCGGCCCCGATCTTGGCCGGCTGGACTCGGAGATCGCGAAACTGGCCTCGGCGGGGACGCCGGGCCCCGACGGGCAGACCCCCATCACGCTCGACCTGGTCCGGTCGATGGTCGGTGTTTCCCGGGAGGAAGAAGCCTGGGACCTCCAGGGCGCGGTCCTCGCCGGGGGGCCCGCGGGCGCCATCGAACGCCTCCGGCACCTCACCGAGGTGTCCCGCGCCCCCGACGTGATGCTCTGGTGGGCGGTGATGGACCTGACCCGAAAGCTCCACGCGGCGGCGTGGGGTCTCAAGCAGGGCCAAGACCGTCGCCAACTCGCGTTCTCGCTCAAGATTTTCGGGCCCTCGCAGGAGGCGGTCCTCCGGGCGGCCGCCGCACTCGGCCCGACACGGGCGGCCGAGGCGATCTCGCTCGCGGTCGAGTCGGATGCCCGTTACAAGTCCGGGCTGGGCGACGCCGGGCGGACCCTCGAGGTCGTCACCCTCCGCCTGGCGACGATGCTCGGGTCCCGCTGAACCTCCGCGGAGGCCGCGGGCCGGGCGCGGCGAGGTCCGAGAATCACCGCGGCAGGGGACCCCGTGAATCGACGAGGCCGGGGCACGCCGCCCGATAAGGGCCCCATGGTCACACACTCTCGGCGCGGGCGGTACGTCCTCGGGGTGGTCTGGATCGCCGGTGCGGCGTGGTCCGCGGGGTGCGCCGGGCCGGGCCCCTCGCCCCCGGCGGCCTCAAGGCCCGAGCCCGCCACCGACCCGATCCCGACGTTGACCGCCCCGGTGGCGGCAGCGACGAACGATCGCGCGAACGGGGAGGTCGAGGAACTGCGTCGGCTGCTGGCGCGCCAGGCCGAGGCGTACGACCGGCTGGTCGCGGACCGGGCGCGTGAAGCGTCGGCCCTCGCGGCGGAAGCGCCTCCCCCGGCCGGGCCTGAAACCACGCCCAGCGCCGGGCTGTCCGGCATGACGGAGCTGGCGCCCGCCCCCGCGCCGCCGCCGCCCAAGGCGTTGACGGTGCGCGAGCGGATCGAGGAGCACGCGTTCGAGCTGGGCCGCGCGCTGCGAGAGAGGCTGGCGTCGGGTGAATCCGCCGGCGCCGACGCGCTGGCGCTGGCCTCGCTGGAGATGGTCCGCGCGGGCACGCTGGGGCGGACGGACACGGGCCCGATCGCGGCCCACCTCAGCCCGACGTTCGTGCGCAACCTCTCGGCGCTGTCCGGCATGCTGACCGGGCTGCACGCGAGGCCCGAGGCCATCGGGGACCCCGAGGCGCTGCTGTCGGCGGTGGAGAAGGCGTTGGAGCCGGTGCGGGCGTCGCGCGAGTTCCGCGTCAGCCGGGCGGTCGTGTGCACGCGGGTGGACGGGTACGGGCAGTACGAGCCGGCGCGGTCGTCGAGCCTCCTGGCGGGGACGCGGCACACGCTGGCGCTGTACGTCGAGGCCGAGGGGTTCGGGCACCGGGCGACCGAGGGCCCCGACGGCCGGCGTCACACGGTCGATCTCTCGATGTCGGTCGACCTCTGGCACGACGCGGACCGCCCGACGCTGCAGCGTCGGTGGTCGGAGGCGGGGGCGCCGGACACCTCGCGGAACGTGAGGCGCGATTTCTACCTGACGAGCGTGATCGAGCTGCCGCACACGCTGTCGGTGGGCGCGTACAACCTGAAGGTGACGGTCCGGGACCGGGTCAGCGGGGCGCTCGCCGAGGCGATCATCCCCATCACGATCGTGGCGGACCCGGCCCTGGCGGGCGTGGGCCGCTGATCACGGGCGGGCCCATCGGCGACGCCGCGTACGATCGGGCATGAAGATCACCGGGGCGGTCGCGTCGTGCGTGGGGGTCGTGGCGTGGTGGTGCGCCGTGGCCCAAAGCCAGCCCGGGGGCACGCCCGCGGACGACGCGCCCAAGCCGACCCCGCGCGTGGACCCGGCGACGATCCCGCCGGGGGTCAGGCTCGGGATGCGGGTCAACGCGGTGCGCGAGCGCGTGGCGGTGGCGCCGGTGGTGGTGATCGTGGAGGACGCGGCGTCGTACACCGAGGCCGTCGCGGGGTGGACGCTCCGCAAGCGGTACCCGGTCCTGATCGACGACGGCACGCCCAAGGCGGCGGAGGACATCGGGCGTTTCGTGCGCGCGTTCGAGCCGCAGAAGGTCGTCCGCTGGAGCACGGCGGGGGCCAAGGGCGTGTGGGTGGCGGACGCGCCGGCGATCGAGGCCGCCGTGGGGAAAGCCTGGACGCTCGACGGGGCGACCCCGGCGGGGGGATGGAGCGCCGAGCACGTCCGGTCGGCGTGGCGCGCGGTGGGCCTGACGCCCCCGGGGATCGTCGTGGCATCGAAAGACGACCCGGCGTGGACGGCGGCGCTGGCGCTGGCGGCGGGGCACGGGCAGCCGATCTTCTGGACCGCCTCGTCGCGGGCCGTCAACAGCGTGATGTCCGAGCCCGAGGCCGACGCCTACGCCGCCTCGATCGCGGACCTTTGCCGTTCGTTGCCGTACACGTGGGATCGGTTGGGGGACGACCTGGAGTCGATCACGGTGTGCGCGGCCGAGAAGCCGGCGGTGCGCACGGGGTCGGGGGTCGTGGCGTTGACGGACCGGCTCGGGCGGCTCAAGGCGGGCCCGGCGGACACCACACGGTGGGCGTGGGCCGGTCAGGTCTTCGGGACGGCGTCGAGGTCGGCGTACGTGGCGATGTGCTCGCTCTTCCTCCAGCCCAAGGAGGCCTGGGTGTTCGACAGTTACCCCGACGCGCCGGGGTGGCGTGAGTACGACGGGGGCAAGGCGGCGGAGGCGCTCAAGGCCGCGGGTCTCCCGGCGACGGTGGCGTCCGAGCCCCGGGGGACGCTCAACGAGTGGCGGAAGAACGCCTCCAAGCCCCTCTCCGCGGACCTGGTGCTGGTCAACACCAAGGGGCAGAAGCACATGTTCGAGCTGGCCGAGGGCGTGGGGCTGCTGGGGGACGTCCCGGTCTTGGTGCGCCCGCCGGCGGTTCACTTTATTCATTCGTGGTCGGCACAGTTCCTGGGGACCCGGGACACGCTGGCGGGGCGGTGGATCGACCGCGGGGTGTACGTGTATTACGGGTCGGTCGACGAACCGACACTCCAGGCGTTCATCCCGACGCCCGCGGTGGCGGCGAGGCTGTGCGCGGGGATGCCGATGGGGTCGGCCTTCCGGTTCGATCAGGCCCCGGCCTGGAAACTGTGCTACTACGGCGACCCGCTGGCGCTCTACGGCCGGCGGGCGCCCAGGACCGACGCGACCGTCCCGCTCGCCGACGCGAAGGACCTGTCCGAACTCACCCCGGAGCTGGTCAAGGGCGAACGGTTCGCGGCGGCGATCACGGCGATGGTCATGGCGGGGCGCGACCAGGACGCGGCCCGGCTCGGGCGGGCGCTGCTCGACCTGCCCGGGAAGTCCACGCCCGACGCGGCCCTCGCCGCGGTGCTGCCCATGTTCCGCGCGGGCGATTTCGAGGGCCTGGCCCGCGTGATGTCGACGCTCAACGCCGAGGAGGTCCGGCTCGACGACGCGCGCGACGCGCTGTGGCTCGCGTGCTCCGGGATGGCGCAGCGCGGCGACGCGGCGGCGCTCGAGGCCCTCCGCCGGCACGCCCGCTCCGAGCAGATCGAACGTGACATGACCGAGCTGGGCGAGGCGTGGCGCCGAGCGAACGGGGTCGGGTCGGCCCTGGTCATGCTCGGGAAAGTCCGCGACGGGATCAAGCCCGAGCACTTCCGCAAAGAGGCCGACAAGACGCTGGCGGCCCTGCGGGCGCGGTGGGGGGCCTGAGCGCCCGGCCGACGCGGCGTGAACACCGATGCCCAGGTACGCCCTGACGATCGCCTACGACGGGTCCGACTTCTGCGGGTGGCAGAAGCAGGAACCGGTCTGTCCCGAGCCCGGCGGGGGCGGACCGGGCGTGCCCGGCGCGGGGTCGCAGCCCCCGCCTTCGGACAAGATTGTGGGCCCGGTGGAGGGCCGGCCGGGGCGCGTCGCGCTGCGGACGGTGCAGCACGTGGCGGAACGGGCGGTGCGCGAGGTGGTGCGAGAGCCCATCGAGCTGATCGGCGCGAGCCGGACCGACGCGGGGGTTCACGCGCGGGGGCAGGTCGCGGCGTTCACGTGCGCCCCGCTGGACCCGCCGCGGGGCGACGGGTCCGACGCGACGCCCGAAGGGCGCGGGTGGCCCCGCTCGCGCGGGCTCGACGCGCTGGTGCGCGCGGTGAACGGGAAGTTGCCCGAGGACGTGCTGGTGGTGGGCGCGTGGGACGCGGGGGTGGGGTTCGACCCCATCGGGGGGTGCACCAGCAAGGGGTACTCGTACACCATCCACGCCTCGCGGCGTCGCCCGCTCTTCGACCGTCGGTTCGTCCACCACGTCTGGGAACCGCTGGACGTTGGCGCGATGAGCGAGGCGGCGTCGGCGTTCGTGGGGGAGCACGACTTCGCGGGGTTCGCCGCGGCGGGGCACGGCCGGCTCACGACGGTCCGCCGGGTGCTCTCGTGCGCCGTGACGCGGGTGTCCGACGAGCGGGTCCGGATCGACATCTCGGGGACCGGGTTCCTCTACAACATGGTGCGGATCATCGCGGGCACGCTGGCCGAGGCGGGGCGGGGGCGGATCGGCCCGGGCGAGATCCCCGGGATCATCGCGTCGCGGGAGCGGTCCAAGGCGGGCCCGACCTTCCCGGCCCGGGGTTTGTGCCTCGAATGGGTCCGATATGACGGTTCCGAAGGCCCCGCGGCGGGGTAATCGTGGAGCGCGGGGAGCGGGCGGATACAGTTGGCGTCCCCGGAGGCGAAACGAGATGTCCAAGGTACACAACGCTGGTTTCGCGGCTTTCGCCGCGATGGGTTTGGCTCTGTCGGCGTCGGCCCAGCTCCGCGTGGCGACGTGGAACATCTCGAACTTCGGCGGGGGCCGGGCCGCGGCCATCCAGGCCTCGGTCTACGGGATGTTCGAGGGGCGGTGCCTGTGCCCGGACGTGCTGGTGGTGCAAGAGGTCCTCAGCGCATCGGCGGTGACCTCGATGCTCGCGACGCTCAACACGGCGCCGGGCTCGCCGGGAGACTGGGCCGCGGCCGCCTTCATCGACGGGCCCGACACCGACAGCGGGTTCTTCTACCGCACAGGGAAGGCCCAGTACCTAGGGACCACAGTCGTGGCGTTGGGGAGTTCGTCGAGCGACAACCAGCCACGCCACACGTACCGGTACGACATGCGGCCCGTGGGGTACGGCTCGCCCGGGTCCTCGCTCGCGCTCTACAGCGTGCACATGAAGGCCGGGTCGGCGACGTTGGATCAGTCGCGGCGCCTGGTCGAGGCCCAGCGGATCCGGCGGAACGCGTCGGGCGAGCACACCAACGGCGCGGGGACCGGGCTCCCCTCGGGGTGGCGGTTCCTCGTGTGCGGGGATTTCAACATCCAGTCGTCGAGCCAGGCCGCGTACCAGGAGCTGATCGCCAGCCGCGAGAACAACTCGGGCCGGTTCTTTGATCCCATCGCCACGCCCGGGTCGTGGAACAACAACGGGTCGTTTCGGTTCGTGCACACGCAGGACCCCGCCGGCGCGGGCGGGATGGACGACCGGCACGACCAGATCCTGCTCTCGGCGACGCTGATCGACGGCGAGGGGCTGT
This sequence comes from Phycisphaeraceae bacterium, assembly GCA_015200025.1. Lineage (GTDB taxonomy): Bacteria > Planctomycetota > Phycisphaerae > Phycisphaerales > UBA1924 > UBA2396. Next base: position 1,336,881 of record CP054186.1, on the reverse strand, counting down.
CGTACATCGGCGACGCGTCGAGGCCGTACAGCACCGTCACGTGGGACGACCCGAGCCACACGTATCGGGCGTGGGGCAACGACGGGACCTCGTTCGACCAGAGCCTCCGCGTGGCGGGGAACACGATGGTCGGGCCGACGATCGCGCAGGCGCTCATCGACGTGTGCAACGGCGCGGGACACCTCCCGATCGTCCTCGACCTGCGCGTCCCCGCCCGCGTCGGGTCCGACCTGGTGATCGACCTGGGCTCGTTCGCCGTGGGCGAGCCCGCGGCGTCCCCGCTCAAGGTCTGGAACGCGGGCGACGCGGCCCTGTGGTCGATGAACGGGCTCGACCCGCTGCGGTACACGCTGTCGGCCTCGCCGGGCTTTACCGCCCCGGGCGGGGTGTTCGCCTCGGCCCCCGGCGCGGGATGGAACACCCACACGGTCTCGATGGACACCTCGACGCCGGGGCTCAAGGTCGGCACGGTGCGGATCTTCTCGAACGCCCCCGATGAGCCCGAGCGCGTGGTCGTGGTGATGGGCGAGGTGGTCGAGCAAGGCTGCCCGGCCGACTTCAACGGCGACGGGTTCGTCGATTTCTTCGACCTCGACGCCTTCGTCGAGTGCTTCGAGGGCTTCGGGTGCCCGGACGGTCGATCGGCGGACTTCAACGGCGACGGGTTCGAGGATTTCTTCGACCTCGACGCCTTCGTCGAAGCGTTCGAATCGGGGTGCTGAGCGGATTGGGATGGGGCCGGTTTCGGGTATGATGCGGCCGGAGGCTCCCCACCTATGCGCACCGCTCTGGCTGTTCTCACGTCGTGCCTGCCGGCGTTCACCGCGGCGGGTCAACCCGGCATCCTTCTCGCGGACCGCAACATCGACGCCCTCTGGCGGCTCGTCGACGCGGACGGGAACAACCAGATCGCCGACCCGTCCGAGGTCTCGCTGTTCTTCGACGGGACCAACGCCGCGGGGACCCTCGCCCCGCAGAACCCGACGGCCCTGAACTCCTGGTTCGACGGTCGGGTGGTCATGGGCGACCAGGTCAACCGCTGCGTCTACGTCCTCCGCGACCTCGACGGCGACGGGAACGCGCAGGGTGTGGGCGAGAGCCTGGTGGCCGCGGACGCCTCGAACCTCTCGGGCGCGTCCTTCGCGTTCCCCGTGGGCGTCGCGTTCGATTCGGCCGGCGTGGCGTACGTCGTCAACGCGGGCAACGCGCTCGGCGCCGACGCGGTCTACCGCCTCGTGGATCTCAACGGCGACGGTGACTTCAACGACGAGGGCGAGATCACCGCGTACGTCGGCGAGGGCGGGTTCGGCCCCGGGAACGGCCCGTTCTCCCCGCAGGAAGCGTTCTTCGATCCGTCCAACACGATGTTCATCCGCAACTCGTCCTCGTCGGGCGTCGCGGTCCATGGCGTGTACCGCGCCGTCGACCTGAACCACAACGGCAAGGCCGACGACCCCGGCGAGTTCACGCTGTTCTTCGGCCCGGGAAACGCCTCGGGGCTTTCGACTTCGGCCGGGTTCGCCGTCGAGCCCGACCCTCTCCGCCCCGGGTCGATCTACATGTTGCTCATCGCCACGGGCGGGGTGGACGTGGTCTACCGCCTGACCGACCTGAACGGGGACGGCGACGCGATGGACTCGGGCGAGTCGGTAGAGGTCTGGCGCACCGGCGAAACCGGGTTCACCTCGATCGACCTCTTGGCCCTCGCCGACGGGTCGCTCTTAGTCTCCGACAACAGCGGCAAACGCGTGGCACGCCTGGAGGACCTCGACGACGACGGGCTGTTCTCGACTACGGGGGAGCGGACGGATTACTTTGTGAGCGTGACAGGCCCCGTGGGCGACGTGCGCCAGTTGACGCCCGTGTACGTCTGCCGGGCCGACTTCAACCAGGACGGCTTCCTCGACTTCTTCGACCTCGACGCGTTCGTGGGGTGTTTCGAGGGCGTCGCGTGCCCGCCGCGGGCCGGGGGCGACTTTGACGGCGATGGGTTCTCGGACTTCTTCGATCTCGACGCGTACCTCGCGGCGTTCGATCTCGGCTGTTAGGACCCCGTCAGTGCATGATCGAACGGAAAAACTGACCACCTCCCCCTATCTCAGAGGCCATGCGGCGGGTACTCTGGATGAATGCGCCATTGCGCATTACTGGAGGATTTGAAATGAAGAAGATGCTTGTGGCGATGGTCGCGGTGAGCGGCCTGGCGTGCGCGTCGGCCAACGCGCAGCTCGATCGGGTGCTGGCGGTGATCGAGTCGTCGACCGACGTGGTGATGCTGCTCGACGCGGACACCGGGGCTCCGATCAACCTGAACTGGATCAACATCCAGGCGGACTACCCGGGGACGACGAACGCGAGCAAGACCCCCAAGGGGATCATCCAGGTCGGCAACGAGATCTGGATCTCCGACCAGCTCCGCGACGGGGTCTACCGGTACACCGTGGATGAAAACGCGCCGCAGGTGATCGGGTTCATCGGCGGGACGGGCGGCGGGATGGACAACGTCCGCGGCCTGTGCCACCTCAACGGGAAGGTCTACGTCGCCAACTCGGGGACGCAGAACGGCGCCCCGGGCGCGGCGATCGTTGTGATCGACGTCGCCACCGCGACGATCGAAGGTTCGTTCCCGGCCCTTGACCCCTTCGACGTGACCCCCGCCCCCAACGGGAACCTGTACGTCACCGACATCGCCGGAGATAACGTCAACGAGTACACCACCAGCGGGACGTTCGTCCGCACGGTGCACGATTCCGACGGCGTGACGGGCGTCGACTTCCCGCAGCAGATCCACCGCCGGGCCAACGGGAACCTCCTCGTCGCCGGGTTCAGCGCGCCCATCGGGGTCTTCGAGTACGACGAGGTCAGCGGCTCGCAGCTGAACTTCTGGGCCGTGGGCAACGGCAACCGCGGCGTCTGGGAGCTGGGCAACGGGCTCTATATCTACACCTCCTCGCAGGGCGTCTTTACGCTCGATCCCGCGACCGGGGCGACGCAGAGCCTGATCGCCGGCGGGTTCCAGTACTTCGGGATCGTCACCTTCGGTCCCCCGCCGTGCGGCGCCGACTTCAACGGGGACGGGTTCGTCGATTTCTTCGACCTCGACGCGTTCGTCGAGTGCTTCGAGGGCGGCGCCTGCCCCGACGGCAAGACCGCCGACTTCAACGACGACGGGTTCATCGACTTCTTCGACCTCGACGCCTTCGTCGAGGCCTTCGAGGCCGGGTGCTGAGCCCTCCGGCGTGACTCACGCATCACACCCGGGCGGGTCCGAGAGGGCCCGCCCGGCTTTGTTCCCGGGCGTACCACACTCCGCGGGGCCTCGGCCTCGCCGCGTGTCGGGCGGGTGGTGGGGGGATTCGGGGGATTGGGACGGCGGGGCGGACCCGCTCGGTGTGGCCCCGCGACATGGCGGGGCAACCGGGCGGGCGAACCGGCCGAATCAACGAGGGCATGAGCATGGTGCCGATCGCGGTGTGGACAGCAGCGGCGGTGTGCGGGGCGGCCGGGGTGCAGCCCGGGGCGGTACCGGGCGCGGAGAGGCTCGATGAGCCCCGGCTGGTGGACGGCATGCTCGTCTTCCCCCAGGACGCCGCCATCCCGCGGTTTATGACCGAGGCCGAGCGGCGGTTCGTCGCCCAGAACCCGATCGTGGCGGCTCGCTCGGGCGGCGCCCCGACCGGGCCGGTGCAGTGCCCGGGCGAGTACGAGCCCATGCAGGCGATCCTGCTCTCCTGGAACGGGCAGGCGTCGTGGCTCACCATCGTCACGCAGATGGCCAACCGCATCACGAGGTTCGGGGACGCCGAGGCGTGGATCGTCGTCCGCGACCAGGCGACGGAGAACTCGGCCCGGACGCAGCTGACCAACGGCAACGTGGACATGACCAAGGTCCGCTTCTTCCAGCGGCGCCTCGACTCGATCTGGATCCGCGATTACGGGCCCCGCTACATCTTCGAGGGTGATTGCCGGGCGATCGTCGATCACACGTACAACCGACCCAGGCCCAACGACAACGCCCTCCCGGCGTGGCTGGGCCCCAGGGTCGGTCACGCGGTCTATACGCTCCCCCTGATCCACGGCGGGGGCAACTTCCACCTCTCGTCGCTCGGGCAGGGATACGCGACACGCCTCATCAACAACGAGAACCCGGGCAAGACCGAGGGCGAGATCATCGACCTCTGGCACGCGTTCCAGAACCTCGACACGAGGCTGTTCGAGCCGTTCCCCACCACGGTCGACCTCACGCAGCACATTGACATGTGGGTGCAGGTCTTCGGCGACCGCCGGGTCATGGTCTCGGACTGGCCCCTCTCTCCCGGGAGCACGCAGGACCTGATCTGCGACGCGGCGGCGGAGGCCTTCGCGGGCGAGGGGTACACGGTCCACCGCGTCCCCGCGGTCACCTCCGGCGGGACCCACTACACCTACACCAACGTCGTCCTCTGCAACGACCTGGTGCTGATCCCCAGCTACACCGCCGGGGCGGCGTCGCCCTACAACGCTCAGGCCCTCAGCGCCTGGTCCGCCGCGCTCCCGGGCAAGACCATCTTCCAGGTCAACTGCCAGGCGCTCGTGACGGCGGCCGGCGTCATGCACTGCATCGCGATGCACGTCCCCGCGCCCCGCGGCGGCGCGAACCCCACCGCGTACGTCCAGAGTCTCAACGAGCCCGCGGTGCTCGAGCGGGGGAGCGTCTTCGGCCTGCGGTGGATCACCGACGACGACCTCGGGGTCGGCGAGGTCGACCTGCTGCTCTCCACGGACGGCGGGGCGACCTATCCGCGCGTGATCGCCTCCGGCATCCCGGATTCCGGCGCGTTCGATTGGGCCGTCCCCGACGAGTACCTCCCGCGGTGCCGGGTCAAGGTTGTTGTTCGTGACGCCGACGGGAACGCCGGGCACGACGCCAACGATGCGGATTTCTCCGTGGGCGTCTGCGCGGCGGACTTCGACCGCGACGGGTTCCTCGACCTCTTTGACGTGGACCTGTTCTTCGGGTGCTTCGAGGGGCTGGGTTGCCCCGAGGGCGCCGACGCCGACTTCAACGGCGACGGGTTCGTGGACTTCTTCGACGCCGACGCGTTCCTTGACGCGTTCGACAGGGGCTGTTGACCCGGCCCACCTGCACCCCGCTCACGGCGCCCGGTCGGGGCCTCCGGTTGGGGCGTGGACGGGTTGCGTGGGCGTGAGCCACCGATCATAATGTTGTCCCCCCGCCGGGCCGGCGGCGGAGAGGAGGTCCGGCGATGAGAACGGGCGCGGCCCTGATGCTCGGCCTCGCGTGCGTGCCCGCGATGGCGCAGACGCTGTCGGTCGAGTTCACCGGCTCGTTCCCGCTGGGAAACCGGGCCGTCGATCAGGCCCAGCGCGAGTTCATCGTCGGCGGGATCTCGGGGATCGTGTACCTCACCGAGACGGTCTACCTCGCGGTCATGGACAACTCGGACCGGCTCGTATATGTGTACGTCGGGCTCGACGCGCAGGGCGTGCCGTTCAACGCCGCCGTCACCGGGGGGTTCACGCTCCCGGTCTCGATGGACTTCGAGGGGATCGCGGCGACGGGGCTCTGGGGCACCGTGTTCCTGGCCGAGGAGGACACGCCCGGGGTCCGGATGTTCGACCTGGTGACGGCGGCCCCGGTGGGCTCGCTGAGCGTTCCCGCGGTCTTCGCGTCGCGCCGAGCCAACTTCGGGTTCGAGTCGCTCACGCGAGCCCCGGACGGGTCCGAGATGTGGACGGCCAACGAGGAAGCCCTCGCGGTCGATGGCCCTGTCTCTTCCCCGACCAACGGGACGTCCGTCCGGCTCCTCCGTTACGCCTGGAACGGCGCGGCGTACACCCCCGCGGCCCAGTACGCCTACCTCACGGCGCCCATGCACGCCGGCGCGATCTCCGGCGGGCGGAGCGGGCTGGTCGATCTGGTCTTACTCCCCGACGGACGCCTGCTCGCCCTCGAACGCTCGCTCGCGAACAACGTCTTCCGGTTCTTCGAAACGAGGATCTACGAGGTCTCCTTCGCGGGTGCGACCGAGGTCTCCGGGCTGGCGAGCCTGACCCAGCCGCACACCCCGGTGACCAAGCGGCTCCTGTACCAAGGCGGGCACACGAACCTCGAGGGGCTGTGCCTTGGACCGAGGCTCGCGGACGGGTCGTACGCCTTGGTCGGCGTCGTCGACGACGGTGATCCCCTCTCGACCAACCGGGTCGTGGCGTTCCGGATCTCCGGGGTCAACACCCCCCCGCCCGCCTGCCCGGCCGATTTCAACGGGGACGGGTTCGTTGATTTCTTCGACGCCGACGCGTTCGTGGCCTGCTTCGAAGGGGACGAATGCCCCCCGGGACGGTCCGCGGATTTCAACGGGGACGGGTTCGTCGATTTCTTCGACCTGGACGCGTATGTCGGCTCGTTCGAAGAGGGATGCTGAGACCGGCGGGCGGGGCACCCGGTAAACTCGGGTCTATGCGCCGTGCCTTCCTCGCCATCGTGATTCTGTCGGCCCTCGTTCGGCTCGCGCTGGGGCAAGGTCTGCCCCCCGGGTCGTTCCGAGTCTCCATCGATCCCTCGGTCCACCGGGGTGAATATTCGGGCACGGTCTACCTCGTCCTGGGTTCCTCTCGATCACCCGAGCCTCGCCTCCGGCTCGGCGACTGGTTCGGGAAGATGCAGGTGCTGGCGGTCGAGGTCGAGCGCCTGATGCCGGGCGAGGCGGTCGAGTTCAACCACGGGGGCGTGCGAGCCTACCCGAACGCCATAGGTGAGATTTCTCCGGGCGAGTATTGGGTCCAGGCCGTGGCGGACCGCAGCCCCGATTCCTCCGAGTTCGGCAACGGCCCGGGCGATCTCTATTCCGAGGTCGAGCCGTTGACCTTGTCCGGCGCGGCGACCGACGTGAGGACGATCACGCTCACCAAGGCCGTCGCCCGCACGCCCTTCCGCGAGACCGACCGTGTCAAGTTGGTCGAGTTCGACAGCCCGCTCCTCACGTCGTTCTACGGCCGCCCGGTCGCGTCGAGAGCGGCGGTGCGCCTGCCCAAGGGGTGGACCGACGACCCCGAGGTCGTCTGGCCCACGCTGTACCTGATCGGCGGGTTCGGCTCGGATCATTCGCTGGTGCACCGGGCCGAGAGTCTTCTCGGCGGCGGCGACCTGCTCGACCGCGTGCTCCTCGTGGTGCCGGACCCCTCGTCGGGGCGTGGGCACACGGTCTTCGCGGATTCCGCGAATAACGGGCCGCGCGGGCGGGCGCTCATCGAAGAGATGATCCCCGCGGTCGAGGCGAGGTTCCACGGCGCCCGCGGGGACCACACCGCGAGGTTCGTCACCGGGCTGTCGTCGGGCGGGTGGAGCAGCCTCTGGCTCCAGATCTCTTACCCCGATCATTTCAACGGGTGCTGGAGCCACTGCCCCGACCCGGTCGACTTCCGCGACTTTCAGCGCATCAACCTGTACGAGCCCGGGGCGAACATGTACCGCGACGAGAAGGGCGAGCGCCGGCCGATCGCCCGGATGGGTTCGGCCCCGCGGCTCTGGTACGAGGACTTCGTGCGTCAGGAGGACACGCTCGGCCCGGGCGGGCAGATCCACGCCTTCGAGGCCGTCTTCAGCCCCCGCCTCCCCGATGGGCGCCCCCGCCCACTCTTCGACCGCGCGACCGGGCTCGTCGATCTCGAGACCGCGAAGGCCTGGGAGCCGTACGACATCCGCCTGATCCTCGAACGTCGCTGGGACGCCCTGGGGCCCAAGCTCAAGGGCAAGGTGCGCGTGTTCGCCGGGGGGCTCGATACGTTCTACCTCGAGGGCGCCGTCGAGCGGCTCAAGGAGTCGTTGTCGGCCCTGGGGAGCGACGCGGTGGTCGAGGTCGTCCCCCGCATGGCCCATACCTTCTACCGACCCGCCCTCCGCGAGATGATGCGGACCATCGCGGGCGTCGCCGAGCCCGAGCCCCCCGCCGCCGACCCGGGGCGTTGACCCGCCGGCCGGGTACGCATGGATTTCTCACCCCGCGCTGGTATTGTGTAGCTCGGGAGGGTGGCGTTGCTCCGGAGAGAGATCATCATGGAACTCGGACCATCCTTCACACGTCGGACGGTGATGCTCGCCGCGGCCTGCCTCGCGTCGGCCGGCGCCCATGCCCTGGCCGATAACACCGCGTCGATCAACCTCGCGGGGGTCCAGCTCCGCAACGCCACGCCCCAATCCCGCACGAGCGGGGGCGACACCATCGACCCCGCCTGCTTCTACGAGTACGTCGTGGACGGGATGGTCCGCGGGCGTGGCACCTTCACCATCCTTTCGACCCTCTTCCCGAACCCCACCCCCCTCGCCGACGTGCTCGAATCGCTCTCGCCCGGGTCGTCCGCGTTCCTCAGCGGCGCCGGCGCGAGCCCCAGCGGCGGGACCCACCCGGTCGTCCTCGTCAACGAGGTCTTCACGGGCGAACAGGTACTGCTGGGAACGACCGTCACGATCTCGCTCCGGCTCGTCGTCGGGATCGACGCGAACAACACCGCCTATTTCCGCGTCGAGCAGCCCGTCATCACCCCCGCCGCCCTCGTGGGGTACCTGGAGTTCACCAGCGGCTCGGCGGTCATCACGGGCGAGCCGCCGTGCGCCGCCGATTTCAACGACGATTGCTTCGTCGATTTCTTCGACCTCGACGCGTTCATCGAGTGCTTCGAGGGCGGCGAGTGCCCGCCCGGGCGTTCGGCCGATTTCAACGGAGACGGCTTCACGGACTTCTTCGACTTCGACGCGTTCGTCGACGTCTTCGAGACCGGGTGCTGAGGCCGTGCCCACGGAGGTCGCGCGTTGATCGGCGTCTACATCGGCCTGGCCGCCGCGATCAACCTGGTGGTGGTCTGGGCGATCGTCCGCGGCGGGTGGGGCACGCTCGCGGACAAATTCCCCCCGCGTGAAATTCTCCCCGGCGCCGTGCGGCGCGAGTTCCAGAGTTTCTCGTTCGACATGTTCAACTTCGGGCTGTGCGTCCACGCCGAGGCCGACGAGTCGCACCTCCACCTCTCGCCCGCGAAACTGATGCGTGTGTTCGGGTGCGGGCGGATGAGCATCCCCTGGTCGGCGATGACGCCGGTCAAGCCCGGGCGGGTCAGGGCCGGCGGGGTGTTGATCCGCGGCCCGCGCTGGTGCCTCGACCTCGCGAGCGTGGGAGACGGCGGCGGCGCGGGCGGGGCGGGCGGTCAGTCCTCGTCGAGCTGACGTTTACGCCTCAGGACGTGGTGATAATGCTGCGCGAAGCGGTGCGCCTCGTCCCGAACCGCCTGGAGGAGCCTCAGCCCCGCGTTCTCACGCCCCAGGCGGATCGGCTCGCCCCGTCGCTGTACGTAGACCAACTCTTCCTTCTTCGCCAGGCTGATGACCATCGGCGGCTTCACGCCGAGTTGCTCGAACGCCTCGAGCCCCGCGTGAAGCTGGCCCAGCCCCCCGTCAATCAGGATCACGTCGGGGTACAGCTCGGCCCCTGCCCCCGCCTCCCGGTACCGCCGGCTCACGACCTCGCGGATGCTCGCGTAATCGTCGTTGCCCGCCCGAGTGATCTTGAACCGCCGGTACTCGCTCTTGAGCGGGCGCCCGTCGATGAAGCACACCTTGCTCCCCACCGTCTCGCCCCCATGAAGGTGCGCGATGTCGATCCCCTCGACGCACCGGATCGGCTCGGCGAGCCCCAGCGTCCGGCGAAGACTCTCGAGCCCCTTCCTGGGGTCCAGCGACGCCATGTCGGTCTCGGGCTGCCACGACAGCCCGTCGGCGTCGGACGACGACCGCTCGTCGAGCTTCCGGATCGCCTTGATCTGGTCCCGGACCGACGCGGCCCGCTCGTAGTCCATCGCCGCCGCCGCGGCCTCCATGTCGCGGGCCATCTCGCGCAACATCTCGGAACGCTTGGTCCCCAGGAACCGGACGAAGCGGTCCACGTCGGCCCGGTAGGCCGCGGGCGTGATCCGCTCCGCGCAGGGCGCGGTGCACTGGTTGATCGCGTGCAGCAGGCACGGGCGGAAATGCCGGTTCTTCTCGTTGCCGGCCACGATGTCAAGCCGGCAGGTGCGGAACTTGAACACCCGCTGGAGCACCTGCACCGCCTCGCGGAGCGCCCCGGCGTTGGTGAAGGGGCCGAAGACCTTCGCCCCCTTCATCTCCGGGGCCGCCGTCCCGTCGTCCTGGATCCCCGCCGGGTTGCGCGTCACGAACACCCGTGGGTAATCCTCCCGCTGGGTGATCACGAGGTACGGGAAGGTCTTGTCGTCGGTCAGGCGGACGTTGTACCGCGGGTGGATGTCCTTGATCAGGCGGTTCTCGGTGAGCAGCGCCTCCCACTCGCTGTCGCACTCGAGGGTGTCGAAATCCGCGACGATCGAGACCATCTGCTGCTTGAGATGCGTCAGGTCCGCCGAGGGGACAAAGTACGACGAGACGCGGTCGGGCAGGCGCGACGCCTTGCCGACGTACAGCACCTTCCCCCCCGCATCCTTCATGAGGTACACCCCGGGGACGGGGGGGAGTGCGCGGGCCTTCCTGAGCAGCCCCTCCAGGCGCTGGGCGTCGTCCCCCGTCGATGGTCCCGGTTCCGTCACGCGGAAGGGTAGATGGCGAACGGGGCGATCGGGCGGTCACCGCGTCGCGAGGCGTACGAACATCCCGACGCCGGTGGGGATCGCGTCGTCGTTGAAATCAAAGTCGGGCTGGTGGAGGGCGGGGCAGCGTCCCCCGGCGGGGAGCGTGGCGGGGCGGAGCCCCAGGAAGAAGAAGCACGCGGGGACGTGCCGCCCGTAGTAACTAAAGTCCTCACCGCCCATGGTGGGCTGCTCGACCTCCCCGACGCGGGCGTCGCCCAGCGCCGAGCGGGCCACGCCGAAGAACTCGTGCACCAGCCGGGCGTCGTTGTGCGTGACGGGGTAACTCTCGCGGTACTCGACCTGGGCCCGGCAGCCCAACGCCGAGGCCACGCCCGTCGCCGTCTCGATGAAACGCTGCTTGACCATCGCGCGGGTCGAGTCCTTGAGCGTGCGCACGGTCCAGTGCGTCCAGCATGATTCGGGGATGATGTTGTTGGCCGTCCCCGCGCGGACCTCGCCGCAGGTCACCACGACCGAGTCGAGCGGGCTGGTGCTGCGCGACGCGACGGCCTGCAGCGCGGTGATAACCTGCGCGGTCGCGAGGATCGGGTCGTGCCCTTGGTGCGGGTAGGCGCCGTGGCACTGGGTCCCGCGCACGGTCAGCTCCACGTCGTCCACGCTCGCCAGGAGCGCCCCCGGGCGCGTCGCCACGTGCCCCACCGGGTACGTCGGCCACCCGTGAAGCCCGAAGATCTCGCCCACCGGGTTGCCCACCCCGCCGTGCCCCTCACCCTTGAGCGCCCCCTCCCGGCACATCAGCTCGCCGCCGGCCCCGCCCTCTTCCGCCGGCTGGAAAATGAACGTCACGGGCCTGGGGCGGTGCGTGAGGCGGGCGAGCACCCGGGCCGCCCCCAGCAGCATCGCCGTGTGCCCGTCGTGCCCGCAGGCGTGCATCCGGCCCGGGCTCGTGCTCGCGTAGGGCTTGCCCGTCTGTTCGACGATGGGCAGGGCGTCCATATCGGCACGCAGGGCCGTCGAGGGCCGCTGGTTCCCCTCCGCGGTGGTCGCGGGCAGGTACCCGACCACGCCGGTCTTGGCCACGCCCGCCTTGCACGCGATCCCGAGCCGCTCGAGCTCGCGCGATACCACGCCCGAGGTGCGCACTTCCTCATAATTGAGTTCCGGGTGGGCGTGAAGGTCGCGGCGGAGCTCGATGATCTCGCGGAGTTCGTCCTGGGTCAGCACGGGCAGGTCCTGCGCGGTCAGCGTCAGTGTCATATCTACAACCATACGGAGGAATCGCCGCCCGACGTTCCTCCCCGGGCACGAACGGATCGCGAACCCGGGACGGGGCTGTTATGGGCCCAGGACCTCTCGTGCGATCCGGGCCGCGGCCTCGTCCGCGGCGTTGACCGCGTTCCAGTCGATCGGCGTCGGGTTCGCGAACGCCGCGCCGGCGAACTCACCCGCCACCGACGGGATGATCGGGACGCGGCGGGCGGGCACGCCGGCCAAGATCCTTTCGGCGTCGGCGGAGAGCAGGAAGTCCGCCAGCCTCGCCCCCGCGTGCGGGTTGGGCGAGCCTACCACCCGGGCGACCGTGTCCGGCGTCAACACCACCCCGACGCTCCGCAGGCCCTCGACCCGGTCGCGGGGGCGGTCGATCGATTCGGGCACGAAATCCACGGGCCAGGGCTCGCCCTGCGCCGAACGGACCGCGTCCGCGGAAGTCAGGCCCAGGCGAACGTCGCCCCGGCCGACGGCCTGGGCCACGGCGAGATCGTCCGGCAGGACGACCGCCCCGTTGTCCTTGATCCCGAGGAGCCACGACCGGGCGGCGTCCTCGCCGTGGGTCGCGATCAGGAACGCCAGGTGCGCCCGCGCGGGGCCCGGGACACGGGGGTCGGGCAGGCCCACACGCCCCCGCCAGTTCGGCGACGCCAGGTCGCGGAGACGCGTGGGCGCCTCGTTCTTCGCGAGCGACGACGTGTTGAACGCGATCACGCGAGCCCGGAGCGCGAACCCGTACCACCGGTACCCCGGATCACGCAGACCCGCCGGCCACCCGCCCGCGACGAGCGACTCGGCCTTGCTGGTCCACGGCGCCAGGACGCCCGCCCCGGCGAGCCGGGCGGCGGCGGCGGTATCGGCCCCCCACCACACGTCGGCGCGCGGGCTGCCTTTCTCGTTCGTGAGCCGCTGAACCAACGCATCGGTCCGGCCCGCGGGCTCGCGGGTGATCCCGACCCTGATCCCGGTCCGCGCCGTGAAATCATCCGTCAGCGAACGCACCACCGCCTCGTCCGCCGTCGTGTACAGCACCACGTTCCGTTGCTCGGCGGCGGAGGTCCCGCGGCGCCCCCCGAAGGCGTACCACGCCGCCAGCGGGAGCAGCACCACGCCCGCGATCAGGAGCCGGAACGTGAGCGTCCGACCCTTGCTCGAGTTGATCCACCGCCGGACCTTCTCGGTATCGACCTCGATGCGCCCGACGTGGAAGATCAACGCGGTGCTCCTTGCGTGGCGCGTGCCACGGCGTGGGGGTTGGTCAGCGTGGCGGGGCGTCCCCGCCCGCCGCGGGTTCATCGGCGGGCGCGGGATCCTCGGCGGGCGGCTCCTCGTCCACGGGCTTCCCGGCCCGCTCGCTCTCCTTGGCCTGCTCCGTCGCCCGGACCACCACCGACGCCGGGAGCACCACGCTCTGCCACACCGGCTTGGGGTCGTCGCGGTCGGCGTCGAGTTCCTCCTGGCTCGGGAGCTGGAGCGACGCCAGCCCGATCACCTCGCCCTTGATGTTGAAGAACGGCAGGCCCCAGTTCTCGGAGATATCCCCCTGCACGAGGAACAGCCGCCGCGGGCGAGAGAGCACCGCGCGGACCCGGGCCGTGTCGACCGTCGCCTGGCGGTCGTGGTATCGGCCGAGCCGCTCGACGACCATCACACGGTCTCCCGCCTGCGCCGACGCCGACTTGGTGAAATCGACGGCCTTGTACTTGCCCTCGGGCTTGACGATCCGCACCCAGGCCAGGTCGAGCTCGCTGTCGCGCGCGACGAGCTTCGCGTCGACGCCCTCGGTGTCGTCGTCGATGAGCACCTTGATGTCCTTGGCCGTGTTCCGGACCCGGGCCCGGCGTTTGACGGCCTCGGGCACCCCGCCCATGAGCAGGTTGCTCGTGAGCACCAACCCGGAGTCCTCGATCATCACCCCGGAGACCTCGCGCTGCTGCTCGTTCTCGCCGCCGCCGCCCGACGACCGCAGCACGAACTTCACCGTCACGATCGCGCCGCTGACGTTCTCGAGCAGCGTCCGGGCGGCGTCGCCCTCGGGGTCCGACCACACCGGCGCCGGGGACGCCGGCGCGGCGGGGGCGTCGGGTGCGACGGTCAGCGCTGAGACGGCGAGGCACGGGATCAGGAGGGCGGAACGACGCATGGATCGTGGTCCTTTCTGGGATCGGGGCGAGCCGGATTGGGCTCGGTGCCGGCGGGGGGTGATGGGGGGTCAGGGGGTGGTGGGGGTGGTGGGGGTGGGGTTGGCGCGTTCTTCGTCCTTGGTCATGGGCTTCCACTCGGGCTCGGCGAAGAGGTACGCGGTCGTGTTCCCGCGGAGGACGACGAAAATGACCCGGGCGGGTTGCTCGCGGGCCAAGCGTTCCATTACCGCGCGGAAATCGTCGATCGACGCGACGGGCGTGCCCGCGATGGATTGGATGAGGTCGCCGGTGAAGAGCCCGGCCAGGCCCGCCCACCCGACGCGCTCGAGCCCGGTCACCAGCACGCCCGCCACGCCCTCGTCCCACCGCTCCGCGTCGCGGTCGAAGAACGTCAGCTCGCGGACGCGGAGCTCGAAATCCCGGTTCTGGTCGGTCTTGGCCTCGTCGGGCGTCGTCCGCGTCCGTTCGAGCGTCACGGGCACATCGACCGCCAGCCCGTCGCGAACCACGCGGAGCGAGAGCCGGTCGTCGGCCCGGTACGTGCGCACGACACGCTGGAGCAGCCCCGCGTCCTGCAGCCCGCGGACGTTGAACCGCTCGTCGCCCGCCCCGACGATGATGTCGCCCACGCGCAGGTCGGATTCGGCGGCGCGGGTGCCCGGGTAGACGCGCGTCACGCGGAGGCCCGCGGTGGCCTCGGGGGTCAGTTGCCGGGCCAGGTCTCGGAAGACCGGCTGCGTGAGAACACCCAACCACGCCTTGGGCAGGTCGCTGGGCGGGTCTTCCTTGAGCTCGGGGCGGGGTTTGATGACGGTGACCTGGCTCTGCCCACGGCGTTCGACCTCGACGAGCAGAAACTCGGGGATTTTCTCGCGGTCGGTGGGGGCCATGATCTCGCGGTAGATCGCCACCGCGTCGCGGAACGCGGCGACGGGGCGTTTGTCGATGGACCGGATGATGTCGCCGCGCTGGATCTTGGGCTCGGAGAGGTCCGCGGGGCTCCCGGGGCGGACGCCGGTCACGAAGACCCCGTCGCGCGAGGTGAGGCGCAGGTCGCGCGCGAGTTTCTCGGTGATCTCGCGGGCGGCGATCCCCCACCCGCGCAGGGCCGTCTCGTCCCCGCGCTCGGGCAGGAGCCGCTCGGTGGTCAGGCGCAGGTCGAAATCGCGGCCCTCACGCCGGACGCGGAGCGTCAGGTCGGTCCCGATCGGCCGGTCCGAGATCGATTTCATCAGCGGGGGGAGTTCCTCGGCGAATCGCACGGTCACGGGCGAACCCGCCAGGGCGAGGACCAGGTCGCCCGCGCGGAGCCCCGCGGCGTCCGCGGGGCCGCCACGGGTCACGGAGTTGACGAGCACGCCCTCGGTCAGCCCGGTTTTCGCGATCGTGCGGAACGAGACCCCGACCCACGACCGGGGTACCTCGCCGTGCGCGATGAGCAGGGCCGCCACGTCACGGGCGAGGTTGCTCGGGCTGGCGAAGCCCATGCCCGCCCCGCCCCGCGTGTTGATCCCGATGATCTCGCCGCGGAGGTTGACGAGCGGGCCGCCCGAATTGCCCGGGTTGATCAGCGCGTCGTGCTGGATCCAGCGGGTGAAGACGCCGGTCGTTTGCCCGTAGTCGAGCTCCATGTCCTCGACCTCCTCGGTCCCGAAGCCCGAGGTGAAGACCCGCGACGTGTTCGAGACGATCCCCAGCGTCACCGAACGCGACAGCGAGAACGGCGAGCCCATCGCCAGCACGGTGTCGCCCACGTCGAGCGTGTCCGAATCCCCGAACACCGCCACCGGGAGCGGGCCCGCGTCCCTGAGCTGGTCCATGTTCAGCCTCAGCACCGCCAGGTCCGTCAGCGGGTCCTCGCCGACGAGCTCGGCGGCGACCTCGCGCTTGTCGGCGAGCGTGCAGAAGAACCGGCGTCCGTCGGCGACCACGTGCTGGTTGGTCACCACGTACCCCTCGGGGCCGATGATCGTCCCCGAGCCGTTCCCCCCGCCCTTGGATTCCTGCCCGCCCACGTAGTTGACCGTCACCACCCGGATGTTGACCAGCGCGGGGAAGACGCGGTCCCGTGCGGCGGCCAGCCCCGGGTCCGTCCCGGCAAGGCGGCCCGAGACCGACGAACCACTCTCCCCGACGGGTGACGAGTGGCACCCGCCGAACCCGCCCGCGGCGGCCAGGATCACGGCGGTCGATAGCGGGGCCCACGTTCTCAGCGCCGTCCGTGTGCGGGTGCGGTTCGTCATCGGACCAAGCCTAGCAACACCCGGGGGGGGTCGTTCGTGCCCGGAGTTTCGCCCTATAACCACGAGCAAACGACCGGCTCATCGAATCGACGCGTGCCCGGTCGGCGGTGGGGCGTTCGGGCAGGGGGTGGGTGGGGTGGCGTGCGGGTAGGGTGCGGTGAGGTGCCACGGCGGGGGAATCGCCTCAACCTGACGGAATGATTGCAGGGAAACTTGCTCACACACCGTTTATCTGTACATTCTGCCTGCGATCTCGGACGTTCACGCCCTTGAACTCGTGGCAGGGTGTGATCGTGGTCGAGACCCGGGGTTCGGCGTCACCCCCCGGCGACAATCCGGAGAGAGAGATGAGCGATGATCCCGGGCACGGGCTTCGTGGCGGCGGTGTACGGTCTCTCGGTCGGGCTTTGCTGGCGGCCGGCGTGGTCATGCTGTCGCTGGGCGCGGGGGTCTCGCGTGGTGATGATCTCGGGTATATCCGGCTTTTCGAGCAGGATTATCGGCTCCACCGGTTCGATTATGCCTCGATGGTGCGGTACCCCGACGCCAAGACGCCCGGCGGGACGGTCGCGCTGACCAGCGTCACCGGGGCGCACAGTCTTGGCGATGGCCGCTATCTGGTCTCGACGAACACCGGGAACTTTCTGCCCGCGGGGTCGTTCAAGAACTACGTGCTGGAGGTCCGGCTGACGCTCGACGAGGGCGGGTTGCCGTCGGGGGTCACGTACGTGCGCACGGTGCTGCACAACGACCCGGCGAGGGACGGGTACGACCTCGACCCCCGCGGCGTGACGGTCAACACGTCGGCGTGGGGCCTCGGGGCGGGGGGGAACCTCGTGGTCGCCTCGGCCGGGAACATGCTCCGACAGTTCGACCTCGCGACGGGGGAGTCGATGGATTGGGGCCCGGGGATCAACGGGTTCCCGACCACCTCGCCCAACACGTCGACCGAGGACGCGGTGTATGTCCCGTCGAGGGCGATGTTCTTCACGTCGTGGCGGTTCCCGGCGTCGGCGGTCACGATGTTCAGCCGCGCGGGGCGGACGGGGCCGGCGTTCTACTGCGGGCGCAGCCGCTACGCCGGTTCGGCGGGGATGCCGGTGGGCATGGCGTACCTGAACGGCGGGTCGAACTACCCGAGGCTCTTCGATTACCGTGACGGGGTGCTCGTGGCGACGGACAACAACGAGCCGTCGCTGGAGTATTACGAGGTGGACAGCCGGGCCGTGCGCCGGGAGCGTCTTTCGAGCACGCTGCAGCCGGGCGCGACGACGCTCCCGCTGAGGTCGCCCGAGACGCAGTTGTGGCTCTCGGGCATCGCGGCCGAGCACTCGTCGGGGCGTCTGCTGCTGTTCAACCGCGGGGTCACGATGGGCGCGATGGACGTGTTTGTGCTGACGCCGGTCCCGGTGCCGTGCCTGGCGGATTTCAACCTTGACGGGTTCGTCGACTTCTTCGACTTTGATGACTACATGACGGCGTTCGAGCAGGGCGATCCGCGGGCCGATTACGACCACGACGGGTTCATCGATTTCTTCGATCTGGACCTTTTCACGGAAGGGTTCGACGTCGGCTGCTAGACGCGGGCGGTCCACCCGGCGATTGCCTCGGCGTGCGCGAGGTGGCGTGTCGCGTCGCCCACGAGCGTGATATGCCCGACCTTGCGTTCGGGCCTGGCTTCCTTGCCGTACCAATGGACGTGCGCGCCTGGGATGGCGGCGAGGTCGTCGGCGGCGTGGCGGGGGAGGCCGACGAGGTTGATCATGGCGGCGGGCCCGGCGTGCATGGTTGTCTCCCCCAGCGGGCGGCCGGTGATGGCGCGGAGGTGGTTCTCGAACTGGGAGCACACCGCCCCCTCGATGGTCCAGTGCCCCGAGTTGTGGACGCGGGGGGCCATCTCGTTGCCCAGGAGGTTCGCGCCCGAGACGAAGAACTCGATCGCCAGCACACCCGCGTACCCGAGGCGCTCCATGACCGCTCGGGCGTGCGTCTCGGCTTCGCCCTGGAGTTCGGGCGTGGACGCGGGTGCGAGTGATCGGCGGAGGATGCCCCGCTCGTGGGTGTTCTGGGCGATGGGGTAAGCCGCGAAGGAGCCGTCGCGGGCACGCACGGCGACGATCGAGATTTCGCGTTCGAAGGCGACGAACGACTCGACGATTACGCCGAACGGGTTGAGCGCGAGCAGGGCGATGGCGGCGGGGAGATCGCCCGGGGATCGGACGACGGCCTGGCCTTTGCCGTCGTACCCCATGCGGCGGGTCTTGACGACGCAGGGCGTGCCGACGTCGCGGACGGCCTGCTCGAGTTCGATGGGCGACGAGGCGAGTCGGTAGTCGGGGACGGCCAGCCCCACGTCGCGGAAGAGTTGCTTCTCGAGCCCGCGGTCTTGCCCGACGCGGAGTGCGCCGGCGGGGGGCGAGGTACGGGCGGCGCCGACGGACTCGATGAGGTCGAGGGCCGCCGGGGGCACGTTCTCGAACTCGAAGGTGACCACGTCGGTCCGCTGGAAGAGGTCACGGACGGCGGGCGGGTCGTTGAAGGGCGCGACGAGTCGCTGGCGGTCTGGGAGGAGGTGGAAGGCCGGGGCGTGGGGGTCGGGGTCGAGGACGGTGAAGGTGTCGCCGAGGGGGACGCCCGCGAGGATGAGCATGCGTCCGAGTTGTCCGCCGCCGATGATGCCGACGCGCATGGTCAGGTTCCGGGGATGGGTCGGACGGGGACGAGGCGGGTCTGCCGCTTGCGCCACCGGCGGAGTCGTTCGCGGAGGTCGGGGCGTGAGGCCGAGACGATGGCGGCGGCGAGGAGTGCGGCGTTGATGGCGCCGGGGATGCCGACGGCGAGCGACCCGACGGGCACGCCCCCGGGCATCTGGGCGATGGAGAGCAGGCTGTCGAGCCCTTTGAGGGCCTTGGACTCGACGGGGACGCCCAGGACGGGGATGACGCACTTGGAGGCGGTCATGCCGGGGAGGTGTGCGGCCCCGCCCGCGCCGGCGATGACGACCTCGATCCCTCGTTCCTCGGCCTTCTCGGCGTAGGCGAAGAGGCGGTCGGGGGTTCGGTGGGCCGAGACGACACGGCACTCGTGCGGGACGCGGAGGGCCGTGAGGATCTCGGCGGCGTGCTTCATGGTCTCCCAATCGGAGCGTGAGCCCATGATGACGCCCACGATCGGGCGTTCGGGCGTGGCCGCGCGGGCCTTTCGAGGGCTCGTGTTCGTGGCGGGAGTGCGTGGCATGGCTTAGTTCACGTCCTTCCAGAGCAGCCGGACCACCTGCCAATAGAGCGGGATCCCGAGGGCGATATTGAAGGGGAAGGTGACGGCCAGGGCCAGGGGGACGTAGAGGCCGGGGCTGGCGCGGGGGATGGCGGTGCGAGCGGCGGCGGGGGCGGCGATGTACGACGCCGACGAGGCCAGAACGATGAGGAGGAACGCGTTGCCCGGGGCGAGGGAGAGGGCTCGGGCGAGACCTGCGGCGGCGGCGGCGCCGAGGAGCGGGACGACGAGGCCGAAGGCGATCAGGCTCGGGCCGACGACCCTGAGGGCGCGGGATTTCTTTGCCGCCAGGAGGCCCAGCTCGAGGAGGAAGAAGGCCAGGACCCCGGGGAAGAGGCTGGCGGCGAGGGGGGCGAGGGGTTTGAAGCCTTCTTCCCCGATGGCGGCGCCGATGGCCATGCTCCCGGTGAGGAGGACGACGGGCCCGTTGAGGGCGGCTTCGCGGAGGCTCTCGGCGAGGGAGGGGGCCCTGGGGCCGATGTCGTCCCGCGCGCGGGCGTGGGAGCGGCGGACCAGGAGGACGGCGATGATGATGGCGGGGGATTCCATGACCGCCAGGGCGGCGACCATGTGACCCCCGAAAGGGATCCCGTCGCGGTTGAGGTAGGCGCAGGCGGTGAGGAAGGTGACGGCGGAGACCGACCCGTAGACCGCGGCGAGGGCGCCGGCGTTGTCGGCGCCGAGCCTGGGGCGGAGGAAGGCGAAGACCAGCAGCGGGATGACGGTCGCCAGGCTGAGCGCCGCGAGCAGGCTCGTGACGACCTCGCCCGACCACTCTCCGGACCGGAGCTGGACGCCTCCCTTGAGCCCGATCGACCACAGCAGGTAGAGCGAGAGCAGCTTGGTCACGGCCTCGGGGATCGCCAGATCGCTCTTGACGAGCCCGGCGGCGACGCCCAGCGCGAAGAACATGATCGGCGGGCTCAGGAGGTTGTCCAGGAGCAGTCCAAGGTCCATCGAGGGGTCGAGTGTATCGGGGGTTTGAACCCCGGGCCGGGGGGGTGAGCCCGGCGGGTACACTCGGCCATGACGACGATCGAGGTCCGGGATCGGGTGCTGTGGGTGGGCGGGCGCCGGGTCCCATTGCTATCGGGGGAAATGCACTACTGGCGTCTCTCGCCCGACCGGTGGCGTGACGTGCTCAAGGCCTGGCCGCGCCTGGGGCTGACCATGGTTTCGACGTATGTCCCCTGGGAATACCACGAGACCGCCCCGGGGGTCTTCGATTTCGAGGGGACGACCGAGCCGGCCCGGAACCTCGTGGGGTTTTTGACGCTGGCCAAGGAGATGGGGCTCGACGTGGCGATCCGCCCGGGGCCCTACATCTACGCCGAGTGGACGGACGCGGGCGTTCCGACGCGGGTGGCGCTGATGCACCGGATGTCGTCGGCGTACCGGGCGGAGGCGGCGGTGTGGATGAAGGGGGTGGTGGGGGCGGTCCGGCCGTTCTTCGCGACGGACCGGACCCGGTACCCCGACGGCGGGCCGATCGTGCTCTTTCAGCCCGACAACGAGGTCGACCTGTTCAGCCACTGGTTCGAGCGCGAGTGTGGCCTTTGCGGGCCCGAGACCGCGGACGGCCCCGCGGTGGGGGGCCCGGGGCGGGGTGAGCCCGGTGGCGGTGGAGCCTCGCCGTTCGGGGCGTTCCTGCGGTCGGTGTACCCCGACGTGGCGTCGCTCAACGCGGCGTGGGGGACGCGGTACACGTCGTTCGATCAGGCCCGCGCGTACGCCTCGGCCCCCGACCGCTCGGCGCCCGAACAACGACGCCGGGCGAGGGACTATTGGCGGTTCCAGCACTGGGCCACGGCGTCGATCGTGCGGTGGCACGCCAACACGTACCGGTCGATGGGGGTCGACCTCCCGATGGTCGCGAACTATTACCCCGGCGGGGACGTGCAGAACTGGAAGGTGCTGGCCCGCGACGGGGGCGTCGACTTCCTCGCGATCGACTGGTACCCCAGGGCGCACTTCCGCGGGCCGCCCGCGCCCGAGAGCCGGGAGGGGCAAGCCTCGGGCGGCGGCGGGATCTTCGGTCTCCCCGAGCACCGCGAGCGGCGCGTGTTCATGGACTCGTGCCGCCTCCAGAGCGTGTACTCGCCGATCCCGTTCATCGGGGAGTTTGAGTGCGGCGTGTGGCACGGGTACCACGAGTACACGGGGATCCTTGGACCGGGGCACTACCGCGAGATCTACGACGCCGCGACGAAGGCGGGGATCGCCGGGCTGAACTGGTACATGTTCGCGGGCCGGGACAACTGGTACTTCACGCCCGTCAACGAGCGGGGCGTGCTGAGGCCCGACCTGGCCGGGGAGTTCCTCGAGATTCACCGGAGGTTCCGGGACGAGGATCAGCCGTCGCGTCGTCGCGGGTGCCGGGTCGCGGCGGTATTCGAGCCCGAACAGATCGGGACCGACAACGCCCTGGCGGATAACCCGGTGCTGCAGGCGTTGCACGACGCGGGGCTGGACTACCACATGTGGGATCCGGACCTTGGGCAGGGCCGGGCGGGCGGGCACGAGCCCGAGCCGACGGTCCTGGTGTACGCGGGGGCCGACTGGCTCGCGCGGGCGTCGCAGCTCGCGTTGCGGGCGGCGGTCGAAGGGGGCAAGACGCTGGTCCTCCCGCCGCGCCGGCCCGTGCGGGACGAGCGGTTCGAACCGTTCGATGCGTTCGGCGTCCCGGCGCCCGACGCGGTGCTGTCGCACCTGGGGAAGAAGGTCGAGGTGACGCCTGGGACCGGAGGGGAGGCCGGGGTCGCCGAAGGGCCGGTGATGGTGTGGTCGCGAGCGTCGCTGCCGGCGGGTGCGACGGCGATCGAGGGCGTGCAGTGCGCGGGGCGTCAGCAGGCCATCGAGAACAGCGACCGATGGATGACGAACGCGATCGGGACGCGGTGGTGCGTGGGGTACCGGGCGCGTCTCGGGAAGGGCGAGTTGATCGTGCTGGGCGTAGCGATGAGCCCTTCGATCGCGAGGATGGTCGGCGGCGGGCACGCCGCGGCCGGTTGAGCCGTGGGATACAGAAAAGGGGCCCCGCGGGGGGCCCCATGTGCAACCATGCCGGGTGTGTATGGGGGGGGGAGGGGTGGGTGATCAGCGGGCGGTCAGCATCGCGGCGGGGAGGTCGGAGGGCGTGGTGCCCATGACCGCGTCGCGGAGCTGTTCGGGCGTGATCGGGTAGGCCGCGTCGTTGTCGCCCGGGAGGGCGTAGCGCGGGCCGACGAGCGTGTTCTTGGGCCCGCGGGTCTCGAACTCGGAGAGGCCCATCTTGTCGAGCAGACCGAAGATGGAACGCAAGCCCTCGAGGACGCGGAGGACTTCCGTGGCGTCGCGGTCGGCGCCGGCGGAGGCCTCGACGAACGCCCGGAAGCCCGCGCCCGTCGGGTCGGGGTCCTGGTCGGCGTAGCGGTCCCAGACGCGCCCGATGACGGCGCGGACGGCGGGCGAGTTGTCGTCGAGCACGGGGTTCCCGCGGTCGTCGAAGGTCATCGCGCCGTCGGGGTCGAGCCTGGGGGTGCGGAAGATGTCGTCGAAGGTCTCCTTGATCGGCATGACCACGTCCAGGGCCAGGCGCTCACGCGAGACGCGGAACCGCTGGGGCCCGAGCGTCGGGTCCGGGTCGGACGTGTCGTCGTAGAGCGAGCGGCCGATCAGCCAATCGATCACCTGCCCGAAGTCGGGCTCGCCGGAGATGTTGACGCCGATGGCCTTCAAGAACTCGGAGAGCTCGCCCGAGACGGGCTCGGGGGTGGCCACCTGGCGGACCTCGATCCTGGGGTTGATGCCGGCGATGGGGGGCTGGTCGGTGGTGGTCTGCGAGGTCAGGTCGAGGTTGAGGAGGAAGGCGGTGTTCGCGGGGTTGCTGAAGATCGTTTCGAGGATGACGACCTGGCGCGAGGGGGCGCCGATCCCGGTGAGGCCCGCGTCGGCCCCGCCCTGCCCGTAGGAGAAGGAGAAGGTGCCCAGCCCGGGCAGCAGGTTGATGGTCCCCGCGTTGGTGACGAGGGTCCCGCCGGCGGCCCAGTCGGTCCCGATGTCGCCGATGATGTTCCCCGCCGCGTCGCGGACGGTGGCGCCGTCGCGCATCCGGATGTTGAGCGTCGGGGTGGTCACGGAGAGGTTGCCCAGGGTGCTCAGGTCGCCCAGGGTGGCGCTGGTGGTGGCGTTGATCGCCAGCGAGCCCAGGGCCGTCAGTTTCTGGTTCGCCTCGACGTTGAGAGTGTCGCAGACGATGGCGAAGAGGTCGCCCGCGTCGACGGAGGCCGCGGTGGGGAGGAAGTCGAAGGTGTTGGGGTTGCCGTCGACGTCGCCGAAGGCTTCGGCAAAGACGATGGAGGCGTACTCGGGGGCGGCACCCAGGGCGGTCCCGATCGTGAGCGCCCCCAGCGAGGTGGTCGCGCCGATGCTGCCCCCGAACATGATGGGGATCACGCCGGGCCCGGCGGGGGTCGTGGCGATCAGCGTGAGGTTCTCGGTGAGCGCCGTCGTCCCGTTGATGGTCCGCCGGAAGAGCATCTGCCCGGAGGTCAGGGTCAGCGCCGGCGCGTCGAGGCGGACGGCCCCGTTCCAATCCTGGAAGAGGTTCGTCGTCACGTTGCCCTGCAGGACGATCTCGTTCCCGGCCGCCGTCCCGGACTGCACCCGCAGCACGTCGAAGGCCTGGCTCTGCCCGACGGCCCCGAGCGTCACGCTGTCGGACGCGACGATCTGCACGGTGTCCGTCGCCGCCGAGCCGTCGAGGCCGCCCGTGAAGGAGACGTTCTGGCCCTGGAAGGTCCGGTCCCCGCTGACGGTGATGGCGTTGGAGTAGGACTGGTCGCCCTGGGTGGTGATGTCGAAGTCGATCGAGGCCCCGGCCGATCCGTTCATCGTCAGGTTGTTGAGGATGGTCGTCTCGCCGAACCCGGTCCCGGGGCCGAATGTCGTCGCGGCGCCGTCGTCGGTGATGGTGAGGCTCTGGGCGCCGGCGGTGGTCCCGTTGACCTGCCCGAGGATGGAGATCCCCGCCCCGCCCGTGTTGGCCAGGGTGACGTCGGAGGAGAGGATGATGTCGTCGTTGTAGACCTGGCTGTTGGACGTGGTGACGCTCCCGCCGAGGGTCGTGGTCCCGCCGGCGTCGGTGATCAGGTCGCCCAGCGCGGTGGTCGATCCGACGGCCCCGGTGAACCCGGTGTTGCCCTGGGTGTTGATCGTCAGGGAACGTCCGGGCGCGTCGCCGTCGACCGTCCCGTTGAAGTTGATGTCGCCGTTGGCGCCCGACCCGGCGGAGGAGACGACCGAGTCGGCGGTCACGATGACGGCGCCGTTGAACTTGATGGAGGCGTCGCCGGTCCCGTCGGTGACGTCGACGTTCCCGCCGAGGGTGATGACCCCGCCACCGCCGCCGTCGACGGTGAAGGTGACCGCGTCGAGGAAGGCGATGTTCCCGGCGATGGAGATGGGCCCGTTGTGCGAGGTGTCCCCGAAGTTGATGGACGAGAACCCGTTGGCGAGGAAGGCGATCTCGGCGGCCGTGAGGTCCAGCGCGCCCGTGCCCCCGGCCCCGCCCAGCTCGATCCCCTGGGTGGGGTCGAAGTTGAGGAAGGTCAGCGAGAACCCGGGCCCGCTGACGGTGTCGTTGAATTCGATCTCGGAGGCCACCAGGGTGGTGTCGGCGCCGATGTCGACGGTCCCGCTGTAGGTCTGGGTCCCCTCGGTGCGCACGAGCCCGCCGTTGATCTCCGCGGCCCCGCCGACGGAGAGGTTGTTGAGGGCGCTCCCGCCCCCGACGGCCCCCTCGAAGACGGTCAGGCCCGTGGAGGCGATCGTGAGGCTGCGGGCCGTCCCGTCGGAGTCGAGCGTCCCGCCGAAGGTGATGCGGTCGTTGGCCGTCGAGGTCATGGTGACGTCGGCGGCGAGGGTGACGTTGTCCCCGAACTCGATGGTGTTGACGACGGTGATGTCGCCGCGGAGTTCGGTGGTCCCGTCGGCGTCGGTCTCGAGGGAGCCCAGCGCCTCGGTGCCGCCGATCGTGCCGCCGAAGATGGTGGCGGAGCCCCCGGTGGTGTTGACGGTGAGCTTGCGGTTGTTGGCCGCGAGGTCCGCGTCGATGGTCTTCTCGAAGGTGACGCCCGCGCCGGTGACGGTGGCGTCGGCGGTCATACGGACGGCCGAGTCGAAGGTCACCGACCCGTCGCCCGTCACGTCGCCGCCGAGGTCGACGCGGCCGGCGTTGTCCGTGAGGAAGGTCACGTTGTCGTTGAAGGCGATGTTCCCGGCGATATCGATCACGCCGGTCATCCCCGAATCGCCGATGGTGATCGACGAGAACCCGGCGTTCAGGAGCGCCAGCTCCGCGGCCGTCAGGTCCAGGGCCCCGGTCCCGCCCGCGCCCCCGAGCTGGATGCTGTTGGCCAGCGTGCCGGTGCGGATCGTCAGGGCGCCCGAGCCCGAGACGGCGGCGGCGATCTCGATCTCGTCGGCCCGCAGCGTCGTGTCCGACGACCCCAGGCCGAGGGCCGCGTTGATGTTGATCGTGCCCGTGCCCGCGTTCATGGAGATCGGGCCCGCGGCGTTGAAGGTCGTCGCCTGCGCGAAGGTGATGTCGCCGCCCGCGCCGGTCCCCGCCGAGAGCGTCACGTTGTTGCCCGTCAGCGCGACCGCCGAGGAGGTCCCGACGGTGAGGTTCCCGGTGCCGTCGGTCCCGGCGAAGAGGTTGAGGTCGCCCGAGCCCGCGTCGAGGTCGGCCCCGACGGTCAGGTCGTTCGCCGCGGACGCGGTGATCCCCGCCGTCCCGGTCACCGACGCGTTGATCGTGACGTCGCCGCCGGTGGAGGTCATGGTGACCAACCCGGTGTCGGCGTCGACGGCCGCGTCGATCAGGATGTTCCCGGCGGTGTTGAGCGAGACGTTCCCGCCGTCGGTCTGCACGGTCCCGGCGATGGTGATCGAGGAGGCGCCGGTGGCGGTCAGGGCCCCGCCGCCCAGGGTGATGGACCCGCCCAGCGAGGTGGCGCCGGTGTTGAAGAGGTTCATGTTCCCGCCGCCGGTGTCGATCAGCCCGCCGGAGAGGAACGAGAGGCCCTCGGTGTTGGCGGAGACGACGAAGTTGCCCCCGCGGAGGGAGAAGGAGGCGTCGTTGAGGAAGACGCCGCCCGACCCGTTGTTGTCCGAGTCGGCGTTGAGGGAGATCGAGAGGGACGAGCCGGGCCCGCCGGAGATCGAGACGCCCGAGAGGAAGGTGATGTCGTTGTGGGCGCTGAGGGTGAGCGTGCGCGAGGCGAGGATGGACGAGTAGTCCATGCTCACTTCCCAGGTGATATCGCCGGCCTGCGCGCCGCCGCCCCCGGTCGAGATGATCACGTCGCCCAGAGCGAGGGCGGCGAGGATGGCGTCCACGCCCAACTGCGAGTCGTTGACGGTGGGGTTGTCGTAGGGGTTGTTGGGGTCGCCGAAGTCGCCCGTCCCGCTCCCGGCGACGACGCGGATGTTGAAGGGGTCGATGAGCCAGGTGCCCCCGGCGCTCAGCCCGTCGCGGGCCCGCATGTCGGGGATATCCGAGACGTAGAGGTACCCGCCCGAGGTTTCGATGAACCCGCCCGCCCCGCCGGCGACCCCGCCGCGGGCGTAGAGGCTCCCGTAGATCCGGGCGGCCCGCTCGGCGTAAACGATGATCTCGCCCCCGCGGCCGTACGTCACCGCGTCCGCCGAGACCGTCGAGTGCTCGTCGATGAAGACGTAATCCGCGGTGCGGTCGCCCGCGCCCTGGAGCCCGCCCCCGAGGTGGACCGTCCCGCCCCCGGCGTCGCCCGAGGCGTCGACGGTGGCGCCGAAGAGCCCGACTTTCTCGCCCACGATGCGGACGGTCCCGCCCGTGCCGCCCGAGGAGCGATCAGAGGCGTCGATGGTGCCCGAGACGCGGACCTCGCCGCGGTCGCCCCCGGCCAGCTCGATATCACGCCCCTTGACCGTCCCGGTGTTGAAGATGGCCAGCCCGTAGGTGTCGCCGGCGGCCATGAGCACCTGCCCGCGTCCCGCGTCGATGGTCCCGTGGTTCTCGACGCGCGTCTGGTCGGTGGGCGTCGTGGTGTTCTCGATCCGGGCGTAGATGCGGCTGCCCTCGCGCCCGACGTACACGTCGTCGCCCGCCGCCATCACCACCGCGCCCTGCGGCGAGACGATCGTCCCGTAGTTGGCGACGTGGCGACCGATCAGCGCCGCCGTCGTCTCCGTGCGGATCTGCCCCTGGTTGATCACCGAGCCCGTGTTGTTCGTGAAGTTCAGGCGCCCGTTGACGAAATCGGCGTCGGAGATGTTGCCCGCGGCGGCGTAGATCCCGCCCACGTTCACCGTCGCGCCCTGCCCGAAGATCACGCCCGCGGGGTTCACGAAGAAGACCTGCCCGTTGGAGAGCAGCGTCCCGTCGATCCGCGTCGGGGCCGCCGAGTTGATCCGGTTGAGCACCGTGGACAACTGGCTGGGCTGGAGGAACTGGACCGTCTCGAAGGGGAGGATGTTGAAGCTCGTGTAGTTGATGATCGCGCCGTTGCTGGCGGTGATCACCCACATGTCGCCCTGGCGGGTGAACGTCACGTTCCCCACGACGACCTGGTAGCCCTCGGGGCCCGCGAGCGCCGACGCCGCCAGCACCGCCGCGAGCGCCGACGCGGCCGCCGCGCGGCCCTTGACGCTCCGGCCCGAGGCCGAGCCGGCGAGCCGAGTGAGCCTCGACAACGCTGAGCGGGCGATCCCGCCCACGTGGGTGCCGAGGGTGAAGTTCGTAAACCCGGTATTGACGTGCCGCATCGATGACCCCTTCCTGGTTGATCCCAGGCTGTCCGGCGCGACGCCGCCGGACGCTCGTTCCACGACCCACCCCGTCCCACCCCACCTCATCCGCCCTCCCCGTGAACCCAAGCCCGAACTCGAGATTCGTTATCGGTCCTTGGGTCGGACGACCCACCAAGGTACCTACGAACCCCCCCTCCCACAAGTTGCCCCGGGTCGGCGGCTTCCGCCACCCCGGGGGCGATTAGTACAGCAAGGTCATGCTGAAGTGGAGGCGTGAATCGCCTGTTTCGACGTTCTCCACGCCCGTGGTCACGTCCTGCATCGCGAAGCCAAGGTCCATCCGGATCTGCAGGTTCTGGAGCAGCTGGAACTCGACGCCCGCCCCGACGCCCACCAGCGTGTAGTCCTTCTCAAAGATCTGCCGGTCGCTGTTGATCGTCCGGCCCACGTCGAGGAACCCGCGGAAGATCAGGTCCCAGTCGGTCCGCCCGAACGGCCCGGCCGGGCCCACCTTGAAGGGCGACCCGAAAAGCGTGGTCTGGTTCGGGTCCATGTAGTCGGCCTCGCCCTTCTCGTTGGTGGTCAGGAGGACCCGGGGGAGGTGGAAGCGATACTCGAGGTTGACGACGACCTGATCGTCGCCCGCGGCGATCGACTCGGGGTACCCGCGGACGGTGTAGAACCCGCCCGCGACGCCCTCGTACGTCGGCGTGAGCCGGCTCCCGAACGCGAACTGCCCGCGGATGGCCGCCGACAGCTCGTGCGCGAGCGTCGCCCCGCGGACCTGATCGTCGAGGGTCTTGAACTCCTTGGGCGCCAGCAGCGGCTCGATGTAGGTCGATGCCTCGACGTCGTACTTGAACGTGACCCAGTTCTCGTCGGGGAAGATACGCCCGAGGTCCTGGAGGCCCTGCTCGTCCACGTCCGTCAGCTCGTTCATCGAGAACTCGACGACCCCGGACCCGTACACGCCGGAGTAGTCGTTCACGCGCTGGAACTTCACGCCCGCGTAGGGGAGGAAGAACTTCTCGTCGCCCTCCTGCAGGATGAGCTTGTTCTCGACGCGGATGCTGTCGAGCCGGGCGCCGGCCACCCAATCGAGGAAGAAGTTCCCGCTCTGGTAGAGGTTCCCCGTGAACTCGAGCCCGAGGCTGAAGCTCTCGCCCTCGAAGTCCTGGGCGAGGAAGCCCACGTCCGCGGCCTTGTACTGGCTGAACGACCCGTAGACCCGCCCGCGGACGTCCCCGAAAACGGGGCGCTCGTACGAGGCGAGGAACTGGTGCGCCGAATCGAACTGGGCGGTCAGGTAGTCGATCCGGAGGATGTCGTCCGCGCCGGTCAGCTGGTTGTGCACGAACCCGAACCGCTCACGCCACTCGTCGGTCGTCTTGGTCCCGATGTTGGCGACCTGGGCGTACAGCGACCAGGGCTTGACCTCGTTGAGCAGGAACTGGAGTTCGACCTCGCCCGCGCGCTCCGAGCTGGGCGCCAGCGCCACGTCGATCCGCCGGCCCGGGTGCCGGTTGAGCCTCGCGACGTAGTCGTCGATCAGGTCCTTGCGGAGCAGGTTCCCGACGTTCCACTCGGTCCCGAACCGGATCCGGTCGGTCCGCGGGGGGTTGATCCGCTCGTCCTCGGGGGTCCCGGGGGTCTGGACGTTGACCGTCTGCCCGCCGATGTACGCCGTGAAGACTTTGAGCCTCATCCCCAGTCGCCCGACGCGTTTGTCCTGCTTGAGCCCCCACTCGACGTCGTCGGGGTGCGGGACCACGCGGACGCCGATCAGGCTCCGGGGGCCCGTCAGCTCCTCCGCGATCGCCCGGGCCACCGCGCCGACCGCGGCCTCGTAGAACATCGCCCCGTCGTCGCCGAAAAAGTCCCCGACACGGACCGCCGCCGTGGGGAGCCCGGGCCGCGGCGCCGTGTAGGCGGTCCCGTCCTTGTCCGAGACCACCCCGAGCACCACCGGGAGCGCGAACAGCTCCTGCAGCGGGGGGTGGTCCAGGTTGTTGTACTCGTACTCGAGCAGGAACCGGCTGATGGGGAACTTGCGGTTCCCGTCCAGCTGCGGGTCGTGCGCCGGGTACCCGCCCACGGGTTCACCGCCGCCCGAAACCTGGCCCAACGCCACGGGCGAAACCGCCACCGCGAGCCCGACGATCGACGCCAACACGCGAACCTTCAAGGCAAACCCCCTTCTCGGCGCCGTCACCATGACCGGCTCACCGCGGGTCAGTCCCACTCCGCCACGCCCGGCCTGTCCCACCCTTCATCTTCAAACCCGACGCAGGGGTCGTCCTTGAACACCCGGCCTAGGGACGCGTCGATCGATCGATGCAAGTCCTTGCGAGAAATGGACTTACGCACGATTGGGCGCCGCGTACGGTCCGTCACCCGCGCACACCCGCGGGTCTTTGCCCCGCTCGGGGGGAAAAGAGAGCGGAGACTATCTTGCGCCCAACGGGAATGTCAAGTGAGTCGGTACGGAACTGGTGGGGTGTGGGTAGGGTGTGGGTGGGAAGTGGGCGGGGAGGAGTGTGGAGCGGGCGGGTCGATCGATGGCCTCCCTGGTCAGAACACCGACCATGTCAGCCCCTCCCGGCCCAGTCGGTGAGAAGCCCGTCCGCTTTGGAAATGATCCCCGCCGAGAGGGTGTACGGCACGTCCTGGGTCATCGGCTCGACCGAGCGGGCCGACCGAAGGCAGCGGAGCGAGGAGGGCGACGCCTCGCCGATGATCAGGTCCACCAACCCGGCGTCGCGGGCTTCGACGGCCAGTACACCATCCCGGAGCACCCGTTGGACGCCCAACACGCCCATCGCCGCGGCGATCCAGGCGCACGCCGACGCCCCCTCACGCGTGCCAACCATCGCGCCGCGGAAGTGGATGGCGCCGGTCCCGCCCGCGGATGCCGCGAGGTGGTGGACGATCCGCGGGAATGCCTCTCTGGGAGCCCCCGAGGCCCACGCCGACACCAACGCCAAGCCCGCCGGGTCGGGGTCGGCCGGATCGCTCCCCGGGGAAACCCCGAGTTGTTCGCGGAGCGAATTCAGGGTTTCGGCGACGGACGAACGCACGCTGGCCTGACTGGACGCCGTCGCGCACCGCCGTTCGAGAGGAGCCAGCGCCGCGATCGACACCGCCACGGCCCGGTCGTGTGGCAAGCCCGAGGCTTGGACGGCCGCGATCATCGGGTACCTCGTCCGACCCTTGCCGTCCTTGCTGGACCACATGCGGGCGACGACGACGTCGCCGGGCCATCGCCAGACGAGCGTGTGGGAGAACCCGGGGAGCCGGTCGCGTTCTTCGAGTCGGTCCCACGCGCCCGAGTCGAAGGCGTCGGTCAGCCCTCGCGTGTACAAGGACCGTTTGACCTCGACGAGGCGCTGGGTTTCGAGCCCGATGTCGTCGATATGGTCGTCCCAGGCGGGGTGTTTTCCGAAGACACCGAGCCAGACCCCGGGCCGGTTCGACCCGCCACGCAGCCACGCCGAGAGGCTCCGGATCATGCCCGCGCTCCGCGTCATTTCGACCCCGGGAAATCGGCCCGCCGGGGCCACGAACCCCGCTCGGGCAACGCCGGGACCCCGTCGAGCCGGACCCAGACGAAACACCGCCCACGCCGGTCGTTCCTCATCAGGGCCTCGAACACCAGCGGGGCGTCGGCCGCTCCCGCGCCGGCGGGCCTGAGCCCGTCGGTGGTCGCGAGCCTCAGCCCGGCCCAGCCCCTTGCTTCCCACGCCCCGACCTCGTTCCCGGCGCGTTCCGTATCGATGATGCCCAGGCGGAAGCCCTCGCCGGCGAAGGGGACCGCGCCCAGGGACTGCCCGCCGGTGTCGAACTTCCCGCGGTACACCTCGCGGCCGGCGACCGTGACCGCGCAGGTGTCCCCCGCGACCTCGCGGGCGTGGTCGTCCCGGGTGAGCCCCGCGGGGGCGTCGCTGGTGGTCCACGTCGAGACGCGTACCGTGGCCCCCGCCGACGCCGCGATCACGTCCCCGGCGCTCACCAGGCGGGCGAGCGCCGCCGATCGTTCGGTGGTCATCGATGCCGGGGGGCGGCTGAGCGAGCGGAGGGCGTCGGCGAAGGGGTGATCCGCCCGGAACTCGCCCTCCACCCCCGGCACCGCCGCGGGGGCGAGGGCGTTCAAGGCCTTGGCCGCCTCGAGCACCGGCGCGATCGTGTCGGGGGGCATCGCCACCTCGCTGTCGAGCAGCAGCGGGAAGCCCAGGCGCTGCGCCAGTGTTTCTTCGTGCGCCGCGATCGACCGGGCGTGGGCCGAAGCCATCAGCGTGAGGGCGTGCCCCGCGGCCCCGCGCCAGTACGCCGCCCCGGGGTGAGTGGAGATCCCCACGGTGTCCAGCGCCCGGCCCCGTTCGGCCGGCATCGAGAGCAACACCCTCCGGGCGTCCGCCGTCGAACGAGCCGAGGCCAGCAATACGAGCGTCCGGTGCGTCTGGAGAGCCAGCGCCGAGCCCTCGGCGTCGAGCAGGGATCCCGCGAGCGACGACCAGCCCGAGGCCCGGGACGCCAGCGTGTCGTCCCCCAGCGCCGAGGCCATCGCCGCGAGCCCCACCGCCGCCCGTTCGATCATGCGGGCCAGCGCCGACTGTTGCTCGACCGGGTTCATACCGGCGACCGCGGCGGCGAGGGCATCCCACGACGCCGGGGGCTCGAACTTCGCCGCGTCGATCTCTCGCTGCCACGCCGCGGCGTAGGCCTCCGCGTAGGCCTTGGCGCCGGCCCGGGTTCTCTCGAAGTCGCGGCGCAGCTCATCCTTCCCGACCACGACGGGGCCGCGCTCGTCCAACGATCGGCCGACGGCGCCCCACGCGGCGAACACCTCCGACGCCCCGCCGGGGTGGAACGCGTCGGGTCCGGGACCGGCGACGCGTGCCGTCATCGCCACCGCGGGAAGAACCACGGGCCCGTGCCGGCCCGTCGCCGCACGCTCGGCCACCGCCGCTTCCCATCGCCCGGCCTCGGGGATCGAACCGACCGCACGGGCCAAGGCCGCCCCGCCGAGGCCCGCCAAAGCGACCTCCGACGAGCGGGTCACCGCGGCCCGTGCCGCCTCGGTCACGGCCCCCGTCGCGCCCGACAGCGCGCTCAGCGCTGATTCCCGGGCCGCGTTCGCCGAGGCCGTTTCACGCTCGAACGCCCCGAACGAGAGGGAATGATCGACCGGCCCCATGGAGACCATGCCCGCCGACGCACGCCGGTACGCCTCGGCGACGGCCTCGAACCCACGCCCGGAGGTCGCCCTCGCCAGCAGGCCCCGGGCCGGTTCGGCGGAGAGATCGGCGATCACGCGTCCGGCCCGCGCCGCGATCGTCTCGCGGGCCCCGTTCGACGCCGAATCGACCGCCTCGCGGAGCCGACGCACCGTTTCGGTATCCCCGCGTCCGGCGGTCGGCGACGGGAGCTCGGCGGTCAGCGTTGTTCGATCCGCCTCGATCGCCGCGAGGAGCCCGGACGTTGCTCGTTCCGCGTCCGGTGCCGAATCGCCCAAGGACGAGGCCAGTTCGACCAGCCGGCGCTCGCCGATGAGCGCCGCGAGTTTCGCCGCGCCGGCGCCGTACGCCGACGCCGCCGCGTCGTACTCGGCTGGCCTCGGCGGGACCGCGGCGGCCCAGGCGCCCCCGGGCAGGAAAGGCCCGCCCACCCGCGCCGCTTCGTCGGCGAACGCGGCGAGGCCGTCGCCCAGCGACGCCCACCGCCCGATCTCTCCGTCCTCTCGCCTCGCCCGGTCCACCGCGCCCGACCACCACCGCCCCAGGCGTGCCACCGCCTCGACGGCCGCCCCCGTGGTCTCGGTCGTCCCCGCCAGGGGCGGGGTCAGCCAGCGTTCCGCGGGGATCCCGTTCATGACCTCCGCCACGTCCGCCTCGGGGGGGCCGCCCGTCGGCGTCAGGGCGCGGATGAGGGCCGACACGTCCCCCGCGTCCCCGGGGCGTCCGGGCTGGTCCGACGGGAGCGACGCCGAGGCTTCGAGTTTCATCAGGCGTGCCAGCACGCCCACCGGTGGCGTGGTCGCCGGATCGCCCTCGACCAGTTCACGCCGGACCTCGCGCAGCAGCGGCCCTACGAGCACGGCGCGGATCAGCGCCTCGGCCCCCTCACGCTGCGCGCGGTTGATGTCGCCCACCGCGTCGGCCGCCTGGAAGAACCCGACCGGGACGCCGCGCCGGGCGTACTCGGACCCGCGCCGGAGTACCTCCCACCGCGGGAGCCTCTCGCCCCCCGCCGTGACGCCCGCTTCCTCGCCCATGTACCAGGGGCGGCCCGAGGCGTCCCGCCCGAAGAGCGCCAACGAGCGCCCGCGGGTGCCCCCCTCGCCGAAGTCCTTGGAGACCGCCGACCAGAACTGAGCCGGGTCCTTCACGCTCGCCCGAAGCGACGCGTTGCTCCAGAGGGTCAGCGCCAGCAGCGCCCCGGCCACGGCGATGGCGCCCCCGAGCACAAGCCGCCGGCGGCCGCTGATCTGGCGCTTGACGTTCGTCGCCCGCGTGACGAGCCCCTTCTCCCGGAAGACCTTGCTCATGAAGAGGTCGCGGAGGAAGTACGAGCGTTCGCGGTCCCAGGCCTTGCCCCCGGGGATCCGGTCCACGGGCACGCCCAGCGCCTGCGCCAGGTCCCCGTCGAGCGCCTGCCCCTCGCGCATCGAGCTGGTGAAGTAGATCCCCCGTAGGAACAGCGGCTTGGGGCTCCACTCCCCGGCCTGGAAGATCGTCTCGAGGTACCGCTTGAGCCTGGGGGTCAGCCTCGCGATGTTGTCCGGGAGCGCGAAGAGTTCGTCGACCTGGTCCGTCCGGCGCGCCTGCGGGTCCACGGTGTGGACCGGGTCGAGCAGCAGCGTCGCGCGACGCCGGCGGAGCCGCCCCCGGACCGCCTCGAGGTGCGTGTCGATCTCCTCGGCCCGGAACGGCTCGTCGAGGGGCGCGGGGTTGGACCACCCGAGCATCTGGTGCTGGAGCTGCGGGTCCTCGACCTTGTCGAAAAACTCGCGGAACCCGGGGATCAGGTCGCACTTGGTGATGATGACGTACACGGGGAACCTCGCGTCGAGCGAGCGCTGGATCGTGTCCAGCTGCCGCGCGATGTGCCCGGCTTTCTCCTCGATCTGCGCCTCGGTGTCCTTGATGAGGCTGTCCACCCCGATGACCAGCAGCATCCCGTTGACCGGCGCGTTGGGGCGGGATTTGCGCAGGAGCTTGAGGAACTCGCGCCACTCGCTCCCGCCCTCGAGGGCCGCCCGTTCCATGAAGATCCGCCCGGCCGTGTCCAGCACCACCGCGTGGTTCGTGAACCACCAGTGCATGTTCACCGTCCCGCCCGTGCCCTGGTAGAAATCCTGAAGCCCGGGCGGGAACCCGACCTTGCAGTGCCGCATCGCCTCGGTCTTGCCCGAGCCCGCCGGGCCCACCAGCAGGTACCACGGCAGCGCGTAGAGGTCCTTCCCCGCCGCCCGGAACTTCTCGATCCCCTCCTCAAAGTTCCGGCGGAGGTCGTCGAGCCTCGCCCGCTTGGCGGGGTCCGCCACGCCCGCCGGCTGGGCCCCCGCCGCCGATCGGATGAGCCTCGTGAACGGGGAACGCTTCGCCCGGTCCGCGAGCATCAATCCCGCCCGGTACAGCCCCAGCACCAGTGCCACCACCACCACCCCGCCCAGCAAAAACAGCAGCAGGCGACCGTCCACCTGCACCAGCTTCACCAGCGCCGAGATCCCCAGCGTGATCGTCACGGCTCACCCCCGCCCGCCGCGGGGTCCTGCTCCGCCGACGAGACAGAACGCTCCCCCGTCACCCGGCGGAGCGAATCGGCCAGGTCGCGCGTTTGCTCGCGGTAGAGGTAGACGTAGGCCCCGGCCAGCACGGCCACCATGGTGATCAGCGCGATGACCATGCCCACCAGGCTCCGAGCCGGGGGCTGCGTCAGGGCACGCGTGTCCACGCTCTCGTAGGCCTCCGGGCAGACCCTTCCCGTGGTGTCGGCCTCCGTCATCCCGCGGGCCCGAGCCGCGATCTCGCGCATCTTGACCCGCAGGTCCGCCGGGTCGCGTCCGCCACGGTACCCCAGCCCCAGCACCATATAGAACACCGCGAGCCGGTCCGTCGAGGCGCCCGAGGGCTCGCGCATCGCGGCGTTGAGCGCCTCGAAGAAGCGGTCGTCGGGGGCCTGCTCCCCCAGGTCCTCCGCCAGCCCACGGAACTCGTTCGACCACCTCGACGCCGCCGCCCCTTCGCGGATCAGCCCATCCACCCCGCACGCCAGGGGCAGGCGCACGGCGTCGAACGACGCCGACAGCCCCAGCGTCCGGGCCCGTTGCTCGGCCTGACGGAACGCCTCCCGGGCTTCTTCCTTGACCAACGCCGCGCTCACCGACCCCCCGGCACGCCCAAGCCTGTTGAGCGTGCACACGTACTGGAACACCGGCTCGCACACCTCGACCAACGTCATCGTTCCGCGTCCGCCTCCGCCTGTTCACCCGCGCGCCGACGCCCCGGGGCCCTCGGCCAACTCGCGCGCACACCGCGCGATCTCCTGCATGATCTCCGATTCCAGCGACTCCTCGTTGAGCCCCTTCGACAGCTCCTTGTACCGCTCCCAGCACCGCCCCGACTTGCCCCACCCCGCGGGCGTCGACGCCTCGATCGCCTCCGCGCCGTACCGCGACAGGTGACGCTGCGCGTGGTTCCGCCCCGCCCGGCTGATCGCCGCGATCGTCGAGCCCACGACCCGCTTGAGCAGCGCCAGGTCCTCGCGGACCTTCGCCCGGGTCACGCCCGCGTCGCCGCGCACGAAGCGGGCCGCGGTCTTGCGGAGCACCCCGGGCCTCGACACGACGCTCGAGGGCGCTACCGCGTCGCGCCACGCACGCCACACGTAATCGTCCAGCCACCCGCAGAACTCCGATACCTCCGCGCTCCACTCCAGCGATCGCACGGGGTCGGGCGCCCCATCGCCCCCGCCCCCGCCGCCGGCCGCCCCTTGTCCGTCCGCCCCCGGGGTCGCCGCGGCGATTCGGCAGAGCGCCCCGATCAACGCCGCCTCGCGCGCCGCGGGGTCGAGGCCCTCCAGCGCCGCTCGGGCCGCACCGGCCACCCCCTCCGGCACGCCCCCCACCCCGCCCCCACCCCCGCTCGACGTCCGCGAGGCCTTGAGCACCGCGGACACCACCGCCCCGGCCCTGTGCTCCGCGATGTGGTCTGCGTCGGTCGGCACGAACATCCTCCGCGCGGAATGGACCGCGCGGGGTCATGATAACCGCTCCCGGCCCACGCCAAGCCGGACCCCTCAGCCCCCACAGCCTCGCCCCGGATCGAAGTTGAACCCCGCGCATCCCCCCGGGTCGTCATAGCCCGTGCCCGCCCGGCGATTCCCGGCGGCCCGATCTTGCGCGGCGGTCCCCGACCGCCGATGCCCCGTGGACGACACCCCACGGGAGCCCACGAATGTCCGATCACACCCACGCCCGCACCGCCCGTCGCCTCTTCGCCCGCGCCATCGCCGCCCTGGCGGCGGCCTCGGTGCTCTCGGGGTGCGCCCGCTACCAGGCGGCCGACCCGAAGCCCGCGCCCTCCCTCGCCGGGGCGCCCGCGTACGTCACGATGGGCGCGGGAGACCGACTCGGGATGGTCGTCGTGGAGAACCGGGTCTTTATCGCGCGGCGGAATGGCGAGGACAACGCGTACGCCGCCGTCAACACCGCCGATTTCGAGTGAACGCCCCGAGTCACGCCCGGACACGAAGAAAAAACCCAGCGCTCAGGGCATACGCCCGAACGCTGGGTCTCGTGGGGGTCCGGAGTTGAACGGCGTACGGCGGGTTTGAGCCCGCCGCGGACGCCTGGCGTCTGAAAGAACCGCCTTTCGGCGGCACACCCCTTTCCGCACGGCGTGGGCCCCCGGTTCCGGCACTCCCGAGAATATTCGACGCGAACCTCACGACCCCTTCGCGACGGGCGAGATCCCCAGGCGGGTCATCGCGGCCTTGAGGTCCGACCAGACCTTGAGCCGGTTCTCCTCCGTGTACGACCGCAGCAGGTACGCCGGGTGGTACGTCGGCATCGCGGGCACCTCGCGTCCCCGGGCGTCGCGGAAACTCCACCACCTGCCCCGCAGCCGACCGATCGGGTCCGTCGTGTCGAGCACCGCGTGTGTCGCGCACGCCCCCAGCAGCACCGCCGCGTCGGGCCGAACGATCGAGAGCTGCTCCAGGAGGTAGGGCTTGCACGCCAGCGTCTCGGCGGGCGTGGGCGTCCGGTTGCCGGGGGGCCTTGTTTTCAGCACGTTGCAGATATAGACCTGTTCACGCCGGAGCCCCATCGCCACGATCATCTTGTCCAGCAACTGCCCCGCACGGCCCACGAACGGACGCCCCGTGAGGTCCTCGTCCTCGCCCGGCGCCTCGCCGATGAACACCAGCCTCGCCCGCGGGTCGCCCTCGCCGAACACGATGTTCGTGAACGTCGTGTCGAACGACGCGTGCGGCGCCTCGCGCTCGTACCTCCGACGCAAGGCCTCGAGCGCCTCCCCCGCCGACGCCCGCTCCGCGTCCGCCCCGTGCCCATCGGCCTCGGCCGTGCGACCGGCGGCGCGCTCGGGGCCTGTTGCGGGCGAGGCGTCGTCGTCCGCACCTCCCTGCGCAGACATGAGCGTCGCACGCGGCGCACTCCCGGCCTCTGCCGGCGCGGGCTTGGCCTCGAGCTCTACGCCCGCCGGGCGGGCCGAACTCCGGTACGACGGCACGAAGTCCACGCCCAGCAGGCGCGACGTGGCCGCGTGGAGTCTCACCAGCCGACGCGCACGGTCGTTGTCCATGGGCCCAGTGTAGTGGTTGACCAACCCCGGCCCTGTCGCGCGGGTGTTACTTGGGGTCCAGCACGGGCCTGGGCGGCACGCCCGGGTTCGTCGCGGGACGAGCGGCGGGATCCGGCAGCGTCGCCGGGGCGGCCTCGGGCGCCGGGGTTTGCGGGCTGAGAGGGGTCCCGCCGCCCGTTCCGGGATCGGTCGCGGGGGCCGCCGGTGTTGGCGCGGGCGTTGATCCCTGGTCGATCACCGTCGGCTCGTCCTTGGTGTCTTGAGACGTCGGCTCCGGGTCACGTTCCGCCGAGCGGTTCAGCGATTGCCCCGCCCCGGCTTTCGCCGGCGTGGTGTCCAGCGGCGAAGGGAAACGCCCGGACAGGTACGCGCCCGCGACCGCTCCGCACACCACGCCCAGCACCAGTCCCGACGCAAAAACCCGGAACGACGACTTGCTCGAAGCCATACCGACTCCCTGGATCTGCCCGAATCGCGCGGCGGTCGGCCGCGCCCACCGACCCCACTCTAGCAGAGTCCTCTTCGTTCAACGACGAACAAAGACCGGCTAGCGCAACCTTCGCATCCGGTACACCCATCGGCCGTAGTCGAGAAACGCCTTGAAGGTCTCCCAACGGGTCTCGGGGTACCCCCGCCCAAACGCCGTGTGGAGCCGCCACGTCCAATAAGCACCCCGAAACCGGAACCCGGTGATGACCCCGAGGCGGGCCAGTTCGTAGACCCCGCCGATCCATTCCATCAGTCGAGGCATGGGAAAGGGGTCTCCGAGTGGGGGGGTGGGGGGGGTGGGGGGTGATCAACCGGGCGTGGCCGGGGTTTGACAATACTCGATCCACACCCGCCGCAGCGCGTCCCCGAGGCGTCGCCCGAAGCCCGCGCGGTCCCGAACGGGCGAGGCGTCGAACCTGTCCGCGACGGTGCGGTGGTATTCACCCAGCCGGGGCCGGTCGCCCGCGAGGGCCACCGCGTTCTCGACGTACTCCGCCGGCGATCCGGCGATCAATTCCGGCATCCCGGCCGCGGCGAGGATGGACGCCCCCACGCGCCCCGCGTGCGTCGCCCCCCGAAGCGTCAGGACGGGCGTCGACATCGAGAGGGCCTCGCAGGTGGTGGTCGTCCCGGTGTACGGGAAGGGGTCGAGGGCCACGTCCACCCGCCCGTAGAGCGCCAGGTGGTCGGCGTGAGAGGGCGCGTAGGCGATCATCTCGATCCGCGAGCCGTCCACCCCGCGGGACTCCAGCGCCGCCCGGAGCCGCTCCTGCACCCGGGGGTTGCCCATCGACCTCGCTTTGAGCACGAGGCGCGATCCTTCGACCCTACGGAGGATGTCCGCCCACGCGTCGAGCGTCACGCCGGAGAGTTTCGAGACCACGTTGAACGAGCCGAAGGTCACCGGTCGGCCGGCCGTCCGGGCGGGGGCCGCGGGCCTGGGCGTGCCCTCGAGTTCCCACCGGGTCGTGTAGCACAGGAAACACGGGTCGAGGCGGACGAGCCGCTCGGTGTACCGCGCGTCGGCCCCCTCGCCGTCGCTCGCAGAATCCGTGATGCGGTGCGAGATGGCGGGGAGCCCCGTGCTGTTGGGGTACCCCAGGTAGGTGACCTGCACCGGGGCGGGTCGCAGGGCCAGGGAGATGAGGCTGTTGCCCTGCGTCAGCCCGCTCAGTTCGATCACGATATCGACGCCCGCGCGCCGGATCTCCTCGGCCAGGCGGACCTCGGCGAGGTCGCGCATGTGGATCCAGCGGTCACACCCGGCCTTGAGGCGTGCCGTGACCGCGTCCTCGACGAACCCGGTGTAGAGCCCGAGCACCTCGAAGCCCTCCCGCGGGAGACCGGAGACCGCCGCGTCGGCGAAATACGCGACCGAGTGCTCGCGGAAGTCGGGCGAGAGGAACGCCACGCGGAGGCGTCGGCCCGGGTCGCGCGGGTTGGGGGCATGGGGCATGGGGCGGACGTACCGCGAGAGCCGCCGCCCGAACTCGGCGTGGCGTGTCGCGACGACCGAGGGGTCCAGCCCCGGGAGGTAGTTCGAGAGGTTCGCCAGGGCCGACGCGACGATCGCGTTCTCGGGGTGCGTCGCGGCCGCCGATTCCAGCATCGCCTCGGCCTCACCCGCCCTCGCCGTGTCCACCATCACGTTCGACAGGTTGACCACGGCCTCGGGGCGTTCGGGGCGCAGGGCGATGGCCTCGCGCAGGAGCCGCTCGGCGCGGTCGTGGTCGTACTCGGTGACCGCGTAGCTGGCCAGGTTGATCCTCGGGGAATAGAGCGTCGGGTCGAGGTCCAGGGACCGCTCGAGCAGCGTGACCGCCTCGGGCAGGCGACCCTGGTAGAGCCGGACCTCGCCCATCGCCGAGGCGTAGAGCCCGCGTGAGGGGTCGAGTTCCATCGCGCGTCCTACGAAATACGCCGCCCGGTCCAGGTCGCGGAGCTCGGTCAGCATCCCGCCCATGGTGTAGTTGAGCGACGCGTCGCCCGGTGACTTCTGGAGCGCGCGCATGACCACCGCCTTGGCCTGCTCGGCCTTGCCCTGCGCGAACAGTTCGCGAGCCTGCGCCACGACCGGGTGATCCGCCATCGACGCACACCGTAGCGGGTTACCCGAGCCCGAGGCGCGCCCTCACGAACCGCCGGGCCTCGCCCCCGGCCTCGCGCACGTCCGCCAGCGACC
Organism: Phycisphaeraceae bacterium; assembly: GCA_015200025.1. Classification (GTDB taxonomy): domain Bacteria; phylum Planctomycetota; class Phycisphaerae; order Phycisphaerales; family UBA1924; genus UBA2396. The sequence continues at coordinate 1,295,090 of CP054186.1, read as the reverse complement.
GCACGGGCGATACCCCGACCCCTCGCAGCGCCGCCGACGCGAGCGCGGCGATGTCGGGGAACGCGATCCCCGGGCCGCCCGATCCCGGCGTCAGGAACGCGTGGACGGCCTCCTCGTTGGCGGCGTTGAGCACCGCCCCGGCCGTGCCCCCGAGCCGGAGCACCTCGTGCCCCAGCGCGATCGCGGGGAAACGGTCCCGGTCCGGGGGCTCGAACTCGAGCCGGCCCAGCGTGAGGCTGTCGAGCCCGGCCGCGGGGGGATGGGTTGGGGCGGGCCCGTCGCCCAGGGCCGCTTCGAGGGCCGCCCGGATGGCGACTTTCATGTCGGGCGGGGCCAGGTGCGCGAGGATCGAGCCGTCGGCGCGTTCGACGAGGGCGTGGACGATCGACTGTGGATGGACGACCGCGGCGAGCCGGTCCGCGGGGAGGGCGAAGAGCCAGTGGGCCTCGATGATCTCGAGCGCCTTGTTCATCAACGACGCGGAATCCACGGTGACCTTCGCCCCCATCCGCCACGTCGGGTGATTCAGGGCGTCGCCCGGGGTCGCGGCGCGGATGCGGCCGGGGTCCCACCCACGGAACGGCCCGCCCGACGCGGTCAGCACCACGCGGGTCACGCCGGCGGGGGGTTCACGCAGGGGCGGCCTGCAGGTGCCCGCGCCCAGGCAATGCCAGACGCCCGAGTGCTCGCTGTCGATGGGCCACAGGGCCGCGCCCGACGCGAGCGCCGCCCGCGTGACCAATTCGCCGGCCGCCACGAGGGACTCTTTGTTCGCGAGCGCGACGTCGCGCCCGAGTTCGAGGGCGGCGAGCGTTGCGCCGAGCCCGGCCTCGCCCACGATCGCGGAGACGACCAGGTCGCACGGGGTCGTGCGCACGAGTGCTTCCGCCGAGCCGGGCCCGATCAGCGCCCCCGCCGGCGCGGGTCCCGCGGGGTCCGCGACGGCCAGGGCGGGCGATCCCAGGCGCGACGCCTGGGCCGAGAGCGTGGCGGCGTCCCGGCCGCACGCCAGGCCGACGACCTCGACCCTTGGGCCTTCGCGGTTGAGCGACGCGACGACCTCGAGGGTCTGCACGCCGATGGAGCCCGTCGACCCCAGGATGATGATCCGCCGTGGAGGCGTCATGCACGGTGCCCCGCGGCGAGTTCACTCGGACTGGGGACGCTTTTTGAGCTCGCCGGGCCCGAGTTTGCGCCTCGCCGCGTAGAGCGCCTTGGGCGGGGGCTTGATCCCGGGCACGGGGGGCAGGGACGCCGCCGGTGTCTTGGAACGCGGACCGGCCGCGGGCTTGGGCTCGCGGGCCGCGGGGGCCGGAGACGCTGAAGGTCTGGGGGAAGGGGCGGGCCTGGACGCGGGGGGTGGCGGCGTGGGCGGCGTCGCGGTCGCCGGGCCGCCGGAGGCCGACGTTCCGTCGCCGCCCGAGCCGCCGCGGCCGCGCCGACGACGCCGACGGCGTCGCTTCGCCTCGCTCGCGCCGGCGCCCTCGGGCCGGGGTTGAGCCGGCTCGATATCACCCTCGTGTTCGTGCTCATCCTGAGGCCCGTGGTCATCCCCGGGCGGGTTGTGTGCCTGAGGCGGGTTGGATGGAGTGGCCTCGTCCTCGCCCCAGTCGCCCATCGTCTCGACGATGGTGAACGGCGTCACGTCCTCGCTCCTGGAGATCGGCTTGGGCTCGGGGAGCCCGGCGCTCGCGGGAGACGGTCGGCCCGGCCCCGGCGTGGGCCTCGGCCGCTCGGCCTGGCCGTTGCCGCCCGTACCCGTGCCCGTGCCCGCGCCGCCGCGTCCGCGACGCCGGCGCCGACGACGACGGCGTCCGCCTTCGCCCGCGGCTTCGCCGGGGGCATCGCCCGCCGTGGGTTCGCCCTCGGCCGGGTCACGCGGGGCGTGATCCGTCTCGTTGTGATCGCCGCGGGAACTGGAGTCGGGACGGGTCGTCGCCGCGCCCGCGGCGTCGGGGGCGCCGGGCTCGCCGCGCCCACCCCGCCCGCGGCCACGCCGACGCCGACGACGGCGTCGGCGTCCGTCCTCGTCCGTCCCTTCCCCCTCGCCCGGGCGGGCCTCGCCCGTGTCCGAGTCGGGGGTGTCCTCGTCGATCTCGATGGGGTGGGGCTCCGCGGCGTGCTGTGCCGCTTCGAGCTCCGACTCGGCGTGCGCCTCGGCCTCGGCGGAATCACGCCGCTCGGCCATGGGGTCCGACGCCCACGCCTCGGCCTCCTCGGCGTCGGGCGCGGGGCTGAAATCCCAGGCCTTGAGGTTGTCGGGCTTGCGGGGCCTGGGCAGCTTGTCGAGGTCGACGTCCGCCCCGACGGGGTCGTACGCGTAGAAGCTCACGCGGTCGGGCGGGATGTCCTCCGACACGCGCACGTCCACGTGCTTCCCGCTGGTCCGTTCGATGCGGCCCAGCAGCCGGCGCTTGTTGCTGAGCAACTCGCCCGCGACGCGGGGACTGACCACCAGCTCGATCTTCGCCACCTTCGCGTGGTCGAGCAGGGCCGCCAGGTCGCGGAGCGCCTCGCTCGCCACGCTCTCGGGCCTCTGCACCAGCCCGCGCCCCCGGCAGACCGGGCAGTCGGAGAAGTGCGCCTGCTCGTGGCTCCCGCGCATCCGCTGGCGGGTCATCTCGAGGATCCCGAAGGGCGAGATGCTCGCGATCGTGCTCTTGGCACGGTCGCGCTTCAGGCGTTCGCGGAAGCGGTTCTCGATCTCCTTGCGGCGAGACGCCGCCCGCATATCGATCAGGTCGTTGACGATGATCCCGCCCAGGTCGCGCAGGCGGAGCTGCCGGCAGATCTCGTCCACCGCCTCCAGGTTCGTGCGGTACGCGTTGTCCTCCGCGTCCCTCGCGTCCCGGCTCTTGCCCGAGTTCACGTCGATGGCCACCAGCGCCTCGGTCTGGTCGATCACGAGCCTCCCGCCCGAAGGGAGCGGGACCTCCCTCGCGTGGATCAGCGAGATCTGGCCTTCGATCCCGAAGGCGTGGAAGATCGGCGTCTTGCCCGGGTAGTGCAGCAGCTTGGTCTTGGTCCGCGGGGCCACGATCTTGAGGAACCGCTCCGCGCGCATCAGCGCGTGCTCGTTGTCGATCACCACCTCGTCCATGTCCGCCGTCAGCACGTCGCGGAGCGAGCGCACCAGGAGGTCGCTCTCCGAGTAGAGCAGCCGGGGCTTGCCCCCGCCCTTGCGCCGCTTCTCCATGTCCTTCCACAGGCGCTGGAGGTACGCCAGGTCGCGCTTGAGCTCGGCCTTCCCGCGGTCCATCCCGGCCGTCCGCAGGATGAACCCGAACCCGTCGGGCAGGTCCAGCTGGTCCAAGACCTCCCGCATCTTCCGCCGCGTCTCCTCGTCCTCGACCTTCCGGCTGACGCCCACCTTGTCCATCTGCGGCATCATCACCAGGAACCGCCCGGGGATCGAGAGGTAGCTCGTCAGCGTCGGGCCCTTGGTCCCCACGCCCTCCTTGAGCACCTGCACGATCACCTCGTCGCCCTTGCGCAGGCACTGCTGGATCGGGGGCCTTTCGCGCCTGGGCGTCTTGTGCCCGACCTGCTCCGTCGCGTCGTCGGCCTCGCCCGGGAAGTACCGCGGGTGGAGGTCCGAGATGTGCAGGAACCCGTTGTCCTCGACGCCGAAATCGATGAACGCCGCCTGGATCGACGCCTCGACGTTGTTGACCCGCCCGATGTAGATATTCCCCACGCGGGACGCCTGGGCTGCACGTTCCGCGTGCAGCTCCTCGAGCATCCCGTCCTCCACCACCGCCACCCGGCACTCCTCGCCGGGGACATAGTTAATGATCATTTGTGTTTTGGCCATACGACGAACAACTCCTCTCGCGGCCCCCACGCGGGGGGCGGCATCGGGTCGTCCGCGTTGCTCGGCCCGGGCTCCCAACCTCTCGCGCCCACGGGCAAACCCCGCGGCACGAAACCCGGGGCGTCCGGCCACCGGGGTTTGTCGCGCCCCGGTCGGGGCGCCCTCGCCGGATCACGGCGTCGGGCCCCTTTGGGGCGCTCGTCCGGGCCGGCGCATCGCTCGAGAGCGGGCCAGGCGTCGGACGGGTCGGTTCGTCCGGGCCGGCGCGACGCGCCGACCCGATAGTCGGTTCCCGGGGCACGGTCCGGGGCGGCCCGATTGCCGCCCAAAGGCCGCTATTCGACGGAACGCCCGTCGAACGCCTCGGGGATGATCTTGCGAGCCTGATCGCGGAGGTACGCCGCGACTTCGGGCTCGGAATCGAACTGGAGCGCCTGGCGGGCGATCCGTTCGCACTGACCGATCGAGACACTCCGGACCAGCCGCTTGAGCGACGGGATCGAGGTCCCCGACACCGAGAGGGTACGCAACCCTAACCCGATGAGCAAGAGGGCGTACTCAAGATCGGCCGCCGACTCCCCGCAGCATGAAACGGGCCTCTTGTGCTTGCGGGCGGCCTTGACGATGTCACGCAGCAGGATCAGGACCGCCGGGTGCATCGGGCTGTAGAGGTCCGCGATCCGCTCGTTGGTCCGGTCCACCGCGAGGGTGTACTGCACCAGGTCGTTGGTCCCGATGCTGAAAAAGTCCACCTCGCGCGCGAACGCGTCCGCCATCAGCGCCGCCGCGGGCACCTCCACCATCATCCCCACCGGGACCTTGCGGTCGAAGGGGATGCTGTCCTCGGCCAGGTCCTCCATCACGTCGTTGAGGATGTACTTCGCCCGGCGCAGCTCCGTCAGCGACGTGATCAGCGGGAACATCACCTTCACCGGGCCCAGCGCGCTGGCCCGCAGGATCGCCCGCAACTGCGTCTTGAACATCGGCGTGTCGCGCAGGCACAGGCGGATGCTCCGGCACCCCAGGAAGGGGTTGCGCTCGGGCGCCCCGTGACGCGACTCCACCACCTTGTCCGCCCCGAGGTCCATCGTCCGGATCACCACCGGTCGGCCCTTCATCATCTCCACGCACTTGCGGTACGCCATGAAGTGATCGCGCTCGCTCGGCTCCGTGCCCGACATCAGGTACAGGTACTCCGTGCGGTACAGCCCGATCCCCTTGCCCCCCGATTCCACCACCTCCTTGGCCTGCTCGGGAAACTCGATGTTCCCCAGCAGCTCGACCTCCACCCCGTCCGAGGTCGTCGCCGGGAGCGTCGCCAGGTCCGTCAGTGACAGCTGGAACACCCGACGCTGGTCCAGGTACCGCGAATACTCGGCCTGTTGCCTCGCGTCCGGGTTGAGGACGATCACCCCGCGGTCGCCGTCCAGCACGATCGTGTCCCCGTCCCGCGCGTCGGCCATCAGCGACCGGCACCCGACCACCGCCGGGATGTTCAGCGCCCGCGCCACGATCGCCGTGTGGCCCGTCTTCCCCCCAAGGTCCGTCGCGAACCCGAGGATCTTTCCGCGGTCGATCCCCGCCGTCTGCGACGGGGTCAGGTCGTTGGCCACCACCACCGTCCCGGGCTTGGCCCGCGCCAGACGGCTCTCGCGCCGCCCGACCAGGTGGGACATGAGCCTCGACGCGAGGTCTTCGATGTCGTTGGCCTTGGTCGAGAACGCGCTGTCGGACGACTGCTGGAACTTCTCCGCCAGCGCCCCGAGCACCTGCGACACCGCGTACTCGGCCGTCACACGCTCCGACTCGATGATCGCGTGCACCGGGACCGTGAACGACCGCTTGTCCGACAGCATCCCGATATGGACGAGGAAGATCTTGGCCGCCTCGTCGCCCATCTCTTTCCGCGCCGTCTGGTACACGCCCTGGAGTTCCGCCACCGCCTCCTTGACCGCGCGGTCGAACCGCGCGATCTCGAGCTTGACCTGGGCCTCGGCGATCCCCCGCTTCTGGATCCGGTGGATGTCGTCCTCGAGCACCATCACCGTCCCGATCACCACCCCGGGCGAGACCGCCAGCCCTCGGTGGACCACCGGCGCTGAGGCCTCGGACGCCGCGGCGGGGGGCGGCGGTGGGGGGGTGGGTGGGGAGGGTGGGGGTGTCGGGCGGTGCTTGGGGGCCACAGGGCCCTAGTCTAACCCCTCCGAGGATCCCCCCGACGGCCCGCACCCCGCCGGTCCGGCCAACGATTCCATCCCTCGGGCTTGACTTTCGCCCCGACTTGGGTTCTGATTATGTCGATGAACGGGCGAGGTCCGACCTAGTCCCCGGGGTGAGTTCATCGCGTCCTCCCTGTTCCCCCAGACGTCGTCCGAGGCACCCGTGAGCCGGGCCCGGGCCGCTTTCCACAACGCCGTTCGGTCGCGCGCCGGCGGGTTGTTCCCTTCGATCTCGCGGACCAGGGGCACCATCCGCCGATCGGTCGTCCGAGAGCAGATATTGGACGCGGCCCGTGCACGGCCCTCGAACGTCGGGCGGTCCGATGATCGATGGACTGAGAGACCATTCGGCGGGGCATGGATTGAGGTGGTGTCGAAGCGGGTCGGTGGTGGGCTCGGAAGTGGGGTCGGCGAGACACGAACTCGCCTCGGACGGATCGTCGGTCAGCGCCGGAAGGGGGATAAAGGTCGGTCGGTGGCTCGCACCCACCGGCCGGATCGCAGGAAGGACGTGTGCGCGACTCGGCGTCGCGACGGGCCGGACGCGGTGGGCTCGGGTTGATCCGATCCACGCCCCGCGCACTCAGGGTTTGTGGCCTTGACTTTCGATCATCGTCGCCCGCCACGCCCCGCGCGTGAGCCCGTCGGCGATCGAGCGGCAGACTTTCGGGCGGCGAGGAGCCGACCACGGGGCGACGCACCACCGTGCGGGACGCCCAAGGAGATCGGGACGTGGAGTTTGGACGTTCGAAGCGGCGTCGGCGCCGCCGCAGGGGGCGTGGGAACGCCCAGCACAATCCGTCGGAGACAACCCCGCAGGGCCCGGCCACCGGCGTGCTCCCATCGCCGAGGCCCCCCCAGCAGGGTCAACCCGCGCGCGCACCGCAGCCGCCGCACCAACCCCAACGGGCGTTCGAGGCCCTCACCAGCATCGACCCCCAGCCTCGCATCACCCTTGAGTACCCCGGGTGCGCGCCCTCCTGCCGGCTCATCGACCTGTTCTGCCCCATCGGGCGCGGTCAGCGCGGGCTGATCGTTAGCCCGCCCAAGGCCGGCAAGACCACCCTGCTCAAAGACATCGCCCTCGCCGTCCTGCGCAACCACCCGGACCTCGAGCTGGTCGTCCTGCTCGTCGACGAGCGCCCGGAGGAGGTTACCGACTTCCGCCGGACCCTGGCCGCGTACGAATCGGCTCTCGCCTCCGACCTTGCTTGGGCCGCCCAGCGCACCCAAGGGCTCTCGGGCGCGGACCGGGTCGCCGCACCCACCCCCACCCCCACCCCCACCCCCACCGCCCCGCCCGACGGCGTCATCGTCGAGAGCCGCCCCAGCAGCCCGACCCCCCACGCGCCGGGTGCCATGTCCGTGGGCGGGGGGCGCTGCCAGGTCTTCGCCTCCAGCAACGATCACCCCGTCGAGAAGCACATCGAGGTCTCGACCCGCACCATCGACCACTGCAAGCAGCGGGTCATGCAGGGCAAGCACGTCGTCGTCCTGCTCGATTCGCTCACGCGCCTCGGGCGGGCCTTCAACAACTCGCGCCGCCACGCCAACTCGGGCCGCATCATGACCGGCGGGCTCGACTCGCGTGCCCTCGAAGTCCCCAAGCAGATCTTCGGGTCCGCCCGCAACACCGAGGAGGCCGGCTCGCTCACCATCATCGCCTCCTGCCTCGTCGACACGGGCTCGGCCGCCGACCAGATCATCTTCGAGGAGTTCAAGGGCACCGGGAACATGGAGCTCATCCTCGACCGCGCCGTCGCCGAGCGCCGGCTCTTCCCCGCCATCAACCTCGCCGCCTCCGGCACGCGCAAGGAGAACCTCCTGCTCAACGAGCAGGAACTCAAGACCATGACCGCCCTGCGCCGCCGACTCCTCGCCATGCACGCCCCGCAGCAGGTCGAGCAGCTCCTGGCCGCCCTCCAGCGTTTCCCCACCAACGCCGCCCTCGTCGGCTCCCCCGCCTGAGCCCGAGCGATCAGGACCAGGACCATGCCCTCACGGGCGTCCGGCGACGGCATGCGGCGTTCTGTAATGCATGACTCCCGCGGGAGTTACGAAATATGTCGTGGTCATCCGCGATGTCATCTTGACACGTCGGGGGGGGGGGGTAACATGCTATCCGGCTCATCGTATGATAAGGAGATAAAGATGATGGCTATTGCTTCGATGATGATCTCGTGCTCGGTGTTCGCGGCGGTGTGGCCACGCGCGTCGGAACCCGAGGGGGACCCCACGATCCACGCGGCGATCCTTGAAAGTGAAAGTTCCGAACTTCCCGCGACACTCAAGGGGTTCGAGTGTTTGACGAAGGAGTCGTGCCCGCCGCTCTATCGATTCAACAAGCAGGGCGACTTTGAAGGGTGCTCCACGCTCGGGCTGAGCTGTGTCGGGGATTGCTACACGTGCTCCGGGGCGCCCGGGATCACCAAGGTCTGCTCGTCGAGGCCGCTCCACACCTGCCACATCGGCCTTGGACCCATCATCCCGTGCGGGAATCTGCTGCGCCACGTCGGCGGGTGCACGAGCGTCAAACCCGCCGGGTTCCCGATCACCACGCCCAACGGGTGTTATTGCGACACGTCGTCCGTCGGGACGATGGTTCTTTCGGGCATCTGCTCCATCGCGGAGTGCTTCTGATGCCGAGCCGAACGTGGGCGTCGTGGTCCGTGATCACCGTGGCGGCGTTCGCCCCGCCCGCGTGGGCCGAGCCGCCGAAGTACGACCTGCGGGCGCGGGCCTGGGCCGCGCTCGCCGCCATCCACGAGCGGGCGCTCGAGTCCGCCGAATGGGAGGATCGGGTCGAGGAATCCGTCGCCGATCACGGGCCGTTCGAGGTGCTCCGGTCGCGTGCCCGCGCCGGGCCGTTCGGCGAGATCCGCGTCGAGGGGGTTCGCCGGTATCGGGCGGGTCCCCCCGGGCCCGAGGTCGTCGAAGCCCCTTTGCTGAGCGCGTGCATCGAGGGTGTGGCGCAATGGCACCGGGCCCGCGACCATTCGGCCGTGATCGGGCCCGAGCAGAGGCTCCACCTCGAGCCGTACATGTTCCCCGGCTTGCTCACCGGTTTGGGGCGATCGCTCGACCAGAGCCTGCGCGACCGGTACGACCTGCTGATGCTCGGGCGAACGCTCATCATCGCCGAGGAGACTCCGGAGCGGGTGGTCCTCGAAGGGCACGCCCGCCTCGGGCGGCGCTCGTTCGATCACCGGGTGATCCTCGACCCCGCCGACGCCCTGCCCCGCGCACACCAGTTTCTCAGCCCCGTCTGGGGACACACCTTCGCCGACTGGTCCGTCCTCGAACGTCAGACCATCGTCGGCCTCACGATCCCGAAAGTCGTGTCGTACACCATCGCCAGCCCGGGCATCGCCCAGAGCGACCTCGACGCGTTGAACCGGCGGATGCTCGATATAGGGATGTCCGGCGGGGTTCCGGGGCTCGACGACCCCTCGTTTCCCGAATGGGTCCGGCTCCGGCGTGAACACTTCGCCGCCACCGGCGGCGCCCCGCCGCTGACGAATCTCACCCGCCAGACCGCCACGGTCCGCGTGGTGTCGCTCAACCCGACCTTCACCGGTGCCGACTTCGACCCCGCGCCACCCGTTCCGCCGCGAACCATCATGAGCACCGCCTTCGGCGGGCGCCTCCGCGCCCCCTCCATCGACCCCGCCGACGCGGTCCCGACGCCCGCGGCCGCCGAACCCGATCCCAAGGAGACTCAATGAACAGCGCCGTCGCAACCCCCGCCGTGCTCCGCGTGGCCACCCTCGCGGGCGTCCGGTGATGGCATGCGGCGATCTGTATTGCAGGACTCCCGCGGGTTCTTCTTGACATGGGGGGACCCCCCCCCCCCCCCCCCCCCCCCCCCGATAGACTGACTCACGATCATGGGATCGCGAGAAAGGAGTCAGCCATGATGAGCCTGCTCGGAACATGCATCGCGGCTTGGATGATGCCGTTCGTCGGGATTATTCTTGACCCGGAGGATGAATTTCCTTCGCCGGTCGCCGCACAGATCGCCGAAGAATCTGAGCTTCCCGCGACACTCCGGGGCTTTGTGTGCCGGACGGTCTCGAAATGCCCCGAGACGTTCTTGATGACGCTGCAAGGGAACTACGAGGGGTGCGAGGACACCGGCAGCGGCTGCGAGGGGTCGTGCTACACGTGCGGCGGGTGGGAGGTCCCGGTCAGCCTCTGTTACCCCAAAGCCCTCCACACGTGCCACGTCGGGCTCGGCCCCCTGATCAGCTGCGGCCCCAAGCGACGGTACACGGACGGCTGCACCTTCATCAAGCCACCCGGAGGGTATCCGAACTCGCCGAATGGGTGCTACTGCGACCGTTCATTCGGGTACATTATTATCAATCAGGCGTGCATGATCTCGCAATGCATCGATGGCTGAGCGTGGTGTTAATATGCCCTTGATCTCAAGCATAACAGCGTGGTGCGTCATCGTCGTGCATGGTGTGCCGCCCCCCGGGACCGAGCTCCGAGCTCGGGCGTGGGCATCGATTGTTCAGGCTCACGAGCGATCCGTTCACGCCGCCGAGTGGGAGGACCACGTCGTGGTGCACGAGGACCACGAAGAGGTGTTCGACTTTGTCCGGTACCGCGCGAGGATCAGCGATGCCGCGGATCTCCGCGCCGAGGGCCGGTGGCGACTCCGGACCGGCGACGCCCTCGAACCCGTCCACGAGAAGTCCTTCCTGACGGGTGTGCTCGGGGGGGTTGGTGTCTGGCATCATCCTTCCTACCGCGCCGCGTCGTGCGGTCCGGAGAACCGCGCCAATCTCGAACCCTATTCCTTCCCGGGGCTGATCACCGGGCTGGGAAGAGGCATGGATTTCACCACGCTCCGAGACCGCGCGGACCTGCTCTCCGAGAGCGTGGCACTCACCGTCGAACACGAGGACTCCTCGCGCGTGGTCCTCTCCGGCCGTCTCCGTGAGGCGCGTCGTACGTTCGACCACCGTATCGAGATCGACCCGGCCTGCGGGCACGTTCTCCGCCACGACTTCTTCAACCCGGTCTGGGGGCATCGCATCGCCTCCTGGTCCATGCCCGAGCGAACCACCATCGACGGCGTCTCGGTCCCGCGGCTCGTCACCTACACCGTCGCCAGCGCGGGGATCACCCCCGCCGACCAAGAGACGCTCAACCGGCGCAAGCCCGCCTTGGGGATCCCACCGGGCCCCCTCGATCCTGACGCCGGCTATTTCCCCGCGTGGGTCCGGCTGCGGCGTGAGCACTTCGCCTCCACCGGCGGCGCCCCGCCCCTGACGAATCTCACCCGTCAGTCAGCGACGGTTCATGTCATCTTGATCAATCCGATCTTCACGCCCGATGATTTCCGCGTCGAGCCGCCCGAGCCCCCGAGGGTGACCATCAGCACCGCCTTCGGCGGGCTCCTCCGCGCTCCCTCCATCGACCCCGCCGACGCGATCCCGACGCCGCAGCGACCCGATCCCGATCCCAAGGAGGCTCAATGAACCGTGTCGATGCGACCCCCGCCGTGCTCCTCGCGGCCGCCCTCGCGGTCGGCGGGGGGGCCTACGTGCTGGCCAGCACAGGGCCGGCCCCGACGCCGGGGCACGCCCGGCCGATCGATCAGCCCGAGGCCAAGCCGGCCCCCGCGCTCACGATCGTCGGCGAGCCCGTCCAGGACGCGGGGACCCTCACCGTCAACGACGCGGCCGTCGCCCGGCTCCTCCTGCGCAACACGGCCTCGCTCCCCGCCGAGATCCGCCTGGTCTCCAAGACGTGCCCGTGCGTGAGCATGACCATGCCGGACGGGCCGATCCCGCCCGGGGGCGACGCGCGGGTGACGGCCTCGTACGCGGCGTTGGCCGTCGCGGGCCGGCAATTCCACGAGGCCGTCCTCGAGGCCCGATTCCTCGGCCCCGACGGGGCCGTCGTGGGGACGCAGCGCTTCACGCTCGGGGCCGCCTGCGAGGTTTCGCTGGCGTTCTTGGTCGAGCCCGCCCGACTGTGGGTGACGCTCGCCGCGGGCGCGACGGCCGAACGCCGCGTCTTCACCCGCTCCGAGTCCATCGACGCGCTCAACCTCAACGTCTCATTCAAGGATCTGCCCGGCGTCCGACACGAAGGGCATACCCGCCACACGCTCCCCGAGGGCGACGCCCCCGACCTCCGCGTGGACCGCGTTCGCTTCACCGCGCCGGATCGGCCCGGGCTCTACGCCGGTTCGGTCGTGCTCACGACGGCCTTGCCCGAGGCCCCATCGTTCACGATCCCGGCCGAGGTGCGCGTGGTCAACCGCGTCCGGGCCGTTCCCGCCGGGTTCCCTTTCATCCTCGACCCCGGCTCGAGCGGGCCAACGGGCCGGGCCGCCCGGCTGACCTCGCGCGACGGGTCGCCGGTCCGTGTGGCGAAGGTCGTCCTGTTCGATGATCGGGCCGACGAGCCGCCGCTGGGCGACCCCCGCGCGATCGACCGGGAACGCTGGCCCGTGCTGCCCGAGTCCATCGCGGGCGTGGAGTGGAGGGCCGAGGGCGACGCGGCGGTCGTGACCGTCACGCTCGACACCGACGCCGCGGGGAACGAGGGCGTCGCCCGGGCCGCGGTCTTCGGCGAGGGCGGCGTGCTCCTGGCCGAACTCCCCTTGGCCTGGGTCCGGCGGAAATCAGAGTGAAGCACGGGTCCGGGCGGGCCCGCAGGTCCCCGCGGGGCGGGTTTACACCCCCACCCCCACCCCCATCGCCTTCGCCATCGCCGAGCCCATGTCGGCGGGGCTCAGCGCCACCTCGACGCCCGCCTCCCGCAGCGCCTTGATCTTCGCGTCCGCGGTGTCGTCGGCCCCGCCGATGATCGCCCCCGCGTGCCCCATCCGACGCCCCGGCGGCGCCGTCCGCCCCGCGATGAACGCCGCCACGGGCTTCGTGAGGCGGCCGCTTTCCCGTGCCCGAGTGATCCAGCGCGCCGCCTCGATCTCGTCGGTCCCCCCGATCTCCCCGATCAGGAGGATCCCGTCGGTCTCCCCGTCGTCGGCGAACAGCTCCAGGCAGTCCACGTGGTTGACCCCGCGCACCGGGTCGCCCCCGATCCCCACGCACGTCGATTGCCCGAACCCCAGTCGGCTGGTCTGCCACACCGCCTCGTACGTCAGCGTCCCCGACCGCGACACGATCCCCACCGCCTTCTTCAGCCGGCTCTGCGAGACGTGCGTGTGGATATACCCCGGCATGATCCCGATCTTGCACCCGTCCTTCGCGAAGGGCTTGCCGGGCTCGCCCGTCATCGAATCCTGATTCACCCGCACGCCCGGAGTGATGATCCCCGGACAGTTGGGCCCGATCAGGATGTACCGCTGGTGCGCGGGCGAGACCCCGGGACCCCCGCCCATCTTCAGGTTCATCTCGTCGAGCACCGCCCGTGCCCTGATCATGTCCTGCACCGGCACCCCCTCCGTGATGCAGCAGATCACCCGCACCCCCGCGTCGGCGGCCTCCAGGATCGCGTCCGCCGCCCCGCCCGGGGGGACGAAGATCATCGTCGCCTCCGCCCCCGTCTCCTTCACCGCCCGGTGCACCGTGTCGAAGATCGCCAGCCCGTTGGGGTCCTTGGTCCCCCCCTTGCCCGGCGTCACCCCGCCCACCATCTTGGTCCCGTACAGGAAACACCCGCGCGTGTGGACCGCCCCGAAAGAGCCCGTGATCCCCTGACAGATCACCCGCGTGCCGCCATGAACCAGAATCGCCATAGGACCGCGAGTGTAGCCGGGGACGCCGCGGGGCCGGTCCCAGGTCCAGAACCGACCCGGGATCCACGACGCCCGCACGGGCTCGGAGCGCCGGTCGGTGGGTGTGCGCGCCGGGGGCGAGAAGCGCCACAATCGCCCGTGCCGCGTCCGGCGGGGTCGGTCAAGGGGTCGGGACCACCCGGGGAACGACGCGGCCGGGACGATCCACAGCCCGCCGTCGCGACGTGCGATTTCACGGCGCGCGCGGGCGGTCGATCCGGGCGGCGGGTGGGTGATGGTTAGCAGCCGGTTTCGAACGCGTCGACGAAACCTTGGAAGTCGAAGAAGTCGATGAACCCGTCGCCGTCGAAATCGGCGGAGGCGCCCGGCGGGCATTCGCCGCCCTCGAAGCACTCGACGTACGCGTCGAAGTCGAAGAAATCGACGAACCCGTCGGCGTTGAAATCGGCCCGGCACTCGGCGATGAACCCGTACTGGAGGTGATCGACCTCGATCCCGCAGCACCCGGCGGTCTGCCAGATGCGGATGCGCCAGACGCCGGGGAGGTGCTCGACGCCGTAGAAGCGGTCCTCGGCGGTCTCGCTGTTGACGGAGCCGTCGGGGTGTGAGCCGGAGATCGTGCCGAGGCGTTGTCCCGCGGCGTCGAAGGCCTCGAAGTGGATGGAGTCGGGGGCGTTGAGGATGTGGACGCCGTCGGTCCAGACGATCCCGGTCCGCTGTGGGAGGCGTCCGCCGAACGTGGCGGCGTTGAACGTGAAGGTAATCCCGGCGGTGGCGGGGCCGAAGTACGAGCGGCCGTCTCGTCCGAGCCCGTCGATGACGCCGTCGTCGCAATCGACCGAGTCGGTGATGCCCCCGGGCCCGGTGACCGAGCCGCTGCCGATGACGCCGGGGGTGTTGAGGGCGCCGTCTTCGAAGGTTTCGAGGTAGTAGCCCTCGGATCGGACGGGCCAGGGGCTGTCGTGATCGCAGAGGTAAGGGGTGGGGCCGAGGAACGACTGCCCGAGGGCGGCCGGGGCGGCTACCGTCAAGGCGAACCACACCGTCCACGAAGGATTCATGGGGCCTCCCTGAGGCCGCGGCTCGGAGGGATCGTACGGCCCGGCGTCGAGTCTACCTCGCGCGCGGTGAGGTCCATCCTGAAAGTCCCGGAAACCGGCGAGATGGCGGAGAACCCGGGGGATTGCCCGGTATCAGCACCAGGCCTCGAAGGCGTCGACGAAATCCTGGAAATCGAAGAAATCAACGAAGCCGTCGGCGTTGAAGTCGGCGGATTGGCCGGGGGGGCACTCGATGCCCTCGAAACAATCGACGTACGCGGTGAAGTCGAAGAAGTCGACGAAGCCGTCGGCGTTGAAGTCGGCGGGGCACGTCGTGTCGGGGTACGTGACCGTGAGGTTGTCGATCATGAGGCGCGGGGCGGAGTAGCCGTCGTTCCAGGTGGCGTAGAGCTTGAGCTGGTCGAAGCCGGCGCCCTGGTCGGAGACCGAGAGGGTGGTGGTGGTGACGTTGTCGCGGCCGCCGCCGTCGGCGATGGTGTAGGTGGCTGAGTCGACGACCTGCCCGTCGCGGAGAGCGTCGAGGTGGAAGACGATGCCGCCCCAGGGGCCGTTCTCGTAGAAGGCCATCTCGACGCTGGCGTGGGAGGCGCTGGCCGGGAGGGTCATGGTGGCGCGGGCGAAGGCGCCGAGGGAGAGGTTGGGCCCGGGGATGTAGGCGGTGCCGAAGGTGAGGGTGTTGTCGCGGGAGCCGAAGTCGGGGAAGGCGTCGAAGAGGAAGGTGGAGTTCTCGATGATGAACTGGTCGCCGATGTCCTGGGGGGTGAAGGTCTCGCCGGAGGGGAAGGACCCGGCGACGTTGTTGCACTCGGTGTAGAGGATGCCGTGGTACTCGAAGGCGTCGCCGAGGAACCCTTCGGCGAGGTCGTCGTAGGCGGAGACGTCGGCGGGGCCGGCGAGGGCGAGGTTCGAGGCCGCGAGGGCGGCGAGGAGGGACAGGGAGCGGACGGTTCGGGGGTGTGTGCTCATGGTCAATCTCATGCGTCGGGTGCGTCGGCGCCGGATCAGGGGATCACGGAAAATGGCGACCTTGGGGGCATCGGCGAGGCCGCGTTCGTCCGGTAACATGCGCAGGAGGGCAGGTGCGGCGGCGGTCCGGCGATCAGCAGCCGAGGTCGAAGGCCTCGGAGAACGACTCGAAATCGAAGAAATCGACGAAGAGGTCGTCATTGAAGTCGGCCGATGTGTCGGGCGGACACCCGGTGCCCTCGTAGCAATCGACAAAGGACTGCACGTCGAAGAAATCAAGGAACCCGTCCTCGTTGAAATCGGCGGGGCAGCCGCCCCAGCGATCGCACGGGGACCCCGGTGAGTCGGCTAGACAATCTTTATCGCAGTCTTCAAGCACGACGAAGGAGATGAAGTCTCCGTTCACTCCGGATTCAGGGAACAACGCGGCGTCGACGCCCGATCCGTCTCCGAGGTCGCAGAGCAGTTCGTTGGGCTTCCGGTAAATACGGTAGGTGCCGGGGGGGAGCGGAGTGTTCAGCTTACCGTAGATTGCGATCTCTCGCGAGAACTGGCCGTCGGATCCGTTCGCTCCGGCAACGATGACGACCATCGAGGAGACGGGGATCTCGCTGGTGGGGCCGACATATCTGACGCGGACGGGCTTCCACGGCGAAAGCGGATTGTCGTACACGGGCCCATAGAAGCGGAGCCGGAGCCCATCGGGTGTGCAGATCCCGCCGAAATTGACTCTTCCCTGCGGGAGGATGTACGGGCTTTGGCCTTCCTCGTGGTCGGTGGGGTAAAGCGAGAATGGGACGACTCCGACCGCCCCGCCGCCGAGTTCGTGCGATGGGCGTTCGTAGAAGGGTGCCTGGTCTGGCTGTGACGAGTCCGGCGCGAGGGTGACTCCCCCGATCTCGACACGCCCGGTCCAGAGCGGACGGTTGTTATCGCGACACCCCGGCACGTTGGCGTGGTTGATAACGATCTGGCCCTGCAGACCATCGGGATCACGGATGATCACCCTCCCGCAACGGGTGTCATCGCCTTGGTTCGGGTCCTCGTCGAGCTGGCAATGGATCCGGAGCGTCTCGGTCGCGCTGAGCTTGGGAAGATAAACCGGGAGCGAGAGCGAGCCCATGAACTCGAACCGGTCGACATCGCGGAGGTAGATCGCCGTGGGGATGTCCGGACAGTCGTTCGTGATGACCACACGGCCACAGCGGGTGGTTCCGATCAGGCCGTCAATCACCTTGGTGTACGCGGAGTCGTGGGCGGGGTCCGGGCCCGGCTCCGAGGGCGGGGGACGGGTGATGCCCGACCATAGAACAAGCTCCTGCACGCCGGCGATCACCTGATCCTGTTCGTTGACGCCGACCCTGAGGAGCCCGATCTCGGGGGTCTCGATTCTCGGGGGAAAGAGCTTATCGGTTGTGACCGTGTTTGAGACCCGGAGCTCACCGATACGAACAGCCGCCGAGATGACGGATTGGGGCTCCGTGAACAGCGTGTTGTGCTGGCATGTGAGGGGGAACCAATCCGGGCGCTGGACCGAGCCCATGAAGCCGAGGTCTTCCATGCGGGAGTTCGGGATCCTCGGCTCGAAGCCGACGGTCAGCGAGGGGATCGAGCCGGTCCGAGCGATGACGGCGCCCTTGAGGGCCTCGCCGATGGTGATCGGGTGGAGGAATGTATCGGCGACGATCCGTGCGGAGAGGACGTTCCGCTCCACGGTGATGGGCGCGTCGGCGACACCGCCCACGATGATCCCGTGCGGGTTCTCGGGGTCATCACCGAAGGGGTACAGCGCGGGCCGGAGGGTGTGCGCGCGGACCTCGCCGGTCAGGTCTCCCGAGACATCGAGGCGGTGGAGATACCCGCGGTTCTCGTGCCGGTATTCCAGGGGGGATTGGATGGTGCCGGCGTTCTCGATCAGGTTGGATTCGACGACGGCGTCGACGTCGCGGGGCTGGACGATCCCGCCGCTGACGAACCGCGCGGAGATCAAGCGGATCCCCGTCCGGCCCGGATGTGTCGCCGTTGGGTCACGCCGATGGGCCCGCCGCACTGGATCGAATCGATGTACGCGTTGGGCGCGAGGATGTCGGCGTCGATGCCGAACGTTTGGGGTTGTTCAAGCCGACTTCAATCCTATATATTGAACCGTGGTGTGCGTGGACCGGGTTGATGAGGCTGCTGTACGACCAGATGCGGCCGATGGCGGCGTTCTCGGGGGTGGGCTCGTTGACGGCCCCGAGGTCGGGCCCGCGTGCGGTGATCGGCCCGGACACCGACCCGTCGTAACAGAACAGCGAGAAGGCGCGTCCCGTGGTCACCTTGCCGATCCCCAGGCGGGTGAAGGCCGAAAGGGTGACCTACTCGTGGTTGCTCACCGATTCGTCCACGAGGAAGCCGGCGAGGGATCGGGCGCCGGGCGTGAGGACCTGATTGACCGTGAACGGGAAACCGGGCGGGTTTCCCGCGTTCTGCGACGCCACGAGCACGCGGAGACCCTGGGGGAACTCGCCGCCCGAGGACGTGACCGTGATCGGGCCGATCGTGATGCCCGGGTTGGTGGAGGTGTTGCGGACCCAGATGTAATCGATGCTGCCGGTCGGGAGCGACGCGGTGTTGATGGTGAACGGTTGGCCGGAGTTCATGCCGCCGATCGGGGTGTGCGGCGCGCGATCGGTGTAGATGACGGTGTATCGGACTTCACCCTGCCCCGTGCTGGTCAGGCACGGCAGGACGGCGTGGAGCAGGGCGGTCAGGGACGCGACGATGGATATCCGCATGGCATCCTCCGGCGGGTACGGGCTCGGGTGAGGAGACCCCATAGGACGAGCGAGAGCGCGGTGTGGGGCGCGGGGACGGAGGCGACGCGGAGGCCCATGCCGTAGAAGTTGGAGCCTGGTGAATCGCCCCCCCACCCGTCGATGTAGTCCTCGCCGGTGGTGCTGAGCCAGCCGGAGCCCTTGAAGAAGCGGACATAGCGTCGTTCTTCGTCGACGGGGACGGAGGTCTCGGTCCATTCGTGGGTGCCGCCGGCCATGTCGAAGAGGCCCCAGGGGTTGGACATGGCGTAGGACCCCAGGAGGACCTGGAGGCTCCGGTCGTCCCGTGATCCGGCGTTGGCCTGGGCGGAGCCGTCGCCCCCGAGGTACTCGGGGAGGCCGTAGACGGGCCTCTGGTCGCTGGAGGTCGGGTATTTCCACCATCCGCTCTGCCCCTGGCCGTCGCGGTGAGGGTCGTAATAGGCGGCCTTCATCCACTCGTCGAGGGAGGGGATCCAGAATCGGGCGCCTTAGGACCGTGACTCTTGGTCGGTGTAGGCGGAGGAGCCCGGGACGTGCCCGAAGGTGGAGGTGTCGTAGGCGCCCGAGAGGAAGGCGTCGCGGTCGGCGCGTTGATCGTTATGGAGCCAGTTGCAGAAGACGGCGGCGGTTCGCCAGTTGATGCCGCCGGCGGGGAGCATGTCGCCCCCCGGGCGGGTGGAGTAGACGCCGGTGGCGGGGTTGCGGGCGCCGCCCCAGAAGTGCGGGGTGACGACCCATGGGATGGGGTCCGGGCGGTTGAGGGCGGCGGTGAAGAAGGCGGCCCATTGGGCGGAGGTGACCTCGTACCGGCCCATGCGGTATTCGTAGTTGACGGCGCCGCGTCCGGTGAGGTCGGGCCAGTTGCTGGGGCCCTCGAAGCCGCGGTTGCCGGGCTCGCCGATGGTGACGAGGTCGATCTCGACGCGCTGGGCCGAGGCGAGGGGCGCGAGAGCGGCGGCGAGGGCGGTGGCGAGGGCGGCGGACCGGGTGGGGGCGGTGGGGGGGGACGGCGCGTGGACCGGGCGCGGGGCGTGGTGGAGCATGTGTTCAGTATGGATCACATCCGCCGTTCGGCCAGTGGGGTGCGACCGGCGGCCTAGCAGCCGGCCTCGAAGGCCAGGACGAAATCGTCGAAGTCGAAGAAGTCGACGAACCCGTCGCCGTTGAAGTCGGCGTCGGTGCGGCAGGCGGGGGGCGTGCCGCCCTCGAAGGTGGTGACGAAGTCGTCGAAGTCGAAGAAGTCGACGAACCCGTCGCAGTTCCAGTCGGCGGGGCAGGCGACGCCGACGAAGCGGGTGGCGTCGTCGAGGTTGATCCACCCGACGTTCTCGCCCCAGGCGTACCCGCGGAGGCGTCCGCCGGCGTAATCGACGCGGGCCTGCTGGGCGGCGGGGAGCGAGGCGAAGGGCCCGAAGTTGATCCACCCGATGTTCTCGCCCCAGGCGAGCCCGGCGAGGCGCGAATCGGGGAGGATGTTGACGCCGGCGTCCTGTCCCGAGGTGTTCTGGTAGGCGACGCCGTTGGCGGGGGAGCCGTCGCCCAGGTTGATGTACCCGACGTTCTCCGCCCAGATGAAGCCGCCCATGATGGGGCCGGCGATGAAGACGCCCTGCGAGCCGGCGGGGTTCCCGGCGTCGCGCCAGTTGAGCCAGCCGATGTTCTCACCCCAGGCGAGCTTGTGGTCGGGGCTGATGGTGGACTGGGCGAGGGCGCCGGCGGCGGGGAGGACGGCGAGCGCGATGGCGAAGCGTGTGTTCATGTCGTGGTCTCGTGGGGGACGCGGGGCGAGTGTGGGCGTCCTGGGAACAGTGCGAACAGAGACGGGCGGGAGGATCGGTGAAGATCGAAAATATCGGCACGAAGGCGGTACGGGAGAAGGCGGGATGGCGCCCGGGGGTGGGAATGTGGGCGTGTGTTTGGTGGGCGGAAGGGCCGGGCCGGCGGGGATGGATGGGTTAGAAGGAGAAGTTGGCGTGGGGGTCGGTGGTGCCGAGGGAGGACGCGGCGGCGAAGCCCGAGACGGCGGGGCTGGCGGGGGCCCTGCGGTCGAGGATGGGACCGATGGCGTTGTTGGCGACGAGGGACCAGTCGGTGGTGTTGTTGGAGCAGGCGTTGCCGGTGATGAGGTTGCCGCTGGCGTCGGCGTCGATGCCGAAGTCGTTGGCGATGCAGTGGTTCCCGCGGATGACGTTGTCGGAGCCGGTGGCGTGGACGCCCGCGCCGACGGCGGCGCCCGGGGCGTTGTTGATGGAGGTGTTGTTGAGGACCATGCAGCGTGTGGTGACGCGGATGCCGTCGAGTGAGTTGAAGAACGCGGCGCACTCGGAGACGACGCAGGCGGATGCGCAGGTGATCCCGTCGGCCGAGTTCTGGTTGGCGGTGCAGTGGGCGAGGGTGGCGCCGTTGGTGGTGTTAAAGCCGGACCCGCCGTTGCTGGACGCGGCGCAGTTGAGGACGGAGCAGGCCTCGCGGACGGAGAAGCCGTGGGAGCCGTTGACGAGGGCGGCGCAGTGCGAGGCGGCGGATCTGGCGCCGAGGCGGAACCCGGAGCCACCGGAGTTGAAGGAGGCGGCGCATTCGAGGACGGTGCTGCCGTCGCCGACGACGATCCCGCTCCCGCCGTTCTGGGTGGCGGTGCATTCGCGGACGCAGGAGCCCGAGCCGACCTCGATGCCCCCGGCGGCGTTCTGGTCGGCGTGGAGACCCCGGATCAGGACGGCGGCGGAGGCGCCGAGGTTGACCCCGATCCCGGGCCAGCCGCGGATGGTGCCGTCGTTGATCGTGAGGTTTCGGCGGAGCGTGGGCGTGACGATCCCTTCGATGGCGCCGGGGACGCCGGCGACGGCGAACCCGCGGAGATCGAGGGTGACGTGGTCGGCGTCGATGACGATGCCGTTGCGGCCGGCTTGGCCGGTGAGGTTCTCGGTGAGGTAGTACGACCCGGGCTGGGTGATGCGGTAGACGGCGGTATTGTCGCCGGGGGTGGTGGTGGGCCCGAGGGGGATGCGAGGTTCGACCTCGGTGAGTGTTCGGCCCGTGGGGGCGACGGGCCCCGGGGGTGGATCGAGCGGGCCGGCGTGGGCGCGGGAGGCGACGAGGGCGCCCGCGGCGAGCCCGCCGAGCCCCGCGAGGAGGGCTCGGCGTTGAGCGTGGGCGAGCGCTGGTGGCGTGGGCGTCGGGGCGTCGATCGGGTTCATGGGGTGGCCTCGGGTGGTGCGGGGACGCTGCCGGCGAATGTACCGGAGGGCCAACGATCATTCAATTGTTGGGAGATTTCTTTGTGTTCAGATTCTGGGGGGCATCGGGCGTGAGGGCTCGTCGGACACCAGCGTGGGCGAGGCCGATTCGGGGTGAGAGGTGTTCGGCACCGGGTCCGCGTCGGTTGGAATGACGTGCGTGCGGCTGATCCGGAAGGCGGACGGACGGCTCGTGGGTTTGAGTTCGGGGTGTGCGAGGCCGGGGTGGGTCGAGGGCTGGTCCTCCGGGCGTCGGGATTCGATCCAGGCGACGACGGCGATGGCGAAGGGGACCGGGGCGCCGCCGACGATCGCGGCGAGGAGGGTGAAGCCGAGGGTCAGCGCGGCGAGGGAGCCGGCGAGGGCGGCGGAGCCGAGGAGGGCGGCGGCGTAGGCGGCGGCGCGGTACCGGTCGCGCTTCCTGGGCTCGACCTCGGGGGTGAACCCGGCGAGCCCCAGGGCGAGGAGGGCGAGCGACGCGAGGGCGCCGGCGATGATGGCGAGCCCGGCGAGGAGGGAGAGCACGTGGAGCTCCGCGGTGGGTGGAGGGGCGGCGGCTTAGTAGGCGATGTTGGCCCAAGCGTTGGAGGAACTAAAGGCGTTCCCGGGGTTCGTGAGGACCTGGGCGATGTCGGAGGAAGGATCGGTCGGGAAGGCGCCGTTGTTGTTTTTGAACGTGTTGCGGACGATGAGGTGCCCGCCGGAGCCGGTGATGAAGATGGGGGCGGCGTTGTTGCCGTAGATCTGGTTCCCGTCGATGCGGGCGTTGGTCATGCCGTTGGAGTAGATGCCGAAGGAGGTGTTGTTGGAGAACTCGTTGTCGATGATCTGGAGCCCGACGCCGGTCTCGGAGCGGAACCCGACGTTGTTGTTGTTACCGACGGAGTTACGGAGGGTCCCGTTCCCGTTCATACGGAACCCGGCGGTGGTGTTGCCCTCGGCGAGGCAGGACTCGATGATGGATCGACCGGCGGACTCGAAGCCGTCGTTCACGCTGTTGCGGGCGATGCACGAACGGGCGATGGAGCGGTTGAGGAAGAACCCGTCGGCGGTGCAGGCGGCGGCGGTGCAGTTCTCGGCGGTCGAGCCCAGGTCGAGGAAAAAGCCGGTGCCGGACCCGCTGGCGGTGCAGCCCGAGACGTAGCCGCCGGGGTTGACGCTGTACCCGGTGCCGGTCCCGCCGGCGACGATGCAGTCGGTGATCCGGGAATAGTTCCCGGCCTGGACGGCGATGGTGCCGTCCGAGGCGACGGTGCACCGATCGACGGACCCGCGGAGCCCGACCCGCAGCGCGACCAAGGCGCCCGACGTGACGGCGAGGTCCTCGGCGCGGCAGTGTGACCCGAAGAGGTCGACGCCGAAGCCGTCCGAGACGACCGAGCCGTTGCGGACGGCGACCCTGGAGGTCGACCGGATGCCGATGGCGCTGGTGCCTCCCACGGCGGAGACCTTGAACCCGTTGAGGTCGAGGACGACGTCGGACGCGCTGATGAGGATGGCGGTCCCCCCGGCGGGCGCGTCGACGTTGGCGGTGAGGTAGTACGACCCGGGCTGGGTGATGATGTAGGTGGTGGTGGCGTTGCCCGGGGTCGCGGCGGGGGAGAGGGCGGTGCGGGGCTCGACGTCGGCGAGGGTCTTGTAGGTCGAGGCGACGGGCCCGTTGGGCGGGGTGAGCGGCCCGGCGACGAGGAGCCCGCCGGTGAGAGCGGCGGCGGCGAGGGCGGCGGCGAGGGTGGGCGAGGTGTTCGTGGCTTTCATGAGGCGGTCCCTTCGGGAGGGCGAGGTGGTGGGTCACTGGGCGAGGTTGGCCCAGGGGTTGGTGGACACGATGGTCCCTGCGGCGGTGATGAAGGCGCCGACCTGGTTGCTGCCGGCGAGGCTGACGGACGTGGTGCAGGAGGAGAAGACGTTTTTCACGACGGTGTTCCCGCCGCCGGCGCCGGAGACGCCGACGTCGGCGCGGGCGATGGTGTTGCCCTCGACGTGGACGGTGCCCTGGGGGGCGTCGATCCCGATCTGCACGTTGTTGGGGTCGGAGCCGAAGCTGTAGAAGACGTGGTTGTTGAGGACGCGGGAGCGCTGCTCGGCGCGGATGCCGACGAGGCTGAAGGCGTAGACGTGGCATCCCTCGACCGAGGAGGCCGGGCCGGCGCTGATGGCGGTGGCGCCGGCGTTGGAGACGCGGCAGCGCCGGATCATCCCGCTGGAGAAGATGGTGATCCCGCTCTCGGCGTTGAAGGAGACGTCGGTGTCCTCGACGGTCCCTTGGGTGAGGCGGACGCCGTTGGCCCCGGTGTCGTCGATCCGGCAGCCCCGGACGACGGTGGAACCGGTGAGCGAGGTGATGCCCGAGGTGGAGGTGTTGAGCAGGTGGCAGCGTTCGACGAGGAGTTCGCCGTAGGCGAGGACGGCGTTGGACCCGCCGGAGACGACGCAATCGGCGACGGTGTACTCGCGTCCCGGGGCGATGCCGTTGCCGCAGTTGGAGACGCGGAGGCGATCGATGCGTCCGAGGCGTGGGCTGCTCCAGTCGTCGGGGTCGGCGAGGTCGACGCCGGCGCGGGCGAAGTCGCGGATCGATCCGTTGCGGACCTCGACGTTGCGGAGCTGGTGGAGGTTCCCGTAGATGCCCGAGCGGTTGGGGGTGCTCGACCCGCGGATGGAGAACCCGTTGAGGTCGATGGTGACGTTGTGGGAGGCGATCTCGATGCCGTGAGAGGCCCCGGCGACGAGGTCCGCGGTCAGGTAGTAGGACCCGGGCTGGGTGATTCTGTAGACGCTGGGCGAGGTGTCGTTGTCGCCGGGGGTGGTGGCGGGGGAAAGGGGGGTGCGTGGCTCGACGTCGGCGAGGGTTTTGTAGGTCGAGGCGACGGGCCCGTTGGGCGGGGAGAGCGGCCCGGCGACGAGGAGCCCGCCGGTGAGGGCGGCGGCGGCGAGGGCGGGGACGGCGAGGTGGCGTCGGTGCATGGTGGACTCCGGTTGCGCTGGGGCGTGCGGATCAGTTGGTGAAGTTGGCGTTGGGGTCGGTGGAGCCCGGGGAGGTGCCCCCGGAGTTGCCGGAGATGGCGGCGGCGGCGGCGGACTGGACGACGAGGCAGAGGTTGCCGACGGCGATGTCCCAGTTGAGGGTGGTGTTGGTGCCGACGACGTTTCGGGCGATGAAGTTCTGGGAGGCGGTGACGCGGACGCCGTAGTCGTTCTCGTTGCAGTGGTTGCCCTCGATGCGGTTGCGGAAGCCGTTGGTGAAGACGCCCGCGCCGAGGGAGGAAGCTCCGTTGGAGTTGGAGGCGTTGTCGCGGACGATCGAGTACGTATGGACGACGATGCCGTGCCCGCCGCTGAAGGTGACGTCGTTGCGTTCGATGAGGCAGGACGAGGAGGTGGTGATCCCGGTGAAGGCGTTGCTCCGGACGATGCACCCGGCGACGACGGCGCCGTTGTTGACGAGGATGCCGTGTCCGGCGTTCCCGATGGAGGAGGAGTCGGCGACACGGACGCCGTCGCCGAGGGATTCGATGCCGTTCCCGCTGTTGTCTCGGGCGACGACCCCGGAGACGACGGAGGCCTGGGAGACCTGGAAGCCGTTGCCGCTGTTGAGCTCGCTGACCGAATCGAGGACGCGGCCGCGGTCGAGGGCGCGGATGCCCATGCCGAGGTTCGACGCGGCGCGGGTGTGGGAGACGATCGAGCCCGCGGGGACACGGATCCCGTCGCCGCCGTTGTTCAGCGCGGCGAGGTTCTCGACGTGCCAGGTGCGGGATCCGGAGATGTTGTAGGCGAGCCCGGGCCCCGCGCCGATGTTGCGGATGGTCCCGTTGCGGACGGTGAGGTTGACGCGGGGGCCGTCGGCGTGGATGCCCGAGAGCGATGAGGGGTGGCCCTCGATGGACATGCCGCTCAGGTCGATGGTGACGTGATCGGCGGCGACCTTGATGGTGTGCTTCCCGGCCGAGCCGGGGAGGTTCCCGGTGAGGTAGTAGGAGCCGGGCTGGGAGATCCGGACGACCGAATCGGCGTCGCCCGGGGTGTTGGTCGCGCTGATGGCGGTCCGTGGCTCGACCTCGGTGAGGGTCTTGTAGGTCGAGGCGACGGGCCCCCCGGGCGGGTTGAGCGGTCCGGCGACGAGGATCGAGCCCGACGCGATGAGACCCGCGAGGAGGAACGCTGCCTTGGTGCGATGTGTCATGAAAGACCTCCTGATTCGTGTTTCGGGGGAGAGACCGCGTGATCCCGCCGGGATCAGTACTGGATATTCGAGAACGCGTTGGTGTTCGAGAACGGCGAGGCGGGGTCGGCGATGATCGCGGCGACGTGGTTGTTCGGGAAGCTCCCGGCCGCCTGCCCGCTCATGCCGATCGCGGTGCCCCCGCCCCTTCGGACCATGTTCCGGATGACCAGGCAATCGGTCGCGTTGCTCCCGATCATGATCCCCCACCAGCTCCCGGAGACGGTGTTGCCCTCGATCCTCGCGCCGATCCCGTTGATGAAGATCCCGGCGCCGCCGCCCGGGAGGTTGTCGCGGAGGATGTTGTTGAGCACGACGCCGTTGCCGTAGCAGTGGATGCCGTACTGCGAGCACTGGCTGATCATGGATTCACGGACGGTGCCGTTGCCGATGACAACGCCGATCTGGCTGCACTCGGACACGACGACGTGCTCGATCACGCTGCGAGCGCCGCCCGAGATGCCGTTGACGCAACCCTTCGCGACGCTGTGCCGGACCGTGCCGTCGCGTCCCACGCCGATCCCGAAGCCCGACGTGATGTTGATGGCCCGGACGTGCTCGATCGTTGTGAACGGGGCGTCGGAGTACGCCCCGGAGCCCGTGAACGCCCCGGCCACCGTCCCGTTGCGGATGGTGACGTTCGAGTACGTTTCCAACCCGTCGCTGTAGCAGCGCACCCCGTACTCCGCGCTCGGGTGCGCCCGGCTCACGACGAACCCGCCGAGGTCCAGCGTGACGTTCGAGGCCTGGATGTCGATCCCGAACATCTTGGTCACCTGGAGATTGCCGGCGAGGTAGTAACTCCCGGGCTGCGTGATGACGTAGTGCGCGTACGCGTGGCCCGGTGTGTTGAGGTCGCTTAGTGCGACCCTGGGCTCGATGTCGGCGAGGGTCTTGTAGGTGGAGGCGACGGGGCCGGCGGGGGGCGAGAGCGGACCGGCGACGAGAAGCCCGCCGGTGGCGGCGAGTCCGACTATGAGTAGGGCGATGCGGTTCACGATGGGCCTCCGGCGGGCGAGGGCGAGGGATCGCCGCGGCCGCGGGGCGCGGTCCGGTCCGGCGTGGATCGGTCGTTGATCCACCGGACAGTGCGTCGGGGGGGTGTCGGCGGGCTAATGGCCGAAGAGAAATGCGTGGCGACCGGCGAGCCCGGCCCCGGTTATCGACGCCCGACCTCGACCTTGCCCCCGGCCACGTCCTTGATCGCGTAGCCCATCGAGGCGAGCTGGTCCCGGATGACGTCGGAGCGGGTGAAGTCCCTGGCGGCCTTGGCGTCGGCCCGCTGAGCGAGCAGCGCCTCGACCGCGTCGCTGGGGGTCACGCCCGGGAGGTACACGGCCCGGGCGCTGGCGATAGCCTTGGGCCGCTCGAGGCCCAGCACGCCCAAGACCGCGTCGAAGGACCGCATCAGGGCGGCGTCTTCGGCGCCGGGGCGGTCGAGCCGGCCGGCCCAGGCGTTGACGGCGGCGAGGGCGGCGGCGAGGTTAAGGTCGTTGTTCAGGGCGTCCGTGAACGCCAGGCGGGCCTCGTCGCGGGCGCCCTGCCCCGCCGGGTTGGAGCCCGACGATCCCTCCGCGACCTTCCGCCAGCGGTCGATCATCCGCTGGCTGTCGCGCAGCCCCTGCTCGCGGAAATCGGCGTTGGAGCGGTAGTGCGTGCGGATCAGTTCGAGGCGGACGGCGGCGGGCTCGAAGCCCTTCGCGAAGAGGTCCCGCGCGGTGAAGAAGTTGCCCAGGCTCTTGGACATCTTCCTCCCCTCCACGAACAGGAACCGGGGATGGAACCACATCCGTGCGAAGGTCGCCCGGGCGGGGTCGGCGTTGAACGCGCAGCAGGATTGGGCCAGCTCGCTCTCGTGGTGCGGGAAGATGTTGTCCTCACCCCCCGAGTGGAGGTCGATCAGCGGGGCCGCGTCGGGGATGGTGGCGGCGAGGTCGGGACCCACCAGCCTCGTGAAGCTCATCACCGAGCACTCGATGTGCCACCCGGGGTACCCCCACCCCCACGGGCTCTCCCATTTCATCAGGTGGCGGGCGTCCTCTTTCCACAGCAGGAAATCGGCGGGGTGTTCCTTGGCGGACTGGTGCTCGGCCTGCACGCGCCCGCCCTCGCCCGCGCGGAGGGCGTCCAGGGTGTTCCCGCTCAGCCGCCCGTAGCCCGGGAAACTCAGCACGCGGAAATACACCGCGCGCTCGCCGGGCCCGCCCGCGGCGTAGGCGTGGCCCTTCTCGATCAGGCGGGCGATCACGGCGATCATGCCCGGGACCGCGTCGGTGGCGCGCGGGTGGAGCGTGGGGTCACTCTCGGCCTCGATCGAGACCTTCAGCCCCAGCCGGCGGGCGTCCTCGCGGAAACGGGCCTCGTAGAAACGGGCGATCTGGTAAGGGTCGGCGGGGTCGATCTCCACGCCCGCGGGGAGCGCGCCGGATTTCTTGGCCTCGAGCAGGCGCCGCCCGGCGACGGCCATGCGGTCCTCGCCGTGCTCGCCCCCCTCGGCGTCGTCGGTCATGTGCCCGACGTCGGTGATGTTCATGACGTGGGTCACGCGGCGGGGTCCGGCGTGCGCCGAGCCCGTGGGGCCGACCAGCTCGCACCAGGGGTGTTCGATCCACCGGCGGAGAACGTCGGCGGCGAGGAAACTGCGGAAGTTGCCGATGTGGGCGTCGTCGTAGACCGTCGGGCCGCAGGTGTAGAAGGTGACGTGCGCGGGGTCTCCCGGGGCGAACGCCTCGGCGCGCCGGGTGAGGGTGTTGTAGAGGGTCAGGGGCATGGGCGGATCGTAGCGGGAGCGGTTCAAGGGGCCGTGTCGATCGGGAGTCCGGCGCGTGAGGCGACGGCGGCGGCGAGGCCCTCGGGGTCGTCGGTGCCGAAGCGGGTCGTGGTCCCGCGGTGGTGGATCTCGACGCAATCGAACCCCCAGAGGTTGTAGATCCAACCTTTGCCGGGGGTCCAGTGGATGCCCCACCCGTCGAGGAGTGTCGAGCGGGCGGTCCGGACGCCGGTGATGGAGGCGAACGGGATCGAGGCGGAGAAGACCGGGAGCGGGCCGAAGCGTGCGGCGATCGCGTCGCCCGTGTCCTCGATCGTCAAGGTCGCGAAGCACAGCGCGAGAAGCACCATGAACGCCACCCCGGCCCCGAGGGCGACGGCGGCGACGCGGTCGATGCCCGGTGCCGAAGCGCCGGCGGCGAGGGCGGCCCCCGCGGCGAGGAGGATGACCCAGAGCGGGCCGTGCTGTGTGCGGCGGTAAGGCTCGGCGATCGTCGGCCCGGGCCGGTGGCGCGAGGAGTCCATGCTCAGACGCCCAAGAGTTCGGCGAGGACGGCCATGCGGACGGCGACGCCCGCGCGGACCTGTTCGAGGATGATGGACCGCGGGCCGTCGGCGACCTCCCCGTCGATCTCGAGCCCGCGGTTCATGGGCCCGGGGTGCATGACGAAAGCGCCGGGCTTCATGCGGGCCTCGCGTTCGCGGGTCAGGGCGTACCCCGCGCGGAACTCGCGGACCGAGGCGATGACCCCCGAGGGGCGGGCCTCGCCGCGGGGCGCGTCCTTCCCATCATCGTGGCGCTCGAACTGCATGCGGAGCATCATGACCGCGTCGGCGTGCGGGAGGACGGCGTCCAGGTCGTGCTCGACCCTGCACCCCAACGCGGCCAGCCCCGAGGGCGCGAGACCGGGCGGGCCCACGCAGACCACGGCCGCTCCCAGCGTCGACATCCCCGCCATCGCGGACCGGGCGACGCGCGAACTGGCGATGTCGCCCACGATCGCGACGGTGAGCCCCGCGAGGTCGAACGAATCGAGGCGTCCGGCGGCCTGGGCGAGGGCGTACGCGTCGAGGAGCCCCTGCGTGGGGTGCTCGTGTCGCCCGTCGCCCGCGTTGACCACGGGGCAGGACACCGCGTCGGCGATCGCCCGGGCGACGCCGGCCTGTCGCGCCCGGACGGTGATCGCGTCGACGCCCAGGGCCTCGACGTTCAGGGCCGTGTCCACCAGGGTCTCGCCCTTGCTCACGCTGCTGGCGAAGCCCATCAGGTCCACGACCCCGGCGCCCAGCCTCTTAGCGGCGACGGAGAAACTCGTCCGCGTGCGGGTGGAATCCTCGAAGAACAAGTTGGCGACGATCCGGCCCGCGAGCAGCCGCTCGGGGCCGCCCGGCCCGGGCTTGGCGTCGGCCATGGTCCGGGCGCGGCGCAAGAGCCGACGGAGGGTGTCGGCGGGGAGGCCCATCAGCCCGATGAGGTCCGTGAGCGGGGCGGCGTCGGGCCGGGCTGACGCGCCGGGGCGCGTCGTGGGAGGAGGCTGGATCCGCGGCGTGGGTGGGGTGGCGCTCACGCCGGCAGTTTACGTCGCGGGGCGGAGACGGGGGGTTTCGTCCCGCGGGTGAGAGGTCCGGGAACCGGGCAGTCCGGGCGAAGGGGCGCCCGCGCCGCCGGGACGACCCGCGCTGCCGGACCGGGTATGCGAGTCAAGGGCGGGTCGGGGCTGGACCGGGGGCGAAACCCGGTGCACTACTGAGGTGTCCGCCCATGGAGAAGAGACGATGCGTACCACCGCCACGACGTGTGCCATCCGGCTGATGGGTGCCCTCTCGATCGCGGGCCTCGCCCCCGCGGCCCTCGCGCAGGACAACCTCGTGCGAAACGGCGGGTTCGAATCCGCTTTCGTCGACCCCGCGGCGTGGTTCGTCAACGCGGCGGTCGGGCAGAACGTGCTCGAAGGGTGGACCATCGCGTCGGGGGACATCGATTACATCGGCGGGTACTGGCAGCACGGGCAGGGGATCCGGAGTCTCGACCTCTCGGGCCGGTCGGCGGGGCGGATCGAGCAGCGCGTGGAGGTGGAGTGGGGGCGGACGTACCGGCTCGAGTTCATGCTCGCCGGGAACCCGATGGGGGACCTCCTCAAGCACCTCCGGGTCGAGGTCGGGGCGCTCTCGTGGGAGTTCGAGTTCAACGCGGCGGGCCGCTCCTACCAGGACATGGGGTGGGTCGGGCATGAGATCATCTTCACGGCGCAGGGGCCCCGCCACAACAGCGGGAACAACAACGACTCGGGGGGCGGGTCCGGAGGGGGTTTCCCCACCGGCGAGGTGGTGCTCGCCTTCCAGAGCCTCAACCACAGCAAATGGGGGGCGGCCGTGGACGGGGTGTCGCTGACGCTCGTTCCCGCGCCGGGCCCGCTCGTGCTCGCGGGTCTCGGGATCACCGCCGCCATCGGGCCCTCGCGGCGCCGTCGCGGGGCGGTTATTTCGGGCTGATCGACCTTCCCTCGGTCCTGCACCGGACCTCGAGCGCCCCCTCCGCGACGCGGAGGTCGAGCACTCGCAGCACGCGGCCGTCGGCGAGCTCGATCGCGGCGGGCGTAGCCAGGGCACGCTTCCCGAGAAACGCCCCGAGCAACGCGGCGACGGCCTCGTCGCCCTCGGTCGTGACCTCGACGCGGGCCTGCGAGGCGAAGCGCTCGAGCACCCAGGCCGTGGGCAGGCGGAGGTCCCCCACGTGCATGGACGAGGCGGGGAGCCAGACGCCGCCGTCCGGGCCGATCGAGGGCTCGAAGGTCACGCCGACGAACTGCCAGGAAACCGGGCCTGGGGTCGCGGCGTTCGGGTCGGAGCGGCGGACGTGGACACCCAGGGTCGCCGAGCCCGGGAGGAACCGGACCTGCAGGGCGCCGAGGTTGTCGGGGAGTTCGATCGGCGGGTCCTGGTTGGCGAGCCAGAGCGGGAACCGGGACGCCAGCCAGGCGTTGACCGCGTCCTGTGGGATGGACACTTCCCATTCGCCGTCGGCGGTGTCGAGCGCCGGGTTCGCGATGGAGGCCGCGGTCGAGTGGCGCCGTGAGCCGCCACGGACCAGGTGGGCCTGGTCGACCACGCGGCGTTCGAGTTCGGCGGCACGGTCGGCGACGGCGACCGCGGCGGGGTCGGGGGGGTTGTACCACTCGGGGGTGCGGCGCGAGAGGGCGTAGGCACGCCAGGCGATGAGCACCAGGACCGCGATGAACGCGAGCGAAGCGGCGGTGAGTGCCCGGCGCAGGACGCGCCACGACCTGGCCCGGGTGAAGTTGGACGTGTCGGGGTCCGGGACCATGCTCGGTGGAAGATAGGCGGGGCCGGAACGACCGCACGCGGGAAGCCCGTGTGGAACGGGCCGCCCGCGTGCGGACCAATACCTGGATGTTCCCCGGGGTGGCCGGGGGCCGGGGGATCAGCGCTTGGAGAACTGGAAGCGACGGCGGGCGCCGGCCTGGCCGTACTTCTTCCGCTCGACCTCGCGGGCGTCGCGGGTCAGCAGCCCGTGCTCGCGGAGGGTCTCGTAGACGGAGGGGTCGTACGCGGTCAGGGCGCGGGCGACGCCCAGGCGGATGGCCTGGGCCTGACCCATATACCCACCGCCCTGGACCTGGACGACCACCTCGAAGCGGCCCTCGAGGGACGTCACCTTGAGCGGGAGGACGGCGTCGACGCGGTCGCGGAGCTCGGTGAAGTACTGCTCGACCGGCTTGCCGGTCTTGCGGTCGATCTTGATGGTCAGGCCGGCCTGACCGTCCTTGGCCGGGCGGAGGCGGACGCGGGCCACGGCGGCCTTGCGGCGACCCGTGCCCCACCACCAGCCACGCTTGTCGGCGGGCTTGGCCTGGCGCTTGGGCTTGAGTTCTTCGTGGGCGGCGGCGGGAGCGGTGCTCCCGGCGAGGGCGGCGCTCACGGCGGAGGCGGGGTCGAGGGGTTTATTCCCACCGATGTTCAGGCTCGTCATGCGTCTTCCTTGGGTCGGGGCGGGCTGGCCGCCGGATCATCACCGTGTCGTGAGTCGCGCGTTAGACCTTGAGTTCCTTGGGCTTGTGGCCGCCGTGGGGGTGCTCGGTTCCCTCGTACACGTGGAGGTTCTTGAGCATCACGCGGGCCAGGCGGTTCTTGGGGAGCATGCGCCGGACGGCGTCCTTGATGAGCCGCTCGGGGTTCTCCTCGCGGACCTGCCCGTAGGTCTGGGTCTTGAGGCCCCCGGGGTACTCGGTGTACCGCATCTTGAGCCGCTGCTCGCCCTTGCGGCCGGTCATCTCGACCTTGGTCCCGTTGATCACCACCACCGCCTCGCCCGAAACCACATGCGGGGTGTACTCGGGGCGGTGTTTGCCCATCAGGACCGTGGCCACCTCGGCCGCCAACCGGCCAAGGGGAATACCCGAGGCGTCCACGACGCGCCACGTCGTGCTCACCGTGCCCGGAAGGGCCAAAGTCGTCTGTCGACGCAGCATCCGAACCTCCGATACCCGATCGTGCCGGCGCGACGGGACACGCCCGCGTTCGGCCCCGTGATCGGGGTTGTTTCGCTGCCTCCCGGGCAGGGCGGGCCGGCGTTCACCGGCAGAGTTCAGTTGTGGAACCGGGAACAATAGTCCCGCCGCGGGTCGGGTCAACCGTCACCGGGACGGACCGTCCAGATCCCGATCGACCCGCTTTCGTCCTTGGATTCCCGCGGCATGCCGATAAAGAGCACGCATGGAACACCCCGAAGCACCCCGCCCACCCATCCGCGTCCCCGACCCGGGCTCGCGCGCCATGGCCCGGGCCGCGATGGCGGTGCTGGTGCTCCTGGTGGGCGCGACGTTCTGGCTTCAGCAGGCCTCGACCCGTACGGGGGCGAGCGAATCACACGCCCGGTCTCGGCTCGATCCGGGGCGAGTCGCCGACCCGCACGCGCTGGGTGCCAGGATCGCGGTCAAACTCGGCGCGGACCTGCCGGCGGACTCACCGCTGAGGCCGATCCTCGCCGAGCAGGCGGTGCCGCGGGGCGCCGCCGAGCGGGTCCGGTCGGCGATGGTCGTAGGCGAGGTCGTCGGGCCCGGGGCCGCCCTCGAGGCGCTGTCGTCGGCGGAGGCGTCGCCCGGGTGGCCCGCCGCGGTCGAACGCGACCCCGCGCTGGCCGACGACCTCCGCACGCTCCGGGCGCTCTACCGCGACGGTCGCGACGAGGCCGGGGACGCCGCGCTCGCGTCGCTCGCGGACCGTCACGGGTGGTACGGACGCGTGGCCGGAGCGTTCGGCCTGCCCGAAACAGACCCCCGGCGGGCCTCGCTGATCTCCGGCGGCCACGGGTTGGCCTGGACGCTCGGGCTGTTCACGGTCGCGCTGTGCGTCGCGGTGGTGGGGGGGGTGACGGCGTCGGTCGTGTTCGCGGTGGCGCTCGCGGGGAGGAAACTTAAACCCGTGATGGCGGCGCCGGCCCCGGGCGGGAGCGTCTACTTAGAGACGGCGGTCGTGTTCTTCGTGCTGTTCCTGGCGCTGAAGGTCGGGCTGGGCGTACTGGGCTCGGGGCTCGACCCGCACCGGGGTCAGGTGGTGGCGATGTCGCTTCAGTGGGGGGTTGCGCTCGCGGTCTTCTGGCCCCTGGTGAGGGGTGTGTCCTGGAGCCACTGGCGTGCGGACATGGGGCTGCACGCGGGGCGCGGGGTGTGGCGAGAGGTGGGTGCGGGCGTGGCGGGGTACCTGGCGTCGATGCCGCTCCTGGCGGTCGCGCTGGCGGTGTCGTACGCGATGGTGTGGCTGAGATCGAGGTCGTCGGCGGGCGTGGGCGGCGTCGGGGACGGGCCCTCGGCGGGCGAGGCGACCAACCCGATCATCGAGGCCATGGCTCAACCCGCGCCGGTCCCGGTGATGCTGCTGCTCCTGGCGACGGTCTGGGCGCCCCTGGTCGAAGAGGCCGTCTTCCGCGGCGCGCTCTACCGGCACCTGCGGTCGAGGCTGGGCGTGGTGCTGGCGGCGGGGGCGGCGGGCGTGGTGTTCGGCGTGGGGCACGGGTACCCGTGGTACGCGCTGCTCCCGGTGATCACGCTGGGCGTGGTGTTCGCGCTGATGCGTCATTGGAGAGGGTCGCTCGTGGCGTCGATGACGGCCCACGCGCTCAACAACGCCGTCGTGGCGGGGTTCATGTACGCGCTGGTGGCGTTCGCGGGCGATTAAGCGGCGGGGACGACGGGCGGACGCAGCACGTCGTGCGGGGAGGCCGACTCGAACATCCTCGCGGCCCGGAGCAGCTCGGCGTCGTGGAACGCCGGGGCGATCAACTGGAGCCCCAGCGGGAGCGCCGAGCCTTGGGCCGTGGACACCCCGCAGGGGAGGCTGATCGCGGGGAGCCCGGCGAGGTTGGCCGGGACGGTGTAGAGATCCTCGAGGTACATCGCGAGGGGGTCGCGGTCGTGCGCGCCGATCCGGAACGCGGCCCCCGGCGTGGTGGGCGTCGCGATCACGTGGCACCCCGAGGCGAACGCCGCGTCGAACTCGTTCTTGAGGAGCCGGCGGACCCTCAGCGCGTTCGCGTAGTACGCGTCGGCGTAGCCCGCGGAGAGGACGTGCGTCCCGAGCATGATCCGTCGCTGCACCTCGGGCCCAAGCCCCTCGGTCCGCGACCGCGACACGAGCGACTCGACGCTCTCCCCCGGGCGTGACGCCGCCCGCCGCCCGTACCGCAGCCCGTCGAACCGCGCCAGGTTCGACGACGCCTCGGCGGACGAGACGATGTAATACGCGGCGATGGCGGCGTCCAGCGAGGGAAGATCAAGGTCCACGATCCGAGCGCCCAGGCCCGCGAAGGTGCGGAGCGCGTCGTCGAAGGCGGAGGCGGCCTCGGGGCGGTTGGCCTCGCCCCGCGCCTGACGGGGCACCCCCACCGTCAGGTGGTGGACGCGATGGTCGAGGCCCTCGAGCGGGTCGGGATGGTGCCGGCGCGACGAGGTCGCGTCGCCCGGGTCGTGCCCGGCGATGACCCGCAGCGCGAGGGCCGCGTCGCGCACCGTTCGCGTGATGGGCCCGATCTGATCGAGGCTCGACGCGAAGGCGACGAGCCCCAACCGGGAGACCAGGCCGTAGGTCGGCTTGAGTCCGACCACCCCGCAGAACGCCGCGGGCTGGCGGACCGACCCGCCGGTATCCGAGCCAAGGGCCATGGGGACGATCCCCGCGGCGACCGCGGCGGCGGACCCCGAACTGCTCCCCCCGGGCACGCGAGAAAGGTCCCACGGGTTCTTCGTCGGCCCGAACGCCGAGTGCTCTCCGGACCCGCCCATCGCGAACTCGTCGAGGTTGGACTTCCCGATCACGATGGCGCCGGCGGCCTCGAGACGGGCCACCGCGGTGGCGTCGAAGGGAGATGTGTAGTGTTCGAGCATCCGGCTCGCGCAGGTCGTGCGCCCCACCGACGTGCAGATGTTGTCCTTGACCAGGACCGGGACCCCCGCGAGCGGGCCGGGCGTCTCGCCGCGCTCGCGGGCCGCGTCCAACGCGCGCGCCCGTTCCATCGCGTGATCGTCGAACGTCTCGAGGACCGCGTTGAGCGACCGCCCGATCCCCCGCGCCGAGGAGAGCGCCTCGTCGATCACGGCCGCGGCGCTGATCGAGCCCGAGGCGACGTCGGCGGCGATCTGGTGTGCCCCGCGGCGTTCCATCAGGCCCCGCCCCCCTCGTCGCCGAGGACCTTGGGCACCTTGACGTACGGGCCGAAGGATTCGGGGGCCATGGCGGCGGCGGACCCCTCGGGCAGGGTCGGGCCCGGGGCGTCCTCGGCGAGGTGCGCGGGCTCGTCGCTGACATGAACCAGCGGCTCGACGCCGGCGGCGTCGACCGCCCGGACCCTCGCCACGTACCCGATCACCGCGGACAGCTCGGCCCGAAGGGACTCCACGCGAGCATCGTCGGGGTCGAGGCGTGCGAGCCGCGCCACCTTGCGCACGTACGATGCCGAGAGTGGATGAGCCGGTTCGTTCACCGCCCCAGTGTAGAGCAGGGCGCGATGCCCGGCCCGGGGCTCCCGCCCGCCGCCATGACCCGCACGCGCGCCGAATCCCGGTTCTTCTCGCCGTGGGCCACGGCGGCGTGCATGATCGTGCTGGGGTGGAGCGGGTGGACGCTCGACCCGACATTCTCCGAGGTCGGGAGGCGGTGGTCGGGCACGCGAGCACCCAAGCCCGAGGCCCTCTCCCGACTGATCACACGCGACCCCGGCGGGGCGTACACCCTCCACGACCTCGACGCCGACAGCGCCGATGCGATGGTCCGCGCGGTCGCGTCCGGGCACGCGGCGTGGGAGGTCTCGGCGTCGTGGGCCCGCGGTCCCCGGGGGTGGTGGGCGTTGACGAGGCACGCCGACGACTTGATGTTGGTGGTCATCGAAGTGGGCACCGGCGCCGCGCTGAGTCGGGACGATGCCGCGTCGGTGATCGCGGCGTCGCTCGGTGCGGGGGGGGCGGGGTATCCCCCGGGATGGTCGGCGCGTCTTACGGCGGGCCCAGGCGAACACGGGTCGTCGATCCCCGCGGGGTACCTGAAGAACGCCGCAACGCTCGCGGCGGCCGTAACTCTGCCGTGGACACTCGTCTGGGTCCCGCGTCGGGTATCCGAGGGGCGGGCGGCGCGTCGGCGGACACGGGGCCGGTGCGTCGCGTGCGGGCACGATCTCGCCGGGCTGGCCCGGTGCCCCGAATGCGGGGGCGTTCAGTAAAGTTCGAGCACGCGACGGGCGAACGCGTGGGCGAGGGCGTGCCCGGACTTGTACGCGGTGACACGGGCGAGAATCGGCCTCCCGATCAGTGAGAGGTCGCCGATCAGGTCCAACAACTTGTGGCGCGCGGGCTCGTCGGGGAAGCGGAGCGTGTTTTCGATGGGCCGGCCCGTCGCGTCGTCCAGCACGAGAAAGTCGCGCGGGGAGAGGTCGGCGAAGAGCCCCGCGGCGCGCAAGGCGGCGGCCTCGGAGGCCAGGCAGTACGTGCGGGCGGGGGCCACCTCGACCTGGTACGTCGCCGCCCCGCCGTCCCACACCGCCGTCGCGGGCGCGATCGCCGCGCCGGGCCCGTAATCGAGCGTGTACCGGTACTCCATGTGGGGGCCTCGGAGTGGATCGGCCCTGATCCATGCACCCGTATCGTCGCGGGCCTCGATGGGCTCACGGACGATGATCGCTTGGGCTTCGCCCGCGAGCGGTTCGAGCCCCCCGCCGGCGGCGACCGCGTCAACAAACACCTCCGCGGACCCGTCCAAGATCGGGACCTCGGGGCCCTCGACGCTGACGAGGGCGTCGGTCACCCCAAGCCCGCGGAGGGCCGAGAGCAGGTGCTCGACCGTCATCACCGAGGCCCCGCCGCCGGACAATGTGGTCCACCGGGCGCGGCCCCGGGAGTTGGGGTCGCACGGGGGCACGTGGGTGACCAGCGCGGGGAACGTGACGCCTCGGGCCTCGAAGCCGACGCCGTGGCCTGCGGGGGCGGGGGTGATGACGGCGCGGGCCGGCGCCCCGGAAAAGAGGCCTCGGCCCCGGATCTCGGCGGGGCTCCGCAGGGTCTGGCGTCGGACGCCGTTCACGGACGTGTGTCCTGCGGCTTGTCCGGGGCGAGCCCCGCGTCGCGCCGGACCCGGGCGACCGCCTCACGGAGGATCTGGAGCGAGTCGGCGATCCGGCTGATGGCGGCCCAGTTGCGCAGCGCCTCGCGCCCGGGCCGGGCGGGCGTACCAAGGACGGTCTGCCCGGGTTCGACATCGGCCATGACCCCGCTCTGGGCCCCGAGCCGGGCGCCCGCGCCGATGGTCACGTTGTCGGCGATCCCCACCTGCCCGCCGATGACGACCCCGTCACCCAGCGTGACCGACCCGGCCAGTGCGGCCTGGCCGCAGATCAGGCAGGACCGCCCGACGGTGCAGTTGTGGGCGATCTGGACGAGGTTATCGATCTTTGTGCCCGCGCCGATGGAGGTGGTACCGAACTTGGCGCGGTCGATGCACGCGTTGGCGCCGATCTCGACATGGTCGCCGACCTCGACGTTCCCGATGTGCGGGACCTTGACGACGCCCTTCCCGGCGGGGTCGGGGCGGTACCCGAACCCGTCGGCGCCGATGACCACGCCCGCGTGGAGCACGCACGACGCCCCGATCACGCAGCGTTCGTAGACGGTGACGCCGTGGTGCAGCAGGCTCCCGGACCCGACGCGGGCACCCTTCCCCACGCGCACGCCCGAGACGAGACGGGCGCCCGGGCCGACGGCCGCCCCACGTTCGACGACGCAGAGCGGCCCGACCCACGCGGTCGGGTCGACCTGAGCCCCGGGGTCGACGACGGCCGAGGAGTGGACACCGGTCGGGGGTGACGACTCGGCACGCTGCGTGAGCCCCAGGAGCGCGAGCATGGCGAGGTCGGCGTCGTCGACGACGATCAGGGCGCGGCGGTCCGGGTCGTGCCCGGGGACCTCGATATCCGCCGTGACCAGGGCCGCCGACGCGCGGCTCCCCGGCCACATGTGCGCGTACCCGCGCGATCGGATGAACGTGAGCGTCCCGGTGTCGGCGTGCTCGAGGGTGTCCAACCGGGTCAAGGCCAAGTCGCCCCGCCCGACGACGCGCCCCTTCGAGGCGTGCGCCACGTCGGCGACCGTCAGGCCCGCCGGGAGCGCCGGCATCGTCCCGTTCATGCCCGTGGTCCCTCCGGCCCGGTCACCGCTTGCGCGCGCCGGACTGCCACTCGTTGTTCATGAACGTGATCAGGGCGTCCGTGACGTCGACGGTGCTCGAGGCGAAAAGCACCTGCTTGTTCTCGATGATCGACTTGACCTGCGCGTCGGTGATGTTCTCGACGTCGGGGATGGTCAGGCTCCGGTCATCGACCAGCACCAGGTCGAGCCCCTGCTGCTGCGCCAGACGCCCGCACGACTCGAGCACCTTGGTGTACAGCGGGCGGAGGTGCTTGCCCAGCTCCAGATTGATGATCGCCTGCGAGCCCTTGAACCGGGCTTCCATGAGGAGCTTCATCTCCTCGACGGCCAGGCGACGCTCGATCCGCTTGGGGTCGTTCTCGGCCATCGCGCGGATCTCGGCCTCGCCCTTCTCGATCTGCGTCCGCAGGTCGTTGACCCGGGCCTGGTAGGTCTCGGCGATCCGCTTGACGTCGGCGTTGGTGTCCTCGACCTGCTTGAGGCCCGCGATCAGCCTCTGCAGGTCGACCACCCCCACCGAGGTCGGCGCCGTCCGCCGCTCCAACGCCCCGTTGCCCGCCAGCGCCATCGCCACCCCGATCAGCCCGACGCACAGCCCGGCCACACCCATCCAAGGCGAACGCACGACCTTCGCGAAACTCATGACAACCTCCGGGGCAAGGCCCCGCAACGATGGAACTCGACCGATCATACACCCGGGGCCACCCATCAGGGCTGGGCGTGCGCTCAGCGCGAGGCGGCCGACCCCGCGGGGGCCGCCGTCGCCTCCGACGCCGGCGCGGCATGCACGGGCTCGCTCGAGACCACGCCCGCGTCGGCCACGGGGGCCGCCGGGTCGGTGGCCCCCGCCGAGCCCCCGCCCGCGACCTCGCCGTCCGGGCGGGCGTCTCCGCTGTTGGGCGCCTCGGGCCGATCGGTCGCCTCGGGACCGCCGCGGCCCCCGCCCGGCCCGCGGGCACGCCCGCCCCCGCCGCCGCGGCCGTTGGAGGCGAGCCGGGGCTGCCCGTCGTCGCCGATCTCGTACCCGCAGGCGGCCAGGGCGGCGGGGTCCCACGGCTCGCGGATCACCTTGCCCGTCGAGGGTTCGCGGGTCAGGACACGGGCCCCCGGGTCCAGCCCGGTGAGGATCTCGGCCAGGGTGTCCGACTGGCGCCCCAGACGCACGGGTTGACGCCTCAGCTTGGCGCCCTCGACGCGGTACACGAACCGCACCACGCCCTCGCTGAACACGGCCTGGGCGGGCACGGCGACGGCGTCCTCGACCCGGTCGAGGATGAGCCGGGCCTCGGCCCGCATCGAGGGCTTGAGGTCCCCGCCCACCGCCGAGCGGTCCAGGCCGATCTTGACGGTGTATTCCTTGAGGTTCGGGTCGCGCCAGTTGGTCGTCTCGGCGAGCACCCCGATGCTCTCGATCACCCCGGGCACCACGCGCCCGCCCGCCGCGTCGATCTTCACCTCGGCCTTGAGCCCGGGCCTCACGCGGCTCGCCAGGCTCTCGTGCACCCGCACCGCCGCGATCATCTCCGACGTGTCCGGGAGGACCATGATCAGTTCGTTGGGGTAGACCTGCCGCCCGATCTGCATCGGACCGTCCCCGCTGGGCCCGAACGAGAACCGCGACATGCTCGACGCGTGCACCACCAGCCCCTCGCTGGGGGCCCGCACCGTCGCCGCTTCCACCTGCTCCTTGAGCTTGTTCAGCCGGCTCTCGCGCAGCTCCACCGAGCGGCGGTCGTTCTCCCGCTCCGACGAGCGGGCGTCGAGCTGGATCCGGTTGTTCAGGCGGACCTGCTCGACGTTGGCGGCGGCGTCGTCGATCTCTGAGCGGTGCTTCTTGTGGTTTTTCTCGAACTCGAAGTTCTCGAAAATGTCCGCGTTGAGCGTCGCCGTGATCCACGCCGACTGCGCCTCGATGTACGAGACCATGTCCCGGTCGTACTCGTCCTTGCTCAGGAAGCCCTTCTGCCAGAGGTCGTAACTCTGCGACAGCTTCTCGGCGAGCCGGTCGACCTCAAGCCCGCTCCGCGAGAGCGCCAGCTGGTTCGACTGCCGCTTGGTCTTGACCTCGCCCTCCAGCCACTGGTTGTACTCGAGCCCGGCCAGCTCCAGCTTCAGCAGCGCCTGCCGCAGCCGCTGCTCGTTGTCGATCTCCTGGATCTCGTACGCGTGCTGCGAGGCCTGCCACTTCGACCGGGCCGAGGTCAGCTCCAGCTCCGCCTGCTCGACCTGCGTGGTCAGCTGATCGGAGTTGAGCCGCACGAGCAGGTCGCCCGCCCGGACCCGCGTGCCCTCGGGCACCACCTCCACGATCGTCGAGGGGCTCTCCAGCTTGTTGCGGATCTCGATCTGGTTGCGGGCCTCCAGTTCCCCGTTCGAGGTCGTCGAGATGTCGAACCCCGACCGAGAGACCTGCACCACGTCCGGGCCCGAGTGACCACCCGACCCGTCGTCGTCCCGCAGCACCCAGTACCCGCCGCCCGCCACGCCCGCCACGATCACCAACGAGACCACGACCCGCGCGAGCGATCCGCCCCGGCACCGGGACGACCCGCCCACACCCCGACCACCGTTCCGACCCGCGTTTGGTTGCGTCATACGTCCTACTTCTACCGGCCCCGCCCGGCATTCGGTTCGGGGCTATGCCCCGATGCACCGAGAGAATCACCGCTCACGGACCACCCTGTCGATCGTGGGCCGATCACGTCCCGAATCCGTCCGTCCTTACACTCGACTCAATGATAGGGAACCCATCAGCACGCGAGCCCGTCCCCGACCCCGCGGGTCCCGGGCCCACACCGTCGGGCCGGGCGACGCGTCGCGTGCTGATCGTGGTCGCGGCCGAGATCGAGGCGGCGGCGGTCGCCCGTGGCCTTGGCGCGACGCCCCCGAGCGTGCCATGGGACGCCGCGAACGTCGCGGACGACATGGAACTTGTGATCTCGGGGATCGGGAAGGCCAACGCCGCCGGCGCGGTCGCCGCCGCGATCGTTCGGCGGCCTTATGCGCTCGTCCTCAACCTCGGGCTCGCGGGCGCCCTCCCGTCGCGCACGGGAGCGTCGGGCCCCCCCGCGTTCGACCTCTCGCCCGGGGACCTCGTGCTGGCGACCGCCCACGCGTTCGCGGACGAGGGGCTCGGATCGCCCTCGGGCTTCACCGCGTGCAAGGACATGGGATTCCCCGTCGCGGGCACGGGGCACAGCGCGTACCGCGTGGACACCATCCCGGGTGATCCTCGCTGGCTGGGCATGTTCCGCGATCGGGACCCCCCGTGGGCGTTGCGGCTCGCCACGCCCGAGCGGCTGACCCTCGCCCCCATCGCGACGGTATCGACGTGCTCGGGGACCGATCGGTCGGCGTGCGAGGTCGCGGAGCGGACCGGGGCCAGGGCCGAGGCGATGGAAGGGGCCGCCGCCGCTCTGGTCGCGTGGCGTCTCGGGGTCCACTACGGAGAGATCCGCGCGATCAGCAACACCACGGGCGACCGTGGCCGGCAGGTCTGGGATGTCCCCGCCGCCGCCGCCGCTCTGGGCGGCCTGTTCAGCGTCGGATAACCGCCCGGGGGCCCGGGGGTGGGGTGCCTCTCTGTCCCCCTGAGTGTGGTGCGCCCTCGCCGCCACGCCCCGCCCTCGGAGAACACGGATCGGTCTGGGACGCCTGCGCCGCCGGTCGCGGCGGCCGCGTGCGCCCGCCCCTCAACGTCGCCGCCCGCCCCGCCGATGACAGGGCGGGCCGCCGCGCATCCCGCGCGGGCCGGCCCAGGAGCGAGAACCAGGGCATGGCGTTCGGACCCTTCAAGAAACTGGCCAGCGTCGGCTCGGGGTTGTTCCAAACGACCTCGTCCCCGATCGCGGTCGATTTCGGCGTCGGGGCGCTCAAGGTGCTCCAGGTGGTCCACGGCGAGGCGCCCGCGCTGGTGGCGGCGGCGTCGCTCGAGACCCCGCCCGAGTTGCAACGCGACCCCGCGCGACGCCTGGCGTTCCAGGTCGAGGCGTTCCCGCGGGTGGTCCGGCAGGGCGGGTTCAAGGGGCGACGGGCCGTGTGCGCCATCCCGGCGTCGCAGACCTTCTGCAAGCACGTGCAGCTCCACAAGGCCGAAGGGGCCCTGATGGCCGATCAGGTCGCCGCCGCGGTCGCCTCACAGATCGGGTGCGACCCGGGCGCGCTGGTGTACCGCCACGTGGTCGTGGACGGGGCGACCTCGAGCGCGGGCAAGGCCGAGGTGATCTGCTTCGCGACCCCGCGCGACCTGGTGCTGCGGCTCCTGGGGGCGATCAAGGACGCGAGGCTCGATCCAGTGGGGATGCACAGCGAGTTCTCGGCGACGCTCCGCGGGTTCGAGTACGTCTCGCGGCGGGCCGACGACGCGGGCAAGGTGACGCTGTACCTGGACATCGGGGCCGGGACCACGAAAATCATGATCGCGCACGGCCCGGCGATGGTCTTCGCGCGGACGGTCGAGCTGGGGGGCGTGAACCTCGACGACGAGATCATCAAAAGGACCAAGTGCGACCTCTCGGAGGCTCCCGCGATCCGCCGGGCGATGGAAGAGCCCGTCCCGCGGCGTCCCGCGGGCGTGCCCGTCGCCGCGGCGTCCGGGCCCGCCGGGCTGGCGTTACTCTCGGCCGGGATGCGCAGCGGCGGGGCCGAGCCGGCCCCCGCGCCCGCCCCGTCGCACGAGACGTGCAACGACCCGGACCTGTCGGTCCCGCTCGAGATCCTCACCGACGAGGTCCAGGTCTCGCTGCGGTACCACCAGAGCGTCTTCCCCGGGAAGAAGGTCGATCGGATCGTCTTCGTGGGGGGCGAGAGCAAGAACAAGGGGATCTGCCAGCACGTCGCCCGGGTCCTGCGTCTCCCCGCGCAGGTCGCCGACCCGCTCGCCCGCGTCGCGCGGACGGGCAAGGAACCGTGCGTGGGCGTCGACCTGACGACCCCGCAGCCCGGGTGGGCCGTCCCCCTGGGATTGTGCCTGAGCCCCACGGACCTGTAGCCCACCCCGCGCGAGAACACCACCATGCACAACCCCTTCAACGCACCCGCCGCCGGACAGGGCAGCTTCCTCCCCGAGGATTACATCGCGCGCCGGGCCGACCTCCGCGCGAACTTCATCACGCTCTTCCTGTTCGTGTGCGTCATGCTGATGGTCGTCTCGGCGTTCTTCGTGACGAACCGCCGCTGGACGGCCATCCGCCGCGAGCAACTGACCATCAACCGCGAGTACGCGCTCGAAGCGCAGCGTCTCGAGCAGCTCGAACGCCTGGAGAAGGAGCGGACGCGGATGATGGGCAAGGCCGAGATCATCACCGCGCTGGACGAGAAGATCCCCCGCGCCGTCCTGCTCGCCGAGCTGAACACCCGGCGTCCGCGCAACGTGACCATCGAGGAGATGGAGCTGGCGTCCAAGCGGATCGACCCCAACAAGGACGCCGC
The DNA here is from genome assembly GCA_015200025.1 of Phycisphaeraceae bacterium. GTDB lineage: Bacteria > Planctomycetota > Phycisphaerae > Phycisphaerales > UBA1924 > UBA2396. Next base: position 1,250,146 of record CP054186.1, on the reverse strand, counting down.
CGCCCAGGCCCAGACGGTCTCCAAGGTCAAGTCCCTCGCCCCGCAGGGATCGCGTCCCGCCGCGGGCGCGAAGAACCCGGCGCCCAAGCCCGAGGAGGAGAAGCCCGAGGTCAAGCCCCCGCGCTTCGAGTCGTCGGTGAAGATCACGGGCCTCTCGTCGGTCTACAACGACATCACCGACTACGCCGCCGCCCTCCAGCAGAGCACGCTGCTCCTGGACGTCGAGCTGGTCTACATCCGCGACGCCAAGGTCAAGGACGCCGTCCTTCACAAGTTCGAGATCTCGGCGAAGCTCAACCCGGCCGTCGACGCCCGCGGGGTCTCCCTCGACCAGGCCTCCGAAGAGGCCTGGGGCGGGGAGCGTGCCCCGGGCAAGAGCCGCCTCCCGTCCGTCACCGGCGTCAGCCCGACCGCCGACCGCTGATCCCGCCCTGTTGGTGCCACACCCCCCGACCCACCCGGAGCATCCCATGCGATTCGGCCTCCGCGAACTCCTCCTGCTGCTCGTCCTGCTGGGCGTGCCGGTCGCCAGTTTCTTCCTGGTGTTCAAGCCGCAGAACCGGCAGATCGAGCAGGCCAAGTCCGAGGTCGAGCTGAAAAGGACGGCCCTGGCCAAGCTCAAGCAGGAGACCGCCCGCTCGGACTCGCTGCAGGCCGACAACGACCGCATCCGCGACGGCATCGCCGCCACCGAGGCCAAGCTCCCGTCGGGCAAGGAAGTCGAGACGGTCGTCCGTCAGGTGTCGGACCTCGCGGTGGCCAACGGGCTCGAACCCCCGTCGATGAAGACCGCGCGTTCGATCAAGGCGGCGGTCTACATGGAGCAGCCGCTGGAGCTCTCCACGCGGGGCGATTGGCGCGGGTTCTTCGGGTTCATGCGTGAACTCCAGAACATCACGCGGATCACACGCATGACGGACATGAAGATCCGCCGCCTCCCCGACCGCGACGGCCAGATGGAAGCCACGTTCACCCTGAGCATCTATTACCAGGACGAAGGGGCCAAGCCCAAATGAGCACCACTCCCAACGCACCCTCCACGGGCCCCGACAAGGGCCAGGCCTCCTCGTTCCTCGCCGAACTGCGCTCGAGCGGAGGCGGCGGCACCCCCGACGCGGCGCCCCCCAGCAAGCCCTCCAAACGCACCGGGTCGGGCTACCTGCTCCTGATCGTGCTGACGGCCGTCAGCGGAGCGGTGCTCTACGGGATGCGCCGCTATGGGATGAGCTCGGGCATCGATTACGACAAGGCGGTGCAGGTCCAGTACTCGGCCAAGGTGAGCACGGCCGTCTCCGCCGCCGAGGCCGCCCGTGTCCTCCGCGAGCTCGAGCGCAGCGGCGCCCCGGTCGAGGTCCCCAAGGAGGCCGCCGAACGCAACCCCTTCGTGCTCGCGGTCGCCTCGGCCCCATCGACGGCCCCGGTCAACACCGATGACCCCTCCGCCCGCGCCGAGGCCGAGCGTCGACGACTCGCCGAGATCGCCCGCAAAGAGCGTGAGGAGCGGGCCAAGTCGCTCGAGCGTGCGGCGGCCTCGCTCGAACTCCGCGCCGTCATGAAGGGCCGACTGCCCGTTGCCCGCATCGGCGAACGCCTCTACCGCGAGGGCGACCGCGTGGACAACCTCTTCACCGTCAAGCAGATCCTCGAGCGGTCCGTCGTCCTCGACGCCGACGGCGTCACGTTCCAGATCGACATGAACAGCGAGAACCCGCGAGACCAGTTCCCCGGCGGGCCCGCCCCGCGTCTCCGCTGACCCCGCCCCACTCCCCCCACTCCCAACCCCCCGCCGCGCACGACCCCCGGAGCACGAGGTGGCCAAGTACAACGTCGACGACATCCTCAAGGGCCTCGGGATGGGCGATGAATCCGCCCCCGACAAGTCCCCCGCGCGCAAGCACCGCGTCGACCGCGCCGAGTCGAGCTTCAGCCCGCTCCCGGCCGTGCCCGCCAACCAGGTCTTCACCCCCGTCGATACCCAGGGTCACCCCGCGCGAGCGTCCCAGGATCCCGCGGTGCCCGCGCCGCCCAGGCCCGCCCCGCCGTCGGCCGTCGGCGCCGCCCTGTCGGACGTGTACCAGCCCGATGCCTCGGGGGATCAGGGGGCCACCAGCGACCTCCCGGGGTTCCTGCTCGAGCGCGGGGTGGTCGCCGCGGACAAGATCACCACCGCGCAGCAGATCCTCCGACAGTCGCCCGGGCGTCGGCTCACCGACGTGCTGGTCGAGCAGGGCGTCGACGAGAACACGCTCCAGCCCGCGGTGGCGGCGTGGCACAACATCCCGTTCGAGAAGGTCGACCTCGAGAAAGGCCTCGACGGCGGGTTCGACGGGATGCTCCTGCAGAGGCTGACCGTTGAGTTCTGCAAGCAGCACCTGGTCGTCCCGCTCCGGCACGACGGGTCGCGGGTGGTCATCGGCGCGACACGCCCGGACGACGCGTTCGTGCTCGACGAGATCCGCGCGAGGCTGGGCGTCCCGTGCAAGCTGGTGCTCGTCACGTCGTTCGACGTGCGCGCCGCGCTGGAGATCGTGACGGGCAAGGACGAGTCCGCCGCCGCCGAGGACGTCAACCAAATCCTCGCCGACGTCGAGGAGGGTGACGTCCAGGTCGAGAAGGGCACGCAGGAGGCGGTCGACCTCCAGGCCGAGGCCGCCGGGTCCCCGGTCATCAAGATCGTCAACCACATCATCCAGATGGCGTCGAAGGAAGGCGCCAGCGACATCCACATCGAGCCCGCGGAGAAAAAGCTCAAGGTCCGCTTCCGCATCGACGGGGAGCTCTACGAGATGCTCAACCCCCCGGCCGGGATGGCCCCGGCGATCACGAGCCGCCTCAAGATCATGGCCAACCTCGACATCTCGGAACGCCGCCTCCCCCAGGACGGCCGCATCCGCTGCCAGGTCGGCGGGCGCAAGCTCGACCTCCGCATGTCCACCCTCCCCACGCCCGCGGGCGAGAAGACGGTCATGCGCATCCTCGACACCCGGTCCATCAACGTCGAGCTCGACCAGCTCGGCTTCGACGAGAACACCCTTCAGATCTGGAAGAAACAGGTCGAATCGCCCCACGGGATCGTCCTGGTCACCGGCCCGACCGGCTCGGGGAAAACCACCACCCTCTACGCCAGCATCCGACAGCTCGACAAGAACTCCATGAACATCTCGACCGTCGAGGACCCCGTCGAGTACCACCTCGACGGGATCACGCAGACCCAGACGCACGAGAAGATCGGGATGACCTTCGCGGTGGCGCTGCGGTCCCTGCTGCGTCAGGACCCCGACGTGATCATGCTGGGCGAGATCCGCGACCACGAGACCGCGATGATCGCCGTCCAGGCCGCCCTCACCGGGCACCTCGTGCTCAGCACCCTGCACACCAACGACGCCCCGTCGAGCATCACCCGACTGGTCAACATCGGGCTCGAGCCCTTCCTTGTCGGCGCCGCCGTCAACGCCGTCCTCGCCCAGCGGCTCATCCGCCGGCTCTGCACCCACTGCAAGCAGACCGAGAAACCCTCCGAAGAGATGGCCGAGTACCTCGCCATGAACTCCTTCGACGCCGACGAGCTCTGGATCGCCAAGGGATGCGACAAGTGCCGCAACACCGGGTACTCGGGGCGAGTGGGTATCTATGAGCTCCTGGTGGTCGACGACCACCTCCGCGACATCGTCGCCCGAAACCCCAACGTCGCCGAGTTCCGCCGCATGTGCGTCGAGCGGGGCATGGTCTCCCTCCGACAGGACGGGATGCGTAAGGTCGCTCAGGGCGTCACGTCCGTCCAGGAAGTCCTCCGCGTCACCGAGGCCGCCCATTGATCTCCCGGGCGATCGGGTCGATCCTCCCAAAGACCAAATAGACCCCGCGAGGTGCTACGCCCCCCCGGACTCTCCGGGAGTTGGGTCATTTCCCCCTTGCACCCCCGCTCAACGTCTGGTAATGTTCTCCCGGCGTCTTGAGAGAGTGATCCACATGCGAAACGCTCGGTACGGCGGCCCACGGGTCGCCTCGGGTCTGTCAACACACGACGCGCGACCGGTCCGCGCCGGGTTTGCTCTCGTGGCGGCCGCGGTCGCCTCGTGGTTCACCCCGGGGGCTCTCGCCCAGCCCGATTACAACCGCGATTGCGTCGCCAACTTCGCCGACTCGCTCTCGTTCATGGACGACTACGCGGCCCGGCGCTCCGCCGCCGACCTCAACCTCGACAACACCGTCGACCTCGCCGATTACAGCGCGTTCGTTGAATCCCGGGCCAAGACCAACTTCACGTACTACTGGCTCGTCTCCACCGGGCTCCAGGGCAACCAGCCCATGGACACCCTCGTCAACCTCTCGGGGATCCCCATCAGCCGCGATTGCGCCATTATCTACGAGCAGGACTACCCCAAGATCCCGATGCGTCTGGGCCCCAACGGCGAGCACCTCGAGGCCGGGCTCTACCTCCTCTTCCGTTCCGCGAACGGGACCTACACCCACTGGTCGAGCAATCACGACGCCTGGATGGCCGAGCACCAGGCCACCGCGCACGTGGCCTTCAACAACCGCGTGACGGCGGGGTTCTCGGGGCTCCTGTGCCTCGATCTCGAGGCCGTCCCCCCGTTGTGGGAGTTCACCTGGGGCGTCCAGCCCCAGCGCGACGGCTGGCGCGCGATGCTCGAAGCCATCAACGGCATCCGGTACGACCCCCTCTTCATCGAACGGACCGGGTACACCCCCCCGGCCGGCACGCTCGGGTGGTACGACCTCTCGCCCGAGCAGCAGTCGGAGTTCTGCCGGGTGTCGTACAACGCCTTCGGCATCCACTACTTCGTCGAGACCCTCCGCTACACCCGCGCCGTCATGCCCACCGCCAAGTACGGGTTCTACGGCACGCCCTTCAACTGGTGGCCCACCTACGACGCGGAGAAGTCCGCCATCAACGACCAGCTCGCCCCGCTCTGGGCCGAGATCGACGTGCTCATGCCCTCGGTCTACCAGCTCATGTGGACCACCACCGACCGCGCGACGAGCCCCTGCCCGGATTACACCAACACCCCCGGGCAGAACTCCGCGTTCTTCTCGTCGCTCATCGGCGAGTCCGTCCGCGTCCGAGACCGCTTCTGCCGCCCCAACGTCCCGGTCATCGCCGTCGCCTGGTGGCACTACCGCGCCTCCTCGGGCAACTGCAGCCCCGACATCCAGGGCGACCTGTTCGTCAACGACTGGAACGTCGCTCACCAGCTCCGCCTGCCCTGGCAGTTCGGGGCCGACGGCGTCGCGATCTGGGGCCACTTCGGCCGCGCGGGCCCGAGTTACCCTCACAACTGGCTCGACGAACCCCACGAGGTCGAGCCGTTCTTCCGCGAGCAGTGGGCGCCCCACATCCGACACGTCGCCTGCCCTAAGTAGACCGACCCGGCGTCGCCCCATCCTTCCCCGCGGCGTGCCCGCGCCAGCCCCGCAACAGCCGGTCCGGGCGCAGCCTCAGCACCCCGGCCAGCGCCGCCGGGACCACCACCAGCGCCTCCGACGCCAGCAGGAGCAGCATGACGACCGCGAAGGACTCGGGGCTGAAGCCCTGCATCCTCGACGCGACGATCGCCGTCAGGCCCTCGCGGGCGCCCAGCGCCCCCGCCGGGCTGAGCGCCCCGATGGCGAAGTGGAACGCCCCGTACACGATCGCCCCGCCGAACGACACCTCCACGCCCACGATCCTCGCGCACAGCCACAGCCTGACCCCCAGCACCATCAGGTCCAGCACCCGCAGCCCCATCTGCGCCGCCAGCCACCACGGGTGCGCCGCCATATCAAACCCGGCCGCGGCCTTCGACACCGCCTCGCCCGCCGCCAGTGTCTTGAGCCGTCCGGGCAACACCCACGCCGCCACCCTCCGGAGGCGGGCCAACCCGCGCTCCCCCGCGAAGACCCGCGCCAGCCCGCACACCGCCGCGTGCGAGACCACCAGCCCCGCCGCCACGATCAGCACCCACCACCCGTCGACCGTCGGCCTCGCCAGCGACGTGAAGAACACCGGGTTCGTCGCCGCCGAGATCCCGATCGTCACCGCCACGAACCACGCCCCCACCGTCACCAGCGGGACGCGGTCACGCCGCACGTGCACCAGCACCCGGAACAGGATGCTCACCTTGAACGGCGCCAACGCCAGCAGCGTCCCCACCGCGTTGGTCGCCTGCAGGTCCACGATCCCCAGCCGACGCACCGGCCTGATCGTCGCCCAGAAAATCAGACCGTTGATCGCGAGCGTCGCCCCCGTCAGCCCGAGCACCGCCGCCACCGTCCACGCGTCGGCGTCCCGGAGCCGCGACCACTGCGCCCGGTTCGACTCGCTGAACGCCCCACGCACGCACCACGCCAGCAGCCCCACGCACAGCACGAACGCCGCGGCCTGCATCCCCGCCGACATCAACCGCTTGGCCCGGACCGAACGACCGCTCACGCGCCACCCCCGGCCGCGCCCACGCCGACCAGCGCCGGGCGGTCCGCCCCGACCCCGTCGATCCGGTACAGCACCTGCCGCGGCGGCGACCCCGCCCCACTCCCCCCCCCCGCGCCCCACGCCTTCACCGTCGCGGCCCACCCGTTCATGACCTCCCACACCACCCCGGGCGTCACCATCGGGTCGTACCACCCGCTCCGTTCGAGCCTCGCCAGTTCCCCGTAGTTCACCAGCACGTGCGTCACCCCGCGGGCCCGAAGCGCCGAGAGCCACCCGCCGCCCATCTCCCGCGGCGTGCCCGGCGACGCCCGCATCACCCCGCCCATGGGCGAGGCGTCCCACGTCGTGTGGTACACCACCGGGACCGTGAAATACAGCGGCGTCGAGTCGCCCAGCAGATACACCACGCTCCCCGCCGGCAGCCCGAGGTTGATGTACCTCGTCGGGTCCGCCCCCGCGAAGAACGACATCCGCTCCGCCGCCGGCGAAGCCTCCAACGCCCTCCGGAGCCCCGCGCCCGAGAGCTCCGAGGGTTTGATCCCCGCGAGGGCCGTCGGTCCCCGGCCCGCCTGGTGCATAAACACCGCCGCGCACCACACCGATTGCGCTGCGAGCGCCAGCGTCGCCGCCGCCGCCGCCCCTCGGCGACCGCCCGCCCACGCCAGCGCCGGCACGCACCCCGCCGCCACACCCAGCACCGGCAACGCCCCCAGCACGAACCGCGATTGCACGTGCGTGAACATGAACCATCCCGCCAGCGACGCAAGCGCCGCCGCGCCGAGCACGACCCCCGACCGCCGCGTCTCCCGAGCGCGGACGAGCAGCACCACGCCCAACACCGCCATCGGCACCAGCAGCCCCCACTGCGCGTGCAACACCCCTCGCTCCGCCCCCAGCGCGACGGCGAGCCGCTCGACCAGCCCGCCCTCGAACGCGTGACCCGCCCGGTACCGCTCGACCTGCTCGGGGTCCCAATGCCCCGTCCCGAACCACCCCGCCGCGTACGGGAACACCGGATTCCCGCACGCCGACCAGTTCCGGACCAACCAGGGTACGAGCGCCGCCCCCCCGACCACGCCCCCGGGCACGAGGCTCAGCGCCACCCGCGAAAGGGCCCGGCCCGACCATCCCGCGGCGGGCCTGGGCAGGCCCGACAGCAGCACGACCGCGACCGCCGGCGCGACCATCAGGATCGCCGTGGGCTTGACCCCGCACGCCACGCCGACCATCAGCCCGGCCAGCGTCGTTCGGCGCCACACCGCGAGGGCCGGGTCCGCCGCCGCCACCATCGCCAGCGCGCCCAGCGCGACCACGCCCATCTCGTTGTACGACAGCGACCCGACGACGAGCACCCAGGGCGTCGCGATGGTCGCCGCCCACGCCCACCGACCGGCCGACGATCCGATGGCCGTCCCGCTCAACAACGACCCGGCGGCCTTCGCCGCCGCCCACGCCCCCAGCACCGCGTACCCCGCGTGCAGCGCCTGGCACGACAAGAGCCTCCACCCGCCCCCGCTCAGCAGCCCGAAGGCCTCCTCGCCCACCGACCCGGGCGCGGACGCACGCGTCAAAGCCGCGAGGTGGACGAACGCCGACTCCATGTACGACGGGAGGTACGAGTACACGTTGTGGTCGAGCGGGGCGATCCGCCCCATCGCGAACCACTCCTGCGGCAACTGGAGGTGATAACTCAGCGAATCGAACCCGCCGAACTCGCTGTCCCACAAGAGACCCGGCGGCTGGGCCGACGCGAGCGCGAGCACCGCGAGGGGCACCGCCGCGAGGTAGGCCGCCGCCCCGGGCTTCCACGAAAGCCGCGACGATCCGTCCCCCCGGGGCGTCTCCTCGCTCGCGTGGCTCCATTGCTGGAGGAGCAGGAAGATCCCCACCGCGTTGAGGGTCACCGCCGACGCGGTCCCGATCGGGCCCGAGATCAGCCCGAGCTGCCCGAGCAGGTGGCACGCCGTCAGGTGGAGCGCGAGGCCCGCGCCGACCTGCAGAGGCCAGGCCTGCGCCGATCGGGCGAAGATCGGCCTGACGAGCCTCCCCAGCCCGACCGCCCCCGCGAGGCACACCGCCGGCGCCCACGCCGCGTTGGCCAGCGCGGCGAGCGACCAACTGGCCGCCTCGAACCGGAACCCCCCCGCGCCCGACGCCGCCAGGAGCGTGAACGCGAGCAGGGCGATCCCGATCACGGGGATCGGGGTCGACCCGATCGAGGATCCGCGGGCGGGTTGTCCGGTGCGTGCGTCCATGAACACCCCGCGGCGGGGACCACTAGGATAGTGAGTGGACGCCGACCGCAACGCCGCGACGATCGCCCCGGACGACGAGATCCTCGTCTTCGAGCCGCTCTGCGCGGTGTTCCGGCGGAGCCTGAAGAAACTCGGCCAGAAGTACACGCCCGAGCGGGCGCAGGTGCTCGACGCGATCCTCCGCCGGGACGGGCTGTTCGAGGCCGAGGAGCTCCAGCGCCGCCTCAAGTCGACGGGGTTCCGGGTGTCCAAGGCGACGGTCTACCGGACGCTGCGCCTTCTCCAGGACGCCGGGATCATCCGCCGGGTGAACCTGGGCGATGACCAGGCCCGCTACCAACTGGTCTGGGGGCGTGAGCCGCACGACCTGATCGTGGTCATCGGGGAAGACCGCGTGATCCCCGTCGAGGTCCCCGAGCTGGCCGCCCTGCGCGATCGGCTCTGCCGCGAGCACGGGCTGACCGCCCGGGGGCACAGTTTCTGCGTGTACGCCGAGCCCGAGCGGGTCACCCGCCCGGCCCCGCGCGATCCTCCGCCCCCGCGACGCACACGCGCGTAACCCCGGCCGCGTGGCACGCCTCGTGCAGCCTCACCACCCACTCCCACGACGCGGCCCCGGAGGGGACGATCGTCACCGTCAGCGAGGGGGGGCCGACCTCGCGTGCCACACTCGATACCAGCGCCACCGCCCCCGCCAGGTCCATCGCCCCGAGCGTCTCGACCTCCGCCCCCCCGGGCCGGGCGACGCGCCCTTTGACCGACGCCCCGACCCGCGCTTCCCCGTTGACCGCCGTGAGCTCGAGCCGCAGCGCCGCCCCCTCGCGGCCCGCCGACCCGCCCGCCCGACGCGTGGGCAACGCCGTGTTCAGCAACCACTCGGCCCCCATCACCGACGCGCTCGCCATGAAAAAGATCAGGATCACCAGCACCACGTCCACCATCGGCGTCATGTTGGGCCCGTAGTGCATCCCGTGCAGGGCCATCGCGTTGCGCCGACGGAACCCGCCCTTCATCGCGCCCCCTCCACGCCCCGGCCACTCCCCACGCCGCCCCCGCTCTCGCGCTGCGCCACCAGCCGCACCCCCGTCAGCCCCGCCTCCCGGCAGGCCTCCAGCGCCGGAGCGACCTCCGCGTACGTCAGCGCCCGGTCCGCGCGGACCGAGACCGGCACACTCCCGCCCGGCGACACGCCCCGGATCACCGACGCGAGCGACGAGGCCGGCACCACCTCCGACCCCACGCGGTACTCGGCCGACCCGTCCCCGGCCCGGGCCGCGTGGATCACCACCCCGCCCTGGGCCGACGCGTCACCGACCGCCGTCGCCGGGGGCACGACCCGCCGTCCCTGATCCGTCGCCAGACGCCCGACAATGAGATAGAACACGATCAGGACCATCACCACGTCGATCAGCGGGGTGACGTTGATCTTGCCCGCCCCTCCGCCGTCCGGGATGCCCACGCGGCGACGCCTCATCGGAGCTCCCTCAGGCGGTCGTGACGGGCGAGCCCTCGCCGCGTCCCGCGCCCTTGATCACGCTGGGCAGGTCCTCGCGGGCGGCGCCCGCGGGGAGGGTCTCGACGACCCGGGCCGCGAACAGGTACGCGGCGGTGCAGTGCCGGTCGATGATCCCGCGGTAGAGCCCGTAGATCAGCAGGCACGGGATCGCCAGACACAGCCCCAGCAGCGTGTGGAAAAGCGCCTTGGAGATGCCCAGCGAGAGGTCCGCCGGGCCCGCCTGACCGCCCGATTCGCCCAGCGTCGTGAACGCGAGGATCATCCCCCAGACGGTGCCCGCCAGCCCGACCAAGGGCCCGAGGTTCCCGATGATGTTGAGCGGCTCGATGACGCGGAACCACCGGGCGGATTCCTCGCTCGCCGCCAGCTCCGCCGCGTCGCGCAGCCCCGCGCGGTCCGTGCCCGGAGGGCGCGAGAGCGCCGCGCGGACGATCGCCGAGGCCATCGAACCGTCCGAGGCGGTGAACCGCTTGAGGTCGTCCCACCGCCGGCCCGCCGCCAGGTCCCCGATCATCGCCCGCGCCTTGGGCGGGTCGATCCGCGGGCCCCGTACGTCGATCACGCACCGAACCACCAGCGCTACGCCCACCACCGACCCCGCCACCAGCATCACGGTGAACAGGTCGAACGACTGACGGAACAGCGACCAGAGCGTCCCGTCCTGCGATAACACGGCGTCGAACATCCGCCGATCCTACGCCCCCACGCCGGGCGGCTCACGACCCCGCGTCGTCCTCGAAATCCGCGGGCTCGGCGGGCCGCGACGTCGTGTACGAGCCCGTGAACCAGCGGTTGAGGTCCGCCAGGCGCGACCGCTCGTCCGCGAAGGGGTAGGCGGGGTTGGTCGGCGAGACCGCCCGACCGCTCACGGCGCACACCGTGGGCGGGTGGTCGATCAGCCGTTGGTACGCCGGGCGCCCGTGCCACGCTTCGGGCAGGGTGAGCGTCGCCCGGCGTGACTCGGGCCCGGTGGCCTCGAAGGCCACGCACGCCACGCGGGACGGGTCGCCCAGGGCCGCGGGGGCGCGCTCGGGCCACTCGACCAGCACGATCGAGCGGGGCCCGACGAGACGATCCCACCCCAACGCGGGGAGGTCGTCCTCGCCGCCGAGGCGGTAGAAATCCGCGTGGACCACCTCGACCCCCGTCCTCCCACCCGATTCCGTTCGCGCTCCCGCGCCCGCGTCCCCCCCGGCACGCCGGGGCGTGACCGGGTACTGGTTCACGATGACGTACGTCGGGCTCGAGATCACGCCCGGGTCGACGCCCAACGCGGCCGCGACCGCCCGCGCGAAAAACGTCTTGCCCGCGCCAAGGTCGCCCGAGAGCGCCACCACGTCGCCCGGCTCGAGCGCGTCGGCCACACCCCGGGCCAGGGCCTCGGTGAGCGCGGGCGTGCTCAACTCACGGACGACGACGGCCATACGAAAACCATATGAGGGTTCATGTGCGTGCGCGCCGGGGGCGAGATGCGCCACGATCGGTCCTGCCGCGTTCTTCGGGGTCGGGTGGGGCCTCGGGTCCACCCCGGATCGGGCCCGCCGGCGGGGCTCTGATGCCCGGCGTGAAGATTCACGATCCCCGAGCGCACACGGGGCGGTGGTCGGCGTGTAGGCTGTCGTTCGGGTTCGGCATCCGGAATGGTGGTGGGCGTGGTGATGAGGGCGATGGGGATGGGGATGGGGATGGGGGTGGGGGTGGGGTGGGGAGGAGGTTCGGCGATGCTCTTTGAACGAGAGACGTGGGAGACGCTCAGCTACATCGTGACGGTCTTCGGCCTCCCGTTCGCGATCGGGATTTTCATGTACGAGCAGCGTCGTCAACGCCAGAGCGAGGACGAGGAGCTGTACCAACGGCTCAGCGACGAGTACACGGATTTCATCAAGCTGGCGATCGACAACTCCGACCTTCGGCTGCTGCGGCGAGGCGGGAGCATCGAGGACCCGACGGCGGAGCAGGCCGAGCGGCGGTACGCGCTGTTCAGCGTGCTGGTGGCGCTGTTCGAGCGGGCGTACATGCTGGTGTACGACGAGCGGATGTCGGGGCAGAACGCGAGGCTGTGGCGGTCGTGGGAGGATTACATGCGGGAGTGGTGCCGCAAGCCGGACTTCCGCGCGGCGTTGCCGGAACTTCTGCAGGGCGAGGACCCCTCGTTCGCGGCGTACATCACGGGGATCGTGAAGGACGAGTCGGCGGGTGGGTCGGGGGTGTCGGCGGGCTGATACCCTCGGGTATGAGCATGCTTCTTGCGTGGTGTGTCGGGTGCGTGGCCGTGTTCCAGCCGGCGGGGTCCGGGGCGGGGCCGTCGGCGCCGATGGTCTCGGCGGTGGTGGGGGCGGACGGGGTGCCGGGGGACCTGGCGGCGTACGTGGCGCGGGACGACGGGGCGTTCTCGTGGAAGCACGAGTCGACGTTCCAGGGCGACGGGGTGACGGTGTACCACCTGCGGATGACCTCGCAGAAGTGGCGGACCGAGGCGGAGGTGGATCACCCGCTGTGGACGCACTGGGTGAGCGTGGCGGTGCCGGACCGGGTGGAGCACTCGACGGGGATCCTGCTGATCGGCGGCGGTCGGCGTCGCGCGGAGCCGGTGGCGGTCCCGCCGGCGGAGATGCTGATGATCGTGCGTGGGTCTGGGGCGGTGGTGGTGCACGTGGACAACGTGCCGAATCAGCCCTTGGTGTTCGCCGGGGAGACGCGGGAGCGGTTCGAGGACGGCCTCCTGGCGCACACGTGGAACCTGGCGATGGCGAGCGGGGAGGCGGAGTGGATCGGGCGGTTCCCGATGGTCAAGTCGGCGGTGAGGGCGATGGACGCGGCGGAGGCCTTCCTGAAGGAAGGTCCCGAGGGCGGGTTCACGGGCCCGGCGGAGCGTGCGGGGGCGGGGCCGAGGGTGGACGGGTGGTTCGTGACGGGGGCGTCGAAGCGTGGGTGGACGGCGTGGCTGACGGCGGCGGTGGACGGGCGTGTGAAGGCGATCGCGCCGATCGTGATCGATGTGCTGAACCTGCCGGCGCAGACGCCGCACCATTTCGCGTCGTACGGGTTCTGGGCGCCGGCGTTGAAAGATTACGAGGAGGCCGGGGTGGCGCGGAAGTTCGGGACGCCCGAGTTGAACGCGGTGATCCGCCACGAGGACCCGCTGTCGTACATGCCGAGGCTGACGATGCCGAAGTACATCGTGACGGCGGGCGGCGACGAGTTTTTCCCGGCGGACAGCGCGCGTCATTACGTGGACGCGGTGTCGCCGGAGTGGCGGATGAGGACGGTGCCCAACGCGGGGCACAACCTTCGTGGGAGCGCGGCGCCCCTGGAGGTGCTGGGGTTTTACAAGGCGTTCGTGCGTGGGGTGCCGCGGCCCGAGGTGGCGTGGACGCACCGGGTCGAGACGCGAGATGGCGTGGAAGCGGACGTGCTGGAGGTGCGGGTGGGGGCCGAGCCCGTGATGGTGCAGGCGTGGCGGGTGGATAACCCCAAGGCGAGGGACTTTCGGATCGGCGAGACGGGGCGGACGTGGACGGCGGAGCGTCTGAGCGCGGTGGATGAGGGCGGGCGGGTGTTCGTGGCGCGGGTGCCGCGTCCCGCGGAGGGGTGGCGGGCGTACTTTGTCGAGTGCGTGTTCGCGGGGGGGAAGGCGACGGACCCGGCGATGGTGTTCACGACGCGGGTGTACGTGACGCCGGACACGCTGCCGTTCGCGGGGGTGAAGCCCGAGTGATCGGCGGGTGGGGGAGATCGCAGATCGTTAGTGGTGATCCCAGCCGGCGTGGTCGGCGTCGAGGGTGTCGCCGGCGGTGGTGACGACGCGGGCGCCGGGGGTGTCGGCGGTGACCTCGCCGATGCGGGTGACGGGGGTGTGGTGGGGACCGAGGGTCGTGGGGACGGCGTCGGGCGGGGCGGTGAAGAGGAGTTCGTAGTCTTCGCCGTCGGCGAGGGCGCGGCGCCAGTCGCAGCCGGGATTGAGGGGGAATCGGTCGGCGTGGAGGGTGAGCCGGAGGTTGGAGGCGTGGGCGATGCGTCCGGCGTCGCGGCCGAGGCCGTCGGAGAGGTCGATCATCGCGCCGATGGACGGTCCGAGGGCGTCGAGGAGATGCCGGGCTTCGTCGAGGCGTGGTTCGAAGGTGAGGTGCCGGCCCGAGGCGAGGGAGCCGCCGAGGGCGCCGGTGACGAAGACGGCGTGCCCGGGCTTGGCGTTCGATCGGAGGGCGGGGGGGTGAAGCGGGTGGGGGTAACCCAGGACGGTGATGCTGAGGTGGAGCGGGGCGTGGGCGTCGGCGGAGGAAGCGAGGTCGCCGCCGACGACGGGGCAAGACCAGTGCCGGCCCCAGCGGTGGACGGCGAGGGCGAGGTGCTCGGCGGCGTGTGCGGGGAAGGGTCGCGGGAGGCAGGCGGTGGCGAGGGCGAAGGCGGGGGAGCCGCCCATCGCGGCGATATCGGAGACGCTCCGGGCAACGGCCTTTCGGGCGATGAGGTCGAGGGTGTTGGGGTTGGGGGCGTCGCGGTCGATGGGGAGGAAATGCCGGGCCTCGACGAGCTGGTCGACGGTGGCGAGGAGGGTGTCGCCGGCGGGGGTACGGAGGACGGCGGCGTCGTCGCCCGGGCCGACGAGGACGTGTGCGAAGTCGTGACGGAGCGGGGCGGCGGCGCTGGCGATCAGGCCGAGGAGGTCGGACTCATTGGCGCTGGGGATCACGGGGAAGGGTATCGGTCGCGTCGCGGGCGGTCGGGCCGAGGCTGCAACCGCGGGGGGATTGCGGGGTATTGTTCGGTTCCTCGGTGGGGTTGTGCGCGTGGCGTGAGACGCGGCGGTTCGGAATCCGAAGGACGGGGCCTCGGGGGGGGTGTGGGTTTGGGGCGTTGAGCGAGGGCGAGCGGGGCATTGAATCCGGCGCGTGGCCGGCGAACGGAGCGGAGCGCGTGTGGAAGTGGTTTCTGGGTTTGCTGGTGATCGTGGTGGTGGGGTGCGCCGGGAGCGGGTACTGGCTGACGCGGGCCGGGATCCTGGAGGAGGTTCGGTCGAAATTGAGGCCGGACCTCAAGGCGACGAAGGTGCGGGTGGGGGCGGTGGAGCGAGGGGATCTGATCCGGGTGGTGAGCGCGCCGGGGTATATCGAGCCGAGGACGAAGGTGGACATCTCGGCGCAGGTGTCGGCGCGGATCGTGGCGTTGCCGTTCCGGGAGGGGCAGCGGGCCCGGAAGGGCGAGACGCTGGTGAGGCTCGAGAGCGACGACCTTCAGGCGTTGCTGGACTCGGCGCGTGCGAGCCTGAGGAGCGAGGAGTCGAGGCTGGAGGGGGTGAGGGCGACGTACGAGCAGGCGGACCGGGACCTTCGGCGTCAGCGGGAGTTGCTGGGGAGCAAGGACATCGCGCCGCAGGTGTACGAGGCGGCGGAGGCGAGGTGGCTGGAGCTCAAGAGCGCGCTGGAGCAGGTGGAGCGGTCGATCGATATCGCGAGGGCGAATATCAAGCGTGCGGAGAAGGACCTGGCGAACACGGTGATCTCGGCGCCGTTCGACGGGGTGATCTCGCAGCTCAACGCGGAGGTGGGGGAGCTGGTGGTGGTGGGGACGCTCAACAGCCCCGGGTCGGTGATCATGCGGTTCAGCGACCTGTCGCGGATGCTGATGCGGGCGAGGATCGACGAGGCGAACATCATGCCGGTCGAGGGCGGGCAGCGGTGCCGGGTGTATATCAACGCGTTCCCGGGGTCGGTGTACCGCGGGGTGGTGGAGCGGGTGAGGCCGACGCGGCAGGTGGGGAGCGACCAGACGGCGTACTTCGAGACGGAGATCGCGGTGGAGTTGCCGGAGGACAACGCGTTGTCGGGGATGCTGGCGAACGTGGACGTGGAGGTGGAGACGTTGGCGGGGGTGCTGAAGGTGCCGAGCCAGGCGGTGGTTGACCGTGCGGTGGACGACCTGCCGGCGGCGTTGCGTGAGAGCCCGCTGGTGGATTCGGGGAAGAAGTACGTGCGGGTGGTCTGGACGATCGAGGGGGGGCGGGCGCGGGCGACGCCGGTGATCGCGGGGGCGAGCGACCTGACGCACACGGTGGTCGTTCAGGGTGTGGCGGAGGGCTCGTCGATCATCATCGGGCCGTACAAGACGCTGCTGTCGCTCAAGCACGAACAGCGGGTGGAGGACGACCGGGGCGAGGGGAACGGGTCGGGCGGCGCGGGCGACGGCGTCGGGGCCTCGCGTGCGTCGTCGGGCGGCGGCACGAGCGGGGGAGGGTGAGGCATGGAGGGCGCGCCCGCGATCCGGATCCGGGGTCTTGAGAAAGTCTACCGGATGGGGACCGAGACGGTGTACGCGCTGCGCGGGGTGGACCTGGACATCGGGTCGAACGAGTTCGTGGCGGTGATGGGGTCGAGCGGCTCGGGGAAGAGCACGCTGATGAACATCCTGGGATGCCTGGACCGTCCGACGGGGGGGACGTACGAGCTGGCGGGCAAGCCGACGCACCGGATGTCGGTGGGGGCGTTGTCGCGGGTGAGGAACGAGCGGATCGGGTTCGTGTTCCAGAGCTTCGAGCTGCTGGGGCGTGCGACGGCGTTGTCGAACGTGATGCTGCCGCTGCTGTATTCGCGGCGTCACTGGTGGGGGGCCAAGAAGCTGGCGAGGCGGGCGCTGGAGCGTGTGGGCCTGGGCGACCGGATGGGGCACCGTCCCAACCAGATGTCGGGCGGTCAGCGTCAGCGGGTGGCGATCGCTCGGGCGCTGGTGACGGGCCCGAGTATCCTGCTGGCGGACGAGCCGACGGGGAACCTCGACAGCGTGACGAGCGAGGAGATCATCGGGCTGTTCCGGCAGTTGCACGCGGAGGGGCAGACGATCGTGATGGTGACGCACGAGGAGGACATCGCGGGGCACGCGGCGCGGATCGTGAGGCTGCGCGACGGGCGGATCGTGTCGGACCACCCGACGGGCGAGGACCCGATCCACCAGGACTATCTCAAGCGGGCGGCGGACCACGCGGTTCGCGCGGCGGGGTCGGTGGTGGGGGCTGGGGGCTCGGTGGGGGCGGGGGGTGTCTCGTGATGAGCCTGGTGCGTCTCGTGGTGCAGACGGTGCTGACGGCGTTGGGGCAGATCTGGGTGAACAAGGTCCGGGCGTTGCTGACGACGCTGGGGATCGTGATCGGGGTGACGGCGGTGGTGACGACGGTGGCGGCGACGAAGGGGCTGGAGTCGTTCGTGCTGCGGGAGTTCGAGACGGTGGGGGCGAACAAGGTGTGGATCTTCCCGAGGATGCCGCCGGGGCAGCGGGACCGGTTCAGTTGGCGTCAGGTGAGGCTGACGCCCGAGCAGGTGGAGGGGATCATGCCCAACGCGCCGTCGCTGTTGAGGCTGAGCCCGGTGATGGAGATGAACGGGGACGTGAGGTTCGGGGAGCGGACGCTGGAGGCGGTGACGGTTCAGGGGATCAGGCCGGAGTGGCACGAGATCGAGCAGAGGTTCGTGACGGTGGGGAGGCCGTTCATGGCGGGCGACGAGGAGAGCCGTCTGAACGTGTGCCTGATCAACGACAAGGGCCTGGAGGAACTGTCGCTGGACGCGGACCCGACGGGGGAGGTGCTGCTGGTGGGGGGTCGCCGGTTCACGGTGGTGGGGGTGGTGGAAACCAAGTCGGTGTCGCCGATGTTCGGCGGCGGGGAGGCGAGGACGGAGATCTACGTGCCGTACGCGACGGCGTTGACGATGAGGCCGGTGCCGAGGATGTTCGCGGTGGCGCAGTCGCGCGGTCCGGACAAGGTGGAGGACGTGAAGGCGGAGGTTGGCGGGTACCTGAGGCGGGTGCGCGGGCTGCAGCCCGGGGACCCGGACACGTTCGGGGTGGAGGCGATCGACCAGTTCATCAATCAGTTCAAGCGGATCTCGGGCGGGCTGACGGCGGCGGCGGCGGGGATCGTGGCGATCTCGCTGATCGTGGGCGGGGTGGGGATCATGAACATCATGCTGGTGTCGGTGAGCGAGCGGACGCGGGAGATCGGGCTGCGCAAGGCGTTGGGGGCGAGGCCCGAGGTGATTTTGATCCAGTTCCTGGTGGAGGCGGTGACGCTGTGCATGGTGGGCGGGGCGATCGGGCTGGTGATCGGCCGCGGGTTGGTGGCGGGGATCCAGGCGATCCCCGGTGGATCGATGTCGGGGGCGGAGGTCCCGGTGTGGGCGGTGTGGCTGGCGGTGGGGTTCTGCGTGACGACGGGCGTGGTGTTCGGGATGTTCCCGGCGGTCAAGGCGGCCCGGCTGAATCCCATCGACGCGTTGAGGCACGAATGAGCGAACGAAAGCACGGTCGCGGGCGATTGATGACGGGTGTGGCGGCGGCGTCGGTGCTGTGGGCCGGGTGGGGTGGGTGGGGGTGCGAGGCGCCGCTGTTCGATGACTCACCCGATGTCGCGCGGGTGGACCGATCGCGGTTGAAGGGGATCGATCGGCGGAGCCTGGCGGAGTACCTGCGGCCCGCGCCGCCCGCGGGCGAGGGGGCGGGGGAGGGGGCGGGGTCGATGGAGGCGCGGATCGCGGCGTCGCGGGCGAGGTTCGAGGGGGCGGAGCGGAGCGAGGTCTCGCTCGAGGAGTGCCGGCTGTGGGCGCTCTCGAACAACCTGGACATCCGGGTGGCGTTGGTGGACCCGGCGGTGGCGGGGGAGCGGGTGGGGGAGGAGGCGGCGCGGTTCGAGTCGCTGTTCACGCTGAACGCGCGCTGGTCGGACCTGAACCAGCCCACGTCGAGCACGCTGGCGTCGGCGCAGTCGCAGAACCTTCGGGTGGAGCCGGGGGTGCGGGTGCCGCTTCGGACGGGGGGGACGGCGTCGATCACCCTGCCGTGGAACCAGAACGAGAACAACAACGCGTTCGCGACGCTGAACCCGTCGTACGCGTCGGACTTTGAGTTCAGCGTGTCGCAGCCGCTGCTGCGCGGGGCGGGTCGTCGGGCGAACCTGGCGGCGCTGCGGATCGCGCGGTACGAGGAGGACGCGGCGTGGGCGCGGACGAAGGTTGAGGTGATGCGTCAGCTGGCGACGGTGGACCGGGCGTATTGGGGGCTGTACCGGGCGCAGCGCGAGCTGGAGGTGGCGCAGCAGCAGTTCGAGCTGGCGACGGCGCAGCTGGAGTCGGCGCGTCGGCGGGAGCGGGCCGGGGCGGTGTCGGAGGTGGAGGTGATCCGGGCGGAGGCGGGGGCGGCGTCGCGGCTCGAGGCGATCATCCTGGCGCAGAACGATGTCCGGACGCGGCAGCGTGAGCTCAAGCGGATCGTGAACCGCCCGGGGCTGGCGCTCGAGAGCCCGACGGTGCTGGTGGCGGCGACCCCCCCGGACCCGGTGGAGTACGGGTTCGACCCCGGGGCGCTGGTGGCGGTGTCGCTGGCGAACCGGATGGAACTCTTGGAGTTGGAGTTGAAGCTGGCGGGGGACGCGGCGTCGGTGGCGTTGGAGAAGAACCAGGCGTTGCCGCTGTTCACGCTGGATTACGTGTACCGGGTGAACGGGCTGGGGTCGTCGTCGCAGGACGCGGCGAAGATGGCGCGGGACGGGGACTTTCAGGATTGGGAGATCGGGCTGAACGCGGAGGTGCCGCTGGGGAACGAGCGGGCGAGGAGCCGGGTGAGGCAGGCGATCCTGACGAGGCTGGCGAGGCTGTCGACGAAGGAGGCGAGGGAGTTGTCGATCCGTCAGGAGGTGCTGTCGGCGGTGGACCAGATGGACGCGGGGTGGGAGCGGATCATGGCGGCGCGTCAGAGCGTGGTGTTGAGCACGCGGGCGTTCCAGGCGGAGCAACGGCAGTTCGATCTGCAGCGGTCGACGAGCACGGACGTGTTGGACGCGGCGGCGAGGCTGGCCGAGGCGCAGGTGGCGGAGGTGCGGGCGGTGGTGGATTACCAGATCGCGCAGGTGGACCTGGCGTTCGCGACGGGGACGCTGCTGGGGCAGGGGAAGATCGAGTTCGAGGCGGTGGCACGGCCCTCGCACCGGGGCGAGGCTCCGGCGGAAGAGGTGCGGTGGGGGGATGGGGCGGGCCGATAGAGGTACGATCGGCGGCACCGGGTCGGTGCCTCGGCGGGTTCGGCGGGCGTCTGGAGCGAAGGCATGTCGGGAGTGAACGGTCGTCGGGTGCGGGGCGTGCTCAACGGGGCGGCGCTTGGCGTGGCGGTGCTGGCGGGGTTCGGGTGTGGGGCGTCGCGGGTGGCGGACGTGGACAACCAGACGCCGGACCTGGTGTCGGTCGAGGTGGTTCGGTACGAGCCCGGGGGGGTGTCGAAGGTCGTGGCGCGGGAGCGGCTGATGCCCGGGGACCGGACGGGGATGGAGGTGTTCGGGATCCCGGAAGGTGAATCGGTGGTGGTGTCGGTGGACCAGGCGCAGCGTCCGGGGTCGCCGGCGAGGCTGGCGTTGCCCCCGGGGCGGACGCCGATCGTGGTGACGCAACCCGGGGGGTCGGGGACGCCGGTTCGGGCGAGGGTGGTGAGCCCGAGGTAGGCGTGCGGGGGGGAGGTTGGGGAGGGGTGGGGGTTGCTACGATGGGGGCTTATGGCGTGGATGACGAAGAATTCGGGCGGTATGAAGATCGATCGGCGTCCTGAGCCGTACGTGACGGCGGCGATGCGGGAGAAGATCGAGCGTCAGATCCTGCCGCGGTACGAGAACAGGATGGGGGCGTTGTTGCCGTGCCTGCACGAGGTGCAGCACGCGTACGGGTGGATCCCGGCGCAGGCGATGGAGGAGATCGCGGGGGTGCTGGGCCTCAAGCCCTCCGAGGTGTACGACACGGCGAGCTTCTACGAGGAGTATTGGCTCAAGCCCAAGGGGGCGCACCTGATCGCGGTGTGCCGGTCGATCGCGTGCGAGTGCATGGACTACCGCGCGATCACGGGTGCGGTGAAGGCGCGTCTTGGGATCGAGGTCGGGGAGACGACCGAGGACGGGCGGTTCACGCTGGTGGAGGTGGAGTGCCTTGGGTCGTGCGACACGGCGCCGGTGGCGCTGGTGGATGAGCGGCTGCACGAGAACCTGACGCCTGAATCGGTGATCCGGGCGATCGACGCGGCGGGCAAGGGCGGGGGGCACCACTAGTCGGGGCCGCATGGTTCGCGTAGGGCGAGTTGTGGAGGCTGGCGTGCGGGATACCGCGGCGGGGCAGAGCGAAGGAGTCGAGGTCATGGGACGGCTCGTGCTGGCGCTCGGTCTGTGGTTCGTGGCGATCGGCGCGGGGCGGATGTGGTGGGCGTCGATCGAGCGAGAGCGGTACGGGGGCGTGGTGGGGGTGCAGGCGGCGGAGCGGGTCTTTGACTCGGGGCGCGGGTGGCTGGTGGCGGGGGCGATCCTGACGGGGCTGGGGTTCCCGAGGGGGAAAGAAGCGAGGGTGACGGGGTTTGACGAGATGTTGCGTGTGAAGGTGAAGGCGGCCAAGCCGCGGATGGACGGCGGGGAGTGAGCCGGGAGGCGTGAGATGTCGGCGGGCCCGCGCAAGCCGTTGGCGAGGTCGCTGGGGGAGTTCGTGGGGATCCTGTGGCGAGCGGCGAGGACGCCCGTCGAGGGGGGCGGCGGTCGCGGGTCGCGGGTGGTCAAGACGGAGGTTCGCGAGCGGGTGGTGGAGACGCCGGGGGGTCCGGTGACGCTCCGCCGGACGACGATCGACGAGGTTGAGCCGGGCGTGGGATCCGGCGGCGGGGTGTGAATCAGAACGATGGGAGTTGGTAACCGTCGCGCCGGGTGACGTCGAGCCACGCGTTGGCCTTGGC
Organism: Phycisphaeraceae bacterium; assembly: GCA_015200025.1. Taxonomy (GTDB): domain Bacteria; phylum Planctomycetota; class Phycisphaerae; order Phycisphaerales; family UBA1924; genus UBA2396. The sequence goes on along the minus strand of CP054186.1, from coordinate 1,228,203 downwards.
GTCGGGCGAGCCGTCGGGGGTGAGGAAGCGCCAGGCCTTGGGGTCCCAGCGGAGGCGCTTGCGGTGCCAATAGGCGAGGTTGGCGAGGTGGCAGACGGTGACGGAGCGGGCGCCGACCTCGACGTCGCAGATGCACCGCTGGCGGGACTTGATGCAGTCGATGAAGTTGGCGATGTGGGAGGTGGCGGAGGGGAGCCTGGGGTCGCCGTCGTCGAGGGGCTTTTTGAGGAGGTCGGGGGGGATGGAGTGGGCGACGCCGCGGGAGACGTAGATGGAGCCTCGTTCGCCGACGTAGGTCCCGCCGTGGGGTCCGCCGTGGTGGGCGGTGGTGCCGTTGGGGTAGACGAGGCGGCAGCCGTATTGGGCGGCGGGGTCTTCGGGCGGGATGATGTCGGTGGGCCCGGAGGTGTCCATATCGAGGGCCCACTGGCAGATGTCGAAGTGGTGGGCGCCGAAGTCGGTCATCATGCCGCCGGAGTATTCGGAGTAGAGGCGCCAGTCGGGGTAGTGCTTGTGGACGCCTCGGGGCGAGAGGACGGAGTGGTAGGGGCGTGAGGGCGCGGGCCCGAGCCAGCGGTCCCAGTCGAGGCCGGGTTCGAGGGGTTCTTCGGCGAGGGTGCAGGGGACGCTGGAGACCCCGACGCCGATGTGGGCGTGGAGGACCTTGCCGATTTTGCCGGCGCGGATGTACTCGCAGGCGGAGCGGAAGACGCCGCCGTATTCGGTGCGTTGCTGGCTGCCGGTCTGGAAGACGCGGTCGTGCTTGCGGACGGCGTCGATGCAGGCCTTGGCCTCGGCGATGGTGAGGGTGAGGGGCTTCTCGCAGTAGATGTCCTTTTTGGCGGCGGCGGCGTCGATGATCTGGATGGCGTGCCAGTGGTCGGGGGTGGAGATGACGACGGCGTCGATGCCGGGGTGGGCGAGGAGCTCGCGGTGGTCGTTGAAGGCGGCGCACCCGGAGGAGGCGTGGTGGGCGTCGACGAGCGACTTGGCGTGGTTGCGGCGTGTGGTGTCGACGTCGCAGACGGCGAGGACGTGGCAATCGGCGCGCCCGAGGAACTCGGGGAGCATCTCGAACATGCGCTTGCCGCACGCGATGAACCCGATACCGATACGGGCGTTGGAAGACGTGGCGGCGGCGCGTGGGGCGGGGGCCGTGGCGAAGGCCGGGCGGGGGGCGCCCGAGGCCAGGGCGAGCCCGAGGCCCGAGGCGATCGAGGCGGCGACAAAGTCTCGGCGGGAGGTGGGTGCGTGGTGGGGGGGGCGGTCGTGGGTGCTCATGGCGTGGTGTCCCCGGCGTGGGTGCGAGGGGGCAGCATACCAGAGCGGGGGGCGGGCCCGGCACGGGGCCGCTCAGCGCGGGTGCTCGTGGCGGACGGTGCCGGCGACGACGGTGGCGACGGCCCGGCCGCGGAGGGTCCGGCCGAGGAAGGGCGAGTTTTTGGAGCGTGAGGTCAGCTCGTTGGGGGTGACGGTCCAGACCAGGTCGGGGTCGATCAGGGTGATGTCGGCGGGGCCCCCGACGGCGAGCCGACCCAGGCCCAGGGCGTCGAGATTGCAGAGGCGTGCGGGGTTGATCGTGAGGAGGGCGATCAGGCGTGGCCAGGTGATGGCGCCGGCATGGACGAGGGCTTCGGCGTAAAGAGGGAGGGCGGTCTCGAGCCCGACCATGCCCATCGGGGCTTCTTCGAAGGGGAGGGCTTTCTCGTCGGCGGCGTGGGGGGCGTGGTCGGTGGCCAGGACGGTGATGGTTCCGTCGGCGACGGCCTCTTTCAGCGCGTTCACGTCGACCTGCTCGCGGAGCGGGGGGTTGACCTTGGCGTTGGTGTTGTAGCTCTCGCAGGCGTGGTGGGTGAGGGTGAGGTGGTGGGGCGAGGCTTCGCCGGTGATGAGGGCCTGGCCTTGGGGGGTGGCGCGGGCGCGGCGGAGGATGTCGGCGGTACCGGCGGAGGAGATGTGCTGGACGTGGTAGCGGGCACCAACGGCGAGGGCGAGGCGGGTGTCGCGTTCGGCGATGATCTCCTCGGCGGCGCGGGGCCAGCCGGTGAGCCCGAGGCGGAGGGCGACCTCGCCGGCGTGCATGGCGCCGCCGCGGGTCATGGTGGGGTCCTGGCAGTGCTGCATGAAGGCCAGGCCGGTCTGTTTGACGAGGGTGAGGACGCGGTTCATGACGCCGGCGGAGGCGATGGCGTCGCCGTCGTCGGAGAAGGCGACGGCGCCGGCCTTGGCGGCGAGGAGGATCTCGGCGGGCTCGTCGCCCTTGCGGCCCTTGGTGGCGGCGGCGACGGGGAAGACCCGGCAGGCGGGGAGGTCCGAGGCCAGGATGGAGGCCGCCCGGTCGGCGATAAAGCGGAGCAGTTCGGGGGTATCCAGCGGGGGGCTGGTGTTGGGCATGCAACAGACGGTGGTGAACCCGCCGCGAGCGGCGGCGGCGGCGCCCGAGGCGGTGGTTTCCTTGTGCTCGTGCCCGGGTTCGCGGAGGTGGACGTGGGGGTCGATGAGCCCCGGGGTGACGAGGAGGCCTTGGGCGTCGATGACTCGATCGGCGGGCCCATGGGGGAGTCGGGGGTTCGCGGGGGTGCCGATGGCGGCGATGCGGCCTTCGGCGATGGCGAGGTCGAGTGGGTGGTCGGTCCCGGAGGCGGGGTCGAGGAGGCGGCCGCCGGCGATGAGGAGGGAGGGCATGAGGCTGAGGGTACGTCGGGCGTCAAGGTGCGGGGGTGAGGCCTATGGTTGCGTCCCCTCCGTGAGGGGCGGTTGTACGGTGTTTACTCAGCATTCGTGAACGGTCGGGGTCGGGCAGAGATCGAGGGCAGCATGGCGACGACAGGCACGATCACGCAGGTCATTGGTTCGACGTTCGACGCGCAGTTCCCGGAGGGGAGCCTGCCGGAGATCTACAACGCGTTGGAGGTCAAAGCCCCGACCAAAGCGGGGGATCTTCACCTGGTGGGCGAGGTTCAGCAGCACCTGGGCGGCGGGCGGGTGCGGGCGGTGGCGCTGGGCTCGACGGACGGGTTGACGCGCGGGATGTCGTGCGTGGACCAGGGCGGTCCGGTGACGGTGCCGGTGGGCGAGCCGGTGCTGGGGCGGGTGTTCAACCTGCTGGGGCAGCCGATCGACAAGCTGCCGTCGCCCGACGGGGCGAAGCGGATGCCGATCCACCGGGCGCCGCCGGAGTTTTCGGAGTTGAACCCGAAGACGGAGGTTCTGGCGACGGGGATCAAGGTGATCGACCTGCTGTGCCCGTTCGTGCGGGGCGGGAAGATCGGGCTGTTCGGCGGCGCCGGGGTGGGCAAGACGGTGATCATCCAAGAGATGATCGCCCGCGTGGCCCGCGAGTTCGGCGGGTACAGCGTGTTCTGCGGGGTGGGCGAACGGACGCGCGAGGGGAACGACCTATGGCGTGAGATGAAAGAGGCGGAGTACACGGACGAGCAGGGGCGCAAGGCGCACGTCATCGAGAAGGTGGCGATGGTGTTCGGGCAGATGAACGAGCCGCCGGGCGCGCGTCTGCGGGTGGCGTTGTCGGGGCTGACGATGGCGGAAGAGTTCCGCGACAGCTCGGGCAAGGAGACGATGATCTTCGTGGACAACATCTTCCGGTTCACGCAGGCGGGGTCGGAGGTGTCGGCGTTGCTCGGGCGAATGCCCAGCGCGGTGGGGTACCAGCCGACGCTGTCGACGGAGATGGGCGAGCTGCAGGAGCGGATCACGTCGACGGCGCAGGGCGCCATCACGAGCGTGCAGGCGATTTATGTGCCGGCGGACGACCTGACGGACCCGGCGCCGGCGACGGCGTTCGCGCACCTGGACGCGTTCGTGGTGCTGGCGCGCGGGATCGCGGAGAAGGGGATCTACCCGGCGGTGGACCCGCTGGCCTCGTCGAGCCGGATCCTGGACCCCGGGATCATCGGGGAGCGGCACTACCGGGTGGCGCAGCGGGTGCAGCGGACGCTGCAGCGGTACAAGGACCTGCAGGACATCATCGCGATCCTGGGCGTGGACGAGTTGTCGGAGGAGGACAAGCGGACGGTGGCGCGGGCCCGCAAGATCGAGCGGTTCCTGTCGCAGCCGTTCTTCGTGGCGGAGCAGTTCACGGGGCTCAAGGGCGTGTACACGCCACTGGAGACGACGATCGATTCGTTCGAGCGTCTGTGCAACGGCGAGGCGGACGATCTCCCCGAGAGTGCGTTCATGTACGTGGGCAATCTCGAGGATGCGCGGGCCAAGGCCGAGAAGATGAAGGGCTAAAGCCCCGCGGGTACGGAGATATTCGAACGGGCTCCGGCGTCGGCCGGGGCCCGTTATTCTTTGGGGGACGGCCGCGGAATCGGGATCGCGTGGGGGCGGAGGTGACGCGTGCGGATCGATCCGGGGTCGGAGCAGGGAGCGATCGGGAAGATCAGGCTGGTGTGCGTGGCGTTGGCGTTGGGCCTGGTGGGGTTCACCGTCGTGGCCCTGGTGCTTGGTCCCAAGGCGACGCCGGGCGGCGGGGGCGGCGGGTTGGTGTCGGCGTCGCTGATGATGGCGAGTTTCGTGGCGGGGGTGTCGGCGCTGGTCGTGCCGGTGGCGTTGAGGAAGACCATTGTGGCGGCCACGGTGAAGCGGATCGACGCCGGGATGCCGGAGGAGGAGCTCGTCGAGACGGTCCACCAGGGCTACGCGACGCAGACGCTGCTGCGGGCGGCCATGGGTGAGGGGCTGGGGCTGATCGGGGGGCTGGGGATCTGGGTCACCGCGGAGCCCGCGTGGGCGGCGGTGCCGGCGGTTGGTGTGGTCTTGATCGGGCTGGCGTTGCCGACACGAGCGAAGCTCGAGGCGTTCGAACGCGAGGTGCTGGACGCGATGGGGTGAGCGGTGGGGATACCGTGGGGGATGGGCCATACTGAGTTCGCGGTGATGGATCCCGGGCGTGATCGGCCGGGGATCGACCGGATGCTGTCGCTGGCGTTCGGCGGGACGATGTCGGGGGTGTCGGACTGGATCGGGGCGAGCCTGGCGGAGAACTTCCGCGTGCTGCGCGAGGGCGGGCGGGCGGTCTCGACGATGACGCTGGTGCCGATGGGGCAATGGTGGGGCGGGCGGAGCGTGCCGATGCTGGGCGTGGCGGGGGTGGCGGTGGCGCCCGAGGACCGCGGGCGGGGGCACGCGAAACGGATGATGGAGTCGTTCGTGCGCGAGTCGGCGGGGTCGGGCGGGGTGCTGTCGGGCTTGTACGCGTCGACGCACTCGTTGTACCGCGGTGTGGGGTTCGAGCACGCGGGCGTGCGGATGATGTACTCGGTGCCGCTGGTGCGGATCGACGTGGCGGCGAGGGCGGGCGGTGTGGAGCGTCTGACGGCGGGGCACGGGGCGGATGTGTCGGGGTGCTACTCGGCGTTCGCGTCGTTGTTCGACGGGACGCTCGACCGCGGGCCGTACATCTGGGCGAGGGTGCGGAAGTTCCGGGAAGAGGAGTACGAGGGGTTCGGGGTTCGGGGCCCGACGGGGTCGCTCGAGGGGTACCTGTACGTGAGCCTCAAGAGGCTCGACAGCGGGAAGCTCAACCTGTCGCTGTCGGACCTCGCGTTCCTGAACGCGGCGGCGGGCCGTCGGCTGCTGTCGTTCGTGCGGGATTTCGGGATGATGGGCGAGGCGGTGACGTTCGCGGGCGGGCCGGCGCACCCGGCGGCGGAGTTGCTCGGGCAGCAGCGTCACACGGCGGAGATCAAGGACACGTGGATGATCCGGGTGCTCGACGTGGCGCGCGCGGTGGCGGCCCGGGGGTTCCCTCGCGGGGTGAGCGGGGAGGTTCACCTGGAGGTCCGCGATGGGCTGGTCGAGAGGAACGACGGGCGGTGGGTGGTTCGGGTCGAGGGCGGGCGGGGTGAGGCGGTCCGCGGCGGGCGGGGTGAGATCGGGTGTTCGATCAACGGGTTCGCGGCGATGTACGCGGGGTACCTGAGCCCGGCGCAGTGCGCGATGGTCGGGCTGGCGGAGGGGGATGAGGGGGCGTTGAACGCGGCGGGCGGGGTATTGGGCGCTGGGTCGCCTTGGATGTCGGACCACTTCTGAGCGCGCCCCGCCCGGACGGTGAGGGGTATGCTCGTGGGATGAAGCCGATCTTGTTTGCGGTGCTGGCGGGTTTGTGCTGGGGCGTGGGCGAGATCTTTACGAAGAGCGCGCTGAACACGAAGACGGTGGGCCCGCTGACGGCGTTGTTCGTGCGGTCGGCGGTGACGCTGGTGCCGGCGGTGCTGGCGTACGCGCTGGCGGCGCACGTGTGGCGGACGGCGGGCGAGCCGGCGGACTGGTACGCGCGGGCGCCGCTGAGCGTGTGGCTGAAGCTGATCCTGGGGTCGGGGGTGCTGGTGGGGTTCTGCGGGGTGTTCTTTTTCTACTACGGGTTGAGCCTGCCCGGCGGGGAGATCTCGTTGCTGCGGCCGATCGCGTTCGGGCTGGCGCCGGCGACGGCGGTGCTGCTGGGGTGGCTGATGCTGGGCGAAGGGGTCTCGTGGGTGAAGGGGTTGGCGTGCGCGATGATCATCGGCGGGATCGTGCTCCTGGGGGCGGACCACGGGAAAAAGACGCGCGAGGAGGCGGCGCGGGTGAAGCAGGGTGAGGCGGTGGCAAGGGGGGTGTAGAGACGTCGGGGCGGGCGGCGGGAGGGCGTTGAGGGGGGGTCAGGCCATGGTCATCCCGCCGTCGACGGTAAGGACCTGCCCGGTGAGGTACCCGGCCTCGTCGGAGGTGACGTACGCGACGGCGGCGGCGATGTCGTCGGGGGTGCCGAGGCGTCGGACGGCGATCATGTCCTGGATCTTGGACTTGATGTCGTCGGGGAGGACGGCGGTCATGTCGGTCTCGACGTAGCCGGGGGCGACGACGTTGCAGGTGACGCCCTTGCTGCCCAGTTCGCGGGCGACGGTCTTGGAGAATCCGACGAGGGCGGACTTGGCGGCGGCGTAGTTGGCTTGCCCGGCGTTGCCGACGAGACCGCTGGTCGAGCCGATGTTGACGATGCGCCCGAAACGGTTTTTCATCATGGCGCGTGCGGCGGCGCGGACGGCGACGAAGGCCGACGTCAGGTTGGTCTGGAGCACGGTGTTCCAGTCCTCGTCGCTCATGCGGAGGAGCAGGCCGTCCTTGGTGATCCCGGCGTTGTTGACGAGGATGTCGAGGCGGCCGAGGGTGGTGGCGACGTCGTCAACGAGGGCGGCGAAGGCCTTGGGGTCGGCGATGTCGCAGGCGCGTGCGGTGGCCTTCCCCCCGGCCTGTTCGATGAGGTGCTTGAGGTCGTTGAGCGGGCCCTCGCTTCGGGCGACGAGGACGACGTGTCGTCCCTGGGCGGCGAGGCGGGTGGCGATGGCTTTGCCGATGCCGCGGCTGGCGCCGGTGATGAGGGCGACTCGGGCGGGGGCGTCCATGGGGCGTCTCCGTGTGGGTGGAGAAGGGCGGGAGGGTGGTGTGGGTCAGCCGCCGGCGGGGCCGCCGCCCTTGCCGCCCGGGGAGGGCGGGTTGTTCATGAGTTGGTCGAGGTCAACATCGAGGCCCTCGGGGAGTTCGATGGAGGGCATAGGGGAGTGTCCGCCGGAAGCGAGGTCGTCGAAGTCGGAGGCGCGGGGCTTGTCGGGGAAGACGGGGAACGCGCTTCCTTTAAAGACCCATTTTCCGCCCATGGAGACGACGTTCCATCCGCGGGCGTAGGCGACGCCGGGCTCCTGGATGGCGACGACGATGGTGAACGACTCGGCGTCGGTGTCCTCGCTCTCGGCGGGGGCGGCGGCGGGCTCTTCGGCCTTGTCCCACATGGCGATCATCTCGCGCGCCTGCGCGAGCATGGCGGGGGGCATGGAGCCGCCCATCGCCGGGTTCTCGAGGATCTTTTTCATCCACGCGACGTACTCGTCGGCGTTGGCGGGGAGTTCTTCGCCGCCCATGCCGGCCTTGATCTGGTCCTTCATGGGCTCGGGCATGTTCTGGAACATCTGGACGGCCATGTCGATCTGGGCGCGGAGTTGCTCTTTGGTGGGGGCGGCGAACGAACCGGCGAAGGAACCGAACCCTCCCGAGCCGGCGCCGATGGAGACCAGGCGGACGGCCTCAATCTTTTTGGTTTCGTCCTGCCAGAGATCGTCGTCGATGAGGGCGCGGAGGTCTTTCTTCCCCTGGGGGTCGAGCATGTCGCCGAACGCCGCGTGGTCGCCCTTGGCGAGGGCGTTGGCGAAAGCGAGGGCGGCCCTGGCGAGGGGTTCCTTGTTGGTGGAGAAGGCGTCGGCGATCTGGACGCGCCGGTCGAGGCGCATCTGGGCCGCGAGGGTCCGCATGTCCACCGGGTCGGGCTCGGGCGGGGTGTCGTCGACGACGACGGGCGGCGGGGGCGGGGGCGCGGGCTCTTCCTTCTTCTTACACCCCAGCGGCGCGGCGGCCAGGACCCCGGCGAGGAGCAGAGCGATCGAGGGGCGTGAGGCGTGGCGGGGCGTGGGGCGAGTGGCGGGGAGGTCAGGGTTCGTCATGGGTGGTCACCTTCACGGATTTGTCGGTGCGGCGCATGAGCCCGGCGAGGGTTTTGCCGGGGGCCAGTTCGTGGAATTCGGCCGGATGGGCGGAGCCTTCGCCGTGGTGTTGGGCGAGCCAGCGGGCGTTCTCCGCCCAGCGGACGGGGGAGGTCAGCTGCTCCACGAGCCGATCGCGGACGGAACGTGCGAAGCGCTCGGGGTGGTCGGGGTGTTCGTGCGGGGTGCCGGTGACGTTCGAGAGCACGGGGGCACGGGGCGGGCGGAGGTCGACCGAGGCGAGGGCCTGCCGGAGGCGGTCGGCGGCGGGCTGCATGAGCGGGCTGTGGAACGCGCCCGCGACGGCCAAGGGTGTGGCGCGGAGGCCCATGGAGGGAGCGAGATCGGCGGCGCGGGCGCAGGCGCCGGCGTCGCCGGAGATGACGATCTGCCCCGGGGCGTTGAAGTTGGCGCAGACGAGGGTTTGTCCCCCGGCGGCCTTGGCGCAGAGGTCGCGGGCCTGGCTCTCTTCGGCGCCGATCAGGGCGACCATCCCCCCCGGGGTCTGTTCCGCGGCGTCCTGCATGGCGCGGCCGCGGAGGGCGACCAGCTCGAGCCCGGTCTCGAAATCGAGCGATCCGGCGATGGTGAGGGCGGTGTACTCGCCCAGGGAGAGCCCCGCGGCGGCGAGGACTCGGGCGTCGGTGTCGGTCATGGCCCACGTGGAGAGCAGGCCGTGCCAGGACGCGACGGAGGCGGCGTAGATCGCGGGCTGTGAGACGTCGGTGCGGTTGAGCCGGTCGGGTGGGCCGTCGAAGCAGATGGAGGTCAGGGAGGATCCCAGCCGCGGGGCGAGGACGCGGTCGGCGAGGTCGAGCGTGGCGCGTGCCTGGGGCGAGGCGCCGGCCCAGGCGCGGGCCATGCCCACCGCCTGCGCGCCCTGGCCCGGGCAGAGGATGACGAGGGGTTGAGACACGACGAACCTTAGGGCCGGTGCGGTGCCCGGTCCCGGGGGCGTGGGCGGGTCGGAGAGGAAGTTTGGTCGGTCTTGGTCCGGGCGGGATCAGAACTGCCAGAGGCTGCTGGACCAGGTGAGTCCCGCGCCGAAGGCGAGGAACATGACCTTGTCGCCGGGGTGGATGCGTCCGGCCCGCCGGAGTTCGTCGAAGCAGATGGGGACGCTGGCGGCGCTGGTGTTTCCGACGCGGTGGATGTTGACGTAGAGCTTGTCCTGGGGGATCCCGAAGCGTTCGCGGGCGGCCTCAAGGATGCGGACGTTGCTTTGGTGGCAGACGAAATGCGCGACGCTCTCGGCTCGCACGCCGGCCTTGTCGAGGGTCTCGGCGATGAGGGACTGGAAGGTCCCGACGGCGAACTTGAAGACCTCGCGCCCGTTCATGAACATCTGGCCCATTTTGACGGCGGCGGGGTCGGTTCCTTCGGGGAGGTCGTCGGGGCGTCTTGGGATGTAGAGGTCCTTCCACCCGGTCCCGTCGCCGTGCATCGACCAGGCGATGGCGCCCTTGGCGGGGTCGGCGGCCCTGCGGAGGACGGCGGCGCCGGCGCCGTCGCCGAAGAGGATCGCGCACCCGCGGCCGGCGGTGGAGTAATCCATGTACTGGGTGAGGTGCTCGGTCCCGATGACGGCGGCGGTGGTGATCCCGCCCCCGCGGATCATCTCGTGGGCGACGTTGAGCCCGTAGACCCACCCCGAGCAGGCGGCGGCGAGGTCGAAGGCGGCGGCCTTCCCGGCCTTGAGCCGGTTGGCGATCCGGCTCGCCACGCTCGGGGTGGCCATCTCCGACGACACGGTGGCGACGATGATCAGGTCGAGCTGGTCGGCGGGGATACGGGCGTCGGCGAGGGCGTTCTCCAGGGCGCCGGAGGCCATGGTCCAGGCGGACTCGTGCTTGGCGGGGTCGGCCTTGCGTCGTTCGCGGATCCCGGTGCGTTGGACGATCCACTCGTCGGTGGTGTCCATGATGCGCTCGAGCCCGGCGTTGGTGATCTTGTCCTCGGGGAGGTACGACCCCGTGCCGATGAACTCGACGCCCGCGACGCGTGGGGCCTTGGGTGTATGGGCGGGGTAGTGTCCCCCCCCCGCCGAGGCGTGTTCCCCCCCGGGGGCGGGGATCGCGTCATGGGATGACAACGCGGGCTCCTATTCCGCCCCGGGAGCGGCGCCCGCGAGCGCGGGCACCTCGGCGAGGCGCTGAACAATAGCCTCGTTGACGCCGGCCTTAACGAAGTCGCGGCAGTTGCGGATGGCGGCCCGGATGGTCCTGGCCTCGCTGGACCCGTGGGCGATGAAGCAGGCCCCGCGGACGCCCAGGAGCGGGGCGCCGCCGTGCTCGTGGTAGTCGTTCTTCTTGTAAATCCGGGTGATCACCTCCTCCATCGGGGTGATCAGCGACACGTCCATCTCCATCAGCTCGGCGATGATCGCCTTGAACATGCTCTTGGCCAGGCCCTCGGCCGCCTTGAGCACGGTGTTGCCCACCAGCCCGTCGGTCACCACCACGTCGGCGACGCCCTCGAAGAAATCCCGTCCCTCGACATACCCCACGTAGTTGATCCCCGGGAGGGCGGTGATCAGGTCGCGAGTTTCGCGGATCAGGTCGGTGCCCTTGGCTTCCTCGCTCCCGATGTTCATGACCCCCACGCGGGGGTACTCGATCTTGAGGAGCTGGCGTGCGAGGGTCTCGCCCATCAGCGCGTACTGGGCCAGGTGGGATGGCTTGGGCTCGGGGTTGGCCCCCGCGTCGATCATCACGACCGGGCCGTGGAAACTCGGGACGGTGACGGCGATCCCCGGGCGGATGACGTGCGGCAGGCGCTTCATCTGCATGATGGCGGCCGAGACGCAGGCGCCCGTGTTCCCGGCGCTGAGGACCACGTCGGCCATGGGCCCGCTGCGCTCGGCGCCGAGCCACGACATGCGGACGATCGAGCTGTTGGGCTTGCCCCGGACGGCCTTGGCCGGGGAGTCGTCCATGGAGATGACGTCGGGGGCGTGCTCGATGACGACGCGCGGGTCTGTGACGCCGCGCTCGTCGAGGAAATCGCGGATCAGCGGCTCGGGCCCGACGAGCAGGAGGCGGTCGTCGGGTTCGAGGTCGGCGAGGGCGAGGAGACAGCCCTTGAGGATGGAGTCCGGGGCGTGGTCGCCGCCCATCACGTCGACGGCAATGCGCATCCGAGGGTTCCGGGAGCGTGGCCGCGGGGGGCTTGGGCCGTATGGCGAGGGGCCCGCCGGCGGGGGCTCAGTTCTTGCTGACGCCGATGCCCAGCTTGGGGACCTTGATGCGCAGGCCCGGGCGGACGTACCCGGACTCCTTGCAGGCGCGGTGGTGCATCTTGGGCATCCCGCTCAAGGGGCAGACGGTGGGGGCGGCGGCGGTCATCGCGTGGTGCGAACGACGACGCCGGGTCCGGCCGTAACTCTGACGAAGTGATGGTTGCATGGTGCGCTCCGATCGTGGATCCGGGCCCCTCCGGGCCGCTCGAACAGGCCGACCCGTGCCCGCCTCAGTACAAGCACAGATGCTAGGCGCCCAACCCAACCCCCACCAAGCCCGGCGGGATCGGGGATGGGGATGGGAAAAAGTGGGGGTGGGGGGGGGGGTGGGGGGTGAACCCGAGTGCGTCTCAAATCTGTACGGATTACGAACAATGCAAGCTGAACCGCTGATGATGAGCGTTGAAGTGTGTTCGTGTGTGCCGGCTGGGTTGGCCGGGCACTGGGATCGGGGCGAGTGCGATGGGCGCGAAGTCGGCTGGTTCGGATGCTGGGAAGGCATCGGGGCTGTATGGCCGCAGGCGAGGAGGCGAGGCGTGGCCGCGTGGCGGACGAGCTGCGTTGAGACGAGAGTCGGGTTGTAGAACGCGGGGCGTCTGCGGGGCGTAGGTGCGGGGTGGTGGGATGGTGGGATGGTGGTGGTGGGGGGATGGTTGTCTGATGGGGTCTCGAAACCTAGAGTGGTGCTCGCCGCGGTGGTTCGGGCCTTGGCCCGGGCGTCCGGGGCGAGACGGCAGACAGGCCCTCCTAGCTCAGTTGGTAGAGCAGCTGACTCTTAATCAGCGGGTCGAAGGTTCGAGTCCTTCGGGGGGCACTTTGATCTGAGACGGCGCGTGCCGTCTCTTTTCGTTTGGGCATCTCGCGGCCAATCGAGGGATTCAGACCCGAGGCCTCTGGCTAGCGGCGTTCTTCGTGGGGGTGCCCGTTCTTGAGAACGAGCCGCACGCAGATCGGCCATGAACGGCGGGCGATGCTATAAATAATAATGCCTGTGTATAGAATTACGCCCGATCGAATTGAGCCGCTGCCCGAAACATCGTTTGCTCAGCGCGGGATCCGGGAGCGAGACGACTTGCAGCGGCTCCTCCGCGTCAACATCGGCGTTGTCGCGCCGGATGTTCTCGTCATCGCTGAGGAGTTTGGCGAGTGGGACCACGGGCGCCGGCGTATCGATCTGCTCGGTGTTGACGAGGAGGCCAACCTTGTCGTGATCGAGCTCAAGCGGGGCGAGGACGGCGAGTACATGGACCTCCAAGCGATTCGATACGCCGCGATGGTGAGCGGCATGACGTTCGCCCGGGCCGCCCAAGTTCATCAGGCCTTTCTGGATCGTACGTCGCCGGGCCTGGACGCGAAGTCCGAGCTGCTCAAGCACTTGGGTTGGGCTGAACCGAGAGAGGACGATTTCGCCAAGGATGTCCGCCTCGTGCTGGTGTCGGGCGATTTCTCCAAGGAACTGACGACGGCGGTGCTCTGGCTGAATGAGCGAGGCATGGACATCCGCTGCGTGCGGATGAAGCCGTACGCGAACGGCGGTGAGACGATCGTGGACGTGCAGCAGGTTGTGCCGCTCCCGGAAGCGGAAGACTACATGGTGCAGGTGCGCGAGAAGGAGCAGGCTCAGCGAGCCGAGAACTCGACTCGTCATTCGCAACGAAGGGCCTTTTGGACCGTGGTATTGCCCGAGGTAAAGCGCGAGACAGGGCGGTTTACAAATTGGGCTCCGCCCGACGGGGAATGGCTCGCCTCGGGTCTTGGGGTCAAGGGGGTGCGTGTGGTGATCCGCGTGAAGCGGGACAATTGCGCCGCGGATTGCTATATCGATGCCGGGCCCGGTTCGCGCGATTGGAACAAGGCGGTCTTTGATTGGTTGTACGCTCGGCGGGCCGAGATCGACGCGGCATTCGGCCCGGGCTTGGAGTGGCATCGCATGGATAATCGTCAGGCGTCAAGTCTGACGGTGTACCCCGTGGATGTTGGGTATACCTCCGCGCCGGATCAGTGGCCCGAGGCCGCTCGGGGGCTGTCGGCCTGTGTGCAACGGATGTACACGGCGCTCCGGCCGCATCTCGAAAGCGCGACCAACGCGGTCGGAGAGCGGGTTTAGGTGCGGGTGGGCTCCGCGAGTCCGAAGATCGCCAACACCCCGGCCCTTGAACTCGGGAGGGCGTGCTGATCCGTCCGTCGCGTACACTTCGCTCATCGGCCCTTTTGAGTCAGAACGCGGGATGAATGGTGGCCGAGTGGACGGTCCGTACGGATGCATTCGAGCGGTTCCCAGGACAGGCTCACGCGGATCATCGACCAGGCCACGGGGGGTGACCGCGCCGCCGCCGACACCCTGCTCCGGGAGGTGTACGGGGAGTTGCATCGTTTGGCGCACGCGAGGCTGGCGTCGGGCCCGCCCGGGCGGACCCTTCAGACGACCGCCCTGGTCCACGAGGCGTATGTGCGGCTCGTGGGTAGGGAGCCCGAGGGGTACGCGAACCGGGCGCACTTTTTCTTCGCCGCGGCCCGTGCGATGCGGGACATCCTCGTCGAGGACGCCAGGCGGAAGGCGGGGCCCAAGGCGGGCGGGGGACGGAGCCGGGTCGACCTCGACGCGGCGTCGTTCGCCCTCGATACCCCGCCCGAGACGCTGCTGGCCCTGCACGAGGTGCTCACCCGGCTCGAATCCGAGGAGCCCGAGCACCATCGGATGGTCATGCTCCGGTTTTTCGCGGGGCTGACCATCGAGCAGGCCGCCGAGGCGATGGGCCTCCCGCTGCGGACGTTCGAGCGCACGTGGCGTTTCGTTCGCGCCGGGCTCCGCGCGCGGCTCATGGGCGACGCGCCGGGGGGGGCCGCGGATGCCGGGTGAGCCGTCGCGCGAGATCGAAGCGCTCTTCGGCGAGGCCGCGGACCTCCCCTTCGAGGCCCGGGAGGCGTTCCTTCGAGAGCGGTGCCCGGAACCCGCGGTCCGTCAGCGGGTGGAGGAACTGCTCAGGCACGATCTCGAGGCCGGCGAGACGTTCCTCTCCGGGGCGCGCCGGGATGCGCCCGGGGTCGGCGTCGGGCCCGTCGCGGTCCCCGAGCGCATCGGCGGGTACCGGATCGTGAGGCTGATTGGGGAGGGCGGGATGGGGCTGGTGTACGAGGCCCGCCAGGACCACCCCGACCGGGCCGTGGCATTGAAGGTCATCCGCCCCGGGATGATCTCGCGGCCGGCGCTGCGGCGGTTCGAGGCTGAGGCCGAGGTGCTCGGGAGGCTTTCGCACCCCGGGATCGCGTCGATCTACGAGGCGGGGCGGTTCGAGACGCCCGACGGACCGAGGCCCTTCATCGCGATGGAACTGGTTCGGGGCGAGCCATTGGACCGGTATTGCCGGACGCGTGGGCTGTCGGTCCGTCGGCGGGCCGAGATGATGGTGCGGGTGTGCGAGGCGGTGCACCACGCGCACACGCGCGGGGTGATCCACCGGGACCTCAAGCCGGGGAACATCCTGGTCGACGATGCGGGGGAACCCCGGGTGCTGGACTTCGGGATCGCGCGCCTGGTGCGCGAGGGCGCGGAAACGGGCCTGGGGTCGCTGATGACGCACGCCGGTCAGATGCTCGGGACGCTCCCGTACATGAGCCCCGAACAGGTCGGGGGCGACCCCGCGGCCGTCGATGCGAGGACGGACGTGTACGCCCTGGGCGTGATCCTGTACGAGCTTCTCGCCGGGCGCACCCCCATCAACCTGGAGAATCTCCCGCTCCCCGAGGCGGCCCGGCGGATCCGCGAGGACGAGCCGAGGCGTCTGGTTTCGGTCAGCCGCACGTTCGCGGGCGACCTCGACACCATCACGGGGCGGGCGCTGGCGAAAGAGCCCCATCGCCGGTACGCCTCGGCCTCCGAGCTGGCCGAGGACCTCCGCCGGCATTTGGGCGACGAACCCATCCGCGCCCGGCCGACGGGGACGTTCGAGCAGATCCGCAAGTTCGCGCGTCGGAACCCGGGGCTGGCCGTCGGCGTCGCGGCATCGATGCTCATCCTCGTGGCGGGGGTGGTGGCGGTGTCGATCCTGGCGGCCCGGGAGCACGACGCCCGACTCGAGGCCGAGGGCCTGAAGGACCAGGCCGAGCGGAACGCGTACCGGGCCTCGCTCGCGGCCGCACTCGGGGCGATCCGCGCGTCGGCGGGCCCCGGGGCCGCGGTCCGCGTGCTCGAAGAGGTGCCCGAGGCGAGGCGCGGGTGGGAGTGGCGCTTTGTCCGGCGTTGGGCCGATCCGTCCTTCGAACGGTACCCCCGCGGGTCGTTCACGCTCCCCGACGACCGGGGCGCCACGCACCGGTTTGAACCCGGGGTGGGCCACACTTTCACCGACCAGGCCACGGGCGAGAGGATCGCCTCGTGGGCTCCTTCCGCCCCCGACCGCCGGTCGATCAATCCGCTGCGGAACGGGCTCGGGGCGTTGGTGTACGGACCTTCGGGGTTCGAGCGTCGAGACCCGGAGACCGGTCGTCTCGAGTGGTCCGACCCCGTGGGGTCGTCCGAGCCGACGTGGGTCACCGTCGCCCGCGATGGGGAGACCTTCGCGTACGCGCTCGAGCGGGAGTCGCGCGTCGTGGTTCGGCGGGGCGAGACCGGTTCAGTGATCGCCGACCTGCCCTGCCCCGACCCGATCGCGACGGTGTTCTCGCCCGACGGTCTGATCCTCGCGGCGGGAAAAAACATCTTCGACGTCGAAACCGCCTCGCTCATCCGCCGGACGGATGGGTACATCCAGGATTTTTCGATCGACCGGAACTACGCGATCGAGGTGCGCCCCGGCCCCGGGCGGTCGCACGAACTGGCCGTCGTCGGCGTCCGCGACGGCGTGACGCACACGACGATCCCGATCTCATACGCCGACACATGGATGACCCCGGCGGCGGTTTTCACGGACACCGAAAGCACCATGCTCGTCGGCGAGCAGCCCATGAAGGTCCAGTCCTACCACGTGTGGACCGGGGCTCGGCTCGGCCCGGGGCTGGCGGGTTTCGGCGCGCCGCTGGACCGCTTCGCGGGACGTCCCGGGACGGTCGGCGTGTCCGTCGCCGGGTCGAGGGACTGGGCCCTGATCCCCGAGGTGATGCCCTCGGCCTATGCGGTGCACATTCACGACGGCCAGCACGCTTCGGCCGCGATCTCACCGAGCACCGCCTTCGTCGCGCGGGGCGACTGGTGCACCGTATCCGCATGGGATACTCGCACCGGTCGGGTGGAATGGCGCCGGTCCGTCGGCACGCACGAGGTCCGGGTCCTGGCGGTCGCGCCGGACGAGTCGTGGGTGGCCACGGACGCGGGGCGAGGGAAGGTTGCCCTGTTCCACCTTCTCAATGGCACGCCCGGGACGGTGCTCTCGATACCGGGGCTGGAACAGCCCGTCACCGCGATGGCGTGGAAAGATCCGTTCACCCTCGCCGCCGGGTACGCCGACGGAACTCTCGTTGAATGGAAGGCCCATGACGGGTCGCACACGGTGATGCCCGCGATGAGCGGGCGGGTGTTTGCCCTGGCGTACGCGCCGAACGTGGCGAGGTTGGCCGCGGCGTCGTCGGGCGAGGGCGGCACCGCCCGGCTCGCACTCATCGACACGGGGGAGCGCCGGAACCTTGCCCGCGACACCGGGCCCCACGGGGACATCTCGGCGCTGGTGTTCGGGTCGGGGGGCGAATCCCTCGCCGTCGCCGCCGGGGACGCCGTCCATATCTACCGTGTCGATGTCGATACCCGCGTCGGCCGCCTCACCCCGGCCGGGACGCTGCTGGGCGCCACTTCGGCGATCACCGCGTTGAGCTGGCATTTCGAGCGTGAGTTCTCGCGGGTGCTCGCCGGGACGCGCGACGGGCAGGTGCTGATCTGGGACCGGCTCGAAGGCGAGCAGCGCGAACTCTGCGCCATCGCGACGGGGCACGAGATGGTTCTCGGCGTGGCGCTCGACGGCGAACGCCGGCTCGTCGCCTCGGCCCGCGAGGCCACCGTCGCGTGGGAGCTCGCGCCGATCCCCGGCACGCACGTCCCCCGGCGGAGCGTGACGGCGTCCGCCATGCAGGCGTTTCTCCGTCTCGACCGCGAGAACCGGACCACCGACGATCTTCGGCGAGACGTGGCGGCCGACCCGCGGATCTCGGACGACCTTCGAGCCGAGGTGATCGGGATGCTGGCCCGGCTCGGGGATAACGCGGCTCGGCTCAACAGTTCCGCGTGGTCGATCGTGGTGCGGCCGGACCGCGCGCCCGGGTCGCACGAGCGGGCGGTCGTGCTGGCCGAGGCCGCCGACCGGGCCTTGCCCGGGCACTGGGCGATCCTCAACACGCTCGGGTACGCGTACCTCCGCGCGGGGCGGCACGAGGAGGCGATACGGGCGTTCATGGATTCCGAATCGGCGGGCGCGGGGGTGGGTCGTGCGAATCAAGCGGTCAACTGGGCTCCGATGGCGATCGCGCAGCACCGGCTCGGGCGTGGGGGCGAGGCGGCGGCGTCGCTCGAGCGGGCCCTCGCGTTGGCGGGAACGCCGGGTCAGGATGATCCGGAAACGATGAATCTCGTGGATGAGGCGCGGGCGGTCATCGGGTCGGGTCGCGGACCGTAGCCGGATGGGCGTCGAGGACCGCGCCGACGCCGGCGATCAGCGCGCGGGCCGCGGCGTCGGGGTCGTGCCCTCTCGAGAACTCGACGGTGAGGATCGGGACGCCCCGCTCGACGCCGAGGTATGTCCCCAGCGAGCCGGGCGTCCCGTAGCCCATGTCGGGGACGACGCGCCACCTCGGGTCGTTCAGTCCCGCCGCCGCCGCGAACCGGGCCGCGAGCTCGCCGGCCGGGCCGTCGAAGTTCACGAACGGTCCGGAGCGGATCGAATGGCAGACGATCACCAGGTCGGGCGGGTGCCGGGCCAGTTCGCGGGCCAGCGCGAGGCTCTCGGGCTCGCTGAGCGGGGCCGGCCCGTGTGTACGCGAGGGTCGGAAATTCGCGGTCGGCCAGTTTCGGTTGAGGTCCACGCCCCTGGCGTTACCCCGCGTCCGGTTCGCCGTGGCGTCCGGGTTGAGGTCCGGGATCACGCGAGACCGGGCGGGCGGGGGCGATTCGGTCCATCGCTCGATCAGGGCCGCCACCGCGGGCAGCCCCTCGGGCTCGTTCCCGTGGATGGAGCCCACGATCAGGACGAGCGGGCGCCCGGCCCCGAACGTGAGGGCCTCGATGGGCCGACCTTCGACGCTCGTGCCGATGAACGGGCCGCCGCACCCGGACAGCACGGCGGTGAGGAGGGTCGCCACGAGCCAACGCATCAGGTGCAACCCCCCTGGCCCGGGGCCGTGGGGGGGACAGCGGGGCGTTCATCGGGTTCGACGTGGATCAGGACGTGCCGGACCCGGGGGTGCGCCGCCAAGACGGTAGCCTTGACCTTCCCGGCGAGCGCGTGGCCCGCGCGGACCTCCATCTCGGGCGCGACGTGCACGTGCATGTCCACGAGGAAGCCCCGCCCGCTCTTGCGGGCGTGGACCTTCTCGATCACGCGGACCCCCTCGACCCCCGCGGCGGTCGCGCGCACCGCCGACGCCAGTTCGGGCGACGACGCGTCGAGCAGCTCGAGCAGCGCGGGGCGGATGAGCCTCGCGGCGGTCAGGAGGATCACCCCGCTCGCCACGATGGCCGCCGCTTCGTCGGCGAGCACGAGCCGCGGCGCGTCGAAGAGCCCGGGCCCCACGACCGCGATGAGGACACCGATGAATGCGGCCGCCGAGGTGATCGCGTCCGATCGGTGGTGCCATGCGTCGGCCTTCGCGGCGTCGGAATCGAACCGCTCGGCGCCCCTCAGGACTCGCCGGAAGAGGAATTCCTTGACCGCCACGACCACGACCAGCACGATCAGGGTCCACGCCGCCGGCGCGTCGTGGGGGGTCATGATATCACCGACGGCGTTGACGACGATGAGCATCGCCGCCGCGATCAGGAGCCCGCCGACGGTCAGCGCCGCGACGGTCTCGGCCCGCCCGTACCCGTACGGGTGGGCCGCGTCGGGCTCCCGGTCCGCCACGCGGAGGCCCATCCACACCACCACCGACCCGACGGTGTCCGCGAGCGACTCGACCCCGTCGGCGATGAGGGCGCTCGAGCGCCCCAGCACCCCGGCGATGATCTTCCCCGCCGCGAGGATCACACTCACCGCCAGCCCGATCAGCGTGTTGCGTTCGAGTTCCGCGCTCGCCATTGGCGGAGCGTAAGGCGGCGCGCGGACACGCGATGTCTTTCCGGATGGCGGCGTTACCCGCCGCCGGACTTGCGGCGTACGTAGTCGCGTGCGATGGCCTCGTACTGGGGTGTGACCATCTGCATCATCTTCGCCTCGGCGACCGCCCTCTCGATCGGGACCCCGCCGTCGAGCGTCCGCCACGCGATCCACACCGGGCCCGCGCGGTTGCCGGTCCGGCAATGAAGCGCGGCGGTCCTGCCCGCGCTCTCGGCCTCGCGCAGCGCGGCCACCGCCGCATCCATCACCGCGTCGCTCAGGTCCTCCGGGCTCTTGAACGGGACCGGGGTGTACGTAAGACCCGCCGACGCGGACGCCGTCGCCTCGTCGAACCCGGCCTGCTCCGCGGGCGTCCGCAGGTTGATCACGCCCCCGACACCCGATGCTTTGAGCAACGCGAGTTGTCCCGCGTCGGGTTGGGCGAGCAGCACGCGGTGCGTCACGCCGCCGATGGCGACCTCGGGCGCCGGGACCGGAGTTCCGGTGGGGATCCTCGCCGTCGCACGGCCGCCCGCGCGGTGCCCCTCGCGCACGAACTCGCTCACGCCCGCCGCGTGGGACCAGAGCAGGGCGACGGCCTCGGGGGTCGACGCTCGCTCGGAGATCCGTACGCCACGGTCGGTCTCGGTGACGTCGAGCGAGACCTCGCCGTGACGGTCGAAGAGGTCGGTGAACACGGGGTCCCAGACCCTCACCCGGGCGCCCGCCTTGATCCTCGCCTGCATCGATCGGGCGTGGTCCTTGATGCGGGCGGCCACGATGGGGTCGTCGCTCTCGGTCGTCGCGTCCACGCCCGTGGGCGAGTACACGACCGAACGCCGGATCTTCGTGTGGTCGCTCAGGAGCTGCTGCCAGACGCCTCGGTCGTAGGCCACGGTGTTGACCGCCGCGTACGGATCGTCCGCCCCGGCCACGCCCCCGGCCGTCGGACCGTCTGTGGGTCGGTCACCCCCGGCGGCGCACCCGGACACCGAGCCGAGGACGAGCACCCCGCACACGCCTCCGGCCAAGACCATCGACCATCGTTCAATCCGAGCTGTCATCGTCGTACTCCCGGCCCGCTTTGGGGCCATTAGGGCGGTGGTGCTCGACCCGGGTGAGGGCCCGGGCCCGACCCGATCGTCGCCGACCGTGGACTTCACGGCCGATCGATGAAACACACCCCGGCCCGGGCACGAACAGACCAAGCCCACCCCGCCGAAGACGCAGGCGTCTCGGCGTTTGGTCGGGACTCGCATCCGAGCCTTCCGGAGGTTATCCTTGTCCCCAATTGAGAACGTCGCCGACGCCCACGGGTCTCGCACACCCGGTTCGGCCTCCGTCAAGGTGGAGGAGGCCAAGGGCCACCCGGTCGGCGTCCCCGGGAGACACGCGGGCATGAGCCTGAATACCGATGCACCCTTGTCCGGCGCGACCGCCGGGCACGTTCATCTCGACCCCGACCGCAAGCACGATCCTCACGCGACGCGCTTCGGGAAGTTCCTCCAAGCCGCCATCAAGTTCGAGGCCTCGGACCTGATCTTGAAGTCCGGCAAGGCGCCGGTGATCCGGCTCCGGGGGGCGCTCAAGCCGCTCGACACCGAGCCGCTGACCCGGGATGAGTTCGTCAATATCACCAAGCACATCCTCGACGAGGAGCAGCAGAACGACCTGCACAAGTTCGGCTCGGTGGACTTCGCGTACGACTACGACGACCACAACCGCTTCCGCGTCAACCTCTTCCAGGCCCGCGGGAAGCTCTCGGCCGCCTGCCGTCTGATTACGAGCAAGATCCGCCGGTTCGAGGACCTCTACCTCCCGCCGATGATGTCGGAGATCGCGATGCAGCCGCAGGGCATCGTGCTGCTCAGCGGCGTGACGGGCTCGGGCAAATCGACCACGATCGCGGCGATGCTCGACTATGTGAACGAGCGCAAGCCGGTCCACATCATCACGATCGAGGACCCGATCGAGTACATCTTCAACGACAAGAAGGCGACGATCAACCAGCGCGAGATCGGGATCGACTGCCTGGACTTCAAGATCGCGCTGCGGGCTCTGGTCCGCGAAAACCCCGACATCGTGCTCGTGGGCGAGATGCGCGACAACGAGACGTTCGAGGCCGCCCTCCACGCCGCCGAGACCGGGCACCTGGTCTACGGGACCATCCACGCGTCGAGCACGACGCAGACGTTCAGCCGCATCTACGGGCTGTTCGAGCAGGAGGAGGTCGAGCAGGTCCGCCGCATCCTCGGGTACCAGATGCGGGCGTTCGTGTACCAGAAGCTGCTCCCGACGCTCAAACCCGAGATTCACCGCATCCCGGCCGTCGAGATCCTGATCGGGGATGCCGTGGTCCGCAAGCACGTCCTCGAGGGGCGAGAGGGCGAACTCCGCGAGTACCTCAAGTCCATCGAGGCCAAGCAGCGGGGCATGATCGACTTCAACGGGTCGCTGGTGGACCTGGTCGAGCGCGAGTACATCCATATGCGGGTCGCCATGGACGCCACCCCCAACGCCGACGAGCTCATGATGAGGCTCAAGAAGCTCGGGTAACCCGATCCGTTCCCTCGCCCCGAGGCGTCCCGGGAGGAGTCCGCCCTCCCGAGCCCCGACACCGAGGGGCCGCCCCTGTGGTATCCTTCCTCCCCTCGCCCGACGACACGGGGGAAAGGCCCCAACCCGCCCGCGACCCCAACGCCCCTACGGCCGACCCCGGCCCACGCAAGGAATGACCACGGTGACGAGCCTGGAACAACTCGCGACGACCCTCCCGGCGTTCACGCTGGCCGACGGGTTTGTCCTCGTATCGTTCTGGAAGCCCATCCTGTTGATGCTCCCGTTCATCGGGTGGGCCTGGATGGTCTCGACCATCTTCGATAAGCACTGCGCCCGCTTTTTCCTCCCCCGCGAACCCTGGAACACGTTCCACCTGTGCATGGGGCTGGTCGCGTTCCTGGTGGCGGTGCTGATGCCCATCGAGGGCGCGGGTGCGTTCTGGGCGGGCCTGGGCGCCGCGATCGTGATCCTCGCCGCCGACATCATGATCTTCACCGCGATCGTGAATCGAGATGACCGCGTCCCCGCCGAACACCGCGTCAAGCTGCTCGACCTCTCGTCCTACAAGGCCGCCCGCGAGGCGAAGGCGGCCCAGAAGAAGCAAGGCAAGGTCCAGCTGGTCATCAAGGGCCCGGACAAGCAGGTCTTGGCCGCGCCGGATTCGGACAAGCCGGAGTTCGCGACGAGGCTGGCGGCCGAGACGATGATGATCGCGGCGATGGGCGCTCGCGCCTCGGAGCTCGCGCTGGGACCCTCGGGCAAGGACACCTCGTACGTCGCCATGGCCTTGGTCGACGGGGTGCGCCAGCCCATCGGGAACCCGATGACGCCGGCCGAGGCCCTGGCGGTCATGGATTTCTGGAAGTCGGCCGCCCGGCTTGACCTCGCGGAGCGTCGCAAGAAGCAGCAGGGCGACGTCGGCATCGAGCGTGAGACCGACCGGCGCAAACTCCGCGTCGCCACGCTCGGCACGCAGGCGGGCCCGCGCATGACCGTGCTCTTCGACCCCGAGGCGCAGGTCCGCCGGAAGCCGACCGAGCTGGGCCTGCTGGACACGCAAGAGGCCGCCCTCAAAGAACTGGCCTCGACGACCCAGGGCATCGTTCTGCTCGCGGGGCAGCCCGACGGGGGTCGTACGACCCTTCTCTACGCGGCCCTCAAGCTCCACGACGCCTACACGCAGAATGTTCAGACCGTTGAACTCGACATCCAGGACACGATCGAGGGCGCCAAGCAGAACAAGTTCGACCCGCAGGCCGAGGGCCCCGAGTTCAGCACGCTGGTGCGTTCAATCCTCCGCCGTGACCCCGACGTGGTGGGTATCGCCGAACTCCCCGACACGAACACCGCGAAGGAGATCGTGAAGGCGGACCAAGAGCGGACGCGGACGTACGTGAGCCTCCGGGCCGACAACGCCGTGGCCGCCGTTCTCACCTGGGTGAAGATCGTCGGGTCGCAGGAGGAGGCCGCCAAATCGCTCCGCGGCGTGGTCGCCGAGCGGCTGGTGCGGAAGGTGTGCATCAACTGCCGCGTGCCCTACCAGCCGGCCCCCGACATGCTCAAGAAGCTCGGGCTCCCCGCGGACAAGGTCAAGCAGCTCTTTAAGAAGGGCGGGCAGGTGCTCGTCAAGAACAAGCCCGAGATCTGCCCGGTCTGCCAGGGCAGCGGGTACATCGGCCTCGAAGGATGCTTCGAGGTGTTCCCCGTGGGCGAGGCCGAGCGGGAGTGCATCCGCCAGGGCAACCTCAACGGGCTGCGGGCCGAGTTCCGGAAGAAGGGTCTCCCGACCATTCAACAGTCGGCCCTCCGCAAGGTCGTCGACGGGCTCACGACCGTCGAGGAGATGCTCCGGGCCACCGCCGAGCCTCAGCCCCCGGCGGCCGCCGCGCCGGGCACCCCCCCCAAGAACCCGTCCGCCCCCGCCAACGCCTAAGCACGAATCGGCCCCGCCGGGCGGGGCTCGACGATCGGAGTCGAACAGATGGGCATGAACATCGTCGCCGCGGGGATCGTCCTCCTCGCCGGGTACCTCTGGCTGACCCGCGGGTTTTTCTCCGCGTTCCTCAGCCTCCTCTGCGTCGTCGCCGCGGGCGCCGTCGCGTTCGCCGTCTGGGAGCCCCTGGGGTACCTCCTCCTCGAGAACGCGCCGGCGCGGGGGTTCTTCGGGACCTTCATCGAGGGCTCCGCGTGGGGTATCGCCCTGGCCTTCCCCTTCGCCGCGACCCTCGCGGTCCTCCGCGTCGCCGTCGATTCCCTCCTCCGGCGGAACGTCCGCGTCGGGGCCGTCCCCGACTACATCGGTGGCGGGATCTGCGGCGTGCTCGCGGGCGTCATTATCTCCGGGATCACCGTCCTTTCCGTCGGGTTCCTCCGCCTCCCCACCGACCTCTCGTTCCTCGGGTACAACCCCGTCACCTTCGACGGCCAGGGCAGCGTCAAGCGGGGTGAGAAGCTCTGGGTCCCCACCGACCGCATGACCGAATGGTTCTACGCAACGCTCTCCACCCAGGCCTTCGCGTCGTCTCAGCCCCTCGCCACGTGGCATCCCGACCTGTATCTCGTCCCGGGGTCTCTGCGCCACAACGCGAACAAGGGCGCCAGCAAGAACACGATCCGCAAGAACCAGTTCGTCGTCGTCTCGTCGTACGCCGTTAACCCCGCGAAGGCCAACCTCTCCGGGAAGGCCGCCATGGACTCCATCCTCCGCGACAAGTGGCGCCCCGCGCCGCAGGCCGGCGTGATGGATATCGACGGCAACGTCTACCAGGGCGACGCCAAACTCTTCGGCTACGTCATCCAGTTCCAGGGCGAGGCCAAGGAGAAAGCCTCAGGTCAGGTCCTGCTGGGCAACGCGCAGGTCCGCGTGGTTGCCAAGAACGCGCAGGGCGAGACCCGCTCGTTCTTCCCCTTCGCCACGCTCGCCGCCTACCAGCTCACCCCCGACCAGCTCGAGGCTCTCAAGGACAAGGGGTCGCCCATCCGGTTCGCCCGTTTCCCGTTCAACTCCGGCGGCGACGGGATCTACATCCCCTCCGTCGGCGGTGGGACCGAAGCCCGCTTCGGGCTCGAGTTCATCGTCCCGAACGACTACACCCCCATCGCCCTCTACGTCCGCAACACCCGCCACCCGCTCACCGCCCCGCCGGCGCAGGAGTTCGCTTCCGCCGCCGCACGCGATTCCGCCATCGACCGCCTCATGGGCGGCTCCACCCGCGCCGCCGAGTTCGTCGAGGACTCCTCGACCTTCATCGTCGGGAATCAACGCTCCGACAAGCCACTCGACGCCCCGCCGGAGAACGGCGGCGTCTCTCTCGACAACCGCATGGTCGCCGGGTCATTCAACCTCGTCATCCAGCGCGACCAGGTCGGGCCGGGCGTCAATGTGGCGCGCCGGGGCGGCCGCTCCGCGTCTTGGGCGGTCAACTCCGGCGAGGCCGAGTATTCCGCCGCCGAGATCGCCTCCAACCGCGCCCTCGACGCCGACCTCCGCGTCGACGCCTTCGCCGCGGGTGACGGGGTCATGCTCGTCCGTGTCAACATCGGCATGGACACGCCATGGGGCCTGGGCGAGCGCGGGCTCCCGGTCGACAAGCCCATCACCCTCATCGACGCCGACGGGAACGCCTACGACGCCATCGGGTACGTCTACCGCGACAACCAGAAGGTCCGTATCCGCTACACCCCCGACCAGCCCCTCGTCGGGCTCCAGGACTTCCCGAGCCTGACGCGGTCCCTCGCCGGGCAGTCCTGCTCCGTGTACTTCCGCGTGACCAACGGCGTCGTCGTCAACCGGCTCGCCGTCGGCGAGCGCGTGGTCCTCAAGTGGGCCCCGCCCTTCCGTGTCCAGGGCCTGCAGCGCTGAGCCCGCCCGACCACCCCACCGCACTCGCCCGCTACCCCACGTCGCCGAGCCCCAACGCTTCCCCGTACGCCTTCATCAACCGGCGCTTGACCAGCACGTCCGACGATCGGCTCAGCCCCGGTGAGACCCGCAGCCACGCCGACGCGTCCCGCCTCGCCATCGCGAGCAGTTCCCGGTCCGCCATCAGGTCCGCGATCTTGAACGGCGGGAGCCCCGATTGTTTGGTCCCAAAGACCTCTCCCGGCCCGCGGATCTCGAAGTCTTTCTCCGCCAGCGCGAACCCATCCGAGCACGTCTCCATCACCCGGAGCCGCTCCCACCCGGTCGCGGTCAACGCGTCCCCCCCCGCGATCAGGTAGCACGCCGACGCCCCGATTCCTCGCCCGACACGCCCGCGGAGCTGGTGCAACTGCGCCAGCCCGAACCGTTCAGCGTGCTCCACCACCATCACCGTCGCCTCGGGCACGTCCACCCCGACCTCGACCACCGTCGTCGAGACCAGCACGCGGACCGACCCTGACCGGAACCGCTCCATCGTCGCGTCGCGTGCCGCCCTCGCCATCCGCCCGTGCAGCGACCCGAGACTGATCCCCTTGAGCACACCCTCCTCCAATTCCTTCATCACCGACCTAACCCCGCGCAGCCCCTCATCCCCCTCGGGCTCGCCGCCCTCGGTCACCAGCCTCCCCGCGTCCTCGTCCTCCCCGATCACCGGGACTACCACGAACGCTCTCGCGCCGCGTTCCACCTCGCGCCGGATTTCCCGGTACACGCCCTCGCGTTCGTTGTCCCGCACCACGACCGTACGGACCGGGGACCGCCCCGGCGGCATCCCGCCGATCACCGAGATGTCCAGGTCCCCGAACAGCGTGATCGCCAGCGTCCGCGGGATCGGCGTCGCCGTCATCACCAGGACGTGCGGCGTCGTCGTTTCATCCCCCGCCTTCGCCCGCAGCCGGCCGCGCTGGTGGACCCCGAAACGGTGCTGCTCGTCGATCACGGCCACCGCGAGCGACGCGAACCGCACGTCCTCGGTCAAAAGCGCGTGCGTCCCCACCACCAGGTCGATCGCCCCGTTCGCCAGCCCCGAGAGCACGCCCGCCCGCTCCGCCTCGCCCACGCTCCCCGTCAGGAGCGACACCCGAACGCCCGAACCCCGCAGCATCCCGGAGATCGTCCGGTGGTGCTGCTCCGCGAGGATTTCCGTCGGCGCCATCAGCGCCGCTTGGTGCCCCGCCTTCGCCGCCATCAGCATCCCGTACAGCGCCACCACCGTCTTCCCCGAGCCCACGTCGCCTAGGATCAGCCGGTTCGTCGGCGTCGCCCGCGACAGGTCTCCCGCGATCTCGCGGATCACCCCCTCCTGCCCCGGCGTCAGCCCGAACGGGAATACCGCGCGGATCGAGCGATCAACCCTCTCGTCCCACGGGAGTGCCGGCGCCCGCTGGCCCTCGCGAAGCCTCGCCCGCTTGAGGTGAACCGCCAACTGCAGGAACAACAGCTCGTCGTACGCCAGCCGTCGCCGACCTTCTCTCACCTCGTCCCCGCTCGCGGGGCGGTGCATCATCCGGTACGCCTCGCCCAGCGAGACAAGCCCACGCTCGGACCGGTACGCCGTGTCCAGATGGTCCTCGATCAGCGGCAACGCCCGGGGCAGCACCGCCGAGACCGCCTGTTCGATCTGCCACGACCGCACCGCCTCACCCGCCGGGTACACCGCCCGGACCCTCGCCTCCCGCGGCGGCGGGTCCTCCCGAGCGGGGTCCAGCACCTCCTGCCTCGGGTTCACCATCACCAATCCCGCCCCCCGTCGTTCGACCTTCCCCTGCACCCACACCCGCGCCCCGGGCCTCATCTTCTCGCGGAGGAACAACATATTGAACCAGGTCACCTCAAGCCGGCCCGTCCCGTCGTGGAGCACCACCTCGACCCTCGGCCGTCGCCCCCGCGGAGAGACCTTCGACGACGTCACCTCCCCGCGCGTCGACGAGATCCGCCCGGGCACCAGCCCCCCGATCTCGCTCTCCGCCTCGATCAGCTCGTGGCGCATCGGCAGGTACGCCACCAGCCGCCCAACGTTCCCCGCCCCCAGAGCCGTCAACGCCCGCGCCACCCCCTCGTGCACCCCCGGGACCGCCGACACGGGCGTCGTCAGCCCGAACGCCTCGGGGTGGGGCGACTGCCCCGGCGTCCCCGCCCGCCCGCGAGGTGATGTTCCTTCGCCGCTCACGCCCAACCATACCGCACCCGTGGTACATTCTCTGTCCGGTCACCCACCCAAGGACACGCCATGACCCAGGTCCACCACGCCGCCGAACCCCACGCCCCAGCAGCCTCCCGCGTCGCCGGCGCCCTCGCCGCTTCGGCCATCGCCCTCGCCGCCGGGTGCGCCACCCGTGAACGCTCCTTCGCCCAGGACGTCGACTTCCTCAAACGTCACCACGAGGCCATCGTCCTCGCGTCGCCCGACGGGCTCGCCAAGGTCGTCGTCGTCCCCGCCTTCCAGGCCCGTGTCATGACCTCCACCGCCTCGGGCGACGACGGGCCTTCCTACGGCTTCATCAAGTACGATCTCGTCTCGTCGGGCGAGACCCTCAAGGGCATCACCCCCTACGGCGGCGAGGACCGCTTCTGGCTCGGGCCCGAGGGCGGTCAGTTCGCCATCTTCTTCCCGCCGGGCACCACGGACTTCTCTCTCGCGAACTGGCAGACCCCGCCGGCCATCGACACCGAGGCGTACGCCCTCGCCGCACCGCACACCGAACGTGAGGCCGCCTTCTCGCACCGCGCCACGTTCACCAACGTCACCGGGCAACGATTCGACGTCCGCATCGACCGCGTCATCCGCCTGATCGACACCGCCGACGCCGCCGAGTCTCTCGGCGTGACGCTCGGCGACGCCCGGGCCGTCGTCTTCGAATCCGACAACCGGATCACCAACGCCGGCACGGCCCGGTGGACCCGCGAGACCGGCATGCTCTCGGTCTGGATCCTGGGTATGTTCAAGCCCTCGCCGCGGACCGTCGCCCTCGTCCCATACACCCAGGGCCCCGTGCCCTCCCTCGGACCCATCGTCAACGACGCGTACTTCGGCAAAGTCCCCCCCGACCGCCTCGTCGCACGCGACGGGATGCTCTATTTCAAAGCCGACGGCATGATGCGCACCAAGATCGGCACCTCCCCCGCCCGGGCCACCCCCATCTGCGGCAGTTACGACCCCACGCGTGACCTCCTCACCCTCGTGACGTTCACCCTCCCCGCCGGCGCAACCGACTACGTCAACAGCATGTGGGAACTCCAGGACAACCCATACGCCGGGGACGTCGTCAACAGCTACAACGACGGGCCCAGCACCCCGGGCGGCGCCCCCTTCGGCCCCTTCTACGAACTCGAAACCTCCTCCCCCGCCGCCGGGCTCGCCCCGGGCGACTCGCTCTCGCACCGCCACCGCACGCACCACTTCACCGGGCCACGCCACGACCTCGACCGCATCGCCCGCGCCACGCTCGGCATCTCCCTCGATCAGATCGAGAACGCCCTGCCTTGATCACGGTGCGCCACAACGAGCCCCGGCCGCGTGCCGAGCCGGGACCCGCTGACAACCGTCCTCCCTCCCCTCCTCGGGATCAGGCCCGGCGTCGACGCGTCGCGAACAGCACCACCCCGAGCGGCAAACCCGTCACGCCCGGCGCGGGCACGAGATTCTCCTCGACCCACCGGATCGCCAGCTCGTGGCCGTGCTCGTCCATGGTGTTGTTGAACACGATCCAGAACGGCGGGCTCGACCCGAACGCCCCCGTCGGCGAGCTGAGCACGATCTCCAAGAGGTAGATCCCATCCGCCGGGTTGTTGAGGATGTAGCTCGGGTGGTCGTGCAGCCCGCCCTCGCCGTCCATCGCGAGGTCGAAGCCTGGGGTGAAAGAATCCGTCGCCGGGCTCTCGAACGACTCCGGCCCGAAGACGACCGAGATCGTGGGCGTCGCGGTGGTCAGGAAGTCCACGCCGTTCCAGACTCGTAGGGCCCGCGCGATGTTCAGCCGGATCCGCTCTCCGGGGGCGAAAGACCCGTCGGGGGCCTGCATACCGGGCTCGTCGGCGAGATTGGGGATCCCCGCCCCGCCGAACTCGGCACCGAAGACACGAACGCCCGCGAAGGTCTCGAGTCTGTCCTCGCTGATACCCCCGATCTGGAACGTCCCGTCCTGGTGATAGACCCAGATATCGAGGTGCTCACCGTCCGCCAGCGATGCCCCGCTCAAGGCCGCGAGGGCCAACGCCGAGAACCCCGCCGTCAAACGCGAATGAATCCTCATTCACAAAATCCTTCCGCGATCAGGCCCACCCCCCGCCCGCTCGCCGGGGGGCCGGGCGCTCCCGTCAGCAGCCCGCCTCGAACGCCGAGACGAACGCGTCCAGGTCGAAGAAATCCACGAACCCGTCCCCGTTGAAGTCCCCCGTTCGATCCGCCGGGCACTCGACTCCCTCGAAGCACGCGACGAACGCGTCGGCGTCGAAAAAGTCCACGAACCCGTCCCCGTTGAAGTCCGCTGCGCAGCCCGCGAGCGAGCCCCGCAGCCAGACGATCGCCGCGTGGTGCGTCGCCTCATCCTCGCCCTGGTTGAAAACGATCCAGAACGTCTCGCTGGGCGATACCCCCGCGAGCGTCGTCCACATCTCCACCGCCATCGCGTATACCCCCGCCCGCGCCGGCGGCATCAGCATGTATTCATAGTGCCGGTGCCATTGCCCGTTCGCCCCGCCCGTGATCCCGAACCCCATCACCGGCTCATCGTGCGTCGGTGTCTGCACCGGGCCCAGCGCCCCGCCCCCGAACGATACCGCCATTCGCTCGTCCGGGATCGCCGCGAACCCGGCGCCGTCCCACACGCGCAGGGCCGCCATGAGCCGAAACCCCACCTGCGCGGGCCTGGGGAACACCCCGGGGCTCGAGTCAAAGCCCGGGTCGTCCGTGAAGTTCGGGAACGTCCCGCCGAACTCGGCCCCGAAGACTCGCTCGGGGACCGGCGTGCCGCCGCCGCCCTGCCGGTTCGTCACGACCCGCCCGCCCTCGA
Organism: Phycisphaeraceae bacterium; assembly: GCA_015200025.1. Taxonomy (GTDB): domain Bacteria; phylum Planctomycetota; class Phycisphaerae; order Phycisphaerales; family UBA1924; genus UBA2396. The sequence continues at coordinate 1,196,701 of CP054186.1, read as the reverse complement.
TCGTCAGGACGATATCGCCCCCGTGCTGCGCCGACGCCAACCCGCACCACGCGGCCATCGCCGCCACGCCCGCCGTCTTCCATGCTGTCATCGAGCCACCTCGGGGTTGAACATGTTCTTGGTCCGGTCCGTGTACACCGCCGTGAAGGCCCGCGAGGCCGCGTGCCCGTCGAGGAACGAGTAGTTCGAGACGGCCTCGCCCGTCCCGGCCCGCCCCGCCACCGCCGACGTGCGCACCTGCGCCGCCGCCAACGCCGCCGCCCGCGACGCGTCCCCCCACCCCTCCGCGTGGACGTGGTCGGACGCGGCGAAGTCCCCATCCCACGCCATGTGCAGGAACTGCACCGTCCGTTCGGCGACCGGGACCTTCTCCAGCCGATCGAACGGCGCCCTCGGGCACACCTCCGGAGGCGGCGCATAGTTCCGAGAGAGGTAGTTGTTGATCCCGAAGCTCGTCGCCCGCGACGCACCGTCAACCGTCCGTCCCTCGCCGCCCATCTCGATCGGCCAGTACGGGCTCCGGTCCAGCGGGCTCCGCCGGCCGATCGGCCCCGACGTGTACGCCTCCAGCGCCGAGATCCACGACGACGCCGGGTCGCCAACACCCCCGTGCGCCAGCCCCGCGTCCACCAGCATCCCCCGGTGGTCGTTGGCGTAGAGCACCTGCGCGACCTGGAGGTTGTGCAGCATCGCCAGGTCCTTGACCACCCTCGCCGAGTGCCTCGCCTTCCCCAGCGCCGGGAGCAGCAGCCCCATCAGCAGCGCCGCGACCGCGACCACCACCAGCAGCTCGATCAGCGTGAACCCGCCGCCGGGCCTGCCGCAGGACCGACCTCGGCCCGCCACGGATACACGCGAGTGATAAATCATTCTCATAAAGTATACCCCCCTCGCCGTCTCCCGCAAGGCGTTGGGTCCGGTTAGCCCATCGGCCGTCCCCGCCCGCACTGATCCACGCGAGGTGGGCGAGACCCCCCCGCGCGGAGAGACCCGATGCGCCGAACCTCATACCCCGCCCGGATCGCCGACCTGGCGTTCTCGATCGAAATCCCCGAGGGATTCGAGGCCGCGTCGTTGCCTGATCAGAAGCCGAACTTTGACAACCCGACCGAATCGGCCCCCCTCCTCCTGCTCGCCTCCCCGGTGGGGTTCGCCGTCATCATGGTCGCGGCCCGCCCGGCCTATCAGACCGGGAGCGTCCTCCAGTGGGTCCGCTACCTCGCCAACCATTTCGACCTCACGCTCCTCTCCGAACGCCCCGGCGAGGTCGGCACGCCCGAGCGGCGTCACACCGCGATCCTCGCCACCGCGTCACAAGTCCAGAACGGCACCCCGCTCTCCTTCTTCATGGTCGCCTTCGAGGACGGCGGCCGATTCGTCACCGCCCACGGCATGTGCCCCACCGAACTCTGGCCGAGTTACGGCGAACGCCTCACCGAGGCGGTCACGTCCATCGCCCTCGACCGCCCCCACGGGCCGACCCACGACCTGGACTCCACCGACGCGCCGGGGTGGGTCCGCGACGACGGCTCCTACGCGAGATCACTGGAAGCTCACACCGAAGCGATGCGAGTCAAGCGTGAGCCCGCCGTTGCCGCCGCTCGCGGGTTGATCGCGGAGGGTCGGTTCGACGATGCCGAGCGACTTGTGATCGAGGCCGATCCGTCCATCCAGGGAGCCGTCGCGATCAAGTCGCTCTACGAGATGAGGCTCCGAGAGATGGCCGCGAGCCCCGACAGCGACCGATCGGCCACCGAGGTGGTCTTCCACCGGGCCCTGGCCTGGGCCCTGAACTGCTACCCCGAGCCGCATACCGAAGTCGAGGCCGAGCAGTATGAGTCGGGCCGGGTGCGGGACCGTGCCCGCCTCACCGAGATCCTCGGCTACACCCCGGAGGCCGCGTGACCACACCCCCGGACGAATCCGCCCCGGGCTGGGTCAACACCCTCGCCATCCTCGCGATGATCGCCGGGTTGTTCGCCACGGCGCTCTTCGAGGTCCTCCTCCTCGCCTCGGCCCCCAACGGCAAGCCCGACTACCTGGCGCGGCTTAAGGCCTGGATGCTCGCCGGGCTCTTGGTGGCGACGCTCTCGCTCGCGGGCTCGATCTGGTTGCTCGTCGTGGGTCGTCCGTGGGCCGCCGTCGGGGTCGGCTCGGCCCCGGTCGCGTTCGCGATCCTCGCCGTCGTGATCATCGCCCGCGTCGAGCGCCCCTGACGCTGGGTCCGCCCGGGCCGATCGGGCCGATCGGTCCTTGCTCGGCGGCAAGCCCGAAGGCTACAGTCCACCCCTATCAGAAAGGACCAATCAATGCCCGAACGGCATTTCGATGTTCTCGTCATCGGCGGCGGGCCCGCGGGCTACGTCGGGGCCATCCGCGCCGCCCAACTTGGGTACAAAGTCGCCTGCATCGAACGCGACAAGCTCGGCGGGGTCTGCCTCAACTGGGGGTGCATCCCCACCAAGGCCCTCCTCGCCAACGCCGAGGTTTACGAGAAGGTCCACCACCAGGCCGCCGACTGGGGCCTCAAGCTCAACGGCACCCTCGAGGTCGACTGGGCCAAGACCATCGGCCGCTCGCGTGACGTCGCCAAGAAACTCAATAGCGGCATCGCGTTCCTCTTCAAGAAGAACAAGATCGAGCACGTCGTCGGCAACGCCAAGATCGTCAAGGCCGCCAAGGGCACCCCCGTCCGCGTCGAGGTCTACGACTGCAAGGTCCAGGACGAACTGACGCACGCCCCCAGCGAGAACACGTCCAAGACGCCCCGCGAGACCATCACCGCCACCCACGTCATCGTTGCCACCGGGTCGGTCGCCCGCGAGCTGCCCTTCGCCAAGTTCGACGGCGACAAGATCCTGGGCGCCCGCGAGGCCATGAACACCAAGAGCATGCCCAAGAGCCTCGTCGTCATCGGCGCGGGCGCCATCGGCATGGAGTTCGCCTACTTCTACCACACCTTCGGCACCAAAGTCACCGTCATCGAGATGATGCCCCGCATCCTCCCCGTCGAGGACGACGACATCTCCGCGGGCCTCGAAAAAATCTACAAGCGCGCCGGGATGGACCTCCGCACGAGCACCACCACCGTCGCGGTCGAGAAATCCGCCGCCGGCGTCAAGGTCACGGTCGCCCCCTGGGTCGTCGGGGCCGACGGCAAGGGCAAGGCCGACGAGAGCAAGAAGGAAACCATCGAGGCCGAGAAGGTGCTGCTGGCCGTCGGCGTCAAGGGCCGGTACGACGGCCTTTTCGATGCGTCGCTCGGGCTCGAGGTCCTCAAGGACCACATCAAGACCGACTACGACCCCGCCAAGAAAGAGCAGCAGAACTGCGACTACAAAACCAACCTCCCCGGCGTGTACGCCGTGGGCGACGTCATCGGCCCGCCCTGGCTCGCCCACGTCGCCAGCGAAGAAGCGATCCTGTGCGTCGAACGCATCGCCTGGCGTGACAAGAAGGTCCACCACGAGCCCATCGGCATCGACTACTCGACCATCCCCGGGTGCACCTACTGCCACCCCCAGGTCGCCAGCGTCGGCTACACCGAACGCGACCTCAAGGCGATGGGCAAGGTCAAGGACAAGGACTACCAGGTCGGGTCCTACTCCATGCAATCCCACGGCAAGGCCATCGCCGGCATGGAGAACGTCGGCACCGTCAAGATCATCCGCGGGCTCCCCCGCGGCGAGATCCTGGGCGCCCACATCCTCTCCGCGCAGGCGACGGAACTGATCGGCGAACTCGGCCTCGCCCGCCGACTCGAGGCGACCAGCGAGGAACTCATCGTCACCATGCACGCCCACCCGACCCTCCACGAGGCGATCCACGAGGCCGCCCTCGCCTCCGAGGGCCGGGTCATCCACGCCTAAGCCCGATACCTCGACGATCATGCCCCAACGCCGTGATCGCCCCTCGATTCGCGCGAGGGACGGCGGACGCGGCCCTGTATACTTCGGGGCGGCATGAACACCCTCGCCGTCGCCCTCGCCGTTGTCCTCCTGTTCTTCAAAGCCGCCTCGCCGCCGACGCTCGGGCCGGACCACGCGCAAACCCCGGTCCTCGGGGTTTCCGCCCTGTCGGTCGCCGTGGGGCAACCCGTCACACTCTCGCTCGAACAACCCGCCCCGGGCGGCGCCACCCCGCTCGAATGGCCCGATTCTCCGGCCTGGTTCTTCGTTCGCCTCGCGGGGACTCAGCACAACCGGTCCGCCGACGAGGCGCTGACCCGCGAGGATCGGACCCGCCTCATCCCCGCCTCGCCCGGCGTGGCCATGATCGGGATCGACCTGGCGCCGGCCAACGAGTCCTGGGACGCCGAACGGTTCCGTGAGTTCACCGGCGACGCGGCGAAACCCGCCGCGGTCGAAGTCCACCGTTCGGCCACCGCGCTCGTCCGCGTCACCCACGCCGACGGCTCGCCCGCCCACGACCACACACCGACCTCGAAATCGGGCCAGCAGGTCGAGATCCGCCCGCTGATGGACCCGACGTCGCTCCTCCCGGGGAGCGATCTGCCCGTCCGGGTCTACGTCCGCGGCGTGGGCGCGGCCGGCGCCCGCGTGATCGCCCGTCACGCCCTCACGGGCGAGCGGGTCGAGACCGTGGCCGATGACAAGGGCATCGCGCACCTCCGGATCACTCACCCGGGGGTCTGGACGATCGAGTCTCGGTCCCTGGTCGCGCCACGCGACCAGGGGCAGGCGTGGATCGCCGCGTTCGCCACGCTGACTTTCGAGGCACCCGAGCGGCGCGAAGGAGCGCCAAAATGACCGCGCTCCTCCCCCGCCTCGCGCTCTCCGTCGTGCTCGCGTCCCAGGCGGCCGCGCAAACGTGGACCCACCTGGGCCCGGCCCCCATCGGCGGCTCCTTCGACGCCGGCCGCGTCTCCGCCATCGTCTGCCACCCCACGCTCCCCGACCGCTATTTCGCCGCCGGGGCCGACGGCGGGGTCTGGCGCACCGACACCGGCGGCTCGACTTGGACGCCGCTCACCGACCACTTGCCCGCCAGCGCCGTCGGCGCCCTTGCCCTCGATCCTGCCGACCCCGACACCATTTATGCGGGCACCGGCGAAGCCAACTTCGCCAACCACAGCCGGTACGGCCTTGGCATCTACAAATCGACCGACGCGGGCGCGACATGGACGCACCTGGCCGAACCGATCTTCGCGGGACGATGCATCTCGCGCCTCGTCATCGACCCACGCGACCCGAGCCGGATCTTCGCCGCCGTCACCCACGCGGGCGGCTTCCCCGCCCGCGCCGCCGCCAAGGGGCACCCGCAGGCCGACGGACCCGTCGGGCTCTTCCGGTCCGACGACGCCGGCATCTCATGGACCCATGTCTCCGGCGGCCTGCCCAGCCTGTGCCTGACCGATCTGGTCATCGACCCCGCCGATCCCTCGCGTATGTTCGCCGCCGCCGGGCGCATCTTCGGCGACCCCGCCAACGGGATCTACCGATCCACCGACTCGGGCGCGACCTGGGTCCGGCTCTCCGCCGGGCTGCCGGCCGGGACCGTCGGACGGATCGCCCTCGCCGCCGCCCCTTCGAGGGCCGGGCGCCTCTACGCCCTCATCACCCGCCCCGCCGACGCCTCCGGCAACAACGCGAGCACCCTCGGCGGCTTCCGCACCGACAACGCCGGCGACTCCTGGACCTCAATCTCGCCGGGCTCTATCCAAGCCACCTACGGCTGGTACCTCTGCGTCGTCGGCGTCAGCCCCACCAACCCCGACACCGTTCTCATGGGCGGGCTCTCCCTCGTTCGATCCACCAACGCCGGCTCCAACTTCACCACCGTCACCCCGCCCCACGTCGACCTCCACGCCATCACCTGGGATGCCGCCGGACGCCTCGTCGTCGGCGACGACGGCGGCGTCCACCGATCGCCCAACAACGGCACCTCCTGGGAATCCCGAAACAACAACCTCGGCACCATCCAGTTCTACGCCGGCGTCTCCTCGCACCCCACCGACCCCAACCGATTCCTCGGCGGCACGCAGGACAACGGCTCCAACCTCCGGACCTCCGACACCCTCACCTGGACCCGAGTCACCGGCGGCGACGGCGGCTGGACCCAGTGGGACCACGCCAACCCCCAACGGCTCTTCACCGAGTTCCAGGGCACCGGCAACCTCTACCGCTCGACCAACGGCGGCGCCTCCTTCAACCTCTTCAGCGCCGGCATCGACGCCTCCGACCGAAACTGCTTCCTCCCGCCCTACCTCATCGACCCTACCGACCCCACGCGCATGCTCTACGCCACGCAAAGGGTGTACCGCTCTGTCAACGGCGGATCGTGGACCCCCATCAGCCCGAGCCTCTCCCCCACCGGCGCGGTCCGAGCCCTGGCCATCAGCCCCGCCGACAGCCTCACCGTCTACGCCGTCACCAACGACCACCGCCTCCATGTCTCCACCGACGGCGGTGCCTCCTTCACGACCCGCGTGACCGACGCCATCGGTTGGCCCCGCGTGACCCGCGAGATCCGCCCCGACCCCATCGATCCCGCCGTGGTCTACCTCGCCGGCGCCGCCTTCGGATCGCCCAAGGTGCGACGCTCGACCGACCGCGGCCTGACCTGGGCCACGCTCGACGGCGACCTCCCCGACCTCCCCGTCAACGTCCTCGCCATCGACTCCCGGTGCGCGCCCAACACGCTCTACGCCGGCACCGACGCGGGCGTCTTTCAGTCCACCGACGACGGCCGGTCCTGGCGCCGCATGGACGGCGGGCTCCCCAACGCCTGCGTCATCGACCTCCACACCGAGCCCGCCTTCGGTCGGCTCGTCGCCGCGACCCAGGGCCGAGGCCTCTGGGCCGCCCCGCTCCCGGATTGTCCGCCCTGCACCGCCGATTTCAACGGCGACGGGTTCGTCGATTTCCTCGATCTCGACGCCTTCGTCGTCTGCTTCGAGGGCGAGGGCTGCCCGCCGGGCCGCACCCCCGACCTCAACGGCGATGGGTTCGTCGATTTCTTCGACGCCGACACGTTCATCGAGGCGTTCGAGGCCGGGTGCTGACAGAAGTGCGTTCCGACCGTTCGCCGCGCCTCTTCGTTCTCGGTCCAGGAGGCGTTCCCGTGCACCACGGGTCCGGCGATCCCGGGCTTGGTGTTCGAGGAGCAAGCTATTACAATCGCCCCATGAACGTCCTCGGCCTGTATCCGTGCTCGGTCGCCCTCGCCGCCGCGACCCCGGCGATCGCGCAGCCCGCCCTGGTTTCCGACTTTACCTTCGACCGCGAAGGCTGGATCGTCGAGACACGCTCCAACCCCACCGGGCCGTTCACCATCATCCAGGGCTACGTGCCGACGCACGTCGCCACGGGCGGCGACCCCGGCGGGTATATCGAGCAACTCGACCCCGACAGCAACTGGTCATTCTTCGCCTCACCCAACGATTGGGCCGGCGACCGCTCGTCGTTCTACGGACGCACGTTCGAGTACTCCGTGCGGACCGATACGCTCAACTACCCGGACGGGCGGCTCGTCGTGCTCATCGGCGCGGGCGGCCAACGGATCTCGCACGCCACCGACCTCCCGCCCCTCAACGCCTGGTCCCGCCGCGCCATCCCGCTCGCCGAGGGATCGTGGCGGGTCGGTTCGTCGGCGACGGGCGCCGTGGCCTCGCAGGCCCAGATCACCGCGATCCTCGCCTCGCTCCAGCGCGTCCTGATCGGGATGGAGTTCGGCGGGGACGCGCTCGAAGAGCGCGTCGGGATCGACCGCGTCCGGTTCGGGGTCTGCGCCGCCGACTTCAACGACGACAATTTCCTCGACTTCTTCGACCTCGATGCCTTCGTCGCCTGCTTCGAGTTCGGCGAGTGCCCGCCGGGCAAGAGCGCCGACGTTAACGGCGACGGCTTCCTCGATTTCTTCGACCTCGACGCGTACATCGAGGCCTTCGAGGCCGGATGCTAAAGCCAGTGGACGCAGGCCGCCCGGTGTCCATCCCCGGTCAACTGGCGAACAAATAAGAACAGCGCGTGCAAGACCCAGTAAGTTATCATGCGGGCACCGTGTCGCCTCCGCCGGCCCGCGTCGACCGGTGGGGCAACCCCCTCACGCCCCCGCGGGGGGCCGCGTCACCCGGAGCCTCCACATGCGCACCGTGCACCTCACCTCGCTCGCCCTGTCCCTTGCCGCCGCCGCCGTGCTCTCCGCGGGCCAGCCCCGCGTCGCGATCGTCGCCGCCGCCGCCGGCTCGCCGGGCGATTCGAGCTTCACCGATCCCCGCGACAAGCTGCTCGCCACGGGCGAATTCTCCGCCGTCGATATCATCCCCGTCACCGCCGCCGGTTCGACCCCAACGCTCGATCAGCTCCTCGCGTACGACGCGGTCCTGGTCTGGAGCAACGTCAACTTCAACAACGCAGTCCTGCTGGGCGATCGTCTCGCGGACTACACGGACCAGGGCGGCGGCGTCGTCGTCGCCACGTTCGCCAACACCAGCATCAACACCAGCCGGTACCTCCGCGGGCGATTCGACACCGACAACTACCACCTGATCCCCCCCGCCCTGGGCTCCTCGACCGGGCGGGCCACCCTGGGGACCATCGGCGTCCCCGGGCACCCCATTATGGACGGGGTCAACACCCTCGACGGCGGGACCTCGAGCTTCCGGCCCACGACCCTGAACCTCACGGACCACGCCGTCCTCGTCGCACGATGGAGCGACGGCCGGACCCTTGTCGCGGTCAGTTCCCGCTTCCCCTCCCGCGTCGACCTGGGCCTCTACCCGCCGTCGAGCGATTCGTCCTCGATGTTCTGGGTCGCGTCCACCGACGGCGCGAGGCTCATGGCCAACGCCCTCCTCTACGCCACCTCGGCCTCGCCCTCCTGCGCCGCCGATTTCAACAACGACGGCTTCCTCGATTTCTTCGACCTCGACGCGTTCGTGGCGTGCTTCGAGGGCGAGGGCTGCCCGTCCGGACGCTCGCCCGATTTCAACAACGACGGGTTCGTGGATTTCTTCGACGCCGACGCCTTCTTCGAGGCCTTCGAGGCCGGGTGCTGACGGGGTTTGGATCCCCGCGGACCGGTCATTACAATGTTCACAAGGCCACGAGCACCCGTGGACCCGGAGGACGCCGTATGACCGTGCGCTCGATCATCCTGGCCTGCGCCGCCGCCGCGCCGGCCCACGCCCAGCCCGGCCAGACCACCGTCTTTGTGGCCAACAACGGCAACGCCGAGGGGAGCGTCACCTCGTACGCCCTCAACGACGACGGTTCGCCCCTCTTCATCGCCAAGTATGTCATCGGGACGACCGCGGGCCGCAACACCAACGCCTACGGCATCGACGTCACGCCCGACGGCCGGTTCCTCGCCGTCTCCCACGCCACCAGCGCCGCCGTCACCGAGCAGCTCACCATCCTCGCCGTCAACGCCGACGGGACGCTCGCCCCCGCGTTCATCGGCTCCACGCCCGACAGCCCGCTCGACCTGCTCTGGATGTCCGACACCGTCTTGGCCGTCACGCGGACGCAGACCTCCGGGACCAACGAGGTCATCACCTACCGGTGGGACCCGTCCGTCCCCTCGCTCACGCTCGCGGACCGCCGGACCGTCCCGGGTTTTTGCGCATACCTGGCCCGTCACCCGGCGCGGCCGTGGGTGTTCGCCGCCGAGTCCACGCTCAACACCATCACCGCGTTCGAGGTCTCACCCGACGGGGCGCTGTCGTGGCTCGGGTCGTCCTCGGGCGGGGCGTACCCGCTGGGCCCGGGCGTGACCCCCGACGGGCGGAGGGTGTACGCCGGGGGCGGGATCTCCGCCGGTCGCCGGGCCGTCGTCGGGTTCGACCTCTCGCCCGACTCGGGCGAGCTCTCGCCGATCCCGGGAACCCCGTTCTCCTCCCCGGGCGAATCGCCCAAGCAGGTCGCCTTCTCGATCGACGGCTCGTTCGCCCTCGTCGCCCACGGGACCGACGCCACGATCCGCGTCCTGTCGATCGACGACGCCTCGGGCTCCCTCAGCGACACGGGGCAGATGTACGACGTGGGGTTCCAGGGGTCACTGGGCGAGCTCATCGTCCTCGGCGACCTCGTCCTGGTCACCGACCGCGACACCATCAGCGACGGCGTCCGCGGGCTGCAGGCCCTCCGGCTGGGCGCCGACGGCTCCCTGACCCCCATCGGAGGGCGCGTCGATTCGGCGGGGGTTTCCCCGAGCCAGCTCTGCCTCTGGACGCCGACGGTCCCGTCGTGCCCTCCCGATTTCAACGGCGACGGGTTCGTGGACTTCTTCGACTTCCTCGCTTTCATCGATTGCTACGAGGGCGTGGAGTGTCCTGGCGGGAGGTCCGCGGACTTCAACGACGACGGGTTCGTGGACTTCTTTGACCTCGACGCCTTCACCGGCGCGTTCGAGGCGGGCTGCTGAGATTCCGGCGGCGTGCGCCGTGAAATCGCACCTCGCGTTGGCGGGCACTGGACGGCCCGGGCCGCGTCGTTCCGCGGTTGGGCCCGACCCCCTCACCCGCCCCTCGGAACGCCCCCGGCGGGATCGTGGCGGATCTCGCCCTCCGAGCGCGCGCCGGGGATCACCCGGGCAAGCCGGACTATGATCCCGAGTTGAACGCCGACCGGACGCCGGCGGGAGACGAACCCCTTGTGTGAAGACCCGACCGAAGTCCGACCCGGAGTCGTTGGATGCCCGCCCAGACCGCCGACGGTACGAACACGACGATCCGGAACGTGGCGATCATCGCGCACGTCGACCACGGCAAAACGACGCTCGTGGACCAGCTGCTCAAGCAGTCGGGGATGTTCCGGGCCGGGGAGCTGGAGAAGCTCGAGGGCGGGCAGCACGGGCTGATCATGGACAGCAACCCGCTCGAGCGCGAGCGTGGGATCACGATCCTGTCGAAGAACTGCGCGATCACGTACCACGCGCCGGGCGGCGAGACGTACCGGATCAACATCCTGGACACGCCGGGGCACGCGGACTTCGGGGGCGAGGTCGAGCGGGTGTTGCGGATGGCGGACGGGTGCCTGCTGCTGGTGGACAGCTACGACGGCCCGATGCCCCAGACCAAGTTCGTGCTGGGCAAGGCGTTGGAGGCGGGGCTCAAGCCGGTGGTGATCATCAACAAGGCGGACCGGCCCGACGGGCAGCCCCAGCGGGTGCTCAACGAGTGCTTCGACCTGCTGGTGGAGCTGGGGGCGGACGACCACGCGCTGGACTTCCCGTGCATCTACGCGTCGGGGCGAGACGGGTGGGCGTCGGCGGCGTGGCCCTTGCCCGAGGGGGAGAAGCCGACGAACCTGCGCGCGATCTTCGACGCGATCATCGCGCACGTCCCCGAACCGAAGATGGACGCGGGCGCGCCGCTGCAGGTGCTGATCACGACGCTCGATTACAACGACTACGTGGGGCGGATCGGGATCGGGCGGGTCTTCGCGGGCACGATCAGGGCGGGCCAGCCGGTGGCGGTGCTCAAGCGCGACGGGGGCGTGGTGACGTCGCGGGTGCTCAAGCTCAAGCAGTTCGCGGGGCTGAAGAGGGTCGACGCGGCCGAGGTCCTCGCGGGCGACCTCTGCGCGGTCGAGGGGCTGGATTCGGTGGACATCGGGGACACCCTGGCGGACCCGGCGGACCCCAGGCCGCTCCCCCCGGTGCGGGTGGACGAGCCGACGATGACGATGCTCTTCCGCATCAACGATTCGCCGTTCGCGGGGGAGGACGGGCAGTTCGTCACGAGCCGGCAGATCCGCGAGCGTCTCGACAAGGAGATGCAGACGAACGTGGCGATGCGGGTGGACACGGGCCGCACGGCCGACGAGTTCCTGGTCTCGGGGCGCGGGGTGCTGTCGCTGGGGATCCTGATCGAGACGATGCGCCGCGAGGGGTTCGAGCTGTCGGTGGGCAAGCCCGAGGTGATCGTCAAGGAGATCGAGGGCGTCCGCCACGAACCGGTGGAAGAGCTGGTGATCGACGTGCCCAACTCGGCGATGGGTTCGGTCATGGAGCTGGTGGGCTCGCGCAAGGGCGAGATGAAGAAGATGGAGCCCCGGGGCGACACGATCTCGCACCTGATGTTCGAGATCCCCTCGCGGGCGCTGATCGGGCTCCGCGGGCGGGTGATGACGGCGACGCAGGGCCAGGCGATCATGCACCACAGCTTCCTGCGGTACGCGCCGATCTCGGGCGACATCCCCGAGCGCCCGGTGGGCGTGCTGGTGAGCCTGGAGACCAACCCGGTGACGACCCACGCGTGCGAGCAGATGGCCGACCGCGGCGTGCTGTTCGTCACCCCGGGCGACAAGGTCTACGCCGGGCAGATCGTGGGCGAGCACAACCGCGACAACGACCTGGTGGTGAACATCACCCGGCTCAAGCACCTGACGAACATCCGGGCGGCGAGCAAGGAGGCGACGGTGGTGCTCAAGGCGCCCCGCCGGCTGAGCCTCGAGGCGGCGCTGGAGTACATCGAGGACGACGAGCTGGTCGAGGTGACGCCCAAGAGCATCCGGCTGCGGAAGAAGATCCTCGACGAGAGCATGCGGAAGCGTGCGGAGCGTCAGGGCCGGGACAAGGCCGAGGCGGGGGTCTGAAGCGGGCGAGTTGGGGGGATATCGGGAAGGGTGGGGGGTTGGGGGCGGGGCAGGTCGCGGCCGAGGACGCCGCCGCGGGTCGCCGCCAGGATGTAAGGCGGGTAGTAGATCCCGCCGAGATGGACGCCGGGGAGGAACTCTTTGGGACGGTGGCTCCCGGCGTGGCCGTCGAAAAGGATGCAGGAGATCCGACCGACGGTGTTGCTCGTGGTTGATCTGTCGGAGGGCCGGGAGAGGCTGGTCGCGATCGAGTACGGGGCCGAGGGTTCGACGCGGCGTCGAGTGTCCGAGTTCGAGGATCACCGCGCGATCCCCGAGGCCGGCGGTGCAATGATGCCGTTCCGGGAACAATCATGGTTCGTGGATTCGTCGGGGGCACGGAGCGAGGGGGCAGTTTCATCCCTCGAGTCGTTCGAGGTTGTGGATCGGGTGGATGACGCTCGCTTCACGGTGGACCTGGGACGCGCACATCAGCATTTTTCTGCGACGGGTGAGGTCCGCGACGTCGAGGGCAAGACCGTGGGGTGGGTGAGGTCCGCGCGGCCGTGGTGGGGCGTGGGGTGGCCCGCGGTGGGGCTGTGCGTGGCGGGGGCGGCGTTCACGGGGGCGCTGGGTGTGTGGCTCTACCGGAGGCGAGCCGCGTGAGTCGCCCGACGGCTCTCGTGCCCGGGTTCCTCTTCGGCCTGATCGGGCTCGTCATGGTGTGGGCCGGGTTCGGCATGGTGTGGGCCGGGTTCGGCAAGTGGGCCGACCCGGGGCCGGTACGCACGGCGATCCTCGCGCACGGGGTGGTCCCGGGCGGGGCGATCGGGCCGGCCGCGACGTGCGTGGCGTGGGCGGCTTAGCGCGCCGCGTGACGCAGGGCGAGCAGGGCGTAGGCGGTGATGAGCACGTGGTCGTTCTCCATCCACCGGTCGTCGAGGGGTTTGAAGGAGCCGTCGGGCTGCTGGAGCGAGGCGAGCCTGGCGGCGAGGTCGGCGCGCCAATCGCGGGTCGTGGCGGCGGGCGGGTCGGCCTTCTGCGGGTCGTTGGGGGCGGCGTCGGGGCTCGCGTCGGGGTGGACGTCGATGGTGGGGGAGCCGTAGGCCGAGAGGGCGCGGGCGAAGGTGTGGAGGTAGTAGTAGTACCCGTCGAGCCCGAGGCCCGGGTTCTCGTCGAGGGTGTAGTGGCGGCGGATCCAGCCGTAGGCGGCCTGGACGCGCGGATCGTCCTTGGCGAGCCCGGCGTAGAGGTAGCTCTTGAAGCCGGCGTAGGTCATCCCGCCGTAGGCGCGGAGGCGTGAGACGCGGGTGCCGTCGGTGAGGGTTTCCTCGATGGTGCCGGCGAAGGACTGCCCGACGCCGACCGTGTCCTTGTTCTCGCTGGTGGCGTAGATGAACCCGCCCTGGGAGGAGCCGTCGGCGTAGGGCATGTCGTTGTGGGCGTCGGTCATCTGGAGGCGCTGGAGGAAGACCAGGGCGCGTTGGAACGCGGGGTCGTCGGCGGGGACGCCCGAGTCGTGCAGCGCCTCGAGGGCCCACTGCGAGTTGGAGAGGTCGGGGCGCCCGTGCCGCCCGTAGCCCCACCCCCCGTGGAATGCGTGGTCCTTGGGGACGGGCTGGGCGGCCTCGCCGATGTTGAGGTCGGCGGCGGCGGGGTCTCCGAACTGGAGTTGGCGGAGGAACGTTTGTGCCTTTTGGATGGCCTCCCGCGTGCGAGGGTCGGGGTTATTGACGCGGGCGAGGGCGGCGAGGGAGATCGCCGTGTTATAGCTGGGCAGGGCGGCGGTGTAGATCCCGCCGTCGGACTTCTGGGCGCCGAGGAGGAACTTGAGCGCCGGGGCGACGGCCGCGTCGTCGGGGCCCACGCCCGGGCTCATCAGCAGCCCGGCCACGACCAGCCCCGTCACCGCGGGGAACGGCACCGACCCGTCGGGCGCGGCGCCCCACGCCCCGGTCGCCCGGTCCTGCTTCCCGCGGAGGAAGGCGGCGGCGTGGTCCGCGAGGCGGTTCAACTCGGCCTTGATGGCGTGATCGGCGTGCGGCTCGGCCTTGACGATGCCGGGGGCGTTCTGGGCGAGGGCGTCGCCGACGCACGACCCCGAGAGCACGAGGGCCACGGCGCGAGCAACGGTGCTGAATCTCATGATCGTCCTCCGGGGGGTGCCGGTCACCGCGGATGGTAGTGAGGGGCGTGCCCCGTCGACGCGGCACGCCCGAGGGCGTCGAGGATGATGGCGGCGGCGGCGACGGCGGCCGTCTCGATCCGCATGACGTTCGGCCCGAACGAGGCGAGCGCCGCGCCCCGATCCTTCAATGTGCGGATCTCGTCGTCGGTGAGCCCTCCCTCGGGGCCGACGATCAGGCGGACCGTCCCGTCCGGCGTCGGCGTGTACCGCGGCGCGCCGGCGTGGGCGACGATGAGGTGCACGCCCGGCGACGGCACGAGCGCGTCGATCTCGGCGTGGGGAAGAATCTCCATGAGCCACGCACGCCCGCACTGCTTCAGCGATTCGCGGGCGACGCGGCGGGATCGCTCGAACTTCCCCTCGCCCGGGTCGACCACGCCCCGCTCGCACCGAAGCGGCGACCATGACGCGGCCCCCACCTGCGACAACGCGTCGACCATCGCCTCGAGTCGATCGCCCTTGGGGGCGGCGGCAAGGACCTCGAGCCTCGGTGTGGGCGACGGGTGGATCTCGATCCGGTCGATCATGACGTCGAGGGCCCAGTGGTCGGCGCGGCCGCGCTTCGCGATCGCGGCGATGGTCCCCCCCGCGGTGCGCCCCTGCCCGTCGTGCAGCACCACGGGCTCTCCCTCGCGTGCACGCCGGGCGCGTGCGGCGTGGAGCGCCTCCTCGCCCTCGATCGTGAGGCGTTCACCTGGGCGGGCCCGGTCGATCGAGTCGGTCAGCAGTCGGTGCAGGCTCACGTTCGTATTCCGGTCGAGTCGCCTCGGTTGATGGCCCTGGATTGTGGGATCGTCATGGGTTGGGGGTGGGGTGAGGTGTGGGGAGTATAGATTATCGGCCTGGGGAAGGTACCGGCGGCTTGAGTGACCGAGCCCGGGGCCCGATGATCTCCGGCCCAGCACACCATGGCGGAACCCAAAGGTACATCCCCGGCCACACTCAACGAGCAAGTCGACGCGCTGGTCGATGCGGCGGTGACGTCGGGCTCTCAAACCGCCGGCGCCGAAGCGCCGTCCGACGATGAGGCCGGGCCGGGCCCTCTGGAGAATCTCGCGGACCAGGTCGAGTCGTTGTTGCACGGGCTGATCGGGGTCGAAGAGGCCACGCCCAACGGATCAGCAGGGGCGACGGAGGAGATCCCGGCCGGGGTCGTGCCGGGGGCGTCGGACGCGACAGAGGCAGCGGCGATCGTTCAGGAGAATGCGTCTCGGCCGGTGGACGAGGAGCCGGCGGCCGCGGTCGCGGATGAGGCCACGCCCGCAGAATCCACCCGATCGGAAGCATCTCAGGACCTCCACCCCGGGCTCGCGGCGGCGACGGACGAAGAGCCCGCCGCGGGGGATGGAGTGACTCCGCCCGACGAGGTCTTTTCGTCCGTGCCCGACGCCGCGGCGACGATCGAGCCGTCGAGCCTGGAGTCCGAGCAGGGGTCACCCGACGAGACCGCGGCGGCCGATCCGGTCTTGTCGTCGGCCGCGACGGTGGACGAGGCCGAAGGAGCCTCGTCGGTCTCGGCGGGGATCGAGGACGGTCCTTCGATGGCTCCGCCGGTCCCGCAGTCGTCCGACACGGAGTCGCCCCCCACAGACGCGACCGCGACACCTACAGACGCGACCGCGACACCCACGGCCGAGGACGCCTCGGTTGTGGCGCACGCGACCGATGCCGAAGGCAAACCCGAAGGCCAGGCCGAGCCTGCGAGCGAGGACGTTTCGGTCTCGGCGGGCGCCGGCGTGGTGACCAGGGTGATCCGTCACGCGGAGCCCGCGGCGTTGCGCGCGGTGGGGGCCTTGTCGGCGCCGTTGCGAGGGAAGTCCAAGCGGGTGCGGGACACGGTGGGGTGGCTGGCGCTGTACACGTGCTTCCTGGGCGGGTGCGTGTGGTTCTACGCCCTGTTCGTGCATCAACCGGCCCGGCCCGTCTCGCCGCACGATGACGTCAGGCTCGCGGGGTCGGGTGATCCCGAGGGGGCGGCGGGCGAGGTGGTCCGGCTCAGCCAGTCGGCCAAGGGTGACGACGGGCACGCCGCGGCCCCCGGCGGTCATGGATCGCCCGCGGAGACAAAGGGCGCGGACGACCACGGCGGCGGTGGGGGCGGACACGGCGGTGGGGGCGGTGAGGCCAAGGCGGGGGACGGCAAGCCCAAAGTCACGCCGGCGAAGAAGCCCGAACCTCCGGCCAAGCCCAAACGGTCGTCGATCGGCGGCGCCGCGGCGGAGGGGGCCACGCCGGCGGGCAGCGGGCATCACTAACAACGCCGAAGGGGCGGGGCTCGACGCGGGCCCGCGGAACGGTGAGGGTGGGATTCGAACCCACGAGGGAGACGAGCCCCCTACCGGATTTCAAGTCCGGCGCTTTCGACCGCTCAGCCACCTCACCGGCGTGAGCGGCGATTCTAGCGTGAATCCGCGGGGTTTCGCGGGGGATCTCCATCCGGCACGGATCCGGGGTGTGGATGTTCGGGGGCGGGCGGCGTATCGTGGTGGAGTTTGCGCCGCCGGGCCCGGCGGGCCGGTTTTTCCGGCCGCGGGGCGAGCCGCGTGGACGGTCTTTCCGCGAGTCGGCTCCGGCGTCGGCCCGCCCACGGAGCGGGCCCCATGCCGAAGCGGACGGACATCAAGACCATCCTGATCATCGGCTCGGGCCCGATCGTCATCGGGCAGGGGTGCGAGTTCGACTACTCGGGGGCGCAGGCGTGCAAGGCGCTCAAGGCCGAGGGGTACCGGATCGTGCTGGTCAACAGCAACCCGGCGACGATCATGACGGACCCGGCGCTGAGCGACCGGACGTACGTCGAGCCCATCACGCCCGAGAGCGTGCGCAAGATCATCGCGCTGGAGGCCCAGCGCGGGCCGAGGATCGACGCCGTGCTCCCCACGCTGGGCGGTCAGACGGCGCTCAATGTGGCGTGCGCGCTGTGGGACGACGGGACGCTGCAGGAGTACGGGGTGGAGATGATCGGGGCCAACCGCGAGGTGATCCACCGCGCGGAGGACCGTAAGCTCTTCAAGGAGATCTGCGAGGGCATCGGGCTCAAGCTCCCCCGGGCGACGACGGTGACGACGCTCGACGCGGCGCTCGAGTTCCTCGACCAGATCGGCCTGCCGGCGATCGTCCGGCCCGCGTTCACGCTGGGGGGGACCGGGGGCGGGATCGCCTACAACCGCGAGGAGTTCCGGGACATCGTGCAGCGGGGTCTCTCGGCCTCGATGATCGGGCAGGTCCAGATCGACCAGTCGGTGATCGGGTGGAAAGAGTACGAGTTGGAGGTGGTGCGGGACCGCAAGGACAACTGCATCATCGTCTGCGGGATCGAGAACATCGACGCGATGGGCGTCCACACGGGCGATTCGGTGACGGTGGCGCCGATCCTGACACTCACCGACAAGGAATACCAGGCGATGCGCGACGCCGCGTTCGCCATCATGCGGGCCGTGGGCGTCGAGACGGGCGGGTCGAACGTGCAGTTCTGCGTGAACCCGGACCCCGCGCCCGCCGCGGACGGGACCCGCCCGTTCGAGATGCTCGTCGTCGAGATGAACCCCCGCGTCTCGCGGAGTTCGGCCCTGGCGAGCAAGGCCACCGGGTTCCCCATCGCCAAGATCGCCGCGAAACTCGCCGTCGGGTACACCCTGGACGAGCTGAAGAACGACATCACGGGGACGACCTCGGCGTGCTTCGAGCCGTCGATTGATTACGTGGTGACGAAAATGCCGCGGTGGACGTTCGAGAAGTTTCCCGAGGCCGACGAGACGCTCACGACGCAGATGAAATCCGTCGGCGAGGCGATGGCGATCGGGCGGACGTTCAAGGAGAGCCTCCAGAAGGTGATCCGGTCGATGGACGTCAAGCGCTTCGGTCTGGGCTTGGACCGCAACGACAAGTGGCTGGCCGCGATGCGGGCCGTCGAACGCGGGGACATCGTCCTCGACGTGATGGGCGATCCTTCGGCGGTGGGCGCGGTCGGGGCGGTGGGTGTCGTCGTCCACGACACCCCGAGCCCCACGGGCCTCCGCACCGCGGACGGGTCCCCGATCGAGTGGCCCATCCCGACGGACAAGCTCTCCCGGAAACTGGCGGTCCCCAGCCAGGGTCGGCTCTACTACGTCCGCTACGCGCTCAAGATGGGGTGGACGGTCGAACGGGTGCGAGCGCTGACGCGGATCGACCCCTTCTTCCTTGACCAGATCAAGGAACTGGTCGAGTTCGAGGAGGTGCTCTGCGGGTACCGCACGCTCGACGAGGTGCCCGGGGAAGTCATGTTCCGGGCCAAGCAGCTCGGGTACAGCGACGCGCAGCTCGCGAACCTCTACCTCGGGGCGATCTCGCCCGCGACGATCCTCAGGGTCCGGCGTCACCGGGCCTCGATGGGGATCGAGCCGGTCTTCAAGCTCGTCGACACGTGCGCGGCCGAGTTCGAGGCCAGGACGCCCTATTTCTACTCGACCTATGAGCGTGGCGCCAGGACGCCCTCGCCCGCCGCGAACGTCCAGTGGCGGGGCGAGGACGAGGCCAGGACGACCGACCGCCCGAAAGTGGTGATCTTGGGCGGCGGCCCCAACCGCGTCGGGCAGGGGATCGAGTTCGACTACTGCTGCTGCCACGCGGCGTTCGCGGCCAAGGACCTCGGGTTCGAGTCGGTGATGGTCAACTCCAACCCCGAGACCGTCTCGACCGACTACGACACCTCCGACCTGCTCTACTTCGAGCCCCTCACGCTCGAGGACACGCTCAACATCATCGAGCGGCTCAACGGGCGGGCCCTGGGCCAGCCCGGCGGGCTGGTCAAGGGCGTGATCGTGCAGTTCGGAGGTCAGACGCCGCTCAACCTCGCGCACGGGCTGGTGGCGGCGGGCGTCCCGATCCTCGGAACGTCGCTCGACTCGATCGACCTGGCCGAGGACCGCGACCGGTTCGACGAGCTGCTCGAAAGGCTGGGGCTCTCGAGGCCCCCCGCGGGGATCGCGAGGTCGATCGACGAGGCGGTCCGTGTCGCGGGCGACCTGGGGTACCCGGTGCTGATCCGCCCGAGCTACGTGCTCGGCGGCCGGGGCATGGAAGTGTGCTCGGACGAGAAGTCGCTGCGGCTGTTCATCACGCAGGCGCTGAAGGTCTCGGACTTCGAGGGGGCGCCGGTCCTGATCGACAAGTTCCTCGCGGGGGCGACCGAGGTCGATGTCGATGTGGTGTGCGACGCGTCGGGGCACGCCGTCGTGGCGGGGATCATGGAGCACATCGAGCACGCGGGGATCCACTCGGGGGATTCGGCGTGCTCGCTCCCGCCTTACTCGCTCCCCGCCGCGATGGTGACGCGGATCGGGGCGATCGCGCGTTCGCTGGCGGTCGAGCTGCGCGTGGTGGGGCTGATGAACCTCCAGCTGGCGATCAAGGGGGACGACGTCTTCATCCTGGAAGTCAACCCGCGGGCCAGCCGCACCGTGCCGTTCGTGAGCAAGGCGACGCACGTCCCCTGGCCGGCGATCGCGGCGAAGGCGATGATGGGCGTCGGGCTCAAGGCTCAAGGGGTGTGCGAGGTCGGCTCGGGCCGCGGCCACGCGGTCAAGGAATCGGTTTTCCCCTTTGCGAAGTTCCCGGGGGTCGACGTGGTGCTGGGGCCCGAGATGCGTTCGACGGGCGAGGTCATGGGCCTGGACCGTTCGTTCCCGGTCGCGTTCGCCAAGAGCCAGCTGGCCGCGGGAACGGACCTGCCCCGGGACCCCTCCAAGGGCGGGGTCTTCATCTCCGTGAAGGACGAGGACAAGTCCACGATCGTCCAGCCCGCGCGGGAGTTGGCGTCCATGGGGTTCTGGATTTACGCGACCGGGGGCACGGCCGACGCGCTCGAGGCGGGGGGCGTCGCGGTCGAGCGGCTCCAGAAGATCGCGGGCGGTGTGAGGCCCAACGTGCTCGACCTGATGACCAACCGCGAGATCGCGATGATCATCAACACCCCCACCAAGACGGGCTACGCGACCGACGAGGGGAAGATTCGGGCCACGAGCGTCAGGCTCAATATCCCGCTCATCTCGACCGCTACGGCGGCGAGCGCGGCGGCGCGGGCGATCGCGGCGCTGCGGTCCGAGTCGTGGGGCGTCGCGGCGCTCCAGGATTACGCGCCGGCGGTGGCGGTCGAGGTGGCCCCGAGGTCGCCCGTCGGGGCCGTCGCGGGGTGACACGTTCGGCGTAAATCCTTGTCGAGGCTTGACTTATGCTTTTTCGGCGTCGGGCCTGAGTTCGGCTTGACACGCAAGGCATGGTTGATAGGCTGTTCATGTTGTCGGTGCCCGGGAGGCCTCCGAGCCAAGCCGGGCTGAAAAGGGAAGTGTGGTGAGGTCAGAGGCCGGTCGCGGCCCAAGGCCGATCCCACCGCGGACGCGCCGCCGTAACGTGCGGAGATGCGTGCCCAACCACGCGGGGAACCGCGTGGGGCCACTGGATCGGGTCGGTCCCTGTTGAGTTGGGGACGGCCGCGAGCCGGGAAGGCGGGCACGCGGAGCACGGAGCCGGAAGACCTGCCGACGGCTGACCGTTGTTCTGTGGCGAACACGCCGCGGGGCTTCGGCGACGTGGCGGCCCTCGCGAGCCTTGGCCTTGTCGGCCGGGCAGGGCGCTCGGTCGATCGGCCCGCGCCTTCCCTCGCGTGCCGCTTGCTCGAACGCTCCATCTTTTCGCGACGGCCCCCGCGTGCACGGGGAGCCCTCGGCGTGCTTTCGCCGGGGGATGCCGCGGCCGCGATCCGCCGCGGGGAGGCTCGAGTGAGGCGTGTTCTTCCGTTGCGTTGGTTTGTGTCCTGGGGTGCCGCGGGCGTGCCGGTGGTGGCGGTGATGGGGTCGGCGTGGGCGGGCGATCCGTGGGCGACGGCGGTCGTGTCGTACAACGCGGGTGCGGGTGTGGACCCGAACTTCACGGATTCGTCGGCGGCGATCGGGATGCCCACGCGGGTGAACTTCTTCGGCGATTCGGTCACGCCGTTCAACTCTCCGTATTGGTACACGGACGTGGTGGGCATCGGACGCGGCGGCCACCTGACGGTCCGGTTCGACACCCCGATCCTCAACGACCCCAACAACCCATACGGGATCGATCTCCTGATCTTCGGAAACCAGTTCTACGTCACCGACGCCAACGGCCGCGTGTCGGGGATCTTCGACGAGGGCGGGACCATCGAGCTCTCCTCGGACGGCGTGACCTGGGTGACGCTCATCGGCGTGAGCCCCGAGGGCGGGTTCCCCACGCTCGGCTGGCAGGACATCGCCGACCTCCAGTTCGGGAGCGATCTGGGCACGATCCCGACCGACTTCACCAGACCCGTGGACCCCTCGCTCTCGGCGCTCGGCCTCACGCGTGAAGAGCTCGCGGCGGCCTACGCGGGCTCGGGCGGCGGGCTGGGCATCGATATCGGCGCCTGGGGCTTGTCCTCGGTCTCGTACGTGCGTGTCAGCAATGACATCGACGCGTTGGGCACCCCCGAGATCGACGGGTTCGCACGCGTGACGCCGATCCCGTCGCCGGGCGTGCTCGCGGCGGCCTCGTTCGCGGGCGTGTGGGCGGGCGTGAGGAGGCGCCGCCGGTGAGAGGCGAGTGCCCGACATCCGTACGCGGAACGCCGGCCCGTTCGACGGGCGCCGGCACTCCGCGGCGTGTTCGGACGGACGCGATCGCGAGCGACCAGGGCGCGGCGGGCATGTGGCCGCTCCGCTGGCTGGAGGGAGACCGCGCGGGCCGATGGCTTGCGCCGGCCCGCCGCCCCTGGCGCTCCGCGATGGTGCCGTTGTTCATGTTCGGGCTCGCCTCGTCCGATCCCGCCCGAGCGCTCGGCCAGGACACGTGGTCCCACCTCGCGGGGGATCCTCTACGATCGGCGATCTGCGGCCCCGTGTCGCTCGGCCCGACGCCCCTCTGGGTGTGTTCCACCGATTTGCAGGGGAGGACGATCGACTTCGCCGGTCGGTCTTCGCCGGTGGTCTCCCAGAACTGTGTTTACGCGCTGGGTTCGGTCCGGGTCGGAGATCAACGCCTGTACTCGATCTACGCCATCGACCGTTGGACGGGCGGTGTTGTCTGGTCGTCGCCCACCCCGGCGCCGTACTTCGAGTCCCGGTCGACGCCCGCCATCGACGCCCGGAACCGCGCGGTCGTCGTCGTCGTTGGCAGTTTCGTGATGGCGTTCGATCTCATCACCGGGCAGTCGCGGTGGATCACACCGCTGCCGCGCCCGGTGGTCAACGCGTCCCCCGTGGTGACGGACGACCTGCCCTTCCGCAACCGTATCTTCCTCACCGATTACGACGGGTTCGGCGTGGAAGGCCGGCTGTACTGCATCAACGCCGATCCGCGGATGGGGGCTTGGAACCCGTTCGACCCGGGCGAGGTGGTCTGGTCCGAGACGCTCGGCACGACGAGCGGAAATACACCGGCGTTCGCCGACGGGCGTGTGTTCGTCACGTCGGCGGGCGATTTCGGTTTCGAGCCCGGCGCGGTCGCGTGCTTCGACGCCCGCTCGCTCAACGCCATCGGGCCCCTCTGGCGCACCGAGAACGTCATGCCCGAAGGGTTTTTCGGCGGGCTCACGGCGTCCGGCGGTTCGGTCTACACCGCCTCCTACGCCTTCTTCGGCGGAACATGGTCGAGCAACCTGCTCAAGCTCGACGCGGCGTCGGGCGGAGTGGTCTGGTCGACGCCCTGCAACCGTTCCGCGTCGATCCCCGTGGCCGTCCCGGGGCGCTCTCCTTTGGAGCCGACCCGGGTCGTCGTTTCGGGCGGGCTCAACGGCTTCGGGACCCGGCCGACCGTGCAGGTCTTTGACGACCTCGGGTCCTCCGCGTCGGTCGTCTGGCAGAGCCCGACCGGCCTGTGGTGGGATCTCAACGGCGATGGGGTCATGGACGCGAGCGAGAACCTCTCCGTGGGCGGGTGGTCGACCCAGCCATTGGTTTCTCGCGAGGGTGTGGCCGGCGAGGGCCGCCGCGTCGTGCTCGTCGGGACCATGGCGTCGACGCCCGGTGGCGAGTCGCCCGACGTCGCGCTGACGGCGATCGACCTGGACTCTTTGGGCCTTGGGCCGCCGAAGATCATCGGTCGCTACGCGGGCGCCGGGAGTTCTCCGGGCGTGGCGGGCGGGTGCGTCTACACGATCGGCGCGGGCGGGCTTGTGGCGTTGGGCCCGGCCCCGATGGCGTACGACGTGAACCTCGACGAGGTGATCGACCTCGAGGACGTCTACGCGTGGGAGCAGGGGCGTGGCCGGCGAGACGTGGACCGCGACGGCGTGATCACCGCCGCCGACCGGAAGGCCCTGATCCGCCGCGTTCGGAGGGACGAGCGATGAGCAATCGCCGACCCGGGAGGACGGGGCACCGCCCCCCGGGGTTCACGCTGATCGAGCTGCTGGTGGTGATCGCGATCGTCGCGGTGCTGATGTCGATCCTGCTGCCCGGGATCGCCAAGGCGCGTGACGCGGCCAAGCGGACGCTGTGCCTCTCGAACCTCAAGCAGATCATCACGGCGTGGACGGCCTACTCGGGTGATTTCCGCGAGTATTCGTCTCCCTTGGCCTATTGGAGGCCCGAGCACGTGGGCGACGGCCCGACGGTGTACTGGTGGGGCGCCGACTCGCCCGACGGCTCGCACGCCGAGATGGAGCGGGGGTTGCTCTCGCCGTACGTCGAGGCGGCCCGGGCACGCGGGGGGCTGTTCGAGTGCCCGTCACAGCCCTGGGGCACGTATACGCCGCAGGGCAGGGCACGGGTGCCCACGACGACCTACGGGTACAACGGGTATTACCTGACGCCGCCGCACACCCCGGGGTGGGCGGAGACGATCGGCCACCGTCCCTGGCGACGCCTGTTCGAGATCGAGCGGCCGACCGAGCTGTTCGTCTTCGCGGACACGCTCCTGGCGGTGGGTCAGGGCGGGGCCCGGAGCACGTGCCTGCTCGACCCCCCGAATCTCTACGCCGGCGCCGGCGCGTGGACACCCAACGGATCTCCGACCACGGCCTTCCGGCACGGGGCCACCCGCGGACGGGCCGGCCTCAGCCACGGCGCCCGGGCCGACGGGAGTGTCCACGCCTCCGCCTCGCGCGAAGACGTCGCGGTCGGATCTCCGCTCGTGCCCGTCGGCTCGGCCACCCGGGACAACGACCCGCACTACGTGCCCGATTGGCGACGCTGGCGCTGATGAATGACCCGGCGGCCCGGTCTCGGTCGGGCCCCTAAAGTTCGGCGTCGAGGGGCGATAGCTCAATTGGTAGAGCACTAGCTTTGCAAGCTAGGGGTTGCCGGTTCGAGTCCGGTTCGCTCCATTGCCCGGTGGCACCGAGGGTTCGGCCAGGCGTGGCCTCGGGCACGGGAAAAACAAAGCGGGCCCGGTGATGACCGGGCCCGCGGGGGGGTGTGGTGGTGGAACGGGGGGCTTAGTTGGTGGAGGTCCCGCCGGCGACCACGCCCGCGGCGGGGAACTGGATCTGCGGAACGCCCAGCGGCTCGTTGCGGACGGCGCCCAATGCCTCGGCGGCCTGAGCGGCCTCCTCGAGCATCGTGTTCTCGTCGTCGAAGTCCTCCGGCGGCTCGGCCAACGCCTTGACCTTCAGCCCGTCCTGGTAGGGGCGGAAGCCCGTGCCCGCGGGGATCAGGTGCCCGAGAAGGACGTTCTCCTTGAGGCCCTGGAGGGTGTCCACCGCCCCGCGGAGCGAGGCCTCCGTGAGCACCTTGGTCGACTCCTGGAACGACGCGCCCGAGAGGAACGAATCCGACGAGAGGGCCGCCTTGGTGATGCCCAGGAGCAGCGTGCGCCCGGTGGCCGGGCGGGCCCGCTTGGCCTTGGCGCCGTCACGCCCCATCGCCTCGGCCTTCGCGTTGGCCTCCTTGATCTCGTCCTTGGTGACGAGCTTGTTGAGGGGCAGGTCGGTCCCGCCCACGTCGGTGACGCGGTACATCTGCGCGATCTGGTTGTTGGTCTGCTTGAAGACCCACTTGTCAACGACCTCCTGCGGGAGCAGCTCGGTGTCCCCGGGGTTCTCGATCTTGACCTTGCGGATCATCTGGCTCAGGATCAGCTCGATGTGCTTGTCGTTGATCGTCACGCCCTGCGCGCGGTAGACGTTCTGCACCTCGTCGAGCATGTACTCCCACAGCGCCTCCTCGCCCTTGATGCGGAGGATGTCGTGCGGGACCAGCGGACCCTCGGTGAGACGGTCCCCGGCCTGCACGTAGTCGCCCGTGTGCACCAGCAACGTCTTCGCGGCGTCGACGTGGTGGTCCTTCTCGATCCCCGCGTCCGAGATCACACGGATCGTCATCTTGCCCTTGCGCTTGTCCGAGAGGATCTCGACCCGACCCGAGATCTCGGCCATCACGGCCGGGTCCTTGGGCTTGCGGGCCTCGAAAATCTCCGTCACGCGGGGCAGCCCGCCCACGATGTCCTGCGACCCCGCGGCCTGCCGCGGCTGACGCGCGAGCATCTGCCCGGCCTTGATGACCTGTCCGTCCTTGACCTCCAGACGCGCCCGGGCGGGGAGATAGTGGAAGTCCAGGATGTTCCCCGTCTCGTCGACGATGTTGATCGCCGGGTGCTTGTCACCCTTGTGCTCGATCACCACCAGCGCCTTCTGCCCGCGGCCGGCGTCCTCCTCGCGGACGGTCTCGCCGACCTCGATGTCCTTGAACTGCACGACGCCGTCCTTCTCGGCCAGGATCGGGGCGCGGTGCGGGTCCCACTTGAGCAGCGGGGACCCCTTCTTGACCTCGTCCCCGTGACGGGCCAGCACGTACCCGCCGTACGGGACCTTGAACTTCTCCAGCTCGCGGCCCTTGTCGTCGACGACGGCCAGTTCCCCGTTGCGCTTGAGGACGACCAGCACGTCGTGCCCCTCGTCGTCCTTCCCGGGGACCGGGTTGCAGTCACGCAGTTCGACCCGCCCGGCGTTGAGCGACCGGTACTCGGTCTGCTCGGTCGTGCGCTGCCCGATGCCGCCCGTGTGGAAGGTCCGCATCGTCAGCTGCGTGCCCGGCTCGCCGATGGACTGCGCCGCCACGATCCCCACGGCGAGACCCGGCTCGACGAGCTTGCCCGTCGACATGTCCAGTCCGTAATCGAGCGCCGAACACCCGAAGCGGCTCTCGCTCGTCAGGGCGCTGCGCACGTACACCTCCTGGATGCCCAGGTCCTCGATCTTCTTGGCGGCCTCGGGCGAGATGACCTCGTTCTCCGCGATGATCCGTTCGCCGGAACGCGGGTCCGTGATCGACCCGACGCTCACGCGGCCCACGATCTGGTCCCGCAGCGGCACGTCGATCTGCTCGCCCTTGTAGATGGCACGCTTGCGGACCCCGCGCTTGGAGCCGCAGTCCATCTCACCGATGATGACCGACTGGGCCACGTCGCAGAGCTTCCGTGTGAGGTACCCCGAGTCGGCGGTCTTGAGCGCCGTGTCCGCCAGGCCCTTGCGGGCGCCGTGCGTCGACGAGAAGTACTCCAGGATCGTCAGCCCCTCGCGGAAGTTCGAACGGATCGGGGTCTCGATGATCTCGCCCGAGGGCTTCGCCATCAGACCCCGCATCCCCGCCAGCTGCATGATCTGGCTGATGTTCCCGCGGGCGCCCGAGTCGGCCATGAGCCAGACCGGGTTGAGGTACCGGCGGCCGGCACGCCCGGCCGAGTCCGTCTCGCGGCCCTCGTCGTCCCGGCGGTCCTCCTTCAGCGTCGTCCGTAGCTTCTCGGTGATCGCCTCGCGGCAGTGGCTCCAGATGTCGATCAGCTGGTTGTACCGCTCGCGGTTGGTGATCACGCCGCGGTCGTAGTTCTTCTCGATCCGGTCCACCTTCTTCTGCGCCTCGGCCAGCAGCTCGCCCTTCTCCTTGGGGATCCGCAGGTCCGTGATCCCGAACGAGAGCCCCGCCAGCGTCGACTGTTTGAACCCGATCTCCTTCATCCGGTCCAGGAGGTCGATCGTCGCCGGACGACCGCAGTAGATGTACACGTCGTCGATGACCCGGGCGCACCCCTTCTTGCCCAGGGCGCAGTTGTAGTACGGCATCCCCGGCTCGAGCACGTCGGAGAACAGGATCCGCCCGACCGTGGTCGTCACCCGCTGCCCCTCGGTGATCTCACGCGGGGCGCCGCCCTGGTCGTCCACCACCTGCTCGAACCCGTCGAGCCGGACCACGATCCGCTCGTGCAGCGCGATCTTCCCGTGGTCGTACGCGAGGATCGCCTCGCGGCGGCTCTTGAACCGCTTGAGCTGCTGCTCCGTCCGATCGTCGGGCATCGACGCCGTGATGAAGTACACGCCCATCACGATGTCCTGCGACGCCGAGATGATCGGCTTGCCGTTCGACGGCGAGAAGATGTTGTGCGTGCTGAGCATCAGCACGTGCGCCTCGGCCTGCGCCTCGACCGACAGGGGCAGGTGGACGGCCATCTGGTCCCCGTCGAAGTCCGCGTTGAACCCGCCGCACACCAGCGGGTGGATCCGGATCGCGTTCCCCTCGACCAGCACGGGCTCGAACGCCTGGATGCCCATCCGGTGCAGCGTCGGGGCGCGGTTGAGGAGCACCGGGTGCTGGTAGATAACCTCCTCGAGGATGTCCCACACCGCCGGGTCACGCCGCTCCAGCATCCGCTTGGCCGACTTGATCGTGTCCGCCAGGCCGTGCTCCTTGAGCTTGCGGATGATGAACGGCTGGTACAGCTCCAGCGCGATCTTCTTGGGCAGGCCGCACTGGTTCAGTTTCAGCTCCGGGCCCACCACGATCACCGAGCGGGCCGAGTAGTCCACGCGCTTGCCCAGCAGGTTCTCGCGGAACCGCCCCTGCTTGCCCTTGATCATGTCCGTCAGGCTCTTGAGCGGGCGGTTCGACGAGCCCAGCACCGGACGCCGGCACCGGTTGTTGTCGAAGAGCGCGTCAACCGCCTGCTGGAGCATCCGCTTCTCGTTGCGGATGATCACCTCGGGCGCGTTGAGGTCCATCAGCTTCTTGAGCCGGTTGTTGCGGTTGATGATGCGCCGGTAGAGGTCGTTGAGGTCGCTCGTCGCGAAGTTGCCCGACTCCAGCAGCACCAGCGGGCGCAGGTCCGGCGGGATCACCGGGACCACGTCCATCACCAGCCACGACGGGTCGTTCTCGCTCTTCCTGACCTGCTCGACCAGCTTCAGACGCTTCGCCAGGTCCTTGATCTTCTGCTTGCTCTTGGTCTCCGAGAGCTGCCGGCGCAGGTCCGCGGCCAGCTCCTCCAGGTTCGTTTTCTCGACCAGCTCCCGGATCGCGTCGGCGCCCATCGCCGACTTGAACGCGTTCCCGTACTGCTCGACCGCCTGGCGGTGTTCGTCCTCGGTGAGCACCTGCTTGAACTTCAGCTCCGTGTCTCCGCCGTCCGTGACCACGTAGTCCTGGTAGTAGATCACCTTCTCCAGGTCGCTGGTCTTCATCCCGAGCAGGGTGCCCAGGCGGCTCGGCATGCTCTTGAAGAACCAGATGTGCACCACGGGGCTCGCGAGGTTGATGTGCCCCATCCGCTTGCGGCGGACCCGCGAGTGCGTCACCTTGACCCCGCACCGGTCGCAGATGATCCCCTTGTACTTGGTCCCGCGGTACTTCCCGCACGCGCACTCGTAGTCGCGCTCCGGGCCGAAGATCCGCTCGCAGAACAGCCCGTCCTTCTCGGGGCGGTAGGTCCGGTAGTTGATCGTCTCGGGTTTCTTCACCTCGCCGTACGACCACGCCCGGATGTCGTTGGGAGACGCCAGGGTGATCTTCACCGCGGAATAGTCGTTCACACGCTCGTACACGCTCTCGGCCATGATTCGCGACTCCTTCTGGAGCAAGCGGTTGCTTCGATCCGACCCCCCACGCCCCGGTCACACCCCCACACCCCGTTCGCACGACACCGTCCGGCCCGGCCGTCGGGAACGCCTCAGAGCAGGCTGCCCCCCTCGGTCTGCTTCTTCTCGAGCGTCACGTTCAGCCCGAGTCCCTTGAGCTCGTTGCACAGCACGTCGAACGCCACGGGCATCCCCGCCTCGAGCTTGTTCACGCCCTTGACCATCGACTCGTAGATCTTCGTCCGGCCCTCGACGTCGTCCGACTTGACCGTCAGGAGCTCCTGGAGGATGTACGCGGCCCCATACGCCTCGAGCGCCCAGACCTCCATCTCGCCGAACCGCTGACCGCCCGTGCGGGCCTTCCCGCCCAGCGGCTGCTGCGTGATCAGCGAGTACGGGCCCGTCGCCCGGGCGTGGATCTTGTCGTCCACCAGGTGGTGCAGCTTCAGCAGGTACATGTAGCCCACGGTCGTCTTCTGGTTGAACGGCTCGCCCGTCCGCCCGTCGAAGAGCTGGATCTTCCCGCCCTGTGGCATCCGCGCCAAGAGCTCGCGGTGGTGCGGGTGCGTCCCGGTCTTCTCGTAGTGCGCCAGACGCTCGTTGACGTGGGTGTTGGCCCCGGCGATCGCCGCGTGCACCTCGTCCTCCGTCCCGCCGTCGAACACCGGCGTGACCGCCTGGAACCCGAGCACGCGCGCCGCCCACCCCAGGTGTGTCTCGAGCAACTGCCCGACGTTCATCCGGCTGGGCACCCCCAGCGGGTTGAGCAGCACCTCCACCGGCGTCCCGTCCTCCATGAACGGCATGTCTTCCTCCGGGACCACCCGGGCGATCACGCCCTTGTTCCCGTGCCGGCCCGCCATCTTGTCGCCCACGCTCAGCGTCCGCTTCGTGGCCAAGTAGACCTTCACCATCTCGAGCACGCCGCTCGGCAGCTCGTCGCCACGCTTCATGTGACTCGACTTCCTCGTCTTCTCGTTCTGCACCGCCTGGATCCGCGGCCAGAACTGCGAGTAGAGTTTCTCGGCCTCGGTCTTGGCCTCCTTCGAGCCCTTGAGCCACTTCAGATCGAACGTCTTGATCTGCTCCAGGATGACCTCGGGGATATCGCTGGCGCCGAGCTTCTGACGCGTGTTGGGGTCCACGATCGGCGTGCCCAGCGAGTCGTTCATCGCCGAGGCCATCTGACGGAACAGGTCGATCGCCTTGGCGTCCATCGACGCCTCGTAGTCCGCGATCTCCTTCTTGAGCGTCTTCTTCTGCTCCTCGGTCATGTGCAGCCGCCGGCTGAACCGCCGGGCGCCGATCACCACGCCCTCCACGCCCGCCGGGACCTCGAGCGAGTCGTTCTTCACGTCCTCGCCCGCGCGCCCGAAGATCGCGTGCAGCAGCTTCTCCTCGGGCGTCAGCTCCGTCTTGGCCTTGGGGCTGACCTTCCCCACCAGGATGTCGCCCGGGCCCACGCGCGTCCCGATGCGGACCACCCCGTGCTCGTCCAGGTTCCGCAGCATCTTCTCCGAGACGTTCGGGATATCCCGGGTGAACTCCTCACGCCCGAGCTTGGTCTCGCGGATCTCGACGTCGAACGCGTCGATGTGCACGCTCGTGAACGTGTCGTCCTTCACCAGACGCTCGTTGATCACGATCGCGTCCTCGAAGTTGTACCCGTCGTACGTCATGAACGAGACCAGGATGTTTTTCCCGATCGACAGCTCGCCCTTGTACGTGCTCGCCCCGTCCGCCAGGATCTCGCCCTTCTCCACCCGCTGCCCGGGCTTGACCACCGGCTTCTGGTTCTGGCACGTCCGCTCGTTGAGCCCGGCGAACTTCCGAAGCACGTACTCGTCCGAGTTGTCGATGATCACCCGCTCGCTGTCGACGTACGTCACCGTCCCCGCGTTCTTCGCGCGGACGATCATCCCCGAGTTCATCCCCACGGGCTTCTCGATCCCCGTCGCCACGCACGGCGGGTCCGACTTGATCAGCGGCACCGCCTGGCGCTGCATGTTGCTGCCCATCAGCGCCCGGTTCGCGTCGTCGTGCTCCAGGAACGGGATCAACGCCGCCGAGATCCCCACGATCTGCTTCGGGCTGATGTCGAGGTAGTCCACCTTCGCCGAATCGACCTCCGCCAGCTCCCCCTGCACCCGCGCCAGGATCATCCCCTTGCGCAGACGACCCTCCGCCTCGATCGTGTCCGACGGCGCCAGCACCGCCTTCATCTCCTCGTCCGCGCGGAGGTAGATCACCTTCCCCGTCGCCTTCCCGTCCTTGACCTCGCGGTACGGCGTCCGCAGGAACCCGTACTCGTCGATCCCCGAGTAAATGCCCAGGCTCGCGATCAGACCGATGTTCGTCCCCTCGGGCGTCTCGATCGGGCAGATCCGCCCGTAGTGCGAGATGTGCACGTCGCGCACCTCGAACCCCGCACGCTTGCGGTTCAGCCCGCCCGGCCCCAGCGCCGACAGCCGCCGCTCGTGCACCAGCGTGCTCAGCGGGTTGGTCTGATCGACCACCTGCGATAGCTCGCTCCGCCCGAAGAAGAAGTCGATCGCCGACGAGATGCTCTTGCTGTTCACCAGGTCCGCGATCTTCGTCAGTTCCTCGGGGTCCTTGACGCTCATCCGCTCCTGCACCGTCCGCCGGAGCTTCAGGAAGCCCTTCCGAAGCTCCTCGACCGCCAGCTCGTCCAGCGTCCGCAGGCGCCGGTTCCCCAGGTGGTCGATGTCGTCCACCTGCGCCACCGGCCTCCCCGTCTTGGGGTCCACCCGGTTCGACCGGAGGTCCAGGATGTACTGGATCACCCGCAGGAAGTCCTCGCTGCGGATGAACATCATGTCCTCGGGCGTGTCCAGCCCGAACTTGCGGTTGATCCGGAACCGCCCCACCCGGCCCAGGCGGTACCGGTTCTCGTCGAAAAACTTCTCCACGAACAGCTGCTTGGCCTTCTCCACCTGCGGCGGGTTCCCCGGACGCAGCTTCCCGTACACCTTCAGCAACGCCCGCTCGTACTCGGTGTCCGCCTCGTACAGCTCCAGCTTCTCCTCCGCGATCGTGTTCAGGATCAGCACGTCCGAAGGGTTCTGGATCACCCGCACCGTCTTGAGGCTCCCTCCCATGATCTTGGCGGCCGCCTCCTCCCCCACCTGCCGGCCCACGTGCACGATCTCCTCGCCCGTGTCCTTGTCGATGATCGATTCCGCCGCCCAGTGCTCGGGGCGCACCTGCTCGGCCTTGATCTCGCTCACCTCGTAGAACAGCCCCAGGAGCGCGTCCGTCGTGCTCACGCTCTCATCCAGGCAGCGGAGGAACGTCGTCGCCGTCAGCTTCGTCGACTGGTCGATCCGCATCGCCAGCACGTCCTTCTTCGTCACCTCCAGCTCGATCCACGAGCCACGCTCCGGGATGATCCGGCTCGAGTGCAGCGGGCGGTCCGCCTCCGCCGAGACGATCGAGAAGTCCACGCCCGGCGAGCGGTGCAGCTGGCTCACGATCACCCGCTCCGCCCCGTTCACGATGAACTCCCCGCCGCCCATCATGATCGGGAACTCGCCCAGGTAGATGTCCTCCTGGGCCATGTCCGGACGCCCCTCACGCTTGAGCAGCACCGACACCTTGAACGGACGGCCGAACGTCAGGCGCAGCTCCCGGCACTCGTCGGGCGTGTACCGCGGCTCCTCCAGCGAGTACGAGACGTACTCGAGGCTCATCGTCTCGTCGTAGCTCTTGATCGGGAACACCTCGCGCAGCAACGCCTCAAGCCCCAGCGACGTGTCCCGCTCCTCCTGCCCCTTGTCGAGCTGCAGGAACCGCCGGTACGCCGCCACCTGGACCTCCGTCAGGTCCGGGACCGGCAACGCGTCGCCGCGCTTCTTGAACTCGCGGACCTTCCCCGAAGGAGAGGGCGTGTTGGGATAGAACTTCTTCTGTTGCGTCGTCATCGTGGACCCCGTTGTGACCCGCCCCGCGAACACCTTGGACCGCCAGACCCGCCAACAACACAAGCCGCCGACGGAACGAATCCCGTCGCGGTTCGCCAGAAACCGTGAGCCTTCAATGCACCGTGTCTTTCACGCCGCTGCCGTGTGCCGAAACAGACCGCCGAACGTCCGAACCCGTGACCGCCGCTACCGTCGTCGCAATCCGTTCGCCTGCGAGAGCGCGCACGCCTCAATCGGCAGAACCCACCAGTATAACACCCCACCACGGGTGCGTCGAGCACTCATCCGGCAATTCCTGTGCCATCAGTATTGTTCTTGAATTTTCAGAGCATACAAACAAAATACTTACTTACCTAACATATGCTTTACACAGCCGTTGCGTGGCCCGAAACCTTCCTCCAGCGGCCGAGTACACTCCCTTCAATGCCCAGCGGCCCCCGCCGATCCGAGTCCGGACCCACCGTCGACGCTTCCCTCTATCTCCACCCCCAGACCCTCGCCCGGCTGACCTCCTTCGAACTGAGGGCCAAGATGATCATCGAGGGGCTCTCCAGCGGACTCCACCGCTCCCCCTTCCAGGGCTATTCCGTCGAGTTCGCCCAACACCGCCCCTACGTCCCGGGCGATGACCTCCGGCACCTCGATTGGAAGGTCTACGGCCGCAGCGACAAGCTCCAGCTCAAGCAGTACCAGCAGGAAACCAACCTCGACCTGCTCGTCCTCGTGGATTCCTCGGGGTCGATGAACTACGGCAGCCGGCTTTTCGCCGAGGCTTCGGGCTCGGGACGCGAAGTCTCCCTCGACGGGCGCACGAACTGGACCAAGTTCGATCACGCCACGGCCATGGCCGCGGCCTTGGCCTACATCACCCTCCGCCAGGGCGACCGGGTTGGGCTGGTGGTCTTCGCCGACGAGGTCCGGCACGCGATCCGCCGGTCCGGGGGCAAATCCGCGTGGCGGCCCATCGTCTCGGCCTTGGCCACCCACCCCGACCAGACCCCCGGGTCCGAGCCCAGGCCCACCGACCTCCGCCGGGCCGTCGATCAGATCCTCGGCGGGGTCGCCAACCGGTGCCTTATGGTCATCGTCAGCGACCTCTTCCAGGACGTGGCGCACGTCCGCGAGGCCCTCGCCCGCGTCCGCCACGCCGGGCACGACCTCATCGTCTTCCAGGTCCTCGATCGGGCCGAGCTCGACTTCCCGTTCACCGACACCGCGCCGTTCATGGGGCTCGAGGGCGAGCCCACGCTCAGGGTCGATCCCAGGGCCCTCCGCGACGGGTACCTCAAAGCCCTGGCCGACCACCTCGCCGCCGTCCAGCGCCTCGTCCGAGGGTTCGGGTTCGACCACCAGGTCGTCGACACCCACGACTGGCTCGGGCCGGCCTTGGCCGCCTTCGTCGCGAGGCGCAACGCCCAGATCAAACGGAGCAAATACGGTTGACCGGGCGCGGGCATCCGCTCCCCGGCCCTGAACCGCGCCCCCGCACGTAGTCGCTCACGATGACGTTCCTCAACCCACAACTCCTCGCGGTCGGGCTCGCGGCCATCGCCGCGCCGATCCTGATCCACATCCTCATGCGGCGCCGCCGGCGTCCCGTCCCCTGGGCCGCGATGCGCTTCCTCCTCGACGCGTACCGCCGGCAGCGCCGCCGGACACGCCTCGAGCAACTCCTCCTCCTCGCCTCGCGGTGCGTCCTGGTCGCGCTCATCGCCTTGGCGTTCGGGAGACCCCTCCTCGGCGCGGGCGGGTGGCTCGAAACGCAGGGGCCACGCACCCTGGTCATCGTCCTCGATAACTCACTCACCGCCGGGGTCGTCGGCCAGGGCGGCGCCACGGACTTCGAGGGCCTCAAGGCCACGGCCGAATCGCTCCTCAAGGACCTCTCACCCGCCCGCGGCGACCGCGCGGGCCTCATCGCCGCCGCCGGGCCCGCCGAGAACATCGTCTTCCCGCCCTCGGCCGATATCGCCGGGGTCATCCAGAGCCTCCAACGCGTCACGCCCGCGGACAGCGCCGCCGACTGGACCGGCGCCGTCGCGATGGTCCGCGAGCTCCAGCAGCAGGGCGCTCCGGCCCTCCGGCTCGCGATGCTCTCGGGGTGGAGGCAAGGCTCCGCCGACACCGCCAAGCCCCTCCCCCCGCTGGCCACCCCCGAGGCCGCACGCGACGGGGCCGCGCCCATCGCCGTGCAGGCGACCCGGCCCGCCGCCCGACCCGCGGTCAATGTCATGATCGAGTCGATCGTCCCGCTTTCGTCGGTCGTCCTCGCG
Organism: Phycisphaeraceae bacterium; assembly: GCA_015200025.1. Lineage (GTDB taxonomy): Bacteria > Planctomycetota > Phycisphaerae > Phycisphaerales > UBA1924 > UBA2396. Next base: position 1,160,936 of record CP054186.1, on the reverse strand, counting down.
CCGGGCGCGGGCGGACGCGATCCGGCGCCCGCCCTGGCCCGCGCCCGTCTCCGACGCTTCGGCACCGACGCGACGGGTGAGACCCGCGTCACGATGAGCATGTCGTCGGCCTCCGGCGCCATGGGCCCATCCCAGCACGCGACCATCACGTGGGCGCCGGGCCAGGAAACCGCCGTCGTCTCCCTCGCCGTCCCTCCGCCCCAAGGACTCGCGGGCGACAGCGGGGCGGCCCTCATCGCCTCGCTCGACCCCGACGACCTCCCCGCGGACGACCGTGCCGTCCTCCCGATCCCGACCCGCGGACAACTCCGGGCGGCCATCGTCTCGCCCAGGCGCGTCACCCCGGGTGGGATCAGGCCCGCGGGCCCCGATCAGTACGAGCCCGCCGACTGGTTGACGCTCGCGGTCTCGCCCTCGGCATCCGCCTTCGACCGGCGCGACGATGAAGTCGTCGTCGACCTGATCGATCCTCAGGCCGCGACGGGCGAGGTCTTTCTCACGCACGACATCGTCTTCGTCCCCAGGCCCGACCTCATCGACGCCCGGGGCTGGGAGGCGCTGAGGGCCTCCCTCGACGCGGGAGGCGTCGTGTTCGTCACGCCCCCGCCCGGGGCCGCGTCGCAGGCATGGCACGGGCGGTTCCGCGACGCGTTCGCTTTGCCGTGGACGCTCGACGAGGAGCCCCGGGGTTCGGGGCCCGAGGTCCAAGGGTGGGCCGTCGCGCCGGGTGTCGGGGAGGCCGAACAGCCGCTCTTCGCGCTGGTAGGGCCCGAGCTCGCCGAACTTGCCAAGCCGGTCCGCGTGTTCCGCGTCTGGCCGCCGAAGGCTCCCGCGCCTCGTCCGGCCCTCGCGCTCGCCGACGGGACCCCCCTGATGATGATCACGACGGGACCAACGGGGCGCGGCCTCGTGGCGTATCTGTCCACCGCCCCGGACCTCGCATGGACCAACCTCCCGGCGATGCCCCTCATGGTCCCGCTCATCCAGGAAACCATCCGCCAGGGGCTCGGGCGGGCGCAGGGACCCGCGTGGGCGAGCGCCGGTCAAACCCCGCCCTGGCCCCAGGGCTCGGCCTCCGCGCGAAAGGTCGATCTCTCCGGCGGCACGACCGCGGGCGAGGGCGTGATCGAGATCATCGGTCGGGGCGAGGGACCAACGCCGCGGGCCGAGCGCTCCGCCGGGCTCTGGCGCGCCGTCGACGCCTCGGGACGTACCCGCGGGCTCGTCGCGGTCAACCCCGACCCCGCGGGCTCGAACACCGGCGTCCAATCGCCCGACGCGGTAATGGCCTGGCTCGGAGCGCTGGCGGGCCCCACTCGGGCTTCGTGGATCGAAGACACCCGCGCCGACGCCCCCGAGTCCGGCGTGAGCGACGCGGTACCGCCCACGGGCTCGCGTGATACACCTTGGGATGCGTACCTCTGGGCCGCCGTGGCCTCGCTGCTCCTGATCGAGATGGCCATCGCTCGCCGTGTCAGCCACGCCTCCCTCGACGCCGCCGCACCCGGTCTCTCGGGCGCGGTGGCCCACGGGAGGGCGGCCCCGTGACGACCTTCCTCGAACGCGTCTTGAACGTGACGACCCTCAGGCTCGGCGACGAGGGCGTCCAGCTTGATTGGGCCCGACCGATCCCCGGGTGGGGTTGGATGCTCATCGTGTCGTTCGCGTTCGCCGCCGCCGTGTGGGCGTACCGCCGCTTGCCCGGGTCCCACGTCGCCAGGGTCTTGGTCGCCACGCCACGAGCCCTGACGATCGTTCTGGTCGCTGTGCTCCTCGCCGGCCCCAGGCTCGCCCAGACCACCCAGACCGTCGAGCGTGACTGGGTCGTGATCATGGCCGACCGCTCCGCGTCGCTCGCCACCCCCGACGCCCCGGGCGGGGTCACACGCGACCAACAACTCCTCGCCGCGGTCCGCGAGAACGAAACACTCTGGAAGGCGCTGGCGACCGAGCGGAACGTGCTCTGGCTCGGGTTCGCCGCCCAGGCGACGGAGCTGCCGACCTCCGCCGACCGCCCGACGCCCGACCTCGGGGAGCCCGCCGGGGCCTCGACCCGCATCGGCCGCGCCATCGACGCGGGGGTCCGCCAGTTGGCCGCGAGGCCCGTCGCGGGCATCGTCCTCCTGACCGACGGGCGCACCACCGATCAACCTTCGCGGTCGCTCGTCGATCAACTCGCCACCGCCCGCGTCCCCGTGTTCCCCGTCCCACTCGGGAGCGCCACCCCACGCGGCGACCTCGCCGTTCTCCGCGTGCAAGCGCCCGCCTCGGCGTACGTCAACGACACCGTGCCCGTGGCCGTCGAACTCGAACGCACCCCGGGCCAGCTCGAAGGGCTCGCCACCGCCGTCGTCCAACTCGTCGACGCCGCCACCGGGGAGGTCATCGACGAGAAGCCGCTCCCCGAGATGGAGCCCGGTGATCACGCGGCGGCCTCCGGCTCGGTGACCCTCTCGGCCAGGCCTTCGACCACCGGCGCCGCCACTTGGACCGTCCGTGTCGTCTCCTCGACGCCCGACATCACCCCCGCGAACGATCAAGCGTCCTTCGCCATCCGCCTCGTCGACGCGCCCGTCCGTGTGGTCTACTTCGACGGGTACCCCCGCTGGGAATACAGGTACCTCAAGAACATCATGGTCCGCGAGCGGTCGCTGACCCCCTCGGCCCTCCTCCTCGCCGCCCAGCGACGGTTCATCCAGGAAGGGTCCGAGACGCTGCTGGCCGTCCCCAGGACCCAGGCGGAATGGCGCCGGTTCGACGTGATCATCCTGGGCGATATCCGCCCCGAGATGTTCTCCGCCGATCAACTCAAAAGCATCAAGGACCACGTCGCCCGCGACGGGGGCGGCCTGCTCTGGATCGGCGGGCCCTCCGCCACCCCCGCCGCCTGGCGCGAGACCCCCCTGGCCGACCTCATCCCCTTCTCCCTCGCCCACGACCCCGCCGAGACCGGCGGCGCCGCGCCCCACGTCGCCCCATTCCTCGAACCCGTGCTCCTTCGGCCCACCCCCGCCGCCCAACGACTGGGCGTCCTCCAACTCGGCCCCAGCGAAGATGAGCCTTGGCCCGCCGCGCTCCTGGATCCCGCCTCGGGATGGTCCTCCCTGCGCTTCGCCCAACGCATCGACCCCTCCCGTGTCAAGCCCGCCGCCGAGACCCTCGCCCAGGCCGTCCCATCCTCCTCTCTCGCGCTCTCCCCGGGCTCGGCGTGGGACCCCGACATTCCCGGCGCCACACCCATCGTCCTCACCATGCGGTACGGGTCCGGACGCGTGGTCTACGTCGGGACCGACGAGACCTGGCGCTGGCGATACGGCCGCGGCGAAACGCTCCCCGAACGCTTCTGGATCCCGCTCATCCGTCTCCTCGCCCGTGACGGCCTCGGAGCCCAGGGCCTCCCCGCCAGGCTCGACGTTTCCCCCTCCCGCGCCTTGACCGACCAGCCCCTCTCCATCACCCTCCGCCTCTTCGATCAGTCCCTCCTCGACGCGCGGCCCGCCTCGGTCCGCGCACGCGTCATCCCCGCCGCTCGCCCCGACCGCGCCCAAGCCCTGACGCTCACCCCCGATGCCGACACGAACGAGCCCGGCGCCCCGCCGTCGGTTTTCTCGGCGCTGTGGGTCCCTTCCGAGCCCGGGGCCTACACCGTCGAGATCGCCGACCCACTCTTTCCCGTCGGTACTTTTTCTCAAGCGGTCGACGTCACCTTCCCCGACGACGAACGCCGGCTCGCGCAGACCGACCACGCGCTCCTGGCCGACCTCGCCCAACAAACCGGCGGCGAAGTCCTCGACACCGCCTCGCTCAGCCGTCTCCCCTCGCTCCTGCCCAACCGCGAACTCCGGCTCGTCGGCGCGCCGATCGTCGAGACGCTCTGGGACAAGCCCTTCGTCCTCGGGCTCCTGCTCACGCTGCTGGTCGCCGAATGGGTCGGCCGACGTGTCATCCACCTGGCCTGATCCGCGTTCGAGGGGGGGTAAGAGTGTTCGCATGATGTTCGCTTTCGCCCCGACTTTCCTGAACCGCAGCCCAACCCGACGCGCAAGGTAAAGTTGTCCGACGACACCGTTCGATCCTGCGGTAGCCCGACGGGGCGCCGCCCACGGGACCCCCCGTTCAGGACGTCCTCAGGAGCCCTGATGCCACGCGACCCGGATCAACCACGACACGCCCCGACGGCCCTCGTCTCGGCGCTGCGTCGGCTTCGCTCGGCGGCCCGGGCCGTCTTGGTCGCGCACGCGCTGGCCCTCACCCTCGCGGTCGTCGCTCTGGCCACCCTCACGGTCGCCGGTCTTGATTACCTCGCCCGTTTCCCCCAGCCGCTCCGGATCGCCCTCTTCGCCGCCGCCGCCGTGGGCCTCACGATCGTCCTGCGGAAGGTCGTCTGGCCCGCGCTGACCTTCGCCCCAAGTCTCGTCGAGGTCGCCCTCAGGCTCGAGCGCTCGCCCCAAGGCCGCCGAGCCGGGCTCGATGGGCGGCTGGCCTCGGCCCTCGAGTTCACCCACCCGCCGGCGACCGGGGCGATCCCGACTCGCGACGATCCGATCACGTCCCACCTGGCCGGGCAGGCCGTCGCCGAGGCGCTGTCGAGGTTGCCGGGGGTTCAGCCGTCCTCCGCCCTCGCCGTGTCGCCCGGGCTCAAGCGAGCGAGGCTGCTCTTCGCCGCCTCGCTCATCCCCGTCGCCGTCGCGGGCCTCGTCGCGCCGGACACCTCGCTCCTGGCGCTCCGCCGCGTCTGGACTCCCTGGACCGACGCCGCGTGGCCCAACCGCACCGCCGTCGCCGACGCGACCAACCTCGAAGCCCACCCGCTCGACTCGGCCCTCTCGTTCAGGGCCGTGGTCTCCAAGACCGACCGCCCCCCGGGGCGCACGCCCGTCACCGTGGAGTACCGCGTCCAGATCGACGGGACCCCGGGGCCCATCACCCGGCTCATGCTCAACCCGCCCCGCCGCGCCGGCGAAGGGACCATCCCCGAAACCTACGAAGCAACATTGGGACGCGACGCCCTCCGTTTGGCCGCGGGCCTCACCGCCGCCGAGACCGACGCCGACGGCTCGACCACGCGGATCATCGAGTACCGCTTCCTGACCTCCGACGACGCCACGCCGTTCTCGAGCCTGATCCTCACCCCTCGCCCGCGCGTCGCCTCGGCACACGCCACGATCACCCCGCCCGCCTACGCGGCGGGCGTCGCGGGTGTCGCCTCGGGCGAGGCCGCCGTGCCCACCGAGAACGCCCGACGCCGCCCGATCGGGCCTGTGCTCTACGGGTCGGAGGTCCAACTGTCCCTCACCCTCAACACCCCGGTCCCCGTGCCCGATCACGCCGACGAACAGGACCGCCGGGCGTGGGCCGCCCGCGAGTTGGGCCCCGACACCCTCCCCGACGACGCGACGCTCGAGATCTCGCCGACGCTCTGGACCGTCCGATGGACCGCCGACGAGCCCCTCACCTTCCGCGTCCGGCCCACGGACCGGTACGGGATCTCCGCGCTCGAAGAGTCCTCGTTCGCCGTCTCGGTCGTCCGCGACGCCCCGCCAAGGGCCATCGTCACCGACCCCGCCACCGACGAGGCCGTGCTCCCCACGGCCTTGCTCACCGTCGCCGGCGAGGCCCGCGATGATGTCGGCCTCGAACGCGTCCGGCTCGAAGCGCAGCGGCTCACGCCGCCCGAGGGGTCCGCCGGGGCGCCCCCGGAGCCCTCCGGAAACCCGGCCGTCATCGCCTCCAAGCCGACCCGCCGCGAGAACGAACCGTCCGAAGGACCCTTGGGACCGCTCGCCGCGGTGGCCTCGCTCCTCGACCTCTCCACCTTGGGCGTCGCCCCGGGCGACGAGGTGTGGCTCACCGCGGCGGCCACCGACACCTTCGTCCTCGCCGGGCAACGACACGAGGAAGTCCGATCGACCCCCCGGAAGCTCAAGATCATCACCGAGGCCCAGCTCGTCGATGAGATCCTCCAGCAGCTCGCCTCGCTCAGGCCCGCGGCCCAGCGACTCGACCAACAACAGGCCCAGGCCGCGTCCCGTGCCGCCCAGGCGCTCCGGAGCGATGAGCCAAACGCCGACGCGCTCGCCGGTTCGCAGCGCGAGCAACGCGATATCGGCGAACGCCTGGCCCCCGCCGCCGACGCCGTCCGGCGCGCGCTCGATCGCGCCGACCGCAACGCCCTCCCCGACCGCGCCCTGCGCGACCTCATGAACGACGCCGCCGACGCCGTCCGGGGCGCACGAGAGGCCTCCGAGTCCGCACGCGACGCGCTCGAGCAGGCGGCCCGAACCCCCGAGGGTTCGCCTATCCCGCGGGAGATCCAGGACCAGGCCTCGCGGGGGCAGGCCCAGGTCCGAGATCAGTTGGCCCGCCTCGACGACCTCCTCAGCCGCGGGCAGGACGGGTACGCCGCACGCCAGGCCGTCGAACGCCTCCTCCAGGACCAGCAGGCCCTGTCCAGGCTCACGCGAGAGGCCGGGGAAGCCGCCGCCGGGCGTGAGGTCTCCGAGCTCCCCGCGGAACTGCGGACCGAACTCGAGCGTCTCGCCCGCCAGCAGGAGGAGTTGGCCCGCCGGGCCGATTCGATGACCCGGGACCTCGACCAGAGGGCCCAGCGTGTCCAGCCCAGCGACCCCGCGCAGGCCGCCGCGATGCAGCGGGCCCGCGACATCTCCCTCAGCGAGCAGGTCGCGCAGCAGATGCGCCAGGCCGCGGAGCAGACGCAGTCCAACCAGACCGGGCAAGCGCAGCAGAACCAGCAGGAAGCCCAGGACGCCCTCGAGCGCATGCTCCGGGAACTCGACCGGGCGCAGGCCCGGCGCGACGAGGAGCTTCGCAGGCTCCTCGCCGACCTCGAGCGCTCGATCGAGGCCCTGATCGCGCAGCAACTGCGCGAGATCGCCCGGCTCGAGGCCGCCATCGACAAGGCCGAGTACGCCGGGCTCGACCGGGGCATGATCGCCCTCCACGCCAACACGATCGCCGTCCACGACACCTCGCAGGCCCGCGACGTGGCCCCGGTCCGCGAACGCCTGCTCTCCGCGGCGTCGCACCAGGAGGCCGCCGCCGAGAACCTCATAGACCCCGTCGATGCGCTCGAGGCCGACAAGAACGAGCGGCTCAGCCTGCAGCGGTTGCGCGAGGCCGGGGACCTGGCCAAGGAACTCAAGCAACGCGCCGAGCAACGCGACGAGCAGCGGCGCCGCGGCGAGCTGCGCAAGGCCTACACCGAGGCCCGCGACCGCCAGGCGAAACTCCGCGACGATACGGCCCCGTACATCGATAAAGCGCTCGACCGCCGGGACCGCAACGCGCTCCTCGCCTTGGCGGAGCGGCAGGACGAGATCGCCCGGGCCTTGCGGGACCTCCGGGAGAAAACCGAGGAGCTCGCCGAGGCCTCGACCTTCGATTTCGCGCACCGCCGGCTCGACCAGCTCACGGGCGCGGCGGCGGGCTCGCTCCGCGCCGCCGAGGCCACCGCGGCCTTGGGCCGAGATCAGCGGGCCGCGGTCGCGCTCCTCACCGCCCTGGCCGAGTCTCTCGCCGAGGACGACCGCGAGCCACCTTTCCGCGAGAACCCGGGCGACGACGCGGGCGGCGAGGGGGGGCAGGACGGCGGGCAGCCCCAGGACTCGATGGTCCCCGAGATCGCGGAGTTGCGGCTCCTGCGGGACATGCAGCGTGAGGCCGCGTCGCGCACGCGCGAAGCCGAGGCGGGCGGGTCCCCGGCGGACGAGGTCCGCGCCATCGGCCGCCTCCAACGCGACCTCGCCGAACTGGCCGAGCAGCTCGCCGAGCGGATCCGTCAGCGCAACGCCCCACCGGGAGGCGGGCCGCCGGGCGGCGACGCGGGGGGGGCTCCGCGATGACCCACGTCCGTCGCTCACGCCCGCTCGTGATGATCGTCGCGGCCCTGGGTGCCCTGGCGGCGAGCCGGGAGACACTCGCCCAGCCCGGCGAAGCTCCCAAGCCCCCGACGCCCCTCCGCGACCTCGACGACCTCCTCGGGACGCGTGAGGCCGGCCGGCCATCTTCCGATCCGGCCTCGAAGGCGGACCTCGAGCGAGCCCTCTCCCCGGCCGAGCAACGCGAAGAGTTCGAGCAGGCCATCGACCTGATGAAACGCTCCGCCGACGCGGTCGAGAACGAGAGCGAGGTGGGCCTCCCCACGCAGCGCATGCAGGAGGACGCCCTCCGCAAGCTCGACAAACTCATCGACGAGGCCCGTAGACAGCGTCAGCAGAACCAGAACCAGCAGAGCCAGCAGAGTCAGCAACGCCCCAGGCCCCAGGATCAGCAGAGCCAGCCCCAGCCCCAGTCGTCCCGCGCCGATCAGACCGATCCCTCTTCGCGCGCAGGCCAGGAGGCCGGGCCCGGGCCCATCGGGCAGAACCCGAGCCTTCGCCCGCCCCTCGCGGGATCGGCGGCGTGGGGCAACCTCGCGCCGCACATCCGCGAGGCGCTCTCCCAAGGATCTTCCGACCGCTTTAGTTCCGTCTACCGTCAGCTCACCGAGGCCTATTACCGCCGCCTGGCGGAGGAGCCCAAACCATGAGGCCCCCGGACCGATCGCAGCGCGGCGGCCCGACCGTGCGGATGCTCTTCCCGCATGGCACGGTCCTCGCGGCGTTCCTCGCCGCCGGGGCGGCGGCCTGGGCTCAGCCCGACGATCCTCAGCCCGCGCCGCCCCAGCCCGCGGAAACCCAGCCCACACCGCCGCCCGACGCGCAGAACCTCGGCGCCGAGAACAACGCCCTGCAGGACGAGATCACCCCCGAACTCGACGCCGCCGTTTCGCGGGGCCTCGCCTGGCTCGCGCGGCAGCAGAACCCCGACGGCTCGTGGGGCGACGGACGCTGGGGCCGAAGCGTGGCGATCACGGCGCTGGCCTGCCTTGCGTTCATGGCCGACGGGCATCTCCCCGACCGCGGGGCCTACGGCGAGAACGTCAGCAAGGGCCTGCGCATGATCCTCGACAACTGCGCCGAGAACGGGCTCATCGCCGCCGACGGCGCCTCCGCCCCCATGTACGGGCACGGGTTCGCCGCCCTCTTTCTCGGGGAGATCTACGGGATGACCGGCGGGGGCGGGGACACCGTCCTCTCCCAGCGCATCCACGAGGCCGTCGTCAAGGCCGCTCGCCTCATCGAGAGCTCCCAGAACGAAGAGGGCGGGTGGCGTTACAACCCCGTCCCCAACGACGCCGACACCTCCGTCACCATCTGCCAGGTCATGGCTCTCCGCTCCGCACGCAACGCCGGCATCGACGTCCCGAAGGAAGTCATCGACCGCGCCGTCGCCTATGTCCGCCGGTGCCAGAACCCCGACGGCGGGTTCAAGTACCAAGCCATGGGCGGGCCCAGCGACTTCCCGCGGTCCGCCGCCGGCGTCGCCAGCATCCAGTACGCAGGGTTCACCGACGACCCCGTCGTCCAGCGTGCCATCGCCGACGGCCTCCGCTACATGCTCCGCTTCCGGCCCGCGGGGCGGTCCTCCCAGCGGGCCCATTACTTCTACGCCCAGTACTACGCCGTTCAGGCCGCCTATCTCGCCGGCGGCTCGACCTGGGAGCAGTGGTGGCCCGCCATCCGACGCGAGCTCCTCGCCTCTCAGGAACGCGACGGCTCGTGGTCCGACCCTTCCGTCGGCGACCACTACGGCACCGCCATGGCCCTCATCGTTCTCCAGGTCCCCAAGCGTTATCTGCCGATCTTCCAGCGATGACCCACGCACGCCCCGACAACGTCTCACCCTCGGTCCGCCCGCCGACCGCCGCCTTGCGCCCGTCCCGGTCGCCCCTCGCGGTCGTCGGGACGATGGTGGGGGGGGTGGGGGTGGCGGTGGGGCAAGCCGGCGACGCGAGGATCATCGTGTCCACGGACCTCACCCGCTCGACTCTCGTGGTCCAGCGGATCGACGCCGAGGGATTGCAGGGGCTCGCGCCCGACGGGACGGCCCACCGCGTGCCGCGCGATCAACTCCTCGCGATCTTCTCTCCACGAACCCTCCCCGCGCCCGTGCCGACCGGCTCCGAACTCCTCCAGCCCGGGGCTGACGATCCTTCACCCGAAGGTCTGGTCACCTTGGTGACACGATCGGCGTTCAACGGCCGCTACGCCGGCGCGTCCGACCAGGGGCAGATCCTCCTCTGGGAATCGCCGCTGCTCGGCCCGCTCCGGCTCCCGCTCGATGCGCTCGCCTCGGTCGCGCTGAGGCACGCGGGGGCCGAGACGTCGACGACCCCCGCGCCCGCCCGGGCTTCCGACCGTCTCACCCTCGTCAACGGCGACGTGCTGGATGGGTTCATCAACGCGATGTCGGACCCGGTGGTCATCGAGGTCGGGGGCAAGCCCAGGACCGTGCCGCTGTCGCGCGTGCGTGAGGCGAGCTTCGCGAACCCCGCGACACCGTGGCCCCGATCGTGCGTCTGGCTCGACGACGGCACCATCCTCCCCTTCGACGCCATCGAGTCCGACGCCGGACCTAGGTCCACCACGATGCTGGTCACCCGGGCTGAGGGCTCCGGTCCGCTCCCGGGCTTCGCCCTCAAGATGCCTTTCGCGCAGATCCACGCGGCGGCCTTCGACATGGGGATGCTCCAGACGCTCGCGTCCATCGCGCCGGCACGCCAGGCCCCCTCCGAAGGGCGCGGGTGGGCCCCGCCCATCGAACTGAGCGCCGACCCGACGACCACGCCCATGGGGCTCGCGGACATCACGCTCCCGGGGCCCATGACCGTCGAGTGGGTGCTCCCGCGGCGCGCCGCGAGGTTCGCGGCCTACGCCGAGCTCCCCACGACCTCACGCGTCTGGGGCGATTGCGTGCTCGTCGTCGAACTCATCGAGGGCGGAGCCGCGCGGGTCGTCACGAGGCAGCGGCTCCACGAGGGCTCCCCGGGCGTCGAGATCAACACGGAGATCAGCGTCCCCAGGGGAGGGCCCGAGCCCAGGCTCCGCGTGACCATCGACCCGGGCGAACGCGGGCCCATCCAGGACCGGGTGGTGCTCCACACGCCCCTGCTGCTGCTCTCGCCCGCGCCGCCCGCCGCGGCGCCGAGGTAACGGCCTCGGCGACCCTACGCCGCATCAGCACCCGCCCTCGAAGGCCACGATGTACGCGTCGAGGTCGAAGAAATCGACGAAGCCATCGCCGTTGAAGTCCGCCGATCGACTTTCGGGGCATTCCCCGCCCTCGAAGCAGAGCACGAAGGCGTCGAGGTCGAAGAAATCGATGAACCCGTCGCGGTTGAAGTCCGCCGGGCACCGGTCGACGAAGAACTCGTGCACGGTCGCCGACCCGCGGCCCGACTCTTCGAACGCCGTCAGCGTCGCCGTGTGCCACCCGTGGGTCAGCCCGGTGAGCGTCCGCGACCAGTCGAGCCGGTCGGTGCGCGTCGCCAGCGTGGGGATCGAGGAGTACGCCGGGTCGAGCGGGTCGGCCCCCGGGGGCACGTTCAGGATGATGTGCATCCGCGTCGCCGTGCGGTCCAACGACCGCCCCTCGAACAACCGCGAGGTCGTCGTGACGACCGACGGCGGGTTGACGAAGGCGGCCGCGGGCGGGAGCCGATCGACGTACACGACCGACCGGAACTCACGGAACAGCGGGCTCTCGCCCGGGTTGCGCTTCCGGAACGCGACGACGGAGAGGTAGTTGAACCCCTCGGGCAGGAGCGAGGCGTCGATCGTCTGGCGGTACAGGCCGTTCGCGTTGTTCGTCCCCGCCAGGGGCTGGCGCTGCGTGACGAACTGCTCGTACCCGGGGACGATCCCGTTGAACCCGTCGATATCAACGGCGCCGTTGCCGTTGAGGTCGACGAACCCCTGGTTGAAACGGAAGACGGCGTTGTCGTCGGCGTTGGCGTTGGAGCCCGCGCCGGGGTCGCCGTTCACCGTCGTCAGGCGGACCTCGAACGTCGGCGCGGTGATGACCGGGACCGCCGCGATCCGCCGGCGAGCCGAGGGAGCGGCGATCGGATCGGCGCTGAGCAGCCCGCTCGTCGGCGTCACCTCCAGCGTGCCCCCGGGCACCGCCGGCGCGTACGCCACGTACCCCCGACCGTGGTCCGTCGTCCCCGTCCGGTTCCGCGGGACCCGGATCGTCGCACGGCCTTGCGCGTCGGTCGTCACCACGTCGAAGATCTGGTCCGTCGGGTCGACGGCCGGGTCGGTGGCGTTCCCCGTGACCTCCAGCAGCCTCTGGTTTGCCCCGAACGACGTCTGGACCGTCCGCTGGTCGAACCCGGTCGCGAAGCTGTCGTTCACCCCGACGAGGATGTTCCCCGAGAACTGCCCGCCGCCCAGCGACTGCCGGCGCTCGAAGATGATCACGTCGCTCAGCCCGATGTTCGCCTGCCCCTGATCGATGTTCGAGACCGTCCAGGCGCCCCGCGCGTACCAGTTGTGGAGGTTGACCAGCCGCGTGATGCTCGCGTCGGGCGTATTGGTCACCGGGTCCACGCCCAGCGCGGTCGTGATGCCCTGCCGGGGCCAGAACCCCCCCGAGCGGGCGACCCCGCGGCCGTTGTGATAGATCTTGGGTTTGCCGGTGCGCAGGAGCACGTAGGCGTTCGTGAAGTAGCCCATCTGCCGGACGGTCGGGTTGGGCGGCGTCGCGGAGCCGTCACCCGCGGTCCCGTTGTCGTGGCTGAACACGTGGTTGACGCCGATGGACCCGTTGTTGTCGCTGTCGTCGCCGTTATCGAGGTGCGACTGGAGGACGTTGAGCCAGTTGCCCAGGCCCCCCCCGTTGAGGATGTCGCGCAGCGCCCCCGAGCCCGTGAGGTCCAGGGCGTCGCGGTTGCCGAAGGCGTCCTTGCGGATGTAGTTGTTGAACGTGAACGACGGGCCCTCGACGCACTCCCCGAAGCTGAACGCCGTCACCCGCCGCCCGTCCGGGAGCACGCGCCGGTTGTGAACGACCGAGTCGTAGAACGTGTCCCAGAACCACGGCGGGGCGTGCTTGATCGCGTCGAGCCGGAACCCGTCCACCCGGTGAACGTCCATCATCCACTGCGTCCACCGCATCAGCAGGCCCGTCGCGTTGTCCGCCACGGGGTCCCCCGCCATCGGCTCGCCCGGGTTGAACGGGTAGAACGTGAAGTTGTTGACCCCCGGCGCGCGCGCCGTCCCGGGGTTGACCACACTCATCGGCGGCAGGTCTCGGTCCGGGTACGCGCGATGGTTGATCGGGTCCGGGCGGTTCCAGAGCGTCCCCGCCGGGATGTTCTGCGGGTTTCCCTCCGCGACCGGATGGCGGATAAAGACGTGGTTGGATTCCTGCGCGATATCCACCAGCGCCACCAGGTCGCCGCGGTGCAGGTCGTACCTCGGCCCGTTGGGGTCCTCCGACTGGAAGTAACCCGACGCGATCCCGTTGTGGAAATCGCCCCAGTTCGACGTCGGCAGTTTGTCGACCGGCGGGTTGCTCGGCGCCATCCAGAACCCGGGCCACCCGCCCGCCGCCTGGAACCCCGCGCTCGCGTTGCGCTGCGAGTTGTGGTTCAGCACCGCGTCGACGTACACCTCCGCGTTCGCGCGCTTGAACTCGTCGATCATCGCCCGGAACGCCGACTCGGTCCCGTACGCCGTGGGCGATTGCGGCGTCCCCAGGTCGAACCGCTCGAACGGGTCGTACCCCGCCGAGCCCGACGCCCACGCCTTGCTCGGCGGGGGCAGCCACACCGCCCCGTACCCCGCCAGGAAGAAATCCGGCATCCGGCGCTCGATATCGGTCCACCGCGTCTCGAACCACTGCAGGATCACCGGGTTGTCGTTCGCCCGAGAGGCCGGCGACCACAGCGTAAGGACCGCGCCCGCCATCAGGGCGAGGCACATCGGGCGGGTGTGGCTCTTCATACTCGTCCTCGCGGTGCCCGGCGTGAAAGGCCGGGGGTGCTCCATCGCGGGCCGTGGCACCCGCTCGGGTGCCCGGGGCTCGCGGCTTGGGACCGTCATTATGCGGATCTCTTCGGCGCGGGCAACCCGGATGTTCGAGCGCCGACGCCTCTTTGGCCGCTGTGCGGTGATGAAACCGGTATCCTCTGGCCGTGTGCGGGATCAACGCGATCGCGTTCGTCGGGGCCAAGGCCCGGGAACCTCGCGCCGACGAAGAATCGGCCGCGTGGGTCTCGGCCATGGACCGGGCCGTGGCCCACCGCGGGCCCGACGGCTCCGGGGTCTGGCGCCGACACGACCCGACGGGTTCCGGGCCCGGCGTCGTGCTCGCCCACCGCCGCCTCTCCATCCTCGATCACACCGGCGGGGCACAACCCCTGACCCGGGGGCCCGTCACCGTCGTCTTCAACGGTTGCCTTTATAACCATCGCGATATCCGGGGCCAACTCCGGCACACCGGCGTGCCCTTCCAGAGCGACCACAGCGACACCGAGGCCCTTGCCATCGGGTGGCTCGCGTGGGGACGCGACCTCCTCGCCCGCCTCGACGGCATGTTCGCCGTCGCGGTCTGGGACGAGCGAGACCGCACGCTGACGCTCGCGCGCGACGGCGCGGGCGAGAAACCCCTGTATTACACCCGCTTCACCCGCGATGGCGTGGGCGACGTGGTGGCCAGCTCCAGCGCCGTGCCCGCCCTGATCGCCGCACGGCGGGCCGCCGGCGCGGGGGTCGCCCTCTCGCCCGGGTCCATGTTCGAGTGGACCGTCATGGGGTTCGCCCGGGGCACCCCCTTCCGGGGTATCGAGGAGGTCCCCCCCGGCGGGTGGATCGGGTTCGACGCCCGCGACGGCTGGGCCATCGACTCGGGGCGGCACACCGATTGGCCCGCGCGGCGTTCACGGCCAGAGACCGGCGACCCCGCTCGCGAGGGACAGGAGGCGTGGGCGATGGTCGAACGTGCCGTGGCGAGCCGGCTCGAGGCCGACGTCCCCCTGGGCTGCTTCCTCTCGGGCGGGATCGACTCCCCGCTGATCGCCGCCGCCGCCAACCGCGCCCTGGGCGGGGGTCTCAAGACCTTCACCGTGCGGATGCCCGCCGCCGGGCTCGATGAGTCCGCGAACGCCCGCGGGGCGGCGCGTCACCTGGGGACGTCGCACACCACCCTCGACTGCGCGGGCGAGCCCGCCGCCGACCTCGAGCGGCTCATCGCGCAGCTCGGCCTCCCCCTGGGCGACAGCTCGCTGCTGCCCACCTATTGGGTCAGCCGGGCTGCCCGAGAGCACGTCATCGTGGCGCTCTCGGGCGACGGCGCCGACGAACTCTTCGGCGGGTACCGGCGCTACGCCGCGGCCCGGTGGCTCGAACGTTTCGGCCCCGCCCTGCGCGCGATGCCGTCGCTCCCGGAGAACGCCGCCGGACCCCGAGGGGTGATGTGGAACCGGCTCGTCCGCGCGGCACGCGGGTGGGGGTACGCCGACCTCGTCGCCGTGTTCCCGAGCGAGGAAGCGTCGGCCCTGCTCGGCGGCGAGCGGGCCGGGGGGGTCCGCGAGTGGGACGCCCTCTGGCGTGCCCGGATCGCCGACGCCGGCGCCGACGCCCCGCGGTGGGACTTTGACCATTACCTCCCGGGTGACCTGCTCCGGAAGGTCGATACCGCCTCCATGTCCGTCGCGCTCGAAGTCCGTGCGCCGTTTCTCGCCAAGGACGTCGTCGCGTGGTCCATGGGCGGCGAATCACCCGCGTACGGGAAGAAAGCCCTCAGGCTCGAGGCCTCGCGCGTGCTCCCCGCGCCGCTGGCCTTGGGGCCCAAACGCGGGTTCGCCATCCCCGTGGGGGCCTGGATCCGTGATGATTTCGGCGGCCTCGGGCGCGTGGTCCGTGACCGCCTGGCACGCCCCGACGCGCTCCACGCCGTCCGGTCCGTCCTCCCCGTCTCGATGCCACGTGTCCGGGCGTTGCTCGACGAGCACCTCTCCGGGCGGCGTGATCACGCCCACCGCCTGTGGCTCCTCCTCGTCCTCGACCTGTGGGGTGACGGGTTGGGGCTCTAGCCCCGCCGCGGACGGGCGGGGCTTACTTCGTGCACCGGTAGATGTACGCCGGCGAGAGGCGAGAACGAACGACGATCGGGCCCTCGACCACCGAGAAGGTCTCGTGGACCAGGTCCAGCAACCGGCGGACCAGCGGCAGCCCCCGCGCCCGGTACGTGATCATGCTGAATCGACCCCCGGGCTTGAGCGCCGACGCGACATCCCGGATCATCTCCCGCTGCAGGTCCTTGGGGAACAGGATCCAAGGCAGCGAGCTGACCACCGCGTCGAGGGGGAGCATCTCGCGCTCGCGGCTGTGCCGGATCAATTCCGAGGCCGAACCCTCCACCAGATCAACCCCCGGGAACCGCCGACGGAACTCGTTCGCCAGCCGCTCGTTCTTCTCGATCGCAAAGAACCGGCACGAGGGCGGGATCAGACGGAGCACCTCGGCCGTCACCGGCCCCGTCCCCGGGCCCAGCTCCGCGACCGCCCGCGCGTTCTCGAGCCCGAGGTGCTCGGCCAGCGCCCGCGCGACCCTCGGCGGGCTCGAGAACCACGCGCCCAACTGGCGCGGGGATCGGAAAAACTCGGTGAAGAAGAGGAACGACTTGGCGGGGGCCGACAACGCGTTGGGCGTGGGGCTCGGGTGGCGGGAAGGGGCCGCTTGGGTCTGAGCCTGCGAGGCCGAGGGGGTCATCTCGGGGTTCCTTGCTCCGGGCGTCCACGCCGCCCGGGAGGGTGAAGCCGACAGGATAGCGAGCGGACCGGCACGCGGGAAGTCCGGGTGTTGGGGAGGAGTTGGGGTTCACCCCGCGGGCTATTGTGAGGGCATGTCGCAGCTGAACTACCAGACCGCGGGGGAAAGCCACGGGGCGGCGTTGGTCGTGATCGTTACCGGGTTGCCCGCGGGAGTCCCCGTCGATCTCGATCTCATCAACGCCGAACTCCGGCGCCGGCAAGGTGGGTACGGGCGGGGCGGCCGCCAACGGATCGAGGAGGACACCGCGACCGTCCTGACCGGGGTTCGCCGGGGCAGGTCGATCGGGAGCCCGTTGGTGCTCCAGATCAGCAACCACGATTCGAGGATCGACGACCTCGCGAAGACCCCGCCGGTCTATCGACCCAGGCCCGGGCACGCCGACCTGGCCGGGAGCATCAAGTGGCTGACCACGGACTGCCGGGAGACGCTCGAACGCGCCAGCGCCCGCGAGACGGCCAGCCGTGTGGCGGCCGGCGCCCTGGCGCGTTGTTTGCTCCGCGAGTTCGGGATCGAGTCGTTCGGGTTCGTGCGCTCGATCCTCGACGCGGCGACCACGGCCGCCGTGACGCGGGAGAACTGGCGCGAACTCCGGACGCTCCGCGACGCGAGCGAGACCTATTGCCCGGATCCGGCCGTGACCACCGCTCAGTGCGAGATCATCCGCCGGGCCAAGATCGACAAGGACACGGTGGGCGGGCTCGTCGAGACGCACATCTTCGGGTGCCCCCCGGGGGTGGGGAGCTGCATGGACTGGACCCTCAAGCTCGACGCGAGGCTGGCGTACGCCGTCATGGGCATCCAGGCGTTCAAGGCCGTCGAGATCGGGCTGGGCAAGGACGTCGCGGGCCTCCCCGGGCACAAGGTGCACGACCCGATCCGCTGGGACCCGACGCGCAAGGCCGAGCCGTGCCTTGGGTTTGTGCGCGACACCAACCACGCCGGGGGGACCGAGGGCGGCATGACCAACGGCGAGGCCGTCGTGGTCCGGGGCGCGATGAAGCCCATCGCGACCCTCCTCCGCGGGATGCCGAGTGTCGACCTGAACACCAAGGCCCCCGAGATGAGCAGCTACGAGCGGTCGGACGTGTGCGCGGTCTCCGCGGCCAGCGTCGTCGTCGAGAACGTCGCCTCGTTCGAGGTCGCCCGGTGCCTGCGCGAGAAGTTCGGGGGCGACAGCCTGACCGAGCTGAAGGCCAACTACGAGAAGTTCATGGAATACGCGCGGATGCTCCCGCTCGAGCCGCCCGTGGCGACCATCGCCTGACCCCCAACGGGCGCGCTCAGCGCCGCCGGTGACTGAGGAACCACGACGCGAGCGTGAGCCCGTCGTGTGCGTTGCGGTAGGCCGGGTCCCAGGCGTTGTGGCCGACGCCGGGGAAGAACGTCGCCCTGGGCGACCCTCCGGCCTCGCGCAACGCCGCGATCATCGCCCGCGTGTGCTCCGGCGTGACCACCGTGTCCGCCTCGCCGTGGAAGGCCCACACCGGCAGCCCCGTGATCGCCGAGGCCAGCCGCGCCGCCGTCGACGACGCCGGCGAAGGCCGGGGCCCTGGCGTGGTCGGCCAATCCTGGAACCCGCAGACCGGGGCGATGGCGGCGAAGGTGCCCGGGCGGTGGGCCGCGTAGTGCCACACCCCGTGCCCACCCTGCGACAGCCCCGTCAGGTACAGCCGCTCGGGATCGATCG
Source organism: Phycisphaeraceae bacterium (assembly GCA_015200025.1). Classification (GTDB taxonomy): domain Bacteria; phylum Planctomycetota; class Phycisphaerae; order Phycisphaerales; family UBA1924; genus UBA2396. Next base: position 1,142,567 of record CP054186.1, on the reverse strand, counting down.
GGAGGGTGCGCACCGACCGCTCGATCAACGCGTCGAGGTGCCCGTGATAATCCGCCCACGGCCGCGACGGGTCGGGCTTCTGCGGGATCAGCACGATGAACGGCCACTCGTCCGGTCGGTTCAGCACCGCCTGCGGGACCCCTTGCGTCAGCTGGCGGAGGCCGTCGGTCCCGCACTCGCCCCGCCCGTGAAGAAACAGGATACAGGGCATCGGGGTGCCGCCGGATACCTCGTGCGGCAGGTACACCGCCGCCGGGATCGACGACCCGCCGCTCTCGATCGATCCGAGATGGATGCCCGGGGTCCTCGGCGTCGTCGTGGTGGCGTCGTTGGTGGGCATGGTCGTCGTGGTCGGGGCGCACGCGGAGAGAACAACGGCGAGGATAACGGCCAGTCCACTCTTCGCGGGGTGTCGCGGGGGCATGGGCTTCCCTCAGAACGAATCGGCCAGGTGCGCGAGGAGACGGGCGCCCCACCCCGTCGGGCCCTCGGTGTACAGCCCCGCGTTCCGCTCGGCGACGTGCACCCCCGCGATGTCCAGGTGGCACCAGGGGACGCCGGGCTCCACGAAATACGACAGGAACGCCGCGCCCTGGATGGGGTGCGCTTTGCGGTTGGGGTTCGAGTTGAGGATGTCCGCGATCGGCGACTTCATCATCTCGCGGTATTCCTGGTGCATCGGCAGGCGCCAGACCCGCTCGCCCGAGGCCTTCGCGGCCGCCTCGACCTTCCCCCGGAACCCGTCGTCCTCGCAGAACATCCCGCAGTACGTCGAGCCCAGGGCGGTGACCACGCCCCCGGTCAGTGTCGCCAGGTCGATCACCGCCGCGGGGTCTTCCTTCTCGCACGCCCAGCAGAGCGCGTCCGCCAGCACGAGCCGGCCCTCCGCGTCGGTGTTGGTCACCTCGACCGTCACGCCGTTGCGGTACGTCAGGATGTCGTCGGGGCGGTACGCCTCGTCCGAGATGCTGTTCTCCGCGCACGCCAGGAGCGCCACGACCGGGCGCCGGGGCTTGACGGTCGACGCGATGGCGTGCATCGCGCCCAGGACCGCGCACCCCCCGTCCTTGTCGCGCTTCATCCCCACCATCCCGTTGTTGACTTTGAGCGAGAGGCCCCCGGTGTCGTACGTCATCGTCTTTCCGATGATCACCAGCGGCTTGCCCCTCGCGCCCGCCGGGCGGTACTCCAGGCGGATCATGCACGGGCCGTTCTCCGAGGCCTTCCCCACGTTGATGTGCCCCACCAGTCTCTCCCGGCGGAGCGCCTCGCCCTCGACAATCGTGCAGCGCAACTTGTTCAAACGCGCGATGGCTTTGGCCTGCCTCGCGATGTACGCCGGGGTCGCGATGTTGGGCGGTGTCTGGCTCAGCGTCCTGGCGATGTTCGCCCCGTCGGCCAGCGAGAGCCCCCGATCCACCCCGTCCGCGAACGCCCCGGGCTCGACCCGCAGCGTGAGTTTCGTCCGCTTGGGTTCGGGCGTCCCCTTGCCCTTGAACTCGTCGCACGTCCACGAGATCAGCCCCAGGCCCTCGCCGAAAGCCACGCCCGCCTCCGACAGATCGGGCTTCGCGGGCAGGAGTGATGTTTCGAGCCGGAGGTGGGCCGAGGTCGCCTTGACCCCCGCGAGCCGGCGGCCCATCGCCGCCGCCGCGAGCCGCAGGCACCCCGGTTCGAACGATTTCCTCTCGCCCAGGCCCACGACCAGCACGCGGGCGTACGCCGACCGGCCCTCCGGGAAGGCCTCGGTCACCGCGCCGAGGTCGGCGCTGAACTCCGGGCGCTTGACCGCGGCGGCGGCGGCGCCCGAGGCGTCCAGCCTCGCCGACGACGTGTCCAGGGGTTGATCCTTGAACACGCCGAGTACAAGCACTCCAGCCTGGCCGCGGGTCGCGATGCGGACGGATTCGAACATCCTGACCTCCGGGGTTTGATCGATCGAAACGGAGCCTGATCGAACCGTAGGTCGGCCCCCCCCCCTCGGGCCGGGGGGCGGGCGTGGTAGGATGGTGCATGGCAACGAACCGAGCAACGTCGAAGGGGTGGGAACGCCCCGCCCCCCGCGGGTTGGCCTTCCCCCTGGTGCACCTGGACCGATGGATCCGTGCGCACCGCAAGGACTTTCAGCCGCCGGTCAGCAACAAGCAGTTGTTCGCCGGGAGCCGGGACATGGTGCTCTTCGTCAGCGGCGGCCCCAACACGCGGAACGACTACCACGTCAACCCGACCGAGGAACTCTTCCTCCAGCTCAAGGGCGACATCGCCGTCCGCGTCAGGCCCCTCGACGGCAGCCCGCCCCACGACGTGGTCGTCAAAGAGGGCGAACTCTTTCTGCTCGATCGATGGGTCCCGCACCGCCCGCAGCGGCCCGCCGGCACCCTGGGCATGGTCGTCGAGTTCCCGCGCGGGCTCGATGAGTCCGGCCAGCCCCAGAAGGACGGGCTCCGCTGGTACTGCCCCGACTGCGACGCTCTTGTCTACGAGGCCCGGTGGGTGCTCAAGAAGATCGACGAGGACCTCAGGACGATCATGCACGATTTCTGGGACGGGCCCGAGGCGAGGCGGACCTGCCGGTCCTGCGGGTGCGTGATCAAGCGGGCCGGCGCGATCCGCCTCACGTCCGGGAAGGTCCGCGCCGCCACGCCCGCCGCCGCGAAACGCAAAGCGGTGAAGAAACCTTCCCGCGGCAAACCCACGCGTGGACGCTCGACCTCGGTCCGCGGATGACCGTCGATGAAAGTTGACCTCCACACGCACATCCTGCCGCAGCGCTGGCCCGACTGGACGCGGCGCAGCGGGTACGCGGGGTGGGTCGAGCTCGAGCACTCCGGCCCGGGGTGTGCCCGTATGTGCAAAACATGCGAGGGCGGCGGCCGCCGGTTCTTCCGCGACGTGTCGGCCAACCTGTGGGACCCCGAACTCCGCCGTTCCGAGATGGCGGCGTCCGGCGTCTCCACGCAAGTCCTCAGCACCGTCCCGGTCATGTTCAGCCACTGGGCCAAGCCCCACGACGCCCACGACCTCCACCGGCTCCTCAACGACCACCTCGCCGGTGTCGTCTCGGGCTCGGGGCCCGCGGGCTCGGGCCCGCGCCCCTTCGAGGGGCTCGGCGTCGTCCCGCTCCAGGACACCGACCTGGCCTGCCGCGAGCTCGAACGGTGCGTCCGCGACCTGGGGCTCCGCGGCGTGCAGATCGGCACGAACGTCAACGGGCGGAACCTCGACGACCCGGGCCTGAGAGCGTTTTTCGGGCACGCCGCCGCCCTCGATGCCGCCGTTTTCATCCACCCCTGGGACATGCTCGCCGGGGGCCGGATGGAACGCTACTGGATGCCGTGGCTCGTCGGCATGCCGACCGAAACGACCATCGCCGTGATGTCACTCATGTTCGGGGGTGTTCTCGACGGCTTCCCGTCGCTCCGCGTCGCCTTCGCCCACGGCGGGGGGTCCTTCGCCGGCACCCTCGGGCGGATCGCCCACGGGTTCGAATGCCGGCGGGACCTCTTCCCGCCCGAGGCGAGGCACCCGCGTGAGTACCTCCGCGGACCGGGCGGGCGGACACACTCGAGGTTCTGGGTGGACTCGCTTGTCCATGAGGCCGGCACGCTCCGGGCCCTCATCGCGCTGATGGGCCCCTCCCGCGTCGCGCTCGGCAGCGATTACCCTTTCCCGCTGGGCGAGGATCGCCCCGGGTCCCTGGCCGAGAGCCTCGACGGGCTCGGCGACGACCAACGCACCGAGATCCTTCGAGACGCCGCGTTGTCGTTCTTGGGCATACGGAAGGAGCGGGCGTGAACGACGCGTGGTCGGCAGACTCGGACCGTGCCGCGGCCTTGGACGTCGCCGATCCGCTGGCGCCCTTCCGAGCCGACTTCGCGATCCCCACGTCCCGCGCGGTCTCGGGCGACCCGTCCGCCGACGCTGGCCCCTGCGTCTACCTCACGGGCAACTCGCTTGGGCTCATGCCCCTGGCCACCACGGCGGCCGTTGCGCGCGAGTTGGAGGATTGGGCGGCCCTGGGCGTCGAGGGTCACACCCGCGGACGCGACCCGTGGGTCTCCTCCGCCGAGCGTGTCCGCGAGGGTTTGGCTTCGCTGGTCGGTGCGACCCCCGCCGAGGTCTCGGCGATGAACACGCTGACCGTCAATATCCACCTGCTGATGGTGAGCTTCTATCGCCCGACGCGTGAACGCTTCACGATCATCATCGAGGATGGCGCATTCCCCAGCGATGCGTACGCGGTCGCGAGCCAGGCCCGCTGGCACGGGTTCGACCCCGCCCGGGCCGTCGTCCGCGTCGGGCCGCGCGAGGGCGAGTCGCAGGTTCGGACCGAGGACGTCATCAGCGCCATCGAGCGCGAGCGTCCCGCGCTGGTCATGCTGGGGGGGGTGAACTACCGCACCGGCCAGTGGTTCGACATGGGGGCGATTACGCGCGCGGGGAGAGACGCCGGGGCGGTGGTGGGCTGGGACCTGGCCCACGCCGCCGGGAACGTCCCGCTGCGTCTGCACGAATGGGGCGTCGACTTCGCCGCCTGGTGCTCGTACAAGTATCTCAACGCCGGTCCGGGCGCCGTCGCGGGGCTCTACGTGCACGAACGGCACGCCCGGGACCGCACGCTCCCAAGGTTCGAGGGATGGTGGGGGCACGACGCCGCGTCGCGTTTCAGGATGCCCGATGAGTTCAGGCCCGAGCCGGACGCCGCCGCCTGGGCCCTTTCCAACCCGCCCATCCTTTCGCTCGCCCCGCTCAAGGTGTCGCTCGGCCTGTTCGCCCGCGCCGGGATGGACCGCCTCCGCGACAAATCGCTGCGGCTCACCGCGTTCATGGAGTCCATGCTGCGGCGAGTGCCGGGCGTCCGCGTGCTCACGCCGGCGGACCCCGACGCCCGAGGCTGCCAGCTATCGATCGAGGTCGCCGGGGCCTCGCGAGAAACCCAGCGATCCCTGCTCTCGCGCGGGGTGGTCTGCGACTACCGAGAGCCCGGCATCCTCAGGGCCGCCCCCGTGCCGCTCTACAACTCGTTCCGCGATGCGTGGCGGTTCGCCCGGGCCCTGGACGACGTGGTCCGCGGCGGCGGGTGCGGGGATGGGAGTGGGGATGGGGGTGGGGCATGACGCGGCACGCCGTGATCGTGGGGAACGGGCTGGCCGGGTCGTTGCTCGCCGTGCTCCTCGCCGACCGCGGGTGGCGGGTCTCGTTGTACGAACGTCGCGGTGATCCGAGGGCCCGGGGCTATCAGGGCGGGCGTTCGATCAACCTCGCCCTCTCGGCCCGGGGGATCGCGGGGCTCGCCGCTGCGGGGCTCGATGGGGTGGTCCGCGAACGCGACATGATCCCCATGCCCGGGCGGATGATCCACCCCTTCGCCGGGACGCCGGTCTTTCAGCCCTACAGCCACGACCCCGCCGACGCCATCAACGCCGTCTCCCGCGGCGGGCTCAATCTGACGCTCATCACGGCCGCGGGGCAGCGCCCCGGGATCGGGATGCACTTTGATCACCCGTGCGTGGACGTGGACCCCGAGGGCGGGGTCGCGGTTCTGCGCGGGCCCGGGGGTGATCGTGTCGAGGCCCGGGGCGACCTGGTCATCGGCGCCGACGGGGCCTTTTCGGCCGTCCGCGGCGTGCTCCAACGCACCGACCGCTTCGACTACAGCCAAACCTACCTCGGGCACGGGTACAAGGAGCTCCACATCCCCCCGCTCCCCGGCGGGGGCTTCGCGATGGAACCCCACGCGCTGCACATCTGGCCCCGCGGCGGGAGCATGATGATCGCGCTGCCCAACCGCGACGGGTCGTTCACTTGCACGCTGTTCTGGCCGTTCCACGGGGACCACTCCTTCGAGCGTGTGCGCGCGCCGGAGGAGGTCCGGTCGTTCTTCGCGGCGCAGTACGCGGACGCGGTCCCGCGGATGCCGACGCTGGCGGAGGATTTCGCCGCGAACCCGACGGGCTCGCTGGTGACGGTGCGGTGCTGGCCGTGGCACCGGGGACGGTGCGTGCTGGTCGGGGACGCGGCGCACGCGATCGTGCCGTTCTACGGGCAGGGGATCAACTGCGGGTTCGAGGATTGCGTGTGCCTGGCGCGGGCGTTGGACGGGTCGGGGTCGGTCGGGGCGGCGCTGGCGGCGTACGCGGCGGAGCGCAAGCCGCAGGCCGACGCGATCGCCGACATGGCGCTGGACAACTTCGTCGAGATGTGCGACCTGGTGGGGCGGCCCGGGTTTCTGTACCGCAAGAAGGTCGAGCAAGCGCTGCACGCGGCGTTCCCCGAGCGGTGCCGGCCGCGGTACAACCTGGTGTCGTTCTCGACCGAGCCGTACACGGAGGCGAAGCGCCGCGGTGAGGAACTCGAACGGTTGATCGACCGGGTGGTGGAGCGTGTCCCGGCGGGGAGCGACGATGGGCCCGGGGACCGGTGGCGGGCGAGGGTCGAGGAGGCCGCGCGGGCGCTCATGGGCGGCGGCGAGTCCACGGTGGGGTTGGGTTCGTCGGGCGGCGGGGATGTCCTTTTCGACATCTCGCCGGTGATCTCGGGGGCGCTCCCGGTCTGGCCGGGAGATACGCCGTTCTCGCGCGAGGTACTGCTGGACCGCGAGCGGGGGGCGAATATCACGCTCAGCACGGTCCGGTCGACGGTGCACCTGGGGAGCCACGCGGACGGGTCGAATCATTACGCCACGGCGGCGGAGGGGGGCATGGGGATCGACGCGATGCCGATCGGGCATTACGTGGGGCCGTGCACGGTGTTGGAGGTGGCGGTGGGGTGCCGGGGGCGTCGGGTGGTGCCGGAGGATGTGCCGGGGTTGGCGGGCGTGCGGACGCCGAGGGTGCTGCTCAGGACGGGGAGTTTCCCCGATCCGGGTGAGTGGAACGCGGACTTTGCGGGGCTGTCGGTGGCGTTGATCGACGCGTTGGCGGGGATGGGCGTGGTGACGATCGGGGTGGACACGCCGAGCGTGGACACGCAGGACTCGAAGGACCTGCCCGCGCACCGGGCGATCCACGGGCACCGTATCGCGATCCTCGAGGGCTTGGTGCTCCGCGGGGTGCCGGAGGGGGTGTACGACCTGTGCGCGTTGCCGCTGAGGATCAAGGACGCCGACGGGAGCCCGGTGCGGGCGGTGCTGAGGGCGATCCGTGGACCGGGCGGGTCGCGGGAGTGAGTGTGGTGGCGGGCGGAGTGGTGGTCAGCGGGTGGTGGTGGAGGGGAGGGCGACGATGACCTTGACCTCGACGTGGATGGGGGTGTTCCCGCCGGTGGGAAGGGCGGAGACCTCGACGGTGGTGCGTGTGGGCAGGTTCGGGGCGCCCGGGGGGAAGAACTCGGCGTAGATGCGGTTGTATTCCTTCCAGTCCCGCGTCATGTCCGTGAGATAGACCGCCACGTCGACGATGTCGTCCCACCGGCATCCGGCTTCTTCAAGGATGATCCGCACGTTGTCGAAGCAGGAGCGGATCTCGGCTTCGATGTCGTAGTCGAGCAGGCGACCCGAGGCGTCCACGGTCGCGCCGGGGATGTCCTTGCGCCCGCGGGTTCGGGGGCCGATACCGGAGAGGAAGAGGAGGCCTCCCGCGCGTCGCGCGTGGGCGTAGGGCCCGAGCGGTTCGGCGGCGGTGCTGGAACGGAACGTGGTCATGCGGTGGCTCCCGGTCGTGGGTCAGAGTCGGACGCAGACGTTCTTGGGTTCGGTGAAGAAACGGAGGGCCTCGGTGCCGCCCTCCCGGCCCACGCCGCTCTGCTTCGTCCCGCCGAAGGGGGTTCGCAGGTCGCGTGACATCCAGGTGTTGATCCAGACGATGCCGACGTCGAGCGCGGCGGCGACGCGGTGGGCCCGCGATACGTCCCGCGTGAAGACCGAGGCGGCGAGCCCGTACGGGGTCGCGTTCGCGAGTTGGACGGCATGCCCCTCGTCGCGGAAACGTTGGACGGTGACGACGGGGCCGAAAATCTCTTCCTGCTCGACGCGGCAGGCGGGGTCGAGCCCGTCGATCACGGTGGGCTCGTAGAACCACCCCCCGCGGCATCGTTGGGGGAGTGCCGCGGGGTCGACCGGACGGCCGCCGGTGAGCACGCGTCCCCCGAGCCGGCGTGCCTCGTCCACCATCGACGTGACTTTGTCGAGCTGGGCCTTGCTCGTGATAGCGCCGAAGGTGGTGGCGGGGTCTAGCGGGTCGCCGATGACGAAGGCCCGGGCGTGCCCGATGAGTCGTGAGACCACGCGGTCGGCGACGGATTCGTGCACCACGAGGCGCGAGCCGCAGAGGCAGATCTGGCCCTGGTTGGTGAAGGCGGCGCGGGCGGCCCATCCGGCGGCCTCGTCGGGGTCGGCGTCGTCGAAGAGGATGAATGGGTTTTTGCCCCCGAGTTCGAGGCTGACGCGCTTGAGCATGCGGCCGCAGGTCTCACCGAGGCGTCGCCCGACGGCGGTGCTTCCGGTGAAAGTGATGGTGGGGACGGCGGGGTGCTCGACGATGGGGGCGCCGGCGCTCGGGCCCGTGCCGTGGACGATGTTGAGGACGCCCGGTGGCAGGCCGGCCTCGACGGACAGCGAGCCGAGCATCGCGGCGGTGGAGGGGGTGACCTCGCTGGGCTTGGCGACGACGGTGTTCCCGGTGGCGAGCGCGGGGGCGATCTTCCAGGTGAAGAGGTAGAGGGGGAGGTTCCACGGGGAGATGCAGCCCGCGGGCCCCCGGGGGCGGCGGAGGGTGTAGTTGATGGCGGGGAGGGCGCCCGGGACGCCCCCGCCGTCGGAGTCGTAGGTTTCGCCCGCGGTGTGGAGGACAGCGGTGGCGAAGAACCGGAGGTTGGCGGCGGCGCGCGGGATATCCACGGCGCGGGCGAGGGCGATGGGCTTGCCGGTGTCGATGGATTCGGCGCGGGCGAGGGGTTCGAGGTTGGTCTCGACCAGGTCGGCGAGCCGGAGGAGGAGACGCGAGCGCTCGGCGGCGGGTGTGGCGGCCCAGGCGGGGAACGCGTCTCGGGCGGCCTCGACGGCGGCGTCGGCGTCGCGGGCGTCGGAGTCCGGGGCGAGGGCGTGCGGGATCCCGGTGGCGGGTTCGTGGACCTGGATCGTCCGCCCCGAGGCGGCGGGGACGTGCCGTCCCGCGATGAGGTTGGCGATCGTGGTCACGCCGGGAGTTTACCGTGGGGCGTGGAGCGCGGGCGGTGGGCGGCTCAGGGAGAGACGGACTTGGATTTTTCGAGGAGGAGTCTCTTGGCCTCGCCGGCGATGAGGAACGAGCCGGTGGCGCAGATGAGATCGCCCCGTTGGGCGGCCTTGGCGGCGAGGTTGAGGGCGTCCTTGACGGTCGGGGCGGTCTGGGTCATCTTCCCGCTGACCTCGGCGAACCGACGCTGGAGATCCCTGGGCTCGGCGGCCCTGGCGCTGTCGGTGGCCTTGGTGAAGATGATCTTGTCGGCGCCGGCGGCGAGCTTGGCGAGCATCCCCTGGGTGTCCTTGTCGGCGGCGCACCCGAAAACCATGATGAGGTTGTCGAACTTCAGGGTCGAACCGATGGTCTTGATGAGGGCCTCGACCGACTCGCGTGTGTGGGCCCCGTCGGCGAGAATACGCGGGTTGTTCCAGAGCACCTCGAGACGCCCGGCGTTGGGCGTGCGGGCGAGGCCCTGCGCGACCTCGCGGTCGCGGATGGGGAAGCCCTGCTCGCGGAGGGCGTCGAGCAAGGCGAGGACGAGGGAGGCGTTGTAGGCCTGGTGCTCGCCCTTGAGCGGGACGGGGATGTGCTCGAAGTTGGAGCGGGGGGTGGTGAGGCAGACCTCGTGGTGGGGGCCCAGGTCCGGGGCGTACTCGAAGCGGTGAGAGAACTCGATGGTTTCTCCGAGCACGTCGAGGCGGGCGCCGACACGCTCGGCGGTCTCACGGAAGACGGCGAGGACCTCGGGCGGCTGGGGGACGGAGACGGCACGGACGCCGGGCTTCATGATGCCGGCCTTTTCGCGGGCGATCTCGGGGAGCGTGGACCCCAGGAGGGCGGTGTGTTCGAGGTGGATGGCGGTGAGGCCGCAGGCCATGGGGGTGATGACATTGGTGGAGTCGAGGCGACCGCCGAGCCCGACCTCGATCACGGCGATATCAACGGCGAGGTCGGCGAAGTGGGTGAAGGCGGCGGCGGTGAGGATCTCGAAAAACGAGGCCGGGCCGTGCTTCTTCTCGGCGGGCGCGGCGGCGCGGGCGACCCGTTCGAGGACGTCGGCGGCGTGTGGCCGGTCGATCGGGTCGTTCCCGATGCGGATGCGTTCGCGGAGGTCGACGAGGTGGGGGCTGGTGTAAAGGCCCACGGCGTACCCGCACCCGGCGAGCGCGGCGGCGGTCATCTCGGCGGTGCTGCCCTTGCCCTTGCTCCCGGCGATATGAATGGTTCGGACGTCGCGGTGGGGGTTGCCCAGGGCTTCCATGATCGCGTGCATGCGGTCGAGTTTGAAGGCGTCTTTGGGGATCTGGGAGGGGCGGGATTTTTCGAGGTCCACGCGATCGAGGAGCGCCCGTTCGATCTTGGGCCAGGCGTCGGGCGCGGGGCCGTCGAGATCGACGACGACGGGGCGGGCCTGGGTGGTTTCGGTAGGGCGGGGCATGGGCGGGGCGATTGTACGTGAGCGGGTCGCGTTCACGAAGGGTCATTGGTGGAGGCCGGGGGGTTCCCGGGGGGGGGCTTGACCCAGCGGGCCATCAGGATGTCGTCGGCGTAGATGCCGGGTGCGATCTTGAACTCGGCGGCCCTCCGGGCCTCTTCGTGGAATCCCAGGCGGTGGTACAGGCGGATGGCACCGGTGTTGCTCGAGAGGACCCCGAGGCGGACTTTTTCGATGAGGGGGTGCCGCCGGGCCCACACGAGGAGCGAGCGGATGAGGGCTTTGCCGACGCCTTGCCCGCGGTGGTCCGCGTGGACGGCGAGGCCGAGCCTCCCTCGGTGGGCGATCCGGCGGAGCCTCGGGGCGGAAAAGGTCAGTTCGCCGACGACGCGGCCGTCGACCTCGGCGACCAGCCACAGTCGTTGCGGATTCGCGGTCACGTCGTCGATCTCGCGTGCGGTGTCGAGGGCCACGCCGGCGACCTCGTCGGGCTCGACGACGGTGTGCGGGGTCAGGGCGGCGGACCGTGAGATGGCGAGAATGGCCGGGGCGTCGTCGGGGCGTGCCGAGCGGACGATCACGGGCGTTCCCGTGGCGCGGCCGACGCGGATCGGATCAAGGGAGGCCATCTCGTCGGGCTCAGATCGGGGTCAGTGGGTCGCGGTCGGTGGCGCTGATGATGGGGTCGGCGAGGGGGAGGTGCCGTTTGATCAGCGAGGCGAGTCGCGGGAGAAACCCGCGTTCGGTGCCGGTGTGTTCGCCGAGGATGACGGACATCCCGGCGTGGAGCGAGGCGAGGATGTGGTGGTGCCCCATTTCGCCGGTGACGTAAACCTCGCACCCCTCGGCGCGGGCGGTGGGGGCCAGGTCGTTGCCCGAGCCGGCGCACACCCCGATGGTTTTGACGGGGCCCCGGTGCCCCGCGTCGGCGAAGCGGACGGAGGCCGACCCGAGGAACGCCTTGAAGCGGCGGGCCAGCTCGGGGAGTTCGACGGGGCGGTCGAGGACGAGACGCCGACCCGGGCCGAAATCCCGCTGCGGCACCGGGAGGGTTTCGTAGATATCGAAGGCGGGGGTCTCGTAGGGGTGGAACCGGCGGAGGGTCTGGACCGCCAGGGGCAGGGCGTGCTTGGAGCACACCATCTCGAGGCGGCACTCGTCGACGGACTGGAGGACCCCGGCCTCGCCGACGGCGGGCCTGGAGTTCTCGTCGCCCAGGAATGTCCCTTCGCCCTTGGCGGAGAACGAGCAGACGCGGTAGTGGCCGATGATGCCCGCGCCGGCGGTGGCGAGCGCGTTGCGGAGGGTGTTCAGGTGGTCGTGGGGGACGAAGGTGACGATCTTGACTTCCTGGGTGGGCTCGCGGTGAGGGTGGGGCTGAAGGGCGCGGTGGTCGCCGGCGATTTTGCCGTCGGTCGAGCCCGAGAGCCCTTCGCAGAGCCAGTCGCAGATCCCGCCGGGCACCGCGTCGAGGGCGGTGTGCGGCGCGTACACGGCGAGCCCGAGCTCGATGGCCCGCATGATGATGCGCTGCTGGGGCGTGCGGTCCGTCACCGACGTGAGCGGCTCCCAGATGGGCGGGTGGTAGGCGATGACGGCCGAGGCACCGGCGGACTGGGCCTCGGCGAGCACCCGCTCGGTCAGGTCGATGGTCAGGACGATCGGGCCCTCGAGCGGCCGGTCGTGGGACCCCACGAGCAGCCCCACGCGGTCCCAGGGCTCGGCGTATTCGAGCGGCGCGATGGCCTGCATGGCCCGGACCAAGTCCTTGACGATCATGCCCGATGGTAGTGGGTCATCGGGACGCGTGCCGGTGACGTCAGGGCGGCGCCGTGGTCGATGACGGGTTGCTCACCGTGACCCGACGCGTCAGGTCGACGCGGACGGCGTGGAGCGGGCTGACGTTGGTCGCCGGCGTCCCGTCGGGGTTGAACGAGACGGCCCCCGAGATCCCCGGCGCGACGAGGACCCACACCCGCGCGTGGATCGTGACCTCGCCCTCGCGGTCGGCGATGAACGAGGCCGACCCCACGACGGGCAGCTGGGCGAGCCGGCCCGCGCTGACCAGCCGCTCGGACCGGGCCTGCGTCTGCGTCGCCTGCATCTGGAGGAACCGCCGCTCAAAATCGGTGCGTGCGGCCTCCTCTTCCTCGTCCGGGATGGGGAACCGGGCGTGGAGCCCTTCGAGGGCGATGGCGGCTTCTCCGTCGGGGGTCCCGTTGTAGGGGCCCCGGTAGACGCCGCTGAGCCGGACGAGGATCGGCTGCCCGAGCGTGACCGAGTCGGGCGCCTCGAGGGTGAACTGGCAGAGTTCGTCGATGTAGCGGTGCTTGGCGGCGGCGGAGAGTTCGTTCAACGCCAGGCGACGGTCGAGCCACTGGGCCGACGCGTAATCGAGCACGGAGGTCCGCCGGCGGTCGAGGAGCCCCTCGGCGAGCCAGCGCTTCTGGGCGTCGGTCAGGGTGCGGCGATTGATCGCGGCCCAGGTGTGTTCGGTGTCGGAGGGTGGCGCGTACAAGACGTGCCGGACGAGGATGTTGGTCGGGAGCTTGGCGGTGAGCCATTCACCCAAGGCCGCTCGGAAGGTGGCGGAACTCAGCGCGACGGCGGCGAGGAGAACGCCCTTGGTCAGGCGGGCGCGGTTCCCGGCGGGCTTGCCGACGCGCCAGCCGCCGAAGCGTCGCCAGTGACGCCCGCACTCGGGGCAGTTGGAGAGGAGGCGGTCGGTCTCCTCGATGCGCTGATACCCGCACGAGGCGCAGTGGAGGGAGCGCCCGACGCGGTGGGGGAGGCCCAGGGCGATCAGGGCGAGGCCCGCGGTGAGGAGGGTGGATTCAAGGAGCGTCGGGAGCGAGAGGAAAATCCCGACGACAGCGCTGGGGGCGGAAACGCCCGAGGCGATGACCGCGTACAGCCCGTACGCCAGCGGGAACGGCGCCAGCGCGGCAAGAGCGAGGGCGGCGGGGCGTCGGAGGAGGGACGAGGCCTTGGGCGTGGCCATCATGGGGCGGTACGCGACGCCGGGCGTGACGGTTCGACGCCCGGGCGGCGTGGGGCCGGGCGGGGTAGAGGATTAACCGAGCCCGCCCTTGAACTGCATATGCCGGGCCTTTTCTCGGAGTTTGCGGAGGGCGGGGGAATCCTTGAGGATGTCCTCGGCGGTCCTGGCGGGTCGGTCCTTGCCCTTGCCGCCGCCACCGGGGCCGGCGCTGAGGTTGACCTGGGGCAGGGGCTTGGTGGCCTTGATCGAGAGGCTCACGCGCCGGGTGCCGGGGTCGACCTTGAGGACCTTGCACGCGACGATCTGGTCGGGCTGGACGACCTCGGCGACGGTGTTGACGCGTCGGTGGTCGAGCTCGGAGATGTGGACGAGGCCCTCGACGCCCGGGGAGATCTCGACGAAGCACCCGAACTCGAGGATCTTGGTGACGCGCCCGGTCAGTTCGGCGCCCTCGACGATGTTGGCGGCCGCGGTCTGGAAGGGGTCGCCCACCAGCTGCTTGAGCCCCAGCGAGATGCGGTTGTTGTCCCAATCAAGCTTGAGGATCTTGACCGTGAGGCGCTGGCCTTCCTTGACGTACTTCTCGACGGCCTTCTCCCCGTAGCCCGCGCGGTCGTAGGTCATGTCGGAGAGATGGACGAGCCCGTCGACCCCGCCGAGGTCCACGAAGGCCCCGAAGGGCATGATCTTGCGGACGGTCCCCTCGACGGTCTGGCCCTCTTCGAGCTTGGTCTTAAGGGCCTCGGCGTGCTGGGCCCGCTCCTGCTCAAGGATGTTGCGGCGGGAGAGGACGATATTGCCCGACCCCATGCGCTCGACGCGCACGACCTCACAGCGGAACTTCTCGCCCACGAAGACGCTCAGGTCCGGCGTCCGTTCGACGGAGACCTGGCTCGCCGGCATGAACGCGCGGTGGTTGGCCACCTCGAGCTCGAGCCCGCCCTTGGTGACGCCCGTCACACGGGCCTCGACGACCTGCCCGGGCTCGAGCAGCTCCCACTGGGCCTTCTGCACCGCCCCGGGGCGGGAGCAGATAAACAGGCTCTCGGCAGCCTCGAACTTGTCGATGACGACCTCGGCCTCGGCGCCCACGGCGGGGACCTGGTCCTCGGGGAACTGCGCCCGCGCGAGGATCCCGAGCTCCTTGGGCCCGAACTCGAGGAAAATGTCCGTCGGCCCGACCGAGACCACGCGGCCCGTGCGGTGCTCACGGCCGGCCTGAACGACCCTCGGCCCGCGGATGGCGGGCTTGGGCGGCTCGCCCCCGGGCATCACCGTGGGGCGGGCGCCTCGAGAGGGTGCCGCGGCGCCGGCGGCTTCCATGTCGGCCATCGCCGCGTTGACCTCGGCCTCGATGTCCGACCCGAGCACGACCTTGCTCATCGACCGGGGGTCGATGACGTTGACCTGCGGCGGCGTGTCGCCGCGCGGCGCGGGGCGCGGCGGGCGAGGACCACGGGGCGCTCCCGACGGGCCGGCCTGGGACGGCGTCCCCGCGGGCGCGGTCTCGGGCGACGAGGGCGTCGGGCCCCCGGTCGTGGTCGATGGGCCGGGGGGGGTGGAATCGCCTGGGGTGTTGGAGGACATGAGGGGCTTCTTCTGATGCGAGTTCGGCCTTGGAAGTCGTCCTCCGCGCGTGTTCATCCTGTGTTCGCTCGAACGGCGCGGTCCGGCGGGCCTGAACCTCCGTTCCGCCGGGACGCAAGTGTAGACCTCGGGCGGCGTGCCGGGCTTGCGATGGGGGAGGTGGGGTCATGCCGTCGCGGACAATCGCGAGAACGCGGGCTTGAGCGCCGCGTAGAGGCCCGAGAAGGTCTCTCGCGCGTCGCGCAACGCCGGGTCGAGAGGGCCGGGCTCGATCCGGTGGGTGACGCGGATCGTGCCGGCGCCCGCCTCGCGCACGTCGGACCAGTCGCCGATCCCGACCCCCGCCAGCAACGCCGCGCCCAACGCAGAGCCTTCTGTCGAGTCGGTGATCTCGATGGGGGTCTCGGTGAGGTCGGCGAGCAGGCGGGCCCACGCGTGGCTCTGGGCCGCGCCGCCGGTGAGGCGCACGCGGTCGATGGGGACCCCGAGCGAGCGCTGGAGGCGGACGACCTGGTCGAGCGCGAAACTGACGCCCTCGATGACAGCCCGGGCCAGGTGCCCGCGCCCGTGGTGGAGCGAGAGCCCGACGAACGCCCCGCGTGCCGAAGGATCCTGGTGCGGGCAGCGTTCCCCGGCGAGGTACGGGAGAAAGATCAACCCCTCGGCGCCGGGTGGGGCCGACCAGGCCTCGCCGATCAGGGTCTCGAAATCCAGGCCCGGGGCGGCCGTGTCGCGCAGCCACTGGAGCGAGCCCGCCGCCGAGAGGATGCACCCCGTCACGCACCACGCCCCGGGCGCCCTCGCGGTCCCGTCCGCGGCGGCGAAGAGGTGGGTCCGCCCGCACGCGCCGGCGTCGCCCGTATCGGCGCGGGGCGAGGCCGAGTGCGTGTAGATGACGCCCGACGTGCCCACGATCATCAGCCCGTCGCCCGGCGAGGTCACGCCCGCGCCGACCGCGGAGGTCTGGTTGTCGCCGCTCCCGGCGATCACCGGGGTCCCCGCCCTGAGCCCGGTCCGCTCGGCCGCCCACCGCGACAGCGTTCCCGCGACCTCGCCCGATTCGATCACCCGGGGCAGGATCGAGGGGTTCAGGCCGAGGCGCACAACCAGGTCCGTGTCCCACGCACGCCCGCGCGGGCTGAACATCAGCGTCCCCGACGCATCACCCACGTCGGTCGCGGCCTCCCCCGTCAGCCGGAACCGGAGATAGTCCTTGGGGAGCATGACCACGGCAGCGCGGTCCATGACCTCGGGATGGTGCTGCTTGATCCACAGGAGTTTGGGGAGCGTGAACCCCGTCAGGGCCGCGTTCCCCACACGCTCGACCAAGGCCTTCGATCCTCCCGCGGCGTGGGCGATCGCGCCCAAGTGCCCGGCCGTACGCTGGTCGTTCCACAGGAGCGCCGGGAAGAGGGCGTCGTCCGACGTGCCGCGGGACGAGATCGTCGCGACGTCCAGCAGCACCGAGCCGTGCATCTGCCCAGAGAGCCCCACCGCCCGCACCGCGCTCCCGGGTACGCCGGCGCCGGCCAGGGCCCGGGCGACGGCCTCCCGAGCCGCCTCCCACCAGAGCACGGGGTCCTGCTGCGTCCAGCCCGGGCGTGGCGATTCCACGGGTGTTGACGAGGAGCCCGACCCGACGATCGACCCGCGTCCGTCGATCAGGATCGCCTTGGTCGAACTCGTCCCACAGTCGATGCCCAGGAGCATGAAGCCAGTGTACCCGTCGGCGGTATCATGGCGTCATGAGGACCACCCTGATCGCCGTCGCCGGGATTGTCGCGCTCACGCCGGCCGCCATTGGCCTGCCGAACGACGAGCCGAGGGCGACGATCTCGAGCAAGCCGCCGTCGGAGATGTCGAAGATCGCGTACACGGTCGAGACGGTCGCGACGGGGCTGCAGGTCCCGTGGGACCTGGCGTTCCTCCCCGACGGTCGGATCTTCGTGTCCGAGCGTCCCGGGCGGGTGCGCGTCATCAAAGACGGGGCGCTGCTGCCCGAGCCCGCGCTGACGCTCAAGGTCTGGAAGCAGCCCGCCGAGAACGGGCTGATGGGCCTGTGCCTGCACCCGGCGTTCGCGGAGAACCGCTGGGTCTACCTCGCGTACGGGTCGCGCGACGACAACGACGTGCGCGTCGTGCGGTACACCGAGCGCGACGGTGTGCTGGTCGAGCCGCGCGTGATCGTTTCGGGCATGCCCGCCGGGGCCAACCACGCGGGGTGCCGCGTCCGGTTCGGGCCCGACGGGAAGCTCTACATCACCACCGGCGAGCGGTTCGACCGCGACCTCGCGCAGGACCTCACCAGCCTCGGGGGGAAGATCCTCCGCGTCAACGACGACGGCTCGTCGCCCGAGGACAATCCGTTCAACACGCCCGAGCACCGCGCCAAGGGCGTCCGCCCCGAGGTCTGGGTCTACGGCTGCCGCAACCCGCAGGGCCTCGACTGGCAGCCCGGGACCGGGCGGCTGTTCCAGGTCGAGCACGGGCCCAGCGGCGAGGCGGGCTTCGCCGGGGACGAGTTCAACCTGATCGAGAAGGGCAAGAACTACGGGTGGCCCGAGATCCACCACGCGCAGACGCGCGACGGCATGGTCTCGCCGCTGATCGAGTGGAGCCCGACCGTCGCCCCCAGCGCCGCCGCCTTCTACAACGCCGACCTGTTCCCCGAACTCAAGGGGAGTTTCCTCGTCACCACGCTCCTGGGCACCCGGATGATCCGCGTCGAACTCGACGGCGACCGGGTGGTGAGGCAGGAGTGCCTCGTCAAGGGGCTCGGGAGGCTGCGTGCCGTGACGGTCGCCCCCGACGGATCGATCTACTTCGCCACGTCCAACCGCGACAGCCGCGGTCAGCCCGCACGCGACGACGACCGGATCCTCCGCCTGGTGCCCGGCACGAAGCCGTAACCGCGGCGACCGTTACGGCCCATCGGGGAACGCCACGCCGGGCCCGAGGATGTGCAGCGTGGCGCCCTCGATGTGAGCCCTCGGGGCATCCCGACGCGGGGCCGGTTCGATCGTCCATCGGCGAACCGCCCGGCGGGCGTCGATCACCACCGCGCTGCGGGTCGATCCGCTCGACACGCGGACACGCGAAGGCCCCTCGTCCGAGAGCGAAGCGCCCTCGGGGATCCACGCACCGGCGTGCGCCGGGCCCGACGCCACCGACGCGATCAACGAGGCCGTCTGTTCCTCGCGCCCGCCTCGCCCCGACCACGCGGGTTCGACCGACGCGAACCAGCCTCGATCGAGCACGCCCGGCCCGGCCCACGCGTGGGCCGTCCCGCGGGGTTCCGCCGGACGCGACGTGACCCGCCCACCTCGATCCGCCCGCGTGCCGGGCGTCAGTTGGTCGAACGCCAGCCCGCGGATCGTCGGCGGCCCGCCGGGCTTTAGGTCGCACGCGCTGTCCGCGGTCCAGCGGAGCAAGGTCACGGTCCCCTCCCCGAGCACGAGTCCCTCACCCCCGGGCCCGACGGCGAACGCCGTGCGAGGGTCGAGACCGACCGCGAGCGTCGTCGCGCGGTCCGCCGGGGGCAGCGACGCGAGCATCAACGCCATCCGGGGAAGCCTCGCACGCTCCGTAAAGTGCGTGTCGAACAGCACCCCGGGCGCGAACCCGAGGAAGTCGCGGGTGAGCGTCAACCGCCGCGGCGTCGAGTCGGTCAGCGATTCGACGGGATCGAGCGACCCGACCATCGCGTCGAACGACCACCCGCCGAGGACCGCCGCCCCGGCGCTCGTCCCGATGACGACCCCGCCCCGGGCGTGGACCTCGCGGATCGCGTCCTCGATCGGCGTACCCCGCCACCACCGAACGTACCGGCTCTGGTCCCCGCCCCGGATGAACACGACGTGCGACCCGCGGATCGCGTCGGCGGTCCAGGGTTCACCGGCGGTCGTCTCGTCGATGACAAGGCCCACGGCGGTGTCCGCCCCGGCATCAAGAAAGGCGTCGAGCCGACGGTCGCGTTCGGGCCGCTCCTGATCGTCCGTGAGCGGGATAGCGCCGATCACCACCGCCGAGATCGGCGACCCGGGGAAGGCTTCCCGGGCCCGTTCGATCGACCACGCGAATAAGGACTTCCCGGACGGGGCGTCGGGGTCCAGCCCGCCACCCTCGGCCACCGCCCAGCCGCGGGGGCCCGGCCCCGGGACGGTGACGCACCCAGCGGATAATAAACAAAATACGAACAGAATCGGTAGGAGCCGCATTGAAACACGATAGCGACACTCATCGGATCAAGTTGAAGGCATGCGAGTGTGTCCATGGTGTTCCGATAACACATTGAACGCGCAGATCAACGGGAAGAACCCCTCTCTCGGGTGTAGTTCGTACGGGCGGTATAAAGGACGACGTCGTGATGTTTTGCGAAGAAAACCGTTGAGGATCCTTGAACGTGGGGTAGACTCCTCAAGGGAAAGGGCTGGTTTTTGAGACACTACGGCGTGCTCGAGTCGAGCACGCTTGATCGTGGGACGTTTGAGAAAGAGAAGGAGTGTTGGAATGAAGACGGTGATGTGCATCCTTGGTGTGGTCGGCCTGGCGACCGCGGCTTCGGCGCAGATCGGCGCCGCGGGCCACATGTACGTGTACGGCGATGCGTCGGACAACGTGTACCAGCTCGACCCGGCGGGCAACTTTGTCGCCACCTTCGCCCAGACGGGCGCGGCGAACACCCTCGGGTTCTTCGGCGGGAACAACAACACCTTCCTCGCCGGCGGGTACGGCGCGGTCAAGGAGATCGACGGGAACACCGGCGCGATCCTCCGCACCATCGGCACGGGCCTGCACTACGACGTGCAGTTCGCCAACAACGGCAACATCTACGCCTCCGCGCAGGACGGCACCATCAAGGAATACGACTACGCCACCGGCAACTTCATCCGCAACGTCGTCACCGGGATCGGCGGGCAGGGCGCCCTCAACATCCGCGGCAACGTGATGTACACCACCGACAACAAGAGCAGCTGGGGCGACGGCACCCTGCTCTCCCAGCGTGACGCCAACACCGGCGCCATCAACTGGACGATCAACACCGCCGCCTTCGGCATCAACTCGATCCAGTCGATCCGGTTCGACGCGTTCGGCAACCTCTACGTCGCCAACATGTACTCGGGCCAGAACGGCATCTACAAGCTCGATTGGAACACGATGACCTTCAGCCTGTTCGCGGACAACAACGTCCCCGGCGGCGGGCCCACGGGCTGGCCGGGCTGCCACGGGTTCAACTTCGGGCCCGACGGGCACCTCTACGCCGCGATGGCCGGCGGGACCGTCGTCAAGTACAACGGGCAGACGGGCGCGTTCATGGGCGTGCTCTGGAGCACCCAGGACAAGCTCTCCGACGTGGTCTTCAAGCCCATCCCCACCCCCGGCGCTCTCGCGCTCCTGGGCATGGGCGGGCTGCTGGCCGCCCGTCGCCGCCGCTGATCGGCCGCGGTGACAACGCCCCCGTTCGGACGGGGGCGGCATGACGTGATTCCGGCGTGCGGGGGCCTATCGGCCCCCGCCGCTCTTTGAAGACGCGATCAGGGAAGATCGGACCGTGAACACGGCTCGGGAGGCGAGGGCATGTTCAGAGGTGAGTTAATCGGGGTGACGGCGTGCCTGCTGCTGGGGGCAACCGCGTCGGCGGCGCAGCCCGTGGGGCCCGACCTGATCGTGTCCCAGATGAACGACGTGATCCGGTGGGGGTCGTTGAGCGGGAGGACGTCCTGGGGGTTCGGGACCGCCGCGTGCAACGCGGGTGACACGCCCGCGGTCTGGGTTCGGATGACCGACCAGCACCCGGTCATCTCGACCGGGGTGTACAAAGTCCAGGGTGGACGTATCCGGCAGATCGGGGTGGGGTGGGCCAAGCACGGGTTCGCGACGCTCAACATGCCCTCCGACTGCGGCGTGTGCCCCGGCGAGATGGACAGCACGCGGCTGTGGCCCGGGTGCGTCGACCCATACTCCGCGGTGCAGAACGGGATCCAATCGGGCCTCGGCCCCAGGAGCCAGATCAATCCGTACACGGGAGTGTTCACCTTCCCGGTGGATTACACGGGGTACCCGCCCGCGGCCGACACGCTCGCCCGGCGTGTGGTCGTGGAGAACGCGGAGATCGATCCGTCGTTGAACGCGGGGGCCGTGTACGTCGCGGAGGGTCAGTACGTGTCGCCCGACGAGGCCGCCGCGGGGCACGGCTGGAACAGCGTTTCATACCGGCCGTTCACGGTGTCGGCGGGCCCGAACTTCACGCCGGTGTATTCGGGGGGCGAGCCGGTGCGCCGCGCGTCGCCCGCGATCATGCTGTGGCATGAGGCCGACGCCGGGGTGCGTGTCGAGCGGGTGAATATCCCCGGCGAGGGCGTGCTGTACGTCGCGTCGCGGGCGGTTGAGGTCGGCGATGGGCGGTGGCGGTACGACTACGCTGTGCAGAATGTGACGAGCGACCGCGCGGTCGGGTGGCTCGAAATCCCCACTGGGTGCGCCTCGGCGGACGGCGTGGAACAATCCATCCCGCGCCACCACAGCGGCGAGGCCTGGAAACACGCGCCATGGGGCGTCGACAAGGACGTGGTGCGTCTCCGGCTCGCGACCACGCCGTTCCCGGCCGACCCCGACGCCGCGGCGGTTCGTTGGGGCACGCTCGCGTCGTGGCGGTTCGAGAGCGACCGCCCGCCGACCGAGGGTGAGGTCGCGGTGGGCTTGTTCAAGCCCGGCACGCCCGCGTCCGTGGCCGCGCCGGCGGTCGTCCCGCACCCCGGGCCCGACATGACCGGGGACGGGTTCATCGACATGTTCGACTTCGACGCGTATATCCTCGCCTTCGAGGAAGGCCTGCCGATCGCGGACTACAACGGCGACGGGTTCCTCGACCTGTTCGACCTCGACGCCTTTGTCGCGGCGTTCGAGGCGGGCTGCTGAGGCGTCGATCCGTGGCGTCCCGTGGCGGGTTCCGGGGTCGCGCCGGTCGGCGAGGGACGACGGCATGCGCATGGACGACGCCCGATTCACGAGGATCAGCCGGGCCCTGGCGGACCCGCGACGGCGCGCGATCCTCGAGCGGATCGCGGGGGCGGACGAGGTGCCGTGCCGGTCGATCGTCGAGGGGATGTCGATCACGCAGGCGACGATCTCGCACCACGTCAAGGAGTTGATCGGGGCCGGGCTGATCCGGTCGCGACGCGAGGGCAAGTGCTGTTTCTTCTCGATCCGCAAAGCGGAGGTCGAGCGGTACCGCCGGGCTCTGGCGGCGCGACTCGGGACGCTGAGCCCCGGGGCGGTCCGTACGGCGCGGTCTCGACGGGCCGCGGGCGGGGGATGATCGGGTCGGTTTGACGGGGCGTGGCCGGACGACATACTTTGATGATGATCGAAGTGTGATCGGCGGGGACGCGGCGTGCCCCCGCATCCGGGCCCTCGCCGAGGGCGAATCCATGACCCTGACCGCCGACACACACCAGAGTTTTCCACGGGAGCACCGCCATGAACCCTATCGAGAGCGCGAGGCTGATCGAGCAATTGAGCTGGAGGTACGCGGTCAAGAAGTTTGACCCGTCGAGAAAGATCTCGGCGCCGACGTGGGACACGATCGAGCGTGCGGCCGTGCTCGCGCCGTCGTCGTACGGGCTCCAGCCGTGGCGGATGTACGTGATCGATGATCCCTCGGTCCGGACGAAGCTCCGTGCGGCGTCGTGGAACCAGCCGCAGATCACCGACGCCTCGCACCTCGTGGTTTTCGCCCGCCGCGTTGAGATCACCACGGCGTACGTCGAGGACTACATCGCCCGGACCGCGAAGACCCGGGGCGTGACGGTCGAGAGCCTCAAGGGGTTCCGCGACATGATGGTCGGGCAGGTCAACGCGCCCGCCTCGCTGCCCGGGGGCTCGATGGACGTCTACTGCGCGAGGCAAACGTACATCGCGCTGGGGTTCTTCCTGTACACGGCGGCCGCGCTCGGTATCGACGCGTGCCCGATGGAAGGCTTCGAGCCCGCGAAGTACGACGAGATCCTCGGGCTGCGTGCCCAGGGGTACACCGCGACGGTCCTCGGGGCGGCGGGGTACCGGGCCGGGGACGACTGGCTCGCATCGCAGGCCAAGGTCAGGCTCCCGCACCACGAGGCCGTGGTTCATGTCTGATCCCGGCGCGGATTCGAGCGCGCGAACGGGTCCGCTGATGAGCCCGCTGCGGGTGGGCGTGTGGGACCTCCCACACCGTGTGGCGATGGCGCCGCTGACCCGATGCCGTGCGGGCCCCGGGCGGGTCCCGACGCCGCTCAACGCGGAGTATTACCGCCAGCGTGCCTCCGCGTGCTTCATCGTGAGCGAGGCGACGCAGGTCAGCGAGCAGGGCATCGGGTACCCCGATACCCCGGGCGTCCACACGCCCGCGCAGGTCGCCGGGTGGCGGCCCGTCACCGAGGCGGTCCGCCGAGAGGGCGGGCGGATCCTCGCCCAACTCTGGCACTGCGGGCGGGTCAGCCACCCGGACTTCCAGCCCGGCGGGGCGTTGCCGGTCTCCAGTTCGGCGGTCTCCTGCGGCGGCGAGGCGCGGACCCCGGCGGGGAAGAAGCCCAGGCCCGTGCCGCGCGCCCTGGAGATCGGCGAGATCCCGGGGATCGTGGATCAGTACCGGCGCGGGGCGGCCAACGCGCTCGAGGCCGGGTTCGACGGCGTCGAGATCCACGCCGCCAACGGGTACCTCATCGACCAGTTCATCCGCGACGGGTGCAACCGGAGGACCGACGCCTACGGCGGGCCGGTCGATCAACGCCTTCGGTTCTTGCGCGAAGTGACCGAGGCGGTGGTCGGCGTGGTCGGCCCCGGGCGCGTGGGCGTGCGTTTGAGCCCGACGAACTCGCCGGGGTACATCGAGGATTCCGAGCCCGAATCGACCTTCACCCGGGCCGCGGAAACCCTCGCGGCGTACCCGCTCGCGTACCTGCACGTTTTGGAGGGGCTGCCGGGGACGCCGACGGGGCCCGCCGCAGGCCGACCGCGGGTTGTTGAACTCATGCGGCGGGTGTTCCCGGGGGTGATGGTGCTCAACTCCGGGTACGGGATCGAGTTGGCGGCGGAGCAGGTCCGATCGGGCGTGGCGGACGTGATGGCGTTCGGGGTGGCGTTCATCGC
Organism: Phycisphaeraceae bacterium; assembly: GCA_015200025.1. Taxonomy (GTDB): domain Bacteria; phylum Planctomycetota; class Phycisphaerae; order Phycisphaerales; family UBA1924; genus UBA2396. The sequence continues at coordinate 1,118,254 of CP054186.1, read as the reverse complement.
GAACCCCGACCTGCCCGAGCGGATCCGGGCCGGGGCCCCGCTCAACACGCCGAACCCTGGTACGTTCTACACGCCGGGCCCGGTCGGGTACACGGACTACCCGCGATGGACCCCGGCCTGACTTGGCGGAGGCGATCATGGCGACGATGAACAACGGTCTGGGTCGGCGTGAACTGTTGATGGGGGTCGGCACACTCGCGGCGTCCGCCTGCGTGGCCCCCCGCGCGATCGGTGCCCCGCAGCCCCGGGCCGCCGGAGCCATGACCGATCGGCCGGTCAATGGAGGGGGCTTCTACCGCTTCGCGCTGGGCGACGCCGAGCTCACGCTGATCAGCGACGGCTCGTTCCCGTTCAACCCCCCGCACCCGATCTTCGGCCCCGACCAGACCAAAGAGACGGTCGAGGCCCGGTTCGCCGAAGAGTTCATCCCCGCCGACAAGGTCACGGGGCAGGTCAATACGCTCCTGGTCCCGACGGCCGACGGATACGTGCTGATCGACGCGGGGTGCGGGACGCTCTTCGGCCCGGGGACGGGGAAGGTGATCGAGGCGCTCGGGAGGCTGGGCGTTTCGCCGCGCGACATCGCGAAGGTCTTTGTCACGCACGCCCACGGCGACCACATCGGCGGCGCGTTCGCGGCCGACGGCACGGCGAACTTCCCCAACGCGACTTTCCTGATGACCAAGGCCGAGCACGCGTTCTGGGGCGGCGCCGAGCCCGACATGAGCCGATCGAGGCTCCCGAAGGAGTCGGCCGCGGGCATGGTGGCCGGGGCGAAGGCGTTCATCGAGCGTGCCGGCGCCGGGCTGACGATCGTCAACCCGGGCGACGAGGTCGCGCCGGGGGTCCGTGTGATCGAGATCCCCGGGCACACACCGGGGCACGCGGCCCTTCATGTCTCGCGCGGGAAGGAGCAACTGCTGTACGTGGCCGACGTGGTGCACCACGCGGCCGTCGGGTTCGCCAAGCCCGATTGGCACGTGCTCTTCGACGTGGATCCGGCGCTGGCGGCGTCGTCCCGCCGGGGGGTGCTGGCGCGGGCGGCGGGTGACCGCGTGCTCGTCAGCGGGTCGCACCTGCCGTTCCCCGCGGTCGGGCACGTGCGCGCACGCGGCGATGGGTACGAGTGGGTGCCGTCGCCCTGGGCGTGGTGATCCGGGCTTACAGCCAACGGACGCAGGCCACGCCCGCGGCGATCAGGGCGATGCCCAAGGCCCGCCCGGGCGTGAACGCGTGCGCCGCCAGCCCCATAAGGCCGAAGTGGTCGATCAGGGCCGAGGCGATGAGCTGCCCGGCGATGGCGGCGGCCATGTAGTTCGCCGCACCGACCTTGGGGACGATGACGATCGCCGTGAGCACGAAGAACGCCCCGAGGACCCCGCCGAGCCACATCCACCACGGGCCCTGGGCCAGGCGGGCGTGGTCCGGGACGCCGGCCCGCATGACCAGGGTCGCCAGCAGGACGCAGGCGAGCCCGACGGCGAAGTTGGCGACCCCGCCGTGGACCCGGGCGCCCGAGACCAGGGCGAACCTCGCGTTGATCCCGGGCTGGAAGGCGGTGGCGACCCCGGCGAGCAGGGCCAGCGCGAGAAGGACGAGGTTCTGGGCGGCGGGCATACGCCGAGGGTAGCGGGGACGGCCCGGTCAACATTCCGGGCGATGGGCTGGGCGTGAAGAGGCGAGAGGCCTTTCGTATTCCCCCGCGCGTGACCAACGGAGCGGGCCGACCACCTCGATCGCAAGCTCCTTGTAGCGGAGCCACGGATCTCCGTACCCCGGGCTTTGGCGATCGCGGAAAGACGGGGGCATCACGGATCTGAAATTCCTCCGCAAACGGCCGTCTTCCTCGGGGGTGACCACGCAGCCGATCGCGAAGACGTCGAGCGCACGGCGGACGGAAGCCTCGTCGGGGTTCTCGATCTCGCGCAGAAGCCGGAACAGGACTGTGCGAGGGACGACGTGCTCGTGCACGCACCAATCACCGTATCGGGTTCGTCCACGCCGGCCGAACTCCGAGAGCGCGTCCGCGGACCAGAAGGGGCACCCGATGTGCTTCCCGATCGAGCCGGACCACTGCCAGCACACCGCGTCGAGGATGCGTTCGACGCCCCACGACGATAAACCCGACCGCAACGCGATCGCGGCATCGCGGGCGCGCGCGTCCAGATCAAACCGCGGGCCCATCGCGGTCCACACGCTCACTCAGAACTCCGCCTGCTTGGGCGCGCGCGGGAAGGGGATCACGTCGCGGACGTTCTGCATCCCGGTGATGAACATCATGGCCCGTTCGAAGCCCAGGCCGAAGCCCGCGTGCGGGACGGTCCCGTAGCGTCGCAGGTCGCGGTACCACCAGTATTCCTTGATGGGCAGGCCCATCTCGGTGATGCGCTGGTCGAGTCGGTCGAGCCGCTCTTCGCGCTGGCTGCCGCCGATGATCTCGCCCACGCCCGGGACGAGCACGTCCATGGCGGCGACGGTGTCGCCCGGGGCGGGCCCGCCGAAGCCGTCGGTGCCAGGGTCGTTGCACCTCATATAGAAGGCCTTGATCTGCTTGGGGTAGTTCATGAGAATCACCGGGCCCTTGAAGTGCTCCTCGGTCAGGAACCGCTCGTGCTCGGACTGCAGATCCGTGCCCCACTTCACGGGGTACTCGAACTTCCGCCCCCCGGCGATGGCTTTCTCCAACACGCGGACGGCCTCGGTGTACGACAGCCGCGTGAACGACGACTCGGCGACGTGCGTGAGACGCTGGATCAGCCCCTTCTCGATCCGCTCGTCGAAGAACTTCATGTCGTCGGCGCGTTCGGCCAGCGAGGTCGTGATGAGGTGCTTGATGAACGCCTCCGCCAGCACCGAGTCGGCCTGAAGGTCGGCGAAGGCGATCTCGGGCTCGATCATCCAGAACTCGGCCAAGTGCCGGCTCGTGTTGCTGTTCTCCGCCCGGAACGTCGGCCCGAACGTGTACACGCGGGAGAGGGCGCAGCAGTACGTCTCGACGTTGAGCTGCCCGGAGACCGTCAGGTGAGTCTCCTTGCCGAAGAAATCCTGCGAGAAGTCCACCGGGGCGGTGGCGGGCAACGGCTCGCCGGGTTTGGCGCCCTCGGGCCTGACGCGCGGGCAGTTCACCAGGTCGAGCGTGCTCACGCGGAACATCTGCCCCGCGCCCTCACAGTCGCTCCCCGTGACGATCGGCGTGTGGACGTAGTAGAACCCCCGCTCGTGGAAGAACCGGTGCACGGCCATCGAGAGGCAGTGCCGCATCCGCGCCACCGCCCCGAACGTGTTCGTCCGCACACGCAGGTGCTGGTGCTCACGCAGGTACTCGAAACTGTGCGGCTTGGGCTGGATCGGGTAGTGGTCCGGGTCTTCGACCCACCCCAGCACCCGCACCGCCGACGCCTGAACCTCGTTCCCACCCTTGGGGTTCTGCACGATCACCCCGTCCACCTCGACCGAGCAGTGGGTCGTCAGGCGGGCGATCTGCTCGGCGTAGTTGGGCAGGTCCGCCCGCGCCACCGCCTGGACCGCGTCGAAGCACGAGCCGTCGTGCACCGCGAGGAACGAGAGCCCACCGTCGGCCTTGCTGTCACGTCGGGTCCGGAGCCACCCTTTGATCGTAACGGACGACCCGACCGGCGCCTTGAGCGCATCAACGACACGGAGCCACGCCATAGAACCTCCTAGAGAACGACAGGATACGTCGGCTCCGGGGCGCGGTCATATCGTGTGGTGACGCGGTACCCGGTGGGTCGGGCGGCCACCCAAGACCGGTCGCGCACGGGCGTTCGGTGCGGACGAGATTACTGGTTCAGCGTGGGGTTGTTGATCCAGCCCCACTTGGTCCGGCCCTCGCGGTAGAGCTTGTACCACTCCGCGTTACTGCCCTTGACGTTCACGTACAGGTCGTTGGCGACGAAATCGCTGTTGGCTTCCTCGACGTTCTCGAACCCCCCGGCGGGCGCTTTGAAGAGCCCGACGGACCAATCGTGGTACGCCACCATCCCGCCCTTGTCGTGGCGGAGGGTGACCTGGTCGAGGTTCCCGAAGAGCCCGTCCTGCACGCGTTCGTTGTACCAGGGGAGGCTCTCCTCGACGAAGATCGGGAGGCCCGGGAGTGGGATGAGCCGATCGACCAGCGTGGTCTGGAGGCGGATGCCGCCGGTGTTGACGATGGGCGGGAGGTATGCGGCCCGGATGCCGCTCCCGGTTTTCAGCCCCTCGATATCGTTGGGGACGGTGTAGTCAAAGAGCACGCCCCACTCGGACCCGAACATCCCGAAGCGCTGGTTGGCGTAGGTTGATGAGTTCCGCTTGTTCTTCGGGCACGAGACGACCTGGTGCGCGTTCCCGACGTAGTCGAACAGCCACCCGGGGAGGTCCATCGCGCGGTTGTTGCGGTTCTCGGGATTCTCGCGCCGCGCCCACCACGCGTTCCCGCCTTCCCACCCGGCCGTGGTCCGGTACCCGCGCACGTCGCGCGGGGCCATGATCCAGAACTGGTCCTTCGCGTCGTTCGCGTAGAACAGCGCCGAGCGGGCGCACTCGCGCATGTTGGTCATGCACCGCGTCTGGTACCCCGAGTCGCGCGCCTTGCCCAACGCCGGGAGCAAGAGCCCGATCAAGAGCGCGATCACCCCGATCACCACCAGGAGTTCGATCAGCGTGAACGCGCGACGACATCCGCTCGACATGATCCGCTCTCCGGCAACGCCACGTTCCAACGACCATCCGGGTCGCCGAGAATCGGCGACCCGCCCCACACCGCTCAGTCTATCGGCACCCCCCGCGTCAATGCAAGAGCCGATGGCTCGCCCCTTCGGAATCCCGAACGTCCGTCCCTGAACCCGGGCTCACGCGGGGCACGGACCTCGCCAACAATCCCCCGAGTGAATGTTCCAGATCAACATGTAACAGACCTCCAGGGCGTCCTCGGGATGACGTCCCACCGCTTCGCCGAGGAGTTCGGCGGGCGGGTCCGGTTCCGGGGCCTCGGCGGTCGGGCCGGGGCGGTCGAGGCCTACCGGCACCTCTTCCGGACCGGCGAACCCTCGCCCCTAACCGACGCGGGGGTTCCTTTTTGCCCCCCTTCGGTCGCGAGCTTGCTCCGTGAGCCTTGCCACGAGGGGGAGCTGCTCAAGTTCACGCACGAAGTCGCCGGCGTCCCCGGCCGGTTCGATCGGCTCGCCACCGAGAGCGTCCTGATCCCCATGATCGGGCGCAAGGCGACGCTGACGCACACCCTCTGCGTGAGCAGCCAGGTCGGGTGCGCGATGGGGTGCGCGTTCTGCGAGACCGCGCAGATGGGCTTGATCCGCCACCTGTCCGCCGCCGAGATCGTCGCCCAGTGGTGGACCGCGACGCACGCCCTGGGCCGCCGACCCGCCAACGTCGTCTTCATGGGCATGGGCGAGCCCATGGACAACCTCGACGAAGTCCTGGGAGCCATCGCCGTCCTGAAAGACCACAATGGCCCGTCGCTGCCCATCAGCAAGATCACCGTCTCGACCGTGGGACGCGTCGACGGGATCGCCCGTCTGGGCGAGAAACTCCACGAGCCGGGGTGGCACCGCCTGAACCTGGCCGTCTCGCTCAACGCCCCCAACGACGCGGTCCGGTCGGGCCTGATGCCCATCAACCGCAAGTGGGACCTCGACGAACTCCGCCGGGCGCTCCTGGCGTTCCCGATCTATGGGGGCGGGAAGCTTTGCGTCGAGTACGTCCTGATCCCGGGCGTCAATGACCTCCCGGGTCACGCCGACGAGGTCGCCGACTTCCTCGAACCCATCAACGCGCATTACCGCGGGCACACCGAGCGTGGCAGCGCCCGCGCGATGATCAACCTGATCCCCTACAACCCGCGCCGCGACAGCCCATGGCCCGCGCCCGACGAGGAGTCGGTCGAGCGTTTCATGGCCCGACTGACCGAGCGCGGGGTCTACGTCAAACGCCGGCGGACCAAGGGACGCGACCTCATGGGCGCGTGCGGGCAGCTCGGGTCCGAACGGATCCGCCAGCGTCGGATCGTCCCGCTCACGACCTCCTGACCGGACCTCGCCCCCGGAGCCCCGCGTGGTATGCTCGGGCCATGAATCGACGCGACTTCTTCGCCGCCGCGGCCGCCGCCGGCGTGACTGTGTCCATCTCCCACGCCCAGCCCGACTCGTCCGCCTCGTTGACCGCCCGCCCCGCCGGGAAGGGACGCCTCAAGCAATCCGTCTGCCGATGGTGTTACGGCGGGATGCCGCTGGACCGCCTCTGCGAGCTGGCCGCCTCGATCGGGTACCGGTCCGTCGAGCTGCTCGAGCCCAAGGACTGGCCGACGGTGCGCGCGCACGGCCTCGACTGCGCCGTCGCGTTCTCCGTCCCCAGCAATCCCATCCCCAAGGGTTTCAACCGACGCGACCACCACGACTCGATCATCAAGGAGCTTGAAACGAGGCTCCCGCTCGTCAAGGAGGCCGGCATCCCGAACCAGATCGTCTTCTCCGGGAACCGCGCCGGGCTCGACGACCGCGAGGGGCGCAAGGCCTGCGCCGAAGGGCTGCGACGGATCACCCCGCTGGCCGAACAGCTCGGCGTCACGATCGTCATGGAACTGCTCAACAGCCGCGTGGACCACGGGGACTACATGTGCGACCGCACCGAGTGGGGGGCCGCCCTGGTCGACGAGGTCGCCAGCGACCGCTTCCGGCTCCTCTACGACATCTACCACATGCAGATCATGGAGGGGGACGTGATCCGCACGATCCAGCGTCACGGCAAAGCCATCGGGCATTACCACACCGCGGGCAACCCCGGCCGCAACGAGATCGACGACTCGCAGGAACTCAACTACTCGGCCATCGCCAAAGCCATCGCCGACTCGGGGTACACGGGGTATCTCGGGCAGGAGTTCGTGCCGCGGAAGGATCCGGCCGCGTCGCTGCGCCATGCCTTCGAGACCTGCGCGGTCTAGCCACGGGCGGCCCGCCCGTGGGGCAGGTCCGCCGTCGATCGCACCCCGAAACCCATCCCGGTCCGACGCAGGACCGGGACAGGCCTTCCGCGCACAATCCGGCGCCACCGCTCCCGCGGCGAAACCGTCCCTCGGCCTCCGGATGGCGCACCCGGGCCGCTAGAAGGGGGAGCGCCGATTACGCGCCCCACTGGCTCGGATTTTTGAAAAATGCAAAAAATACCCACCGTCCAGCCCGTGATCGTGACGGAGGGTGAACTTACGGGTTCGCTTTTTGGTCGGGTGTAATGAGGATCGAGAACATGCCGCCCGGCTTGTAGTAACGGGCAAAGCCGGCCCTGATCTGCTCGGGCGTCATCGCCTGAAACGCGTCGGGCTCGGCGATGACGTCGTCGAGGCTCAGCCCCCGATAGACCATGGACTGGGATCGGCGGAGCCAGAACGAGGGCTCCTTCATGGACTCGTCCATGGAGTTGTCCATCTGCCGCTTCATCACCTCGACCTCCTCGGCGGTCGGGCCTTCCCGGGCGAACTCGTCGAACATGGCGTGGATTTTGTCGGCGAGGCGCTGGGCCTGGTCGGGCTGCGTGGAAGCGCCGGCGAGGACCATCCCGAACCCGGGGAAGACCGTGGCGGGCTGGCTCGAGGTGCGGATGCTGTAGACCAGTTGCTCACGCTCGCGGATCTCGCGGATCATGCGGGTGGAGATGATCTGCGAGGCCGCGGTGAGCAGGCGGGAATCGGGCGTGTTGTTCAGGTCCGTGCCGTAGAACCCGGCCATGACCTGGGCCTGGTCGGTGCGCGTAGGGACGGAGGCGGCAACGCGGATGGGCCCCTGCGGACGCTGGAGCCGGCGGAGGTCGGCGTGCGTCGCGGGCCCGATCGCGGGCCGCGCCGGGAGCGAACCGAGGTAACGGGAAGCGAGGTCGAGGGCCCGCTCCCACGGGAGGTCGCCCACGATCGAGACCTCGATGGGCGATTCCTTGACCAGGCGGACAAACCAGGCTTGGGCGAGCTCGGTGCTCAGGGCCGCGACATTCTCCTCGGTCAGCGGCTTGACGCGGGGCTCTTGGGGCGGGAACAGGCTGGATGCCATCGTGCGGGTCAGGGCCCCGCGTGGGCTGAACTTGAGCGCCTCGATGGACTGGAGTTGCGAAGTCCGCCAGCGGTCGAACGCGGCCGGCTCGATCTTGGGATCGGTCAGCAGCAAGTACGCGACCTGGAACGCGGCTTCGAGATCGTCGGGCGATCCCCCCAACGAGATGCCCATCCCGTCGGGCTGGCTCCCGCCCGAGACGTTGATCTTCTTGCCCACGAGCAGGTCCTGGATATCGCTCGAGGAGAGCGTGCCGGTGGCGGGCTTGCCCAGGACCACGGCGGCGGCGTCGGAGATCCCGCGGTTGGAGGCGGTCTCGAGCAGCTCGCCCCCCGCCAGGGTGATCGCGGCATTGACCTGGTTCTTGCGGTAGTCCATCGCGCGGTGATGCAGGGTGACGCCGTTGGGGAAGACGGCGGTGCGGAACCCGGTGGGCGTGTGCTCGCGGACGGACGCGGGCGCCACGGGCGCGGGGATGCTCGCGAGCAGCGACGCGGCGCGGGCGCGGGCCTCGGGCGCGTCGGGGCTGACGGCCATCGACGTCGCCCCGAGCCGGAGCAGTTCCGGCTCGCTGGGGACGCCCGGGCCCTCGGGCATCTCGACGACGAAGGTCAAGCCTGGGGACTTCCACAGCCCGGCGAACGACGCCGAGACCTCCGAGGCGGTGATCCCTGGGGTGAGCGAGCGGAGCAGTTCGAGGTCCTGCGCGGCGCTGGAGATTGGCTCTCTCGAGGAAAGGTTCTGGTCCCAGAGGGAGAGGATCGAGACGGCGGTGCGGGTGGATTCGGTCTGGGCCGAACGCTCGGCCTGGGCGACGACCTCGCGGACCGCGTCGGCGACCTCGGCCTCGTCGAACCCGTGGAGGATGGCGCGGCGCAGTTCGCCCGTCAGCGACCCGAGCATGTCTCGCCACTTCCCGGGCTCGCCGGTGGCGTTGGCCCGCGCGAGCCGCACGGTGTTCACGAACGTGCCCGACGACGCACCCCCGCGGAGGAAGGGCGCCCCGCCCTGGTCGACCAGCCTTTCCGTCCGCCGATTGAACGCGATCACCCCGATCTGCTCGACGAGTTGCTCGCGGAGCCGGCCCATGGTCGCGACGGGGCCCCGCGGGGCATCGACGCGGAGGACGGACACGCTGGCGCGGGCGAGTTCGGGGTCCGTGACGACCACCGCCCGGTCCTCGGGGGACGGGGCGACGTTCGTGGGGCGGGGCGCGGGGGCGGGCCGGCGTTCGCCCGCCGAGAACTGCGACCGGATCGCGTCGACGACGGCCTGCTCGTCGAGGTCGGCGACGACGCAGACGGTCATGTTCGCGGGGACGTACCAGGCGCGGTAATAGTCCTCGAAGTCCTTGCGGGTGACGCCGAGGATGGTCTCCTCGACGCCGATGGGGAGGCGCTCGCCGAGGGTCGATCCGGGCGCGAGCCTCTTGATCCAGGCCTCCTGGACGCGTTGCTGGGCCCCCAGGCGGGTGCGTTTCTCTTCGAGGATGACCCGGCGTTCGCGGTCGATCTCGTCCTCGGGCAGCGTGAGGCGGAAGGCCACGTCGCCGAGGAATCGCAAGCCCTTGGCGAGGGTCTCGGCGCGGTTGTCGGGCATCTCGAGGCGGTAGTTGGTGCGGTCGAAGCTGGTGCTGGCGTTCTGGTGCCGGCCGAACGTCAGCCCGAGCGACTGGAAGAAGTCCACCGCCGTCCCGGGCGGGAAGTTCTCGCTCCCGTTGAAGGCCATGTGTTCGAGATAATGGGCGATCCCGCGTTGGGCGTCGGTCTCGTTGAGGGAACCCGAGGCGACGTGGAGCCACAGGGCCGCCCTCCCGGGCGGGACGGCGTGGCGCATCACCATGTACCTCATCCCGTTGGGCAGCTCCCCGCGGACGATCCGGCCGTCTATGGGCAGCGGGTCGTCGGGGCTGAAGGCGGGAGCGGCGGCGGGGCTGGGGGTGGGGGGAGAGGTCGAGGGCGGCGGGCTCTGGAAGGCCGCGGCGTGCCCCGACCCGGAGGCCAGTGTCAACACGGCCACGCACATCGGGGCTTGAAAGACGTTCCTCCACGCGGTCCGAACCATGGCCATCACTCCTCGGCCGGCGCGGTCGCGTCGCCGGCTTCACCGAGCACGCCGCACGGCCCCTTCCCCTTACAAAGGGCCGGGAACCGGCCCTTGGTGATCCCGTCGATCACCCCGGCGATCGTCGCGCGAACGGCGCCGGTGTCGATCGTGTCCAGCCCGATCGTGCCCTGTTCGCCGCTGGACAGGATCCAATACTCTGCGGTACCGGCCAGACCCCCGTCCGGTTCCTTCCCCGCTTCTCCGAAGACCGCGGGGAGGGCCAGCACGTACACGCCCATCTGGAGATCCCCGGGTTTGGGGGCGAGCAGGGCCTGGGTCGGGCGGCCGGTCTTGTAGTCGATCAGGCGGAACTGTCCGTTGGTGCGTTGATCGATCCGGTCGATGCTGCCGGTGATGGTGTGGGTGGTCCCGCCGTGCTCGATGGGGAAGGAAAACCGCCGCTCGATCTCGAGGATGTTGCACCCTCCCCCGGCGCGGGTGAGCGTGACCGCCGCCCGGGTCAGGGCGACGACCCGCCGGGCGTCCTCCGCCGAGACCTCGCCCAGCGGCCCCGCCGAGCGAAGCACCTCGGCGCCGCACGCCTGTTCGAGGACGGCTTCGCCCGGGGTCGGGGCGCCCTCGGCCTCGGCGCGACGCCAGAGCTCGAAGTACGTTTGCAACGCCCGGTGCGCGAGGCTGCCGACGTTGATCGCTCGCCCCCCGCGTTCGGGGACCTTGAGGACGTGCTTGAGGTACCAGCACCGCGGACAACGAAGATAGTCGTTAAGGCTGGTGTAGCTCAGGGTGAGCGGGGCGGGGACGGGGGCAAAGAGCGGAGCCTCCGGGGTGCGGTGCGTCAGGGCGTCGCGGAGGCTGTCGAACTCGCCCCGCCACTCGGGGTCGTCGTCGGCCCACGCCGGGACGGGCGACCCGGATTCGAGGGCCGCGGCGAGGGCGAGCCGGCGTGCGGCGCTCTCGAGCAGCCCGGAGATCCCGGCGAGGTCGCGCGGGGTGATGCCGGGTCGGTCGGCGTGATCGAGCGCCGAGGCCGCGTCGCGCCGCGCCGACGACCGGTACCGCGCCAGGGCCGACCGCGCATCGGCGGCCTCGGAGAGCTCGCCGCCCGGGGCGCCCAGGGACCGCAGCCCGACCCCACGCTCCGCGGCCCGCGCGAGGACCGCGCCCCACTCGTTCGTCGTCACCCGCGCGCGGGACTCGTCATCCCCGAGCAACTCGAGGGCGAAGTGCGCCGCCGACTTGCTCTTGCCCTTGGGGAGTTTGCCCAGCAGCACCAAACGCCGCTCGGCACGGGTGCAGGCGACGTAGAAAAGCCGGCGCTCCTCGTCGAGGCGGGACGACTTCTCGTCGCGTTCATCGTCCGAGCTGGTGTCGGCGGGGAGTTCGGCCCGGTCTTCCCCGTTGTTCTTCGGGAAGCCGTAGGGCGGGGCGACCCGGACGATAAACACCGTGTCGAACTCCAGCCCCTTGGCCGCGTGCGCCGTCACGACCGCGACACCCTCGCCGTCCGACGGGGCGTCGGCCTCGTCCGCCGCGGCGTCCGAATCGTCGGTCATCATCCGGTCGCGGGGTTCGAGGTCGTTGAAGTACGACCGGAACGCCGCCAGGTCGCCCGGCGGGCCGAGGCGGGGTTGCTTGTCCCGCGCGAAGCGGAGCAGGCGGACCAGGTTGCGCAGGCGCTCGTCGCGGGGGGTCTGGTCTCGCCGGTGCCCGGGGGGAAGGTCGGCGTGGGCGGGGTCGGCCCGCGTGATGATCGCCTCGATGGCCTCGTCGGCGGGGATCCCCGCCGAGACGTCGAGCAGTTCCGTCCAGAGCGCCGAGAACCGCGCCAGAGCGGGGTCGGCCTCACCCCGGGCGGCGAACCACGACGCCGGAGATTCGCCGGCACGATCCTCGAACGGGCCGCGTGATTCTCGCGCCCGGAACTCCCTCCACAGCGCGGCCGTCGCCGGAGCCGAGAGACCGATGGGCGGCCGGCGCAGGATCCTCATGAGCGAGACCGAATCGTCCGGGTCCGTGAGCAGATCAACCCACGCGAGCACGTCCCGCACGCCCTCGTCGTTCTCGGCGGAGGCCGACCGGGCTCGACGAGTGGGGATGCCCTCAAGTTCGAGCGTCGACGCCGCCCGGTCCGCGTCGGTGTGCGTACGCGCGAGCACAACGTACCGCTTCCACGACCAATCGCGCCCCGCCGCCAGCGCCGAGGCCCGGTCCTCCAGGATCATCGCCGCGATGACGGCGCCGGCCTTCGCGTCGTCCTCCAGGCGGACGTGCTCCACGGACCCGCCCTCACCCTTGATCGAGCGGATCCGCTTCTCGGGGTCGAACCGCACGGACGCCCGCGCGATGACGGCGTTGCCCACCGCGACGATCGACGCGTGGCTCCGGTGGTTCTCCTCCAGCCGTACTCTCTCCGACGCGGGCCATTGTCGCTCGAAATGGAAGAACGCGCGGTCGTCCGCCCCGCGGAACCCGTAGATAGACTGGTCGTCGTCGCCCACCACGCAGAGGTCCGGGTGGGTCCCCGGGCACAGCGCCGTAAGGAACCGGAGCTGCGCGAGGTTGGTGTCCTGGTACTCGTCCACGACGAAGTGACGCCACTCATCGCGCACGATCGACGCCGCCCGGGGCGACGAGCCCAGCAACCGCACCGGCCGGCTCAGCAGGTCGTTGTACGTCAGCCACCCGGAGCGAGAACACTGCGCGTCGAACAGCCCGTAGATCTTCACGGCGTCGCGGAGGCGAGCCATCCGGGCCACGAACGCCGACTCGTCGCCCCGGGGCGGCTCGCCGGCGAGGGTCTCGACCCAGGCCGAGGCTTCCGCCGGCGTCAGGCCACGGTTCTGCAACGCCGAGATGGTCCACCAGGACTCGTCCGCGGCGGCGTCTCGCCCCGAGGCCACCGCGTCGTCGAACAAACGGTGCTCGGAGGCCAGCCGGCGGAGCAGCCGGCGACGTTGGGCCGAATCGATCATCATCGGGTCCGCGGGAAGCCCCGCCAGGTCGCTGAACCGCCGCAGCAGCCCCGCCCCCAGCCCGTGGAACGTCCGCACCACCACGCGATCGGCCAGCGGGGCACCGATCAGCGCCGAGAGCCGATCACGGAGCTGCTCGGCGGCCTTGACGGTGTACGTAATCGCGACGACCGACTCAGGCGCCGCGCCGGTCACGTTCACCAGCCGCTCGATCCGGTGAATAATGACGCGGGTCTTACCGGTCCCCGGCCCCGCGACCACGACCAGCGGCCCGCCGGTGTGCTCCACCGCCCGACGTTGAGCTGGGTTCAGGGTCGTCATCCGCCGAGTGTACCCGCCGATCGACCAACGACCCCCGGGCCGCCCGCCGGCCCGATCGACCGGACGCCTCGGTCACCGGCGCTTCATATACAGGTGCACCGCCATCGAGTGGTAGACGTGCGTCTCAGGGCCCGTGGCACCCTCCAGGTCGAGAGGAACACGCTGAGTTTCGGCGTGCCCATGACCTTCATCCTGCGGCTCGCTCGACCCGGGGTCGTCAAAAACCGCCCCCGCGTCCCCGGTGTCGAAGTCGGCGTCCCCGTCGATCTCCATCTCGTCGCTTGGGTCGTCGCCCGACGCCCCGGGGTCCATCTCGGGCCCCGGGGGCCGGCCCGTAGCCCGCGCGATCTCCTCACGCGTCAGCCAGCGGTCGGCGCGGTCTTCACGCTCGCGGCGTGAGGGCTTCCGGCGCGGCTCGGCCGCGGGCTCGGCCTCATCCTCCGCGGCGAGGGCGTGCGTGAAGGGCCAGGGGGTCCTCAGCACGGCGTACCCGCTGTCGTCGAGGTGGGGGATCAGACGCTCGATCTGGGCCTTGACGCGCGACCACCCCAGCGCGTCGCGCACGAGGGGGTAGGGCGGGTCAAAGAACATCAGGTGCACGGGCCTGGGGCACCGCGCCGCCGCCCCAACGCCCAGCGCATCCCCCAGCACCAAGTCGCACCTCGCCCCCACGCTCAGCGTGCGCACGTTCGCTTCGAGCAGCTTGAAGACCTCGCGGTCGCGCTCGACCATCACCACGCGAGAGGCGCCCCGGCTGAGGGCTTCGAGGCCGATCGGGCCCGTCCCGGCGAACGCGTCGAAGACCGCCGCACCCTCGCAGTGCCCGCGCAGCAGCGAGAACACGGACTCCTTGACCCGATCGGGGATGGGGCGGGTCGTCGCGCTATCGCGGGGCGTGAGCAGCTGACGCCGACGGAACTCGCCCGAGATGATCCTGAACATCACCCCACAAAAGCCCACCCGCGCCCCCCCGTCAACCGCCGGGGCCGATTTCGTCGAGGATCACGCCCGGGTCAGCGGTCCAACGCGTCGATCCCGCACCCGGTAAACGTCGGCTGCTCGATCCCCGTCACGATCCGCCAGAACGGCTCGCCCAGCCCGTCGTCGAACCAAGACCGGCATTGGCCGTTCGGCTCGTCGAGGTACGCCCGCAGCCCGGCCCCCCCGACCAACACCGTCCGGTGGATCAGCAGCAGGTCGTCGTTCACGTACTCATCCTCGGCGGCCACACCCGCCAGGGCGTCCACCACACGCCCAAAGAGCGGCGGATCGTGCTCGAGGAGCACGTCGGCGTCGTGCCAGAGGTAATACCGAAAGCGGGTCGCCCGCCGGCCCGGGAAACTGGGCCGGTAACGCAGCAGCGAGGTCACCCCGTCGGTCCCGTCGACCCGTCGGGAAAGCACCGGGCCGGGGATCGCCCGCTCCAATTGATGGCAAATCGACTCCAGGTCGGTGATGAAGCGTCCGTACAAAGTGCAAACATCGGTGTCGCGTTGAGCACCGAGGAACTGCCCCAGGGACGCGGCGAACTGCAACCGGCGGCCGGAATGGTCCGAATACGCGGCGAGGTGCGACTCGTCGAGCAATTGAGCGACGTCGGGCTGCCACGAACGGACAACCAAGGGCGAGTCGGGTTGACGAGAGAGCGCACTCACCGCGCATCGTCCTACCGGACATCACCACGGGTCCGCTGTCCTAACGCTTCCGTACCAAGAAAGCCGTCCCTGTTCTCTGGGATTCTGCCACGGAATCCAAACAGGGCAACCCGAGCGAACCGCTTTTCGTGCGGATCGGAACTTTCCCGCCTTCGCGGGATCGCCGCGTCCGCCACCAAACGCGGAGCCGCCTGCCATGAACCCTCCTCCCGCCGCTGTCCGGTCCGCCGAGAGCGCCGCCCGGCCTGACCAAGGCACGGGCAACGCCGCCGTACTGGTTCGTTTCGTCGAGCAGGCCTGTGCGCTCCCCGCCGTCGCTACGGTGGACTGGGCGTCCAGGGCCGCGTCGATCGTGGCGCGGTTATCGCCCTTGTCCCGGACCTGGGCCATGTTCGCCGTCTGCGAGATCGCGCCCGACGGCAAGGTCGACTCGGTCGAGACGGTCGGCTCGGCGTGGTCGGATTCGCCCACGTCCCCCTCGGACGCGCAGGCCCGAGACGCGTTCGTCGATCAGTTCATCGAGGTCCGCCGGCTGGGGTTCGCGCCCGATCCCGCCGCCGCCCCCGCGGTGTCGGACCTCTCGACGTTCACCCGCTCGACCGATTGGGCGTCGACCGGCCTGGGGCGGCTGGTGACGCAGAACCGGTGCGGGATGCCCGTGATCGCGGCGATGGCGATGTCGTCCGAGGGGCGCCGGTTCGCGCTGAGCGCCATCGCCCCCCCGCAGGGCTCCGCGCTCGAGCCGTCGGTCATCGGGTTGCTCAAGGCGGCGTTCCCGAGCCTGGTCCGACGCGCGAGGCTGGCGGTGGGGGAGCAGCCCCTGCCCCGGCCCATGTGGGTCAGCGAGCGGGAGCGGGCGGTGCTCGACGGGCTGGTCCTTGGGAAAAGTGTCCGCCAGATCGCCGAGGACCTGGGACGGAGCCCGCACACCGTGCACGACCACGTCAAGAGCCTCCACCGCAAGCTCAACGCCTCGAGCCGCGGCGAGTTGATCGCCCGGGCCCTGGGGCACCTGACCCGGGCGACGCGGATCCGGTCGAAGGACCACGTGTAGCCCGGCCGACTTCGGCCCCTACGCCGATCCGGCCGTCGCGGGTGCGATCCCCTAATATCGGCCTGTGCCGAGCCCCACGACGAATCCACCGGCGTCCTGGCCCCCCATCGCCCGCGAAGGGTGGCCCATCGTGGCGGGTTTCCTGATCGTGACGGCGGGGGTCTGGACCGCGTCGTGGTGGGCGCTGGGGTGGCCCGGGCACACCGCGGGCGCCGCCATGCTGGCGCTCTCGTTGTGGGCGGTGTGGTTCTTCCGCGACCCCGATCGTTCCATCCCCTCGGAACGCGGCGCGGTGATCTGCCCGGCGGACGGGGTGGTGTGCTTCGTCGGCCCAGGTGAGCCGCCCCCGGAGCTGGGCGTGGACCCCGCCGAGGCTCGCGGGATGACGCGGGTCAGCGTCTTCATGAACGTCTTCAACGTGCACGTGAACCGGTCGCCGGTCGGCGGGGTGGTGGAGCGTGTGGCCTACAAGCCCGGGCGGTTCTTCAACGCCAGCTTTGATAAGGCCAGCGAACTCAACGAGCGGTGCTCGCTGCTGGTTCGGACGCCCGAGGGGGTCGCGGTGCCGGTGGTCCAGATCGCGGGGCTGATCGCCCGGCGGATCGTGTGCCGGGCGCGGGAGGGCGATGCGCTGGACGCCGGGGCCCGCTACGGGCTGATCCGGTTCGGCTCGCGGGTCGACACGTACCTGCCCCGGGGGGTCGGGGCGTCGGTCCGTGTCGGGGCGCGCGTGACCGCGGGCGAGACGGTCCTGGCGCGGCTCGCCGGGGGTGAGTCATGATCCGCCTCGATACCTCGTCGCGCCAGCACGTCCCGTTCCGCCGGATCGTCCCCAACATGCTGACGACGGTCTCGCTGTGCAGCGGGCTGGCGTCGATCCACTATGCGCTCAAGGCCGGCGCGATCCCGCACACCCCCGAGAACGCCGCCCAGATCGAGTCGCTGTGGAAAACCTCGATGATGGCGATCGGGGTGGCGGCGGTCTTCGACCTGCTCGACGGCCGGGCGGCGAGGCTCCTCAAGGCCTCGTCCCGCTTCGGGGCGGTCCTCGACTCGCTGAGCGACTTCCTCTCCTTCGGCGTCGCGCCGGCGCTCCTCCTGCACCAGTGGATGCTGCGTGACCACGGGGCGCTGGGCATGGCCGCGGTCCTGGTGTTCGTCCTGTGCGCGGCCCTGAGGCTCGCGCGGTTCACGGCGATGCCCAAGCAGCCCGCGTGGCGCTCGGGGTTCGCGAAGTTTTTCTCGGGGCTCCCGACGCCGGCGGCGGCGGGCGCGGTGCTCGTCCCGCCCATGCTCAACGTGGCGAAGTACTTCCCGATCCAGAGCGGGAAAGTCAGCGACACGGTCATGGGCGTGTTCGAGTCCGTCGAGCCGAGCCTGGTGGTGGGCAACACGTTCCTCGTTGCGATCCTCATGATCAGCCGCGTCCCGATGTTCAGTTTCAAGAAGTTCGCGGTCCACCGTTCGGCGGTCGTCCCGCTCATGGTCGCCATCGGGCTGGTGGTCCTCGCGCTCTTCCGGGACCCGTGGCTGACGGTCCCGGTCATCGTCTGGGCGTACCTGTTCTCGACCGCACTGAGCGTCCGTTCGTACCGCCGCGTGGTCGCCGAATCAATCGTTGAGAAGGCCCGGTCGGTCCGCCCGGCCCACGCCCCGCCGGAGGAAGCCCACGCATGACACCGACGTTGACCCGCCTCGTGTCCATCGCCGCGCTCGTGGCCGGGGTGCTCGCCGCCCCCGGGTGCGCGTCCCGCGGCCCGTCGGCGCCGCCGGCGTCCGGGGCCGGCGCCGACCCCGCCCTGCGGAACACGGAGTTCCTCGAACAGTTCGCGCTGACCTACCGCTTTAGCGCGGGCACGCCCAGGTCGATCACCGTCACGCCCGACGGGTCGGCGGTGCTCTTCCTCCGCTCGGGGCCGCGCAGCGTGGTGCAGAACCTCTACGAGTTCGATACCGCGACGGGCGCGGAACGCGTCGTCCTGACCGCGGATCAGATCCTGCGGGGCGGCGAAGAGACGCTCTCCGCCGAGGAGCTCGCGCGTCGTGAACGCCTGCGCATGACCAGCCGCGGGATCGCGTCCTTCCAACTCTCCAAGGATGGATCCAGGATCCTGATCCCGCTCTCGGGCAGGCTCTACGTCGTCGAGCGGGCCGGCGGGCGCGTGACCGAGCTGCCCGACGGGGGCGGGTTCCCCATCGACCCGACGTTCAGCCCCGACGGGGACAGGGTCGCGGTCGTGCGCGACAGCGACCTGTACGTGATCGACCTCGCGACCCTCCGCCAGATCAGGCTCACCACCCGCCCGCGAGAGACCATCGAGCACGGCGTCGCCGAGTTCGTCGCGCAGGAGGAGATGGACCGGCACCGCGGGTACTGGTGGAGCCCAGACGGACGCTCCATCGCGTACACCGAGGTCGATACCGAGGGGCTCGAACGGTTCACCATCGCCGACCCGATGGACCCCTCCAAGCCCGCGCAGACCTGGCCCTACCCGCGCCCCGGGAAGCCCAACGCGAAGGTCCGGCTCGGGGTGATCCCCGCCGAGGGCGGGGCGACCACCTGGACCGCGACCGGGACGCTGGGGGGTGGCGGCGAGTGGGAATACCTGGCCCGCGTAGCGTGGGACGAGAACTCGCCGTTGACCGTCACGCTCCAGAACCGGGAGCAGACGGTGATGCTCGCGGCGACCGTTGATCCCGCGACGGGATCGCTCACCCCGGTGCGCACGGAGCGCGACCCCGCGTGGGTCAACATCCACCAGTCGATCCCCAAGTGGCTCCCCGCCCGCGGCGGGTACCTGTGGATCACCGAAAGGGGCGGTTCCAACGCGCTGGTGTGGTCCCGCGGGGTCGAAGAGTTCACCCTCGCGTCACCCAGCGTCGAGGGGCTGATCGCCGTCGACGAGGAGCGAGGGACGGCGTACATCTCCGCGGGCCCGGACCCCACCGAAGTCCACGTCTGGGCCGTGCCGCTGGTCTCGCGGATCGCGCCGCGGGCCTTGACGCAGGGCCGGGGCGTCCACGGCGCGGTGTTCGGGAAGAACTTCCAGACGTTCGTCGTGAGCGCTTCGACGCTCGACGGGCGGCGGTCGTGGGACGTGTACACGGACGGGCAGCGGGTCGGGAGCCTGTCGTCGGCGGCCGAGCCCGCGCCGTTCATGCCGATGGTGGAGCTGGCGTCGGTGGGCGTGGACCCCGAGTTCCGCGCCGCGTTGATCCGCCCGCGGGACTTCGACCCGTCGCGCCGGTACCCGGTGCTGTGCAATATCTACGCGGGCCCGACGACGACGACGGTGACGACCAACCTGCACGCGTACCTGCTCGACCAGTGGTTCGCCGACCAGGGCTTCGTGGTGGTGCGGATCGACAACCGCGGGACGACCCGCCGAGGGCGCGACTGGGAGCGGGCGGTCAAGGAGATGTCCGCGAACGGGAAGGGCAACCTGATCGACCTCTACCTGGCCGATCAGACCGCGGCGCTGGCGATGCTCGGCGCCCGGTACCGCGAGCTGGACCTCGCCCGCGTCGGGGTGTACGGGTGGTCGTTCGGCGGGTACTACGCGGCGATGGCGGCCTCTCGCCGGCCCGACGTGTACCACGCCGCGGCGGCCGGCGCCCCGGTCTGCTCGTGGGAAGACTACGACACGCACTACACCGAGCGGTACCTGGGCACGCCGCAGACCAACCCCGAGGGGTACAAGGCGAGCGACGTGCTGACGCACCTCGCCGGGCTCCGCGTCCCGCTGCTGCTGATCCACGGGACCGCGGACGACAACGTGTACTTCATGCACAGCCTCAAGATGGCCGACACGCTCTTCCGCGCCCAGCGACCCTTCGAGTTCCTCGTCCTCCCCGGGTTCACGCATATGGTCCCCGACCCGATCGTCACCCGATCGCTGTACGGCCGCATGGCGGGGTTCTTCAGGCAGACCCTCGCCGATCGGTAACGCCCGCCCGGGGCGACCCGCGATTCACCGCACGGACGCGCGATGACCAGCCCAACGCCCCCAACGCCGATCACGCTCCAGACGCTGCTCGGGCCGTACGGGGGCTTTTTCCGCCTGCCCGCCGCAGGAGGGGACATCGGTCGCGCCCTCAACCGCGAGGTTTGCCTCCTTCACGACACCGTCGCTCCGTCCCACGCTTCGGTCCGCCCCGATCCCCAACGGTGGGTCATCCGCGACCACGGCTCGCACGCCGGCACCATCCTCAACGGGGTACGCCTCGACCCCGACCGTCCCTCGCCCCTCGCCCATGCCGATCTGCTCCGGGTCGGCCCATGGACCTTCCGCGTCATCATCGGCGATCTCGCCGACGCGGGTGTGCCCGACGCGGACCCGCCGGCCTCGTCGGCCTCGCGGGACGCGGGCGTATCACCACCCGCCACGTGGCGCCTGCGGCTGCTCTCCGAGCACCTCGCGCGGCTGTCGGCGATCACCGACGACGAGACCCTCGCTCGCGAGGCGCTCCAGTGCGCGATCGAGGGCGCGGGGTACTGGTCGGGCGCGGTGCTCCGCCCCATCCCGTCGCGGCCCGGAACGGCCCGCGAGGTCTCCATCCTCGCGTCCGTCCGCGTGGAGACGCCGACGCAGGTCGAACGCCGGGCCGCCCGCACGGTTGTCGAGGCCGCGTGGCCGGGCATCGTCGCGGGGGTCCCCGCGGGGGGACGCCGGCCCATCTCACCCCCGGTGCTCACCGACGACACCCCGTGCGGCGTGCTGTGCGTCCCGGTCCTGCTGAACCGGGCGGTGCTGGCCTTCCTCTACCTCGACGCGCGCGGGCGGGAGACCAAGGTGCATCCCGACGCCGTGGGGTTCGTGCAGGCGGTCGCCGCCGCGTACGCCCTCGCGCTGGGGAATCAGTCGAGGCTCGATCTGGAGCGTCGGCACCTGCTGCTCTCGGCGGAACTCCACGCCGCGCGGGAAGCCCAGGAGTTCATCCTGCCGCGCCCGCGTGGGACGCTCGGGATCGTCCGGTACGCGATGCGGGTGAGGCCCGGCGCGTTCGTCGCGGGGGATCTCTTCGACGCCCTCCCGCTCTCCGACGGGCGGGCCGCGGTCTTCCTGGGCGATGTCGCCGGGCACGGGGCCGGGTCGGCGATGCTGATGGCGGGCACGCAGTCGAGGCTCCACGCACAACTCCAGGCCTCGGGCGACCCCGCCGTCGCGGTGAGCGAGGTCAACCGCTACCTGGCCCCCAGGATCACCGACGGGCGGTTCGTCTCGCTGTGGGTGGCGGTGTTCTCGCCCGACGGGCAGGTCCAATGGGTCGACGCCGGGCACGGGCACTGGGTCGTCAAGCCGTCGGACCAGCCCCCGAGGACGCCGCGCCCGGGCGAGGGGATCCCGCTGGGCCTCGACCCCGAGGCGAAGTACGTCTCGGGCCGGCTCTCGCTCGCGCCGGGCGACCGGATCTTCGTCTACAGCGACGGGCTGGTCGACCAGCGCGGGCCGGGGGCGCACGAGTTCGGGATCGCCCGGCTCCTCGGGGCGATCCGGGATTCCCGGGGGGTCGATGAAGACGTGGCGAGCGCGTTCGAAGCCCTGACCCGGTTCGCCGGGCCCACGCCGCACACCGACGACGCCACCGCCGCCTCCGTCGAGTTCCTCGGCCTCACCTCGCCGACGGTCACGGAACCGTGAACGCCGACGCGTCACCGAACAACACGGTCAGGGCCGTGCCGGCCCGAGAGGCCCACGCCGATTCCGTATGCGTGGCGTCCTCGTCCACCACCAGCACCGCGAGCGTTTCACCCCCGGAGGCCTCGGTGAGCTTCGCCGAAAGGTCGCGGGCGAGCTTCACGTACCCCTCGTTGGTCCGGCGCTTCATCGGCTCGATGCCGGATTCCTTCCCGCCCATCCCCAGGTACACCCGATCGGGCAGCCTCGCCCCGGGCTTGACCTTCTCGTTCAACCACCCCTGCCAGGCGAGCGAATCGCCCGTGTTGAGCGGGAGGCTCTCGGCGTAGACCAGCCCGAACGCGTCGGGGTGCTCCAACGCCGCGTACAGAGCGACCGCGGCTCCAAGCGACGACCCGCCGATCCCGACCTTGGCCCGGTCCGTCTCGACCCGGAACGCCCGCTCGACCCTGGGCTTGACCTCGCGCATCAGCCACGCGACGTGATCGGGCCCGGCGGGGACGCCCGCCGGCGGGTACGCGTTCACCGGGAGGTACTCGCGGATCCGCGTCGCCCCCGCGTGAGGGATCCCCACGATCACCACCGGCGGGATCGCGCCCGATCTGATCATCGCCCCCGCGGTCTCGTCCAGGCCCCACTCGGCCGGGACCCCCGCGTGCTTCGCGAACAAGTTCTGCCCGTCGTGCATGTACAGCACGGGGTACCGCCGGGCGGCGTTCGCCGGGTCGTCGTAGCCCGGTGGGAGCCACACCAGGCACTCGCGTGTCATCCCCGCCCCGCCCGCCGCCCCGTCCACGACCTTGAGCCGCCGCACGTCCCCGCTGACCGTCAGCGGCTCGAACGGCTTGTTCGCCGGGTCCGAGACAAAGCCCGTCCGCATGTCGCCCCACTTGGCCACCGACACCTCGATCACCGGCTTCTCGCCCGGCGCCAATCGCGACGCATCGATTTTCGGGAGCGTCCGGTTCCCCGGCGAGGTCAAATCGTCATTGAGCTCTTCCAGCTCCCACGTCCCGCGGGTGAACTTGAACGCCAGCGCCGGCCCGCTCCCGCCCTTCCACGCCTCGGGCTGGGGGAGCTCGATCCGCCAACGCATGTCGCTCTGCGGCGAGAGCATGAACTTCGGGTCGCCCGGGTTCCAGTTCGAGTACAGATTGCTCGCGATGTAGATCGGCGAGGATTGCGTCGCGATCCTCGCGCGGTCCTCGACCACCAAGATAAAGCCCTGCGTCAAGCTCTCGGGCTGGACCATCGTCGGCTCGGACGCCGCCGGGACGGACCCGCCCCCGAGTTCCACCCCCCGCGACCCATCCGCGGCTTGGGCCTCGGGCCTCGGGGGCATCGCGTCCGTGTTCGCCGGCTTACCCGCCAGGAGGTTCCCGATCGCGTTCGCCCCGCCCGTGTACCCCGCCCCGGCGCCCACCGGTGGGCCGAACGGTTTCTTGGGCGTGGTCATCATCCCCGCGATGCCCCACATCAGCGCCACCAGCGCGCCCATCGGGAGCAGAAGCCACGCCGTCAGCATCCAACCCTGCCACCGACGACGCTCACGGCCCGGCACGTTCATCGTCAACTCCATCCACAACGATAGCGCCCGCCGGTTCCACGCCGGGCCCCTCCGTGGGTGCGCCGGGGCGACCCACGGCACCAGTTCGGGGCGTGCCCAGGCGCGAAAAAAAATGCAGGCCGACGGGGACGCCGTCGGCCTGCGGGACTGTTGGATGAATCGGGACCCTTGGCCCCGTCGGTGATCAGTTCATGAGCAGGGCCTGGAGCGCGTGGGCGTCGATCCCGCCGGACGGGCTGTGCTGCTGCTGGGGGGGCAGGGGCTGCCCGTCGGGGCCCAGGGCGGGCTGGTTCTCGTCCTCGGGCTTGCGGATGCCCATGAAGCTGGACTCCAGCTCGAGTCGGATCTTCTCCATGGCCTTGTTCTGGATCTGCCGGACACGCTCCTTGGTCACGCCGATGATCTGCCCGACCTGCTCGAGGGTCATGGGCTTGTCCTGCTCGCCGCTCTCGAGCCCGAAACGGTGCTCGATCACGGTCCGCTCGACGTCGGTCAGGTCGGCCCGGTTCTCCAGAACGATCCGCTTGACCTCCTCGGCCGCGTCCTTCTCGAACGTCGCCCGCTTGGTCTCGACGAAGTTCGAACGCTCGAGCTTGGGGTCAAAGTCCGTGGGGAACCGCTGGCGGTACTTGGAGAGCTTCATCCCCTGCCGGCTGAACGCCTTGAGGATCGCCCGGCAGGCGTACGTGCTGAACTTGTACCCACGCCCGGCGTCGAACTTATCCACCGCGCGGAGCAGAGCCATGTTCCCCTCGGACACCAGATCCGCGAAGTCCACCTCGCTCATCCGCGTCCGCTTGGCCATCGCCAGCACCAGCGCCAGGTTCGTCTCGGCGATCTGGACTCGGATCTGGTCCGCCCGGCGGAACCACCGCAGCAGCTCCTCGGCCTGCTCGGGCAGGGGCTTCTTGCTGGGCGAGTTCCACACGTCCTGCTGGACCTTCCACACCCGATGACGCGCGTAGTTGAACTGGTGGAACAGGATCTTCTCCTGCGCCCCGCTCAGGATCACCTGCTGCGCGCTCTTGACCGTCCGGTTCCGCGTTGTGGACGAAAGATCGTCCATCACCGGGTGGTACCAGCTCGTGTCGGGCTTGGGCGGGTCCTCGACTTCCTCGTAGATCTTCTGCTCGGCCTCGGGCTCGTAGAACGCCGGGCTGTCGATGAAGTCCTCTTCGCTCGCCATGATCTGCGTCAGCAGACGCTGATCGTCCGCCGACAGCTCCCGGCGGATCTGTTTGCCATCCTTCACCCCGCCCTTGCCGACCCCCGCCGACGCCACGCCGACCCGGCGCCGACGCCGGACCTGCTCGAGCGGACCCACCTGAGTTTTGGTGACTGCATTCCTCATCACACGCCCTGAACCTTTCCCTTCAACTGCACCAACCTCCGCTGCCCGCCGACGAGTCCCACACCCGCCCGATCATCCCCCGATCAGATGAAACCGCCGCCCGTCCTTACAGACCCGGGCCGTAGACCCCCCGATCTCCCGCTCCTCGAACAAACAGATCCCTACCCGCACGCCCGCCCGCCAACGCTCATTGTACGGATTCTGAATCGTTTTGTTCCCCGCCTTGCCCTTGGATTCGCGATCCTGTTGTTCCTTTTCAAGTTCTTCCCGGGTCTCCGCCGACCGGAGGACTCAATAACCCGAACCCGGTCCTATCGCTCCCCGGCGAGTCTCGACTGCATCCGACAAACTCGCCCAGACGCGATCAATGTTCACCCTATGTTCACATGCCCGAACCGCGCCAAGAACCGGCGGGCTTGGAACATACCACACACTCGCGGCGTGCGACAGGTCGTCCGACACGTTTTCCACCGCTTATCCCCGGAGGGGCTCGGCGCCCTGTCCTGCCGCGCGTCCCTGCCGTCCGGTAGTTCAGTTCAAGACCTACGCTGGTGAATCTCGGCCCCGCCCCGGGTCGTTCACACGGACGCGGCACGCCGGGTGATATCAGGTGAATACCCCACCTTCCCCGGTATTGGCCCGGGGGGGCGGGTTTCGTAAAGGCAGAGGAGGTCCCATGGCGCTGACATTGCCCCCGCTCCCGTACCCCGCCGCCGCGCTCGAGCCCCACATCGACGCCCGGACGATGGAGATCCACCACGGGAAGCACCACAACGCGTACGTGACGAACGCGAACAAGGCCCTGGAGGGCACGCAGTTCGCGGACTGGCAGGGCGAACAGCTGGTGCGGCACCTCGACCAACTGCCCGAGGCCATCCGCGGCGCGGTCCGCAACAACGCGGGCGGGCACGTCAACCACGCGATGTTCTGGGAATCGATGGCCCCGGCGGGCTCGGGCGGCGGCGGCGAGCCGACGGGGCCGCTGGCGGCCGCCATCACCACCGCGTTCGGGTCGTTCGCCGGGTTTAAGGACAAGTTCGAGGCCGCCGGGACGGGTCGATTCGGCTCGGGCTGGGCGTGGCTCTGCGTGAACGATGGGAAACTGGAGGTCTGTTCGACGGCGAATCAGGACACGCCGCTGATGGGTAAGGCGGTCGCGGGCTGCGGCGGGACGCCCATCCTCGGGTGCGACGTGTGGGAGCACGCGTACTACCTCCACTACCAGAACCGCCGCCCGGACTACCTCAAGGCGTGGTGGAACGTGGTGAACTGGCGGAAGGTGGGCGAGCGATTCGCTTCCGCCGGCGGACGCTGAGCCGGGCGTCGCGGCGTTGGGTCTGAAATGAAAGAGCCTCGCCCGATCGGGCGAGGCTTCTTTTTTTGCTGGCAGGGGATGAGGGGGGTCAGGTCAGGCGGGCTGGGCGGTGGCGAGCCCGCGGAGGCTGGCGGCCCGGCGCTTGAGGGCGGGCTGGGCGTCTTGTTCGGCCTGGACGAAGTTCTCGCCGAACCGGAACAGGCGGAAGCTGTTGCCCAGGACGAAGACGTCGCCGACGAAGTGGTAGAAGGCGGCGAGCGGGACGGCGATGCCCGTCGCGGCCAGGGTGCCCGTGGCGGCGAGGATCAGCCCCAGCACGGCGATGATGATCGAGGCGACGATGTTCTGCCCGATGATCGAGCGGGTCCGCCGGGCCAGTTCCATCAGGAACGGCACGCGGGTCAGGTCGTCGTTCATCAACGCCACGCCCGCGGAGTTGGCGGCGATGTCGCTCCCCGAGAGCCCCATCGCCACGCCCACGTCGGCCTCGGCCAGCGAGGGCCCGTCGTTGATCCCGTCCCCGACCATCATCGTCCGGTGCCCCGAACGCACCAACCCGCGGACCTGCTCGTGCTTCTCCTCGGGGTGGCATTCGGCCTCGACCACGTCGACGCCCACGGACTGCCCGACACGCTTGGCCACCGTCAGGCGGTCGCCCGTGAAGATCGCGACCTGGCGCACGCCCAACTCACGCAGGTGGGCGACCACGGACTTGGCCTC
The DNA here is from genome assembly GCA_015200025.1 of Phycisphaeraceae bacterium. Classification (GTDB taxonomy): domain Bacteria; phylum Planctomycetota; class Phycisphaerae; order Phycisphaerales; family UBA1924; genus UBA2396. The sequence continues at coordinate 1,091,542 of CP054186.1, read as the reverse complement.
GGCCCGCAGCGTGTCCTCGAGCCCCACGGCCCCCAGGTAGCGCCCGCCGCGCATCACGTGCACCGCGGTCATCCCCTCGAGCTTCGCCTCGACGGCCTCGACCTCGGGGCGGATCCCAGGGACCAGCTCCATCAGCCAGCTCGAACGCCCGACACAGACCTCGCCGGCGGAGGTCCGGGCCTTGACCCCGCGGCCGTGGACTTCCTCGAAATCGTTGCTCCCGTCGGGCTCGACGCGGGCGGCCTTGGCCGTCTGGATGATGGACTGCGCCAGCGGGTGGTTGCTGTGCTGCTCGCCGTCGGCGGCGGCCTGGAGCAGGGCGGCCCCGTCCACGCCCGCGGCCGGCGCCAGACGCGTCACCTGGAACTTCCCGGTCGTCAGCGTCCCCGTCTTGTCGAAGACGACGGTGTTCACGCTCGCGGCGGCTTCAAGGAAGGAGGGCTGCTTGATCAGGATGCCCAGGCGGGCCGCCGCGGCGAACCCCGCGAGCATCGCGCTGGGGCTGGCGAGCAACAGGGCCGAGGGGCACGTCACGACGAGGATCGTCACCGCGACCTCGCCCGCGTTCTTGCGGACGTTCTCGTCGGGCGACTGCGACATCATGAACCACACCGCGAACGCCACGCTCAGCACCACCGGCACAAAGAACTGCGCCACTTGCTCGATGAGCATCTGACGGGGCGTGCGGCTCCGCTCGGCCTGGCGGATCAGCTGCGTCACCTTCCCGATGGTCGTGTCCTCCCCGACCCTGGTCACCGTCAGGTCGACCGCGCCGGTCAGGTTGGTCGTGCCCGCGTACACCTCGTCGCCCACGGACACCTCGACCGGGGCGGCCTCGCCCGTCAGCGACGCCTGGTTGATCGTCGATCGGCCCGTCGAAACCCGGCCGTCGACGGGCAGGTTCTCGCCGGGCCGGACGCGGACCGTCATCCCCACCTTGACCTCGCCCAGCCGGGCTTCCCGCTCGGCCCCGGAGGCGTCGACCACGCGGGCCACGTCGGGGGTCAGTTGGACCAGCTCGGCGATGGCACGCTGGGCCCCCGAGGCGGACCGGCGGACCATCTGCCCGAACACCACGAGGATGAACGCGAGCCACCCGGCCGTGGTGTACTCCCCGATCGCCAGCGACGCCAGGATCGCCAGGGCTGCCAGGGTCGAACTCGACAGGTTCATCGTCCGGATCTCGGTCAGCGCCGCCGAGAAGAGCGGGACGCTCAGGACGATGGCCCCGATCATCGCGGGGAACTTGGCCACCTCGGGGCTGACCCACCCGAACCAGCCCAGGATGGTGCTGACCAGCAGCAGGACCCCGCCCACGAGGCACAGGATGATGTACCGCTCGATCGACACCTCGTGGTGCGAACAGCAGGCGATGGCGTCTTCCTGCTGCCTGAGCATCGCCTCGCCGTGCGCGTCCCCGTGGTCATGGTCATGGTCGTGATGATGATGGTGATGGGCGTTGGCCGGCATCGAGCAGCTCCGGTCGGAGGGGCGTTGGGTTGTCCGCGGCGGGCAGAAACGCCGACGCGGCCCGGGCCGCGTGCGGTCGATGACCGTCGACGCCGCCCGGGGAGCCACTAGGATACGCCCACCTCCCGGGTCCGGTTCGAGGTCTCGGGGTCTCGGCCGCGGATCCGTTGTCCGGTGACACACGTTCGCCCATGCTGAACCGTCAACCCAACCCACCCCCGCCGACCGACGAGCCCACGAGCGTGGCGGTCCTGGGGTCGGGGCAGATGGGGCTGGTGTGCGCGGGGGTGCTGGCGGGGCCGCCGGACGCCCCCTTCGCGGGGCGGCGGGTCGTGCTGTGGAGCCACAGCGCTGACGAGGCCGGGCACCTGATCCAGACGCGGCGTTCGGACCGGCTCCCCGGGTTCACGCTGCCCACGGGTGTGGAAGTGACCCCCGATCTCCCGACCGCGCTGCGGGGGTCGACGGTGGTGGTGTCGGCGGTCCCGGTGCAGTTCGCCCGCGACGTCTGGCGCCGGGCCCGGGGGCGGATCGAGCCCGGGGCGGGCGTGGTCTCGGTGGCCAAGGGCATCGAAACGTCCACGCTGATGCGGGTGTCCGAGGTGATCGCGGACGCGCTGGAAGAAGAGCCGGGCCGCCCGATCGGGTGTTTGTCGGGCCCGACGATCGCGGCCGAGCTGGCCAAGTGCCTCCCCGCGGCGATGATCGCGGCGTGCCCCGATGAGGGCTTCGCGCTGCGGATCCAACGCCTCTTCGGGACGTCGTGGCTCCGGGTGTACACCAACTCGGACCTGGTGGGTGTGGAAGTCGCGGGGGCGGTCAAGAACGTGATCGCCATCGCCGCGGGGATCGTGGACGGGCTCAACGCGGGGAACAACGCCAAGTCGGCGCTCCTGGCCCGGGGGCTGGCCGAGATCACCCGCCTGGGGGTCGCCCTGGGCGCCAGGACCGGCACGTTCTTCGGGGTCGCCGGGGTGGGCGACCTGGCCACCACTTGTTTCAGCCCCGAGGGGCGGAACCGTTCGTGCGGGGAAGCGATCGGGCGCGGGGTGAGGCTGCAGGATCATCTGACCGCCACGCCGCACGTGGTCGAGGGGGTCGCCACGTGCAAGGCGGTTTTGGCGCTGGCCTCCCGGGTGGGCGTCGAGATGCCCATCACCGCGGCCGTCCACGCCGTGCTGTTCGAGGGGCTCGACCCGATCGACGCGGTCGCCCGCCTGATGGCCCGCGACCTCAAGCCCGAGTTCGTGGGCTGACCGCGGGGTACGCCCGCGGTCCGTTACACTCCGCCCATGCTCGACATCCGCTCGCGCGTGCCCGTCCGCTTCACGGTGTTCGCCCGCTTCGTTCTTCTCGCCGTGGCGCCGGCCCTCGCCGCCGCCCAAGGCCCGCTCGACCCGCCCGCCAACGGCCCGCGGGCCGTCCCTCACCAGGTCCACGCGCTCGTCGGCGCGACGGTCTATCCCAGGCCCGGCGAGCGGATCGAGAACGCCACGGTGGTGATCCGCGGCGGGTCGATCGAGGCGGTCGGGGCGGGCGTGCCGATCCCACGCGGGGCGCGCGAGTACGACGCGAAGGGGATGCACGTGTACGCGGGGTTCGTGGACCCGTGGGTCGAGGTCGAAGCCCCGCGACCCTCCGCCGACGCGCCGGGGAGCCATTGGAGCCCCCATGTCATCCCGCAGCGCTCGGCGCTCGAGGGGCCCGGGGTCGACGCCGGGTCGGCGAGGGCGCTGCGGAAGAACGGGTTCACCGCCGCGGGGATCTCGCCCGTGCACCCCGGGAAGCGGGCCGGCGGGGTCTTCCGCGGGTGGTCGGCGGCGGTGTCGCTCGCCGAGCCGCCGGAGGACCGCAGCCTCACCAGGCCCCTGGTCTACCGCCCGTGGGTGTACCACGCCGTGGCGTTGGAGCGATCCCGAGGCGGTCGGGATTCGGTCGCGACGTGGGACACCTACCCCTCGACCGCCGCGGGCGCCATCGCGCTCCTCCGCCAAGTGCTCAGCGACGCCGCGTGGGAGCAGGCCGAGTTCGAGGCCGGCCGCGTCAAGACGCCCTCGGCCCTCTCGGCGCTCTACCGCACGACCGAGGAGCCCCCGCTGGCCATCAGCGTGCGCGACGAGCTCGAAGCCTTCCGCGCCGCGAAGGCGGCGAAGGAGTTCGGCCGCCCGTTCCTGATCGTCGGCTCGGGTCGTGAGTATCTCCGTTCAGCGTCGCTGCGCGGGGCCCTGGGCGAGGGCGCGATCGTCGTCACGCCGCTGGAGTTCCCCAAGCCCCCGGACGTCTCCAGCGTGGGACGCCAGGCCGAGGTCGATCTGCGGACGCTCATGGAATGGGAGCGGGCGCCCGAGAACGCGGGCCGGCTGGTCGCCGCGGGGCTGGGCGTGGCGCTGACAACGTCCCGGCTCAAGGATGCCGGCGACTTCTGGAAGAACCTGCGGGCCTCGATCTCGCGCGGGCTCACCCCCGACGCGGCCCTCGCGGGGCTGACGACCCAGCCCGCGAAGGTGTTGGGGCTATCCGACCGCCTCGGCGAGATCAAGCCCGGGACGATCGCCAACCTCGTTATCGCCGACGGCGACCTCTTCGCCGCGTCGGGGAAGGACGCCGCCATCCGATGGGTCTGGATCGACGGTCGGCGTCACGAGATCGAGCCCGTGCCCGTCGGGATCGCGGGCGTCTGGTCGCTCGACGTGGTGGGGGCGGCCCCATTGGAGCGGGCCCTCATCATCGAGGGCGAGCCCGGCAAGCCCAAAGTCAAGGTCCGCCGCGACGGCAAAGAGACCGCCTGTATCACGCAATCCCTCGACGGCAACCGCCTCAGCCTCGTCTTCGATCACGGCCCCCTCGACGGGCGGCACGGGCTCTGGACGTTGAGCGGGACCGTCATGCCCGGCGCCACGCCCGGCGCGGCCCCGGTGCTCTCGGGCACGGGCCTGCGCCCGGACGGCTCGTCCTTCGCCTGGAGCGCCGTGCGCACGGGCGAGGTCCCCAAAGCCGAGCCGGCCAAAGCCGCGGGTGGTCCGGACGCGCCCGCCGGCGATCGTGCGGCCGGGGCTTTCCGGGTCGTCGAGGTGGCGGGGCGGGCGGTCGAGGCCGGCACGCCCGAGGCCGCCGAGATCGAGGTGGGTGCCGACGGCGCGGTCCGCGTCCGTGTCAACGGCGTGCCGGTGGAGATCACCGACGCGTCGGTCGAGGGGATGACGGTCCGATACGCCCTCGACATGGACCGGCTCGAAAGCCGCGGGGTCGTGCGCATCGAGGGCGTGGTCGCCGGCGATGCGATCGAGGGCACCATCACCGCGCCCGACGGGCAGGTCCGGCGCTGGCGCGGCGTGCGGGTCACGGGCGATGAACGCGGGCCCGAGCCGCCGCCCCCCGCCGAGTTCGGGACGCCCATGGGCCCCTACGCCGTCGCCCCGGGCGGGCTGTCGGCGGAGAACGTCATCATCCGCGGCGCGACGATCTGGACCATGGGCCCGCGCGGCGTCATCGAACGCGGGGTCCTCGCCGCCTCGGGCGGAAAGATTACTTTCGTGGGCGACGCGGGCGAGTTCGACCGCTGGCAAGGCTCGCGGGCCGGGTCGTGGCGAGAGATCGACGCCACGGGCAAGCACGTGACGCCCGGGATCATCGATTGCCACAGCCACACGAGCCTGACGGGCACCAACGAGACCGGGCAGGCCGTCACCGCCGAGGTCCGCATGGCCGACGCGACCAACCCCGGCGACGTGAACTGGTACCGGCAACTGGCCGGGGGCGTGACGTGTGTGAACACCCTCCACGGCTCGGCGAACCCCATCGGCGGGCAGAACGTCGTCCAGAAACTCCGCTGGGGGTGCGCCGAGGTCGACGGGATGATCTTCCGCGAGGCCCCCCAGGGCATCAAGTTCGCCCTGGGCGAGAACCCCAAGAGCGGCAATTCCGAGGGAAGCCGCGTCCGCTACCCGCAGTCCCGCATGGGCGTCGAGGGCATCATCCGCGAGCGGCTCACCGCGGCGAAGGAATACGCGGCGACCCGAGGTCTTCCGGGGGCGAGGCGCGACCTCGAACTCGAAGCCCTCGCCGAGATCCTCTCGGGCGACCGCCTCCTGCACTGCCACAGCTACCGCCAGGACGAGGTCGTCATGCTCGCCCGCGTCGCCCGCGAGTTCGGGTTCCGGATCGGGACCTACCAGCACATCCTCGATGGGTACAAAGTCGCCGAGCACGTCCGTGATGCCTCCGGGGGCGGGTCGGCCTTTGCGGACTGGTGGGCGTACAAGGTCGAGGTCCAGGACGCGATCCCCCAGGGGCCCCCGCTCATGCACCGCCTCGGCGCCGTCATGAGTTACAACAGTGACGACAACGAGATGGCCCGCCGGCTCAACACCGAGGCCGCCAAGGCCGTCAAGTACGGCGGGCTTACCGAGGCCGAGGCCCTCGCCTTCGTGACCATCAACCCGGCGAAGCAGCTCAAGATCGACCGCTGGGTCGGCTCGCTCGAAGCAGGCAAGGACGCGGACATCGTGCTCTGGAGCGGGAACCCCCTGGGTTCGATGACCCGGTGCGAGGCCACCTGGGTCGACGGGGTCCCCGTCTTCTCCCTCGAGGCCGACGCGACGCACCGGGCCGCCATCGCCCGCGAACGCGAGCGGATCATCCAGAAGATCCTCCGCCAAAGCGCCAAGGACAAAGGCGCCGGCACGCCCGGGGGACGCGGCGGCAAGGGCGGCGACACGGACGCCGAGAAACCCGATCCCCCGCCCGACGAACCGCCGCCGACCCGGCGCGGCGTGCTCGCGGGCCGAGGCGGGTGGGCCTTCGGCGAGGACGACCCGACCGCGTACGGCGCGTGGCGCCGCCACCTCGACATGCTCGAACGCGGGCTCGATCCCTGGGCCGTCCGCGCCGGCGAGTGCGGGTGCGGGGAGGTGCACCGATGAACATCCTCAACACCATCGCGAGCGCGGCGGGGTGGATCGCGGCGGCCTGCCTCTCGGCGGGCGCCTGGGCCCAGGACCTTACCCCCGTCCGTGGGCCCGCCGACCGGTCTGTCATCATCCGCGGCGCCACCGTCCACACCGTCGGCGGAGCGACCATCAAGGACGGCGTGGTCGTCATGGGCCGCGAGATCACCGGGGTCTACACCGCGGACGAGTTCCGCGCCTGGGCCGCCACGGTCCGCTGGGCCGCCCCGGGGCCCGTCGAGATCGACGCCGCCGGGAAGCACGTCTACCCCGGGCTCATCGGCGCGTTCACGACGCTGGGGCTCGAAGAGATGCAGAGCATCCGCGCCACCCGGGACACCGCCGAGGTCGGGGAGGTCACCCCCGAGGCTTCGGCCTGCGCCGCCGTCAACCCCGACAGCACGCTCATCCCCGTCGCGCGGACCAACGGCGTGCTGATCGCGGGCGTCTTCCCCGACGGGGGGCTGGTCCCGGGCCGCGCCTGCGCCATCCGCCTCCACGGGTGGACCGTCGAGGACCTGGCCGTCACGAACTCGGGCGGTCTGGTCGTCAATTGGCCATGGATGCGCACGGTCCGCGGGGTCGACGGACCCCGCGAGGACGAGCAGGCCAAGGACATCCGCGCCCGCCTCGCACGCCTGACGGAGGCGTTCGACGGCGCGCTGGCGTACCGCAACGCGAAAGCCCCGGGCGGCCCCACCGACGTCCGGCACGAGGCCGTCGTGCCATTCCTCCCCGCCCCCGGGGGCGGGCCCGGCGGCCGGGTCTACATCCGCGCCAACGACGCGGATCAGATCACCGCGGCGTGCGCCTTCGCCGCCGAGCGGGGGCTCTCGGTCGTGCTCGTCGGTGGGCGCGACGCCCGGCTCTGCGTGGACGCCATCAAGCGGGCCGGCGTTCTGGGCGTCATCCTCGTCGGGACCCACAACCTCCCCAAGCGCGCGGACTCCGACTACGACGAGGCCTACCGCCTCCCCGCCGCCCTCCGCGACGCCGGCATCCCCTTCTGCATCGCCAGCGGGCAGGAGACCGGGCACGAGCGCAACCTCCCGTACGCCGCCGCCACCGCCGTGGCCTTCGGACTGACCCCCGAGGAGGGGATCCGCTCCGTCACCCTCGACGCCGCCCGCCTGCTGGGGATCGGCGACCGCTACGGCTCGATCGAGGCCGGCAAATCCGCCACCGTCATGATCACCGACGGCAACCCCCTCGAACTGACCACCCGCGTCGAGCGGGCGTTCATCGACGGCGTCGAAGTCGATCTCTCCAACAAGCAGACCGTCCTCTACGAGCGGATCCTCGAACGCTACCGCCAGCGGGGCGAGCTCGACGCGCAGGGGCGGCGCGCTCAGCCCGACGGCGCGGGGCGGTAATGCGGCGGCTCACCGGCGGATGACGTGGTCGTCCGAGAGCATCCGCGCCGACCCCGCCGGGGACGGCGCGAGCGTGGCCTGGAGTGTGATGCGCCCCCCACCCGAGGGACGCGCGGGCGACAGCCCCGCGATCCAGTCCGGAGCCCCCGCCAGCGGGAGGCGGTACGTCCGCGTGGCCGGATCGAACAGCGCGGCGTTGGTCTGATCCTCGGACAGGTCGATGGTCCAGCGGAGGAGTTCTTGTTCCCCGCCCGACTGGGGCCCCGCGGGCGACGCGAAAAGACGGACGGTCAGGTCGCCCGTGGTCTTGGTGGTGTCCCCCCACCGGTCCCGCAACTCGACGTGGCAGATGATCTCGGGCTTGCCGTCGGGGGCCAGCGCCACGTGCGACAGCGGGTGGATCCGCATGAGCTCCGGGGCGAACGGGTTGATGCCCGTGAGCGGGCGGGACTCAACGGGACGCGTGCCCGCCGGCGCCCCGTCCCACGAGCAGCCCGCGCACAAGGCCGGAACAAGGGCCAGAGCCATGAGCGGCCGGGTCGGGCGACAGCGGGTCATCGGCGGAGTGTATTTCAAGCGCGGCGCGGACGCGGTATACTTCAGGTGAGATTTGATTCTCATATACCCCCGCCCCCGGGCGGGCGGGCGGAGGCCGCGGCATGGTCGGCGCGTGGAGCGTGGGTCGGAACGCGGGTCGGAACGGCGTCGGCGTGCGGGCCGCGGTGGTCCTATTGCTCGTATGCATGTGCGCCCTGTCCGGGTGCCGACGCCGCGAGGACCCCCCGATCCCGGGATTGCGCGTCGTCGTGACGGTGGCGCCGCTGGCCGGGCTCGTCGGACCGCTGCTCCCCGAGGGCAGTGATGTTCGCATCCTGATGAAGCCCGGCCGCAGCGAGCACGGGTACGAATTCACGCCCGAGGACCTCTCGGCGGTCGGTCGCGCCGACCTCATCGTGTACGTCGGGCTCGGGCTCGAGCCGCAGATCGAGCGCCTCGTGGCGTCGAAGGGCGGCCGGGTCTCGGGCGAGGCGGTGGGGTTCGCGTCGGCCGTGGGGATCAGCGCCGACGGCCACGACCATGCCCACGACCATGACCACGAGCACGGTGAGGATTGCGACCACGGTTCCGTGGACCCGCACCTGTGGCTTGACCCGATCCTGTGCGCCCAGTTGGTGCCGGCCCTGAACGAGGCCGTCGCCCGCGCCTCGGCCCGGCGCGGGATCAAGACCCCGCTCCCGGGTGAGGACGGCGCCCGCGACCTGATCGCGCGGGTCATGAACGTCGACGACGAATACCGCGCCGCCCTCGCGGGGCTCGAAGGCCGGTCGATCGTCACCCACCACGCGGCATTCTCCCGCCTCGCCGAACGCTACGGGCTCAGGATCGCCGCCGTGATCCGCCCGCTCGAAGGCGTCGAGCCCGACGCCAGGCAGACCGCCGCCGTCATCGCCGCCGTCCGCGAGTCCGGCGTCCCGGTTATCTTCGTCGAGCCCCAGTTCGACCACGAGTCCGCCCGGCGGATCGCCTCCGCGGCGGGCGTCGGGCTCGGGCGGCTCGACCCCCTGGGCGACGGCGATTGGTTCGCCCTGATGCGGGCCAACCTCGCGGAACTGGTCGTGAAACTCGGCGGGAAGGGCTGACGTTCCGGCCGCCGCGACCGGGAGACCCGGCGTGACGCCCGACGCCGAGCCGTCTAAGTGCCGGGCGACGCGGCGTGGGTCTTGGGCTCGGGCTCCCGGGAGCGCGGCGTGGGGGCCGACTCCGGGTCACGCATCACGCCCGGCGGGGGAACCCGCCGGATCGGTTCGCCGCAATCCGGGCACGCCTCGGAGGTTACCAGGCTCAGGTCGTACCCGCACCGCGTGCACAGCAGCCGGGCCGACAGCCGACGCTCCCGGCTGATGCGCTCCTCCCGCAGCATCCACAGCGTGTGGATCGTCCTCGCCGTCGAGATCCCCAGCACCCACCCCAGCGCCATCGCCGGCACCCGGTCCATCCCCGCCTTCATCAGCATGTACTGTGACCCCAGCCACAGCACGTACAGCACCGGGCTGATCACCAGCCTCTGGAACTGCACCAGCCCCGCGTCGTGCACGAACGACATCCCCTTGTACGCCGGCTCGACGATGACGTGCTCGGCCTTGTCGAGCCACGCGTTCCGCCACGACCCGTGGTTCGCCGCCCAGTGCAGCACGAAGTAGATCGCCACGTCGAAGATAATGTCCGTGACCCACGTGATCGCCAGGATCAGCACCTTGTCGTGGTCGTCCACGCCCCAGTACCGTGAGAAGTGGACCACCAGCGCCGTCGGCGGGAGCGCGAGAAGACCCGCCAGGACGATGTTGACGTTGACGTTGACGATCCGGCGGGCGTACCACCGGGCGAAGCGCCGCATGCGACCAATGCTAGCGTCCGGACGACCGGCTCAAGGCGCGCACCACCGCGGAGATCGTTCGTGATGCGGTGGGGGGGAACCGGGGTCTGAGTGAGGGGGGTGGGGGTCAACCCCCGACCGTCGCCCGCCCGATCGAGTGGTACACGAACCCGAGTTCCTTCATCTGCCCCGTGCGGTAGAGGTTCCGCCCGTCGAAGATCACCCGCCGAGACATGATCGAGCCCAGCCGCTGGAAGTCCGGGCTCTTGAAATCGTCCCAGTCGGTGCAGATGACCAGCGCATCGGCGCCCGCCGCGGCGTCGTACAGGTCCCGCGTGATGGTGACGCTCGGATTTTCGCCCAGCTCGTGCGCCGCCGTCTCCGACGCCACCGGGTCGAACGCCCTCGCTTTGGCCCCGAACCCCACCGCCCGGCGGATCAGCGTCAGCGCCGGCGCCTCGCGCACGTCGTCGGTCCGGGGCTTGAACGCCAGCCCCCAGAACGCCAGGGTCTTGCCCGCCAGCCCGCCCGCACCCTTGAAGTGTTGCTGGATCTTGTCGAAGAAGCGCTCGCGCTGCCGCTGGTTGGTCTCGTGGACCGCCCGGCTCACCTGCACCGGCACGCCCACGGTCTCGCCCATCATGATGCACGCCAGCGTGTCCTTGGGGAAGCACGAGCCCCCGTACCCCACGCCGGGGTACAGGAACTGGTTCCCGATCCGCTTGTCGGCGCACATCCCCTCGCGCACCCGCGAGATGTCGGCGCCGTACGCCTCGCACAGGTTCGCCATCTCGTTGATGAACGAGATCTTCGTCGCCAGGAAGTTGTTGCTCGCGTACTTGACCATCTCCGCCGAGAGGATGTCCATGATGTAGATCGGGTGCCCGTTGCGCACGAACGGGTCGTAGAGCGTCCGGAACAGCTCCGACGCCCGCTCGTCGAGCGTCCCGTCGGGCTTCACCTCGACCCCGCACACCACCCGGTCGGGCTTGTTGAAGTCGTTGATCGCGTCGCCTTCCTTGAGGAACTCGGGGTTGTCGGCGACGTGGAACCGGATCCCCTCGCCCGCCGCCGCCCGGATCCGGTCACGCACCTTGTGCGTCGTGCCCACCGGGACGGTGGACTTGACCACGATCAGCTTCGCCGCGGCCTTGGGCCCAAGTGCCTTGAGCACCGCCCCGATGTCGTCCGCCGCTCGCTCGATGTACCGCAGGTCCGTGTGCCCGCGGTCGTCGCTGGGCGTCCCCACGCAGATGAAAATCGCGTCCGCGTCCCGGTACGCCTCGTCCTTGTCGAGCGTGAACTTCAGCCGCCCCGCCGCGATGTTCCGCTCCAGCAGCTCGTCGAGGCCCGGCTCGTAGATCGGGCTCTGCCCGCGACGGAGCTTCTCGATCTTCGAGGGGTCCACGTCCAGGCACGTCACCGTGTTCCCGGTGTTCGAGAAGCAGACGCCCGTCACCAGCCCGACATAACCCGTACCGACCATCGTGAGGCGCATAAGGATTCCTTCGGCGAGAAGTGGGCTCGACTGTATTCCGGCGTGCCCGCTCGGGCTCCGATACCCGGGGCCGCCCGTCGGATGACCGGGTGACATGCCCCGGCCCGTGAGCCCGGACGGGTGCCTACGTTCCGGCCTCATGGCAGTTCGAAACAAACCCAGGATCGCCGCGCCGTCCCGTCAAGGCGCCCTCACCGCACGCACCGCCGACCCCCGGGCCCTGTACGAGGCCGCCGTCCAGTGCGTCGAGGCCGAGATCGACTTCGTCGACCGGCGCTTCAAATCCCTCCGCGGGCGCCTCGCCTCCCGGCTCCGCGAAGATTTTTGCGCCACCGCCGCCACCAGCTGTGAGTGGGTCAAGCGTCGCCCGACCAACACCGCCGTCGCCGTCGATATCGACCCCGAGCCCCTCGCCTGGTCCAGGGTCAACCACCTCGCCCGTCTCCCCGAGGACGCCCGCGGCCGCGTCACCCTGCTCCGGCGCGACGTCCGCGACGTCGGCCCGGGGGGCGACGCGATGGACATGATCCTGGCCTGCAACTTCAGCTACTGGATCTTCCACACCCGCGACGCCCTCCGAGGGTACTTCGAGTCCGTCCGGCGCTCGCTCGTCACCGACGGCGTCTTCTTCCTCGATTTCTTCGGCGGGTGGGAGGCCAGCAAGGTCCAGATCGAACGCCGACGCTGCCGGGGATTCACCTACGTCTGGGAGCACGAGTCCTACAACCCGCTCACCGGCGACATGACCTGCCACATCCACTTCGAGTTCCCCGATAAGACCAAGCTCCGCAAGGCCTTCACGTACCAGTGGCGCCTCTGGACCCTCGCCGAGGTGCGAGAGCTGCTCACCGAGGCCGGGTTCTCCCGCGTCACCGTCTACTGGGAGGGCGACGACCCCAAGGGCGGGGGCAACGGCATCTTCAAACCCACCACCACCGGCGAGTCCTGCCCCAGCTGGATCGCCTGGATCTCCGCCGAGAAATAACCCCAACCCCCCCCGCGCTCGGCCCCGGACCCGCGCGCCGCGAACGGACGCCGATGTTAGAATCCGCGCATGACCGCGGAGGCTGACCATGGCCCTTCAACCTTCGAAAGTCCCGGGGTGCGTGAAGCTTTGGCTCCGGATCCGTCGGCGGTACGACGGGCTGGCCGACACCGCCTGGCGGCTCCGCTTCCAGTGGCTCGCCGCCCTGGTCTTCGCGGGCGTCACGATCCTCCCGGACCAGAGCATCGATTACCTGGCCTCGTTGCTCGGACCCGGCACCCAGCGGGTCGGCGCCCACGTCGCGGCGGCCGCCCTCCTCTCATGGACCCTCTTCCAGACCTCCCGCGAGACCCTCCGCATCTTTCAGATCATCGACCGGCTCCCCTTCAAGAAAGTCCGATGGGTGCCCTCGTTCATGGCCCTGCTCCCATGGCTCGCCCTGCTCACCGCGCTCACCCGCGCGGAGTTCTGGCTCGAACACTCGCCGATCCAGAAGGTCCTCATCGTTCTCCTCTATTGGGTCTTCGTCCCCGCCGTGGCGTACGGGGGCCATCGGATATGGATCAGACGCCGGGCGTCACGACCCTCGCCCCCCGCCAAGGCCCTCGCTAGCCCGAAGGCCAAAGTCGTGAAGCTGGCCTCCCGCGTCATGCAGCACCAGCCCGTCGACGCCGAGAGCCAAATGAAACTGGCGGCGACCGTCCTCGTGGTGACGGGTGTCCTGTTCGCCGGGCTCTTGATCCCCCCGTTCATCGCCTTCTTCGGCCCCATCGCCGTCGTCGGGATCCTGCTCTCGTTCTGGACGCTGGTCCTCTCCTTCGCCGCGGCGGTCTTGCCCAAGTTCGGCGTCCCCGTCATCACCTTCCTGCTCGCCGCATGGTTCGTGGCCAACACCTTCGACCTCAACGACAACCACTACCCGCGGACGTACCCGTCCAAGGCCCCGCCGCCCCCCGACGCCGCGGACGCCTTTGACGCCTGGATCACCCCGAGGCTCTCGGCCTGGGACGCCGCTATCACCGCCACGGGACACACCCCGCCCGCCCAGTACCCGATCTACCTGGCCGCCGCCGAGGGGGGCGGTATCCGCAACGCCTATTGGACCGGGCTGGTCCTCGCCCGCCTGCACCACGCGACCAAGGGACGTTTCTCTGAGCGTCTCTTCGCGGTCAGCGGCGTCTCGGGCGGGAGCATCGGCGCCGCCGTCTACGCCGCCGCGGTGCGCGCCGCCGAGGACGACCCGACCCCCGGCGGGGGCGTCTTCGCCCCTCCCGATCAACCCGGCGGCCTCGAATGGACCATCACCCGCGCCCTCTCCCGCGACCTGCTCAGCCCCACCCTCGCCCGCGGGCTCAGCCTCGATGCCATCCAGCAGTTCCTCCCCGTCACCTTCCCCCTCTATTCCCGCGCCCGCGCGCTCGAGCAGGCCCTCGATTGGGCGTGGGAGGGACGAGGCGCCAACCCGCTCACCCGCGGCTTTCTCGATGTCCGCGGCGTCAACCCCATGACCCGCGTCCCCTTCCTCCTCCTCAACACCACCCACGTCGCCACCGGCCAACGCATCATCCTCGGCCACCTCCGCCCGTCGGGCGACGCCTGGATGGTCCATTCCACGACCACCGAGGCCCCCGACACACAACCCCCACTCCTACGGTGCCGCGAAGACCTCTCCCTCACGGCCGCCGCGTTCCTCTCGGCGCGGTTCCCCATCGTTACGCCCGCCGGGTCGTTCCTCGACGAGAACGGCGGCAAGCACCGCCTCGCCGACGGGGGATACTTCGAAAACTCCGGCGCCGCCACCCTCGCCGACCTCCTCCGCACCCTCGCCTCGGTCGGCGTTCGTGAGCCCCGCCCCGCCTGGGCCGACCGTGTCCGTTTCACCGTCGTCCTCATCGACCACGACGACCCGGCCGAGCACCATGCCCACGGCTTCGGCGACCCGATGTCCCCGCTCCGGACCATGCTGGCCACCCGCGGCGCCCGCGGACGCGAGGCCGTCGACGATCTCTCTCGCCTCCTCGCCGACCTCCATGCCCGCGGCCTCCCCTTCGACCCCGCGCCCCTCCGCTTCGCCTGCCAAGACGCACCCGGGATCTTGGGCACCGGACGCCTCCCGCTGGGGTGGTTCCTCTCCACCTCCGCCCGCGACACGCTCAACCGGCAGCTCGATCCTCGACGGGGCTTCATGTCCGCTCACCCCGACACGCTCCGGGCTCTCGAACGCGTCGGAGTCCCTGTCCCGCGCCCGCTCACACCTCCGGCCCAGCCCGCCCCGACGCCCCCTCCTTCCGGTCCCGGCCCCGCACCCGATCAATCCTCCGCCCGCTAGGATCGACCGATGTTCCCGATCCCGACGGACCTCGCCGATTCGATCCCGGGCGCCTCGGGTGTGGCCGACGCCCTCGCCTCGATGTTGCAGCGGGTCGACGAGGTCTTCCGCCGCGAACTGACCTCCGACCTCCCCCCCGTCAGGGATCTAACCTCCCACGTCGAGTCCTACCGCGGGAAGATGCTCCGCCCGACGCTCGTCGGCCTCTGCGGCCTGGCGGCCCACCCCGCCTGGGAACGCAACCCCAAGGCCGACCCCGCCGCGATGCTCACCGACGCCCACGCCGTCGTCGCCGCGACCGTCGAGATGGTGCACATGGCCACGCTCGTCCACGACGACGTCCTCGACGAGGCCGACGTCCGCCGGCGCGGACGCACCGTCAACCGCCTCTACGGGAACGAGCCCGCCGTCATCCTCGGGGACTACCTCATCGCCTCGGCGTACCACCTCTGCGCGTCGCTCCCCTCCCCGGGCCCCGCACGCGCCATCGGGAGGGCCGCGATGATCACCGCCGCCGGCGAGCTCCTCCAACTCCACCACCGCGGGAACCTCTCCCTCGACGAGCCCACCTACGACGAGATCATCCGCGGCAAAACCGCCGAGCTCATCGCCACCGCCTGCGAACTCGGCGCCTCGCTCAGCGGCGCCGGGCGTGGCGCCGGCGCCGCCCTCGCCGACTTCGGGCACGCCGTCGGGTCCGCGTTCCAGATCCAGGACGACCTGCTCGACCTCACCGGACGCGAGGCCGTCGTGGGCAAGAGCGTCGGCAAAGACCTCGAGAAAGGCAAACTCACCCTCCCGGTGATCCACCACCTCCGCGCGTGCGGGCCGACCCGCCGGGGGGCCTCCCTCGCGCTGATCGGATCGTTCGCGGAGGGCCGCAGCTCCACCGGCGATCCCGACATGTCCCGGGCGCTCCTCGACGCGGTCCGCGAGACCGGCTCCATCGAGTACGCCACGGCCCGGGCCCGGGCGCACGTCGAGCAGGCCGTCCGCGGGCTCGAGACACTCCCCGTCTCGCCCGCCCGCTCGGTGCTCGAAGCGATGGCCCGCGCGGTGGTGGGGCGCGACCACTGACCCCGCGGGCTACGCTGTGACCCGCCGGGGACGCTCGCCCCGGGCACGGGATCGACGAGGAAAGGACCGCCATGAGTCATCGAAAGCCGCTCGTCGGGGGCAACTGGAAAATGAACACGGACCGCACGACGTCCGCGGACCTGACACGCGGCGTCGTCGACGCGCTCAAGGTCCAGACCGACGCCGAGGTCGTGGTCTTCCCGCCCTTCCCCTACCTCCTCTCGGTCCGAGCCATCCTCCGCGACCGCGGGTCCAACATCCGCCTGGGTGCCCAGGACGTCTACCACAAGCCCGACGGCGCCTTCACCGGCGAGGTCTCCGTCTCCATGCTCAAAGATTGCGGCGTGCAGGTCGTCCTCGCCGGGCACTCCGAACGCCGTCACGTCATCGGCGAGACCGACGAGCAGGTCAACGCCAAGGTCCACGCCGTCCTCGACGCCGGGCTCGATTGCGTCCTCTGCGTCGGCGAGACCCTCGAACAACGAGAGGCCGGACACACCGACCCCGTCAACCAACGACAGGTCCGCGCCGGGCTCGCCGAGGTCACCGGCGACATGATCGAACGCGTCACCATCGCCTACGAGCCCGTCTGGGCCATCGGCACCGGCAAAAACGCCAACCCCTCCGACGCCCAGGACGTCCACGCCAAAATCCGCAAGCTCGTCGCCCACCTCTTCAACCAGGACATCGCCGAGCGGATGCGCATCATCTACGGCGGATCGCTCAAGCCCGACAACGCCGCCGGCATCTTTAACGAGCCCGACGTCGACGGCGGGCTCGTCGGAGGCGCGTCCCTCAAGGTCGAGGACTTCGCCGGCATCGTCCGGGCCGCCGCCGCATCTAGACCCTGACCTCGACACGGACCTCGCGGGAGGTCCGGGAACGAACAAAGCTCGAACAGGACAGGCGGAGCCCGCCCCTTCGCGCCTAACATCACGGCTCGACGGCCCAGCCCCTGGAGTGTCTCATGTTGATCCTGTCCTATGGCATCGCGGTGAACATCGGGCTCCTCTTCTTCGCCCTGGTGTGCCTCATGCTCGTCCTCACCGTCCTCATCCAGAAGCCCCAGGGCGGAGGGCTCTCCGCCGCCTTCGGCGCCTCCTCGGGCTCCGGGCAGACCGCCTTCGGGACCAAGACCGGCGACGTCCTGACCCTCTTCACCATCATCATGTTCGCCGTCTGGCTCATCGTCGCCATCCTCATGAACTTCGCCGCCGTCCCCGACCGCGGCGAGGCCACCCCCGTCATCCTCACCGGGCCGCAAGCCCCCGCCTCCAACGGCGCCTCACCCACGCCCCCAACCCAAGACCCCACCCCGGCCACCACCCCCGCCCCGGCTCCCACGCCAGAACCCCTGCCTACTCCGGTTGTCCCTGAGCCCGCCACCCCGACCCCCGATCAGCCCGGTCAGGGCGGCGGCGGGTCCACCCCCGAGGGCGGCGGACGGTGATCGCGGCGCACTCGAAAGTCGGCCTACGCGGGAGGTTCGCGTGATCCGCAGCATGACCGGCTACGGCGAGGCCTCCACCCACGCCGACGGCGCTCACTATTTCCTTGACGTCCGCTCCCTCAACAACAAGTACTTCAAGGCGGTCATCCGCCTCCCCGACGAGTTCCAGGGGCTCGAGGCCGAGCTCGAATCACGCCTCCGCGAACGCGTCAGCCGAGGGTCGGTGACCCTCACCGCGAGGTGCTCCGACGAGTCCGCCTCCGCCGCCTACGAGGTCAACCACAAGGCCCTCGCCAAGTACGTCGAGCAGATCCGCGCCGTCCCCCAGTTCGCCGCCAGCAGCGTCCCCATCGACATCGGCGCCCTCCTGGCCCTCCCCGGCGTCCTCCAACCCCCCTCCCACGGGGAGGAACGCCTCCACGCCGCCAAGGCCGTCTTCCGCGGGCTCCTCGACACCGCCCTCGACGCCCTCATCGCCATGCGCGAGCACGAGGGACGCGCCCTCACCGCCGACTTCCGCCAGCTCAGCGCCTTCATCGCCGAGCGGCTCGTCCAGATCGCCGCCCGCGCCCCGGAGGTCGTCGTCGAGTACGAACGCCGCCTCAAGGCCCGCATCGAGCAGATGCTCCGCGAGTCCGACGTCAAGGTCGAGGCCGTCGATCTCATCCGAGAGATCGCCGCCTACGCCGAACGCATCGACATCGCCGAAGAGACCAAACGCCTCGGCGGGCACCTCGACCAGTTCGGGGGCTTCCTCGACTCACGCGACGACAAGCCCATGGGCAGGACCATCGACTTCCTCGCCCAGGAGATGCTCCGCGAGGCCAACACCATCGCCAGCAAGTCCCCCGACGCCGCCATCAGCCGATGGACCGTCGAGATCAAGGGCGCCATCGACCGCATCAAAGAACAGGCCGCCAACGTCGAATAACGGCCCCTCCCCGCCCCCGCCCCCGCCCCCGCCTCACCACAGCACACGCACGCGGATCGTCTCGGGGATCTCCCGCAGCCCCGCCAGGATCGGCCCCGCGTCCGTGGGGTCCACGTCCAGCACCACGTACCCCACCTCGTCCTTGGTCCGCAGGTACTCCGCCGACACGTTCGCCCCGAGCCGCGCGATCAGCCCGTGCATCGTGCTGAGCACCCCCGGCACGTTGCGGTGGAAGTGAAGCACCCGGTGCGGTCGGGCGCCCGCCCCCCCCGACGGCATCGGCTGGTCCGGCAGCTCCACCTCCGGCACGTTCACCGACCCCGTCGTGCTCCCCCGGTTCACGAACGACAGCAGCTTCGTCGCCACGTCCTCCGCGATCGACGCCTGCGCCTCCGCCGTGCTCCCCCCGATGTGCGGCGTCAGGATCACGTTCGACAGCCCGCACAGCTCGCTCGCGAACGCCTCGTGCTTCCCGGACGGTTCCACGGGGAACACGTCCGACGCCGCGCCCCCAAGACGACCCTCGCGCAACGCCGACGCCAGCGCCGGCACGTCCACCACCGACCCCCGCGCGTTGTTGATCAGGAACGCCCCGGGCTTCATCCGCGCCAGCTGCGCCGCGCCGATCATGCGCTCCGTCGACGCCGTCGCCGGCACGTGCAGCGTCACCACGTCCGACTGCTCGAGCACCTCGCCCAGCGAGCGCAGCGGCCGCGCGTTGCCCAGCGGGAGTTTCGGGAGCACGTCGTAGTACACCACCCGCATCCCCATCGCCTCGGCCAGCACCGACACCTGCGACCCGATATGCCCGTAGCCCACGATCCCCAGCGTCCGCCCGCGCACCTCGTGCGCCCCCTCCGCGGATTTGTCCCACGCCCCGCGGTGCAGCGCCTCGCTCTTGACCGTCAGGCGACGGTGCAGCGCGATCGCCTCCGCGACCGTCAGCTCCGCTACGCTCCGCGTGTTCCCGAACGGGGAGTTGAACACGGGGATCCCGCGCGACGCCGCCGACCGGAGGTCCACCTGGTCGGTCCCGATGCAGAAACACCCCACGGCCAGCAGCCGGGGCGCCGCGGCGAGCGCGTCCGCCGGCAGGTGCGTTTTCGAGCGGATCCCCAGGACGTGCGCCCCGGCGAGGATCTCGCGCAAGCGTTGCGGGTCCGGGCTGGCCGGGTGCGACTCGACCCGGAAGCCCTCGCTTTCGAAGAGCGTGCGCCCCCGGTCGTGCACACCCTCGAGGAGCACCACGTTGATCTTGTCTTTGGGATAACTCGTCGTCACGGCCGGCGATGGTAGGGATCCGCGCCCCGAGGGCCGGGGGTCCGTCGTCGTGGTCATGGCCACGGGTATCGGTCCTTCGAGCGTGTCGGATCAGTCGGCGGCGGCTTCGGCGGGGGTGCCCATGTCGGGGGGCTCGATGGACACGACGCCCCGCCAGACCATGAGGAGCATCACGGCGCACAGGGCCAGCCGGTAGTACGCGAAGGGGGTGAGCCCGCGGCGCTTGAGGAACCCGACCAGCCATTTGACCGCCAGGGCCGCCGAGACCGTCGCCACCGCGAAGCCGATGAGCACGCTGGACCACCCGAGCTGATCGAAGAGGTTGGGCGTGCCGGTCTCAGACGCGTGTTTGAGGTTCTTCAGCAGTTTGTACACGCACGCCCCGCCCAGGGTCGGGAGCCCGAGGAGGAAGGCAAACTCGGCGGCGGCGGCGGGTCGGAGCCCGACGAGGTAGCCACCCCCGATGGTCATCATGCTCCGGCTGGTCCCGGGCCACATCGCCACGCACTGCATGAGCCCGATCGTCAGGGCCTGCGCGGGGCTCAGGTCGTCGATCTCGAGCTGGCGTCTCGGCGGCAGCCCGAAACGCCCCGAGCGGCGGGCTTCCAGCCACCACATGAAGACCGCGCCCCCCCCCAGCGCGAACAGGACGGGCCCGGCGAAGAAGAGGCGGGCCTCGATCCAATCGTCGAGGAGCACGCCCAAGACCGCCGCCGGGAGGAACGCGATGAACAGGTTGGTGGCGAGGCGCAGGCCCGCGTCGTCGCGCCCGATCAGCCCGCGCAGCATCTGCGCCACCCGGGCCCGGTACAGGCCCGCGACGGCCAGGATCGCGCCGCCCTGGATGACGATGTTGAACGCGTCGACGGCGGCCTTGCGCTCGGCGGTGTCGTTGAGCCCCAGCAGCGACGACGCGAGGATCAGGTGCCCCGTCGAGCTGATCGGGAGGTACTCGGTGATGCCCTCGACCAGGCCCAGGATGACCGCGTGCCACCATTCCAAGCGTGCGCCCTCCGACGCCGCGGCCTTGGGGTGGGTGGGGGGGCCCTCGGCGGCGGGACGAAGGATATCGGCGCGTCGGGGGCGTGCGGGTGAGCGGGAGGGTCAGGAAGGCGTGCCCGCCCGTCCCCGGCGGTCGAGGACGAGCCATGCGACGGCCAGGGCGATGAAACCGACGTTCCGCGTGACGGACCAGGCGAGCGACCCGGCGGCGATGCGCCCGAAGCAGTTGCACTCGACCTGTTGCTGATCCCAGAACGCGGCGATGAGATAGACGGTGAACGCCGCGAGCAAAGCCCACGAGGCGTGGACGACCCACCGCGGGGGCCGGACCATGAGCAGGGCCAGGCCCAGCGCGATCTCGGCGAGGATCACGCCCCAGGCGACGGCGACCGGGCTGATGGCCCCCTGGTAGCGGAAGAGTCCGTGGGCGTCGATGAGGCGTGCGAAGGCGCGCACGCCGCCGACGAACGGCGGGGCGCCCGCGGGGGCGTCGGTGAGCTTGAGGGCGGCGGCGAGGAGGAAGACCGAGGCCAGGGCGAGGCGGAGGGCGACCATCGCGAGGGCGGCCCGGGAGACGGGCGCGGCGCGGGGGCGGTCGGCGAGGGTGTCGAGCGTGATCCTCACGGTGCTCCCCGGAGGCGTCGCACGGCGAGGTACCCGGCGGCCGCGATGATCGCGGCGATCCCGGCGAGGGCGGCGATCCGGGCGAGTCCGCCGCCGAGGGGGTAGGTGCTCCGGCTGGTGGTGGCGATGACCCGGTTGCGGTGATCGAAGACCTCGCCGGTGATCGGGTCGAGGCGGAAGACGCCGAGGCGTTCGGGGTCGAAAGGCGAGAGGCGTTCGGCGTGGTTGTGGTCCAGCGAGGCGAGCGTCCAGGTCTGTTCGATGGGCGGCGTGCCGATCGATGGAGATTCGATACGGACGTCGAGGCGTGAGGGGGCCCACCACGGCGCGTCGGGGCGGTCGAAGCCGGAGAAGGAGCGGGTGATGGCGGAGGCGGCGGGGTCGCCGCTGGTCAGTCGTGTGACGCGGCCTTTCTCGTCCCACTTGAGGGCGAGGCCGGCGGAGACGCTCGAGGCCGAGGAGGAGGGCGGCCCGTCGGAGTAGCGTGTGTCGGGGGCTTCGAGCAGACGCCGCGCGATGGCGGGGATGATCGGCCAGGGGGCGGGGTGGGTGTGCGGGCCGCCGGCGTCGAGCCCGGCGCGGGAACGGGACTCGACGTAATGATATGAACCGGGGATGACGGACTTGTGCACGGCGCCGTCGGACCAGAGCGCGTGGGGCTGGACACGCCAGGCGGCCCCCTGGTGCTCGTACCACTGCCGGAGGTAGAAGGACCCGTCCGGGTGCGTCTCGACACGGTAGATCTGGGCGTTGCCGGGCTCGTCGAGGCGCCACTCGGCCTCGGCCGAGCGGACCTCGTCGTACGCGGCGGCCAGGGCGATCAGCGCTTCACGGGCGGTGGGCTCGGGCGTGTGGGAGCCGAGCGTGCCCCGGGCGGGCATGACGCACGCGGCGAGAGTGAGGAGACTGAACGCCAGGTGCTGAGTGATCATGGGGAGCTCCGGGCGGTACGTTCGGACATCCGAAAGATGTGAGGCCGTCACCGGATCAGGGACAGGTCTCTTTCGCACGCTTGATCGTTGAATCTATCAAACACGACAAACGGAGATTACCCCCCCCACCCCCCCCCGTGTCAATGCCCGTGAAGCGATGGTGGATAAAATAAATATCTTGGTCTGGCCGTGCGGACCCGATAGGTTGAGGGCATGAATGACACGGTCGGCATTCGGGTCGGGCCGTGTGGTCGCCGGGGGTGGACGCTGATCGAGGTCCTGGTGGTGGTCGCGGTCCTGGTCGTGCTGATGGGGCTGACGCTGCCTGCCTTGAAGGCCTCGCGGTCGGCGTCGCGGCAGGCGGTGTGCCTGTCGAGTATCCGGGCGAGCGCGGCGAGGCTCACGGTGTACGCGACGGAGTACCGGGACGTTCTACCCTTCGCGGGCGAGACGGTGCGGGAGTGGGGGGACGAACGGACGCGGTGGGCGTCGTTACCGCTGGGCGGGCTCCTGGGGTTCCATCGCCTCTACACGCGGTATTGGGTCATGGCGTTGCCCGCGGAGGAGTACGGCGTGGTCCCCAACCGCGGGTACCGGTGCCCGGATCATCTCACCCCCGACGACCCCGGGCTCCGGCGGAACTTCTTCCACGAGGCCTGGCCCGCGACGTACGACCTGACCTGGGCGTCGTGGCTCGACGCGACGCGGTTGACGCCGGGCGCCCCGTTCGGGGCGATGCGCGTCCGCGCCAACCCGATCAGTGACGTGGCCTTCCCGACGCGCAAGGTCTTCCTGTTCACGGGGATGGACTATTGCGCGACGGGCCCGGGGATCGAAGAATATTTCGACGCGGGCTCGACGTACCCCTTCCCGTCGTCGACGGCGATGTTCGACGGCTCGGCCTTCCGGTACCGCATCATCGACGGCGAGCGCGGGCGCGATGGGGCGGTGCCGTTCTTTGAAACGGTGCACGGGCTCAAGGGGATCGATATCTCGGGCGATCTGCCGTGAGAGGATCGGGCGGGCGACGGCGCTAACTCCCTTCGCGTCGTCAGGCCGCCGCGCCGAGGCGCTGGCGGACGGCGAACCAGCCCGCGACGAGGACGACCGCGGCGATGCCGGCGAGGATGTAAGGACGGATCGAGCGGTGCTCGCTCGGGAATGGGCTCGAATGGATCAGGTTCCCGATCGGCCGGCCTTCCTCGTTGTAGACGATGGAGGTGGTCGGGTCGTAGCGGCTCGCGTGCACCGCGGAGGCGTCGAACGGCGTGAGGCGGTCGGGCTGATTGAGGGTGACGGACGTGAGCCGCCAGGATTGGGTGTGGTCGAGCGGCTCGCCGGTGTCTCTGGGGCTGACGATGCGCACGCGGGAGGACGCGGGCATCGGCGGGGCGTTGCCGTCGCGGGGGGAGAAATCGGCGTAGGTGCGCTCGATGAAGGAGCGGCCCGGATCGCCCGAGACCAGCCGGAGCAGGCGGAACTCGGCGTCCCATTCGAGGGTGAGGCGGGCCGAGGCGGATGAGGCGGTGGTACGTCCGGCCTCTTCGGTGATCGTGAGATCGCGGGAGGCGGTGAGACGGTCGGCCAGGACCGGGACGACGGGCCAGGGGGCGGCGAGCCAGGCGGGGGGCACGGCGTTCCCCGCGGTGGGGTCGTGGGCTCGCTCGGTGAAGAGCCCGCCGCCCGCCGCGGCGACGCGCCGGATTGTCCCGTCGAACCATTCGAAATGAGGCCGAAGTCGCGAGCCCTGGTCCCGGGCCTCGATCCACAGTTGATGAGAGAAGGTGCGGTCGGCGTGGACCTCGGAGCGGACGGATTGGCCCTGACCTTTCGGCGCGTCGAGCGTCCACTCGGCGACGGCGGCGCGGATGGGCGCGTAGGCCTCGCGGAGTTGACGCAGCGTGGAGGCGGGTTCGGGGCTCGGTGTCGAGAGGAGAGAGAACAGGCCGAGGGCCAGTAAGAGTGGTGTCATGGGTGTCGTGTCCCCCGGTGGGATTACGTTCCGCCGCCCCCGCTGCGGACGCAGCCCCCCCCGGTGCATGGTTGATAGTTGATGGTGACGTTCGTGCCGGAATAGCGGATGAACTCGCCCCCTTCGCAGCACGTGGTGGTGTTGCAGTGCCCTGAGTCGCCGTACCACTCTTCGCACGCGTACGCGTGGGCGGGGATCCCGATGCCGTGCTTGTTGTAACCGGTGTCGAAATCACCCCAGCAGACGACCTTGGTCGGGCAGCGGGTGTTGACGGTCTCGCACTCGCCCGTGCAGGTGCACCCGCTCCATTTCTCGCGGAAACACGGGATCGTGGACTGCGCGAGCACCACGAGCGCGGGCGAGGCGACCGCCACGGTCAGCAGCAGGGCATTTCTCATAACGACTCCCCGGACGCTTTACCTCGGATCGATTCCCATAACGAATAAAAATAGACTACTTGCATGCCCCGGTGAGAATCAAGCCCCCCGGCGAGAAAGTGCGAAAAATGTGGATAAGTCGGGGCTTAACCCGCCTCGTGCTTGTGGTATTCTTACCGGCGAGAGGAGTTTGCATATGCCCGCCGAGCACGCGGGGGGAAGCAAACGACCCGGCTTCACCTTGTTGGAGCTGGTTGTCGCGATCGGGATCCTGTCGCTGCTGATCACGCTGAGCGTGCCCGGGTTGAGCGCCGCGCGGGTGAAGTCCGTGCAGACGGCGTGCCTGGCGAACACGGGTTCGAGCCTGGCGAGGCTGATGGTGTATTCGGCGGAGTACCGGGACTTTCTGCCGTTCCCGGGGGAAAGGCGTGAGATCAAGCCGGTCGATCGGCTCGGGGGGTTGAAGGTCGGGGTCGGTGGGGTCTTCGGCTTCCACGAGTTGTACGCCACGTGGTGGGTGCTGACGCTGCCCGAGGAGGAGTACGGGACGGTGCCCAACGCGGGGTACCGGTGCCCGCGGCACCGCCCGCCCGGGGACCCGCGGATCGAATATCCGAACATCGCGGCCGATTGGCCCTCGACCTACGGGATGACGTTCGCGGCGTGGCTCGACGGGACGCGGATGACCGCGGACGCCCCGATGGAGGCGATGCGGGTGCGTGCGAACACGCTGAGCGACGTGGCGTTCCCGTCGCGCAAGGTCTACCTGGTGCCCGACAAGGACTATTGCATCAGCGTGCGGGGGGACTCGTTCGCCCGGGACGTGGGGCCCACGTCGACGGAGTGGTACTCGACGAGCACGGGGCTCTTCGACGGGTCGGCCATGAGGTTTGTGCGCGCGATGGGCGAGCGGGGGTGCGAGCAGGGGATGCCGTTCCGGAGGACCGTGATGGGGCTCAAGGGGATCGATCTGTCGGGCGCGATCCCGTGATAGTTCTGACGACAACACCCCGCGTGCGATGGGCACCAGTGGGGCCGGGGTGAGGGTCAGGCCGCGGGCGGGTCAGGCGGTGACGTCGAGGTTGCGACCCGCGAAGATGGACGTGGCGGCGGCGTTGCGGTCGGCGGGGTGGCGGTAGAGCGGGAATGAACCGGCGGGCGCGTCCGCGGCGCGGAGCTCGGGCGGCGGGGCCGACAGGTCCTCGGCCGCCGGCGTGTTCACCCGGGCGGCCACCAGAGTCGAGCGGGTTCGTGCGGCGGCCTCTGGGGAGAGCGTGACGCGGTCGAACGGGGACGTCGGGGAGGCCGACGATGCCGACCCGCGCGGGAACGCGAACGAACCCGGGATACCCCCTGGCTGGGGGGAGGTGGGGGAGGTGGGGGAGGTGGGGGCGGTGGGGGCGGTGGGGGCGGTGTGGGAGGTGGGGGCGTTTGTCGCGGGTTGGTGCGGTCCGATGAGCATGGCTTTGGAAGAGAGCACGGGGGGGCGCGCGTGGTGCGCGGGAAGGGATCAGGAAGCCCATATCGGTGCGGTGGGTGAGGGATGGGGAGGTTATTCGTGCGCGAAGATTGCGCGTCCGAGAAACCGTAAGGCCGGTTCTATGTTATACCGGAGCGGGTCGTGCCTTGCGAGGTGAACCATGCCGGTGATTCAAGGGTTGCTTGATCGTGCGGGTGAACGGCTGGCGAAGGACTTCGGGACGGTGGCGGGGTTGAAGAAGGCGATCGGCGAGGTTCAGCGGCGGGCCGCGCCGGCGGCCGCGAAGCCCGGGGAGTCGTCGGCGCGTCGTCGGTTCATCGAGGCGAGCACGCCTCACGGGGTGGAGGCGGGGGTGTTCTTTGAGCGCGTGATCGGCGGGAACGAGTTGCAGCCGGTGTGCTCCCTGGAGCGTGGGGCGTTGGCGTCTCGGGCGATTGCGCGTTTGAAGATCATGTCGTCGCCGGGTCGTCATGCGGGGTGGGGGACCGGCTTTCTGATCGCGGACGGGGTGTTGATCACGAACCATCACGTGCTTCCCGAGAGGGAGGTAGCGTCGCACTCGGTGGCGCAGTTCGAGTATGAGCACGGGCTGGACGACACGCTGAAGATCTACCAGGAGTTCGCGCTCGAGCCCGGGAGGCTGTATTACGCCGACAAGGCGTTGGATTTCGCGGTGGTGGCGGTGGCGCCCCGTTCGCGGACGGACGGGCGGGCGCTTGGGGTGTACGGGGCGTTGCCGCTGTTGGGGGACGCGGGGAAGGCGATGGAGGGGGAGTGGTTGACGATCGTGCAGCACCCTGGGGGCCAGATCAAGCAGGTGTGCGCGCGGGAGAACCGGCTGATCAAGCGGGGGTCGGACGTGCTGTGGTACACGACGGACACGCTGGGTGGATCGTCGGGCTCGCCGGTGTTCAACAACGACTGGTACGTGGTGGCGTTGCACCACGCGGGGGTGCCGGAGACCAAGGGCAAGCAATGGATGACGGTGGACGGGGTGGCGTACGACCCGAGGACGATGGCGGAGGACAAGATCAAGTGGATCGCGAATGAGGGGATCCGCTCGAGCCGGATCGTCGAGGAACTCAAGAAGGTGTGCGCGGGCGGGAGGCTGGGCCCGGGGCGTGCGTTGCTCGAGCCGATGTTCGCGGCGACGCCGGCGAGCGCGCGGGTGGGGAGCGGACGGTGGTCTCCCCGGCGTGTGGCGGAGGGAGTGGGGGCGCTGGTGCCGGCGTCGTCGTTCGCGGCGGGCGCGGCGGGCGCGGCGGGCGCGGCGGGCGTGGGGGGCGTGGGGGGCGTGGCGTCATCGGTGTGTTCGGGCGGGATCGGCGGCGTGGAGGTGGTGGTTCGGGTCGGGGGGCGGGATGTGGGGCCGGGGGCGGCGGCCGGTGGGGAGACGGGCGTGAGCGTGTCGGGGCTCCCGGGCGTGGGGGTATCGGGGGC
Source organism: Phycisphaeraceae bacterium (assembly GCA_015200025.1). Taxonomy (GTDB): domain Bacteria; phylum Planctomycetota; class Phycisphaerae; order Phycisphaerales; family UBA1924; genus UBA2396. The sequence goes on along the minus strand of CP054186.1, from coordinate 1,064,001 downwards.
CGCCGCGGGGGTGCCGCGGGTCGAGGCGGTGGACGAGCGGGAGGAGATCAAGGTTTCGTTCGAGAAGGATTATTCGAAGCGCAAGGGGTACAACCCGGACTTCCTGGGGAAGAAGGCGAGGGTGAATCTCCCTGCGCCGAGTGAGGGGCTGAAAGGTCACGCGGCGGTGCTCACGGGTACGAGGGACGAACGGGTGCTGCGGTACGACGGGTACAGCGTGGTGATGCACCGTGAGCGGCGGGTGGCGATCTACTCGGCGGCGAACGTGGACTTTGGGTCGCGGTTCGATCTCGGACGTCCGCGGGATGTGTGGCGGGTGGATCCTCGGATCGACCGGGAGTGTCAGATCACGAACGAGGCGTACGTGTCGAACCACCTCGACCGCGGGCACCTGACGCGGTACGAGGACATGGAGTACGGGCCGGACCTTATGGCGTCGCGGGAGAGGGCGCAGGACACGAACCATTGGACCAACTGCACGCCGCAGCACTCGAAGTTCAACAGTTCGGGCGGGCTGTGGTTCAGGTTGGAGCAGCACATCCTGGAGCGGAACGTCGACCGCGGCGGTCGGGGTCCGGCGTTGACTCGGGCGCAGGTGATCACGGGCCCGGCGTTTCGAGAAGACGATCCGTCGTACCGCGGCGTGCGGGTGCCAATCACATTCTGGAAGGTGGTGGCGGCGGTGGTCGCGAAGGACCGGCTGCGGGCGGCGGCGTTCGTGGCGAGCCAGCAGCGGGCGATCAACGACTATGGGCTCGAGCGTGCGGTGGAGGAGCCGTTCGCGGGGTACCGCACGGCGCAGGTGACGATCGCGCGGGTGCAGCGGCTGACGGGGCTGACGTTCACGCACGGGGCGGGGCGGCCGCTTTCGGGCGTGGACACGCTGAAAGGCCGTGCGCGGGGCGGGGCGGCGGAGGCCGAGGCGTGGGCGGAAGGGGAGGGCGAGGTGGCGTTGGGGTCGCTGGCGGACGTGGTGTTCTGAGGGGCCATCGGGGGGCGAGGGTCAGGCGCCGGTGATGAGGGCGGCGAGGGCCTTGCCCTTGTCGTCGTCTCGGGAGAGGGCCCAGTCGGCGGGCGAGCGTCCGTCGGAATCGCGTGCGTCGCGGGCGGCGCCGCGTTCGAGCAGGAGGCGGACGGTGGCCTCGTCGCCGGTGAAGGCGGCGCAGGCGAGCGGGGTGAGGCCCTGGTCGTTGGGGAGGTTGGGGTCGGCCTTGGCATCGAGGAGGGCTCGGACGGTCTCGGCGGCGTCGTCTCCCTCGCAGGCGCCGACGAGCGGGGTGTTGCCCTTCTGGTCCTTGAGGTTCACGTCGGGGCTGGTGCCGAGGATGGCGCGGACGGCCTCGGGGCTGCGGGCGCGGGCGGCGAGGTGGAGGGCCGACTCGCCCCACTTGTTGCGGAAGGAGGTGTCGGCGCCCTTGGCGAGCAGGGCGCGGACGGACGCGGGCTCGCCCGCGTTGGCGGCGAGCATGAGGGCGGTGGCCTGGGCGTCGAGGGTGCGGGCGTTGACGGTGGCGCCCGCGTCGAGGAGGACGCGGACGGCCTCGTGCCCCCCGTAGGCCGACGCGAACATCAGGGGCGTCCACCCGCCCTCGTTGGCGAGGTCGACCTTGGCGCCGCCCTTGAGGAGGGCGCGTGCGGCGTCGGCGTGCCCGTGCATGGCGGCGAGCATGAGGGGCGTCAGCCCGCGGTGGGATCGGGTGGCGCCGTCGATGGTGGCGTCGGGGAGGGCGCCCGAGGATAGGGCCTGGGCGATCGCCGGCGCGTCGCCCCTGGTGGCGGCCTCGTGCAGTGCGGTGGGGGCGGGGCGAGGCCTGGAGGGGAGTTCGCCGTCGGCGATCCGGCTCTGCTGGGTGGCCCAGACATAGAGCCCGCCCGCGGCACCCAGGAGGCAGAGGACCAGGACGATGAGCGGGAGCGGGGAACGCGCGTGCGTGGGCATGGTCGGGCCTCCGGTGGGAGACGAACGCTACTCGTCGGGGTGGGGCTTGAAGGCGGCGGTGACGGCCTGCTGGACCTGGGGCGGGGCGTGCTCGTCGTGGCTGTACTCCATCGCGTAGGAGCCCGCGCCGGCGGTCATGCTCTTGAGCTCGTTGGCGTAGTTCTGCAGCTCGCCCAGGGGGGCGGTGGCGCGGACGACGCAGACGTCGCCCGGGATCACCTGGGAGTCCTGCACGCGCCCGCGCTTGGTCGAGAGGTGCCCGGCGATGTCCCCCATGTACCGGGACGGGGCGGTGACCTCGAGGGTCACGTACGGCTCGAGGAGCTTGGGCCTGGCCTTGTTGATCGCGTCGATGAAAGCCCTTTTGCCCGCGGTGATGAAGGCGATCTCCTTGCTGTCGACGTCGTGGTACTTCCCGTCGTAGAGGGCGCAGCGGATCCCGGACATGGGGTACCCGGCGAAGGCGCCCCCCGCGATCACCTGGCGGACGCCCTTCTCGACGGCGGGCCAGTACTGACGCGGGACGGTCCCGCCCACGACCTCGGAGACGAACTCGAACCCGGTGGGGTGGTCCGGGGGGAGGGGCTCGATGCGGAGGTAGACCTCACCGAACTGGCCCGCGCCGCCGGTCTGCTTCTTGTGGCGGTGGTGCCCGTCGGCCTTGGCGGTGATGGTTTCCTTGTACGCGACCTTGGGGGTGCTGGTGATCAGCTCGATGTGGGCGTGCTTGAACTTCTCGATGATGACGCGGAGGTGGAGGTCACCCAGCCCGCGGATGACGGTCTGCCCGGTCGCGGCGATCCGCTCGACCGTGAAGCAGGGGTCTTCCTCCATCAGGCGGTGGGCGATCGAGGAGAACTTGGTCTCGTCGGCGTGGTTTTTCAGCTCGATGGCGAGCCCGAAGAGGGGCCTGGGCAAGGGGAGCGGGTTGAGGTGGACCGAGTCGTACTCGTGGGAATCGTGGAGCACGCACCCGAAGTGGACCTCGTCGACCTTGGAGATCGCGGCGATCTCGCCCGGGCCGACCTCGTGGACCTCGACGTGCTCCTTGCCCTGGAGCTTGAAGAGGTGGGAGACGCGGACGGGCTTCTTGATCTCGTCGATCAGGATGTCCTGCTTGACGCGGAGCGTGCCCTGGTGGACGCGGAAGACGCCCATCTTGCCCACGAAGGGGTCGGCGGTGACCTTGAAGCAGTGCGCGATGAGCGGTGCCGAGGGGTCGGGCGCGGCGTGCCATTCGGCCTCGGGGCCGTCGGGGGACTCCCGGCGGACGAACTCGGGCGGGTTGACCTCGACGGGGCTTGGGCAGAGGCTGGCGAGGATGTGGAGCAGGTCGTCGATGCCCGCGCCGGTCTTGGCGGAGACGAAGCAGACCGGGATCAGGTGGGCCTGTTCGAGGGCCTTCTCGAAGGCGGCGTGGAGCTTCTCGGGGTCGAAGCCCGCGCCCTCGCCTTTCTCGAGGTACTCCATCGTCAGTTCGTCGTCGACCTCGATGACCTGCTCGACAATCTGCTTGTGGGCCTCGTGGACGGAGGAGAAGTCGGTGTCGTCGCCCGCGGCGTCGTGGCCGTCGTGCTCGAAGACGTTGATGACCTTGGTGGCGTTCGCCGCCGGGAGGTTGATGGGGAGGCAGACGGCCCCGAAGGTCTCGCGGATCGAAGCGACCAGCCCGGGGAGGTCCGTGTTGGGATCGTCGATCTTGTTGACGACGATCATGCGGGGGATGCGGCGTTTCTCGGCGACGGCCATGAGCCGGCGGGCGACCGAATCGATCCCCTTGATCGGGTCGAGGGTGACGGCGATGGTCTCGGCGGCGGGGAAGCAGGCGATGGCGTGCCCGATGAAATCCGGCAGCCCCGGGGTGTCGATGAGGTGCACCTCGTGCCCCTCGTAGTCGAAGTGGACGAAGGCGGGCTGGAGGGAGTGCTGGTGGTGGCGTTCGTCCTCGGTGAAGTCCGAGACGGTGTTGCCCTCCTGGATGGAACCGAGGCGTTTGGTGGCGCCGGCGGCGTAGAGGAGGCGCTCGGTGATCATCGTCTTGCCGGAGGAGGCGGTCCCGCAGAGGCAGACGTTGCGGATGTTCGCGGGGGGGGTTGACGCGGTTGGGTTGGGTGCCGCCATCGGACACAGACTCCCTTCTCCGCGGGCCGGGCGTCCCCGAGGGCGGGGGCGTGGGGCGCGGGCGGTGGCCCGGGGCGGTCGCGACGCCGCGGCCGCCCCGGGGTGTTCATTGTAAAGGAAAGGTCAATCCGCGGCGAGGGTGGTGTGAGGACGCCGCATCGGGGGGCGACGCCCGTAGGTCATCCAGCGCCAGAGCCACTCAGCGGGCCCGTACGCGAACCGGTCGAGCCACCAGGGGCTCCAGGCCAGTTGCAGGGCCCAGACCCCCAGCACGACGAGGTAGACCGGCCCACGCTCGAACTCCCCGAAGTACCCCAGGCCCCACCCGTAGAAGATGAACGTGCAGATCAGGCTCTGGGCGAGGTAATTGGAGAAGGCCATGCGTCCTACGGCGGCGAGGCGTCCCCGCGCCCACGCGGCCCGGCCCGCGCGGACCAGCAGCATCAGGACCGAGGCGTGGGCGAGCGAGACGAGGATACTGCCCAGCCCGTTGAAGTGCCCGCTGATGAGGTAGAAGTCGACCATGTCCCCGTCGTTCTCGAGCAGCCTCACGCCGCCGACCGCGACGAGCGGGACCGCGACCACATACCCGACGGCGGCGAAGGCGGCGTAGACCCTCGGGCTCATGCGGGCGGCGAAAAAGCCGGCCCGCTCGAGGGCCATCCCCAGCAGCATCAGCCCGGTCACCCGCCAGAGGCCCCACATCAGGAACATCGCGGTCTGGAAGAAAATGGCGGTGTTGAAGTTCTGGCGGGCGTTGTCGATGAACCCCCCGCGGCGTGCGGCGGTCTCCTCGGCGATCTTCGCGGCGTCGGGGCTCATCATCGAGGATGTTTCTCGCCACCCGTCGAGGGTTTCCTGCTGGGCCTTGGTCAGTGTCTCGCCCGAGTCGAGGAGCGCCTGGACGCGGAGGGCCTCGTCGCGGAACGAGGCGAGCCCCATGCCCATCCCGATGTTCAGGAGCGTCATGACGGCGAGCAGCGCGACGCCGACGATCGCGAGGGTCCGGGCCGAGAACTTCCGGAGGGGGTAGAGGAGCATCCCGCAGAGGGCGTAGGTGACGAGGATGTCCCCGAACCAGATGAGGTAGGCGTGCGCGAGCCCGATGGCCAGGAGCGCGAGCATGCGGCGGTAAAAGACGCCGGCCCAGGGCGCGTGGGCCAGCCCGCGGGACTCGGAGACTCGGCGGTGCATCATGGAGATGCCCGCGCCGAAGAGGAGCGAGAAGAGGGTCATCATTTTCTGGTCGAAGATCAGGTGGTTGATCCACCACACGCGGCGGTTGAGCCCCGTGAACTCGCCCGCCATCGCGTTGACCGCGGGGTTGGTGAAGGCCATATAGGCGGCGAAGGGGAGGGCGAAGGTGACGATGTTCATGGGCAGGATGCCCAGGACCGCGAGGCCGCGGACCTCGTCGACGGCGGTGACGCGTTGGCGGTCGGCGACCGGGGCCGGGGGGATGGGGGTCGGGGGGATGGGGGGCGGGGTAACGTGGGGTTCGGTGATCACGGGGGGAGCGTATCGGGTGGATGCCCCACCCGTCTCCCGCCCGTCCGGGGGTGCGGGGGCCGTGATCCGGCGGGTGACGCGGGGCGGCCCGGCGGGGCGGGGTCGGGGGCGATATCATGGCCCCCACGACTGGGCTTGCTCGAGGACGACGTGCCGACCGCGGTGATCTCCGACATCCACGCCAATGTTTCGGCCCTGAACCGGGTCCTCGCGGATATCGCCTCGCGCGGGATCACGCGGGTGGTGTGCCTGGGTGACACGGTGGGGTACGGGCCCGACCCGCTCGAGTGCGTGGACCTGGTCCGCAAGCATTGCGTGTGGTCGCTGATGGGCAACCACGACTTCGCGGTGCTGTACGAGCCGACGAACTTCAACGCCGGGGCGGAGACGGCGGCGTACTGGACACGGGAGCAGTTCGACAAGGAGGCCGACGCCCAGCTCCGCGCGGACCGCTACGAGTTCCTCGGGCGTCTGCGGGTGCGGGTGGTGGACCAGCCCCCGGACCTGGCGTTCCCGATCCTCGCGGTGCACGGCTCGCCCCGCCGGCCGATCAACGAGTACATCTTTCCCGACGACCCACAGAACCAGCCCGACAAGCTGGAATCGATCTTCGACCGGGTTCCCAGGCTCTGCGTCGTCGGGCACACGCACGTGCCGGGCGTGTTCACCGACGAGCCGGATTTTTACCCGCCCGACGAGCTGGGCGAGCGCGGGTACGTCTTCCGCGAGGACGAGAAGGCGGTCATCAACGTCGGGTCGGTGGGTCAGCCCCGGGATCACGACCCAAAGGCCAGTTACGTGATCCTCCACCCGGACCGGGCCGAGTTCGTGCGTATCCCGTACGACATCGAGGCGACGGCGGCGAAAATGCGCAAGATCCCGCAGCTCCCGCCGTGGCTGGTCGATCGGCTCTTCGACGGGCGTTAAGCCGCCAACCCTGTTCGATTCACCCACCCCCGGGGCTCGCACGGGGCTTCCCGGTCCGTGGCGGGCCAGCGCGGCGGCTACGCTAGACCCTTATGCCCAGGGAAGAGAACAAAGCCTTGAAGGTGGTCGTGCCCGTGGTCGCGCTCCTGGGCGCGATCGGGGTCGCGGTCGCCGTCTTCCTCAACACCGGGACCCCGCCCCCGCCTGCCACGACCCCGCCCTCGGCGACCACGCCGGCGCCGTCCACGCCCGCGCCCGCCGGGGCGTCCCCCGCGGCCCAGGCCGGGCCCGCCGCCGCGGCGTCGCCCGCGCCGGCCACTCCGCCGGCGCCCGCGGTCGCCGTGACGCCCGCGGCGGTGGTGGGCGAGCCGGTGCCGCCCGGCCCGATCGGGTCGCTCGATCCCGCGGGCGACCTGATGCACAAGGTCGAGTTCTCGGCGCGCGGCGCGGGGGTCGAGCGGGTCTTGCTCACGCGTCACTTCGAGACCATCCGTCGCGATACGCACCTGGAGATCCAGGGCGCGATCCAGGCGATCCGGCCCGACACGCAGGTCCAGGTCCCGGTGGTGCCGATGGCGGCCCTGGGTGTGCTCGTCAACGGGGAATACGCCGACCTGTTCGCACCCGGGGTCTGGCGTGAGGTCGCGCCCGGCGCGTTTGAGGCGGTGATCCGGGACACGTCGTCGGGGGCGGACCTGCTCCGCCTCTCGCGCCGGTACGAGGTCGCTCCGGGGTCGTACACCATCCGTCTTCACCAGTCGGCGGCGAACCTCTCGCCCCACCCGCTCACGGTCCGTTGGTACCAGATGGGCGTGGTCGATCTCGCGATGGACCGCGTGGCGTACACGGGCGACAAGAGGCGCTTGCGGTTCGGGTACCTCATGGACCCGCAGACCGACCCGGGCCGGCAGTACGTCCTGGGCAAGGACTACCTGCTCGACCATACCGAGCTCGCGAAGCGGACCGACCCCTTGGGGCGTGTCGTTGCGGAAGAGGTGCAGTGGCCCAACGAGCGGTCGGTCAGCCGGCAGTATTCGCTGTCGTGGGTGGGGATGACGAACCGGTACTTCGCCGCGGCGATGGGCCCGTTGCTCCCGGCGGACGGGTCGCCCGTGGCCCGCGCGTTCGACCTGGCCGAGTCGGTCGACCGGCTCGGGTTCGTGACGCCCGGGCAGGTGCACCTGGCGATGCGGATCAACTCGCGGGCGATCCCGCTGGCCCCGGGCGCGACGGCGGACTTGTCGATGGTGCTCTACGCGGGGCCTCAGTCCAAGCACGAGATCCGCAAGGACCCGCTGGCCCGGGCGGCGGGGATCCAGGAGATCGTGGTCTACAACTTCGGGGGGTGCTGCGGGGGGTGCACGTTCCAGTGGCTGACCGCGCCGATCCTGGGGACGTTGCGGTTCCTGCACGACCACGTGGTGTTCGACTGGTCGATCGCGATCGTGGTGCTGGTGCTGATCGTGAGGACGATCCTGCACCCGGTGACCAAGTGGTCGCAGATCCGGATGCAGCGGTTCGGGAAGCAGATGCAGGCGCTGGCGCCCAAGATGCAGAAGCTCAAGGAGAAGTACGGGAGCGACAGCAAGACGCTCCAGGCCGAGACCGCCAAGCTGTGGCGTGAGGAGGGCGTGAACCCGGCGGGGATGCTGGGGTGCTTCCCGATCTTCCTCCAGACCCCGATCTGGATCGCGGTATCGGCGACGATCATGTTCGCCGCGGAGCTGCGCCACGAGGGCGCGCTCTTCGGGGTGTTCCAGATGCTGGGGACGACCGAGCGTCCGTTCTGGTTCATGGGCGACCTGGGCGAGCCGGACCGGCTGATCTACTTCGGCAAGACCGTCGTGACGATCCCGATGATGGGCGAGCTGTCGTCGTTCAACATCCTCCCGTTCGTGCTGATGCTGGTGTTCTGGGCGCAGCAGAAGTACCTGACCCCGCCGCAGACCTCGGCGACGATGACGCCCGAGCAGGAGATGCAGATGAAGATGGTCAAGTGGATGACCGTCTTCCTGTTCCCGGTGATGATGTACAACGCCCCGAGCGGGATGTCGCTGTACTTCATCGCCAACAGCACGCTGGGGATCATGGAGAGCCGCTGGATCCGCCGGCATATCGAGACGCACGACCTGCTCAATCTCGACCGGCTCAAGGAACGCCGGGCGGCCAAGGGCGGGGGGTTCTTCTCCCGCCTCCAGGAGGCCGCCGAGAAGCACCGGCAGTTGCAGGAGCAGCGCCAGCGTCCGCCGGGGAAGAAGAAGCCCTGAGCGAGGCGTGCGCGGGAGGGTCCCGGGCGTGATCGTGGGTGACACCATCGCCGCCGTCGCGTCGCCGCGAGGGCGGGCCGCGCGGGCCGTGGTCCGGCTCTCGGGCCCGGGCACGTCCGCGGTCCTCGACGAACGCGTCGGGCCCGGGGCACGGGCGGGGCGTGGCATTCGGCCCGCGCGGTGGCGGCTCTCGGGCGGGGTGGTGTTGCCCGTGCTGGTGATCTCGTACCACGCCCCGCGTTCGTACACGGGGCAGGACGCCGCCGAGATCTTGTGTCCGGGCAACCCCGTGCTGGCCCGCCGGCTGCTCGATGATGTTCTGGCGTTCCCGGGGGTTCGCTCGGCGGGCCCGGGCGAGTTCACGGCGAGGGCGTACTTCGCGGGGAAGTTGACGCTCGAACAGGCCGAGGGTGTGGCGGCCCTGATCGCCGCGGAAGACGAGGCGCAGGCTCACGCCGCCCGCGAGCTGCTGGAGGGTTCGGCCGGGGCGAGGTACCGGGCGTGGACGTCGGAGCTGGCGGACCTGGCGGCCCTGGTCGAAGCGGGGATCGACTTTACCGATCAGGAGGACGTGCGCCCGATCGCGCCCGCGGCGTTGGTGTCGAGGCTCGCGTCGATGGGGTCGGCGATGCGTGACGCCGGCGCCGACGTACGCCCCGTCGAGGCCCCGAGCGCCGTCGCCCGTGTGGTGCTGATCGGCCCGCCCAACGCGGGGAAGTCGACGCTGTTCAACGCGTTGTTGGGCCGGACGCGCGCGGTGGCCTCGCCGCGGGCCGGGACGACCCGGGACGCGCTGGCCGAGCCGCTCGATCTCGGCGCGGACATGCCCGGGGCCGGGGTGGTCGAGCTGATCGACCTGCCCGGGCTGGACGGGACGCCCGGGGTCGACGACCTCGACCGTGCGGCCCGTGAACGGGCGAAGGCGATCGCGGGCGTGGCGGACGTGTGGATCCAGTGCGACCCGTCCGGGCGATTCGAGGCGTCTGGGGTGCCCCCGTCGGTGCGCCCGATCCCGGTGATCCGGGTCCGCACGAAGGCGGATCTCCCGACCGCGGACGGTCACGGGGGGCTCGGGGTGTGCGCACTGGACGGGTGGAATCTGGGCCCGGTGCGGCGTGCGATCGCTGACGCGGCGTTCTCGGCGGGGACCTCGCCCCGTGCGGCGGTCGCGCCGCGTCACGCCCGGGCGCTGGCATCGGCGCTCCGGGCCGTCACGGACGCGGGGACGCTGGCGGGGCGCCCCGAGTGGGCTCCCGAGACCGTGTCGGCCGTGCTGCGTGACGCGCTCGACGCGCTCGAGGAGTTGGGGGGGCGGGTGACGCCCGACGACGTGCTGGGGCGCGTGTTCTCGGTCTTTTGCGTGGGGAAGTGAACCCTCCGTGGGACGGGTCGGCGGCCTACCATTGGCCCCCCTCGACGCCGAGGGCTTCATCCACCACGTTGGAGCCGATCATGAAAGCGACCGAACTCCGCCCTGGCCTGGGCGTCAAGATGGACGGCAAGTTGTTCGTGATCACGTACTTCGAGCACCGGACCCCCGGGAACCTGCGGGCGTTCATCCAGCTCAAGGTCCGGAACGTGGTGACGGGGCAGATCATCGAGAAGCGGCTGGGCTCGGGGGACGACGTGGAGGTCATCGACCTGGACCGCCGCGAGATGGAGTATCTCTACTCGGACTCGTCGGGGGCGACGTTCATGGACTCGGAGAACTACGAGCAGCTGACGATGCCGACGGACGTGCTGGGCGACGCGCTCAAGTACCTGCGTCCCAACTCGAAGGCGATCGTGCTGCTCTACGATGGGAACCCCATCACGCTCGACCTGCCCGCGTCGGTGGAGCTGACGGTGCAGGACTGCCCGCCCGAGGTCAAGGGCGCCACGGTGACCAACCAGACCAAGGACGCGACGATGGAGACCGGGCTCATGGTCCGGGTGCCCGCCTTCATCAAGACCGGCGAGACGCTCAAGATCTCGACGGCCGACGGCTCGTACCTCTCCCGCGCCTAACAATCCCGCGTGACGGTCTACCTCATGGGCCTCCGGGGCGTCGGGAAATCGACGCTCGGCGCGGCGCTCGCCCCGCGGCTGGGCGGGTCGTTCATCGATCTCGACGACATCACCCCGGCGATCCTGGGGAAGTCATCACCCGCGGCGTGCCTGACGGAGCTGGGCGAGCCCGCGTTCCGCGAGGCCGAGCGACGGGCGCTCGACGACCCGCGCGTCCTGTCGGCGTCGGTGGTGTCGCTGGGCGGCGGGACGCCGACGGCCCCTGGGGCCGCGGAGCTGCTCCTCCGACGGGCCCGCGCCGGGGCGCACGTGATCTACCTCGCCGCGTCCCCGGCGACCCTCCGGGCGAGGCTTCGGCGTGACGATCCATCGGCCCGGCCCGGGCTACTCGGTGGAACGGCCCTGGACGAGGTCGAACGCCTTTTCACGGCGAGGGACCCGATCTACCGATCCATCGCGACCTCGGTCGTTGAGGCGAACGGCGACACGGCGCTGGTCTTGGAGCGGGTGTCTTGGCTCGTCGGGGCGTCTCCGAACAGGCCGGCGTGAGTCGTCCGGGCCGCCTCGGCGAACCGAATGAACGCCGTACGCCGGCGTGTGCGGACTTGACTCCGTCGCGCGGGCGGGCTTGTGTAGCCCGCGTCGGGGCCTTCCGGGCGTTCGCCCGGGCGTGGTGCGGTGTGCGTTGATCGGCGTCGGATCGGCATCTCCCTATGGCGAAAAAAGCATCGAGCACCAGTGCGGGAGGGGGGTCGTCCAAGCCCGCGCGCGGCGGGGGGCGGCGGGGCGCCGGTGGGCCGGGTCGGACCTTCAAGTCGTACACCGCCGGGTCGGCCACGGGCAAGGACCTGGTCATCGTCGAGTCGCCCGCGAAGGGCAAAACGATCAACAAGTACCTCGGGGACAAGTACCACGTGATGGCGTCGGTGGGGCACGTCCGTGACCTGCCGAGCAAGAACCCCAAGGGCGTGAAGAACCCGGTGCCCGGGGTCGACCTCGAGCGTGACTTCACCCCTACGTACGTCGTCACCGAGGACCGCGAGAACGTCATCAAGGACCTCAAGCGGGCGACGCGTGACGTCAAAGAGTCCGGCGGTGAAGTCTGGTTCGCGACCGACTTGGACCGTGAGGGCGAGGCCATCGCGTGGCACCTGGCGCAGGAGCTGGGCATCCCGAGCCGCGAGGCGAGGCGGGTGCGGTTCCCGGCGATCACCAAGGCCGAGATCGAGAAGGCGTTCAAGAACCCGCACGGGATCGACGAGGACCGGGTCAACGCGCAGCAGGCGCGGCGGATCCTCGACCGGATCGTGGGGTACCAGGTCTCTCCGCTCTTGTGGAAAAAGGTCGCCCGCGGGCTGTCGGCGGGGCGTGTGCAGAGCGTGGCGGTGCGGCTCGTGGTCGAGCGGGAGCGGGAGATCCGCGCGTTCGTTCCCGAGGAGTCGTGGGCGCTGCGCGGGGAGTTCACGCCCGAGCCCGGGCGGGCCGGGGCGCTCGCGGGCGAGTGGGTCAAGGCGCTCTCCGCGAAGGACGAGAAGGGGAACCCGCCGACGCAGCGGGCCCAGCAGGCGTGGCTCGCCTCGCGCGGGGCGTTCTCGGCGGAGCTCGTCGCGGCGGGAGGGACGAAAATCGACGACCTCGTCGCGTCGTGGCGTGCCGCCGCGGGGCCCGAGGGCGACATGACCCCGCGGGTGATGGAACTGGCGAAGGCCGCGGGGCTGGATCATCCGTCGGCGACGACGACGGCGGACCCCCGCGGGAAGGGCCCGGCGCGGAACCTCCGGCGGGTGACGGGCGCGGTGGACGCCTCGGTGCCGTACACCGTCACCGGGATCGAGACCAAGAAGACCTCGTCGCGCCCGCCCGGCCCGTTCATCACGAGCACGCTCCAGCAGGCGGCGAGCAGCCGGCTGGGGTTCGGCGCGCAGCGGACAATGCGTGCGGCCCAGCAGTTGTACGAGGGCGTGGAGATCCCGGGCGAGGGCCCGGTGGGGCTGATCACGTACATGAGGACGGACAGCACGCACCTGTCCGCCGACGCGTTGGACATGGCCCGCGCGTTCATCGGGCGGTCGTTCGGGGAGAAGTACCTCCCCGAGAAGCCCAACTTCTTCACGTCGAGCAACAAGGACGCGCAGGAGGCCCACGAGGCCATCCGCCCCACGGACGTGGCGATGACCCCCGACCGCGTGCGGCGGGCGTTGTCGGAGGACCAGCACCGGCTGTACACGCTGATCTGGGAGCGGTTCGTGGCGTGCCAGATGACGCCCGCGCAGTGGGACTCGACGTCGGTGATGATCGAGGGTGGGCGCCCGGCCGGGCCGTTCACCTCGGTCACGTTCCGGGCGACGGGCCGGGTGCTGGTGTTCGACGGGTTCTACAAGGTCTCGGGCGTGCCCCACGCCGCCGACGAGCAGACGCTCCCGAGGCTGGCGGAGAAGGCGCCGGTCCGGGCGTTCGGGATCGAGCCGCAGCAGAAGTTCACGCAGCCCCCGCCGCGGTACACGGAGGCGAGCCTGATCAAGGTGCTCGAGAGCGAGGGGATCGGCCGCCCGAGCACGTACGCCTCGATCATCGGGGTGATCCAGGACCGCAAGTACGTCGAGCAGACGGACCGTCGGTTCTACGCGACGGACCTGGGCGAGGTGGTCACGGACAAGCTGGTCGAGGCGTTCCCGGAGATCATGGACGTCGGGTACACGCGCGATATGGAGACGCAGCTCGATAAGGTCGAGGAGGACCACCTCGACTGGATCGAGATGCTGCGGCGGTTCTACGGCCCGTTCAAGAAGAGCCTGGAAGAGGCCGAGGCGACGCTCACGCACGCCAAGGCCGAGACCGTCCCGGCGCCCGACGAGTTCCGGTGCGAGACGTGCGGGGCGCCGACGGTCTACCGGTTCGGTCGCAACGGCCGGTTCCTGAGTTGCTCGCGGTACCCGGAGTGCGAGTACGCGAGCCCGGTCGACCGCGAGGGCGTCCCGCGTCCCGCGGCCCAGACGGTCGACGTGGCGTGCCACAAGTGCGGCTCGCCCATGACCAAACGCACGGGTCGGTTCGGGCCGTTCTTGGGGTGCTCGCGGTACAACGACAAGACCAATCCATGCGACGGGCTGCTGAACCTCGACGCCAAGGGTCGGGTGGTCGCCCCGAGCCCGCCGCCGCTGGTGACGGAGCTCGCCTGCGAGAAGTGCGGGAGGCCGATGAACCTGCGGGGCGGGGTGCGGGGACCCTGGCTCGGGTGCTCGGGGTTCCCCAAGTGCCGCGGGCGCGGGAAGTGGGCGGAACTGCCCGAAGAGCAGCGAAAGGCCCTCGAGCTCGCGCTGCTCAACCACGAGAAGGCCAACCCCGTCCGGATCATCCGGACGATGTCGGGCGCGGCGCTGACGGACGCGAAGGGCAAGCCCTTGCCCGAGGCGCCCCCGGTCGGGCAGTCCACGGGCGAGGGAGGTGGGACGCTCGAGGCTGTCGCCGACGAGATCGGCGTCTAGCGGCGGATCAGATCGGACACGGAGATCGTGCCGTCACGTGCGACGTCGACGCGGAAGGCCCCGTCGGATGCCGTCGTGCGCCACGCCACGCCCGCCCGTCGCAGCGGTTCCCAGGCCATCGAACCCACCCGGCCCGGGCCGGTGCTCTGCACGATCAGCCCCGGGCCCAGCCGACCCGTCCACGCCGCGACCTCCCCCAGGCTTGAACCGTGGTGGGGGGCCTCGACCACCCGCGCGGTCAGCCCCGGGAGCTCGTCGGCGAGGTATTGGACCGCCCGCGACTCGATGTCGCCCGTGAAGAGGAACCTCGCCGGCCCGTCGTCGGACGCTCCTGGGAGGTCCAGCCGGGCGACCAGCGAGTGGTCGTTCTCGCGGGGCCAGTCGCACCCCGGCGGCGGCGCGAGGAACGTGAGCGTCGCGCCGCCTAGCGTGATCCGATCACCCTGCGCGACGGTCATCACTCGTACGCCGCGGGCCAGGAGTTCGCTCAGGCACGCGGCGGCGGGCCCCCCCGGCTCCTCGCGGGCTCGCGCGAGGAAGCGTTCGCCCACGAGGACTTCCTCGATCCCGAGGGCCGGGCCCGCGTCGAGCAACGCCGAGTAGTGGTCGAAGTCGGCGTGGCTGACGACGGCGCGTCGGACGCGCCACCCGCCGACGGTCCGGACCGCGGCGGGGAGTTCGCGGACGCCGATCCCCGCGCGCACCGACCCGCAATCCCACAGCAGCGCGTCGCCGCCGTGGCGGACGAGGTGGCAGGTCCCGTCCCCGACGGCGAACGTCTCGACACGCAGGACCCCCGCGGGGGTGCGGGTCTTCCACCAGCCTGAGGTCGTCAAAGCAAGCATGGTGATCGCGAGTACGGCGAGCGTCGGCTTGAGCTTTCGCCCGCGCCCGGCGAACCACCACAGCACCGCCGCGGTCGCCAACGCCGCGGCCGCCGCGTGGATCGGCGGCACCGTCACGCTCGACCCGGGGAGCCGATCGAGCCACGACGCCAGGCCCGCCGTCCATCCCGCGAGGGTCTCGATGAGCCCGCCGGCGACCCACGCGATCGGCGGGACGACCGATCCCGCGAGGACCGCCGCGAATCCCACGGCCATGAGCGGGACGATGATCGGGGTCATGACGATTGTTGCCGCCGCGCCGATGGGGCTCACACGCCCCACGCTGTACCAGATCAGCGGGAGGCTCGCGAGCCAGCAGAGCACACTGACGGCGACGAGCCCACGAACCCCGGCCAGCATGATCCGGCCCGGGCCCGACCCGCGTCCCCCGACGGGGATGATCAGCCGGCGCCCGAAGACCGCGTCGTGCGCCGGACCCGAGAGCCAGATCAAGACGCCCGTCATCCCGCACGAGAGCTGCCACCCCAGCGACCACAGGTCCATCGGCCTCCAGACGAGAAGACCTGCCGCTGTCCACGCGAGGATCGTCAGCCGGTCGTATCGACGGCCCATCGATTCCGCCGCGAGCCACACCAGCACCATCACCGCCGAGCGGACGATCGGCGTCTCGGCCGGGACCACCACGACGTACGCGGCGACCAGCGCCGCCACGATCGCCGGCTCGACCCACCCGCGGTCGCCCGTCAGCCTCACCGCGATCAGCCCGACCCAGGCCAGCACCGCGAGGTGGAACCCCGAGATCGCCAGGAGGTGCGCCAGCCCGATCCGGTAGAACGAGCCCTCGACCTCGGCGATGGCGATTTCTCGTTCACCCAGGAGCAGGCTCGACACCAGCGCCGACCCCGGCGTGCCCGGAGGGGCCGCCAGGTCGAGCACCCCGGCCGCGCGGCGCGTCGCGGCCTCGCGGGTGCGCAGGCCCAACGCCAGCGCCCGGGCGGTCATCGACGCGGGCGGATCGATCATCGACACGAGCGACGATGACGAGACCGTGACCGTCCCTCGCTCGTCGCGTTGCGCCGCCGGGAGTCGTCGGTCGGGCGCTCCGGGGTTCGCCGGGGGCGCGATCCCGCGTGCCAGCCCCGTCACCCGGACCCACCGCCCGACGGGCGCGTCCAGCCCGTCGGGGGGCGACCACACCATCAGCCGGCCCGAGGCGGGCTCCCACCCGTGCGGACCGTTGAGGCGATCGACGCGGACCTCGAAGACCGCGAGCGGCGTTTGGGTCGTCAGGAATCTCGCGAGCGCCCCCCGCGGCGGAGGCACCTCGGGCCCCCGCGTCACGAGCCCCTCGAACGACAGCACGGTCCGCTCGCCCCCGTGATCGAGGAACCTGGTGACCGAACCCGTGGGGGTTTCGTGGAGCCTCGCGGTCGCCCACCCCGCGCCGAACAACGCCACCGCGAGCGAGAGCGACGCCGACGACCACGGAACTCGGATCGCCCCGGCCGCCCCGGCCGCCGCGAGCGAGAGCGCGAACCACGTGGCGGAGGGCAGCGAGAAGAACGCGTCACGGGCGAACCAGATTCCCAGGCCCAGCATCACCAGCGCGACGAGCGAGCGTCGGCGTGCGTCCGTGATCTGGTCCCGTGGCTCCGTGCCCGTCACGCCGTACAGGCTGACCGATCCGGGCCGCGAGGTCAAGCCGGACCATGGGCGGACGGGGGTGTTGAGGCTGGGGGGGCCGACCGCGGGATGGTGCTTAGTTCCCGCCGGCGACGACGATATCGTCGAAACCGCTCAGGACGTCGATCGAGGTTTTCTCACCGTCGGCGTTGGTCTGCACGGCGTTGCTGGTGGTCTTGAAGTTCAGCCCGTAATAGAGCGTGCCCGCGGCGGCCTTGGCGCCGCGCTCCTGCCGGCCCAGGAAGACCCCGTTGCTCCCGGCGGAGTGGACGATGAACCGCCCGCGGGCCGAGGCGGGCTTCATCAGGTTGTGCGCGAGGGTCTCGTCCCCGGGCTTGAGTCCGGTGGGGGAGCCCGTGAGCGCCACCAGGGCGTTGAGCCCGGCGTCGTTATCGTTGTTGGTGACCTGCGTGATCAGGCTGCCCTTCTCGGCGTCGGTCTGATCGACGCTCCGACGACCGGTCGAGGTGGCGCGGAGGAAGCACGCGTTGGGGCGCCAGTAGAACCGCGCGCCGGTCTGCCCGGCCTGGTAATCGGCCGCCGCGAACTCGCTCATCCGCGACACCGGCCCGATCGTCAGTTCATCCTGGACCCATAGGAGCAGCGGGGCGCCCCACGGGTCGACGAAGTCGGGCATCTGGGGCTGACCCTCGGCGTCGGTGTGCCCGGGGTCGCCGATCTGCTGGCTCCCTCGGATCTGCGCGACCATGTACTTGGCCGGGGCCGTGAAGTACCCGCCCGAGCCGGTCATCAGCATGTTCGGGTCGATGAAGACCTGGCTCGCGCCGGTGATCGGGCCGACACGCACGCGTCCCGGGCCGTCCTGGTTGTAGATGACCCCGTCGCCGGCGAGGTCGAGCAGCGCGTTCTCCATCGCGCTCATCCCCTCGGTCGCGTTCTGGGCGGCCATCTCGCGGGTCGAGAAATACCCCGGCACGCGACGCTTCTCGTTCTGGAAGCTCGCCGCCGCGGTCGTGAACTGGGTCATGATCTCGGAGGCGGTGGCCTTGCGGGCGATGTCCCGGGCGCCCCCCAGCGCGGGGAGCACGATCCCGATCACCAGGGCGATGATGATCATCACCACCAGCAACTCGACCAGCGTGAAAGCACGCCCCGCCGCCGCCGCCACCCGGTCCGATCCCGCTCGCGTGATCATCGAACATCTCCCGAGGCCCGCCGCATTGGCGCCGGCGGGGCCGTGCTGACTTCCCGATCTCTCCCCCGCCCGAGCCGACCTCGAACCCGATGCAGAACCGATCGCCTCCCCGGCGGACAGACACGCCGGGCCGCATCCAACACTTCGGTTCCCCGACCCGTCGGGGTTCCTTCTCATTCGCCACTCCGTGCGACCCATTATGGGGCATACGGACAAGTTTCGCCCGGCCACCGATCAGACACCGATCGGATCATAGCGCCCAACATTCGTCGCGTCCCGGCGCTCGGTTTGCTCCGCCGACCGCCCGACGCCATACTCACCGCCCGTGCCCATCGAGGTCATCAGCCCCGCGCTCCCGCTCGATCGGGAGGACACCGCCGCCCGGCTCGCGGGCGCGCTCCGTGGCGGGTCGTTGGTCGTGATGCCTACCGAGACGGTCTACGGCGTGTTCGCGCTCGCCTCGTCCTCGCGCGCGGTCGGGCGCCTCCGAACGCTCTGCCCCCCGCGGCCGCAGGACGTGCTGACGTGGCACGCCCCGCACCCCAGGGCGGTCATCGAGCGGCTCGGGATCGTCGACCCCCAGCACCTCAGGTTGATCCATGCCTTTACCCCCGGCCCGGTCCGCTTCATCGTCGAACCGGGTCGGCCACTGACCTCGTGCCTCGAAACGCTCGGTGTGCCCCAAGGGCTGATCGATGACGGGCGGGCGGTCAGCGTCCGGGTGCCCGACCACACGGACACGGGGCGGGTGCTCGACGAGGTCGGCGGGCCGTGCGTCGCGGAACGGCTCGGGTCGGCGAGACCCCGGGGCGGGCCGATCGGATCGGACCGCGTGCTGCCCGAGGGGTTGTCGGGTCGGGAGGATTTGGCCGAATCGGGCGTGGTGCTCGCCCTCGACCGCGGGCCCGCGAGGCTCGGCGTGGCGTCGTCCGCCGTCCGCCTCGGGTTCACGGGCGAGGGCGTTGGGGCGTTCAGCGTGATCTCGGAGGGTGCGGTGTCGGCCGGAGCGGTGGCCCGTCGCGGGGAGCGGCTCGTGCTGTTCGTGTGCACCGGGAACACCTGCCGGAGCCCGATGGCCCAGGCCATCGCCGCCGACCGGCTCGCGCGGGCCCCGCGGGGGGGGCTCGACGGAGCGAGCCCGACACTCGGGGGAGTGGGGGTCAAGGTCGCGTCCGCGGGGGTGTCGGCCGCGGAGGGCGACCCCCAGTCCCCCGAGAACATCCCCGCGCTCGAGTCCATCGGGGTGGGGCCGCTGAACCACCACCGCTCGCGTCGGCTCGACCGCGCGTTGATCGCCGACGCTGAGGTGATCTACGCGATGACCCGATCGCACGCCCGCGCGGTCGAGTCCATCGACCCCGGCGCGGGCCCGAAGGTCCGGACCCTCGACCCCACGGGCGGCGACGTCCCCGACCCGATCGGGGCCGGGGTGGAGACCTACGCTCAGACCGCGGTCCGTTTAGCCGAGCTGATCGACGCCCGGTTCGACGAACTCGCCCGAGGAGGCCCCGCGTGAAGATCGCCCTCAGCGCCGACCATCGAGGCTCCGCCGCCATCCGCCAGTTGCACGAGAAACTCCGGCGCGAGGGCAAGGACGCCGCCGTGGTGGGGGAGTGCGGCGGGTCGACGTGCGACTACCCCGAGATGGCGTTCCAGGTCGCCAAGGCCGTCGCGGACGGGACGTATGACCTGGGGGTCCTCATCTGCGGGACCGGGATCGGGATGTCGATCGCGGCCAACAAGGTCAAGGGCGTCCGCGCCGCCGTCGCCCACGACGAGATCACCGCGCAGCTCTCGCGGAGCCACAACAACGCCAACGTCCTCTGTCTCTCCGCCGACCTGCTCGGGCAGCGGCTCATCGAGAAAATCGTGGACGTCTGGCTCAAGTCCGAGTTCGAGGGCGGCCGCCACGCCCGGCGCCTCCGCAAGATCGCCGCGATGGAGGAGGGGCTCGACCCCGCGACCGTGCAGGAATAACCGCGCACCCCGGCACCACCCCCCACCCCGGGGCGTGATCGAAAAGGGCCCGCGCTCAGAACTGAGCGTGGGCCCGGAGCGTGTGAACGGCCCCCGTCTCCCCTCGCCGCGGCCCCGGCCCTCCCCGATCGTTCAGTGCTGGCCGTCGGCGTGGTCGCACCCGCTGTGAGAGGCCTTGTCCGCGCACTCGCCCGCGGCCTTGTCCTCGCACGCCGTCTTGCACGCCTGAGAACATTCACCCGCCTCGGCGCACGCCTCCGCCCCGCAGCCGGCGGCGTCCTTGGGGGCTTCCTTGGCATGGTGCGCGTGGGCGTCACCCGGGCAGCAGGAACTCTTCTTCGCCTTCTTGGACGAGGCGGCGATCATGCCCGCGGCGGCGTCGCCGTCCGAGCACGAGCCCAGAGGGCAGCCCGTCGTGTACCAGTTATACCCGCCGACCCCGGCCGCCCCGGCGGCGGCCAACGCGATCACGGGCACGAGCAGCTTCGAGCAGAGGGCGCAGTTCATGCGTGTGTTCTCCTGTGGTTCCGTGCGCACGAACGGCGCACGGGATCATTATACGGGCGCGGTTTCGATCGGTTCGCGGCCGTGCGGGAGAAGGAAATCTCGGACCCGATTGAAGTCGCCCCTCCGCCGACCGATACAGACGTCACAGACCGCCGGTCGGCGATGGGCCGATGGGCGGTCACCCGCGCACCGTCCGAGAACACCCATGAACAGCGGCACCCAACCCGACACCCACGGCCGGACGATCGAACCCGGGCTCTCCACCGCGCTGACGGGGGTGGAAGACGCCTTCCAACGCCTCAAGCAGATGTTCGCGGAAGCGGACCAGGCGCGCAGCGCGGTCGAGCAGAAAAAGGCCGAGATCGAGCGGCTCGAGAACGAGCTGGCGCGCCGGGGCGAGGAAGTCGCGGCGAGGGCATCGGAACTCGGGACGCTGGAATCCAGGCTCGCGCAGGACCGCGACGCCGTGGAATCGTTGACGCGGCAGGCCGCGGCGCTCGAGGACGACCTCCGCGAGAAGTCCCGGCGGCTCGACGAGGATCGGGCGCGGTTCGAGAAGGAGCGGGAGGACTTCCGGTCCGACCGTGAGACCGTGGAGCGGATGCTGTCGGACGTCTCGCGGCGTGAGCAGGAGGTCGAGTCGCACCGTGCGGCGCACGGGGCGCTCGAGGGGAGGGTCCGCGAGGCCGAGGCACGGATGGAAGAGTTCCGCCGTCAGGCCGAGGAGGTCGCGTCGGAGCGTGAGCGTGCCGCGGAGGCGGCGGCGGTGGCGGCGGGGGAGATCGCGACGCTCGGCGAGCGGCTCCGCGAGGCGATGGCCGAGACCCAGCGCGTCACGCAGGACGCCGCGTCGCTCAAGGGCCAGGTCGCCGACCTGACGGGCCAGGTCGCGGCGTTGCGGGCCAAGGCGGCCGAGAACGAGCTGCTCCGGTCCCAGGTGGCCCAGCTCAAGAGCCAGGCCGAATCGTCCGGCAAGGGCGCCAAGGAGGCCGAGGCGCTCCGCGCGAAGGTCGCGGAACTCTCGGCCCGGTTCGACGAGGTGTCGAAGTCGGCGGGCGAGTTGCCGGCGCTGCGCGAGCGGGCCGAGTCGGCGGAACGCCGGGCCAAGGAACTCGAGGAGGCGTCGCGGCGCGCCTCGGAGCGGGCGACGGGGCTGGAGGCCACACTCCGCGAGACACGCGAGCGGGCCGACCGCGAGGGCGGGGACATCGAGCGTCTCGCGGGGGTCCTTGAGGAGCTCAAGACCCGCCTGGAGGTCGAGGCGGCGCGGTCCGAAGCGCTCGCCGAGCAGTTGCGTCTCGCCGAGGCCGAGAAGGAGCGTCTGGCGTCCGCGCGGGCGTCGGTCGAGGAGCAGGGGGCGGCGTCCCGGGACGCGGCGGGTGGCCTGCGGAGGGTGAGGGTCCGCCGGGCGCGCGAGCTGATCCGGGACCGGGCGAAGAAAATCAGGAAGGCCAGCGAGGTCCTGGCGAAGCGGTTCGAGCAGTGCGAGCAAGTCCTGACGCAGCGTCAGGAACTGCTGTCGGCCAAGCGGGCGATCGAATCGGCCCACCGGCAGCACCAGTTCGCGGAGGCCCGCGGCCGGGCGTCGTCGGTGGTGTTCTTCGCGGTCTGCGGGACGGCGATCCTGGCGTTCCTGAGCTGGGCGGTCGCCGGGCAGTTCGCGCCCGGGGCGTTCGTGGCGAAGGCGGTGATGGCGGCGGAGAACCGTGACCGCACCCTCAGCGACGCCGAACTCGATGAATGGTGGGCCTCACACCAGGAGATGCTGGGGGACCCCAGGTTCCTGCAGTTCGCCGCGACCCGCCTCGACCAGCAGGGGTTCAAGAACCTCGCGTCGGCGACGGCGCTGCGCGACCGCATGGCCCGCGACCTGACGGTCTCGAACCCCAACCCGGGGGAGATGACCCTCGAGCTCAAGGGCGACGGGCCCACCCGCACGGAGCGCGAGCTGCACGCCATCACGGTCGCGATCCAGAGCCAGGCGCGCGAGTCGAGGGACCGCCGGGTCGACGGCGCCGTCACGCTCATCCGCGATCAGTCCAAGGCGGGGCAAACCCCCATCGACGACACGAGGCTGATCTACGCGGGGGGGATCTTCGGGGTCGGGTTCCTGGCGTCGCTGATGCTGGGCTTGGTGATCTGGCGCCGCCTGACGCAGGCGAAACTGCGGTTCGAGCACGCCTCGGCGGTCGACGCGATCGAGGACGACGCCCGGTGGGACCCCGCCGCGTCGGGCCTCGCGAGGACCAAGGCCGCCTGACCCCGCTCACCCCTCGCCGGGCCCGGGGTGGGGCGGGGGATCCGCCGACCGTAGCGGAGGCTACAATCCGCCCATGATTTGTAGTCCATGCTACATTTTGGGCCGTGCGGGTCGCCCCGCTCTCCTGGCGGCTCTGGCCGCGGTCGCGCTCCTTCTCGCGCCGGGCTGCGAGCGTGGCCCGGGCAGCGGCGGTGGGGGCGGTGGGGGCGGTGGGGGCGGTGGGGTGGACGTGGTGGCGACCACGGGGATGGTCGCCGACATGGTCAGGTCCGTCGCCGGCGATCGGGCCCGCGTCGCCGCGCTGATCGGCCCGGGTATCGACCCGCACCTCTTCAAGCCCACGCGGGACGACACGGTGGCCCTGACTCGGGCGCGCGCGGTCTTCGCGAACGGTCTGGGCCTTGAAGGCAAACTGGGCGACGCCCTGGACCGGGTCGCCGTGTCGGGCCGGCCCGTGGTCCGCCTCGCCGACGCGTTGCTCACCCACGCCGACCCCCGCGTCGGCGGGGCCGACCCCAACGACCCGCACGTCTGGATGGACCCGGTCCGATGGGGCGTGCTCGCCCCGCGTGTCGCGGCGGCGTTGACGGCGATCGACCCCGCGGGGGCTGTGGGGTTCGACGAGCGGGCCGCCGCGTACGCCCGCGAGTGCGAGCGGCTCGACGCGTACGCGCGGGAAGCCCTCGGCTCGATCCCGCCCGACGCCCGCGTACTCGTCACCGCGCACGACGCGTTCCGGTACTTCGGGGAGCGGTACGGGCTCGAGGTCCTGGGCGTGCAGGGGGTGTCGACCGAATCGCAGGCGGCCCTGGCCGACATCGAACGGCTCGTAGGGGTGCTCGTGTCCCGGCGTGTCCCGGCGGTGTTCTTCGAGTCGACCGTCTCGGACCGGAGCGTTCGGGCGTTGATCGACGGCGCCGCGGCCCGGGGGCACCGCGTGGTCCTCGGCGGTGAGTTGTTCTCCGACGCGATGGGGCCGCACGGGACGTACGAGGGCACGTACCTCGGGATGATCGACCACAACGTGACGACGATCGCGCGGGCCCTGGGCGGGCGGGCTCCGGCGCACGGGATGGACGGCCGGCTCGCCGTGCCGCAAGGGGGGGAGTGAAATGCCCCCGCTCCACCCGCCCCGGGCCGCGACGCCCGACGTGACGGCCCTGCCCGAGCACAGCCCCGACAGCCCGCTCTCGGTGCACGACGTGACGGTCGCGTACCGGCACAAGCCCGTGCTGTGGGATGTGGATTTCGACGCGCCGCCCGGCGCGATGATCGCGATCGTCGGGCCCAACGGCGCGGGCAAGAGCACGCTGCTCAAGGCGGCCCTGGGCCTGGTGCCCCTGGCCTCGGGGGGCGTGGCGTTCTGGGGCAAGCCCTTCGCCAAGGTCCGGCGCCGTGTCGCGTACGTGCCGCAGCGCGAGAGCGTGGACTGGGAGTTCCCGGTGAGCGTGCTCGACGTGGCGGCGATGGGGCGGTACGGGCGCCTGGGGTGGTTCCGCCGGGTCGGCCGCGCCGACCGCGACGCCGCGATGGCGTGCCTTGAGCGGGTGGGGATGGACGGGTATGCGGGCCGCCAGATCGCGGAACTCTCGGGCGGGCAGCAGCAGCGGGTGTTCATCGCCCGGGCGCTCGCGCAGGAGGCCGATCTGTACCTGATGGACGAGCCGCTCGCGGGCGTGGACGCGGCGACGGAGCGGACGATCATCGGCGTTCTGGGCGGGCTGCGGTCCGCGGGCAAGACGATCGTCGCGGTCCACCACGACCTCCAGACGGTCCCCGAGTATTTCGACCACGCGCTGCTCATCAACACGCGGGTGATCGCCGCCGGGCCTGTCGCGGGGGTCTTCACCAAGCCCAACCTGCACGCGACCTACGGCGGGCGGCTGACGCTGATGGACGAGGCGGCGCAGGAACTGGCGCGGACGATGGAGGGGCTCCGCTGAACGGCATGTCCTCGCTCATGGACATCCTGCTCTTCCGCGCCGGGCACAACACCGCGGTGGTGCTGGTCGGGTGCGTGGTGCTGGGGGTCTCGGCGGCGGTGGTGGGGGCCTTCGCCGTGCTGCGCAAGCGGGCGCTGATGGCCGACGCCCTGGGGCACGCGACGCTCCCGGGGATCGCGCTGGGCTTCATGATCTCCGCCGCGTTCAACGGGACGGGCCGTGAGACCGCGGCCTTGCTCTTGGGGGCGACGGCGACGGGCGTGGTGGGCGTGCTGGCGGTGCAGGGCATCCTCGCGACCCGCCGCCTGAGGGAGGACGCCGCGATCGGGGCGGTGCTGAGCGTGTTCTTCGGCGTGGGGGCGGTGCTCCTGAGCCGGATCCAGGCCTTGCCCGGCGCCGACGCGGGCGGGCTGACGCACCTGATCCTCGGGCAGACCGCGTCGATGCGTTCGGGCGACGCGTGGCTGATCGCCGGCGCGGGGGCCTTCGCCGTCGCGGTCGTCGCGCTTCTGTATAAAGAGCTCAGGCTGGTCGCGTTCGATCAGGAGTTCGCCCGCGTGCAGGGGTGGCCCGTGGCGGGGCTCGACCTGGCCGTCATGACCCTGGTGACCGTCGTGACCGTCGTCGGGCTCCAGGCCGTCGGGCTCATCCTCGTCGTGGCGCTGCTGATCATCCCCCCCGCGGCGGCGCGGTTCTGGACCGACCGCCTGGGCGTGATGCTCGTCGTCGCCGGGGTGATCGGGGGCGCCTCGGGCGCGGGCGGGGCGGCGGTCTCGGCGGTGTCCCGGAACCTGCCCATCGGGGCCCTGATCGTGCTCTTCGCCGGGGCGATCTTCCTCGCCGGGCTCCTCGCCGCGCCACGCCGCGGCATCGTCGCCTCCGTGGTGCGCACCGCGCGGCTTCGGCTCCTGGTCGCGTCGCACCACCGGCTCCGAGAACTCCTGGGCGGCCCGTCGGACCCGCTCGGGGCGCACGAACGCCTCGCCGATCTCGCACTCCGGCGTCGCGGGCTCGCGGCCTCGACGCCCGCGGGGCTGGTGCTCACCGAGGCCGGGCGACGGCGTGCGCTCGAACTCGAGCACGCCGAGCGGTGGTGGATCGATCGGTTCGGGACCACGCCCGGTTCGGGCCCGCCGCCCTCGGCCGACGCGGTCGAGCACATCCTCTCGCCCGGGCTGATCGACCGGCTCGACGGGCGTTCACGCGGGGGTGATCGCCCGTGAGCCCGCTGCTGACCATCGACCTGCCCGCGGTGCTGACCGCCTCGTGCGTGGCGGCGACGTGCGCGGTGCTGGGGACGTTCTTGCTCCTGCGCCGGGCGAGCCTCCTGGGCGACGCGGTCAGCCACTCGGTGATGCCCGGGCTCGTCGCCGCGTTCATCCTCACGCAATCGCGGGATCCGCTGGCGATGTTCGTCGGGGGTGCCTCGGCCGGGCTCGCGGCGGCGCTCCTGGCCGAGGTGATCCGCCGGCACGCGCGGACCGACGCGGGGACGGCGATGGGTGTGGTCTTCCCGGTCGCCTTCGCGGTGGGGATCGTCATGCTCCGGTACGCCGAGTCGCGAGGGCCGGTGGACCTCGACGCCGACTGTGTGCTCTTCGGCGAGCTCTCGCGGATCATCTGGGCGCCCCCGCCGGACGCCCCGTGGCTGAGCGCGCGCGGGCTGGCGGCGCTCCCTCGGGAGCTGGTCGTCGCGGCCGCCGTGCTGGTGGTTTCGCTGGCCGCGGTCGGGCTGATGTTCAAGGAACTGACGCTGGCGTCGTTCGACGAGTCGTACGCCCACGCGGCGGGCCTGAGGCCCGGGTGGGTCCACGCCGGGCTCATCGCGCTCACCGCGTGCGCGGTGGTGTCGGCGTTCGAGGCCGTCGGGTCGATCCTCGTGATCGCGCTGCTGATCTGCCCGCCGGCCGCCGCGAGGATGTTCACGGACCGCCTGCGTCCGCAGATCGCGATCGCCGCGGGGTTCGGGGTGGCGTCGGCCGTGCTCGGGTACATCCTCGCGGGGTTCGCGCCCGGCGCGATCCTGGGGATCCCTTCGCTGAGCCCCTCCGGGATGATCGCGGCGTGCAGCGGGGTGTTCCTGGCGGGCGCGATCCTCGCCGCCCCGGGGCACGGCCTGATCGCCCGGCGCCTTCGCCGGCTCGCGCTCGCTGTCCGCATCGCCCACGAGGACCTGCTCGCGACCCTCTACCGCGCGAACGAGGGCGGGCCCCCGCATGCCCCCACGCCCGTTCACCCGCCGATGATCCGTCGGCTCGCGCTGCGCCGGGCAGGGAACCTCGGGCATGTCACGACGGGCTCATCGCCCTCGCTCACGTCCGCCGGGGCGGCGCTGGCCGGAGAGATCGTCCGAAGCCACCGGCTCTGGGAGCGGTTCCTGGTCGACCGCGCGGGGCTGAGGCCCGACCAGGTCCACGCGGCGGCGCTCGACCTCGAACACGTCCGGCGCGGCGCGGGCGGCGATCGTCTCGTCCCCGACCCGCCCGACGACCTCATGGACCCGCACGACCGCCCGATCCCGTCGCCACCCCAGAATCGTTGACTACCGGTCTTCGGTCGCCCCGATCGGCGTGGACATCGCCTGTTCGGCCTGTTCGCGGGTCACCGGCGCGGGGCGAGCGCCCAGCGGCGGTGCATCCGCGAGCCGGGCGGTGATGATCCGGGGCATGGGCTCCTTGGGCCTTTCGCCCTCGAGCGGGGCCTTGGAGATCAGGATGAGCGCGGCGCCCCCGGAGACGATCTGCCCGAAGCTCGTGTACGAGCCGTCGAGGAAGGCGGTGCCGTCGCGGGAGAGGCACAGGAAGAACTGGGACCCGCCGCTGTCGGGGTCGCCGGAGCGTGCCATCGAGATGACCCCGAAGTCGTGCGGGAGCGTGCTGGGTTCGAGGTCGATGTGGAACCCGCACCCGCCGGAGCCGACGCCGCCGGGGTCGCCCGCCTGCGCGACGAAGGGCTTGCCGGTGGACGGGAGGGCGGGGATGATGCGGTGGAAGGCGATGTCGGTGTAGAACCCACCCTCGACCAAGCCTCGGAAGTTCCACGCGGTGTTCGGCGCCGCGTCGGGGCGGAGCGCGATGCGGATCTCGCCCGAGGTCGTATCCAGCACGACGTGGCGGTCCGTGTACGCACGGAGGCCCGAGTAGACCATGCCCTGCGGCGAGAACTGCACCGGGCCGCCCGGGGCCGCCCGCGCTTTCTGCGGCGGGACCATCGGCTGAAGGACCACCGGCGCCCCGATCTCTGTCTCTCCCACGCGGAGCTGGGCCAGAAGCACCTGCCGGGGTTTATCGCCCCACAACTGCGGGAACAGCGTGGCCATGTTTACCCCGCCCGGGGCCGCGTCCGCGCGGGCGATCTCCTTGCCCGTGGCCGCGTCGTTGAGCGTCACACGGACCTCGCCCTCGGTGCCGGCGGGGACGGCGATGGTCATCGGGACCGCCCGCCCGACGCCGTAGTACGTCCGGTCGGGCGTGAGCTGACCCCACGAGACCGACGCGAGCATCATCAGGGCCGCGGGGGCGAACGCCCGGCCCGGGCACGAACGCTTCATGACAGGCATCAACATGCCCAAGCGTAGGGCACGGCGTCACGGGTCACGATGGAGCGGCACCTCAGCGGGCTTCGCCGAGGTACAGATCGAACAGCCGCCACGTCAGTTCGATGTCTTGCGGCGAGTTGGGGGAGTCCGACTCGCTCTGGAGCAGGCGGGAGATCGCCCCCGTGTCGTCCTGCACCCACTCGGACGACATGTCCGCCCGGAGGACGTTCGCACCGATGGTGTGGTTGAAATCGCGGAGCGTCCGCATCCCGTCGCTGACCAGGGCGGTCTTGGACGGTTCGATGTTGTACAACTGACGCTGGTTGTTGGGCCCCGACCCGCGGAACTGGAAGTTGCCGAAGAGTTCGGTGATGTCCGTATCACCCCAGCGGCGGGCATAGTCACGAAGGTGGTGGTCGCCGCGGTGCGACGGGCAATAGAAAACCTTGGGCCCCAGCAGGAACCCGCCGTCGTGGAGCCGGCCGAGGCCGTCCCATCGGCTGGTCGCGTTCTTGGCGTTCGCCATGTCCCGGCTCAGGCGGAGCCGGAGCATCTCGTGAGGCTCGGCCGGCGCACGGCCCGGGCCTTCGGGTTTGAACACGCTGGGCGGGAGGAACCCGCGCTCCTGGTCGGCGTACATCGCCAGGCCCAGGCCGATCTGACGCACGTTGGAGCGGCACACCGTCCGACGCGTCATCTCGTGGATCATCGACAGGCTCGGGAGCAGCAGCCCGATCAACACCCCGATCACGGTGATCGAGACGAGGACGTCGATCAGCGTGAAGCCGGCCACGACGCGGCGGGGTGCTCCCGACGCGCTCGCTCGACCGATCTTCAAGCCCCTCTTCGCCACGGCTCGGCTCCCACGAAAGCGTTTCTTGACAGAACTCTAGCCTACCACAAACCTCGACGTATGTCACCCTGTTCCGTGATCCGTTCAAACTTCTTGTCGATCTTGCAAACAGAACATAATGCGAACAGACGTGCCGATCGGTTACCGGTCGGTGCGGCCCGCTCCCGAAGAAAGAAAGGCCCGAGCACGCTCCCGGGTGCGCGCACGGGAGCAACCTTGGCAGATGAGCGTGCGTATCGGGAGCGCGGAGAATGGCCGGGCCCTCGTTGGGTCCGGGACGGAGAAACGGTACACTCGGGCATCCGAAGCCCGCGATCAGGGCCGAGATCG
The DNA here is from genome assembly GCA_015200025.1 of Phycisphaeraceae bacterium. Lineage (GTDB taxonomy): Bacteria > Planctomycetota > Phycisphaerae > Phycisphaerales > UBA1924 > UBA2396. Next base: position 1,034,654 of record CP054186.1, on the reverse strand, counting down.
GGTCGAGCGTTGTCTGCGGGCTGAGGCCCGGGGACGGTCGAACGACGGAAAGCCGGCGAGCCCATGGGAACCAGGGAAGAGCAGGGAGTCCGCGATCAGGAACTCATGCGGCGGGTCGCCGCGGGGGAACCCGAGGCGGTCAAAGACCTGTACGACCGGTTCGGTTCGTTGGTCTACCGGATGGCGTACCAGTCGGCGCCGGTGCGGGGCGAGGCCGAGGACGCGGTCCAAGAGATTTTCGTCCGGCTCTGGCGTACGGCCCACCGTTACGACCCGGGCCGGGCCGCTCTGGTGACTTGGGTGATCCTGATCTCGAGGCGTCAACTGGTCGACCGGCTCCGGCGGACCAAGGCGAGGATCAAAGGGACCTCGCTCGACGATTCGAACGCGACGCCGGTCGCCGCCTCGGTTGTCGGGCCCCAGGGTTCGGAGCGTGAGGAGCGGCTGGCCGCGATGATGCGGAAGATCGACGCCCTCCCCGAGCTCCAGCGGACGGTCGTGAAAAGAGCGTACCTCGGCGGGCAGACACTCAGACAGATCGGCGAAGAGCTCAACACCCCCATCGGGACCATCAAATCCGCCCTCAGCAGGGCGCTCACGCGGTTGCGAGAGAGATCGAACGAGGAACTGGCCACATGACGATTCAGGAGTTGTTCGAGAACGCACAGCTAGACGCCCTCGGGCTCCTCGACGACCGGGAGCGCGAGGAGTTTGACCGCGCGTTCTGGGCGGCTTCCCCGGGGGTGCAGGCGCAGATCCGCCGTCAACAGGCCCGGCTCTGCCGGGTCGAGGCGCTCCTCCCCGACGTGACCCCGAGGCCCGAACTCCGCGAGACCGTGGTCGCCGCGGTGGTGGCCGCGAGTTCCGCCGAGACCCCCGAGCCCGCCCCGGCCTTCCAGCACCCCGCGGGCCCGCGGTACGTCTCCCCCCTGCCCATGAACCGGGCACGGGCGGTCTCCCCGGTCTGGCGTGTGACCGCCATCGCGATGGCCACCGCCGCCGTCGTGCTCGGCGGCGCCTTCCTCCGTGTCCGCAGCGAGCTGACCCGCCAGGACTCCATCCTCAGCAGCGAGGCGGCTATTTCCGCCATCGTCCAGAACGTCGGCGCGCGGTACCTCTCCGACCTGCTCCTCTCGCCCAACACCACCCGGCACGTCATGACCGCGCAGCGCGAGAGCTACGCCGGCAAGGCCACCGTCTTCAGCAACCCCGACTGGGACTGCGTCCGATTCTTCTGCGTCAACCTCACCCCGCCCCAGAACCACCGCCTCTACATCGTCGCCCTGGGCGAGGACGGCACCATCCTCCGCCAACTCGCCACGATCGATTCCCCCGGCGGGCTCACGCCCATCGAGATCTCCAAGACGACCCTCGCCGGCCTCGAACCCACCCGCATCGCGGTCGTCTCGGCGCCCTTGGGCACCCCGGCCCTCCGCGGCGAGATCGTCCTCCGCGTCGCCTGAGCACGCTCGGCAGCACGGACACCACCCCCGCCCGGCTTACGAAACCCGGCGACGCAGCGACACCGGGGGCGGACCCCCGGGCGCTTCGGATCCCAACTCCGCGGCCCCGTCCCCTGTGGGCTTGAGCAGAAGGTCCTGCCCCGTCGAGACCTCGCGCCCGTTCTCGCGCAGCGTCCGCAGCCTCAGCACGTCGCCCGACCTCGACCAGACCCCCTCGGCCTCGCTCGTCGACCCGCCACCCGAGACCAGGGCGCTGAACGTCCCGTCTCCACGGATCGTCAGGAGGAACGTCGAGGCGCTCAACCGTTCGAGCACGTCGCGGACCGCCGGGTGATCGGCCCCGGCCTCCGGGGGCAACCGGCCTTCTCGCTTCATCTGCTCGATCAGGGCCGACCGCACCCTGGCTTGATCAAACTCCCACGCCCCCACCCCCACCCCAGCACCTGCTTCATGGGTCACCGACGCCGGATCGGCGCTCCGGCCCGGCGACGGAGCGCCCGGCGTGGACGCGTTGGGCGTCGACGGACCGCCCGACGAACACCCCGACGCCCACGCCGATATCACCGCGAGCACAAGGGTCGTGCCGATGCGTGTACCCCGGGGACCGATCGTCGTGCGCATAACTAGTGCCCCCCGCCCGTGGCGCAGTGCAGGCACCACGACGACGCGTCGGCCAGGTCCACCCCGGCCATCACACCCCCGGGGCCCAGGATCATCGCCCGCGGGCGGGCCGCCGGGGGCGCGGGCAGCGCCGAGAGCTTTGCCAGGAAGTCACGCCGGAACTCGGCCTCGCGGAGCGAGAACCTCGGGTCGCTCACCATCGACGCGTAGGCCCCGCGGAGTTGCTCGTTGATCCGCTGCATGCGTGTCTCGGGGTAGGGGTGCGTGGAGAGGATCTCGGGCGAGCGCCCGCCCGCCGACGCCGCCGCGAGGATCTCCATCACCTGGTAGGCCCCGCGAGGGTTGTACGGCGGGTCGACGCGCGTCATGTACCGCATGCCCAGCGCGTCGGCCTCGCTCTCCTGGTCACGCCCGAACTTCAGCAGCACCACGCCCCCGACCTGCTGGCCGATCTCCGAGACCGTCTGCCCGTACCCGTCCCCGGCGACCGTCGCCCCGGCCCCGATGATGAGGGAGGTCATGTTCGCGTCGGCCATCCGCTCGGAGACGTGGCGTGCCGTCACATGCCCGATCTCGTGCCCGATCACCGCCGCCAGCTGCGCCTCGTTGGTCATCCGCGCCGCCAGCCCGCGCGAGAGGTAGACCTTCCCGCCGGGGAGCGCGAACGCGTTGATCACGTCGCTGTTGAGCAGCGTGAACTCCCACGGGAGCGTCGGGTAATCCCCTTCCGTCTTCGCCGCCATCGCACGCCCGATCCGCGCCACGTAGGCCTGAAGCTCCGGGCTGGGGGCCGCCCCGCCGAACTCGGCGGCGAACCGGGGCCCCTCCTGCGCGCCCAGCGCGATCTCCTGCTCACGGCTCAGGCCGAAGAGCTCAAAGTGCGTCCGCCCCGTGGTCGGGTTGGTCGTGCACCCCACGGTCGACAGCCCGCCGAGGGCCGCCGCGGCCGCCAGAACGCCCCTCAGTACGCCCCCGCCCGTCCGCCTCCGACCTTTCATCGCATCGCTCCCGTGTGGTGATGCGAAAGTGTAACCGTCGATCTACCCTCAAGGACGGATGCCCGGAACCTCCCCGCCAACCCCCCCGACCACCCCCCCGCCCCCGGCGGTCGATGCCCCCGCGTGGACCGACGCCGAGCTGGCCTCGCCCCACAGGCACGAGGCCAAGGCCGACAAGGTGCGCGGCATGTTCGCCGCCATCGCGCGCAGCTACGACCTCAACAACCGCGTCCATTCGCTCTGGCGCGACCAGGCGTGGCGGCGTTTCGCCGTGCGCACGGCCTCGCCCGCGCCGACCGACCGCGTGCTCGACGTGGCCTGCGGGACCGGGGACCTGACCCAGGCCTTCGCCCGCGCGGGGGCCGCGGAGGTGATCGGGCTCGATTTCACCCCGGCGATGCTGGACGTGGCCCGCGAGAAGGCCCGGGCGTTGCCGACCGCCGAGGCGTCGAGGGTCCGCTATATGGGGGGTGACGCGCAGCAGTTGCCCTTTCCCGACGCCTCGTTCGATATCGTGTCGATCGCGTTCGGGATCCGCAACGTCGCGGACCCCGGGCGGGCGCTCGCCGAGTTCGCGCGGGTCCTGCGCCCCGGGGGGCGGCTGGTCGTGCTCGAGTTCGACCGCCCGTCGTTCGCCCCGCTCCGGTGGTTCAACGATTTCTATTGCGGGTGGGTGATGCCGAGAACCGCGACGGCCATCAGCCGCGACACCTCGGGGGCGTACCGATATCTCCCCGCGAGCGTGGGGACGTTCATGACGCGTCGCGAGATGGAGGACGCGGTCCGGGCCGCGGGCTTTACGGACGTGACGTCGCGCGGGCTGACGCTGGGGATCTGCGTGTGTTACCGGGGCGTGAAACCCCTTCCCCGGGCCTGAGGGGGCGATTATGGGGGCACCCGGCGTGCGGCGCGGGGTGGTGTGGGTCGTGTTCTTGCGCGTCCGCGTACGCGGCGTGCGCACGGGCGGTGGATTTCACGCGTGGCGCGCGCGCGGGACGATAGTGGCAGTCGCGAGCGTTGGTGGCGCTCAGCCGGGAGGATCCTGGTCATCTCTATTTCTGGTCCGGGACGCCGTAAGGATCGGCGGCCGGTCGCACCATACGGAGATGGCGCGAAATGAACCAGGGTCTTGTGGTGGAGCGTTTGTTCGATGCGTTGACGGCGGGTGATCGGGCGTTGTCGCGGGAGATCGTCCGGGAGGCCGAGGCCTCGCTGGGCTCGCCGGCGGAGGTGATCGAGCGGATCGCCTGGCCGGTGCACGAGATGATCGACAAGATGCACCGGGCCGACCAGTTGTCGAGGCTGGCGCACCAGTTCGCGACCCGGCTGCTGCGGGCGTTGGTCGACCAGCTGGGCGGGCGCATCGCCCGCAAGCCCTCGAACGGCAAGCGGGTGTTTACCGTCTGCGGCCCGTCCGACGGCGAGGACCTCGGGGCGCAGATGGCCGTCGATATCCTCGACGCCGAGGGGTACACGGTGCTCTTCGCCGGGGGTGGCATCCCCGCCGACGAGGTGCTCGAGCAGGTCCACCGGACCCGCCCGGACGTGCTGCTGATCTTCTCGTCGGCGGCGTCGGACCTGCCCGGCGTGCGGATGATCCTCGACTCGCTGCGCGAGATCAACGGCTCGCCCAATACCAAGATCGCCGTGGGCGGCGGGGTCTTCAACCGGGCCCCGGGGCTCCACGAGGAGCTCAACATCGACCTGTACGCCGAAACACCCAGGGCGGTGGTCGAGCAGCTGATCGCCGGGCCGAGGATTGCCCGGGTGGTCGAGCAGAAGGCCCCGGTCCGCCGGCGCAAGGCCGCCTGAGGCGGGCCCATCACGTGAACCCACTCGACCGGGGCCCTCGCCCCGGTCTTTCCATGTATGGGAATTGGGGGATAAACGGGGGTGGCACGATCGCGCCGGTCCGTGGGCCGCCCGCTTCTCTGAGTCCGGTACAATCACGCCTGCTCGGATGGACCGTGGGCGGACCGATTCGCTGGAGTACCTTCGCGGTGGGACAGATCGCATCACAACGAGCCCGTAAAAGTCGCGCCGAAGCGACACGAATTCCCGATGTCAGGCCCTATCAGGGACCATCGACGGCGCACACGCTGAACACGGGCGACGCCCGCGAACTCGAGTGGATCCCGGATGAATCGGTTCATCTGGTGGTGACATCGCCGCCCTATTTCAACCTGAAGGAGTACAACCGGAGCCCGGGGCAACTGGGCGATATGGACGATTACGAATCGTTCCACGACGCGCTCGACAAAGTATGGCGTCATTGCTTCCGGGTTCTGGTGCCCGGAGGCAGACTGGTTTGCAACGTTGGGGACGTCTGCGTGGCGAGGCGGGCGAACGGCGGACGACATCTCGTCCTGCCTCTCCACGCGGATATCGCGGTCCGCTGCCGTCGCATCGGCTTCGACTATCTGACTCCGATCTTGTGGAACAAAATCGCCAACGCAAACTTCGAGGCGGGCGGCGGGGGCGGAGGCTTCCTGGGCAAGCCGTACGAACCCAACGCCATCATCAAGAACGATGTCGAGTACATCCTGATGCTCCGTAAGCACGGGAAGTATCGAAGCCCGACGGACGAGCAACGTTCTTATTCACGGCTCAGCAAGGACGAACAGTCCAAGTGGTTCCGCCCGATCTGGACCGACGTCACTGGAGCGTCCACAAAGGAGCATCCGGCCCCGTACCCGGTGGAATTGGCGTACCGCCTGATCCGGATGTTCTCGTTCACAGGTGATACGGTGCTGGATCCATTCGCCGGAACGGGCACGACCACGATCGCCGCGATGCGTTGTGATCGCCACAGCATTTCGAACGAGATCGACGCCGATTACTCAGCGATGGCGCTCAAAAGAGTCCGGGCCGAGATCGAGCAAGGGCGGGTCTTCACTGGGTCGCCCTCCCTTGTCGTTCGTCGGGCATGAACATCGGTTCATCGTGCCCGTCGAAGACCAAGCCGATCCACGAGAAGACCGATCGCGGTCTGGATGCGTTCGTGGCCGCTAGAAGCGAAGCAGATCGCGCTGATTGAAGGCGATAAGAGCCGGCTCTGGACGTTCAGGTGCTCGGACGTGAATGGGTAATAAACGACAGCCGCGAACCGGCCCTCGGGGAAGCGGCGCTTGAATTTCGCGGCCTTGTTCAGGATTTCGTCGGCTCGCTTGTGGATATCCCGACGGGCTTCGATGCGTTTCATGTCGATCGCGACGTCGATCGGGCCATCGACGGGGGACGCCGCGTCGATCTCGAACGATTCGCCATCGACCTCGAATCTTCGTTTCTTGAACTCGACGCATGAGACCGTGTTGAGGGAGCGGAGGATCACCTTCTCCCAGCGTCCTTTGCGAGCCCGGATCTCCTTGTCAACGTAAAAGTGACGATCGATCTCGCTCAGCGCAGGGATGGCGAGCTCGGCGGGCAGAAACGGCTTGAGATAACCCGCAATGGCGGCCGCTTGGACGACCGAGAGCCTCGGCCGATAGGAATCTATGCCCCGGATATCCAGGTCGCGTTCGACCGCACGACCCGCGATATTGCAGCACGCCATCAACGGCTTGAGGATGCCCGGCTCGTCGGTGATCGCCGCGGCGAGATCATGCACGGTCATGCCGCCGAACTCAATGACCTCAACCTGACGAGTATGGATGAACTGGGTGAAAGCACGTCGCAGCATCCCGAGGACTTCCGACTGACGGCGCGCGGACTCGTCACGGACCCAATCCATGTAATCCGCGTGTGTGTCGTAACCCTCGGGCATTCCGGGCTCCGTGTTTGCCGCGGAGTTTACACCGGGTAAGGCCATGGGGGGCACGCGATCCGCTAGTGGTATTGCAGCCCGACGGCGACGCGTTTGAAGTCGAACGAACCGGTCCAGGCTTCCTCGCCCGTCGCGAGGTCGAGCAGGCGGAAGGTGCAGAAGTACCCGTCGGTGCGGTCGGCCCCGACCTGGCGCGAGATCGTCTCGAAGACCGCCGACATCTGGTGCGTGGGCCGGCGCGAGGCGAGGGCGTCGGCGGGGAGCCGCCCGCTTGTGACCGCCCCGTCCGCGAGGTCCTTCGCGACGACGAGGCGGATGTTGTACGCGTCGCGGAGGGTGTGGGTGGGGGCGGCCTGGGTCAGGCGGCGCATGATCGCCCACTGCTCGCCCTCGCTCATGAGGTGCCGGCTGCGGTTCTCGACGCGGTCGATGGTGATGACCGCCTCGGGCGACCCCGGCGTTCGTTCCCGGACGAACCGGCTGCCCTTGAGGCTCTCGACCATCTCGGCCGCCATCGTGTCGTAGTCGTCGAGGGTCATCCGCGTCGACCGCGGGGGCGCGGAGCACCCGGGGACGGCGGCGTACGAGGCCGCGGCCGCGGCGACGGCGAGGCGGAGGGCGAGTGTGGCGGACCGCGTCACGGGCTCAGCGTTCCATGACCTGCTTGCCGTTGTCGTACACGGGGCTGACCCAGACCTCGGTCCCGTCGGAGTGACGCATGAGGGTGCACGACATCTTGTAATCGTTCACGTTCCCTCGGTTGAGGCGGAAGACTTCGAAGTTGAGGTAGTAGGTGTGGTACGGGTCGAAGATCGTCTGCCCCTGGTCGACGACGACGGACCCCTCGAGCGGGCCCTCCTTGGCGCGGGCGGACTCGACGGCCCGTCGCTCAGCGACCCACCGCGCCTTCTCGCGGAAGACGTCCGATCGGGCCACGCGCTGGTTGATCCGTCGGCGGATCGCCTCGAGGTCCGTCGTGGGGACGTTCCCGGTCTTGTTGACGATGTCGCCGAAGATGACCGTCGCCCGCTTGGGCGATTGGCTGATCTCGGGCACGTCCTTGAGGTCGAGCACGACGCTCTGCGCGACAAAGTCGGCGAACTCGTCGAGGTTCTGGATCGTGACCTGGTCGGAGCGGCGCTCGGCCCGCGTGCTCTCGGAGGAGGGGATGCGCCCGCCGTCGCTGCCCTGCTGGGCGGCGCAGCCCGCGAACAGGGCGATCGCCGCCGACGCGCCCGCGAGGATCATCATCCGGTTCTTCATGGCCGTGCTCATGGTCGAGTTCCTTCGGTGGCTCGATGGTGGGTGTGTGGTGGGGAGGGGGTGGGGGTGGTGGGGGTGGTGGGGGTCAGCGGCCGACGCGGATCTTGAGGCGCCAATCCTCGGCGGTCGTGCTCATCGCGTTGCCCTGGAGCTGGACCTCGGTCCGCGACGGCAGGACGGTGAACCGCCACCCGCTCTGCTCGCGCAGCTCGGCCCCGTCTTTGTCGAAGAACGTGAAGAGGTACTGCACGTTGAGGTCTTTCACGTCGGTGTTCCGCACCGGGACCCACACCGACAGGACCCCGCCCTCGCGTCGGACGATGGCCCGCCCGGCGACGACGAACCCGCCCAAGCCCGCGTCCACCTCGACGCGGGGGTAGTTGTTGGGGGCGACGGGGTCGCCGCCCGCGGGGATCGGCCCCGGCGTCCCGCATCCGCCGGTCGAGGCGAGCCACGCCGCGCCGACGGCCGCACCCGCGAGCAGCCCGTTCGCACTGACCCTGGATCGGTTGTTCATGGTTGGGTTCCTTGGTTGGATCATCTCGTCCCCTCCCTCGGGCCGCGAGCTTCCCGCGCCGCCTCACGCACCGCCTCACGCACCGCCCGGCTCGCCGGAGAATAGGGCCGGTGCGCCCGCGCGAAGAGCCGGACGTACCCCGCGCTGCCCGGCATGGGCGTGACCAGGCTCTTCCCGCCCTCCAGCACGTGCCGCTCGGCCAGCGCCCTGGGGTCGTTGGCGTCCCAGAAGAGCCCCTCCTCACGGTAGAGGTTCTCCAATTCAACCAACGACAGGCCCGCGAGGTTGCCCCCCTCCTGGTACCGGCGGAGCGTCTCGGGTGAGGGGGCACGCACGCAGCGACCGCCGAGGATGTACGGCAGGTCATCACCCGGCACCCGCCCCGCGTACCCGTCGTTGGCGACAATCACGCGGCCCTGCCCGGGCAGCCCCCAGGCGCGGGGCGGTTCCCCCGGCCCGGGCTCGGGCACCCGGACGTAGATCAGCTGGAACGGTCGGCCGGCGGGCGGGGGGTCGACGGCCGGTGATTCGAAGTTCCACGCGGGCCTCGGGGTCGTCAACGTGACCACGCTGTCGGGCTCGGTGATCGTCGCGGGGAGGATGTAAACACGCTGCGGGAGGAACTCGCAATAGCGCGTGTCGGCCCGGGCGGTGGTCTTGAGCAGCACACCCCCGAGCGCCATGCCCAGCGCGACCCACCCCGCGGCCTCGCGGTCCTTGCCCGACGCCGACAACGCCACCACCCCGGCTCCCACCAGCAACGCGTCGCCCAGGGCGTTCTTCGCGGACCGCACGTCCTCCATGTTGTTCCACAGGTGGTCCATCGCCAGCCCATTGACGTCGACGGCCCAGGGGGTCGCGTCCCCCGTGGCCCCGTTGACCGCGAGGGTCAGCCCCGTGCCTTCGGACGCGGTGCGGGGGACGAACCGGGCCAGCGCGTCGCCGGGGCCGTACGCGACTTTCCTCGGCCCCCACCCGGCGTCGACCACGAAGACCGTGTTGAAGTCACGGGCCACGAGCCGATCGACCACGGGCCGCAGCGCGGGGTTGAACTGGATCGCCCTCGTGAAGTTGTCCCGCGCCTCGGCCTCGCGCGTCGGGTTTGCCAGGCACGCGATCCCCGCGAGCATGTACCCCAGCGTGAAGTTCGTCTCGATGGGCTGGTACCCGTTGAAGTACGCATCGCCCTCGCGGTCGGCGGCCTGGGCACGCCGAGCGACCTCCTCCGTCGAGAGCCCAGAGCCGTACGCCCGCTCGGTCGAGGCGAAGTTCTTGAGCAGGAAGAGCGACTCCTTGGCGGCGACGGCGGCGTTGTCCCAGTCGCCCAGCGAGGCCCGCTGGATCGACGCGTACGCGTACGCCATGGCCTGCTCGAACGGCTCGCCCTTCCAGATCTGCACCGAGTCGGTGAGGACGTACGCCGCGATGGTGCGGTCGGCATTGACCCCGCCGCGCGTCAGGAGGTCGTACAACTCATCGACCGGCCCCGAGGCCGGGGCGGGGAGCCCGTCGGCCAGGGCCGCGATGACGAGCCGGAGGCGGTCGAGGGCGTAGTCACGATCGGCGGGGTCGTCGCGCAGGCGGGGCGCGAGCGTGGCGCGGGCGGAGCCGAACTCGCCGCGGAGCATCTCCGCGGGGGCCGGGTTCGACGCGCACCCACCCCCCCCGATCGTCGCCGCCACGACCGCTCCCGTTGAGATGATCCCGCCGCGACATCCCATGCGTCCGAGCCTCCGCGGCGAACTGTACCGGCCCGCCGGCGGGCGGTTGACGGCGGGGGGAGGTGTAGGGTGGGGGGGGCGGGGGTTATTCGAGCACCAGCCCGTCGTACGCGAGCGACATCCCCTCGGGCAGCGACGCGTCGGTCTCCGCGTGCGGGAGGTCGTGGGCCATATGGACGAAGTACGTCCGGGCCGCCCCGGCGTTGGTCGCGATCGAGACCGCCTGCCCGAGCGTCAGGTGCGTCGGGTGGTGCCGGTGCCGGAGGGCATCGAGCACCAGCGTCGAGAGCCCGTCCAGGTACGCCCACGACTCGGGCGGGACGCCCGAGACGTCGGTGCAGTAGGCCAGCGGGAGGAACCCCGCCGGGGGGGCGCCCGGCGCGTCGAACCGGAACCCCAGCACCGGGAGCCGGCCGTGCAGCAGGCGGAAGGGCGTGACCGTCAGCCCGTGGAGCTCGAACGCGACGCCGGGCGTGAGCCGCGAGGGGATCAGGGTGGCGACGAAACTGTCGTTGATGTTCTTGCGGGGGTCGAAGATGTGCTCGAAGACGCGGCGGAGGAAGGCGAGGGTGTGGTCCTCGGCGTGGATCATCACCGGCGCCCGCTGCACCGCGTTGAACCGGCGGACCTCGTCGAGCCCGAACGTGTGGTCGACGTGGTTGTGTGTGAACAGGATCGAATCGCACCGCGTCAGCCCGGCGCGGAGGGCCTGCTGACGGAGGTCGGGGCCCGCGTCGATCAGCACCACGCGGTCGTGCCCCGAGGCGTCGGTGAACTCGAGCGACGCGCTCGTGCGCAGGCGCTGGTCTCGCGGGTCGGCGCTCGTGCAGACGGCGCACGAGCACCCGATCGCGGGGACCCCCGCCGACGTGCCCGTGCCCAGGAATCGCAGCCGCATGGGCGGAGGGTAGCGGGACGGCAGGGGCCGCTCACCCCGACTCGACGACGGCCGCCAGTGACTCGCGCCGCGCGAGCGATTCGAGCGCCGCGGGCGCGTCGGCCATCCGGCACCGCCTCGCGAGCATCGGCGACAGGTCCACCGACCCCGCGCGGATCACCTCGAGCCCGTCCCTGGCGCCCCCGCCCCGGCAGTACCGCACCGACGCCTCCGCCGACGACGCCGGGCCCACGTCGCTCAGCCACGGGCCGCCCCCCACGCCCCCGGGGGGCGCGACCACCACGACCGAGCCTCGCGGGCGGATCAGCCGGCACGCCAGCGCGAGCGCCTCGGGCCGGCCCGTGCAATCCACCACCACGTCCTGATCGGCGCGACGCCCCGCCTCGGCCTCGTGGCGGTGCCGGATCCCCCAGCGCTCGCACAGCGCGAACCTCGGCTCGTGCCGCCCCAGGACCCGCACCGAGGCGTTCCGCGATGCGAGGATCTGCGCCGTGATCAGCCCGATCGGACCGTCGCCCAGGACCGTCACGTACGTCTTGCCTTCCACCCGAACCCCGCGCGACGCGTTGAGCGCGCACCCCACGAGCGACGCGAACGCCCATACCCCGGGCTCCCCACGCGCCGGCGCCTCGATCAGCGCCGAGCACGGGGCCGCGAACCGTTCCGCCAGGCACCCGCCGACCGGCACCACGCCGTCCGGCCCCGCCAGCCCCATCCACGACCCCGACACGCAGTGCGACGCCAGCCCCCCCCGGCACCGATCGCACGCCCCGCACGCCCGCAGCGGCTCGACCACCACCCGTTTGCGCTCCCACGTTCGGTCCGCCCCGGGACCGGCTTTCTCGACCACGCCGACGCACAGCCTCCCGATGACCCCGTCGCGCCACGACCCCGCGTCCAGGCCGGTCAGCGCGACCGACTCGGGGCGCACAAGGACCTCGCCCTCGCCCGGCGTGGGCTCGGGCAGGTCGTCGCGGAGTGTGGTCACACGGTCTCGCCGGACGACGCCCTTCATGCCGCTCCCGTCGGCGGGCCGTCCCGCCAATCAGTAGATCGGTTCCGCGCAGGCCGGACTTGCGCGGTGGGGCGGTCTTGGGCCGACCACGGACGCGCAACCCCTTCCCGCCCACACCGGCCGACGCACGGCGGGGCGGGCGCGCGTTATGGGCCGTGCCGCGCGCGGGGAGGGAGTCCGCGGGAGGAGCGGTGGTTATTGGGGCCTGATGGGCAAACCCGCGGGGGTCGAGGCGGCCTCGACCGGCGGCTTGGGCACGAACGGGAAGTACTCGTACCAGCGCCAGTCCCGGTTGTACGCGGGGTAGAGGTAGACCGCCGCGCCGGCGAACGGGGAGGAGGTGGAGTCGAGCCAGGCGAGCCAGGCGCCGGGGTCGTAGCCGAAGTCCTGCCCCGTGAGCGTGCGCAGGGAGGCGAGGGTGTTGCGGTTGACCGCGAGCCGGGAATCCCGGAGTGCGGCGATCAGGGCCTGGAGGACGTTCGCCCGGCGGTATTGTCCGAGGGCCAGGGCGGCTTCGGCGCGGACCTCGGGCTCATCCTCGGCCGTCTGCGTGGGGTTGGCCGAGTCGGGCTCGCGGAGGGCGTTGATCAGGGGGAGGATCGCGTCGGGCGAGTGGATCCGCTGGAGGGCGCGGGCCGCTTCGGCGCGCACGCCCACGTCGGGGTCGGCGAGCGCTTTGATCATGAGCGGGGCGTGGGTGGGGCCGCCGTTGCGGGCCAGCGCCTTGCACGAGGCCGCCCGGACGCTCGCCTCCGTGTCGCTCATGCCCGTCACGAACAACTCGACGTAGAGCGGCTCGGAGGCGAAGTCCGCGGTGGCCAGGAGCAGGGTGCCCCGGGCGCGCTTGTCGGCGTCGTAGGGGTTCTGGGCGTCGTTGACGGCCTCGGCGGGCGAGGGCTGGCGGAAGATGTCGAGGATGCTCTCGGACTGCGGGTTGAGTTCGCTCAGTTCCGTGCACCCCGCGGCGAGGATCAACAGGCCGGCCCCAATGAGGCTCGCCGCGGAGCGGTTCGGTGAGGGGCGGGGCGTGCGTGGGGTGGGCATCCGGCGGGTCATCCGATGGGACCGGGGCCTTCCTCGGGGTCGCGGAGCGACGCGGGCGGGCCGAAGATCTCGTGCGCCACGATCATGCGGCGCCATTCCGCGGCGTTCATCCCGCGGCCGAGGAAGACGGTCCGACGGCCCGCGCCCGTCGACCCGGGCACCACCGCCGCCGGCATGTCGGGCACCAGGCGGGTGGTGTAACTCTCCCCGTCGACAAAGGCGCCCTGCTCCCCGGCGGGGGATTGCTGCTGCGGCCTCTGCTGGGGCTTGCGTTCGCCCGAGGACGGCTTGCGCGACGGACCTTGAGGCTTTCTCGGAGGCGAGGGATGGGCTTGCGGGAACGCCCGGTCGGGCTGTTGGGCCTGGGGGAAACCGGTGGGGGATTTCGGCGTGGCTTTGGACACACGCTGGGGTTTGGGCGGTTGGTAGTTCGCCGGGGGCGGAGCGCCGATCGAACCCCCGGGGCGCTGGGTCTGAGGGGAAGTTTTGGCCGCCAGGCGCCTGCGGAGGTCTTCCATCTGCCGACGCCGGCGCTCGGCGATCTCGCGGAGTTGATCGCGTGGGGCCTGGCTCGTCGAGGCCTGAAAGGTCTGGGTGGCGACGGGCTCGTTCATGGGTGCGCCGCCGCGGGCGACGGGCTTGGGCCCGGTGCGGAGGTGCTCGAGCTGGGCCCGTTCGAGGAGTTCCCGCTGGCGTCGCTTGGCGGCGGATTTCTGGTACTCGCGGAGGACCCAGCTGAGAAAGCTCGCGCCCGCGAAAAGGGCGAGGATGATGAATTGGATCGTGGAGCCGCTGATCACGTTCGAGGAGTTTAGCCGATGGGGCCGGCTGGGGTCAGGGGCGGTCGCCGCGATCCCGAACGGGGGGCAAGGGCGGGAGCAACGCCAGGAGGTTGCCTTGGGCGTCGCGGACCTCCTCGAACGTCACGCCGTAGACCTCGCGCAGGGCGTCGGGGTTCAGCGCGGCCCTCGGGCGGTCCCACGAGGCGACGCGTCCGGAGCCGTCCATGAGGAGGACGCGGTCGCAGGCCCGGAGGGCGGCGTGGAGGTCGTGGAGGACCAGGACGACCGTCAGCCCTCGCGCGGCCTGATCTCGAAGGATGGAGAACGCGGACTGTGCCATCCCGGCGTCCATCGCCGCGACGGGCTCGTCGGCGAGGACGACACCCCCGCCGTCGAACCGAGCCGCCTGGGTCAGGACCCGCGCGAGCGAGGCCCGCTGACGCTGCCCCGCGGAGAGGTGCGAGATCGGCGTCCGGGCCCGGGCCTTGAGGCCGACGGCGTCGAGCGCGCGGTCCGCTTCGCCGCGGTCCGGCGTGCCCCCGAGCCCGAAGCGGACGAACGCGAGGGTTTCGAAATCGAACGCGACGCGCTCGTGCTGGGGCATGTAGGCGATCCGCGACGCCCTGGCGCCGGGCGCCAGGCGGTGGGTGTCGAGCCCGGCGAGGGTCGCCCGCCCGGCGGTGGGGGGGAGCGATCCCAAGAGGATGCGCAGGAGCGAGGATTTCCCCGCGCCGTTGGGGCCGACGATCGCCGTGACTTCACCGGGGAGAAAGACCGCGTCGACCCGTCGGAGGACGGGCGTCCCGGGGGTGTATTCGAGTTCGATGGCTTCGGCGCGGAGGACCACGCCCGAGGGTACGGGCGTGCCGCGTCCCGGGGGCGTGCGCCCCTACGCTGTCGGCTTCGACATGGAGCCGAGCGGCATGAGCACGACGATCGCGGTCACGGGCGCCACGGGGTTTGTCGGGGGGTATTTGGTGCGGGAGTTGCTGGGCAAGGGCCGCCGGGTAAGGGCGTTGGCCCGCGACCCGGCCCGGGCCTCGAAGATCCTGCCCGTCTCGCCATCCCTGACGGTGGTGGAGGGCGACGTGCTCGACGCGGGGGCGATGGACACGCTGGCCCGGGGCGCCGACGCGATGATCCACCTGGTGGGGATCATCCGCGAGGAACGGGGCGGGCAGACCTTCGAACGGATGCATGTTGGCGCGACGCGGTCGGCGCTCGCGGCGTGCGGGCGTGCGGGCCTGAGGCGGTACGTCCACATGTCCGCGCTGGGTGTGGGCCCGCAGGGCAAGGCGCCGTACCAGAAGACCAAGTGGGAGGCCGAGCGGCTCGTCCACGCCTCGGGGCTGGACTGGACGATCATGAGGCCCGGGCTGATCGTGGGCGAGGGGAGCGAGTTCATCGAGATGGCCAAGGGGTGGGCCTCGGGGCAGGAGCAGCCCTGGTTTTTCATGCCATATTTCACGGGCCGGCACGAGGACACGAGCGTCCCCTTGGGGGCGATGATCTCGACGGACCCGATGGTCCAGCCGGTGGCGGTGCAGGACGTGGCGCGGGCGTTCGCGGGAGCGCTGGACCGCCCCGAGTCGATCGGGGAGACGTACAACCTGGTCGGTCCCGATCGGCTTTCCTTCCCGGATCTGCTGCGGTGGCTCCGCGGGCGGTTCGCGCCGGGGTCGAAGGTCGAGCCGTGGGGCGTGCCCGGGGACGCGGCCGCGGGGGCGGCGAGGGCGGCGGGCGCCGTCGGTCTCGGGGGTTTCCTGCCGTTTGATGAGGGCATGGCGTTGATGGGGAGCCGGGACTCGGTCGGCGAATGGCGGAAAGCCCAGGCGCACCTGGGCGTGACGCCCCGGCCGATGGCCTCCGCGTTCTGAGCGAGCCGGCCGCCGGGGCGTGCACCCGCCCCGTACACTGGCCCGTGAAGAAATACGAAAAGCGTCTGCTGGAGCACCTCCGGCACGAGGGGTACACGCCGTCGCGGCTCGACCTGATCGCCGCGGACCTGGGCATCGACGAGGACGACCGCGAGGACTTTTTCGAGTTCGTCCGCGACATGGCGACGCGGAAGGTCGTCGAGATCGGGACCACCGGGATCGTGCGGCTTCCCTCGATTTTGGACCGCGACGAGGCGGTGAACGCGGTGTACCGCCGGACGATGCGGGGGTTCGGGTTCGCGACCCCGACGGAGCATGTCCGCGAGGGGGCGATTTTCATCGCCGAGGACGACGCGGGCGACGCCCTGACCGGGGACACGGTCCTGATCAAGGTCTGGCGCGACCGCGGGCGCGAGCGTGGCGGGGCGGGCGGGCCGCAGGTCGCCGGATCGGTGGTCGAGGTCGTCAAGCGCAAGCGTTCGGCGTTCAGCGGCGAGTTGACCAAGAAGGGCGGGACGTGGCTGGTCTACCCCGACGGGCGTGAACTGACGGCCCCGATCGTCGTCAAGGACGCCGAGGCCAAGAACGCCCGTGAGGGAATGAAGGTCGTCGTCGAGATCGTGGCGTACCCGGGGCCGAACCTGCCGGCGGAGGGTGTGATCACGCGCGTGCTGGGCGAGGCGGGCCGTCCCGACGTGGAGACGCAGGCGACCATCGCCGCGTTCGATCTGCCCGGGGAGTTCCCCGAGTCGTGCCACGAGCAGGCCCGCGAGGCGACGTCCCGCTACGAGGAGGAGATCGCCGAGTACGCGAAGGCCGGGGCTTCGAGCCTGGTGGACCGGGCCGATCTCTCGGGCGATTTCATCATCACGATCGACCCGCCGGACGCCAAGGACTACGACGACGCGATCAGCATCCGGAAGAGCGAGAGCCTCCCCGGCGGGTGGGAGCTGGGCGTCCACATCGCCGACGTCTCGCATTTCGTGCCGCCGGGCTCGCCCATCGACGAGGAGGCCAAGGACCGGTGCAACAGCGTGTACCTGCCCAGGCTGGTGATCCCGATGATCCCCGAGGTGCTCAGCAACGGGATCTGCTCGCTGCAGGAGGGGGTGCACCGGTTCTGCAAGTCGGCGTTCATGACGTACGACAAGACGGGGGTCTGCCGGAGCGAGGGCGTGGGGAACACGCTCATCAAGAGCGTCAAGAGGCTGACGTACCTCGAGGCGCAGGCGCTGATCGACGGGGACGTGCAGGAGGCCCGCCGCCACGCCAAGACGACCCCGAGGTACACGGACGAACTGATCGAGACCCTGCGCGAGATGGACGCGTGCGCCCGCGCGATCCAGGGCCGGAGGAAGCGCCAGGGGATGATCAGCCTCGAGCTCCCCGACGTGGTGCTCAAGTTCGACGAGCAGGGTCGTGTGATCGACGCGGAGAAAGAGGACGACGCGTACACGCACACGCTGATCGAGATGTTCATGGTCGAGGCCAACGAGGTGGTGGCGAGGCTCGCCGAGCGGCTGGGGGTCCCGATGCTCCGCCGCGTGCACCCGGACCCGACGCCGGGCGACGTGGATGAACTGCGCAAGACGGCGAACGTGGCGGGGTTCAAGATCCCCCAGAAGCCGACGCGCGAGGAACTGCAGGGGCTGCTCGACGCGACACGCGGGACCCCCGCCTCGCGGGCGGTCCACATGGCGGTGCTCCGCACGCTCACCAAGGCGGAGTATTCGCCGCTGACCATCGGGCACTTCGCGCTGGCGAGCGAGGCGTACGCGCACTTCACCAGCCCGATCCGTCGGTACGCCGACCTGACCGTCCACCGCGTCATCGGCGAGTACCTCCGCATGACCTCCAACGGCGCGGCCCGCCCCCGCTCCGACGAGGACCGCAAGAGGCTCGGGCGCGACCTCCGCGACAGCGACCTGTGCCCCGACGAGGGCGAACTGACCGAGATCGGCCGGCACGCCTCGATGCGGGAGAAGAACGCCGAGGACGCCGAGCAGAGCCTCAAGAAGTTCCTCGTGCTCCAGCTGCTCGAGGGTCACGTCGGGGAGACGTACGCGGGGGTCGTCACGGGCGTCAACCCCAAGGGGGTCTTCGTCCAGATCGACAAGTACCTCATCGACGGGTTCGTCAAGCGGGAGGACCTCCCCGGCGACGTCACCCGCGACAACATCTCGCCGGTCTGGAAGATCGACTCGCGCTCGGGCGCCCTGGTCGATATCAAGAGCGGGCGGAGTTTCAACTCGGGCGATTCCGTCACCGTCAAGATCGCCAACGTCGACCTCCCGAGGCGCCAGCTCGACCTGGTCATCGAGAACGCCGGGGCCCGCGCCGCGGGCAAACGCAAGGGCCTGCTCGACGCCCCCGCCGGCGGTGGCCTCGAGGCCCGCGGGGCCGGCGGGTTCCGCGACCTCGACACCTCGACCGGCGCCCAGAGACGGAGCCGCAAGAGCAAGTCCCGCGACCAGCGCAAGCCCGACTGGCGCCGGGACAAGAAATAGCCCCCCGGGCGGCCCCCACGCCCGGGCTCTACCATCGGGCCATGACCACGACACGGGCCCACGCGCACGAACCGGCCGCCGATCCGGGGCTCTCCCCACGCACCCCGCCCGCCCAGGACCTGGCGCCGATGGTCGAGGCGGCGCTCTTGGCATGCGATCGCCCGATCTCCCCGTCGCGCCTCGCCGCGGCGCTGGGGCTCGTCCCCGAGCACGACGCGAAGGACGAGGGGGCCCGTGAGCGGGGCGAGGACGACGCCGCGACCGCCGGTCACACGCGGCGGGCTCACGGCGCGGTCGATCAGGCCGTCGGGCTGCTCAACGCCCAGTACGAGTCCACCGGGCGGAGCTTCCGCATCGAGCGCGTCGCGGGCGGGTACCGCGTGATGACGCTCCCGGCCTTCGCGGGCGTGGTCGCCGCCCTGACCCGTGAACGTGACGCCGCCAGACTCTCCCGCGCCTCGGTCGAGACCCTCGCCATCATCGCCTACCGCCAGCCCATCACCCGGGCTGAACTCGAGTCCATCCGCGGCGTGGCCTGCGGTGAGGTCCTTCGTTCCCTCATGGAGCGGCGGCTCGTCACCATCAAGGGGCGGGCCGAGGTCCTCGGGCGACCCATCCTGTACGGGACCACGCGGCAGTTCCTCGACCATTTCGGCCTCGCCAGCCTCGCCGATCTCCCCACCCTCGCCGAGCTGAAGCCCGGCCTGTAGCCCGCGACGTTCCACGAGCCCGACGCATGCCCGAGCGTCCCCGTTCCATCCCCGCGGCCCCCTCGCTGGCCCTGTCACTGGTCCTGGTCCTCGCGGCCGCGTTCTCTGGCGCGGGGGCGCCGCACGGCCAGAACGCCCAGCCCCGCGCCGCGGATGTCCAGACCCCGACGGTCGAGGACGCCCTGGCGCAGGTCCGCCGGGCGTACACGTCGGGCCCGATCGCCGAGCGTGTGCAGGCCCGCGTGGCGATGGGGCGTGGGCGCGAACGCCGCGCGACGTTCACGGTGTTCGCCGACGCGGGGGCGCCCGCCTCGGGGCAGACGCCGGCCCGCCCGCCGCGGTTCAAGGCCGATTTCGGGTCGCAGCTGATCATCGCCGCGGACCGCGACGCGGTCACCGCGATCAACCGGCACGAGCGCACGACGTACTTCCGTACCGAGCCCGCCTTGCCGATCCCGCGGGCCGTCGCCGAGACGTTCCGCCCCATCCCTTCGCCCCACCTCGCGCTGGTCTTCGGCGACCACCCCAGGCTCCCCGAGCCGCTCCCCTACGCGCCCGACACGGTGTGGCAGACGGTCGAGCCCGTGAGCGACGCGGGCCGGCCCGCGTGGTTGCTCAAGGGTGAATCACGCGGGCGGCCGGTCTCGATCACCCTCGACCGCGCTTCGGGCCGGATCCGCCGGGTCGTGGCGAACCTCCCCGCCGTCGCCGAGGACGGGTCCGTGCCCGCCGACCCGCCCACGATCGAGCTGACCATCGGCGTCATCGAGCCGGGCGATCCCGCGTCGTGGGCGATCGACACCGAAGGCCGCACCCGTGTCGCGTCGGTCTCCGATCTCGTCCGCCTGAGGCCCTCGATCAACCCGGGCGATTCGCTCCGCGGCGTGCCCCTCATGCTCATCAGCTCGCCCGGCGGCGAGCCCGACCTTACGCCCGTCGCGGTCGAGTCGCTCCGCGATGAGCCCGGCGGGCCGGGCGTGCTCGTCCTGCTGGTGTTCCGCGACGATCCGGACTCGGGCGTCACGGGCGACGAACTCGCCGAGGTGGCTGATCTCGCCGCGGGTGTTCTCGCCAAGGGCGAGACCCGGCTGGGCACCCTCGCCCCCGTCGCCCTGGGCACGGGCACGGACCTGGATCTCTCGCGCCTGGCCCGATGGTCGTCGTCCTGGGGCGTCCTTCGGGACCGGCTCGGCCCGGTCCTCAGCTCATCCACGTTCCTCGGCACGTCCCGGGCGTTGTCGGTTGAGGTCCAGGGCCGGCCAGCCCGACGGGCCCTGATCGTGCTCAACGCCGAGAGCTCGGTGGTCGGGGTCGTCGTGCTCGACGATCGGCTCGTGGACGCGTCCGCGGACCTCTCGCGGCTGATCGTGGACCGATAACAATTCAGAATCCACGTTCTGCCGGCACAAACACACTCCGAACGAACCGTGGGCGTATCGGCCGAGTACACTGCCCTGAGATGTCCACGAACTGGTCCGACGACATCGTGATCTCGGAGCTCTCCGACGAGCCGGCGCTCTCGGAGGAGCTCTCGTCGTTGATCGATTCGGCGCGTGGGCGCGAGGACGCGGCGGTCCCGCACGTGGTGCTGAATTTCGCGTCGGTCACGTACGTCAACAGCTCGAATCTGGCCCAGTTGCTCAAGCTCCGCGGGGCCCTGGCCGAGTCGGGCCGACAGGTCTGCCTCTGCGGCGTGTCCGAGGACGTCTGGAACGTGCTCAAGGTCTCGCGTTTGGACCAACTTTTCCGGATCGCGCCGGACCCGATGACGGCGCTGGCCTCGATCCAGATGGACGATTCGCCGCGTCGCTGACCGAGGGCGGGGCGCCGGTTTCCCGCGGACCCTGTTCCCGTGCGTCCGCCGCGTGGGGCGTACGGTACACCCGCGTATGACGACCGCCCGGGCGAGCCCCGTCACCCTTGAACCCGCGCCGGAGCGTGCGGACGCCGCGTGCGAGCTGCGCGCGGTCTCCAAGGTGTACTACAAGCCCGACGGGTCGGTGATGGTCGAGGCCCTCAAGGGGGTGGACCTGGTGATCCGCCGCGGCGAGTACGTCGCGATCATGGGGCCCAGCGGGTCGGGCAAGTCCACGCTGCTGACGCTGCTGGGGTGCCTGGACCGCCCCACGGGCGGTCAGTTCCTCGTGGGCGGGCGCGACGTCCGCGCCATGAGCGACGAGGAACTCTCGGTCTTCCGCGGCCGGACCATCGGCTTTGTCTTCCAGAGTTTCAACCTCATCGCCCAGCATTCCATCCTTGAAAACGTCGGCGTGCCGCTGTTCTACCAGAACGTGCCCCCGGCCGATCGGCACCGACGCGCCGCCGAGATGCTCGACCTGGTGGGCCTGGGCGACCGCGTCCACCACCGCCCGATGGAACTCTCGGGCGGGCAGCAGCAGCGCGCCGCGATCGCGCGCGCCCTGGTCACCAACCCGCTGATCCTGCTGGCCGACGAGCCGACGGGCAACCTCGACTCGGCCACCGGGCAGTCCATCCTCGCGCTCTTTGATCGTCTCCACGAGCAGGGCATGACGGTCATCATGGTCACCCATGACCCGGCCATCGGCGACCGCGCCCGGCGCGTCGTCCGCCTGCGCGACGGTCTCGTCGAGGTCGACCGGATGAACCCGCCCCGCGCCGCGACCGTCGCCTGATCCCCCGCCGAACCCGCATGCCCGAACACACGCTCGAACTCAAGGGCTCCCTGGCGCTCGCCGACGGCCCGGCGGGCCTGCGACTTATCCCGGGGTTCATCCGCGTCACGGGAGGGGTCCTCGAACGCGTCGAGCCCGACCCCGCCGTCGGAGGCGATGACGCGCGGACGATCATCTTCCCCGGGTTCATCGACGCCCACGCCCACCTCCCCCAGTTCCGATCGGTCGGCGTCGCGGGCCTCGAGTTGCTCGACTGGCTCGACGCCGTCATCTTTCCCGCCGAATCGCGGTGGGCCGACGCGGACCTCGCCCACCGAGAGGCCGCGGACGCCGCCCGCCAGTTGCTCTCGTTCGGCACCACCGCGGTGGCGGCCTACGCGACCGTCCACCATTCCGCGACCCAGCGGGCCATCGACGCCCTCGCCGACGCCGGGATGGCCGGGCACGTCGGGCAGGTGCTGATGGACACCGGCGCTCCCCCCCGTCTCGCGCGTCCGGCCGGCGACCAGGCCGACGCCCTCGAGCTGAAGCCGCGGGACCGGGTCATGCCCTCGATCGCCCCCCGCTTCGCGCTCTCGTGCTCGGAAGAATTGCTCGCTCTGGCCGCCGAGATGGCCTCGCGCACCGGGTGGCTCGCGCAGACCCATCTGGCGGAGACGACCGCGGAGTGTCGGGCGGTCGAGTCCCGCTTTGGTGTGCCGTACACGGAGGTGTACCGCCGCGCGGGGCTGCTCACCCCCCGGGCCGTCTTGGCCCACGGGATCCATCTGAGCCGGGCCGACCGGGAGGCGCTCGCCCGCGTCGGCGCGGTGATCGCGCATTGCCCCACCGCCAACGAATTCCTTCGCGCCGGCCGCATGGACCGGGCCGGGACGCTCGCCGCCGGCGCCCGCCTCGCCCTGGGCAGCGACGTCGCCGGGGGGCCCGACCGTTCGATGGTCCGGGTGGCGCGGGCGATGGCGATGGTCGCGTCCCGCGACGGCGGGGTGTTCGTGCCGGCGGCCGAGTGCTTCCGGCAGATCACGGCCGGGAACGCCGACGCCCTCGATCTCGCGTCGACGGGCCGCCTCGCCCCGGGCCTGGACGCCGACCTGGTGATCGTCGAGCCGGACATCCCGTGGCAGGACCACCCGGACCCATTGTCGTTGCTGCTCTACGCCTGGGACGACCGGTGGATCCGCCGGGTGTACGCCGCCGGGCGGCCCGTTTTCCCCGCTCGATGACCGCCCGCACGCCGGGAGGCCCGGGTCGGTATCCTGTTCGCTCCGTTGAACCCGACAGGAATCCACCATGAGCCAGCCCCAAGATCCCGGCACCCCCACCGGGCGTGACGCCTCGTTCCTCCCGCCGACGATGACGGCCCTCGGGACGGACCCCTCCGCGCCGGTCCGGCTCAAGCACCCCTCGGGCCTGCGGGTTTTGTTCCTGACGGAGATGTGGGAGCGGTTCAGCTACTACGGCATGAAGGCCCTGCTGACGCTCTTCCTTGTGACGGTCATCGCCGTCGGGTCGCTCAAGGACGGGTCGTACACCAACGTCCTCGAGATCGCCGAGGAACGCGCCGAGCCCGGCACGGCCGGCGTCGACGGCAAGCCGGCCCCCGGCCCCAAGTTCGACGTCGTCCAATCCCGCGTCTATCACGTCGTGGTCGGGAGCGGTTCAGCCCCCGCCGACGCCCCCGCGCCCGCGCCCGCGCCGGTCGTCCGGACGCCCGGCAAGGGCGGGGGCCCGGAGGCGAGCACGCCCGCCGTGGGCGACGCCGCGCCGGCCCTGGTGCTCCGCCGGGCGCACCGCGTGCAAGACCCCGCTCGCCCCAACGACCCCAAGGCCCTGATCTGGGCGCCCATTGAGGGAGGTTCGCCCGATTCGACCACCCTGACGCCCGACGCCGCCACGCCCGGGACGTTCAACAACCAGGAATCCGCGTGGATCGTCTCGAACCCGACGGACAAGCCGATCCGCATCAAGGCCCAGTTCCGCCGCGACGGCAAAGACGCGCAGACCTACTTCACCGTCAACGACAGCCCCACGCTCGTCACCGGCGAGGTCAAGCCCGATTCGGAGCTCAAGCCCGGGGAGAGGCCCTTCGTCCTCCGCGTGCAGACCAACCGCGGTCAGAGCGGGATGAACTGGACCAAGGAACGCGCCGGGTCCCTCATGGCCTGGTACACCGGCCTGGTCTACCTCACCCCCATCATCGGCGGCGTGCTCGCCGACCGATTCCTCGGGACGCACCGCTGTCTCCTCATCGGCGGGGCCGTCATCGCCGCGGGCCACTTCGTCCTCATGGGCGAGAACGAGACCACGCTCTACCTCGGGCTGGCCCTGGTCATCATCGGGACCGGGTTCTTCAAGTCCAACGTCTCGACCATGGTGGGGCAGTTGTACAAGGACGGCGACGGCCGCCGCGACGCCGGGTTCACGATTTTCTACATGGGCATCAACCTCGGCGCCTTCATCGGCCCGCTGATCTGCGGGTGGCTCCGCGTCAACCACTCGTGGTCCCTGGCCTTCGGGGCCGCCGGGTTCGGGATGGTCCTGGGGCTCATCCAGTACGTCATCGGCCGCCCCAAGCACCTCGCGGGGATCGGGCTGCCCCCCTCGGCCCACGCCTCCGTCGGGCAGAAACTCCTCGAGGACAAGCCCCTGACGCGCGAGGACAAGCAGCGCATCGGGGTCATCTTCATCATGGCCTTCTTCGTGATCTTCTTCTGGGCCGCCTTCGAGCAGGCCGCCGGCTCCATGGTCTACTTCGGGAACGAGCGCACGGACCGCACGCTCCCCTCCTGGCTCTCGTTCCTGGTCGCCGAGCCCGCCCCGGGCGAGCCCCCCATGTGGCCCGCCGAGTGGCTCAACTCCGTCAACCCGCTCATGATCCTCGTGCTCGCGCCGATCTTCGCGTCGGTCTGGGTGCGGCTCGCGACGCGGGGCAAGGAGCCCAGCACCCCGGCCAAGTTCGCCATCGGGCTGATCACCCTGGGCATCGGGTTCCTGTTCATGGTCTTCGGGTCGTTCGCGGGCGAGGGCGGGGTCAAGGTCTCCCCGGTGTGGATCATGGGGGCCTTCTTCCTGCACACCTGCGCCGAGCTGTGCCTCTCGCCCGTCGGGCTCTCGATGGTCACCAAGCTCGCGCCCGTCAAGCTCGCCTCGATGCTCATGGGCGTCTGGTTCGTGTCCAACTTCTTCGCCAACTTCATCGCCGCCAAGCTCACCGGCGCCGTCGACAAGATCGCCGAGACCGGGTTCCTGGGCATCCCGGGCTACGCGGGCTTCTTCTCGATCTTCGTCATCGCGCCGTGCGCCGCGGGCTTCGTGCTGATCTTCCTCGTGCCCACGCTCAAGCGCATGATGCACGGGAAGGGCTGACCCCCGCTAGGCGGCCCGGCGTGCCGACGCCGCGCTCACCCGCGCGCTGAACCGCTCGATCTGCTCCGCCACGAAGTCGCGGTGCGCGGGGTTGAGCGCGAACTCGAACGCCACGCCCGCCGCCACGTTCTGCTCGTGGTCGAGGTGGTGGTGCACCACGCGCCCTGTCATCGACAACGGCAGCGGGAGCTCGGGGGTCAGGTGCACGCGGAACCAGTACAGCCTCGTCCCGTCCACCGCGCCGGCGTGCTCCTTGGAGATCAAGAGCCCCGCCCCGCCACCGCCCACGTTCACCAGGCTCGCCGGGAACACCGGACCGACCACGGGGAGCGCCGCCGCCGCGATCGTGTCGATCGCGCCGTGCGGGCCGCCCGAGAGCGCCGCTCGCATCGCCGACTGGTTCGCCGTCTCCGCCACCGCCGTCGACGAGGGGTCCAGCAAGGGCCAGCACTCGACCTGCGGCAGCCTCAGCCCCACCGTCGACACACGGTTGAAGTTCCGCCTCGGGCACCGCTCGACGCCCTCGGGCATCGCCAGCACGAGCGAGCCGCGGGGCCCGGGCGTCGAACGCACCACGCGGCTCGCGAACATCCACCGGTTCTGGCCGATCGACATCGCGCACGTCATCCCCGTCCCCGGCGGGACCTCGACGCACCGCCCGAGCGCCCCGGGGCGTTCCACCACGATCTCCCGTTCGCTCAGCCCCAGCACCCGAACCCGCCACACCAGGTCCACCGCGCCGCCCTCGTCGCCGGGGCCGCGCATGACCGCCACTTCGAGCCCGCCCCCGCGCTCGTACACCTGGCGCAGGCTCTCCCGCCACCGTTCCGTCCTTGATCGATTCGCGGGCACGCGCAACCTCCGGGCGGCCGACCGCCCCCGCACGCCGGCCTCATCCTCCCGCGATACCCCCCAACCGCAATACTCCACCGCGAGAACCCCGCGCCGGCGGTCGTTCGGATCGTTCATCGGCCGGATCCGCCCGCGGGTTCACCACGCCCCGCCACCACGTGGAACACGTGCCAGTGCTTTGCCCGTCCCTCCGCGTCGAAACCGTCCTTCTCGTCCTCGCGCAGGACGTGCACGCGCAGGCCCGAGAACAACCCCTCGACCTCTCCCCGTGTGTGATGGCTCCGCGTCGGGTTGGTCGCCCACGTGTCCCGCGGTCCGAAGAACTGCCCCGCGAACACCGCGCCCCCGCGCACCAGGCCGGCGATGACGCCCCAGGCCCTCGCGAAAATCTCGGGCCTCACGAACGGCAGCGAGAACGACGCGTTGACCACCGCCGGCAACGCGAACGCCGGGTGAGCGTCCAGCACGCCGCTCAGGTCCTCCGCGCCCGCGCGCACGACCGTCATCCGGTCCAGGCTCGCGCGGTCCAGCCCGGCCCGGATGCGGTCCCCGGCCGCGGGGTGCGGGTCGAGCGCCAGGACGCGCATCCCGTGCGCCAGCAGAAGCCGCGTGTCGCGTCCCTCCCCCGCGCCAAGGTCGATGGCGCAGCGGGGGCCGGCGCTCGGGTCGAGGATCTCGATGGCGCGGATGAGGGTCTCGCGAGGCTCCTTGCCCGCGACCGCCTCGTAATAGGGGGTCCAGTCACGGTCGCCCCAGGGGTTGGAGGGTTGTCCGGTCATACGCTGCGGGAATGTACGACTCCGTCCGGGATTTCGCGCGGGACCTTGCTCGCCGGGGCGAGCTGCTCCGGGTGGATGCGCCGGCGTCCCCCGTGCTCGAGATCGCCGCCGCCGCCGATCTTGAATCCAAGCGTCCCGCCCCTAACCCACCGAGCCGGTCCGCCCGCGTGTCCGACCCTCGTTTCGCGGGCCTCGGCGGGCGGGCGTTGCTGTTCTCGAACGTCGAGGGCTGCGAATTCCCGGTCCTCATCAACGCCTGGGGCTCGTACCGGCGGATGGAGATGGCCCTTGGGTGCGAGGACGGCGGGTTTGCCGCGATTGCCGCTCGGATCGCCGAGCTGGTCAAGCCCGAGCCCCCACGATCGCTCGGCGACGCCTTCCGCAAGGCCCGCCAGTTCCTTCCGCTTTTGCGCACGCCCCCGAGGCGTCTCAGGGGCCGCGGGCCGTGCCAGGAGGTCGAGGTCTCCGGCGACGCGATCGACCTGACCCGCCTCCCGATGCTCCGTTGCTGGCCCGACGACGGGGACTTCGCCGCGCTGGGCTACCCGCCCGGGCTCAACGACGGCGTGCCCGGGCTGGGCACTGGGCCGGAGTGGGAGCGGCTCCACCGCGGGCGGTACATCACGCTCGGGCAGGTCCACACCATCCACGCCGACGACGCGGACCACCCCAGGCCGTCGTCGCACAACATCGGGATGTACCGGGTGCAGTTGATGGGACGTGACCGCCTTGCGATGCACTGGCACATGCACCACGACGGGGCGAGGCACTGGCGGTCGTGGAAAGCGCGGGGCAAGCCCATGCCGGTCGCGGTCACGCTCGGGGGCGAGAGCGTGATGCCCTACGCCGCCACCGCCCCGCTCCCGCCGGGGATCAGCGAGCTCTTGCTCGCGGGGTTCCTGCACGGGCGAGGGATCCCGATGGTGCGTGCGCGGACGGTCCCGCTGTGGGTCCCGGCCAACGCGGAGATCGTGATCGAGGGGTACGTCGCGCACGAGGCGGGCGGGATCGGGTGGGACCCGCGTGAGCCGGGCGCGGGGCCGCTGGGCGCGGGCGCGGTCTTCGAGGGTCCCTTCGGCGACCACACCGGGTTCTACTCGATGCCCGACCGCTACCCGGTCTTCACGGTGACCGCCGTCACGCACCGGCGTGACGCGGTCTTCCCCGCCACCGTCGTCGGGCTCCCGCCGCAGGAGGATTACTTCCTGGGCAAGGCCACCGAGCGGATCTTCCTCCCGCTGCTCAAGACGTTGATCCACGACATCGAGGATTACGACCTGCCGATTTTCGGCGCGTTCCACAACGCCGCGATGATCCGGATCCGCAAGGACTACCCCGGGCAGGCCCGGCGGGTGATGCACAGCGTCTGGGGCGCGGGGCAGATGGCCTGGACCAAGGCGGTCTTCGTCGTCGATGAGTCCGTGGATGTTCACGACCACCACGCCGTGCTCCGCGCCGCGTCGGAGCGGTGCGTGCCCGTGCGCGACCTCGAGACGGTCACGGGCCCCCTCGACATCCTCGACCACGCCGCGCCCTTCATCGGGCTGGGCACGAAGATCGGCTTTGATTGCACCCGACGCCTCCCCGGCGAGGAACTGAGGCCCCACCCCGGTCACCACGCCGTCGGCGCGCCGCCCGTCGGCCCCGACGACGACGCGGGTGCCGGTCGGCTCGCGGGAGCCCTCGCCGCGATCCCCGGCGTGGACCGCGTGGCGTGCCCGCCGTCGCTCGGGGGCGGGTGGATCTTTGTGAGGGTCACGCCCGGCGCGATCGGCTCGGCCGTCGCCGATCAGGCGGCCGCGGCCGCCGAGTCTTCGGGCGTTTGTGCTCGCGTGATCGTCCTGGGTCCCGACGCGTGCGTGGACAACCCCGACGACGCGCTCTTCCACTGGCTCGCCCATGCCGACGCCGGGCGGGACCTCCGCGCGGTCGCGTCCGGATCCGCGCGTGCCGAGGTGTACGACAGCACGCCCAAGCCCGCGGGCGGCTCACGCCTCGGGCTGCCCGTGCGGGCCTGGCCCCCGATCCTGCGGACCACCGACCGGGCCCGCGAGCGGGCGGTCGAGCTGATCGGGCGCTGAGCCGCTCACCCGCCTCGTGGTCCCGTCGCGGTCTGCCGGGGCATGTCTTTCGTGTCGCGGACGACCCTGGGGCGGACCATCACCATGACGCCATGATCGAGGCCGGTGAACGAGCGGTCGGCGAGGTGGATCGACGCGTGCCCGTCCTCGGGTCCCAGGGCTTTGGTTTCGATCATCGCCCCGTCGAACTCGCAGCGGTACTCATAGGTCAGCGTCCCGCCGGCCGATGACCCTCGAAGGGTGGCTTCGAGTTCCCTGACGTCCTGTCCGGCCTTGTCCCGATCGCCGACCTTGATCCTCGCGACCTGCCCGGCGTTGGTCAGGACGGACGGGGCGGAGACCATCCGCGCGAGTCCGCCGCCCTCGAGTATGCGGAAGAAGGCCAGAGCCTGATCGTTCCCCTGGAGTTCCCCGCACCCGCCCTTGGCGCCGCGTCCGCCCGCCGCGCGCACGGCCGCGTCGAGATCGAAGCCATCGCTCACGCGCCAGATGTTGACCATCCACATGATCGTGACGCCGTCGGATTCGGCCTGACCCGAGTCGGGCGGCGCCGCGTCCGACGCCAGCTCGGTCTGACGCGGTCCTGGGTTCTCGTCCGTCGCGGTTCGCCCCGCGCACGCCACAAGCATCGCCCCAGTGAGGGTTACGGCGACCCCCTGCGCCCACCCGCGCCACCGGCGCGACAGGCGGAGGGCGGCGATCCGCGGGAGAACACGGCTACCGAACGGCATCAGTGCTGCACTCATCGTGGGATCTCCTCGCTCCGCGACGCGGAGCAGCGTCTTCGCGTACGCCTCGCGCGAGCCCGGTGGCTCGCCGGACAACGCGTCCTCGTCCGCCGACTGTTCCATGAGCCCGCGGACCCGCGACGCGGCGACCCAGACGGGCAGCACGGGCCACGCCGCGACGGTCACCGCGTGGACGACCGCCGCGAGCACGGGGTCGCGCCGGCGGGCGTGCGCCTCTTCATGCTTCATCACCCAACGGAAGTCATCCCCACACCGCGCCATCCACCCGGGCACCACGACGACCGGCGAGAGAACGCCGACCAGCGCCGGCCCCGCCCACGCGTGCTCGCGGACCTCGAGCCCCTCCCTCGTCGTCATGGGCGACGACGCCCTGAGGACCGCGCGGGCTCGCCGATGCCCCCGGACCCCGCACCACGCCAGCCAGGCCACGCCCATCCCGTATACCACCGCGGCGCCCGACCGCCACGTCAGGGCCGTGGCGCTGCGCCCGTCCGACGCCACGCCCGCCGTGCCCGTGCCGCCCTCGCCCCACGCGACCACCGCCGGGATCGTGGCCGACGGGCGCTCGGCCCGGACCGGTTCCGGCCACACGCCAGCGGGCGCTTCCCACCCGGCCGGGAGGGCGAGCCGGACCGCGACGGCGGCGTACAGCATCATCCGCCACCGCGCCCCGACACGTCCCCGCAGCGCGAGATCCGCCGCCACCGCGCCCGCGACCATCAGCCCGGCCCAGACGTTCATCCACATCACCCACGCCCACAGCGTGCCCCCCAACGACTCCGTCGCGGCGATGATGTCAGCGGTCATCGCGGGCCTCCGCGATCAGTCTCGCCAACTTCTCACGCTCCTTGGGCGTCAACCCGGCCTCGTGCGCGATGAACCCCAGCGCCGGCTCGACCGCCCCGCCGAACGCGCCGGCGAGGAACCGACGCCACGCCGAACGCCGGGCCTCCCCCTCGCGGACCTTCGCCGAGTATTCCCACACGTTCCCGACCCGCCTCGCGTGGACCAACCCCTTCTCGGCCATCCGGTCCAACACGGTCTTGACCGTCGAGTACGCCCACCCACGCGTGGGGGACAGGGCCTCCGTGATCCCGCGAGCCGTCGCCGGGCCGCCGCGCCACAGCGCGTTGAGCACGTCCCATTCGGTCTCGTTGATCGGCTTATTCGCCACGGCGTCGCTCCGGGGCCACCCTCCCGGCGTCACTACACGTGTAGTATATCGACGACGGGTGTCGCGTGGTTCACTCGGGGCGGGATTATCTCACCGGCCCGCGGCCGCCCCGGCCAGGTCCGCCGCCCGCGCGGCGCACCCCCACGAGAGCGACACCCCCGCCCGACCGTGCCCGTAGTTGTGCACGATCGGCGGGAGCCCGGGGCGGTGCTCGACCTCGAGCCGCACCGCCTCGCTGTCCCCGCCGATGACCCTCGCGGGCCGCAGCCCCCCGACCCGTCGGAGTTCGTCCCGCCCCAGCTCCGCCCACCGCGGGTGCCCGTCGGCCCGCAGGAGCGAGCGGCACCGCTCCACGATCGCCCCGATCGCCCCCGGCTCGGTCTCCTCTCGATCCACCCCGGGCTCGTACGTCCCGCCCATCACCACGTGACGATCGAACGAGAAGAGGTACGTCACGCGCCCGCCCTCGGGCTCGTCGTGCAGGCTGTCATTCAGCCCCAGCGTGTTCGCCGCGTGCAGCACCTGCCCGCGCATGGGCGTGACCGCCGCGTCCGCGCACAGACGGCCCGCCCCGAGTCCCGAGCAGTTCACCGCCGCCGCGTACCCGCCGCCCGAGAGTTCCTCGAGCGTGCGGACCTCCCGCGTGACGAACCTCGCCCCCATCGACACCGCCCGCGCGTCGAGCCACGGCATGTACCGCGTCATGTCGATGTGCGGCAGCACCGCCTCGAACACCACCGAGTACCCCGCCGGCGCCGCACGCCGGACCACCCCGCCCGCGAGGTCGGCCCACCAGGGCGTCGGCGGGTCCGCCGAACGCATGTAGTCCCGCAGCGCCGCCATCCTCACCCCGGATGCCCCGCCCTCCCGCCCGGCGATCTCCTTGAGCGTCGCGTACCCGACCGCCGTCCACCCGACGTGCTCGGGCACGGTCCCGTCGCCGAAGGGCGTGAAGGTCGCCCCCGCCCGGTCGCTCGTCGTCCCGGGCGTCCGCCGCGACGCGATCACGTCCACCGACCACCCCGCCTCGAGCAGCCGGCACGCCGTCGTCAGCCCCACCACCCCGGCCCCGACGACCGCGATGGTTCCCTTGGTCTGGCTCACGCCTTCACCGTAGCCACCCGGACCTACCCTCGCACGTGGCCAAACGACCCGCCCGGCAACCCTCGCTCAAGGCCCCGAAGGTCGTCGATGTCCCCCTGCCCGACGACGCCCCGCCGCCCCCGCCCGCCCCGATCTCCCTCGCCTCGGTCCTCGGCCAGCGTCGGGCCTGCGCCACGCTCCGCGCCGCGATGGGTTCCCAGCGCCTCCACCACGCCTGGCTCTTCCACGGGCCGCGCGGCGTGGGCAAGTTCACCGCCGCCCTCGCCTTCGCCGCCGTCCTGCTCGACCCGACCTCCGAGCCCGACCTCGCGGGCGAGCTCGCCCCCGACCCCGAGAGCCCCACGCAGCGCCTGCTCCGCGCCGGGACCCACCCCGACCTCCACGTCGTCACCAAGGAACTCGCGCGGTACCACCCCGACCCTGAGGTCAGAAAGCTCAAGCTCTCGCGCATCCCTGTCGATGTGGTCCGCCACTTCCTCATCGAACCGGCCACCCGCGGCCCCCGCGCCCCGGTCCACGGCCGGGCTTCCAAGGTCTTCATCGTCGACGACGCCGAACTCCTCGACCCCAAGGCCGGCCAGAACGCCCTGCTCAAAACCCTCGAAGAGCCCGAGGGTTCGACGGTCATCATCCTCGTCACGCCCAGCCCCGACCGGCTCATCCCCACCATCCGGAGCCGGTGCCAGCAGGTCGGGTTCTCGCCCCTGACCCCGCGTGACATGAACGCCTGGCTCGAGACGCTGCCGCCCGACGAGCTCCCCGAGCGTTCGCCGTGGCTCATCGATTTCGCCGACGGCTCGCCCGGCGCGTTGCTCCACGCGGCCCGAGCGGGCATGCAGGAGTGGCACGACGCGATCGCCCCCGGGCTCCGGCGCGCTCTCAAGGGCGAGTACCCCGCCGGGCTCGCGGGCGTCATGGTCGGGTTCATCGACGCCGCCGTCAAGGCCGCACAGGCCGAGGAGGGCGACTCCATCGGCAAGGAAGCCCCTACCCGAGAGGCCGCCGCCAGGATGTTCCGCGTGATCGCGCACGCCCTTCGCGCCGCCTTGCGGGAGCGTCCGGGCGAGGCCGATCATCCGGCGTTGGACGCCATCGACGCCCTCGACCGCGCCGAGCGCATGGTCATGGGCAACACGGCCTTCCCGTTCGTCGCCGAGTGGTTCGTGGCCCGCCTGGTCTCCCGCGAGCCGGCCCGATTCTGAGGTTACGCGCTCAGCCCCAGCGCACCCGGCGACCCCGCCGGGGCGGGCTTGCCCTGTCCACCAAACTTCGCCACCGCGAGTGACCAGGTCTCACGCTCGAACTCCAGCAGCCCGATCACGCGGTCGAGCCGCGACGGGTCTTTCTCGGTGCTGGCGAGCGTCAGCTCGCTGAAGATGTACGAGTAAAGCCCGCGGACTTTCCCGGCGAGTTCCGAATCCACCTCGCGCCCCATCGAGGTCATCAGCTCGACGACGATCGCCCGGCTCTGCGAGACGCCCAGGTACACCGCCTCGAAGTCCTTTTTATCGAGCCCTTCGCGGGCTTGGCGGGCAAACTTGACCGCCCCGTCGAGCAGCATCTGCCGCAGTTCCATCGGCCCCGCGGTCATCACGCGGGTGCGCAGGTACGCGTTGCTCCCGCCGCCGCCGGTCCCGGGCCCGGATGTTCCCGCCGCGCCCAGGACCACCGGGGGGTGCTTGGCGACGGTGGTTGTTCCGCCGCTGGGCTGGGAAGGCGTGGGGGGGGTGGGGCTGGGGGTCCGGGGGGTCATGGCGTCTGTATCGTCCTGGGCCGTGCCCGTCTTGACGCCCCGTGGTTAACGCTTGATCGCGGCGATCGAGGACAGGCTGCCCTGCTGGCTCTGCAACTGCCCGATCGCCCGCTCCATGCGCAAGAACTGCTTCTCGAGCACCGCCCGGCGTGCGGCGAGCCTCACGTCCATCGCCGCCGCCCGGTCGCTCTGCGACTTGATCTGGGTCTCGATCGTGGACTTCTTGCTGGTGAGGACCCCCCGGACGGGGTCGACGTAGCGGTCGGCGAGCTCTTCGAGCTGCGCGAAGACCCCGAGCGACGAGAACGTCCGCGTGGCGTTGGGGTTGTTGACGGTGACCCCGTTGCCCAGGTCGATCTGGTTCTGCGTCGTTTCGACGCGGGCGGTCAGCAGGGACTCGACCGCGGCCGGGTCCTCTTCGAGCGCCCGGCGCAGGGCATCCTTATCAAGGCTCAACTGACCCCCGGACCCGACGGAGACCCCGACTTGCGCGAGGTTCTGGTACCGCCCGGTCACCCCGATCGGGGCGGACTGGACCGCGCGGTACAGGGCGGCCCGCAGTTCGTTGGTGGTCCCGTCGCCCAGCAGGGGGCCGGCCCTTTTGGTCGTCGAGTCGTAGCTGGTCGTGGCGGCGACGCGTGTCATCAACTCGTTAAAGCCCTTGACCACGTCCTCGACCGCGGTCTCGATGGCCGCGGTGTTCCGCGAGACGGTGAGGGTGACGGGCGTGTCGCTGGCGGATCGGAGGTCGATCCGGACGTTGGCGATCGCGTCGTCGAGGGTGTTGGTCGAGCTGGAAAGCAGGAGGGCCCTCGCGGGGTCGGTCGAGCCGAAGAACACCCTCGCGTCGTGGCCACGCTGCAGGGCGTCGAGCCCGAGGTCGAACCCGTTGGTGTCGATGATCGTTCGTCCCGCGGACCCGCTGCGGGTCGCGGTCAGGCTGAGGCGGAACGGGGCCGAGCCCCCGCCGTCGCGGACCACGCCCGCGGAGACGCCCACGCCGGCGGCGTTGATTTTCGCCGCGATGTCGGCGAGGGTGTCGGTGGCCAGGAACGAGACGCTCCGCTCGAAGGACCCGTTGACGCGGTTGGAGGCGCCGAAGCCCGAGGACTCGCCCGCGAGGTTGAGCGAACGGGCGACGGTGCCCGAGACGTCCTCGATCTTGATCTTGACGCCGCCCTCCTGCCCGGGCGGGGCGTCCTCGCGGACGAGGATCCCGTCGCCGGTGCTGTTGATCTCGGCGCGGACCTTGAGCCCCAGCCCGTTGATTTTGTCGATCACGTCCCCGATGTTGCGGGCGTCGCTCCCGAGGTTCAGGAGCGCCGTCGCCCCCGACGAGTCGGTGATCCGCATCTGCCCGGTGCCGATCCCCCGGCCCTGGTTGAGCGAGGCGAGGGTGGTGGCGCGGGATACGTACCGGCGTTCGAGGTCGGACCCGGTGACGGTCGACGAGGCCACGCCCGCGCCGCCGGTGGAGATCCCCAGGGCCTGTGCGGTGTCGTTGCCGGGCGTGCCGGTGATGATCAGGTTGCCACCGCCGCCGCTGCGGTCGGTGACGAGGATGCCCGTGCCTTTTTCGTTGAGCGTGACCGCGAGGCGGGACTGCCCGCCCACGGTGCCCGAGGCCGACTCGATGGCCGAGGCGATCTGCGAGAGGGTCTCGAGCCCGGCGATGTTGAGGTTGATGGCCGTCCCGTCGCGGGCGGTGATGCTCAGCGCCCCGTTGCCCCCGACGCCCGATCCCCCGTTGAGGCTCGTGGTCAGGGTGGTGGCGATGCCCGAGAGGACGCGCGACCCGACGATCTCGCCGGTGAGCTCCATCCCCGCGATGCCCAGGGCCGCCGCGGTCCCCGAGTTGTTGAAGTCGGTGATCGTGATGGGGGCGCCCTCGGAATCGATGACGCGGAGCCGCTGCCCGTCGGGATCGATCGAGGCGCTGACGGTGGTGGCGCCCGCGGCGGTCAAGGCCTGGTTGATGCGTTCGAGCGCCTGCCCGACGGTCGTGACGGCGGACTTGACCTTGGTGGCCGTGGTCGCGCCGGGCGCGATCTCGTACACGTCCCCGAGGTTGACTCGGACGGCGACGTTCTGCCCGCCCACGACCGTGTCGATGGTGAAATCGTAATCGTCGGGCGTGCTCTTCTGGCGGACAAAGACCCCGTTCCCGTCGTTGAGGCGGGAGAGCAGGGTGTTGTTCGAGAGTCGGGTGAGCGCGGCGCCGGTCTTGGAGCCCGCGGCTGTCCCGGCGATGCCGAGCTGCGTCGCCGTGGTCGACCCGGCGCCGTCGGCGATGGTCAGGCTCCCTCCGGCGTTGTCGCGGACGACGAGCCGGTCGTTGACGATCCGGGCCGAGACCTGGGCGGTCCCGTTGTTGTTGATCAGGTCGAGCACCTCGGAGACGGACCCGGCGCGGGAGAGGTCGATGGTCGCCGAACGCGAGCCCGAGTCGGTCACGACGATCCGCCCGCGGGAGAGCCCCTCGCCCCCGAAGAGGTCCGAGAGCGCCACGTCCGCGTCGAGGCGCGCCGCCTCGCTCTCGAAGGTAAAGGACGAGGCCCCGATCCCCGAGACGTTGCTGTCGGCGAATCCGCGGGAGAGCCACTGCTGGCTCGAGACCATGCGGTCGACGATGAACTGGTACGTGCCCGCGGTCGCGCCGGCGCGAGCGGTCGCCGTCAGCACCGACTCGGCCGAGCTCGACGCCGACGCCGCTTGGAAGACGCGGTTCTCGCGGAACGACCTCGCGGCCCGCTTGATCGAGTCCAGGCGAGAGTTGAAGTCCAGGAACGCGGTCTGCTGGAGCTGAAGGGCGACGACGCGGCGCTGGTACACCTGCTTGGGGCGGGCCTCGACCGCCAGCAACTGGTCGATCAGACTCCTCGAATCGATCCCGCTGAACACCCCGACGCTCGATGAAACCCCGCTCATGCCGCCAGCCCTCCCTCGCGACCGCCGCCGTCGGCCCGCACGCCCCACCCCGGCGTCCACGGACGCTTCGCCGGCCGACGCCTCGACGGGACGTGCATCCCCTTCGAGCGAAGGCTGAGCAGGTCGCAGGCCCACGACCGGAGCACCCGGGCGTACATCGCCCGCGCCCGATCCACTTCTGACGATGATTCCGCAAGCCTCATGCCGTGGCTCCGTCCTGGACCGGGTGGGTCGGGTGGTCGGGGTGGGGGGTGAGGTTCGTCCCTCGCTCCGCCCGGCCAGTCGCGTCTTTCGACATCGGTCCGTGGGTCCCCGGCCTTGCCCGGGGGGAGGGGGGGAGGGCGCGACAGGCGTTACCGGTCCCGCCTTCTACGATCATCCTCGCGGTTCTCGGGCCTGACCGTGAACACGCGCATCACCCCGGACGCAGTCCTGTGGTCGCCGTCCCTCGACCGCCGATGGAGCCTTTCCCGTGCCATACACCCTCCCTCGCTTCCCGCGTTACTTGCTCGGCACGGCGGTGCTGATCTCGGCGCTGGTCGGGCTATCGGCGGCGGCCGTCGCGGTCTTTGCCGTCATCCTGCCCCCCAAGCCCGCGTTCGGCGTCCTCGGGTTCGAGCTCATTGCGCTCCTCGCCGCGACGCTCGGGGTCCTGCTCGGGCTCGGGCGTTTCGCCGAGGGGGCTGGGCTCGGGTTGGTCTGCGTCGCGGGCACCGTGCTCGCCTCGGCCGGGCTCGGCTACGTCTCGCTCCCCGAGGGCGTGCTCGGGGCGGTCTCGATGAAAGGGTGGGTGCTCAGCCGGGCGGCCGCCGCCGCGGGTTTGACGCTGATCGCGGTCACCGGGGTACTCTCACGGAACCCCGTGATGTGGCGTCCCTTCCTCAAAGGGTGCGTCCTCTCGCTCCCGCTCGTGTTGATCGGGCTTCTGTGGCTCGCGGGTCGGCACCACGTCCTGGTGTCCCCGCTCGCCCCCCTGCCCGGGGTGATCAAGGCGCTGATCGTGCTTCCCGTCGGCGTCGTTGTGTGCGCCTGCTTCTGCGCGGGCCTCCACCTCGCCATCTTTGCCCTGCAACGCTGCGGTCCCGCGCAACCGGCGGGCACGACCGGAACCGGTGCGGCCCCGAACCTACCAGGGACGCCCACGCCGGGTTCCCCGGGCTCGCCGATGGCTGTATAGCGGACGCGTTCGGATATTGAATGGGTGCGGACACGACGGGTGAGCCGTCGTTGCGGCCGTGCGCCGGGATCGGCGATGAGTTCGCAAGGCCGAACCTGACCCGTGTGGTATCTTTGCATGCAACGGGGCCGCCCCCGACATCCGTAGGGGTTGGGATACGAAGGCTGAGGGATGGGTGAGCGGGTGCGTTACCAGCCCGGGGTGATTCTGCGGTTCTGGGCGGGCACGCCCGGGCATGGGAAGGAGAGAAGCCGTGCGCTCGTCTATTTCAGCGGCGGGTCAGTCCGGGCTTTCGCGGCTCGCATCGCGCGGGCTGTGGATCGCCGCGGCGTTCGCGGCGTGCCTTGGTTTAACCGCCGCGGTGAAGGCGACGCCCGTCGATCCGGCGTTCACGTACCAGGCCGAACTGCGCGAGGATGGCTCGCCGATCGCGGGGCCGGTCGACGTCCGCTTCCGCCTGTTCGACGCCGCGACCGAGGGATTGCAGCTTGGTCCGACGCTCGGGCTCGACGCGCTCGCGTTGGTCGACGGCCGGTTCGCCGCGGACCTCGACTTTGGGGCCGAATTCTTCGAGGGGAGCGCAAGGTACATTGAAGTCCAGGTGCGGAATCCCGCCGGCACCGGCGAGTTCGTCACGCTGACCCCACGACAAGCCATCAGGCCCACACCCTACGCGCTCTTCGCGCTCTCGGGCACGCCAGGCCCGATTGGCCCCGCGGGCCCCGAAGGCCCGATGGGCCCGCAGGGTCTGCAAGGCCTTCAAGGCGATGCCGGTCCCGAGGGACCGATGGGGCCGCAGGGTCCACAAGGTCTGCAAGGCGACGTCGGCCCGATTGGCCCCGCGGGCCCCGAAGGCCCGATGGGCCCGCAGGGTCTGCAAGGCCTTCAAGGCGATGTCGGCCCGATCGGCCCCGCCGGTCCCGAGGGACCGATGGGGCCGCAGGGGTTGCAAGGCCTTCAAGGCGATGCAGGGCCCGCCGGTCCCGAGGGACCGATGGGGCCGCAGGGTCCACAAGGACTCCAAGGCGACGTTGGCCCGGCCGGCCCCGCCGGTCCTGAGGGACCGATGGGATCGCAGGGGTTGCAAGGCGATCCCGGTCCGATGGGGCCGGTTGGCCCCGAAGGTCCGGAGGGCAAGCAGGGCGAGCGTGGCACGCCGGGTCCACGGGGCGCGGTCGGTCCGATCGGACCGATGGGTCCTGCTGGGCCGGCCGGGAACGATGGTCCCCCGGGCCCTCAGGGTCTGCAGGGCGAGGTCGGCCCGGTGGGGCCCGCGGGCCCTGCCGGGAACGATGGTCCCCCGGGGCCTCAAGGGCCGCAGGGCGAGGTTGGCCCGATGGGTCCTCAAGGCATCCAGGGGCCGCCGGGCCCGGCCGGCGCGACGCCGTGGACGGTGACGGGTTCGGACGTGTACTACACCGCGGGGCGTGTGGGGATCGGGACCGCGTCGCCCGG
This sequence comes from Phycisphaeraceae bacterium, assembly GCA_015200025.1. GTDB lineage: Bacteria > Planctomycetota > Phycisphaerae > Phycisphaerales > UBA1924 > UBA2396. The sequence continues at coordinate 995,403 of CP054186.1, read as the reverse complement.
TGATGCCCTGCACATCGAGACCTCGGGCAACAACGGGGTCTTGGTGTTCAACAGCAACCTGACGGGCACGGCGGTCAACGCCTGGGCGATCTCGCCCACGGGCTTGAACTTCGGCGTCCGCGGGCGGACCAACAGCCCGCAGGGCGCGGGCGTGTACGGGTTCGGTCCTTTCACGGGCGTCCAGGGCGAGGTGACTCAGCCGGGCGGGACGGGCGTCTTCGGCGCCAACACCGCGACCTCGGGCAACGCGTTCGGCGTCCAAGGCCTCTCGGGCTCGGTCGCGGGCGTGGGGGTCTACGGCGGGGCCAACCTCTCGGGCGTGTGGGGCGAGACCAACAGCCCGACCGGGCGCGGCGTCTACGCGAACAACACCGCCATCTCGGGGCCCGCCAACGCGATCGTGGCCACGTCGGCCGGCCCCTTCGCGACGACGATCCTGGCGACGGGCTCGTTCGTCGGGGTGCACGGGCGGACCTCGGGCACGATCGCGCGGGCGGTCTACGGCGAGGCCACGGGCGGGAACGGGCAGAGTTTCGGCGTGTACGCCACGGTGATGAGCGACCAGGGCACGGGCGTGTACGCCCGTGCCTTCAACATCAGCACGAACGGGAACGCGAGGTACGGGGTGTGGGCCGAGGCCCCGGTCTTGACCAACTCGTGGGCCGGGTGGTTCCAGGGCAACGTCAACATCACCGGCTCGATCTTCGCGGCGAGCAAGTCGTTCCGCATCGATCACCCGCTCGACCCTCAGAACACCTACCTCAACCACGTCAGCGTCGAGAGCCCGGACATGAAGACCATGTACGACGGGCTCGTGACGCTCGACGAGCGTGGTGAGGCCTGGGTCACGCTCCCACGCTATTTCGAGGCGCTCAACCGCGACTTCCGGTACCAACTCACGTGCGTGGGCGGGCACGCGCCGGTGTACATCGCCGAGCGCGTGCGCGAGAACCGGTTCCTGATCGCGGGCGGGGTCCCCGGCCTCGAGGTCTCGTGGACCGTCACCGGCATCCGCAAGGACCCGTGGGCCGAGCGAAACCGCGTCGTCGTCGAAGAGCCCAAGGGCCCCGGGCAGCGCGGGACGTACCTCGCTCCCGAAGCGTACGGGAAGCCCGCGATCCTGCGCGAGGGCTTGCCCGCGGCCGTCCCTTCACCCCGGATCACCGGCCCGGAGCCTCGATGAAGCACGGGCACGCGACAACTCGCCACGGTCCCCTCCACCTCCTCGCGACGGCGGCGCTCGGTGTCGTCTCGGCGGCGTACGCGGCGCAGCCCGCGATCGTCTGGTCGTCGATCGACGGCGGCGCCGCGTTCAGCGATGCCGGCGGGCTCACCGCCCGCGCCACCGTCGGACAGCCCGATGCCTCCGCGCCCCTGTCGGCGGGCGGGCTGGTCCTCGTGAGTGGGTATCACACCGCCCCGGCCCCGTGCCAGTGCGACCTCAACATGGACGGCTTCCTCGATTTCTTCGATTTCGACGACTTCGTCACGCGGTTCCAGGTCGCATCCCCGGCCGCGGATTTCAACCGTGACGGCTTTCTCGATTTCTTCGATTTCGACGCCTTCCTGAGCGCCTTCGAGAAAGGGTGCTGACGCGGGGCGACCGCCCGGAGGGGCGGCCTACTCGGCCGGCTCGATGGTCACGGTCAGCGACTTGGACGTGAACTGCTCCTGGACCAGTTCCGCACGCTCTTTGTGCGTGGTCATGATGAGTGTCAGCCCGGCGACGTGCGCCTCGAGGGCCATCACCGTCGCCCGCTCCTTGGTGTGAGGCGTCAACTCCACGATGGATTCGACCACCCACTCGAGGGTGTTCACGTCGTCGTTGTGGAGGAGCACCCGGAATGGCGGGAGTTGGTCCATCCGCGGGGGGGAGGGACGATCCTTCACCGCGGCCGAGGGCGCCACGGACGGCTCGGGCGTCGACGATGCGTCCTGCTCTGCCATGCACGCCTCCCGGGACCTGGGACCGCGGCGGGCCGGGGATTCCAGCCGCACCCGCGGTCCGTCCGATCAATCCTACGCACACCACCACGAGCGAGGACCCGACCATGCCCGAACCCACCGTCGAACCCGCGAACACCGTGCTGATCGTCACCGGGTCGACGCTCGGGGCCGAGGCCTACGACCGCCCGACGGCGTACGGGCTGGCCAGGGCCTTGGGTTCGTTGCTCGGTCCCGGGGGCCTGAGCGTGGGGGTCTGCTCGGACGTGTGGTACCTCAATCAGGCGGGGCTGCGCTCCAGGCCCGCGATCAGCGTGGGCGGTCCGGGGGTCAACGCGTTCACCGCCTACCTCGCGGATCGGCTCCCCTCCGCCTACGTCGTGGACGGTGATTTCGTTGTTCAGGCCGACCTTGATTTCGAGGACGTGCTGGCGGCGTGCTGGGGCACGACCCACGCGGGGACGGCGGTGGCGGTCACGGCGTTCCGCGACCGTTACGCGGCGGGCTTCGCGCGGGCAGCGCTGGCGTGCGGGGCGCTGCCGGCCTGATCGGCCCGGCGACCGTTCCGCGGCCGGCGAACGCGCGTCCGTCCGAGAAAACCGACCACGGACCCAGCGTCTGCGTCCGATCATCGGGCCCGTCGCTCGCGACGCGCGATCGCTCTTGATCGGTATAACCCCCGGCCTTTATCATTTGGTCGGAGATCCGCCGGCGGGAATCGGCGGGCCGAGGGAGACGGTCATGACGCGCGGGAAAGTAATGGCGTGCCTCGCGATGAGCGTGGCGGGTGCGGCGTGGGCCGAGCCGTTCCAGTTGATCTGTACCGTCACGCCCCCGGGCAACAACGCCAACCCCGCCAACTGGCAGCCGACGAAGCGCTACCGCTTCGCCGACACCTTCGGCGCGGTCTCCTCCTTGGTCGACATCCCCAAGACCGAGGTCTTCGACCCCGCGGGCGTGGCGTTCCGCGCGTCGGACGACCTCTTCATCGGGAATCGCCACGGGAACGTCCTGGGCCAGGGCAGCCTCTCCCGCTTCCACCTCTCCCCGGACGGCACGACGGCCACGTACGTCGGGAACATCACGGCCGCCGGGATGGTCGGCGTGCACGAGATGGCGTACAACGCCGAGATCGACGAGCTGCTCGTCAGTTCGGTCTCCAACGGGATCTTCCGGTTCCGATTCAACGCGCAGGGCGAGCCCGTCCTGCTCTCGCAGTTCATGAACGGGATGCAGACCCGCGGCGTCGCGGTCCACCCCTCGGGTGAGTTCGCCTACGTCACCGCCGCCTCCAACCGCATCCGCGTCTTCCGCCTCAACCCCGACGGCACGGTCGCCGAGCAGACCTCGGTCTTCCCCGCGGGCGCGAGCAACCTGCACTTCTTCCAGGTCTCCACCGACGGGCGGCACCTCTACGTCGCCGATATCTCCTCCTCCCGAGTCTTCCGGTTCCGCATGAGCACCGGGGGCGACCTGACGCTCGGCCAGACGACCGTCGCCGCCGGCGCCGTCGACGTCGCGTTCAGCCCCGACGGGCGCGAGATGTTTGTCGGGAACCACCTCGGCGGCGGGATCAACCGCTTCACACTCGACCTGGTGAACGACGTCTGGAACCCCACCGGGTTCGTCTCGACGCCCAGCATGGGCGGGTTCGGGGTCTACAACGCCCCGCCCTGCATCGCGGACTTCAACAACGACGGGTTCGTCGATTTCTTTGACTTCGACGCGTACGTCCTGTGCTTCGAGGGCGAGGAATGCCCGCTCGGGCGCGACCCGGACTTCAACGGCGACGGGTTCGCAGACTTCCTCGACTTCGACGAGTTCATCCGTCAGTTCGAACGCGGGTGCTGACGCGTCGAGAGGACCGGCCCATCGATTCAGAACAGCTTCTGCTGCTCCTTGACGTCCGGGACCCGTTGCCCGAGGGCTTCGAGCTCGGCCCGGAGTTCCTCCACGTTGCGGAACTGGTAATACTCGCTCGCGAAGCGGATGTACGCGATGGGGTCCACATCCTTGAGCTTCGCCGCGACTCGCTCGCCCACCGACCGGCTGTCCACCTCGCGGTCGTGCTCGCGGTGCAACTCGTCCTCGACTTCCGTGGCGATCCGCTCCTTGACCTCCTCGGGGATGGGTCGCTTCCCGCACGCGGCCTGGATCCCGCGGAGGACGTTCTCGCGGTCGAAGGGCTCTCGCTTCCCGTCGCGTTTGACGACCGCCAGGCGGGTGGTCTGCTCGACCCGCTCATAGGTTGTAAAGCGTCGGCCGCACCCGACGCACTCACGCCGGCGGCGGATCGTCTTCCCCCCGTCGGAGGCCCGCGAGTCGATCACCTTGTCGTTGTCCGTGTCGCAGTAGGGGCAGATCACGGCGGGCACTATACCCGAACCCCCGGGGCGGCCGCCGGACGCGCCCACACCCGCCCGCGATGGGCGTTCGCCCGACGAGTTCGGTTTGGTGATCGAGCCCGGTCGAAGTATGATCGCCGCGAGGGGTAACGTTCCTCCGGAGGGAAACTCGATGAACCGATCGATCGCACTTCTGGCGCTGGTGTGCGGGGTCTATGCCCCGACCGCGGCCGCCCAATCGACCGTCTTTTTCTCGGACTTCGAATCCCCCCTCTCGGCCCAGATCAGCCCGGGGGTTGCCGCGGTCACCGGTGTGCAGGGGTACCAGGGACTCGGTCCCGCGGGCAACGCGTTCGCGGGTTCCTTCCTCCGTTCACCCACCGGGAATCTCGTCACCCTCACCCTCGTCGATCTCCCGCCGCACGACGCCGTGGATGTGCTCTTTCTTTTCGCCGCCATCGATTCGCTCGACGGCACCGGGACCTTTCCCGAGGGCGACTTCCTCCATGTCCGCGTCGACGGCGGCACCATTTTCCGCGAGTCCTTCGCCAACGCGACGCCCTTCCAAGACCAGACCTATGTCCCGCCCCCGGGGGTCGAACTCGCCCGCCGCGTCGACCTCGGTTTCTCCGGGCCCGGCGGGTTCTACACCGATTCCGCCTACAACCTCGCCGCGGACCCCGTCTTCTCCGGGATTCCCCACACCGCCCCGACCCTGACCATCTCCTTCATCATGGAAGGGCCCGGGATCCAGCCGCTCGACGACGAATCGTGGGCCTTGGACAACCTCCGCATCGTCCTCCACGGCGGCTGCATCGCCGACTTCAACGCCGACGGCTTCGTCGACTTCTTTGATTTCCTCGACTTCGTCGAGTGCTTCGAGGGCGTCGCCTGCCCCCCCGACGCCTCTCCCGATATCGACGGCGACGGCTTCGTCGACTTCTTCGACTTCATCGCCTTCGTCGATGCCTTCGAGATCGGCTGCTAGCGCCCCCGGACCTCGGGCCCGCCACGCCGGAGGCCCGCGACGGAGTTAGCAGGGGATCAGCGGCAGAGGCTCGGCGGGGGTGTCGATCAGTGGCAAGATCTCGGCCACGACCTCGATCAGCGGCGGGATCGCCATGAGATGGATCGTGGCGGCCGCTGCGTCGACCCGCAGATCCTTCCAGATACTCACATCGTTCCGCTGTTCCCAGTCGAGTTTCACAGGGATGACTCGCGTGACGAAGTCGGCGAGCTGCGTGGGGTCCGTGTTGATCGCGCGGTAGGTGAAGGTCGTCGTCCCGAAGGCCCAGTCGGTGCTTTCGCGGTCGAGCCGCGGGTTAGTCGTCTTGACCCAGGATTCAACGGCCCTGAGGAGACGAGCGGCGCGCTCGACGTGCTCCGGGCGGCCGATCAGGTTGATCACCCCGGAGGACGGCCCGACTTCGACCGCGTAGAGGGGCTGCTCGCTCCGGCGGATGTCGGGCGCGAGCCGCGCGAACCGGGTCACGAGCTCGGCCGCCTCGGTGGGGCCGAAATGATCGAGCGGGACCATCCGGCTGATGATAGTGCTCTGGCTCTCGGCCTTGACCGTGCCCGATCGGGCCGGGAGCGGATCCGCGGAGGCCGTCGGTGCGGCGTCCGACCCCTTGCGGATCTCGCTCAGGACCCATTCGATCTGGTCGTGGACGCGGCGCGGGGCCTTGACGAAGAGCCGGCCGGCGAACACGGTGAGCGTGGCGCGGTCCCCGCCGTGGTCGGCCCAGAGGGTGGGCTCGACGACGCGTGGGATCATCTCGCCGACGCTGTCGCGGTGCTCGCCCGAGGCGAGGGTCGCCGGGAGCGAGCCCAGGTCGTAGGTGACGAGCGAAGTTTCGAGGCGGTCGAAGTAGGCCGTCGAGGCGAACAGGATCGTCCCCTCGACCAGGCGCCATTCGACGCGGTTGTCGGGGGTCAGGTTCAGCGAATCGTTGAGCAGGTCGAGCGCGGGGATCAGGCTCAGTGGCGCGAACTCGACGCCCAGCGGTTCGACGGCGGCGATCTCGGGGCCGTCGGACGAGTGCGCCAGGGCGTGCAGCTGAGGCCAGTGGACCACCACGGGCATGCCCGCGGCCTTGCCGAGCCCCTGGAAGAACTCGCCGAAAGTCATGTCGGGCGTGGCGGCGATCTTGACGGCCCGGACCTTCTCGGCGTCGGGGCTGGTCGCCGGCGCGTAGACCGAGGTCCGGACCATCGGGTCGCCCGGGGCCTTGACCGCGAGGATGCCCGCCGTCGCCGCCGCCACTCCCACCACGCCGATCGTTGTCCACGCCATGACTGTTCTCCTTGGCTTTCGAGCCTTCGCCCCTCGCAACCCCTTCGCCAGCGTCGCCGCGTCGCCGATCTCCGCGATCGCCGTCCGCGCCGCGTCGTTCTCGCTCATCCCGCCCAGCATCAACTCTCGGGATCGTGTCCGGAGGTGGTCCTCCAGCTCATCACGTACGTCGCGCGATTCGTCGCCCGGGAGCCCCGAGAGCGTGACCACCACGTCGAGCCACGCGGAGACCGAATCGCCGCCGTGGAGGTCGGCCCGGCCGTCGGGCGCACGCTCGCCCGGGGCTTGGGTGATTCGGAGCCTGCTCATGCCTCGGCCCGCCCTTCGCCCGGCTCGGCCTTCTGGGCGGGAAGGAACAGGTCGATGATCCGACGCCACGCGTGGTGCGATTCAACACGCTGAGCGAGGCGGGTCCGCCCTTTGGGCGTGATGCGGTACCACTTGCGCCGCCGGCCTTCGCCCTCGTCGTCTCCCTCGCGCCGTTCGGACCGCACTTCTTCCCACGTGCTCTCGATCAAGGCTTGGCTCTCCATGCCCTTGAGCAACGGGTAGAGCACGCCAGGCGTCAGACGGACCGCGTCCTCGGAACGCGACGCGATCTCTTTGGAGAGCGAGTAGCCGTACCGCGGTCCCTCGGCCAGCAGGGAGAGGATGAGCAATTCCGAGGATTCCTGAGCGACGCTGCGTGCGGCCATGGCAAAATCTCCGACTTCAATATATCGGATGGCGATACGTCTGTCAACAGAATACACTGAAAGGACAATAGAATCGGTTATCGGTCTATTGTCCGGACGCACCCGCTCGACCCAGGTCGAACCGCAGCGTGGGTCGGCCGGGGTCCTTGAACCGGATTTCGATGGCGAGGCGGTCCGCCGGCGTCCGCTCGTAGGCGCACGATGACACCCCTCCGATCGGCGAGGGGTTGGTGAAGACCACACGTGAGGGGGTCAACTCCGAGGCGGGCATGGCGGCCACGCCCTCGCATTCGCCTTTCCAGGGCGCGAAATCCGCGTTGAAGTGCCGGAGGCGGAGGACGGGGACGCCGCCTTCGTCGCGGATGGAGAGCAACTCCCAGAGCGTGGTCCGGCTCTCGTTCTGCCAGCGGAACATCCCCACGACGGAGTCGCCCATGGGCGGGGACCAGGTCTCTTCGACGGGGTCGTCGCCCATCGTCCCGACCCATCGACCTTCGAGGAACGCGAGCGAGCGCACGGCCTGAGAAACCGGGGCGTCTGTGGCGTCGTGTCGGGGAGGGCCCGACGCGCACCCGTGGAGCACCGCGAGGGCGGTCACGGCGAGGAGGGTTCGGGGGCAATGCCGCGGTCGGTTCATGGACGAGTCTCCGGTTCGTGGGCGTTGGTCCGCGGCCGGAATGTACCGCGCCGGGGCCGCCGGTCGGCGCACGACATAGGCTCTAGGCCTATGCCCACGATCACCCTCCCCGACGGGAAAGCTAAGTCCTTCGACCAACCCGTGACCGGGCTGGAGGTCGCGCAATCCATCGGCTCCGGGCTCGCGAAGGCGGCCCTGGCGATCAAGGTCGACGGCGTGACCCGGGACCTCTCGGCCGTCATCGACCGCGACGCTTCGGTCGCGATCATTACCGCCCCCAAGGCCGGCCAGGCGGCTTCGAAGGAGGCGCTGGAACTGATCCGTCACTCGGCGGCCCACGTCATGGCCGAGGCGATCCAGGACGTGATCGGTCGGGACGTGCTGCTGGCCTACGGCCCGCCGACCGAGACCGGGTTTTTCTACGACATGTTTATCCCCGAGGGGAAGAAACTCTCGAGCGATCACTTCGACGCGATCAACGCGCGGATGGCCGAGATCATCAAGGAGGACCGGCGGTTCACGCGGTACGAGCAGCGAGGGAGCGAGGGGCTGGCCCGGCTCAAGTCCGAGGCGAACAAGTACAAGGTCGACAACGCCGAGCGGGCGCTGGGCCTGGCCTCGTCGGTGTACCGCGGGTCCAAGCCGGCGTTCCAAGGCGAGGCCGGCGGCGGGGCGCGAGATCCCGGGTCACAGAGCCTGTCGTTCTATTCGACGGGGGTTCCCGGGACGAACTGGGAGGACCTCTGCCGCGGGCCGCACGTCCCGAGCACCGGTCGGATCGGCGCGGCGCGGGTGATGTCGCTGGCGTCGGCGTACTGGCACGGGGACGAGACCTCGGACCGGTTAATCCGCGTCTACGGGACGGCGTTCCCCACGCAGGCCGAGCTCGACGAATACCTGAGGCAGAAGGAGGAGGCGGCCAGGCGTGATCACCGGGTGATCGGGCGGGCGCTGCGGCTCTTCCATATCGACGAGACGGTGGGGCAGGGTCTGATCCTGTGGACGCCGCGGGGGGCGGTGATCCGGAAGGAGTTGCAGTCGTTCATCGGGGCGGAGCTGAAGAAGCAGGGGTACACGGAGGTTTTCACGCCTCACATCGGCGGGCTGGATCTCTACAAGACCTCGGGGCACTTCCCGTACTACAAGGATTCGCAGTTCGCGCCGATCGTGGAGCGCAACGCGCTGGACGCCCTGGCGGGGTGCGGGTGTTCGTGCGCGGAGATGCTGCGTCGGGTCGAGGGCGTGTCGGCGCGCCTGGCGGCGGGGATCAACGAGCGGACCGGCGCCCCGACGATCGCGCCCGATCGGGTGATCCCGGACGAGCAACTGATCGACGGGTTCATGCTCAGGCCGATGAACTGCCCGCACCACGCGAAGATCTTCGCGAGCGAGCCGCACTCGTACCGCGACCTGCCGGTGAGGCTGGCCGAGTTCGGCACCGTCTACCGCTGGGAGCAATCGGGCGAACTCAACGGCATGACCCGCGTCCGCGGCTTCACCCAGGACGACGCCCACCTCTTCTGCACCGAAGAGCAGATCCCCGGCGAGATCCAGGGGTGCCTGTCGCTGGTGAAGGCGATCTTCGCCACGCTGGGCATGAAGGACTATCGAGTACGCGTCGGCCTGCGCGATAAGGACTCGAGCAAGTTCACCGGCTCGCCCGAGAGTTGGGACAAGGCCGAGGCCGCGTGCATCGCCGCCGCCCGGTCCCTCGGTGTCACTTTCTCGCAGGAGCCGGGCGAAGCCGCTTTCTATGGCCCCAAGATCGACTTTGTCGTCAAGGACGTCATCGGCCGCGAGTGGCAACTCGGCACCGTGCAGGTCGACTACCAGATGGGTAATCGCTTCGACCTCTCCTACACCGGGCCCGACAACAAGCCGCACCGACCCGTGGTGATCCACCGCGCGCCGTTCGGGAGCATGGAGCGGTTCTGCGGCGTGCTGATCGAGCACTTCGCGGGGGCGTTCCCTGCGTGGCTGAGCCCCGAGCAGGTTCGGGTGTTGCCGATCAGCGAGAAGACGATCGACTACGCCCGCGAGGTCGCGTCGGCGCTGCGGGCCGCGGACGTCCGGGCGGGCGTGGACGAGGGCAACGACCGGATCCAGGCGAAGGTCAAGGTGGCGGCGGACGACAAGGTCCCGTACATGCTGATCGTGGGCCCGCGCGACGCCGAGTCGCGGAGCGTGAGCGTCCGCGTGCGGGGGACCGAGAGGGACCTGGGCGCGATGCCGCTGGAGGCTTTCGTGGCGGCGATCAAGGCGGAGATCACGGAGCGGCGGTCGGAGCTGACGGTCCGGCCGTGAGCCCACGTAATCACGCGGGCGCGGCGCTTACCCCGGGAACGCTTTCTTGTAGTCGGCGATGAACTTCTCGAGGCCCGCGTCGGTCAGCGGGTGCTTGAGGAGCTGCTGGATGACGTTGAAGGGGACGGTGGCCACGTCGGCGCCGGCGAGGGCGCACTGGACCATGTGGTTGGGGTGCCGGACGCTGGCGGCGAGGACCTTGGTCGGGAAGCCGTAGTTGTCGTACACCTGCCGGATCTTCTGGATCAGGTCCATCCCGTCCTCGGAGACGTCGTCGAGGCGGCCGATGAACGGGCTGACGAGGAACGCCCCGGCCTTGGCGACCATCCAGGCCTGCATCACCTGGAAGCAGAGCGTCAGGTTCGTCTTGACGCCCTCGTCGGAGAAGGCCTTGCAGGCTTTGAGGCCGTCGATCGTGCACGGGAGCTTGACGACGATGTTGGGGGCGATCTTCGCCCGTTCGCGCCCCTCGCGCATCATCCCGTCGAAGTCGGTGGCGATGACCTCGGCCGACACGGGGCCCTTGACGACCTCGCAGATCTGCGCGAGGCGCTTCCCGTAGTCGATCTTCTCCTTGGCGATCAGCGAGGGGTTGGTCGTCACGCCGTCGAGGATCCCCAGGTCGTTGGCGGCCTTGATCTCGTCGAGGTTGGCGGTGTCGATGTACAGGTCCATGAGGGCTCCTTGCGGTGGTGGGGGCGGGGCTGATCTCAGTATCGGTTGACTGTACCCGCGGGCGGGAGCCGGGTTACCCGACCTCGACGAGCAGTTCGACCTCGACGGGAGCCCCCAGGGGAAGGGCGATGCTCCCTACGGCGGCCCGGGCGTGCTGACCACGCTCGCCGAAGACCTTGACCAGCAGCTCGCTCGCCCCGTTGGCGACCTTGGGCTGGTCGGTGAAGCCGGGCGACGAGCAGACAAAGACCCCGACACGGACGATCTGGCGGACCGCGGCGAGCGACCCGACGGCCGCCTTGACGACCGCGAGGGCGTTGATCACGCACCGTTCCGCGCAGAGCCGGGCGTCTTCCACCGAGACCTCGGCGGGCACGGCGCCCTTGGCCATGAGCGCCCCGTCACGCATCGGGATCTGACCCGAGACGTACACGAGGTTCCCGGATCGACGGAACGGGATGTACGCCGCGACGGGCTTGGGGGCCTCGGGCAGCGAGATGCCCAGGTCGCGCAGGACCGCCTCGGGGTCGAACCAGGTGGCGGTGGGGGGGGTGGTCATGCTCTGAGTTCCCGGCGTGAAGGTGGTGCTCATCCGAGCGGGTGGTCGAACAGGCTCGGGATCTTGACCGCCCGGGCCCCGGCGCCGTCGGCGACGGCCATCGACGCCCCCGCGTACATCGACGCCCCGCCCCAGGCCCCGTCTTTCCGTACGGCGTACATCTTGAGGTCGAAGTTTGGGCGGCCCTTGCCGTCGCGGAGCCGCTTCTCCTTGGTCCGATCGGCCACGCGCTTCATCGCTTCCAGGCAGGCCGCCGACGGGGACATCCCGTGCTCCATGAACGACACGATGGTGTGGGCCGAGAGGTTGACGATGGCGGCCTCGCCCCGCCCGGTGCACCCGGCGGCCCCGACGGCGTTGTCGCAGTAGTTCCCCGCGCCGATGATCGGCGAATCGCCCACCCGCCCGGGGATCTTCCAGCTCAGCCCGCTCGTGCTGGTGCAACTGGCCACGTCCCCCGCCGCGGTCACCCCCGAGACGTGCACCGTCCCGGTCGTGAACCCCGGGTCATCGTGGTGCCGGGCCCGTTGCCCGGGGGTGGCGGGCTGTCCGGGCTGCTCGAGGACCTTGCCGACCGGCTCGTCCCGCTCGTCGTCGTTGAGCCAATCGTCCTCCTTGCTCATGTTCTCGCGCCATTGCTGCCAGGCCCGGCGCGAGGCTTCCGTGAGCAGATCCTGCTCCTTGAAGCCCATCTGCCGGGCGAAGCGGAGCGCCCCCTCACCCACGAGGAGGCAGTGATCGGTGCGTCGGCAGACCAGGAGCGCGACACGGGCGGGGTTCTTGATGCTCCGCAGTGAGGCGACGGCGCCGGACTTGTGCGTCGGGCCGTACATCACCGAGGCGTCGAGCTCGACGATCCCGTCCTGGTTGGGGAGCCCCCCGAGGCCGACGGAGGTGTCCTCGGGGTCGTCCTCGATGATGGCCACGCCGTCGACGATCGCGTCGAGGGGGTCGGTGCCCGTGGCCATCAATTCGCGTGCGCGTCGGACGGCGGGGAGCCCATTGACCGAGGCGACCACGCACATCCCGCGGTGGGCATCGCCGTCGTGCTCGGGGCCGGGGTGTTTCGTGCGTGGGGAGGATCGTCCGTGGGTGGTCCCGGCCAGTCCCGTGAGCCCCAGGCCCGCGGCCGCCGCCATGACCGTCCGACGTGAGAGGTGGTCCATGCCGGAGTTATACCACCGGCCGACTCAGAGCGTCGCGGATCGGGTGTACACCACGTGGGGAATCCACTGGCCCCCGAGACGGACGGTGGCGGTCATCCGGTCCGCGGGGGTCAGGCCGACCGCCAGCGCCGTGCGCTTCCCCGCGTGGTTCTGTTCGTGCACGGTGGCGAAGACGCGGGAGAGGCCCAGACCCTTCGGCGTGGTCGAGAGGGCGTGGTGGACGAGCCACGAGGCGCCTTCACGGCCGAGCCCCTGCCCGGTCAGGTCCGAGCGGACCCACCACGAGACCTCCGCCTTGGATTCCAGGCCGTGCGTGATGTCGCTCAGGTTGAAGCACCCTGCGACCCTCCCGTCCTCGAGGATCCCGACCAGCCGGACCGACCGCCGCTCCTGCGAGCGGGAGGCCAACTCCAACTGTCGATCGAACACGTCCGTGTCGGTCTTCCCGCCCTCCCAGAGGCCGATCCAACGCGAGAGCGCCTCCCGGCTCGCCGACAGGGCCGCCAGGAACGAATCGCGGTCGCCGGCCCGCAAGGGACGCAAGGCCAGCCTCGCCGTCCGGTACGGGTCGGGCAACGAGACTTCGACCGCCTTCTGGGGGCTCAGGACGGCCAAAGCGGTCCTGGGCGTCAGCGAGCTGTCACTCACCCGGCGTCGAGACATCGCGGTTCCCCGGCCCACCCCGCCCACGCCCGGATGGCCTATCGGCCCGCCTGTCCCGGCGCACTCGAAATTCACTCCCCCCGTGGACGTTCGGGGGTGAACGTCCGCGGGTCGTTACACCGTCCCGACGCTCTGCTCACCCCGCCCCGGCCAGCTCGGGGATCTCACCCCCCGGCGGAACCGCCAGCACGTCCCCCTCCGCCTCGCCCGCAACCGTCCCGGACGGTCCGCCCCCGACACCGATGGGGAGAAGTCGGTCCGCCGAGACGCCGTAGAACGCGTACGGGCAGAGCGAGCCGAGGAACGCGAGGAGGTCGCGCCGGGTGTACCCGAACCGCTTCATATTGATGTCGGACTCAAAGAGCAGGTACGGGCGGTGCGTGCGGATCGTCTCGGCCGAGCCCTTGAAGACCCCCATCTCGCCGCCCTCGACGTCGACCTTCATGACCCACGGCGGGGGGAGCCCCGCGGCGACGAGCGAATCGATCGAGCGCACGGCGCAGCGGATCTCCGCGGCCCCGGGCTCGCGCGAGACCGCCGACGCGTGGATCGAGTGCGACGGGACGTAGAGCGTGCCCTCGCCGTCGGCCTCGCCCAGCATGAGGCTGAAGACCCGGAAGCGTTCGAACCCGTTGGCCGAGGCGGAGACGGCCGCCGCGAAGGCCAGCGAGGGCTGGGGCTCGAAGGCGATGACCTCGGCCTTGCCGCCCGTCCGCTTCGCCACGTCGATCCCCACCGAGCCCCCGTTGGCCCCGATGTCGTAGAAGACGCCGCCGTCGCGGAGGACCGCGGCGCAGACGCGGTAGATGTGGGCGTCCCACGCCCCCGCTTCGAGGGCAATGGTCGTGTACACGTCGAGGTTGTCGGGGTCCACCGCGAGTTTCGCCCCGGCGTTGGTCGGGATCAGGACTTTCATCCCACGCCCGAGCCACCGCCCCAGTCGCCGAGGGAGCGCCCCCTTCCCGCGGGGGGCGTGCTTCGCCCATGCCAAGGCCAGACGGAACAGCCACGGGCGGTCCAACGACCACCCCTGCGACGACGCGTTCACCGGCTCGGGCATCCCGCTCATGCACCGCCATTATCGGCACGATCCGTCGGTCGGGGACACCGGCTTATTCCCAATCGATGCACCCGCGGGGGAGCTCGGTGATGTCGTGGTACCCGAACATCGAGACGGCGTCGGCGTGGTCCGCCGCGAGCCGCCGGAGGTGGCCCAGGCTCGTCACTCGGGCGTCGTCGTCGTCGGCGCGCGAGGCGGCGAACGCCGAGACCGGGTGATGGGCGTCGGTCAGCTCCGCGCGGAGGTAGTACGCGTCCCCGGCGTGCAGGACCCACCGCCCGCCGGACTCGACGGCGACACCCCGATGCCCGGCGGTGTGGCCCGGCAACTCGACCAGCAGTACCGCCGTCGGGATCGGCACGTCCACCCGGGCGGCGGGGAGCCCGAACCAGTCCACGCCCGCGCCGGCGTACGTCCGCCACGACGGGCCGTGGTTGAAGAGCCGGGGGGCGTACCGCGGGTGGCCGGCCGTGACGCGGGCGTGCTCCTCGGCGCTGACGTGCACGCGGGCGGTGGGGAAATCCGCCAGCCCGCCGGCGTGGTCCGGGTCGGCGTGCGTGAGCACGATGTCGCTCACGGATTCGGGGTCGATCCCCAGCGACACGAGGCGCTGGTACGCCGTGTCGCGGGCGTTAAATCGGAATCCGGCGGCCTCGACCAGCCCGCGCCCCAGCCGGCCGTCGGGGTCCAGCCCGTCGAGCAGCCCGATGCCCGAATCGATCAGGACCGTCCGCCCGGCGTCGTGGACGGCCAGACAATGGCAGACGACCGTGGGGTACCCGGGCACGACGAGCGTGCCGGCGTTGAGGTGGTGGATGGTGGGCATCGGCACGACATTACGCTGCTGAAGGTCAGGCCTGGCGTCAGCCTCGGCGAGCTCGTGTGCGCGGCTCAATGAGAAAGGGCCCGCGTTTCCGCGGGCCCCGGTCGAGAACTTGGTTGTGAAGCCGGAGGGCTCAGGCGAGTTCGATGGTCGCGCCGGCCTCGGTGAGGGACTTCTGGAGCTTCTCGGCCTCGGCCTTGTCGAGCCCGGTCTTGACGGCCTTGCCCGGGGCGTCGACGAAGGCCTTGGCCTCGGCGAGCCCGAGGCCGGTGACCTCGCGGACGACCTTGATGACCGCGATCTTCTTGGTCGCGTCGACGGCCTTGAGGACCACGTCGAAGGAGGTCTTCTCCTCGGCCTTGGGGGCCGCGGCCCCGCCCGCCGCCGCCATCACCACGGCGCCGCCCGCGGCGGCCTCGATGCCGTACTTCTCTTTCATGTACTTCCCGAGGTCCACCGCTTCCTTGAGCGTCAGGCCCGCGAGAGAATCGCCCAGCTGCGTGATCTTGGCGTCGAACGTCGTGTCGGACATGTGAACCTTCCTTCGCTGCACGCCCGGCCGGTCGGCCGGGTGTTGTCGCGTTCCCAGAGGGGCCGAACGTTTCGGCCTTTACCCCGTCGAGCGGGCCAGTGGGAACCCGTGTGTCTCTATCCCAACTCCCCCCACACCCGTCTTCTCGAGACTCAGCCGGCCTTGGCGATGGCCTCGCCCTTCTCCAGCTTCGATTCGATGGTCTTGATGAGCCCGGCGACCGTGCTCGCGGGCCCGGCGATCTGGGCGAGGAGCTTCTTGGCGGGGCTGAGGATGAGGCCGACGGCCTGCCCGATCGCCTCGTCCTTGGTGGGGAACTTGCTCAGCTCGGTGCACCCGGCCTTGCCCTCGAAGACCTGCCCGTCGAGGACCGCGCCCTTGAGCTCGATGGCGGGCATCTTCTCGGTGAGGCGGACGATCTCGCGGGCGATCTCGACGACCGACTGGCCCCCGTAGGCCAGGGCGTTGGAGCCCGTCAGGAACTTGGAGAGGGGCTGCATGCCCGTGCCTTCGAGCACCTTGCCCGCGAGGCTGTTGCGCACCACGGTGACGCGGATGCTCTTCTGGCGGAGGTCGGTACGGAGCTTGACCTGATCCTTGGCCTTGAGCCCGCGGATCCCGATCAGCATCCCGTCCTGGCTCGAACCCACGCGGTCCTTGTAGTCCCGCATGATCATGCTTTTGATGGCTTTCGACATGGTCGTGCTCTCGATCGACGCCGGGTCGGGGCGTCGGGGTGGTTCTGTTCAGTGGGTTGGCGTCAGGCCGTGGGGACCTGGGCGGCGTACTTGATCTGGACGCTGGGGGTCATCGTCCCGCTCACGACGACTTTCTTGATGTACGTCCCCTTCACGCTCGAGGGCCTGATGCGCTCGATCGTGTGGACGAAGTACTCGAGGTTCTCGACCAGCGCCGCGTCGGGGAAGCTCATCTTCCCGATCACCGCGTGGACGTTCCCGCCGTTGTCCGTCCGGTACTCGACCTTGCCGGCGGAGTATTCCTTGACGGCCTGGACGACCTGAGGCGTCACGGTGCCCGCCTTGGGGCTGGGCATCAGGCCCTTGGGGCCCAGCACCTTGCCCAGCTTCGACACCACCCGCATCATGTCGGGCGAGGCGATCGCCACGTCGAAGTCCATCCACCCCTTCTCGATCTCGGCGACGAGCTCCTCGCCCCCCGCCTTGACCGCCCCGGCGGCGACGGCCTGGGCCGCCACGTCGCTCGGGCAGAACGCGATCACGCGCTTGGTCTTGCCGATCCCCTTGGGCAGGCTGATCGACCCGCGGAGCGCCTGGTCCGCCTGCTTGGGGTCCACCCCCAGGTGCATGCAGATGTTCACCGTCTGGTCGAACTTCGTCGGCTTGAACTTCTTCAGCGCCGCGATGGCGTCCGTCGGGGCCACGGCCTCCGCCTTCACCAGCGTCGCGTTCGCCTTCGTCCTTTTGCTCAGTCTCGGCATGGGTTAGCCCTCCACCACCGTGATGCCCATCGAACGGGCGGTTCCCTCGATAATCCGGATCGCGGCCTCGTCCGACGCGGCGTTGAGGTCCGCCTTCTTCGCCGCCGCGATCTTCAGGCACTGGCTCTTGGTGATCGTCCCCACCTTGTTCTTGTTGGGGATCCCCGAGCCCTTCTCGACCCCCGCCTCGTCCTTGATCAGGACGCTCGCCGGGCTCGACTTGATCTCGATCTCGAAGCTCTTGTCGCTGTACAGCGTCACCAGGGCGACGACCACTTTGCCCTTGAGTTGCTGCGTGGCGGCGTTGAACCGCTGCGTGAACTGCCCGGGGTTGACCCCCTTCGAGCCCAGCACGGGACCCAGCGGCGGGGCCGGCGTGGCCTGCCCGCCCGGGGCCATCACTTTGAAGATATTGACAATTTCTTTCTTGGCCATTGTTCCTCACCTCCCACCGACGCCGTGTTCGTGCGCCCCCGGGCATATCGGGGACGCCGGGTCGGTGGTCATACCGGTTCCAGCCTCAGAATGTCTCCCCCACACCGCCCCAAGACGGGGTCTTGGGCCAGAATGATACCCACCCCCCACGCCCCGGGCCACTCTGGCCCGGAGCCCCCCTTCTCCTCGCTCAATCCCCCTGGTCGAGGACGGCCATGAAGGCTTCCTGGGGGATGGTGACGCTCCCGATGGACTTCATGCGCTTTTTGCCCTCTTTCTGCTTCTCGAGGAGTTTGCGCTTGCGGGAGACGTCGCCGCCGTAGCACTTGGCGAGCACGTCTTTGCGGAAGGCCTTGATGGTTTCTCGGGCGATGATTTTGCCCCCGATGGCCGACTGGAGGGGGATCTCGAACTGGTGCTTGGGGATCTGTTCCTTGAGGCGGACCAGGAGCGACCGTCCGCGTTGCTCGGCTTTGGACCGGTGGACGATGATGGAGAGGGCCTCGACGGCCTCGCCGTTGACGAGGATGTCCATCTTGACGAGGTCGTCGTTCTGGTAGCGGATGACCTCGTAGTCCATGGTGCCGTAGCCGCTGGTCATGCCCTTCATCTTGTCGAAGAAGTCGTAGATGATCTCGGCGAGGGGGATCTCGAAGCGGAGGGTGTCGCGCGTCGCGGAGACGAAGGACTGGTCCTTGTAGACCCCGCGGCGGTCGAGGCAGAGCTTCATCACGTCCCCGATGTACTGCTTGGGGAGCATGATCTCGAGCTTGCAGATGGGTTCTCGGATTTCATCGACGGTGCCCATGTTGGGGAGGTCGGAGGGGTTGTGGACCTCGAGGAGCTGGGTCCCGGGCTTGATGTCGCGGCAGTGCTCGCTGGCGGGGTCGACGGGCTTGAGGGCCTGACCGTTCGAGCCGGTGACGGTGTCGGTGCCGCGGACCAGGACGTGGTAGGAGACGGTGGGGGCGGTCTGGATGACCGAGGCCCCGCCCTCGCGTTCGAGCCGCTCCTGGATGATGTCCATGTGCAGCAGCCCGAGGAACCCGCAGCGGAACCCGAAGCCCAGGGCCTCGGAGTGGACCGGCGCGAAGGTGAAGGACGAGTCGTTGAGGGAGAGTTTCTCGACCGCGTCGCGGAGGTCCTCGAAGTCCGTCGATTTCCCGTCCTCTTCCGTGGAGGGGTAGAAGTCGCAGTAGACCATCTGCCGCGGGGGCTGATAGCCCGGGAGGGCCTCGGTCGCCGGGTCCTGAGAGAGCGTGACGGTGTCCCCGATGCGGACGTCCTTGAGCGAGCGGATGGCGGCGACGATGTACCCGGTCTCCCCGGGCCCGAGCTCCTTGACGCGGACGGGCTTGGGCGTCATCTTCCCGATGTCGGAGACCAGGAAGTCCGTGCCCACGCCGATCATGCGGATCTTGTCGCCCACGCGGAGGGTCCCGTCGAAGACGCGGACGTAGGTGATGACCCCGCGGTAGTCGTCGTAGATCGCGTCGAAGATCAGGGCCCGCAGCTGGGGCATCAGGGGCGCCCGCGGTGCGGGGAGTTTGTCGCAGATCGCCGCGAGGAGTTCGGGGATGCCGCGCCCGGTTTTGGCCGAGACGAGGAGGCAGTCCTCCGCCGGGAAGCCCAGGGTCTGCTCGATCTCCTCGGCGACGTCGTCGGGCTTGGCGCCGGGCAGGTCGATCTTGTTGATAACGGGGATGATGGTCAGGTTCTCGTTGACGGCGAGGTAGGCGTTGACGAGGGTCTGGGCTTGGACGCCCTGCGTCGAATCGACCACCAGCACCGCCCCCTCGCACGCCTTGAGCGCCCGCGAGACTTCGTAGTTGAAGTCCACGTGCCCCGGCGTGTCGATGAAGTTCATCATGTAGAGGTCGCCGTGGTCCTCGGGCTTGCCCTTGGCCACGCGGTGCTCGCCGCTGTCGTCCACGGGCGCCTCGTACTCGGTCTCGAGTTCGTCGGCGGCGGCGCCGGGCTTGTGGCGGTGGAGCACGGTCACCGCCGACGCCTTGATGGTGATGCCCCGCTCGCGCTCGAGGTCCATCGAATCGAGGATCTGGTCCTTGGCCTCGCGGGCCGAGACCGCGTTGGTCGCCTGCAGGAGCCGGTCGGCCAGGGTGCTCTTCCCGTGGTCGATGTGGGCGATGATGCTGAAGTTGCGGATGTGCTTGGGTCGTTCGGCCATTCGCCCGCATCATAGGGTGCGCCCGGGCGGACCCGGGTTCACGGCGCGACCGCCCGCCCGGGGGTGAGCGCCGACGCGGGGTCCGGGGCGGGGGCGCCCGCGCTCGCCCACCGTGCCCAGGCCGCGGCCAGCCCGACCGCGCCGAGAAGGTAGACCCCCGAGAGTGGGGCGTACCACGACGAGAGGTCGAGCGTCCCGGGGATGTTGGTCGTCAGGGCGGCGAAGAACATCGCCGCCACCGCCGCGACCAGGCCCAGGCGCATCAGCACCACCGTGATGGCGAGCGACGACAGCGCCGCCGCGGCGAGCGTGAAGGGGTCCGCCAGCAGGCCCGAGAAGAACGTGACCAGCGTGACGGGCGTGATGATCAGGTACCCGGGCCACGCCCGACCCGTCACCCGGCGGACCCCGACCAGCAGGAGGATCAGGAACAACGGGACCACGATCGTCGCGTTGAACGTGGCGAGCGTCTGCGAGAACGACACCAGCGGGCCCGCGTGGAACGAGAGGTCGTGCCAGATGGGGTTCTCGAAGCGCCCGAGGGCGGCGTTCCATGATTGCGCCGGCAAGATCGGCAGCGCGGTCGTCACGCCCACCGCCGCCCCCGCCAGCGCGTGCCGCGCCACCAGCGGGTCCTTCCACTGACCCGCCAGCGCCCGGGACCACGAGACCAGGAGCCAGGGCCACGCGCGGCGAATGATCGGCTCGAGCGCCAGATACAGCACCCAGCCCAGCACCCCGAAATAGATCGCGCGGGCCAGCGGCCTCCCGATCACCTCCAGCGTGATCACGTCCGCCGGGCGGTTGCGGGGGATGACCAGCGACACGAATTCGATCGCCGCGACCGCCACAGCCAGCCGGAACGCGCCCCGCCGGTCACTCCGACGGTTCAGCACGTTCGACCGCGCGATGAGCGCCGAGGAGACGAGCGCCAGCAGCGTCAGGAAGCCCGTGATCCGGTAGATCCACGGCGGGACCGGGCCGCCCGCGGGACCCCGCGCCGCGTCGGGCGTCTGCCACGGCGGGATCCGCCGAAAGAGCACCGGCACTCCGTCGAGCGACGCCGCCTCGACCCGCAGCATGGCCCCCGAAAGGTTGGGGTGGGGCCCGGTCCACGCGAAGCGGGTGTCGGCCCCGAACCGCGGGGCCCGCTCGGGGCTCGCGGGCTCGAACGCCGACGGATCCAGGCCCGCCGCTCGGAAAAACGGGGCCCAGTCGGGAGTCGTGGCCGGCCGCTGCGCGCGCTCATCCGGCGCGGGGGGGGCTTCCGACGCCAGACCCGCCTCGGGCGCCACCCGCTCGAACCGAACGAGCGTCCCCGCCGAGCCGATGGCCACGAGCACGGACCGGGGTTCGAGCGGGGGCAGGACCGGCAGGATCGTGCGCTGGAACCAGAGCGTCGGCTGCACGGGCGTCGCGTCGCGCCGGTACCAGAACAGCATCATCGGGGGGTCGCCCGCGCGGACCGCGTCCCAGGTCAATCCCGCGGCGCCCGAGCGGGCCGCATCGAGCAGGGCCCGGGACACCTCGAACCCCCACGCCTCGCCCGTCCCCTCCCGGGGCACACCCAGCGTGTTCAGCGTGTCGCGTGCCTTGGCCGCGAGCACGGCCGGTTCGAGCTCGAAGGGAACAAAGCGGTGCATCCCGCGTGCGTCTCGGAACCAGGACGCCGCGAGCAGCGACAGCGCGATCATCCCCGCCATCGCCCACGCCGCCCACGGCGCGGTCCTCCCGCGTGAGCCCGAACGGGCGATCAACTCGGGGCTGGGCAGTTCACCCGCGGCGAGCGCGGCGTCCAGCGGGTCGCCCCCGGGCAGCGCCGCCGCCACCGCCAGCGCCGACGGGGGTCGGGAGGACGGATCGGGGGACAGGCACCGGAGGATGACGGCCTCGACCGCGGGGTCGACGTCCGGGACGTGATCGCTCGGGCGGGTCGGGCCGCTCCCGCTCTCGTGCAGCGCGCGGAGGTCGTCGATGGTCCGGGCCCCCGAACGGTCGTAGGCCGCCCGCCCTGTGAACAACTCGTACAGCACCAGCCCCAGCGCGAAGAGGTCCGACCGGACGGAGACCTCGCGCCCGGCGAGCTGCTCGGGCGCCATGTACGCCGGCGTGCCCGCCGCGATCTCGCGCGGGCCGCGGGACTCTCCCGCCAGCGCCGCCACCCCGAAGTCCATGATCCGCGCGTTCCCCCGCCCGTCGATCATGATGTTCGCCGGCTTGAGGTCGCGGTGGATCAGCCCCTGGTCGTGCGCCGCCGCCAGGCCGAAGCACATCTGCCGCGCCAAGGCCACGGCGCGCTCGTGCGGCACCCTCCCGATCCGCCGCAGCAGCGTCGCGAGGTCCTCCCCGTCCACGTACTCCATCGAAATGAAGTGCCCGTGCCCCCCCGGGCCGCCGGTCTCCGACGGGACCACGAAATCAAACACCCGGCACACCGACGGGTGAGACACCTGCCTCGCCAGGCGGACCTCCGCCCGCAGCCGGTCCAGCCGGGTCGGGTCGCCCGTCAGCGACGCGGGCAGGAACTTGAGCGCGACCGATACCCCCAGCTCCAGGTCGTCCGCCCGGTACACCTCCCCCATTCCCCCCCGGCCCAGGGGCGACACGATCCGGTACCGACCGCCCACCGTCTGCCCGGGGACAAACCGGCCCGCGCCCGACACCGAGCCCGTCTCCGATCCCCAGCCCGCGGCCTTCGCCACGTTCCCCGGGGGGGGCGATTCGGGCACCGTGGGCCGGGTTTCCATCGAATCGTCCCCTGGCGGCGAGTCCATGCCCGAGCGTACACAATCCCCGCCCCGGCCGGCCACGCCCCGCACGTATCTGACACCGCCGCGCCTGGGCGCACGCGGGTCGGGCTTTCCCGCTCGGTTCCCCCCACGAGGCGCAAGATTTCTCGCCCCGGCACGGATTCTTGTATGAGCCGGCGTCCACGCCGGGCGGTGTTCGACACCCCCAACCAACGCTCATCGAGCGAGAAAGAGGCCGATCATGAACACGTTCCCGAGTCTCGCGCGTCTCCTGGGTTCGATCTCGATCGCGGCCGCCGCGGTCGGTGGGTTCGTGGGCCATGCCCACGCCCAGGGCACCGGGACCCTCCCCACCAGCGTCGCCGGCGACGGGCCCATCTTCGACTTCGAATTGAAAAAACTCATCGACGACATCATCCCGGCGTGCTCCCCCAAGCTGCTCGTCTTCACCCAGTGCTACGGCGGGGACTTCCTCAACGAGTTCGCCGGCTCCGGCAACACCACCGTGCTCACCGGCAGCGGCCCGGGGAAGGTCACCTACTACGGCGGGTACCACCGCGGCGCCGCCGGCGCTCTCCGCCCGGGGCCGGGGCGGACCGCCCGCGACGTCCACCAGGGCGGGATCAACCGCCGCGTCGGCGACGAGAACCCGCAGACCGGCGGCACCGTCCCCCCGCAGAACTTCCCCCTCGATCCCGTCGGGCAGAACAACATCCTCTCGCGGCACGTGCTCGTCTACGCCGGCAAGCCCGAGCCCCTCGACAACGCCGACCGAGACGACATCCGCGGCGCCTTCCCCAACAACCCGCCCTCCCAGAGCGTCCGGACCGTGGGCGGACGCGGGGCCGCCGACGGGTACGGCGCCGCCGCCAGCCACGCCAACCTCAAAAAGGCCCTCGAAGACATCCGTAACGAGATCAACGCCTCCACCGATCCCTGCAAGGAGCAGTTCATCCTCTTCGTCACCGATCACGGCGATATCCACAAGGTCGGCGGGTGCGGGGTCGGGTGCGTCGCGCCGCCCGCCGCGCCCACCCCCGTCCAGCTCGAACCCTTCATCTCCCCGCTGGTCCCCTTCGAGCCCTGGCTCATCGACCCCGACAACGCCACCGGCCTCTCCGTCTTCATCGACCTCGCCCAGGCCGGGATCGTCCTGCCCATCGACGCCGGCCCCTTCTTCCACCCCGGGCAGGTCATGGTCCAGGTCATCACGCAGGACGGCCAGGCCTTCACCCTCGCCCAGTTCGAAGAGACCTATGTCGACTTCGGCGACGGGCTCGTCGGCAACGAGGACCTTGAGGGCATCAACCTCAAGTACCTCATCCCCGAGCCCGCCTTCATCGACAGTTTCTTCGACGTCTTCTTCCAGGTCACCGTCTTCAACAACACGCCCCAACCCCTCCCCATCGGGCGCGTCACCCTCGATTCGGGGGCCGTCCGCCGCCCCGGCGACGGCAACCTCCCCTGCCCCCCCGACTTCAACGGCGACGGGTTCCTCGACTTCTTCGACCTCGACGCGTTCGTGATGTGCTTCGAGGGCCTCGACTGCCCGCCCGGGAGGGACGCCGACTACAACGGCGACGGGTTCGTCGACTTCTTCGATCTCGACGCCTTCGTGATGGACTTCGAGGAAGGCTGCTGACCCGAACAAAGAACGATTCGGTCCGCCGATCAAGCATCCAATAACTCACCCCGGGGTCGCGAAAGCGACCCCATTTTCATTGATTGTGGAACCGCGATCCCGTAGGCTCTCGCGAAAGAGGGATTTCGCCCCACCCGGCGTCAACGTGGGCGGTCTCGGAGATCGAGAGGAGTCCATCAATATGCGTCCGTCCATACTCGTGAAGGCCGCGCTCGGCGTTTGCGCCTTCTTCGCCGCCGATTCGTTCGGCGGGATCAAGGTCCTGATCTGCAGCGCCGCGAGCACCCCGGCGTGGAACGACGACATCATCGCCAAGATCAACGCCACGGGGCGTGTCCAGGCCAACGCCATCGACGTCTTCAACATCGCCTCCGCGACCCCCACGCTCGCCCTGTTGAATGGGTACGACGTGGTGTTCGTGCTCACGGACAACTCCCCCGCCGATCGCGTCGCCTTGGGCAACGTCCTGGCCGACTTTGTCGACGCCGGCGGCGGCGTCGTCGAGACCACCTTCGGGTTCTACAACGCGGGTGCGATCGGGATCGAGGGGCGTTGGCGGGCCGACAACTACGCGACCATGGGCGGCCCCAGTCAGACCTCGGGCACCGTCCAGACCATCGGCGCCCGCCTGGTCCCCGGCCACCCGATCCTCGAGGGCGTGGCGTCCTTCAGCGGCGGCACGAGCAGCTACCGCAACACCGCCACCATCCTCCCCGGCGCGTACCGCATCGCCAGCTGGAACGACGGGGCCTCGACGCCCCTCGTCGCCACCCGCCACGACAAGAACGGCAAGGTCGCGGGCCTCAACTTCTACCCGCCCTCGAGCGACGTCCGCGGCGACTTCTGGGACGCCTCGACCCAGGGCGGGGTCCTGATGGCCAACGCCATCAACTTCGTCTCGAATAACTCCACCGACGTGCTCATCTGCGGCGCCCCCGCCCTCGCGGCGTGGGCCGATGAGGTCCGCGATCGGCTGCTCGAAGGCGGGCGCGTCGGCGGCCGCGTGGACCTCTTCAACGTCAGCACGGGCACCCCCGCACCCGCCCTCCTCGCCGCCTACGACGCCGTCGTCGTCTACGCCGACGCGGGCCTGAACAACCCGGCCCTCCTGGGCGACCGGCTCGCCGATTACGTCGATCAGGGCGGCGGCGTCGTCCAGATGACCTTCGCCAACGTCGTGGGCGCCAGCCCCGCCGGCCGGTACTCCTCCGGCGGGTACGACCCCATCCTTCCGGGCGGCAACAACAACGGGGTCCCGCTGACCCTCGGCACCCGCCACATCCCGCGTCACCCCCTCCTCAAGAACATCGCCTCCTTCGCCGGAGGCAGCAGCAGTTACCACAGCGGCGGCGCCCTCCGCGCCGGCTCCATCGCCGTCGCCGACTGGAGCAACGGCCGCCCGCTGCTCGCCGTGACACCGGGCAAGAAGGGTCGCGTCGTCGGGCTCAACTTCTACCCACCCTCCTCCGTCTCGCGCGCCGATTTCTGGGACCGCGCCACCGACGGCGCCGCCCTCATCGGCAACGCGATCGACTGGGCCGCCCGCAACGACACCGACGTGCTCGTGCTCGGTGACAACCTCATCTCCGGCACGCAAGCCGACATCGTGTCGAAGCTCCGCCCGCTGATCAACGGCTCGATCGAGGCGATCGATTACAACGCCACGACCCCGTCGACCGCCCGCCTCCGCCGGTTCGATGCCGTCCTGGTCTACACCAACGGCAACCCCACCGACCCCGCCGCCATCGGCGACCGCCTCGCCGACTTCGTCGACGGCGGCGGTGGCGTCGTGGACATGTACGGGTCCAACCTCGCCTCGTTCGGGCCCACGGGCCGGTGGCGTGCCCAGGGCTATTCGGGCCTCCTCGCGGGCAACGTCGCGTCCCCGGGCACCCTGACCCTGGGCAGCAAGCTCTTCCCCTTCCACCCGGTCCTCGCTCGCGTCGCCAACGTCAACATCGGCACGCTCGGTGCGCACAATAACGGCGGCATCCGCCCGGGCTCAACCCTGCTCGCCACGCTCTCCAACGGCCAGCCCCTCGCCGTCGAACGCTCGACGGGCGCCGGCCGCGTCGTGACGCTCAACTACTTCCCCGGATCGAGCGACATCGGCGCCGGGACGTGGGTCCCGGGCACCGACGCCGGGCAGCTCATGGCCAACGCCCTGCACTACACCGCCCGCTCCGACATCGAGGCCCTCGTCGTGGCCACGCAGGCCGAAGCCACTCCCGAGTTCCAGAACACCGCACGCTTCATCAATCAGTCCGGGCGCATCCGCAAGCGTGTCGACATCCTCAACAACACCGCCGGCAACCCGCCCCTGGGGCTGTTGCGGGCCTACGACGCCGCCCTTGTGTGGGCGAACGGCACTCAGCCCGACGGCGTGGCGTGGGGCAACACCGTCGCCGACTACGCCGACCGCGGCGGCGGCGTCGTGACCGCCTCGGGCGCGCACGCCAACGTCTCGTTCGGCCTCCAGGGCCGCTGGCTCACCGCCCCCTACACCCCCGCCTCCTTCGGCGCCGGCGCCCTTTTCACGAACCGGTCCATCGCCACCCGCTACCGCCCGGACCACCCCGTCCTCGCCGGCGTCACCACGTTCGGCTCCGGGCTCGCCGACTTCGACACCACCTCGTTCATCGGTGAACGCATCGCCGACTACAACGACGGCCGGCCCGTCGTCGCCGAGGCCAAGCGGTCGGGCGCCCGCCAGACCCTCGCCATCAACGCTTACCCGCCCTTTATCGACCCGGCTACCCGCGGCGGGCTCCTCATGAACAACGCCCTGGTCTACGTCGCCTCCGAGCGCCCCTGCCTCGTCGACTTCAACGACGACGGGTTCCTCGACTTCTTCGACCTCGACGCCTTCATCGATTGCTTCGACAACAACATCTGCCCCCAGGGACGCGACGCCGACTTCAACGGCGACGGGTTCATCGACTTCTTCGACCTCGACGCCTTCGTCAACGCCTTCGATGAGGGCTGCTGAGCCCAACGCCCCTCGGGCGTCCATGAACGGTTGATCCCCCCTCGGGCGGTCGCGGCAACGCGGCCGCCCGATTTCGTTCACCCCTCATCGCCGGGGCCACCGCCCGGTGTTCTCGGGCCGGGAACCCGTGTCAGCGGGTCGAAGTCGGCCATCCACGCCAGGCGCCCCAACGCCGCTCGGACCTCGTCCCCGATCCGCCAGCCCGACACCCTCAACGCCTCGCGCACCGCGCCGCAGAGCGCGGCGATCTCCGGGTGGCCCGGGTCGGTGTGCGACCCGCGCGAGAGCGCCCTCGCCAGGTCGATCATCCCCGGCGTCTCCTGGCCCGCAGCCAACCTCGCCGCCGCCAGGCGGAGCCTCAGCACCGCGAGCGTGCGGTCCGCCGGGTTCCCGTTCTCGAGCGCCTTGACCAACGAGAGTTCCCATTTCGGCACGGCCTCGGCGTGCCGCCCGAGCCTGTGGAGCGTCTCGGCGTGGAGCCGGGTGTACTGGGCCGCCCGATTCCCTCTCGCCGACTCGAGCCGCACGCGGTATTCCGACGCCGCCCTGATCTCGGGCTCGGCCTCCTCCCACCGCCCCTGGCGGATCAGCGCCTCGGCGAGCCTGAACCGCAACCGCGAGATGGTCTGCCCGCCGAGAGCACCGTTGGCGCCGATCATGAGCCCCTCGCGGCACGCGGCCTCGCACCGCGAGAACTCGCCGAGGAGGTACATCGACAACGCGGCCTCTTCCCGGCCTCGCGCGCGCTCCGACACCCGCTCCGGGAACCTATCGCAGGTCTCCAAGAACAGCCGGGCGCTCTCGAGCACCTCGGCGATCGGCCCGCCCATGCTCGTCAGGGTGTGCATCCGGTCGTGCCACAGCACGGCCGTGTACAAGGTCCGCGACTCGGGCGTGATCGCGGCAATCGCCCGGTCGATGACCCTCAGCGACATCTCGTTCTCCCCCGCCGCGCGGTGCACGTACGACAGCCGCCCCGCGAGACGGCAACGCCGCTCGCTCATGGGGTCGTCGATCCGTTCCGAGATCTCGAACGCCCGCCCGAGGTACGCGATCGCCTCGTTGTGCCGGGCCGCGTCCCGCAGCGCGAAACCCAGCCTCATGTTCAGCTCCAGGGCGGTCTCGCTCTCGTCGCCGGGCGGGAGTTTCTCGATCAACCGTCGGAACGTCTCGATCACGTTGGAGTCGGTGGAGTTGACGAAATAGTCGTCCCGCGCCATGCC
The DNA here is from genome assembly GCA_015200025.1 of Phycisphaeraceae bacterium. Lineage (GTDB taxonomy): Bacteria > Planctomycetota > Phycisphaerae > Phycisphaerales > UBA1924 > UBA2396. Next base: position 967,018 of record CP054186.1, on the reverse strand, counting down.
CGCCGAGGCCTCGATCAGCAGGCGGTTGAAGAGCGCCTGGCGCGCTTCCTCGCGGATGGCCCGTACGCGTTGGAGGTCGGATTCCGCGAGCGCGGCTTCGAGGTCCTTGGTCCGGACAGTCAGCCTCGCCGCCTGCACGACGGCGACGGCCCCGAGCGTCCCGATCGCCGCCACCGACACCGCCACGCCCGCGCTGATCCACGGCCGGCGCGTCACCGCGCGACGCAGCGTGTACCACGCGCTGGGCGGGTGCGCCAAGACCGCCCGCCCCTCGATCAGCCTCTTGACGTCCTCCGCCAGCGCGTCCACGCTCTGGTACCGCCGGCCCGGGTCCGGCTCCATCGCCTTCCGGACGATCCAGTCGCACTCAGCCGGGAGCCCGGCCCTCGCCCGCGTCGGCGGGACCACACACCCCTCGTCCATCTGCCGCATCAGGTCCGCGATCCCACGCCCCGTCTCGTACGCCTCCCGCCCCGTCAGCACCCGGTACAGCAGCACGCCCAGCGAGTACACGTCGCTCCGCGTGTCGATCCCCTCGGGCGTCGGGCGCAGCTGCTCGGGCGAGGCGTACGCCGGCGTCCCCGCGAAGCCCGTCACCGTCCACGCCGCCCCCGCCCCCGAGACCGCCTGCTCGTTGAGCAGCCGAGCGATCCCGAAGTCCAGGATCTTGGGCTCGCCCTCCGCCGTCACCAGGATGTTCGCGGGCTTGATGTCCCGGTGGAGCACCCCGCGTCGGTGCGCGTGCGACACCCCCTCGCACACCCCCGCGAAACACCCCAGCACGTCGCCCATCACCGCCCGGCGCTCCCCACCCGCGCCCCACGCCTCGTCGGCCCACCGGTCGATCGGCCTCCCCGAGACGTACTCCATCACCAGCAGCGAATGCCCGTCGATCACCTCCAGCGCGTGCACGCCCACCACGTTGGGGTGAGACAGCCTCGTCAACGCCTCCACCTCGCGGGTAAACCGCGCGAGCATCGCGGCGCTGGGCGAGAACCCGAGCCCGGCGACCCTCTTGATCGCCACCACCCGCCCCGTCCCGGGCTGCACCGCCCGGTACACCTCTCCCTGCCCGCCGCGCCCGATTTCTTCGATCAGCTCGAACGCCCCCAGTCGCCCCAGCCCCACCCGTTCGTGCGACGCCCGGAGCCGCTCCACCCACGACCCGCCGCTCAGATCGAACAGCCGCTCCGTCGCCGGGTCGATGCCGGTGCCGCGGCCTCCGTCGGGCCCGAGGGACGGGTCATGGGTGGGTTCATCCGGGGACACGATGGTGCTCGATCTCTTCGTCCGCCAACTGTCCCGCGATCAGATCCCGGAGCCGATCACGCAGCCGCTGCTGCGCCTTGTACACCGCGGACTCGCTCATCGAGAGCGTCTCGGCGATGACCTTCGGCGGGTGCCCCGCGATCGTCGCATCGAGCACCGCGAGGGACGACTCCTCCGCCTTCTCGCGGTACCGGGACACCGCGAGCCGGTAGTGGTGATTCACCCACTCCCGCTCGAACGCCGCGAACACCGCGTCGTCCGGCTCGGCGCCCGCACCGTTGCGATCCTCATCCATGGATACCGCCCCCGTGCGTGAAGCCTGACGCCGGAAGTGATCCGAGAGGACCGATCGTGTGCACCGGTACAGGTACGCCCGGAACCCGCCCCGTTCAGGGTCATACTCAAAGCCCCGGAGCCCGGACACCAGCTTCGCCGTGACCATCTGCGCCAGGTCCTCCGCGTCCGCGACCTGCAGCCCGCGACGTCGCAGGAACCCCACGATCAGCCCGCGATACCGCTCGTGAAACAGCTGCCACGCCTCCGCGTCCGCGGGATCACGCAGCCGACCCACCAACGTCGCCGAAGTCTTGGGCGCTGCGCCCGAGCGTGATTCGGTCATGCCGCACAGTCTACCCGAAGGGTGTCATCAACCGGTGATCGATGCATCGTTGTTCGATACTCTGGATTAATAAGTTTGCAGGTTCATGGGCGGCATGCCCACACAATCACCGGGGGCTTCTCATGTCGACGGATCATCCATAAAGGTCCGATTTCAAAGCCTCGATCCGGTCGAATCGCGAGCCGGGGAAAGCCTTGAATCGCACCGCCCGGGCGTGTATCTTCGACTTCAACCGGGCCGCGGCCCGAGGAGATCATGATGCTCTCTGGCGCCACTCAATGCTCGACGATCGTCGCGGGCGTCCTCTTTGCTCTCCCCGCCCTGGCGCAGCCCGCCTGGGTCGCCGTGACCGACCTCCGAGCCGTGTCGGTGTCGGCCGCCACTGCTGGCGAGCAGCAGGCCGCCTCCGGCGTCCCGGCCGTGCCGTTCCAGGACTTCGACGCCGACCTCACCGCCTCCGCCCACGGCGAGGGAGATTCCATCGCCGCCCGCGCCGTTCAATCATCCTCCGTCACGCCGAACGTCGCCCGGGCCACGGGCCTGGTGTCCGTGGTCGGGGAGGTGCTCGCGGGGCGTCTCGCTTCCGCCCAGGCCGCCTCGACTTTCCTCATCACCATCCAGCTCGACGAGCCCGCCACGATCCGGCTTTCGGGCTCCTTGGTGCCCGGGCAGGTCGTTTCCCCCGGCGCCATCCTCCGCCGAGAGGGCAGCGGGCTCGCCCTCGCGTTCTCCTCCGCCTCCGACCCGGTGTTCTCCACCACCCGGCGGCTCGAACCCGGGCGCTATTTCGTCGGCGCGTTCGCCACGCTGAGCGTCGGCCTCTCCGATCAGACCCGTTCCGTCGACGAGGCCGGTTCTTACGCTGTCGAGATCGTCACGCTCTGCGGCGCGGACTTCAACGCCGACGGGTTCGTCGATTTCTTCGACCTCGACTCGTTCCTCGGCTGCTTCGAGGGCGGGGCGTGCCCGGGCGACCTCACCGCCGATGTCAACGCCGACGGGTTCGTTGATTTCTTCGACCTCGACGCCTTCCTCGCCGAGTTCGAGCTCGGGTGCTGACCCTTCCGCCCGGCTCACCACGCCACGATCGTCCTCGGCAGCCGACCGGCCCCGACGGCGTCGCCCGCCGATCCACCCCGGCGCAGCTCGTAGAGCGGCGCGTGCGACGGGCAGTTGACCCGGACCGGCGCCACCGCCTCGCCCAGCCCGCGCGACACCGCCATCATCGTCCCGCCCAGACCGATCAGCCCCGTCGACGCGTCCCTCGGCAGGTCGCACGACGCGTGCGGCACCCACCTCGACCACGGCCTGACCTGCCCCCCGTGCGTGTGCCCCGCCAGCACCACCCCCACCCCCACCCCCTCACCCTCACCCGCTTCCGTTCCCCGCCCCAGCCCGGACAGGGCGTAGATCGACGATGGGTCGTGGGCGAGCGTCAACGTCGGTCTCTCGCCCTCCCCGAGCGCCAACCCCAGGCCGACCGCGTCCTCGGGCGACGACACCCCCGCCACGCGGAGCCCCGGCGCGACCTCGACCACCCCGGTTTCGATCCACCGAACCCCCGGCACCCGGTCCCGCACCATTTCCCGGAACCGCGGCGTGTCGTGGTTCCCGAAGATGCCGACCGCGCCGAGCCGCGAACACCACGATGCCGCCACCCGCTCGAGCGCTCCGATCGCCGATTTTTCGTCCCCGGGATGGTCCATGGTGTCGCCCGTGAGCGCGATCAGGTCCACCTCCACCGACCCGATCACGTCCAGAAGCCGTCGCAGCCCCCCCGGCCATCGCCGGCCCCGGCGGACGTGAAAGTCCGACAGGTGCAGGACCGACAGCCCCGACCACTCACGGGGAACCGACGGGTGCTCGATCTCGAACCGCTCGATGGGCCACGGTGGCTCGGGCCGACGGAACCCGGGGACCTGCCCCCATCGAGCCCCCCCCGGCTTGAACGTGGGCCCGAGATCGGCTAGGTTCTCTCCCCCGACGCCCTCGGTCCGCGAGGACCCGAGGCCGAACGAAACCCTGATTGGACCGGAGCAACTCGTCATGGCCAAGATGTTCTACTCGCTCGAAGAGGCCGCCGCTCGACTCGGCAAGTCCGCCGACGACGTGAAGGCCATGGCCGATCGGCGAGAACTCGAGGTTTTCCGCGACCGTGACCGCATTATGTTCAAGGTCGAACAGATCGAGTTGCTCGCGGGTGGGAAATCCGGCGATGAGGTGATCCCGCTGGCCGAATCCGGTGAACTCGAGCCCATCTCGCTGGCCTCCTCGGGCTCGGGTGCGGGCATCGCCGACAACCCCAAAGAACAGACCGGGATCTCGATTTTCGACGCCGATTCGACCGAGGAGGCCGATTCCTCCGCCGTCACCCGAGTCACCCCCTCCCCGACGTCCTTCTCCACGGGCGACTCGAGCAAGTCCGGGTCGGGCTCGGGCCTCTACGACCTCACCCGTGATATCGACGAGACCGCCGTGGGCATGACCAACCTCGAAGAGGCCTACGCCGGCGTCGGGTCCGCCGACGAGTCCGCGCCGGGCTCGGGCGGGATGGACACCGCCTCCTCGGGCGCGCTCTTCGAATCCCCGGCCGCCGAGCCCGCCTCGGCCTTCCCCGCCATGGCCGCCTTCGCCGAGCCCTACGACGGCCCCGGCTCGGGCCTCGTCGGCGGGTTCGCCCTGGGCGCCCTGGTCGCCCTCGCCCTCACCGCCTTTGCCATCCTCCTCGTCCTCACCGGGATGAGCACCTCCGAAGGCCCCCTCAAGATCCTCGCCGACAACCTCTGGGCCGTCGTCGGCGGCGTCGCGGGCTTCGCCGTCCTCTGCGGGATCGTCGGGTGGCTCCTCGGCAAGCGCTCCTGACCGAGATCACAGCAGCGTGCGCACGAAAAAGCCCGGGCGAGCCCCGGGCTTCTTTCATGGACGAGGGACCGGGCCCTTTAGGGGCGGATCACGACCTGGCTGACACCTTCGGTGAGCAGCTCGTACACCACCTCGATGTCGCCCGACGCCAGCCTCACGCACCCCAGCGACATCTGCTTCCCGATCGATTCGGGCTCGATGGTCCCGTGCAGCCCGAACCCCTTGTACTTGGCCGCCTCGCCCTCACCCTCGATGGCGATCCAGCGGTTCCCGATCGGGTTCTTGGGGTCGCCGCCCGCGAACCGTTGACCGTTCCTCGGGTCGGTCCACGACGGGTCCACGTGCTTCCCGTTCGCCCTCACGCGGAACCGCCCCACCGGTGTGTAGTCGTTGGCGCCCAGCCCCACCCGGTACGACGCCACGAACACCCACGACGATTCGTCCCGCGGCGGGCCCCAGAAAACATCGACCCGGTACTCGCTCTTGTCCACCACCGCGTGGAACGGCCCGCGCACGACCTTGAGCTTCTGCCCGATCTTGAGCCGCTCCGGCGGCGTCTTGTTGAGCCGCTCGAGCAACCGCCAATCCACCAGCAGTTGCAGGTCCCGCACGATCGCCCCGTACCGATCCCCCGACTTGACCACGTACGTGTCCGTCATCGGGTCGCCCGGCGTAACCGTCGTTGAGAAGAACAGGTCCTCGTTGATCCGAGCGAGGCTCGCCCTCGCGTCGGCCTCGTCAGCCGACGACGCACGCCCCGAGGTCAGCACCCGACTGAACGACGTCCGCGCGCCGACGGGGTCGCCCGCCGACATCTTCCGCCGACCCTCGGCCAACGCGTCGCGCACGTCGCGCGTCGAGTCGCTCGACGGCAACGGCGTGACCGGGGCCGCGCCCTGCGGGTCCGGGGGCGTCGTCGTGGTCTCGCCCGCGCCTTTGGGCGCGGTGCCGCCGCCCGTCGCGTCCGCCGGGAGGGGCTTGCCCGTCTCGGTGGCGCCCGGGGTCAGCGTGGCCGGCTCGGGGACGATCGGCCTGGGCTGCTCGCGGACCGGGTCCTTGCTCGGAACGGCCCCCTGAACATCGCCCGGGCCCTTGGCGATCGGGTCCGTCATGGGCGAGGGAGATGGTGACGGCGTGGGGCTGGGTGTTGGCGTGCGGGTGACCCCCGGTGAGACCGGCCGCTCGCCGCCCCCGGCCGCCGGGACTTTCGTCCCGCCCGCGGGCGTCGCGTCGTGTTGAGCAATCTGGGGCGTGTCGGCGTTCTCGGGGCCGCCCCGGGCCGACGAGGGCGAGCCGCCACCGGAGGTCAGCCAGACGATCCCGCCGACCGCGGCGGCCACCAGCACGAGCGCCCCGCCCAGGCCCTTCCAGTTCGGGCCGTTCCCGCCGCGCGACGTCTGGTGGTACGTCGTTCGTGGCCCGTCGTGCTGACGCTCGGTCTGTGAAGGCAACGCCATGGTTCAACTCTCCACGTTCGATCACTCGCTCACGCGCGGGCCCGTCTCTCCGGCCCCGGCGGTGAAGACGCGTCCGGGCGTCACCACCGCGTCCATCCTCGCGTCCGCGTCCTCCGCGGGCGTCCGCGGGACGACCTGTTCGTCGTACCCGATCCCGATCGTGAAAGCCCGGACCCCGGGCTTCCCCAGGAAGCGATCATAGAACCCGCCCCCGCGCCCGAGCCGGACGCACGACGCGTCGAACGCCACGCCCGGTACCACGATCACAGCCAGCCCCCCGGGCTCGATCTCCTCCCCGTCGGGGGGCTCGGCCACCCCGCGGCGCCCCGAGACCAGTCCGTGGTCCACGCTCTCGACCCGCACCGCCGTCATCGTGCTGTGGCCCCAATCCACCCTGGGCAGGCAGACCGTCACCCCCCGCCGCAGGAGCGCCCGCCCGATCTCTCGCACGTCGACCTCGACGCCCATCGGCGCGTAGGACAGCACGGCCGCCCCCCGTCCGAGCGCCGTGATCCGATCGAGCGTCAGCACGCGCGCGCAGGCCGCCGCGGACCCGGCGCGGCGTTCCGCGTCGCTCATCGCGGCGAGGCGGGCCTTGACCAGGTCCCGGGTCTCGCGCTTGAGGCGGTCGAGCGCCGCGTCGTTCACGCCCCGCCCTCCGTTCGACGGGCCTTCCGAAGACGGCGGACCTCCTCGAGTGTCTCACGCATCGCCGCCTCCTCGCCCCGGTCGGTCGGGTGGTAGTACTCGCGCTCGACGCCCAGGTAATCCTGCCCCGTGATCCCGCCCCGGGCGTCGTGCGAGTACTCGTACGTCTCCCCGCCGGCCTCCTTCGTGCGCACGCCCCGCCCGGAGCCCCCGGCCACGGGCGAAGAGTTGGGGTCCCGCAGGTAGAGCGGCACGGGCGCGGTGCGCCCGTGCTCGACGTCCTCCATCGCGGCCCCGATGGCGGTGTAGCTCGCGTTGCTCTTGGGCGCCAGGGCGAGGTAGGTGACCAGTTGAGCCAGGGTGATCCGGGCCTCGGGCATCCCGATTCGTTCGACGAGCGTCCACGCCGCGGCGGCCAGCGTGATGGCTTGGGGGTCCGCGTTGCCCACGTCCTCGCTGGCGAGGATGGCCATGCGGCGGGCGATGAACCGCGGGTCCTCGCCCGCGGCGAGCATGTGGGCGAGCCAATACAACCCCGCGTCGGGGTCGCCCCCTCGCACGCTCTTGATCAGCGCGCTCGCCGCGTCGTAATGCCCGTCGCCCGTGTGGTCGTAGACGACCGCCTTGCGCTGGATGGACTCCTCGGCGACTTGGGCGTCGATCACCAGCCCCTCGCCCGACCCCGCCCCGCCCACCCCGCCTTCCCCGGCGAGGCTCAGGACGGCCACCTCGAGCGCCGTCAAGGCCCGCCTCGCGTCCCCGTCGCAGACCCGCGCCCACAGGTCCAAGGCCTCGTCGAGCACGGTGACCCCGTGACGCCCCATCCCGCGCTCGGGGTCCGCCGCGGCCCGGCGGAGGACGTCCTTGATCTCGTCCTCCGTCAGCGGTTCGAGCCGCAGCAGCGTGCTCCGGCTGACCAGGGCCGCGTTGACGGCAAAGAGCGGGTTCTCCGTGGTCGCACCGATCAGCGTGATCAACCCCCGCTCCACGTCGGCGAGCAGGACGTCCTGCTGCGCGCGGGTGAAGCGGTGCACCTCGTCGAGGAAAAGGATCGTCCGCCGCCCGTCACGCCCGAGCCGGTCCGAGGCTTCGTCGATGATCTCGCGGATGCGCTTGACCCCGACCGACGCGGCGTTCTCGCGCTCGAAGTGCCGCTTGGTCCGCGAGGCGATCACCTCGGCCAGGGTCGTCTTGCCCGTGCCCGGGGGGCCGTAAAGGATCAGGCTCGTGACCGCCCCCGCGTCGAGCATCCGCCGGAGGAGTTTGCCCGGCCCGAGGATCTGCCCCTGCCCGACGAACTCGTCGAGGGTCCTGGGCCTCATGCGGACGGCCAAAGGCTCGGCCTCCCGCCGACGCTCATCACGCTTGGACGCCCACAGGTCCGCCATGAACCACGATAGCCCGGCGCGATCCCGGGGCGGTCTCCCCGGCGCGGGCCTCCGTTGATGTGACGCCGGCCGAGCGGCGTCCGGGGAAATCGTGGATCTCGGTTCTGGTCGAAATCCTGCTTTGTAAGTGCTAACATCGCCCGTGACGGCCACGATCTGGGTCATCCTCGCGACCGCCCTGTGGATGGGCGTCGCGCGCGTGGCCAGCGCCGCGCTCAAAAACCCGCGCCAGGACCCGGCCTATGGGATTGGGTATCTCGCGCTGCGGGCGTACGTCCGCGTCATCCAGCGATTCCGGGTGATCGACCCGCACCTCCTGCCCGCGGGGGAGAAGGCCGGGCCGTTGGTGGTGGTGGTCAATCATTCGGCGGGGATCGATCCGGTGCTGGTGCAATGCGCCTGCCCGTTCGAGGTCCGGTGGCTGATGGCCCGCGACATGATGCTCCCGCGGTTCGATCGGCTGTGGGCGTGGCTCCGGGTGATCCCCATCGACCGCAGCGCGGGGGACGCCGCTGGGCTCCGAGAGGCGCTCCGGCACCTGTCGGCCGGCGGGGTGATCGGGCTCTTCCCGGAGGGTCGCATCGCGCGTCCGCGGGGGACGATCCAGCCGTTCGCCCCCGGGGTCGGGCTCTTGGTGAAAAGGTCCGGGGCGCCGGTGCTCCCGATCGTGATCGAGGGAACGGCGGACGCCGAGAGCGCGTGGGCCAGCCTGTTCACGCCCGCGCGGGCGACGCTCAGACCCCTCCCGGTCCGGTCGTACGCGGGCCGGGACCTCTCGGCGCACGAGATCGCGGACGACCTCCGTCGGGTGTTCGCGCAGGCCACGGGGTGGGTGCCCGTGGAGGACCCCGTGGCGCGAGCGGCGGGGCCGGGTGGGGCGGTCCGCGGCGATCGCCCGCGGCGGGCCGGGGGACCCAGCGCCGAGTCCGCCGCATGAGCGTCCCCCTGGTGCTCCAGACCGAGGACCTCTCCGACCACGCCTCGGCGTGGCTGGGGTCGAGGTGCCGCCTGGTGCGTGCGGACCCGTCGAACCGTCCCGCCTTCGAGCACTCCCTCGCGGACGCTCACGGGCTCGTGGTGCGGACGTACACGCGGGTCGATCCGGCGCTCCTGGCGGGCGCGCCGAACCTGCGGGTGGTCGGGCGGGCGGGGGTCGGGCTCGACAACATCGACGTCGCCGCGTGCCGGGGGAGGGGCGTCGAGGTTGTCTATACGCCCGACGCGAACGGGTCGGCCGTGACGGAGCTGGTCCTCGCGGTGATCCTCGACGCGTACCGCCCCAGGCTCTTCCTCGACCACGCGCCGACACCCGCACGCTGGAGCCAGATCCGCAAGGACCTGACCGCGCCGAGGCAGCTGGAGGGCTCGACGCTGGGCGTGCTGGGGTTGGGCAAGGTCGGGTCTCGGGTGGCGCGGGCCGGGCGGGCGCTGGGGATGAACGTGATCTACCACGACGTGCGCGAGATCCCCGGCCCGGGGCACGGCGTGGCGACGCCCGTCTCGCACGACCGCCTCCTCGCCGAGAGCGACGTGCTGACGGTCCACGTCGACGGGCGTTCGTCCAACCACGGCCTGATCGGCGCGGGCGAGCTCGCCCGCCTCAAGCACGGCGTGGTGCTGGTCAACACGAGCCGAGGGTTCGTCATCGACACGCCGGCGTTGGCGAGGTTCCTGAGGGACCACCCCTCGGCGTCGGCGGTGCTGGACGTGCACGACCCCGAGCCCTTCGACGCGTCGTACCCGCTGCTGGGGATCCCCAACGCGCACCTGATGCCGCACATCGGGGCGGCGACGGCACGGTCGCACGAGAACATGAGCTGGGTCGTCCGCGACGTGTGGCGAGTGCTCTCAGGCCTGGCGCCCGAGTTCCCCGCGCCCTGACCCGTCGTTCAGCCCGACCGGCGGAACTCGGTGGCGTGGAGTTTCCTCGCCTCGGCCTGACGGTACCGGTGGATCATCACCGGGATCATCGGCCCCATCACAACGGACAGGATCGCGCCGATGAGCACAAAGGGCCTGACGACGTGCCCGGGTTGGGCGTACGCCGCCGCCACGCTCCCCGCGATCAAGAGCCCGACGCCGACGACGAGCCAGAACCAGACCAGCCCCATGACCAAGGTCTTGCCCTTGCCTTTGGGCGCGAGGTAGCCCATCAGCGCCCCGGTCAGCCCGCACAGCGTCCCGCCGACGGCGCCGGCCAACCCGCCAAAATAGTTCGACTGCTCGGGCGTGAACCACTCGGTCATGGCGTTTCTCCTTGGTGAGTCCCGGGGGTGTTCGGCCCGCGCCGGGCGGTGTCACGGATGAGTCTGGCGTGGGATGGCGAGAGCTCGCCGCGCTCGACCATCGAGGCGAGCAGCTCGGTGAGCGGGTCGGGCGTGGTCCCTTCGGCGATGGAGCGGAGCCGATCGATCAACCGGTCCAGACGGACGCGGATCGTCGGGTAACTCACCCCGTAGTCGGCCGCCAGGTCCTTGATCGAACCCGAGCGAAGGACCAGGTGCATCACCAGGTCTAAATCCTCACGCGGCAGTCCCCCGAGCGGGTGCTTGTTGAGCTCCGGAGTCGGAAAATTTGAATTTGTTGAACTCACGCTTCTGATTATTGAAGCGTATTCGGATAATTCAAGTGATTCTTGACAAAATCAACTTCAACGCTGTGCCGTAAGTGCGGATAAGGTAGTTTTGTTCATAAAATACTCGGTATGTGTGCCTCGGACGAGCGATTCGATGGCCTCGGCGGCACCCGAGGCCCCGTGCTCGGCGGCGACGTGGGGTGCGATGGCTTGGGCCCGCTGGGCGACGAGCGGATCGCCGAGCAGGGCGCGGAGCGCCCGGGCGAGCCGGGGCGCGGTGACCCGGCGGTGGTGGAGGGTTCGCGAGACGCCCAGGGCGTGGCACCGTCGGGCGTTGTCGAACTGGTCGTGGGCCAGCGGTGTGATCAGGGCGGGGGTCCCGGCGCGGAGGCACTGGGCGGTGGTGCCGATCCCGCCGTGGTGGACGCACGCGGCGACGCGGGGCAAGAGCCCGGAGAAGGGGGCGTACGTGAACGTGCGCACGCCCGGCGGGAGCGTCTCGAGCCTCAGCCCCGAGTTCCCGATGAGCAGCATCCCGCGCCGGCCCAGCAGGGCGCAGGCCCGAGCGGCCTCGTGGTAGAACGGGCCGGGCGTGTGCACGGCGGCGGTCCCGAGGGTGAACAGGATCGGCGGCTCGCCTCGCGAGAGGAAAGCCTCGAAGTCCTGCACGGCGTGCTCACGCTCGGCGTCGCGGTCGTTCCATGGGAACCCGCAGACCACCGCGTTGGGCGGGTCGTCCGCCAGCAGCGGGCGAAGCACCGGGGACCACAGCCCCAGGCACAGGTCCCCGGATCGGTTGGCGGTCAGCAGCGCGTCGCGCTGCGCGGGGAAGCCCAGCGAACGCCGCTCGCGGTTGAGGTCGTCGTCGGCCACGGCGCGGAGCATGGGCTTGAGCAGGAGCCTCATCAGCGGCTGCGCGACGATGTCGGGCAAGAGGTGGAGACCGGGGGGCGGGCCCAGGGTGTCGGAGGGCGAGAGCCACATCATGGGCGAGAGCGCGGCGTTCACGGTCGGGACGCTGATGCGTTCGGCCGCGAGCGGGGCGCCGAAGCAGATCGGGTGCGAGACGATCGCGTGGAAGGGTCGGTCGCGGTGGAGGTCGACGATCCGGTCGTGGACGGGGCGGGTGAAGGGGACGACAAACCGTCTCAGGACGAGCCGGCTTCCCTCGCGGTGGTGCATGATCCCCGGGGTGTCGCGGGCCAGATCGCGGACCTCGGTCGGCTCACCCAGGGGCGTGCACGGGATCCCCGCGTCGTTGGCGAGCCGGCGGAACGCGGGGTTGATGAGCAGCAGCGGGGCGTGCCCCCGTCGTCGCAACTCGCGGGCGAGGGCGACGAAGGGGAGGACGTCGCCGTGGGAGCCCATGGTGGTGAGGAGGATGTTCATGGTTCGAGGTCGAGGCGGCCCGAGAGCGGACGCCACGACCCACAATGCGAGCGCGGCCGTGGTCGCGGATCATCCCGGGCTCCGGCCTTCACGAGGCAGGCATGAGTGGATGGGCCGCTCCGATGGTGTGCGGGGGCTGTGCGGGGAGTGAGCCGGGCCTATGCTGGGATCGATGCCTCAACTGGGTGTGAATATCGATCACGTGGCGACGGTGCGTCAGGCCCGGCGCGGCGACGAGCCGGATCCGGTGCGGGCGGCCCACGAGGCCGAACTCGGGGGTGCCGACGGGATCACCGTCCACCTGCGCGAAGACCGGCGGCACATCCAGGATCGGGACGTGGAGCTGCTGCGACGACTGGTCAAGGTGAAGTTCAACCTGGAGATGGCGGCAACGCCCGAGATGATCCGGATCGCGAGGCGAATCAAGCCCACGACGTGCATGCTCGTGCCGGAGGGTCGGCGCGAGGTGACGACCGAGGGCGGGCTCGACGTGGCGGGACAAGCGGCCCGGCTTAGGAAGGTGGTCGCGGCGCTGCGCCGCGCGGGGTGCATCGTCTCGGCGTTCATCGACGCGGAGGTTGAGCAGGTGGAGGCGGCGGCTAAGGCCGGGTTCGAGGTGTGCGAGCTCCACACGGGCCCCTACGCGTCGCTCTTCGCGCGGCACGGGGGGGACTTTCTCAAGAAGCCCCTGTCGGGCGAGCTCAAGCGACTGGACCGGGCGGGCAGGCGTGTGCGCGAGCTGGGGATGCGCTTCAACGCGGGGCACGCGCTGAACTACCACAACGTGGGCCCGGTGGCGGGGCTCCCGGGCGTGGCGGAGTTGCACATCGGGCACGCGATCGTGAGCCGGGCGGTCTATGTGGGGCTCCGCGCCGCGGTGCGTGAGATGAAGGCGGCGATGGCGTTGGGCGAGTCGGTCCCGGCGGTGGGCTGAGCGACGTTGGGCCGAGCGGCGGTGGTGGTGGGGGAGGGAATCAGTGCGCCGGGTCGTCGGGGTTGATGGATCTTTTCTTGGCGGCGCGGAGCCGGGCCATGGTGTCCTGCGGGGTCGGCGTCTGGGCCTGTCGACCCTGCGGGACCGTCGCACGCGAGGCGGCGGCGGCGGGCGCCGGGATCGGTGTGGCCTCGTTCGGCGGGGGTAGGTTGTCGAGGTTGAAGGCGGCGGCGGGGGCCGAACGCGTGAGGTCGGCCTGGGCCCTGGCCTTGGCGTGGGCGAGCGAGGCGAGCGAGGCCGGGGCGGGGTGCGTGGCGCGGGACCAAAGCGAGGCGGCGCGGCGACGGGCCGACGCGAGGTCAAAGGCCAGGCGACGGGCGGCGATGTCGATGATGAACGCGGCGATGGCAGCGAGGGCGAGGGGGAGCCAGATCGGCGTGGCGGTGGTGGGGAAGGTCAGCCCGTCGCGGAGCCACAGGTTCGCGCCCGAAGGGGAGAGGCTCAGCACCCGCCCGTTGGTCATCCTCGCGATCTCGGCGAGCATCTGGGTGTTGGGAACGGGTCGGCGGAATTCCTCGCCCGGCGGGCGGATGATCGCGGCTCGCACGGACCCCGCGCGACGCTGAGCGGTCTGGGTCTCCGAGAGCGGGGCGTCGTAGCGGACCGAGAGCAGGTGGGTGCCGACGGCCTGGGTGGGGGCGAAGCCCTCGTACCGACCCGGCGCGACCTGGCGCAGAACAAGGTCGGGCGAGGCCTGGTCGGGCTCGTCCGCGCGACGCGGCGGGTTGATCCGGGCGCGCACGCTCGCGAAGTTGATCGGGCCGGTCTCCGGGTCGATCAGGTCGAGCGTGATCCTCGCGTTGTCGGGGTCGGTCTGGTCGATCGTGATCCTGGCGTTGGGGTCGCCCGTGGGCCTGAGCAGCCACTTGAGCTGCTGCGACCAGAGCGTGGCGTAGGCGTCGGCGTTGATCCAGGCGGCGTTCCACCGCGGGGCCGCGTCGCTCGTGTACGCCGCAACACGCCCCAGCCCGAACTGCCACTGCGCGAGGATGGGGTCTTTCTCGGGGCCGCGGAGGACGGTCGTCGCGAGCCCGCCGCGGTCGGCGGTCACGATGTACCCCGTGACGGCCGGCAGGGGCGTGCGGATCCCCCGGATGGACTCGGCGGGGTGGTCGACCGCGGGTGAGAACGCGTCGCCCTCCCAGATCAGCGATCGGCGGACCGTCTGGGCTTCCTTGATAAAGATCTGAGGGAGCACCGCGCGGGACTGGTCCGAGTTGACGCTGTAAAACCGGCCTCCGCCCACGGCGGCTAGCGAGACGAGCAGCGGATCGTTCGCGCCGTCCCCGACGGCGACGGTCGAGACGGTGATATTGCGCTGCTTGAGACCCGCGACCAGCGCGACGCCCTGCTCGGGCTCGCCGACGGTCATCCCGTCGGTCAGGATGATGATGTGCTTCACGCCCGCGTTGGACCGGGCAAGTTGGTCGGCGGCGGCGGTGATGGCGGGGAAAAGGTTCGTCCCCCCGCGCGGGCCCACGGCCCGGATCCGCTGGGCGATCCCGGCGGGGTCCGAGGCCCGGGTGAGCGGGACGACGGCCTCGGCGGCGTCGTCAAAGGCGATGACGGCGACGTGGTCCTGGCTTGAGAGTGATCGGACGCCCAGGATGGCGGCCTCGTTAGCGATCTGCTGCTGAGTCAGTTGCGTGTTCCCCACCGGGGCGCTCATCGAACCGGACCGGTCGATGATCAGCGCCAGCGCGCCCGCGGGCAGCTCTCGCTTCGCGGGCGGGTCGAGCAACAGCGGGAGGGCGTCGGCCAGGGTCGAGCCGATCCACCCACCCGCACCGAAGCCGTCGGGCCCGCCGACGACCAGGAGCCCGCCCCCGGCGTCCTTGACGTACTGCGTCAGGTCATTCTGCTGGGCCTGCGAGAAGTTGGACGCGGGCTGGTTGACCAGCACGACCGCGTCGTAGGCCGACCACTCCGTCAGCGTGTACGGCGCGTCCTGCGCGGGCTTGACCTGCGTGTCAAAATTGTCGGAGGCGATGGCGCCGGCGAATACCCCGGCGACGCGGGGGTCGTCCGCGAGGACCAGTACCCGGCCCTTGGAGCTCGTGAACGTCACGCCCTGCGCCCGCAGCAGCTGCGAGACCGACCCGGCGGGCTGGTCGGGCTCGAACACCGCCTCGAAACGGTGCACCGGGCCGGGGGGGAGGGTCAGCGACAGCGTCAGCACCTGCGGGCCCGGGTTGAGCGTGACGCGGGTCGAATACGCGAGGGTGTCGGGGTCGAGGTCGACGGGTTCGTCGTTGCGGAAGATCGAGAGCCGGCCCGTCGTCCGAGACCCCGCCGACAGCACCACGCGGACCGCGACGGTGTCCCCGTCGCGCGACCACGGCGGGGTCTGGAGGTCATCGAGCCGGACCATGCCCGAGCGGTCGTATTCCACCGCCGCGACGTCCACCGGGATCCCCGCGGTCAGGAGATTGGTCGCGGCCGCGGCGAGGCTCCCGGCGGTCTCGTTCCCGTCGGTGATCAGCAGCAGCCGGCCCGCGGCGTCGGGCGGGATGACGGCCCGGGCCAGTTCGAGGCCGCGGCGCAGATCGCTCGAATCGGTGGGCCCCAGGAGCCCCGTGTCGGCCCGTGGTGCGGCGGCGCTGGGCAGCGATTGGACGAAGGCGTGCCGGGCGGCGGAGACAAGCCCGAAACGGTCCCGGGTCGGTCGGTCGGCCAGCGACGCGTCGAGGAAGCGATCCGTCGCGGCCCGCTGTTCCGACGGGATCGAGTCGCTCACGTCCAAGACCGCGACCACCGCGAGGTCACGGGCCCGTCGCCTCGCGTGGGGCTCGGCCAGGGCCGCGCATACCGCGGCGACCACGAGCATGCGGATCACCAGGTTCGCCGTCCGGCGCGAGAACGACCACCCCGAGAGGCTCCGCCGCGCGATCCACCACGACGCGATCCACAGGGGCGGGATCAGCGCGAGCCAGAGCGGCTTGTCGAACTCGGGCAGGAGGATCGCGGAGGCGTGGAGGAGCACGGGGGGCGTCCGGGCGTGCCCTGGCGGTCGGGCGCGGCGGGTGAGTGTAGAGTGCCGGGCCCGGGCGGATCAGCGCGCGGGATCGTCCGGCGTATCGCCGGGTTTGGGGGACCGGGCGATGAGCAGGCGGTTGATCAGGTCCTGGACGTGCTGCCCGGTCGGGTCGGTCCCGTGCCCCGGGATCCGCATCGCGTTGAGCACGCCGTAGCCCATGCCCACGTCGATCAGCAGCCACGCGATCAGGTCGGCGGAGATGCGCGGGTTGACCTTGTGCTCGGCCTGCGCCAGCTCGAGCTCCGTGCGTAAAAAGGCGTGCAGATTCCCGATGTGACGCGAGACGGCGTGGTGGATCTGCTCGTCGTCCACCTCCGTGATCGCCTGGAGCAGCACCCGGTACGCGTCACGCGTCTGCTCGGCGACCATCGGGTTGTCGCCCACCAGCCGCCGCAGACGCTCCGCCGGGTCGGTCGCCCCCGCCAGGTGCGCTTCCCAGAACGCCAGCGTCCGCTCCGACGATCGGTTGATGAGCGCGATGAACAGGTCCCGCTTGCTCGCGAAGTGGCGGTAGATGATCGGCTCGGTGATCCCGGCGGCCTTGGCCAGCTCCGCCGTCGTCGCCCGCGCGTACCCGCCCTTGGCGAACAGGACGGCGGCGTGATCGAGCAACTGCTCACGGCGTTGGGCGGCGGGGAGTCGCGACATCGCCACGATCGTACGCGCCCGCGCTCCCCCCTCACCACGCCTCCGCCCCGTACCAATCTCCGCCCCATCCCTCGCCCGGACACACGTAACATATCCCGTGTTCAACACTTATGATAAAAATTGGATATGGTCTTGCAACGACCCGCCGGACATGATAGCGTGGCGTTGTTGACGGCCGAGCGGCCGAGCGGCCGAGCGGCCGAGCGGCCGAGCGGCCGAGCGGCCGAGCGCACCTTCTTGAAGGAGCACGATATGAGGCCGATGTTCATCTCGCTCATCGTGATACCGATCAGCCTCGCCTCGGCCGTCCTGCCCGGATCGGTGCGGGGGGAGCACGCCGCCGCGCACCCGGCCCGGCTCGTCGACGGAGATCCTCCGATCCCGGCCGTGCTCTCCGGGCGGGTCGAGCGAGATTCCTTCGTTCTGCCACGGGGCAAGACCGTCCACGTGCGGGGCTCGCTGGACCTTGTCTGCGCCGGCCCCGTCATCATCGAAGGCGACCTCATCGCACTGAAATCCGATCCGGAGCGTGCGGCCCGAACGCCGGGCGTGTCCATCCGTGTGCGCTCATCGGCGTGCGTCCGCGTCCTTGGGCGCATCGAGGTCGGCGACGGGATGCCCGGCGCCAAACGTGACCAGCCCGGGTCCGACGGGGGCGACCTCATACTCGAAGCCCCGGCGGTCCACCTCGCCGTGGTCGGCGGGGTCCTCAAGGCGGGCCGGGGTGGTGACGGCGGGCCGCTCGCCCCGGGCGGTCGCGGCGGGCACGTCATCGTCAGGGGTTCGGCGTCCACGGACTCCACCAGCCCCACGCGTCTGGTCGGGGGCAAAGGCGGTACCGGAGGGCGCGGGCTCGACGGATGGTTCGCGCGAGGGCCGGCCGACGATTGGAATGTTCTTTCATGGATGAACGGGGCGAAAGGGGGTGACGGCGGCGACGCGATGGTCACGCGCTGGATCCCCGATCTGAACGAAGCCAATGGGAATCCCGGAACACCGGGCGATGCCGGCGGAGGCTCCTCGTGCCCTCCGGGCGGTGAGGGTGATCCCGGCGAGCCGTGCGAGAACGGGAAACCAGGGGACACCGGGATCCACTGCGACGCGGGCCACGGCGGCGATGGGGGGCCGGGCGGTCACGCATCTCCTCCATCGGGACATGGAGGGAACGGCGGTCAGGGCGGCCGAGGTGGTACCGCGGCCGGGGGCGCGGGTGGTCGCGGCGGTCGCGGCGGGGAGTGCTGCACGCCCCCGCCGGGGGAACAGGGCGGGGACGGCGGCCCCGGTGGTCTCGGCGGTGAGTCCAATGGTGGGCGCGGCGGCGATGGGGGCGTCGGCGGCAACGGCGTCGGCGGCGGCAACGGCGGGAACGGCGGCGGCGCCGGCTCAGGCGGGAGTGTCCAGCAAGCCGCCGGCGGCCGTGGCGGCGACGGCGCGAGAGGCAACCCCCCGGGCAAGGGCGGCCTCGGAGGTGTCGTGGGAGATATCAACCCGGGCAGCCCGGGATCGCCCGGCGCGGGAGGGACTCCCAACGGCCAGCCCGGCGGGTCCGGTGGCGGGCCGGGGATCGCGCTGGGGAACAACGGCGCGAAAGGGTCCAACGGCGCCGCGTGCCCGTCTCGTTAGTCGTGCCGCGTCTGCCGACGCGATGTCAGCCCCGTACCACTCCCCGCCTCATCCCCCGCCCGGCCACACGTAACATATCCCGTGTTCAACACTTATGATAAAAGTTGGATTTGGTCTTGCAACGACCCGCCGGACATGATAGCGTGACGTCGTTGACGGCCGAGCGGCCGAGCGGCCGAGCGCGAATCGCGCGAGGAGTCGCCATGAAACCGTCCTTCGTTGTGGTGTGCGGCGTGCTCGGTGTGTCCGTGGCCGGGGCTTCGGCGTTGGGGCTCCAAGAGCCCAGGGCCGCGGGCGAGGGGTTCGTCAACTCGCTCGGGGAGCCGCGACACCGGTCAGGCCCCAACGGCGAGCGCTTGATCGCCGGAACGCATCGGGTCGAGTCGTTCGTGGTGCCGCGGGGGACGGTCTATGTGGCCGACGGCGACGTGGTCATTGAATCGAGCGGGCGGATCCTGATCGAGGGCGAGCTCATCGGGCGGTCGCCACAAGGGCAGGCCGCCGGACGCCCGGCCCCGTCGATCACGCTCCGCTCGTCCAGCCTCATCGAAGTCCGCGGCACGCTCCGCTCGGGCGACGGCCGGCACGGTGTCGAGGTCCTCGAACCCGGGCAGGACGCCGGGGATCTCATCGTGGAGGCCCCGTTGATCCGTGCCGGTACGCTTTCGGTCCGGGGCGGTTTCGGGGGCGACGGTGGGCCGGCCGCCGAAGGCGGGCGCGGCGGGAGCATCTCCGCCCGAGGCGCGGTCGTCAGCCTCGACCCCCTCCGACGCGCCCGAATCACCGCGGGCGGGGGCGGACGCGGCGGTGACGGGCTTGATATGGCCCCGGCGATCGAGCAACAGGACGCGGACGTCCGGCGCTTGATGGACGGGGGGCACGGCGGGCCGGGCGGGTCGGTCACCGTTTCGCCCTTCCGTTCGACCGAGGACAACGGTGCCGGCGGCACCCCGGGCGGGCCGGGCAGCAACAACACCGGACAGGGCGGCATTCATGGAAAGCACGGCGAAACCTGCCAGCCCGGCGCACACGGACAGGACGCCGCGAACGCGGTCGCGGGCGCGGGGGGCCACGGCGGGAGCGGCGGGAACGCCTCTCCTGCGGCGGGCTCGGGCGGCACGGGCGGCAGCGGGGGCGCGGGCGGCTCCTCCACCGCCGGGCCGGGCGGGAATGGTGGCAACGGGGGGGCTTGCTGCGGCCCCAACCCCGGCCCGGGCGGAAAGGGTGGTCGAGGAGGTGACGGCGGCGGCGCCGTCGGCGGGTCGGGCGGGAACGGCGGCCGCGGCGGGAACGGGGTCGGCGGGGGCACGGGCGGCAGCGGCGGCAGCGCCGGCTCCGGCGGCGGCGCCAACGGCGCCAACGGTGGCTCCGGGGGGAACGGTGGCATGGGTTCTCCTCCGGGCAACGGCGGCGACCGCGGCAACCCCTCCACGCTCTTCCCCGGCGCGCCGGGAATCCCGGGGCAGGGCGGATCGCCCGGCGGCCAATCCGGCGGTGAAGGCGGTGAAGGCGGCACCGGCGGCGCTAACCCGGGGTCCACCGGCTCCCCCGGATCCAACTGCCCGGGCGCCTGAGCCAGCACTCACTCCTCTTCTCGCCGAAAGCAGCGCCCCACGCGTGCCCATGACACGGCGGACCTCACCGCGCCGGCGCGGCCACCGCGGCGATTCGTCCCGAGTGTGTGCTTACTCCCGGGGCGGGACCGGGTCGTACCCGCCGCGCGAGCACGGGTGGCACCGGGACAGCCGGCGGACCGTCAGCCACGTCCCCGCCGCCGGCCCGTGCGATCGGTACGCCTCCAACGCGTACCACGAGCACGTCGGGTGGTACCGGCATTGACGCCCCAGCCACGGCGACAACGTCACCTGATACACCTTGATGATCAGCACGAACGGGATGTTCCCCGCCCGCGCGAGCGGGTGGAGCGTCGGGCGGCCGAAGAACCCCGCTCGGCTCATCCGCCCGCCCCGTCGCTCGCCCGCCGCCCGTCACGACGCCCGGCCTCGCGCAACGCCGAGGCGACCAGCGACCCGAGGATCTCGGCGTACTGGTCCAGCGTCAACGGCTCGTGCGCCCGCGACGACACGACCATATCGAAGGACGCGCCGTCCGCCGTCGGCCACGATCGCCACGTCAGGCGGAAGGCCTCGCGGATCGCCCGCTTGAGGGCATTGCGGCGGACCGCCCCGCCGACCGCCCGCGAGATCGAGAGCCCGAGCCTGGGGTGGTCGAGCCCGTTGGGCCGAAGGCTCAGGCTGATGGGCCCCGAGGACTTTCTCAGCTTCGCATCCCGGACGGCCTTGAACTCCCGCGCGTGCTGAAGCCGCAGGCGCCGGGGAAAGGTCAGCCTCGGGGCGGGCCCGGTGTTCTCACGCGGGGTCGGCACGCTTAGGCCCGTGGGTCGGCGCTCGCGTCCGCCCCCGTCTGCGGCGGTCGCGAGGCGGGCAGGAGCCCGATCAGCAGCAGGACCGACCCGATCGCGAGCATCCACAGGCGCGACGTCGGGTCGGTCGCGAGCCGGTGCAGCATCGAGTTGGGCGTGCTCAGCGAGGGCAACGGGAGCGGGTCGGGCTCGAGCGAGGGAAAGACGTTGGCCGACCCCGACGGGGGCTCGGGCAGCCCCGGGAGCGGCGTCCGGTCCGCGGGGATCTGATTCAGCTGCGTCCCCGCGAGCGAGAGCAGCAGGTTGGGGTCGTTCGCGGCGAGGGCGTCGAGGAAATCCCGGTGACGCTTGAGCCGCTCGACCCGGTGCTGCTCGATGATGAGCGCCCGCTGGCGGAGCCACCGTGCGTGCGTGAGCTCGTCGATCGCGGGGAGGACGATCAGCGAGGCCAGCAGCGCCAGCCCCGCGATCAGGAAGAGCCACGCCGGGTCGAACGTGGGCCGCGGGCTTGGGTCCCCGTGAGATCGTGGGTGGTCGGGGCGGGGGAGCACGGGAGAGTGTATCGGCCGCGGGGCGTCGGCGGGGCGAAGTTCTGTTCTCGCTCGCCCGGTCCGTCCCGGGGTCCGGGGGGGTGCGGCTAGGATTGCGGCTCATGCATCGTCGCGTGGTCATCACGGGGCTCGGCGCGGTCTCACCCATGGGCGTGGGGTTCGAGGCCTTGTGGGGCGGCCTGCTCCAAGGCAGGTCCGCCCTGGGGCCCATCACGCGGTTCGATGCCACGGGGTTCCCCTGCCGCGTCGGCGGCGAGGTCGCCGGGTATTCGGCCAAAGACCACGTGCCCAAGCACTACCGCAAGGCGGTCAAGGTCATGGCCCGCGACATCGAGCTGGCCGTCGGGGCGGCGAAATTCGCGGCGGAGGACGCCGGGCTCATCACGCGTGAGCGGGGCGAGGGGGTCGAGACGACCTACCCCGCCGATCGGACGGGGTGCCACATCGGGGCCGGGCTCATCGCCACCGAGACCGAGGAACTCTCCGCCGCCCTGGCGACCTCGCGGGGCGAGGACGGGCGGTGGTCCGCGGCCCGGTGGGGCGAGACGGGGATGGGCAACCTCCAGCCCTTGTGGCTCCTCAAGTACCTCCCCAACATGCTGGCCTGCCACGTCACGATCATCCACGGCGCCGAAGGGCCCAGCAACACGATCACCTGCGGCGACGCGAGCGGGCTCCTATCCATCGGCGAGAGCTGCCGCGTCATCGAACGCGGCGACGCGGACGTGAGTTTCGCGGGCGGGGCCGAGTCGAAGATGAACCTGATGGGCATGATCCGCACCTACCTCGCCGGGCGGACCGGGTCGAGCCCCGAGAGCCTCGACGGGTCGAAGATCCTCAGGCCGTACGCCCCCGATTCGTGCGGGGTCGCCTCCGAGGCCGGCGGGCTGGTCATCCTGGAAGAAGAAGCCGCCGCCCGTGCACGCGGCGCCAAGGTCTACGCGCACGTGGCCGGGTTCGGCGCGGGCCATTCGGGGTGGCCCCCGTACGACGACGGGTCCGGGCGGGGCCCGGCCGGTGTGGTCAACGAAGGCCTTGTCCTGGCGATGGCCCGGGCGCTCCGCGACGCGGGCGTGGGCAGCGGCGAGATCGACGCGGTCGTCCCCGGCGCGTTGGGCACCCCCGCCGAGGACACGCTCGAGGCGGGCGCCCTGCGCCGCGTCTTCGGCGAAAGGCTCCGTGACATCCCCCTCATCACCCTCGCGCCCAACATCGGCCAATGCTGGGCGGGGAGCGGCGGGCTCGCCGTCGGCGTCGGCGCTCGCGCCATCCTCGAAGGCGTGCTCCCCGCGAGGGTGCACGCCGGTGGATGCCCGAACGACCTCGCGGCCGGGGCGTGCGCCCCCCAGCCCCGCCGCCTGCGTACGGTGATGGTCTGCGGGGGATCGCTCGGCGGGCAGAACGCCGCCCTGGTGCTCAGGGCGGCCGGGTAACACTCTTTCTTTCCTTTCTGGTGACGGAGATCCACATGACAGGCGACACGCGAGGCGGGTACGGCGGTCAGCGCGGCGGGTACCGGGGCGACTATCGGGGTGGCGGCGGTGGTGGCGGGTACCGCGGGGGCGACCCGCGGGGCGGGGGCGATTACCGGGGCGGGGGCGAGCCGCGCGAGCGACGCGGGATCCCCCTCTCGGCCTTGGACCCGGCCCTGACCGCGGTCAGCCACAAGGTCATCGGGTGCGCACGCGACGTCCACGCCGCCATCGGGCCGGGACACCCCGAGGCCGTCTACCTCGAAGCCCTCAAGCACGAACTGACCGCCCAGGGCGTCCCGTACAAGATGGGCTACACCATCCCGATCCGATACAAAGACCACGTGGTCGGGCAGACGACGGCGGACTTCCTCATCGACGATCGGTTCATCCTCGAACTCATGGCCGAGTACCGCGAGGTCTCCGGCGCCGACCGCTCCGCGCTCAAGGCCCAACTCAAGGCCGCCGACGTGGAGCTGGGCCTGATCATCAATTTCGCGGGCCGCCTGCTCAAGGACGGCCTCGTCCGCGTGCTCAACGTCGAGAAGATCAACGCGATGCGCGGTGACCTCGACGACGACCAGGGCTACGCGGCCGACGCTCACGCCGGGGCCGCCGAGCCCGCCGAGGGCGACCACGGGCAGACGCTGGACTTCGACGACCGGGGATAACGCCGATGCCCGCTCACCGCGTCGCGATCACGGGGATGGGGTGGGTCACGCCCCTGGGGACCGACGTGGAGTCGGTCTGGGGTGACCTCGTGGCCGGCAAAAACGCCGTCGGACCCGTCACCCGCTTCGACGCGTCGCGGTTCCCGACCAACTTCGCGGCGGAGGTCAAGGGCTTCGACCTCGCGGACCACCTCGAGGGGGCCGGGCGGTTCGCCCCGTGCGGCGAGAGCACGCGGTACGCGCTGGCGGCGGCGTCCCACGCGTGGCGCCGGGCGGGGCTCGACCGCGCGGTCGCGGAAGGGCGGGCCGACCCGACCGAGATGGGCGTGTACCTCGGCGCCGGCGAGGGCACGCTGGACTACGACAATTTCTTCGCGACCAACCTCGCCGGGTGGAACGCCGCGGAGCGCAAGGTCGACGGACGGGCATGGGTCGGGCACGGGTTGGCCCACCTCACACGCGTGCGCGAGGTCGAGCAGGAGCCCAACGTCACGGTGGGCTACGTCGCCGGCGCGTTCGGGTGCCGGGGCCCCTCGTTCAACTGCATGACGGCGTGCGCCGCGAGCACCCAGGCCATCGGGGAGGCTTTCGAGATCATCCGGCGTGGTGACGCGCCGCTGATGTTCGCCGGGGGCAGCCACACGATGATCCACGTCCTGGGGATGACCGGGTTCATCCGCCTGACGGCGATGAGCCAGCGTCGCGGGTCGCCCCAGAACGCCGCACGCCCCTTCGATCAGACCCGCGACGGGTTCGTCATGGGCGAGGGGGCCGGGGTGCTCGTGCTCGAACGGCTCGACCACGCGTTGGCGCGCGGCGCCGAGGTGCTGGCCGAGATCGCGGGGTACGGCGCCTCCGCCGACGCGTTCCGCATCACCGACATCGAGCCCAACGGGCGCGGCGCGCAGGCGGCCATGACGCAGGCCCTCCGCCAGGCCGGGCTCTCCCCGCGCGAGCCCGGGCCCGACGGCCGCCCCGTGGTCCATTACATCTCCGCACACGGGACGGGCACGAAAGAAAACGACAAGATCGAGACCCTCGCCGTCAAGGGCGTCTTCGGCCCCTTGGCGCCCAAGGTCCCGTTCAGCTCCGTCAAAAGCATGATGGGGCACCTGATCCAGGCCGCCGGCGCCGTCGAACTCATCACCTGCGTCCAGGCCATCCGCACCGGATGGGCCCCACCCACCATCAACCTCGCCACCCCGGACCCCGAGTGCGACCTCGACTACGTCCCCAACCAGGCCCGAGACCTCAACCCGCACGGCGGGGTCGAGGTCTGCCTCTCCAACAGTTTCGGGTTCGGTGGGCAGAACAACACCCTCGTCGTCCGAAAGTTCCGCGGCTGAGCGCGCCGCGGCCGGCGACCGCCGCGACCCTTACTCCATCCACCCCATGAACACCCCGCGGAGGCTCGAGTACGAGTCCGTCCACAGGGGCATCCCGGGGACTTTCATCAGCGGCTGCCAGTAGGGATCGGCCGGCATCGTCCCGAGGTTCGTCCCCGGCCGTGCGATCAGCGCCCAGTTCGACGGCGTCATCAGCTCCGATCCGCTCAGGTGGCGCGTGACCCCGCGGTCCCGAGGGTCGTCCGACGAGCGGCTGTCGCGACCCAGCACGGTCAGGCCGAGATCGTCCGCGATGTTCTTGAGCACCCCGCCAAGGCGGAAATAGCGGTTGGACGTGTGGACCATGAGCACGCCCCCGGGTTGCAGCTTCGAGACGTACATTGCCACCGCCTCGCGCGTCAGCAGGTGCACCGGGATCGAGTCCGACGAAAAAGCGTCCAGCAGGATCGCCCGGTACGCCCCGTCCGGGGCCTGCGCGAGCGCCCGCCGCCCGTCGCCCAGGATGATGTTCACCGTCACCCCCCGCGCCCGGGCCTCGGCCAGGTACGTAAAGAACTCGGGGTCTTCCGCGATCCGGACGACCTCCGGATCGATCTCGTAGAAATCGATCGTCTGCCCGGGCTGCGCGTACGCCGCGATCGACCCCGCACCCAGGCCCACCACCGCCAGACGCCGGCGCGCGATCGTCCCCGACGCTTCCTCGACCAACGCGTCGGCCAGCACCCCGCCCGTGCGGAGCGCCACCGCCGACGCCACCGGCCCCCCCGGCGTCCACCGCCCGGCGCCCGCCACCGCCAGCTCCGTCCCCACCGTCAACGCCAGCCCGACGTCGGCCAGCTCGCGGGGGTCGGGCGCCAGCCGCAGGTGCCTGAACGCCTCGCCCACGGGCCCCAACGGGTGGTAGTAGGACCTCGGCACGTCATCAGCACGCCGGATCACGAACCGCCCATCCACGGTGACCCCGCGCTCCACCCCTCGGATCTGCGTCCCGTGGTTGGTCGTCCCGTGGTAGAGCGAGTACGCCGCCTGCTCGGGCAAGGCCCCCCCGGCGGCCCTCGGGACGGTGCGCACAACGTGGTGGATCCCGAAGAAACTCCGCTCCAGGTGGAGCGATTCGTGCCGGAGCGAATCCTTGGCGTACCGCTGCCCGGCGACCGCCGCCCCGGTCAGGATCAGCGCGAACGCCAACGACCGCGGCGCCAGCGCCAACGCGCCCGCCGCCGCGAGAATCGCCGCGAACATCCGCAGGTTCCCGATATCGACCTCGAAGAACCCCAGCGAGACGGCGGCCCAATCCACCCCCGTGACGATCGCCGCCCCGACCGCGCCCCAGATCACCACCGACGCCGCCACCCCGGGGATCGTCCGCGGCGTCAAGACGCGGGCGATCGTGCCCCACACGCCCACGCCGGGCCGGTCGCCCCCGGCCCCAGCCGAGCGTCTCCACGCGGGGCACAGCGCGATCGCCGCACCGACCGCGATGGGGAACTCCGTCAGCGTCGTGAAGAGATTGGGGGCCACCAATGCGTTGAAGAGCCCACCGAACACGCCCCCCAGCGCGATGAAGAAATAGAACTCCGTCAACCGTTCGGGCCCGGGCCGATCGTCCGCCAGCCTCCGGTGGCACATCAGGGCGGCGACCACGAACCCGGCGAGGTGGACCCCCACGACCGGCGCCATCGGCGCGTGCCGGCCCGTCCCGATCAGGAACACCTGCACCGCCGCGATCGGGAGCAGCACCAAGGCCAGGGCCCGCGTGGGGATGGTGATCCTCGGGCTGAACGCGACGGTGAACGTCATCAGGTACAGGAACAGCGGGATCACCCACAAGAGCGGGATCGCCGCGATATCCGTGGAGATCACCTGCGTCACGCCGATCAGAAGGCTCGACGGGACCGCCGCGAGCGCGACCCAGAGCAGCCGGCGTCCGGCCGTGACCGGGCGCTCCGCGAGCGCCGGGGAGCTCCGGGGGGCCGATCCAGGCGACTCCTCCCTCGTGCCCCCCGATCGCAGCGCCGCCACGCCGCACGCGATCAGCACCGCGATGAGCGCGAGGAACCCGATCGCCCAGACCTTGGATTGCCCGGGCAGGTCGAGCGAGGGCTCGAGTAGGAAGGGGTACCCCAGGAGCCCGACCGCCGACCCGATGTTGCTCGCCGCGTACAGGAAGTACGGGTCCTTCGCCCTGGGGTGGTCCGTGGCGCTGAACCAACGCTGCAGCAGCGGGCCCGTCGTCGAGACCACGAAAAACGGCCCGCCCACCGCCACCGCCAGCGCCCCGATCAACCACCCCGTCAGCGCCAGCGTCTCGCTCGGGGGCGACGCGTCGCCGGCGACCGCCATCGGGAGCAACAACGCCGCAACCGCCGCCACCCCCGCGTGCACCCCGACCTGGGCCTTGAGGTTCAGCCTCGTCGTCAGCAGGTGCGAATAGAGGTACCCGCCCAGCAACGCCGCCTGGAAGAACACCATGCACGTGTTCCACACCGCCGGGCTCCCGCCCGCCAGGGGCAGCAGCATCTTCCCCGCCATCGGCTGCACCAGGAACAGCATCGACGCGGACAGCACGATGGCGACGGCAAAGAGAATCAGCATGGCGGGTCGGGGACGGGTTCTCGATCGGTCGGCGGCCGCAGTGTAACGCCGGTCCGCACACCCCGGGGGACATACGCTCAGGCCCGCTGATGCACCACGAACCGCGCCAGTTCGACGCCGTCCTCTGCGACATCGACGGGTGCCTCGGCCCCGAGTCGACCGCCCCCTTCGACGCCCACGCCCTCGCACGCCTCGCCGACCACAACCGCCGGGCCGCCGAGCACGGCGACCGCCCGCTCGTCACCCTCTGCTCGGGCCGCCCTCAACCCTTCGCCGAGGCCCTCTGCCGAGTGATCCACAACCACTCGCTCCCCGTCGTCTGCGAGAACGGCGTGTGGCTCTTCGACCCCGCCTCCGGGGCCTATCTCCGCGACCCCGCCATCACCCCGGAACACCTCGACGCCGTCGCCGGGGCCGAGGCCTGGATCGAATCCCAATTCGGCCCCACCGGCGTCGTCATCCAGCCCGGGAAAGTCGCCTCCGTCTCGATCTGGCACCCCGATACCCCGTTCCTCATGTCGCTCATCCCACGCCTCCGCGAGGTCTTCGCCGACCACGGCTGGCCCTTCCGCGTGTCCAACACCGTCCGGTGGATCAACTGTGACCTCGCCTTCGTCAGCAAGGGCACCGGCGTCGAACGCTTCTCCGCCCACACCGGCATCCCGCGCGAACGCCTCGCGGGGATCGGCGACACCCTCTCCGACCTCGCCATCGCCGACCGCGTCGTCTTCTTCGCCTGCCCCGACAACGCCGACGAGGCCCTGAAAGCCAAGGCCACCTACGTCGCTCCGGTCCCCGAGATCGCCGGCGTCCTCCACATCCTCGACCGCCTCGCCGCCGGGCGGGTCTGACCACGCGCCCCGCCCCCGGCCCCCTATCGTCGGAGATGAGCGACGGACATCAGCAACCCGGCACCCTCGTCGACCGCTGGGTCGAACGGCGATTCTTCAAGAAACTCATCAAGAAAACTCGCAACTTCGGCGACGTCACCTGGCTGGGCAACCCCGTCTGGCAGAACGTCCTCGACCTCTGGACCATCCAGGAGACCATCGCCGCCGTCCGACCCGCACGCCTCATCGAGACCGGCACCAACCGCGGCGGGTCCTCCCTCTTCTACGCACACCTCTTGGACCTCATGGGCCTCGCCCACGACATGGGCAAAATCCTCACCATCGACATCGAACGCCTCCACACCCTCGCCCACCCCCGCATCACCTACCTCCTCGGCAGCTCCACCGCCCCCGAGATCCTCCAGAGCGTCCACGCCTTCGCCAAGGACAGCCCGGGGCCCGTCATGGTCATCCTCGACTCCGACCACTCCCGCGCACACGTCCGCGACGAACTCGAACGCTACGCACCCCTCGTCACCCCAGGCAGCTACCTCCTCTGCCAGGACGGCGTCATCGACGAACTCCCCATGTTCCACAAGCACGGCGAAGAAGGACCCCTCCTCGCCGTCAAGGACTTCCTCGACTCCCACCCCGAGTTCGAGGTCGATCACCAACGCTGCGGCCGCTTCCTCATCTCGCACCACCCCATGGGCTGGCTCCGCCGCAAGGCCTGACCCCCCGCCCGCACACCCTCCCCAATCACACCCCCGTCGAGCCGAACCCGCCCGCCCCGCGGGCCGTTCCGTCCAGCGCGTCAACCTCGACGATCGTGGCACGCGACACCGGCGCGATCACCAACTGCGCCACCCGCATCCCGTGCTCCACCACGAACGGCTCGGGCCCCTGGTTGATCAGCGCCACGCGGACCTCGCCGCGGTAGTCCGCGTCGATCGTCCCCGGCGCGTTCACGACCGTCACGCCGTGCTTGCTCGCCAGCCCCGACCTCGGGCGCACCTGCCCCTCGTACCCCGAGGGGATCGCCACCGACAGCCCCGTCGGGATCAGCGCGATCCGACCCGGCGCGATCGTAACCCCGCGTTCGTCGGGCTGGCACGACGAGAGGTCCATCCCCGCCGACCCTTCGGTCTGGTACGCAGGAATCGACGCGGCGGGGGACAATCGCTTGATCCGGAGCGTCGGGTGTGTCATGCCGCCGAGCATACGTCCGCGCCCAAGCCTCGCCCGACGCCGCCCGCGAGCACGGACACGGCCTCCCCCGCCCAGAGGGACTTCGGGTGTGGGCTGGAGATAAGGTGGGGGGGGTTGGGGGTTGGGGGTGGGGGGTTGGGGGTTGGGGGTTGGGGGGGGGGTGGGGGGCTATTTGCCGGGCCCGACGGCCGCCGACACCATCTCGATATGACGGTCAAGGGTGGCGATCATCCGCCGGGTCGATTCGATGGCGTTGTCCAGGCTCGACCGCCCGGTGAGCGCACACAGGTGGTCCCGCTCGCTGGACGACGCGAGGTGCGCCTCGGACATGGCGCGGGCGTCGATCAGCGAATCGAGCAGGGCCTGAGCCTTGCGGCGGACCTCGGCGGTCTCGGCCACAGGATCGGATTCGTCGGCCACAGTCCCGACGCTTCGGGGGCTCTCTGTCACACCCGATGATAGTCCCCGGCCCAGGGTCTTACGCGGCGGCATGGCGAACCTTATCCGAACAGGTGTCCGCCTGGTCGATCCCCTGCAATGGACCGCCCCGAGCGGCGATCGGGGGCTGCATCTCAGGCACGAGGCCACGGATCGTTTGGATGACCGCCGCCCGGTTTTGGGAGTTGCGTGCCGCCGTCAGCTCGGCAAGCATGTTCGGGATATCGACGGGCTGCGACGGTGTCGACCAGACGCTGATTCCCGGGAACGGCGAGGGGATCAGAGCCTCGTGGTCGTACGCGAGCTCCTCGTACAACTTCTCGCCGGGGCGCACGCCGGTGAGCGCGATCTCCATCGTCGGGAGCGTGCTCAGGTCGATCGCGGGGTCCAAGGGCGTGAGGCCCTGGACCGGCGGGACCACCACCGGGTGGAAGCCCGACGCCGCGACGAACCGGCGGGCCAGGTCGAGGATCCGCACCGGCTCGCCCATGTCCAGCACGAACACCGGGGCGGCCGACCGCCCCCCCGGCGGGTCGGGGATCGCCGCCGACTGGATCACCAACGACGCGGCCTCGTGGATCGACATGAAGTACCGGGTCATCCGGTGATCAGTCACCGTGACGGGCCCGCCCTCGGCCAACTGGCTCGACCAGATCGGGACCACGCTGCACGCCGAGCCCAGCACGTTCCCGAACCGCACGATGCTAAACCGTGTGGCGTCCGCCGACCGGTGGATGTGCTGCACGTACATCTCCGCCAGACGCTTGGTCGCGCCCATCACGCTCGTCGGGTTTACCGCCTTGTCCGACGAGATGAGCACGAACCGCTCGGCCCCGCAGGCCAACGCCGCGTCCGCGACCGACCGCGTCCCGAAGACGTTGTTCGTCACCGCGTGCGCGGGGTGGTCCTCCATCAGCGGCACATGCTTGTGCGCCGCGGCGTGGAACACCGCGTGCGGGCGGTGCTTCGCCAATAGCCTCAGCGTCGCGTCGTGGTCCGTGATGTCGTGCAGCACCGCCGCCCGCGCCAGCCCCGGGAACCGCCGCTGGATCACGCGGTCGATCTCGAACAGCGCGTTCTCGGATCGCTCCGCGAGCACCAGCGACTCGGGCCCGTACGACGCCACGATCCGCGCGATCTCCGACCCGATCGAGCCCCCCGCACCCGTCACCAGCACCCTTTTCCCCTCGATCACGGAAGCCACCGCGCCGTGGTCAATAGGCCTGGGCTCTCGACCCAGGAGCCGGCGGGCGTCCGCGACCGCCGCGCCCGGCCCCGACAGGGTGGACGCCGGCGGGGCGTCGAGCAGGTCCTGCAGCACCGGGACTCGCCGCTCGGGAACGTTCAGTTCCGCCAGGATCGCCGAGACCCGACGCGATTCCGCCGCGCTCGACCTGGGGAGGCACACCACCGCGAAATCGGGCCTCAGATCCCGGCACAGCCTCGGCAGGTCCTCGGTCGTCCGGCACACCGCGCCCGCCGGGGGCTCGACCAGCACCACCGCCTCGGCCTTGGGCGGGTCCGCGAGCAACGCGAGCTGGCTCGACAGCAGGCCCACCGACTCGGCCGTCCCGATCAGCACCGCGCGGCGGGCCGACGCGGCGCCCGATCCCGTGGCCCTCTCCCGGGTGCCGGGAAGGTCATGGCCGGGGCCCGGGTGGGACGATGTCGGGGTCGCGCCGTGTGCCGTCATGGGGGTGTCATCGGACGGCGGCGACGGGCGGGGCGCGTTTGGAGCCCGCCGGGGCCCGATGGTTACAAGACCTTGCCGAGCGGGCGTCGAACCCGCCGTATCGGACCTGCTACGCTGGCCCCGATGATCTGCCGGATCACCGGGAATCTCGCGGGCGTGGAAGGCAACGCGGCCTTGGTCGAGGTCGGGGGCGGGCTGACCTACGAGGTCCTGATGCCGGCCTACGTCGCCGAGCGGGTCGCGCGCTCCGTCGGCGGGCCCGTCACGTTCATCACGCTCCAGTACCTCGAGAGCGAGGGCCAGGGGTCGAGTTACATCCCCCGGCTCCTGGGCTTCCTCAGCGTGCGCGAGCGACGGTTCTTCGAAGTGTTCACGACCGTCAAAGGGATCGGGAACAAGCGGGCCCTGCGGGCGTTGACGGCCGAGCCCGCCGCCGTCGCTCGGGCCATCGAATCCCGCGACACGCGGTGGCTGACGGGCCTGCCCGAGATCGGGAAGCGGATGGCCGAGACGGTGGTGGCGGAACTGCACGGGAAAGTCGGGGGCTTCCTCAGCGACGCCGAGGCCGCCGCCCTGGGCGCGGGGGCCGAGGTCAAACCGGTATCCCCCGCGGGGGGCGGGCCGATGGAGGAGGCGGTGGGGGCGTTGATGGCGCTGGGCGAGGGCCGCGGCGACGCGGAGCGCAAGGTCGCGCTGGTGCTCGCCCGCTCGCCGGGCCGATCGCTCACGGTCGAGGAAATCGTCACGGCGGTCTTCGGGGCCGGCTGAGGCGGGGCCCGGAAATTCGCGCCGGGGACGTGCCTGTTGTTGAGGCCCGAGGGTGGGGAGGTCGATACCCTGCCCCGATGCGCTACGCGATGATCATGGCCGGGGGAGCGGGGACGAGGCTGTGGCCCATGTCCCGCAAGGACGAGCCCAAGCAACTCATCAAGTTCATCGA
The DNA here is from genome assembly GCA_015200025.1 of Phycisphaeraceae bacterium. Taxonomy (GTDB): domain Bacteria; phylum Planctomycetota; class Phycisphaerae; order Phycisphaerales; family UBA1924; genus UBA2396. The sequence goes on along the minus strand of CP054186.1, from coordinate 934,381 downwards.
GAGCGGCGGCCGGACCCGCTCGCTCCTCGAGATCGCCGCGGGGCGCCTCGAAGGCCTGATCCCGCCCGAGCGGCGTTATATCTGCACGGCCGAGGCGTACCGCGGGGTGGTCCGTCGCGACCTGCCCGGGTTCTTAGACGCCCAGGTGCTCGGGGAGCCCGTGGGGCGTGACACGGTCAACGCCGTCGGGTTCGCCGCCGCGGTCCTGCGCAAGATCGACAAGGACGCCTCGTTCGCGGTGCTGACGGCGGACCACATCATCGAGCCCGACGGGGTCTTCCGTGAGCGCATGGACCTGGGCTTCCGCCTGGTCGAGGCCGACGCCAGGCGCCTGGTGACGTTCGGGATCACCCCGACCTACCCGGCCACGGGCTACGGCTACGTCGAACGCGGGACGCCGGTGCGCGGGGTCGAGGGGGCCGAGGGGCGAGCGTTCCACGTCCAGCGGTTCGTGGAGAAGCCCGACCTGGCCCGGGCCCAGGCCTATGTCGCGTCGGGCGCCTTCGACTGGAACAGCGGGATGTTCGTCTGGCGGGCCTCGACCTTCCTCGACGCCCTCCGCAAGTTCAAGCCCGAGAGTTACGCCGGCATGGAGGAGATCGCCGACGCCTTCGGCACCCCGCGCCAGCGAGAGGTCATCGACCGCGTCTACCCCACGCTCCCCAAGATCAGCGTGGACTACGGCGTGATGGAGCCGGCGAGCCAGGACAAGGACTTCCAGATCTGCGCCGTCTCGATGGACGTCCGCTGGCTCGACGTGGGCAGCTGGCCGAGCTACGCCGAAACCCTCGCCCAAGACGCCGAGGGCACCCGCCGCGCCGGGCCCGGGGCCGCCGTCTCCGTCAACGGGCGGAACAACCTGATCGTCAACGCCGAGCCGGGCCACACCGTCGCGCTCCTGGGGTGCGAAGACATGATCGTCGTCCGCACCAAGGACGCGACCCTCGTGATGCCCCGCGCCCGCGCCGAGGAACTCAAGGCCCTCCACGCCGCCCTCCCCGAATCGCTCAAGTAAGCGGGCCCGTTCTACACTCGCCCGTGCGGTACATCGCCGTGGATCTCGGGGACGCGCGGACAGGCCTTGCGGCGGGCGACGCCCTCACCGGGATCGTCTCACCCCTCACGGTCCTCGAATGCCCCTCGGGCCTCTGCGGCGGCGACGCGCTGATCGACCTCGTCCTCAAGGAGATCGAGCGGGCCGTGGGCCCCGGCGCCTGCGAACTGGTCGTCGGGCTCCCGATGAACATGGACGGCACCGAGGGCCCGCGGGCGAGGATCGTCCGGGCGTGGGCCGGGCGGCTGGCGGCAAAGTCGGGGCGAAAGGTCCATATGCAGGACGAACGCCTCACCAGCGCCGAGGCCGATTGGGGCATGGCGCGGAGCGGGCTGACACGCGGTCAGAAAAAGGCCCGGCGTGACGCCCTGGCGGCCGCCGCGGTGCTCCGCGACTTCCTCGCCTCGCTCACCCGGCCGCGGGATGCCAGCGACGCCGGGGATGAAGACCCAGGATGAGCGACGCGACACGGTCGGCCGCGCGGGCCTCCCCGTGCCCCGGGCACAGGTGATCCAGCGCCGATCGAACCGCGGGTTCGAGCCCGGCACGCAAGGCCGCCGGGTCCTCCGCGGCGACGCCCACCATACCGGCCAGGGCCGATTCGCTCAGCGCGATCGGAAGACCGAACGCCTCGAGCGCGACGCTGCGGTCGCGCGACGCCAGCCCGGGCGTCAGGGCCGCCGTGATCACGGGCGTTCCCGCCAAGAGCGATTCCAGGTTGGTCGTCGAGGAATAACAGATCGACACGTCGGCGGCCACGAGCAGCCGGTGGAGCGGGGCGGCCCCGGGCAACATCACCCGCACCCGGTCCTGCGCCGGCGGGGGTGCGAAATCGGGCGATCGCGTCTCGGCGGGGTGCGGCTTGACCAGCAGCACCGCACGCGGGTGCGAGAGCACCGCGCGGGCCACCGCGCCGTGCTGCTCGCCCGTGATCGGCTGCGTCAGGTGCAGGAACCACGGGGCCGAGGGGTCCAGGTGCAGCACCCGGGCCAGTTCGGCGCGGGCGGCGACGCGGTCGGTGGCGCGGGCGTCGGCCGTGAGCCGGTCGAACGCCGGGTTGCCCGTGACCTTGAGGGCCAAAGGGTGCGGCGCGTCGGGCGAGCCCGCGACCGCCCAGGCCTGCCCATGGTTCCAGCAGCAGACCGCGTCGGCGGGCGAGAAGTCGCCCGAATCGGTCGTCAGGGCGGGGTCGGCGCTGACGTGCCCGTGGATCACGATCGACACGGGCACGCCCGCCGCGCGGAACCCGTACGCCAGCGACAGCTCGGTGACACGCCGAAGACGCGCCGCGACCATCCGACGCACGCCCCCCGCGGCGAGCCGATGCGCCAGCTCGATCAGCATCAATGCCGTGGGCGCGTGCCCGAGCACCGCCCGGCGGAGATCCCGCTCGACGAGAGGCCACAGGTCCACGCCCAGAGGACGGTACCACGACGCGATCAGGCCCTGCCGGTCCTCCCACGCGCGAGCGATCCACGCCGAGGCGTGGTCGCGCAGCGCCACGAGGTCGGGCGTGAGCAACGACTCAAGGTCCGTGGCGTCTCCCCCCAGCGAGGGCGGCACGGGCATCCCGCACGGGCGGAGCACCGACACCGGCTCGCCCCGCCGACGCAGAGCGTCCGCGACAGGCCCCAGCGGGTTCGCGTAGTTGGGCGACGTGAGGACCACCAGCGTCCCCCGGCATCCGCGCGGGGGCGCGTCGCCGAGGGACCGAGGCCGAACTTCGAACTCCCGCGGCACAAAGCCCGCCCGCGATGAATGCGCCGGGTACCGGTCGCGCAGCCCCGCGGCCCGCGCGGGGACCGACGGGCCCAAGGCCAGGTCGAGCAGGTGCGCCCCGGCGAGCGAATCGGGGGCGTGGCCGCGAGGGTCCGGGACGAGGCCCGACGAGAGCACCTCACGGGCGGCGTGCGACGCCCGCAGCGCGCGCACCGCGTGCGTGAACAGGCCCGCGTCGTACCCGATCAGTTTCGGACGCAGGATCGCGGCGATCTCGACCCCGCGGTACGCCAGCGGCAACGCCCGCGACCACGCCGTGGCGAGGTGACGGGCCAGGCTCAGGCCGGCGCGGTGGTCCGTCGGGGCTCGCCGGAGCGATTCGCCCAGCGCCGTGAACGCCGGGACGATGGTCGGCACCGCGTCCGCCGAGGCCGGGACACGCGGGAGTGGGTTGGAACGCGGGCGGGCCATCACGCGGCGTCACGCGAGCGGGCGGCGCCGCGGGCGAGCGCGGCCCGGTGGACCTCCGCCTCGCGCTCGGCGATCGTGCGCACGCCGAACGTCGTCCGGGCGTGACGGGACGCCGCGCACCCGATCATCTCGCGCCAGTCCGGATCGTCGAGCATCCCCGCGAAAGCGTTGGCGAACCCCTCCGCCGATCCGCCCGGGACGCGAACCCCCGTCACCCCGTTCTCGACCACCGCGGACAGCCCCGGCGCGTCCGCGACCACGACCGGCGTCCCGCACGCCATCGCCTCGAGCACCGTCTTGGGGTGCCCCTCGAGCGACGAGGCCTGCGCGTACAACGTCGCGGACGACATCCGCTTCAGCAGGTCGCGGTGCGGGATCCGCGGCGTGAACTCCGCGGCGACGGACAGCTCCGACGCCCGGCGCGTGAGGTACGGCAACTCCGGGCCGTCGCCCACGATCAAAAGCCGCGTCCCGGATCGCTGCTCCGACGACAACAGCGAGACCGCCTCGATCAGCACGTCCACCCGCTTCCGCGGGACGAGCTGCCCGGCGTACAGGATCAACCCCGGCTCGCGCACCGAGTCCTCCGGCACGCCGTCGTCGATCACGTAGTTGGGCACGACGTGCACCGCGCCGGGGTCCAGCCGGTACCGCCAGCACAGGTCGTCGGTCATGTCCTTGGTCGTCCCGATCACCGCGTCGGCCGCCCGGCACAGGGCCGCCTCGGCCTTCGCCGCGTCCTTGGCCTGCGCCGAGTCCGGGCCGTGCTCGTGCGCCGCGAACCGCGACCAGAGGTACCCCCCGCGCACCACCAGCGCCGTGCGCACCCCCGCGCCCCGCAGCGCCGACGCGATCTCGTGCGCCACCGGGCCCGACGCCAGCTGGTTCGTCTTGACCACCGCGGACCCGCCGCGCACGACGCGGGCGACCAGGCCAGGGACCGCGGCGAGGTACCCCGCCTCGGGCAGCCCGCCCTCGTTGCTCACGATGGTCAACGCGCACCCGTCGGGGAGTTCCCCCTGAAGCCGGGCGTGGTACGCCGAGTCGTCGCGCCCGCCGTACGTCACCAGCACGAGCGAGCGGTAGACACGCCCGAGGTGCGTGTAGAGCGCCCACTCGCGGTCGAGCAGGCCCGTGCGTTCCCACTCGGCGAGCGACAGCCCGCGCGTGAACGCGAGGACCAGCGCATCGGCGACCGGGGTTTGGGGTTCGGCGTCCACGAGGTAAGCCAGTATCGTCCCCGGGCGGGGCCGACCTTGCGGGAACACGGGGTCTCTCAATCCGGGGAGTCGTCATGACCGGGCACCCTCGCCCGGAGGGCGTGGCGCGGGGCGGCCCGGTCGCACCGTCCGAGAAGTCGGGCCGGTGAATCGCGGGGCCACGCAGGGCCCGCCGCGGGGGCCCGCGGGGGCGGATGGACGATGGTGGTGGTATGACGACCACCGCCGGGGGGGCGGGGGGGGTGGGGGGGGCGCGCTCGGTGACGATCCGCGAGGGCGGACGGTTGTGCTGTTATCGGGAGTCGGCGGCCGAGCCCGGCTACTGGGAGCGGCTCTGGCAGGCGAACCCGCCCAGGCGCATGAGGAACCAGCGGATCGAGCGTCGGCTGCGCGGGCCGTTCCTGCGCTCCCTGCCGCGCGACGGCCTGATCGTCGAGGCCGGGTGCGGGAACGGCAACATCGTGCGCACGATGGCGAACGAGGGGTTCGAGGTCGAGGGGCTCGACTTTGCGCCCGAGGCGGTCGAGGCGAGCCGGAGGATCGACCCGGCGGGCCGGTACACGCGGGGCGACGTGCGGGCGCTGCCCTACGGCGACGGGACGCTGGCGGGGTATGTCTCGCTGGGGGTGGTCGAGCACTTCGGGGCGGACGATCGGGCGACGATCCTGCGCGAGGCGTGGCGGTGTCTCCGGCCCGGGGGCGTGGCGGTCGTGACGACGCCGTACTTCAGCCCGCTGCGTCGGGCGCTCTCGCGGCTGGGGTGGTATCGCGGGGAATCGGCGGGGCTGCCGGTGTACCAGTACCACTTCGGGGCGCGGGAGCTGCGCGGGATGGTTCGTGACGCTGGGTTCGAGGTGGTGCGCACGGACTGGTACGACGCGTACAAGGGGGTCAAGGACACGCTGGGCGGGAAGCGGCTGATGGATTGGGCGCGGGATCGGAGCCGGTGGGCGGCGGGGGTGATCGAGCACCCGCCGGCGCTGGTGCGGGCGCTGTGCGCGCACATGGTGATGGTGGTCGCGCGGAAGCCGCGGGTCGTGGGCGGCCGTGCGTTCGTGGATGGGGGCGGGGGGGCGGGGAGGAGGGCGGCGTGAAGGTCTCGGTGCTGATGCCGGTGAGGAACGCGTCGGGGACGCTGGGCGAAGCGCTGCGGTGCGTGCTGGGGCAGACGCTGGCGCCGGCGGAGGTGGTGCTGGTGCTCAACGGCGAGGACGTGGCGACGGGGCGCGCCGCGGCGGAGGCGTGCGCGGCGGACGCCTCGGTGCGCGTGGTGCGGGCGCCGGGGGTGAACCTGGCCGGGGCGCTCAACATCGGCCTGCGCGCGTGCGTGCACGGGTTGGTGGCGCGGATGGACGCGGACGACTGGTGCGACCCGCGTCGGCTGGAGGTTCAGGCGGGGGTGATGACGCGGGAGGGCTCGCTGGCGGTGCTGGGGTGCGGGTGGGAGCAGTGGTTCGCCGGTGAGGTGAGGGCGGTGGTGAGGCCTCCCGGGGATCCCGCGGCGCTGCGGCTTCGGCTGCTGGAGGAGAACTGCCTGGCGCACGGGTCGGTGATGATGAGGCGGTCGGCGGTGCTGGGGGCGGGGGGGTACGACGAGCGTCTGGATCGTGCGCAGGATTACGGCCTGTGGCTGAGGCTGTCGCGTGACGGGCGGGTCGGGGCGGTGGGCGAGGTGCTGTACCGGTACCGGCTGCGGTCGTGGGGCGGGTCGTACAGCGGTGACGAGACGCAGGCGCGGTGCGCGGCGGGGGCGTTGGTGCGCGAGTGGGCGGGGTTGCCCCGGGCCGACGCGGACGGGCTCGCGCGTCTCGAGGACCTCGCGTCGTCGCTGCTGGGGGCCGGTGGCGAGACGGCGTTGGCGGGGTTCGTGTCGGAGGCGGGGTCGAGCCCGAGCGTCGAGTCGCTCGCGGCGTGGTGGTGGGCGCGGTCGTGGGCGCTGCGCCGGGGTGGGGTTGGGATGTGGGGCTTCGGGCGTGCGCCGGCGGGCGACGGCTCTCAGGCGGCGAGCCGCGGCACGGCGGGCTCGGCGGGGGTGGTGGCGGCGGGCGGGTCGGCGTAAAGAGTGAGGACGGGGGTCGGCCCGGCCCAGGTTTGAGCGCGGCGGAGGAGTTCGTGCTCGTGCTCGTCGCTGGAGATGATGATCGCGTCGAGTCTGAGCGGGGCGGCGTCGTCGGGGTGGATGACGGGGATGCCGAGGTGGTCGGCGATCGGCGAGGCGGGGAGGCCGGGGTGGTCGTGGGCCTGGTCGTCGATGATGGCGAAGATCCCGGGGAGGGCGTTGGCGAGGCGGGCGGAGTGGCGGCCGCCGCCGTAGAGCGCGACGCGTCGGAGCCCGCGCGTCGCGAGGCGTCGGCGTGCGTCGAGGAGGCGTCGTTCGGGCGGGCTGAGGTAGTGTGGTGGGCGTGGGTCGAGGTCGAGTTGATCGGGTGCGATGGCGTGGGCGCGGGCGAATCGTTCGGCGAGGCGCCGGAGGTTGCCGGGTGAGCACGGGCCGATCAGGCCGAGCGCGAGGCGGAGTGCGGTCCAACGGCGGGCCGGGTCTGCGGTCGTTGAGGCGGCCCGTTCGGCGGCGGCGTCGGTGAGGCGTGCGAGGCGTCGCGCGAGGTGGGGGAGGTCGAGGCGGTCGCGTGCGAAGCGGTGGGCGGCCTCACCGAGGCGTTGCCAGGCGGCGGGGTCGGCGTGGGTGTGTGCGAAGGCGTCGGCGAGAAGGTCCGGGCGCGCGGTGGGCGCGACCAGGGCGTTGACGCCGTGGGTCAGGTCGTCGGCGGCGCCGCCGCTGCCCGTGGTGAGGGCGGACGTTCGTCCGAGGGCTGCGGCCTCCATGACGGCCATGGGCCAGCCTTCGGAGGCGCTGGTGAGGACCAGGGCGTGGGCGTTTCGGATCTCGTCGCGGGCCTGATGGGGCGTGAGGCGGCCGAGCATGAGCGCGCGGGTGTTTCGGAGTGGGCCGAGGTCATGGGCGAGGGCGTCGGCGCAGGGGCCGTCGCCCGCGATTCGGAGGAGGAAGGGTACGCCGAGGGATTCGAGGCGTCGGGCGAGGGGCGCGAGGTCGGTGCAGCGTTTGTTGCGTCGGTCGAGCCAGCCGAGGTAGAGGAGGCGGAGGGTGCGGGTGTCGTGCCACGGCGGCGGCGCGGGGGGCACGGGCAGTCCCGCGGGGACGGGTTCGTCGAGCGTGTATGGGGCGAGCGGCTCGATGCGCCTTCGGATGGTGCGGTTGACGGCGGCGGCGGCGTGCGTGAGGGGGAGGCAGCGCTCGTAGAGCTCGAGGGAGAGCGGGTCGTCGCCGTGGCACCACGCGGCGCTCGCGGCCCGCGGGAGCAGCGCGGCGGCGACAAACCCCGCGGGGTGGTCGTTGGGCACGACGACGCCCGGGTCGAGGTCTTCGAGGGCGTCGGCGAGGGCGAGCGCCCGCTCGGCGGCGTCGGCGTGCCTCGGCCACGACGCGGCGCGGGCGTGGCGGAGATCGGCGAAGGGTGTTCGGCGGATGGTGTCGGGCGGGAGGTCGCCGCCGACGATGAGCGGCGTCCAGGGGGTGTGGGGTGAAGGGAGCGAGGCGGCGTGGAGGCCGGCGGTGCTGACGCCGCTGAGCGTGTGGTCGCGGTGGATGGAGACGACGCGCCGGGTCACGCGGCGATCCCCGGCTGATGGGCGAGCCGCTCGGTGATCACCGAGACGAGCCGGTGCGCGGCGGCGTCGGTGGTGAGGTGGGCGTGGACCTTGTCGGCGATGGCGAGGGAGCGCCGACGGCGGAAGTCCGGGTCGAGGATGGCGCGTTCGACGGCGGATTCGAGCGACGCGGCGTCCCAGTAGCCCGAGAGCCCGGGTGGGCCCAGGAGCCAGAGCGGGTCGTGGGCGGGCTCGGGTGGTGGTGCGGCGAGGATGGAATCGAGCTTGTCGGGCCTCGGGGCGACGGGGTCGGGGGATTCGAGGCCCAGATCAGCGCGGGCCCTGGCCAGGTCGGCGAGCTCGGGGTGGATGGACGTGTGGAACGCGGGGGGAGAGCGGCGGTCCGGGGGCTGGCGCTGCGCGGCGGCGTGGAGGGCGCGGGCGGCGGCGGTCGAGAACGAATCGGCGTGCCAGAAGACCAGCGGGAGCCCGCCGCTCAGGGCGCACTCGGCGACACGCTGGTGGAGCGTGGCGGCGGCGGCGGCGTGGAGGGTGACGGCGGCGCGTCGGTAGGCGAGGCGGAGCGGTTCGCCGTGGTCGGCCTCGCCGCGGGCGTGACGCGCGAGGGTCGGGTGTGATTCCCACCCTTTCCCGTAGAGGCGGAGTTCCCACCCGCGTCGGCGGACGATCTCGGCGGCCCACTCGAGGGTCTGGTGCCTGAGGACCCGCTCGGCGACGGGCAGGACAAACTGGCGGAGGGCCAGGGCGTGCTCGCGCGGGCCCGCGCGGAGCGGGGCGAGCGCCTCGGCGGTCAGTTCGCTCAGGCGTTTGGAGAGCGGCGAGGCCCGGGCGTCGCGGACGGCGTCGGCGATCGGGGCGGTGAGCGAGCCCAGGGCGTTGGCCAGCGGCGGGTTCCAGGCGAGCAACGCGAGGAGGCGGCGTTGGAGCTGGTCGGGCGTCTCGGCGTGGCGCGAGATGATGGCGACGGCGGGGTCGGGGGAATGCTCGGCGTCGCGGTCGTGGAACTTTCGCGGGCAGGCGACCGTCGGGAGGCTCACGAGCCGGCGTCTGGGGTAGCCCAGCGAGAGCCAGAGCTCGGGGAAGATGTGCCCGACGACGAAATCGGCGTCGGTGAGCGACCCGGCGGCGGCCCGGTCGAAGAGGTGCGGGAGAGCGTCTTGCGTCCAGCAGACCCAGGGCACGCTCGTGGGCGCGACGGCGCGGAGCGTCGAGCGGGGGTAGTTGATGACGATGGCGGTGTCGGGGTCGAACGTGTGGAAGGCGTCGAGCCAAGCGAGGGGCGCGAGGCGCGAATGGCCGTCGGGCTCCTCGAGCACGCGGGCGCGGAACCCCAGCGCGCGGAACGCTTCGGCGAGGTCGCGGCTGGCGTGGCGGACGTAGGTCGAGAAGCGGGTGGTGCCGATCAGGACCCGCGGGGCGTCGCCCGCCCGGTCGGTGAGGCGCCTGGCGTGGTACCCGGGGGTGCGGCGTGCGTCGCGCTGATCGATCGCCGCGCGGAGGCGTGCGGTCTCGCCGCCCTGGCGTTGGAGGGCGTCGATCATCACGCGCTGGATGTCGGCGGGCGGTGGTGAGCCCGGCGCGGCGGAGACGAACGCGGCGCGCGGGAGCGTCGTGAGCGAGTGGTCGTCGAGGTAGCGGGCGAGGCGGGCGGGCGCGTCGGGCCCGCGGAGGCGCGTGACGCGGTGATCGTCGAGGAGGGACGCGAGCCGGGGAGGCGGGGGCCGACCGTCGGCCTCGAGGATGATGAGCCGTCGCGAGTAGCCGTCGGGCTGTGCCGGGAGGGCGCGTGCGAGCTCGAGGACCGCGTCCGCGGGGTGGAGGCCGACAACGACGACGGGCGTGTCGGCGAGCGTGCGGTCGTCGGCGATGGCGCGGGCGGCGGTTGCGGCAGCGTGGGTCGTCGGGGGTGGTTCGGGGTCGTCGGGCACGGTCGTGTTATCGGCCGGGATCGACGGTGTGAATGGAGTTTGGGGTGGGGGGGGTGGTGAAATCGCGGATGGTGATCGGTGAAGCCGATAACGCGGCGATGCCACAACGCGCCGCGGGATCGAAGGTCATGTCGGGGTCGGGGTCGGGGGCGGCGGCGGCGGCGGTGCGCGAGCGGCTGGCCCGGGAGGGGCGGACGCTGGTGCTGTGCCACGGGTGTTTCGACGTCGTTCATCCCGGGCACATCCGGCACCTGAGGCAGGCGTCGTCCTTGGGGGACGTGCTGTGGGTCTCGGTGACGCCGGACGAGGGGGTGCGGAAGGGGGCGGGCAGGCCGTTCGTGCCCCAGGCGTTGCGGGCGGAGGGGCTGGCGGCGCTCGATATGGTGGACGGGGTGGTGGTGTGCGAGGACGCGACGGCGGAGGGCTTGCTTCGGCATCTGCGGCCCGACGTGTACGTGAAGGGGAAGGAATACGAGCAGAACCGCGACCCGAGGTTCCTCGCGGAGCGGGCGTGCGTGGAGTCGTACGGCGGGCGGGTGGTGTTCACGTCGGGGGACGTGGTGTTCTCGTCGAGCGCGCTGATCGGCTCGATCGGGGGCGGTGAGGCGGGCGGGGTGAGGGGCGGAGAGCCGGCGGGCGTGTCGCGGGTGCGTGCGGACGCGAGGCTGGCGGTCGACGGGCTATCGAGGATCGTGTCGCGGATGCGAGGGCTGCGGGTGACGGTCGTGGGCGAGATGATCCGTGACACGTATGTCATGTGCGACCGGCCCGAGGTGGCCGGGGAGGGGCCCATGCTCGCGCTGAGGCCGATCGGGCGGCGTGGGTACGACGGCGGGGCGGCGGTGATGGCGCTGCAGGCGGCGGCGCTGGGGGCGCGCGTGCGGCTCGTGACGCTGATGGGCAACGACGAGGCGTCGCGTGAGATGGCCGATCGGCTCGGGGCGTGCGGGGTTGAGGTGATGGGGGTCGAGTCGGGCGCGGCGCTGCCCGAGAAGCAGCGGTACCTCTGCGGCGAGCAGAAGGTCATGAAGGTCGATTGGGTCGAGCCGTTCGTGCTGGACGAGGCCACGCACGCGAGGGTGGCCGGCCTGGCGGTCGAGGCGTGCGGGGGCGGGTGCGACGCGGCGGTGATCGCGGATTTCGGGCTCGGGATGCACACCGAGGTCTCGCTGGCGGGGCTGTGCAAGGCCCTGCGGAAGCGGTGCGGGGTCATCGTGGGTGACGTGAGCGGCGCGACCTCGCACCTGGCGTCGATGCGCGGCGTGGACCTGCTGTGCCCCAGCGAGCGTGAGCTTCGGGCGTGCGTGGGCGGGAGAGATCAGGGGCTGGCGGCGGCGGCGTGGTCGCTGTTGGAACGGACCCACGCGGTCGGGGCGTGCGTGACGCTCGGGGCGGACGGGCTGATCGCGTTCACGCGGCTCCCGGGGGACGCGGGGCGTGGATCCGGCGCGTGGCGGACGAGGCTCGTGGGCGAGCACATCCCGGCGATGTCGGTCGTGGCGGTGGACCCGCTGGGGTGCGGGGACGCGCTGACGACGACGGCGGCGCTGGCAAGGGCGGCCGGGGGCGGGACGTTCGAATCGGTGTTTTTGGGCGCGTGCGCCGCGGCGGTGAAGGTGGGCCGGCTCGGGAACGCGCCGGTCTCTCTCGCCGAGCTGTGGGGGGTCGCGTCGGGCGGGCGCGAGGGCGCGGCGGCCGTGGCGAGGCCGGCGGCGCTGCTCGCGTCATGAGCGCGGGGGCGGCGTGGTGGTGGGGGTGTGGGACGGAGAGAAGGAGCGGGCATGATCAGTTACGTGATCCCGACGAAGGACAGGCCCGGGCGGCTCGCCTCGACCCTCGCGGCGATCGGGTCGTTGGGTGACCACGCGGGCCTGGGCGGGGCGGAGGTCGTGGTGGTGGACAACGCCTCGTCGGCGGTGGTGCGCACGCCGGCGGTGCTGGCCTCGGGTGTGCCCGTGCGCGTCGTGCGGAGCAGCGCGAACCTCGGGGCGGCGGGGCGGAACCTGGGCGTCTCGGCGTGCGACGGGCGGAGCGGGTGGGTCGTGATGCTCGACGACGATTCGCACCCGGTGGACCTGGGGTTGACCGACGCGCTGCGAGACGCGGGACCGGGCGTGGCGGCGGTGGCGGCGGAGGTGCTGGTCGCCGACGGACGCGGGCTGATCTCCGGGCGCGAGCGGGGCGGGCTCCCGGAGGTTTTCATCGGGTGCGGCGCGGCGTTGCGGCGCGAGGTCTTCGAGCGGCTCGGGGGGTACGACGTGGGGATGGGGTACTACGCCGAGGAATATGACCTCGCGGCCCGGATGCTCCTGTCGGGGTACCGGGTGGCGTTCGACGGCCGGTTCCGCGTGGCGCATCATCGCGAGCCCGCGAGGCGGGACATCAACCTCACCGTCCGGCGTCTGGTGCGCAACAACGGGTGGATCGCGAGGCGGTACACGCCCGCGGCGGATCTCCGCCGGCGTTCGATCGTCGAGCGGCGGCGGTACCGCGAGATCGCGCGGCGTGAGGGCGGGCTCGCGGGGTACGCGGCGGGGCTGGCGGAACTCCGCCGGACGCTCGCGCTGCAGCGCCGCGTCGAGATGAGCGCCGAGATCGACGATCGGTTCACGGGGCTGGCCTACGCGAGAGAGGCGCTGGGGGCGGCGTGGTCGCGGACGCGCTTCCGTTCGGCGGAGCTGATCGACCACGGCAAGCACGCGTGGGTGGTCGCTCGGGTGCTCGATGAGCTCGGCGTCTCGGTGCGGGCGGGCGGCGAGGCGAGGGTGATCGCGACGATGTCCCCCGGGCCGATGATGGACGCCCTCGAGCGGCGGCGTGCCTCGGGCGAATCGGTGATCGCGCCCTGGGAGTACGCGGAGCGTCACGCGGGCGGTCCGGCGCGTCGCGCGGCGTGAGGCGTGAGGCGGGATGGTGCGGGCCTGGGCCGGGGCGGCGGACTATTCGGGTGTTGAGCGCGGGCTGGTCGCCGCGTCGTGATTGGCGGGCCAGCCCGGGCTGAGGGCGGCGTCGTGGCCTGAGGGCCAGCGGGCGCTGGCGTGACCCCAATGGTTGGCGGGCCAGGCGACCGAGCGGTCGGCGCGGTGGGCGCCCGGCGAGGCCAGGTCCGGGCCGATCGGCGCGGGCGGCGGGCGCCAGTCGCGCTTGGGTTCGTAGGTGGCGGCGAGCCAGGCGGCGGGGCCGGGGTCGACGCGGAGCGTGGCGGCGAGGGCGCGGGCGAGTTCGTCGGCCGAGTCGTACTCGAGGTGTGGGCTGATGGCGAGCCGCTGCCCGGCGAGGGCGAGGAAGTTGCCGTTGTCGTCGATCCCGCCCGCGTCGATGACGTAGGGGTAGGCCTCTTCGAGAGTCTCGCGGAGGCGGAGGTGGGGGGGGAACTGGTCGAACGGGCCGTCGAACCAGGTGTTGCGCCGGATGTGGTCGCGGTGGACGGCGACGAGCACGTCGCGCCCTGTCGGCGGGTGGTGGAAGAAGATGAAACGAGATTCGCGCCCGACGCGGAGGCGGTGGGGGCCGACCGTGAACCCGTCGAGCGGCTCGGGCGTGGCGAGCGAGGGGTTGAGGGTGTAGTACATGCCGCGGGAGGGGGCGTGGTAGAGGAGCACGAGGGCGTAGCCCGACTCGTCGCGCAGGCCGGTGATGAGTCGTTCGCCTTCGAGGAGTGTCATCGGCGGCGGGTCGAGGGCGGAGGCGTCGAGGAGGTAGGTTCGTTCGATCCCGTCGGCGCGGAGCACGACGCGGCGGGTGGAGGGATCGTGGCGGAGCGTGATGCCGGGCTCGCCGTCGCGGTAGTGGGCCGAGCGAGAGTCGGCGGGGTGGAGGGGGTCGAAGTATCCGACGGAGAACCGGCCGTGGGCGGCGTCGGCGAGGCGGATGTTCCCGCTGATGGTCCGCGGGCCCAGGGCGAGGGTGTAGTAGTAATACCCCTCGGTGGGGTAGACGACCGCGGGCTGGGGCGAGCGAGACAGGACCCAGCGGAGCACGGAGCGGGGGTCGTCGAACGTCGGCTCGGTCGGCTCGACGCCCGGGGGCGCCGGATCGGCGGGGGCGGGCCGGCCCAGACGCCCGGCGAGCCAATGCTCGTTGAAGGAGGTGCGAGGGACGGCCTCTCCGCGGACGCCGGCGGGGACCCGGTCCGCGGCACCGCGGCACCCGGGCGGGATGACGAGTCCTCCAAGAAGGACCGTCGCGAGCATGAAGCGGCAGATCATGGGTGCGTCGGTTCGAGCCAGGGGGATCGTCCGGTGTGATAGGGGAGATATCGGCGGAACGTGGTGAACCAATCGTGGTCCTCGTCCATCGAGATCGGGGAGCGACGGTCCTGGCGAGGCCGGACTTCGGTCATCGAAGTCTCGATGGCATGGTCCATGGCCCAGCCCCAGGAGCGCGAGGTCAGGTACGAATGGCCGGACGGCCAGCTCGGGCTCGGCCCCTCGCCCCACGCGGCGCTGACGGCGGCCGGGTGCGACGGCGGGTAATAGATGCTCTGCGTGACGGTGTGCCCGGCGGCGGACCATGTCGCCGAGACCAGGGGATGGTGGTTGGGCGGCCAGTCGTGCTGCGACGTGGCGGTCCCGTGCCCCCAGGTGCCGGTGACGGCGGCGTGGTGGAGCGGGGGCCACATCCATCGGCGTTTCGAGTCCAGTTCGGTGTGGTTCGGCCACCACCCGCGGCTCACCAAAACGTCGTGCTCGTCGCCGCCCCAGGTGTCGGATGTTTCGCGGAGGTGCCCGGGCGGGTAGGATCGACTATTGGCCCAGTGGTGATTGGGGGGCGGGTCCCACCCGGCGGAGATGCCGGCGTCGTGGTTGGCGGGCCAGGTCGCGCTGTGCTCGGGGGCGTGCGCCCGGGGTTGGGTGAGGGACACCTCGGCGAGGTGGTTGGCGGCCCAGTGCCAGGGGTGAGGGCGTGGCCAGGCGTAGCTGACCGGGGCGTCGTGTCCGTATGACCATCCCTTGGCCGTCTCACGCACGGGGTGGTACGGCAGGAATCGGTGATCCTGGCACCCGGCGGCGAGATAGGCGAGAAGTGCGAGCGTGTACGGCACGGGTGTGCGAGCGGTCGTCCGGTGTCCGAGCCGCGGCGTGCCGAGTCGCTCGACGGCGGGGTGGTCGGTCGGGGCGGATGATGGGGCGAACGGTCGGTTCATGATCCGGGCCAGGGGAGGCGGGGCACGATCGGGGAGATCAGGTCGCGGAAAGTCGTGAACCAAGTGTGGTCTGGGGGGAACACGGGCCAACCGCCGTCGGGTGGGTTACCCCCAGTTCTCGAACTTTCGAGAGTGTGGTTCGGAGGCCAACTCTGCGGGCTGGTCCATTGCAATGACACCTGCATTGAATGCGATGGTGGGTAGGAATTGCTGCGCTCTTGGTTGTGGCCCGGGGGAGTCCATGTGTTTGAGACGAGTGGGTAATGATTCGGCGGGTACTCCTTCCGCGACTGATTCTGGTCGTGGATCCAGCGTTCGCTGTTCCATTGCAGGTGTCGAGGCGGGAAAACGCGTGTGTACGAGTCGGTCGCGGTGTGGTGGGGCCACCATCCGGCGCTGATCGCGAGGTCGTGCTCAATCGTCCACGACTCGGATGCCGATTTCGAGTGAGATGCCGGCCAATGGTCGCTGTACTCCTTCGCGTGGTGCGGCGGCGGATACAGCGGGTCGTCACGTCGTCTTGGGACATTCGGCTTGTCCCATGTCCGTGAGAAATGATCATGATGATTCGCGGGCCAGCTGCGGCTGAGGTTCTCTTCGTGCGGAGGCGGGCTGATTTGCTCGTACATCCTTGAAACATCCCGGATGTGATTCGGTTTCCACCACACGGGATGATCCTTCGGCCATCCACGTGAGATACCGGGATCGTGGTCCTTGGGCGCGCACTCCTCGGCCATGAAGTAGTCCCGGCCGCGCTGGCGGACGACGCCGAGGTAGTCGAAGATCTCCCGGGCAGCGAGGTCGAGATCGTAGGGGTGGATCGTGGGGAGGCCCACGCGGTCGGCGGCGTCGAGCGTGTCGAAGACGTCCGGGGTCCCGTCGAGGTTGATGTCGCCCGCGGGCTCGCCGGCCGCCACGTCGAGCGCGACGGCCAGGGCGTCCAGCTCGGTGACCGGGCCCGGGGCCTCGCCGGGCGTCACGATCACCTTGGCGTACCCGGCGAGGATCAGCCGGCGGATGGCCTCGACGACGTCCTCGCCGGTGACGAACCCGTCGCCGTCGAGGTCGCCCACGGCCAGGTCGGGGCCGTAGAGGGCGGTGAGCCTGTCTTCGAAGGCGAAGGCGAAGGCGAAGTCGATGTCGGTGATGCCGCAGTCAAGGTTCCCGTCGGGGACGGCGAGGAGCGAGCCCGAGAGGCGCGAGGTGATCTCGGTCCGCCCCGGGGCCGAGGGCTGGGCCAGCGCGGGCCACGCGATCGACCACGCCGAGAGGGCGGTCAGGGTCAACGTGCTCCGGGTGTGACGCGGGTTCGAGATCATCAGAATCTCCTTTCTCCGTCCGCGGTTGCGCCGTGTCGGGATGATACCGAGAATTACCCCCCCCCCCCCCCCCCGAGCGTCAAGGGAATATGACACGTTGTGAATAAATAGGTGGTTAAGAAAAGTCTTTCATAATACGGAGACGGTCCACACCGATCGGCGGGTCGTGACGCGGCATGCGGCGGGGAGATCCCACGCCCGAAGAGGTGGGCGTGGGCCCGGTCGGGGTGGTCGGCCCGGCGGCGTAGGATGCACGATGAGCTGGATGTGGGCTATTCGTTCGGTGGTACTCGCGGCGTGCATCGCGGCCGAGTCGGCGTGGGGGCAGGCGACGGTCAATCCGGCCGCGTCGCCCGACGCGAGGATCGTCGTTTCGAATGAGGACCGTTCGGGCGAGCCGGTGAACCTCGACGCCTGGTGGAACCACGCGGTCTTCTACCAGGTGTTCGTGCGGTCGTTCGCGGATTCGTCGAGCGGCCCGCTCGCGGGCGACGGGATCGGCGACTTTCAGGGGCTGATCGAGCGCCTGGATTATCTCAACGACGGCGACCCCGCGACGACGCGCGACCTTGGCGTCACCGCCTTGTGGCTCATGCCCATCATGCCCGCGACGGGGTACCACGGGTACGACGTGAAGGACTACACGGCCGTCAACCCCGAGCACGGGACGATGGAGGATTTCACGCGGCTGGTCCGTGAGTGCGAGCGGCGGGGGATCCGCGTGATCCTGGATTGGGTGCCGAACCATTGCTCGTGGGAGCACCCGTGGTTCGTGGAGGCGATGGACCCGAACGGATCGACGCGGGACTGGTTCCTGTGGTCGTCGGAGAGGCCGCGGTGGAAGGGGGCGTGGAACCAGGAGGTCTGGCACCCGCACCCTGCGCGCGGGTCGTCGGGCGGGTATTACTTCGGGCTCTTCTGGAAGGGGATGCCGGACTTTAATCTTCGAAACCCGGAGGCGACCGCGGCGCTGTTCGCGTCGGCATCGTTCTGGCTTCGGCCCGAGGTCGGCGTGTCGGGGTTCAGGATCGACGCGGTCCGGCACCTGATCGAGGACGGGGAGGTGCAGGAGAGCACGCCCGAGACCCACGCGTGGCTCGCCGCGTTCCGGCGTCACGCCGAATCGGTGCGACCCGACGCGTTCACCGTGGGCGAGGTCTGGGCTGAGAGCGGGCAGGTGGCCCCGTACGTCGGTCGCGGGCTCCGGTCGGCGTTCGAGTTCGACACGGCCGAGGCGACCATCCGGGCACTCAACACCGGCGCCCGCGAGGGGCTCGACCGCCAGTGGGGGCGGAACCTCCGGCTGTACCCGCGCGGGCAGTATTCGACGTTCCTGTCGAACCACGACCTGGACCGCGTGATGTCGAGGCTGGGGGGCGGGGATAAATCGACTCGCGAGACGGGCGAGGCCGCGTGGCGCAAAGCTCGAGCGGCGGCGACGATCTTGTTCACGGCCCCGGGGGTCCCGTTCATCTACAACGGGGAGGAGATCGGGATGGTGGGGGTCAAGCCCGACGAAGACATCCGGACTCCGATGCCGTGGGACGCGGGCGGCGGGTTCACGGCGGGGACGCCGTGGCGGGCGTACAACGCGGACACGCCGGGGAAGAACGTGGCGGTTCAGGACGCGGACCCGTCGAGCCTGCTGAACCATTACCGATCGCTGATCCGGCTCCGGACGAACGAGCGGGCGCTTCGGGTGGGGTCGATGGAGGTGCTCGACACGGCCAACCGCCGGGTCTGGGCGTTCGCGCGGGAGGACCGCGGGCGGGTGATCGTGGTGGCGGTGAACCTGTCGGGGGAGCCGGTGGCGGATTACCTGGTGACGGTTCCCGCGTCGGTCACGGCGCGCCGGCGTGGGGTAGATCTGCTCACGGGACGCGAGGTCGGCGTGTCGCGCGGGGATGCCCGGTTCAAGCCCGCGGAGGTCCTCGGGGCGTACGGGTCGGTCGTGGTGGGCTTCGGGGAGGAATAAGGGGCTTTCGGAGGATCGCGGGCGTGGGTGCTACCCTCCCGGGTGTTTGTCGATCGCGCGGTCATCACGGTTCGGGCGGGCAAGGGCGGCGACGGGAAGGTCTCCTTCCGCCGCGGCAAGTACGAGCCCAAGGGCGGACCCAACGGGGGCAACGGGGGCAAGGGCGGTGACGTGGTCATCGTGTCCGAGGACGGGATGTCCACGCTGTACGACCTGAGGTTCCAGGCGGTGTACGCCGCCCAGGACGGCGAGGCGGGCGGGCAGAAGCAGTGCAGCGGGAAGGACGGCGAGGATTTCGTGCTCAAACTCCCGCCGGGGACGATGATCTTCGATCATCAGACCGGGGCGATGATGCACGACCTGGGCCCGGGCGGGCGGCACGTGATCGCCAAGGGCGGTCGCGGCGGGTTCGGGAACGAGCACTTCAAGAGTTCGATCAACCAGGCCCCGCGGACGGCCGAGGCGGGCGAGCCGGGGCAGCAGTTCCAGGTCCGGCTCGAGCTCAAGCTGATCGCCGAGGTGGGGCTGATCGGGATGCCCAACGCGGGCAAGAGCACGCTGCTCAAGGCGTTGACGCGGGCGAACCCCAAGATCGCGGATTATCCCTTTACGACGCTGAGCCCGCAGCTGGGGATCGCGGAGGTGGACGGGCAACGCCGGATCGTGCTGGCGGATATCCCCGGGCTGATCGAGGGGGCCGCGGGCGGGGCGGGGCTGGGGCTTGATTTCCTGCGGCACGTGGAGCGGACCCGCGTGCTGGTGCACCTGCTCGACGCCTCGCCGCCCGACGGCACCAAGCCCGCGGACAACTACCGCACGGTCCGCCGCGAGTTGGAGCAGTATTCGGTCGAGCTGGCCGAGCGGCCCGAGCTGATCGTGCTCAACAAGATGGATCTTTTCCCCGACGACGCGTCGCGGCGCAAGGCGTTGCTGGCGGTCTGCCGCGATCTTGAGCTGAGGCCCGGGACCGAGGCCCTCGCCATCAGCGGCGCGGCCGGGGTCGGGCTGCCCGAGTTGCTCGAGCGACTGTGGTTGATGCTCCACCCCAGGGCGGAGCAGAACTCGGGCTGGAAAGCGTCGGCCCCCGCGGTGTGAGCGTCATCCGTCGAGCGAGCCCAGGTCGATCGTTTCCGCGAAGCCGGGCACGAGCGTCGGGCGCCCGGTGAGGTTTTCGAGCGAGCGAGCGAGCGAGGCCCGGGGGGTGTCCTCGCCGTGGGTGAGGATGAACCGCGGGTGCTTGCGATCGATGCCATGGACCGCGGAGGCCCACGCGAGCAGCTCGGCCTTCCCGGCGTGGGCCGAGAAGCCGCCGAGGGTGGAGACCTTCGCGCGGACGACGATGCGTTCGCGCATGATGCGGACGGAGGGGGCTTTCTCGACGAGCGCGCGCCCGAGCGATCCCTTGCCCTGGAACCCGACGATGACGACGTGGACCCCGTGCTTCCAGAGGTTGTGGCGGAGGTGGTGGAGGACCCGCCCGCCGGTGCACATGCCCGAGGGGGCGATGATGACCATCGGCCCCGGGGCCTCGTTGAGGGCCCGGGACTCGTCGCCCGAGCGGAGGATCCGCAGGTCCGTGAGGGACTGTTCGAGGGCGCCCGAGCGGAGCCGGGCGAGGGTCGCCGGGTCGAGCAGGTGGGCGAACTCTCGATAGACCTCGACGGCGTCGGCGGCCATCGGGCTGTCGAGGTAGAACGGGAACCGGGGGACGCGGCCGGTCTCGACGATCTCGCCGAGGTGGTAGATCAACTGCTGCGAGCGCCCGACCGCGAAGGCGGGGATGATGACTTTCTGCTTCTCCCAGACCGCCTCCTTGATGATGTCGGTGAACTCGGCGAGGGTGTCGTCCATCGAGCGGTGGTCGCGGTCGCCGTAGGTCGATTCCATGACGACCACGTCGGCGTGCGGGGGGACGGTCGGGTCGTTGAGCAGGGCGGTGCCCAAGTGCCCGATATCCCCGGAGAAGACAATCGTGCGCGGGCGTGGCGCCGCGTCGACGGTCAGCTCGATCGAGGCGGACCCGATCATGTGCCCCGCGTCGATCCACCGCGCCGTGACGCCCGGGGCGACCACGCGGGCCTCGCCGTAGACCACCGGGCGGAACATCGGGAGCACGCGCTCGACCTCCTCGGCGGTGTAGAGCGGGAGGACCGGCCCGAGCCCGCGCCGGGCGTTGCGGACGCTGTCGCGGGAGGCGTCGATCTCCGCGAGCTTCGCGGAGTCGCGGAGCATGATCGGGGCGAGCCGGCACGTCGCGTCCGTCGCGTAGATCGGGCCCTTGAACCCGAGGCCGGGGAGCAGGGGCGTGCGTCCGATATGGTCGATGTGCGCGTGCGTGATCAGCACCGCGTCGAGTTCCCGGGCCCGGACCGGGAGCGGGACTCGATTCCTGGCCTCTTCATCGCGGCCGCCCTGGTGCATCCCGCAGTCGATCAGCACCCTCGCCGCGCCGGTTTCGAGGAGTGCGCAGGACCCGGTAACCTCGCCCGCGGCCCCGAAGAACGTCATCTTCATCACAGGAGTCTACCGCGGGATCAAGAAGCGGCGAAGAGACCAACCAGACGGGCCGAGCCCCGCTAAACTCTGGGTATGACGCTTGACGCTGGCGCATCTCCGGTGGCGGGTGTGGTGCTCGGGCCCGGCGTGGCCGTGGCGCGGGACCGGCTGCGCTTCCAGTTCTCGTCGAGCTCGGGGCCCGGGGGGCAGAACGTCAACAAGCGCGCCACCAAGTGCCAGCTCCGCGTCCACCTCATCGACCTCAAGATGCGAGAGGACCAGCTGCGCCGGTTCATCGATCTGGCCGCGGGGCACCTCACCGACGACGGGGAGGTCGTGATCTCCAGCGACGTGTTCCGTTCGCAGGAACGCAACAAGTCCGAGACGGTCCTGCGGCTGCGGGAGCTGGTGCTGCGGAGCCTCAAGGCGCCCAAGGTCCGGCGGGCGACCAAGCCGACCTACGGGTCTCGCCAGCGCCGCCTCGAGACCAAGAAGCGGCGGGGGGACGTCAAGCGTCAGCGCGCGGGCGGCGAGGACTGACCACAGGGCGAGCCCTTCGCCCCGCCTTTCGACCGTGCCGCGGCGTCGATCGCGAGGATCTCGAACACGACATGGGCCGCGAGCAGGGCGGTGATCCCGGCGGGGTCCCGGTCGGGGAGCACCTCGACCACGTCGGCGCCGACGATCGACGCGCCCGCGCACGCGCGGACCGCCTCGAAGGCCTCGGCGCTCGTCAAGCCCCCGGGGCACGGGGTCCCGGTCCCTGGTGCAAAGGCGGGGTCCACCACGTCGATATCGAACGAGAGGTACGCCTCGCGGCCAGAGAGCCGGGCGACGAAATCGCGCAGCACGCGGGGCCCCTCCGCCTTCCATCGTTCATGGGTGACGATCGTGACGCCGTGGTGCGAGGCGAAGTCGAGGTCGGCCTTGGAGTTGAGCGGGCCCTTGATGCCCACGGAGATCATGGCCTTGGGGTCGATCAGCCCGTCCTCGATGGCCCGTCGGAAGGGCGAGGCGTGCCCCCATTTCTCGTTCCACACCGAATCGACGGTGTCGAGGTGGGAGTCGAAATGGAGGAGGGCGAGCCCGCCGCCGGGCCGGCCGCGGCGCTCCCAGGTCGCGTTGATGTTGGCGTACGCGACGGAGTGATCGCCGCCGACGGCGAGGAGCCTGGTCCGCGCGGGGTCGGGGAGCTGCGTGGCCCACGACCAGACGACGTCGAGGGTTTCCTTGCAGGAGTAGGGCGCGACGGGGGCGTCGCCCGCGTCGGCGAGGCTGAGGACCTCGCACACATCAACCCCGTGCGCCATGTGGAATCGTTTGACGTACTGCGAAGCGTCGCGGACCGCGCGGGGGCCGAACCTGGCGCCGGGCCGATAGGTCACGCCCGCATCGAAGGGGACCCCGAAGACCGCCCAATCGACGGGGCGGTTCTCCGGCGTCACGTCCTCGAGCCGTGGGTAGCGGCAGAAGGTGGTGATCCCCGAGAACCGCGGGTGCACGCGTGGGTTGGGGAGCACGGTCGTCGGGGCCATGCGCCCAGTGTAGCGGGAGGGGCGGGCCCTTACAGACGCAGGGTCGGGGGCGTCCCGTGCGAGGCCGACGTCAGGCCCAGACGCTGGCAGAGCATCGTCATCCCGCGCACGTCGTGTTCGTTGAACGCGGCGGCCTGGAAACTGTCCGCGTCGAGCACGCCCCAGCACACCCCCTCGTCGTTCACCAGCGGGATGCACAGCTCGCTGCGGTCGTTGGGGTCGCACGCGATGTAGTTGGGGCCCAGCGTCGCCACGTCGTCCACCAAGATCGACGCCCGCTCGAGGTAGCACCGCCCGCAGACCCCGTGCAGCCCGATCGGGGAGCACGCGGGCTTGTCGCGGCTCGGGCCCAGGACCAGCCCGTCGCCCCCGTCGGGGCCCGCGCCCTCACGGAAGAGATAGAACCCGATCCAGGAGATCGCCGGGTGCTGGTGGCCGTCGTCGGTGTGCTCGGGGGGGTGCGTCGGCGTCGAGAAGGCGTTCCAGATCAGGTCGACGGCCTTCTTCATCCGGGATTCCGGGTTGGCCGCCCGCCTGGCCCTCGCCAGGAGCGGCGCGTACACCCGTTTGACCATGGCCCCGCTCATCGGGGGTGTTCCCTCTCCGCCGGTTGAGCCCGCGGTCAGAGCGTCGCCGACGTGAACGGCAGGAGCGCCATGAAGCGGGCCCGCTTGATGGCCTGCGAGAGCATCCGCTGCTCCGCCGCGCTGGTGGACAACCGCTTGCGCCCGAGGATCTTGCCGTTGGGGCTCATCAGACGGCGAAGCGTCTCGACGTCCTTCCAATCGACGTACACCCCGCCCTTGGGCGTGGTCTTGGTGATCCTGGGCTTGGTGACGTTCCCGAACCGGGCGAACTTGCTCATGCGCATCTGCCGCTCGTGGCGGCCTCCGTCGTGGGCTTGGGCCCTTGGAGACACGGACGTACGCGTCCGACCTCAAGGGCGACGGTGGGGACCATGAGGTTAGGCCGCTCCCGCGGAGCCTTCCATCCGGCCTCGGGCCGCGTTCGTGTTCTGTACGCTTAACCACCCGTGGCCGGGCTCGGGCGGGTGAGGGCCGGCGCCGGCGAGACCCATCGGTCCAAGGCCACGGCGCCGGCGCCGCGGGCCGCGGGGAGCATGGCCAGCGCGATCAGGATCATGTTCTCCCCGACCTTGCACCACCCGGCGGCCCCCGAGCAGATCAACTTGTACTCCCCGAAGCACCCGCACGAGAGGTTCATCCCCCGGAGCACGACCGAGACGACCGCCAGCGTGAACGTGATCAAGAGGGCCAGGGACAGCGTGCCGGCGCCGCGGGCGAAAAGACCCAGGACCAGGCACGCGCCCGCGACGGCTTCGGTCCACGGCACCGCGAACGCCGCGAACGGCACGAGCGCGTCGGGGAGGATCTCGAACGAGCGCACGGCAAGGGCGAAGGCGAACGGACCGTCCACGATGGCGCCGGTCTTGAGCTTCATGTACGCCGAGACCAGCAGCAGCACGCCCAGGGCGAGACGGGCGGTGAGGAGAACCCAGGGCTCGATCGACCGGGTCGGGCTCACTCGGCGAACCCCCGGTCGGCGCCGCGCTCGGTGGGCAGCCCCGCGCCGGTCCACCCGGGGTACCCCTCGCGGAAGATGTGGAGGTTCGAGAACCCCTGGGTGACCAGGATGGTGCGCACGTTCTCGGAGTCGTGGCAGTCGCCCCCGCCGCAGTAGATGACGAAGTGCTGCGTGCGGTCGGGGTAGGCGCGGAGGAACGCGAGCCCGTTGGCGGTGGCGTTGGTCAGGTCGGTAAAGGGGAGGTTGCGGGCCTCGCGGATATGACCGGCGGCGAAGACGTCGGCGGCGCGCACGTCGAGGAAGACCGCCTGAGCGTTCTCGTTGAGGGTCCAGGCCTCGTTGAGGGAGATGTTCACGCCGAGGGCGGCGGGGTCGAGCCCCGGGATGACCGTGGCGCCGGCGGTCGTGGCCGGTGGGGTGTTCGTGGGCGCGGCGACCCGGTCGGGGTCGGGCGCGGCGTCGGGCGAGCCCGCGGCGTCGTTGGGCGGGGTTGGCGTGGGGCCGCTCCGGCGGGCGGAGGGTTCCTTGACCTCGGCGGGGGCGGGGAGTGAGACGGGCCGGCGTGAGGAATCCCAGACGGCGAGCCCGAGGCCGACGGCGGCGACGATCGCGGCCTGGACATAGACGTTGGGCATCGGTGCTCCTGGGGCGTCCGCGGCGTCGCGGTTATTCCGGCTGCTCGGGTTCCTTGGGGATCCTGACCGCGAGCGAGACGGGGATCCGCAACGGGGGCTCGCCCGTCACGTCGGTCGTCACGATGATCTCGCCCGTGATGGGGGCGGCCCTGGACGGGGCGTTGCCCGAGAAGGCGATCGTGTACGCCGAGCGGTCCGCGTTGGGGGTCGGCGTGTACTTCAGCTCGATCGGGATGTTCCCCTGCCTGGGGCGGAACTCGACGGCGTTGATGGTGAAGGGCTTGCCCTGGGCGTTGAAGACCTTGAACTCGCCGGCGAGCGGCGCCTCGGGGGCGGCGACGCCCAGCGGGATCGAGGCGGATTCGGAGCGGATCAGGCCGAGGACTTCGCCCGAGATCAGGACGTTGATCAGCCCGACGCGTTTGTCGGTGTGCCGGACGAAGATGCGTTCCTCGAAGCGTCCGATTTTCAGGGTGTCGGGGAGGGTGACGTCGAGGACGGTCTGGCGTCGGGCGTCGCCGTTGATCGTGACGTCCTTGGTGGGGCCGACCTTGACGGTGATGGGGGAGTCGCCCGAGACGGTGGCGAAGGTGGCGCGGAAATCGGGGGCGAGGCCGGCGACGAGGACCTGGCGGGTGGTCTTGGTCCCGCGGTCGACGGCGCCGAAGCTGAGCCCGCCGAGGGGCTCGACGAGGATCGTGGGGTTGACGTCGCAGGTGACGTCGACCTTGAGGACGGGGTTCTCGGGGTCGGTGGACCGCAGGTCGAAGTGGTAGTTGTTGATGCCGGTCTTGGACCCGGGCTCGAAGGACACGTCGAGGATGACGGATTCGGCGGGCCCGATCTCGCGCTTGTTGTCGCGCATGCGGGGCTTGACGCACCCGCAGCTGGGCTTGAGTTCGGTGATGATGAGCGTCGAGCCGCCGAGGTTGGTGACGGTGAACTGAGTGTGGAGGACCTCGAGGTCGGAGACGCGTCCCCAGTCTTGCTTCATGCGGTCGATGTGGATCTTGGGGGCGTCGTCGGCGTGCGGCGCGGAGGCCGGCGCGGGGGTGGTCATGGCCGCGGCGTCGGCGGGCGAAATGAAGGCCGCCGTGAGGATCAAGAACGCGGCGAGGGATCGGGCGTGGTGCATCCGTGAACTCCGTGAACGTGGGCCCGCGCCGGGTCCGGCCGGGCGTTCGTGCTTACTTGCCGCCGGTCTTTTTCGCGGCGGACACGGCGTCGGACGCCGCGCCCGGGACGCCCGCGCCGGGGAGACCCGCGGGGGACGCCGAGTGCTTGACGGGGGGCGACGCCGAGGGCTTGCTCTGGATCGGCTGAGGCGCGGCCTTGGGCGCGGTCGGGCCCTGCGTGGCCGGGATCGGCGTGGAGGGCGTGGGCGTGCGGGAGACGCCCAGGACCTGGATCTTGAGTTGCTCTTCGCCCGGGACGTTGGTCGCGAGCATGATCTCGCCGTCGATCCGCGCGGCGGCCTCGGCGGGGGTCCCCTTGAGCGTGACGGTGTACGACTTGCGGTCCTCGCCCGGGGTCAGGGAGGCCTCGATGCCCTGGATCGGCTGCCCGGTGCGCGAGAGCAGCGTGATCCCGCGGACCTCGAAAGGCTGGGCCAAGCGGTGGGTGACGGTGACCTGCTGGTTGATCTCCGTGCCCGGGGCGGCGACGAAGGTCATGCGGGGCGCGGGGGTGACCTGGAGGTCGGCCTGGACCATCGCGTTGGCCGAGAACTGGACCATGGGCGACTTGGGGTCGTTGGTGTTGAGCTGGATCTGGGCGCCCTGGAACCCGGCCTGGGGCGAGCCCTTGAAGGCGACCTCGATCTGGAACTCCTTGGCTTTCTCGCCGGCGACCTCGATGTCCTTGGTGCCGATGACTCGGGCCGTGAAGGGCGCCGTCTCAGGGAGGACGCGGACCGAGGCGATCTGGATGGAATCGGAGAGAGCGGTGGCGCGGACGATCTGGGCGGCGGGCTTGTTCTTGTCGATCGCCGGCATGCTGACCGAGCCGGGCTCGAAGGTCACGAAGCGGACGACGTTGGCCTTGATCGTCAGGCGCAACTCGGGCTGGGAGGGGTCGTTGCTGGTGACGGTGACCTGCTGGGTCTGCGGGCCCTGGCGTCCCTTGGGGTGGTAGCGGACCTCGATCTCGCCCGACTCGCCCGCGGCGTACTCACGCTTCTGCAACGCGGGGACCGTGCACCCGCAGCCGCTGTTGACGTTGTGGATCGTCAGCGGGCCGACGCCCGAGTTTTTGAACTTGAACTTGTAGAGCGTTTCTTGCGTGTCGAGCACGCGGCCGAAGTCGTGCTCCATGGCCTCGACGTCGAGCCGGGGCTCCCCGAAGAGGAACTCGCCGGGGGCGGGCGTGGGGGGTGGGGTGAACTTGCCCTTCTCGGCGGGCTGCGTCGGGCCGGCCGGGGGGGCGGGCAATTGGGCCAGCGCGGCGGACGTGAACAGCGCGGCGGCCGCGGTCGAGAGAACGTAAGCGGACGATTTCATGCTAAATCTCCCTGCCGTCAAATAGGGCCAACTTTTCGGCGTGCCTTGGGCAGATCGACCAAGGAACAACACTCCTCGAAGGAAGCGCCTCAAGCATGAGCGAGCGGTGGGTTATCGGACACCGTCACCCGCTCCGGCTCAAGGACAGTGTAGTGAGTATCACGGAATCGGCCAACGGTTCGCGCCACGCCCTGAAAGTCTGCTCTGGGCCGGGGCGTCTGATCGAGTGTGCGAACAAATTACGAACAGAGCTCGGATCGAAGCAAGGCTCGGGCGCCGGCGCGAGGTGTATCGTGCCGGGGCGGCGTGGCGAACTAGGATGCGGCGTGGGCGTCGGCTCCGGCGCCGGGAACATGGTGCGCGAGAGCGCGGGCGAGGTGAGCATGTCGTTCGAGATCACGGCGGTGAAGGCGAGGCAGATCCTGGATTCGCGGGGCAACCCGACGCTCGAAGTGGACGTGCACCTGGCCTCGGGGTTCGTGGGGCGGGCGGCGGTGCCCTCGGGCGCCTCGACGGGCGAGCACGAGGCGGTCGAGCTGCGCGACGGGGACGCCAAGCGGTACGGGGGCAAGGGGGTGCTGCGGGCGGTCGAGAACGTCAACCGGCGGATCGCGCCGGAGATGATCGGGTTCGACGCGAGCCGGCAGGAGGCCCTCGACGCGAGGCTGTGCGGGCTCGACGGGACGCCCAACAAGGGCAGCCTGGGGGCCAACGCGATCCTCGGGGTGAGCATGGCGGCGGCGCGAGCGTCGGCGGAGGCGGCGGGGCTCCCGCTTTACCGCTACCTCGGGGGCGCCAAGGCGAGGACGCTCCCGGTCCCGATGTTCAACATCCTCAACGGGGGGAAGCACGCGGACAACACGGTGGACTTCCAGGAGTTCATGGTCCAGCCGTGGGGCTTCGACGATTTCGGGGAGGCGGTGCGGGCGGGGGTGGAGATCTACCACGCGCTCAAGCGGGTGCTGCACGACGCGCACCTCTCGACGGCGGTGGGCGACGAGGGCGGGTTCGCGCCCAACCTCAAGAGCAACGAGGAAGCGCTGCAGATCATCGAGAAGGCGGTGGCCAAGGCGGGCTACCGGTGGGGTGAGCAAGTTTTTGTGGCGCTCGACCCCGCGGCGAGCGAGTGCTGGAACGAGGCCGCCAAGGACGGGCGCGAGGGGTACAAGCTGTTCAAGAGCAGCAAGGAGGTCCTCTCGTCGGACCAGATGATCGACCTGTGGGCGGGGTGGTGTGCCAAGTACCCGATCCGCTCGCTCGAAGACGGGCTGGCGGAGAACGACTGGGCGGGCTGGAAGCGGCTGACGGGGCGTCTGGGGGAGAAGGTGCAGCTGGTCGGGGACGACCTGTTCGTGACGAACAAAAAGTTCCTCGAGCGCGGGCTCAAGGAGGGGTGCGGCAACGCGATCCTGGTCAAGGTGAACCAGATCGGGACGCTCAGCGAGACCTTCGAGGCGGTGGACCTGGCGATGCGGAGCGGGTGCGCGGCGGTGATGAGCCACCGCTCGGGCGAGACGGAGGATTCGACCATCGCGGACCTCGCGGTGGCGACCAACTGCGGGCAGATCAAGACCGGCGCGCCCTGCCGCAGCGACCGCAACGCGAAGTACAACCAGCTGATCCGCATCGCCGAGGACCTGGGGTCCAACGCGGTGTTCGGGGGGAAGACGTGGCGCCGGTCTTAAGGCCGCGCGAAAGTTCGGTCAAGCCTCTATCGCGGCCGGGGGCACGACGATCCGTGATGTAAACTCTCCGCCCGCGGCGTCGGCACCGCCACGCCGGGACGAGGAGCCAGCGCATGGATCGGACGTGGTCGCGTCGTGGCGCCCTGAAGGCGGGCGGTTTCCTGACCGGAGGGCTGCTCGCGGGAGGGATCCCGTCGTCGCCCGCTTCGGCGGCGGTGGCGGTTTCGCCGTCGGCGGCACGGCGGCGCGTGCTGCGGGTGGCGCACCTGACGGACGCGCACGTCCAGCCCGAGAAGCGGGGGCGAGAGGGGCTGATCGCGTGCCTGGAGCACGTCCACGGGCTGAACGCCGGGGAGGGCGGGCGGCCCGACCTGATCCTGGCCGGGGGCGACAACATCATGGACGCGTTCGGGCAGACGTTCGA
The DNA here is from genome assembly GCA_015200025.1 of Phycisphaeraceae bacterium. Classification (GTDB taxonomy): domain Bacteria; phylum Planctomycetota; class Phycisphaerae; order Phycisphaerales; family UBA1924; genus UBA2396. The sequence continues at coordinate 905,104 of CP054186.1, read as the reverse complement.
GCGTTCGAGGATGCTCTTTGATCTCTGGGCGGGGGTGCTCAAGGACCATTGCACGATCCCCGTGGAGCACTGCGTGGGCAACCACGACGTGTGGGGGTGGCGGAAGGACAAGAGCCAGACGACGGGGCTGGAGAAGGGGTGGGGGAAAGCCTGGGCGTGCGAGGTGTTCGGGCTGGAGAGGCCGTACCGCGTGTTCGAGCGTGCGGGGTGGCGGTTCGTGGTGCTGGACTCGACGCACACGCGCGGGCCCGACGACCACGGGTACATCGCCCGGCTCGACGACGCGCAGTTCGAGTGGCTCTCGGGCGAGCTGGCGGCGAAACCCACGACGCCCACGCTGGTGCTGAGCCACATCCCGATCCTGAGCGCGTCGGCGTACTTCGACGGGGACAACGAGAAGGACGGGGATTGGAAGGTCCCCGGGGCGTGGATGCACATCGACGCGAGGCGGATCAAGGGCCTCTTCCATGCGCACCCGCAGGTGAAGGTGTGCCTCTCGGGGCACATCCACCTGGTGGACCGCGTGGATTACCTCGGGGTGACGTACCTGTGCAACGGGGCGGTGTCGGGCGCGTGGTGGGACGGGCCGTGCCAGGAGTTCCGCGGTGGCTACGCGCTCGTCGACCTGTTCGACGACGGGACGTTCGAGCACCGGTACGTGGTGTTCCCGTGGACGGGCGCGAAGGAGTAAGGGCGGCGGATAGAGCGTCCTCGGCGGGCGTCGCGGCGGGATGAGCCCGGACTGGTGGGCGTTGATCGGGCGTCGGCCGGGCGATAGGGTTCGCGATGAACCACCCGATGACGGGCGTGGCGTGGGACTTGGGCGCGGCGGCGCTGGCGTTCGCGGGCACGCCGTGGTACCAGCGGGAGTACGCGGGCAACCCGGGGTGGGCGTACCTGGCGGCGGGCGGGCTGGCGCTCGCGCTCGTGCTGGCGTTCCATGTGGCGCGTCGCTGGGCCCGGCGGGTGTTCTCGTCGCTCGAGCACGCGGACCGGGCGCGGGGGCTGGCGCTCCGCGTGCTCAACGACCTGCGCCCCTGGGCGGTCGTCCCCGCGGCGGCGTACTCGGCCTGCGCGCTGCTCACGCTCCCCGCGGGGGTCGAGACTTTCTTCCGGAGCGTGTTCGTGGTCGCGGTTTCGGCGCAGCTGTTGCTGACGAGCCGGCTGGTGGTGGAGTTCGTCATCGCCCGCGCGGTGACCCGCCCGTCGTCCGACGGGGCCTCCGACCCGTCGCTGGCCTCGGCGTCGGGCATCATCCGGTTCATGTCGATGCTGGTGCTGGGCGGTGTGCTGGTGGCGCTGGCGCTCTCGAATCTGGGCGTCGAGGTCACGCCGCTGATCACGGGGCTGGGGATCGGCGGGGTGGCGGTGGCGCTGGCGTGCCAGTCGATCCTGTCGGACCTGTTCGCGTCGCTGACGATCGTGTTCGACAAGCCGTTCCTGGTGGGTGATTTCATCATCGTGGGGGACAAGCTGGGGACGGTCGAGAGCATCGGGGTGAAGACGACGCGGGTGAGGGCGCTCTCGGGCGAGCAACTGGTGTTCTCGAACTCGGACCTGCTGTCGTCGCGGATCCAGAACTACAAGCGGATGCAGGAGCGTCGCGTGGTGTTCGGGTTCGCCGTCCCGCACGGGACGCCGGTGGGGCAGGTGCGGGCGATCCCCGGGGTGGTGCGGTCGGCGATCGAGGCCGAGCCCAAGGCGAGGTTCGACCGGGCGCACTTCAAGGCCATCGGGGCGTACGCGCTGGAGTTCGAGGCGGTGTACCACGTCCTGAGCGCGGACTTCAACGTCTACATGGACATCCAGCAGTCGATCAACCTCAAGCTGATCGAGGCGTTCGCGGCGAGCGGCGTGAGGCTCGCGGTCCCGACGCAGGTGTACCGCCGCGAGCACCCCGAGGTCGCCGGGGGGTTCACGCCCGAGGGCCCGGGCCCGTTCTGAGAGGGGCGGGCGGGCCCGGGGGCGGTCAGTCGAACGCCTCGGCGGAGGCCTTGAGCGTGAAGTCGTAGAGCGACGCGATCGCGTCGGCGTTCTTGGCCTCGACGTTCGAGAGGCGGGCGATGAGCCCCTTGGGGTCGTCCACGGCGAGCCGCCCGAGGACCTCGAACTTGTGGGCCAGGACGTCCTTGAGGTTGATGGCGTCGGGCCCGGCGTGGTTTCGGGCGTGCCCGCCGGGGTACATGACCAGGCCCGAGTCGTGGGTCGCGCCCTCGTCGTCGGTGACGACGATGGAGGTGGGGATCCCGTCGGGGTATTTCGCGTCGTACTCGGGCCCGCCGTGCTCGAAGGACATCTTGCCCATGAGTTCGCGGGTGAGCGGGTCGTGGAGGGCTTTGGGGGAGAAATCGTGCGGGGTGAGCATGAGTTCCTTCCACCCCAGGGCCGGGCGCGGCGTGCGTCCCGCCGCGGCGGAGTGGAGCTCGAGGGCCTTGCGGAGCATCGTGCAGACGAGGTAGAGCATGGAGTGATCGGCGGACTGGCGCGTCTTGGGGTCGCGCTTGGCGGGGTCGCCGATGATGCCGAAGGCCGGCTCGTAGGCACGGACGACGATCTTGGAGATGCAGTCGCCCGTCTGGTCGTCGAGGAGGGCCGGGTTGCGGTTGATGATGTTGATGAGCCCCTGGAGGGCGCCGGCGGACTGGTGCTCGTAGAGCCCGAGCTTGAAGTGCATGCCCATCACGGCGAAGTCGTCGCCCGCGCGGGCCAGGCACAGATCGAAGGGGGAGGCGTCGGCGCGCTCGGTGTTGGCCTTCCCGCCACCGACCTTCTGGAACATCTGCCCGGGGCCCTCGAAGATCCGGAAGACCGCCTCGGGGTTGCGGAAGATGTCGCGCGGGCCGAGGAACCCGCCCATGCTCCGCTTGACGGCGAGGACGGCGGCCTCGGTCGAGATCGCCGCGGACGCCCCCTTGCTGTCGGAGAGCTGCTTGCCCGCGCGGATGGCGCGGAAGGGCACGTGGTGCGCCACGACCATGCCCACCGCGCTCTCGATCTGCTCGGCGGTGGCGCCCATCATCGCGCCGAAGGTCACCGCCGAGCCGATCGCCCCGTGCAGCACGTGGTCGATCTTGTACGTCTTGAGGCTGAACGCCTCGGCCAGGCGCCCGCGGACCTCGTCGAGCAGGAGCATCCCGCGGAGGGCGGTCTTGCCGTCGAGCCCGCGGAGCTGGGCCGCCGCGATCGGGACGGCGTAGAAATCGTTGTGCCCGAACTCGCCCGCGGTCTGCCCCAGGCGGGGGTTGTACCCGAAGTTGGTCCCGTTGGTGTCCCACTCGCGCACGGCCGAGGCGTTGGCGACAACGGCCTTCTCCACCGCCACGTCCTGCCTCGACCCGAAGACCGGGACCCCCGCGCGGACGGCCTTGCGCGCCCACGCCGGGCCGCCGGCGCCGAACGCCCCGGGCGTCGCCGGGTATTCGGCGGCCTCGCGGCGGAGCAGGTTCGGGGCGTTGGTCCCCAGGGCGATGGCCGAGAGACCCGCGATCGTCGCGTCGGTGTGGAAGAGGTTGATCCGCTCGACGACCGACGCGGCGGGGTCGGCGCCCTTCCCGGGCTGGCCCCAGAGGAAGTCGATGGCGTACTGCGCCAGCCCGAGCGCCTGGTTGCTGTCGGCGGGGAGCAGGACGTGGGTCTCGCGGTTGACCAGGGCGGCGTCGATCCTCGGCATGGGGGCTCTCCAACCCGTTCCACGGGGGCGCAAGCGTAGTCCCGGGCGGGGGCGTGGTCAGGTTTCCTATCATCCCCTCCGGCGGCGACCCGTGCGGACGACACGCACCGGCGGTCACGCCCCGCGAGGAGGCCCACGATGTCCAGCGCCGCGACCGTCCCGGTGATCCTGTCCGCCCGGCGAACCCCGATCGGGCGGTTCTTCGGCGGGTTGTCCAAGGTCCCAAGCCCCGTGCTGGGCTCCTACGCCCTCGCCGCCGCCCTCGAACCCCTCGGCGGCGTGGCGAAGTCCAAGGATCAGATCGACGAGGTCATCATGGGCTGCGTGCTCCAGGCCGGGCTCGGGCAGAACCCCGCCCGCCAGGCCGCGCTCAAGGCCGGGCTCCCCGACACCATCTCCGCGCAGACCATCAACAAGGTGTGCGGGTCGGGTCTCCAGGCGGTGATGCTCGCGGCCCAGTCGATCAAAGCGGGGGACAACAGCCTCGTCGTCGCCGGCGGGTTCGAGAACATGACCCAGGCGCCGCACTTTGCCCGTGTCCGCGAGGGCGTCAAGTACGGCCCGGCCCAGCTGATCGACCACATGGCCTACGACGGGCTGACGTGCGCTTTCGAGGGGTGCGCCATGGGCAACTCGGCGGACCACATCGCGAAGGCGCACGGGATCTCCCGCGCCGACCAGGACCGCTTCTCCGTCCAGAGCCACCTCCGCGCCGCCGAGGCGACCAAGGCCGGACACTTCAAGGGCGAGATCGTGGCGCTCAGCGGGGAGCAGTGCCTGGACAAGAAGAGCCCGGGCGTCGCCGCCGACGAGGGCATCCGGGCGGATTCGACCATCGAGTCGGTCTCCAAACTCCGCCCGGCGTTCACGCCCGACGGGTCGGTGACGGCCGCCAACGCGAGCCAGATCTCCGACGGTGCGGCGGCGGTGGTGGTGTCGAGCCTTGCCAGGGCCGAGAGCCTGGGCGTCAAGCCCCTCGCGAGGATCGTGAGCTACCACACCAGCGGCGTGGCGCCCAAGGAGATCTTCGCGGCCCCCATCGGTGGGATCGACGGCGCCCTCAAGAAGGCCAACCTCTCGGTCAAGGACATCGATCTCTTCGAGATCAACGAGGCCTTCGCCGCCCAGGTCCTCTGCAATCTCAAGGCGCTCTCGATCGACGAGTCGAAGGTCAACGTCTGCGGCGGGGGCGTGGCGCTGGGGCACCCCATCGGGGCCAGTGGCGCCCGCGTTTTGACCACGCTCATCCACCAACTCCGCCGCACCGGCGGGAAAAGGGGCGTGGCGGCCCTGTGCCTGGGCGGGGGCAACGCCGTCGCGATGGTCGTCGAGGTCTGAGGGTTATCCCGGAGCGATCTCGATGATCGTGTCGGGACCGGTCCGCGCCGACACGCCCGCGAGCGTGACCGGCGAGGCCGTTTCAGTCCTCGGGCATTCGTACGCCTCGGTGTCGAACCGGCCGTGGAAATCGTGCACCCAGACGGCGACCGGCCCGTGACGCCCCACGACGGCGCGGAGGAGTTCGACGATCACGGGGTGCAGGCCGACCGATGCATCCTTGACCCGGGACGCCGGGGCCAGCGCCCGTTCGGTCTTGGCGCGGCTCCAGCCTTCTTTCGCGGCGCGTTTGAGCAGGCGTTGCGTCCGAGCGTCGTCGTCGGGCGGGCGTCGGTACCAGGCGCACGAGCAGCCGCCCCCCGTGATCAGCAGTGGGACGCGGCCCGGGCCCGCGGCGGCGTGGGCCGAGGGATTCGGCGTGGGCTCGATATCCAGGCCCGGCGCGGCGAACGCCGCACGGATCGCGTCGGCCTCGCCCGCGGGGACCGCGATGGTGATGACGAAGCACACCCCCGATTCTTGGAGGGGTGTCCGCCGGGCGCCTCGGGGCGGGTTGAGTTCGACCCGGCCGGGCTCACCGCCCGACGGGCTTGCCCTCCGAGGGGTCGGGCCCGACGTAGATGACAAAGTCGGCGCGGCCGCGGTCGATGTCGCGGAGCGTCGCCGACTCGCGGTTGACGAACGTCACGACCACGACCCTAGTCCATGGGCGGAGCGAGCGGAGGGCCTGCACGGTCCCCCCGTCGTGGTCGACGTGGAACCGCCCGATCACCAGCGCCACGGGACGGTGTCCGGCGTCGAGCGTCCGCGCGACCGACTCGGCCATCGTCCAGTCCCAGGTCGCTTGACTGCGGAACGTCGCGTTGATCCGCTCGAGCTGCTCGGGGCCCGGCGGATCGCCCGGGACGGCCTCGCCCGTCGCGGGATCATTCTTCATCGCGGTCATGACCTTCACGAACTCGTCGTAGTACCGCCCGCCGGGCATCGCGTCGGGGAGGCGGACCAGGCGCGACTGTTCCGGGGTCAGCCCGCGGAGGCGGTCGTAACCATCCAGGCGGGCGAGCCGGACGTAGCGGCGGGGCGCGTTGGCGGCGACAACAGGCCGCCCGGCGGCCTTGGCCGCCTCGACCATCGCACGGTGACCCTCGGGGTAGTTCCCCGGGTTGCGGCCCGAGGCTTTCTGGAACGCCGCCTCGTCGGTGATCCCCGCGAGGTAATCGTCCAGTGCGGTCTGCTGGTCTCGCTCGAAGAACTCCATCGCCAGCGCGGCGTGGGTCGAGCGGGCGAGCATGTCACGCCACAGGTCGGCGGCGACGGCGAGCCCGAGCGGGTGCCCGTGGTTCTCGCCGATCAGGACCGCGTCGGCCTCGGCGCAGGCCTTGGCCAGGGTGTCCCGCGAGACCGTGGACCCGTCCGACCCGCGGACGATCATGTACGGCGCGGGGTCGGCGATCGTCGCGATTTCGGGCGGTCCGCCGCCTGCGGTCGTGGACGAGGCACACCCGCCCGCCGCGACCGCGCCGGCGACCAATCCCCAGAACACCGCCCGCAGCACCGTTCGTGTGGTCGTCATGGGAAAGGATAGTGCCCCGGTCCCGGGGAGGATCACGCCGCGGCGGCCCCGTCCCGCGGCGGTACACTCCGCGGATGTTCTCGCTCACCCCGAGGCACGGACCCGCGGAAGACCCCGGCGCCAAAGCCCGGCGTGAGCATTCCGAATGGCTCACCTGGGCCCTCTCGTCCGGGAACCGATTCCCGCGCATCCCGCTCCGCGCCGTCGACCGGGGCGGGTTCGATCGGCTCATGGCCACCCCTCACGGGAAGAGCCTGGCGGTCCGATGGTGGGGGGCGGCCCTGCGGCGGGTCGTTGGGCCGGGGGACCCGAGTGGGTCCGGATGGCGGCGTCTGTGGCCGGCCCGGCGCGGCCGCCCCGACGGTCAGTAGAATCGACCTATGGACGGATCCCCTTCTCCTTCGCCCACCATGCAGACCACCACACTCAACCGTTCCTGGCTGATCAAGTCCGGGATTATCTCGGCGGTGTTCCTCGGGTTCGGGCTCTGGGGCCTGTACGACGCGCTGGTCGTCTACCCCGACCGGGGCGTCCGGTCGGCGGACTTCTTGAAGTACCAATACCTGCAGGCGGTGCAGACGTCGCTCGATTCGGGTGTGGCGATGCTGCCCGAATCCGTGAGCGTCCCCGACCCGGGGGCGGAGCTCGAGCGGTTGTCGAAACTCGAGCCGGCCTCGATGAGGCCGCGAGACGCCGCCAAGCTCCGCTGGCTCGAAGCAGTTTCTTACGTCGGGGACCTTCGGCCCGAGTCCACGACCATCAGCGATCCCAGGGCGGCGCTCGAGAACCTCACGCAGTCGTGGACGGGGCAGAGCCCGCCCAAGCCGCTGACCAAGTGGGACATCCCGGTACAGTGGCTGATCATGGCGCTGGGCACCGCGGGGGGGCTCTACGGGGCGGGGCTCATCCTCCGAGTTTGGAGGCAGCGGTACCGCTTCGACCCGGGGGCCAAAGCGCTGACCCTGCCCGACGGTTCGACGCTCCGTCTCGAGGACATCGAGGACTTTGACCGCCGGAAGTGGGACAAGTTCCTGATGTTCGTCCGCGTGAAGCCGGGGCACTCGCCCCACGGGGGCAAGGAGCTGAGGCTCGATCTGCTCCGCCACGTCCCGCTCGAATCGTGGGTTGTCGAGATGGAGCACACCCTTTTCCCCGACCGCAAAGAAGCCGACGACGACGGGGGCGAGGGCGAATCCACCCCCGGCGGCGTGGGTCCCGAGTCCGGGAAAGTCGTGGGTGACGCGGGCGGGGGAGGCTGAGTTTGAAGGATCGGCACGGGCTTCCGCGGGCGGGATCGAGCGCGGGTGAACCCGGGTCGATGAAGAGTGCGTAAAGAGTGACGGGGGACGGGGACCGCGGCGGCGGGGTGGCGGGCCGGAACGCGAGCCGGGTTGTGCCCGATGAGCGTGGCCGGGTATGCTGGGGGCGCGAGAGAGACGGGGCGCACGACGCGTCCCCGCAGCGCGCACGACGCCCATGAGCAAACACATCACCCCGAGCGTCCGACCGACCGACCGCGTGACCGTCACCCACCCGAGCCCCTCGAGCGGGCCGGCGGCGGGTTCGCATCCCCCGGGCCGCGGCGTGAACGGCGCCGGGGTGCGCCCGACCGAGCCGGCGACGCGCGAGAAGCAGGCCGGGCCGGTGGTCGGGGTCAAGACGTTCGTCATCGACACGAACGTCGTGCTGCACAACCCCAACGCGCTCTTCGTCTTCGCCGAGCACCACGTGGTCATCCCCTTCGCGGTGATCGAGGAGCTCGACAAGATGAAGCGGCTGGACAACGACCTGGGGCGCAACGCCCGGGAGACGATCCGGCACCTCGACCGCCTCCGCAACAAGGGGAGCCTGATCGAGGGCGTCTCGTGGGGCGGGTTCTCCCCGACGGTCGGTGCGGCGAGCAGCGCCTCGGCCTCCGGGTCGGGCACGATCCGGATCGACGTGGGCGAGCACGCGAGGCCCTCGGCGCTCGCGGAAGACTCCCCGGACAACCGGATCATCGCCGTCGCGTGGGCCCTGCACAAAGAGGGGGTGCGGGTCACGTTCGTGTCGAAGGACCTTTCGGCGCGGATCAAGTCGGACGCGTTGGGCGTCAACACCGAGGACTTCGAGAACCAGAAGGTCGACGCCGACCGCCTCTACGCGGGCGCCCTGCACGTCGAGGCCGGGGGCGACCTGATCGACGAGATGTACCGCGACCGGGTCCTGGGGATCGACCGCGTCGGGCCGCTCCTCGAGTCGCACGACGAGCAGGGGATCGCGTACCAGCGTGAGCTGCTCGCCAACCAGTTCATCGTGTTCAAGGATTCGGCGGACGAGGCCCACACGGGGCTGGGCCGCCGGCTCGCCGACACCGACCACGTCATCCCGGTCACCAACCAGCGCAAGCCGGTGTTCGGGATCATGGCCCGCAACGTCCAGCAGACGATGGCGCTCGACCTGCTGCTCGACGACGAGATCAAGTTCGTGACGCTCCTGGGCACCGCCGGGACGGGCAAGACGATGCTCGCCCTCGCCGCGGGCATGGCCAAGGTCTTCAGCGAGGAGCGCTACGAGAAGCTCCTCGTCGCCCGACCGATCATGCCCATGGGACGCGACATCGGGTACCTCCCGGGCGACAAGGACGAGAAGCTGACGGCGTGGATGCAGCCGATCTTCGACAACCTGACGTACCTCATGAGCACCCGGGGGACGCACACGCACGGGCAGGCCGCCGAGAGCCACACCACCGAGCAGCGGATCCAGAAGCTGGTCGCCGACGGGAAGCTGGTGCTCGAGCCCCTGACGTACATCCGCGGGCGGAGCATCCCGCACCAGTTCATCATCGTGGACGAGGCGCAGAACCTGACGCCGCACGAGGTCAAGACCATCGCCAGCCGCGTGGGCGAGGGGACCAAGCTGGTGCTCACGGGCGACATCCAGCAGATCGACAACCCGTACCTGGACCAGTCCAGCAACGGGCTCTCGTACGCGATCGAGAAGATGAAGGGCGTCTCGATCTTCGGGCACGTGACGCTGGCCAAGAGCGAGCGGAGCGAGCTGGCGAGCCTCGCCGCCAGCCGGCTCTAGCCGCCCTCACCACTCGCCCGTGAGGATCCGCGCCACGGCGTGGGCGACGCCGTCCTCGTCGTTGCGGCGTGTCTCGCGCCGGGCCGCCGCCCGCACCGCCGGGATCGCGTTGCCCATCGCGATGCCCAGCCCCGCGCCCGCGATCATGTCCACGTCGTTGATCTCGTCCCCGATGGCGGCGATGCGCGACTGCTCGGTCCCGAACTGCCCCGCCAGCCGCGTGATCGCCGACCACTTCGTCGCCGTGCGGTCGAAGACCTCCAGCACGTGGAGCGTCTCGGCCCGCCCCCCCTCGCTCACCCGGCTCACGTCCTCGGGCGCCACCACCGCCCCGAAATGATGGATGATCACCTCGTCGCGGAACGAGGCGTGCAGCGTCGCCTTGACCGACGCCATCCGCGAGGAGACCCCGCACGCCCCGACGCGGACGGTGTGCTCGGGGTGGGGGTCGTCGCCCAGCCGCGCGACCTCGCGCGTGCGCACGTTCATCGAGGCGAACCACCATTCCGTCACCGGGTCCAAGGCCGCCCCGTGCGCCCCCCGCACGACGAGGTAGTCGTACCCCGCCTCCGCGGGGTCCTTGAGCACCAACGCCGCGTGCCCCTGGTCGAGCACCACCGTGACCGCGTGCTCCACGATCGACGGGTCGATCGCCGCCCGGTGCAGCGTCCGAGAGGTCTCGGGGCACGCGATGATCGCCCCGCCCGCCACCACCACCGGGTCGCGCTGCCCGATGGCCTCCACCGCGTGCCGGCACTCGGCCAGCCCGCGGCCCGTGCAGACCACCACCCGCATCCCGGCCCCGCGGGCGTCGGCCACCGCCCGGCGGTTGGCCTCGCTCACCCGCCCCGCGCGGTCCAGCAGCGTCCCGTCGAGGTCGAGCGCGAGCATGTCGTACCGCGTGGCCCGTGGCATCCACGCGAGCGTAGGGCCCCCCCGCGGATGGCGAGTCACGCCCCGGGCCCGCGCACTACACTCCCACCAATGCGTGTGCTCCTCGACGGCGAGATGGTCCCGGTCGACCGCCCGACCCTCCAGGCGGCCCTGACCGCGTGCGCCTCCCGCGCCGAACGCCGGGGACGCATCATCGTGTCCGCCGCCGCCGACGGGCTCCCCATCCCCGACTCACTCCTGGCGGCCCCGCCCGACACCACGACCGATACCGCCGAACTCACGTTCGTCTCGGCGACGCCCGCGGCGGTGGTGGCCGAGATGTTCCGCAACGCCGCCGAGGCGCTCGGGACGCTGACACAGGCCCAGCGCGAAGCCGCCGACCTGGTCCGCGCCGGGCGGCACCACGACGCGGGGGACCACCTGCAACTGACCTTCTCGATCTGGCAGGCGTTGTACCAGGCGGTGCAGTCGGGATCGACGATGATCGGGATCGACATGAGCGAGCCGATCGAGGGGGCCGGCGGGAAGAGCCCCTCGGCCCTGATCGCCGAGCTGGCGGCCACGCTCGGGGAGGTCAAGCGGGCCATCGAGCACGAGGACTGGTCGGCCCTGGGCGACGCGCTGGCGCACGACCTGGACGAGGCCGCGGGACGCTGGGCGGTCGTCACCACCGCGCTCGCCGAGGCCTGCGAGCGGGGGGCCTGACCGCCGTGGTCGAGCGCGTCGACGACATCATGGAGCGGGCCAGCGAGGCGCTCGCGAGCGCCTCGTACATCGCGTGCGAGTCGCTCTGCGTGAAGGCCCTGGCGAGGGCCCGCGCCGCGGGCGATTTCGACACGATGGCGCGGGTGTGCCTCCCGCTGCAGGAGAGCCGCCGGCAGTTGCGTCACGCCGCCGTCGATTCGGGCCTGTGCTTCGTCCAGACCTCGCTCCCGCGGAAGGGATCGGACCTGACGCCCGGGATGTACCTGGCCCAGCCGCCGATGATCGGGATCGAGGCGCGTCGCCTGCGGGAGAAGGCCCACGCCGCCGGGGTGCCCGTGCTGGTGGTGTGCCGTGAGCCGATGACCCAGGCGGGGCTCTGGCCGATCGTGGCGGTGGGGGAGGGCGGGCTGATGGACACGGTCTCGTACCGGGTACGGATCAGGCCGCCCGAGGGGGTCGTGCCCGCGGAGACGGGGATCACCAAGGACGTCATGGCGAGCCCGCCCGACGCGGCGTGGATGCTGGCCGCCTCCGAGGCGCTGGGCGACGCGGCGATCGCGTCGGTGGACCCGGCCGCCCCGGCCGCGTGGCGTGCCGACGACCTGTTGTTCGCGTTGGGCGCGATCCCGGACCACGAGAAACTGCACCAGCGTCTCGCCGACGCGTGCCGCGAGGCCGCCGCCGAGCCACCGATCGCCCCGCGCTCACGCCGCCCGAGGCACGACGACCCGACCGGGTTCTAAGGCCTCAGGGGCCCGGGAGCGTCTTGCTGAGGATCGCGCTGCGGTAGTTGGTGTAGGGCCACTGCCAGTGCTCGATGAGGCGGTAGCCCTTCGAGAGGTAATAGCGCATCAGCTCGGCGTCGGGCTCGGCCATGCTGCAGGCCAACTCCTTCGCCCCGCACTCGGCCGCCCGGCGTTCCGCCGTCCCCAGCAGCAGCCGCCCGATCCCGATCCCCTGGAGGTCGGGGTCGACGCCGAATTGCGAGAAACTATCGACGAACGCGTTCTTGAACCAGGTGGGCCCCTCGTCGGGCTCGACCTCGTGGAAGAGGATTGTCCCCACGATCCGCTCGCCCGCCGGGTGGCCCGCGTCAGGGACGACCGCGAGGTAGCACTCCCCGCTGTTGCACCGCCGGTGCGTGATCGTGTCGTCCTGCCGGCCCGCCAGCGGCTTGAGCCCCATCGCCATCTGGCCCGCGTACGCGCGGTGCAGCAGCCCCGTGATCTCGCTGATCAGGTCCGTCGGGCGCAGGCGGCGCACCGCCACCTCGCCCACCTTGGGGATCGTGGCGGCCACCACCGGCTTGACCAAACCCGCTCTCGCGTGCGTGTCCATGGGGACGGTGAGTGTAGTGCGCCCCACGCTACAGTCGGCGTCATGGCCGAACCCTCCCTGCCCACGCCCGCCGCCGCCGTCCCCGACCGGGGGGTGGTTCAACTCCGCGTCCGGTACTGCGAGTGCGACCCCATGCGCGTCGCCCACCACGCCGCCTACGTCCCCTGGCTCGAGATGGGCCGGACCGAGATCCTCCGCGGCACCGGCGTCACCTACGCCGACATGGAAGCCCACGGGTATTTCCTCGTCGTCGTCCGGTTCGAACTCCGCTACCGCCGGCCCGTTCGGTACGACGACCTGGTCGAGGTCCGGACCCGTGTCAGCGGCGGCGGACGCGTGAAGATCGAGCACGAGTACGAGGTCGTGGTTGTCGAACGCGAGGGCGCCGCCCCGCCCGAGGGGCCCATCGACGCCGCCGCGGGAACCTCGACCCTCGCCTGCGTCGATCGGCAGGGCAAGCCACGCGAACTCCCGGGCTGGCTCGCCCGGTCCTGATCACGCCCGGCCGTTACTCGCCCGGGTTGGCCGAGGGGGTGGTTGGGGTGGTGTTGATCAGGTCGATGCGCGTGGGTTTGATGATGTTGAGTTTCAGCGTCGGGTCGAGCACCGCCTCGCCGGCCACGCCCACCAGGCGCCCGAGGTTCCCCTCGAGGTCCACCCCGGGCTCGGGCCGCACATACCCGATGGTCACCGGCGTCGAGACCCCAGACGCCACCACCCGGTACATCCGAGGCATCGACGCCCCGTCGTACACGCTGCTCCTTGAGAGCACGCCAACCAACGCGTACGCCCGGCCGCCCTCGGTCTGAGAAATGATCGACGCGATCCGGCGGTTCTCCGCGTTGGCCGACCGCTTGGCCTCCTCGATCTTCGCCACCGCGTTGCGGTGACGGATCCGCAGGTCGAGCACTTTGGCCCGCAGGCCCAACTGACGCCGACGCTCGGCGTCGCCCGGGGTGTCCGCGAGACCCTCCATCGCCGCGTTGATCTCCGCCAGCAGCGGCTCGTACTCCGCCGAGAGCACGTCCGTCTCGGGCGCATTAATCCGGTTGAACGCCGTTTCGAGCTGCTCGAGCGTGGCGGCCTTGCGCTGCGCCGGGGTCGGCTCGGCCGCGGGCTGACCCGCACCGGCGGCGCCGCCGCCCGACCCGCCCGTCACGGTGCTCGGGTCGGCCTTCGCCGCGTCGTCGCCGCCCGCGGGGGTGCCGGGCGGTGTCACCGGCATCGCCGTCTGGGGCTCTCCGGGCGTCCCGCCCGGGGCCGGGGCGGGGGTGGGGGTGGGAGACTGAGGTTCGATCAGCGTCCGATCCGTCGCGGGCTTCTCGCTGGGCTTCTCGCCCGGCGTCGTCGCGGGCTTAGGGGCGACCGTCAACGGCTTGCCGGGGAGCGCCGCCAGCGTCGCGCCGGCCTTGGCCCGGAACGCCTCGACCTCCGCGTCCGTCGCCCGGCGGACGTGCCGCGTCTCGATGAACCCCGTCGCCCCCGCGGGCGCCTCGACCTTGAACGCCGGCGCCCCCGTCACCATGTCGCTCAGCGTGCCCACCACCTTGAGCGTGGTCCCCGAGGCCAGCGGCTTGGCGTCCGGCAGCAGCGTTTGCCAGCAATACTCGGGCTTGCCCAGGTTGAACGCCCACAGCGTCGCGGGCTTGCTCAGACGGAACGTGCCCGCCGCCGCGTCGTGCGTCCCCTCGCCCGACTTGGCCACCGCGGGCCACCCCGGCGAGTACAGCACACGCGAGAACTCACGCGATTCGCCGTTCACCGCGATCACGTGCCCACGCTCGAGCTCCGCGACGGTGTAGAACGTGTCGTGGTCCCCGGCCTTGAGCCTCGCACGCTCCGCCGTCACCACCGCGTAGAACGGATCGACGTCCTTGGCCACCCCGCCCTGCGCCATCGCGGGCGCGGCGACGAACACCGCCGGCGTGAACGCCAGCACGCCCGCCACCCCACCGATCACCACATTCATCCGAGGCTTGATCACCCGAATCATGGTCCGCTCCCGCGTCGAAACCGCCGCCCCGGGCGACATCCTTCGCCCGTCCCGCGGCGTCCATCGAACTGTAGTCCGAGCGTCCCGCGGGCCCCACCCACGCCTTCGTACCATCCCCGGACGTGGACCCCGCCCGCCCCCCGACGATCGCCGATGCCGTTCGATGTCTCCGACAAGGAGGGCTGGTCGCGTTCCCCACCGAGACGGTCTACGGCCTGGGCGCCGACGCCCTGAACCCGGACGCTGTCGAACTCGTCTTTCAAACCAAGGGACGCCCCCCCGCCAACCCGCTCATCGTCCACGCCGCTGACCCGGAGATGGCCCAGACGTGCGCCGCCGAGTGGCCCCGCGACGCGACCGTCCTCGCCGACGCCTTCTGGCCCGGGCCGCTCACCCTCGTGGTTCCCAGGGCCCCCAACCTCCCCGCCCGTGTCACCGCCGAGGGGCCAACCGTCGCCCTGCGTTGCCCCGACCACCCCGTCGCGCTCGACCTGATCCGGGCCTTCGGCGGTCCCCTCGTCGGCCCCAGCGCCAACCCCTCCGGAGACGTCTCACCCACCGAGGCCGACCACGTCCGGCGTGCCTTCCCGCCCGAGACCGTCATGGTCCTCGACGGGGGCCCCTGCCGGGGGGGGATCGAGTCGACCGTCGTCCTCCTCGACGGGCTCACCCGCAAGGTCCTCAGGCCAGGCCTGATCTCCGCGGAACAGCTCGCCCACGCGCTCCACCGCCACGTCGAGCCCTTCTCCCCGGCCAAGGCCGCTCTCCCGGGGCCGCTCGCGAGCCCGGGCTTGCTCGACCGTCACTACGCGCCCAAGGCCCCTGCGTGGAGGTTCTCGCCGGATCAATGGCCCGACGTCCTCGATCGGCTCCTCGACGAGGACGGGGTCGCCGTGGTCCTGACCCAGTCCCCACGATCGCTCCCCTCCCCGCACGCCCGGATCGTGATGCCGACGGACGCGAGGAACTACGCCGCCAGGCTCTACGCCGCGTTGCGTGAGGCCGACGCGACCGGCCCGGCGTGGATCGCGGTGGAATGGCCCCCCACGGGCGTCGAAAGCGACCCGATCTGGGACGCCGTCGGCGACCGCCTCCGCCGCGCGACCGCGCCCTTCGAGTGAGGGGTTCACATCGAAAACACCAGCCTCGCGACCAGTTGCACCACCACCGCCGCGTACACCCCCGCGATCAGGTCGTCCAGCAGGATGCCCCACCCGCCACCGACCCGCTGCAGCCCGTACGCCGGCGGCGGCTTGATGATGTCCAAGATGCGGAACGCCACGAACGCGCCCGCCAACACCCCCGCCCAGTGGAGCCCCGGCGTCCCCGCGCCGATCGGGAGCGCCAGCAGCGGGATGCACTGCCCCGACGTCTCGTCCGCGACCACCTCACCCGGGTCTTTCCGCCCGAACCTCGCCTCCGCCGCGTCCCCGTCCATCACGCACGCCCACGCGAAAATAACCAGCACCGCCACGATCGACAGGTGATACGCCACCGGCCGATCGACCGGCGTCACCCCAGCCGCGATCAACGCCGCCGCCAACAACACCGGCGGGAGCGAGCCCCACGTCCCCGACGCGGGCCTCATGCGCCCGAGCCCGAACGTCGTGATCAGGAACAACGGCGATCGGTTCACGGCGTCCTCGACCCGTTGATCGCCGCAAAACCGCGGATCGCGTACGGCACCACGCTGGCCACCGTCACGGCCACCACCGCCCACGCGGTCGCGCCGATGGCGGCCGTCGCCCACGACCCGCGCGGGGTTTCCACGATGGCTAACAAAACAAGAATAACAGGCACCGCGACCGCCTGGATGACCATTTTGACCTTCCCGGTGGCCATCGCGGAGAAGTCCCGGCCCTCGCTCTCGAGCACCCCACGGATCGAGGTTACAAACAATTCCCGACCAAGAATCACCACCACCATCCACGGCATGATCCCGGTGACCTGGTGGCGGGTGCCGTCGGGCAGCGGGTGGTGGAAGGCCGGGCCGGCCATGAGCACGAACGCCCCGACCACCAGCATCTTGTCGGCGAAGGGGTCCATGATCCGCCCGAAGCGGGTGATGGCGTTCCACCGGCGTGCGAAGTACCCGTCCGCCGCGTCCGTGACCGCGGCGACCGTGAAACTCAAGGCGGCCAGCACCAGAGGCCAGTCGGGTTTACCCGTGCGGCTGGGCTCCCAGAGCGACAACTGCACGAAGAGGAGCAACGAAAGCACCAGCCGGGCGAGGGTGATGGCGTTGGGCACCCAGCGTCGCCACCCCACCGCGGGGGCACGCGGGATCAGGATGGGCCGGTCCAGGGTCGCCACGGGCGCATGGTACCGCCACGGCGCGCGGGTTGAAGGTTCGGTTGGTACCAACTATCCTCTCGGCCTTCCCGTCCCGGCCGCGAGGCCGGACGCGGAGGTACGGCGTCGCTCGAGGGTTCGCGTTGGACCACCTCCTCAGTCCCTGGCTTGTCTACTCGGCGTGCGCCGTTGGCGCCGCGGGGCTGTGTATCGCCCTCCCCCGAAAGACCCCCACGCCCCAAGCCCTGGGCGCGATCCTCGCCGGCGCCGCGGCGGGGCTCGTCATCCTCGCCCTGACCTTCACCCACTTCGAACACCGCCCGAACCTGTATTTCTACATCTTCTCGATCGTGGCGCTGGGCAGCGCGCTGCGGGTGATCACGCACCCCAAGCCCGTGTACGCCGCCCTGTACTTCATCCTCACGATCGTGGCGTCGGCGGGGCTGTACCTGATCCTGTCGGCGGAGTTCATGGCCTTCGCCCTGATCATCGTCTACGCCGGAGCCATCCTGATCACGTACCTCTTCGTGATCATGCTGGCCTCGCAATCGCCCTCGGAGGCCAAGGACGACGAGATCCCGCGGTACGACGCCGAGGCCCGCGAGCCCGTCGCCGCCGCGGTGGTCGGGTTCGTGCTGCTGGCCTCGCTGACGGGTCTGGCGTTCCGCGGGGCGGCCGAGCTGCCCGCGACGCGTGACGCGATCGCGTCGCTCCCGCGGCACACGCTCTCGGGGCCCCGTGAGGCCCGCGAGGCCCGGATCATGTCGGACATGCCCCGCCGGGTGAGGGCGATCCTCCGCGAGAAGGGGCACGAGGTCGCCGACACCGACGCGGTGGCCGTCAGCGTTGACGGGCGGACGGTCACGATCCGCCCGGCCGGGGGGGGCGAGGCCCGCACGGTGGGGTTGACCGAGGGGCTATCCCCGACCAACGTCGAGTCGCTGGGATTCAACCTGCTCCGCGACCACCCGGGGTCGATCGAGATCGCGGGCGTGATCCTCCTGATGGCGATGCTGGGCGCGGTGGTCTTGAGCCGCAAGCAGGTCGAACTGGACGAGGAGGCCAAGTCGAGGCAGGCCAGGCTTCTCTCGGGCGATGGGGGTGAGGCGTGATGGCCCCCATGATGTGGAGCCCGGTGCTGGCCCAGGCCGCCGACCCCGGGGTGATGCACGAGGTCACGCTGGCGCACTACCTGTTCGTGGCGGTGGCGATGTTCGTGCTGGGCGTGGTCGGATTCCTGACGCGGCGGAACCTGATCATCATGTTCCTGTGCACGGAGCTGATGTTCCAGGCCGCGGGCATCGCCCTGATCGCGTTCGGGCGGTTCTACCTCGAATACACCGGTCAGAGTTTCGTGATTTTCGTGGTGACGGTGGCGGCGGCCGAGGCGGCGATGGCGCTGGCCCTGGTCGTCCTGCTGTTCCGCAAGCGTGAGAGCCTCTCGGCCGAGGCGTGGCAGGAACTCAAGGGGTAAGGGCCCGGGACGCCCCTCGATGGCGCCCCGGACGGGAACGAACGAGTGACGACGACGACCGACATCCTGACCCTCGCGGCCGCCGGCGGGATCGAGCCCGGCGCGGGGCTCACCATGCTCGTCCCCGTCCTGACCTTGCTGGGCACCCTCCTCTGCGGGCTCTGCGCCGCGTTCAAGGTCAAGTCGAAGCTCCCCGCGTGGCTGAGCGTGGCCTGCCTGGCCGGCAGCTTCGTCGCCATCGCCGCCACCTACGCCGACCTGGGGCACCAGCAACGCCTCGCCCACGGGTTCGAGTGGATCAACTTCTCGTACACCGGGACCGACGGGCAGCCCGTCACTTTCAAGGCCAACTTCGCGTTCTACATCGACAGCCTCACCCTGCTGTGGATGCTCTTTGTCACCGGGCTGGCGACGCTCATCGCGCTCTACGCCTCGGAGTACATGAGCCATGATCAGGGCACGGGCTACTGCCGGTTCTTCGCGGCGTTCAACCTGTTCGTGTTCAGCATGGCCTGCCTGGTCATGGGTGACAACCTGCTGCTGCTCTACCTGGGGTGGGAGGGCGTGGGGCTCTGCTC
Organism: Phycisphaeraceae bacterium; assembly: GCA_015200025.1. GTDB lineage: Bacteria > Planctomycetota > Phycisphaerae > Phycisphaerales > UBA1924 > UBA2396. Next base: position 886,180 of record CP054186.1, on the reverse strand, counting down.
GTACCTCCTGATCGGGTACTTCTACACAAGGCCCAGCGCCGTCGCCGCGGCGAAAAAAGCCTTCATCATGAACCGCATCGGCGACCTGGGGCTCGCCCTGGGGATCATGCTGACCTTCGTCCACTTCGGGTCGGTCGAGTACGCCGTCATCTTCGAGAAGGCCCGCCCCTACATCGACGCGCTCAAGGCCGGGCACCTCGACGAGATCCCCCTCGTGGCCTCGTTCATCCCGATCCTGCTGATGATCGGGGCGTTCGGCAAGAGCGCGCAGCTCCCGCTGTACGTCTGGCTCCCCGACGCGATGGAGGGCCCCACGCCCGTGTCGGCCCTGATCCACGCCGCCACGATGGTCACCGCGGGCGTCTACCTCATCGCCCGCACGTACCCCCTCTTCCTCCTCTCGGACGTGGCGTTGCCGATCGTCGGGTGGGTCGGGGCGTCGACGGCCCTGCTCGCCGCCACCATCGGGATGGCCCAGTTCGACATCAAGCGGATCATGGCCTATTCGACGGTTTCGCAGCTGGGGTACATGTTCGCCGGGCTGGCGGTCCTCTCGCCCGTCGGCGGCGCCTCGCACGTCTTCACGCACGCGTTCTTCAAGGCCATGCTCTTCCTCTCCTGCGGCGCGGTGATGCACGGGTTCGCGGGGCAGCTCGACCTCCGCAAGCTCTCGGGGCTCTTCCGGATGCCGGGGTGGAAGGTGGTCTCCGTCGCGATGCTCGTGGGGTGCCTCAACCTCGCGGGCTTCCCGCTGATCACCGCCGGGTACTGGTCCAAGGACATCATCCTCGCCGAGGCGTTCGTCAACATGCCGGGCGTGGGGTGGGTCCTGCTCATCACGGCCGGCCTGACGGCGTACTACACCTTCCGCGTCTTCTTCCGCGTCTTCATGGGCCCGACCCACTACGAGCCGGGCGACGAGGTTCATGGCCACGACGCCCACGGGCACGGCGATGCCCACGGGCATGATCACGGGCACGCCCACCACGACGACCCGCACGGCCACGGGCCCGCCGTCACGGCCACGGCTCACGATCCCCACGCCGGGCACGATTTCCACCCGCACGCCCCGGGGTGGGCGATCAACACCGTGCTGGCCGTGCTCGCCCTCGCGTCGTTCGCGATCGTCCCGCTGATGCTCACGGGCGAGCACCACGGCTGGGCGGGCGGGATGGTCGAGCATTCCTCCGCCGCCTACCACACCGTCGGGACCTCGGGCTACCTCGAGGCCGCCCACGGGCACGGCCCCCACGACCATGGGCACACGCACGGCCACGATCACGATCACGATCACGGGCAGGCCCACGGGACCTTCCTGGGCATGGACCCGCACAAGGTGATGTACTACGTCTCGGGGGTGGTGGGGCTGCTGGGGATCGCCGCCGCATTCTGGCTCCACCTCGCGGGGCGGACGAGCGCCGCGTCGAGCCGGGCGGACGCGCTGGTCCCGGCGATGGGCCCGCTGGCGGGGTGGGCGCGGGGCAAGTGGTTCGTCGACGAGTTCTACGACGCGCTGATCGTCAAGCCCCTGTGGGTGATCTCGCACATCTTCCACGTGATCGACACGCTGATCGTGGACGGGCTGGTGAACCTGGTCGGGTGGGTCCCGCGGGCCCTGGGCGGGGTGCTTCGCCCGAGCCAGTCGGGCCAGCTCCACGGGTACGCCGCCGGGATGGCCGGCGGGCTCGCGCTCCTGCTCATCATCGTCCTGTGGGTGACCCTGAGGTAACCGATGGAAGGCTCGTTCGGCATCCTCTCCGCGATGATCTTCACCCCGCTGGTGTTCGCGGGGCTCGTCGCGCTGAGGCCGACGCGCGAGGCGAAGTACGTCGCCCTCGCGGGGACGCTCCTGGCCGCCGCCCTCGGGCTCGTCGCCGCGACGCAGTTCAACTGGACCAACGGCGACACCCACCAGCTCGCCTCGAGCGCCCCGTGGATCCCCGCCCTGGGCGTCTCGCTCTCGTTCGCGGCGGACAGCGTCTCATTCTCGCTCATCCTCCTCACCCTGCTCCTGGGCCCGATCTGTGTCGCCTGCTCGTTTACGGCGATCAGCGGCCGCGAGCGGACGTACTACGCGTGGCTCCTGGTCCTCCAGGCCGCGATGACGGGCGTCTTCGCCGCCCGCGACCTCGTCGTCTTCTACATCTGCTTCGAGTTCACGCTCATCCCCATGTTCATCCTGATCAGCCTCTACGGCTCGACGAACCGCAAGAAGGCCGCGATCAAGTTCTTCCTCTACACCTTCACGGGATCGATCATCGCCCTGGCGGGCCTGGTGTACGTCGCCTGGACGCACGCCTCGGCCTCGGGCGCCTGGACGTTCGACGTGGACACGCTCGAGCGGGCCGCGCGGGCGACCCTCTCGCGCTCGGAGCAGGCGTGGGTGCTGCTCGCCCTGATGCTCGGGTTCGCGGTCAAGGTCCCCCTCTTCCCCTTCCACACTTGGCTCCCCCTGGCGCACACCGAGGCCCCGACCGCCGGGTCCGTCGTCCTCGCGGGCGTCCTGCTCAAGCTGGGGACCTACGGCATCTACCGCTTCGTCCTCCCCATGTGCCCCCTCGCCGTCGTTGATTACGCCCCGCTCATCGCCACCGTCAGCATCATCGGGATCCTCTACGGCGGGCTGATCTGCTGGGTCCAACGCGACGTCAAGAAACTCGTCGCCTACTCCTCCGTCGCCCACCTGGGGTTCTGCATCCTGGGGATGTTCGCCCTCAACTCCGCCGGGCTCCGCGGCTCCATCCTCTACATGATCAACCACGGGCTCTCCACCGGCGCCCTCTTCCTCCTCATCGGGATGATGTACGAACGCTACCACACCCGCGACATGCGCGAACTCGGCGGGCTCGCCGCCAAGATGCCCGTCTGGGCCACCTTCATGGTCTTCTTCACCATGGCCTCCGTCGGGCTCCCAGGGCTCAACGGCTTTGTCTCCGAGTTCATGTGCCTCATGGGCGTCTTCCAGGCCTCCCCCAACTGGGCCTCGGGCGCCTGCACCATCACCGGCGACGCCACCCCCGGCGCGACCTTCGGCGGCGTGCTCGGCCCGATCTACGCCGCCGTCGCCGGCGTCGGCATGATCGTCGCCGCCATGTACCTGCTCTACATGGTCGGCCGCGTCGTCTGGGGCCCCCTCGTCGAGCCCCACCATCACCACCACGACGCCGACACGCCGTCGCTCCCGCCCGACCTGACCCCGCGCGAGATCGCCATCCTGATCCCGCTCGCCGCCTCGTGCCTCTGGCTCGGCGTCTACCCCAAGCCCGCGCTCGACGCCCTGCGGGCCCCCGTCGAACAGACCCTCCGCATCATCCACAAGGCCAACGGGACCCTCCCGGCCCCGGTCCTCGACGTCCCCGCCGAGTTCCGTGACGCGCCGCCCGCCGGCCGTGAGGAGGGCACGCGATGATCGAACGCCTCGCCTTCCTCTGGCCCGAGATCGCCCTCTTCATCACGACCTGCGTCGTGATGGTCGTCGGGCTCTCGCGTTCGACCGGCGTCCGCCGGCTCAGCGCCCTGATCACCGCCGTCGGCCTCGCCGCCGCCCTGGTCCTCGCCGTCGCCACCACGCCCAAGGCCGGGCAATTCGCCCCCGCGGACGGGCAAACCCTCTTCCCGGACCTCCCCGTCTTCGCCAAGACGCTCTTCGCCGCCGTCGGGCTCCTCCTGCTCCCGCTGCTGGTGGGGACCGTCGACCGCGACGACGAGCGCGAGATCGCCGCGGGAAGGCGCGCCTTCGACCCCCTCCGGAGCAACCGCGCCGAGTTCTACGCCTTCTACCTCTTCAGCCTCACCGGGCTCATGCTCTGCGCCTCGGCCAGCGACCTGGTCTGGCTCTTCCTCGCCCTCGAACTCACCAGCCTCCCGACCTACGTCATGGTCGCCATCTCCTCCCGGCGTCACCGCGCCCAGGAAGCCGCCGTCAAGTACTTCTTCCTCGGCGCCCTCGGCGCCGCCTGCTTCCTGATGGGCTTCGCGTTCATCTACGGCGGGACGGGCACGACCCGGCTCAACGTCATCGCCGACGTCTTCGCCGCCTCGGGCATCAACCCCATCGCCCTCGCCGGGCTCGTCCTCGCCGTCGTCGGCCTGGCGTTCAAAATCGCCGCCGTCCCGATGCACTTCTACACCCCCGACGTCTACCAGGGCGCCTCGCCCTCGGTCGCCGGGATGCTCGCCTTCGTCCCCAAGGCCGCCGGGTTCGTCTCGCTCATCCTCGTGCTCGGCACGGTCGGGTGGACCCACGGGCCCGGCGGCGAGAGCGGGCACTCGCTCCCCGAGAGCCTCCGCGTCATCCTCTGGGTCATGGCCGCACTCACCATGACCGTCGGGAACGTCCTGGCCCTCCTCCAGTCCTCCGTGCGCCGCGTCCTGGCCTACTCCTCCGTCGCCCACTCCGGGTACATGCTCGTCGCCCTCGTCGCCGGGCCCGGCGACGGCTCCGCCGCGTCCAACGGCCTGGCCGCCGTCCTCTTCTACCTCCTCGCCTACGGCGTCATGAACCTCGGCGCTTTCGCCGTCCTCGCCTCGCTCGTCCGCCGGAACCCCAAGGACGGCTCCGCCGACGAGATCGATTCCTTCGACGACCTCCGCGGCCTGTGCGCCACGCGCCCGTTCCACGGCTGGACCCTCGTCGTCTGCGCCCTGAGCCTCCTTGGGTTCCCGCCCCTGCTCGGGTTCTTCGCCAAGGTCCCGCTCTTTACCAGCGGCATCGCGGCCGGCGAGTACACCCTCGTCGTCATCCTGGGCCTCAATTCCGCCATCGCCGCGTTCTACTACCTCCGCCTCGTCCAGATGCCCCTGCTCGAAAAGCCCGACCCGACCACACCCGTCCCCGAGCCCGTCGGCGTCCCCTCGCGGACCGCCGCGGGCCTCCTCTCGGCCGCCGGCGCGGTCGTCCTCATCGCCGTCGCGGGCTCGCTCTTCGACCAGGCCCACCGGGCCTCGCGCGACCCCCGGACCGTCGCCCCGGCCCGGGACGCCGCGGGAGAGCCCCCCGCCGCCCCGCCGATCGCCGCCCGGCCTGAGTAACCCATCTCCCGTCCTCAGCCGCTTCGTCGCGCCCGGTGTCCCCGGCGTGCGAACGATCGCCCATGACGATCACCACACCCGCGTTCACCTCCCCGCCCGCGCACTTCGTCCCCGCCGACGCCGATTGTGCCCGCTGGGAGACCATCGAACCGTTGGCCAAGGCCCTTCTCGAACGCCCGGTCTCGACCACGAACGAGCTCGAAGCGTGGATCCTCGACCGCGGCGAGCTCGAGGCCGCCATCAGCGAGGCCGGCGCGAACCTCTACATCTCCATGACCTGCGACACCGAGGACCGGCCCGCGCAGGCCGCGTACACCGCCTTCGTGCAGGACGTCCAGCCCCGCTACAAGCCGATCGCCTTCGAGCTCGACCGGCGCCAGGCGGACCTCACCGATCGGCTCGGGCTCCCTGCCGCGGGTGGGCAGAGGTACGAGGTCCTCGCCCGCGCGATCAAGACCGAGATCGAGCTGTTCCGCGCCGAGAACGTCCCCCTGCAAACCGAGCTGGCCCTCCTGGGCCAGAAGTACGATCAGATCGCCGGCGCGATGACCGTCCGTTTCGAGGGCGAAGAGCGGACCCTGCCCCAGATGGCCCGCTATCAGGAGGAGACCGACCGAGGCCTCCGCGAGCGGGCTTGGCGGGCCGTCGCCGACCGCCGCCTCGCCGACAAGGACGCCATCGACGCGATCTTCGACGAGATGATCCGCCTGCGCACCCGGGTCGCCGTCAACGCGGGTTTCCCGGACTACCGCGGGTACGCCTTCCGCTCCATGCACCGGTTCGACTACGGCGAGCACCAGTGCCGCGATTTCCACGCCGCCGTCGAGGCCCGGGTCGTCCCGATGGTCCGCCGCCTGCAGGATCAGCGGCGGCGCACGCTCGGGCTCGACACGCTCCGCCCGTGGGACCTCGCCGTCGACGTCAAGGGGAGGCCCCCGCTCCGCCCGTTCAAGGACGGGCGCGAGCTCTTCGCCAAGTCGCTCGCCGTCTTCCGCCGCCTCGACCCCAGGCTCGCCGACATGCTCGGGACCATGGGCGACGGCTCGGAGGCCCGCGGCTCGCGCGGCGGCGCCTCGCTCGACCTCGATTCACGCCGCGGGAAAGCCCCCGGCGGGTACCAATACAACCGCGACCGCGCCCGCCGCCCGTTCATCTTCATGAACGCCGCGGGGCTCTCGGGCGACGTCGAGACCATGCTCCACGAGGCCGGGCACGCTTTCCACAGCCTGCTCGCCCGCGACGAGCCGCTCTACCCCTACCGCTCGGCCCCCATCGAGTTCTGCGAAGTCGCCAGCATGTCGATGGAGCTCCTCACCCTCCCGCACATCGCCGAGTTTTACACCAGCCCCGACGACCTCGCCCGCGCCACCCGCAAGCAGATCGAACGGACCGTCGTCCTCCTCCCATGGATCGCGCAGGTCGACGCGTTCCAGTTCTGGCTCTACGCCAACCACGACCACACCCGCGATCGCCGCGACGAGGCCTTCGTCGAGCTCGACGGCCGCTTCGGCGCCGCCGTGGAGTGGTCCGGGATCGAGCCCGTCCGCCGGAACCTCTGGCAACGCCAGCTCCACCTCTTCTCCCACCCGTTCTATTACATCGAGTACGGCATCGCCCAGCTCGGCGCCCTCCAGCTCTGGCTGCTCTCGCTCGAGAAAGGACCCGCCCACGCCGTCGACGCCTACCTCCGCGCCATGAGCCTCGGCGGATCACGCCCGCTCCCCGACCTCTTCCGCGCCGCGGGCCTGACCTTCGACTTCGGCCCCTCCACCGTCGGCCGCCTCGTCGACCGCGTCGAGCAGGAACTCGATCGACTGCCCGAGTAACGGCCATGCCTCGAGACGCCCAGCCCGACTCCCAGGTCCCGACGATCGCGCACTCGCGCGACCTCCTCGACGCCGCCCTCGGCTGGCTCGAACGCTACGAGCAACGCGTCGAATCCCTGCCCGTCCTTTCCCGCGCCGCCCCGGGCGACCTCCTCCGCGCCCTCCCCGATCTCCCGCCACAGACCCCCGACCTCACGCCGGACGCCCTGATCCACGACCTCGACTCGCTCATCCTCCCCGGCCTCACCCATTGGCAGCACCCGGCCTTCTTCGCGTATTTCCCCGCCAACGCCTCGCCCCCCGCGCTCCTGGGCGACCTGCTCGCCTCGGGCCTCGGGGTCCAGGGCATGCTCTGGGTCACCAGCCCCGCCTGCACCGAACTCGAAACCCGCGTCCTCGACTGGCTCCGCGGCATGATCGGCCTGCCCGAGTCCTTCGACTCCCGCCACGGGCCCGGCGGCGGCGTCATCCAGGGCACCGCGTCCGAGGCCGTCCTCGTCGCGATGGTCGCCGCCCGCGACCGTGCCCGGCGCCACGCCCGCGCCGCGGGCACGCCCCACCCCGAGTTCACGGTGTACGCCTCGACGCAGGCCCACTCGTCGGTGATCAAGGCCGCCATGATCGCCGGGATCGCCGACGCGCCGGACGACCACCGCCACATCCGCCTCATCGACACCGATCGCACCCTTGCGATGCGGCCCGACCTCCTCGCCCGGGCGGTCGCCGAGGACATGGACCGGGGCCTGGCGCCCTGCTTCGTTGCCGCGACGCTCGGCACCACCGCCACCGGCGCCTCCGACCCGCTCGCCCCGATCGCCCGGGCCATCGCCGACCTCCCCGCCGGCTCGCCCCCGGTCTGGCTCCACGCCGATGCCGCTCACCTGGGGTCCGCCTTCGTGTGCCCCGAGTTCCGCGCCCCGCTCGCCGGGGTCGAGCGCGCCGACAGCCTCTGCTTCAACCCGCACAAGTGGCTCCTCACCACGTTCGATTGCTCCTGCTTCTTCCTCAAGGACCGGACGCCCGTGATCGACGCCCTCTCGGTCACGCCCGACTACCTCCGCAATCCGGCCTCCGACGCCGGCTCGGTCATCGACTACCGCGACTGGCAGATCCCGCTGGGGCGTCGATTCCGTTCGCTCAAGCTCTGGCTCGTGCTCCGTGCCCACGGCGTCGAGGGGCTCCGGGCGTATATCCGCGAGCACGCCCGCCTCACCGACCTCTTCACCGACCTCGTCCGCGCCGACCCTCGCTTCGAGATCGTCGCGCCGCCATCACCGGGGCTGGTCTGCTTCCGCATCCGCGGCACCGACGCCGCCAACCGCCGGCTCCTGGCCGACCTCAACGCCACAGGCCGCGCCTACCTCACCCACGCCTCCCTCCCCGATCCCCTCGCCCCCCCCGACCACCGGCTCTTCCTCCGATGCGCCATCGGCGGCGTCCGCACCGCCGAACCGCACGTCCGCGCAACGTGGTCCCTCATCCAAACCCTCGTCCACGCCCCGCACTCCCCGCCGACCCCACCTCACCCACCCACCTCACCCCCCCCGCACGCCCGCTAAACTCCACCCGATGTTCAGGCCCACGATATCTTCGGCGATGCTCGCGACGATCGTGGCGTGCCTCGCCGCCTGCACGCCGAGCGGCCCCCCGACCGTCGCGTTCAACGCCGGGCAGTACCCCGAGGCCTTCAACGCCGCCCGCACCGCCCTCACCGACCTGCGGTTCGAGATCGACCGCGTCGACGCCCGCGCCGGCGTCATCACCACCGTCCCCAAAGCCACCTCGGGCCTCGCCACACCCTGGGACCTCGAACAATCCACCATCACCCAGGAGTGGGAAGAACTCGTCAACCAGCAACGACGCATCGTCCGCGTGACCTTCCAGCCCTACGGCCCCGGGCCCGCCGGCGCCCCGATGCCCGCCGAAACCATCCCCGACATGCTCGCGCACCGCGGCCCCTTCACCGCCCGCTTCGAGGTCACTCTCGAACGGGTCCACCGTCCCGGATGGCGCCCCGCCTCCGGCTCGATCTCCTTGAGCACCTTCGCCACCGACCCGCAGCGAACGCCACCCGGGAGACCCGCCGCGTCCGCCGTCGCCATCGGTGATGATCCGCGCCTCGCCCAAAGGCTTGCCGACCGCGTCCGCCGCTCGCTCTTCCCCGGGCATGGCGCCACGCCGACCCCGCCCCGCGACGTCCCCGCCGACACGCCACAACCCGCCAGCGACGAAGGCTGAGAACACCCGACCATGGAACAACCCCAAGGCGCCCCAATGTCCCCCGGCCGACCCGCCGCCCCCGAGGGCGACCCGCCGCCCCACGCCGTCGGCATCAAGGAAACCGTCATCTCGCTCCTGATCGCCTTCGCACTCGCCTTCGTCTTCCGCGGGTACGTCATCGAGCCCTTCCTCATCCCCACCGGCTCCATGGCCCCCACCCTCCTCGGCGCCCACGAGCGATTCGTCCACCCCGACTCGGGGTACTCATGGGCCGTCGGCCCGTGGTACACCGTCCAGGGCCGCAGCGATCAGCCCCTCCCCCAGCAGGGCGGCCGGTTCCGCGGCGCCGACTTCGGGCCCATCACCGTCAACGACCCCGTCACCCGCCAGCCCCTCGAGTTCCTCTCGGGAGTCCCCTCACGCTCGGGCGACCGGATCTTCGTCCTCAAGTACGTCTGGCCCTTCTTCACCCCCACCCGCTACGACTGCGTCGTCTTCAAAAACCCTCAGAACATCCAGGAAAATTACATCAAACGCCTCGTCGGCCTCCCCGGTGAGATGGTCGCCCTCGTCGACGGCGACGTCTTTACCCGCCCCTACGACCGCGACCTTTCCCCCGATTTCGACCCCTGGACCTTCACCGACTGGAAGCCCGCCGTCAAAGACCCGCGCGTCCAGCGCGCCGTCTGGCACACCATCTTCGACTCGCGCTATACCCCCCTCGAGGCGCCCAACTTCGTCCCGCCCTGGGCCGGCGATTCCGACGCCTGGCAGACCGTCGGCACGCCCGTCTACCGCTTCACCGGCTCCGCCCCGGGCCGGCTCCGATGGGCCGCCGACGGGTTCGATTACCGCAAAGCCGCCGAGGAGTTCGCCGCCCTCCGCGCCTCGGGACGCGCCGGCGCCGCCCGAGGCCCCGTCTCCATCAGCACCATCCAATCCGCCTGGACCGCACCCCGACTCGACGACACCTACGCCTTCAACCAGATCCTCCCAAGGACCCCGCCCGTCGGCGGCGTTCAAATGGGTCAGCCCCAGCTCAACTTCTACCCCGTCTCCGACCTCAAGCTCGCCGCCGGTTTCCAGCCCGACGCGCCCAACGTCGAGTGCTCCGCCATCATCCTCGCCCGCGGGCACGAGTTCCGAGGCCGCCTCGCCCCCAGCAAGACCGAGCCCGGGTACGCCGAGGCTTCCCTCGCCATGAGGCCCGCGCCTACTTCTCAGGAACCCGCCCCGCCCTGGACCATCCTCGACGCCCAGCGCCTCCGACTCGACCTCACGCCCGGCCGCGTCTACAACGTCGAGTTCTGGCACGCCGACCAGACCCTCCGCCTCTTCCTCGACGACCGCCCCGTCGCCACCGGCTCGTACGCCTGGTCACCCGCGCAACGCGTCGAGTTCTCCACGGGCCAGCCCTACGACACGCTCATGAAGCAGGACGAGGCCGTCGTCGCCGCCGGGGACCCCAGCGTCCTCTCCTACGGGCACTTCTACCGCAAGCCCGAGGCCTTCTTCGAGCTCTCCGGGCCCGCCTCGCTCCACCGCGTCACCATCGCCCGAGACCTCTACTACCAGCCCACCCCGCGAAGCCCCGACAAACGCCACCCCCAGCACGGCATCCTCGCCCTCGCCGCACACCCACGCTCCACCCTCGCGCTCGGGCCCGAGCAGTACTTCCTCTGCGGGGACAACTCCGCCGCCAGCCTCGACGGCCGCGCCTGGTCCGACGTCGACACCTGGGTCGCCCACCTCATCGACGACACCATCGGCGTCGTCCCCGAACGCCTCATGGTCGGTAAAGCCTTCTTCGTCTACTTCCCCAGCCTCCACCAGCGCCTCTTCGGCTCCACGTCCATCCCCGTCCCCGACGCCGGCCGCCTCCGCTGGATCTGGTAACCCCTCCACCACGGCCCGCCCGCCGCGCCCTACGCCGCTACTTTTTTCACCACCCGCAGCGCCAGGCGGTACGCGCCATCGCCCATCGGCTCGCACCGAACCACCTGACCCACCCCGGGCTTGAACTGCCCCGCGTCGGCGCGCAGCTCGACTCGGCACCCAGGCCCGCACGCCAGGTGCGACACCATCGCCAGCCCGCCCGACGAGCCGTTGAGCAGCCCGACCACCGCCGTCTTGGGCCCGCCGTCGCGGTCGTGGAGCACCGCCAGCGCCGTCCCCGTCAGGTCCACCCGATCGTCCCGCCGGCGATCCTTCAGCCGGATCCGCTCCTCGACCTTCGCCGCCAGCTCCGGTAACGCTTCGATCTTCACGCGTGCGCCCATGGACGTGCCTCCTTCGACGCCCGACCATCGGCCCGAGGCCCGCCCCGCTTGAGCGCACAACCCGCAAATCCGTCATAAACCCACGCCGACCGGGGCCCGCTACGCCCCCCCGCGATCCGCCGACATCCGCCGGGCCAGCAGGAACGCCATCTCGAGGGCCTGCTGGTAGTTGAGCCGGGGGTCGCACAGCGAGGCGTAGTTCTGGGTCAGGTCCTGCTCGCTGACGCCCGAGGCTCCGCCCACGCACTCGGTCACGTCCTCCCCGGTCAGCTCGAAATGGACCCCGCCCAGGTGGGCCCCGCACGACGCCAGGACCCCGTGGGTGGTCTCCAGCTCGCGGAGGATCGCGTCGAAACTGCGCGTCTTGATACCACCCGCGGTTTTGATCCCGTTCCCGTGCATCGGGTCGCACGACCACAGCACGCGCCGCCCCGCGCGTCTCACCACCTCGACCATCGCCGGGAGCACGCCCGCCGCGCGTTCCGCGCCCATGCGCGTGATGAGGACCATCTTGCCCGCCTCGTTGTCCGGGTTGAGCCGGTCGATGACGCGCAGGACGTGGTCGATGGCGGCCGCGGGCCCGATCTTGACGCCCACGGGGTTGCGCACCCCCCGGAAGAACTCGACGTGCGCCCCCTCGGGGTCGCGGGTGCGTTCCCCGATCCAGGGCAGGTGGGTCGTGAGCAGGTAATGCCCCTCGCGCCGCGGGACCGTCCGGGTCTGCGCCGACTCGTACTCGAGGTTGAGCCCCTCGTGGCTCGTGAAGAACTCGACCCGCGAGAGATCATCCACCGTGCGCTCGCCCAGGGCCTCCATGAACCGCAGCCCGTCGGCGAGGGTCCGGGTCATCCGCTCGTACTCGGCCTTGAGCGCCGGGGAGAGCCCCGCGTGGTGGAAGAACCGAAGGTCCCAGTACTCGGGGTGGTGCAGGTCCGCGAACCCGCCCTCGGTCAGCGCCCGGATGAAGTTCAGCGTCATCGCCGAGTGCTCGTACGCGCGCACCATCAGCCACGGGTCCGGGCGGCGGGACGCCGCGTCGAACGCCGACCCGTTGTACACGTCCCCGAAGTAACTCGGCAGCTCGACCTCGCGCCCGTCCACCTCCCGGCGCTCCACCGGGCTCGACCGCGGCTTGGCGTACTGACCCGCGAACCGCCCCACCCGCGTCACCGGCTTCTTGCTCCCGTGCACCAGCACGAGCGACATCTGGAGCAGGATTTTCAGCTTATTCGCGATCACCTCGGGCCGGCATTCCGCCAGCGTCTCCGCGCAATCTCCGCCCTGCAGGATGAACCGTCGGCCCTCCTGCGCCTCGGCGATCTCACGCCGGAGCCGCTCGATCTCCCAGCTCGTGACCAGCGGCGGGAGGCTCCTGAGGCGCTGGGCGGACTCCGCCAACGCCGCGCCGTCGGGGTAGGGCACCGCCTGCCCGTTGGGCTTCTCACGCCAGGAGTCGGGGGTCCACGGGGGGATCAGATCGCGGGGCACGGGGCTTCCTTCGGCGAGGCCGGGAAAGGGATGTGTTCGGTCGGGAAGAATATTTTTGGACCCTCAAGTTTATCTGCCCCCGTCGTTTCTGCCGATGCCGGACCAGAACCGGCGATCGCCGTCACCGTGACGGCGTGCCAGCGTCCCTTCCATCGGACGCCCGCCGGCACGAGTTGGGCGCGATGGGGCGCCCGTCCATTCACGGAGTTACGGACGATGACCAAGAACCGAAGGAAGTCCCGCCGGGCCACCACCAAGACGGGCGCCGCCCGGACCATCCGCGGGCGACGCCGCAAGTCCGCCCTCTCCAGGGCCGCGACCCGCAAGTCCACCAAGGCCCGGCGCACCGCCCGCCCGGCGGCCAAGCGCACCGCCACGCGGTCCACCGCGAAGCGCACCACCTCCAAACGGACCGCCGCCAAACGCACCACCGCGAAGCGTTCCGCGACGAAGCGGACCGCCACCAAGCGGGCGACGACGCGCAAGACCACCAAGGCCGTGCGCACGACCTCGTTCTCCCCGCGTTTCGGGTTCCGCAAGGCCGCCTGAGCGGGCGACCTGCCCACTCTCTCGTGAATCAAACAGGCCCGCCCGGGATCCCGGACGGGCCTGCTTTCTTGACGGGATGGTCCCGACCATGACCACCGGTATCGCGGTCCGCCGGAGTGGTGGTGGGGGTGGTGGGGGTGGTGGGGGGTTAGTTCTTGCCCTGGTCGCGCTTGGCGATAAGGTCGTTGACGATTTTCTCGAGCTCGCCGCGCGCCCTGGTGGAGTGCAGCTTGCCCTCGTGGTCGACCACGAAGATCGCGGGGATCGAGTTGATGCCCCAGGAGACGCTGAACTCGCTGTCCCAGAAGTTACCCTGGTAGTACTGCGGCCAGCCGATCTCGTTCTTCTTGACGTAGTCGAGGAGCTTGTCCTTGCCGCCCTTGTCCTCGGGCTGGTCGAGGGAGACGCCGATGAACTCGACGCCCTTGCCCTGCCACTTGGCGTAGAGGTCCTTCATCTTGGGCATGTCGGCGATGCACGGGCCGCACCAGGTCGCCCAGAAATCGACGACGACGACGGTGCCTTTCATCGTGGCGAGGTTGACCTCGCGCCCGGAGACCGCGTCCTTGAACGACAGTTCGAAGGGCTTGTTCATGCTCTCGGCCTGGCGGACCTGGCCCTTGACGTACTTGGCCGATTTGCTCTCGGGGTAGTCCTTGACGATCCGGCGGAGGATGCCCAGGCGGGTCTCCTGGTCCTTCTGCCCCTCGGCGAGCTGGGTGAGGAGCCTGACGCCGCGGTCGTCCTTGGGCGCCTTGGCGATGAACCGCTCGACGGCGGGGCGTGATTTCTCGAGGTTCCAGGTGTTCGCGGAGCCCGTGGCGCTGGCGAAGTGGTACGCGGCGTCGACGGCCAGGGGGCCCTCGCCCGAGATCATGGCCTCGGTCTCGCTCAGGAGCAGGTCACGCTGGGCCCGATCGCCCCGCGCCAAGACGGACCAGCGTTCGGTCATCAGCGTCGTCGTCCGCGGGTGCGTGGGGTCCGCCTTGAACAGTTCCAGCGCCAGGTCGGCGCGGCGGCGCATCACCGCTTCTCGCTTGGTGGAGTACTCGGCGACGTACTCGCGGTCGCTTCGCTTCTCCGCGTCGAAGTCGGGAAGCTTCGCCGCCTCATAGTCCGCCAGGATCGCGTCCGGCGTCCTGGGCTCGGCCCACGCCCCCGCGCCGGGCACGGCCGTGCCCGCGGCGATCACCAACGCGACCAGCGAGAGAACTTTCATCATCGGACTCCTTCAGGGCGAAAGCCCGGCGTGTCGGTCACGCCACACTCGCCCGGGCGACGCGACCACGCGTCGCCCCGGCCGGCCCTCGCTCAGGGGATCATAACAGGCTCGTTCGCCGACTCATAGCGGGCGTGGGCCTTGCCGGGGGTTGCCCGGTTACAGCCCGGTCGGGTGGCACGCCGGGGGGCCCAGCGCGATCACGTTTTTCCCCGACCGCTTGCCCTCGAGCGCCAGCGCGTCGGCCCGGGCGATCAGGTCCGACGCCGACTGCCCGTCCCACGGGTACGTCGCCAGGCCCCCCGAGATGGTCAGGCACCCGGGTGCTTCCTGCGTCAGTTTCGGGAAGCGGTGCTGGGCGAGCAGTTTCTGGAACCGCTCGGCCGTCGCGTGGATCGACGCGGGGTGCTTGCTCGTGGCTTCCCTGGGCCCGGCGGGCTCGTGGAAGATGACGGCGAACTCGTCGCCCCCGATCCGACAGACACGGTCGGTAGGCCGGACCGCGCTGCGCAGGAGGCGGACGGTCTCGCGGAGCACGTCGTCGCCCGCGTCGTGCCCGTAGCGGTCGTTGTATGACTTGAAGTTGTCGATGTCGAAGACCAGCACCGTGACGCTCCGGCGGGCCGCGCGGGCCTCGTCGATCGCCGCCGACATGAACCGGTCGAAGTACCGTCGGTTCCACGCGCCGGTCAAAGGGTCCGTGAAGGCGGCGTCGCGGAGCTGTGCGTGCTGCTCCCCGAGCCGGAACCACCCCGCCAGCCACGCCGCCGATCCCGAGAGGTCCGTGTGGCCGGCCCGCCCCGAGACCAGCGTCCCGTACCCGTGCCCTTCCCACGCGACCGGCGCTCGCCCGGGCCCGCCGCCCGAGACCGCGCCGGACTCGAACCGCAGCGTGTCGTCGCCGGTCCGACGCCGGAGGATGCTCAGGCACGCGCCGGCGAGGTCGTGCCCGCGCAGCACCGCCAGCACCGCGTCCCCGTCGCCCGCCATCTCGCCGGGGGCTCCATCGTTCACGCCCGCGGCCTGGGGCGTTTCGTGTGTGTGCGGCGCGTGCGTCTCGGTCGGGGGCGATTGGGGTTGGTGAGTATGGGCGGGTTGGGTCTGGACCGATTTCGCCGGTGCCGGCGTGGACGCCGTGTGCCCTTCATGGGTCGCGGGGGTGGGTCGTCCCCGGATCGCCGATCGCAGCTCGTCGACGCTCATGCCCGCGTGCACCACGCCGTCGAACGGCCCACGCTCCCGGCTCCCCGACGAGACGCGGAGCACCCGCACGCCGGCGTCGACGAGCCGGAGGCCTTCGACCAGCGCCGAGGCGGAGTCTTCGCCCCGGCCCGGGCCGTGCCCGGCGTCCTGATCCGCGATCACCACCACCGTCCCGCCCGGGGATGCCTCCGCCAGGGACGCCAACTCCCCGACCGCGTCCATGGGCGTGCGCACCCGGACGACTTCCAGGCCTTCATCGAGGCGCAGCTTCCCCTCCAGCCCGGTCCGGCCGACGAGGATCACACGTACCTCGGCTCGCGGACTGGGCGACGGCACAACATCCTCCGACATCGGGGCCGAACAGACTCCCGGCACGCCGACCGCGGGCCCGCGCCCCGGCGTGGCCTTTGCCGACGTTCCCGTCACCACTCCCGCCACCTCACCCTTCATTGTGCTTGGGTTCCTCGCCGTCGGCCAGCAGCATGGATAACTCTTCTGAAGTTAGAACTTGCCCAATGTCCCCACTTTGCCCATCTTCCGCGTCGCGGGTGGTCCCAAGGATTCCACCGGCCGCCGGCTTGGTCACGACCTCGCAGATCCGGTCGTCGAGGCGGGCCTTCGCCCGCTCGACCCCGACGGGAGGCGTCGGCCCGGTCGGCACGCCCAGCGCGAGGCCGGGGCGGCCCGAACCCTCGGCCGCGATCACCCACCCCTCGACGTCCGCCGGCTGGACCGCGCGGAGGCGCGGGGACGCGCCGTCGTCGAACATCCACACCACGGTGCGCGGCGCGTAACGCTCGACGGTCCGTACCAACTCCGCCGCGCTGGGCTGGCGGGTCGGGTGGACCAGCAGCAGGATCAGCCCGTTGCGGCCACGTCGACCGCGACGGCAGACCTCCGCCAGCGCGATCAGTTCGTGCCGACAATGCACCAGGTCGAGGTCGGGCCGGGTGAGCGCGGCGAGCAACTCGGCGCCGGGTTCGATCCCCGCGGGGCAGAGCACCACGCACGTCGCCGAGGCGGGCTGTTGATCCGGACCGGGGCTCATGCCCCCATCCTACGTCGCCACAGCACGCCCGGATCGGGGTCTTTCCCTACCTCAGAAACGATGCCAGCACCCCGGCCGCCGCCCCCGCTCCGTCCGCCGACCCCAGACGCGCCAAGGCCTCGCGCATCGTCGAACGGGTCCCCCCGTCCCCCATCAGCTCCTCGATCACCGCCCCGGCCCCGCGGATATTGCGCCCCGGCTCGATCGCGTCGGCCTCGACCCGCGCCCCCCCGGCCTCGACGAGCGGCAACGCGTTCGCCCGCTGATGCTGGTCCCGGTGGTAGGGGTACGGCATGAACACCGTCGGCGTCCGCGAGGCCCACGCCTCCGCGACCAGCCCCGCCCCCGCACGCGCCACCGCCAGGTCCGCCGACCCCCACCACACCCCCATTTCCGCGACGAACGGCTCGACCACCGCCCGCACGCCCGCCTCCGCGTAGGCCCGCCGCACGCGCTCGGCCTCGCCCGAGCCCGTCTGGTGAAGCACCTGCCATCCGCGCCGGAGCAGGCTCGTGGGTGCCGACGCCAACGCGGTCATCATCTCGTTGATCGAACTGGCCCCGAGGCTCGCCCCGCACACCAGCAGCACCGGGCTCGAAGGGTCCAGCCCCGCGCGGGCCCGGCATGCTTCCGCCGATCCGGGGGGCAGCGCGGCACGCCGGACCACGGGCCCGATCCGATCCCAGCCCGCGTGCCCCCGCACGGGGGCGCTCGTCAGCCGGCGTGTCGCCCGGCCCGCGATCCACCGGTTCGCGCGCCCGGGCACCGCGTCGAGGTTCAGCATCACCACCGGCACGCCTTCGCCGACCGCCGCCCGGACCGCCGGCGCCGATACGAAGCCCCCTGTCGTCAGCATCACGGCCTTGCCCCCTGTCTCACGCGTTATCCGGCGGATCACCCGCCTCGCTTCGCGGACCGCGGAGGGCCACCCCAGGATGAACCGGGCCAGCACCGCAGGCCTCAGGCCCAAGGGCCGGGCCGGGATGGTCGAGAACGTCAGGTGCTCGCGCCCGAGGATCTCCGCGTCGATGGGCCGGCGCGAGCAGAGGAAGTGGGGCGTGAACGACGGCCCGACGAGGTCGATCAGGCGTTCGAGCACCGCCACCGACGGGAACAGGTGCCCCCCCGTCCCGCCCCCGGCGAAGAAGACCACCGGCCCGCTCACGACGCCGTCACCACCGTCCCGCGGCCCTCGAACACCGACACCTCGGCCCGGCCTTGGGTCCGCGCGATCGAGACCACCACGCCCAGCGACAGGCACGTCAGGGTCCAGCCCGTCCCCCCCGCCGAGACCAGCGGGAGGGCGATCCCCTTGGTCGGGCCCAAGGCCGTCACCACGGCCATGTTGATCAGCGCCTGGATCCCGATGGTCGAGACCACCCCGATGACGTACAGCTTCAGCAGGCGGCTGGGCTCACGCACCGCGATGACCGACAGCGCGACGATGAGGGCCGCGAAGAGCGAGACGACGACCGCCGCCCCGGCCGCCCCGAGTTCCTCGCAGATGATCGCGAAGATGAAGTCGTTGGTGTCCTCGGGGAGGTACCCGAACTTCTGGATCCCGTACCCCAGCCCCCGCCCGGTCAGCCCGCCGCCCGAGACGGCTTCGAGCGACTGGACGACGTGGTACCCCGCGCCGCGCGGGTCGGCGAACGGCCCCTCGTCGTTGAGGAACGTGCGCACCCGCTGCATGCGGTACTCGCTAGTCACGATCGCCGCGGCCACCCCCGCCGCCCCGACGGGGGCCAGGGCCGCGAAGTGCCAGATCTTCGCTCCCCCGGCGATCAGGACCAGGCTCCCGGTCATCAGGATCAGCGCCCCGGTGCCCAGGTCCTCTTTGACGATGAGCGCGACCACCAGCCCGAGCCCCAGCAGCCCCGGCACCAGGCCCGCCCAGAAACCTCCGAGCCTCGCGCCCGCCGCCGCCGCGTACCACGCCAGGACCCCGAGCATCGCCCACTTGGCGATCTCGCTGGGCTGGACGGAGACCCGCCCGAGCCCGGGCACGCCCACGCGGAGCCACCGCTCGGCCCCCTTGATCTCACGCCCCAGCCCGGGGAGGTAGACCAACGCCACGACGCCCAGGATCAGCACCACCCCGACCGCCAGCACGAGCATCCCCGACCACCGCGAGCCCCCCTCGTGCTCGCGTCCCCCGATCAACCCGGCGAGCCCACGCACGGGCACCAACGCCCCCAGGCCCATCGCCGCCAGGGCGATGACCATGAACTTGGCCGGCTGCGACGTCACAATTTCCGCGAACGTGTGGGCCCGCGCGGGGCGGGAGGGATCCACGGAGAGGAGCGGGTCACCCTGGGCGGCGACGGGGGTCGGATCGGGCTGGGCCGCGGAGGCCGACGACCGCTTGGGGACGATCTCCATCGAGGCCGAATTGACCATGACCACGCCCAGCGTCAGCAACGCCAACGCGGTCAAGACCACAACCTGCCACGCCTTGAGCATCGCCCACCATTATCGGCCACCCGCCGCCCACGGGAACACCCCCACCTGACTCGTCTCCACCCCCGCCCGCCCCGGTGCCCGGCCTACTGACCCTGCGCGAGGCTGAACCCCTTGACCCCGTCGAAGGTCCGCAGGAGTTCGTACGAGCAGACGGTGAAGCGTTCGGCCACCCGGTCCAGCAGGGCGACGCACGCCGCCTGCGTCAACGCCCCCGCCCGCGACTCGAACCGCACCCGGTAATAGTCCACGCACTCGGTAAAGACGCTCCCGGTCGGCCAGACCTGAGTCCCCCGGTTGCTGATCAGCGTCAGTTTCAGGGGTGTCCCTTCGCACACCGCGCCCAGGTCTTTCGCCAGCTCCGCCGGGGCCCGCACGCTGTCGAGGTAGATGTCGCACCCCACGACCTCGGACGTTACCCCCGTGAACGTGCGGATCACCTGGTGCCCCGTGGGCCTCGCCGGTCTGACGAAGCAGTGGTCCCCCTCGGCGGCCTCGGGCACCGCGGGCACGGTCGTGGGGGTGTTTCCGAGGTTCTCGATGATCGCCCGGGTAAAGGCGGCCGTCCCCACCGGGGGGGTTTCCTTGCGCCCGAAATCGCCCGTATGGACGCCCGATTCGAGCGTCGTCAGCAGCGCGTTCTCGACGACCGAGGCCTCCTTGAAGAGGCAGAGATGCCGCAGGAGCATGAGCCCCGAGAGGATCAGGCTCGTGGGGTTGGCCACGCCCTTGCCCGCGATATCGGGCGCGGTCCCGTGCACGGCCTCGAAGATCGAGATGTGGTTCCCGATGTTCGCCGACGGGGCGAACCCCAGCCCCCCGACCAGCCCGGCCACCAGGTCCGAGACGATGTCCCCCTGCAGGTTGGGCAGCACGACCATCCGGTACTGCTGGGGACGCAGCACCAGGTTCATGCACAGGGCGTCGACGATCACGTCGGCGCACTCGATCTCCGGGTATCCCGCGCCGACCGCGCGGAAGCGGTCGAGGAACAGCCCGTCGGTCATTTTCATGATGTTGGCCTTGTGCCCGCAGTGGACTCGCCCGATCTTGAGCTTCCGGGCCGTCTCGAACGCGAACCGGTGCACCTGCTCCGACCCCGGCGCCGAGATCAGCCGCTTGCACTGCACCATGTCGCTGCTGAGGCGGTGCTCGACGCCCCCGTAGGTGTCCTCGATGTTCTCGCGGACGATGGCCATGTCGATGGAGATCCCGGCCTTGGAATAGACCGTCTCGACCCCGGGAAGGGTTTTGAAGACGCGGTAGTTCGCGTAGGCGTTCCACAGCTTCCGGGCCGTCACGTTGATCGACTTGCCCCCGCCCCCCTTGGGCGTTTCCATCGGTCCCTTGAACAGGAGCCCGCAGTCCTCGACCGTGCGCACGCAGGCGTCCGACATCCCCCGCGTGTTGCCCTTGGCGAACTCGCCGGCCCCCATCTCGACGGGGACGAACTCCGCGGTGCGTGTCACCCCCGCCGCCGCGAAGAGTTCGAGCGTCGCCGCCATGATCTCGGGACCGATCCCGTCCCCCGCCGCGCACGCGATCTTCAATGACATCGTCGTCCGACTCCTCAGCCCGCCCCGGGGCCGCCAACCGTAGGAACCCCGCGAACCCTCTATCGTCTTCCCGGGCCCGCCCCCGCATCCCGCCCGCACATCCCGCCCCCGTCCGGTACGACCATGACCCAACACCCCCCCAACCGACTCGCCGCCTCGACGAGCCCCTACCTGCTCCAGCACGCCCGCAACCCGGTGGAGTGGTACCCCTGGGGCGAGGAGGCGTTCGAGGCCGCCCGCCGGCGGGGCGTGCCCATCTTTCTCTCCATCGGATACTCGACGTGTTATTGGTGCCATGTGATGGAGCGGGAGTCGTTCGAGGACCCCGCCATCGCCGCCCTTCTCAACGAGCACTTCGTCTGCGTGAAGGTCGATCGGGAGGAGCGTCCCGACGTGGACGACGTGTACATGCAGGCCACGCTGGCCGTGCGCGGGCAGGGGGGGTGGCCCATGACGCTCTTCCTGGAGCCGGCGTCGCTCAAGCCTTTTTGGTGCGCCACGTACATCCCACCCGCCCCGCGTCACCAGATGCCCGGGCTCCCGCGGGTGGTCGAGGGGATCTCGAACGCGTGGACGCATCAGCGGGAGAGCGTGCTCGCGCAGGCTGACGCGATCGCGGAGGCCGTGGGACACGAACTGACGCAGGGCCCCCCGCCGACCGCGTTGGGCTCAGCGCACGCCGCCGACGCCGTCGCCGCCCTGCTCCGGCTGTTCGACCGCACCCACGGGGGGTTCGGGTCGGCGCCGAAGTTTCCCCAGCCGGTCTATCTGGACCTGCTCCTGGGCGCCCGCCGGCACGCCGCCCCGGAGACCGTCAGCGCCATCGACGCCGCGCTGCGTCACACCCTCGACCGCATGGCCTGCGGGGGGATCCACGATCACCTCGCCGGGGGGTTCCACCGCTACAGCGTTGACGCCCACTGGACCGTCCCGCACTTCGAGAAAATGCTCTACGACAACGCCCTGCTCGCCGCGACCTACGCCCGGGCCTCGGCGGAGCTCGGCGAACCGGCGTACGCCCGCGTGGCCTCCGGGGTCTGCGAGTACCTCCTCCGCGAGATGAGGCTGCCCGGGGGCGCCTTCGCCTCCGCCCAGGACGCCGAGGTCCACCACCGCGAAGGGCTCAACTACCTCTGGACCACCGATCAACTCGTATCGACCCTTGGGCCCGACGACGCCCGTTTCGCGGCGGACCTCTTCGGCGTGTCGCGCGGGCCCAACTTCCAGGACCCGCACCACCCCGACGACCCCCCGGCCAGCGTCCTCCGCCTCGACGATCGCCCGGACCGTCTCGCCCAACGCCTCGGATTCCCCGCGGACACCTTCCTCGATCGCTTCGACCGCGTCCGCCGGACGCTCTACGACGCTCGGCTCACGCGCGATCAGCCCGCCCGTGACGACAAGGTCCTCACCGCGTGGAACGGGCTGGCCATCGACGCGCTGGCCCAGGCCGGGGCGTTGCTGAGGCGTCCGGACCTCGTCGCCGCCGCCGCCGCCGCCGCACGGTTCGTGCTCACCGCCCTCCGCACGCCCTCGGGCGGCCTGCTCCGGGTCTGGCGCGACGGCCGCGCCCACACCGACGCCTTTCTCGAGGATTACGTCTTCCTCGCCCTGGGGCTCCTCGCGCTCGACGACGCCGAGCCCTCCGGCCCGTGGCTCGGGCACACGAGGGACCTGATGGCCAAGGCGCGCGACCTCTTCCGCGACGCCGACGGGTCGTGGTTCGACGCGGGGGCGCAGGCCCGCGATCTCTTCGTCAGGCCGCGATCCGCCCACGACGGCGCCCTCCCCGCCGCCTCGACGGTCACGCTCCACGTCCTGCTCGATCTCGCCGCCCGAGGGGCCGGGACCGGCGTTGCCGACGACGCCCTGCGCCTGCTCCGCTCGATCAGTGGTCGGATCCACGCGTCGCCCACCGGCTCGGCCAACGCCGTCCGGGCCCTGCTCCGGGTCTTCGCCGATCCCGGCCTCCGCGAGCGGGCCATCCACCTGGGCGTCGTTGACCCCGGCGCCGTTGCGGCGCGGGCCACGACCGGCCCCGGGGATTTCACGCCCGTTGAGATCCTCGCCGACGTCGATCGTGTCGCGCTCGCTCCGGGCGAGCCGGCCCGGGTTCAACTCAAGGTCCGCGTCGCGCCGGGGTACCACGTCATCGCCGCCGACCCCGGGCCGAATCAACAGGGGCTGATCCCGTTCCGAGTGACGTCGCAAGGGGGCCGGGGCCTGGGTGTGTACGCCGACTACCCGCCGGGGACGCCCTACCCGCCGGGCGTGACGTCCAGCGAGCAGGTCCTGGTGTACGCGGGCGAGTTCGACCTCGAGGCCGTGCTCGAACCCGACGGCGAGTGGGACGGCCGACCCCTCCTCGCGGTCGTGTTCCAGGCCTGCACCGACTCCGAGTGCCTCGCGCCGTCCGTCCTCGAACTGGATATCGCGATCGACCGGCCATGATCCGCGCCCGCGGCCCGCGGATCAGAACGGCGTGGGGGTTGACGCCTCAACCCTGGCGCCGCTCGAGGGGTCATCGAACGCCAGCCACGCCGCGTGGAGCATGAGGCGGGGCGCGGGCGCCCCCCCGTAGAGCCGATCCCCGACGATCGGCCTCTTGAGCCCATACGCCGCGTGGACCCTCAACTGGTGCGTCCGCCCCGTCATGGGCTCGAACGCCACGCGGGCCCCCGCCGCCTCACGCCCGACGACTTCGTACTTCGTCCACGCCTCCCGCCCGTGCTCGAAATCGACGACCTGGAGCGGACGCCGATCCGGGTCGATGCGCACCGGGAGCCGGACTTCGCCCGTGGTCGGCTCGTCGTCACGCCACGCGCCCCCGCCCAGCACCGCGGCGTACCGCTTGCCCACCGTCCGGGCCTCGAACTGGCGCGACAGATGCCGGTGCGAGTCCGCGTCCAGCGCCGCCACGATCAACCCCGAGGTTTCCATATCAAGCCGATGGACCGTCACCGGCCCTCTCGCATCGGGGAACATCGCCCGGACGCGGGACGCCACGCAGTCCTGGTTCGCCTCGCCCTTCCCCGGGACGCTCAGTAACCCCGGCGGCTTGTTCACCACGACGAACCCCGCCCCGCTCGCCACAATCTCCAGCCCGAGCGTCTCCACCGCCGAGCGTATCCGTGCCCCTCCCGCCCCCGAAACGACCGCGCCCGTCGCGTGTTCAGCCGCGGCGCTCCCGGCCGCGGTCGTGCCTCTCCGCGGAGACATTTTAAGGTTTTGTAAGGTTTAGTGGGTCCGTCACGGGCCAGGCCGGGGGCGAATTCAGAACATTCCGGCGTGTGGTCGGTATGTTGATACAGGGGAACAATCGACCCCCGGTCGTTCGACCGGCGGCCAAGGACAAGGATCTCTCGGGTGTGCGGGGATTCTCCCGCGGGCTGGGATGGAGTGCGATGATGCCGAGCAAGACGTTCCGTGCGTTGGGTCTGGTGTCCGTGGTAGGTCTGGCGGCGGGGGCGATGCTGGCCGCGGCGCCGTGGCCGGCGACCCAGCCGGGGGCGCTCGACCCGCAGATCACCCGCGAGGGCGAGGGGGCGCGCCGTGCCCGCCTCAACGCGATGGAGCTCAAGCCCTTCAACGCCGACCACTGGAACCTGCTGAGCGAGTGGACCAACGGCCCGGCGCTGACCAGCGCGACGACGGCGGACAAGGTCGTGATGATCGTGACCTGGGCGAACTGGAGCCGCAACTCCGTCCGCGTGATGGAGCGGATGCGGGGCATCGCCGAGCGGAACGCGGGCAAGGACCTGATCGTGGTCGCCGTGCACGACAAGGACGAGTGGGCCGACGCCCCTAAGCCGGCCTCGCCCGAGGGCGCGATCTTCCTGATCGCCAAGGACACCAAGGGGGAGTTCCGCAAGGCGATCGAATCGGACCAGGACCCCGACCTTTATTTCATCGACCGCGCGGGGCAGCTCCGGTACGCGGACGTGACGACCGAGGCCGCCGAGGACGCCGTCAAGAAGCTCATCGCCGAGTCGGCTTCGAACGCGGCGGGGATCCAGGGGCGGATCACCGAGGACGCCCGGCGGGCCGAGGAAGAGGCCCGGCGCACGGCCAGCACGCGGTCGCGGGTGGACCTCAGCCGCGTGCCCGAGGTCCCGTTCCGTCCGCCCTCCGAGGCCGAGTACGCCGCCGCGAAGTGGCCGGTCTTCCCGCTGACCCAGCAGGAGCGTGACGATCTGAGGCGGACGGGCAACAAGCCCGAGCCCCGCTCGTTCGTCCTGCCCGACAGCGGGTTCGTCCCGGGCAAGCCCAACACCCGCGGGCGCATGGTCGTGGTCTACTTCTTCCACCCCGACATGCGGAACTCCGCCAAGTACCTCAACGATTTCGTCCGCCAGCTCAACGTCTACCAGCGTCAGAACGCCCGCGACATGGTCATCGTCGGGGCGGTCTCCGATATCTGGAGCATCGGGAACCAGTCGGGCGAGAAAGACGCCGAGCACGCCAAGCGCGTCGACCCCGAGATCATGACCGGCCGCCTCCGGGATTACTCGATCTCGAAGGAACTCGAGCACTCGTTCGTGCTCGACCTGGACAACAACCTGCTCAAGTCCACGCTGAGCCCCAACCAGCAGTCCCAGGAGATCCTCCTCCCGCACGTCGCGGTGGTCAGCACCGACGGGACCCTGCGGTGGTACGGGAACTTCTACGAGCCCGGGTGCGGCGGCGCCATCGACCGCGTCCTGGCCGAGGACCCCGGCATCCGCGCCCGGCGTGAGGCCGAGGCCGCCTGGATCCGCGACAACCCGGGACGCCGATGAACGCCCCGGCGGGCCCCCCCGCCCGCCTCTTCGAGGTCGTCCTGCACGAGCCCGAGATCCCCAACAACACCGGGAACATCGGGAGGACGTGCGTCGCCACGGGCTGCGGGCTGAGCCTCGTCCACCCCCTGGGGTTCGACGTGACCGAGAAAGCCTGCCGTCGCGCGGGGCTCGACTATTGGCCCAGGCTCGGCGTCCGCGAGTTCCGCTCGTGGGACGACTACGAGGTCCGCGCCCGCCCGCCGAGGCTCTGGCTCTTCTCCACCCACGGCGTCCGGAGCCTCTTCGACGCCGCGTTCGAACCGGGCGACCACCTGGTCTTCGGGAGAGAAACCCGCGGCTTGCCCCCGTGGCTGCTCGACCGCTACCCCGCCCGGACGCTCGTCCTGCCGATGGTGGCGGGCGAACGCTCGCTCAACCTCGCCACCGCCGTCTGCGCCGCGGTCTACGAGGGCGTCCGCCAGATGCTCGCCCGGGGGCGGCTCGGGCTCGACGCCGGCCTGCGCATGACCACCCCGCCGCCGGGCTAACCCCGGGGACATGGCCCCCCGCACGCCCGGACCCCGCCGTTTCCACGCGTTTTGTGCGCCGGCGCGAACCACGCGCGGGCCCGCGTCGTAAACTTATAACGAGCCCGCGGGCCATTGGGGCACGGCCGCGGCGTGCGTGTGCGGGTGGACAAGCTTCTCTCCTCTCTCCTCCAGTGTGCCGCTCGGGAAGCCGAGCGGTACACTGTTCCCCGTATGAGCCCCACTCGGACACTCGCGACGCGTCGCCGGATCGGTCTGGATTGTGTTTGGTTCGGCCTGGTGATGATGACGGCGGCGTTGGTCGCCGGGTGTTCGGAGCCGATCCTGACGGATACGGAGTCGCGCAGTCAGTACGACCGGTACGACCAGATCCGCGCCCAGCGGGCCCCGGGGTATACGGAGAATGTGTTCGGGCGGGACAAGCCGAACCTCCGCGGCAGGCTCTTGGGCCGGAACTGAGCGAACGGGCGTGGCGGCGCTACCGATGGTGCGTCGGTCCCGTGGACCCACGAGGGATGGTGATCGGGTCTTCCGGGGCAACGTTGGGGGTGATTCCGGGCTCCGGGTTATGTGGAAGAACTTTCAGCGATCCGGCGTTTTTTGCCCGAGAGGCTCAACTTTTTCACCCGATGCGGACGATTCTTTGGACGTCTCCGGGGGCGGACGCAATACTGTGATGGTTGAGGATCGTGGTCGGGTGCGGGGGTGGCGAAGGGCAAGGACGCATGGCCGGGCGTAAAGCAACAAGCCGGAAGCGGTCGACCAGGGGCACGTCCCCGGCGTCGCCGGTCATGAGCCGCCGGACGCGGAACGTCTGGGTGTCGTTGGTGGGCGTGATGACGTGCGTGGGCGGGGTGCTGTTGCTGATGGACGAGAGCCGGGCCGGCAAGGCCGAGGGCTTCACGGTCCCCACGGCGATGGCCACCTCCACGGCCGGTGGCTCCAGTTCGATTTTCAACACCTCCAAGCCCATCGACGAGGCCCGGTGGACCCGCATCGTCGTGGTCCAGACCGGCGGGCCCTTCGCCAGCGGCGAGAGCCTGGCGGCCGAGTCGCAGTCCCGGGGCGAGACCGGCGGCCCGGCGTACCACTTCGTTGTCGGGAACGGGAACGGCCTTGGCGATGGGGTGGTCCATGTCGGCCGTCGGTGGGTCTGGCAGGATGATTCGTCGTCCGGGGCCGGGACGATCGTGGTCGGTGTGGTCGGGAGCGCCCGTCGCGGCCCCCACACCGAGGCCCAGACTGTCCGTCTGGTCAATCTGGTCAACCAGTTGATGACGCGGTTCTCGATCTCGGGCGACCGGGTCTTCTTGGACGTCGGGGCGGGGTTCCCCTCGGCGAGGTTCGTCGAGCAGGTCGCGGGCCGCTGAGCCGGACTTCCGACGCGGGCGGGCTGATCCGAACAAAACACGGTGGCGTTCCTCGGCGACCCCTTGGCCCGTGCACGGACCGGGTCTGGTGTGCTATGTTTAGCCTCTGGGCCCGGCGTGCCGATGGCGGTTCCGCGATCGTGACGCCCGGGGGGAGGGCCGTCCGTCGGCGCGATCTCGCGTCATGGGCGGGTGCCGCGCGTTCCGACGCCCGGCGTGGACGACGAGCCTCGGGTCGGCCCGCGGCGGAGAGCAAGGGATCGGCCCGGGTGCCGAAAGACGGAGACGAGCCAGGCTATGGCCCGAGCGTTAACAGAGTTCAAGAAGGGTGACACGGTGGAGGGGTTCCGCGTCCTGCAGGAGCTCGGACGCGGGGCGGCGTCGATCATCTACCTGGTGCAGGACGTCTCGACGAAACAGGTCTGGGCCCTCAAACACGTCGAGAAGCTCGAGCCCAAGGACCAGCGGTTCCTCGACCAGGCCGAGGCCGAGGCCGACGTCAACCGGCAGCTCAACCACCCCAAGATCCGGAGGATCGAGCGGGTGATCAAGCGCCGCGCCGGCCTGCTCTCGGGGGTGAGCGACCTGTACATCGTGATGGAGCTGGTCGACGGCGAGAGCCTCGACCAATCGCCCCCGCGGACCTTCGAGCAGGCCGTGGACGCGCTGCAGCAGGCCGCGTCGGCCCTGGCGTATATGCACTCGAAGGGCTTCGTGCACGCGGACATGAAGCCCAACAACATCGTGATGGACGCCAACGGGCAGATCAAGATCATCGACCTCGGGCAGAGCTGCAAGATCGGGACGGTCAAGGAGCGGATCCAGGGCACGCCGGACTACATCGCCCCCGAGCAGGTGCACTGCCGCCCGATCACGCCCAAGACGGACATCTACAACCTCGGCGCGACGATCTACTACCTGCTGACGCGTCAGAAGGTCCCGACGGCCCTGGCGGGCGGGGACTCGTTGGTGAGCCGCCTGGACGACAACTTCATCGAGAAGCCCAAGCACGCGCTCGAGCTCAACCCGCGCATCCACCCCAAGCTCGCCGACCTCGTCATGCAGTGCGTCGAGGTCGACCCCGAGAAACGGCCCGAGTCCATGCAGTTCGTGGCGGACCGCCTCAGCCTGATCCTCGGGATCCTCCGCGCCAAGTCGGTCGGCTTCAACGCCGCGGACAGCCGGCCCGACTGAACGCCGGGGGACTTCACCGAGGGATCGACGTTGGACGTGTCCTCGCTTCAACTCTCGTCGGCGAAGGTCGTCCGTGACCTGTTCGAGGCGGGTGCGGCGGCGTGCGCGTCCGCCGCATGCCGCAAGGGCTCCATCGAGGTCATCGGCCCCCCCGGGGTGCTCATCGCCACCGGCGACCTCCACGACAACCCCGCCCACCTCGGGCGGTTGCTCGAGGCCTCGGGGCTCAGCGACGGGTTGTGGGCCGGCGCGGGCGGGGCCGCCGAACGGGCCCTGATCTCGCCCGACCGGCACCTCCTCCTGCACGAGATCATCCACCCGCCGCGGCTGATCAACGGGATGGACTTCTCCTTCCGGGCCCTCGCGAGGGTCGCCGCCCTCAAGGCACAGTTCCCCGAGCGCGTCCACGTCATGCTGGGGAACCACGAGCTGGCGCAGGCCCTGGGCACCGCCATCATCAAGGACGGGGTCAAGGTCGTCGACGCGTTCAACGCCGGGCTCGAGTACGCCTACGGCATCGACGCCGACCACGTCGCGGACGCCATCAAGAAGTTTGTCCTCTCGATGCCGATCGCGCTGCGCTGCGTCTGCCCGGGCGCCGACGGGAGGGCCGGGGGGCACCACATCCTGTGCTCGCACAGCCTGCCCAGCCCCGCCCACATGGCCCGGTTCGACCCCACGCTGCTCGCCAGGCCCCTCGAGTTCCGTGACTTTGAGCCCCTCCGCGGGTCGGCGTACATGATGGTCTGGGGTCGGGGCCACGACGCGGAGATCCTCGAAGACCTCGTCGAGCGGTGGGGGGTCAACCTGTTCATCCTGGGGCACGAGTACGCCGAGCGGGGGATCCGGCTGATCCCGCCGTGCGGGGTGGTGCTCAACAGCGACCACGCCGCGGGGGTGTACGTCCCGCTCGACCTGAGCGCCCCGCCGCGGTTCGAGGCCATCCCGGGCCTGGCCGTGCCCCTGGGCGGGTAACCGCGTCGCCGGCTCAGCGGTCGGGCGAGGGCGAGCCCGCCGCGGGGGCGTCGCTCGCGGGCGTCCGCGCGCCGCCCGAGCGTTCGATGCGTTCCGCGACGGGCCTGGGGGCCCGGGCCTGCTCCTTGCGGGCGGCCTCGACACGGATCAGTTTCCAGCGGTAATCCTCGAGGATCTTGGGGTCTTTCTCGACGAGCATCGCCCGGTCGAGGTACTCGTCGATGGCGGCGTAATCGGGCGACTCGAACAGCAGCCCCGTGGTGATCACCCCGCGCAGGGACACCGGGTCGTAGGGCGCCATCGCCGCGGCCCGGACGAAATAGTCGTGCGCCGCCTCGTTGCGACCGCGGTCGGCGTACAGGATCCCCAGGTTGGTCAACGCCTGCTGGCACGCGTTGGGGAACAGCACCAACTCCGCCTTGAACAGGTCCGCGGCGACCATGTAATCCCCCATCGTCATCCGCGCCACGCCCAGGTTCGTCCGGATCCCGGGGATCTCGGGGGCCAATTCGATCGCGCGGGTGTACAGGTCCGCCGCCTCGCTCAGCCGGCCCGCCGAGTGCGCCTCACGCCCCCGCGACGCCAGGCGGGACGCCTCGGCCTTGCGCTCCGACGCGTCGTCGTACCCGGCGGTCTGCGATCGGTGCCCGCACGACCCGAGCATCCCGAGGGCCGCGCCGGCGGCCGCGATGGCGCAGAAGGCAAGGGCCGCGCGACGGGGCCATTCACGGACGGGGTGCGGGGCGTGGGGGCTCATTCTTTCTTCTCCCATCCGGCGAACTCCACTTCCATGCGCCAGTGCTGAGGCTGCGGGGTCAGCTTGATCCGTTCGACGATCAGCCCGGGGACGCGGTCGGTGGCGGCCTGGACCCATTCGAGCAGCGTCTCGGCGGAGACGTGCTGGACGTTGGTGTAGATGAAGCGTCTCAGCTCGGCCCCGGGTTCTTTGAGAGCGCCGGGTTGCTCGCGGAAGGTGCCCAGGCTCCCGCGGAGGTCGGGCGCCGCCGCGTTCTGGATCTGGAGCGTCACCGCCTGCCGGGGCAGGTAGGTCCGGTCGTCGGTCTTCAGGGCCGCCTTGGCGCGGAGTTCGGCGATCGTCGCCGCACGACGCTGGACCTGCGCGAGGGTCTCCGCCTCGAGCCCGAGACCCTCGATCGCCTGACGCCGAGAGTTCGCCGCCAGCAGCAACGCCCCCAGCGAGACGAAGAACAGCACCGACGCGAGCACCACGATCCCCGAGGGCGCCTTGCGACGCGCCTGCTGCGAGGCGATCGAGGCCCGCTCACGCCTCAGGTCGAGCTGACGTTCCAGGGCGGGGTTCATGGCTTGGCCCCCCCCAGGCGGACGCCCGCGTCGGGGGCCCACACCCCGATCAACCGATAGTTCAAGCGGTTGGGGTCGTTCCCGCCCCGCGCGGTGGGCTGCGGGCTCGACCACGACGCGATCTTCGACCCCGCGATCTCGGAGAGGGCCTGCTGCAGGCCGGTGGCCTGGTCGAGCGAACCCTTGATCTCGATCGTGACCGACGAGGTCAGCGAGCCCGTCACCGTCAGGTCGATCAGCTCGAGGTCCGGGTCGCCCAAGACCATCGCGAGCGTCGCGATCTCCTCGCGGATGGGCATGACCGTGTACCCGCCGGTCCTGGGCTTCGAGGCCGCCTCGAGGTCCCGGATGACCTTGTCCATGTCGAGGATCGCCTGGTCGGGCTTGGCGAGGAACCGGGCGTCCACGCTCTTGACCGCCTCGTTCCACCGGCCCTCGACCCGCTGCGCCTCGGCCCATGCCAGCCCCGCCTCCACACGCACCCGATACGCCGCGACCCCCGTCGCGCCCGCGAGCCCCGCGATCCCCAGCGCCGACCAGATCATCAGCGAGCGGTGCGCCCGCGTCGGGCGGGCCGTGGGCTCGGCGAGCACCGCGACCGCCTCGCCCGGGCCCGAGCCCCCGCCCGAGCCGCGGTCGTCGATGGTCTCCGCCAGCCTCGAAAGCACCGACGCGATCGGGTCGTCCGCGTACGCGAGGTCGAGCGACGCGGTCGGCCAGGCCTTCGCGAGCGATTCCCCGAACCCCGTCGCCTGCGGCACCCCGCCCGGCGCGGGCGCCAGGCACGCGATCCGCGTCGGCGAACGCCCCAGTTGCACCGACCACGCCAGCCAGTCCGCGGCCAACCGTGACGCTTGATCCGGGCCCAGGATCGGAGTGGGCGCCGCGCCCGCGGTCCACGCGCCGGGGTTCCCCGTCGTCGCCGGCACCCCGCCGGCTGACTTGCCCTCGCCCGCTTCGACCCCCGGGCGTTCGACGGGCAGCCGCGCCGCCCCGCACGCCAGCAACGAGCCGTTGACCGACCACGCCCACAGCAACCGCCCGGCGGGGTCGATCACCACCGACGCCCGCACCTGGCCCTGCGTCAGGTCCGGCGCCGACGGGGCCGAGGCCGGCCTCGATCGGTCGAACCACGCGGTGACGGCCTGCCAGACCGAGCAGACCCCGCCGACCGCGACGCCGCGCTCGTCTAGGGCGTCGATCAGCAGCCGCGCGGGCAGGTCCACGACGGCCAGGACGGGCAGGCGCTGCGGCCGGGCCGCGGCCGCGCCGGCAGGCTTCCCCCTCGCGGGGAGGGTGAACCGGCGTTTCGGCGGGCTCGAAGCCGCGGGCTCGCCCAGCACCGCCACGACGGAATCCTCGGAGGATTCCGCGTACAACGCGATGGGCGACACCGGGCGGTGCTCGGTGTCGGTCAGCGGGGAGGCGGATTGGCGGGCGATCGCGGCGACGACCGCGGGCTCGGCCGACGGTGCGCTCACCCACGCGCACCCCGACCCGTCCGCGTCCAGGCACAGCAGGTCGATCCCGGTCTTGGGGCCAATGGCCCCAAGACGCTGCACGATCCAATCGGCGGCGGCCTCGACGTCCGCGGTGGGCGACGCGTCGGGGTCGTTCGGGGGCGCGACCCACGTCTCGTCCGAGCGCTCCCCGACCAGGCGCACCGCGGCGATCGCGTCGCCGCCCGAGGCACGTTGGAGGTAACAGATGCGAACGCTCAAGCCGCGGCTCCGGTCATTGCTTCTCGTACTTCTTGGCCTCTTCCTCGTCCATCCCCGATTGCATCAGCTTGAACTGCTCCCACAGCTCGGGCGGGACCGGCTCCCCGCTCTCTTGGATCGATCGGATCTTGTCGTTGATCTGCTGCGCCGCCCGCATCCGCGCCGCCTGCCGGCTCTGGAGGTCCGTCCCGCTCGGGGTGAACGCCCCGGGCGGCGCGGACGCCCCGCCCATCGCCGCTCGCGAGACCGAGACGCCCCCCGGGCGGACCGCCACCGGGCTCCGGCTCGGACGATCCCCGAGGTACGAGACCACTTCCCCGTTCCCGGCGGCCTTGGCGATCCGTCGCTCCTTCCCGTTCTGCGACACGACGATGTGATCCTCGCTCACCGAGACCAGCGTCGCCGATTCGGTCCGCTCCTCCACCGTGTACGAGATCCCGCGCCCGGGCATCCCCAGACGCTGCTTCCCGCCGACCGAGATGATCGCCGACATCTTCGCGCCCAGCCTCACCGGGCCGACGTACGTGATCGCCTCGTCGCTCGCGGACTCGGGCTCGGGTTCCTCGGCCGGGTCCGTCGGCGCTTCGGTCGGCGGCGGCGGCTCGGGCGGCCTGGGCACGTTCGCGATCGACCCCAGACGAGAACCCACCGCGCGGGCGTCGATCGAGGCCTCGCGAGGCCCGACGGGCTTCGCCGGCTCGGTCGGCGTCCCCCCGCCCTTGGACGGGCCCGGGATCACCGCCACCGACGGCGTGTCGATCACGGGCTCGGCCCGCGTCAGCAGGAACGCCGACGCCCCCGCCGCGATCAGCAGCGACGCCTGCGCGCCCCGCGTCAGCATCGTGGCCTTCGCCCTGCTCATCGTGCCGATCATCGTGATCCTCCGCCGGGCTCTTGGGACCGCAAGTCTACGCGACGCATGAACTCCAGGAGCACCCCGCGGCGTCCCCCCGTCGACGACGCGTCACGCCCCGCTCGGCCCGGGAGCAACAACAGCCCCTGGTACCCGTCGACCAGCGCCCCCTCACGCACAATGTCCACCCGCAGACGCCACAGTGTGACGTCCGCCGTCACGACCCGCATCAGCGCCGCGACTTTCTCGGGCTCGACCGAGGCCTTGTTCAGCACCGACTGGAGACCCTCCGACCGGAACCGTTCGGGGTCCTCGCGGGCCCGCAGCAGGTCATCCACCGCCCGGTTCGCCTCGCGGGAGCCCGTGACCGCCTCGGAGACCGCGTACAGCAACTCGGCCGGCGATTCCCACGCCGAGACCGCCACGGGCCCGACATCCCGCGTGAACCGCGCCGCGTCCTGAACACTGAACCGCTCACGCACGGACCCGAGGATCGCCCTGGCCTCCCGCAGCGACTCCCCCATCAGCCCCGAGAAGTCCTTCAGCACCGACGCCTGCGCGTCCGACGCGAACACCCGGACGATCTCCGCGGAACGCGACCGCCCCGTGAGCCCCTCGGGGAGCTCGATATCCAGCAGATGGTCGCCCTCCCCGATCCGCTCCCGGAACGACATCCTCGCCGAGGCCCCGTTCGTCAGCCACGCCTGGATGATCTCCTCCAACCCGCGCTGCGCGTGCCCCGCCTCATAATCCGACAACTGACGCTTGATCGACAACCACTGCGACGTCTGACGGTCGATCACCAACGCGATCAGGATGCTCATCACCGTGGCCATGAGCACCACCAACGCCATGATGAACGCGCGCCGCGGCCTCATCGGGGTGCCCCCCCCGTACGGACCGGCCTCTGCCACCGCTCCCCGCGACCCCCGCCCGGCCCACCGCCGCCGGGGCCGCCGCCACCGGGCCCGCCCCCGCCGGGGCCGGCCTCGGGCCCCGCCCCTGGGTCCGCGTCCTCGGGGTTGAGCGCGACCTCGACGCCCACCGAAAAATCCAGCTCGAACAGCCAGTCCGCCTTCGTCCCGTCGGCGAACTCCAGCTTCACGTTCGCGAACGCCGGGAGTTCCGTCTGGCTCGCCGCGTCGTATTGCGACTGCCACCCCGAGTCCTTCCGGAGCCGGATCGTCGCCCGGATCAGGTCCCCGCACAGCTTCACCGGGTACCCCGCCGCCATCGAGATCGGGGGCGGCTCCACTTCCGGATTCTCGGGGATCGGGGGCAGCGGCGTCCACCACAACTCCCACACCATCTGCGGGGCGTCGGGGTTCCGCCGGCGCTCGCTCGGCGTCGTGAAGTGCGGGACCAACTCGAACGCCCCGCGGATCGCCAGCCGCCCGCCCGAGGTCGACGTGTCGGGACGGTCGCGGTCGTCGGACGCCCCGCCCGCGTTGAGCGCCCCCGACAGCGAGCCCCGACGCTTCACCGGCACGGGCGAACGCGACACCACCATCTCCAGCCTCGGCACGAACCCGTCCGTCCCCGCCGCCGACAGCGCCGCCGACACCCGCGGCGAGAAGTCCTGCGCCAACCGAAGCCGGGGCGCCTGCGTGGGTTCGGGTCGCTGGGGTTCCTCGGCCGCGCCCTCCTGATCACCCGCCACGACCGCCGCACGCGGGTTCGTCGCCTCCGAACGCAGCGGCGCCCGGGGCGAGGTCACCAGCGAGAGGAACGCCGCGTGGAACGCACGCCGTGTCCGCTCCAGGTCGATCGTCGAGATGAACCGCTCGTGCGTCCTCGTGTTGGACTTGGTCAGCATCGAGAAAACCGAGAACGAGGCGAACAGCACCACCGTCGAGACCACCGACGCCATCGCCAGCTCGAGCATCGAGAACCCGCGGCGGGCCCGCCGGGTCGCCCCCGGTCGTGTCACGCGAGTGCGCTTCATCGCGCCCCCCCGCCGCCGCCGCCGCCACCACCACCACCACCGGGCGAGCCCCCGGGCGGGGCGCCGCGCCCGGTCTGCCCGCGGATCAGCGCCTCGAACTCGGCCCGGCGCTGCGGGTTGTTCCAGATCCGACCGAACGCGTCGTGCCGCCGGAACACCGCCAAGGGGTCCACCAGCCTCGACAGATACGCGTGCGGGACCGCCGCGTCGAAGCCCAACGTGCCCCCCGATTCCTCGCTGAGCCAGACCCGGACCTTGACCAGCCGCAGCCGCTCGAGGGTGATGTTTGTCCGCGCCGTCTCACCCTGAGGGGGCTCCACCGCCGAGACGACCCGCACCGTCGCCGAGTCGTCCATCGCCCACCGGTAGCGGTCCCCGTTGGGCCAATCGATCAGCTCCCCCTGCTCCCAGGGGATCTGGATCTCGTCGAGGTAGATCACCAGCAGCCGGTTGGCCACCTCCGCCGCCGCCAGCTCGCGTTGCTCCTTCTTCTGGAGCCGCGCCACGAACGTCACCGCCGACATCGCCGTCATCGCCACCAGCCCCAGCAGCACCGACGCCAGCACCGTCTCGAGGAAGGTCAGCCCGGGCGGGGCGTCGGGTCGTCGGGTTGGACGGGTCCGTGTGGTCACCGTGGTGCGTCCCGGGCCGCGGCGGGGCCGCCGGCCGACCGGTCAGTTCTGGACGGCCCAGATGTCGATGTCGTCCGCGGTCCCGAACCGCTTGTCCTGCCCAGGGCTGATCAGCACGAACGGCTGCTCGGGGCTGAACCCGCCCGGCTCGTACCGAAGCTCCGAGCCCCACCCGTCCCGCACACGCTTCTTGTCCAAAAACTCAGGGATCAGCCCGTCGAGCGTCGGCGGGAGCATGCTGTACCGCCCGTCGTACATCAGGAGCGACGCCTTGATCTTCTCCAGGTTCTGCACCGTCGCCGTCCGCTTCGCGTCGTTCGTGAAGCCCCCGTAGTTGTACGCGACCACCGACGTGATGATCCCGATGATGATCAGCACGAACATCAGCTCGAGCATCGAGAACGCCCTCGCGAGGCGTCGTGCGTTCCGTCGGCGGCGTGAATCCTGCGTCATGGCGGGCTCCTCATCGGGTAAAGCGAATCGTCGCGTGGTTCGGTGACAGGGATCGTGAATCGGTGTCCGGTCCGGGATGTGAACGAGCAGTTGAGTGTGTCGGTGGTGGTGGTGGGGGGGGGTCAGCGGGCCTGGATCTGGCTGATCAGCGAGATCATCGGGATCATGACCGAGAGCACGAGCGACCCGATCAGGACGAACATCAGGACGATCAGCATCGGTTCGAGCAGCGCCAAGAGCCGCGTGGACCGGCGGTCCACCTCGTCGGCCATGTCCGCCGAGAGCGTGTCGAACGCCTGCTGGAGGTCGCCCGACCGTTCCGCCGCGATCAGCAGACGCCGCGTGGGCAGCGGGAAGGTCGTGACCTCGTCGATGAGGTACCGGAGCACCCCGCCCTCGATCAGCCGGGTCCGCAGGCGCGTCAGCTCGCGTCGCAGCACCGGGTGCGAGATCGCGCCGACCCCCACGCCCAGCGCGTCGGCCAGCACCACGCCCGTCCGCGTCATCGCGCTCATCACCGTGAAGAACCGGGCGCACTCCTGCGCCAGAACGACCGACCTTACCCCCGGGATCCGGCGCATCGCACGCGCCAGCACCGCCCCCACCGCGTCACGCATCAGGAACGCCGCGATCAGGAGCGTCCCGATCACCCCGGCGATGATCGCGAGGTGGTCCCGGATGAAGACCCCCGTCGCGTAGACCGCCTCGGTGAACGCCGGGAGCGTCGCCTCCGTCGCGTCCTTGAGCGACTCGATGATCCCCGGGACCACGATCGTCAGCATCGCCCCCGACGCCAGCACGCTGAGCGTCAGCACCACCGCGGGGTACAGCATGAGCGTCGCCGCCTTCCCGCGCACCGCCAACTGCCGGCGGAGCGTCAGCGACAACTGCCCCGCCGCCCCCGCCAAGTCGCCCGTCCGCTCCGCCGCCCGGTACACCGCGACCGTCACCGGGTCGAACCCGCCCACCGCCGAGCAGGCGTCCGCGAAACTCGAGCCCGCGGCCACCAACTCGCGGATCTTCTCTACCCTCGGCCTCATCCGCGACGACACCGCCTGCGCGCACACCTCCAGCGCCTCCACCAGCGGCACCCCGCGCGACAGCAACTGCGCCAACTGCGTGTGCAATTCCGCCTGGTCCTTCAGCGGCGACTCCGACGGAGATCCCCCGCCCCCGAGGTTCGGCATCGCCCACGACCGCAGCGGGACCAGCCGCTCGCGCCGCAGCTGCTCGCCCAGGTGCCGCTCGTCCCTCGCCCGCTTGAAGCCCCACGCCCGGCCGCCCCCGGGTTTGGCCGCCTGGTAGAAGAACGGGCGGGGCGCACGCACCTCGCGTGTACCCTGAACACGACCCGAACCTCGCGAAAGACGACTCATCACGTCACTGTATATCTGTTGGGGGCCCCGCTCGTTCACCGGGCACCCCGACCTCGGCCCTCGCTCGGCCCCGGTTCGGTGCTTGTCGGCCACGAGGCCGCGGTACGATCGACCAGTACGATCGGTCCGTCTCAGGCCTGTTGTTCAGCCCTGCGCGGGCCCATGACCGGGATCCCACGATGACCAGCGCCGCCGCTTCCTCCCACGCCCGGGCCAGCACCCCGGCGACGATGCGTTGCCTCTACAAACACCACGCCGGCGTCGGGCTCCGGTTCGATCCGGCCCGCCCCAAGCCCCTCTGCGGCCCGCGCGACGTCCTCGTCCGCGTGAAAAAAGTCGGTATCTGCGGGACCGACCGCCACATCTGGGAATGGGACGCCTGGGCCGCCGGCCGCATCCCCGTCGGGATCGTCACCGGGCACGAGTTCGTCGGGGTCATCGAGGAGGTCGGGTCCGCCGTCACTAAGTACGCCCCGGGCCTGCGCGTCTCCGCCGAGGGCCACATCACCGCGTGGCGTGATTACAACAGCCGCACCGGGAACGCGCACATCGCCGCCGACACGCGCATCATCGGGATCGACCGCGACGGGTGCTTCGCGGATTACGTCGTGGTCCCCGAGGAGAACGTCTGGCCC
Organism: Phycisphaeraceae bacterium; assembly: GCA_015200025.1. GTDB lineage: Bacteria > Planctomycetota > Phycisphaerae > Phycisphaerales > UBA1924 > UBA2396. Next base: position 847,516 of record CP054186.1, on the reverse strand, counting down.
GTCCACCCTTCGATCCCCGACAAGGTCGCCGCCGTCCTCGATCCCCTGGGCAACGCCGTCCACACCGTCATGGCCGCCGGGGTGTCGGCCAAGAGCGTGCTGATCAGCGGCGTGGGGATCATCGGGCTGATGGCCGTCACCGTCGCCCGGGCCGCGGGCGCCGGGCGCATCTTCGCGACCGACGTCAACCCCGAACGCCTCGCGCTGGCGAAAAGGCTGGGGGCCGTCGAGGCCTTCGACGTCCGCCAGGGACCGGGGTACATCGATCAGATCCGCCGCGCCTGCCGCGGGGAGGGCGTCGACGTGCTGCTGGAGATGTCCGGGGCCCCCTCGGCCTTCGACGAGGGCTTCCGCGCCATGCGCAACGGGGGCGTCGCCGCCATCCTGGGCATCCCCTCCAAGCCCATCACCTGGAACATCACCGAGCACGTCGTCTTCAAGGGCGCCACCGTGCTCGGCATCAACGGCCGCAAAATGTTCGAGACCTGGTACCAGATGGAGGAACTCCTCCTCTCCGGCCGGCTCCAGCTCGACGAGATCATCACCCACGAGTTCCCCATCGAACGCTTCGAGGACGCCCACAAGACCATGATCTCCGGCGAGGGGATCAAGGTCGTGATGAACCTCGCGTGACGCCCCGGCGCGCTCAGTCCTTGAGCTGCTTCAGTTCGTCGCGCAGGATCGCCGCCAGCTCGTAGTTCTCTTCCTCGATCGCCTTCTGAAGCCGGGCCTTGAGCTCGGCCTTCTGGCTCACCGGCAGCTTCGGCGCCAACGCCTGACGCATGTTCCGCAGCATCTCCACCTCCGGCGATTCATCGAACGCCTGCGGCTTGCCCCCCTCCGCGAACGCCCGCTTGACGTCCTCCAGCGCCAGGTCGATGGCCACCAACGCCGCCTTCCCTTCCTCGTCCTTGACCGCTTGCGTCGCCACCGCCCTCGCCCGGATCATCATCAGGTGCGGCCTCACGTCCGCCAGCGATTCCTTGTCCGCGTCCGTCTCCGCGTGCTCCGCGAGAAAGTCCAACAGCCTTAGGTTCCGCGTCGCGTCACGCAGCACACCGACATAGTCCTCAAGCACCAGGAGCGCCATGTACCGGTGGTAATACTGAGCCGCCTCGTCGCGCAGCGACCGGCAATCGTCCTCGGACAACTTCGGACGCTCCTCGGGAGGCTGGTCCGCCGCGTCGTCCATCTCGTCCTCAAAATAGTCCAACAGGCTCTCGTACCCGTGCGGCCGCTGCCCGTCGGGCCGCCCTTCCGCGTTCATCTGAAGCACGCCTAGGTCCAGACGGATCTGGATCTTCTCGACGCCCTCCGACGTCCGGATAAGCCGCACCGTGGGTTGCCCGGGTGTATACGGCCACGCGTTCAGGAATTCGGTGATGTCTTCTGACATGTTCGGGTGGTGGTCGAGTGGGCTCGCCGGCGCCTCGCGGTCATGGGCTCTCGGGAGGATACCGGGTTGGGTGAAGGGATGCGGCCCGGCGATGTTTGTTCGTTCTCTGGGAGGGTGTTTGAGACGAAAGTGTGCGACCGGGCGGATTGTGGGGAGTCCCGATAGCCGGAAAAAGTCCGGAAACGCACTAATTTCCGGTTCCGGGTTTGCATTTCGCGCAGTTTGTGCCATGGTGGACAGTGGAGGAGTGTTTCCGCCGCTCACTACACAAACTTGCGCGACCGATGAAACCAACCGACCGGGTTGGAGCGTAAGGTTGTTCGGACGGAGTGTGGTGCCCCGTCCACGTGGTGTAGAGGCGGCGGGAAACCGCTGCGGAAGGTGGTAGAACAGTGAGTGGAGCGAGAGGACAGGCCGCCCCGGCCTCGAAGGGGCTTCAATCGGACCTTTCCCTGTACCTGCGGGAGATCAATCGATTTCCCCTGCTCACCGCCGAGCAGGAGCGGGAGCTGGGATGGGCGATCATCAACGACAACTGCGCGGCGTCTCGTGAGCGGATGATCCGGTCGAATCTTCGGCTGGTCGTCGCGATCGCGAAGAACTATTCCAACCGCGGGCTGCCGCTCACGGACCTGATCGAAGAGGGCAACATCGGGCTGATGCGGGCCGTGGAGGGCTTCGACCCCTCGCAGGGCGCGCGGTTCAGCACGTACGCGAGCTGGTGGATCAAGCAGGCGGTCAAGCGGGCGCTCATCAACGCCACGCAGCCGATCCACATCCCCGCGTACATGGTCGAGCTGATCGCCAAGTGGCGGATCGCCTTCCGCAAGCTCGAGGCCGAGCTGGGGTACCCCCCGAGCATCAACGACCTCGCCAAGGCGATGAACCTGCCCGTCAAGAAGGTCCGCGTCATCAAGCGCGCGATCAAGGCTTTCCAGACGCCCTCGCAGGAGGGCTCCGGCGGCCCGGGCGAGGCCCTGATGATCTCCGACGTCGTCGCCGACACGCGCAACGGCGCGCCCGACGACGTCATGCTCCGCGACGACGAGCTCCAGACCCTCAAGCGCTTGCTCGAGACCATCGACGACCGCGAGGCGAGGATCCTCCGCCTCCGGTTCGGCCTCGACGGGTGCGAGCCCCTGACCCTCAAGCAGATCGCCGAGGAAGTCGGGATCAGCCGCGAGCGCGTCCGCCAGATCGTCGACGAAGCGTTGACCAAGCTCAACCAGCGTCTGAGCGACGACCGCCCGAGCCGCTTCTTCGCGGCCGACGAGCCCGCCTCCGACCCCGCGTCCATCATGGCGGCCGCCGCCCGCGCCGTCGGTTGATCGCGCCCGTCACGCCGGATTCACGAATCGCATGACCAGGGCCTCGCCACCGCGGCGGGGCCCTTTCTCATGGAGCGGATCCCGCGTGCGCGGGCACTACCTGAGCTTCTCGACGTACGCCGAGGGGTTCTCCCAGAATGCCGAAGGGCATTTCGGGCAGCAGAACCCGATCACGCGCCCGCCGTGGACCACCAGGTACGCCGGGTCGACCGGGCCGCCCGAGACCGGGCAGACGGTGTTGACCGGCGCGAGCGATGGGGCCTCTCGGGGGGCTTGCGATGGAGGATCGGACTCGCCGAGGTCCACCACGAGCGACGGCCTCGCGGCGCGGAGGCGATCGGCCGCCGCGGGCGAGACCCCGCTCCGCCAGAGGTACACATGGGTCAGCGCGGGCATCCCCGCGAGCACGTCGGCGGCCCCGTCGTCGAGCCCGGTCGACGCGAGGTTGAGACGCCGGAGCGAGGGCGAGCGGGCGAGCACGGCGAGCCCGCCCGTCGTGATCGCGGTCCCGCGAAGGTCCAGGTCGGTGAGCCTCGGCATCGACGCGAGGAGTTCGGCGGACCGGTCCGTTAGACGCGAGCGGGCGAGCGCGAGCGAGTCGATGCAGGGCAACAGCGGCGCGAGCAGTCGGGCTGCGGCCTCGTCGTCGAAGGTCCCCGCCACCGCCGCCGCGTCGACGCGGAGCAGCCCCGAGCCGGCATGGAGCGCCTCGGTGTGGACCAGGGCCGACGCGAGCGCGGCGAGTGCGGCCGGGTCCGGGGTCGGTCGCGCCGGCGCCGCCCCGACCGACGACGGTTCGGGCGCGGGCGGGGATTCCGGCTCGGTACGCGGCGGGGCCGGGGAGTCGGGCATGCCGTGGTACGCCGCCCCGGCGTCGATCCAGGCCTCGATCGACCGGATCTGATCCTCGGTGGGCTGCGGCTTGTCCCGAGGTGGCATGTGGTCGCGGTGCTCGAGCGGGAGCCGCAGACGCCGGACGATCTCGCTCATCCCCGCGTCGCCCGCGATCAGCGCGGGGCCGCTGCGCCCGCCCGCGGCGATCCCCTCGGGGGTGTCGAGCGCGAGCCGGCCCTTGGGCCGCTTCCCCGCCGTGTGGCACGACACGCACGCCGACGCGAGGATCGGCCGGATTTCGGTCTCGAAGATCCGCGCGGCGTGGACGACGGCGGCCCCCGGCGAGTCGGCCCCGATCAACGCCGGTGCGCCCTGGGGCGGCCGCGGTGAGTCGTCTGTATCGCTCGGGGTCCGGGCGTCGGTGCCGGGCGAGGAGGCGGTCTCGGGGTCAACGGCCGGTCGTGGCGACGTTGGCACGTTGGTGCCCGCGCGTTGGAGGGGTTCGAGCAGGAACCCGGGGCCGTGGGTCAGTTCGCCCCCGAAGTGTCCCGCCGGGGCGAGGGTCAGGGCGGCAAGGACCAGCGCGGTGAGGTAGACCTTGCGCGGGGCCAGGGCGTGGGCGAGGGCCGAGCACAGGATCAGCGCGCCCGCGGCGATCCCGAGCCAGCGGTGCAGGTCCACCGGCTCGGGCGCGTACGTGCCCTCCTTCGCGAGCGTGATCCCCGAGACGACCGAGGCGGCGGCGGCGAGGACCGTGAGCCACAGCAGGGGACCCGCCGCGTCGCGGGCCCGTGAGGACGGACGCACCGCCGACCACACCTCGGCCGCGATCACCGCGGCGAGCAGCCCGAAGGGCATGTGCAGCACGGCCGGGTGCAGGCGGCCGAAAACCTCGATCAGTTCGTTGGGCATCCTGTCGTCCTGGCGGTAAGTTCGGCGGGGCGGTGCACGGTGTGGGAGGGGGCGGGATCAGGCGAGGATGGGCTTGACCACGTTCCCGAAGACGTCGGTCAGGCGGTAGTCTCGCCCCTGGTGGCGGAAGGTCAGGCGCTGGTGGTCGAGCCCGAGCAGGTGGAGCATGGTGGCGTGGAGGTCGTGGACGTCGACGGGGTCCTTGACGATGTTGTACCCGAAATCGTCGGTCGCGCCGTGAGTGATGCCGGGCTTGATCCCGCCGCCCGAGAGGAAGACGGTGAAGCAGCGTGGGTGGTGGTCGCGCCCGTACGTCGTCTCGGTGAGCTGCCCCTGGCTGTAGACGGTCCGCCCGAACTCCCCGGCCCAGAGCACCAGCGTGTCGTCGAGGAGCCCGCGCCGCTTGAGGTCTTGGATGAGGGCGGCCTGGGGCTGATCGACCGCGTTGCACTGGAGCCGCAGTTCGCGGGGGAGGTCGTTGTGCTGGTCCCACCCGCGCATGTACAACTGGATAAAGCGGACGCCCCGCTCCGCCAGGCGTCTGGCCAGGAGGCAGTTGGCGGCGAACGACCCGGGCGTGCGGACGTTGGGCCCGTACAGGTCGAGCGTCTCTTGGTCTTCGTCCGAGAAATCGGTCAGCTCGGGGACGGACATCTGCATGCGGAAGGCCATCTCCGCCTGGGCGATGCGGGCGCGGGCCTCGGGGTCGAGGGTGCGGTCGAAGTCCTCCTCGTTGAGGCGGTTGGCCGCGTCGAGCATCCGCCGACGGTCTTCGCGCGAGACCCCCGCGGGGTCCTTGAGGTACAGGACGGCGTTGTCGCCCGTTCGGAGCCGGCACCCCTGGTGCTCGCTGGGGAGGAACCCGCTGCCCCAGAACCGCGAGGAGAGCGCCTGCATGTTCCCGAAGCCCTGCGAGATGAGCACGACGAACGCCGGGAGGTTGGCGTTGGACGACCCTAGCCCGTAGCTCATCCACGACCCGAAACTCGGGCGGCCCGGCTGCTGGTGCCCGGTCTGGAAGAACGTGATGCCCGGCTCGTGGTTGATGGCGTCGGTCTTCATCGAGTGGATGAAGCACAGGTCGCGGGCGATGGATGCGGTGTGCGGGATCAACTCGCTCAGGAAAACGCCGTCCTGGCGGTTGGTCGCCTTGGTGAAGCGGAACAGCGACGGGGCGACGGGGAAGCGGGCCTGCCCGCTGGTCATCCCGGTGAGCCGCTGCCCGTCGCGGATCGAGTCAGGGAGGTCCTGGTTGAAGCGGTCCTTGAGTCCGGGTTTGAAGTCGAAGAGATCGAGGTGGGAGGGCGCCCCCTCCATGTGCATGTAGATCACCCGGCGGGCCTTGGGCGCGTGCGTCCGCGCCGCCGAGAGCACGTCGGCGGGTCCGGGCTCCTGGCCCGCGGCGGCGCGGTGGTGGAGGCTCGTCAGCGCCGCGAGCCCGAACCCCGACATCAAGGTCCCCGCGGAGGACAGAAAGAACCGACGCCGGGTCATGTCGATCAGCCTGCGTTCGAGCGGGTCCATGCGGGGTCCCTCAGTCCTTGATGATGCTCCGTTCGGCGGCGAGCACCGCGGCGGCGGCCATCGCCCACGACGCCAGCTCCACGCGATCCGCCCCCTCCGCCACGCCCGAGGCGCCGACGGCGAGCAGGGCGTCCGCGTCGGCCGGCGCGGCCCGGTAGCGGGCGCGGAAGCCCTCGAGCGCCGAGGCCAGCGAGTCCAGGGCGCGCGGCGAAGGCGCCTCGCCCGCACACCGGCGGACGAGCCGCGCGAGGCGGTCGAGGTCGCCCGTGGCCGGTTCGGCGAGCGTCCGCTCCGCGAGTTTCCTCGACGCCTCGACCATCGCCGGGTCGTTCCACATCGCCAGCGCCTGCAGCGGGGTGTTCGTCGGCGTGCGACGCGTGGCGCAGAACTCGCGCGTCGGGGCGTCGAAGGCCAGCATCGCCGGCGGGGGCGAGGCCCGCTTCCAATACGTGTACACGCTCCGGCGGTACAGATCATCACCCATGCCCGTCACGTAGTTTCTCGTGTTGGACTGGAGCATGGCCACCTCGGGCCAGAGCCCCTCGGGCTGGTAGGGCTTGACGCTCGGGCCGCCGAGACGCTCGACCAACAGCCCCGAGGCGTACAACGCCTGGTCGCGCAGCTGCTCGGCCGACAGCCGCTGACGCGGGAACCTCGCCAGCAGGCGGTTCTCCGGGTCGGCGGCCAGAACGCCCGGGTCGCTCGGCGCCGCGTCGCGCCGGTACGCCCGAGAGGTGTAGATCAACCGCAGCAGCGCCCGCAGGTCCCACCCGCCCTCGCGGAACTCGACCGCGAGCGTGTCGAGCAGCTCGGGGTGGCTCGGCCATTCGCCCTGGAACCCGAAATCCTCGCCCGTCCGCACCAGCCCCTGCCCAAAGACCAACTCCCACACACGGTTCACCGCGACCCGGGCCGTCAGCGGGTGCTCCGGCGACGCGAGCCACCTCGCGAGCCCCAGCCGATCGCTCGGCACGCCCTCGGGCATCGGCGGGAGCGCCCGCGGCGTCGTCCGCCCCACCGGCCTCGAACGGTCCGGGTGGTCGTACTGCCCCCGCGACAGCACGAACGTCTCGCGCGGCTCGGGCAGCTCCTTCATCACCATCGTCCGCGGGACGGCGGCCTCAACCTCCGCGAGCCGCGACGACACGTCGCGTTCCCGCTCGGCCTTGGCGCGATATTCGGGCGAGTAGGCCGTACGCCACGCCGCCTCGACCTTCGGCCGCCCCGCGTCACCGATCGCGCCCGGGGGGAGCGCCGCCCACGTCAGGTCGTGCCCCCAGACCGTGCCCGGCGGGTCGGCCCTGAAATACGCGCCGCCCTGCCCGCCCGTGTTGACGATCTTCATGACCACCGAGTTGGGCCCGGGCTTGAGCCGGAGTGTCCCGCGGTCCTGATCCGGCGCGATCCCGCGCTCGACGTCGCGTGAAACCGCCTCCGCACCGTTCACGAAGAGCCGAAACCCGTCGTCGCTGCCCAGCGAGACGGGCAGCTCACGGGCCGACGGCGACCACACCGTCGTCCCCAGGTAATGCACGTTCAGCCCGTCGGGCGTGGTGATCGCCTCCCCGTCGCGCATCCGCGGCTCGAACACCCACCCCTTCTCGCCGAACCGGTCCGCGGGGTCGAACGCTCGCGCCTCGGGCCCGGCCTCGTGCCCGAACGCGCCCGGGCGGTCGGGCGCCGGGAACGGCCCCGCGGCGTGCCACCGCGCCCGCGCCGCCGGCAGGACCGAAAGAAAGTCCTCCCCCGCGGGCGACACGCTCACGCGGACCCGCCCCAGCGTGTGGTTCGCGTAGATGGACCCGTACGACAGCGTCACCCTCAGGACCGCCCCGCCCTCGCCCCCGAAAGATTCGCCCGCCAGGAACATCGCCACGCGGGGGCCCGGGGTGCGGTGCGCATCGACCGCCCAGCCCCGCGCGTCGCCACGCAGCGCGTTCACCACGTGGTAATCACCGTCCCCCTGCTCGATATCCGCCCACGCCCAGGCCAACGGCACCGCCACAAAATCACCGGGGCGATCCGCGGGCGCCGCCTCGACGCGCACGCCGGTCAGCACCGCGTTCCCGTTGGGCGAGCGCCCGACCCGGCCCCCGGGCAGCGACGGGTCGGTCAACGCCTCGACCGCGATCAACCGGTGCGCCCCCGCGCCCGCCCGCAGAAGGAAGACATGCTCATCGCGGTCGGGGTTCACGCCCGACGCGAGCACCGACCCGTCGGGCTGGGGCGTGAGCGTCGCCCCGCCGGCCGACGAGGCCGAGAGGACCCCGGGCGTGGACCACGCCAGACCGAACGTCGCGCCGAGCGAGGTGGAAAAGGCCTTGAACCCCTCGGCCTCCTCGGGCGTGGTCTCCCGCATCGCCGCGCGGACCTCGTCCATCGCGGCCCGCAGTTTCACCAGTTGTTCCCGCTGCGCCGGGCTGGGCACCGGCATGAACGGCTCGTACGCCCGGTTGGGGTCCTGCGTCTGCGAGTAGAGCCCCGGCTCGTCGACCGAGTTGAAGAACGCCGTCAGGCCGTAGAAATCGTCCATCGTCACCGGGTCGTACTTGTGGTCGTGGCACCGGGCGCACCCGAGCGTGAGGCCCATGAAGACCGTCCCGGTCGTGGAGACCCGGTCCACCGCGTACTCGACGAGGTATTCCTCGGGGATCGCGCCGCCCTCGTCGGTGATGACGTGGGCTCGCAGGAACCCCGTCGCCACGCGGTCCTCGTCCGTCGCGTCGGGGAGCAGATCGCCCGCCAGTTGCCTCTCGATAAACCGGTCGTACGGCGTGTTGTCCCGGAACGCCCCGAGCACCCAGTCCCGGTAAGGCCATAGCGATTGCCCGTTGTCCGTGTGGATCCCGATCGTGTCCGCGTACCGCGCCTGGTCGAGCCACCACGACGCCATCCGCTCCGCGTACCGCGTGACGTACGGCTCCTCGCCCAGCAGCCGATCCACCCACCGCTCGTACGCCCCGGGCGAGCCGTCCGACAGGAATGCGCTCATCTCCTCGGGCGTCGGCGGGAGCCCCGTGATATCGAGGAACAGACGCCGCAACTGCTTCGCGGGCGACGCGGGCGCCGACGGTGTGAGCCCCGCGTCGGCAAGGCGTGCGTCGATGAACCGGTCGATCGGGTTTGTGCCCGCCTCCCCCGGCCCGCGTGCGGGCGGGAGCGCGGGCCGCTCCGGCGCCACAAACGCCCAGTGCGCCTCGTAGGCGGCGCCCTGCTCGATCCACCGCCGAACGATCTCACGCTCCGACGCGCTCAGCCGGGATTTGTGGCTCGACGCCGGCGGCATCGCCTCGTCCGGGTCCTCCGAGATGATCCGACGCCACGCCTCGCTCCGCCCGGGCGACCCGGGCACGATCGCGGCCCCGTCGGGCCGGTCGGCCGTCGCGCCCTCGAACGTATCAAGCCGCAACCCCGCCTCCCGCGTCCCCGGGTCGGTCCCGTGGCACAGGAAACACCGGTCCGACAAAATCGGGCGAACGTCCCGACCGTACCGCACCACCCCGCGCTCCGGCGACCCGGGATCGCCCATGGCAAAGCCATCACCGGCCCCGCGTCCGAGGCCCGACGCGAAGAGCACGGCCGACGTCATGACGGCCGCGGACAAGGCAAGCCCGGCGAACAGGGCACCATCGCGCATCGACGCAGTCTACACGATGACCGCTGCCGCACCCCCTTCTCCCGAGGGGCCCCCGCCGGGTCCCGGGTGGTAACCGGGGCCCTTACACTACACTCAGGCCCTGATGGAGATCTTCAAGGAATTCAGGTTCGAGGCCGCCCACCGGCTCGAGGGGCTCCCCGAGGGGCACCCCTGCGGGCGCCTCCACGGGCATTCATACCGCGTCCGAGTCTTTGTCCGCGGGCTCCCGGACCCAAAGTCCGGGTGGGTCCGCGATTTCGCCGACATCAAGGCCGCCGCCGCGCCCGTTTTCGCCCGCCTCGACCACGCCTTCCTCAACGAGGTTGAAGGCCTCGGCCCCTCCACCTGCGAGCACATCGCGGTCTATCTCTGGAGGCAGCTGCGGCCTCGGATCTCGGGGCTCAGCGCCGTCGAGGTCTGGGAGACCGCGACCGCCGGCGCGATCTACCGCGGCGAGGACGAGCCCGGCGCGGTCGGCTGACCCCCGGGGTCCGCCGGACTCGGCGAGGGCGAGGATGTGGGTGGGTGACCGGTCCTCGACCCGTGACGCCAGACGTGGATCAGCAGCACCCCGATCCCCACGATCAGGAACGCGTCGGCCACGTTGGAGACGTAAGGCCAGACCTCGCGGGCCGACCCGGGCCAGCGCACGCCGGGCAACGGGTGGATGAAGTCCCGCACGCAGGCGAAGGTGATCCGGTCGTACAGGTTGCCCACCCCGCCCGCCAGGAGCAGACCCAGGGCCGCGTGCGCCGCGCGGTCACGAGCCCTCGTCCACGTCGCGAACAGCCACACCGCGAACGTGATCGCGAAGATCGTGACCCCGATGAAAAACCACCGCCGGCCCTGCCCCGCGCCGAACACCGCCCCCTGGTTCAGCACCAGCTTGAACTCCAGCACACGCTCGATGACCACGATCTCGCCCCGCGGCGGGAGCGCCCGGCCTTCCAGCACGTCCTCTTTCGTGAACACGTACGGCGTCGCCGGGACCACCCGGAACGCCCAGGCCTTGGTCCACAGGTCGGCCCACAGCCCCAGCGCAAAAACCACCACCAGCACCGCCCACGCCCCGCGCGACCGCCACGCGGGACGCTCCGCCGGCCCCGTGCGCGGGGCAGACCCCGCCGGTCCTGGGCCGGGTGCCGCGTGCGTGTGGGTGGGGCCGGGGGTGTTCACACCCGCATCGACCGGCGCTCGATCTCGCGGGCCGCCTCGATGGAGTACCGCGCCCAGGGCAACTCTTCGAGGCGCTCGAGCTTGATCGGCTTCCCGGTCATCTCGCAGACGCCGAAGGTCCCGGCCTCAATACGGGCCAGGGCGTCGTCGATCTCGCGGAGCAGTTTGCGGTCCGCCGCCGCCAGGTCCAATTGCAGCGACTGCTCGTAGGTCTCACTGCCCTGCTCGGCGAGGTGCTGGGGCGTGTTCGAGAGCGAGCCGCTCTCGCCGCGCAACGCCTCTTCCTCGATGTGCGAGATGTCGCCGAGCAGTTCCGCCCGTTTGCGCACGAGCATGGACCGGAAGCGCTCGAGGTCTTTCTTGCCGAACGGGGTTTTCCCGGAAACTTTCAGAACGGCGTCCGCGTCCTCGCCCTGGGCGCCCAGCGGGCGGAGCGAGGGGGCGTTGGGCCCCGACGCGATCAGGGGGCGGCGGACCACGCCCGAGCCCATGAGACTGCCCGCGAGGTGCGAGATGTCCGTCGAGGGCTTCCCGGGCTTGGGGCGACGGATCACGGGCTTGCTGACGATCGTGATACCCTTTCGACCCGAGGCCTTGTCCGAAGCGGCCTGTGCGGCGGCCTGGGCGGCGGCCTTGGGGTCGACCTTGGCGGCGCCCTTGGGCTGGGTCTTGGCGGCTTTGGCCGCGACCTTGGGGGCCGGGGCGGGCTTCTTCGCGGCGCTCGCCGGTGCTTTCGCCGGGGTCTTGGCGGACGCCTTGGGCGTTGGCTTGGCCGGCTTGGCGGCGGGCTTGGGGGCGGGCTTGGGGGCGGGCTTTGCCGGTTTCTTGGTCGCGGCCTTGCTGCTCGACGGCTTGGCCTTGGGCTTGGTCACCTGCGGCTTGGGGCGGCGGGCTGTCGGGGCTTTTTTGGCCATGGTGCTCGGCCTTGGATCCCCCGCGGCGGCGGGTCGATCGTCTCAATGATGGTGACGTCGAGAGTTGTGGAAGCGTTCCGCCGGCTACGCTCGGGCGCATCGGGACGCGGTCGCCCGTTGGGGGCGAAGCGTAGGGGCGAAACAAACACGGGTCAAAGGATTCGGCTTGGTAGGTTATCGGGCGACGGTGTCCGCCTCGATATACGACCCCAAACGCCGGAATCGGTCGTACCGCGCCTGGACCACCCGGTCGATCGGTATGGACTTGAGCTCGGCGATCTGCGCCTGGACCCAGGCGGCGAGGTTGTCGGCGGCCTTGCGCGGGTCACGGTGGGCCCCGCCCAAGGGCTCGGGGATCGCCGCATCGACGATCCCCAGTTCGAGGTTGTCGGCGGCGGTGAGCCTGAGCGACTTGGCCGCGGCGGCGTTGGTCTGTTCGTTGGCTTCTTTCCACAGGATCGCGGCGCACCCTTCGGGGCTGATCACGGTGTACCAGGCGTACTGCATCATGCCCACGCGGTCGGCGACGGCGATGCCCAGGGCCCCGCCCGACCCGCCTTCCCCGATCACCACGCTGACGATCGGGGTTTTGAGCCGGCTCATCTCGAGCATGTTGACGGCGATGGCCTCGGCCTGCCCCCGCTGCTCGGCGCCCAGCCCGGGGTAGGCCCCGGGCGTGTCGACGAGGGTGACGACGGGGAGGCCCATCTTCTCGGCGAGTTTCATCTTGAGGAGGGCTTTGCGGTAGCCCTCGGGGTGGGCGCACCCGAAGTGGCACGCGAGTTTCTCGGAGGTCTCGCGTCCTTTCTGGTGCCCGATGAGCATGACCTTGGTGTGCCCGAATCGCGCGAGCCCGGCGACGATGGCGGGGTCGTCGGCGTGGCGGCGGTCGCCGTGCAGCTCGCAGAAATCGCGGCAGATCATCGCGATGTAGTCCCGGGTCTGCGGGCGTTGGGGGTGGCGGGCGACGCGGACGGTGTGCCAGGGGGAGAGGTCGGCGTAGACCCGGGCGAGGGTCTGTTCACGCTGGGTGCTCAGGTCCTTGATCTCAACGGAGAGGCGGTCGGCCTCGGGCGGGAGCGGGCGGTCCGTCGGCGCCGCCCCGGCGGGGGGTTCGCCCCCGATGACGGCCTTGAGCTGGGCCTGGGCCTCGGTGAGCCGGCGCTCGAGCTCGATCACGGGCTTCTCGAAGTCCAACTGATAGAACGTGGACATGCGTGGCTCCGGTGGACGGGGAATCCTATTCCGGGCGGGGGTTGGGGTGGGGGCGGGGAACGGGCGTAGCGTTGGGCATGTCGTCCGGTAAACACTGGCTTGTGGTGGGCGGGGGCAACATGGCGTCGGCGCTGATCGGGGGCGCGTGCCGGGCGGGGGTGCTCGAGCCGTCGGGGGTGATCATCGCCGAGCTCGATGTGGGCAAGCACGCGGGGTGGCGGTCGATGGGGTGCGTGGTGGTCGGCGGCGCGGGCGAGGGGTACGCGGCGTTGCGGTCGGCCGAGGGTGAGCGTGACGGGGGCGTGGTGCTGCTCGCGGTCAAGCCGCAGGGCTTGGCGTCGGTGGGGGCGGCGTTGTCGCCGGTGCTGATGGGGTCGGGCCGGCTCGTGGTGTCGATCCTGGCGGGGGTGCGGTCGGCGACGGTGAAGGCGGCGATGGGCGGGACGGTGCGCGTGGCGAGGGTGATGCCGAACCTCGGGGCGTCGGTGGGCGAGGGGGCGGCGGCGTGGTGGAGCGAGCAACCCGATCCCCATGCCCGGGCGGTGGTCGCGTCGGTGAGCCCGGTGGTGATCGACCTTGAGGAGACGCTGTTCGACGCGTTCACGGCGGTGGGGGGGTCGGGCCCGGCGTACCTGTTCGCGTTGGCCGAGGCGATGATCGGGGGCGGCGTGCGCGCGGGCCTGTCGCCCGAGGACGCGGACCGCGTGGTGAGGCAGACGTTGCGCGGCGCGGCGTTGATGCTCTGGGCGTCGGGCGAAGCGCCCGGGGCGCTGCGGTCGGCGGTGACGAGCAAGGGCGGGACGACGGCGGCGGCCCTCACGGTGCTGGAGGCGGCGGCCTGGGGTGAGGCGATGTCGAGGGCGGTGGTGGCGGCGAGGGACCGCGGGCGCGAACTGGGCGCGTGAATGGCGGTGGAGGTGGGGGCTGGGAGGTGGGGGGTTTAGCGTTCGTCGGCGTGGGCGGTGAGCCGCTCGTGCATGGCCTTGCCCGCGGGGTGCCCCAGGGCGGCGGCGCGCGAGGCGAACCGAGCGGCGGGCGCGGGCTGCTTGGCGCGTTCGGCCCACACGGCGGCGTCGAAGGCGATCTCGGGGTCTTGCGGCACGGCGTCGGAGGCGCGGGCGAAGAGTTCGGCCGCGTCCTCGGGACGCGAGAGCAGCCCGTAACTCTCGCCCATCAGCCTGAGGACCGGGAGCTGGTAGCGTTCGGCCTCGGAGACGCCCCCGAGCACGGCGAGGGCGTCGGCGGGCTTGCCCCCGCGGTTGAGGGCGCGGGCCTCGATGAGCCGCCACGGGGTGCGCGTGGGTTCGAGGGCTCGCGCCTTGGTGGCGTGCTGTGCGGCGAGGGCTGGGCTGCCTCCCCGGCGTTGGAGTTCGATCTCGGCGAGGTCGGCCCACCCCTTAGCGCGGTCGGGGGCGAGGGTGACCGAGAGGGTCACCTGGGCGGCGGCCTCGGGCCACTTGGATTGCTTCTTGTAGACCTGCGCGAGGGCCTGCGGGTAATCGGGGTCGGTCTTGTCGAGCCCCTGGGCCTGGGCGTAATGCTCCTCGGCCCGGTCGAGGCGGGCGAGGATCATCGCGAGGTTCCCCGCCTGATAGTGGACGGCGGCGAGTTCCTTGCCCGTCTGCCCGGCGGCCTGGGCGCGCTCGATGGCCCGCTCCCAATGCCCGTACGCGGCGCTGTTGTCGCGCCCGGTCATGACCTGCGCCAGCATGATGTAGAGGTCTTGATGTTCCGGGTTGTTGTGGATGGCGTCGGTGAGGACGGCCTCGGCGGCCGGGGCCTCGCCGCGCTTGTAGAGCTCGGCGGCGCCCGCGAGGATCTTGTCGAGGTCGTCGCGTGAGAGCGGGCCGCCGGGCTTGGATTGGGGCGAGCCTTGCGGCCCGGGGTGGCCTGTTCCTCGGACGGTGTAGTAGATGGCGCCGGCGGTGACGCCGACGAGCGCGAGGGCGGCCAGGGCGGTGAGGACGGGCGAAGAACGGTGGGTGGGGGGGGTGGGGGTGGGCGTGTTCGCGGGTTGGGTCGTCACGGTGGGTCTCTCGGTTGGGGCGTGGATGGTCGGGGCCGAGGGGGTCGGGCGCGTACAGTGGGAGGCGATGTCGAATCAAGCCGCCGAACTGCCGAAAGCGTATCGCCCGAGCGATCATGAGGAGCGGGTGCGAGGGGTGTGGGAGGTGGCGGGGGCATTCCGCGCGGACCCGGGGCGGGTGGCGTCGGGCGAGCGGAGGCCGTTCGCGGTGGTGATCCCGCCGCCGAACGTGACGGCGAGGCTGCACCTGGGGCACGCGCTGAACAACACGCTGCAGGACGTGCTGGTCCGGGCGCACCGCCTGATGGGGTTCGAGGCGTTGTGGATGCCCGGGACGGACCACGCGGGGATCGCGACGCAGGCGGTGGTGGAGCGTCGGCTGTGGGAAGAGGAGAAGAAGCGTCGGCACGACCTCGGGCGTGAGGCGTTCGTCGAGCGCGTCGGGGCGTGGAAGGACGACTACGAGCGTCAGATCACGGACCAGTTGAAGTTGATGGGGTGCTCGTGCGACTTTGGGCGGCAGCGGTTCACGATGGACGGGGTGTGCGCGCGGGCGGTGCGAGAGGCGTTTTTCCGGCTGTTCCGGGACGGGCTGATCTATCGCGGGAAGAGGCTGGTCAACTGGGACCCGGCGCTGCAGACGGCGGTGGCGGACGACGAGTGCTTTGAGGAGGAGGTCGAGAGCAAGTTTTATTACCTCCGGTACCCGCTGGTGCACGATCGGCCCGGGGACGCGGAGCCCGTGACGTGGGACGAGCTGGCGGGGCGGGGTTTCCCCGGCGCGGGGGAGCACCCGGCGGACCAGCCGGCGTGGGTGACGGTGGCGACGACGCGTCCCGAGACGTACGTGGCGGACACGGCGGTGGCGGTGAACCCGCACGACCCGAGGGCCGGGGCGTTGCGCGGGTTGAGCGTGGAGTTGCCGCTGGTGGGGCGGGTGGTGCCGGTGGTCGAGGATTCGTACGTGGTGCTGCCCGAGGCGCTGGCGCGGACGGAGGAAGAGAAGAACGACCCCAAGGCGAGGTTCGCGACGGGGTTCCTCAAGGTGACGCCCGCGCACGACAAGAACGACTGGGAGATCGGGGTCCGGCACCGGCTGGCGGTGGTGAACATGATGTCGCCCGACGGGCGCGTGTCGGACGCGCACGGGTGGACGGACGTGGGGGACGCGCGGGTGTTCGTGGGGCTGACGATGGTGGAGGCCAGGGAGAAGGTGGTGGCGGAGTTCCGGGCGCGGGGGCTCTTGGAGAAGGTGACGCCCTACCGCCAGACGCTGACGTACAGCGACCGGAGCAAGGCGGTGGTGGAGCCGTACTTGAGCGACCAGTGGTACGTGCGGGTGACGGACGAGAGGCTGGCGGCGAGCGCGAACCGGGCGCTGACGCCGGAGCAGAGGGGCGGCGGCGTGGGCGGTGCGGGAGCCGGCGGCGACGGCGACGGGGCGATGACGTTCTTCCCCGCCCGGTACGCGAAGACGTTCGAGCAGTGGCACGCGGGGATCCGGGATTGGTGCATCTCGCGGCAGCTCTGGTGGGGGCACCGGATCCCGGTGTGGCACCGGCGGGTGACGATCGGCCGGGGGGAATCCCCGTCGGCGGGCGAGATCGGGGCGATGGGGCTCGACCGCGTGATCCGCGGGGGGGAGGCCGGGGGGGTGGTGCGCGTGCGCGACGCGGAAGGGCGAGAGGTCCCCGCGGCCGAGTTGCTCCGCGAGGACGCGGCGAACGAGCGGGTGTTCGACGTGTACGTCTGCTACGACGGGAATGATCCGGGGCCGGAGCGTCGCCTGGAACAAGAGTGCGGGTTCACGCAGGACCCCGACGTCTTGGACACGTGGTTTTCCTCGGCGTTGTGGCCCATGTCGACGATGGGGTGGCCCGACCCGGCGCGGGCGGCGTCGGAGACGGGCGACCCGTCGATGGCGGGGCTGCTCGAGGCGTTCAACCCGACGAGCGTGCTCTGCACCGCGCGGGAGATCATCACGCTGTGGGTCTCGCGGATGACGATGTTCAACCGGTACCTGCTGGGCGAGGACCGGGGGGCGGGGAAGGGGGCCGGGCCCGTGCCGTTCCGGCACGTGTACATCCACGCGGTGGTGCAGGACGGCGAGGGGCAGAAGATGTCCAAGTCGCTGGGGAACGGGGTGGATCCCATCGACATCATTCAGACGCACGGGTCGGACGCGATGCGGTTCACGTTGTGCCACATGGCGACGCAGACGCAGGACGTGCGGATGCCGGTGGACATCCTGGACCCGTTCTCGGGCGAGGCGTTCGCGCCGAAGATGATCACCAACGCGCAGGGGGCCCGCGTGGCGGCGCCGGTGCAGGAGCACAAGGGCCGGCGGATGGTCTCGTCGTACGGCGTGGCGTCGGGGGAGGCCCGGCCCACGTCGGAGATGCCGGCGGCGAAGAACACCTCGAGCAAGTTCGACCTGGGGCGCAACTTCGCGAACAAGCTGTGGAACGCGTCGCGGTTCACGCTGAGCATCCTCGACCGGGGCGGAGCGGAAGTGGGAGCGGGGGCGGGCGGGTCGAGCCCGGGCGGGGCGGCGCTGGCGGACCGGTGGATGAAGCACCGCCTGGCGCGGGCGGCGGGGGAGATCGAGGCGGCGCTCTCGAACTACGAGTTCGCCGGGTACGCCCAGTCGCTCTACCGCGTGGTCTGGGACGATTTCTGCGATTGGTATCTCGAAGCGATCAAGCCGACGGTCGGCGGGAGCGCGGCCCAACGGGCGACGCTGGCGGCGTCGCTGCGGTCGCTGCTGACGCTGGCGCACCCGGTGATGCCGTTCATCACCGAGGTGGTCTGGGAGTCGCTGGCGCCGAGGTTGGCCGGCCTGCCCGCGGTGGACGGGGTGAGGTTCGAGGGCGGGCGCGGGGACGGGTCGCCCTTGTGCGTGTCGGGGTGGCCGAGGTTCGGGGCTGGGGTGATGGGTGACGAGGCGGCGGGCCGGGAGTTTGATCGGGTGCGGTCGCTGGTGACGGCGGTGCGCGAGGTCCGGGCGCAGCACGGGGTGCTGCCCAAGCGGAAGATCACGCTGCACGCGCCGGACGCGGGGCGGTCGGTGTGGGCGGGCAAAGAGGAGATCGGAGTCCTGATTCGGACGCTGGGCGGGGTTGAGACGATCACGGATCAGGGGCCGGGCGGGCCGTCGGTTCTGGTGTCGTTCGAATCGGGGGAGTGGCGGCTCTCGGACCTGGCCGACGCGGTGGACGCGGGGGCGGAGGAAGCGAGGTTGCGGAAGGTGGTAGCCGATCTTGAGCGGTCGATCGCAACGCTCCGGGGTCGGCTGTCGAACCCGGGGTATGCGGAACGGGCGCCCGCGTCGATGGTCCAACAGACCAAAGACCAGTTGGCGAAGGCGGAGTCGGAGGTAGACTCGGCGAGGTCGGCGTTGAAGGCATTGGGCGCGGGGTAGGGTCGGGTCGTCGGCCCAGAGGGTCAACCGGATGGGACCAGGCACATCGCGGAACGGATCGGGGATCACGCGGGGCGTTCGGGGCCTTGCGTGGGTGGCCGCCGTGGGTGTCGCGGGGTGGGGCGTGTTGTGGTCGGGGTGCGGCCCGAGCTACGGGCCCGCGCCGGGCGCGGTAGGTTCGGCGGGGGCGGTGGGGGCGGACGGGTCGGGGGCGGCGGCCCCGGCGGACCTGGTGCTGTCGGAGGAGGCGTGGACGTTCGATTCCTCGCCCGGTCGCGTGATCCGGACGGTCTCGTACGCGGTCCACACGACGATGGAGGGCGGGCTGATCGTGGACCGGGCGCCGGCGTTCCTGGAGCGGGCGCTGGTGCACTACACGACGACGCTGGGGGTGCTGCCCAGGCCCCCGCGGACGATGGAGACGTACCTGCTGTCGACGCGGCCTCAGTGGAACCGCCTGACGCGGACGCTTTTGGGCGCGGAGGCCGAGCCGTTCCTGAGGATCGAACGGGGCGGGTTCAGCCACCGCGGCCGCGGGGTGTATTACGACATCGGCCCCAAAGACACGCTGAC
Source organism: Phycisphaeraceae bacterium (assembly GCA_015200025.1). Classification (GTDB taxonomy): domain Bacteria; phylum Planctomycetota; class Phycisphaerae; order Phycisphaerales; family UBA1924; genus UBA2396. The sequence goes on along the minus strand of CP054186.1, from coordinate 828,560 downwards.
GATCGCGGCGCACGAGGGGTGGCACCAGTACGTGCAAACGACGTTCCGCGACGCGCTCCCGGTGTGGCTCGACGAGGGGGTGGCGACCTACATGGAGGGGTTCCGGTGGGACCCCAAGGAGCCCGACCGCCCGGTTTTCCTTCCGTGGTCGAACCTGGAGCGGTACGAGACCCTGCGGTGGACGGCGGCCCGCGGGCGGCTCATGCCCCTGGGCGAGCTGCTGCGCAGTTCACCCCAATCGCTGATGGAGCAGGACCCGCGTTCGCCGCTCCGCTATTACGCGCAGGTCTGGGGACTGATCCACTTCCTGCGTGAGGGCGAGGGCGGCAAGTACAGCCCGGCGCTGTCGAAACTCCTGCTCGACGCGTCGCAGGGACGCGTGGGCGAGACGGTCCGCGAGGCGATGGGCGGGCCTGCGGCACGCGCCTTCGCCACACGACGCGACGGGACGGTGGTGTTCTCGGCGTACTTCACACCCGACCTCGACCGGCTCGATCAGGAGTTCCGCGCGTTCATCGACGAGATCTCGTCGCGCGGGCACCGGCAGAAAGTCTCCCAGGGCAAGTCTCCCATCCTGGATTGACCGCGCCCGCCGGGTGGGGGATGTGGTGGTGGGGTGGTGGGGTGGATGACCGTGATGGCGGGCGGTCAGTCCTCGGCCTGGCCCATCGCGCCCGGGCTCGCGGGCTTGATGATCTCTTTCAGCACGGTGGTGGCGTAGGCCCCTCGGGGGAGCTCGAAGGCGACGCGGACGTAAGGCCCGTGCTCGTCGAGCCCGCCCTCGGCGTCGGGGTCGATGAGCGGGACGCGGAGCGGGCGGCGTTCTCCCTCGATCAGGCCTGGGTGCGCGTCGCCGAAGGCCGAGAGGGCCTCGGGCGTCAGCCCGGTGGCGTCGAGGGCGACGGCCTCGGCGAGGTCGGTGATCCCTGCGGCCCGCATCATGCTCGGTCCCCAGAGCGGCCCGGTCGGGCTGATCTCCAGCCGGGCGAGCCGGTCGGCGGTGCCGGGGTCAGAGGCGACCGCCTCGTCGACGGCGAAGACGGCGCGGTTGTCGAGCTTCATCGCGAGGTCGCCCGGGGCGAGCGAGGCGAGCGAGCCCGCCTCGATGCGGGCGTCGAGGACACGGTTGAAGACGGCGGACTGGAACGCGGAAAGGAAAAACCGGACCGACGCCGCGTCGAGCGAGCGGAAGGCCCGCTCGGCGGACCCGCCGCGGAGCAGGACGCGCAGGACCGCGCGTTCGGCCCGGCAGACGCTCGGGTAGAGCCCCATGGCGCCGGCGAGGTCGCCCGCCTCGAAGCACGCGCGGGCCTCGCGGTGGATGTCAGGGGCGAGGTCCCCGGGGCCCAGCAGTTCGCGGGCGGCGGCGTCCCAGTCGGCGAGGAGGACCGCACGCCCGACGAGGTGGTTGGTCAGGGCGGCGCCGAACCGTTGCTCCCCGAACCGGTTGGGCACGCCCGTCCTCGCGAGGCGGTCGAGGACCCGCCGCGCGTGGAGGACGGCCGCGGGCTCGACGCCGCGGACGCGGATGCTGAAGCGGTTGCCCCGGAGGTGCCCGACGCGGAGCTTGTTGGCGTGCAGGTCGGTCCACAGGACGGCGAGGCGCTCGTGCCGGAGGGAGGGGAAGTCCTCGGGGACCTTGCCGGGCGTGTGGACGGAGACAACCTGGCGTGTGATCGCGACGCGGTCCTTGAGGCCCGCGTGCCCGACGGCGTCGCGGCGGACGCCGAAGTGCCGGGCGATGACGTCGAGCATCTCGAACGTGGCGAGGTTGCGTTTCTCGACGAGGAGGTAGATGTGTTCGCCCGTCCCGGCGGGCTCGTAGAGGGGGACCTCGTCGACGAGGAAATCCTCGGGGCGTTGCTTGATGCGGCCGCCGGTGCCCGGGATGTCGGCGGTGAGGTAGCGGGCCGGGATGACGCGCGGGTCGCGGGCGTCGGGCGGTGGCGTGGCGGGGCCCTCGGCGGGCGTCACGCGTCGTCCCTCAGGGCGCCCTCGAGCACCCGCTCCTCGACGTAGATCGGGACGGACTCGGCGATGCCCAGGGCGATGGCGTCGCTGGGGCGGCTGTCGACGCGGAGGGTCTCCCCGGCGGGGGTCGTGATGTCGAGCGTGGCGAAGAAGGTGCCCTCGGCCAGGTCGCTGATGGTGATGGACGCGAGGCGGCCCCCGAGCTGCTTGATGACCGACGAGAGCAGGTCGTGCGTCTGCGGGCGCTTGATCGAGATGCCCTTGAGCCGGCGTTCGATGGCCTGCGCCTCGGGGAGGCCGATCACGATGGGGAAGGACCGGGCGTGCGCGTCCGCGGCGTGACCTTCCAGGACCTCGCGGAGCTCGATGACCTGCATGTCGGTCAGTTCGCGGATCAGGATGCGCGAGAGTTCCATGCGCACGGCCATGAGGATCCTCCGTGGAGGAGTGTAGCGAGGGCTAGGCGGGCGTCGGGAGGGCGCCGGGGGGGAGTTCGGGCCCCTCGTCGGCTTTGGGCGCGGGGAGGGACCGCTTGGCCTCGGCGCGGAGGAGGTCGCTGACGGAAGGTCGGGCGAGGGTTTCGCCCCGCATCAGGCGGTGGACGTCGTCGCCGCTGAGGGTCTCGTGCTTGAGCAGGGCCTGGGCGACGGCCTCGACCTTGTCCCAGTTCTGGTCGAGGGCCTTCTCGGCGTCGGCGTAGGCCTCGTCGGCAAGCCGGCGGATCTCGGCGTCGACGATCCGGGCGGTGTCCTCCGAGTAGGCCCGGTCGGGGATGTACATCTCGCGGGTGTCGGAGGGGGCGTAGCGGACGAACCCGAGCTTGGGGCTCATGCCCCACTCGAGGACCATCATGCGGGCGATCTGGGTGACCTGGGCGATGTCCTGCGTCGCGCCGCTGGAGGTATCGCCCATGGCGCGTTGCTCGGCGATGCGCCCGCCGCAGAGGACCCGCACGGTCGCGTCGAGCCACTTGAGGGAGTAGCCCATGCGGTCTTTCTGGGGGAGGCTGAACGTGGCCCCGCCCGCGGCGCCGCGGGGGATGATGGTGACCTTGTGCAGCGGGTCGGCGTCCTTGAGCAGGGCCTGCAGGACGGCGTGCCCGGCCTCGTGGTACGCGACCAGGCGGTTCTCGTCCTTCTCGCGGACGCGGGATTTCTTCGCACGCCCGAACTTGACCTTGTCGCGGGCCTCCTCGAGGTCCTCGTGCTCGATGAAATCCTTGTTCGCCATCGTGGCGCCGATGGCGGCCTCGTTGATGATGGCGGCGAGGTCGGCGCCCGAGAACATCGGTGTCATGCGGGCGACGCGTTCGAGGTCCACGTCGGGACCGAGCTTGACCTTCTTGACGTGCACCTTGAGGATCTCGAGCCGCCCCTTGACGTCGGGGAGCGGGACCACCACCTGTCGGTCGAACCGCCCCGGGCGGATCAGCGCGGGGTCGAGCACGTCCGCGCGGTTGGTCGCCGCGATGACGATCACCCCGTCGGCGGCGCTGAACCCGTCCATCTCAACGAGGATCGCGTTGAGCGTCTGCTCGCGCTCGTCGTGCCCACCCGTCGTGAACCCCGAGCCCCGCTTGCGACCCACGGCGTCGATCTCGTCGAGGAAGATGATGCAGGGGGCGTTGTCCTTGGCCTGCTTGAACAGGTCACGCACACGCGACGCGCCGACCCCCACGAACATCTCGACGAAGTCCGACCCCGAGATCGAGAAGAACGGGACGTCGGCCTCGCCAGCGATCCCCTTGGCCAGCAGGGTCTTCCCGCACCCCGGTTCGCCCACCAGAAGCACCCCGCGGGGGATGCGCCCGCCGATCTTCGTGAACTTCTTGGGGTTCTTGAGGAACTCGATGATCTCGCCGACCTCTTCCTTGGCCTCGTCGATCCCGGCGACGTCGGCGAAGGTGACCCCGGTCATCTCCTTGCTCAGCATCCGGTGCTTGCTCTTCCCGAAGTTCCCGATCATCCCCCCGGGGCCCGAGGCGTTGCGCAGCCCCCGGGAGATCAGGAACCACACCAGCAGGATGAGCAGCGCGAAGGGCAGGAAGACCATCAGCAGCTGGAGCCACGCGGACGTCCCGCGGTTGACGACGCGCCCGCCGGTGATCTCGTAGATCTCGCCCGCGACCTTCTCGCGCGTGGCGGCGTTGAGCGGGATCACCACGAGGTGGTCCTGCGGCTTGTCGACGGAGGCCTTCCGCCGGGCGCGGACGGCCTCGTCGGAGATCTCGACGCTGTCGTCGTAGATCAGCCGCGATTCCCACTGCGTGCGGAACTGGTCCAGCGTGATGCGAACACCCTGCCCCGGGGAGGTCAGCATCATGTAGAGCAGGACCACCACGGCGGAGATGACCAGCACGCCGAAGAGCCCGCGGCCCTGCTGGGGCGGTTGGGCGGGCGGGCCCCCCGTGGGCTTCTTCTTCCCCTCGGGACGCGCGTCCTCGCCCGGGCGGCGCTCACGCGTCGGGCCCTCGGGCTGGTGGCGCCAGTCCGTCGGGAGGAGCGCCCGCGTCGGGTTGCCGGCGCCGGCGTTGAACGGGGGTTCGTGGTGAGGGGCGGGGGAGTGGGTCACGGGGTGCCGATCGTTGGTGAGGGGATGGGCCGTTCCTTTTTTCGGCGGGCGGGCATCGCGGATGCAGCGCCCGTGGGGCTTCGCGTGCGGAAAACGCTAGGCGGGTCGCGGGTTCGGGGCGTGCCAACGGAGGCCCGGCCCGTTCCGAGGCCCCTCGTAGTTATTCGTCACCAACGCTCGTGGAGTTCGTTGATCAGGTCGCGGGCGAGGCGGCCGTAGGCCCCCAGGCGGGCCTGGTCGATGGATTCCGAGGCGCGGGCCTGGGGCGCGAAGGTGTCGCTGGCGGCGAAGCCCCGGCGGCTGACGAGGGTCTTGCCCGTGCGGTTGTCGCTCCAGTCGAAGTCCACGGCGATGACCATGCCCATCTCTTGGACGTACCCGGTCGTGGGGTCGACCGAGAGCCGGCGGAGCTCGGCCCCGCGGAGGGTCCCGGTCAGCGTCGTCTGGGCCGTGGGCGATTGCACGACGCGCCACCCGCGACGCTGCGCCTCTTTGATGATCGCCTCGGTCAGGAGGACTTCCTGCCCGGGCTCGGGCGTGGCGTTGACGAACATCGGGACCTGGATCGTGGTCGCGTCGCGGGGGACCGCGGACGAGAAGGCGTACCCGTCGCGGGGGTCGGTCGCGCACCCGCCCGGCGGCAGGGCGAGGCCCGCCGCGGCGGCGGCGAGGGCGAGGAGCCACGGCCGGCGGGCGTGACGCGGGGTGGTCATGGGCGTGCGTCTCCGGGCGTGGGGGCGTCGGGCGCGGGGGCCCGCTCGGTGACGACGCTCGGCATGGCCCAGCCCTTCTCCGCGGCGATCTCGAGGGCCCGGCGCGAGGCGACGGTCGCCGGGTGGCTCACGATGAGCCGGCGGAGCTGGAACCTCGCGGCGACCGGGTCGTCGCGGACCAGGTACCACTCCGCGATCGAGAGCAGGTGCGCGGCGGCGGATTCGTCGAGCCGGGCGGCGAGGGCGTCGGTCATCCCCGCCTGCTCGGCGGCGAGGGGGTACCGCGACGCGAACTGCCCGATCAACTGCTGGGCCTCGCGGAGCGGGCGGGCGTCGTACCCGGGCCCCTTGAACTGCGCGATCGTCGCGAACACCCGGCGCTGCATCGCACGCTGGGCGTACTCGCTCAGCGGGAAGTTCTTCAGCAGCACCTCGTACGCGTCGGCGGCCATAGGCAGGTCGCGGATCCGGTAGTAGTGGTCCGCGAGCTCGACGCAGGCCCGCTCGGCGAGCTGGCTCCCCGGCATGCGCTCCTGCGCGCGGACGAGCAGCTCCTCACCGATGTCGGTGGCGTCGGTGGTCCGCAGCCCGAAGATGAACTTGCGACGCAGGCCGTTGATGTACCGCGTGGCGATCTCGACCTCCCGCTCGACGGCGAGGGAGAACTCCTCGGAGGCGGGGTAGTTCTTGATCACGTCCTCGTAGTCGTAGAGGGCCTCGAACTCGTCGCCCGAGGCGGTCTTGGCGTCGCCCCGCGCCAGGAGGGCCGCGGGGATCAACGGGTGTTCGTCCGGGCGGTACCGCTCGAGCCACTCGTCCAGCAAGACCAGGGCCCGCTCGGGCTGGTTTCTCGCGAGGTGCCCGCGGGCGACGGCGAGCCCTTCCTCGGGCGAGCCGGCGGCGGGCGGGCGATCCTGCTCCCAGACCCCGTCGGGCGAGAGGGTCATCGTCCGCGTCTGGGCGTGCGAGGCCTGGCCGGCGAGGGCCAGCACCGCCAGAGCCGTCAGCACCGCGTGGCGTGCGTGCGGCGGTCGCCTCAGCGTCGTCGGGCCGGGGGGGTTCATCGCGGGAGCGTAGACACCGACGCGGGGCCGGTCCGTGGGGGCGGATTAGCGGCGGCGGCGTGCGCCGAAGGCCAGGGCGAACCCGGCGAGGGCGACGGTCCCGGGGGTCGGGGCGCGGGAGAGGTGGTACTCGATACGGATCGCGTTGATGCGGGACCCGATCGAGGACTGCCGGAGCCCCAGGTCCACGCCCTCCCACGGCGAGGTCAGGCGGGCGGCGAACTCACGCTCGCTGAAGAAGGTTTCGCCACCGTCGCGGCTGAGCAGGATCGTGGCCCGCGTCACCATCGTGGGGAAATCGCTCTCGGTCAGCGAGACCGCGTCCCCCACCCCGAACTGCCAGTGCCAGAACAGCACGGGCCGACCCTCGATGGTCCGGCCTTCGGGGAAGAGGTCGAGCCCGCCCTCGAGCCGCCACTCGGCGACCACGGTGGACTCGAACTCCGACTCGCCCTCGGCCTCGTCCCAGCGGGCGAAGACCTGCCCGGGCTTCCCGAAGGCCGGCGCGCCGACGCTCGTCCACGAGGGGCCGCGAGTGATGATGGCGTTGCCCGCGGTGGTTGCCCACACGCGCTCGCCGGCGGCGTTGGAGACCGAGAGGCCCATGCCCGCGGCGTCACCCACGGTGATAAACCCGGCCTGCGCGGCCTGGCACCACGCGCACGCGACGATCACCGACATGGCGGCCGAACCGGCCCGCATCGCTCCTCCGTGGCGTTCCTGCCGACTCCCCACGCCCGACCGGGCCCCGCTCCCGATCCGTCGGCGCCGCGACGCACCGATCACGCATGGGTGCGCGGGTAATGTGCCTCATGAATGCGGATCCGGCCACGAATCGGGCACGCCGGGCTCGATTTCGGTGGAAATTCGGGTCGCCGCTGGGGTGTGGGGCCCGGCTACATCCGGCTCACGACCAAGAGGGCGATGTACCCGGCCATGACCCCGACGAATGTAATGATAATCGTGTCCTGAATATCCCCGTCGGCCAATTGCCACAGGACCCCGAGGACCACGAACATATAGAGCAACGGGGTGAGTACCACCAGCGGCCCGGCCAGGGACATGATCAGCGCGGTGACGGTCCCGGCGAGCAGCGCGGCGGCCCATCGCAGCGTATTGATCAGGATCGTCCCCTCCATCGAGACCCCCACCATCAGCAGCATGATCGTGGTGACCGAGGCGGTCGCGACCCGGACGGCGAACTTGACCCAATATCCGACGGCGTCGGCCAGCGGGTCGTCGCCCCCCAGGATGAACGGGCCGGCGGACACGATGAGCCCGAGGATGACGATCAGCAGGATGGGCTTCTTGTACGCGTCGTGGAGCGCCTCGCGGGCCTCGACGGAGGCTCGCTCGTCGCGGGTGAGCGAGACCGCGTTCCCGCACTCGGGGCATTTCGGCTGCAGCAGGCCGCGGAGTTCGTACCCGCAGTGGCGGCATTTCGGGGGGGCGTTGCCCGGGCGGGTGTTGGTGGAGGGGGGCGGGGTCAGGGGCCTGGGGTCGGTCGGGACCACGTCGGGGGCGAGTTCGATCGCGCCGTCGCCGTCGAGGGTGGGGACCCACTCGCGGATGTCGGCCTTGGGCGGCTCTGGCGGTGGGAGAGGGGCGGGGTCGAGGATCGCGCGGGCCAGGGCGGTCTCGCAGGGTTTGCAGCGGTAGCGGCCGTGCCGGTCCTTGACGCGGGGGATATCAGTGACGTCCTTCCCGCACAGGGCGCACGTCTTGCGGGCGGGCCGGTCTGTTGTCGGGTGGGGTGAGGCTTGCGGGGCGTGGCCCGGGTCGTCGCCCATGTGGGGCCTCCGGCGTGGCACGAGAGTTGGGCGAGTCTACCACGGTGCCGGGCGGGGGCGGTCGAAAAACAAACAGGGCCCGCGATGAGCGGGCCCCGTGAGTTCAGCGCGTTGGGGGGGTCTTAGTTACGCGGGAGGGGGAGGTCCTCGAAGATGAAGGAGTAGAACTGGTTGGAGAAGGGGTTCTCGGGGTCGTCGCGGGGGATGTTGGTCCCGCCGGCGTAGACGGTGAGGTACGAGCCGTGGCCGTCGAGGAAGCCCATGATGGACTTGTTCATGTCGCCGTAGCCGTTCTTGAGGCGGTAGTTACGGTCGGACTGATTGCAGACCAGGTCGGCGGTCTCGTCGTGGATCCAGACGAGGCGGGCGGGGTTGTAGGAGTCGCCGACGGCGAGGCGCTTGGTGCCGAAATCGAACCGGCGGACGAACGGGAGGGCCGTGGGGAGCTGGTCCCACCACTTGACCTGGAAGTGGTACGAGGTCCCGACGTCGTCGTAGCAGGAGGTGGAGGGCGGCGGGGCGCCGATGCCGGGCCGGCCGTTCTCGTTGGGCCAGCTCTGCTGGTGCCCGATGCGGTCGGAGGGGTCTTTGTAAGCCTTGAGTTCGAGGTTGACGCGGTTGGGGTCGTTGGCGGGGAGGCGGGCGGGCTTGTCGGGGGCGTAGATGGCGACGTCGCCGTACATGAAGGGGTTGAGCGGGCGGTCGGCGGCCTCGACGTCGAAGGTCCCGCCGCGGTTGGTGGACCACCAGGTGTGGTTGTTCTTGCCGCCGTACGACCAGGTGCACCAGCCTTCGAGGCCGGTCCCGCCGCTGGTCTCTACGCTGATGCCGCGGGCGTAGGTGAGTGTCAGGGGCTTGTAGCCCTTGTACTGGTTGGAGTAGATCTCGGAAGCGTTGTTGAGGCCCTTGATGTTGGCCAGACTGACGGCCTGCTGTCCGGCCTTGCGGGCCTTGCCCAGGGCGGGCAGCAGGAGGCCGATCAGGAGCGCGATGATCGCGATGACGACCAACAGTTCGATCAGGGTAAACCCACGCTTTTTCACGGCTGAGCCTCCAAACGTCTTGATGTTCCGCAGGCCTCAGGGCCGAATGACCCGTCGGCACCGACCGATCAGAACGACCGGCCACGCGATGGACGCCAACACGGCCTTCGCGCTTCTCCAACCCTTCGACAGTATACCACGGCCTGTTGCGGATTTCACACGTTTCACGTTCCATCTTTCTCGGGTGTTCATCCTTCCAGAATGCGAACGCACGAAGAATGGCGGCGTGAGCGGCCGCGGGAAGGCAGACGCGAAGCCAACCGCGGTGAGGAACGGGCCGTATCTCAAAGGGAGCCCGGGATCGGTCCGATGCCTGCCGTGGCGCGAGGCCGGACCGGGCTGGGTACTCTTGCGGCCCGGCGCGAGCCCGAACACCCCTCGGACGGCGCCGCCCGCACCGAACGTCGCCCCGCACGCGAGCGAGCAGAACACGTATGAGCGAGTCACCCCGGCAGCCCGACCTGAGCGAGACCAGCCCGGTCTCCAAGGCCGACACCGCACCCTTGTCCGGGACGCCCGCGCCGGCGCCGAGCGTGGCGGCGATGGAAGAGGCGCTCCAGGAAGCGGCCAAGGGCGGGACGAACATCGAGACGCTGGTGGGGAGGCTGGTGATCGATCAGGGCCTCGCGACGCCCGAGGAGGTCCAGCACGCCCTCGAGCTGTCGCGTCAGAACCGCGAGGACCAGAACCAGCGCTCGCTGGTGCAGATCCTGGTGGACAACGAGTACGTCACGCGCCGGCAGGTCTCCCGCCTCCGGCAGATGCTCGAGGCGGAGCGGTCGGGGCAGAAGATCCCCGGGTACCGGGTGTTGGGGAAGCTCGGGGCGGGGGCGATGGCGACGGTCTGGAAGGCCAAGCAGCTGAGCCTGGACCGGACGGTGGCGATCAAGGTGCTCCCGCGGAAGTTCACGAGCAGCCAGCAGTTCATCGAGCGGTTCTACGCGGAGGGCCGGTCGGCGGCCCAGCTGAACCACCCGAACATCGTGCAGGCGTACGACGTGGGCAAGGCGGGGGACTACCACTATTTCGTGATGGAGTTCGTGGACGGGCGGACGGTCCACGACGACATCGTGAAGCACAAGCGGTACAGCGAGAAAGAGGCCGTCGAGATCGCGATCCAGGTGTGCGAGGCGTTGCTGCACGCGCACGAGCGGGGGCTGATCCACCGCGACGTCAAGCCCAAGAACATCATGATCAACCGCGAGGGCATCGTGAAACTCGCGGACATGGGCCTGGCCCGTGCGATCTCGGACAAAGAGGCCGCCGAGGCCGAGCAGGGCAAGGCCTTCGGCACGCCGTACTACATCTCGCCCGAGCAGATCCGCGGGGAGCTCAAGATCGGCCCCCCGGCGGATATCTACTCCCTCGGGGCCACGCTCTACCACATGGTCACGGGCAACGTCCCCTTCGACGGGAAAAACCCCTCGGCCGTGATGCACAAGCACCTCAAGGAGGCGCTGGTGCCCCCGGACCACGTCAACCCGAGGCTCTCGGCCGGGGTGTCCGAGGTCATCGAGATGATGATGGCCAAGGACCCCAGGCAGCGGTACGCCACCTGCCGGGACCTGATGACCGACCTGCGGGCGGTCAAAGAGGGCAAGACCCCACCCATCGCGCACAAGGACGTCTTTGATTCCAAAGCCCTGGCGAGCCTCGCCAGCGCCGAGGCGGCGGCCCCGGTCGAGGAACTCCCCGTCGATCGCAGCGGGGTGGACCTCCGCCCGGCCTGGCGCGACCCGGTGGTCATCGCGCTCGTGGCGCTGCTGGTTGTGAGCGTGACGGCCAACATCCTCCAGGTCGTGCTTAAGGAATAAGCCCGCGCCCCGGGCGAACCCCCATCCCCCGCTTCACCCCCTCGCCCCCCACCCCCACCCCCGCCCCCCCGACGATGGACCGGACATCGCGCCGCGGCCGTGTCTCGCGGGTTGAACCGGGCGGCAGCACGGGGTCGATCTTTGTTCGGTTTCCGGGCTTGCCTCGCTCGGCCACCGGGGTTAGCCTTGTTGGTGATGACGATCCGAGCCCGTGACAACGAGGGAACGCAGGCGTGCGCACGGGCGCGGCGCGGCGCGATCCCGGCGTGGACGGGCCGCGGCGTCGGCGGACGCCGATGCTGATCGGTCGCGTGGAACAGAGCGAGAACAAGCCCGGCCCCCGCGAGTCCCGCGGCGGGTTCCATGGGCGCCGGTGTGCGGCGCGGGCGGTCTGAGGCGGGACAGGAGAACGAACCATCGCATTCGGAAGATTCAGCCGGGAGAGCGCGCCGCAGCGGACACGCGTGAACTTCATGATCCGGATCACCCCGATCCGCCTCATGGGCGTGGAGAACGAGCAGCTGGGGATCGTGGAGACGCCCGAGGCGCTCAAGATGGCGCAGGAGAAGGGCATGGATCTTGTGGAGATCGTTCCGGACGCCCGTCCGCCGGTCTGCAAGATCATGGACTACGGGAAGTTCAAATACGAGCAGAGCAAGAAGGCCCGGGACCAGCGCGCGCACAGCAAGGCCGCGGAGATGAAGGAGATCCGGCTCGGGCGGTCGGTGAAGATCGACCACCACGACATCGAGATCCGCATCGCGCAGGCCCGGCGGTTCCTGGCGGCGGGCCACAAGGTGATGGTGACGCAGAAGTTCAAGGGGCGTGAGATCGCGCACCGCGACCTGGGCCTGGCGAACCTCCGGATGGTGGCCGACGCGCTCCTGGACCTGAGCAAACTCGAGCAGGCGCCGCGGTGGTTCGGGAAGCAGGCGAGCATCATCGTGGCGCCCGACCGCGTCAAGGTCGAGGCGTTCAAGCGCAAGATCGAGAAGGAGCGGCAGGAGGCCATCGCCCGAGGCGAGAAGCTCGCCGAGGAGAAGAGCCTCGAGCAGCTCGAGGCCGAACTCGCCGCGGAGAACGTGGACGACCACGACGACCACGACGACCACGAGAATCACGACGGTCACGAGGGCAAGGCCGCGGAGTAGTGGCGTTCCCTCGGCGGGGCCTCAGCGTGCGGCGGCCTCGTCGGCCCTGGCGTCGAATGGGGCCGGGGCCGGGGCGGCCGTGCGCCGCGGGTCGGTGAAGGCCGAGCGGAGAGGCCGCCCGCGGAGGTCCTCGGGCTTCTCGACCTCGGTCGGGGTCCCACGGGCCCTGACCCACGCGTCGTTCCGCGTGGCGGTGACGGTCCAGGCGACCTCGAACCCCGGGGCCCCGCCGGCGATCACGAAAACGCCCGGCTCGGGCTCCGACGCGACGTGGAGCGAGGGCATCGGCGCGCCGATGGCGGTCAGGTGGTACGTCGCGTCGCGGTTGATCGGGGCGAAGTAGTCCGGCAGACGCACCACGGCCGACCCCTCGGCGTCCAGCGCGATCCGCCCGCGGTAGATGTTGTACGGCTCGGGCCCCTCGGCGGCGTAGTGCTTGAGGAACTTCCCGTCGGGGTCGAGCGGGTGGTCGATGACAAAGGACTTGACCCCGCTGGCGCCCAGGTCGCCCAGCGAGAACACCCCGTACCCGTCCGGGCTCTCGCAGAGCCCGAGGACGCCCAGCGTGGTCCCGGTGGTGGCGACGGCGGTGCCGAAGACGGCGGCGGCGCCCGTGGTCCGGCTCTCGACAACGCCCCAGACGCCCGCGGTGGCGCCGGTGGCGCCCGAGGCGTAGCCGTACACGCCGGCGGCATCTCCCGACGCGGCGTCGGCGCGCCCGAGGACGCCCGTGGTCAGGCCGGTGGTCGCGCGGGCGTGCCCGACGACCCCGACGCCCGCGTTGCTGTCGCACAGCCCCCACACGCCGTAGGTGTCGCCCGTGGTGGCGGTGGACCACCCCGAGACACCACGCCCGTCGGGGCTGTCCGTCTGTCCCTGGACGCCGATGGCCTGCCCGGTGGTGGCGAGGTTGTACCCGACGAGCCCGACGCCCGCGGGGCTGGAGGTTCGGCCCAGGGCGCCGAAGGACGCGCCCGACGTGATGGTGGAGGAGAAGACGCCCGCGCGGGCCAGGGGTGTCTCGGCGTGCAGCGGGAACTGCGGGTTATTGGTGCCGATCCCGACGAGCCCGGCGGTGTAGAAGGCGTTGGCGCCGCTGAGTTGCCAGGGTGACGCGCCCGCGGGACCGGAAGGCCCCTGGGGCCCGGTCGCGCCGGCCGGCCCCTGCGGGCCTTGTGGGCCTTGCGGGCCCGTGGGTCCTTGCGGGCCGGTCGAGCCGGACGGGCCCGCGGGTCCTTGGGGGCCGGGAGCGCCCGTGTTGCCTTGCGGACCTGGGTTGCCCTGGGGTCCTTGCGGTCCTTGGGGTCCCATAGGACCCATAGGACCTTGCGGACCCGGGGGGCCTTCGGGGCCCTGGGTCCCGGTGCCGCCGTTGAGCGCGTGGAGGGCGTAGGGGGCGGCGGTGATGAGCTGTCTCGGGGCGAGGGTTTCGAACCGTCCGCCGCCGGCGGGAACGCGGACGTCGATCTCGAGCCAGCGGGCCTGCCCGTTGAAGATGTTGGGGCCGAAATCGAGCGAGGCGGTGAATCGTCCGTTGAGGGCGACCAGGGGCGGGGGCTGGATCATGGGCCCGATCTGCGTGCCGCCGAAGGGCGAATCGAAGAGGCGGAAGCGCAGGTCGGCGGACGTGTTGGCGGGGATGCCCTGGACCTTGAGTTCGCCCTGGTAGGTCCAGGCGTTGGGCTGGGGCGCCTCGTTCTGCGCGTGGGCGTGGGTGGGCAGCAGGGCGAGGGCGCACGCGGCGGCGAGGATGGCGGGTCGTCTGGGCATGATCAGCCTCCGCGACGCGCGGGGTGTGCGCGGCGCGGTGGGTTCGTCGGCCATGCCGGAGCGGAGGATCAGCGCGGGTCGGCGGGAGCGGTCGGGGGCGCAGGGGTTGCGCGTCGCGGGCGTCGCGGGCGTTAACGGCGGACCGGGGCGGAGACGTGCTCGTGGACGATGCGCCACTCGCGGCCGTGGAGTTGCCAGACGAGGGTGACGTGGACGGGCACGTCGAGGACGGTCCCGTCGGGGAGGGTGCCGTTGACGCGGGCGAGGGAGGCGGTCCAGGCGCTGTGGCCGGTCATGAAGGCGGCGAGGTGCTCGTCGGGCGTGAGGCTCGCGGAGGTGTACCCGGCGAGGGCCTGCGACCAGATGCCGGCGTAAGCGCCCCAGCCGCGGATGATGGTGGTGCTCGGGGAGATGGCGTCGAAGGAGAGGAAGGTGGAGGTGTTGTCGCAGACGCGTTCGAGGGCGGCCATGTCGAAGGGCCCCGGACCCTTGGTCCAGGCGGCGAAATACGCGTCCCGCGCGGCGAGGAGGTTGGCCTGATCGAGGTCCGAGGCGGTGCGGGCGGCGCCGGTGGCCCCGCACCCGGTGAGGAGGGCCGCGAGGGCGAACGTGGGGAGGATGAACGCGGATCGGGCGGCGGATGGGTGCATGGGTCTCCTTGGGCGCGGACGCGCGGTGGTGGACGCGAGGGCATGGTACCGGTGGACGGCGACCGTGGGGGGCGTCCAATAACGCCGGGGGATATGCGGGTTTTGAGGGGAATGACGGCGTAGAGGTTGAAAGTGAGGTGCGGGCGTTGGTATCTTGCGGGCGTTGCCGACGCCCCTTTCCGCGGGGCCCGGCGGCCGGGAGTGCGTCTGAGAGAGAGACACCCTCCTTGAGTTTGGGTTTGCGCTGAACCCTCGCGATCGTGGCGTTTGTCATGCCATGCGTTTCGCGCGGGTGCGGCGTGCCCACGTTTGGAGAGGGCAGGACATGACGATGTGTATTCGGGTGGTCGCGGCCTGTGCGCTGTGCGCGGCGGCGGGTTCGGCGCTGGCGGGTGATGACACGCTGTGCGCGACGTTCAACGAGGTGGCGCCCGGGGCGAACGGGCAGTTCTCGTTCGACGACGGTGAGTCGTGGCACGACACGGGCCGCGCGGGGCTGTACCGCTGGACGCGGACGGGCGGGACGTACGGCGGGGCGCAGGGCGAGTTCATGACGTTCTGCACGGAGCTGACCGAGCACGTGCGCGCGGGCACGGACTACTGCTACGACATCATGACGCTCGAGTCGGCGCCGAACACGGGCGCGATGGGGGCCGGGAAGGCGAACCTGGTCCGCGAGCTGTTCGGGCGGTATTACACGCCGGCGTTCGGGGTGGCGCTCAACCAGACCCGGGCGGTGGCGATGCAGCTGGCGATCTGGGAGATCGTGTACGAGAACAGCGGCGTCCTCAACCTCGCGGGCGGATCGGTGAGGCTGACGAACAACCACGGGGCGGGCGTGGCGCTGGCGCAGTCGTACCTGGATTCGCTCGACGGGACGGGCCCGTTGAACACGACGATCGTGGTGATGTCGAAGGCGGGCGCGCAGGACCACATCGTGCCCACGCCGGGCGCGATGGCGTTGGCGGGCCTGGGTCTCCTGGCGGCGGGCCGTCGTCGTCGTTGATCGTGTGTTCAAGATTTGATTGGTCTTTGTGCAAGCCCGGGCGGGCGTGGTGTTCGCCCGGGCTTGTCGTTGCGCGGCGGGAAATCTAGCCGGTCGGGGGCGTCGTATCGCATGGCTCCGGGAAGGAACATGACCATGCGGAACAAGCACGGCTCTCGGGCCACGGCGTCGGTGTGGGGTGGGACGGTGGTGGTAGGGGCGATGGTGGGGGTGGTCGGGTTCGCGTGGGCGGAGGCGTACGCGGGGGACGTGACGGTCCCGATCAACCCGCGGGCGACGTACCTGCGCACGAGCAACGACGCCGGAGCGCTCGCGGCGCCGGCGATCGATCTGGCGTCGATCGGGTTCGGCCCCGGGGACGTGCTGCGGTTCGAGCGGCTGGGCGGGTACGCGCACCAGAGCGGGAGTCCGGACAATTCGGCGTCGGGGATGTGCGGTGTGTTCAGCGCCGGGTCGGTGCTGCTGGGTGGGTCGGAGCGGCATCGGGTTCCCGGGGCGTTGGACGCATCGGCGCCGTTCGTGTCCGGGCGGACGTTCTACAACAGCCTCGAGACGGACATCCCGGAGGACTTTCTGATCACGGCGAACGCGGGCCCCGGGTTCGCGGTGGTGCAGGTTCCGGCGGGGGCGACGCACGTGTTCGTGTGCGCGTTGGACTCGCTGTACCACGACAACACGGACCCCAACGGGGATTTCGCGGTGAACATCCGGCTCTCGTGCCGGGCGGACTTCGACGGGGACGGGTTCGTGGACTTCTTCGACCTCGACGCGTATGTGGGCTGCTTCGAGGGCGTGGCGTGCGTGCCGGGGAGGAACGCGGACTTTAACGGGGATGGGTTCGTGGACTTCTTCGATCTCGATGATTTCCTCGCGTCGTTCGACGCGGGGTGCTGATCGGCGTGGAGGGGAGAGGCGTTGCGGGGCCCGCCCGTGGTGAGGCGGGCTCCGTCGCTTTTTGATGATCACCAGGCTCTGGTGGTGTGGGGTGGGGTGAGGGTTAGCGGGGCCAGAGGCCCGCGAAACAGCCGGCGGTGAGGGCGGCGTAGACGACGCCGTCGAAGAGGGACGAGGCGGCGTGGCGCCACCCCAGGAACCGCCAGAGGGTGTCGTTGGCGGCCATCCCGGCGTGGGCGAGGAGGGCGACGGCCCCGACGACGCGGAAGACGGCGAAATAGGACGGGGCCGAGTCGCCGGTGGGGATGGCGGCGTGGGCGACGTAGGCGATGAGGGCGGCGAGGACGAGCTGGTTGAGGAACCACAGGCCGAGGGTTTTGCCGAAGTTGAACGGCCCGCTGGGGACGGCGAGGAGGGCGCACGGGCCCTTGGTGAATCGTTCCTGGTAGGCGGCGGGGGTTTCCCCGTCGTGGCGGCTGGGGATGCAGTAGAGGCCCGGTCCCATGGCGTTGTCGCGGAGGACGGCCTGGAAGGCGGCGTCGTGGGGGGTCTGGGTGTAGTCGTTTTTGTGGAGTTGGAGCGCGGCCCAGATGATCGAGGACGCGATGAAAACGAGGACCGCGGAGAGGACGATGGGGAGCCAGAGCGTGGTGAGGAAGGCCATGGGAAACTCCTCGGCCCCACCCGCCACTTTCCCCCGGATTCGGCCCGGGCGCGCCCCGGAGGCCGAGCGACAGCCTACCCCGGAACGCGGGGGTGTGCGCGGGGGTGGGGATCGGTGGGAGGGGATCAGCGGTTGGGGACGTCGGCGTAGAAGCCCTGGCCGGTGTGGGTGAGGCGTCCGGCGCGGGCGAGGGCGTCCCAAACGGCGGGCTCGAAGCCGTCGGGGGGTTGGATGGCGTCGATGTTGGAGGCGCGTCCGCCGGAGGTGTACCGACCGCCGAGTTTGGACTCGTCGGCGAGTCGCATGACCTTGAGTCGCTTGCGGAAGGCGTGCATGGCGCGGTCGAGGAGGTCCTGGGGGAACTCGGCGGGCTTTGGCGCGGGCGGGGCGTTCGCGGCGGGGTTGAGGGCGGCGCTGGTGTTGAAGATGAGCGTGTCGAGCGCGGGGCGATCGCGGCGTGAGACAACGTCGGCGACGGCCTTGGGGTCGGCGTTGAAGCGGGCGAGGAGCCGGCCCGCGAGGGCCCACTGCTCGGCGAGTTTCATCGGGTCCTTGGCCTCGCGGATCTCGCGGGCGACGTCGCGGAGTTTGTCGAGGGCGTTCATGGATGATTATGGCGTGCCCGGGCCGCGAGAGGGGGTTGCTCCCGGTGGGACACGGGGTCGGGCTGGGCGGTACACTGCGTCATGCGCGAGGCGGTGGCGTGGCACGCGATGGAGGCCGGGGCGGCGGCGGCGCGTCTGGGGAGCGACGCGAGGCTCGGGCTGACGGAGGCCGAGGCGTCGGCGCGGCTGTCGCGTGACGGGCCGAACACGATCACGCCGCGTGGGGCGAGGCCGGCGTGGGTGCGGTTCGCGTTGCAGTTCCATGCGCCGCTGGTGTACATCCTGCTGGGGGCGACGGGGGTGACGCTCGCGCTGGCGGAGTACCTGGACGCGGCGGTGATCTTCGGGGTGGTGCTGGTGAACGCGGTGATCGGGTACGTGCAGGAGGCCCGCGCGCTCTCGGCGATCGACGCGTTGTCGCGGTCCATGACGATGTCGGCGACGGTGCGTCGCGGCGGGCGGACGCGGCGGATCGACGCGGCGGGGCTGGTGGCGGGGGACGTGGTGGTGATCGAGGCGGGGGACAAGGTCCCGGCGGACGTGCGGGTGATCGCGTCGCGCGAGCTGGCGTGCGACGAATCGATGCTGACGGGCGAGTCGGTGGCGTCGGGGAAGCGGCCCGACGCCGTGGGGGAGGGCGCGGTCCTGGGGGACCGATCGAGCATGGCGTACGCGGGGGCGCTGGTGACGCGTGGGCAGGGCGAGGGCGTGGTGATCGCGACGGGGGATCGGACGGAGGTGGGTCGGGTCTCGGCGATGATCTCGTCGGCGGAGGAGTTGGCGACGCCGCTGACGAGGAAGATCGCGGCGTTCAGCCGGGTGCTGCTGTGGGCGATCCTTGGGTTCGCGGTGGTGGCGTTCGCCGTGGGGGTGATCCGCGGGCGCGGGCTGAGCGAGATCTTCATGTCGTCGGTGGCGTTGGCGGTCGGGGCGATCCCCGAGGGGCTCCCGGCGGCGGTGACGATCATGCTCGCGGTGGGGGTCTCGCGGATGGCGTCACGGCGAGCGATCATCCGGCGTCTGCCGGCGGTCGAGGCGCTGGGCGGGACGACGGTGATCTGCTCGGACAAGACGGGGACGCTGACGCAGAACCAGATGACGGTGCGAGGGGTCTGGGCCGGAGGCTTGTCGTACGCGGTGGAGGGGTCGGGGTATGCGCCCGAAGGAGAGGTGACCAAGGAGGGGGTGGCGGTGGATATCGCCGAGCCCGCGCACGCGGCGTTGCACGAGACGCTACGGTGCGGGGCGCTGTGCAACGACGCGGGGTTGGTTCGCGCGGGCGCGGGATGGGAGATCCGCGGCGACCCGACGGAGGGGGCGCTGCTGGTTTCGGCGCGGAAGGCGGCGCTGGATCACGAGGGGCTCGCGGCGACGCACCCGAGGCTCGACGCGGTCCCGTTCGATTCTGAACGGCAGTACATGGCGACGCTCAATCGTGACGGCGGCGGGGCGATGGTCCTGGTCAAGGGGTCGGCCGAGCGGGTGACGCGGATGTGCTCGGGCATCATGGGGCCGGGGGGCGAGGTCCGCGCGATGGACGCGGCGGCGGTGTCGGCGGCGGCGTCGGAGATGGCGGCGAAGGGACTGCGAGTGTTGGCGTTCGCGAAAGGGGAAGCGGGTTCGGGCGGCGTGTCGGCCGGGGTGGTCGAGGCGGGGGGGCTGGCGTTTCTTGGGCTGCAAGGGATGTTGGATCCGCCGAGGCCCGAGGCGATGGAGGCGGTGGCGGTGTGCCGGCGGGCGGGGGTCGAGGTGAAGATGATCACGGGGGATCACGCGCAGACGGCGTCGTCGATCGCGGGGATGATGGGGATCGGTGAGGGCGAGAAACCCCGGGCGATCACGGGGGCGGAGCTGGCGAGTGTCTCGGAGGCGGAGTTGCCGGGCGTGGCCGAGTCGTGCGCGGTGTTCGCGCGGATGACGCCGGAGCAGAAGTTGAGGCTGGTGGTGGCGTTGCAGTCTCGCGGGCACGTGGTGGCGATGACGGGGGACGGGGTGAACGACGGGCCGGCGTTGCGTCAGGCGGATATCGGGATCGCGATGGGGCAGGGCGGGACGGAGGTGGCCAAGGAGGCCGCCGACATGGTGCTGGCGGACGACAACTTCGCGTCGATCGAGGCGGCGGTGGAGGAGGGTCGGAGCGTCTACGGGAACCTGACGAAGTTCATCGTGTGGACGCTGCCGACGAACGGGGGCGAGGGGCTGGTGATTTTCGTGTCGATCGCGTGGGGCGGGGTGCTGCCGATCCTGCCGATCCAGGCGTTGTATGTGAACATGGCGACGGGGGTGCTCCTGGGTGTGCCGTTGGTGTTCGAGCGGAAGGACCCCGGGGTGATGGAGCGTCCGCCGAGGGACCCGCGGGAGCCTTTGCTGACGTACGAGCTGTTCATGCGGACGGGGTTCGTGAGCCTGCTGCTGTGCGTGGCGGCGTTGGGGTCGTTCGAGTACGAGCTGTGGCGCGGGCGGGACGAGGCGAGCGCGCGGGCGGCGGCGGTGACGGCGATCATCGTGGGGAAGGTGTACTACTTGTTCAGCGCGCGGGCGTTGCTCAGGCCGTTCTGGTCGGTGCCGGCGTGGTCGAACGGGTGGCTGTGGGTGGGGATCGGAGCGATGCTGGCGGTGCACCTGTCGCTGATGTACGTGCCGGGGCTGGCGCGGGTGGCGCACTTTGGGCCGCTGGACGCGCACGCGTGGGGGGTGATCTGGCTGGTCGGGCTGGTGTGCTTCGCGGCGGTGGAGGCGGAGAAGGCGATCCGGCGCCGGGCGCTCCGGGGTCGGCGTGACGACGGGGTGTGACGCCCGGGCGGTGGGGCGGGTGTCGGTGGTCAGCGCTGGGGCGCGGTGTAGGAGCCGGGGCCGAAGAGGCGTGGCGCGGCGGGGTCGAGCGGTGGATCGCCCGGGGCCACGGGGTAGACGTTGTACGTGTGACGGCGGAGGAGGGCGCGGAGCTGGGCGCGCATGCCCTCGATCTCGCGTCGGAGGCGATCGAGGGCGGCGTCGGAGCCGTCCTTGATGAGCTCGTCGTGGGGGATGGGCTCGCCGTACATGACGGCGACGCGGGGGCCGAAGAGGCGTGGGAAGGGGCGGGAGATGGGCCAGGCGTCGAAGTTGCCCTCGACGGCGGCGGGGACGACGGGGCAGCGTGAGCGTTTGACGAGGAGCGCGACGCCTCGTTTGAAGTCCTTGGTCTGGCCGTCGGGCGTGCGGCTGCCTTCGGGGAAGATGAGGACCGCGTGGCCCTGGTCGAGGACGCGGAGGGTGGTTCGGATGGCGGCGGCGTCGCCCGCGCCCTCCTCGTTGATGGGGATGGAGTTGAGGGCCGAGAGGATCCACCCCGAGGGCCCGACGCGGAAGAGCCCGCTCCGGGCGATGAAGGCGAGCTGACGGCCGTAGATGTGGCTCCCGACGTAGGGTGGGTCGAGGAAGGACTGGTGGTTGGCGGCGATGAGGACGGGTCCGCGTGCGGGGACGCGCCCGCCGTGGAACGCCCGCCCGAGGAAGAGGGACGAGCAGAGGATCTGGGTGGCGGCTTTGCCCACGCCGTAGAACGCGGCCTTGAGGACGCTCCCGCTGGGGGTACGTTCGCGGATGGAGTCGAACATCGGGCTCAAGGGTACCCGTGGCGGGGGCGTGCGGGGGTGGGGCGGTCCGCGAGGGCCGGTCGTCGCGGGTTCAACGGACCAGGCGGGTCCGGACCTCGTCCTCGAGCCGGTCGACGACGCGCTCGAACGAGAGCGACGACGTGTCGATGCGGACGGCGTCGGGAGGGCAGATCAGGGGCCCGTCGGCGCGGGTCGAGTCTCGCTGGTCCCGCTCCTCGATGTCGCGGCGGATCCGGTCGGAATCCGCGGGCTGGTTCATCGTGAGCAGCTGATCGGCGCGGCGTCGGGCGCGGACGGCGGCGTCGGCCTCGAGGTAGAACTTCACGTCCGCGGACGGGAAAACCACCGAGCCCTGGTCGCGGCCCTCGGACACCAGCCGGCGGTGGTTCTTCGCGATCTCGCGCTGGCGGGAGACCATCAGGCGCCGCAGGTCCCCGATCGCGGCGATCGGGCTCACCACCGAGGTGACCTCGGGGCGTCGGATCAGGTCGTCCACCGGCGTGCGGTCCACGACGATCGAGGGTGGGTCCTTGGACCAGTCGAAGTGGATGTCGGCCTCGATCGCGGCGGCGACCACCTCGGCGGCCTGGTCGGGGCGGAGGCCCCGGCGCATCGCGGCGACGGCGGCGGCGCGGTACATCGCGCCCGTGTCGAGGAAATCCAGCCCGAGTCTCTTGGCGAGCGAACGGGCGACGGAGGACTTCCCGGTGCCCGCGGGGCCGTCGAGCGTGATGATGACGGGCCGGCCCGCCAGGAGGGTTTTCATATCGTCACCCCGAGCGGTCGATTCGATGATCAGGATGGGTCCGGGCGCGGTCGTCATGGTGCGTGGCTCACGCCGGGCGCGACCCGAGGGTTGGACGGCGGGTCACGCCCCGCTGAGGACACCGTCCAACGCCGCCTGGAGGGCCTTGCGGCTGTTCTCGATGCCCAGTGTAACGTCCCCCTTGCCACGGTAGTCAACCGAGAGGGGGCCGTCGTACCCGACGCTCGAGACGGCGGCGACCATGGCCGCGAGGTTCCACGAGGCGTGGACGGGGATCGGCTCGGGCGGGATGTCGTCGATCAGACCTTCTTCGCGGAGCGCCTCTTCGAGCTCCTCGAGCCCCAGTTCATCGTCGTCGTCCTCCTCGTCCTCGGGCGGCGGGGGGGGCGGAGGCGGCGGGGGCGGGGGTTCGGCGGCGGCCTTGCCCCGCTTCTTCCCCTTGGCGGGGGCGGGCGATTCCGCCTTTACCTCGTCGACGGGCTCGGGCGCTGGCGGCGCTTTGGCGGGCTTGCGGGCCGGGACGACGATGACCTCGTCGTCCTTGAAGAGCATGGTGGTGGCGCAGATGGCCGAGGCGTACGGGCTGAGGCGGCGGAGGTACGCCACGGGGTCCTTGGACTGGGCGGCGGTCTCGAAATCCGGGTAGGTCCCGATGCGGAACCCGCCGACTTTTTTGAGCAGGTCGGTGATGTTCTCCGGCTCGGCGGGGTCGCCCAGGGCCGGGGCGACCAGGACGTTGACGTCGAGCCGCTCGGCCTTCTCGACGACCTTTTTGAGCCTGCGCGAGGCGGCGTCGCGGGCGGTGTCGCCCTTCATCCCGGCCAGGTGGAACGCCGACCCGGAGCACCCCAGGATCTGCGCCGCCTGAACGACCCGGTGCATGCGCTGGACGATCCCCTCCGCGGCGGCGTCGTCGGCGTCCCCGATCTTGAGCACGGTCGGTTCGATGAGCACCAGGCACGCACACCCGGCCTTGTCCGCACGCTCGCGGATCCGCTCGAGCACGGACCGGTCGGCGCCGGCGAGCAGCGAGGTCGAGAGGTTCAGCCCGCGGAGCCCGAGCACCTCCCGCGTATAGGCGGGGAGATCGTTGAGCGAGATCTTGGGTTTGCCCCCCCCCTCGCCCTGGATCTGGGATTTCAAGCACGCGGCGTTCAGCGTCAGGATCATGCGCAATGCGACTGTAGCCGAAACACGCACCGAACGCCAGAGCGGGATCGAGATGCTCCCGTCCGGTGCGTGGATGAGACTTGTGGAGCGCGATTGCGTTGTGGCGAAGAAAAGACGGCCGGGCCCGAGAGCACCGGCCGTCCGGAGGGGAGAAACAAACGATCCGTTAGACTACCGATTCCCCAACCGCCGCGTCAACACCCTTCGGGGGCGTGAGCGGATGAACACTCTAACGCGATGCGAACAAAGCGTGTTATGGCCTCTCTGGTGCCTTCCCGTTCCGCCGGGTCGGTGGTGGGCAACGTACACGGGCGAGGGCTGTATCGGGCGCGGGTGTGGTGGGTCGTGGGTGGTGGAGGCCGCGAGGTGTCGGGGAGGTGTGCGGGCGTGCGGGTCGCGCTAGCATCTCCGCCCGTCGTGTGCTTCGGCGGGGGACCAAGGAAATCGACTATGGCGAGCCCGGCCGACCGCGTGTATTCCTCGACTCACGAATGGTTCCAGACCCAGGGCGATGTGGTCACCCTCGGGCTCACGCGCTTCGCGGTGAATCAACTGACCGACGTGACCTACGTTGAGATGAAGAAAGCCGGCACGAAGGTCAAGCCGGGCGAGCCGGTGGGCGAGGTCGAGTCGGTCAAGACGACGAGCGACGTGTACTCGGCGGTGACGGGCGAGATCGTCGAGGTGAACACGGCGCTGTCGGACGACCCGAGCCTGGTCAACCAGGACCCGTACGGGAAAGGGTGGCTCGTGAAGATCAAGGCGTCGGACTCCTCGGGCCTTTCGGCGTGCCTGCCGCAGGCGGCGTACGACGCGCAGTACCCGGCCTGAGCCGCGGCGGGTCGGGCGCGGCGAATCTCCGCCGGGCGCGGGCCCGAAACGACACTCATGCTGCTGCGATGCGAGGGCGTGTGCAAGTCATACCCGACGGGATCGGGGCGGGTTGAAGCGCTGCGCGGCCTCTCCCTCGAGATCGAGGAGCCGGGGTTCCACGCGATCATGGGGCAATCGGGCTCGGGGAAGTCCACGCTGCTGCACCTCCTGGCGGCGCTGGACCGGCCCGACGCGGGGACCATCGAGGTCGCGGGGCGGGCGGTGCACTCGATGTCGGAGCGAGAGGCAACGGCGTACCGCCGCCGGGGGATCGGGCTGGTGTTCCAGCAGTTCAACCTGATCCCGACGCTGACGGCGATGGAGAACGTCGAGCTGCCGGGGGTGCTCGCGGGCGAGCCGGCGGTGGAAGCGAGGCGTCGGGCGGGTGAGTTGCTCGAGCGGCTGGGCGTCTCGGGGCGTGCGGGGCACCGACCCGACGCGATGAGCGGGGGCGAGCAGCAGCGGGTGGCGATCGCGCGGGCGCTGCTCTTCCGTCCGCCGTTGGTTTTGGCGGACGAGCCGACGGGGAGCCTGGATTCGGCGAGCAGCGAGCGGCTGTGGTCGCTTCTGCGCGAGGTGTCGGTGGAGCACCGGGTGGGCGTGCTGATGGTGACGCACGAGCCGGCGGCGGCGTCGCACTGCCTCTCGGCGTTCGTGGTCAAGGACGGTCGGCTTCACGGGCGGATCGTGACGGAGGGACTCGATGCGGGCGGCGTGGCGACTCGCTACCAGCAATGTGTTCGGGCGTCGTAGCCGCACGCTGCTGCTGACGGCGGTGGTGACGCTGTCGGCCGCGCTGATCAGCGCGGTGGCGACGGCGATGGCGTCGGTCGAGGGGTCGCTGCGGGCGCGGATGGAGCAGATGGTGGGTGTCGCGGACGCGACGCTCTCGGCCCCGGCGCGGGGCGAGCCTTTCGACGGGGCGGTGCTCGAGCGCGTGCGCTCGTGGCCCGAGGTGGACTTCGCCGCCCCGAGGCTCGAGGAGCCCGTCACGCTGCGGGCGGTCCGCCCGGTGTGGGACGCCCAGCCCCCGCACGGGCGGGCGGTCCGTGTGTTCTCGTCGACGGCGTCGGGTCTGTCGGTGGACGCGGGGGCCGAGCGGGTCATGGCGCCGATCACGCTGCTGGAGGGTCGTTTGCCGCGGGCCCGTGGCGAGGTCGTGGTGTCCGAGGTGCTGCTGGCGAGGCTCCGGGGCGATGAGGGGCCCCAGGGCGTGCGATCGACGGCGATGACACGGCTCACGTCGCGTCTGAGCGGGCTGGGCGTCGCGGGGTTGCCGGTGGACGTTGATCCCGGTCCCGAGCGGGCGGGGTCGGGGGCGGAGGCCGTGGCGTTGACCGCGGCGCGGCGCGTGGGCGTGGGCTCGACGATCGAGGCGGTTCGGCTGCCGGCGGCGCCGGTCACGCTCACGATCGTCGGGGTGGCCAAGAGCGAGCTCCTGGGCGGTCGGGCGCAGGCGTACACGACGCTCGACACGCTGGGGGCGATCATCGCCAAGCGGGGGAGGCTCAGCGGGGTGGACCTGGTGCTGGGGCGTGGCGTGGACGCCGACGCGTTCGTCGCGGTGCGGTCGGCGGAGTTGGCGGACGACCCGGCGACGCGGGGGCTGATCCTGCAGACGACCGAGCGGGTCACGTCGGGGTTCAGGCAGAATCTGGCGACCAACCGCGTGCCGCTGCTGGTCGCGTCGGTGATGGCGTTCCTGTCGGCGGCGTTCATCATCACGACGGGGATGACGGTCAACATCACGGAGCGTCGGCGCGAGCTGGCGATCCTGCGGTGCGTGGGGGCGTCGCGGGGGCAGGTCGCCGGGGCGCAGGTGATCGTGGGACTCTTGATCGGGACGGCGGGGGCCGCGGTGGGGGCGCCGCTGGGGATGTGGCTCGCCGTCGCCGTGCTAGAGCATTACCAGGGGTTGCTCAAGATCGAGGTGGCGCACCCGGCCTCGGCGATGGCGCTGGCGGCGGTGGGGGCGGTGGCGTCGGGGCTGGTGGGGGCGTTGTGGCCCGCGTGGCGTGCGGCGGGGCTCTCGCCCCTTCGGTCGCTCGCGGCGAGGGCCGAGCCCCCGGGGCGGCGAGGGATCACGTTGGCGCTGATTGCGGCGGGCGCGGGGATCGCGCTCAACGTGCTGTCGGTGCGGCTTGGGGGCACGGTAGACGGCGTGGTGATGCGGTACCTCACGCTGGGGCTGCCCGGGCTGTTCCTGGGGTATTTCCTGCTGGGGGTGCCCCTGGTGTGGGCGATCGGGCGGGTGCTGGGGCCGTGGCTGGCGCGGGCGTCGGGGGTGCCCCCGTCGCTGCTGGTGAGGTCGGTGGGGGCGACGCCGTACCGGATGGGGCTGACGTCGGGGGCGATGATGACGGGCCTGGCGTTGATGGTGGCGATCTGGACGCAGGGGCGTGCGGTGATCGAGCAGTGGCTCGACGAGATCCGCTTCCCCGAGGTGTTCGTGACGGGGACGAACCTGACGCCCGAGCACCGCGCGACGATCGACCGCCTCCCGTTCGTGACCGAGACCGTGGGGATCAGCCCGCACTCGGTGGCGACCGACGCCTTCGACCAGGGGGTGTTCGCGGCGGGGCGGACGACGTTCATCGGGTTCGACCCCGGGCCGTTCTTCCGCCTGGCGAGGATGAAGTGGGTGCAGGGGGACGAGGCGACGGCGGTATCTCGGCTCGGGGCGGGCGGGGCGGTGATCGTCGCGCGCGAGTTCCTCACGGCGCGGGGCCTTGGGGTGGGAAAGACGATCCGGCTCGAGGGCGAGGGCGGGTCCCACGAGTTCGAGATCGTCGGGGTCGTGACCAGCCCCGGGCTCGACGTGGTCAATCAGTACTTCGACCTCGGGCAGTCGTTCGTGGACACGGCGATCCATTCGGTCTTCGGGTCGCGGGAGGATCTGCGCGACAAGCTGCTGGGGGGGACCGAGCCGGCGGTGAGGCTCATCCAGGTCGGGCTCGTGCCCGAGGACGACCCCAGGAGCGTGCCCGACGACGAGGCCGAGCGGCGGATCCGCGAGGAACTCGCCGACGCCGGGGTGCTGGACCTGGGGAACGGGAGACGGTTGAAATCGGACCTGACAGCGATGATCCGGCGGTTCCTGATGGTCACCTCGGCGATCGCGGTGATGTCGATGGCGGTGGCGGGGCTGGGCGTGGCGAATCTAATCGTCGCGGGGATCGAGGCGAGGCGCTTCGAGTTCGGGGTCTTGCGGGCGGTGGGGGCGACGCGCGGGGCGGTGCTGAGGCTGGTGATGGCGGAGGCGATGGTGGTGGCGCTGGGGGCGGTGGTGCTGGGGACGCTGATGGGGCTGCAGGCGGTGTGGGTCGGTCAGAAGATCGACGCGATGCTGCTGGGGATCGAGCTGACGGTGAGGCCCCCTTGGGGCGCGATCGCGTGGGGGTGGGCGGCGGTGGTGGGGATGACGCTGGGGGCGGCGGCGCCGGCGGTGGTCGTGCTGTCGCGCCGTACGCCCAGGGAGTTGCTGGCGTCGGTGCGCGGGTGAACGGCGAGAGGGGGAGGCGGCGGGAGTCTCGGTCGAAAAAAAGACGCCGCCGATTGGTGGGATCGGCGGCGTGACGACGACGGGGTATGGTGGACGTTGGTGGTGGTGGACCCGTCGCCGGTGGGAGCGTTGGATGTCGCCCGCGGGTGAGCGCGGGGCCGGGAGAAAGTGCTCGGCCCGTGGTGGACCGGCCGAGCACGCGAAGCCTGCCGCCGCCGGGCGTCCTGTGCCCGGCCGATACCGTCCATGAACCCCGCGAGGCGGGGTCGGTCGTGGCGACGGCGCGTCCCTGGTGCGTCGTCGTTGGACCGGCGGTCCCGGCGGAACGGGGATTCGCGTCGTGCGTCCTCCCGAACCGCGGCTTCGCCCTTTCCTGTCGGGCCGGCCCGTGCCCCGGGGTTCTCCTCGAACCCGGGGCCGACACCTGGCCCATGCAGCGAACGATCCGGCTTCCGCCGTCGCGTTCAATCCGGACGAGCCCTTCCGGGCTGTGGTCCAGACCTCTCGAACCCCGCTCACCCTCCGTCCGCGGCCGTGCCGATCATCAGGTGTTCGGCTGGTTGACTTGCTGGTTCAACGAGCCGAAGGCGGCCTGTCGAACGGATTCCTTGGACTCCCAACGTGTGCGGTCGTGGATTTCGAGCCGGTTGCCGGACCCCACGACCGTGACCTCTCCCCCCAGCCCGGCCCTTTCCGCGAGTTCCTTGCTGATGGTGACCCGTCCCGCGGAGTCCGGCTCGAGGTCTTCGGAGAGCCCGAAGAAGGTCCGTTGCCATTCCGCTTGTTCCGCCGAGGGGGTCAGGGTGCCTTGCTTCTCCGTGGCGAGCGCTTCGTACTGCTTGACCGGGTACAACCAGAGGCTCTCGCCGTGCCAGGCGAAGGCGACCCAGGATGTCCCGTCCCTCGATTCGTCGATCTTGGCCCTGAACTTGGCCGGGATGGCCAGCCGCTGCTTCGAGTCGATCGTGGCGTCGGCTTTCCCGCGGAAGTTCACGGCCGGAGGTCTCCGTGGGAGATCATGGGATTCTCTCCCACTTTCTCCCACCTGTCAACACCTTCGGTCGTTTTTCAGCCGCCGGGGCACTTTTGTGGATAGTTTTTGGGGACGGTCGCATAACTCTGTGGAAAACTCGAACATCCTGGCGGTTGGCGTCCGTATGGACGTGGTGTTCCGGGTGGGGCGGTCCGAGGGGGGTGGCGTGGGCTCGGGCCGGGGAAGTTGGGACTTGGACTCTCCCGCCGGTTCTCGGCGGACGAAAGACCATCCGAACGGACCGCGGTTTGTGCCCATGCTGGACGTACGCGCCCATGAACAGGCCCTCGCGTTGAACCTGCTGCCCAGCGGGCTGTACGTCATGACGGGGGCGTACGAGGGGAAACGGTCGGGGACGCTGGTGAAGTGGGTGTCGCAGGTGGCCAACGAGCCGGCGTTGATCGCGGTGGCGATTTTCCGCGGGCACTGGGTGGAGCCGTTGATCCGCGACAGTCGGGGGTTCGGGATCTGCCGGGTCGACGCGGGGGACAAGCTGATCGAGCGGAAGTTCGGGGAGGACGCGAGGCGGGACGCGGACCCGTTCGACTGCCTGCCGATCGAGGTGCTGCAGACGGGGGCGCCGCTGATCAAGAAGTCACAGTTCGCGTTGGACTGCCTGACGGTGCGGCACTTCGACCTCGAGGCCGACCACTCGCTGTACATCGGCCAGGTGGTTGGGGCGCGGGTGTACCAGCCGGCCCCGACGGCGTCCGCGCCCCGGGGACGAAACGGGCACGCCCACTGAGCCCGTCGGGTGTTTGCCCCGTCAGCGTCGCGGAGGTGGGTGCGAACTACGATCGGCCCGGATGAGCGGGCGTTCGGTGTCACAGCACGGTGTGTTCTCCCCGACGGCGGCGGCGGGGCGGGTCTGGGCGTCGAACCGTCACGGGGTGGATTACCGGGAGGTGGCGTCGAGGCTCGGGCCGCCACCGACGCCGATCTTTGATGCGCACCTGCATATCAACGGCCTGGGCGCGGTCTCGGTGCTGCGCGAGGCGGCCGACGCGTTCGGGGTCGAGGGGTTCCTGTCGCAGACGCGGCTCGATCATGTCCCCGCGGTGCGGGAGGCGCTCGGTGACCGGGTGCGGTTCGTGGCGGTGCCGAACTTCGCGAACCCCGACCGGGCGGCGGGGTTCGGGCGTGAGTTCGTGGAGCACATCCGGGTGTTCCGGCGTGAGCACGGGGCGAGGGTGGTGAAGTTCTGGAACGCGCCGAGGCTGGTGGACTTCCTGCCCGAGGGGACGGCGGGAGACTACGTGGAGTTCGACGCGCCGTGGCGGGTGCGGGCGGCGGAGGCGGCGAGCGAAGAGGGGATGATGTTCCAGTGCCACGTGGCGGACCCCGACACGTGGTTCGCCACGACGTACCGCGACGCGTCGCGGTACGGGACGAAAGGGTCGCGGTACGCGAGCCTGGAGCGGATGCTGGCGAGGTTCCCTGCGCCGTGGATCGCCGCCCACTGCGGCGGGTGGCCCGAGGACCTCGACGTCCTCGACGGCCTGCTCGGGCGGCACGGGAACCTGTGCCTGGACCTGTCGGCGACGAAATGGATGGTGCGAGAGATCTCGAAGCACCCTCGCGATCGGGTGGTCGCGTTCCTGGAGCGGTGGCGGGGGCGGGTCTTCTTCGGGTCCGACATCGTGTCGACCGACGAGCACCTTGCGCCCGCCAACGCGGGCAAGTTGCACCCGATGGGTGACCTGGCCGATGGGCCCGAGGCCGCGTTCGACCTCTACGCCTCGCGGTACGCGGCGCTGCGGTTCATGTGGGAGGGACGGGGCGACGTAGAGAGCCCCATCGCCGATCCGGACCTGGCGAAGATCGACCCGTCGCGGCACGACCCGATGTCGGCCCCGACGCTGCGGGGGTTCGATCTGCCCGACGACCTGCTCAAGGACCTCTACCGGAACGCGGCGTTGTCGGTCCTTGACGGGTGGGTGAAGGCCAACCCGTAAGGATGTACTAGCGTTCGGGCTCCCGGTCGGAGGGATGGTCGGGGTCGGCGCCCGGCGGCGGCGTGTCGGCACGGGCGAGCCGGTCTTCGAGCGCGGCGAGCGATCGGGACAGGTCTCGGACGCGGCGTTCGACGGCCTCGAGGGCGAGCCGCAGCTGGTCGACCGCGTGGTCGGTGAACCCCTGGTTCTCTTCGAGCCGGCGGAGGCGGTCGTCGCTTGGGGGAAGGTCGTTCATGGGATCGGGGATCGGCGGACGATCGAGCTCGGCACGGGGCCGACGGGCACGCTAGCCTGAGGGTATGAAGAAACGTCTGTCGGCGTGCGGGTTGATCGTCGCGTGGGTGCTCGGTCCGGTCTCGGCGGGACTGGGGGCCGAGGGCGGGGGAGATTGGACGCTCCACTCGGCGTTGACGCTGGCCCCGGTGGGGGTCCAGGCGTCGTCGTTCGGCACGGTCGGGACGACGTGGATGAGCGTGGGGGCGGGGGTGGCGACGATCCTCGACGACGTGACGGACGTGAACCTCTACGGGCGGGTATCGAAGTTCCTGGCCCAGGATTTCGAGGTCGGGTTCGAGTTAGGGGCGTGGTATTTCAGCCAGCCGGGGGACGACGCGGGGGGCATCAACCCCAACCTGCTGCTGCGGTACCACTTCTGGAACGAGGGACCCTGGACGTTGTTCGCGGACGCGGGGATCGGGCTGCTGTTCTCGTCGGACAATGTTCCGGCGGGGGGGACGAGCGCGAACTTCACGCCGCGGGTGGGGATCGGGTTCACGCGGGAGCTCACGTCGGACGGGGTCCGCCTCGAGGCGGGCCTGCGGTGGCACCACATCTCGAACGCACGGATCCTGGGCGACGACGACAACCCCGCCCGGGACTTGCCCCTGCTCTACGTCGGCGTCACGTTCCCCTTCTGAACCCCGTGTGGGTGGCGCCCCCGAGAATCGGACGGGAAGGGTGTCCGGCGCTATCATCGGCCCACGATGGCCCGGAACACGTCGCTCCAACCCGTGGCGGTGATTGTCTCGCGGTACAACGCGAGCGTCACCGACCGTCTGCGCGAGGGGGCGAGGTCGGCGTACGCGGCCCGCGGCGGGCGGGGCACGGACCTCCACGTTTTCTCGGCCCCCGGGGCCTACGAGCTGCCCGTGCTTGCCCGTGAGGCAGCCTTGTCGGGGCGGTACGCGGGCGTCGTGACGCTGGGGTGCGTCATCCGTGGTCAGACGCGGCACGACCGGTACATCGCCCAAGCGGTGGCCGATGCGTTGATGAGCGTGGCGCTGGGGACGGGGGTCCCGGTGGCGTTCGGGGTGATCACGGCGGAGACCGCGGGGCAGGCGCGCGATCGGGCGAGCGGGAAGAAGGGCAACAAAGGTGAGGAGGCGATGAACGCGGTGCTGGACACGATCGAGACGCTCGGCGCCATCGCGCGGGGCGAGGGTGGCGGGGTCGTCGGCGGTCGTGCCCCGGACAAGGCGGCGTCGGACACGTCGGCGTCGCGTCTCGGGAAGACCCGGCGGGGGGGCGGGAAGCCGTGAGCACGCCGCGCGAGGTCAGGACGTTGGCGTTCCAGATGCTGTTCCAGCTGGATGCGGGCGCCGAGCGGGGCGACCTGGGTGCGTTCGCCGAGGCGGGCGAGGCGGACGCGGCGTCGGTGGACCGCGCGGTCGAGCTGGCGTGCGCGGCGTACGAGGCGAGGGCGACGTCGGACGCCGCGATGCTCGCCCTGGCGCCGGGTTGGCCCGCGCACCGGCAGCCCGCGGTCGACCGGGCGCTCCTCAGGCTCGCGCACTTCGAGTTGACGAGCGGGCGGGTGTCGGCGGCGGTCATCATCAACGAGGCGGTCGAGCTGGCCAAGCAGTTCGGGACCGAGAAATCGCCCGCGTTCGTCAACGCGCTGTTGGATCGGGTGGCGAAGGGGACCGCGGGGGAAGCCCCGGCCGGCGCCCTGGCCGTGAGCGAGGACATCCCGCCCCCGGCGTGAGCCTTGGGCGGGTCGGGCGAGGTCGTCATGGCGTTTCTTCGGTCGGTGGTCAACGCGATCCGGGCCGGGCTGGGCAAGACCCGCGACGTGCTGGTCGCCGGGCTGCGGTCGGTGCTGCTGGGCCGCCGGCTCGACGAGGCGTTGATCGACGAGATCGAGCGTCGGCTGATCGCGGGCGACGTGGGGACCAGGACGGTGGGGGTGCTGGTCGGGAAGATCCGCGAGGGGTTCAAGGCCGGGACGATCACGACCGGGGACGAGGTGCTCGAGTTCCTCAAGGAGGAGCTCAAGGGGATGTGGCCGCCGCAGGACCGGGCGTTGCGCTGGGCGCCCGAGGGGGCGAGGCCGACGGTGATCCTGGTGACGGGGGTCAACGGGGCGGGGAAGACGACGAGCATCGCGAAGCTGTGCCGGCATTTCCGGGATCAGGGCAAGAGCGTGCTGCTGGGGGCGTGTGACACGTTCCGGGCGGGGGCGGTGAGGCAGTTGGAGATCTGGGGCGAGCGGCTGGGGGTCGACGTGGTGAAGGGTCAGCAGGGCGGTGACCCGGCGGCGGTGGCGTACGACGCGTGCGCGGCGGCGAAGGCCCGCGGCGTGGACGTGCTCATCATCGATACCGCCGGGCGGCTCCACACGCAGGACCCGCTCATGCGTCAACTGACCAAGATCCGCGGGGTGCTCGGGAAACAGATCCCCGGGGCCCCGCACGAGACGCTGCTGGTCCTCGACGCGACGGCGGGGCAGAACGCCCTGCGGCAGGCCGAAGAGTTCGACAAGACCCTGGCGTCTCCGGCGGGCGATGGGGCACGCGGGGTCACGGGGATCTTCCTGACCAAGCTCGACGGGACGGCCAAGGGCGGGATCGTCGTGGCGATCAAGGACGCGACGAGCATCCCCGTCAAGTTCATCGGCGTCGGGGAGACGCCGCAGGATGTTCAGCCCTTCGACCCCGCGGCGTTCGTGGAGGCGCTCTTCGCCGACGACCCCGGGCGGAACTCCCCCGGGACGAACTGAAGATCGCTGGCCTCTCGGACGGCGAGGTCGATCTGGAACTGCATCACGTCCTCGGGCACCGGGGGCTGGTACTCGCGGAGGCACTCGACCAGCGAGGGGACGACCGGATCGCCCGCGGCCGGCCCGGGTCCTTCGGGGCGGGTGCGCACGAGCCGGTAGACCTTGACGGCGAGGGCCTCGGCGGCGCCGGGCGTCAGGCGGACGGGGATCAGCCCGCGGAGCGGCTCGGGGATGGCCTTGGGGAGCGTCAGCCCGCGTTTGGCGCACAGGGCGCGGATCAGGCCGAAGGATTCCTCGGGCGTGGCCGTCGGGAGCAGCGGGATCTTGATGTCGATGCGCCCGGGTCGCTTGAGGTCGACCTCGATCAGGTCCGGGCGGCTCGACGCGAGGACCCAGACGATCTTCCCGCGGTTGCGTGTGTTGGACATCTCTTCGGCGAACATCGAGTAGACACGGCCCGAGACGCCGCTGTCGCCCGCGTCGGCCTGGCGGCGGCCCAGGGCCTGGTCGGCCTCATCGACGAACACCAGGCACCGCCCCAACGCGTGGAGCAGGCGGAAGATCGTCTCGAGGTTGGACTCGGTGGAGCCGACCCAGCGGTCGCGGAAGTTCTTGAGCCGCACGACCGGCACGCCCGCGGAGCCCGCGAGGCACTCGACCATGTAGGTCTTGCCCGTGCCCACCGGGCCGCAGAAGAGGTAGCCCATGGGGAGCGCGGCCAGGTCGTTGCGCTGCCACAACTCGATGTCCTGGCGGAGGTGGGCCTTGACGGCGTCCATCCCGTGGAGGTCGTCGAGCGTCCGGTCGGGCTTGATGAAATCGATGAGGCCCTGCGTCTGCTGCTCGATGATGGATTTCTTGATCTTCGCGAGGTCGGCGTGGGCGACCGCGACGCGATCGTACTGCCGGGACTTGAGCATCGTCTCGACGGCGTGGAGCGTCGACCCGGCGAGGGCGGCCGCCGGGGCGTCGAGGCCCTCGGTAAACCTCGACAGCGGGATCGGGTAGACCTTCGCGAGCGAGCCCAGCGCCCGCGAGAGTTCGGCGGGGGTGGGCAGGGGGACCTCGACCTTCGCGGCCCTTGGGCTCGACGCGATGAGCGGGTGGAGGTCGGCGAGGTTGTCGGTGATGAGGAACGTCGCGAGCGGGTGCGAGGTCAGCCTCGGGTCGGCGCCCCACTCGCGGATGAGCAGGGCCAGGGCCGAGAGGTCGTGGTTGACGATCCCGCGCACGTTCGGGGCCAGCAGCGACGCCGAGCGGACAAAGACGGCGACGTGCGAGGCCCGCTGCCCCGCGTGGGCCAGGTTGGCGGCGTAACGAAGGAAGTGCGTGATGAACTCGACGACCTGGCGGGGGTCCCTCGGGATGGTCTGGGACTGGCGGAACGTGGGCCACTGGGCGAAGACCTCGCCCCCGCGCTCGACGCGGAGCCCGTTGCCCAGGTCGTGGGTGAGCACCACGTCGAATCGGGGCAGCAGGACCTGCTGGATGTAATCGACGAGGGTGCCCAGACGGGGCGGGGCGTCGGCGGGCGCCCCCGCGGCGGGCGGGAGGAGCACCGAATCCGACACGTTCCCGGTCAGGATGAACTGGCTGGCGGCGTTGGATTCGTACAGTGAAATCAACCCGCGGGCCCACTCGGGCAAATCGCGACGCGGGGCGGGTTCGGTGGGCGCTTCGGTCATGGGTCGGTCCGCGGGCGGCGGGTCGGACGCGTCGGCGGGGTCAGTGCTTCAACTCGTCTTGGGCGGCGGGGCCCATCGACTTGTCCGCCGGGGCCGCGACGGGTTGGCCCGGGATCGCCAGACCCTCCGCCGCGGCGAAATCGGCCAGCGCCTGATCCGCCAGGGCGGCCTGCTCGGCCTCCTTGAGCCGGACATCGGCCATGTTCAGCGAGTCCTGCGCGACTCGGACCCGGCCGGCGGCCTTGGTCCGTTCCTCTTCGACCATCGCGTGCAGGCGGTCGAGCGTGTCCCCCGAGCCACCGATCTTGTTCACCATCCCCCCGGCCATCTCCGTCAGCTCCGCCATCGCCTTCTTCACCTTCACCTCGTCGAGCGAGCGCTTGAGCGCCTCGATCTTGGCGGTGGCGGCGGCGACGGCCACGTCGCGCGACGCGAGCAGGTCCTTGTACGTCTGTTCGGCCTGACCGAGCTGCGTGCGGTTCTCTTCCAGCTCTCGCTGCACGGTCTGGAGGCGGAGGGCGAACTGCCCCGCGGCCGCCCGGTTCCCGACCTTGAGGTTCGCCGCCGTCCGGGCCCGCAGGTCTTTCTCCTCGGACTCGAGCTTGCGCACCTGCGACATCAGACGCTCGCAGAGGCCGGCGTGGCTCGCCAGCCCCTGGTTGTACTGCCCGATCTGCTTCCTGAGGTTTTCTTTCTCGACCTCCAGCAGCGCCTCGGGGTTGCGGCGCTCGAGGCCCGAGACGAACAGCCCGAAAAATCCGCGGATGAGGTTGCCCAGTCGCTTGAACACGTGAGGCCTCCAAGTGGTGCCGGCGGCGGGTCCGCCCGGCACGCCGGGTAGGGTAAGCGCCCCGGGGCGCGGCGGAAGTCGGGGCCGCCCGGGGGCTACGCCCGCGGGTGGAAGGAGCGGTGCACGTCCTTGAGGCGGGTCCGGTCCACGTGGGTGTAGACCTCGGTGGTCCCGATGTCCGCGTGCCCGAGCAGCTCCTGCACCACGCGCAGGTCCGCCCCGCCGACGAGCAGGTGGGTCGCGAAACTGTGACGCAGGGTGTGCGGGTGCGTGTGGCGGAGCCCGGCGGCCTTGGCCCACCGCGACACGATCGACCAGACCGAGGCCCGCGTGAGCGGGCGGCCACGCGCCGAGAGGAACACCCGCCCCTTGTCCTTCGCGTCGCCCTTGAGCAGGAGCGGGCGGCACTCGTGCAGGTAGTCGCGGATCGCCGCCATCGCCCGCGCGTGCACCGGCACCAGTCGCTGCTTCGAGCCCTTCCCCGTGACGCGGACCGTGCCGATCTCGGGGCGGAACTCGGCCAGGCCCAGCGTGACGGCCTCCGAGGCCCGCAGCCCCGAGGCGTAGAGCAGTTCGAGCAAGGCCCGGTCGCGCATCCAGAGCGGCGGGGGCGGGGGCCGACCCGGGGTGGCGTTCGCCGCGCTCGTGGATTTCGCCGGGGGGCGTGGGGCCGAGACCAACGCCGCCGCGTCGCGGGCGCTCAGCACGCCCGGGAGCCGGCGCCAGCGGTGCGGGGTCTCGAGGAAGTCGGCGGGGTTGGAGGCCAGGCGCCCGATGACGACCAGCCACCGGTACAGCACGCGGATCGTCGCCAGGTGGCGGATGACCGAAGAGGCCTCCATCGCGCGGTCGGCCTTGAGCGAGCGGGCGTGGGCGGCGAGGTGCTCGGGCGTTGCCTCCTCGGGCGAGGCCAGCCCGGCCTCGGCCAGGTCGTGGAGCAGGTCCAACGCGTCGCGCCGGTACGCGCTCAGCGTGTTGGCGGCCAGCCCGCACTCGACGCGGAGGTAGGCCATGAACCGATCGAGGCACCCGGCGTACGCCTTGGGCAGCGGCGGGCGAGCGTTGTCCTCCCCGGCGGCTCTGGGCGCCGGACGCCGCGCATCAGCGTTCCGTCGGTTCGGGGTCGTCACGCGCGCAGGTCCGTTCGGGATGACGGCGGGGCGTCGGGATCAGGGTGGGGGGGTGGGAGTTAATCGTGGATGTGCATGAACAAACCGGTGGCGAGTTTGGGGTAGAAGAACGTGGATTTCTGCGGCATCAGCACGCCCGCGCGGCTGACGGCGCGGACGGCCTCCAGCGGCGTGGGGCGGACGATGATCGCCAGCTGCGCAAAGCCCGCGCCCCCACCGGCCCCGGTCTCGCGCCCTCGCCCGATCTCCAGCACCTCGGGCACCGAGTGCGGGAACGCCCAGGTGATCGGGTTTCCCGCGTTGAGTTTCGGCTGGCAGACGTCCTCGACGATGGCGTGCTGGACGATCGCGACGTCCAGGTCGCGCCAGGCGGGCGGCTTGTCGGGGAACCGCCGCGCGAGCGGGTCGCGGGCCATCAGCGTGGCGACGTACGCCTTGCCCGAGGCGAAGTCGATGAGCCCCAGGACGTTCCCGCCGCGCCCGCCCGTCCCGGTGGGCGTCTCGCGGACCATCGCGTCCTCGATGCGTTCGGGGGCACCGACGGCGGGCACGATATGGAGCAGCCCCTTGGTCGCCTCGATGAACTTCTCGATCGTGTAGTCCTTCATCCCGCCCAGCACGCGGTGCGTGGGCCCGATGTAGAGCCCCGGGTCCGACATCCCCACCAGCACGATCATGCACCGCTTCGCGGGGTGATTCGGGGGTAACGGGTGCTGACTTTCGAGCCCGCGGAGGTAGTTGAGCGCGGTCGTGTACCGGTGGTGCCCGTCGGCGATGAACACGTCCTCGCCCGCCAGGGCGTCGGCGTAGGCGCTGATCGTCGCCGCGTCGTCGATCGCCCAGACCTCGTGACGAACGTCGTCGGCCATCCGCGCGGTCTGGTCCGGCGCCCGCGAGGCCATCACCGACCGCACCAGCCCGCTCGCGGCGCCCCGCTCGTCGGGGTGGAGCCCGAAGATGGGTGAGGTCTGACCCTTGACGGCCTTCATGAGGGCCATGCGGTCTTCCTTGGGGCCCGAGAAGGTCTCTTCGTGGGGGAGGATGCCGCCGCCCGAGGCGGGACCGAACGGGAGCAGCGGGACGGTGCAGGCCATCCCGCAGCGCTGGCGTTCCCGTGCACCGTGGACCGTGAACGTTTGCCGGTAGGCGAACATCGCGGGCCGCTCTCGCCGCGTGAGGTACCCCTCGGTGAGCCACCGGCGGAGCAGCCCCGCGGCGTGCGCGTACGTCTCGGTCGGGCCCAGCTCCTTCGCCGGGACGTGCGGGAGGTCGACCGACACGATGTTCCGCTCGTTGCGGGCGAGCAGGGCGGCCTTGGCCCTCGCGTCGAGCACGTCGTACGGCGGGGCGATGTTCGCCGAGGCGTCTCCCGCCCCGCGATTGAACTGCACGGCTTCGAAGGGGAACACCGCGGGCATCGTCGCTCCTTTATCCCCGCCCCGGGTGAGTATAAGTGTCGGCGCCGGGGGATGGAGGCCGCCGGGGGGGCGTCGATGGCGTCCGATCGGTCGGGCCGCGGTGCTATTGTCACCCGATGAGCGCATCGGGCGGTTCAGACGCGGATTCGGTGTTCGGGACGATGTCGTTCCACGAGTGGCTCGGCGCGGTCGCCGCGAAATCCCCCACCCCCGGCGGCGGGGCGGTGGCCTCCGCGGTCGGGGCGCTCTCGGCGTCGCTGGCGGGGATGGTGGTGGCGTACTCCGTGGGGAAAAAGTCGCTCGCGGCGCACCAGGACGCGCTGGCCGACGCGGCGCGGACCCTCGAACGCGCTCGGGCGCTCATGCTCGCGCTGGCCGACGAGGACGCGCGGGCCTACGGCACGGTCAACACGCTGAGCCGGCTCCCCGAGGGGGACCCCGGGCGTGCGGGCCTGGCGTCGGCGATGGAGGCCGCGGTGCGGGCGCCGATGGCGACGATCGCCGCGTCGGTCGACCTGCTCCGGCTCATGCTCCGCCTCGCGCCGATCACCAACACGCACCTCCACAGCGACCTGGGGATCGCCGCGGACCTGGCCCTGGCGTCGGCGCGGTCGAGCCTGTGGAACGTCCGCGTCAACGCCGGTGCTCTCCCGGGCGGGGCGGGCGACGCCGCCGTCCGCGAGGCCCGCGCCATGATCGCGGCGGGCGAGGCACTGCACGCGGACGTGTGCCGGTCCTGCGGCGGGGGGACGCCGTGAACGGGCGTGGCGACACGCGAACGCCGACGGATCGCGAGCGGGCCGAGTGGTTCGACCCCGACGGTCGCACGGGCGACCGCGGGCTGCGGTTCTCGTGCACGATGTGCGGGAACTGCTGCTCGGGCCCCGAGGGGTTCGTACTGGTGAGCGACGAGGAAGCCCGGGCGTTGGCGACGAGGCTCGGTCTGCCGCTCGCCGAGTTCCGCGAGCGCTACACGCGGATCGTCCCGCAGGGCGTGAGCCTGACGGAAGTCCTATCGGAGGTGGGGAACGACTGCGTCTTCCTCGACCGGCGGAGCGTCCCGGGCAAAGCGCTCTGCGGGGTCTACGAGGACCGCCCGGCCCAGTGCAGGACCTGGCCGTTCTGGCCCAGCGTCGTCCGTGACCGCGCCTCGTGGGAGCGTCACAAGCGCGTCTGCCCGGGGATGGACACGGGCACGCTGGTCCCGGTCGATCGGGTGCGCATCCTCCGCGATTCGTTCCGGA
The DNA here is from genome assembly GCA_015200025.1 of Phycisphaeraceae bacterium. Lineage (GTDB taxonomy): Bacteria > Planctomycetota > Phycisphaerae > Phycisphaerales > UBA1924 > UBA2396. Next base: position 788,691 of record CP054186.1, on the reverse strand, counting down.
TCTAACGCGGCGCGTCGTCGCCGTCCACCCCGAGGCGAACTCGATGCACGAACGACACGGCGGTCATTCCGCGGAGAGGGACGAGCGGGGTATGGTGGCCGCGTGGCACGCCGCGGCGACCGATCCCACGGTCGCGGCGGAACTCGAAGTCGTTTTCGCGGATATCGCGGCTCAGGTCGAATCACGGGGCCCGGCGTGCTGGGCCAGCGGACGCTGCTGTCACTTTGATCGCGCCGGGCACCTCTTGTACGTGACGGGCCTGGAGGCCGCGTACACGCTCGCGCGGTCGGGCGGGGTCAAGGAGGGGGTGGGGGGGGTGGGGGGGGTGGGGGCGGTGGGGGCGGTGGGGGCGGTGGGGGCTTGTCCATTCCAGGCCGGGAACCTGTGCACGGTCCACGGGATCAAGCCGGTGGGGTGCCGGGTGTACTTCTGCGATCGCTCGGCAGAGGACTGGCAGCAGCGGCTCAGCGAGCACGCGATGGCGCAGGTCCGCGCGATCCACGACCGGCACGGGATCCCGTACCGCTACGACGAGTGGCGACGCCTGATCGCGATCATCCGGGCGTCAACTCGCGATGGCGGAGGCGGCGGCCTGTGACTCGGTGTGCGTCAGCGAGAGCGACCAGCGGGTGATGCCCATCGCCCGTGCGATCTCCAGGGCCCGCCCGCGGAGCACGACCGCCGGGCGTCCCGAGGGTTCGTGCACCACCTCGCAATCCGTCCACGCGACCCCGCCGGCCCACCCCGTGCCCAGGGCCTTGAACACCGCCTCCTTGGCGGCGAAGCGGGCGGCGGCGTGCTCCGGGCACCGGGCGGGGTTGGCCTCGCAGTACGACCGCTCGGCGGGCGTGTACACCCGCGTCCAGAACGCGTCCCCGTGGTCGCGGAGCATCGACGCGATACGAGGAACCTCGGTGATGTCGATGCCGTGGGCGATCATCGCGGTCTGCTCGCTCAATCCTTCGGCTTCTTCTTCGGCGTGCGCTCGGCCTTCGCGGGGGACGCCGGCTCCCGCTTGGCCGCGGGTGCTGGCTCGGCTTTGGCCGGCGTGCCCGAGTCCGCGGTGGGCGTGGCCTTGCCCGAACCCTCCGACGACTCGGCCTTGGCGGCCTTCTTGTACGACTCGGAGCGGTAGTCCGTCTGGTAGAACCCAGAGCCCTTGAACACCAGGGCCGCCCCGGTCCCGATCAGACGCACCAGGGCCTTCTTCCCGCACGAGGGGCAGGCCTTGAGCGGCTTGGCCGTCATGGACTGAAACTCCTCGAACTCGTGCCCGCACGCGGAACAGCGGTACTCGTACGTGGGCATCTCGGGCTCCTTCACACCGCGGGAGTGACGGCGACCTTGGCCGGCCGGACCACCCGCTCGATCCCCGCGACCGACAGCGTGTACCCGGGCTGGAACGTCCCCGCGATCAGCCCGGGGCCCACGCCATCGACCGGCTGCTGCATGACGGCCTCGTGACGCCCGGGCTCGAAGGGGTCACCTTGGGCGGGGTGGATGACCCCGACCCCGTGCCCGACCAGGACTTTCATCAGCTCGTCGCGGATGACGCGGACGCCGTCGACGACCTGCTGGGCCGTCGCCCGGGAGGTATCGATCTTCAGGGCGAGGTCGAAATGGTCGAGGACCGAGAGCACGCTCTGGGTGACGGCGGCCATCCCCTGGAGCTTGGCCTGGGCTTCCTCGCGGATGGCCCGGCGGTGCGAGGTCTGGTAGTCCGCGACGAGCCGGAGGTTCCGCTCGTTGGCCTCGGCGAGCTGGGCTTCCAACGCCGCGACACGCTGCATCAGCTGATCGGCCGACTCCACCTCGTCGGAGATGTCCCGCGGTTCGTTGGTGTTGGGTGTGGCGTCGCTCATGATTTCCCTCCCACGCCCGCGAGGATGTCCTTGACCTTCTTCCAGAACCCGGCCCCCTCGGGCAGGACCGCCGTGTCGTCGACCTCGGCGTACTCACGCAGGATCCGTTCCTGACGCGACGTGAGTTTCCGCGGGATCTCGATCTTGAGAATGAGCCCGAGGTCCCCGGCCTTGCCGGACCGGAAGTTCGGGAGCCCCTTGCCCGACACCCGGATCACCTGCCCGTGCTGCGACCCCTTGGGGATCGTGACCTTCGTCGAGCCGTCGAGCGTGGGGACCGTGACCTCGGCGCCCAGGGCGGCCTGGACGAACGAGATCGGCATCTCCATCACCAGGTGGTCGTTCTCACGCTGGAAAAGCTCGTGCGCCCGGACCCGCACGACCACGTGCAGGTCGCCGCGGATCCCTTCCCCGGCGGGGCTGATCTCGGCGGGCGGGGGCTCGCCCTCGCCCGGGACGCGGAGGGTCTGCCCGTCCTGCACGCCGGGCGGGATGGTCAACGTCAGCGACCGCTCGCGCGCCACGCGCCCGCGGCCCGAACACGAGCCGCAGGGATCCTTGATGGTCTTGCCCCGCCCCCGGCAGGCCGGGCAGGTCGTCTGCATGCGGAACATCCCACCCAGGCCGGTCTGGATGACCTGGCCCGCCCCGCCGCAGGTCGCGCACGCGACGGGCTTGGACCCCGGCTTGGCGCCCGAGCCGGCGCAGGCGTCGCACACGTCGGCCCTGGCGAACTTCACGTCTTTCTCGGCACCGGTGAAGACCTCATCGAGCGTCAACTCAAGCTCGTACTCGAGGTCGTACCCGCGCGGGGGGCCGCCGCGGCGACCGCGCCCGCCCCGCCCGCCCATGTCGCCGAAGAGGTCGGAGAACATCGAGAAGATGTCCTCGACGTTCATGCGGTTGAAGTCGTGGGAAGTGGCCCCGGCGCCCCGGAGCCCCTCGTGCCCGTGCTGGTCGTAGATCCGACGCTTCTGGGCGTCGGCGAGCACCTCGTACGCCGCCGCCGCTTCCTTGAACTTCGCCTCGGCCTCGGCGTCGCCCGGGTTGCGGTCGGGGTGGTATTTCATCGCGAGCCGCCGGTACGCGCGCTTGACCTCTTCGGCGTCGGCGGCCCGCTCGATCCCTAAGACCTCGTAGTAGTCGCGTTGCACGGGCATGGATCTCACGCCCAAGGGCGTGCCTCGCTCTGACAACCGGGCCCGGGACCTCTCGGCCACGGGCCCGCGGATCGTTCTCCCCCCACACCCACCGCCCACCCCCCCCAGCTTCAGCCCCCGGTTCAGGCGACCGAGCCCGTGACGGCGGGCTTGTCCTCCTTCAGTTCGGTGATCAGCACGTCGGTGGTCAGCATGAGGCCGGCCACCGACGCCGCGTTGATGAGCGCCGTCTTGGCGACCAGCGCCGGGTCGATGATCCCGGCCTTGACCAGGTCGAGGTACTCGCCCGTCGCGGCGTTGAAGCCGCCGGAGCCTTTGCTCTCCTTGACCGTCTCGACGACCACGTCGCCGTCGTACCCGGCGTTCTCGGCGATCTGCCTCACGCAGGCCTCGACGGCCCTCGCGACGATCTCGTAGCCCGTGCGCTCGTCCTCGTTCCTGGACTTCTTCGCCGCGGCCCGGATCGCCTCCTGCGTGCGGAGCAGCGCGACGCCGCCCCCGGGGACGTACCCCTCCTTCGCGGCCGCCCGGGTCGCGTGCAGCGCGTCGTCCACGAGGTCCTTGTTGGACTTCTGGGCGATCTCGGTCGCGCCGCCGACCTGGATCATCGCCACCCCGCTGGTCAGCTTCGCCAGGCGCTCCATCAGCTTCTCACGGTCGTAGTCGGAGGTGGACTTGTCGTGCTGGGCGCGGATCTGCTCGGCCCGCGCCTGGATGTCCGCCTTCTTCCCCGCGCCCTCGATGATCGTCGTGTCGTCCTTGGTCACCACGATCTTCTTCGCCCGGCCCAGCTCGGAGATCTCGATCGAGTCGAGGCTCCGCCCCAGGTCCTCCGAGAAGAAGGTCCCGCCCGTCAGGACGGCGATGTCGCCCAGCATCGCCTTGCGGCGGTCGCCGAACCCCGGAGCCTTGACCGCGCAGATCCGAAGCGTCCCGCGAAGGCGGTTGACCACCAGCGTCGCCAGGGCCTCGTTCTCGACCTCCTCGGCGATGACCAGCAGGGGCTTCGAGGTCGCCGCGATCTTGTTGAGCAGGGGGAGCAGGTCCACCAGGTTGCTGATCTTTTTCTCGTAGATCAGGATGTACCCGTCCTCGATCACGCACTCGGCCGTCTTGGGGTCCGTCATGAAGTACGGCGAGAGGTACCCCTTGTCGAACTGCATCCCCTCGACGTAATCGAGCGTCGTCTCGGCCGTCTTCCCGTCCTCGATCTCCACCACCCCGTCGGGCCCGACCTTCGAGATCGCCTCGGCGATCAGGTCGCCCACCGCCGCGTTGTGGTTCGCCGAGACCGTCGCGATCTTCTTGTAGTCCTCACGCCCCTTGCACCTGACCGCCATCGCGTCGATCGCTTCCGCCGCCACGCCCGCGGCGGCGTTGATGCCCCGCTGCAGCGCCACCGCGTTCACGCCCGCCGCCACGTGCCGGAGACCTTCCGTGAAGATCGCCTGGGCCAGCACCGTCGCCGCGGTCGTCCCGTCGCCCGCCTTGTCCGCGGTCTTCTTCGCGACCTCGTTGACCATCTTCGCGCCCATCGCCTGGAACGGCTCGGGGAGTTCGTACACCTCCTTCGAGACCGACACCCCGTCCTTGGTGACGTGCGGCGAGCCCCAGCTCTTGGCGATCACCACGTGACGCCCCGACGGGCCCATCGTGCATTTCACCGCGTCCGCCAGACGGTCCACGCCCTTCTTCATCTCGAGGAGGGCCGCGTCCTTGAACATCAGTTGCTTCGTCGACATCGTTTCGCTCCGTGCGTGTGCTTCGTTCGTGTGTGATCGGTCGAAGTGGGATCGGTGGTGGTGAGGCGGTGGGGGCGGTGGGGGCGCTCAGCCCACGATCACGCCCAGGAGCTCGTTCTCGCGGAGGATCAGGTGCTTGACGCCCTTGATCTCCACCTCGGTCCCCGCGTACTTCCCGTACACCACCAGGTCGCCCTTGCGGACGGCCATCTCGCCACGCTTCCCGTTGTCCAGGCGCTTCCCGGGCCCCACGGCCACGATCTCGCCCTTCATCGGCTTCTCTTTCGCGTTCTCCGGCAGGTAGATCCCCGACGAGGTCTTCGACTCGCTCTCGACGGGCTTCACCAGGACGCGGTCTTCGGTCGGCTTCACGGACATCGTGCTTCTCCTTCTTCGACGTGCTTCTTCACCCGACCCGCCGCTCCGGCGGGCCCGGCATGGTTCACTTCAACGCAGACTCACCCCGGCACCCGGACACGGGACAGTTCCCGACGGATCGACTCCACCAGCCCGCCGTCCCGCCGGGGATCGAAGGCGTGCCCCGCGGCGTCGGTGCCGGTCGGCATCTGGCCCCACACCGGGGCCGACGGGTCCGGGTCCGTCAACCGCCGTGGGAACACATGGAAGTGAAGGTGCGGGACCTGGTTGCCCAGGCACTCGTAGTTGATCTTGTGCGGCCTGGTGGCGGCGGCGACGGCCTCGGCCAGCTGCGCCGTCTCCTCCAGGTACCGCAGCCGACGACCGCGGGGCAGCTCGTGCCACTCGGTCGCCGGGTCCTTGCACAGGTGCACGCAGTACCCGCGGAAGAACTGCGAGTCGCCCATGACGGCAAACCCCGTGTCGGTCTCCGCGATCAGCGCGGGATCGTCGCCGGAACGGGCTCGCCCGATCCGCCGGCAGATCTCGCAATGGTCCTGGTGCGCGGCCATGTCGACGTCCTCGGGCGTTGGGTCAGAACCCCATCCCGCCCATACCACCCATGCCGCCCATGCCGCCCATGCCGCCCATGCCACCCATGCCGCCCATGCCGCCCATGCCGCCCATGCCGCCCATGCCCCCGGCGCCCGCGCCGGCGGGCTCCTTGGGCTCGGGCTTGCTGGTGATGACACAGTCGGCGGTGAGCAGGACGGTCGCCACGCTGCTCGCGTTAACGAGCGCCAGACGGTCGACCTTGGCGGGGGTGATGACGCCCTGGGCCACAAGATCGCCGAACTCGAGTGTCAGGGCGTTGAAGCCCTGGTTGCCCTTGCTCTGCTCGACCTTGGAGACGACGACCGAGCCTTTCTCCCCGGCGTTCTCGGCGATGGTAAAGAGCGGGACCGACAGGGCGTTGTACACCACGCGCATGCCCGCCGCGTAGTCGTACGTCGCACGCCCGACGTCCTCGGAGGTCTTGTCGTCGCCCCGGCCTTCCTTCCCGAAGACCTTGGCGTAGTCCTTGTGCTTCTCGATGGCCTTGCGGGAGCGGATGAACGAGACCCCGCCCCCGGGGACGATCCCCTCGGCGACGGCGGCCCGAGTCGCGTGCAGCGCGTCCTCGATGCGGGCCTTCTTCTCCTTGAGCTCGGCCTCGGAGGCCGCCCCGACCTTGATCTGCGCCACGCCGCCCGAGAGCTTCGCCAGGCGTTCTTGGAGCTTCTCGCGGTCGTAGTCGCTCGTGGTCTTCTCGATCTCCGAGCGGATCTGGGCGATCCGGGCCTGGATGGCCTTGGTCTCGCCCGCGCCCTCGATGATCGTCGTGTTGTCCGCGTCGATCTCGATCTTCTTCGCCAGGCCCAGGTGCCCCATCTCGACCGCGTCGAGCTCGGTGCCCAGGTCCTTCATGATCGCCGTCGCGCCCGTGAGGACGGCGATGTCCTCGAGCATGGCCTTGCGGCGGTCCCCGTAGCCCGGCGCCTTCACCGCCGCCACGTTGAGCGTCCCACGCAGCTTGTTGATCACCAGCGTCGAGAGCGCCTCGCCCGTCACGTCCTCGGCGATGATCAGCAGCGGCTTCTTGGCCTTCATCACCTTCTCGAGCAGCGGCACCAGCTTCGACACGCTCTCGATCTTGTCCTCGTGCACCAGCACCAGGCACTTGTCCAGCTCGACCTTCATCGCGTCCGCGTCGGTGATGAAGTTCGGCGAGAGGTACCCGCGGTCGAACTGCATCCCCTCGACCACCGCCACCTCGGTCTCGATGTTCTTGCCTTCCTCGACCGTGATCACCCCGTCCTTGCCCACCTTCTCGAACGCGTCCGCCATGATCTTCCCGATCGTGCGGTCGTTGTTCGCCGAGATGGACGCGACGCTCTCGATGTCCGACTTGCCCTTGACCGGGGTGGCCAGGTCGTCGATCGCCCCCGCCGCCGCCGTCACCGCGTCTTTCATCCCGCGGACCAACGCGTTGGCGTCGACCCCCGCCGCGATGAACCGCAGGCCTTCGCGGAAGAGCGCCTCGGCCAGCACCGTCGCCGTCGTCGTCCCGTCGCCCGCGTCGTCGGAGGTCTTGCTCGCGGCCTCCTTGACCAGCTTGGCGCCCAGGTTCTCCGCCTTGTCCTGGAGTTCGATCTCCTCCGCCACCGACACCCCGTCCTTGGTCACCGTCGGGCCGCCCCACGACTTGTCCAGGACCGCGTTCCGCCCGCGCGGGCCCAGCGTCGCTTTCACGGCCCGGGCCAGTTTCGTCACCCCCGCCAGCAAAGCCTGACGCGCGTCGTTGTCAAACGTGAGTTCCTTCGCTCCCATCGGTCGTTACTCCAATCTCTTGAACCGTGTTCGGTATAAGTTCGTGCGACGCTCGGGCCCGACATTGTCCACGGAGTCTCAGCCCAACGGTTGAATGGCAAGCACCGTGCCAGATCGCGCTCGGACGGTACGGGACGCCGGAACCGTTCCGGATCCGGCGGGGCCTGTCAGCGTGGTGCCGGGCGGGGTCCGCCCTGCCGAACTGGCAGTCTCGCCACGGACCAGACCCCCGCCCACCCTCCGCGGCGTGCGTGTCACCCGGAGTGGCCGATCCCCGTGCGCCACCCGGGTGCGCCCGCTACCATGGGCCCGTCATGACGACGGCACTCGCGGCGACGGACCTGGGCTCGTACCTCCCGATCTTCCTGATCGTGATGATGGCGATCACCTTCGCGGCCATCAACATCGGGGCTTCACTGCTCTTGGGCCCGCGCCGGCCCGGCGAGACCAAGGGCGGGACGTACGAGTCGGGCATGAACCCGGTGGGCACCGCCCGCAAAAGGTTCAACGTCCGCTTCTACCTCATCGCCATGACCTTCCTGGTCTTCGACGTCGAGATCATCTTCCTCTTCCCGTGGGCCGCCACGTTCTCGAACCTCGAGCCGATGGGCGAGAACGCCGCCGTCTGGCTCGCCCGCATCGGGTTTTTCCTCTTCACCACCGTGGTGATGTACGTCTACGGCGTGCGCAAGGGTGTCTTCAAGTTCGACTGACACCCGAGGCGGAGGAACGCCCCGGCGCCGGGCGTTGCCGGGGCCGTTCTCGGCCCTTCCCCGCCGTCCTATCCCCCACGATTGATACCCCGGGGTGGGCCTCGGGCCCGCGTGGGTGCTCGGTCTTTCCACGCGTCCGGCGGGGACCGATGGTGTTCCGGGATCCCGACCAGGGATCGCGGAGGTGCGTGCGCGTGGCGGAGAGCGGCGTCGGAAAGCCAGACCGGGGTCGGCTCGAAGCGCTCATCCGCGACCGCAACGTGGTGTCGTACTTTCAGCCGATTGTTCACCTGGCGACCGGCGCGGTCGCGGGGATGGAGAGCCTGACGAGGCCCGGGGAGGGATCGGGCTTCGCGGGCGTGGCGGAGTTGTTCGACGAGGCCGAGCGGCTCGGGATGCTCTGGGAGCTCGAGCGGGTCACCCGCGCCCGGACGGTCGAGACGGCGGGTCGGCTGTTGCCCCCGCACGCGCAGTTGTTCCTGAACAACACGCCGAGGGTCGTGGCCGACCCGCGCTTCGCGGGCGAGTTGCTCCGCGCGGTGCGGGACGCCACCGGGCTCACGCCCAACCGGGTGGTGGTCGAGGTCACCGAACGGTCCGAATCGCAGTACACCGAGGGGCTCGCCGAGCAGGTCGCCTTGCTCAAGAGTTACGGGTTCGAGGTCGCCATCGACGACGTGGGGGCGGGGACCAGCGGGCTCAACCGGATCATGGCCCTGCGTCCGCGCTGGCTCAAGCTCGACCGCGAGCTCGTCGAGTCCATCCACGCGGACCGCGTCAAGCAGAACCTGGTCAAGTTCTTCCTCCACTTCGCGAGGCTCAGCGGGGTCCGCCTGGTCGCCGAGGGGCTCGAGCGGCGGGAAGAGATCGAAGAGCTGATCGAGCTTGGGGTCCCCTATGCGCAGGGGTTCTATCTCGGGCGTCCCGCGCCGACGGTCGAGCCGCCGAGCCATGAACTGACCTCGTGGCTGCGGTCCCGTCACGGCGAGGCCGAGCACGGCCGGGCCGCCGACCCCGCGAAGATCCGTGTGGCCCGCTACGCCCGTGACGTTTCGACGGTCGAGTCGGGGACGCCGGTCGGGGCCGCGTTGGGCGCGATGACTCGGGGGGGTGCCACGGACGGCGTGGTGGTCGTGGAATCCGACCGGATCGTGGGGTGGTGCGAGCGGCGAGCGCTCGAGCGGGCCGCGGGCGAGGGGCGGGCCGGCGCCCCCGTGGACCTGTGCGTCACCTCGGGCACGGGCGTGGTCGAGCCCGGCGCCACGGTCCTCGAATCGCTCGAGATCGCGTCGGCCAGGGGCGAGTCGAGCATCAACCTCCCGCTCATCGTCGGGGACGGGCCCATGCTCATCGGGGTGGTGTACGTCACCGACCTCCTCCGCGCCGCGGCGCTCGTCGCCCGCGAGTTCCAGACCCGGATTTCTCCCCTGACCGGCCTTCCGGGGCGTGTCAAGGCCGACGAGCACCTCGCCTCCCTCATCAAAAACGCCCGCGCGGTGGGCGAGGCTCACGACGCCGCCGTCATCGATATCCGCGGCCTGGCCGACTACAACGCCCGGTTCGGGTACGAGCTGGGCGATCAGCTGCTGCGCGGGCTCGCCGACCTGTCCAGGTCCGCGCTGGCCCGCAACGACCCTCGCGTCTTCCTCGCGCACCTCGGGGACGACCTGTTCCTCGCGGTCGCCCCGGCCGGGGTGCTCCGTCAGCGGCTCGGGCGGCTCGCGGTGCGGTTCGACCGTTCCGTCGGCCGCTTCGAGTCGGCGGTGTCGTCCTCGCCCGACGGGTTCGATGCCGCGGGCGACGAAGACCGCGCGGGCCCCCGCGCCCCGGGCGTGACCCCGACCCTGCGCGTGGTCTTCCTCGCCGATGTACTCGCCCGGATCACCCGGCCCGGGGACGTCATCCACCTCGCCGCCGCGGCGAGGGACGGGCGGCGGGGCGTCGTCCGCCGGACCCACGGCGGGAGCACCGTCACCGTCCTCGACCCCGACACCCGGCCCCCCGACGCGATGCGAGCGGCGTAACCCTACGGTCCGGCATGACCGATCCGTCCGGGCACGCCGGGTCGCCCGCTCCCGAACCGCCCCCAACATCCCCGCCGCCATCATCCATCTACCGCCGGGCGAGCGCTCTTGAACGGGCGGTCGCCGGTGTCTTGGCCCTGCTCGCGCTGTCCTTCCTGATCCTCGGCGCGGGCCTGAACCCCGATCCCGACGGCTACGGGACGCACACCCAACTGGGCATGCCCGCGTGCGGATGGCTCGCCGCGTCGGGGAAGCCCTGCCCCACCTGCGGGATGACCACCGCCGTCGCCCTGGGCTGCGAGGGCCGATTCCTCGCGTCCTTCTCCACCCAACCCGCGGGGGCGCTGGTCCCGCTGCTCGCGTCGGTCCTGCTGTGGACCGCGGGGTACACGGCCTGGACGGGGTCGTCGCTGTTGCGGATCGTCTCACGCGGCGCGGGACGCCCCGCCCTGGTCTGGGCCGCCCTCGGGGCGTTGGCGCTGGCGTGGGCCTACAAATTGGCACTCTGGGCGCCCCCGGGCGTCTGAGCCGTCGGGCGAGAGCGCGTCGACCCGGTCCCCCCGATCCTGACAGGAGCCTTTGATGCCCGAGCCGCTGTGGTCGAAACGTGCCGCGAAGGGGTGGCGTGCTCGGGCGGTCCCCGCCGGGCTGATCGGCCTCGCGCTGGCCTCCCCCGGGTGCGCGCTCTTCGCCCTCCCGGCGGCCATGATCCAGTCCGCCCGGGAGGTCTCGACCAAGACCGTCCGCGCCGAGTACGAGGGGCTCCGCGGCAAGTCCGTGGCGGTCGTCGTCGCGTGCGAGCCGCTGATCGAGTCTCAGCAGCCCGACCTCGCCACGCACCTGGCGACGCGGATCACCGAGCGTCTGATCGCCGAGGAGAACAACACGGGCGTGACCGGGTACGTCCCCTCCGCCGAGGTCCTCCAGTACCTCTACAACCACCCCGGGTGGGCCGCTCTGACGCCTAAGCAGTTGGGCGAGGAGTTCGGGGGCGTCGATTGCATCGTCTGGGTCGAGATGATCGAGTTCCGCCTCAACGACCCGGGCAACCAGTACACCTGGTCGGGCAACGCGACGGGCTCGGTCGCCGTCTACGACCTGACCTCCGCCGCGGCCAACGAGGCCGCGTTCAGGACCTCCGTGGGCGTCCGCTTCCCCGATCAGCCCGGGCTGGGCCCCGAGGACATGAGTTCCGTGGTCGTGCGCAGCGCGCTGGCCAAGCGGTTCATCGACCGAGCGACGTGGCCCTTCTACGACCACGAAGAGCCGTACTACCCCAAGTACTGAGCCCGTCTTCGACCCGACGACGCACCCGGAGAACCCATGCACCCCGATCCTCGATGCAGCACGGACCTCGGCGCTCGACGCCCCCGCCGGGGCGTGCCCCGGATCCTCTCGGCGCTGGCCTTCGGGCTGGCGGGGCTGACCGGCGGCGGGTGCAACATCGCGGCCCCGGTCCTGTTCATCATCGAGGGCCCGCCCAAGAAGGTCGCCGCCCACACCCTCGACCCCAAGGCCGCGACGGTCGTCCTCGTGGACGACCCGGCGAACCGGCTCCCGTCGCGCTCGCTGCGATCGGACATCGCGCAGCAGGCCGAGCGGGTGCTGCTCGACGAGGACGTGCTGGTCGACATCATCGACGCGCGCGACGCGATGCGGGTCACGGCGGGGGACCGCTACGGGAAACTCACGAGCATCTCGGAGGTCGGCGCCGCCGTCGGCGCGAGCATCGTGATCTATGTCCGGATCGAGGCGTTCCAGGTCAGCGCCGACGGGGTGTCGTACTCCCCGCTGATCGGGGCGAACGTCAAGGTGATCGACGTGGCCACCCAGGAGCGGGTCTGGCCCGAGGAATACGACGGGGCCGAGCTGAGGGTTCAGATGCGGGAGCCCCCGGGCGAGGCCCCCAAGAGCCTCGCCGAGCGGGCCGAGATCAACCGCAAGATGGCCCAGGAGCTCGGGCTCGCGGTGGCGCAGTTGTTCTACGAGCACGACATCCGCCGCTCGGCGGGCAAGCCCAAAGCACGCTGACGCCACTACACTGACCCGCCCGTGCGCACCCTCCACGTGATCGAGCCATGGACCGCTCACGCCCGCGGGTCGGCGACCACCGACGCGGGGGTCGTGTTCTGCGCCGACGCGATCCACCGGCTCGGGGGCGAGGCGTGCGTCATCGGCACGCAGGACGCCGAGGACCGCGCCGGCGCGCTGGGCGTGCACACGCACAACCGCCTCTCCGCCCCGCTGGGCGAAGCCCCGCGTGCCTGGCGGGGGCTCGCCGCCCTGGCCAGGGTCCGCGGCCCCTTCGGGGCCGTCCCGTGCTGGAGCGAGGGCGCCGCGCATGCCGCCTTCACCGCGGGGCTCCCCAGCGTCGACCGCCGCGCCTGGTGGCCCGACGCGGGCATCGCCGCACGGGCATCCGATCTGCTCTGGCCCGACCGCGTCGCCGCGAGGCGTCGGGACCGCTCGTCGCTGGGGATCGACGATCGCACGCCGGCCGTGCTGCTCCTGGCCGACCCACCCGACCGGGGCGACGCGTGGTGGTTCACCGCGATGCTCGCCCTGCTCCACAAGGCCGGGAAGGCATGGGTCGGAGTCGCCTCCTCGGCGTCGTGGCGCTCGGACCGGGCGGCCCCGTACCTCGACGCGCTCGAGTGCCCCGGCCCTTTATTTTTCACCGACCGACCCCCGCTCGCCATGCTCCCCGCGTGCGACGCCGTCGTCATCGCCCCGGCACGCCCGGGCGACCCCCCCGACGCCCGGCTCACGACGGCACGCCGGTTCGGCGCCGAACTCGCCGCAACGATCGGAGTCCCCGTCGTCGCCGGACCCTCGGACACGCCGTGGCCCGGCGGGGTGGTGACCGCGCCGGCCTGGGACCACGTCTCGATCGCCCGCCGGCTCCTGGCCCTCTCGCCCGCGCGCGGGGGGGACAACCCGTGAGCGGCACCACCCCCGGCGGCGTCCTCTTCGTCTGCCTGGGCAACATCTGCCGGAGCCCGCTCGCCAGGGCCGTCCTGCAGCACAAGGCCTCGCGCCGCGGCGTGGACCACCTCCTCGAGGTCGATTCCTGCGGCACCGGGGGGTGGCACGCCGGGGACGGCGCCGACCCCCGCAGCGTCGCCGTCGCGGCCCGCTACGGGGTCGAACTCCGCCACGTCGCGAGGCGATTCGACCCGCGATCGGACCCGCGGCGGTTCGGGTTCATCATCGCGATGGACCGCTCCAACATCGCGAACCTCGAACGCGCGGGCCTCCCGCCCGGCCGCGCCTCGCTCCTCCGCGCCTTCGACCCCGCCCTCGCCGGCGCCGGCCCGGCGGGCCTCGAAGTGCCCGATCCGTACTACGGCGGCGACGACGGCTTCGAGCGCGTCTACGCCATGATCGATACCGCCTGCGACGGGCTCCTCGACCACGTCCTGCGTGCCACGCGGGCGTAGCGGCCGGGGATCACTCCGTCTTCGTCGGGACCCGCTGCACCGTGTAGTACGCGATCGGGTGGAGCAGCGGCTCGCCCGTGCCCGCGGCCCGCACGCCACCGAACGTCAACTCGTGGACGTAGCCCATGCCCCCGGACCGGATCGAGTCGATCGTCAGCCGGACCTCGCGCGGGCCGGCGACGCGGGCCGAGACCACCCGCTGGGTCCCGGTCTCGATCTCGGGCGAGCCGTAGGTCGCGTGGTAGCGGTAGGTGTAACTCAGGCAGGCGTACGACGCGGGGTCCGACGCGACCGCCGGGTCGATGTCCTTGGTGAACTCGACCGCGAACCCCTCGGGCGTGACCCGCACCTCGCGGACCTCGAACGGAGTCTCGCCGGTCCACACGATCCGCTCGAGCCCGTACCGCCGCCGCCCGATGGAGCCCCACCCGCGGTCGGTCTGCCCGACGAACATCGAGCCGTCCTTGCCCCACGCGAGGCGGTTGACCCCGCACTGGAGCCCCTGGCGGAACGGGTAGCACGCGCCCTGGTACACCCCGTCGATCTTCTCGAGCGACACCCGCATCACCAGGCACAGGGTCTGATCGCCCACGAACGCCTGGCCCGCGTACGGGCCGAAGGCGTACACCCCGCCCCCGTCGGGCAGCGGGCCCTTCGCGCGCACGCCCGCGCCGGGCGAGCCGGCCTCGCCCGCGGGCAACAGCAGCATGTCCGCCGTGCTCTGGCCCATTTTCTTGTACGGGAACCACACCGCCGCGGGGGTCAGCGGGGGCCTCCCCGCCGGGGTGTCCATCGCGGGGGTGTAATCGCTCCGCCAGCGTAGCCCCGAGGGGTGCCCGTTCCACCCGCCGTCGTACATCGGGGCGAGGCGGTTGGTCCCCACGAAATCCCCTTGGTTGTCGAGGTAGAACGCCTGGCCGTCGTTCCAGAACCCGATCCCGTTGGGCGAACGCAGCCCGCCCGAGACCGGCGTCGCCCGCCCCTCGCGGTCCACCCGCAGCGACCATCCACGCCACGGGACCAGGCTCTTGCCCAGCGCGTCGCAGAACCCCACGTTCAGCGTCACCCACGCGTTCCCCGCCGAGTCGAACTTCGGCCCGAACGCGAACTCGTGGTAGTTCCCCGAGACCCCCCACGCGTCCGACACCGTCTCGTACACGTCCGCCCGGTCGTCCCCGTCGAGGTCGATCATCCGCGTCAGCTCGCCGCGTTGCACCGCGTACACCGCGTTCACGGGCTTCCCGCCGCGCTGCTCCGCACGGACCTGCAACCCCAGCGGCTCGTGCAGCCCCTCGGCGAAGAGCGTGAACCGTGCGTTCATCGGGGGCTCCTCGTACGCCCCGTCCACGATGTACACCTCGCCACGCCTCGTGCACACCACCGGCCTCCCGTCCGGCAAGACGTCGAGCCCGCCCACCTCCAGCACCACGTCCGCCGGCAACGCCACCGGGAGCGTGCGGAAATACCTCGCCTCGGGCGTGCTGGGGAAATCGACCTCCAGGTGGTACTCGAGCATCTGGGCCGTCAGCGGGTCGAGCGCCTCGCCCGCGTTCAGCTGGAACTGGAACGCCCCCATCCCCTGCGACACCTTCGCGAACAGGTGGTTCACGCCCTTCTTGAGGTCCAGCTTCAGCCGGTGATCCTCCGCGTCGAGCCCGCGCATCGCGTCCGCGTCCACGATCAGCCGCCCGTTGAGCCACAGCCTCAGCCCGTCGTCCGACCCGCACGTCGCGTCGATCGTCATGTCCACCGGCGCCGTCACCGTCCCGTGCAGGTACCCGACCACCCAATCGCCCTGCCCCTGCGGCGTGAACAGACCGAGGTCGATCGTCCGGTTGACCCCCGCCCCGATGTTCTTCCACTTCGCCTCCACGCCGCCGCGACCGGCGAACGCCCGCGACAGGTCCGGGCCCGGCCCGTTCACCCCCATCGACGCCAGCGCTTCCTCCGGCGGGAGCACGAGCTTGAGGTCCCCCTGCTTCTTGAACTCGAACGGCACCAGCGCGTGCCACTCGCCCCACGACGCCCGCCCGGGCACCAGCAGGTTCATCATCCGCTCTTCCGTCGCCTCACGCGTCGCGAGCCGCTGGTACTCGACCCCGCGGATCTCCACCCGCGGCGGCTGCGGCGTCGCCCCGGGCTGGGCGATCGGCTCGCCCTTTTGCCCCAAGGCCGTCACGCCCGGCACACACGCGAAAAACGCCGCGACCAGCCCGATGAACCTCATGGCGTGATCTCCAGGACAACATCGGCCCGCTCGCCCGCGGGGCTCACCGTCACCACCGTCGTGCCGCCCACCGACGACGACGTGAACCGCTCCTTCGTCACCACTTCGGCCTTGCCGCCCCCGGCGTTGATCGACACCGTCAGCCCGCCCGCCCCGATCAACTCGAACCGCCGATCGATGAGCGCCCCCGCCCGCCCGTGCGGCACGAACGTCTCACGGACCGTCACCGTCCGCCCCTCGCCCGTGACCGTGTACGTGAACGTCGGCACGCCCGACGCGTCCAGTTCGTACCCCTTGTACGCGTACCCCGCGCCCACACCTCCCGCCCGGGGCCAGGGCTCGGGCGCCGGCCCGATCACCACCGCCGGGCCCGCAGGCGCCGTCCAGACCGTCGGCCCCTGCCCCCCGCTGATCGTCCCCCCGCGGCCTTTCCATGCCCCCGTCGCGTCCACGAAATCCCCCCGCCACGCCTCCACCAGCCTCACCGCCGTCGCGTCGAACGCGAAGTGAAGCCCCGAGGGGTACCCCACCGCGATCCCACGGCTCCCCGCGTTCTTAAGGAACGAACGGAACACCCGCGGACGCTCGCCCACTCGCAGCGACAGCGTCGCACCCCGCGCCGGCAACCCCTCCGGCGGCGGCGCGAACTTCCCCAGCTGGAAGTACGCCCACATCGCGTCCGGCTGACGCTCGTGATCCCCCGAAAGCACGTCCACCGCCGACGAACGGCCCATCTCGTAGAACGCGCTCATCCGCGTCCCGGGCTTGAAACGCTTCGGGCTCACCACGTACGACCGCCACCAGTCGTACCTCAGACGAGACGCGAACCCCGTGATGTCCGGAGCCGGAACCCCCGTCGACACCCCGTCGAACGTGTGGCACGAGATGCAGTTGAGCGACGTCTCACCCATCAGTTTCCGCCCCGCGAGCACCAACTCGTCGTCGGGCGTCGGCTCGGGCGCGTCCGTGTCCGGCCACACCCCGTCGTGCGCCGCCAGCCCATGTACCAGCACGCCCACCGACGCCGCCCCGAACTTCGGCATCCGCGTCGCCATGTAAGGCCTCGCCCTCGCCCCCTCCATCAGCACGTCCGTCAGCCACCGCGTCGTCAGCTTCCACCCCACCTGCGTCAGCACCGGCGGGAACCGGCCCTCGTCGCCCAGCTCCGCCTCGACCACCGTGCGGAAGTACGGGTTCAGTTCATCCACCACGCCGGGGATCCCACCCTCGCCGTCCTTGGCGTGGCACGCCCGGCAGTTGAGCGCGTCGAACATCATCGCCTGATGATCCACCGGCGCGGGCACACCCGCCGATCCCTTCACCGACGCCAACCCCGCCCGCAGCGCCGACCGGTCCTCCTCCGAGATCGAGAACCTCGGTGTCGCGCGGTCCGCCCCGTCGAGGCAGCCCCTCGCCGCGTCGAGCACGTTCAACCCCTTGGCCTTGAGCGTCGAGGGGACCTCCGCCCGCTCACCCATCGCGTGGCAGTCCGCGCACCCGCGCGCCGCGAACGCCTGACGCCCCAACGCCGCACGCCCGGCGTCCACCACGAACTTCTCCGTCATCGTCCGCCGACCCGCCGGCGCCGCTTTCTCCCACGCCACCATCAGGTAGTTCGCCAGCGCGTCCGATTCCTCGGGCGTCAGGTTGAAGTCGGGCATCCGTCCCGCGGGGTGGACCCGCGAGGGGTCGCGCAGGAACTCCGCCAAAGACGCCGCCCGCCACTTGCCCGCGAGGTTCCCGTGAGGGTGCTTCACCAGCGCCGCGGGCACGTCGCGCTCCAGCCCGGGCTCGTCGAACACCGCCGCCGGCGACTCCATCGGCCCGTGGCAGCTCACGCACCCCACCGTGTGGTAGAGCGTCCGGCCCCGCGACATCACCGCGTCGTGCGGCGTGGGCGTGGCGAACTCCGACGCCTCCGCCGTGTTCGACGACAACAGGTAATGAACAATGTTCACCGCGTCTTGCGCGTCACGCTCGCCGTCGCCCAGCACGTCCGGCATCGCGCTCGACGGCTTGAGCGCGTGCGGCTCGAGCACCCACTTGAGCAACCACCCCGGGCTCGCACGCCGGCCGATCTCGCCCAGGTACGGACCGGGCATCGCCGGAAACATCCCCGCCTGCTTCGCCTCGGGCGCGTGGCACGCGACGCAGTTGAGCTCGCCCAGGAGGCGTCGCCCGTGCAACGCGAGCTCCGCCGCGGACACCGCGCCCGCGCGGTTCGCCGGGACCCTCGCCCCGTCCATCGCCGGGTCGGTGTGGAAGGGGATCGGCTCGGGCTTGAACCCCTGCTTCTGGTCCCCCGTCCGCTGCCGGAGCCACTGACGCTCCCAGACCACGCGCAGCCGCGCCGGCGCGTCCCCCCGACGCGCGAACCGCACCGTCACCGTGTACGTCCCGGACGCCAACTGAGTCCACGGCGTGACCGCCCCGCCGATCGAGCCGCCCCGGGCGACGCCCGACCCGCTCACCCGCGCCAGCTCGCCCCGGGCCGACAGCACGCGGATCGACGCCTCGCCGCCCTCCGCGTCGAACGCGAACCGGTACCGCCCGTCGTCGGCCACGTGCAGCGTCGTCTCGTACGTCGCCGTCAGCCCCGACGCCGGGACCGCCGGATCGAGCGATTCGCCTTCTTTCAACGCGAACGACGCGAACATCGCGCCCTTCACCACGCTCGACCTCGCGTCCCGATCGGCCACCGTCAACGCCCACCCGGGCACGATCGCCGGTTCCGCCGCCGCGGCGGCGCCCGCCCCCGGTTGCCACGCCCCGGCCTCCCACGCTCCAGCGTCCCACGACCCGTGCCCGACGCTCAGCAGCCCCGGCGCAAACCCCGCGTCGCCCATCGGCGTCATCAGCGACCGCCCGAACGAGCCCGCGACCGTCGCCACCACCACGCCCGTCAGCGCGGCCGCCGCCACGCCCAGCCACGCCCACGCCGCCCCCGCCCGGCGCGACTCCGATCCCCGAACCAGCGTTGCCTTCACGTTCGACCCTCTCATCGCCCGCGCGGGGCGTGTGACCTTCCATACCGGGCCCGACCCCGCCCGCCGCTCGCGGCCGACGGGCTCGACGCCGACGCGAGTGTCCCCGATCCGTCGCCTGTTTTCAACCGCCGCTGTTCCAGCGCCGCGCGGAACGGACACCCAACAACCACACCGCGTACCCAGGCTCCGTCGGCGTCACCCCGTCACCCCGCTCGTCCACCACACCCACCACCCGCAGCCCGGCCCGCACCACCACCCGCTGCCACTGCGTCATGTCGTACCCGCGAAGCCGGTACACACTGTCGCGGTGTTCCTCGCGCGATCCGCGGGCGACAATCAGATGACTGATCACACGTTCCCAGCGTTCCGCACGGCCCGGCCCCGACGCCGGCTCGTACTGCACCACCTGCTTCACCACGCACCGGCCCCGCGATCCCGACCACACGTCCTCGCTGGGATCCTCGAGCCCGTACGCCGACAGGCTGATCCCCACCGCGTACACACCACCGGGCGCCAGCGCCATCCCGACCCCGCGGAGGTGATCGATCATCGCCGCGTCGCTGGGCAGATGCCGGATCGTGTTGATCAGGTTGAACGCCAGCCCGACCGACCCGGGACCGACCATCGGCCCGAACGTGCGCATGTCGGCGACGAAGACCCTCGCCCGCCGCCCGGCCCCGGCCCGCACGAGCTTCGCCCTCGCGGCGTGCACCATCGCCGGGTTCAGGTCAAACCCGATCACCCGCCGCCCGCGTTTCGCCGCCGCGACCAGGTGCCGCGCGGTCCCGCACGCGGGCTCGAGCCACGCCCGCCCGCGGGCCCCGGGCGCGACCCATCGCCGCTCGATCCGTTCCAGCCCGCGGACGTCGTCGAGCGTCCCGGGCGCGTGAAGGATGTCGTACACCTCGGGGTCGTCGTAGAGCGAAACGTCCGCGCTCGCCATGGGCCGACGGTACGCCGCCCGGCCGCCCCCGACGCGGCCTTCAGGCTTTCTTCACGATGTCGAAGGGCTTGAACGTCCCCTGCAGGATCGGCTTGCTCGGGGCCTTGAGCCAGCCCTCGACGATCCCCGCGTACACCGACCGGAAGTCCGTGTTGTACTTCAGGTCCCCCTGGTCGAGGTCCTTCAGCGACGGGTGGGCCGTCAGCACGCCCGGGTTGACCATCGGGCCCAGCAGGATCATCGGCGCCGCCGTCCCGTGGTCCGTCCCCTGGCTGGCGTTCTGGCTCACGCGGCGCCCGAACTCGCTGAACGTCATCGTCAGCACCCGCGCGTCGTTGCCCTGCTTCTTGAGCTCGGCGTAGAAGGCCTTCATCGCCTCGGCGTACTGGTTCAGCAGCTGCCCGTGGCGCCCCTGCGCCCCGCCCTGACCCGAGTGCGTGTCGAACCCCCCGTGGTTCACGTAGTACACCTTCGTCTTGATCCCCGCCCCGATCATCTTCGCCACCATCGCCAGCTCGCGAGCCAGCCCGCTGTTGGGGAACTGGACCTGCGACCGCGACGACACCGCCTTGCGGATCGTCTCCGACGAGACCTGCGCGTCCAGCGCCGTCCGCAGCAGGAACGACGCGTTGCTCTCTTCGCGGAGCCCCGCCTCCCGCCCGCGGCGGTTCGCCTCGTGGTACGGCCCACGCAGCGACTCGTGGATGTCCTCCCCGGACCACCGGAACAGGTCCGCCGACTCGAACGCCACCGGCTTGGCCCCGCGGCCGTGCATCGCCAGCGGCGCCGTCCGCCCGATCGCGATCCCCGGCATGCCATCGCCCCCCGCGTCGGCCCCCGCCTCGGGCGTCCCGCTCTCCCCCTTCCCGTACCCGCAGCACTCGGCGTCGAAGTACCGCCCGAGCCACCCGTCGCCCGTGCCCGACGTGTCCGCCGTGTGCCAGATGTCCATCGACTTAAAGTGCGAGCGGTTGGGGTTGGGGTAGCCCACCCCCTGCACGATCGCCGCCAGACCCTCGTCGTAGAGCGATTTGAGCCCGGTCATCTGCGGGTGCAGCCCGACCACCTCGTTCCCGGGGATCCGGATCGCCTGCGCCGCGGGCACCGCGATCCCCGGCCTCGCCTTGTAATACTCGTCCCACGCGTACGGGATCACCGTGTTGAGCCCGTCGTTCCCGCCCGACAACTGGCACACCACCAGCACGTGGTCGTCCGGCACCCCCGGCAGGCTCGACAGCCCCGCCAGCGCGAGACGCTCGCTCATCGCCGACGCCGACCGCCCCACGAACGCCGGGACGCTCGCCGCCGCCGACGCCATCAGCAGCCCCTGCCCAAGGAACCGACGCCTCGTGTAAATCATCTGCTCACGCATGTCCATGGTCGTGCCCCGTCTTCATCGCCGTCGGCCTTCGCTCAGCACAGTTGGTACTCAGGCATCGCCGTGATCAACAGCAGCAGCCCGCGCACATGGTCCGGCTCCACCCGGTCCCCGTGCGCCCCCAGGAACTCCACCAACGGCCTCATCGCACGCTCGGGCGCACGCCCGATCGTTAGCCTCAACAGATAATCGCACACCCGCTCCGGGCGACGCTCCGCCCCAGGCTCCGCCAACGCCAGCTCCTCGAGCAGCGGCATCGGGTCGTACCGGTCCGTCTCCGCGCTGGGGTCGTAGCCCTGCGGCTTCTTCCCCGTGATCAAGAACGCCATCAGGTTCTGACGGACGTACAGCGTGCTCGTGTTGATCCAGCTCCGCCCGCCGTCCCACCCCTTCACGCTCGGGGGGAACATCAGGTTCTGCCCCATCAGGTCCAGCGCGTCGTTGAGGATCGACAGGTCCCGCACCGGGGTGTTCAAGCTCCTCACCGCCCCGACCACCAGCTGCACCGGGCTCTTGATCTGCTCGTTCATGAACGCCGGGCTGTAGAAATGCTCCGACAGGAACAGCCGCTTGAGCACCGGCGCGATCCCGTACCGCGCCCGCAGGAACGTCGACGCCAGGTCACGCATCGCCCCGCGCACCTCGGGCGGGAGCTTCTGGTCCTCGGCCCGCTCCAGCGGCGGCAGGTCGCGCACGAACGTGTGGTACAGCTTCCTCGTGATGTACGACGCGCACGCCGGCTGCTCCAGGATGATCTTGACGAACTCGTCCCCGTCGAAGTTCCCGCTCCGCCCCAGGATCCGCTTGGGCCCCTCGTCGTGGTTCCCGCGCTGGAACACGAACGCGTCGTCATCGAACGTGTACCCCGTCAGCGCCCTCGCCCCCTCCTTGATGTCCTGCTCCCCGTAGTTCCCGATCCCCAGCGCGAACAACTCCATCAGCTCACGCGCCAGGTTCTCGTTGGGTCGCCCCTTCCGGGAGTTGTTGTTGTCCAGGTACGCCAGCATCGCCGGGTCGCGGATGATCCCGAACACGAGGTCCGCGAAGTTCCCCACCGCGCTCGCGCGGAAGAACTCGTTCTGCATGAACATGTGGTAGCTGTTCTCGATCGTGCGGTAGCTCGTCGCGAAGTGCCCGTGCCAGAACAGCGTCATCCGCTCCTCCAGCGGCCGCCCCGTCTCGATCATCCGCCTCAGCCACCACTTCTGCATCTCCGAGACCTGCGTCCGGTCCAGACGCTCCCGGCGCTGACGCTCCTGCTGCAGCCGGTTGAGCGCCTCCTCGTCGCGCTCCCGGCGCGCCCGCGCCATCTGCGTCCGCTCCTCCGCCGTCGGGGGCCTCATGATGTCCTTGTCGAACCGGTCCGCCTTCACCGCCTCCGACGGCACCTCCCGGTAATCCACCAGGTAGTCCACCGACTTCGCCGGGCCCCACGAGACCAGCGTCTGCACCTGCCTCGGCGTCCCCCCGAACCCCGCACGCCACAACAGGTGCCGAGCCTGCTCGTACCCGAAATCCGCGTCCCGGATCGGCGACATCGACGCGTGGATCACCGGCCTTTGGTTCTCGGGCGTGCCCTTCGTGCTCACCGGTTGACGCATCGCCTGACCTCCGAAGCCCACCACCCGCCCCGGCCCCGCACGAGCACAACGAACCCATCCTCGCCCGCATTGCCAGGCCGGCCCGACGCCACCCCACTCAATCTATCGGATATGACCCCGCCCCGTTCCCCCTTTCCGCCCATTTCAACGCCCCGGGACCCCGCCGGGCACAGCCCAACCGCCCGACCATGGGGGGGCGGCTCGCGGACCAGTGGCAGGGCATCATGTCCACGTGGGCTCTGTTGGCGCGGGTCACACCGCCCGTGCCGGGCTCGCCGACAGGCGTCGGCCGAACACCACCATCGTCGTGGCGACCGCCAGCAGTAACGCCCCGTTCGCCTGGTGCGCCGTCCGCACCAACGGCTTCCACGCCGGTGGGGCCTCCGCCCCCGCCTCCGCCATCGCCCGGATCTCGTCGGCCTTGGGCGGGGCCTTGAACGACGAGGGCGGCGCCGCCATCAACGCCGCCAGCCCCAGCACGAACTGCAGCGAAACCACCACCAGCACCGCCCGCCCCGACCCGACCGCCACGAACCCCGCCGCCGTGCGACCGGGGTTGGGCCTCGACGCGAACCGCCCGCCGGCCAGCACGCCCAGCAGCAGCACGACCAACGCGACCGCGATGTGCGAATAGAGCGCGTGCGGGCTCCCCAGGTGCCGGTACATCGCCCCGAACACCAACTGCAGCAGCGTGGTGTGCAGGAGCGCCGTCGCCAGGGCCTTGCGCCCGCGGTCCCCCGCCTCCGCCCCGCCCGTCTCCGAGCGGTACGCCCCGCTCGTAGAGCACGCCAGCGCCACGAGCATCGCGAAAATCACCTGCGCCAGCACCCCGTGCACCAACGCCCCGTACTGCGATTCCTGCACCACCCGGACCCCGCCGAGAACCCCCTGACCGCACACCAGCACGAAAATCAGCACCGCCCAGAGCCGCACCCACACCCGCCCCTCGACCGCCAGCGTGTACCCCGCCAGGGCCATCGTTCCCAGCCCGACGAGAACCCCGAAAAGCCGGTGCCCGTGCTCCACGTACACCTTGTCGCATGACGCCATCGCGCTGATCGGGTACAGGAACATGTTCCCCCCGAAGGTCCCGGGCCAGTCCGGGACCGCCAGCCCGCTCCCCGTGCTCGTCACCAGCCCGCCCACCAGCAGCAGCGGCACCAGCAGCACCACCACCACCCGCGCGAGCCGCGCCAGCCAGTCCGCCGGCGTCGGCGCCGAACCAACGCCCGGGCGCGACACCCTCGGCGCCAGCCACCCGGCGAGACCCCCGATCACCACCGACAGCGCCACGTACCCCCCGATCATCACGGCCGTCGAGGGACGGGATGCATCCGTACCCCCCGCCGGGGCCACCAGCATCGACGAGAGGCTCGCCAAGTTGATCAATCCCGTCAAAAGGCCCGATAACTTTGATCCGACCAGCGCCGTCCATCGGCCGTGGGACGCGGCGAGCGACCGGGCGGCCACGACGCTCCCGACGATCTGGGCCGCGATCAGCAACGGGCCCGAGATCGAGGGCGTCGCCCCGACCGCCGGGTGGTGCAACAGGAACCAGAGCACCCACATCACCGCCGAGGTCGCGAACCCGAAGAACAAAATCGCCCCGGCGGACTGCCCGAAGCTCGGCGGGACGCCCCATTCAGGCGATCGAGGGCGGACAACGGCCGGGTTGGTCATGGCGAGGCTCCGGATTTGTTGAGATTGAATCTCAATTGGTCTTTGGGCGGGTGTTGTGCTTGACAGGATAGGGGTCGGGAGGCTGAATTTCGGCCTCGCAAGAACGATTCTGTCCACACAGAACGCGGCGCGGGATTGGCCTTGCTATCTTGTCGCCCCGTACGGGCGGAAAGATTCGCTCGGCGGGTGTCATCGTTCGTGTTATCGGGGGTGGTTGGTCGGGATTTCGGGCGGGTGGGCGGGAGTGACCGCCGCGGTGTTCGCGGCGGAGAACGTGGAGGCCGGGCGTGTCGGTGCTCTTTCCGAAATGGTTCAACGCGTTCCCAACGATCGCGGCGCTGGGCGGTGCGGGGGCGCTCGCGTCGGTGGTCGGCGGGTTCTGGTACTACGCGACCCCGAAGTTTTTCGCGGTCGGGTACGAGCCGACGCAGCCGGGCGGCGGGTTCTCGCACCAGCTGCACGCGGGCAAGCTGGGGATGGACTGCCGGTACTGCCACACGCACGTGGAGACGAGCCCGGAGGCGAACATCCCCCCGGTGTCGACGTGCATGGGGTGCCACGCCGACGGGCGTCTCAAGCTGCAGACGGACCGCCCGACGCACAAGGAGCGGACGCAGTTCATCCGCGACGCGTACGAGGTGAACGCGTCGGTGGAGTGGCGTCGGGTGCACAAGGTGCCCGACTACGTGCGCAACTTCCCGCACAACATCCACATCGAGGCGGGCGTGAGCTGCTACTCGTGCCACGGCCAGATCACGCAGATGCCGGTGGTGCACCAGGTCGAGCCGTTGAGCATGGCGTGGTGCTTGGATTGCCACCGCAACACGGCCCCGCACCTCGTCGAGCGTGACCGCGTGACGGACCTCAAGTGGGTGGAGGAGCACCTCAAGGCGAGGGTGGCGCTGGGCGAGCAGGGGCTGGCGCAGGGCCGCCGGTTCCACGACGACCGGAACCTCAACCCGCCCGAGACGTGCGCTCACTGCCACTACTGAGCGCGGGGTTCGGGTGGTCGGTGGGTTGGAACTGATGGTGGTGGGGGTGGTGGGGCGGTTTGGATACGGGATCGAAGCACACGCGGACGGGACCGACTATGAGCCACGCCGATCAATGCCCCTCGACGATGAACGAAGGCCCCAAGCAGCGTCCCGCGAAGGCGGTGCTGGCGGCCAACGGCCGGGCGATCAACCGGACGGTCAACGGCTCGCGCGCGTGGCGGAGCGCGGAAGAGTTCGAGGACACGGCGGAGTTCCGTGAGTTCGTCGAGCGGGAGTTCCCGGCCGGCGCGTCGGAGTTGCTCGCGTCGAGCCGGCGCGGCTTCCTGCAGGTGATGGGCGCGTCGCTGGCGCTGGCGGGGCTGGCGACGGTCCCCGGGTGCCGCCGGCCCGACCACAAGATCGTCTCGTTCTCGCAGGACGCGGCGGGCGACATCGTGGTGGGCAAGCCGCTGTATTTCGCGACGAGCATGCCGATCCCCGGCGGCGGGGCCGAGGGCCTGCTCGCCGAGACGCACGAGGGTCGCCCGACCAAGCTCGAGGGCAACCCGCTGCACCCGATCAACCAGGGCAAGAGCGGGGTGATGTCGCAGGCGCTGGTGCTGGGGCTTTATGACCCCGACCGCCTGAAGTACCCGTTCTACAAACCCGCGGGGAAGGAGGCGTCGTGGGACGACTTCGCCTCGTGGGCGGGCGAGCACTTCGAGCCGTACGGGAAGAACCGGGGCAAGGGCCTCGCGTTGGTCGTGGACAAAAAGACGTGCCCGACGCGTGACGCGTGGCTGAAGAAGTTCCAGGACCGCTACCGCGAGGCGAAGGTGGTTCATTGGAGCGCGGTGGACGCACGCGGGCAGGCGGAGGCGACGGCGTCGTCGTTCGGCGGCCCGATGCGCGAGGTGCTGGACCTCGCCAAGGCCCGGGTGATCCTGACGCTCGACGCCGATCCGTTGCGGGACGACCCGGGCGCGCTGGTGAACGCGCGGGGGTTGTCGGCGGGCCGGGCGCCGCGGGTGGTGAAGGAGAAGGGCGAGCACGGGCACCCCGAGTACGAGATGAGCCGCGTGTACGCGGTGGAGAGCGGGTGGACGCTGGTGGGCGGGCAGGCGGACCATCGACTGGCGTTGCCGCCGTCTCGGGTGGCGCTGTTCGCGGTGGAGTTGGCTCGGTTCATCCTCCCGAAGATGGGCGTGGCCGGCGCGGAGCCGTTGATCGCGGCCCTCGACGCCGCGGCGGGCTCGGCGGGCCAGGGCGGTGGGATCGATCGCGCGTTCCTCGAAGAGGCGGCCAAGGACCTCATGTCGGGCGAGAACCGCGGGAAGGCCGTGGTCCTGGCGGGGCGGCACATGCCCGCGGCGGTCCACGCGGCGTGCCACGCGATCAACCAGGCGCTCGGCTCGCTGGGGACGGTGGTGAAGTACCACCCGATGACGGCGTCGCAGGCGTACGACTCGGAGGCCGGGCTGCGTGAGCTGGCCGGGCTCATGAAGGACGGCGCGATCTCGACGCTGGTGTGCCTCGAGGCCAACCCGTGCTACGACGCGCCGGGCGACCTCGATTTCGCCGGCCTGTACGCGAAAGTCCCCGCGACGGTCTGCCTGAGCGTGGCGGCGACGGAGACGGCGGCGGCGAGCACATGGTCCCTCAACGGGTGCCACGTGCTTGAGTCCTGGGGCGACGCCGAGGCCAACGACGGGACCATCTCCCCGATCATGCCGATGATCGCGCCCCTCTTCGGGCACGTGGCGGACGTGGCGGAGCGGCAGCTCCCCGAGGAAGACCGCCCGCGCCAGCCCATGTCGGACCTGGAGTTCATCGCGTTCCTCGCGGGCGAGCGACGCCCCGATGGGTACCGCCTGGTGCGTGATGCCTGGCGCGACATGCTCAAGAACCGCCACCGGGGGCACACCGACGAGCAGTTCGAATCCGTGTGGCGCCGCAGCCTGCAGGACGGGGTGCACACCGACCAGCCGACGGTCGCGTTCGTGTCCAAGGGGGTCGATTTCGCGGCGGCGGCGACGCTGGTCCGCGGGCTGACCATCCCGCCCGCGCCGGGCGGGTCGGACCTCGAGATCGTCTTCACGACCGGGCACCTCCACGACGGGCGGTTCGCCAACGTGGGCTGGCTGCAGGAGCTCCCCGATCTCGGGACGATGGTCTGCTGGGATAACCCCGCGGTGATGAGCCCCGCGACGGCGGTGCGCCTCGGGTTCTGGGGCCCCAAGGAGAACCGCTACACCAAGGACAAGTACCCCCGCGCCGTGCTCGGCATGTTCGCGATCAACGGCCGGCGGATCACCCTCCCCGTGTGGATCCTCCCCGGGATGGCCGACGACACCGTGCAGGTCAAGCTCGGGTACGGGCGTGAGGTCTGCGGGCTGGTGGGCGACGGGGTCGGGTTCAACGCGTACGCCCTCAGGTCCGCGGGCGTGGCGCTGTGGGCCTCGCGGTGCGCGGCCGAGAAGACCGACGGGGAATACTGGATCGCCAGCACCCAGAACCACTGGTCGATGGAGAGCCGGACGAGCATCGTCCGGGCGATCGACCTCCCGGCGTACGCGAAGTACGCCCACGAGCCGCTGACGTGGAAGGACCCGACGTACGGGACGGAGACGACGCTCAACCTCGCGGAACGGCTGGGCGAACTGAGCCACACGCCCCCGAATGTCTCGATCTACAAGAACCCCTACGCCCAGTCCCCGACGGAGCCGGCGGCGGGCAGCCCCTTCGCCAAGGGTCCGCAGTGGGGCATGACCATCGACCTCTCCAAGTGCACCGGGTGCTCGGCGTGCACGGTGGCGTGCCAATCCGAGAACAACATCCCCGTGGTGGGCAAGAAAGAGACGGCCAAGGGCCGCGAGATGACGTGGATCCGCGTCGATCGCTACTTCGCGAGCATGGACTACGGGGAGTACGGGTCGCTCAAGAAGCGCGGCGGGGGCACGGGCGAGGGCGATGTCGTCGCGGCGCTCAACCGCCCCGAGGAGATGCTCCACCAGCCCGTGGCGTGCGTCCACTGCGAGAACGCCCCCTGCGAGACCGTCTGCCCCGTCAACGCGACGGTGCACACCAAGGACGGCATGAACGCGATGGCGTACAACCGGTGCATCGGGACCCGCTACTGCGCCAACAACTGCCCGTACAAGGTCCGCCGGTTCAACTTCTTCGATTACGGGGTCACCAAGTTCAACGGGGGGTACTACGGGAAGAAGGCCGTCGAGGGCGTGGCGGGGGTCATCCCCCTGGGCGACAAGACCGGCGCCACGGGCTCGACGGTGCACAACCTCATCAACCCCAATCTGGTGCCGCCTCGTCTCCGCGAGAAGCTCGATCAGATCACGCGGATGAGCAAGAACCCCGACGTGACGGTCCGCTCCCGCGGCGTCATGGAGAAATGCTCGTACTGCGTCCAGCGGATCAACACCGCCCGCATCGAGATCACCGTGTCGGACGTCTTCAAGGACGCCAAGGACCGCGGGCGGATCCCCGACGGGTTCTTCCAGGTTGCCTGCCAGCAGGCCTGCCCCAGCGACGCTATCACCTTCGGGGACATCCTCGACGACGCGACCGAGTACGCCTCGGCCGACGGGACCAAACGCCGAGGGAGCAAGGTCCACGCGGCGCGGAATGACCCGAGGTCGTACGCCCTCTTGGGATACCTCATCACCCGCCCCCGCACCAGCCACATGATCAAGGTCCGCAACCCCAACCCCAACCTCGTGCCGGCCGAGCGCAAGGCCTCGTGGGACCACCCGTTCCACGGCGCCCCGCACGACGCCCCGGGCGGGGGCCACGAGGGCCACGGGCACGCGTCCGCGGACGACACGAACACTCGGCCGACGACGGGCGCCGGGCCCGCGGCGGTCTTCGAACCGGTCAAGCGTTCCGAGGACGCGGGCTACGCCCTGAGCCTGCGCGTCCTCGGCGTCGGAGCGCACGCATGAGCGCGTTACACCCTGATGAATCGACGGCGCAGCGTCTGGCCGCGGGGGCCCTCCCCCCGCGGGGGTCCCCCGCGCCGGGGACCGGCGACGGGACGCTGATCGACACCCCCGGGGTGCGGTCCCCGCTCGTCCTCAACAACCGGTCCTTCGGCGAGGTGACCAACATCATCTGCGGGTACACCGAGAACCCGCCGGGCCGCTGGTGGCTCCCGGTCTTCGGGCTGACCTCGACCATCGCCGGCATCGGGACGTTGATGATCCTTTACCTGATCATCACCGGCGTTGGCACCTGGGGTCTGACCAACCAGGTCGACTGGGCCTGGGACATCACCAACTTCGTCTTCTGGATCGGCATCGGGCACGCCGGGACGCTCATCTCGGCGATCCTCTGCCTCTTCAAGCAGAAGTGGCGCACCGCGGTGAACCGGGCGGCCGAGGCGATGACGATCTTCGCCGTCATCTGCGCCGCGACCTACCCCGGGATCCACGTCGGCCGCGCGTGGATGGCCTGGTTCATGTTCCCGCTGCCCAACGCCAACGCGATCTGGCCCAACTTCAAGAGCCCGCTCCTGTGGGACCTCTTCGCCGTCTCGACGTACGGGACCGTCTCCCTGCTGTTCTGGTACATGGGCATGATCCCCGACCTGGCGACCCTCCGCGACCGCGCGGACCTGCGTCTCCGCAAGTTCGCCTCGGGCCCGGTCCTCTCCCCGCTGCTCCCGATCCGCATCGACCGCATCCGCGCGTACGCGTACGGGTTCCTCTCGCTGGGCTGGCGCTTCAGCAGCCGACACTGGCACCGCTACGAGGCGGCCTACCTCATGCTCGCCGGCATGAGCACGCCCCTGGTCCTCTCGGTGCACTCTATCGTCTCGACGGACTTCGCCACCGCCCAGCTCCCCGGGTGGCACACCACGATCTTCCCGCCCTACTTCGTCGCCGGGGCGATCTTCGGCGGGTTCGCCATGGTGCTTCTCCTGCTCATCCCATGCCGCGAGCTCTACCCCAACATGAAGGACTTCGTCACCCTCCGCCACCTGGAGAACATGGCGAAAATCCTGCTGGTCACCGGCATGATGGTCGGGTTCGCGTACTCCATGGAGTTCTTCATCGCCTGGTACGGGGCCAACAAGTTCGAGCAGGACGTCTTCGTCTACCGAGCCACCGGCCCCTACTGGTGGGCTTACTGGGCCATGATCTCCTGCAACGTCCTGAGCCCGCAGGTCTTCTGGATCAAGGCCCTGCGGCAATCCCCCCTGGTCATCTTCATCGTCAGCGTGTTCATCACCATCGGGATGTGGTTCGAGCGGTTCGTCATCATCGTCAGCAGCCTGCACCGCGCGTGGCTGCCCGGCGAGTGGCACATGTTCTACCCCACCCTCGTCGACATCCTCATCTTCGTCGGGACGTTCGGGATCTTCACCACGCTGTTCCTCCTCTTCCTGCGGGTGATCCCGGTCTTCGCGATGGCGGAACTCAAGGCCGTCATGCCCCAGGCCGACCCCCACGGGCACCACGACGACGACCACCACCACGGGCACGGCGAGGTCCACGCCCCGAAAGGCGGGCACTGAGATGAACGCACCGGCACGATTCGTCACGGAAAAGGGCCAGCCCCTCTACGGGATCACGGCGGAGTTCGCCACCCCCGCCGCCGTCTACCACGCCGCGGAGACCATCCGCGACGCCGGGTACCGCGCGTGGGACGTCTACGCCCCCTTCCCCATCCACGGCATCGACGAGGCCATGGGCATCAAACGCACCAAACTCCCCCTGATCGTCGGGGCGGCGGCCGCGGTGGGTGTGCTCCTGGGTTACCTCCTCCAGTGGTGGGGCTCCAACGTCGGGTACCAAACCGTCGTGCAGGGCAAGCCCTTCGGGTCCGTGACCGAGGGTGGGTGGGAGTCGTTCGTCCCCATCACGTTCGAGGTCGGCGTGCTGCTGGGGTCTTTCGCGACGCTGATCGGCATGCTCGCGCTCAACGGGCTGCCCAGGCACCACCACCCGCTCATGAAGAAGGACCGGTTCCTCCGCACGAGTGACGACCTCTTCATGATCTGCATCGAGTCCAAGGACGAGAAGTTCGACCCCGACCGCGTCAAGGAACTGCTCAAGTCGGCCGGGGGCACGAACCTGGACCTGGTGGAGGACAAGTGAACGCCGAGTCAAGGCCGGGCGGCCGCGGGCGGGGGATCAGTGAGCCAAGCATGATCAAGAGCACGACAAAGACAGGGCTGGTTCTGGCGGCGGCGGGCACGCTGGGCGTGGCCGGGCTGCTGGCGGGGTGCCGCGGAGATCCGTCGGACCAACCGCCGAGGCAGTTCTTCCCCGACATGGACGACAGCCCCAAGTGGAAGCCGCAGGTCCCCACGGAGTTCTTCGCGGACGGGCGGGCGATGCGTCCGACGGTGCCCGGGGCCGTGGCGTTCGCGCGGGTCAACATGGACCGCGACGCCTGGCTGACCAACCCCGAGTGGGCGGCGGTGTTCGTCGCCCAACGCGACGAGCTCCGGCGCGAGGAGTGGCGGATCTACGAGGGCGTGCGCGAGGACCGGCTCGAGGATGGGAGCCGCCAGTACACGCCCGAGGGGATCAAGGTCATCGAGGTGGTCGACCGGATCCCGGTCCCGGTGACGCCGGCGTTGTTGCTGAGGGGCGAGGAGCGGTTCAACATCTTCTGCGCGGTGTGCCACGGGTACGAAGGGGACGGGAACGGGACGGTGGCGCCGGTGTGGGCGGGCGCCAGGCCCGCGAATTTCCACGACGCTGTCTTCAGCGACCGATCGACGAACCGCGGCAAGGACGGGCACCTGTTCCACGTGGCTCGGGAAGGGCTCTACGGCCCGGACGGCTCGCAGCGGATGCCCGGGTACAAGCACGGGCTGAGCGTCGAGGATTCCTGGGCGATCGTGGCGCACATCCGGGTGCTGCAGGCGGCGTGGGACGGGCGGCTCGAAGACGTGACGGACGCGGGGCGTCGCGAGAGGCTGGCGCGGGAGCGTGAGGACGCGGTGCGGAAGGCCGGGGAGACCGGCGGAGGGACGCCATGACGCAGGTTGCATCGGACGCCGCTGGGGGCCCCGGGTTCGCGCGTTCGCCGTGGGCCGCGCGGTTCCCGGCGATGCGGGCGGAGAACATCTCGCTCCCGGCCGGCGCGGGCGGCGCGCTCTCGGGCGGGCTGGTGCTCGTGGGCCTGGGCGCGAGCGTTGCGACCCTGGTCATGCCCATGATCGGGGAGGCCTTCAAGTGGAAGCACGCGATCGCGTCGTTCCACGTGGGCGCGATCACCGCCCTGACCATGTCGCTGGGGGCCTTGTTCTTCTGCATGGTCTTCCACCTCGTCAACGCCGGGTGGAGCGTGACGGTCCGCCGGCAGTTCGAGAACGTGGCGTCGTTGGTGTGGGTCGGGCTGGCGCTGGTGACCGTCTCCGTCATGCTGAGCGTCTGGAAGGGCGGCGAGGGGCTCTGGTCGTGGATGGGGATGGAACGCGGCGAGAACTACCTGCTGGATAAAAAGTCGGCGTACCTGAACACGCCGTTCTTCCTCCTGCGTCTCGCGATCTACGCGGTGGTGTGGCTGATGCTCGCGGGGCTGATGAACTTCTTCAGCCGCAAGGGCGACGCCGAGGGCGGGACCGAGGCCGCCGCCCGCGCCAGGCTCGTCTCGGCGCCCGGGATGCTGGCGTTCGCGCTGACCGTGGCCTTCGCGGGCTTCGACTGGCTCAAGTCCATCGACTTCGGGTTCTTCAGCACGATGTGGGGCGTCTACTTCTTCGCGGGGAGCGCGTTCGTGTCGGTGGCGACGGTCACGATGATCCTCGCGTTCCTCCGCCGATCGGGGCGGCTCGAGGGCGTGGTCACGGTCGAGCACTTCCACGACCTGGGCAAGCTGATGTTCGCGTTCTGCGTCTTCTGGGCGTACATCGCCTTCTTCCAGTACTTCCTGATCTGGTACGCCAACATCCCCGAGGAGACCGCGTACTACATCCACCGCAAGCAGGGCGGGTGGGAGAACCTGACCACGCTGCTGATGATCGGGCACTTCGTCGTCCCATTCCTCATCCTGATCCAGCGGGGGGTCAAGCGCAACCCGACCCTCCTGATCGCGATGGCCTTCTGGCTGATCTTCATGCAGGTCATGGACATCTTCTGGATGGTGCGCCCGGCCGTGTACGCCGGGGCCCCCGCGGACGCGGTCCCCGGGGCGACCGCGTTGCCCCTGGACGTGCTGGGCATCCTCGGGCCCGTCGCGCTCTTCTTCGGGCTGCTGATCCGCAAGGTCGTGTCCTCGCCCCTGGTCCCCCTGCACGACCCCCGAATGGGTGAGGCCTTGACCCACAAAAACTATGTGTGAGCACGCGGTTCGGAGACGCGATCGGGTTCTTGTTGGGCAGTAATCCGTGCCGAGATTCGGAACGAAACCTAGTGTTGGCGGCGGGAAATTTCGGGCCCCGGCCCGTGGAACAGGTGTGAGATGAGCCATCAGGACCACACAACGGCGTACCAGACCCCCGCGGCGGAGGCCACGGCCGACCCGTGGCACCACCACGGCGCCGACGAGGCCGCCCCGCAGGCCGAACACGCCGCCCAGGTGAACCCCATCGTGTTGGGCAAGGCCCTGGCGCTGATCATCGTGTCGACGCTGGCGCTGATGCTCATCACGGTGCTCTACTTCAAGTCGCACTTCAACGCGCTGCACCGCGAGCGCACGGACGTGGACCTCGGCGCCGCGGCGCGGGATTACCGCGCGGCGTCGAAGAAGAACCTGGCGGAGGGCGACGGGTGGGCCGACCCCGCGGCGGGCCGGCTCCGGGTGCCGATCGAGAACGCCCGGAAGCGGGTCGTGGACGCCTACGCGAAGGGGGCGAAGGCCGAGTGAGACCGAAGGATCCATCGAGCCGGTGGTCGACCGCGGGGCTGCTCGCCGTGTGCGGGTGGCTCGCCGCGCCCTCGTCGGGGCAGGTGCTCCGTCCCGAGGACCCGGCGCAGGCACGCGGGCTGGACGTGCGCGAACGTCTGGGCGCCCCGCTCCCGATGGAGCTCGAGTTCGTGAACGCGGAAGGCCGCAAGGTCCGCCTGGGCGATTACTTCGAGCAGAAGAAGCCCAACGGGTCGGTGGTGGAAGGCAAGCCCGCGGTGGTCGCGCTGGTGTACTACTCCTGCCCGGTGGTGTGCGCGGCCACGATGCGCGAGATCAACCGCGCCGCCCAGGGCGTGGAGGGGCTGACCGCCGGGCGCGATTACAACCTCTTGTTCTTCAGCATGGACGAGGACCGCGACACCCTGGCGGCGGCGGCGACGCAGAAGCGCATCGCCCTCCAGGCGTACGGGCGGGAGAATGTTCCCGGGGTCGCCGACGGGTGGCAGTTCCACGTGGGCGATGAAGACTCCGCCCGCGCGCTGGGCAACGCGTTCGGGTACGTCTACCGCAAGCTCGAGAACGGGGAGTTCAGCCACCCCATCGTGTTCTTCCTGGCGACGCCCGAGGGCAAGATCGCTCGGTACATCTACGGCTTCGGGTTCGACGAGCTGCAGCTCCGCCTCGCCATCCTCGAGGCCGGGAAGGGCGCGATCACCCCATCACTCAAGGACCGCTTCCTCACGTTCTGCTACATGTACGACCCCGCCGCCGGCGCCTACACGCTCCAGGCGATGCGCGTCATGCAGGTCGGCGGGATGGTGTGCGCGGTCGGGCTGGGGTCGTTGATCGGGGTGCTGCTCATCGGCGAGCGGATGCGTAAGCGGCGACAGGCGGGGGGCGGGTCGGGATCGATCAACAGCGGCGCGGGGGGTTCCCCGGCGGTGGTGTGAAGGAGGCGGTCGGCGCGATGATGGGCAACATCCTCTCCATACTGACATCGGCGGTCGCCAGCCTTGGCGGCGGGGCCTTCAGCGGGAAGGCCGAACTCCCGGCGCACAACCTCTGGTACCGCTCGGGCGGCGCGGCGACCTACGCGCACGCCTCCGACTGGGCGTTCATGTGGATCTTCTGGATCGCCGTCTTCTGGTTCGTGCTGCTCATGGGCCTGATGACGTACTTCGTCTTCAAGTACCGGCGCAAGCCCGGGCAGGCCGCCGAACCGAGCGCCCACCACAACACCAACCTCGAGATCGCCTGGACCGTGATCCCCACGCTGATCATGGTCTGGATGTTCATCGTCGGGTTCAAGGGCTACAGCGACATGGCCGTGCCCAAGGGCGGCGGGATCGACGTCGACCTGACGGCCTGGAAGTGGAACTGGAAGGTCACGTACCCCAACGGGGCCGAATCCCGCGAATCGTGGAGCCCCACCGAGGTCAAGGGCTTCCAGGCGACCGACACACCCGTCTTCTACTTCCCCGAGAAGACGCCCGTGCGGATGCGCATGATCAGCCAGGACGTGATGCACAGCTTCTGGGTGCCCGACTTCCGCTACAAGGTCGACGTGATGCCCAAGCGGTACACGCGGTACTGGTTCGAGAGCGAGGCCATCGACGCGTCCAAGTGGAAGAGGGTCCTCCCCGCTGCCGAGAGCGGACTTTCGAAGGACTACACCTGCGTCGATCACTGGGTCTTCTGCGCCGAGTACTGCGGCGATCAGCACTCCGAGATGGCCGCCATCATCCGTATCGTCCCGCAAGAAGCCTTCGATGAATGGCTCGAGAAGAACGGCGTCGGGGCCCTCCCGCCCGTCGAGCTCGGGCGCCTCCGCTGGGAGCAGAACTGCAAGGCCTGCCACACCATCGACGGTAAGCAGGGCACCGGGCCGACCTGGAAGGATCTCTACGGCAGCACCCGTCAGTTCACCGACGGCACCAGCCAGCTCGCCGACGACGACTACATCCGTGAATCGATGTATTACCCCGCCCGGAAGATCTCCCAGGGCTTCGCGAACCAGATGCAGGTCTTCGCGCTCCCCGAGAAGGACGTCCAGGCGATCATCGCCTTCATGAAGAGCATCAGCGCGAACGCGCCCGCGGACGCGAACGGCGCGGGTGGTGGGGGTGGTGGGGGTGGTGGGGGTGGTGGGGGCGAGGGTTCCACGAACTGATAGTGCGGTCGGGCCGGGCGGCCGGCACGCGACCGGGAGCGGATCAAGCCATGACAACGATCGACACTTCGAAAGCCCGCGACCCGCACGGCGACCACGGCCACGGGCACCACGACCTCCCCTACCTCGCGGGCAAGGGCGGGTTCTTCCCCACCCTGATCGATTGGATGACCACCGTCGACCACAAAAAGCTCGGGGTCATGTACCTCGTGGCCATCCTGACGCTCTTTTTCTTCGGCGGGGTGGCGGCCCTGCTGGTGCGCATGGAACTGCTCGACCCCGTCCGCATCGCCGCCGACGGGACCGTCACCGGGCAGCTCCTCTACTCCAACCCCGAGGACGTCAACGCCGGGAACGTCTGGTACAACCGCGCCTTCACGATGCACGGCGCGATCATGGTCTTTATGGTCATTGTCCCGGGCATCCCGGCCTCACTTGGCAACTTCTTCCTTCCCCTGATGCTCGGGGCCAAGGACGTCGCCTTCCCACGCCTCAACCTCCTCTCCTGGTACATCTACCTCCTCGGCTCGGTCTTCGGGATCCTCGTCATCCTCCTCAACGGCGTCGACACCGGGTGGACCTTCTACACCCCATACTCGACCACGACCGACGCCGGGCATTGGCGCGTCGTCTACATGATCTTGGCCGCCTTCATCCTGGGCTTCAGCTCGATCCTCACCGGGCTCAACTTCGTCGTGACCGTCCACAAGCTCCGGGCCCCGGGGATGGGCTGGTTCGACATGCCCCTGTTCGTCTGGGGCATCTACGCGACCGCCGTCATCCAGGTCCTGGCCACGCCCGTCATCGGCATCACCCTCCTCCTGCTCATCTTCGAGCGCGTCTTCCGCGTCGGGATCTTCGACCCGGCGCTCGGCGGCGACCCCGTCCTCTACCAGCACTTCTTCTGGTTCTACAGCCACCCCGTCGTGTACGTCATGATCCTCCCGGGCATGGGCGTCATCAGCGAGGTCATCGCGGTCCACAGCCGCAAGCAGATCTTCGGGTACCGCGCCATCGCGTTCGCGTCCCTGGGCATCGCCGGCGTCGCCTTCATCGTCTGGGGCCACCACATGTTCGCCAGCATGAGCGAGCTGGGCAGCGTGGTCTTCAGCGCCCTGACCTTCCTCGTCGCGATCCCCACCGCCGTCAAGATCTTCAACTGGATCGCCACGATGTACAAGGGGTCGATCGCCCTGACGACCCCCATGCTCTACGCCCTGGTCTTCCTCTTCCTCTTCGCCATCGGCGGGCTGACGGGGCTCCCCCTCGCCACCCTCTCGACCGACCTCCACCTCCACGATTCCTACTTCGTCGTCGCCCACTTCCACTACGTCATGTTCGGCGGGACCATCGTCGCCATGCTCGCCGGGCTGCACCACTGGTGGCCCAAGATGACCGGGCGAGACTACAACGCCACCGCCGCCAACATCTGCTGCCTCCTCGTCTTCGTCGGGTTCAACGTCACCTTCTTCACGCAGTTCTTCCTCGGCACCCAGGGCATGCCCCGGCGGTACGCCAGCTACCCCGACGAGTTCCAGCTCCTCCATCAGATCTCCACCCTGGGCTCCTGGATCCTCGGGCTGGGCTTCATGGGCCACCTGGCCGTCTTCATCTGGTCCATCGCCGCCGGCGCCAAGGCCAAGGACAACCCCTGGGGCGCCCTCACCCTCGAATGGGAGTCCGACACCCCGCCCACCGAGCACAACTTCGCCCACGAGCCCGTGCTCACCCACGGCCCGTACGACTACGAAACCACCGTCCCGCCCAAGTGGGACCCCAAGGACTGGCCCCTCCCCGACCCGGCGAAGGTCGCCGCGGTCCACCGCGACCATCACTGACCCGGTGAACACCCCGACCGCCCCCACACCCTTGACCCGGCCCAGCACGCACCACCGAACGAGCACCACGCGGAGCGACCATGGCGACGATCAACGCACAACCACACGGTGAGCCGCACGGCGGGCCCGGGCACGACATCGACGCCGCGAAGCGCCCGATGTGGGCCAGGTACAAGCACGGGCACCACTTCCGGACCCAGGACGACGAGTTCGACGCGTGCAAGACCGGGATGTGGCTCTTCCTGGCGACCGAGGTCCTGCTCTTCGCCGGGCTTTTCATGTCGTACACGTTCTTCCGCTACAAGTACCCCGAGGCCTTCGCGAACGGGTCCAACTACCTCGACTGGCGCTGGGGCGGTCTCAACACCGTCGTCCTCCTGATCTCCTCCTACACCGCCGCGATGGCCGTCCGCAACGCCCAGCTCGACCAGCAGAAGGCCCTCCAGCGGAACCTGCTCATCACCGTCGTCTGCGGCGCGCTCTTCGTCGTCATCAAGGCCGTCTTCGAGTACGGGCCCAAGTGGGCCCAGGGCAAGAGGCCCGGCGAGTGGTTCAGCTACCCCTTCGCCCACGACGCGATGGAGCCCGCCTGGTGGAGCGTGTACTACTCCGCCACCGGGATCCACGCTCTCCACGTCCTCATCGGGATGGCCCTCCTCTACCGCTGCTACCTCCGCGCCAAGCGCGGCGCCTACGGCCCCACGCACTACACCATGGTCGAGAACGCCGCCCTCTACTGGCACCTCGTCGACCTGATCTGGATCTTCCTTTTCCCCCTCCTCTACCTCATCCACTGACCCCCCCCCCCCCCGACGCGCGACCACCCCACCGCACCTCAAGCCCCACGCTCCGACCGAGGCACCCCATGGCTCACCACGCTCACCCGCCCGCCAACGCCCCCGCCTTCGACGAGGTCGACCCCCACGGCGAGGGGTTCGGCCACGGGCACGGGCATCACATCACGCCGGCGATCGTCCTGCAGCTCATCCTCGCCGTCCTCCTGTTCTTCACGGCCCTGACCGTCGGGCTCGCCCAGGGCGAGAAGTGGATCTCCGCCGCCTTCGACGTCACCCTCCCGCACTGGGTCAACGTCGTCGTCGCGATGTCCATCGCCACCATCAAGAGCACCCTCGTGCTGCTCTATTTCATGCACCTCCGCCACGACAACCCGATCAACTCGATCATCTTCGGCTTCACCATCCTCGCGTTCGCCATCTTCCTGTGCTTCACGTTCATCGATATCGGGAACCGCGGGTACCTCGACCCGGTCAAGGTCCAGCACCGATGGAACGGGTACATGGGGGTGTCCGACGACGGGACCGTCCAGGGCGAGGCACCCCCGTTCCTCGCCGCGGTTGATAAGCGATTCGCCGAACTCAAGCGCCGGGCGATGGCCGGCGGGGCCTCAGAAGAAGCCGCCCTCGCGCAGGCCCGCAAGGACCTCGAGGCCGAGTTCCGCTACTCCGTCAAGGGCCACGGGCTCCCGCACGAGGACCTCGTCAAGCGGCTCGCCAGCAAGGACCTCCTCGGCCCCGAGGTCGTCGCCGACATCCGCGCCCACGCCCCCCACGGGCACGGGCACGGCCCGGCCGCCCCCACCGGCACCAGCGTCGACCGCGCCCGACCCAAGAAGGGCGACACCGGCGTCCTCCGCGGCGGCGGCACCCCCACCGACACTCACTGATCACCACCCCGGGTCCGGGACCTCCTCCCCGCGCCCGGGCCTCAACCCCGGGAGGGTTCCGTGGCGGCCCAGGGCATGAGAATCGCAGCGGTCGTTTCGGCGGCGGCCGCCCTCCTCAGCGCGGGCGAGATGACCCGCCGGCTCGTCGCCTATTACCGCGACCGCACGCCCACGCTCTACGCGTTCCTCGACGTCGATACCCGCGACCTCACCTTCGGCGGACGCCCCGTCACCCTCGCCGACCGCCGCGACGACAACGGCCATCTCTGGCTCGACGTGACCTACGGCGACACGCCCCTCTCCCTCCGCGTCACCATCCCGCCCAAGCAGGAATCGCTCCTCAAGTACGGGCTCGCCGGTCACGCCGACTGGATGAAGCTCTCCTTTTTCACCGAATACACCGGCCGTTCGCTCGACGAAGTCCGCGACGATATCAAGACCGGACGCGTCCCGCCCCGGCTCGTGCTGGTGACACGCAGCCCACGCCCCGGGAGCGACCCCGACACCTGGGGGCAGGTGTGGCGGAAGGACTGGACGTTCGACTACTACGAGTTCCTGCCCGAGGGCGGCTTCCGGCGGCAGACGCTCCACTACCCCACCACGCGGCAGGCCGACGCGCCCAAGCCCGGAGAGATCACCGAGGGCACGTGGGAGTTCCAGGCCGCGCTGCGCACCATGCCGCCGGGGCAGGGCCCGAGCCTCAAGTTCAGGCAGACCGGCCTCCACGCGATGGGCTGGTCGTTCCCGACCCTGTGCTTCTCGTCGCTCGCCTTCGTCGTCTTCCTCGGGCTCTCCGCGAAGGTCGGCCGGGGCGCCGCCGCTACGGGATCGTGATCACCGTCACCGTGCGACCCGCCGGGGCTTGCCACCCACCGACCACCTCGGACGTCACCGTGATCGCCCCGGACGCGTCGCGCCGGGCCGTGAACGTCGTCCGGCGGTACAGCCCCGCGTCGCGGTACCCGTAGCCCTCGCCGTCGTCCTCGTACAGCGTGCCGACCGCGTTCCCCTGCGCGTCCGGGCAGACCAGGAGCGTCAGGTCCGTCAGCGGGACCTCGTCGACATACTGCATGACCGGGCCCATGGGCACGATCGAACCCTGCTTGATGTACATTTCCGGCAGGTCGGCGTCGGGCTCTTCCCCGGGGAACCGGAACGCACGCCACCCGTTCTTGGGCAACGCGGGGACGCGCGTGCCGTCGGGCACCGTCCGCCCGACCACCATGAGCGACCCTCCCAGCAGGAACGCGTCGTCCTCTGAGCGCAGCGCCGGGTCCGTCGGGTCGTCGAAGAAGAGCGGGCGGGCGACGGGCATCCCCGTCCGGCTCGCCTCCTCAAAGAGCGTGTAGAAATACGGCATCAGCCGGTACCGACGCTCGATGGCACGCCGGCACGTGGCCTCCACCTTGGGCCCGAAGCTCCACGGCTCCTTGTCGATGTTGTCCTTGCCCGTGTGCCCGCGCGCAAAGGGCAGCAACGCCCCGATCCCCATCCACCGCGCGAACAGCGTGCCCCGGTCCATCGGCGGCGGGCCGTCCGGGCCGTTCCCCGCGAAGCCCCCGATGTCGGGGCCGATGTTGGGCTGGCCCGAGAGTCCCACGTTCAGCGACATCGAGATCGACCAGCCCAGGTGCCGCCAGTCCGCGGTGTTGTCGCCCGTCCACGTCGCGCCGTACCGCTGGCCGCCCAGGAAATTCGCCCGCGAGAGCACGAAGGGCCGCTTCTCCGGGTGGGCCGCCTGGATCCCCTCACGCGACGCCTTGATCATGAACATCCCGTACACGTTGTGGAACCGCGCGTGCGGGCCGGGCCCGCCCAGCTCCGCGTCGGCCCGGTGCACGTTGTCCTCGGGCATCGTCTTCGTCGCCACGTTGAACACCGCCGGCTCGTTCATGTCGTTCCACACCCCGTCGATCCCCGTCGCCATGAAGTCCCCGTACAGCGTCGCCCACCATTCGCGCGTCTCGCGCCGCATGAAATCAGGGAAGTGGCAGTTCCCCGGCCACACGTCGCCCACGTAGTTCTTCCCGCCGGCCGTCTTGACCCAGTGATCCCCCGCCGTGCCCTGCTCGTAGACGTGGTAGGTCCCGCCCGGGAAGCTGTCCTTGTTGATCCCGATCCCCGGGTCGATCATCCAGACGGTCTTGAAGCCCAGGGCGTGCAGGTCCGCGTTGTGCCGCTTCGGATCGGGGAAGTGCCCCCGGTCGAACGTGAAGCACAGGAACTTGTGCATGTAATCGATGTCGTGCCAGATCACGTCGCACGGGATCTTCCGCTCACGGAATCCCCGCGCCACCTCCATCACCCGCGAGTCCGGGTAATAGCTGTACCGGCACTGGTGGTACCCCAGTGACCACTTCGGCGGCAGCGGCATCGTCCCCGTCAGGTCGCTCAGCGCCGTCACCACCTCCTGAGGCGACGGCTTCTCGATCACGATCACCGGGAACCCCCGACCGTCCGCCATCGCCGTGATGTCGCCCCCCGACGTCGGCGGCATCGAGATCACCTGACGGTACGTCGAATCAAAGATGATCCCGAAACTGCTCCCGTCCGGCCGAACCCCCAGCACCCACGGGTGCGACTGATACAAATGCGGCGTCTTGTCGTCGTACCCGTACGCGTCATGGTTCCACAGCGTCACCGTGCTCCCGTTGCGCAGCAACGGGCCCGCCACCTCGCCCGTCCCGTAAAAGCTCGTCCCCGGCTCGACACGGACCGTCACGATCTGTTTCCCCCCCCTCGTCGCAAAGACCGGGCGCAGCGTCACCCCCGGGTCGCCCTCGACCCCCTCGCGGGGCACGATCATCGAGAACGACGGCAACGCCTCCGCCTTGGCCGCCGCGGAGGCGTGAAAGACGGCGATCCCGTCGATCATCCGCTCGGCCACCACCTGCGCGTGCGACAACGGGGCCCCGGCGGCGAGGACAACAGCGAACAGCATCGGGCGTTTCATGCCTCAGGATAGCCCCACGCGCCGCCACGCTGCCCCGGGCACTATGCTCCGCCCGTCCGAAACGGGGGGGCCCAGCGTCGCCCCCGCACGGGAGTCCCGATGGCCGCCCCCCACAACCATGGTGAGCACCGCACCCTCCCCGCGACCAGGCCCGCTCGCCCGGCCGCCATCCGGTTCATCTTCATCACCCTCCTCCTCGACGTCCTCGGGTTCGGGCTCCTCATCCCCGTCGGGCCCAGGCTCGTCCAGGGGCTCATGAACGGGGGCCACGGGGCCACCGACGCCGAGGTCACCCCCGTCTTCGGCGTCCTCATGTCCACCTTCTACGTCATGATGTTCCTCTTCGCCCCCTTGCTCGGGGCCATCTCCGACCGCGTCGGACGACGGCCCGTCATCCTCGTCTCGCTGCTGGGGTCCGGGCTCGATTACTTCGCCCAGGCCTTCGCCCCGACCCTCGCATGGCTCTTCGTCACCCGCGCCATCAACGGGCTCACCGGCGCCTCCTTCACCGTCTGCTCCGCCTACGTCGCCGACGTCACACCCCCCGACAAGCGCGCCGCCGGGTTCGGCATGATCGGCGCCGCCTTCGGACTGGGCTTCGTCCTCGGGCCGCTCATCGGCGGGTACCTCGGCTCCCCCGACAACATCATCCCCTTCATCGGCCCCGGGGACGTCCATTACCCCTTCATCGCCGCGGGGTGCCTCTCCATCATCAACTGGCTCTACGGGCTCATGATCCTCCCCGAGAGCCTCCCCCGCGAGCGGCGATCCGCACGCATCGAATGGCGCAAGGCCAACCCCATCGGCATGCTCCCCAGGCTCGCCTCCTACCCCAAGGTCGCCTCCCTCGCCGCCTCGCTCTTCCTCCTCAACCTCGCCATGTACGCCCTCCACGCCACCTGGGCCAAGTACACCGAGCACCGCTACGGATGGGGCACCGAGACCATCGGCCTCTCCCTCTTCACCGTCGGGCTCGGCGCCGCCATCGTCCAAGGAGGGCTCACCCGACGCATCGTCCCATGGCTCGGCGAGCCCCGCTCACTCCTCATCGGGCTCGGCATCGGTGTCCTCGCCTACCTCGGCTACGCCTTCGCGCCCCACGGGTGGATGATCTTCGTCGTCATCGCCTTCGCCTCCCTCGGCGGGATCGCCCAGCCCGCCAGCCAAGCCATCATCACCAAAGCCGTCCGCCCCGACGAGC
The DNA here is from genome assembly GCA_015200025.1 of Phycisphaeraceae bacterium. Taxonomy (GTDB): domain Bacteria; phylum Planctomycetota; class Phycisphaerae; order Phycisphaerales; family UBA1924; genus UBA2396. The sequence continues at coordinate 744,567 of CP054186.1, read as the reverse complement.
AAGGCGCCATCCAGGGCGCCATCACCAGCCTCGGGAGCCTCGCGGGGATTTTCGGGCCCGCCGCCGGAGGCTGGGTCTTCGGGTACTTCATCTCCGACCGCGCCCCCTTCCACCTCCCGGGGGCGTCCTTCGTCATGTCTTCGGCCCTCTCGCTCCTGGGCGCAATCGTCGCCGCCTATGCCCTCTACCGCCACCGAGATCGACCACCCACCCCCGCCGGCCACGCCCGCGAAGGGTGATACGACAACTCGAGAAAAGCGGATACTCATGTACCGTCGCGCGGACACCATCGGGACCTTCACGCGTGCGGCGGACCGGGAGGCATCTTGAACATCACCAATCTTCGGCCCTTCCGCAACACCCTCGCGGTCGCGATGCTGGCCCTCGCCGGGCTCTCGGCGTGCGCCACCGAACGCCCCGGGCACCCCGACCTCCATCCCGCAGCGAAGGACGACACGAGCCCCGCCCGCCTCTTCGACGGGATGGGCCCGCACCGGCGCCCCGTGACCACCGTCTCGCGCGACGCGCAGCGTTACTTTGATCAGGGCCTGACCTGGGCCTATGCCTTCAACCACGACGAGGCGATCCGCTCGTTCACCGAGGCCGCCCGGCTCGACCCATCCTGCGCCATGGCCTGGTGGGGCATCGCTCTCGCCCACGGGCCGCACATCAATAACCCCGCGATGAGCCCCGAGGCGTCCGCGGCCGCGTGGGACGCCATCCAACGCGCCATGGCCCTGCGAGGACACGCGAGCCCCGTCGAGCGTGCCCTGATCGAGGCCCTCGCCACGCGCTACGCCGAGCCCGCGCCCGACGACCGTGCCCCGCTCGACCGCGCGTACGCCGACGCCATGCGGGCGGTCTGGCACGCCCACCGCGCCGACGGCGACGTGGGCACGCTCTTCGCCGAGGCCATGATGGACCTGCGCCCATGGGACCTGTGGACGCAGGCCGGCGATCCCAACGAGGGCACGCCCGAGATCGTCGCGACGCTCGAAGCGGTCCTCGCCCTCGACCCCGACAACCCCGGCGCGAACCACCTCTACATCCACGCGATGGAAGCCTCGCGGTCGCCCGAGAGGGCCCTCCACGCCGCGGACCGCCTCCGCACGCTCGTCCCGGCCTCCGGGCACCTTGTCCACATGCCCTCCCATATCGACGCCAGGTTGGGCCAGTGGACCAAGGCCAGCGAGGCCAACGAGGCGGCCATCCGCGCCGACGCCGACTATCGGCGCCTCGTCCCCCGCCAGGGGTTCTACCGCGTCTACATGGCCCACAACCACCATTTCCTCGCCTGGGCCTCGATGATGGAAGGCCGGCGACAGGCCGCCCTCGACGCCGCCCGCGAGATGGTCCGGAGCATCCCCGACGAGTCCCTCGACGCCGCCGCCCCGATGTTCGACCCCGTCATGGCGATCGTGTACGACGTCCAGAAGCGGTTTGGGATGTGGGACGAACTGCTCGCCGAGCCCGGGCCCGATCCCCGCCTCCCCATCACCGGCGCCATGTGGCGCTTCAGCCGCGGCCTCGCGCACGCCGCCGCCGGCGACCCCGCCAAAGCCCGCCACGAGCAGCGGCTCTTCCGCGAGGCCGTCGAGCGGATCCCCGGGGACGCGTTCATGTACAACAACACCCCGGCCGCGGTCATGGGCATCGCCCAGGCCATGCTCGAGGGCGAGATCGCCTACGCCGAAGGCGACCCCGAGCGCGCGATCCAGCACCTGACCCACGCCGTCGCCCTCGAAGATCAACTCCGCTACATGGAGCCCGCGGAGTGGATCCAGCCCGTCCGCCACGCCTTGGCCTCCGTCCTGATTGCCCAGCGTCGCCTCGCCGACGCCGAAGCCGTCCTCCGCGAAGACCTCCGTCGAAACCCGGGAAATGGTTGGTCTTTGATAGGTCTTGTGAAATGCCTTGAGGCGGATCCGGCGCGGGCTTCGGAGGCCGCAGATGCCAGGGCCCGGCTGGACCGCGCCTGGGCACGCGCGGATATCCGGCCGTCGATGCCGTGCTTGTGCGTGCCGGACCCGGTGAAAGCCCCTGGTTGATCGGGCTCGCCGCGGGCGTTTGACGTGGGGTATACTTGAGACGACTCAGCCCGATCCGTACACGGCGGACGGGCATTCAGAGATCGCCGACGCTTCCTCCGCCCGAGTCGAGCAGCCGGTTAAACCTTTCGGGCATAGAGAACGTCGGATGAAACTGTACGTCGGAAATCTGTCTTTCAACACCACCGAGGCCCAGCTGCGCGAGCTGTTCGAGCAGCACGGTGAAGTCGCCTCCGCGAGCCTCGTGATGGACCGCGAAACCGGCCGCCCCCGCGGCTTTGGGTTCGTCGAGTTCACCAACGCCGACAACGCCCGCGCGGCCATCGAGGCCCTCAACGGCGCCAACGTCGACGGCCGCGACCTCACGGTCAACGAAGCCAAGCCCCGTGAAGCCGGCGGCGGACGCCCCGGCGGCGGCCGCGGCGGGTTCGGCGGCGGCGGCGGCGGTGGCCGCGGTGGGTTCGGTGGCGGCGGCGGCGGCGGCGGTGGCCGTCGCGGCGGCGGCTGGTAAGCCGACCCCCCGTCCACACCTGCCTCACCATCAGGTTCAACTCATCGGTACAGGGCCCCTCTCGGGGCCTTGTGCCTTTTTGCACCCACCGGGCCCCCTCCCGCACCGGCGCGCCGCCGACGGCACCGTCCTGATATCATCCACACCAGCGGACGGATCCGCGCCGGCCCGACGCCGGCGATCGTGGGCACGAGGCTCATGCATCAAGACCCCGCACGCGGGACTCCCGCCCGGGGAGCGAACGGAATCGCACCACCATGGCAACGCGAAGCTCGATCTCGGCGGGACGCTCAGGACGGGGGAACCCCTCGACCTCGACCAGCATCCCTTCCTCCGGCGCCACGCTCGCCTCCGGCGTTCTCCTCAAACTCGCCATTTTCCTCGCCCTGGCCTCTTGGGCCTACCTCGCCGTCGCGCTTTGGAGCTTCAACCCCACCGACTGGCCCAGCCACACCGTCACCAGCCTCCGCGCGGAAGTCACCAACCTCTGCGGGCCCATCGGCGCCTGGATCGCCTACTCCCTCGTCGCCGGCCTCGGGTGGGGCGCCTGGGTCCTCGCGGCCCTCACCGGCCTGGGGCTCATCCTCACCGCCATGGGCCGGCCCCCGGCCCACGCCTGGACCCGCCTCGTCGGCGTCCTCGTCCTCGTCGTCGCCGTCTGCGGCGCCCAACGCCTCCTCTTCCCCTCCAGCGGCCCCTACCCCGAGATCTCCGGCGGGAAACTCGGCGTCGCCCTCGTCGACCGTCTCATTCCCGGCGGCGGGCCCGTCGGCGCGGGCGTCCTCATGCTCCTGGGCATCGCCATCGGGCTCGTCGTCGCCGTCGACGAGATCGTCTCCTGGATCTGGAAAGTCTCACGGGACAAAGGTGTCCCCGCCGCCTTCGTCGCCGGCCGCCTCGCCTTCGTCGGCGCCGGGAAGGGGCTCAGCGCCGTCGGCGCCGTCGGCGGGATGGTCGGCGGGGCGGCGAACGGTGGTGGGGGGGGCGTGCGAGGACATTCCGAGGAAGTATCCGGCCGATCCTTCAGCCACCCCGCTCCCTCGCACCACGGGCTCCACGAACAACCCCCGCGTCGCCCGGGGCTTCTCGCCAGGCTCGCATCGCTCTTCCGCGGGCGAGACGGCCTCCCCGACGACGGGATGAACGAGGTCCAGGCCCAGGCGCTCGACCGCATGCGTCAACGACGGGCCAAGCCCAGGCACGCCTCCGATGCCCCGCCCGAGGTCGCCTTCCCGGGCGAGGGCGGCATGACCACCGCGCCGGGCCGCGAGACCGATCACGCCGACGAGCCCAACGAGCCCACGGTCGTCGAAGACCCCGACGTTGTCGCGGAGCACGCGCCGGGCGACGACCGTCGGGACCAGGGGACCGCCGAGACCGACGGCGCCCGCGACGACGACGAGCTGCCCGGGGCCCCGCAGGTTTTCGACACGGGATCGCTCCGCGAGAAGATGAGCCGGCTCCCGGTGGTTTTCGGGCAGGACAACCGCGAGGTCGCGACCGACGCGGACCTCGCCGGGCTCCAGAACGCCGAGCAACTCGAGGTCGAGGGGCGCCAATACCGCTTCCCGGGCATGGACCTGCTCGAGAACCCCGAGGAGAACTTCAACGAAAAGCTCGAGTCCTACGTCCGCGAGCAGGCCGCCTGCCTCGAGTCCGCCATGCGTGTCTACGGGATCGACGGGGAGGTCGTGGGCATCGAGTCCGGGCCGGTCATCACCCTCTTCGACGTCCGCCTCGCCCCGGGCACCAAGGTCGCCGCCGTCTCCGCCGTCAGCAGCGACATCGCCCGCGCCCTCAAGTCCGTCAACATCCGCATCGTCGCCAACCAGGCCGGCCGCGACACCATCGGGATTGAGGTCCCCAACACCCAGAAGGAAAAGGTCCGCCTCAAGGAGCTCATGGCCCGGACCGACCGCTTCGCCTCCATGAAGCTCCCCATGTTCATGGGCAAGGACGCCAGCGGCGAACCTCTCATCGAAGACCTCGCCAAGATGCCGCACATGCTCATCGCCGGGACCACCGGCTCGGGCAAGAGCGTGTGCATGAACACCATCATCATGGGCTTCCTCTACACCAAGAAGCCCAGCGAGCTCAAGATGGTCCTCGTCGACCCCAAGATGGTCGAGATGTCCCAGTTCCGCGACATCCCCCACCTGATGTGCCCCGTCGTCACCGAGATGTCCAAGGCCGCCGCCATCCTCGAATGGGCCTGCACCAAGATGGACGAGCGGTACGAGCTCCTCGCCGAGGCCGGGTGCCGCGACATCTCCGCCTACAACGACCTCTCCTGGGACGAGCTCAAGGAGCGCCTGGGCATCGCCACCGACGAGGAGGGCGCCCGCGTCCCCCGCAAGCTCCCCTACATGGTCTTCATCATCGACGAGCTCGCCGACCTCATGATGACCGCCAAGGAGGTCGAGAGCCACATCATCCGCATCGCCCAGAAGGCCCGCGCCGTCGGCATGCACCTCATCCTCGCCACCCAGCGACCCCAGGCCAACGTCGTCACCGGCCTCATCAAGAGCAACATGCCCTGCCGCGTCGCCTTCCGCGTCAATTCCGGCATGGACTCCCGCATCGTCCTCGACGGCAAGGGCGCCGAACTCCTCCTCGGGCACGGCGACATGCTCTTCCTCAACCCCCGCACCAACAAGCTCACCCGCGCCCAGGGAACCCTCGTCGACGACAAGGAAATCCGCAGCGTTGTCCGCTTCATGCGCGACGTCGCCGGGCCCAGCTTCGAACGACAGCTCCTCTCACTCCGCAAGCCCTCCGAGGACGGCACCGGCCTCGGGCAGCTCTCCGACGAGGAACGCCTCCTCCAGAGCAAGAACAACTCCTCCGCCAGCCTCAAGGCCGCACAGGAAGACCCCCTCTTCGAACGCGCCGTCGAGATCGTCCTCGAATCCCGCCGCGGGAGCGTCAGCCTCCTCCAGCGACGCCTCGCCATCGGTTACACCCGCTCCAGCCGACTCATCGACCTCATGGGCATCGCCGGCATCATCTCCGACCACAAGGGCAGCGTCGCCCGCGACGTCCTCATCACCCCCGAGGAATGGGAGATGATGAAGCAGATGGCCAAGGAAGAAGCCGCCCAGAAAGGCATCGCCTGGCCCGTCAAGGGCAAGGAAGAACAGGGCGCCCTTTTCGCCGCCGACGAGCCCGCCGGGCCCAAGGGCGCCGCCCAGGTCGAGCCCAAGCCCGCCCCCAAGGCCGATCCCGCCGACGAGAGCGACGATGAGTTCGAGGACGACGCCGCCGACGACGACTCCGACCGCGACGAGGGAGAGTCCGGCGAGGCCGACCCCGAAGACGAATACGAAGAAGACGAATCCGATGAGCCCAGCGACGAGGAGCCCCCGTTCAGGCCCGACGCACGCCGGAACTCATAGCCCATCCCATCGCCCCAGGCTCAGAAAATCACCCACGGCCGGCGGCGTGCGTTTGTGCTCATCGAGATCGCCGTCACCGGGATCCACCGCCCGTCGTCCGTACGGACGAAGTTGATGCGGAAGACGAACGCCTCCCCGGACCGCGTGTGCACCCCGGGGACCGACGCCCACACCGCGGGCGACTCGTCCTCCCCCGCCGCCCGACTGCGCCAGGAAGCCCGATACGCCGAATGCCAGGAGGAGGGTGGAGATCATGCCGCATGCTACCCCCCCCCCCCCCCTCATATGTCAAACGACCCCGCCCGGGATCATGCCCGAGCGGGGTCAAGAGTGGATCAAGAGAACGTGAGACGACCGGCGCGGCGCCGGCCGATCAACGCTTGGGCTGAAGGTTCCTCACCACGAGCAACTCCACGTCGATCGTGATCGGGACCTCCTGAGGCCGCGTGCTCATGAGCTGCGGCGGCGTCATGTTCATCTCCTTGGGCACCGTCAGCCGGCGTTTCCCGCCCACCTTCATCCCTTCGAGCCCGAACTGGATGGGCTGGAACTCGCCGGGGATCCAGATGTACGGCTTGTCCGACGTCGCTTTCTCGATCTCCTTCCCGTCCTTGTCCTTGATCGTGTACGCCGTCACCGCCACGCACGGCCCGTCCACTGCCTCGCCCTCGCCCGCTTTCACGTCCTCGATCTGGAGCGCATCCACGAGCTCGATGACAAACACCAGGTCCGAGTTCGGCGGGATATCAGCGCCCGCTCCGCGCTCGCCGTACCCGAGTTTCGACGGAATCGTCAGCCGGCGGATCCCGCCGACCTTCATCCCCGGCACGCCCTTCTGCCACCCCATGATCACGCCCGACAGCGGGAACGCGATGGGCTCCCCACGCTCGAACGACGAATCGAACGCCTTCTCCGGCGTGCTCTTGAGCGTCCCGTGATAGTGCGCCACCACCGCGCCCCCCGGCTTGACCTCGTACCCCTCACCGATCTTCATGTCCTCCACGATCAGCCCGTCCTCGAGCTCCGTCTTCTTCACCACGGGAAGGTTCGGCACGGGCTTGGGCGTCGGGGGCACAAACGCCGGCTGGATCAGCTCGCGAACGTCGGGCTTCGCATCGGGCTGATTCTTCCCTTGCGGGTTGGATTGATTCTGCGGGTCGGGTTGGAGCGCGCCGACCAGCGCCGCCGCGCCGGCCGCCAGGGCCAGAGCGATCACACCACTCGTCTTCAGGGTCATGCTGGGGTCCTTTCGTTGGCCCAACCATAGCCACCGTCCACGACCCCACGGCGTTGAATCAGCCCCCGAGAGCCCTCAGTACCCCCCCGCGTGCCCGTCCTTGCGGCTCTCGCTCGCCCCCTCGTACACCCCCCCCGCCAGCCGTCGGATCGCCTGATACCCACCGAACACCGCCGTCGGCGCCGGCTTGATGGTGTGCCCGCGACGCTCCAGCTCCCGAACCGTCTCCGCCGGGAACCCGGCCTCCAGGTTCAGCACCCCCCCGTCCCGCATCGGGCTCGCCCTCACACCCACCGGCTCGGTCGATCCATCATGATGGATCCGCGGCGCGTCACCCGCCTGCTGCAAACTCATCCCAAAGTCCACCAGGTTGATCACGACCTGCGCGTGCCCCTGAGGCTGCATCGCCCCGCCCATCACCCCGAAGCTCATCCACGGCGTCCCGTCCTTCGTGATGAACGCCGGGATGATCGTGTGGAACGGCCTCTTCCCCGGCTCCAACGCGTTGGGGTGCTCGGGATCCAACGAAAACTGCTCCCCACGGTTCTGGAGCATGAACCCGAGCCCCGGCGGAACCATCCCCGACCCCATCCCCCGGTAGTTCGATTGGATCAGCGACACCATCATCCCCGACGCGTCCGCCGTCGTCAGGTAGATCGTGTCCGCCCCCGACGGGATCGCCCCGGGCTCCACCGCCTTCGCCGCTGCGCCCATCTCGATCAGCCCGCGACGCTCCGCCGCGTACTCCCCGCTGATCAGCCGCTTCACCGGGACCTTCACGAGCCCCGGGTCCGCGTAATACCGCCCCCGGTCCTCGAACGCCAGCTTCTTCGCCTCCACGAACGCGTGCACGTGATCCGCGCTCCCCCACCCCATCGCCTTGAGGTCGAACCCCTCAAGGATCTTCAGGATCTGCAGCGCCGCGATCCCCTGCCCGTTCGGCGGGATCTCCCACACGTCGTACCCGCGGTAGTTCGCGCTCGCCGGCTCGACCCACTCACCCCGGTGCCCCGCCAGGTCCGCCGCCGACAAAAACCCGCCCTGCTCCGCGAGGAACGACCCGATCGTCTCCGCCGTCACCCCCGTGTAAAAACCCTCACGCCCGACTTCCGCGATCCGCTGGTACGTCGCCGACAGCCCCGGGTTCTTCCACACCTCCCCCGCGCGCGGCGACCGCCCGTCGATCGTAAACGTCGTACGGAAGTTCGGGTACGACTCGAACCGCCTCACCGACAACGCCCACGCCCGCGCGATCTCGGGCGCCATCGGGAAACCCTCCCGCGCGTACCCGATCGCCGGCCCCAGCACCACGCCCATCGGCACACGCCCGAACCGCTCGTGCAACGCGAACCACCCGTCCACGCACCCCGGCACCGTCACCGGCAACACCCCCGCCGCCGGGATCTTCTCCAGCCCGCGCGACGTCACCGCCTTGATCGTCAGCCCCGCCGGCGCACGCCCCGACCCGTTGTACCCGTGCAGCCGTCCTGTTCCCGGGTCCCACACCAGCGCGAAAAGGTCCCCGCCCACCCCGCACCCCGTCGGCTCCATCAGCCCCAGGCACGCGTTCGCCGCGATCGCCCCGTCCAGCGCCGACCCGCCCGCTCGCATCACCTCCAGCGCCGCCTGCGTCGCCAGCGGGTGGCTCGTCGCCGCCATCGCCCCCGACGCGTACACCTCCGCCCGTGTCGCCCGCGGCATCCCCCGCGGGGTCTCCCCGGCGTTGGGTTGCGTCTGAGCCATCGACACCGCCGCCATCAGAACCGCCAGTGTGTTCAGCATCCGCGCATCCTCACGGGTCGGGCCACCCTACGGCCCCTCGAAATACTCCGGGATGCGGTGCCCGCTTACCGTGATCATCCGGTCTCGGTAGGGCGAAACCCGCCGGAAATTCGTCGGCGCCCCGTCGTAACTGTCCAGGTACACCCGGATCAGCCGCTCGTCCGTCTTCACCCACGCCCCGTGCCCGTCCGCGAAGGACACGTTGTACCCCGCCGCCCCGTGGTTGTTCCAGGCGTCGGGCCAGTTGTTCACCCCGTCCGTCCGCCCGAACCCCGGCACGATCGACTCGTCGTTGTCGTTATCGATGAACAGCAGGCACCGGTCCGGGAACGTGATGTTCGTCTGCGTCTTGAGCACGTTGATCGACCGCATCCCCGCCTCGAACAGCTGCGGGACCTCCTGACGACGCCACCCCAACTGATCGCCCACCGTCGCCATCCCCGCGTTGATCACCGTCCGCCCGTCCAGGTACTTCCCCGCTGTAAACCACGAACGGACCTCGTAACTGTGCCCGCCCTCCTCGTCGTCGCGGTCCTTCGCCGTAAAGAAGTAGTCCCGGATGAAGTCCCGCCCCCACAGCTCCACGATCTCCGGGTCGACCTCGCTCATCCGAACGTCCATCCGGATCCGGTTCCGCGTGCTCGGGCATACCACCGATTTCGGCCCCGCGATAAACTCCGGGAACAACCACCCGACGTTGTCCTCCCAATCAAAGAACGTCGGCACGAAATGACCCACCCGGCTCTGGTTCGAGTACAACGTCGCCGCCGTCGAGAGGCTCTTCGTGTTCGACAGGCACGCCGTACGCCGGGCCGTCTCTCGCGCCGACCCCAACGCCGGCAGCAGCAGCCCGATCAAGAGCGCGATCACCGCGATCACCACCAGCAACTCAATCAGCGTGAACCCGCGGCGACGCATCATTGATAGAGTATCAGAGAACCGGTCTCGGCGGAACCCCGATCCCCGCCCCACGCCACCCCACGCCCGGCCTCAAAAGCAGGAGCCACGGCATGCCCACCCTGTCGCACACCCTCGCGTGCCTCGCCGCGGTGATCGCGGCTTCCACCGCCTTCACCACCCCGCCGCAGCCCTCCGACGCGCCCCGCGTCGTCCTTCAGCCCGTCCGATGGACCGACGCCCGCCTCGCCGGCCCATACTGGACCCCCATGATGGAAGCCGTCCGCCTCGGGACCCTCCAGGCCAACCTCGATCAGTGCGAGTCCACCGGCCGCCTCGCCAACTTCCGCCGCGCCGCCGGGATCGAGCAGGGCGACTATCAAGGCCTCCTCTTCAACGACTCCGACGTCTACAAGGCCATCGAGGGCGCCGCCTACCTCCTCGCCCTCCACCCCGACCCCGCCCTCGACGCTCGCCTCGACGCCCTGATCGCCGTCATCGCCAAGGCCCAGCGGCCCGACGGGTACATCAACACCTACTACACCCTCAAGGCCGGGCTCGATACGCGTTGGACCAACGAGCAGCACGACCACGAGTCCTACTGCATCGGGCACCTCATCGAGGCCGGCATCGCCCACCACCAGGCCACCGGCAAACTCACCCTCCTCGACGTGGCCGTCAAGGCCGCCGATCACGTCTGCTCCGTCTTCGGGAAGGGCCGCCTCGAGGACGCCCCGGGCCACCAGGAGATCGAACTCGCCCTCGTCCGCCTCTACCACCTCACCAAGCAACAACGCTATCTCGACACCGCGCGGTTCCTCATCGAGACCCGCGGCCGCCCTCGCGCCAACCGAACCCCGCCCCTCTTCGGCGAATACTGCCAGGACCACGTCCCCGCCATGGACCTGCGCAAGGCCGCCGGGCACTCCGTCCGCCTCGCCTACCAGGCCATCGCCATGGCCGACCTCGCCCTCCTCGGCGACGCCCAATACCTCCCCGCCCTCGAAGCCCTCTGGCGCGACGTCACCTCCACCCAGATGTTCGTCACCGGGGGCATCGGCGCCTCCGCCCACAACGAGGGCTTCACACGACCCTTCGACCTCCCCACCGAGTCCGCCTACCAGGAAACCTGCGCCTCCATCGCCCTCGCCATGTGGTCACACCGCATGTTCCTCCTCACCGGGTACGCCCGCTACATGGACGCCTTCGAGCGAGCCCTCTACAACGGCATCGCCTCCGGCCTCGCCGCCGACGGCCGATCCTTCTTCTATGTCAACCCCCTCGCCTCGCGCGGCGCCCACGCCCGTAGCCCGTGGTTCGCCTGCGCCTGCTGCCCGCCCAACGTCCTCCGCTTCTACGCCGCCCTCGGCCAGTACGCCTACGCCACCCGAGGCAACGACATTTACATCAACCTCTACGCCGAGGGCGACGCCACCATCCAAACACCCAAGGGCCCCGTCACCATCCGACAACGCACCCGCTACCCCGCCGACGGCCGCGTCGACATCGAACTCATCGCCCCCGCCGATGCCGCGGGCCACCTCTACCTCCGCATCCCCGCGTGGGCCCGCGACGCCGCCCCCGACCGACGCCCCGACGGGTCCGGCACCATGTCCTTCTCGTTCAACAATTGGTGGACCGAGACCCCCACCGAGCGCGACGGGTACGCCAAGGCGACCTACGCCGGGCCGGACACCCAGGCCTACACCATCCACTTCCCCCTCGCCCCGCGGCGCGCCATCGCGTCCCCCCGCGCCGAATCCCTCAAGGGGCACGCCGCCGTCACTCTTGGGCCCGTCGTCTACTGCCTTGAAGCACAAGCCGGGCCCGACCGCGAGGCCTACCACGAGTTCATCCTCCCGCCCGGCACCATCCTGTCCACCGAACCCAACCCCCTCGTCGGCCTGGGCATGCCCGCCATCAAGGCCCACGGCCTCCGCGCCCCGATCCTCGCCTGGGACGACGACGAACTCTACCGCTCACCGTCCAAGATCACCCCGTTCTCCACGGCCCTCATCCCTTACGCCGCCTGGGCCAACCGCGGGCCCGCCGCCATGAAAGTCTGGATCCCCGAGTCCCCCTCCGTCCGCGGCCTGGGGCCCCGCCCGGGCCTCAAGGCCTCCGCGTCCCACGTCCACGCGGGCGACTCGCTCGCCGCACTCTCCGACCGCGTCGAGCCGAGTTCCTCGCGCGACGCGTCGATCCCGCGCTTCACCTGGTGGGACCGCCGCGGCGGGCCCGGCGCCCAGCCCCAGTGGGTCCGCTACGACTTCGACCAGCCCCGCGTCGTCGCCTCCACGTCGGTGTATTGGTACGACGACCGCGGCGGGTGCAAGACGCCCGAGTCATGGACCCTTGAGTACCTCGACGAATCCGACGAGTGGAAGACGGTGAAGCCGCCGGCGGGCGACGCGGGGGTTATGGGAGTGTTCCCCGTGGAACACGATCGGTTCAACGAAGTCCGGTTCGAGCCCGTGCGCGCGCGGGCGGTACGGATCAACGCCGTGCTCCGCGGCGGCGCGAGCGCGGGGATCCTCGAGTGGCGAGTCGGGGAGTGACGGGCGCTACTTGAGCGGGTGCTTGCCCGCGGCGGCGCGTCCGCGGTTCCACCACGACATCGCCGGCGCGTGCTCGCGCACGAAGCGGATGAGCTGGCTCGGGGTGCATTCGAGCCGCAGCGCGGCCTTGTGCTCGTCGAGCCCGCAGGCGTGGAGGGTGTCGAGGGCCTCGGCGAGCAGCGACGGGAAGTCGCGGTGCTCGGGGTTGCAGGCGATCTTCCCGTCCCGGCACCGGACGCGCCACAGGGCCGAGCGGGCGTCGCCCCAGGCGTCGCCCGGCGGGAGGGCGCATCGCACGTCGGTCGCCAGCGCGAGTCGGAGGCGGAAGACGGCGGCCTTGCGGTTCTCCTCGGCGCTGCGCCGCTCGGCGGCGTGGGACTCGGTCCCCGTGGGGAGGTGCGTGATGAAGACGGTGGTCTCGACCTTGTTGCGGTGCTGGCCGCCCGGTCCCCCGGATCGGCCTTTGCCCAGGCGGCAATCCTTGAGGAGTCGGGCGTCGTCGAAGGCGGCGGGGTGCGGGTGGGGCGGTCCCGGCGGGTCGTTCGCGCTGGTCCGGGTCGGGTGCATGGGTCAGGGTCGCGGGTCGGCGGGCGGGGGGTCCGCCGGGGGATCGTCGGCGGGCTCGGGCGCGTCGCTCCCGGCCCAGACGGAGGCCACGACGCCGGCGACCATGAGGGAGGCGATGACGCCGAGGGAGGCGTAGGCGGAGATGTGGAAATCCCACCCGCCGGCGGCGCCGTGGGCGGCGGGGATGTTGGCGAGGACGGGCATGAGCATCTTGACCCCGATGAACGCGAGGATGAGCATCATGCTGGTCTTGAGGTACTTGAAGCGGGCGGAGAGGGCGGCGACGGCGAAGTAGAGGGCGCGGAGGCCCAGGATGGCGAAGCAGTTGCTGGTGAGGACGATGAACGGGTCCTTGGTGATGCCGAAGATCGCGGGGATGGAATCGACGGCGAAGATGACGTCGGCGAACTCGATGGCGAAGAGGGCGAGCATGAGGGGCGTGATGGCGAGGCCCTGGGGCGTGCGGACGATGAAGCGCTGCCCGTGATAGTCGGGGGTGATTCGGAAGAGCCGGCGTGCGAGGCGGACCATCGGGTTTTTCTCGAGGTCGGGCTCGTCGTCTTCCTTGATGAGCATCATCTTGATGGCGGTGAGGAGGAGGAACCCGCCGAAGACGTAGATGATCCAGTGGTAGCGGGAGACGAGCTCGGAGCCGACGTAGATCATGGCGCCGCGCAGGACGATGGCGCCCATGATGCCCCAGAACAGGACGCGGTGCTGGTAGGGCCTAGGGACCTTGAAGTAGGTCATGATGATGGCGATGACCATCATGTTGTCGAGGCTCAGCATGAGTTCGAGGAGGTATCCCTGGAAGAACATGACGACGGCTTCCTTGCCGTTGTTGGGCAGGTAGGGGTCGTCGAGGGGGGTCCGGGCGGGCCCGATGAGCGGGCCGTCGCCCGCGGCGACCCGGTCCTTCTGGGCCTGCTCGACGAGCGCGGGGTCGGGGGGTGCTTCGCCCAGGCCCGCCACGCGGTGCTCGTAGAGGTAAAAGACGGACGCGCAGAAGCAGATGGCAACGGCGAACCACCCGCCGGCCTGGCGGAGCGCTTCGCCGGCCCCGATGACGTGCGCCTTGCGGTTGAGCACGAACAGGTCGAGGAAGAGGAACCCCGCGATCATCGCGAGGAAAATGCCGTAGAGCAGGACTTTGGCGGGGAGCCCATCCCCCGAAACGTCGGCGAGCATGACCATGGGCGGATCATTGGACGCCCGGGTGGTCGGCGTGGGGCGGGGTGTGGCGGGCTCAGCCCTCTTTGTACCAGTCGCGTCCGGTGCTGACGTCCACCTTGATCGGGACGGTGAGGGTTAGGGCCCCCTCCATCCGGCGACTAACGGCGTTGGCGGCCCTCTCGGCGGCGGGCTCGGGGCATTCAAGGACCAGTTCGTCGTGAACCTGGAGGAGGAGACGGGCGGGGGCGAGGTCGGGGTCGGGCGGGCGGTCGTGGGCGCCGCGGATCGCCCCGTGGATATCGACCATGGCGATCTTGATGAGATCGGCGGCGGACCCCTGCACGACGGAGTTGATGGCGGTCCGCTCGGCGAAGGCGCGCCTGGACGGGTTGGAGCTGTCGATGTCGGGGATGGGACGCCGGCGTTTGAGGATGGTCTCGACGTACCCGTGGCGTCGGGCCTGCTCGACGCACTCGTGGAGGAAGGTGGTGATCCCGGCGAAGCGGCGTTTGTACCCGGTGATGATCTCGTCGGCGGCGGCGTTGGAAACGCCCAGCCGCCGCGCGAGCCCGAAGGCGGTGATCCCGTAGACGATCCCGAAGTTGACCATCTTGGCCCCGGAGCGCATCTCGCGGGTGACCTCGGCGGGGGGGACGTTGTTGATCTGGGCGGCGACCTGGCGGTGGATGTCCTCCCCCGCGAGGAAAGCGGCGATGAGGTTGGGGTCGCGCGAGAGGTGGGCGAGGAGGCGGAGCTCGATCTGGGAGTAGTCGGCGGTGATGAGGACCGAGCCCGGCGGGGCGACGAAGGCCTTGCGGATCTCGCGGCCCACGTCGGTGCGGATGGGGATGTTCTGGAGGTTGGGGTCGCTGCTGGCGAGGCGCCCGGTGGCGGCGACGGTCTGGTGGAAGCTGGTGTGGACGCGTCCGGTGGCGGGGTTGATGGCCTCTCGGAGGGCGACGAGGTAGGTCGAGACGAGCTTGCTGAACTGGCGGTATTCGAGGATCAGGGCCGGGATGGGCGTGGTGATGGTGGCGTCCTGTCCGAGTTCTTCGAGGACCTCGGCGTCGGTGGAGAAGCCGGTCTTGGTTTTCTTGGTCGGGGTGAGCCCGAGCCCGGGCGTCGGGTCGTCGGGGCGGTTGAAGAGGGCCGCGGCGAGCTGCTTGGGGCTGTTGGGGTCGAACGTGCGGGCGATGGACTTCTTGGCCTCGGCGTCGAGCCGGTCGAGGAGGTCGTTGATCTTGGACTGGAGGCGTCGGCGCTGGCGTTCGAGCTCCTCGCCGTCCACGATGACGCCGTTGAACTCCATCTCGGCGAGGACCTCGATGAGGGGCATCTCGACGTTCTCGAAGAGGTTGTCGAGGCCCATCGAGCGGAGTTGCGGGCGCATGACCTCTCGGAGGTGGAGGGTGAGGTCGGCGTCGGCGGCGGCGTAGTTGAGGGCGGCGGCCGCCGGCACGGTGTCGAAGGAGCGTTGGTCTTTGCCGGACCCGATGAGTTCCGAGATGTGCTGTTTGCCGCGTCCGAGCAGGGCCTCGGAGAGGTATTCGAGCCCGTGGGAGGAGCGTGAGGCGTCGATGAGGTAGGAGGCGACCATGGAATCGAAGGCGACGCCGCCGAGGGAGACGCCGGCGTTGCGGAAGATGAGGAGGTCGTATTTGATGTTGTGCCCGCACTTGGGCGGGTGCTGGGCTTCGAGGACGGGCCGCAGGGCGTCGAGGACGGTGGGCTCGTCGAGGTGCGAGCCGGGGTCCGGGGACCGGACGGGGATGTAGACCCCGGTGCCGACCTTGGTCGAGAGGCTGATGCCGCAGAGCTTCGCGCGCATGGGCGAGAGCTCGGTGGTCTCGGTATCGAGGGCGATGATCTCGGCGTGGGCGAGGGCGCGGACGAGGGCGTCGAGCTGGTCGCGGGAGGTGATGAGGCGGTAGTCGCCCAGGGCGGGCCGGTCGGTGGACGCGGCGTGGGCGGGCGATCCGCCGAAGAGGGATTCGGCGGCGGGGATCTCCGGGCCGCGGGCGTGAGCGGCGGGCTTTCGGCCGGTTTCATCGCGGGCCCGCTTGCTCTCGGAGGCGGCCTCGGGCATCGGATCCGTGGCGGCGGCCCCGCCGGCGGCCGAGCGAGGGTCGGTCTGCGGCACCGCGGGGTCGCCCAGGAGGGCACGGACTTCGTTTTGGAAGCGGTTGAAGCCGAGCGTCTGGCAGAGGGGGATGAGGCGGTCGAGGCGGAGTCGGTCGGCGCGGGCGAGTTCGAGGTCGAGGGCGATGGGGACGTCGTCGCGGAGGGTGATGAGTGAGCGGGTGAGCGGGGCTTCGGGGGCCCAGGCGCGGATGTTCTCGCCGCGTTTGCCCTTGATGTCGGCGGCGTGGGCGAGGACGCCCTCGAGCGAGCCGTAGTCGCGGACCAGGGCGGCGGCGGTTTTCTCCCCGACGCCGGGCACGCCGGGCACGTTGTCGACGGTGTCGCCCATGAGGGTGAGCATGTCGCGGACCTGGGCTGGGGAGAGGCCGAGTTCGTCGCGGAGGGTGTCGGCGGTGATGGCCTGGTCGTGGTGGATGTCGTAGAGCTCGACGGCGCCGGGTTCGAGGAGTTGTTTGAGGTCTTTGTCCTTGCTGACGATGCGGACGCGGACGCCGGGGTGGTCGCGCCGGAGGCGTCGGACGACGGTGGCGATGACGTCGTCGGCCTCGAAGCCCTCGGCGCCGAGGGTGGGGACGCCGATCTCGGCGAGGATGGCGAGGCACCGATCGACCTGGGGCGGGAGGTCCTCGGGGGGCGGCGGGCGGTGGGCTTTGTAGTCGGGGTAGATCTGGGAACGGAAGGTGCCGCGGTCGCCGGAGACGTCGAGGGCGACGGCGAGGTAGGCGGGGGGGCCGCCGAGGTTCCCTTCGCCGCGGAGGAGCTTGAGGAGCATCCCGACGAACCCGAAGGTCATGTTGGTGCGTTCTTTGGTGACGGGGGACGAGAGCTCGGAGCGGATGGCGTGGTAGGCGCGGAAGAACTGGGCGTAGCCGTCGATGAGGTAGAGCGTGGGCGTGGGGCGTGAGGGGGGGGTGGCGGTGGGGGTGGGGGTGGGGGTGGGGGTCATGGCGTGCGGCTCATGACTCCCCGGCGAGCCCGCGGAGGAGGTCGGTGTAGGCCGGGGTCGGTGTGATCTTCCGGCGGGCCATCATCGCGAGTGCGGTCTCGATGAACTTCGCGGGGCGGAAGGCACGCTGGCCTTCGTCGGTCCACCAGGCCAGGGGCGGGGTGGTGCCGGCGATGGGCGCGGAGCGTGCGAACATGCCCCCGGTGCCGAGGACGGCGCCGGTCATGATGCGTGTGGCGATGGCGGCTTTGACGTGGTCGCCGATCACGGCGCCGAGGAAGGTCAGGCCGGTGCGTTCGTTGGTGCCGCCGGGGGCGGCGGCGACGACCTCGGAGTAGGTGTTGAGGAGGTTGCTGTTGGTGGTGCCCGCGCCGAGGTTGACCCACTCCCCGACCCAGGCGTCGCCGAGGTGCCCGTCGTGGGCCTTGTTGGCGAAACCCTGGAAGATGGTGCCCCCGATCTCGCCGGAGACCTTGCACCAGGGCCCGATGGCCGTGTGGGCTTTGATGAGGGCGCGTTCGAGGACGGTGGAGTGGGCGCCGATGGAGGCGGGGCCGACGATGGTGGCGCCGGGGCGGACGGTGGCGTGGTCGGCGATGACGATGGGCCCGTGCTCGAGGTCGAGCGTGACGCCCGGGTAGACGGAGGCGGAGGGGGAGATCGTGAGCACCGAATCGCCGATGCCCAGGACGGCCGGGGGCAGGTCGGTCGTGGGCGCGTCGGCGAGCATCTCGAGGTCGTGCGAGAGGCAGGCGTCGCGGAAACGGATCACGTCCCACGGGCGGGCGAGCAGGGCGGGCCGGTCGAGCTCCCCGATGATGACCCCGGGCGGGGCGCCGTGGTCGCGGAACGCCCGGAACTCGCCGGGCGGGCAGACGCAGGCGATGAGGTCGCCGGTGCCCGACTCGATCAGCGATTGACCCGGTTCGAGGGTGGTGAGGACCTCATGCGGGAGCGGGCAGCGGCCGTTGATGAAGAGGCGGGGTTCCTCGGATCTCGGGAGGGTGTTGACCGCCGGGGGTTTGTCGCGGCCGGCGGGAGGGGTGTGGTGGCGTTCGCGGGTGAGGTCGGCGAGGCGCGGGTGGGTGAGGAGGGCGATGGGTTCGAGGTCGAGCCAGCGGGTGAGGCGTTCGAGGGAGGTGAGCGCCCCGGTGCGCACGTCGAAGGAGGCCCGCAGGTCGATGAGCGGGGAGAGCAGGCCCTTGCCGTCGTCGAAGAAGATCGCCTCGGCCATTTCGGCCGCAGTGTAACGCCCCGGGCGGGCGACGTGCGGGGGGCTCAGCGTTCGCGGGCGGCGCGGCCTTGGGACGGGCGGGTGGGTTGCGTCGGGAGGGAGGGTGGGGGCCGGAGAGGGTCCCCGCGGAGGACGCCCACAATGGTGGTCCGGAGTTGATCGACGGCGGCGCGCTCCTGGGGAGAGGCGTCGGGGCGGTCCGGGACGATGACGAGGTATTGCAGCGGGCTCCCGGGGTTCATCAGGTCCTCGGGCTTGGCCCACACGACGCCGGTGATCTCGGACCGTCCTCCCAGCCAGCCGATCACGCGGCCCTGGGCCCCGGGGGTCTCGATCGACGCCAAGCCCACGGCGGCGCGGATCTCGGCGGACCACGCGACCTCGCGGGCCTGCTCCTCGATCGGGATGTCCGTTCCCGAGAGGTCCCCGACGACGCGGACCCCGTTGCTCTCGAGGGCGGCGCGGAGCCGCCGGAGGGCTTCGAAGCGGTCGTCGCTCCACGGGGTGCGTGCGTCGGCGACGAGGAGGATCGTCTCGGGCACGGGCTCGCCGGCGGCGGCGGCCCGCACGATGGCGTCGGCCGGGGTTGCCGGGGCGTGCCCCGTGGGGAGTTCGGCCTCGACGACCGAGACGGTGGGGCTGTGGGCGATTGTGGCGTCGGGCTCGACGATGACGATCCGCTCGAGCGTGAACATGCCGGCGAGCCCCAGCGCGACGATAACGACGAGTGCCCCGGCGGCGATCATGACCCCGAGGTTGGGGCCTTGCTTGTAGGAGGCGGTGATGATCGGGCGCGACGCGATGCGGGCCTTGGCACGCTCGCGAGCGGCGTGCGCCCGCTCGCGAGCGCGCGACACCTGATCCCGGGCGCTGGGTCGATCTCCGGTGGGGGTCCGGCGGAAGGCGGCCTTGGCGTGTGCCGGTATGGGGGGCGGGGTGGGGGTGGGGGTGGGGATGCTGGGGGTGGGGGTGGGGGTTGGGGTGGGGGCGTCGGTTTCGAACTTCCCGGTCCACCAGTTGGTCACACGGATCGAGCGTGGCGAGACGGCGGGAAGCGGTGGGGGGGCGATCCCGCCCGCGGGCGCGGTGGGGAGGGTGGGACCCGAACCCTTGGCGAGCGGGGGGTTGGCCTGGGCGGCGAGGGCCATGCTGGCGAGGGCGACGGCCTCGGCGGAGAAGACGCGGGGCTCGCCCCCGCTCATGCTGGGGAGGTGCCCGGGCTTGACGGCCATCATGTCCTGGGCCTCGAGGACGACGCGGAGGTCGGCGAGCATCTCGGAGGCGTTGGCGTAGCGCTTGTCGTAGTCGGCCATGGCCCGGCGGATGATCCACTTGACCGACTCGGGGCAGCGGTGGGTGATGTGGGAGAGCACGCCGTGGGCGGGGAAGCTGTTCTCGATGACGGCGTAGAGGACGGCGCCGGCGGCGTAGAGGTCGAACCGGGCGCCGTCGACGTCCTGGACCTTGGCGCCGCGGAGGGCGAGGCGGACCATCTCGGGGTCGCGGAAGTACTCGGTCCCGTGGGTGGTCAGGGTCATCGCGCTGTGGAGGGGCGTGACGAGCCCGAAGTCGACGAGGTGGGCGGCCTTCCCGTCGACGATGATGTTGTCGGGTTTGACGTCCTTGTGCCAGAGCCCGCCCCGGTGGTAGGTTTCGAGAGTTCGGAGCAGGTCGGCGACGTAGGTGAGCGCGGTGCGCAGGCGGGTGTCGTCGAGCCCCTGGGGGTCGCCGGGCTCCGAGTCGGCGTGCATGCGCTGGGTGACGAGCGTGAGCGACTCGCCCGGGACGTAGCGCATGACATAATAAAAACGCTCGGGGGTCAGGTCGTGGTCGAGGACCAGCCCGAGGCGTTTGGCGGCGTCGAGGGAGCGGCTCTCGCGGACGATCTGCGGGAGGCTGCTCCCGTCGCGGAGGCTGAAACTCTTGATGACGACCTGCCCGACGCGGGAGGCGGTGGCTCGTTCGAGGGCGGCGAGTTTGACGGGGTCGGGCTCGGCGATGTAGAGCTTGCCGCCCGAGCCGCCGCCGGGGAGCGAACCGATGATCCGGTACCCGTCGAACTGGCCCGTCCGTGCGCTGGGCGCATCGCCGGCGGGAGCGTGGGCGATGACCTCGGGGACGCGCTGCTCGATGCCCTCGAGCGCGCCGGCGAGCCCGACCAGCCGGGCGGGGTGCTTGATCAGGATGCGGTAGATCGCGCGGCCCATGGCGGCGAGCTCGGCCTCCTGCGCCGACCCGTAGTGCCGGGCCTTGGACCATCGCCCCAGCACGGTGTTGAGAAGGACGAGCGGGATGTAGAAGCAGGTGGCGAAGAACGAACCGACGAGCCGCCCGGCGTCGGTCAGGACGCCGACGATAAAGGCCCCGATGCGGCGGAGGACGAGGGAGAGTCCTTTGAAGGTGAGGACGGCGATGAAGATGGCGAGCCCGACGGCGAGCCCGATCGCGAGGACCTGGAAAAAGACACCCGCGGCGGTGCTCGATCCGATCACGAGCGGGGCGGCGGAGCCCGGCCAGGCGAGGGCCTGTTGGGCATCGGCGAAGGCCAACGCTTCCGGGCGGAGCATCGAGATGGGGAAGGTCGGCATCGTCGCTCCCGGGGAAGGCGCCCGCGGGGGGCTTACCGGCTTTCGAGCCGCTGGGCCTGATCCCGCCGCCGCAGCTCCACCTGGCGGTGGTAGATCTCGGACACGGCCTCGTCGAAGGCGGCGTCGTCGCTCGCGGTCGGCCCTTTGTTGGGTTCCAGGTCGAGGCGGTTTCGCGCCGCCTCCCCCGCCTCCTCGGGCGTGAAGCTGTAGGTGGCGATCACTTCGCGGAGCTTGGCCCGCAGGGATTCGCGGACTTTGGCCAGGCGGCGGCTGACGGTGGGCTCGCTCATCCCCAGGTCCTCGGCGACCTGCTTGCCGCTGTGGCCTTCCAGGACGCGCAGGCGGTAGATCGTGAACTCGGTGAAATCGGACTCCTTCTCGATGGCTCGGATGGCGGCCTCGACCTTCGCGCGGAAAACGGCGGCCTCGTAGGCCTCGTCAGCCCCCATGGCCGCGGAGGCGACCATCCAGCTCTCGTCGAAGTTGGCGGCCTTCTTGTTCCCGCCGCGTTTCTGGGCGTATCGGCGGTCCATCTCGTCGCCCAGGACGTGCTTGGCGATGGCGAGGAGCCAGGTGCTAAAGCGGGCGCCCTTGGCCGGGTCGTAGCGGTCGATGGAGCCCGAGAGGGCGGCGAGGGTCTCCTGCGAGAGGTCGCGGACGGTCTCGCTCCCGATGCGGCCCTTGCCCCACTTGGCGAGCTGGCTGCGGACGACGGGCCCGAAGGTCTCCCAGAGCTCGAACCACGTGGCCTGGTCGTTGGCGCGAAGCCGGGCGACGAAGTTGGTGGTCATCGAGTTGAGCACGGAACGGGTCATTGGGAAAGTCAAGGGTAGCGTGCCGGGGCCGAATATGAGGTTGGGCGGGGGGGGGGCGGTCAGCGGGGTTGGTTGGAAGGGCGTGAAATCGGGGCAACCGGGATCCCAATGACCTCCGCGGACGCAACCCCCGGGGCGTTCGGGCCTGTCGGGCCCGGGCGGGACCCGGACATCGAAGGAGGTTCGGATCATGGCGATGAGCACGTGGCTGGTGAGGGGGGTGGTGATCGCGGGGCTGGTGGGCGGTGCGGCGGTGCTGGTGGCCGGGCCGGGCCGGATGCGGATGCTGATGAACCAGACGCGTGATGGGATCAACCACGCGATCGATTCGAACATCCAGGACCCGGTGCTGCTGCGGGCGCAGTTGAGGGACCTTGAGTCCAAGTACGCGCCGCGGATCGCGGCGGTGCGGTCGGACCTGGCGCAGGTCCGCGAGCAGGTCGCGCAGCTCAAGCGGGAGCAGGCCGTGTGCGCCCGGGTGGTGGACCTGGCGCAGGCGGACCTGGGCACGCTACGGGGGATGATCGCCCGGGCCGAGTCGGTGCGGGCGGTCGAGGGCGGCGTGACGACCGTGAGCCTGGGCGACGCGGGCTTCGCGACGCCGGCGGTCGTGCGGATCAACTTCAACAGCGAGTCGCTCTCGGTGGATCAGGCCCTGAACAAGGCCGGGCGGGTCGAGCAGGTGATCGGCTCGTACGAGCAACGTTCCACGGAGATCGACCGTGACCTCGCGGTGCTGACGCAGCAGGAATCCAGGCTCGCGGAGCTGGCCGAGCGGCTCGAGGCCGAGCGGGCCGAGTTCCAGGCGCAGCTGTGGCAGCTGGACCACCAGATCGACACCATCGCGAGGAATGATCGGATGATCGAGCTGATGGAGAAGCGTCAGCGGACCATCGACGACCACAGCCGGTATTCGGCGGGGAGCCTCGACCACGTCCGCGGGCGGATCTCGGAGATCCACGCACGCCAGGAGGCCCGTCTCGAAGGGCTGGGCAAGGCCCAGGCCCAGACGACCTATGAATCCAAGGCCCGGATCGAGGTCGACGCCTCGAAGCGCTCCAAGGACCGTGCGGCCGAGGGCAAGACGCTGCGTCCCCGCGTCATCGAGATCGGGCCGGGCGACATGATCGTCCCCGAGGCCACGGACGAGAAGACCAAGTCCGTCGCCTCTCGCTGATCGAGAACGTCGCAACTCTTCCACCGGGCCGGCGGCCTTCCGCGGGCCCGGCTTTGCTTTTTGATCGTGGGTTGAACACGCCGCACCGGGACGGAGTATCAAACCACAACTGCCAGCCGTTGGAGCGATCGTGGGACGGTCGCGGAGGATCGAGACTCGATACGCAATCGATGGATCCCTCCCCCAAAATAAAAACCGAACAAGGCATTGACAGGACCGAGCGGGAACGTTAGATTCGTTGAGCGGAGGTGATTCATGGTGCAAGATGGCCACCATGGGTGCGTTCCGGGGGGATATCAGGATCGGGGTCGCGGGAGCGGCGCGGACGCTCGCGGGCGGGGCGTAGGTCGGCGGGGCCGGCGGGGCTGGTGGGGGCGGCGGGTGAGGGGTGGGCGTGGTTTTACGCTGATCGAGGTGGTGGTGGTGCTGGGGATCGTGATGATCCTGGTGTCGCTGACGTTGCCGGCGATCGGGGGCTCGATCGCGCAGGCGAGGCTGACGCGGGCAATGAACACCGCCCGGCAGGCCGCCATCCTGGTGGACCAATACTGCCAAGTGTCCAAGGGGGTGTACCCGATCACCAGTTTCAGCGCGCTGACCTCGACGTGGTATTGGCCCGATGCTTTGATCGCCTCCGGCGTCGCGGCGAACTACCGAGAGATCGATCCGAACCCGGTGGAAGATCCCGAGGGAGTGATGAAGTTCCGCTCATCGGCGGTGGGGTGGATCAACTATCACTTGAACAAAGCATTGTGCATGAACCCCGAGATCATGATCCCAGGGCGGACCATCCCGGTGTACGGCGTGCCGCCCCAGATGCATTACGCGGACTATCCGGCGTACCCGGTACGTCAAGATATGGTCCATTTCCCGTCGGATCTCGGCGTGCTCAGGACTGGGTGGATCCTTTGGGAGAGTCAGTACCGGGCGTGGGGTGATGTCGACACCCCGCGTCCCGCCCCGGTGGCGTTCTGTGATACGCACGTCGAGGCGTTGAAGTGGATGGACTGCGTCAAGGGTGGGGAGCAATACATCGAGAACGGCATCGGGGGCCCGGTGAGCGCGACGTGGTACGGGCACAAGGGTCGAGATCGTCGGAATTGAGCCTCGGGCTCTGTTCCGAGTGCGGCACGGTGATCCGGGTCACTGGAGACCACAAGGAGCATGGCATGAGCACGATGGGTCGAGCGGCGGTCGGCTTGGCGGCGGCGGCGGTTCTGGCGTACGCGGCCCCCCAATGCTGGGATGCTCACTACAGCACCTGCGATCCGGAGTTTGGGTGCGGCCAGCAAAGCGCCACGATCCGTTCGTGCGAGCAATCCTGGACCCACGGCAATTCCTACAAAAGTGAGGATATCAACGCTCCCTCCGAGGTACGCACGCAGATCTGCTACGAGTACACAGTGCATGTTTCTGCCTCTTGCGCCCTACCGCCCCCGCCCGGGTATTACATGCTGCCGAACTGCGGGCAAGGGTTCGGCAACTGCTGCTTCGTGGATCCCGCGTCGTTGGTTAGAGTGGCCGGCACGATCAACGTGGTTTCCCCGGCGTTCCCGATCGTGGGGTGTTTCGGGTGGGCCCCGCCGCTCGACCAGCCGATCTGAAGACCACCCCAAGAATCCTTGACTCCTTTCAGGTGAACGATGAGAGCGATGCTCGTGCTGGTCATAGCCTCGGCGTGGGCGGCGAACGCGCCGGGGCAACCCGGCGACGAAGCGCCCCGGCTGACGAAGCAGGAATTTTGCGACCTTGCTTCGCGGTGGCCGCTGGCCGGGGCCATCGAGGTTCGGTATGTTCTGGATGACATGAACGACCGGACATTCGGGTACGACGCTGCCTCGGGTGCGTGGTACAGTTTCTGGCCGGTATTCCATGGGAATGATCCGCGGGGCCGGTACTTTGAGCGGGACCGTTCGACCGGGCAGGTCCTCCCGAACGACCTTCCCATGGACGAGAACAAGATCTTTGAGCAATTGGTGGCGCCGCAGGTCTTCGTGCGGAAAATCTGCGAGATGCCGCAGGTCGAGGTCGAGGTCGAGGCATGGGGTGACGGTGGGATGGTCGCGCGGATGTCACTCCCGGTCGGGTCTCGCTACTTTGTCGTGAACCCGTTGCACCCCGGGGTGGTCTACGAGCCGTCGCGCACGTCGGTGTGGATCGACCGTCACGGGCAAGTCCGGCGGTTCCAGCAGCACGAGAAGCAAGAACCGGTCGAATTGGAGTATGACCCCCGCTCATGGACGACGGTGCCGGTGGTCACGTCGTTCAGGATGGGATTGGGGCACCGATTCGAGTTGGTGCGTTTCACGCCGCTGGGCGAGGGGCGGCAGGATTTGTTCGAGATCGACGCGGTGGTCGCCGCAAGCCGGAGTCACAACAAACACCCGCCGCTGATCGCTCGTCGAACGCAGAGCACGCCGGAACAGGCGGAGGCGAACCAGCGGGCGTTGCGTGACGCGGGCGTGAGTCAACCGGGCCCGTGGTACGCGTTCGATCGGCTGCGGTGGCCGATGCTGATCGCGGGCGTGGTGCTCGTGACGCTGGGGGTCGTGGCGTATGTCCGCCAGCGGCGGTGACAATCCCAACCTATCCTGACTCCCAAAAAAAACGAACAAGGCATTGACAGGACCGAGCGGAAACGTTAGATTCGTCGAGCGGAGGTGATTCATGGTGCGAGACGGCCACCATGGGTGCGTTCCGGGGGGATATCAGGATCGGGGTCGCGGGAGCGGCGCGGACGCTCGCGGGCGGGGCGTAGGCCGGTGGGGCTGGTGGGGGCGGCGGGTGAGGGGTGGGTTCACGCTGATCGAGATGGTGGTGGTGCTGGGGATCGTGATGATCCTGGCGTCGCTGGCGTTGCCGGCGATCGGGGGCTCGATCGCGCAGGCGAGGCTGACGCGGGCGATGAACACCGCCCGGCAGGCCGCGATCTTGGTGGACCAATACTGCCAGGTGTCCAAGGGAGTCTACCCGATCACGAGCCTGTCGGCATTAACGTCGTACTGGTATTGGCCCGACGTGCTGATTGCGGCCGGCGTCGCCACGAACTATCGGGAGATCGATCCGAACCCGGTGGAGAACGAGGACGGGGCGAGGCATTATCTCCGATCCGGCGCGGTGGGGTGGATCAATCTGCACATGAACCTGGCGTTGTGCATGAACCCCGAGGTCATGCTCCCTGGGCGGACGATCCCAACGTACGGGGAGCCGTCGGTCATGCGCTACGAGGACTACCCGGCATTCCCGGTGCGTTCCGACCTGGTTGTCTTCCCATCAGACCTAGGAATGCTAAAGACCGGATGGATTCTGTGGGGGGCATGGCAGGGGCCGTGGTGCTGCGTCGGTCAACCGCGTCCTTTGCCCATCGCTTTCTGCGATATGCATGTCGAGTCGTTGCGGTGGACGGATTGTGTCAAAGATGGCATGATGAACGTCGAGAATGGCATCGGAAAGCCGGTACGTACGACGTGGTATGGATATAAGGGAAGGGATCGCAGGTATTGAGCGACGACAGTCCGCGTCGGATCAAGACACAAAGGAGCGGTCATGTTTCAAAGAAGTGACATTCTGCCCGGGATAATCATCGCCGCGGCGATCGCGCTCATCGCGTACGCGGCCCCGACGTGCTACGACCCGAACTACTCGTGGTGCACGCCGTTCTCGGAATGCGGGGTTCAGGCGGCCCAGGTCCGATCGTGCGAGGACTCGTGGCAGAGCGGGACCGCGTACAAAGGTGAAGACAACTATTTGCATACTCGTGACCGCCGGTGCTACGTGTACACGGACCACGTGAAGTTGCTCTGCAGCGAGGCGCCGCCGGCCGGGTACTTCAAGCTGCCGAACTGCCAGCAGGGGCTGTACTGCTGCTACGCGAGGATCGACGGGGCCGTGATCGTGACCGAGCCGGTGAACGTCGCGGCGCCGAAAGGGGAAATCCACGGGTGCTTCGGGTGGGCTCCGGCGCCGCAGCAGCCGATCTGAGCGGGAGACATGACCAAGGAGCGTGCGGCGTGAGACGCGAGATCGTGCGGACGGGGTTTGAGCGCATGGGGGTTCTGCTGGGAGCGGCGGGAGCTCTGGTGTCGCCCGCGCACGCCTCTGATCCGCCCGCGCTCACCAAGCGGGACTTGTGCGACCTGATCGCGCGGCGTCCGATGCACGGCGCGGCCGAGGTGGTCTACAACACGCCCAACGGGCTGAACCTCCGGGTGTTCGGGTACGACGCGGAGACCGGGGCGTGGTATTCGATGAACCCGTCGCTGCAGGGGTACGACCCGTCGGGGCGGCATTTCCGCACGGACGGGCCGTCGGCCAAGGTTGAGTACGCGGCGTGGCGGAACGACGAGCACAAGGAGTTCGAGCAGCGCGTCTCGCCGCAGGTCTTCGCGCGGAAAATCTGCGAGATGCCGCAGGTCGAGGTGACGGTCGAGCCGTGGGAGGACGGCGGGCTGGTCGCGAGCGTGGTGCTGCCGCTGGGCAGCCGGCGACACGTGATCGACCCGCTCCCGGCGGGGGCGATCTACGAGTCGTCGCCGATCACGCTGTGGGTCGGGAAAGACGGGCTGGTGCGTCGGTTCCGGGCGTCGGAGCGTGAGGCGATCGTGGACCTGGAGTACGAGCCCGGGTCGCTGGGCTCGGTGCCGGTGGCGCGTTCGTACCGTGTCACCAAGGACGGCGAGGCGTTCGGGCTGCTCCGGTACACGTGGTTCGGGCACGGGCAGTCCGAGCGGTTCACGCTCGAGGCCGCGGACCGTCGGCGGAAGGAACCCGGGCTGGTCCCGCCGAAGATCGACCGGATCGAGGCCCCGACGCCGGCGAAGGCGGCGGAGCAAGAGTGGACGCTCGAGGCGCTGGGGGTGCGCTACGGCGGCCCGTGGTACGCGTTCGATCGGCTGCGGTGGCCGATGTTGATCGCGGGCGTGGTGCTCGTGACGCTGGGGGTCGTGGCGTATGTCCGCCAGCGGCGGTGAGGCCGGGCTCGTTGGGCCGGGGCGCGGGGTGATCCGTCGCGGGGTGCGCGGTGGGTGTCTCTCGGTGGTGCTCGCGGGCGCGGTGGTGCTGCTGATGGCGGGGGTGATGAAGCTCGCGGATCCGGCGGCGTTCGGGTCGTCGCTGCGGTCGCACGGCATGCTCCCCGCGTCGTGGGCGACCGCGGCGGCGTGGGGCGTGGCGGCGCTGGAGGTGGTCGCCGGGGTGATGGGGGCGTGGTGGGTGGTCGTGGCCGGGTCGCTCCGGTCGGCGTCGCTGGCGACGTGCGGGGTGTTCCTGGCGTTCGCGGTGTACGCCTGGGCGGTCGCCTTGGATCCGCCGGCGGGGGCGGTCTCGTGCGGGTGCGGGGTGAGGGCGTCGCCGATCGAGGGGTCGTCGGGCCGGTGGGGGCTCTCGGCGATGAACGCCGGGGTGGCGTGCGTGCTGGCGGTGTGCGGGCGGGGCGGGGGATTCGGCGGTCGGCCGGCCCCCGCACGGGCGGTCGGGGTGTGATACCCTGACATCGGGCGGGCTCGCGCCGGTTCGTGCCCGGTTCGTGTCTACCCCCCACCCCGCCCCGCACCCCTCATCAGGCAGGAGGCCGACCCACCGTGTTCCTTGATCGCCTACTCGGGATGTTCAGCGTCGACATGGGGATCGACCTCGGGACGTGCAACACGCTGGTGTCGGTGCGCGGGCAGGGGATCGTGCTGAACGAGCCGAGCGTGGTGGCGGTGCAGAAGGGGACGAACAAGGTTCTGTGGAACGGGAACGCGGTGGGGTGGGCGGCCAAGGAGATGCTGGGCAAGACGCCCGGGTCGATCACGGCGGTGAGGCCTCTCAAGGACGGGGTGATCTCGGATTTCGAGATCACGGAGGCGATGCTGAAGTACTTCATCCGGAAGGTGAACGGGAGCAGCCGGATCTTCGGGCCTCGGGTGGTGATCAGCGTGCCGAGCGGGATCACGGCGGTGGAGAAGCGGGCGGTGTTCGATTCGGCGGCGCGCGCGGGCGCGAGGCGGACGTACCTGCTGGAGGAGCCCATCGCGGCGGCGATCGGGGCGGGGCTGCCGTTCGTGGAGCCGACGGCGAGCATGATCGTGGACATCGGGGGCGGGACGACGGAGGTGGCGATCATGTCGCTCGCGGACATCGCGACGTGCGAGTCGGTCCGCGTGGCGGGTGACGACATGGACGAGGCGATCATCAACCACATGAAGCGGACGTACAACATGATGGTGGGTGAGCAGACGTCCGAGCGGATCAAGATCGAGATCGGGTCGGCGGCGCCGGTGACGGCGGAGACGACCATGGAAGTCCGCGGGCGGGACATGATCTCGGGGCTGCCTCGCAAGACGGTGATCACGAGCGAGGAGATCCGCGAGGCGTTGCAGGAGCCGGTGACCGCGATCGTCGAGGCCGTCACGCGGACGCTGGAGCGTGCGGAGCCCGAGCTGGCGGCGGACCTGGTGGACAACGGGATCGTGATGGCGGGCGGGGGCTCGCTCTTGCGGGGGCTGCCGAACGTGATCCAGAAGGCCACGGGCCTCGACACGAAGCTGGCGGACGACCCGCTGACGTGCGTGGCCCGCGGCACGTGCACGTACCTCGAGCACCTTGAGGATTGGCGAGAAACGCTGGAGAACGACATCGACGTTTGACCGTCCTACGGCCCCCGGGCCCCCCGGAGGTGCCACGGCCCGCCGGAACGCGACCATCGTGACATGGCCCCCGCTCCGCACCATCTCCAGGCCCGCCGAGCGCTGCCCGTCGCGGTCGTCGCGCTCGTGCTGTTCGCCCTGCTCCCGCTGCGGGCGACGTATTGGGTGGAGTGGTTCAAGCCCCTCGTGCTGATCCCGACGGGCCCGATCAGCGGGGTCTTCCGTTCCGTGGTGCGGCTCGCGCTGCCCGCCTCGCCCCCGCCCCCGAGCGAGGAGGTCGAGGCGCTGACCAACCAGGCGCGGCACTTCGAGTGGCTCTACCTGCGCGAGCGAGCGGAGAACGACAAGCTGCGGGGCGACATCGTGGAACTCCAGCGCGGGGCGGAGCTGATCCCCGACCTGCCCGTCGCGTTGAGGCTGGCGCCCGTCATCGGGGCGTCGGCCGAGCTTTCCTCGGGGCTGCTGACGGTCCGCGGCGGCGCGGGTCACGGGATCGACACGAACACGGTCGCCGCCACGACGGGGTTGCAGCTCGTGGGTCGCGTGGTGGGGGTCTCGGGCCCGACGGCGCGCGTGCGGGTGATCACCCGCCCCGGCTCGCCCAAGCTCGATACGCGGGTGATGACGGCGTCGGGCGAGCCCGGGCCGCGGGCGCTGCTCGAACCGTCGGGCGACGGGACACTCCGCGGGGTGGTCGAGTATGTCCAGACGCCCGGGGGCGGCGTGGTCGAGCCGGCGGTGGGGCAGGTGGTGCGCTTGGATGACCCGGGCTGGCCCGCGGCGTCGCGGATGCTGATCGTGGGGCGGGTGGTGTCGGTCGAGCCCGCGCCCGAGCACCCGCTCCGCCGGCTGATCGTGGTGGAGCCGACGGTGCGTATCGAGCGCGTGGCGGAGGTGGTGCTGCGGTCGACGCTCCCCGAGCCCGAGGGGTCGGCGAGAGGGGGCGGTCGATGAGGCCGTTGCCGTTCGCGGTGCTCGCGTGGATCATGCTGGGGCTGGACCTGGGGCTGCGCGACGACCTGAGGATCGGGCCGCACGCGGTGGCGCCGAGTTTCACGTTCATCCTGCTCGTGGTGGTCGCCTCGGGCGCGCCGGCCGTCCATGTCGCCTGGGCGTCGCTGGTGCTGGGCCTGGCGTTCGATCTGGCGTCGGACTGGACGCTCGCGTCGGGCGCGTCGGCGACGATCATCGGCCCCAACGCGCTGGCGTTCGTGCTGGCGGCCCAACTGGTCGTGGCGATGCGGGCGCTGGTCTTCCGGAAAAACCCGGTCACGATCGCGTTCCTGGCGTTGCTCGCCGGCGCGGTGGCGCAGACCCTGCTCGTGGGGCTGATGACGCTGCGGGCCGCGTACGACCCGGTCCAGTGGGACGCGTCCGAGCAGCTCGGGGAGCGGCTGCTCAGCGCGGTGTACACGGCACTCCTGGCGCTCCCGGTCTCGCCGCTGCTGCTGCTGGCGGGGGGGCTGCTGGGGTTCCAGCCTCACACGCCCCGGCGGATCCGCGTGCGGGGCGGGTGAGGCGGGCCCATTTCTCCGCATCGGCGCGGGCCGGCGGCGGTAGAATCCGCTCCGGCCGTCGCCGCGCGACGCCCGCGAACCCTCGAGGAACCCCATGGCCAAGAAAGACAAGAAGGACAAAAAGGACGCGCTCAACCTGGACCTTTTGACCCGCCTGTGCGAGACCCCCGGGGTCGCGGGGCGTGAGGAGCGGGTCCGCGAGCTCATCCGGTCGGAGGTCAAGGGGTTGTTCGACCGCGTGGAGGTCGACGCGCTGGGGAACCTAATCTGCCGGCGCTCGCCCACCGCGAAGAAGCCGAGCCGCAAGGGCAAGGGCGGGGGCCCGACGCGGGTGATGCTGCTGTGCCACATGGACGAGATCGGGTTCTACGTCTCGTCGATCGACGACAAGGGGTTCATCTGGCCCAACGCGGCGGGGGGCTTCGACACGCGCAACCTGTTCTCGCGCCGCGTGCTGGTGTGCACCAAGGGCGGGGACCTTCCCGGGGTGATGAACCCCGGCGGGCGTCCGGTGCACATCTCGAGCCCCAAGGACCGCGAGAAAGTCCCCGAGGTCAAGGAGTTTTACATCGACGTGGGCCTGCCCAAGGACGAGGTCAAGGCACGCGTCCGGGTGGGCGACTACATCGTGATGCACGAGCCGGCCATCCGCGTGGGCGAGAAGTTCGTCTCCAAGGCGCTGGACAACCGCGTGGCGTGCTGGCTGGGGATCGAGGCGGTCCGCCGGCTCGCGGACACGGGCGAGACGCACGCGTGCGAGGTGGTCGTCGCGTTCACGACGCAGGAGGAGGTCGGGCTGCGCGGGGCCAAGACCGCCAGCCACGCCGTGCTCCCGGATATCGGGATCGGGATTGATGTGACGCTGGCGTGCGACACGCCCGGGGTGCCGGCGGAGGAGGCCGTCTCGGTGCACGGGAAGGGCTTCGCGCTCCACATCAAGGACAGCTCGTTCATCTCGGACCACGAGCTGGTCGAGCGGGTCGAGTCGCTCGCGAAGAAGAAGCGGATCCCGTACCAGCGTTCGATCCTGGCGGCGGGCGGCCAGGACGGGGCCGCGGCCCAGCAGGCCGCCGCGGGCGCCAAGGCGGTCGGCATCACCGTCGGGACGCGGTACATCCACACGGTGACGGAGATGATCGACCTGACGGACCTGGCGGCGGCCCGCGATGTCCTCGCGGCGTTCCTGGCGGAGGCCGAGTAACCGTCCGGGCGGGCGTCAGTCTCGGGACAGCGGGATGAAGTCGTTGCGCTCGCCGTGCGCCCACTGCCGGACGCGCGGCCAGACGAACTCTCGGACCAGAATCTTGAGGCACGCGGCCAGCGGGATGGCGATGAGCAGCCCGTAGACGCCCATCAGCGCCCCGCCGGCGATGGAGGCGAAGAGGATCGTGGGCACGTCCATATCGGTGGACTTGCCCTGGATCCTGGGCGTGAGGATGTAATCGTCGAGGAACTGCGCGAGGAGGTTGACGCCGATGGGGGCCCCGATCGTCCACCACCACGCGTCCTGCCAGGTCCCCGACGTGTCGAGCCACATGAGCAGCATCGCCACGGGGGTCCCCAGCCCCGAGACGTACGGGAGCAGCGAGAGCAGCCCGACGGCCGGGCCCAGGAGGAGCCACCCGGGCACGCCGATGGCCCCGTACGAGAGCGTGTAGAAGACGACCAGGACGGCGCAGATCGTCAGCCGACCGCGGACGAAGCCGGCGATCACGCGGTCCATCTGCCGGAGGAGATCGAGGACCCGTCCTTTGCGCCGCTCGGGGATGAGCCCCTCCCAGAACCGCAGGACCTCGCCGTACCCGGTGCAGAAGAAGTAGAAGAAGAACGCCGTGAGGAATCCGCCGAAGAGCGTCATCCCCAGGGCCGTCACCCCCGAAACGACCAGGCTCAGCGCGTCGGCGCCGGTGGTGAGCGCTTTCTTCCCGAGTTGCTCCGCGTTGTCGCGGACCCACGTGATCCCCCACATCACGCCCTCGTAGAGCAGGCCCGCCTTCGGGGGCGGGGTCGCCTCGGTGTCCGCGGGGTCCGCGACCGGTGGGGGGAGGCCCGCGTCCCACACCCGTTCTCGGACGCCCGAGGGGGACACCACCAACTCGGGGTCGTCCCAGGGCCAGGCGCGGTCGCCGGGGGCGACGCGGGACTTGATCGCCGAGAGGCGCAGGTCCTCGGCGATCCGGCGCTGCTCCGCGGCGATGCGGCGTTCCTCGTCCTCTCGATGGAGGCGCTCGGCCTCCTGACGCCGGGCGTCCTGCTCGACGATCCAATCGCGCAGCCCGGACCAGGCGCCCCCGGGCGAGGTCGCGCGGAGGACGGCATCGTCGGGCTGTTCGACCGATTTGAGGAGCCAGTCCACGTTCTGGGCCGTCCCCCGCGCCGCGCGGATGCCCTGCACCGCCCCGAAGCCCAGCGCCAGGATCGAGGGGACTACGACGAGCAGGGCCGCGCCCAGGATGATCACCCACGCGGCGGCCTCCCGCCCGAGCCTCAGCCGGGCACCCATCGCCCGGACCAGCGGCTCGAACAGGTACGCCAGCAGCAGCGCGAGCAGCAGGGGGACGGTGACGACGCTGGTCAGGTACCCGAGGTAGATCACCCCGATGACGGCGAGGACCGCGAGGATGTCGCGGACCCACTGGATCTGCCAGAGGTGGACGTCTCGCCACGTGGTCGGCCGTTTCGCCGGCGTGGGTTCGTCGGGGTGTTCGGGCGGCGATGGCGGGGGCATGCCGCACGAAGCCTACCCGATCCGGGCGGGCCCGTCTTGGCGCGGGGCCGGTCAGGCCCTGGGGGAATGGGGGGTCAGGTCGGCGAAGGCCTCGTCGAACTCGAAGACGCCCTGGAAGTCCTCGATGGTGTCGTCGTCGGTCTTGCGCATGAACCCGGCATCGACCATGGCGAAGACGATCCGCCCGAAGTCCTCGGTCTTGCGGATGCCCCAGCGGCCCAGCACCCCGCGGGCCAGCAGCCCGTACTGCCGGACGGCGAAGTCCTTGAGCCCGAGACAGAGCTGTTGCCCGCTGACGTGGCGGCTCTCGTCCTCGCCGCCCTCGTCGGCGCGTTCGCCGTGGATCATGCGCACGGTGTGCGCCAGGCCCTCGCGGACGAACTGGTACGCCTGCGGGGGGTAGGGGCCCGCCTTCTCACGGATGGAGTTCCATTCGGGTGTGGGTGTGCTCGCCACGTCTCACCTCGCGCGCCGCCCTCGCGCCGCACCACGATCGTACACCGCCCTCCCCGCCCCGACCAACCCCGATTTTTTCCCGCTCACGTGCGGCGACGCGGGATCCAGCCACCGGAGCGGCTTCTCGGCCCATGCCCCCTCGCCGACCCCGATCCGGGGTGTCCGCGCGGCCCTCGCGACCACCCGCCCGCGTTCGAGCCACAGCGGGCCGTCGCCGCAGAGGTCCAGCCCGTTGAGCGATCGGTCGATGGCCAGCGCGGCGCAGAGTTTGCCCGGGCCGCCGCAGAGGTCCCGGGGCCCGCGCCGCGCCGCGCTCGATCGGCCCGCGCGGTTGGCGTGCATGGCGTCGAGGCCTTCGATGGGTTCGAGCGCCCGGAGCAGGACGGCGACGGGCTCGCCCGGCTCGCCGCAGACGATGTTCATGCAGTGGTGCATGCCGTAGGTGAAGTAGACGTAGCACGTCCCCGCCGCCGCGTACATGGACTCGTTGCGTGGCGTGCGCCTTCCGCCGAAACTGTGGCAGCAGCGGTCCTTGACCCCGACGTAGGCCTCGGTCTCGACGATGCGGCCCGCGAGGCGGCGGCCGCCCAGCTCGCGGACGAGGGTCATGCCCAGGAGCCGGCGGGCCAGCGTGCGGGCCGGGACCTCGAAGAACGCACGATCGAGCCGCTGGGCCACGGGCGGGTCCTCCGCGTCAGGCGTAGGCGTGGAGGCCCGGGAGGAGGAGGTTGACGCCGAAGTAGGTCCAGAGCATGACGAAGAAGCCCACGGCGCTGAGCCATGCCGTCACGAGGCCCTTGTTCCCGGCGATCCCGAGGCGGACGTGGATGGTGATGAGGTAGATGATCCAGGTGATCAGGGCCCAGGTCTCCTTGGGGTCGAAGGCCCACCAGCGACCCCAGGAGTGGTCCGCCCACCAGGCGCCCAGGAGGATGCCCACGCCCAGCGTCCAGAACGCGAGCTGGAGGACGGTCATCTGGGCGGTGTCGAGGTCGGCGAGGAGCCTGGCCTTGGTCCCCGCGGCGGGGGTGCCCAGGGCCGCGGTAAAGACATCGCTTTCCCCCGGGGCGGGCGTTGTGTCACCCCGGCGGAGGTAGTGGGCCCCGAGGTAGAAGAGGCTCACGATAAACCCGAGCGTGATGAGCCCGTAGGACACGAGCACGGTCGTGACGTGGTACTTGAGCAGGACGCTGGTGTTGAGGATCGCCGCTTCTCGCCCGATGCTCTTGCCCGGCAGGTCGAGCTGCGTCGCGGCGACGAGGACCAGGAACCCCGCGCCGGCGGTGGCGGCGCCGAAGAGCCATTGCCGCTTCCAGGCCATCATCCCAAGGCCCACGACCGACGCGAAAAGGCTCAGCCCGG
This sequence comes from Phycisphaeraceae bacterium, assembly GCA_015200025.1. Lineage (GTDB taxonomy): Bacteria > Planctomycetota > Phycisphaerae > Phycisphaerales > UBA1924 > UBA2396. The sequence continues at coordinate 708,805 of CP054186.1, read as the reverse complement.
TCATGGACTCGAACTGGTTCTGGATCGCCCACCGCTCGGCGATGACACACCGGGCGAGGAACCCGAAGGCGTGCATCCCGATCGCGACGACCAGGAACCCCGCCCCCGCCCACGCGACCCAGCCCCGGCCCGTCCCGAACGCCACCAGCAACGCCACGAGCGAGATGAAGTAGGCGACGAAGCCCCACTCGAAGGCGCCGGCGCGGTTGTAGGAGAGCTCGAGGGTGCGCCGGCCCTGCGGGTAGACCTCGGGGTTGACCAGGGGGATCGAGGCGGCGAACTCGCGGGCCGCCGCGTTGACCTTGGGGGCGTCGAGGTCGCTCCACCCGACCATGAGGTCGACGAAGGCGTTGATGGCCCGTTCGCGGGGGTCCGCGGAGGCCGATCGCTGGGCCGGGGGCTTGGCGAAATCGACCAGGGAGAGGATGTGGGGCCACTCGGCGTCGGTGGTGGGCGGGGCGACGAGCAGCAGGTTCGAGCCCGACTGGGCGAGCAGGCCCATCGCCGACTGGATGTCGCCCATCGAGCGTTCGAGCCTCGCGTCGCCGACGGCCTCGCGGTCGAGCCTGGCGGCGTGGCGCCGGATCATCTCGGGCGAGACGCGGAGGAGGCGGGTGTAGCGTTTCTTGGCGGCCTCGTCGCCGGGGAACTCCAGCTCGATGATCCGCTCGCGCATCGGGAGGAACTCGACCCCGATGACGGGCTTGTCGGCGTAATAGCCGGGGTCGACGATGATGTCGAGGAGGGTGAAGAGCGGGTCGAACTTGACCTTCTCGTAGCGGGTCTTGCCGCCGGAGGACCCGGACTCGACGTACTCGACGTACTTGGAGGCTCCGGTGATGGTCTTGACGGATTCGCGGGCGAGTGTGTCGAGGATCTTCACGCGCCCGTTGTGGAAGACCGAAAGGTCGCGGAGGGGTTCGAGGTCGATGGCCCGCATGAACTCGATCTTGCGGGCCGGGGAGACCCGCTCGCCGTGGTCGTGGACCGGGGGGGCGGCGTGCGCGCTCGGCGTCACGGGCGTCTCGGCGGGGTGCTCGTTGCCCGCGGGCGAGGGCTGGGCCGACGCCGCGGTGGTCCAGAGGAGGGCGAGCGCGACGGCCGACCTCGCGACGTGGAGAAGCCGAGTCATGTTCATACCGAAACCTCCGCGCTCTCTGGCGCCCCGACCCCGGCCCCGGCCCGTGACCCGCCCTTGCCCGCCCCGGGGGCGATCCCGCCCGGTGCGGTGTACGTCCCCCGGGCCAGTTCGCCCTGGATCCTGAGCTTCTCGCGTCTCACGAGCCACGGCTTGAAATAAAAGGCCCAGGGGATCCCGATGCCCATCATGATCCCGCCCAGGGCGATGACGTGGATGCCCGGGTTGTTCCCGACCTGCAAGACCGTGAACGCGACGATCGGCTTCTCCAGCGTGGACCCGTCCGCCAGCGTCGCCTTCTCGTCGGCGAGGGCCTGCGTCCGCCGCCAGGTCGCCTGGTCCCACCCGGCCTGGCTGAACTTGAACTGGTTGGGGTTGAGCCCGGCGGCGAACCGCCCGGTGATGTTCCCCAGGAGCCCCCGCGAGTCGGACCAGATGTACGGGGCCGTGAGCGGGTAGTTGAGGCTGACGGCGTGGGTGTATTCCTCGAAGGACCCGCGCGTGGGGATGACGCGGACCACGCTCTGGTAGTCGCGCGGGGCCCCGCGGTGGTCGTACGAGATCATCTCGAAGTCCTTGAGCTCGAGCAGCATCCCCGGGAGGAAGTGGAACAGCCGCCCGAAGCACAGCCCGACCTCCCGCCCGTCGGGGAGGCGGACGGCCCGCTGGGTGATCGCCGCCTGCTCGATCACGTACCGCGTGAACGGGAGCCAGACGACGGTGCGCCACGGCGCGCCCTCGTGCGTGCACCCGACCTCGACCGCGATCATCGCCCGCTCGTGCGTGCCCACGTCGCGCTTGTCACGCAACCGCTCGGGGACGACGGCGGGACGTTCGAACACGTCCCCGACGGACCCTCGCGGCGTGACGACCCGAAGGGCCTTGCCGTCGACCACGCCGGGGACGGCGCCGCCGGCGACGCGGTCGTGGACGACGACCTCGCCGCCCGCACGCCGGACGATGGCGCGGAGGACGCCGGGCTCGGGCTCGTCGAGGTAGACCGAGGCGGGGCGGGCCGCGTCGAGGTAGGTGATCCGGATGGCGGGGTCCGCGGGGCGTCGGGTGGGCCTCTGCCCGGGGGCCGAGGGGTCGAGGAAATCCTGCGAGAGTTCGGGGAAGCGGCTAAAGACGGTGCGCGTGAAGGCCCGCCCGCCGCCCGGGGGCGTGAGGCGGAGTTTGATCTGGCTGCTGAGCGCGCCCTCGTAGCCCTTGCTGACGATGGCGAACTCGGGGCGGGCGCTGACCTCGGTGGCGCGGAGGGTCCACCCCGTCCGCCCGACAGGGATCGTCTCGTTGAGCCCGCGGATCGGGACGACGAACCGCTCGGGCGGAACCGTCTGCATCGGGGGCGCCGGCTCGGCGCCCGCCGGGGGCGAGACCTCGACCACGACCGCGTGGGACACGCCCGGCGGGAGCGGCTCGGACAGGTCGCGCCAGCGTGCCGCGGGCATCCCGCCGCCCTCGCCCAGCGTGTACTCCACCGAAACCGCCGCGCCGTACGAATCGCCGCCGGCCTCGGCGGGCTGCTCAAAGACACGCCGCGCGGGGACCCCGGCCTCGAGGACCGCCGTCGGAATGTCCAGGTCCACCCCAGCCCCGGCCGCCGGGCCGACCACCCGCCACGCGCCGGGGTCCATGTCCACGCTCTCGCCGGTCAGCATGACGCGGTCGAGGTACGGGGCGGCGTAGGAGGCGTAGCCCACGACGCGGAAGGTCAGGTCGCGCGACATCGTGCGCCGGGCCAAATCGCTGAGCGTCTCGCGGTCGATCTTGTCCCAGGGCAACGATTGGGTGGTGGCGTGGTCGCGCGGGAGCCCCTCGTCGAGCAGGGTGTTCACGAGCGCCGAGTCCACCCCCGCGTTGATGAGCCGCTCCCGGATCGCCGCGTCGACGCGGGGGTTCCGGGGCGGGGGGAGCGGGATGGACAGCTCACGCGCGGGCACGCCGGACCAGGGCGTCCCCAGGCCCGCGGCGGCGGCCTGGCCCAGGGCCGTCTCGCCCGGCGCCGCGTCGACGCGGTACTCGTTGTAACGGGGGAGCCCGGGGATGAGCCGTTGCTCGTGCGAGCGTTCGCCGAAGATGTGCAGCGCCATGCGCTGGTAGTCGTAAAACTTGTTCTGCCGGGGGGCCTCTCCGCGCGTGACGGCCATGGCCTGCCCGTCGAACCGGGCGCCGCTCTGGAGCATCACGTCGCCCTCGAGCTTGTTCCCCGCGTAGTAGACGCTCCCCAGCGCGATCAGCACGATCCCCGAGTGGACGGTGATCACCCCGATGTTCTTGAAGGTGAACTCGATCCGACGGGCCGTCGCCACCACCATGTTCAGCACGAACGCCATCAGGACCACCCGCAGCGGCCACCACGCGTAGAACTCGACCTCCGACATCTCGACGCCGGGGAGCCGGCGGAGGGTGACCGACGCGTAGCGCTCGCAGAACTCGGCGAAGAGCCTCAGGCCCTTCCCGGTGATCGGGTCATAGTGGAGGGCCGGCCAGAGATAGCGGTTCCACGCCAACGCCGAGGCCGCCCCCAGCACCAGAAACACCCCGACCCACGTCAGGAACACCGCCCCCGATCCCCACCGGCGTGTCCACTTCGAGATCAGCCACGCCGGGAGCCCCGCCCCGACCGCGACGAACAGCAGCACGCTCAGCCCCTTGAGGGCGTAGGTCGGGGCCAACGCGATCAGCCCGATGGGGATGCTCGCCAGCACGCCGTACAGCGAGACCAGCGAGAGCAGGATAACGGCGAGCCAGATCGAACTGAACGCCCGCAGGAGCGCCTTGGCCGGCCACGCCCACCCGGGAAAGGTCTGGTCATCCCACGCCAGGCTTCGTCGCCATTTCGCGCTCATCGATCCCCTTCATGCAAGTTCGGAACTCTAGCCAACGCCGTCGGTTCCTGCTACGTCGCAAGGATTCCCGTGTGCCAGTAAAGACGGCGGAGAATCTGCCCCCAGGACCGCCTGCAACAGGGACACGGCGGTCGATTCGTTCGCGTGTGCGGGTCGGAGCCGTTCGGGGGCCGTGAAGGCGCACAATCCCGCGGTGGCGTTCCCGGCGGCCAGTTCGAACCCGCGGGGGTTGAGGCCCAGAGACGCCGCCGCGTCGGCGGTAATGCCCGCGAAGGCCCCGAGGTCGAGGGGGTGGGTGCGGGCGAGGAGCCGCAGGTCGTCGATGGGGGAGATTCGGTCGGGGGTGTCGAGGTTGAGCATGGAATCGGTCCCGAAGATCACCGGCACCCCCCGGGCGCGGAGTTCCCTCCAGCGGTGCGGCCCGAGCGTGCGGTCGGCGTCGAAAAACGCCGACGAGCGCGGGCAGTAGGCCACAGTCGCCCCGGACTCGGCAAGGACGGCGATGTCCCCGTCGGTCACGTCGTTGCAGTGAACGACCATCGGGCGGGCACCCCGGACCGGGGAGCCCTCGCCCAGGAGGTGATCGATCGGGGTCCGCCCCGAGCCCAGATCCCGCGCGAGCGACGCCTCCCATACGCCGAGGCGTTCGAGGAGTTCGCGGTGCGGGCCGGTGCCCGAGGCGACAAACTCGCGCTCCGCGAGGCTCTCGGCGAGGTGCGTCGAGAGCCGGAGCCCGGCACGAGCGGCCAGGTCGGCGGCGTGGGCGTACGCGCGGGCCGAGACCGAGTACGGGGCGTGGGGTTGGAGGCCCATGGCCACCGCGTCGCCCGGGCGGCGCTCGCCGAGCCACCGGTCCACGGCCGCGCCGATGGCCTCGAGGCCCCGCGCCTCGCCGCGTCCGATGGCGAAAAACTCGGCGAACGACACGCCGGCGATGGGCAGGCCCCGGAGGGTGAGCCACGGGGTGAGCGTCGGGCCCGACGCGGGGCACCCGGCGATGTCGCCGACGGCGACGACGCCGCCGGCCAGCGACCGTTCGACGCCCAGGCGGACCGCCGCGGCGATGTCCGGACCTTCCTGCGGGCGTTGATCGCGGACGGCGCGGAGAAAGCCGGGGAAATCACCCCGCATCGCGGGCATCGGCCCCAGCGGGGTCAGGTCCAGGTGGGCGTGGGGGTTCACCAGGGCGGGGGTGATGATCGCGTCCGGGCGCTCAACGACCCGGGCACCCAGCGCCCGAGGACCTCGGCGGACCACGTCGAACGGGCCGACCTCCAACAGCGTCAGCCGCCCGATGATCTCGGGGCGTTCTTCGAAGGGCCATCGGCCCGTCCACGGCCCGGGGCGGACGCCCAGGAGCAGCCCGGCCGGCGCCCACCCCCGCCCCCGCGCGTCGAAGGCCCCCGCGGCCCGAATCAGGACCGGCCTGGGGTCGTGCTCGCCGGGCGCGGGGAGGTCGTGATTCATGCCGGGTGGCCCCGAGTTCCGATCAAACCCACGCGCACGCTCGCCGGTTCAGCCCCGGCGGAGCATAGGATGTTTGAACGAACCCCCCGGCCCGACGTCGGGGCCTTTCACCGGCATCACCACGACGGAGAGACCACTCCATGTTTACGCCCCGGCACCGCTCGCTCGTCGCCCGTGTCCTGCTCCTGTCCGGCCTTGTGTCCGCCTCGGGCATGATCGGGTGCGTCGGGCAGGAGGACTACGACAACGTCCATGGGCTGGCCGACAGCGCCGTCAATCGGCGCAACCAGGCCGTCCGCGAGCGCGACGAGGCCATGGCCCGTCTGCGTGCCCTGGAGGCCCAGTCGCTGCGTGACCAGCAGGCGCTCGCCGAGCTCCAGCGTCAGAACGCCGACCTGCTCCGGGCCCTCAACGACGCGGGGATCACGCTCGCGGGGCTGCAGGCGGACCTGAGCAACCTGAAGTTGTCGGCCCTGGACCCGCAGACCGACCGCCTGCTCCGCGAGCTGGCCGACGCCTACCCGGACCTCATCAGTTACGACCCGGCCAAGGGCATGCTCCGGTTCAACTCCGACCTGACCTTCAACTCGGGCGACGACACGGTGAGGCCCGAGGCCCGCCAATCGCTGGCGGCCCTGGCCCGCGTGCTGGAGAACCCCGTCGCGCAGGCGTACGACCTGATCATCGTCGGGCACACCGACGCGCAGCCCATCGGGCGTTCGATCAACCGCTTCCCGACCAACGTGCACCTCTCCGCGTTCCGCGCCATCGCGGTCCGCCGGGCGTTGGCCGATCAGGGCGCCGAGCCGGGCAAGATGCAGATCGCCGGGTGGGGCGAGTTCCGCCCCGCGGTGCCCAACAACATGCCCAGCGGGAACACCCCGCAGAACCGCCGCGTGGAGATCTACCTGACCCGGCACCGCGCCGACGGGGACGCCGGGGCGGCGGCCTATTCGGGCACGCCCGCCACGCGCGACGCGGCCCCGAGCCCGCGTACGACCCCGAACCGCCCGGTCGATCTCGTGAAGTAACGCCCGGCTCCCTATACCTCATACCCCGGGCCCCGGTCACGCTACAGTCGCCCGTGTTCGGGTCGCACCTGTCCATCGCCGGGTCCATGGTCAACGCCCTGCGCGAGGGCGAACGACTCGGCATGGATTGCGTCCAGGTCTTCACGAAAAATCAACAGCAGTGGAAGGCCAAGCCCCTCGACCCCGCCATGGTTGAGGAGTGGCGCTCCGAGGTCGGCCGCCTGGGGTGGGATCTCGGCGGGCCCCCGGACGCGAAGGGATCGCGACGTGGCGGGATCACGAGCCACGCCAGTTATCTCATCAACCTCGCCTCGCCGGACGACGGCCTCCACCGCAAGTCGATCGACCTGATGACCGACGAGGTCGAGCGCTGCGAAACCTTGGGCATCCCGTTCCTTGTTCACCACCCCGGCGCGTTCACGGCCGGCACGCTCGAGGGCGGGATCGCCCGCATCGCCTCGGCCTACCGCGAGGTCTTCCGGCGGACCCGGGGCGTCGCCGTCGTCTCGTGCCTGGAGGGGACGGTCGGCGCGGGCTCGCAGATCGGCGGGCGGTTCGAGGAGCTGGCCGCGGCACGGGCGGCGATCATCGACGCGACGGGCGAGCCCTCGCGGGTGGGGTATTGCCTGGACACCTGCCATATGCACGCGGCGGGGTACGACCTCTCCACCGCGGGGGCGGCCCACGACGCACTGGAGACGTTCGACCGGGTCTGCGGGCTCGCGCACCTCCGGGTCTTCCACATCAACGACAGCAAGGGCAAGGCCGGGAGTCGCCTGGACCGCCACGAGCACATCGGGGAGGGGACCATCGGGGGCGGGACCCTGGGGCACCCCGCGAGCCCGGCGGCGCTCCGCCGGTCGGGGTTCATGGCGGTGGTGAACCACCCCGTGTTGACCGACGTACCGAAGATCCTCGAAACCCCCAAAGGGGAACTCCGCGGGGTCCCGCTCGATTCGCTCAACCTGTCCCGGCTCAAGGACTTATGCAATCGTCCCGGCCCGCGGGGGGCGGCCCCGCCCGCGGTGTCCCCGGGGACCCTCAAGGCCCGGTCGTCCGGGGCGGTCCGGGGGGCTGTGGTGGGGGCAAAGTCGACCCGGGCTCGCATCGCTCGGGCAAAGGTGCAAGAATCCCGGCCCGCTGGTCGAAAGACTCGGGGCCGTTCCGCCCGGGGTTGAGAGCCCCGCGAGTCGGCATGGTTCGAGTAGGCGTTGGAGACGACATGACCCACTTTCGTACGTCCTGCACCGGCCTCACCCTGATCGTCCTGGCGGCGTCGGGCGGGTGCGGGCCCTCGCGGACCGCCCCGTTCTCCCCTTCGACCTCGCCGCGCGACACGCGGGTGATGGTCAAGCCCCCCGAGAGCGTCGCCGTCGAATCACTCCTCAAGGGGCGGCGTCTTGCGGACGAGGGCCGGGCCCGCGAGGCGTTGATCGAGTTCGAGCGTGCGATCGAGAACAACCCGCTGCTGGTCGGGGCGCACCTGGCCGCGGGCGACCTGTACATGCAGCAGGGCGACACGCAGATGGCCGCCGTGCGGTTCGAGCGGGCCTCGTCGCTGGCCCCGGGGTCCTTTGACGCGCAGTTCAAGTACGGGCAGGCCCTGCAGGTCCTGGGGCAACTGGTGGACGCGGTGCGTCAGTACCTCAAGGCCCTGGCGATCAAGCCGAACGACTTCCAGGCGAACATGAACCTCGGGGTGGCGTACCTCCAACTCAACGAGCCGGAGAACGCCCTGCGCTACGCGGACCGGGCGGTGAAGATCAGCCCGCGCGACGGCCAGGCGAGGACGAACCTGGCGTCGGTCTACTCGGCGCTCAACCGCCACGAAGAGGCCGTCGCCGAGTATCTCCAGAGCATCGAGCTGATGCCGGTCTCGCCCGAGGTGCTGCTGAACCTCGCCGACAGCCTGAGCAAGGCGGGGCAGTTCGAGCAGGCGATCAACACGCTCGAGCAGGTGGTCCGGACCGATCCGTCGGCCGCCGCCTACGAGCGCCTCGGGACGGCCCACTTCCGCATCCGCCGGTACGACGAGGCCGAGCAGGCCTTCCGCAAGGCCATGGAGATCGACCCGAACCACTACCCCGCGCTCAACGGCGTGGCGGTCTGCCTGCTGAACAAGTACATCTGGGGCGATTACGCCGAGGACTCGTACCGGGCCGAGGCCGTCCGGCTCATCATCCGCTCGACCAACATCGAGCGTCGCCAGCCACGCATCCAGGCGTTGTACGACCGCTACAAATCGCCGCGGTGATCCTCCCCCGGCCCACGCCAGACCCATCATGCCCGACACCTCGCTCCTCGAAGCCTTCCCCACGCCCTCGGACGCGCCGTTCGTCATCGAGCACGTCGCCGAGGAGTTCACCAGCCTCTGCCCCAAGACCGGGCACCCCGACTTCGGGACGGTGACGGTCCGCTTCGAGCCCGCGCCCGCCCGCGATGGGGGCGTCTGTGTCGAGCTCAAGAGCCTCAAGCTCTACCTGCAATCGTTCCGCGACGAGGGCATCTTCTACGAGGCCGTCACCAACACCATCCGCGATCATCTCGCGACGCTGATGAAGCCCGCGTGGCTGCTGGTGCGCACGGACTGGAAAGGCCGGGGCGGGATCCGATCGACGATCCGCGCGACGTCGGGCCCCGTGCCCGACGCGTGGCGGGCCTAGCCCGCCACCCCGCTCACCCCGTCGATCCACCCGCCCCCCAGCACCGTCGCCCCGTCCGCCGGGTCGTAGAGCACGATCGCCTGCCCGGGTGCCACCGCGGCCTGCGGCTCGTCGAACGCCACCTCGAACCGGCCCGACCGCCCCGAGGGCCCCGGCTCCCCGTCGCCCAGCCGCCTGCACCTCGCCGCGACGGCCGGCGTGTTGTACCGATACTTCGCCATCACGCGGAACCACCCCTCGGGCGGGTCGAGCAGCCAGTTCGCCTCGCCCGCCGAGCACCCCGACGCCAGCAGCAACCCCCTCGCCCCGACCGTGACGGTGTTCGTCGCCGGGTCCTTGCCCACGACGTACACCGGGTGACCCAGGCTCAGCGAGAGCCCGCGGCGTTGCCCGATGGTGAACCGGTGCTGCCCGCCGTGACGCCCGACCTCGACGCCCCGCGCGTCCACGATCGCGCCCTCGCGCGCCGAGCCGGGGCGGACGCGCTCGACCAGCCCGGCGTAGTCGTTGTCGGGGACGAAGCAGATCTCCTGGCTGTCGGGCTTATCAAAGACCGGGAGGCCCATCTCCCGGGCCAGTTCGCGCACCCGCGGTTTCTCCATCCCGCCGATGGGAAGCCGCATACGAGCCAGGTGCTCGCGAGGTACGCCGAAGAGCACGTAACTCTGGTCCTTGGACGCGTCGATCCCCCGGCGGAGTCGGGGCTCGCCGCCCGAGTCGGGCTCGACCCGGGCGTAATGCCCGCTGGCGACGGAGTCGGCGCCGATCTGGGCCGCGTACTCGCGGAGCTTCCCGAACTTGAGCCAGTCGTTGCAGCGCACGCAGGGGTTGGGGGTGCGCCCAGCGGCGTACTCGTCGGCGAAGTAATCGATGATCCGCCCGAAGTCCTTCTTGAAGTTGCAGACGTAGAACGGGACGCCGAGCATCGCCGCCACGCGACGCGCGTCCGCCGCGTCGTTGATGGAGCAGCACCCCTGGTGCCCGATCTTGACGGGCTTCCCGCCGGCGGGGGCCGGGCACTCGTCGCCGGGCGTGAGTTCGTCGAGGGACTCGCCGGGCGACCCCAGGCGCATGAAACACCCGACGACCTCGTACCCCTCGCGCAGCAGGAGCGCCGCCGCGACCGAGGAGTCGACGCCGCCGGACATCGCGACCAAGACCTTGCCCTTACGCACGCCCGATCGTACGGGCCCGGGGCTCACCCCCGGGGCTCGTCCCCGACGAGGGGGACCGGGGCGTCGGGGTCGGCGGGGAGGAGCCGGTCGTCGCCCCCCAGCGCGCGCACCGCCGCTTTGGGGGCCCGGGCCACCATCTCCTCGGCCCGCTCCCGCTTCATCTGGGCGACCCGGGCGTCGCGCTCATTGAGTTCGTGCGAGTTTCGGATCGCCCAGACGCACCCCGAGGTCGCCTGCCCCAGGCTCCAGAGGATGACCAGGAAGGAGGCGGTTAGGGCCATCGCGCCCACGAGGGGGAAGACGAAAAACACCATCCCCGAGTCTCCCCAGAGGAACCATGTCGAGAGCAGCGGGACCCCGACCGCCACGCCGAACGCCGCCCCGCGGAGCCGCCCGCCCAGGGGCTCATCGCCCGCCCAGAACATCAGGTCGCTGAGCCGCTCGCACACCGGGATCAGCCCGGCCCAGGCCGCCACGAGGCACGCGATGGCCGCCCACCGGAGCAGGTCCACCCCGATGCCCGGCGTGGCGCCCGCGAGCAGGGCGCTCGTCCGGACCTCGTGCGCGAGCCCCACGCAGACGGCCGCGACGAGCCACCCCCATTGCGTCAAACGGGCGGCCCAACGCATGAGCCGCCCCTCGCAGAGCAGGTCGATCCCCAGGTCGATGGCCGTCCGCTTGGGCTGCGTGACGACCCAGACGCCCAGGGGCCAGAGGATCAGACCGAACCCCAGCATCGGGACGTGGGAGGTCGCATCCTCGAAGCGGCTCACCACGAGCCCGCCGAACGTGAAAAGGAACGCGACGAGCATCGCGGCGCTCCCGGCGGCCACGCGCCGCAGGTACCACGCCGGCGCGGCCAGCAGGTTGTCGGACAGCAGGCGGGACCGGAGCGTGGAGAGGACGATGGGCGTGCCGCACTCGGGGCAGGGCATCCCGCCCGCGAGCCCCGAGACGTCGTACCCGCAGTGCCGACATTCGCCGCGCAGCTCGCGTTCCGCGTTGCGGATCCTTGGATCGAGCGAGGCGGGCCTGAGGGCGTCGGGCATGATCGACTCCGCGACGGCCGAGTTCTTCCCCCCCGCCCCCCGGCGGGACGTCACGCCGGGGTGAGTGACCCGCGCTCCGCCAGCGCCGCCGCCGAGACGGCGTTGCGGAACATGGCCAGCCCGGGCGTGACCCCTTCGCGGACCCCTCGGGGCAGGCGTGTCCAATACGGGTGCCGGGTCCACTCCAAGTATCGTTCCGGGTGGGGCATGAGCCCCAATACGCGGCCCGACTCATCGCAGATCCCCGCCACCGCGCCCGCCGACCCGTTGAAGTTCTCGGCGTAACGCACCGCCACCCGCCCCGTGCGCTCCAGCCGGTCGAGGACCTCCGGCGGGGCCACGAACCGCCCTTCCCCGTGCGCCACCGGGAGCACCGAAACGTCCCCGGCGGCTTCCGGCGGGACCGCGTCGAGCAGCCCCCGGGTCCACACGCACACCGACGCGGGGTCGAACGTCACGCCGACCCACCGCGACACGAACCGCCCGCCGGCGTTGTCGGTCAGGGCCACCTCTTGCGCCGGGGGGCGATCCGTGGGCCAGCCGCCACCGCCCTTTGGACCCGGGAGGAGCCCGACCTGCACCAGCACCTGGAACCCGTTGCACGCCCCGATCACCATGCACCCGCGTTCTACCGCCTCGCGCATCGGGCCCCACAGCCGCTCGCGGACTTTCATCGCGAAGACCCGCCCCGACGCGACGTCGTCCCCGTAACTAAAGCCGCCCGGGAGCCCGATGAGCCCGTACCGCCCGAGCCGCGAGGGGTCGCGGATGAGCGCATCAAGGTGGACAAGGTCGGCCGGGGCGCCGGCCAACTCGAAGGCCCGCGCCATCTCCGCGTCGCAGTTGGTCCCCGCCGCCCGGATCACGATCGCCCGTGGCATGGCCCAGCGTAGGCCACGCCCACGCGGGAGCGCCCGGTCACACCGCCGCCGGTTTCCGCAGGGTGACGGCGTGGAACGGGCGTCCCTCGCGCCGGTATTTGCGCTCGAAGTTGGTCCCCACCAACTCCCCCTCGCCCGCCGACGCGGGGGGCTCGAAGGCCCGCCGCTCGAACGCCGGCGCCGGGACCCACGCCGGGACGCCCTGGGCCCTCTCCGCCGAGCACCACCGGGTGAAGTGTTCCTCCATCCAACCCCAGTAGTCGTCGTGGTCGGTGACGACGCGGAGTTCGCCCCCGGGTTCGAGGACGCGCCAGACCTGCGCGAGGACCCCGTCGCGGACGACGCGGTTCTTGTGGTGCTTGCGCTTCGGCCAGGGGTCGCTGAAATAGAGATGGACCGTGCGCACGATCGCGTCGGGGGTGCGCCAGCGGAGGAACTCGGTCGCGTCGGCGTGCAGCATCCGCGCGTTGCGGGACCCGGCCCTCCGGAGCCGGTCGGCCGCGTAGGCGAAAAACTCGCCCTCCCACTCGAAGCCCAGGAAATTCGCGCCGGGCCTGGCCTTGCTCTCCTCGACGATGAACGTGCCCTTGCCGCACCCGATCTCGATCTCCAGCGGGAGCCCGGGGTCGCGGAACCATCGCCTGGGGTCCACGTACCCGGCCCTGGGGTCACTCAGGATGTCGTCGGGCAACGGCGGGAGCTCGGCGGCGGTGACGGCGATCACGCCCGGCCCGGTGTCGTACCGCTCGCCGTGGCCGTGGGGCGCCCGCGGCGGTGAGGGAGGAGGATCGGCGCGCAAGTCCTGTTCCACCGGGGACTTTAGCGTGGGAGGAACGGGATCGGGGCGTGCGGGGGATTGGCGGGACAGAAGGTCCGCGAACGAATCGGACGGCCCGGCCGTAACCGTGGTGGCGGGTGCGACGTATAAGCGAATGGTGCGGAATGGGCGGGAAGGGGGTGGGTGGGATTGACGCGGGGCCCGCCGCGGACCGATACCACGAGGAGCGCGAGGGCTCGGGGCGTTTGGTAGAGGCGGGTGGGGGCGGGTGGGGGCGTGCCGGGGGCACGGATGTTCCCCGGCGTGAGGTGCGAGGGAGGGGCGGGTGGGACGGCGGAGGGCATCGCCATGGCCGAAGAACTGGTGTCGTTGATCGAGTCGCGTCTGGACCGGCAGCGGTTTCAGGACCAGAACTGGACGGGGACGTTCTGGGAGTACCTGGACGTGTGCGCGCAGAACCCGTCGGTGGCGCGGAACGCGTACCAGCGGGTGTACGACGCGATCCTGTCGTACGGGAGCGAGCCGTACCGCCTGTTCAAGAAGGACTGCGTGCGGTACCACTTCTTCTCCGACCCGTTCGACCACGGGGCGGACGCGATCTACGGGCTGGACTTCGCGTTGATGCAGCTGGTGGATTTTTTCCGGTCCGCGGCGGAGGGGTACGGGACGGACCGTCGGGTGCTGCTGCTGCACGGGCCCGTGGGGAGCAGCAAGAGCACGATGGCGAGGCTGCTCAAGAAGGGGCTGGAGCATTACAGCCGGACGTCGGAGGGGGCGCTGTACTCGTTCAGCTGGCTGCTGGACGAGCACTGCGGGGTGTCGTCGGTGGGCCCCGGGGCGAAGGAGGCGGTGAGGAGCCACGAGTTCCCGTGCCCGATGCACGAGGAGCCGTTGATTTTGGTCCCGCGTGAGGCGAGGCCGTCGCTGCTGGCGAAGCTGAACGAGCGTTTCAAGCCCGCGCACCACGGCGGCCGGCTGTCGCTGAACGGGGAGCCGGACCCGTTCTGCCGGAAGATCATGGACGACCTGATGCGGTTCTACGGGGGCGACTGGCGGTCGGTGATGAACCACGTGAAGGTGAGGCGGATCGCGTTGTCGGAGAAGGACCGCGTGGGGATCGGGACGTTCCAGCCCAAGGACGAAAAGAACCAGGACTCGACGGAACTGACGGGGGACATCAACTACCGGAAGATCGCGCAGTTCGGGAGCGACAGCGACCCGAGGGCGTTCAACTTCGACGGGGAGCTGAACATCGCCAACCGCGGGGTGTGCGAGTTCATCGAGATCCTGAAGCTGGACGTGGCGTTCCTGTACGACCTCCTGGGGGCGACGCAGGAGCACACGATCAAGCCCAAGAAGTTCGCGCAGACGTACATCGACGAAGTGATCGTCGGGCACACGAACGAGCCGGAGTACAAGCGTCTGCAGAGCAACGAGATGATGGAGGCGTTCCGGGACCGGACGATCAAGATCGACGTGCCGTACAACATCCGGCTCGACGACGAGGTGAAGATCTACCAGAAGAGCTTCGGGGCCGAGCGGATCAAGAACATCCACGTGGCGCCGCACACGCTGGAGGTGGCGGCGATGTGGGCGGTCCTGACGCGCCTGGAGGAGCCCAAGAAGGCGGGGCTCTCGCTGCTGCAGAAGCTCAAGCTGTACAACGGGAAGAGCATCCCCGGGTACACCGAGGACAGCGTGAAGGAGCTGAAGGAGGAGGCGCCGCGGGAGGGGATGAACGGGATCAGCCCGCGGTACATCCAGGACAAGATCAGCAACGCGCTGGTGGGGCGGCAGGCGATCGAGGAGCGGTGCATCAACCCGTTCATGGTGATCAACGAGCTGGAGGGCGGGCTGAGCCACCACTCGCTGATCTCGGACGAGAACACGAAGAAGCGGTACCGCGAGCTGCTCGCGGTGGTGAAGGAGGAGTACGAGGACATCATCAAGGGCGAGGTGCAGCGGGCGATCTCGGCCGACGAGGACGCGATCCGGCGGCTCAGCACGAACTACATCGAGAACGTCCGGGCGTACACGCAGAAGGAGCGGGTGCTGAACAAGTACACCGGGCGGTACGACGAGCCGGACGAGCGGCTGATGCGGTCGATCGAGGAGAAGATCGACATCCCCGAGAGCCGCAAGGACGATTTCCGCCAGGAGATCATGAACTACATCGGGGCGTTGGCGCTGGACGGGAAGAAGTTCGAGTACAACACGAACGCGAGGCTGTACCGGGCGCTGGAGCTCAAGCTGTTCGAGGACTCTCGGGACACGATCAAGCTCAAGAACCTGGTGTCGAGCGTGGTGGACGACGAGACGCAGCAGAAGATCGACATCGTCAAGCAGCGTCTGATCAAGCAGTTCGGGTACAACGAGACGAGCGCGACGGACGTGCTGAACTACGTGGCGAGCATCTTCGCCCGCGGGGACAGCAAGAGCCGCTGAGCCGGCGGGCGGGGCTTATCCACACCCCGACACACGATTGTGGCGGCGAGTTCTTTCGTTGCACACCCGTGTGTCACATTCCGATCGTTGGGCCTTCCCCGGCGAGGCCGTCAGGCGGACCCGGGTAGATTCCCCCCCGCGCGTGGAGCGCGGGAGGTTGTGCGTGATCTCGCCGTACGTGGATCTCGGGGTGTTCGCGCTCGTCGGTGCCGGGTTGGGGCTGTGGGCCACCAACGCGTTGCGTTCGAGCGACGGGGACGCGCGGCGCAGCCGTCAGGATGAGTTCCGGAGCATGGCGATGCTCCTGCTCGCGGGCGCGGTGCCGACGGCGGTCCGAGGGTTCGTGTCCGAAGGACGGTGGGAGTACGCGGGTCTTGGCTACCTCGGCGGGGTCGGGTTCGGGCTGATCGCCGGGTTCTGCTTCCGCCGCGGCGAGCAGCCGGTGACACGCGTGATGGGGGCGCCCCTGCCGCCGCCCGCCCGGCCCGAGGGGCTCACCGCGATCGAGCTGGCGGCGGTGACGTCGTCCACCGACATGCGGCGAGCGTGGCCGATGGACGATCCGGGGCTGGGGCTGCGGATCGAGGAAGGGCTCGACGAGATCGCGTCGGTGCTGTCGCGTGTCGCGGCGGCGGAGCAGCCGTTCCTGATGGACGTGCTCCGCGGGGTCCCGCTCGCGGAGGCGTCGGCGAAGCACCGTCTCCCGCTGGGTCGGGCGGCCGAGATCCTCCGCCGGGCGTTGGAGGGCGTGGGATGAGCCGGCGAGATCCCCCCGATCCACCGCCGCCGGCCGACGCCTGGCCGCCGGAAGAGTCGGCGGACCGGTTCATCCGGAGCGAGCGGTTCGCGTTGCTGGTGCTGATGGTCGTGGAGCACCTGGCGACCCGGTACCCGCGGATGGACTTCTCGGTGGCGGCGGGCACGTTTTTCGAGTGGATCGACCGTCGCGTCGCTTCGGACCCGGGGTTTTTCGGCTCGGGGCGGTTCCCGTCGGAGCGGTCGTTCTCGTCGTACGTCCACCAGGCGGTCTGGAACGCGGGGCGACTGGCGGACCGCCAGCGTCGGCGCGAGCGTCGCGGGCGGTTCGAGCCGTTCCCGGCGAGGGTGGATCTGGTGTCGAACGAGCTTGGGCCGGAATACCTGGCCGTGCTGCACGATTGCATCGACCGCCTGAGCGACCTTGAGCGTGAGGTGTTCGAGCGATTGACGCAGGGCGAGTGGCCGGACGGGACGGACGACCGCGCGGGGTACATCGCGTCGGTGCTGCGTTGCTCACACGACGACCTGGCTGCGGCGTTCGAGTCCGCGAGCGAGAAGGTCATGGACTGCCTGGGCCTGAAAGACCAACGCGGCCCACGCCGGAGGAAGGGCGGGGGCCGCGCCAGGAGATAACGGCGGGGTGCGTGGGCGGACGGGGGTCGGCGTGCGTCAGCGGTTCTGCCCGGCGGGGACGGGCCCGGGCGTCTCGCACCCGTTCTCGGAAGGGTGCGAGAGGCGGTAGCCCAGGTCGACCGCCTTGATCCGCTTGAGGAGCACGGGGTCGGCCTCGTGCTCTTTGCGGAACGCCGCGGCCTGCTGGGAGTTGGGGCCGCCGTGGTCGTGGAGGATGTTGAGGTATTGCATGAGCGGGTTCATCGCGCTCTCCTTCGGTCAATTCCGGGGCGTCGGCCGGATCCGTCCGGCCTTGGGCATCGCGCCCCGTTCCCCCTGAGTGCGCGCCGAGGGCGGGAACGGGCGAGGATCGCCTCATTTTCCGTCAGATTGCTGCGACGGGGGTCCGATACGCGCGTGAAAACGCCCCGCACCGGGGATCGGGGCGGGGCGTGATGGAAGTTCAGGGTGCGAGGGCTGGGGGGGGGGGGGGTGGGGCCGGTCCGGGCGATCGGCGTGCGTTCAGCACCCCGCGTCGAAGGCTTCGACGTACGCGTCGAGGTCGAAGAAGTCGAGGAACCCGTCGCCGTTGAAGTCGGCGGGGCAGGCGGGCGGGGCCGGCGGGGTGTAGACGAACTCGTACGCACCGGCGTCGCAGAACGGGCCCGGGCCGGCGCCGGTGTCGGTCACGCCCGGGTGGTCGATGAAGCGGGGCGAGCCGGCGAGGTCGAGGATCTGGACGGCGGTGGCGGGGAAGGGCCGGCGGAGGCCGTTGTGGCCCACGTCGATCGAGAGGGAATCGGGGCGGAGGCGGTAGTCGTCGGTGAGGTCGTAGAGGCCGTCGGGCCCGGGGGCGTTGACAAAGCCCGGGTCGGCGTGGAGGTTGGGCCCGCCGACGGGACCCTCGGCGATGACGTTGCTGTTGAAGAAGATGTTGGCGCCGGAATCGGCGCCGAAGGGCCCGATGTTCCCGGCGGTGATGGAGTTGATGAGGCGGACGGTGACGGGCGGGCCGTTGGCGCCGCCGATGGCGGCGATGGCGCGCACGTTGCCCGCGAGGGTGCAGTTCTGGACGGCGCCGTCGACGCGCCCGCCCGGGCTGCCGGCGACGACCGCGAACTGTGAGCCGGCGATCAGCGTGTCGGAGAGGGTGCCCGAGCCGAGCATCAAGACCCCGGTGCCGTCGGGGTTGCGGATCCGGCAACGGTGGATCACCTGCCCGTTCCCGAAAACGACGGCGTTGCTGGTGCCGCCCGCGGCGGGGACGATCGTGAAGCCTTCGAGGGTGGCGCCGCTCTGGCCGTACATGTCGATGCCCATGACGACCGCGGGGACGCGGATGGTGGTCAGTGCGGGGCCGTTGGCGCTGCGGAGGGTGATCCGCTTGCCCATGAAGTGGAGGTTCTCGGTGAAGGTGCCGTTCCCGACGATGATGGTCTGCCCGTCGACGGCGGCGTTGATGGCGGCCTGGATCGTGGTGAACTCGATCGGGACGCGGATCGGGCCGGTGACCTCGTAGATGTATTGGAAGGAGGAGGAGACCGGCACGTCGTTCCACCGCCCGCTGACCGGGGACATGACGACGGCGTCCTCGTCGCCCTGGTTGTTGGGCTCGCCCTGGGTCCAGTTGAGGTAGGTTGACTTTTCCTCGTTGTCCCAGACGTACGAGCCCTCGGCCTGGATGTCGTTGAGCCCGATCAGGCAGGGCAGGGTGTTGCCCCCGGCGGCGGCGACGTTGGCGCGGATCCACTCGTTGGTCTGGGCGTTGTGGATGGTGGCGAGCGTGCCGCCCATGAGCCGGGCGATGTGCGCGGCCGCGGGTCGGCTGGCGCTCACGGAGCGGTAATAGCGGACGCCGGTCTCGGGGTGGGTGAAGGGCCCGATGTTCTGGGCGTGGGCCGAGCCCGCGAGGGCGGCGAGGACGGTCGTGGTGATCGTGAGGCGGTTCATCGTTCGGACTCCTTGGGGAAGACGGATGGGTCAGGGTGTGCGGTGGGGGAAGGGGGCGATCAGCACCCCGCGTCGAAGGCTTCGATGAACGCGTCGAGGTCGAAGAAATCGACGAACCCGTCGGCGTTGAAGTCGGCGGGGCACTCGGGGCCCGTGGTGACCACCGAGAGGAACGCATGGACGGCCTTGGCGTCGCAGGCGTTGGAGACGCGGCACTCGTAGACGGCCGAGTCGGAGGCCTGAACGTCGGTGATGGTCAGCGTGGGGGAATCCACGCCGGTGACGCGAGCGGTGGTGAGCAGGGGCTGTCCGTCCTTGAACCAGCGGTACTGGACGCCCGCGCCCCAGGACTCGACGGAGAGCTGGGCGGTGCCCCCGGGGGCGAGGGTCTGGTTCTGGGGCCGCGTGAGGATCTGGACGGGTCCACCCGAGATGGTGACCATGATCCCGATCTGCCCGAAGCGGTCGACGAAGAGCACGTCGGTGAGCCCGTCGCCGTTCATGTCGGCGAGGTCGAGGTGGGCGACGACCTGCATCAACCCGATGCCGCCGAAATCGAGGGGCTCGGCGAACCGAGGCGGGCCCTGGTTGAGGTAGATCAGGGGGCGGATCGGGTTCAGCAAGGTGCCGGTGAGGGCGACGATGTCGGGCAGGCCGTCGGCGTTGAAGTCCGCCGCGGCGATGTTCGAGAGGGTTTGGAACTCCAACCCGCGGACCAGGACCGGGTCGACGAGGTGCCCGGTGGGGCGACCGGTGTAGATGTAGAACGCTTCCGAGCCGTCGGCGAAGGCGGCGTCGGGCACGCCGTCGGCGTTGAAGTCCGCGATCACCACGTCACGGGCGGAGAGGGGGGAGATCGATGGCGCGACCCTCGGGGCCTGGAACGACCCGTTGCCGTTGCCCATGAGGACGGCGAGGGTGGCCGGGTTGCCCAGGGCGACGACCGCGTCGAGGCGCCCGTCGCGGTTGAAATCGGTCATGCGGATCCGGACGGGTGTGGCCCCGCCGGCGGAATAGGTGGCGCGGGGGAAGAGCACGCCCCCGCCCGCGCCCATCAGGACCGAGATCGTCCCGGCCGAGAGATTGGTCACGACCAGGTCCTCCCACCCGTCGCCGTTGAGGTCGGCGAAGGCGAGCGAGGTGGGCGTGGGCCCGACGGCGTAGGAGACCGGCGCCGGCGCGAAGGTCCCGTCGCCCAGCCCGCGGTGGATGCGGACCGACTCGGCGTCGTACTCGACCAGCATCAGGTCGAGCACCCCGTCGTGGTCCACGTCCTCGACGAGGAACTGCACCGCGCCCGCGGTGGACGGGAGCGGCAGGAACTGGATCGACTGGTGCAGGCCGTTCTCCCCGCGGCGGAAGACCGTCACGCCCGTCCCCCCGCTGGAAGCCCGCGAGGCATACAGGATCTCGTTCACCCCGTCGGCGTCGAGGTCCTTGGCCATGATCTGCGTCGAGAGCACGGGCCCGGCGGCGATCTGGACCGGCACGGCGAAGAACGGGCCGCAGTCGGCGGCGGCGCCGGCTGCGAGGGCGAGGGCGAGCGGGAACGCGGCGTTGATCGTCATGGTGGATCTCCTCGGGGACATGCCCGGGTCTCGGGCTCCACCTTCAAGCCGAGAGACCCGGTCGGGGTCCGCCACGGACGGCACAAAAAAAGATCGTTCGGGGTGTGTTATATTACGGAGATGATGATGGGACCCACGGACCAGACGCCGGGGAGCGGGCCCGATCCGAGCGGGTCGGCGGCACGCGACCCGGTCGAGAACCGGGACTGCGTGCTGGTGATCCAGGGGGGCGGGATTTTCGCCCTCTCGCTGCTGGGCCAGGCGATCGGGGTGCTCAAAAAGGGGTACAACCCGCTGGCGTACGCGGGGACGTCGGCCGGTGCGCTGGTGGCGACGCTGCTGTGGGGCAAGGTCCCGATCGTCGAGGTCATGCGCGAGATCGACTCGATCTCGGGACGACCCGGGGGGTTGACGACGCTGCTCGGCGAGCCCGACCCGCACGCCGGGCCGGCGGAGCCGCGGGGCTTCCGGGTGTTCACATCAATCCTGTCATCGGGGAAGCGTTTCGCGGCGGCGTTCGGCGGCCCGGATCAGGAACCCAGGCCTTGGCTCGCGCAGCGGGTCTGGTGGGGCCTCCGCGATGGGATGAAACTCAAGGGGGCGGTCGCGGGGCACGCGCACCACCGGGGCCTGTACCCGGCCGGGCCGCTCGTGGAGTTCGTGGATCGGCTGCTCAAGAAAGCGCCGGACCTTCCCCAGGACTTGAAGGAGAAGCGGGGCCTGCTGACCTTCGGCGATTATCTCGATGCGGAGCAGAAGGACGAGAATCGGCGGATCTTCCGGATGCCGCTGTTCATCACGGCGACGAACCTGTCGACGCAGCGGCTCGAGGTCATCTCGTCGATGGACGTCGCGTACCGGGACGTGGCGGTCGCGCAGGCGGTCCGGGCCTCGACCGCGGTCCCGTTGTTCTTCCGCCCGGTGGACCTGCCCGAGTGCGGGAACGGCGGGACGTTCGTGGACGGCGGGCTGATCAGCAACTTCCCCTCGTGGATTTTCTCTCGGGCGACTCGGGTCTGGTTCGAGGAGCACGCGTGGGGCTATTGGGATCTGATCTGTCGGCCGGTGATCCATGTCGGCCTACGCCTGGGGTCGAGCGAGCGGCGCCCGGACGCGCGAACGCCGGGCGGTTTCGTCGGGTCGTTGGTCTCGATGGCGGTCGGAGGTTCACGCAACGAACTGGAGCGCCGGCTCAACCGCGACGGCCGGCGGACGCTGACGATCGAGCAACCCGAGACGGCGATCGGCGGGCCGAAGGACTTCCTGGCGTTCGATCAGGCGGGGGAGCACTCGAGGGCGATGATCCTCAACGGGCAGCATTACGCCATGCGGCGGATTGATGCGTTGGAGCGGCCCCAGCTCTACAACCCCAGGGCGGAGCTGGGGGGGATTCTCCGGACGCTCATCGAGACCTGCTTTTGGATCCTTCGGGATCGGCCCAAGCCCGCCGCCCACGCCGCGGTGTACGCCGTGGCGGGCGAACAACTCAGGCCTCTGGCCGAGCACGACTCGTTGGGGAGGCCGGATCGGGCGTTGGTTCTCGAGGACACGGCGAGCGGGCTGACCGGGCAGGCGTTCTGGGTGCGGGCGCCGATGGTGTGCAACCTCAAGGAAGTGCGCGAGCAGTCCGAGGCCGTGAAGCGGATTTACGGGATGGACGCCGACCAGCACACGAAGGTGTACGGCGTGAAGCCCCCGCCGACGTGGATGGCGAGCGTGCCGTGCTTCGATCCGTACGAGATCAGGACGGTGATGGGGAAGGAACCGATCGATGATTTCACCGAGGCGAACCCACCGCACCCGACGGGGAGTCACCACACGATCCCGACGCTCCATCGCGGGCCGGTGATCGCGGTGCTGAGCCTGGATCTGGCGGTGCGTTACTCGGACCTCGATCTTCGCGAGACGGCGTCCGAACACTTCCAGAATCCGTACGTACAGGCTATAGTGAACGCGATGAACGACGCCGCGTCCGAGGTCGCGGTCGAGTTGGCCGGCGGCTTCCCCGATGATTCCGGAATGGAGGAGGGTGAGCGATGACGGATCCGAGCCACAAGCCCAAGCCCATGTTCACCGTCGGCAAGCACGGCGACATCATCGGGGGGAGCGACGCGTTGTCGGGGTCGGCCGCGGCCGCGGGGGGCGCGGAGCTCAATCAACGGGTACCCACCGACTGGGGCATCGCGAAATCCAAGAGCGCTGCCCGGGCCCGCGAGGTTCTGCTCGAGGGGCTCGATGAATACTTGAACCGCCCGCGTCCGACGGGCGCGTGAGGGCACGCCCCGCGTTCGTCCGTGCGGGCGGGCCGTCGCATCTACACTGACCCGTGGACGTGCGCAGACCGGAGGCCGTGGTGCTGTTGTCCGGCGGGCTCGATAGCGCCGTGGCGTTCGCGTGCGCCCGCCGCGACGGGTTCCGCGTCCACGCCCTCGCGGTCGATTACGGTCAGCGGCACCGGCACGAGCTGGCGTGCGCCCGGCGGCTCGCGGGGGCGATGGTGGCCGGCTCGTTCCGGGTCGTGGAGCTGGGGCTGCGGGCGGTGGGGGGGTCGGCCCTGACGGACGCCATCGACGTGCCCAAGAACCCGGGCGGGCCCGCGGCGGGCGGCGCGGGGGGCTCCGGTGACGGGGGGATCCCCATCACGTACGTGCCCGCGCGGAACCTCACGTTCCTGGCCATCGCCGCCGGGCTGGCGGAGGTCGTGGGGGCCCGGGTCATCTATATCGGGGTGAACGCGGTGGACTACTCGGGGTACCCGGATTGCCGGCGGCCGTTCATCGACGCGTTCGAGCGATGCGCGGCGTTGGGGACCCGGGCCGGCGACCGTGGCGAGGCGGTGCGCGTCGAGACGCCGCTGGTGAGCCTGAGCAAGGCGGGGATCATCCGGCTCGGGGCGTCGCTGGGGGTCGAGTTCGCGCTGACGAGCAGTTGTTATGACCCCACGCCGGAGGGGCTTTCGTGCGGCGGGTGCGAGAGCTGCCAGATCCGGCGTCGCGGGTTCGAGGAGGCGGGCGTCGCCGACCCGACCCGGTACGCGGCGGGGGCGGGGCGATGACGCCGCCCGACGGGCCGCACCCCGCGGATCGATCCTTGCCCATGGCGGACGGCGCGCCGCGCGGCGGGCCGGGCGAGCTGCCCGTGTCGGAGACGTTCACGAGCGTGCAGGGCGAGGGGAAACTCACGGGCGTCCCGTCGTGGTTTGTCCGCCTGAGCGGGTGCAACCTGCGGTGCGGGTGGTGCGACACGCCGTACGCGAGCTGGAGCCCCGAGGGCCGGCGTGTGCGGATCGCGGATCTGATCGGGCTGGCCGAGGCTTCGGGCGTGCGTCACGCGGTGATCACGGGCGGCGAGCCGATGATTTTCCCGGGCGTGGTCGAACTCTCGCGCGGGCTGTCGTCGGCGGGGCTGCACGTGACGGTCGAGACCGCGGGGACGGTGGACCTCGCGGCCCACGCGGACCTGATGAGCGTCTCGCCGAAACTGCGGAACTCGACGCCGGCCGAGGGCGACCCGCGCGACCCGGGCGGGTCGTGGCGGGCGCGGCATGAGTCGCGGCGTCTGAACATCCCCGCGCTTCGGGCGTTGCTGGGGCGTGCCCCGGACCGCCAGGTCAAGTTTGTGGTGTCCTCGCCCGACGACCTCGCGGAGATCGGGTGCCTGCTCGCCGAGTTGCCCGGGCTGAGGCCCGACGAGATCATCTTGATGCCCGAGGGGGTGACCGTCCCGGCGAAGGAGCGGGTGGCGTGGGTGGTGGCCGAGTGCGTCCGGCGGGGGTGGAGGTACGGCCACCGGCTGCATATTGAACTGTTCGGGAACACCCGGGGGACCTGAGTCCACCGCCTGGGCTCGGCGTTCGCGCGGTGTTTGGGGGCGACGGACGAACCGCGCGTGCGCATCGTGCGTTGTACGGGCTGAACACGCGTGAGGGGGTGGGTGTGCGTTCGGAGGTGATCTCGATGCATCGGACTGGAGTCGTTCGCGGGGTGCTGGTGGCCGGGATCGCGCTGGGGTTGACGGGGATCGGGGCGCTGGCGATCCACTCATCGGGGGGACTCGGCGTGTCCGGGCCGGGGGCGGTATCGACCGAACGCGGGGCGGAGAAGCCCGCGTGGGGTGTCGAGCACTCACCGTCGGCGTCGGAGCCCGAGGCCGAGGCGGATATCGCGGTGGCGCGGAGCCTGTCGCGGGCGTTCCAGCGGGTGGCGAGGCGGGTGGAGCCGTCGGTGGTGCACATCGAGAGTTTCCGTCGCGTGCCGGAGTACGAGCGGCAGTCGCCGTTCCGGGTGAGGCCGACGGGTCGGTTCAGGCTCGAGCGGTCGCAGATCGGCTCGGGGGCGATCGTGGACCCGTCGGGGTTGATCGTGACGAACAACCACGTGGTGCAGGGGGCCGACGCGTGGAACGTGAGGCTGAGCGACGGGCGGGAGTTCAAGGGCGAACTGGTGGGGCGTGACCCGCTGACGGACGTGGCGGTGCTGCGGGTGCCGGGCGCGTCGCTGCCGGCGTTGGCGTTCGCGGACTCGGACCGGGTCGATGTGGGTGAGTTCGTGGTGGCGGTGGGGAGCCCCTTCGGGTTCGCGAACACGGTGACGACGGGGATCGTGTCGGCCAAGGGCCGGAGCGACGTGCCCCTCCCCGGGATGGACGAGAACGCGTACCAGGATTTCCTGCAGACCGACGCGGCGATCAACCCGGGCAACAGCGGGGGCCCCCTGGTGGACCTCGACGGGCGGATCGTGGGGGTGAACACGGCGATCGCGTCGCGCGCGGGCGGGAGCGAGGGGATCGGGTTCGCCGTGCCCGCGAACATGGCCCGGGCGGTGATCGACAGCCTGGTCAAGCAGGGCGCGGTGGTCCGCGGGTGGATGGGCGTCTCGCTCGAGGACCTCACCGCGCCCATCGCGGATTCGCTGGGGCTGGCCCCGGGGTCGGGGGTGCTCGTCTCGGGGGTGACGGCGGACAGCCCCGCGGCGACGGCGGGCCTCCGAGAGCGCGACGTGGTGGTCCGCTACGAGGGCCGGCCGATGCGGGCGCGGTCGACGCTGCGGGCCGCCATCGCGTTGACCCCGCCGGGGACCAAGGTGCGGGTGTCGATCGTCCGCGACGGCACGCCGAGGGACGTGGTGGTCGAGCTGGCCGACCACGCCGAGATCACGGGCGTGTACCGGCTCACGGACGTGGGGCTGGTGCTGCGCAACCTGACCGCGGAGGACGCGCGCCGGCTCGGGTACCGAAATCTGGAAGGGGTCCTCGTGGTGGGGGTGGAGCGCGGGGGGACCGCCGAGCGTGCGGGCCTCGCCGTGGGCGACATCATCACGCAGGCGGCGGGGGCGCCGGTCGCCAACGCGAGGACATTCTCTCGGCTGGTCCGCGAGGGCGACCTCGCCTCGGGCGTGCCTTTGGGCGTGGTCCGGGGCGAAGAGCGAGGGCGGATCGATCTGAAGCGGTGAACACCGGGGAGGCCGCGGTCAGCGGCGCGAGCACGACCCGGCGTTCTTCCCGCACGGGCAACACCCACCCCCGCCACCCCCGCCACTCAATCCCCCGCCCGCGGACGTCCCCGACGCCGCCGCGAACGTCGAGAGCCGGCGGGCAAAGGTCCGTCCCCGGCCCTGTGGGTCTTCGACGGGTGCGTCGGCCCGGTCGATGGGCCTGAGCAACTCGATCACGCTCCCGTCCTGCTCGCACACGTACTCGTACAGCGGCATCCCGCGTCCCTCCGCGCTGGCGTCGGCCCCGGCCGACCATCCACGGTGTATGGTACGCTTGGGCGGCGGTCGTGTATCGCCGGGCCTCGCGGAGAACGAGTTCTGAGCACCACCTGCCCATCGTGCGGCGCCATCTTCCCACCGACGAGGCGAGAGTGCCCGGTCTGCGGGAAGGCCGTGGCCGCGCCACCCCCGGACGTCTCCGAGCCCGACATGCTGGTGACGGCGCCGTTGGCGTCGGGCCCCGGCAAGGCCGCGACCCTGACCGGGGGTTCGCACGGGGCGCACCACGCCCCGACCCATCCCCATGGGACGGAGATTTTCGGATCGGGCCCGGATCCCGCCGCGGAGCACGGCGGGCTCGGGGCCCCGGCGGTGCAGAGCCTGGCGATGGCCGGGGTGGCGGGTGGCGGGCCCGTCGGTCGGACGCCGCCGCGTCCGGCGCCGAACGCGACCGGCGGGGTGAACAAGCTCATGCTCTCGACGGGGGTGCTGGACCTGGGCCGGTTCGTCCCCGGGACGCTCCTGGGCCAGCGGTACCGGATCGTGGGGCGGCTCGGCAAGGGCGGGATGGGCGAGGTGTACCGGGCGGACGACCTCAAGCTGGGCCAGCCTGTGGCGATGAAGTTCCTGCCGGAAGAGTTGGCGCAGGACGAGGCGGCGCTGAGCCGGCTGGTGCACGAGGTCAAGATCGCGCGCCAGGTGAGCCACCCCAACGTGTGCCGGGTGTACGACATCGGGGACATCGAGGGGGTCCACTTCATCTCGATGGAATACGTCGACGGGGAGGACCTCAGCACGCTGCTGCGGCGGATCGGCCGGCTGCCGGTCGATAAGGCGGTGCAGCTGGCGCGTCAGATGTGCGCGGGGCTGATGGCGGCGCACGAGCGCGGGGTGCTGCACCGCGACCTCAAGCCCGCCAACATCATGATCGACGGGAAGGGGCAGGTCCGCCTGATGGATTTCGGGCTCGCGGGGCTCGCGGAGGAGCTCAAGGCGGCGGGGAGCCGCGCGGGCACGCCGGCGTACATGTCGCCCGAGCAACTCTCGGGCACGGGCGTCACGGCGCAGAGCGACGTGTACTCGCTCGGGCTGGTGCTGTACGAACTTTTCACCGGCAAGCCGGTGTACCGACCGCAATCGATGGCGGAACTGATCGAGCTGCACAACAGCCTCCCGTCGTCGATGCGCGAGTCGGTCGCCGAGGTCCCCGACGCGGTGGACAAGGTCGTTCTTCGGTGCCTCTCGAAGGACGCGGCGCTGAGGCCGCCGTCGGCGTTGGCGCTCGCGACGGCGCTGGGCGGGGCCGACGCGCTCTCCGCCGCGCTCGCCGCCGGTGAGATCCCCAGCCCCGAACTCGTGGCCGCCTCGGGCGGGCGCGGCGCGCTCGACCCGGTCAAGGCCGGGGCGGCCCTGGGCGCGGTGGTCGTGGGCGTCGCGCTGGTGGCCGGGCTCAACGCGAAGGTCCGGCTGATCGAACGCGACGCGATCGAATCGCCCGTGGTCCTCGCGGCCGACGCGCAGCGCCTCCTGACCGCGGTCGGCGCCCCGCCCGCCGCCGACCGGGCCTACGGCTGGACCGAGCGGCGCCGCGAGGGGAGTTCCCCGCACGCCGAGATGATGTTCTGGCACCGGACCGAGCCCGCCGCGATCCTCCCGGAGCGTCACGATGTCCGCGTGGGCCCCGAGCACCCCCCGCTGGGGTCCACGGGCTCGACGCTGCTGATCTTCGACCGCGCCGGCCGGCTGACCGAGTTCCGCGCCGAGCCGTCCGACCTCCCCCCCCTCGCGGGCGACGCCGCTCGAGATCCGTGGGCGCCCGTGTTCGAGCGTGCCGCGGTCCCGCAGGAGCCCGGGGCGACGGCCGAGCCCCGGCGTGTGCCCCCGGTGGCGCACGACCGCTCGCTCGCGTGGGCGTGGACGACGGCGGACGGGTCCCGGATCGTCGCCCACGGCGCGACGCTGGCGGGACGCCCCGTCTATTTCCACGCCGAGCCCCAGGCCGCGCCCACGAGCGAACCCGCCGACGAGCCCGTCGGCGCCCCGGGGTCCGGGGGCGAGGGCTCGTCCGACGCCGCCCGCTTCGTGACGGGGCTGGTGCTATACGGGCTGCTGATCCTGGGCCCCGCGGCGTTGGCGTTCGTGAACGTGCGGCGCGGGAGGGGTGACCCCAAGGGGGCGTCCCGTCTGGCCGGATTCGTGCTCGCGTCGAGCCTGGTGGCGTGGCTTCTCAGCGCCCGCGTGGTCGCGTCGGCGTCGTTCCTGGACCTGATCCCCGGCGCCATCGGCGGGGCGCTCTACGCCGCGGTCTTGGCGTGGGTGGTCTACATGGCCGTCGAGCCGCTGGTCCGGCAGGTCTGGCCTCAATCGTTGATCTCGCTGAGCCGGTTGCTCTCGGGCGACGTGCGCGACGGGCTGGTGGGCCGGGACGTGCTGGCGGGGTGCGGGCTGGGCGTGGGCTGGACGCTGCTGGTCCAGGGGCTCTACCTGCTCCCCGTGGGCGAGCCTCCGGCGCCCAGGCCCGTCGACGGGCAGACGCTCGGCGGCGTGCGCGAGGCGCTGGGCGCGGCGGTGGGCAGCGCCAACCAGGCGGTGCTACTGACCCTCGTGATGCTCTTCCTCGTGCCCCTCGCGAGGTTCGTCGTGCGCGCCAGGGCCGCCGCCGACCTCGCCGTCGGCGCGCTGGTGGCGCTGGGGTTCCTGGCGCTCCTGGTGAAGCAGACCGGGCACGCCTCGCCCGCCGGGCAGGGAGTCCTTGCCGTGGTCGCGGTGGTCGTCGCGGGGGCGACGGTGTTCATCCTCGCCCGGCTCGGGGCGCTCATGTTCATGGCCGCCTTCTTCGCGGCCGGGCTCCTGGACCGATTCCCCCTGACGCTCGATACCTCGGCGTGGTACTTCGGGTCCGGGCTGGTCGCCGCGGTGGCGGTGGCGGGCTTGGCCGCGTGGGGGTTCCGACGGACCATCGCGGGTCAACCCAAGCCCGCTTGGTGATGCGCCTGCACGCGCCCGAGACCTCACCCTCCCATGCTGATCCTTTTCGACATCGACGCCACCCTCATCACCACGCAGCGGGCGGGGATCGAGGCCTTGCACGGGGCGGGCCAAGACCACTTCGGCCCCGGGTTCACCACCGAGGGGGTGGACTTCGCGGGGCGGCTCGATCCGCTCATCCTCGCCGACCTGCTCGTGCGCAACGCCCTGGAGCCGACACCGGCCAACCGTGGGGTGCTGCGCGACGGGTACCGTCGTCGCCTGGCCTCGATCCTTGCTGAACCGGGCCGGGCCAACGCCTGCCCGGGCGTCATGGACCTCCTCGCGGCGCTCGCGGGGCGTCCGGGCGTGACGCTCGGCCTGCTCACCGGGAACTTCCCCGACACCGGCGCCCTCAAGCTCCGCGCCGCCGGGATTGAACCCGAGGGCTTCCCGGTCCGCGTCTGGGGCGACGAGTCGCCGCACGACCCGCCCGCCCGCGAGCACCTCGTCCCCGTCGGGCTCGAACGCTACGCCACCCTGGCCGGGAGCCCCGCCGACCCCGCCCGCGTGACGGTCATCGGCGACACCCCGCACGACGTCGCCTGCGCCCGCGCCCACGGCTGCCGGAGCCTCGCCGTCGCCACGGGCATGTACTCACGCCTCGACCTCGAGCGTGCCGGCGCGACCGCGGCCGTGGAGAACCTGTCGTCAACCGGCGAGGTGCTCGGGTGGCTGCTCGATTGAGCGTGCCGGCGCCGTGGTGTGCTTGAGGCGCGTGCCGGGCTCGGTATGATGAATCACCGCGGGCGGTGTGCGTTGGGGGGGTGAGGGGACACGGAGGCCGAGGGCATGACCGAGAGTTACCGGGCCCTGTGCAGCGACTTCTACGTCAACCAGAAGTTCGCGATGAAGATGGACCTTCCCAAGACCCGCGAGTCGGTTCTTGACCTGTTCGAGCGGGCGAGGAAGCAGTTCCCGGCCATGGGTTCGTTCCGGCGATTCCGCGAGGAGCTTGCGCTCGAATCGCCGCAGAGCGATACCCCTCACCGCTGGCTGGCACTCAAGGGCAACAACGTGCGCACCGGGACGGTCAACCCCGGCACGATGCCCGAGGCCTACGCCCTGCACCTGTTCATCCTCGAGACGGCGCCGTTCTTCCTCAACATCAGCCCGCTCGACGTGGACTTCATCGAGCTGCTGTACGGGTTCGATATCCTCGCGGGCGGGAACCACGACGCGGTGGTTTTCGAGGCGTTGTTCGCCGGCTCGCCGCTGGCCACGATGCTCGAGGTGCCCGGCGCCACGCCCATCGAGTGCCAGCCCGTCGTGGGGATCTCGCTCCCCGGGCGCGACGACGTGCACGCGCACGTCGAGGTCAAGACCCACCCCACGCCGCAGGCCGGCGCCCGCCGCGACGACGACGCCGGGCCACAGCCCATCAGCGTGTACCTCACCCTCCGCCGGTTCGGCTCAATCGGGGAGGTCAAGGACCTCCCCCGGATCTTCCGGGATCTGGCCGTCAAGGGCGAGGAACTCCTCGAATCGAGGGTCGTGCCCAAGCTCCTCGTCCCGATCCGCGAGGCCGCCGGCCTCGGCCACGGGTAACCCGTCCCCGGCCCACCCATGCACCTCGTTCATTCCATCGCGCGGGCCCAGCCGCAGGACGTGTTCGACGGCCCGCGCCGTCCCCCGCCCGTGATCGACGACCCGCCGACCGATGCGCCTCGCCCCGACGATCAGGACCCGGGTGTCGGGCGCGGGGACGAGCTCACCGAAGACGTCACGCACGGGTCGCTGGCCCCTCCCACCCCGCCCCCACCCAGGAGCAGGGACGCCGCCGTCGCCAGCACGCTGGTCCTGATCGGGGTCATGATCGCGGTGTGCCTCGTGGCGGCGCTGTTCCTCAAGCGGTACCGCGGCGGGGTCTTCGGCGGGGGGGCTGGTCCCGAGGACGACCTCACGCTGATGGAATCGCTCCGTCAACTCCGCGACCGGGGCGAGATGAGCCACGACGAGTACGAACGGACCCGGCGTCGCCTCGTCGAGCGGCTCCGGGAGAGGACCCCCGGGTCTGAAACCCCGCGCACGCCAAAGGCGAATGATGTTCCGACGGACGGACCCGGTGGACCGTCCGAGACGTGTGGAAGATTCTCGGACCATCGTCGTGGCCGCGATCCCGGACCCCCGACCGACCCGCCGCGGTGATCAAGGACGCCGGGCGGCGGTGAATGTGCGGGGTTGGCGCCGCGGAGGGCGCCGGGGCCTTGGAACGTCGATCCCGCCGCGGTGGACGGGGTGAGGGTCGTGCGGGGAACGATTGGAGCCTCCGGCGTGGAAGGCCGATAGACTGCCGAGCCTTCGCGCACGCGGAAGGCAACGGAGGCGAAGGGAACCCGAATGGCCAAGAACCGCAACGACGGCAACGACCAGCCCCCCGCCCAGGACGCCCAGGGGGGTGGGTTCCGGGGCCGCAAAGTGACCACGTGCTCGTTCTGCGGGAAGATCAGCCGCGAGGTGGGTCCGATGGTGGAGGGGCCCAACGAGGTCTACATCTGCTCGAACTGCACGGACCTGTGCCAGAACATTTTCAAGCAGGAACGCCGGCGGGTGAGCTCGGTGGCCAGCGCCCTGCGCGAGATCCCGGCGCCGCGGACGATCAAGGAGTTCCTGGATCAGTACGTGATCGGGCAGGACGACGTGAAGCGTTCGCTCTCGGTCGCGGTGCACAACCACTACAAGCGTCTCCAGCACATCGAGGGCGGTGACACCTCGGGGATCGAGCTGGACAAGTCGAACATCCTGATGATCGGGAACACGGGCTCGGGCAAGACGCTGATGGCCCGGACGCTGGCGCGGATGCTCAAGGTGCCCTTCGCGATCGGCGACGCGACGACGCTGACCGAGGCCGGGTACGTGGGCGAGGACGTGGAGAACCTGCTGCTGCGCCTGATGCAGGCGGCGGACTTCGACGTCGAGAGCGCCCAGCGCGGGATCATCTACATCGACGAGATCGACAAGATCGGGAAGACCAGCAACAACGTGTCCATCACGCGCGACGTCTCGGGCGAGGGCGTCCAGCAGTCGCTCCTCAAGATGCTCGAGGGTACGGTCAGCAACGTCCCCCCCCAGGGCGGACGCAAGCACCCCGAGCAGCAGTATATCCAGCTCGACACAACCAACATCCTGTTCATCTGCGGCGGGACGTTCGTCGGGCTCGAAGAGATCATCCGCCGGCGCCTCGGGAAAACGCGGATCGGGTTCGTCCAGCCCGGGAACGCGGCCGCGGAAGAGGCCTTCTCGCTCCACCGCAGCGTGACCGCGGACGACCTGATCGAGTACGGGATGATCCCCGAGTTCGTCGGGCGGCTGCCGGTGATCGCCGCGCTCGAGCCGCTGTCGATCAAGGCCCTCGTCAAGATCCTCACCGAGCCCAAGAACGCGCTGGTGCGTCAGTACCAGCACCTCTTCCAGCTCGAGGGGGCGAAGCTCTCGTTCACGGACGAGGCGCTGACGGCCATCGCGGAGAAGGCCGCCGCCCGCAACACGGGCGCCCGGGCCCTCCGCGCCGTCATGGAAGAGCTCATGATCAACCTGATGTACGAGCTCCCCGACCAGGACCACACCGGGGTCGAGTACGTCATCGACCGCGCCGCGGTCATGGACCGCCCCTCGCTCGCCGGCCTCCGCGTCAAGGCGAAAGCGTCGGCGTAACTCGCCGGTGGCCTCAGACCGTGGCCGCCCGGGCCTTCCCGGCGCGGATGCCCGCGATCCACGCCGAGCGTGCCCCGCGTCGGCCGTGACGACATTCGCCCGCCCAGGGTGAAACACCGCCGAGCCAGATCAGGGTCCCGTACCGTGCCCCGGCTTTCTTTCGCCAGAACTCGGCGTCCCCGAGCACTCGGCCGTTGAACTCGCGTTCGAGGTCGAGGATCGAGGCCGGGGTGAGGCCCGAGAGGTCGCGGACGGCGGCCGCCCGGGCCACGCCGCGGATCGGCCCGCCGCTGTCTTTGAGGAAGATCCGGTCGCCGGGGCGGACCAGCCCGAAGGGCGGGACGCGGTTGCGCATCAGGCGGCACTCGATGGTCTTGCGCCCGTCGAGGATGGCGTCGAGGTAGCGGGGCTTGAGGATGGCGAGGTGGTCCATCGGTCCGGGATCCGCAGGTCCCCGGTCCATCGGCCGGGCGTCCTGTGGTGGTCGAGCCGCGGCGGAAAGATGTGTCGTTCGCACGCCCCGCGGCACAACGCTGTGGCGGCGACGCCCGACCCGTGACGGTGATGCCCGGCGGACGCGGCTCAACCCGCGGCGATGCCCGCCCGGCGGATGGTCGCCGACGTGCTCTTCCCGGGCACCAGGTCGATCAGCTCGACCCGCCCGCCCCAGGATTCGACCAGGTCCGCGCCCACCACGCGGTCCTTGGTGTAGTCCGAGCCCTTCGCCAAGACCGCCGGGCGGATCGTTTCGATCAGCCGCAGCGGGGTGTCCTCGTCGAAGAACGTGACGGCGTCGACGGCGGCGAGGCTCGAGAGCACGCGGGCGCGGTCGTCCTGGGCGTTGACCGGGCGGCTCGGGCCCTTGAGCCGCGACACCGACGCGTCGGTGTTGAGCCCGACGACGAGGTAATCGCCCAGGGCCTTGGCCCGCTCGAGCAGCGTCACGTGCCCGGTGTGGAGGATGTCGAAGCACCCGTTGGTGAAGACCACGCGCTGACCGAGCCGGCGACGGGCCTCGACCTCGGGCATCAGCGCCGCGAGCGGGCGGACCTTGCCCGCGAGCCGCCCGGCCTGGTCGAGGAGGAACTGGTGGACGCGTTCGAGCGGGATGGGCTGGACGCCGAAGACCTCGACCTCGAGCCCCGCCGCCGCGTTGGCGAGGCGGACCGACTCGAACCAGGGGAGGTCGTTGGCCCGCCCGGCGGCGAGCGCCGCGAGGAACATATCGCCCGCGCCGGTCACGTCGTAGACCTCGCGGGCCACGGTGGGGACGGCCACGGGGCTCCCGTCACGCTCCAGCAGGAGCGCCCCGTGCCGGTCGAGGGTGAGCACGACGGCCTCGAGGTCCAGGGCCGTGACCAGCGCGTGCGCCACGCGGGCCGCCGACTCGCCGGGGCCGCCCGATTCATCGTCGAGCGTCCGGAGCCCGGTGGCGTGCTCGGCCTCGTTGCGGTTGGGCGTGATGGCGGTGGCGCCGCGGTACTTGCTGTAGTCGGCGATCCGCGCGGGGTCGACGAAGACGGGCTTGCCGGCCTTGCGCGCCGCGCGGATCACCCCCTGGCAGACCGCCTCGCCGCAGACGCCCTTGTTGTAATCCTCGATGCACACCACGTCCACGCCCGAGACCGCGGCCCGCACCGCGTCGAGCAAACGCCCCGTCACCGCCGGGTCGAGCGACGCCTTGGACTCGTAATCGACCCGGAACATCTTCTGCGGGTGGCGCGTCTGCGCCAGCCCGATGAGGTTCTGCTTCGTCGTCGTCGGGCGGGACCGGTCGGACATCAGCATCCCCACCCCTACGCCCTCCGCCGACAACGCCTGGCGGAGGATCGCCCCGTGCGGGTCGTCCCCGGTGACGCCCGCGGCCTCGACGTTGCCCTTGAGGGCGGCGAGGTCGAGGCAGACGTTCGCCGACCCGCCCGGGCGGTCCTCGCACCGGACCACGTGGAGCACCGGGACGGGCGCGTCGGCGCTGAGCCGCTCGGCGTTCCCGTAGACCAACTGGTCCAGCATGAAGTCCCCGACCACCAGGGCGCTGAAGGGCTTCCACCCCGCCAACGAATCAAGTAGCCGGTCCATCACCCGATCGTAGCGGGCGGGTGATCGTTGCGCCCGGGGGTTGGCCACCGGGCCGCCCGTCCTTCGTCGCGGGCTTGACAGGCTTGAACGATCTGGCCGTCCCCACGACCAGGTCGTGCAACGCCCCCTCGCCCGAGAGGAACGTCAGCCCCAGCCTCGGGCGAAGCACGGGGCACGGGAACCGGTCCGCCGGAAGCTCCCGGAGTTTCACCCAGTCCTTCTCCGTGACGACGATCACCTCGGCCTGCCCCTCGCGGGCGGCCCGGGCGATGCGGTCGAGCGTCGCGGGCGCGAACGGGTCGTGGTCGCGGAGGATCACGCGGCCGACAACGCCCGCGTCCTGCTCGATCCGACCGACGAACGCCGCGGGGTTCCCGATCGCGCACGCCGCCACGGCCCGCCGACCCTTGAGCCACCCGACGGGCAGCGTCCGCTCGGCCAGCCCCTCGCCCGTCACCAGCGACTCCCAGCGGTGCGAACACCAGGCCAGCGGGGGCTTCCCGTGGGCCGACGCGACGGCCTTGCCCAGCGCCTCGCGTGAGGCCGGGTCGAGCGTATCGGCGCGCGTCACGATCACCGCCGACGCCCGCGCGAGTGAGGAGACCGGCTCTCGGAGCCACCCGGCGGGGAGCAGGCGGTCCTTGAACGGGTCACGCGTCGCGTCGATGAGGACCAGGTCCAGGTCGCGCGCGAGCCGGCGGTGCTGGAACCCGTCGTCCAGCAGCACGCAATCGCAGGTCATCCCACGCCGCGTCGTGAACAGTTCTTTGAGTTCCGCGTGGCGGTCGGGCCCGATGGCGAGCATCACCCCGGGCAGCGTCCGTGCGTACAGCAGCGCCTCGTCGCTCTGCGAGGGGTTCCCCCCCGGGGCCCGGTACCCGCGCAACGCCACCGCCACCGTCCGCCCGGCCTCGCGGAGCCACCGGGCCAGGTGCGCCACCATGGGCGTCTTGCCCGTCCCGCCCACCGAGAGGTTGCCCACGGAGATCACGGGCCGATCGAGTCGCCGGCCCGCGTTGACGTCGTACCACCCGTTGCGGATCGAGACAGCCCGTCCGTACACCCACGACAGCGCGGCGCCCAGCGCGTTGGGCATCGGCGGGCGAGGGTCGATCGCCGTGACGGGGTGAGGCGGTGTGCCGGCGGACGAGGGAGTGGGTGGGGGTGGTGAGTGGGTGGGTGTCATCAGGGCGTGCCGCGCAGGTCGTGCCCGGGCACAGCCTCGGGCGACATCCTCGCCCTGACCGCGCCCGCGACCAGCGTCGACCGCACCCGCGAGAGGTGCTCCCTCAGCCGACGACGGGCCGCGAAGCCCAGGCGGACGGTGTTGAGCATATCGAGGCACGCGACCATGATCACCAGCCCGATCAGCCCGACCGTGGCGAGCCACGCCAGCACGAACACCCTCGGGTCGTCCGACCTCGCCACCCCCAGCGCGAACGACAAGACCGGAATCGTCACGACCATCAGGGCGGCGTTGGCCAGGCGGATCCTCTTCCGGCTCGGCGGGACACCGGGGGATCGGCGGACCACCCCCGCGTGGGCCGCGACCACCACCAGCAGCACCGACGCCGCGGGGATCACCGCCCACACCGGGAGCAACGCCGAGCCGTCGGGCGTGGTCACCGTTCACCCCCGTCCTCGACCCCCACCGGCCCGCGCCGGCCCTCGACCAGCCCCATCCGTTCGAGCCGCCGCATCACCGCGCTCATCGGGAGGCCC
Source organism: Phycisphaeraceae bacterium (assembly GCA_015200025.1). Lineage (GTDB taxonomy): Bacteria > Planctomycetota > Phycisphaerae > Phycisphaerales > UBA1924 > UBA2396. The sequence continues at coordinate 672,244 of CP054186.1, read as the reverse complement.
ATGATCGTCGTCGGGTCGCCCTCGTACTCGATGGGCCATCCCGCGTCGAGGCGCTCGCGAAGGTTGTACCCACCCGCCTTGCCCTCCCACCCACCCGACGCGACGTACGCGTCGATCTCCGTGTCGGGCAGCGCCCCGACGCGGACCGTCGCGGTCTCGGCGAACAGCGTTCGGCGCCCCGTGCGCACGTCGATCATCGAGACGCCCGTCACCACCGCGTGGGTTCCGCCCGAGAGCGACCGGATCATCGCCCCCGCCTCGCCCGCGTCGCGGGGCGTCCCGATCAGCCGACCGTCCTTCACGCACGCCGTGTCCGCCCCGAGCACCACCCGGACCCCGGGGATCGACGCCCCGCGGGCGACCCCCGCGGCCGCCTTGAGGTACGCCAGCGCCGCCACCCACTGCGCGGGCGTGACACGCCCGGGTGCCAGGTCCGCGTCATCGAAACCCGGGGTATCGAAGGCGTGCTGCACGCCGTGCTCGTTCAACAACTCCCGGCGTCGCGGCGAGCGGCTCGCGAGCCACACGACCGGCGTCGTGGCCATGCCGGGGTCCTCGAAAGAGCCCCCCGCGGCGTCGTTTGTTCGATCTATGATCGGTGCGGCCGCCTCCATGCTTTGATTGTACTCCACGGTCGCCAATGAGGGGGGCGAAAGCCCCAGGCCCGGGGTCGATACGCTGGGGCATGAACGCGCATCTGGTGCAAATAGACACGGCATGGGAGGACCGGGCCGAGAACCATCGGCGGTGCGACGCCATGCTCGAGCGAGCGGGCGTCGGGGCGGGGGATCTGGTCGTGCTCCCCGAGATGTTCGACACGGGGTTCTCGTTCCGGCTCGAGCGCACGAACGATTCGGACAGGATGACGCTGGGGTATCTCCGGGGGCTGGCCAAGCGGCTCGGCGCGACGGTCCATGGCTCGAGGACGGTCATGGGGCCCGATGGGCGGGGCCGGAATCGGGCCACGATCGTCGGCCCCGGCGGCGAGGTGCTCGCCGAGTACGACAAGGTCCACCCGTTCAGTTACGGGCGTGAGAGCGAGTTCTTCGGCGGCGGCGACCGCGTGGGGACCTACCCGTGGGTGGGGTCGGGGGTGGGGTCGGGGGTGGGGACCGGCGGGTCGCTGACCGTCTGCCCAGCGATCTGCTATGACCTGCGGTTCCCCGAGTTGTTCCGGCTCGGCGTGCTGCGTGGGGCCGAGGTCTTCGCGCTGGGCGCGAACTGGCCCGAGCCTCGGAAGCACCACCGCGAGGCGTTGGGCGTGGCGCGCGCGATCGAGAACCAGGCGTACATGCTGTGCGTCAACCGCGCGGGGTCCGACCCGCACCTGACGTACGCGGGCGGGTCGTTCGCGGTGGACCCCAAGGGCGCGGTGATTGCGCGTGCGGACGAGGGGCCTTGCGTGATGCGGGTCGGGGTTGATCCCGGGCTCGTGCGCGCGTGGCGGGCGGAGTTCCCCGCACTGCGCGATATCCGTCTGATCGGGGACCACGGGCGTCCCCCGGTGGGGTGAACAAGGACCGACCGATCGGGGGATTGGAGTGGCCGATGGGGCGTCGGGTTGCCACGGGGCTTGTTCGGGCGGCTATAGTCACGGAACCGGCTCGGGCCGGCGTCGGGCGATTGGCGCAGTTGGCTAGCGCGCATGCATGACACGCATGAGGTCACTGGTTCGAATCCAGTATCGCCCATTCCGAATGACTGATCGGGGCCGCGGGCGGCGGGGCACCCGGTCCTTGTCCGGGGGCGCGGCGGCGTGTGAGCCGCGTGGAGCGGGCCTTAGGTCGGGGTGATCCGGGGAGGGGCTCGGGGGTTGAGGGAACATCGCGGGCAGAGGAGGCACGTCCCCAAGGTGGTCCCGACAACGTCCACAACCCAGGCCCCGGCGTCGCGGGCCGAAGACGCGGCCCGTTGGTCGGTTTTCGGGCCCGGCTCGGAGCTTTTCGCGAAGGTCGGGGAAGCCGGCGTGGGCAGGCCGGTGGTCTTCCTGCACGGGCTGGTGGGGCTCAACGACCATTGGGAGGCGGTGGCGGAGTCGGTGCGATCGCGGGCGCGGTGCGTGATGTTCGAACTGCCCCTCCTGGATCTCCCGGGCGAGCACTGCTCGATCGCGGGGGTCACGTCGATCACCAAGCGCTTTCTGGACGAGCGGGTGGGCGAGCCGGCGATCCTGGTGGGCAACAGCTTCGGCGGGCACGTGGCGTTGCGGCTGGCGATCGAGCATCCTTCGGCGGTGCGTGGGATGGTCCTGGCCGGGTCGAGCGGGCTGTTCGAGCGGACGATTTTCCGCGACCTGGTGATCCGCCCGAGCCGGGAGTGGCTCGCGAGGAAGATCGGGGACCTGTTCTACGACAAATCGAACGTGTGGGAGAGTGACATCGACCGCGCGTACGCGGCGCTGACGCAGCGTCACGCGGCGAGGGCGATGGCCCGGCTGGCCAAGAGCGCCAAGAGCGACCACCTGGGCGACCGCTTGGGTCGGATCACCGCGCCGACGCTGCTGCTGTGGGGGCGGAACGACACGGTGACCCCGCCCGAGACGGCCGAGGAGTTCAACCGGCTGATCCCGGGCTCGAGGCTCGTGTGGTTCGACCGCTGCGGGCACGCCCCGATGATGGAGCACGCGAACGCGTTCGCGTCGCGGATGGGCGAGTTCCTCGCCGAGCTCGACGCCACCACCGGGCGGCCATGACGGTCCACGCGATCAACCCGGGCCCGCGGTCGGCGCCGAGCCCCGGCGGGCTGCGGTGGACGAGCCTGATCGGGGCCGGGCTGAGCCTGTACGTCTCGCGGCGAGCGCGCCGGCTGGCGGACCTGGCGTTCTGGCGTTCGAGCACGGCCGGCATCCAGCGTCGCGAGCTGCGCGGGCTGATCGGTCGAGCCGCGGGGACCGAGTTCGGTCGTTCGCGGGGGTTCGCTCGGATGGCCGACCGTGGCGACGAGGACCTGCTGCGGGCGTACCGCGACGCGGTCCCGCTGGCGGATTACGAGGGGTACCGGGCGGGCGTGCGGGCGATGCGCGAGGAGGGCCGAAGGGACGTCCTGTGGCCCGGGCTGGTGCGGAACTACGCGCAGACCAGCGGGACGACGGCGGGGGACAAGTACATCCCGGTCAGCGACGAGATGCTGCGGTCCAACTTCCGCGCCTCGCTCGACATCTTCGCGCACGTCGCGCGGTTCGGGGTCTCGGTCCCCAGGCTCATGGGCGGGCGGCTGCTCTTCCTGGGCGGGTCGACGGCCCTGTCGGAGAACGCGCACGGGATCAAGACGGGCGACCTCTCGGGGATCGTCGCGCCGCTGATCCGCTGGCCGCTCTCGCGGGTCTACTCGCCGGGGCACCGGATCGCGCTGATGGACCGCTGGCCCGAGAAGATCGAGGCGATGGCGCGGGCCACGCTCGACCAGGACATCCGGTTCATCAGCGGGATGCCGAGCTGGACGCTGGTCTTGATGGCGCGGGTGATGGAACTGGCGCGCGAGCGGGGGCTCCCGGCCCGCTCGGTGCGCGACGTGTGGCCCCACCTGACGCTGCTGGTCCACGGGGGGGTTAAGTACGCCCCCTTCGAGCCGAGGGTGCGTGAGGCCTGGAGCGGGTCGCCCCGGGGCGACGACGTCCCGCACCGCTTCGAGGTCTACCCCGCCAGCGAGGGGTTCATCGCGATGCAGGACACCCCGGGCGACCCGGGGCTGAGGCTCTGCAGCGACGTCGGGATCTTCTACGAGTTCGTCCCGCTCGAGTCCATCGACGACCCGGCGGCTCCCGCCTTCACGTGCGAGCGGGTCGAGAAGGGGCAGCGATACGTCGTGGTGATGTCGACGTGCGCCGGGCTGTGGCGGTACATCATCGGGGACGTGGTCGAGTTCGACACGATCCCGGGCGGTCTCGACGGATCGGGGGGCGAGGGGCCCTGCCGCCTCCGCATCGTCGGGCGCCACAAGCACTTCATCAACGCGTTCGGCGAGAACATCATCGTCGAGCACGTGGAGAACGCCGTCGCCCGGGCGGCCCGCGAGGCCGGGGTGACGGTGGGGGAGTTTACGGCGGCGCCGGTCTACCCGGGCGAGGGTCGGCCCGCGGGGCTCGAGCTGGCCGTCGAGTGCGAACGCGGGCTCGACGATCCCGGCGTGCGGGCGCGGTTCGCGGGCGCGTTCGACGCGGCGATCAAAGAGCAGAACGTCGATTACACGACGAAAAGGACCGACAACCTGGGCATGGCCCCCCCGGTGGTGACGGTGCTCCCGGCCGGGGCGTTCCACGCGTGGCTGGCGTCGCGCGGGAAGCTCGGGGGGCAGCACAAGTGCCCGAGGTGCGCGAACCACCGGGAGATCATCTCGGCAGTGGTGGCCTCGGCCCGCGGGGCGGGGCGCTAGGCGGCGGTCGTCGCCTCGCGCCGGATCCCGGCGACCTCCTCGATCGCGTCGGCGGCCCTCGACGCGGCCCGGCCCGCCATGAACGGCGCGACCACCTGCCGCAGGTCGTTGCGCTGGCGTTCCATCGCCTCCGGGGAGCGGAGGAGCGCGTCGGCGGCGCGGACGATGGCGTCGGCCCCGCCGAAGTGGGGGACCAGCTCCGGGACGATCCGCCGGCGGGCCAGCACGTTGGGAAGGCTGAACACCTTGGTCGCCAGGATGGTCTTGGCCAGGAGGAACAGCAGCGGGTTGCCCTTGCGGTAGAAGACCACCATGGGCTTGATCTGCCGGGCGATCTGGAGCGTGATGGTCCCGCTCTTGACCAGGCAGAGGTCGCACCAGCGGATGATCGCGTCGGCCTTGCCCGCCTCGACACGCATCCCCTCGGGCCAGCCCCCGTGACGCGCCGCCAGGTCGCGGATCAGGCGCTCCGTCGCCGGCCCGGTGGCGGCGACGACGGCGACGGCCTCCGCGTGCCGGGCTTTGAGGTCGCGGAAGACGTCCATCAGCAGCGGGAAGTGCTTGACGATCTCGTCGGGGCGGGACCCCGGGAACATCGCCAGGCGAGGGCGGCCCGAGGGGAACCCCTGAGCCTCCCGGTCCAGCACGGGGAGGTCGAGCGGCACGTCGAAGATCGGGTGCCCGATGTAGCGGGCCGGGACGTCGCGCTTCCCGAAGAAACGCACCTCGAAATCGAACAGGCACAGCAGGAGGTCCGTCCGCCGGCGAAGGCGCTTGATCCGCCAACGCCCCCACGCCCAGATCTGCGGGGCGACCAGGTGGACCACGCGCAGGCCCTGGGCCTTGGCCAGGTCGCAGATCGGATCGTTGGCGCCGGGCGAATCGACCGGGACCAGCACGGTCGCGGGGTTCTTCTTGAGCCAGCGGTTGATCCGGGCCATCGTCCGCAGGTGCTCGCGGATCTTCTTGAGCCCGGGGATCCCGATGACCGCGTCGTCGCCCGTCCGCTCGACGAGGGTCGCGCCGGCCCGTTCCATCCGCGGGCCGCCCCAGGCGTGGATGGGCAACGTGGGGTGCCGACGCCGCAACTCCGCGATGATGATCGACGCGTGCTCGTCGCCGCTGGGCTCGAACGCCGTGAAGAGGAGCGAGGGCTCGGCGAGTTGTCGGGTGCCCGGCGTCACGCGGTGCATTGTTGCGGGGTCGGGCCCCGGTTTCATGCCCGGGGGCACGAAGGCGGGCGGATCGGTCCTGAGCCCTTAGAACCCCGAGCCCGTGAGCCACTCGCCAGGGCGTTGGCCCAGGGCCTGCGCGATCCCCACCAGCGATTCGAGGCTGGGCAGGTGGGCCCCGCGCTCGATCGACGAAAGCTGGCTCACGCTCACCCCGGAGGCCTCCGAGAGGTCCCGCAGCGTCCAGCCCTTCTCGGTCCGCGAGACCCGGATCTGGCGCCCCAGCGAGGCGCGCAGGCGGTCCAGGGGCCTCTGCCCGAGCCCGAGGGTTGAGGCCGCCTGCGCCAGGCACCGCCTCAGTTCGTCCGTCGAGAAGGGCTTGGCGAGGTAGTCGAAGACGTCCTGCTTGAAGGTCAGGCGCATGCTGTCGAGCGACGGGTAGCCCGTGACGACGATCACCCCCAACTTGGGCCAGCGTTTGCGGACCTCCGCCAGGACCTCTTCACCGCTGTGCCGGCCCATCTTGATATCCAATAGCACCAGGTCGGGGAGCGATTCCTCGCAGGCGGCGTAGAACGCCTCGGGTGTGGCGGCGCACCGGACGGCGTGCCCGTCGGCCTCGAGCACCTGCCGGATGTACTGGCGGAAATCGTCGTCGTCGTCGAGCGCGACGATCGAGAGCGAGGGGCCGGCTTGGGTCGGGTCGTCGGGGCTCACGCGTTCACCCAGTGTACGGGCCGGCGGCGGGGATGTTCGGGGCGTCGGTGGGGGCGTCGGTGGGGGCGTCGGTGGGGGTGTCGGGCGGGGCCGGCGCGGGGGGCGTCAGGGGGAGCAGGACCTCGAACTGCGCCCCGCTCCGCCCGGGGCGATTGCTCGCGAGGATGACGCCCCCGTGCTCGCGGACGATGCCCTCGGCCACCGCGAGCCCGAGTCCCGTCCCGCGGGCGTCCAGGCGCGTGCTGGCGAAGGGCTCAAAGAGCCGCGGCAGGATCGCCGGGTCGATCCCGGGCCCGTTGTCGCTCACGCGGATGGAGACCCAGGGCGATGCCTCTCGGACGCCGACCCCCGCCGAAACCTCGATCCTCGGCTCGCCCCCGTCGCCCGTGCCCCGTTCGGAGAGGGCGTCGCGGGCGTTCCGGATCAGGTTCACGAGCACCTGTACGATCCGGTCGGCGTCGCAGGCGACCTCCAGGCCCCCGGGCACCTCGACCTCGATGCGGGGGGCGCCGTGCTGGTCCAGGCGGACCAGCGACGCCGCGTCCTCCGCCAGATCGCTCAGGCGGGCGGTCCTTGAATGGGGCGGGCGCACCCGGGCGAAATCCAGCAGGCTCTCGCCCAGCCGTTCGAGCCGGCCCACCACGCGGACCAGGAGCGCCGCCGAGCCCTCGTCGAGCCCCCGGGCGGGGTCGGCGGCGAGCCGCTCGGCCAGTCCCTTGACCACCGCGAGCGGGGTGTTGAGTTCGTGCGCGATCCCCGCGGACATCATCCCCAGGCTCGCGAGGCGGTCCGCGTCGGCGAGGTTGCGCCGGGCGGCCTCGAGCAGGTGGTTCTTGCGCTTGAGGTCATTCGCCGTGGATTCGAGCGTCTGCAGCGCGTCGTTGAGCTCGGCCTCCTGCCGGCGCAGCGCCGCCACCGACTCGTTCCGCGAGCGCATGATCTCGCCCAGTTCGTCCGCCGGCATCGCCGATTCGGGGATCATCTCCGCCTCGGTGCGCCCCTCGCGCAACGCCCGGTCGGCCTCGAGCGTGCGGCGGATCGGCTCGTACACGCTCCGGGGCAGCACGAACACCTCCAGCGCCGCCGCGATGAACGCGTACACCGCCAGCAGCGCCAGGCCCGTAAAGACGTAGAGCCTCGTGACGGCCTGCCGGGCCTCGGGGATCGGCGTCCGCAGCCAGTGGTAACGCCCCGGCCCGCCGGCCACCCCGGCGCCCACCGCGGGGATGTACACGACCGCGTCGGCGTCGTACGCCCGGCGGTCGTCGGCCCCGAGCGCCACGGGCCGGAACGGCTCGGTGCGCGCGGTCGTGATCGCCGGGCCGGGGGTGGGGGGGGTCTCGGTCACGCGGTAGTGCGCCGAGGCGAGCGCCGCGAGGAACGGGCCCGTGCGCTCGGAGACGCCCGTCGCCTTCGCGTCGTCGGCGAGGTCCTGGAGCAGCGTGACCGCCTGTGCCGTTTCCGCGCGGTCGACGACCTCGAGCACCGCGGGCCTCAGCAGCACGACCATGAACAGCAGGAGCCCCAGCGAGAAGCCCGTGTGCAGGACCATGAGTTTCTTGCGCACCCGGAAGCCCGCGAGGAGGTTCCCGGGCCCGTGGCCCGGCGCACGCCGGAAGAGCCGGTCCAGCGGGCGCGCCGGGGCGGCGGCCCTGGCGGGCGTCCCGGCGGGGTCCTGGGCCTTGGGCTCGGTCATGGGCGATTGTTGGCGTTGGTACACTGGACCGTGAGCAGCCACCCGCCCCGGCCCCGGGGCCGACGGGGACCGACCCGCGGCCGGCCGGACCATCCCCCCCTCGTCATGACCGACCCGGCCCGGGACCCGGCGTTCGCCCGTCTCGCCGCGTTCGCGCGCACGTACCCGGAGTTCGAGCCCGGCCCCCCTGACGGGCCGCGGGGAGGGGCGGGGGGAGAGGGGGATGCCCGCGACGCGGCGCTCTCGCACGCGATCGTGGACGCGGGCGTGTCGCGGTGGCTGACGCTTCGGTGCGTGGTCCGCGGGCTGCTGGACCGTCCCGGGCAGGAACTGCCGCCCGAGGTCAGGGCGGCGCTGATCGGGGGCGCGGCGCAGATGTTGCTGCTGGATCGGGTCCCGCCGTACGCGGTGATCAATCATGCGGTGGGGTGGGTCAAGGCGGGCCCGGCGTCGGGGGCCTCGGGGATGGTCAACGCGGTGCTGCGCAAGGTCGCCGGCATGGTCGAGCGGTCTCGGCGTGCGGAGGCGTGGTCGGGCGGGGCGGACGAGGTGCCGCTGGAATCGGGCGGGGCGTTGGTGCTGCCGACGGCGGTGTTCCCCGAGCGGCCTGTGGAGCGTCTGGCGGCGGCGACGGGGCATCCGGCGTGGGCGGTGATGTCATGGACGGGGGCGTTCGGGGAGGCGGGTGCGGCGCGGATCGCGTGGCACAACCTGGCGAGGCCGCCGGTGGTGCTGAACGTGGCGCACGCCGTCGGTTCTCTGGAGCATCCTGGGCTGGATCCGCACGACGACGCGGACCACCGGGTGTGGTCGGGGGACCGGGCGGGGCTTGGGGCGTTGCTGGGGTCGCGCGGCGACGTGTGGGTGCAGGACGCGGGGTCGTCGCGGGCGGTGCGCGCGATGGCGGGGTTGGCGGCGCGGGGGGTGCTGGAGCTTGGGGGCGGGCTGATTGTGGATCTGTGCGCGGGGCGGGGGACCAAGACGCGGCAGTTGGCGAGGTCGTTCCCCGGGGCGGAGGTGGTGGCGTGCGATCCGGATGTGGGGCGGCGGGGCGATTTGGCCGAGACGGCCCGGGGGTACGCGAACGTGCGCGTGATGGGGATGGGGGAGGCCGAGCGGGCGTGCGCGGGGCGTGCGCGGGCGGTGCTGGCGGACGTCCCGTGCAGCAACACGGGGACGTTGGCGCGGCGGGTGGAGGCCAAGCACCGCCTGGGGCCCACGCAGGAGGCGCGGCTCGTCGAGGTTCAGCGGGGGATCATGTCGGCGGCGCGGGCGATGCTCGGGCCCGGGGGCGTGCTGGTGTATTCGACGTGCAGCCTTGAACGTGCGGAGGACCAGAAGCAGGCGGCGTGGGCGGCGGAGCGGCTCGGGCTGGTGCTGGCGTGCGAGGAGTTGACGATGCCCGAGGGGGTCCCCGGCGGGCCCGCGCGGGCGTACCGGGACGGGTCGTACTGGGCGGTGCTGCGGGCGGTGTGAGCGCGGGTTTGGCTCAGGACCAGCGGGCGAGGTGCCAGTTTTTCTTGCCGCGTCGGATGGCGGTGAGCGAGCCGTGGAGGAGGCTGGCGGTGGTGAGGGTGTCGTCGGGGGCGGCTTTGCGGCCGTTGACGAGCACGGAGCCGTTGGTGAGGAACTCCCTGGCTTCGCGTTTGGAAGCGGCGAGGGCGGTGGTGACGAGGAACTCGGCGAGGGGGACGCCGGCGTGGAGGGCGGCTTTGTCGTGGGTGGAGGAGGGGACGCCGGCCATGACGTGCTCGAGGGTGTCGAGGGGGAGGGAGGCGACGTCGCCGGAGAAGAGGGCCTTGGCGGCGTGCTCGGCGAGGTCGGCCTGGGCGTTCCCGTGCAGGAGTGCGGTGAGGTGGCGGGCGAGGGCTCGGTGGGCCTCTCGGGCGCCGGGGTTGGCGGCGTGGGCGGCTTCCAACGCCTCGATCTCCTCGCGTGGGAGGAGGGTGAAGGTGCGCAGGAAGCGGGGGAGGTCGGCGTCGGCGGTGTTGAGCCAGAACTGGTAGAAGGCGTAGGGGCTCGTGCGGTCGGCGGTGAGCCAGACGGCGCCGGATTCGGTTTTGCCGAACTTGCCCCCGTCGGCCTTGGTGACCAGGGGCCAGGTCAGCCCGTGGGGCATGCGTTCGAGGCGGGCGGCGTGGATGGACTCGATCTGGCGTTCGAGATCGCGTTTCTCGGGGGTGTTCTCGAAGCCGATTTTGGCGAGGCGGGCGACGATCTCGTCCTCGGCGAGGTGGCTCTGGGCGATGGAGGCGTCGGCTCGGCGGATGAGGTCGCCGCCGCAGACGATGTTCCCGAACTGGTCGCTCCCGCCCATCTGGAGGGTGACGCCCTCGGCGGCCCAGAGGTGCTTGAAGTCGTAGGCCTGGAGGAGCATGTAACTGAACTCGGTGTAGGAGATGCCCTGGTCGCGGTTGGTGAGACGCTCTTTGACGGACTCCTTCTGGATCATCATGTTGACGGAGAAGTGTTTCCCGATGTCTCGGAGGGCCTGGAGGAAGGTGATGTCCTTGAACCAGTCGTAGTTGTTGCGGATGGTGGGCGTGCCCAGGCCGGCGTTGGCCCAGACGGCGTCGAAGATGCGGCGCTGGCCCTCGACGTTGGCGGCGACGGTCTGGGGCGTGTTGAGCTCGCGTTCTTTCTCTTTGCCCGAGGGGTCGCCGATGAGCCCGGTGGCGCCGCCGACGACGACGACGGGGGTGTGCCCGGCCTTGGCGAAGCGGACGAGTGCGAGGATGCCCACGAGGTTCCCGATGGTGAGGGAGGGTGCGGTGGGGTCGAACCCGACATAACCCTTGCGCGGGCGGGCGGCGAGGTGGGCGGCGAGGGCCTCCTGCCCCGTGGTCTGGTGGATGAGCCCGCGCCAGGTCATCTCGGCGAGGAAGTCGTTGGTGGTGGGTGTGGTGGGGGGGGTGAGCATTGGGGAAGCATAGTTGTCCGCGGGTCCTATCCTCGCGGCGTGCGAGAGCCACTGATCCGCGTCGAGGACCTTGGTCGGGTGGCGTACGCCGGGGCGTACGCGCGTCAGGAGCGCGAGGTCGAGGCGGTTGTGGGGGAGCGGGAGCGGGGCGGGGGGCGGGGCGAGGGGCGTGCCGGGACGGTGCTCTTGGTGGAGCACGACCCGGTGATCACGGTGAGTCGGCGGGCCAAGGCGCCCGCGCACGTGCTGGCGTCGCCCGCGGTGCTGGAGCGGGCCGGGGTGGCGTTGGAGACGACCAACCGTGGGGGCGATGTGACGTACCACGGGCCGGGGCAGTTGGTGGTGTACCCGATCTTGGACCTGAGCCGCTTGGGGCTGGGGCTGCACGAGTACATGAGGCTGCTCGAGCAGGCGGTGATCGACACGCTGGCGGCGTTCGGGGTGGCGGGCCGGCGTGACGAGACGGCGACGGGGGTGTGGGTCGGGGAGGGCGGGGGTCTGGCGAAGGTGGCGGCGATGGGCGTGCACGTTCGGCGGTGGGTGTCGATGCACGGGCTGGCGCTCAACGTGACGACGGACCTGTCGCATTTCGGGCTGATCGTCCCGTGCGGTTTGGTGGGGAGGCCGGTGACGAGCCTCGCCCGGCTTCTGGGGCCGGGGTGCCCCGGGATGGGGGAGGTCAAGCGTGTGATGGTGGGGGCGTTGACGGGGCTGATCGAGGGGGCGGCGGATCGGGCCGACCGGGCGCGGTCGGGGCGTGCGGGCTAGCCTTGGGGATGCGCGTCAGGACGACGTTTTATTCGTGGATGATGGCGGCGGTGGGGGTGGTGTGGTTGGTGCAGCCGGCGTGCGGCCAGCGGGAGGGGGCCGGCGTGCCGCGATCGGCGCCTGCGGGGTCGGCGGTGGCGGAGGTGCCCGAGCCGGCGCGGGAGTTCCGCGGGGCGTGGGTGGCGACGGTGGCGAACATCGACTGGCCCAGCGAGCCCGGGCTGCCGGCGGCGTCGCAGCGAGCGGAAGCGGACGCGATCGTCCGCGGGGCGCGGGAACGCGGGCTCAACGCGCTCGTCCTGCAGGTTCGGCCGGCGTGCGACGCGCTGTACCGCTCGTCGATCGAGCCGTGGTCGGAGTTTCTGACGGGCGAGAGCGGGAAAGCGCCCGACGACGGGTACGACCCGTTGGAGTACTGGATCGCGCTGTGTCGGGCCAACGGGCTCCAGTTGCACGCGTGGGTCAACCCGTTCCGGGCGCGGCACTTCCAGAGCAAGAAGCCCGACGCCCCGTCGCATATCAGCAAGGCCCGCCCGGACCTCGTCAAGACGTACGGCGAGTTTCTCTGGCTCGACCCGGGCGAGAAGGACGCGCAGGACCACGCGGTGCGGGTGATCCTCGACATCGTGCGGCGGTACGACATCGACGGGGTCCACATCGACGACTACTTCTACCCGTACCCCAAGGCCGGCGTCGCGTTCCCCGACGATGACTCGTACCGGCGGTACCGGCTCGGGGGTGGTGAACTGGCCCGGGGCGATTGGCGCCGGTCGAACATCGACGGGTTCGTCGAGCGGCTGTACCGTGAGACCAAGGCCGCCAAGCCGCACGTGAAGGTGGGGGTGAGCCCGTTCGGGATCTGGCGTCCGGATCACCCGGCGGGGGTCAAGGGCATGGACGCGTACGAGCAGATTTTCGCGGACGCCAAACTGTGGCTCGAGCGCGGGTGGATGGACTATTGCGCCCCGCAGTTGTACTGGCGGGTGGACGCGCCGCAGCAGCCGTTCGGCCCGCTCCTGGACTGGTGGGTCTCACGGAACCTCAAGGGTCGGCACGTGTGGCCCGGGCTCTACGCCAGCCGCGTGCTGCCCAACGAGAAGCAGCGGTGGGAGCCCGCGGAGGTCGTTCGGCAGATCGAGGAGCGCCGCAAGCGGGCGGGATCGACGGGCGAGATCCACTTCAGCATCAAGGCGCTGGTGGGGCGCGAGGGGGGCGGGATGGGCGGTGCGTTGTCGACGGGCCCGTACGCGGGGTTCGCGTTGCCCCCGGCGACGCCGTGGCTGAGGGCGCCGGCGCTCCCGCGGGTGGAAGTCGAGCCGGGGCGGACGTCGCGGGCGGTGCTGACGCCGGCGCCGGGGGCGGAGGGGCAGCGGCTGGTGGTGTCGTCGCGGGTCGGGGGCGAGTGGTCGCACCGGGTGGTGTGGACGCGGGAGGCGGCCGTCGTGATCGATGCGGCGGCGGGCGCGTCGGAGGTGGCGGTGCGGGCGTTCGGGCGGACGGGCGAGCTCGGGCCGGCGGCGCGGGCGGGGCTCGGCGGGGCACGCTGAGGGCGTGGTGAGGGTCAGAACCCGGACTTGTTTTTGTCGACGACCTTGCCGTCGTCGAAGGTGACGCTGACCTCGCGGCGTTCTTCCCGCCAGGTGTAGACCTCGCGGAGGCTCTGCCCGGGTCGTTGAACGCCCGGGAGTCCCATGACGATGCCCCCGGCGAGGGTGGTCGCGCCGCCGGTGGTCTGTTTCTCGCCCGGGCCGCCGAGGATGGAGTTGACCTCGTCGATGGACATGCCGGCGGCGATGCGTTCGTACGTGTCGTCGCTGAGGCTCTTCTCGCACCCGGGCGCGAGGCACAGGGCGGCGAGCAGGGCGAGCAACGCGGCGAGCACGGTCGGGTGCCGAAGGATCAGGGGTGTCATCGGCCGGCCTCCTTGATGGTGGTGCGCACGTCCCAGAGCTCGGGGAAGAAGGGCTCGTCGTAGATGTGTCGGAGGTACCCGACCCCCGCGGTTCCGCCGGTGCCGCGCTTGAGCCCGATCACGCGGTGGACGACCTTGAAGTGCCGGTAGCGCCAGAGGCACTGGGCCTCGTCGATGTCGACGAGCTTCTCGGCCATCTCGTAGGCGTCCCACCAGGACTCGGGGTTCTCGTAGATCACGCGGAAGACGTCGACCACGCCGTCGTGTCGTTCGTGGGCCCGTCGGACGTCGCGGTCGAGCACCTCGACGGGGACGGGCAGCCCGCGGCGAGAGAGGTAGCGGAGGAACTCGTCGTAGAGGCTCGGGGCCTCGAGCGCCGCGGTCAGTTCCGCGTGGACCTTGGGGAGGTGTCGGAAGACCGCGAGCATGCGCTCGTCCTTGTGCCCGAGCATGAACTCGACGAGGCGGTTCTGGTGGCTCTGGATGCCGCTGGCGGGGCCCAGGACGTGGCGGAACTGGGCGTACTCGCTGGGGGTGAGGGTGGCGAGGACGGACCACTGGGAGAGCAGCTGCGACTGGATGTGCTTGACGCGGGCGAGGACCTTGAAGCTCGATTCGATCTCGTCGTTGCGGATCATCGCGAGGGCGGCCCGCAGCTCGTGGATGACCAGCTTGAACCAGAGCTCGGTGGTCTGGTGTTGAATGATGAAGAGCATCTCGTCGTGGTGGGGGGGCGAGGAGAGGGGCTTCTGGGCGGAGAGGACCGCGTCGAGACCGAGGTACCCGGCGTAGTCGAGTTTGCCGCCGAGGTCGGTGGTGGTGCCCGGGTCGAAGGCCGAGGGCCCGCGTGGTGCGGCGCTGTCGCTCATGACGGACGTTAGCCCCCGGATCGGGCGTCGTCCGGCGGGGGGGTGGGGCGGTGAAAAAAAGCGGCGGGGGCGATGAAGCCCCCGCGCGCCGGAGTCACTGCGATTGGCCCGCGTCCGTGCGGGAGGGGTCGTGCCGCGGCGTGCTCAGCGGCGGCGACGGGCGGCCAGCAGCCCGCCCATGCCCAGGAGCGCGAGGGCGCCGGGGGTGGGGATGGGCTTGAAGACGACGTCGGAGAGCTTGTCGTTGACGGACCACAGGACGCCCATGAACGCGCCCGTCTGCCCGTTGTACTTGACGACGGTCCCGCCCGCCATCGCGGCGTAGAGGTGCCCGTCGGGCCCGAAGTTGAACCCGTGGCAGCCCGGCCAGCCGGTGGGCCCGCCGCCGGGGACGTTGTTGTCCGCGAACAGGCTGAAGGTCATCGTGTTCCAGTCGAGCTTGTAGATGCCGTTCTGGCCCGAGTACATGTTGGCGACGTAGAGGTTCCCGAAGGAGTCGAAGCGGATGGACTGGATCGAGAAGATCCCGAAGGCGGCCGTGTCCAGCGTCCAGTTGATGGCGCCGGTGTTGGCGTCGCGCTGGGAGAGCCGGGTGCCGTTGGACCAGCCGGATTTGTTGTCGGTGGTGTACATCACGTTGCCGCGGATGTTAAGGGCGGCGTGGCCGCCGATGCCCGTGACGACGTTGCGGATGAAGTTGCCGGTGGCGTAGTCGTACTCCTTGATGGTGCCGTCGCTCTTGGTGGCGTAGATGTTGCCGTTGTTGGCGAACTGCACGTCGTAGGTGAACCCGGAGCCCAGGGTGCGGATGACGGCGCCGGTGTTGCCGTCGATCTCGCGGAGCCCGCCGGTGCCGCCGGCGAGGAAGGTGTTGTTGTTCCCGCCGAAGAACCCGAGGGTGTTGAACGCGCCGGTGTTGGAGAACACGCCGACGTAGTTGCCGTTGGGCTCGATCTGGTACACGTTGTCCGAGGTATCCCCGTAGACGTACAGGTCGTTGGGGTTGCCCAACTGCGCCGACGCCGAGGCGGCGAGGCCGACCACACCGAGAATGCTGATGAACGCCTTCATGTCCTGTCACTCCTCTTTCCCGCCACGGGCCCAAAGAACAGAAGAGCGCCAACGCGGCGCCCCGGAAACTCGAGTCTCGGCCGCGGAAACCGGCCGCCCCATCCCGCCACGGGATCCATGCCTCCCGATCACCCGTTGTCCTGAGCGAGCGATCGTCGCAGGGCGAGCACGTCGGGGGCATTTGCCCTATGGACTGAGGATACCACGAACCCGGGGGGGCTTTGATCCCTTTGCGGAACTTTCACTCGCATTTTAGGTGAATGGCCGGGTGACGCGGACGACCGAACGGCGCGGGGGCGCAACCTGCATAGACCGATAACTATGCACGCGTCGATCGGTACTGCGAGGCTACACCATCAGCCGGTCCCAGGGGGTGTCGGGGATTCGTGGCGGTCGCGCGCGTGCGGGCCGCGCGGTGTGCGGTTGGTCGGGGCCGAGACGGTTCACGGGCCGACGAAGGCGTCGCTCAGGACGCCGGGTTCGACCAGGGCGGCGTAGCGCTCGGTGCTGGGCCGTGCCGCGAGCGGCATCGGGGCTCGGTCCTCGGGCGCGACGGCCACGGGGGCGAACTTGATGGACCGGACGTACTGGTACTCGTCCCGTTCGTTGAACCCGCACCCCGAGACCAGGGCCCCCGCCAGCGTCATGGCGGCGAAGGCCGGTTTGCGTGGGATGACCCGTGAACGTGACATGGTCCGTGCGAGCAAGCGGAGAGGGATCGCCATCAGGGCACTCCTTCTCCCACGTCTGAGTGTTCATCGGCGGACGGTCGGAGCATGTTGAATGATGCCGGCTTTTCGGACGCGCCGGCGGGGACGCGCACCGTTTGCGCGTTCTGCGCGGGCCGGCGGGCCGTGACCCGGGGCACTATGATCGGCGTTTGAGCCTGGGTCCGGGATCGTGTTCGGAGGAAGTCTGGAATGAAACTCGCGTTCTCGACGGTGGCGTGCCCGGATTGGACCTTGGAGCGCGTGGCGTCGGCGGCCCGGGAGGGCGGGTATCTCGGGGTGGAGCTCCGGACGTTTGGGTACGGCTCGACGTCGTCGGCGTGCGATCCGGCGTTGACGTCGCCGGCCAAGGTCCAAGGGGTGCTGCGCGGGGCCGGGGTTGAGCTGGCGTGCGTGTCGTCGTCGTGCCGGTTCGACGCGATGGTGACGCCGCCGGTGATCGGGTGGGTGATCGGGGACCCCGAGGCGAGTGTGCGCGAGGGGCGCGAGGTGGTGGAGTTGGCGCACGGCCTGCGGTGCGGGATGGTGCGGGTGTTCGGCTTCGAGTACCCGGCGCGGGAGCGTCGGGCGCGTGCGATCGACCGGATCGCGGGGCGGATCTGGAAGGTCGCGGACATCGCTCGGGCGAGGCAGGTGAGGCTGGTGGTCGAGAACGGGGGGTCGTTCACGTCGGCGGCGGGGCTGCTGGAGCTGCTGGACGCGGTGGATCATCCGAGCGTTGGTGCGGCGTACACGTTCGCGGCGGGGGCGTTGGCGGGGGACACGCCGTACGCGGCGGTGAATGCGCTGGGCGATCGGCTGATGCTGGCGAAGCTGAAGGATTACCGGGGCGGGGTGCCGTGCGCGTTAGGTGACGGGGAGAACGACGCGGAGACGGCGGTGCGTGCGTTGGCGTCGTCGGGGTACACGGGGTGGGTGTCGTACGAATTCGACCGGGCGTGGGTCCCTGGGGCGGGGGAGCACGGGGCGGGAGACCTGGGCGAGGTCTTGGCCCGTTCGGCGGAACGGGTGTACGGGTGGAGCGCGTCGTCGCGCGGCGGCGCCGGGCTGGCGTGGAGCGCATGAAGACACCGGGCGCCCGGGGCGCACGGTGGGGTGGTTGGTGGGTGCTGATGACCCGGGGTGGGTGCGTGGTTAGCGGCGCGAGTTGCGGTCGTTCTGGTCGCCGATGATCGCGCCGCCGACGGCGCCGATGAGCGCGCCCGCGGCGGCGCCCTTGCCCATGTTCCCGCTGAGGGAGCCGAGGCCCATGCCGGCGAGGGCGCCGAGCGACGCTCCGGAGAGGGCGCCTTGGCCGGCGTTGTCGCACCCGCCGGCGATCATGAGCGAGCCGCCGACGGCCGCGACGGCGGCGAGCCGGGCGACGATCGAGGATGACGTGATTCGGTTCCGCATGACCCTGCCTCCTTGAGCCCCGTGCTCCATCCGACATCGGTCGGGATGGCGGGGCTCGCTGTATATTAGTACGTACAAACCGTCGGAAAGTTCACCGGTCGATCGGCGTGGATGTACGAACACAAAGCGAACATTTTAATTCCAACTGCACCCCTTTGGCCAGGCCTGGGGGTCTTGGCGTTCGGCGCGCCGGATGAGGGATTCGAGGTGGACGACCTCGGCGTCGAGGATCTCGGCGCGTCGCTCGGGGTCGCCCTCGGCGAGGAGTTGGTAGCGGGCGGCGTGGTTGTGGACGATGGCGGTGGCGACCATTTCGAGGATGACCTGCGAGGGGACCTCGGGGTTCCGTGTGAAGTTGAGCATGGCCTCGGCGGTGACGAGTCGGCTGAGGGGACCCTCGGCGAGTGAGCCCTGGAGTTTGGCGCGGAGGAGTTCGAGGCGGGGCGGCGGGGCATCGGGGTCAAGGTCGACGCCGACGGGTTCGAGGACGGCGAGACGGTAGAGGCGTTGGTCGTCGGGGGGGAGTTCGTGGGCGATGCGTGCCCTGCAGACGCCCTGCAGAAAGACGTTGAAGCGGCCGTCGGGGAGTTTTTCGTGCCGGGCGAGGTGACCGACGCAGACGGCGGGCATGACGGGCGGTCGGCCGTGGTATTCCTGCTTCCATCGAGAGCCCTTGAAGACGGCGAGGGCGATGAGGCCGTGGCCGTCGAGGGTGTGCTCGATCATCTGGCGGTATCGGGGTTCGAAGATGTGGAGGGGGAGGACCTGCTGGGGCATGAGGGCGACGGTGTCGAGGGGGAAGAGCGGGATGGGCTTGGAGAAGTTGACGGAGATGGTGGTGCCGTCGGCCATGGGAGATTCTAGTCGGCGGTGCACGGGGGCTGTCCGCTCGGTGGCCCTGGGGTGTTGGGCGTGCGGCATGGGTCGGGCGGAGAAATCTGGATAAAAATATCCAGCAATAGCTTGACCCGGGGGCTGGGATGACGATATAACGACATGGAACTCCATTAATCAGGCTCCGGCGTGATGAAAGGGTTGAGCCATGGTCGAGCGGGCACGGTCGAGCGGGATGGTCCCTTCGGGGAACGGCTTTCGGGAGGTCGGGGTGGCGTTGGCGTGGTCGGCGTTGATCTTGGCGCCGATCTTGGGGCTTGGCGGTCGGGCGGTGTACGGGACGTGGTGGGCGAGGGAGTCGGCGCTTCGGGCGGAGGCGGAGGCGGCGTTGGCGTACGAGCGGCTGGTGGAGGCGGACGCGTTGCCGGTGGTAGACGCGGCGGCGGCGGCGCACGGTCGTGAGGTGTACTACTCGGCGTGCGTGACGTGCCACGGGGCGGACGGGCGCGGGATGAAGGGGCTTGGGCGGAGCCTGGTGGAGAGCGATTTTGCGGCGGGGATGGACGACGCGTCGCTGGCGGGGTTTCTGGAGGTTGGGAGGCCGAACGTCAAGCCGATCGGGATGCCGCCGAAGGGTGGCCGGGAGGAGTTGACGGGGGAGGACCTGCGCGCGGTGGTGGCGTACATGCGTGGATTGCAGGACCCTCGTCGGATGCCGGCGTTGCCGGAGATGGTGGTGGCGGCGGCGACGCCGAGCGACGCGGAGAAGGCGAAGGCGTTGGCGGCGGCGGGTGGCGATGAGGAGCTGGCGGGGTATATCGCGAGCGGGTCGGCGTTGTTCGCGCGGTCGTGCGTGGCGTGCCACGGCGCGGGCGGGGTCGGGGTGAAGGGGAACGGCAAGCCGCTGGTGAATAACGGGTTTGTGCGCGGGCTGGACGACGACGGGATGCTGGCGTTTCTCAAGCGTGGGCGTGACCCGAGCGATCCGGCGAACACGACGGGGGTCGGGATGCCGGCGAAGGGTGGGAATCCGGCGCTCGACGAGGATGACCTTCTGGACATCATCGCGTACCTGCGGACGTTGGCGGGTGACGGGGGGGGCACGGGGGCTTCGGCGTCGGGCGGTCCGCGGTAGCGCTTGTGGCGTTGTCGCGGGATGCCCGGAGGAACACAGACGGAGAAGGAACCATGGCACGGAAGAACCGGACGGGGTGTGTGGGGTCGGCGGTGCTGATGGCGTTGGTGGCGGGGTTGGTGGCGGAGGGGGTGGCGCTGGGCCAGCAGGAGGGCCGGCGTCGGCGTCCGGGGGCGGAGGCCAGGCCGATCGAGATGACGCCGGATCAGGTGGCGCAGTTGACGCGTCTGGCGAACGAGCGTCGGCTGAACTTCGATGATCTTCTGTCGTCGGCGAAGACGTTCATGCCGAGCGGCCGGCACGACGACTACGTGCTGTTCTCGTCGGGCGGTCAGAGCGGGCAGGTGTACGCGATCGGGGTCCCGAGCATGCGTCTGCTGCGGTCGATCGCGGTGTTCACGCCCGAGTCGTGGCAGGGGTACGGGTTCGCGGGGGATCAGGACCCGGTGATCGAGTCGCTCAAGATCGACGGGAAGCTGGTGGGGTGGGGCGACACGCACCACCCGGCGTTGTCGGAGACCAAGGGGGAGTACGACGGGCAGTTCCTGTTCATCGGTGACAAGGCGAACGCGCGGGTGGCGGTGATCGACCTTCGGGACTGGGAGACCAAGCAGATCGTGAAGAACCCGCTGACGATCAGCGACCACGGGGCGGCGTTCGTGACGCCGGATACGGACTACGTGATCGAGGGGGGGCAGTACGCGACGGTGCTGGGGTACGGGTACGCGCCGCCGGAGGAGTACAAGGCGAAGTACCGGGGGATGGTGACGCTGTGGAAGTTCGATCGGGCGCGTGGGCGGATCGACGAGAAGAGCTCGTTCGCGTTGGAGTTGCCGCCGTACTGGCAGGACCTGGCGGACGCGGGGAAGGGGGCGAGCGACGGGTATTTCTTCGTGAACTCGTTCAACGTGGAGATGGCGTCGGGGGGCGTGGAGCGCGGGCAGCCGCCGTTTGAGGCGGGTGCGAGCAAGCGGGACATGGACTACCTGCACATCGTGGACTGGAAGAAGGCGGAGCGGGCGTTCAAGGCCGGGAAGGCGAAGACGATCAACGGGTTCCCGGTGCTGACGATCGAGACGAGCATCGCGGAGGGGCTGTTGTACTTCGCGCCCGAGCCCAAGAGCCCGCACGGGGTGGACGTGACGCCGTGCGGGAAGTACATGGTGGTGGCGGGGAAGCTGGACCCGCACGTGACGGTGTACTCGATCGAGAAGGTCAAGCGTGCGATCGAGTCGAAGGCGTACAGCGGGACGGACGACTACGGGATCCCGGTGTTGAACTTCGACGCGGTGAAGGAGGCGCAGGTGGAGCTGGGGCTCGGGCCCTTGCACACGCAGTTCGACGACAAGGGGTACGCGTACACGTCGCTGTTCCTGGATTCGGCGGTGGCGCGGTGGGCGCTGGGGGGCGATTATGCGAAGCTGCACAAGGATCAGCCGTGGAAGCTGGTGACCAAGACGCCGGTGCAGTACAACATCGGGCACCTGTCGGCGGCGGAGGGGGACACGGTGAGCCCGGACGGGAAGTACCTGGTCTCGATGTCGAAGTGGTCGGTGGACCGGTTCATCACGACGGGCCCGCTGCTGCCGCAGAACTTCCAGTTGTTGGACATCGGGGCGCCGGGGACGGCGATGCCGGTGATCTACGACATGCCGTTCCCGGTGGGCGAGCCGCACTACTGCCAGATGATCAAGGCGGACAAGCTGAAATCGTGGGAGGTGTACCCGCAGATCGGGTGGAACCCGCACACGCAGGCGCTGGACCCCAGGGCGCCCAAGAAGGGCGAGGAGGGCGTGACGCGTGAGGGGAACAAGGTGCTGGTGAAGATGACGGCGATCCGGAGCCACTTCTTCCCCGAGCACGTGGAGGTGAACGAGGGCGACGTGGTGACGTGGCGGATCACGGCGCTGGAGTCCACGAAGGACGCGACGCACGGGTTCTGCATCGGCGCGTACAACATCAACCTCTCGCTGGAGCCCGGGGAGTTCCAGGAGTTCACGTTCACGGCCGATCGGCCCGGGACGTACCCGTTCTACTGCACCGAGTTCTGCTCGGCGCTGCACCTGGAGATGATGGGGTACCTGCACGTCAAGCCCAAGTCGCTCGCGACCGGCGAGGCGGGGCGGTAGTTGATTGACCCTCTCCCCCGGCGAGAGCCGCGGGGGGGGATTGCGGGGCGGTGGCGGGTCTGGAACGGCGGGCGTGGGCGTGAAGGGAGCGGGCATGGGACGCGTGATGGAATCGTTGATCGGGCCGCGGGTTCCGGTGGTTGAGCTGCGGGCGAGGCCGTGGCGGTACCTGACGCCGACGTTTTTGTTCATGGCGGCGCGGGTGCTGCTGCTGGTGTCGATCTTTTTCCCGTACTGGCACATGGAGCTGGAGGCGCCGCAGTACCCCAACGGGCTGTTTCTGACGGCGTACGTGAACCACCTGTCGGGGGACGTGCGGGAGATCGACGGGCTGAACCACTACATCGGGATGAGGCCGCTGGGCGAGGCGGCGGCGTTCGAGCGTGCGGCGGCGGTGTGGATGATCATCGCGATGTTCCTGCTGGTGGAGGGTGCGGCGTTCGTGCACAGCAAGTGGGCGGTGGTGCTGGCGGTCCCGGCGATCCTGTTCCCGCTTGGGTTCTACCTGGACCTGGTGTACTGGATGACGACGTTCGGGCAGAACCTGGACCCGGAGGCGCCGCTGTCGTCGTCGGTCAAGCCGTTCACGCCGACGGTGATCGGGGAGGGCGGGATCGGGCAGTTCAAGACGTACGCGGAGTTCGGGAACGGGTACTGGATGGCGGTCGCGGGTGCGGTGGTGGTGATCGTGGGGTTCGTGTTCCACCGTCGGGCGTACAAGCCGCTGGCGGAGCGGGCCCGGATGGCGGCGGCGGGTGGGGCGGGTGGGGCGGGTGGGGGTGGCGTGTGAACCAGAGGGCGACCATCGCGGGTCTGGCGTTGGCGGCGGCGGTGTCGGGCGCGTGGGGCGGGCCCGAGGACCACGCGCCGCCGGCGGTGGCCCCGGTGCTGCGGGATACGTTCGAGGTCGGGGCGATCGGGCAGCGGATCGAGTCGGCGTCGGAGGGGGACGTGATCCGGCTTGAGCCCGGGGTGTACCGCGAGCGGGTGCGTATCGGCAAGCGCGTGACGATCGACGGCGGGGGGCGGGCGGTGATCGACGGCGGGGGCACGGGCGACATCGTCGAGATCACGGCGGCGGGCGCGGTGCTCCGCGGGGTGACGATCCGCAACACGGGGACGGACCTTGATCGCGAGAACGCGGGGCTGCGTGTCCTGGCGGGGGGCGTGACGGTCGAGGGCGTGGTGCTGGAGGACGTGCTGTTCGGGATCGATCTTCGCGAGGCGCCGGGGTGCGTGGTGCGTGGGTGCCGGATCGGCGGGAAGGCGCTGGACATCGCGCGTCGCGGGGACGGGCTGAGGCTGTGGCGGTCGGACGGGGCGTTGATCGAGGGGACGACGATCCACGACGGTCGCGACGCGATCCTGTGGTACTCGAAGGGGGTGGTGATCCGCGGGAACCGGTCGGACGATTGCCGGTACGGGTTCCACCTGATGTTCAGCGACGATGTTCTGATCGAGGGCAACACGCTGACGGGGAACTCGGTGGGGGCGTACCTGATGTACAGCACCGGGGTGGTGATCCGCGGGAACCGGTTCATCCGCAACCGCGGGCCCAGCGGGTACGGGATCGGGCTCAAGGAGACGGACCGGTTCGAGGTGACGGACAACCTGATCGTGGGCAACCGGTCGGGGGTCTACATCGACGGGTCGCCCTTCACCGGCGCGGCCCCGGGCGTGTTCACGCGGAACACGATCGCGTACAACGACGTGGGCGTGACGTTCCTGCCGTCGGCGAAGGGGAACGAGATGACGCTGAACAACTTCATCGGGAACATCGAGCAGGTATCGGTGTCGGGGCGGGGCGGGCTGACGGCCAACCGGTTCTGGGTCGGGGAGGTGGGGAATTTCTGGAGCGATTACACGGGGTACGACCGTGACGGGGACGGGGTGGGGGATTTCGTGCACGAGTCGAGCACGTTCTTCGAGAACCTGATGGACCGGCACCCGAGGCTGAGGCTGTTCATGTTCAGCCCGGCGCAGCAGGCGGTCGAGTTCGTGGCGCGGGCGGTCCCGGCGGTGAGGCCCGAGCCGAAGTTCGAGGACGAGGTCCCGCGGATGAGGCCCGTGGCGATCGGGCTGGTCGAGCGGGCCGAGGGGTCGTCGGCGTGGCGTATGGCGGGCGTCTCGGGGTTGATGCTCGCGGGCGGGGTGCTGGTCTTGGCGTGGTCGATGGGCGGGGCGGGCCGGCCCCGGGGAGGCGAAGCGTGATCTCGATCCGGGGCGTGAGCAAGTCGTTCGGACGGTTCCTCGCGGTGGACGGGGTGAACCTGGAGATCCCCGAGGGCGAGAGCGTCGCGCTGTGGGGGCTCAACGGGGCGGGCAAGACCACGCTGATCCGGTGCGTGCTGGGTTTGGTGCGGTACCGCGGGGCGATCACGGTGGCGGGGTGGGACGCGCGGCGTCACGGCAAGCGGGCGCGGATGCACGTGGGGTACGTCCCGCAGGAGCTGGGGTTCTACGACGAACTCGGGGTCGCCCGGGCGGTGTTGTTCTTCGCGTCGCTCAAGGGGGTCTCGGTCCGGTCCGTGGACGACACGCTGGGCGCGGTGGGCCTCGAGGGGCACGGCGGCAAGCGCGTGCGCGAGCTGTCGGGCGGGATGAAGCAGCGCCTCGCGCTGGCGATCGCGATGCTGGGCGATCCGCCCGTGCTGGTGCTCGACGAGGTGACCGCGAGCCTGGACGCCTGCGGGCGGCGGGAGTTTGTCGCGCTGCTCTCGGGGCTCTCGGGGACGGGGCGGACGCTGCTGTTCGCGTCGCACCGGGTCGAGGAGGTCCGGGCGCTGGCGGGGCGGGTGGTGATGATGGAGCGGGGGCGTGCCGTGTCGGAGGTTCCCGCGGCGGGGTTCACGGGCGCGGCCGCCGTGGCGCCGGGCGGGTCGGTGGTGGGTGCGGTGGGTGCGGTGGGTGCGGTGGGGGGTGGGGGTAGTGGGGCGGTGTTGCACCTGATGATGCCGCTGGGCGTTCGGCTGCACGCGGCGGCGCAGTTGCGGGCGGGCGGGTTCGAGGCGACGCTCAACGGCGTTGGGCTGCTCGTCCCGGTCCACCGAGAGCGCAAGGCCGAGCCGTTCCAGATCCTCGCGGAGGCGAGGATCCGAGTCGAGGACTTCGAGGTGTTGCCCACGGCGGGCGAGGAGGCGCGATGAGCACGCTGACGGGGTCTCGCTGGGCGGGGATGGCGGAGCCGGGCCGGGGGTCGCGGCGTCCGCCCGGGTTCGCGGGGAATGTTGTCACGGTCGCCCGGCGTGAAGCGCGCGACGCGGTCACGTCGCGGTGGTTCGTGCTGTACACGGCGGCGTTCGCGGGGCTTGGGCTTGCGGTGTCGTTCGTGTCGGCGGCGGGGAGCGGGGGGACGGGGCTTTCGGGGTACGGGCGGACGACGGCGGGGTTGGTGAACCTGGTGCTGCTGGTCGTCCCGCTGATGGCGTTGACCGCCGGGGCGTCGTCGGTGGCGTCGGACCGGGAGCGCGGGATGCTCCCGTACCTGTTGGCGCAGCCGGTGTCGAGGGGCGAGGTGCTGCTCGGGAAGTACTTCGGGCTGGCGTTGGCGCTGGCGGCGAGCATGTGCCTGGGGCTCGGGGTGTGTGCGGCGGTGCTGGCGTGGAAGGGGCACGTGACCCGGCCGGCGAGCCTGGCGTGGCTCCTGGGGCTCTCGACGGCGTTGGCGCTGGGGATGCTCAGCGTGGGGATGCTGATCTCGGTCGTGGCGCGCCGGGCGTCGGTGGCGGTGGGCACGGCGGTGTTCGCGTGGCTCGTGCTGGTCTTCGTCTCGGACCTTGGGCTGATGGCGGGGGCCATCACGCTGAGGCTTCGGATCGAGGAGTTGTTCATGCTGAGCCTGATCAATCCGCTGCAGGTGTTCAAGATGTGGTCGCTCTACGCGGCGGACGCCTCGCTCGATGTCCTGGGCCCGGCGGGGCTCTACGCGACGGAGGAGCTCGGGCGTACGCTGCACGCGGTCTTCGCGGGGTGCCTGGCGGCGTGGGCGGTGGTCCCCATGCTCGCCGCCGCGGTGGTGATGTCGAGGAGGTCGCCGTTATGAACGGTGAGGCGTCGGGTTGGCGGCTGATTCTGACGGCGATGGCCCTGCTGGCGTGCGTGGCGGGGGTGTTGGCCCCCGGGTGCGTGCGGGGGGAGGTCGAGGGGCCGCCGGTGATGAGGCCCGGGCGGGACGCGTGCGTCGCGTGCGGGATGCTGATCCACGAGGACCGGTGTGCGGCGGCGTGGCTGATCGAACGCGACGGGGTGCGCGAGCACGAGATGTTCGACGACCTGGGGTGCCTGCTCGATCACGAGCGGCTGGCGGTGGACCCCCCGCGCGTGGTCGGACGGTGGGCGCGGGATTATGAGCGGCGGGGGTGGGTCGCGTGCGAGCGGGCGGTGTATGTCTTCAGCGACCCCGATCGGCTCCTGACGCCGATGGGATCGGGCATCGTCGCGTTCGAGCGCGAGGAGGACGCCCGCGGGGTGATCGAGCGGTTCGGCGGGGAGGTGATGGGGTTCGATCGGCTCGTCACGGCGAGGCGTGAGTGGATGGAAGCGCGGTACGGGAAGCCGCGGTGAGGATCGGGGGCGGGGTCGTGTTCGGGCGGTGGGGTGTGCGGGAGGCAGCGGGTATGGGTGGGGGAGAGTGGCCGATATCCGGGTATGCTTCTCCCGGGTTCGGAGGCGGGCCGGGCCGGACGCCCGGGCGGGGAGCGGCATGATCTCGCAGACCATCGAGTATGCGTTACGGGCGATGATCCACCTGGCGGGGCTGGAGGCGGGGTCGTCGGTCAACAGCGAGACGATCGCGGAGGCGACGAGGGTCCCGCAGGGGTACCTCTCGAAGATCATGCGTGATTTGGTGGTGGCGGGGCTGGTCAATTCTCGCCGGGGGCCCAACGGGGGCTTCGTGCTCGCGGTGCCGGCGGAGACGATCTCGATGCTGGACGTGGTGAACGCGGTGGACCCGTTCCGGCGGATCACCAAGTGCCCGCTGGGCAAGCCGGCGCACCTGGCGTTGTGCCCGCTGCACCAGCGGATGGACGACGCGATGGCGTCGGTGGAGGCGGAGTTCCGGCGGACGACGCTGGCGGAGGTGCTCGAGTCGGGGCGGGCGATCAAGCCGGGGTGCCGGGTGCTGATGACGCCGACGCGGTCGGCCGTCGCGAGGCCGGGCAAGACGCCGAACGCGTGAATCTCAGGTCTGCAGGACGCCGGTCTTGAAGGGTCGTGAGTAGTCCCAGTTCCGGGCGGCGTGGAGGGCGGCGATGAGTTCGTCGCGGGTTCGGTGGGGCTCGATGATACGGTCGACCCACCCCCGTGCGGCGGCGTGGCGGATGTCGGCCTGCTCGGTGTACGAGGCGTGGATGGCGGCGTAGATCTGCGTGTGGGTCTCGGGGTCGATGGTCTCGCCTTTGCGTTTTCGGCTGGCCTCCTCGATGGTGGTGAGGGTCCCGGTGGCCTGGTTGGCGCCCATGACGGCGCACTTGGCGCCGGGCCAGGCGAAGGAGAGGAAGGGGTCGAACGCGCGCCCGCACATGGCGTAGTTGCCCGCGCCGTAGGAGCCCCCGAGGATGACGACGATCTTGGGGACGACGCAGTTGGACATGGCGTTGACCATCTTGGCTCCGGCGCGGATGATGCCGCCCTGCTCGGAATCGCGCCCGACCATGAACCCCGTGGTGTCGTGGAGGAAGATGATGGGGATCTTCCGCTGGTTGCAGTCCATGATGAACCGGGCGGTTTTGTCGGCGGAGTCGTCGTAGATGACGCCGGGCATCTGGACGGCGGTGGTGGGCCCGGACTTGCCGCCGGGCATGGTGCGACGGACGAGTTTCTTCTGGTTGGCGACGATCCCGGCGGGCCGGCCGCCGATGGTCGCGTACCCGCAGACGATGGACTGCCCGTAGTCGGCCTTGTACTCGTCGAAGTCGGGCGTGAGGGATTCGAGCCCGTCGTCGTTCCTCGTCGCCCGGACGTCGGCGAGGCAGGCGATGACGTCCTTCACGTCGTACTGGGCCCCGGGCTTGTCGGTGAAGACGGCGTAGACGTCGCCCGGGTCGCGGGCGGTCGCGCTCGACCCGGCCCCTGGGGGCGTCGGCGCGGCGTGGCCCTGCTTGGCGGTGAGGTCGCGGACCCGGCGGAGGCAGGACTCGTCGTCTTTCTCCTTGAAATCGATGGTGCCCGAGATGGATGCGTGCATGGTGGCGCCGCCGAGTTCTTCGTCGGTGACCTCCTGCCCGATGGCGGCCTTGACCAGCGCGGGCCCGGCGAGGTAGAGCCCGCTCCCTTCGGTCATCAGGAGCGAGTCGCAGAGGACGGGGAGGTACCCGCCGCCGGCGACGCAGAAGCCCATGATGGCGGCGATCTGGGGGATGCCCTCGGCGGAGAGGACGGCGTTGTTGCGGAAGATGCGCCCGAAGTCGTCGGTGTCGGGGAAGACGTCTTCCTGGAGGGGGAGGAAGACGCCCGCGGAGTCGACGAGGTAGATCAGGGGGAGGCGGGCCATCTGCGCGATGGTCTGGGCGCGGATGATTTTCTTGCAGGTCATCGGGAAGAACGCGCCGGCCTTCACCGTCGCGTCGTTGGCGATGATCATGTGGGGGCGGCCCCGGACGACCCCGACGCCCGTGACCACGCCCGCGGCGGGGGCCCCGCCGAACTCCTGGTACATCCCGTGGGCGGCCCAGAGCCCGTATTCCTGGAAGGCCGAGCCGGGGTCGATGAGGCGGGCGACGCGTTCGCGGGCGGTCAGGCGTCCCTTGTCGTGCTGGCGTTTGATCGCGGCGGGCCCGCCGCCCTGCTCGATGCGGGCGGCCTCGGCGAGGTACTCGCGGGTTAGGTCGCGGAGGGTGGGCGGGGGCGAGGTCGGGGAGGCGGGCGAAGGGGCGTTGGCCATGAGTCCTCCGGGCGGCGTGCGGGCGCGGGCGAACGGCCGGTCCTGCCGATCGAACGCGGGCCCGAAGGGTAGTCGCTCGGGGGTCGGGATCGGCGTCGAGACTCGGGGCCGGCCGTCGCGGGCGTCTACACTGAGCAGCGTAAGGCCTGGGGGGGCGGGTCGTGGAGACGTTCGATGGCTCTGGTGGCAAAGCTCAGCGACGCCGAGATCGAGCGGTCCCTCGCGAATGTTCCCGAGTGGGCGCTCCTGGGCGACACGATCCAGCGGACGTACGCGTTCGCGGATTTCGGCGCGTCGATGCGGTTTGTCGGGAAGGTGGCGCAGGCGGCGGAGGCGGATCGGCACCACCCGGACATCCTGATCCGGTACAACAAGGTCACGCTGACGCTCAGCACGCACGACGCCGGGGGGCTGTCGGCCAAGGATTTCGCGTTGGCGTGGAAGTGCGACGGGTTCGCGGGTTCCGAGGCGCCGGCGGCCGCGACCCCCGCCGCACCCAAGCCGTCGCGCAAGCCGAAATCGTAACCCGAGGTCGCGGCGGCGTTCAGCGGAGTTCGACGCTCCAGTAGGCCTCGTCGAGGAACTGTCGCCAACTGGCGTACTTCTCGTGCCCGAGGCGGAGGGCGATGACGGGGTTGCGCTTGGGTCGTTCGGGCTTGCGCGTGAGTTTCATGCGGGCCTGGTCGGGTGTGCGGCCGCCCTTTCGGGCGTTGCACTTGATGCACGCGCAGACGAGGTTCTCCCAGGTGTCGCCCCCGCCGAGGCTCCGCGGGGTGACGTGGTCGATCGAGAGGTCGGCGGTGGGGAAGTGACGCCCGCAATACTGGCACTGGTTGCGGTCGCGGGCGAAGAGGTTGCGGCGGTTGAGCTTGACGGCCTGGTCGGGGAGGCGGTCGTAGCCGATGAGACGGATGATCTTGGGAACGGCGATCCGGAGGCGGACGGTGCGGACCCAGTCGTGGGGTGTGCGCTCGAAGGCGTCGCGGGCCGAGGAGACCTCCGCCCAGCTCTCGAAGTCGTAATTGAGGTAGGTCGGCCCGTCGCTCCCGCTCTCGACGTGGATGACTTCCGCCGCGTCGCGGATGAGCATGCCGAAGGCCCGACGGGCCGAGACCACACGGATCGCGACATAGAGACGGTTGAGGACGAGCACCTTCGCGTTGAGGGCCTCGCACCCGGCCAGCAGGCCCCCCACGGGCGAGAGATCGTCGTCGAACTCCGACGACAGCGGCACCCGTGGGCCGGGCTGAGCGTTGGGGTTGTGCTTTCGGCCCGACATGGGGCGGCGTGACTCCCGAGCCTTGCAGGCCTGGGAACGCCCCGGACGCGGACGGTCCCGCGGCCTCGTCCGGGCGTGGCCGCTCGGACGGGTCAACGATTATTCATCGGTCCGACCCCCGGGGCCAGTGAGTTCCCCGCCCGGGGGGTCCGATGGTCGGAATTCTCGGTCACTTAATGGCGGAAGTGCCTCAATCCCGTCACCAGGCAGGTCACCCCTCGTTCGCGGCAGAGGTCGAAGGTCTCGTGGTCCCTTTTGGAGCCGCCCGGGTGGACCAGGCAGGACACCCCCGCCTCGATCAGGATTCTCGGCCCGTCGGCGAAGGGAAAGAACGCGTCCGAATAGGCGACGGCCCCCCGGGCTCTGGCTCCGGCTTTCTCCGTCGCGATGCGGCACGCTGTCACGCGGTCCATCTGACCCGCCCCGGCCCCGAACAGCGCGAGCCCGCCGCCGTCGGGTTGCGATCCGCCCACACAGACCGCGTTGCTCATGAGCGCCCGCCCGACGCACTCCAAGAACGACGCGGCGGCGAGCTGATCGGTGGTTGGCGCGGGCCCGGCGAGGTGCGCGATCGATGCCGGCGGGGTGGTCGTGACGTCACGCTGCTGGACGAGGAAGGCCGTCGGCCTGCGGGCCGAGCCCGGGACCGACCGGACCTCGATCTCGTCGGGTGAGGCCGGGCGGATCTCACCGACTTCGACGAGTCGGAGGTTGGCCCAACGTGCACGGAGGCGGTCGGCGGCGTCGGGCGCGAAGCCCGGGGCGACGATGACCTCCATAAAGATGTCCTTCTCGCAGAGGCGGGACGCGGCGCGGTCGTCGAGCGTGGCCGAGACGGCGAGGATCCCGCCGTAGGCGGCGAGGGGATCGCCCGCGACGGCGGCCTGGACGGCGTCGAGCACGCTGGGGGCGGTGGCGGCGCCGCAGGGGTTCATGTGCTTGACGACGCAGGCCGAGACGAGGGATCGGTTGTCGGGTGCGAGGGCGGCGTGGGTGATCGCGCGGACGATCTCGAGGGCGGCCGAGGCGTCGTTGAGGTTGTTGTAGCTGAGTTCTTTCCCGTGGAGCTGGCGTCCGGAGGCGATGGTCCCGTCGGGTGTCCGGTCATCCCGGGCGGGGCCGGCGAGGTAGAGACCGGCTTTCTGGTGCGAGTTCTCGCCGTAGCGCATGGGCTGGGCGAGCCGCAGCGTGAGGGCGAGTCGGTGAGGCAGATCGGCGGCGTGGCCGGCCTGGGGGGCGGCGGCGAGGAGGTAGTCGGCGATGGCGGCGTCGTAGCGAGCGGTGCGGTCGAAGGCCTCGGCGGCGAGGGAAGCCCGCAGGGCCCGGGTCGTGGCGCCGCCGGTGCGGGTCAGTTCGGCGAGGACGGCGGGGTATTGGGCGGGGTCGGTGACCGCGGCGACCCAGTCGTGGTTTTTCGCGGCCGAGCGGATCATGGAGGGGCCGCCGATGTCGATCTGTTCGACGGCCTCGTCGCGGGTGACGCCCGCGCGCGCGATGGTCGATTCGAAGGGGTAGAGGTTGACGCAGACCAGGTCGATGGGTTGGATGCCGTGCGTCTGCATCGCTCGGGCGTGGTCGGGGGCGTCGCGGCGGGCGAGGAGGCCGCCGTGCACGGCGGGGTGGAGGGTTTTGACGCGGCCGTCCATGACCTCTGGGAACCCGGTGACGCGTTCGATGGGCGTGGGGTTCAGCCCGGCGTCGGCGAGGGCCTTGGCGGTCCCGCCGGTGGAGATGAGCTCGACGCCCATCCCGGCGAGGGCCCGGGCGAACTCGACGAGGCCGGATTTATCGCTGACCGACAGCAGGGCCCGTGCGACGGGGACCAGGTCGGGGGAGGAGCGGTGCTCGGGTTGGCGGGGTCGATGGTCGCTCATGGCCGCGGGGTGTGGTTACCGCGGGATGAACTTGGCGATCAGCCCGCTCGCGGAGGCGATGTAGAGGTTTCCGTCCTCGATGGTGTCGGCGATGAGGCGGGTGGCACCGGGGATCGCGACGGTCGCGACCACGCCGCCGTCCTCGGGTTCGAGGAGCGTGGCGTTGGCCCCGTCCCAGACGACGAGGCGGTTGTTGCGGACGGCGACGACGGTGCCGCGGATGTTGGCGGCGGTCCAGAGGGGCTTGCCCGTCGAGGATTCGAAGGCGGTCAGGCTGCCCTCGATCTCGCAGTAGACGCGTCCGGCGTGGTAGGCCGGGGAGACGCGGAGGGGCTTGCTGGTGCGGTAGCGCCAGATGGCTCGTTCGGCCTCGGGCGAGAAGGCGTAGAGGGACTGGTCGAGGGAGGGGACGATCAGGAGCGAGCCGGTGGAGATCGGGGCCGCGGCGGCGCCGGCGAACATGCGCTTGTGCGAGGTGGTGGGGGTCCCGGTGATGGGGTTGACGAAGACGACGTCGCCGCGCTGGGTGACGACGCCGACGGCCTCGCCGACGGGGACGGGGGCGAGGTTGATGGCGGCGCCGGTGATGTATCCCCAGCGCTTGGTGCCCAGTGGGAGCCCGTGGGCGAGGATCTCGCCGATGGCGGTGCCGTAGACCGCGGTGTCCCCGACGAGGACGGGCGCGGTGTTGACGACCTTCTCGAAGCGCTGGCGGAGGACGGTGTCGCCCGTGTCGATGCGCATGGCGAAGAGTTCGGCGTCAGAAGAGGCGAGGATGCGCCCGTCGTCGGACCTCGAGAGCCCGACGATGCGCATCATCCCGGAGGAGAGCTGGTTCTTCCAGCGGACCTGCCCGTTGCCGGTTTCGAGGACGGCGATGTTGGTCGCGGAATCCACGACGGAGACGATGTCGTTGTAGACGCTCATCTGGACGATTCGGCCGCCGGCGGCCACGGGCGGGTATCCGACCCAGTCCTGGCGGTAGCCAAGGCGGGCGAAGTCGTCGTCGCGGATGGGGAACCCGGCCCGACGGTCCTCGAAGCGTTCGGGGGCGCCGGGCTGGGGGCTGGGGGAGAAGGCGTCGGTGGCGCACCCGCCGAGGAGGCCGGCCCACGCGGCGAGGGCCGCCGTCAGACGCCTTGAGGCCGAGACTCGCGCGGGACGGTGCGTCGGGCGGGCGTCGGGACGGTCGAAGGAACTGGCCAATCGCGGCATGCTCGGTCTCCGAAGGCCCGGGCGGGGCCCCAAGGCGGGTGGACCCCGTCCGGGCGTGGCCGGCGGGGGGTGGCAGTATCCGTCACCCGACGGGCAAGGTCAAATCCGTCCTCCCCGGCGCTTTACAAGCCGACCGAGGCCCCACACAGTTCCCGCATGTTCACCGGGATCGTCCAGGCCGTCGGGGAGGTCGCCTCCGTGTCGGATCGGGGGGGGCGTCGCCGCCTTCTCGTGAGCTCTCAGGGGTGGGCGCACCGGCCCGGTCCGGGCGATTCGATCGCGGTGTCGGGGTGCTGCCTGACCATCTCGGAGCCGCCCGAGGAGGCCGGGGGATTGGCGTTCGACGTGGTCCCCGAGACGCTCGCCAAGACGACGCTGGGAGGGGTGAGGGCGGGCGACCGGGTGAATCTCGAGCACGCGGCCCGGGCCGATTCGCTGCTCGACGGGCATGTGGTGCAAGGCCATGTCGACGCGGCGGCGGAGGTTGTCTTGGTCAGCCCGGGTGAGGATTGGCGTGTGCGCCTCCGCCCCCCGGCAGGGTTGATGCCGTATGTGACGCCCAAGGGCTCGGTCTGCCTCGACGGGGTCTCGCTGACGGTCGCCGGGCTCGAGCCTCGGGCCGGGTGGTTCGAGGTCGCGTTGATCCCCGTGACGCTGGCGCGCACGACGCTGGGGTCGCTGGCGCCCGGCGGGCGAGTGAACCTGGAGTGCGACCCGCTCGCGAAGACGGTGGTTCACTACTTGCGTCATTACACCGGGGGGGCGTTGCCGCTGGGTGTTGGTCCCGGTCCGGCCTGACCGTTTGACCTTCGCCCGTAGCCCCCGGAGGATTGAGACGGATGCGCGTGCGCCCGAGCGGGGCGGACGGCGAAGGGGGGGAGGCGGTGGGGGGGCCGGGAGGTCACGTGGCGGCGAAGCACATCGGGGTGGTTGGGGCGTCGCCCGAGGGGGCCGCGATTTTCATCCGTCAGTTGGCGCGTCACGCGTCGAGGCTGCTGCCGCCCGATCAGCACCCGGTGGTGACGCTGCACTGCGAGCGTCTGGACGATTACCTGCAGGCCATCCACCGCGATGATTGGCACGCGGTGGCGAGGTTGATGCAACGGTCGGCGGGGATCCTGGCGTCGTGCGGGGCGCAGTTCGTGGTCTCGCCCGAGCAGATCGTGCTGCACGCGATGCAGCTGGCCGAGGCGGGCTCGCCGGTGCCGTGGCTGACCTCGCCCGAGCTCTTGGCCCGGGTGATCGCGGGTCGAGGGCACACGAAGGTCGGGGTGGTGGGGACGAAGATGGTGACCCGGGCCGGGGCGTACCAGACACACCTTGGGCTCAAGGGGGTGCACGTTCTGGTGCCCGACGACGACGACTGCGAGACGCTCGAGCGGGTGATTTTCGGCGAGTTGTTGTACGGGTCGTGCCGGGCCGAATCGGCGTCGGCGGTTCTGAGCGTGATCGCGAGGCTCGGCGAACGGGGGTGCGAGGGGGTGATTTTGGGGAGCAGCGAGGTCCCGATGATCGTCTCGTCGCTCAACAGCCCGCTGCCGGTGTACGACGCGGCGGACATCCTGGCCGAGGGCGCGATCCAGCGGTCGATGGGTTGAGGGTCTGCCCGAGCCTGGGGCGGTGGTGTGCCCCTATCCTCGGGCATGGTCGTGGCCCTGATGGGCGGGCTTGGGCTGTTCATGCTGGGGATGGTGCTGTTGACCGACGGGCTCAAGGCCCTGGCGGGGGACGCGCTGCGCCGGGTCTTGACGCGGTTTGTGTCGAGTTCGTGGTCTGCCGTGGGGCTGGGCGCGTTGGTGACGGCCGTGATCCAATCGTCGGCGGCGACCACGCTGACGACGGTCGGGTTCGTCAGCGCCGGGTTGCTGACGTTCACGCAGGCGGTAGGGGTGGTCTTCGGCGCGAACCTCGGAACGACGAGCACCGGGTGGATCGTCTCGCAGCTTGGGTTCAAGGTCTCGCTGGGTGGGCTCTCGCCGCCGTTGGTCCTCGTGGGGGTGCTGCTCCGGTTGCTCTCGAAGGGGTGGCTATCGAAGGCGGGGCTGGCGTTCGCGGGGTTCGGGCTGCTGTTCATCGGGATCGACATGCTCCAGCACGGGATGGCCGAGGTGTCGTCGCGGGTGGACCCTTCGGACCTCCCCGGCGCGGGGGGTCACGGGGGGTTTGCGTCGAGGGCGGTGCTGATGGCGTGCGGGTTCCTGATGGCGGTGCTGATGCAGTCGTCGAGCGCGGCGATGGCGACGACACTCGCCGCGGTCGCGTCGGGGGCGATCGGGCTGGAGCAGGCCGCCGCGCTGATCGTCGGGCAGAACATCGGGACGACCCCGACGGCGGTCGCCGCGTCCATCGGTGGAACGGCCGCGGCGAAGCGGACGGCCCTGGCCCACGTTCTTTTCAACACGGTCACGGCCGGGGTCGCGTTCGTGCTGCTCCCCGTGATGCTCCGCGCCTCGGTATGGTCGGCGGACCTGGTGGGTGTCCCGGACGGACCGACCATCCTCGCCGCGTTCCATACGGGGTTCAACGTCCTTGGGGTGGCGTTGCTGTTCCCGTTCATTCGCCCGTTCGCGGGTTTCATCGAGCGCCTCCTGCCCGACCGGGACCCCCCGTCGCTCAAGTATCTTTCGCGTGCGGTCGCGGAGGTTGGGCCCGTCGCGCTCGAGTCCGCCCGGCGTGCCCTGGTCCGCGTGCTCGGGGACGCGGCCCGTGCGGCGCAGGAACTTCCGCGTGGTGAGCCGGTCCGGAGCGAGGCCGCACGTACGCTCGGGGAGGCCCATTCGGCGTTGGGCGAGGTACGTCGGTTCGTCCACCGGCTCGGGGGCGCGCAGCAGGCCGAGCACGAGGTCGACACGCAATCGGCCCTTCTTCACGCCGCGGACCACGCGGACCGGTTGATCGACGCGTTGATCGATCGCCCGTCGCTGGGGCTGGGCGCGTGGGCGCAGCCGGAGGTCGCGAGGGTCGCCGGGCTGGTTCGGGAGCGGGCCGAGGGAATCGCGGACGCGTGCGAGGCCGACGCGGTCGCGCCGGCCACGGCGCACGGGGCCGCGCACGCGGACCTGATCGAGGCCGCCGCGCGTGCGCAGGCCGCCGCCGCCGAACTGGCGCGGGTCCGGCGTGATGAGCGTCGGGTCGCGTTGCGTGACGCGGCCCACGGCCGGCTCTCGCCCGACGAGGCGGTGGCACGCATCGACGCGCTGCTGTGGCTCGACCGCGTGACGTACCACCTGTGGAGGGCGGCGGCGTACCTGGCGCGGCCCGAGAACCCCGAT
This sequence comes from Phycisphaeraceae bacterium, assembly GCA_015200025.1. Classification (GTDB taxonomy): domain Bacteria; phylum Planctomycetota; class Phycisphaerae; order Phycisphaerales; family UBA1924; genus UBA2396. Next base: position 636,004 of record CP054186.1, on the reverse strand, counting down.
GCGATGCCCGCCACGCCGGCGGCCCGTGGCCCCGGGGAGCACTCCCCCGGGAATCCCGGGATCGTGAACGCGAGCGGCCCACGGACGCCCGAATCTCACCCGTGAGGGGAGAACGCGCTTCCGTGGGCCGCCGTGAGTCGGGTTGAATCCAGGTCCGGGCGATCGTGAGCGGTTGTCAGCGACGGGTCACTTTGCCCTTGCCCAGGCTCGCCCACTTGGGCTTGCCCTTGTCCTTGGGGTGAACGAACGGCTTGGCGGCGCCCTGCGGTCGGGCCGCCGAGGCTTTCCCGCGGGATCCCTCGCCGTCGCGTCCGCGGCGTTCGCCCCGTGCGGGGGCGGGCTGAGGCGACGCGGGCGCGTGGAGGGGGTGAGCGTGGGTCGAGGACCCGTTGTGGCGAGGTTCGCGGTGCGAGCGCTCGGGCCTGGGGCCGCGGGGCGGGCGTCCGCCCGAGCGTTCGGTGTCGTACGAGGATTCGGGGGACGGGGGCAGGACCTGGCGGACGATGCCGTCGGGGATCGGGGCCGTGGGGACTTTTTTGCCCGTGAGCCGCTCGATCTGCCGGAGCAGGTCGCGTTCCTCGTGGTCACAGAAGGAGATGGCGACGCCGCTGGCGCCCGCGCGGCCGGTGCGCCCGATGCGGTGGACGTAGGCCTCGGGCTCCATGGGGAGGTCGTAGTTGAAGACGTGGGAGATGCCGTCGACGTCGAGCCCGCGGGCGGCGACGTCGGTCGCCACGAGCACCTTGACCCTCCCGGCGCGGAACGCGTCGAGGGCCCGGTCGCGCTGGTTCTGCGCCTTGTTCCCGTGGATCGCCGTCGCCGAGACGCCGGTCTGGGTGAGTTTGCGGCAGACCTTGTCGGACCCGTGCTTGGTCTTGCAGAAGACCACCACACGGGTCGCGTCCTCGGAGCCCAGCAGGTGGCTGAGCAGGTCGAACTTGTCCTGGCGGGGGACCCAGAAGAGTTTCTGCTCGATCTTGAGGGCCGTCGTCGAGACCGGGGTGACGGTCACGCGGACGGGGTCGCGCAGGAGCGACTCGGCGAGCCCGCGGATCTCCTTGGGCATCGTCGCGGAGAAGAGCAGCGTCTGGCGTCCCTCGGGGGGGAGCGCCGCGGCGATCTCGCGGATCGGCTTGATGAACCCCATGTCGAGCATGCGGTCCGCCTCGTCGAGGACGAACATCGTGATGCCCGAGAGGTCCACATGTCCCTGTTCCATCAGGTCGAGCAGGCGGCCCGGGGTCGCGACGATCACGTCGACGCCCGCACGCAGGGCCCGGACCTGGCTCCCCTGACCCACACCGCCGAAGATCACCGTCCCGGTGATCCCGCTCCCGCGCCCGTAGACACGGAAACTCTCGGCGATCTGCGTCGCCAGCTCCCGCGTCGGGGAGAGCACCAGGGCCCGCGCTGGGGGACGCCCGCGGCGTGATTTATCCATCGGATCCCGCATCAGGCGGTGCAGGATCGGCAGCGCGAACGCGGCCGTCTTCCCCGTCCCCGTCTGCGCACACCCCAGGATGTCCCGCCCCTCGAGCGCCGGGGGGATGGTCCCCGCCTGCACCGGCGTGGGCGTTTCGTACCCTTCCTGCGCGAGCGACGCGAGCAGCGGGCCCGCGAGGTTCAGCGACGCGAACGTCACGGGAGTGGCGGTGGTGGGGGAGGGGATCGACTTCGACTCGTTCATCAACAAAACAATGCTCCTCACGCCTCGACCACCGGGCGTTCCGCGCGGAGCGGGAACACCGACGGCGTCGGGGCCGTGTGTTTCGGGCCATCCTTGCGCCAAAACAATTGGGACAAGCAAAGCCGTACTGGGTTCCCCGGCTCGGCGTTCGCCGTTCATCGGCGGGCCGGCGGGGAGGACTGCTCAGCCCCTTTTCCGCGTTTGCGGGGTGGGGCCGCCAGAGATTCCCAGAACGATCCGAGCCCTCGCCCCGGCGTGTGCCGGTCGGGGGCCCGAGTAAGACTGAGGCCGCTGGCTTGAGCACAACGATAGGCGGTGCGCGAGCCCGGGGCGACGGGGTGGGTCAAACGGCGTTATCTGGACCTTCGAGCGGCCCCTTTCGAGGCGGCCCGAGCCGCGACGGCGCGCACGCCCTTGGACTTGCCGCGCGTGGCGGCGATGCCCGAGTAGCCCGCGTGCCCGCCCTGCGTGCGAGTGGTCTTCTTCGCCTTCGCGGGGGGAACTTTCTTGGGCGTTCCCAAAACCGTCAGGCGCTCGCCCGACTGCAACGCCTTCACGGCGCCCAGGACGGCGGCGGCGTGACCCGGTGTTTTGACGCGGTCCCACCGGCGGACGACCTTGCCGTCGGGCCCGATGAGGTACGTGGTGCGGGCCATGCCGCGGACGGCCTTGCCGTACATGTTCTTGTCGCCCCACGCGCCGTAGAGGACGCTGACCTTGGGCCCCGCGGGCCCGCCGGCGTCGTCCGCGAGGAGCGTGAACGGGAGGGCGTGGGTGTCGGCGAAGGCGCGTTTGGAATCGACGCCTTGCGGGCTGATCCCGAGGACGACGGCCTTGATCTTGGTGAACTCGGGGTGGTGGTCCCGGAACTGGCACGCCTGGGCGGTGCAGAGCGGGGTGTCGTCCTCGGGGTAGAAGTAGAGGACGACCGTCTGGCCGCGGTAGTCCTTGAGGGCGTGCGATTTGCCGTGCTGGTCTTTGAGGGTGAACGCGGGGGCGGGTTTCCCGGTCTCGATGAGCGGCATGTGGATGCTCCTGGGTCGTTGGTGCGGGTGGGGGGTTGCGGGCCGGTGGGCTATTCGAAACGGAGGTGCTTGACGCTCTCTCCGCGGTCTTTGAGGTCGAAGAGGGCGTCGATCCCGACGTCGAGGTGGCGTTGGACGAACCGCTCGTTGACGGCGGAATCGCTGGCGGAGGTTTTGACGCCCTCGGGGGTCATGGGGTAGTCGCTGACCAGGAGGAGGGCGCCCTTGGGGATCTGGTTGACGAACCCGACGAGGAAGACGGTCGCGGTCTCCATGTCGATCCCGATGGCGCGGATCGTGCGCAGGTACTCCTTGAACGTGTCGTCGTGCTCCCAGACGCGACGGTTGGTGGTGTAGACGGTCCCGGTCCAATAGTCGTGCCCGTGGGCGATGATCGCCGCCGAGACGGCCCGCTGGAGGCGGAAACTCGGGAGGGCGGGGACTTCGGGGGGGAGGTAGTCGTTGCTGGCCCCCTCGCCGCGGATGGCGGCGATGGGGAGGATGAAGTCACCGACCTTGGTCCGTTTGAGCCCGCCGCACTTGCCCAGGAAGAGGACGGCCTTGGGGGCGACGGCGGAGAGCAGGTCCATGGTGGTCGCCGCCATCGCGCTGCCCATCCCGAAGTTGAGGACGGTGATGCCGTTCGCGGTGGCGGATTGCATGGGGCGGTCGCGGCCGACGACGGGGACGCCGAATCGCTGGGCGAAGAGGTCGACGTACTGGGAGAAGTTAGAGAGGAGGACGTACTCGCCGAAATCATCGAGGGCCCGCCCGGTGTAGCGGGGGAGCCAATCTCGCACGATCTCGTCCTTGGTCCGCACGGGCGCAGTGTACCTCGCCGCCCGGGGGCTCGGCCCCGCCGGGCCGACCGGGCACGTGGGGCACGTGGGGGGGGGTGGGGGGATCAGGCGCGTTTGACGCGGTGGATAAGGGTCTGGACCTTGACCTCGAGCCCCTTGAGCAGGCTGTCGAGGGCTTCGCGGTTGGGGGCGAAGTCCATGGCGACCTGGCGTGAGACCCATTCCTTTTTGACCAGGTCGCCCAGGGACTGGGTCAGGGAGTGCATCCCGTCGTCGGTGCTGCTGTTGATGATGGAGGGCAGGTCGGTGTCCTGGCCCTCGCGGATCTTGTCTTTGACCAAGGGTGTGCCCAGAAGGACCTCGGTCGCCGGGACGACGCCCACGCCGCCCTCGCGTTCGAGGAACTCGGGGACGGTGGGGAGGAGTCGTTGGGCGCAAATGGCCTTGAGGGTGTTGGCGAGGGCGCCGCGGACGAAGGCGTGGTCCTTGGGCTCGAAGAATTCGAGGATGCGGCTGATGGCCTGCATGGTGTCGGCGGTGTGCAGGCTCCCGAAGACCAGGTGCCCGGTCTCGGCGGCCTGGATGGCGGCGAGGACGGTGTCGTGGTCGCGCATCTCGCCGATGAAGATGACGTCGGGGTCCTGCCGGACGACGTACTTGAGCGCCTGCCCGTAGGTCTCGACGTCGATCCCGATCTCGCGCTGGCTGATGATGGATTTCTTGGCGGTGAAGCGGTACTCGACGGGGTCCTCGATGGTGATGATGTGGTCGGCGCGGGTCGCGTTGATGTGCTCGATCATGGCGGCGAGCGTCGACGACTTGCCCGAGCCCGTCACGCCCACCACCAGCACCAGCCCCTCCATGGTGGTCTCGATGATCTTCGAGTAGACCGGGGGGAGGTGCAGGACCCCGTACGTCGGGATGTCGGACTTGACCCGGCGGATCGCCGCGTGGGTGTGCGCCCCGGAGCGGAAGATGTCCACGCGGAAACGGTCGCCGTCGGGGAGGCTCGTCGCGAAATCGATATTCCCCGTCGCCTCGAACCGAGCTTTGAGGGCCGGGGTGAGGATGGGGTCGAGAAAGTGATCGGCCTCGTCCTCGGTCAAGGGCGTCGCGTCGATCAGTTTGAGCACGCCGTTGACGCGGAACGCGGGCGGGATGCCCACCTTAATATGAAGGTCTGAGGCGTCGACTTTTTTCATCGCGCCGAGAAGCCGGTGGATGGTGAGGTTCCCCTGGATCACGCGAGCCCCCTTTCGGGTCGCAAGCCACCCCGGCCCGTGGAGTCTACCACGGCGTCGGGCGCGGCGGGAGTGCGACGTCGGGGGCGGGGAAGCGGGGGCGGGGCGGAAGGTCAGGAAGCCCGGGACGCGAGCCAGGCCCGGCCGAAACGCCAATCTTTCTCGACGTCGGTCATGCCGATCCCCAGGGCGCCGGCGATCTGCGTGTGCGTGAGCCCCCCGAAGACCTTGAGCTCGACCACGCGGCCGGCCCGCTCGTCGACGGCGGAGAGCCGTGACAGGAGGTCGTCGAGGAGCAGCACGTCGATGGGTTGCTGGCCCGACGCCACGTCGTCGTGATCGCCGAGGCTGAGCGGGACCTGCCCCCCGCCGCGTTTGACGGCCTTGCGGCGGCGGGCGTGCTCGACGAGGACCCTCCGGAAGACGGTGGAGGCCATGACGAGGAACTGGGTTTTGGAGTGGAGCCCGGGGGTGAGGGCCGAGGCCATCCGGAGGTAGGCCTCGCTGATGAGGGCGGTCGGCTGGAGGGTGTGCCCCGGGCGTTCGCGGCGCATGGTGCGGGCGGCCTGCACGCGGAGGAGGCGGTAGAGCTGGTCGAACCACCCGCCCGGATCGTCCCGGTGTGGGGCGTGGTTGATCGCGTCGGTCATGGGCGCCCCTCCGCGACACGTGGCGCGGCGGAGGTCCACATCTTGGGCTTGGCGGGCGAGGTGGCCGTGGCGGGCTCGCGGAGGAACCGGCGAGCCTGATCGTGGAAGCCCGCCCGCGTCAGGGCCTCGCTGACCCTCTCGCCGACGTCGCCGTGGGTGATCGAGGTGTTGACGATGTTCCACACGAGCGTGTCGTCTGCCCTTTCGAGGAGCGCCGAGCCCGCCGAGGGGTCTCCGGCGAGGACCAGGGCCATCCCCAACACCATATCACGAACGACCATCTCGTGGTGCCCGGGCTCGACGGCGGCTTGCATGTCCCTGGCCTTGCGGGCCAGTTCGAGCCCGCGTTCGGTGCGCCCCGCGTGGAGCTCCGCGATCGCCAGCTCCTGCCACGGCCTGACCCGCTCGGTCTCGTTGACCGGCCGGGTCGAGGAAAAATCGATGGCCTCCTGGAGGTACTTCCGCCCCTCGTCGGCCCGCCCGATCGCCATGAGCCCCGAGCCGTGCTCGCGGAGCGCCACCGCGACCATGGAGTCGTTGACGCCCGACACGCGGCGTTTGAGGATCTCGAGGCGTCGCCCCGAGAGGGCGACGTAGCCGGCCGAATCCCCGGCCCACATGACCGCGTTTTTGGCGTGGTACATGGCCTCGTAGACCGTCGGGTCGTCCTCGCCGAAGGCGGCTTCGAAGATCGCGAGCGCCTCGGTGAGCAGGGGCGCGGCGCGGGCCGGGTCGTTGTGCTGGTGCAGCAGGGAAAGCCCCTTGCCCTGGATCGTCCGGGCGAGGGAGATGTCGCGGTCGCCGAGGATCCCCCGCTTGACGGCGATGAGTTCGTCCCAGTCGGCCATCGTTCGTGACGCCTCGGTCGTGCGGCGGAGCATCGAGGCGAGCGAGGTCCACCGCGTGGCCGTGGCGGGCGCGGCGTCCGCGATGATCGCCGACGCGGAATCGAGGGCTCGGGCGACGTCGGGGTGCGGATCGGGCAGGGCGCGGAAGTGCGCGCACACGGCCGCTTCGGCCAGCGCTCGGGCGGTGGTCAAATCCCCGCCCATGGCCCTGGCCCGCGCCCGCAGCATCTCACGCCAGGCCTGCCGGGAGTCGGGGACGCCCGCGATCTCGCCGATCCGGCGGGCCTCGGTGAGCAGGCCCTCGGCCCGGGCGGGGTCGCGTTCCGCGAGGGCGAGGTCCGCGAGCGTGTCGAGGCTCTCGCCGACCAGCAGGTGGTCGTTCCCCAGCAGCGAGCGCCGCGTGTCGAGCGCCTGTCGGGCCAGGACCCGGGCGCGTTCGAGATAGCCCCGCGCCAGGATCGTCCGGGCGAGGTCGTCCCGGGCCGCCGCGGTTTCGAGGTGATGCTCCCCGTATTGCTCGAGGCAGACCTGCAGTGCCATCCCGTGCTGGACCTCGGCGAAGGGGAGGGCGCCGCGGTCGCGGTAGATCCGCCCGATCAGCCCGCGGACCGCCGCCTCGATCAAGGGGTCGTGACGCCAGTAGCCCGTCCCGGTCCGGTCGTTGAGCCGGTCGACCACCCCGCGGGCTTCCGTGGTCCGGTCCGCGAACCGCACGGGGTCCAGCGGGAGCATCTCGTTGATGACCTGGGCCACCGCCTCCCGCTTGGCGGCCTCGGACCGAGCGGCCTCGCGGTCCGTCCTGGCCCGGGCGCGTTCGTCGTGCGCCCTGGCGAGCCCGTACCCGCCGAACGCGACCGCGGCGAGCGTCGCCGCCAGCCCGGCGCCGCCCAGCGCCACGCCCCAACGGTTCCGGTTGACGTACTTCCCCGCGCGGTACACCCAGTTCCCACGACGCGCCAGCACCGGCTCGCCCCCGAGGTAGCGCAGCAGGTCGTCGGCCAGGGCCTGCGCCGACCCGTAGCGTCCCGATTTGTCCCGGGCCAGCGCCTTCATGATGATCGATTCGAGGTCGGCGTCGACCCCGGGGCGGCCTACCGCGCGGGCCGCGACCGAGGGCGCGGGGAACTCGCCCGTGCTCTTCTGCGCCACGATCTCCGCCAGCGGCGCGTCCGGGGGCACGGGCAGGCGGCCGCTCGCCAGCTCGTAGAGGATCACGCCCATGGCGTACACGTCGCTGCGGGTGTCGACCTCGGCCTGGTCCCCGCGGAGTTGCTCGGGGGAGGCGTACGCGGGGGTGCCCTGGAACGTCCCGGGCATCGTGAGCATCCCGCTGAGACGGGCCCCATCGGCGGTCTTCCCGCTCGACGCCGGCTCGGTGGGCCCCCCCTCGCGCCGCGCCAGCCCGAAGTCCAGGACCTTGGGCTCGTCCTGCTCGTCCACGAGGATGTTGGCGGGCTTGAGGTCGCGGTGGACGACGGCCCGGGCGTGCGCGTGCTGCACCGCCAGGGCGATCTTGGCCATCATCCCCGCCACCGAGCGCAGCGAGCCGGGCGAACGGTCATCCCCGAGCCGGCCCGAGGCCCAGAGCGTCACGGGCCGGCCGTTGACCAGTTCCATCGCCAGGGCGTGCCCGCCGTCGGGGAGGGGCACCGAATCGAAGATGGTCACGATGTTGGGGTGCCGGAGCGACGCCGCGATCTCGACCTCGCGCTCGAAGCGGAAGCGTTCGCGGGCCGAGGCGAACCGCCCGGCGAGCATGAGTTTGAGCGCGACCTCGCGCTTGGTGTCGACCTGCACCGCTCGGTAAACCACGCCCTGCCCGCCCCGGTGGACCTCGCCCACGATCTGGTACCCGGGGACCTCGGGGTGGCCCTCGGGCACGATGGCCCGCGCGCGAGACACTCCCCTGCCCGTGCGGGAGTGCCCCCCACCCCCACCCCCACCCCCACCCCCGCCCCCACCCCCACCCCCGCCCCCACCCCCACCTCGGCTCACCCCGCCGCCGTTCGAGCCGGCGAGCAGGCCGCCGAGGAACGCGGCGTCCTGACGGAATCGCTGGACCTCGCCCGCGCACTTCGGGCACGCGTCGGCGTGCGCGACGACCGAGGGCTCCCCACGCCCCTCAGCGACCAGGATCAGGGCGTCCTCCGGGGGGCACGGGGCGGGTGTCGGCGGCGGCGTGGCGGGCGGCTCCATCACGCCTCCTCGTCGTACGCCGAGGTGATCCGTTCGACGATCTCGCGGAGCCGGCGCGTCACCCGGCTCTTGGCGATGTAGACGTCGTCGACGCTGATCCCGCATTGCGAGGCGGCCTCTTCCGCCGGGACCCCGCGGAGCGCGACGAGCTCGAAAGCCCGCATGGTCCGTTCGTCGGCCTTGGTGGTCCGGCGGAGTTCCTCCAGCGCGCGGTCGAGGATGACCCGCTGGCGTTCGCGTTCCCAGATGATCGTGAGCCCGGCTTCGTCGTCGGGGACGTCGGCCTGAGAGTTGAGGGGGGAGGGGTGCCCGCGGGCCGCCGCACGCCGCAGCATCGCCGAACGGTTCCTCGCGATCCCGATGATCCAGGCGCGGAGGCGTCCGCGGCCCCGCTGGTACTTGCCCGCCCGGAACTCGCGGAGGAACTCGGCGAGGGTCCACGCCGCCACGTCCGCCGCGTCCGCGTCGCCCAGGCCCAACGACCGCGCGAAGCCGGTCAGCACCGGGCGGTACCGCTCGTCGAAGCGGGACCAGGCTTCCTGTTGCCCGGCGTCCTGCAGTTGGTCGAGCAGCCGCGTCGTGGTGATGGGGAGTTCGGACATACGGGCACCGCGGCGCGAGAACCACGCCGGATGCCATCATACCGCGCCACGGGCGCTTCCCCACCCCCGACTCCGGCCCAGGGCCCGGCGTCGGAGCGGGGCGGGCTCAGATCAGCGGGGTCCGCCCGGGCATGGCGACCTCGGGGGTCGGGAGCGGGCCGAACGCGTACGCCGGGGGCGTCAGGTCGAGTTTGCTCTCGTTGAGCGCGAACTCCCACGTGACTTCCTTCCCGGTGTAGGCGGCCATCCGGCCCATGACGGCGGTCAGGGTCGCCTCGGCGACGGCCTTGGCCTCGTTGAGCCCCTGCCCGCCCAGGACCGACGACATCAGGTCGCGGTGCTCCTGGACGTACGGGTTGTTGTTGCGCTCGGAGAACCGCCAGCGGTTCGCGCCCGCGATCGACGCGAAGCCCGGCGAGGTGTCGAGCACCCCGTCGGTCCCCAGGAACTGCTCGGCGACGCGGTCTTTGCACCCGGGCTGCTGCCGGCAGTAACTGTGGACCGTGACCCCGCCGGGGTATTCGTACTGGACGGCGAAGTGGTCGTAGATGTGCCCGTACTCGGGCGCGGTGCGGACCTGCCGCCCGCCCGAGGCGACGCAGCGGAGCGGCGTGGCGCCGATGGCCCAGTTGCACACGTCGAGGTTGTGGACGTGCTGCTCGACGATGTGGTCCCCGCTGGTCCAGGCGAAATAGAGCCAATTGCGCAGGTGCCACTCCGTGTCGCTCCACGCGGGTTCTTTCTTGACGACCCAGAGCCCGCCCTGGTTCCACGCGCAGTTGGCCGAGACGATGCGACCGATGGCGCCCTCGCGGACCTTCGCCATCGCCGCGAGGTACGACGTCTCGTGGCGGCGCTGCGTGCCCGCGACGACGGTGAGGCGTTTGCGGGCCGCCTCCTCGCCCGCGGCGATCACCTTGCGCACGCCCGCGGGGTCGACCGCGACGGGTTTTTCCATGAAGACGTGCTTCCCGGCGGCGACGGCGGCCTCGAAGTGCATCGGGCGGAAGTGCGGGTTGGTCGCCAGGATGACGATGTCCACCCCGCTCGCGAGGACCTTCTGGTACGCGTCGAACCCCGCGAAGCACCGCTCGTCGGGCACGCGGCACCGCGAGGCGAGGCTCTCCTCGAGCCCGGCCAGGTTGTTGCGGGACGAGTTCACGCGGTCGATGAACGCGTCGCCCATCGCCCAGAGTTCCACGTCGGGCGAGGCGCTGAGGATGTCCGACACCGCGCCCGTCCCCCGTCCGCCGCACCCGATCACCCCGACCTTGAGCCGGGCCGAGGTCCCCCGGCCCGAGGCGCCCCACGACGTCGCGGAGACCAGGTGGGCCGCGGCCCCGGCGCCGATCGCCCCGGCCGCCGCCGAACGGATAAACGAACGCCGGCTCTGTTCATGGTTCATGGCTTGTGCTCCGCGGGGCGACCGAAGGCCCTCGATCTGATGTCGTGTGTTGTCAGACGGTGCGGTCGTGGTGCTGGTGGTGTGGGATGGGTTCAGATGAGTTTGTACTTGCCGGGGATGGCGACCTCGGGCGTGGGCATCGGGCCCCATTCGAGCGTCGCCGGCTGGAGGTTCTCCTGGGAGTTCATCGCGTGGTCCCAGGTCACGGTCCGCCCGCTGTACGCGGCCATGCGGCCCATGATGCCCATGAGGTTGCTGCGGGTGGACCGCTCGGCGTCGTTGATGGGCGTGCCCGCGCGGATGCTCGCGAGCATCTCGTCGTGCTCGGCCTGGTACATGTCGCGGGATCGGCCCTTGAACGCCCAGGTCTCGTTCCCTTTGTAATCGTAGAGTTTGAACACCCCGCCGAACCCGTTGACCACGGCCCGCCCCTTGGTCCCGTAGATGTAATCGGTGTTGTCCGCGGGGAGGTTGTCGATCTGCCGGCAGGTGTGGTGCGCCCGGATCCCGTTGTCGTACTCGTAGATCGCGGCGAAGTGGTCGTACGAATCCCCGTGCTCGGGCCCGCTGCGTGCGGCCCGGCCCCCGAGGCAGATCACCTGCTTGGGGACCCGGTCGTTGAGGGCCCAGGCCATGCGGTCGACGCTGTGGATCGCCTGCTCGACGATGTGGTCGCCCGAGATCCAGGTGAAGTGCCACCAGTTGCGCATCTGGAACTCGAGGTCGCTCCACCCCGCCTGGCGGGGCCGCTTGGGGAGCGTCCCGCCGTGGTACGTCGTGTGGACCGAGGTGATCTCCCCGATCTCCCCGGCGTTGACGCGCTCGAAGACCGCCCGCATCCCGTCGTGGTACCGCCAGCAGAACCCGACCAGCAGCCCGAGGTTCGCGGCCTTGGCGAGCGCCGCCGATGCGAGGATCGATCGGCTCCCCACCGCGTCGACGGCCACGGGCTTCTCGGCGAACACGTGCTTGCGCCGCTCGATGGCGTAGGCCAGGTGCGCCGGTCGGAAGTTGGGGTAACTCGTCAGGACGACGTAGTCCACCCCGCTGTCGATCACCTGCTTGTACGCGTCGAAGCCGGTGAATCGGCGTTCGGCCGGGACCTGCACCCGCTCCGGCGTGTCCTTGAAGACTTCTTGCGTGAGCGATTGGTACGACGATTCCACGCGGTCCTGGAAGACGTCGCCGATCGACCACAGCACGCACCCGGGGTCGGCCCGGACCGCCTGCGCCGCGGCCCCGGTCCCCCGGCCCCCGCACCCGACGACCCCGACCTTGATCGTGTCGCTCCCCCCCGCCCAGGCGCCCCGCGCCACGCCCGGGATGGTGATGACCCCGGCGGCCAGCGGCAACGCCGCCGACGACGCCAGAAACTCCCGACGCGAAACCTGCTGACGTTCCCGATTCATCGCTGACTCCGTGAGCCCACGCCCACGCGCAGCATACCACGCCCGTGCCGGGGTCCAAGCCCGACCGGACGGCCCCCGACCTTGTCCGGTGTTACGGCTCGCAGACGATCCGGAACCCCACGTAGGACCCGTCGCTGAGCCACCATTTGCTCTTGGGGATCTGAGGATCGCTCGAGTTCCAGTCCGGGGTCTGCGGGGCCCGGGCCGAGATGGTCAAGTCCTCGGGATCGTCCCGGAACGACCCGCCCTTGGTCACGGGCTTGCCGTCACGTCCTTTGACCCATTCCTGCACGTTCCCGTGAATGTCGAACAGGCCCCAGGCGTTGGGTTTTTTCGTGCCCACAGGGTGGGTCGTGTCCGACGCGTTCCCGGCGTACCACGCGTACTCGTCCAGCGCCCCGGCGTCGTCCCCGAAGTGGTACGCCCCGCCCGCACCCACCCCGCCCGCCCCACCCGCCCGGGCCGCGTGCTCCCACTCGTCCTCGGTCGGGAGGCGGAACTTCTTCCCGGTGCGGGCGCTCAGCCAGACGCAGAACTCCTCCGCCGCCCGGTACGAGAGGCAGATCGCCGCGTACCCGTCGTGGCCGAACCCGCGGTCGGGGGGGAGGTAGGGCTTGCTGGGGCGGCTGACCGCGTCGGCCGGGAGGGCCGGGAGCCCGCGTTCCCCGTCGAGGTCGTACACCCACACGTCGTACGCGTCGAAAGTCACTTCCGTCGCGCTCATCCAGATCGGCCCGATCCCCTTGCCCGAGTCGCCCGGGATGGGGACCATCCGGATCATGAACCCCGACGCCGGCACTTCCACCTCGAACGGTTGCAACGCCGGGGGCTTCTCCGGGGTCGCCTCCGTGCCGTGCGACCCCGCGACCGTTGCCCCGGGCGCGGAGTCGCGCTCGGTCGCGCCGGTGGGTTCCGAGGCGGTGGGCGGCGCGGTGGGGGGCTGTGTGGTGGGGATGTGCGCGGGTGTGCTGGCCCCGCTGTTGGTCGTCGTCAACCCGCACCCCGTGGCGAACGCGGCGGTGAACACCACGGCCGCCCCGGCGGCGCGGGCCGCGCGTGAGGGGGTCATGGGTCGGTTCGCCGCCGTGATCGCGGGGGTGGTCATGGGGGCCGGGGTCGGGGCGAGGGTGTTGGTGTGGGGGTGGGTGATGGTGGGGGGCATGATGCTCACGGGGTGTCGGGTCGGGTCGGAGCAGCGTCACGATTTCGCCCGGGTTCGGATGGGCGTCGAGGCTCGGGTTTCAGTGTATTCGGCCGATCGCGAGGGGGCCCTCGAGGCCGCCTCGATCGCCTTCGACGAGATCGCCCGCCTCGAACAGGTGTTCTCCGATTACCGCCCGTCGAGCGACCTCTCCCGCCTGGCCGCGTCGCCCGCGGGGGACCTCGTCGAGGTCCCGCCCGACCTGTTCGAGATCCTCGCGCTCGCGCGAGAGATCCACGACCGGACCGGCGGCGCGTTCGACCCGACCGTCGGCCCGCTGGTCGATCTCTGGCGGGCGTCGAGGCGAGAAGGACGCCTCCCGGATCGGACAGCCCTCGACGCCGCCCGTGCCCGCACCGGCGTGCGATTTCTTGAACTGATCCCGCCGGCCCACGCCCGCGTGCTCCGGGACGATCTGAGGCTCGACCTCGGCGGGATCGCCAAGGGCTACGCGGCCCAGCGTGCCGTCGACGTTCTCCGAGCGAGGGGGTACCCGATCGCGATGGTCGCGCTGGCGGGCGATGTCGTCGCGTCGGGGCCGCCCCCGGGCGAGCCCGGGTGGCGGATCGCCCTCGAGCCCACGCCGCCGGGGCTCGCGCCGATGACGATCCTCCTCGCCCACGCCGCCGTCAGCACCTCGGGCGACGCCGAGCAGTTCGTGGAGATCGAAGGGGCGCGGTACGCGCACCTGATCGACCCCGCGACGGGCCTGGGCTCGACGGCCCGGCGCACGGTGACGGTGGTCGCGCCCCGCGGCGAGTGGGCCGACGCCGCCGCCAGCGCCCTGGCCGTGACGCCCGATCCGCACGCCGCGGCCACGGCGCTGATCGACCGGTTCGGGCTGGGGGTCGTTCGCACGGAGCCATCGCCCGGGGGCGTGTTCGTGCGTGTCGTCCTCGATCCTCGCTCGGTGGTGCGCGGGGTGAGATGAGCCCGCTCAAGGGGGCGGGACGGGCGGTGTGTTCGCCTCGACCCAGTCCGCGATCCGTTTCTTGTACCCGGGGAGGAAGTAGAAGAGCACCTGGTGCCCGCCGATCATGGTGAGGCGGTCGGGGTGGCCCAGGGACTCGGTCAAGAGTCTCCCGCCCTCGGCGGGGACCCACCAATCGAACATCGCGTGGAACTGGAGGACGGGTTTGTCGACGAGTTGCCGCGCGGTCACGAGCGGGTCGAGGCGCGTGCGTTCGCGGTAGAGCCGGCCGATCTCGGCGATCACGGGCGCCGGCGATTGAACCCCGCCGCATTCGACCCGGACCCCGCCTCGCGTGATCTCGCTCTTCTGCGTGACCGTGAACAGGTCGGCGGCCCCGCCCACCACGACCATCGCGTCGAGCCGGTCGCGCAGCCTCGCCCCGACCGTCGGCGCCGCCAGCGCCCCCGCGCTGAACCCGACCACCACCATGGGCCTGGTCGGCACGTCGGGGCGGTGGCGTTCGAGGTACTCGATCCCCGCCTCCGCCGCGTACGCCGCCTCGGCGAGCCGTTCGTCCATCTCCCGCGCGATCAGGTCGGCCGCCGGCGCGGGGTCGTCACCCGGGCACACCTCCACCCGGCCCCTGAGCAGGTCGAACCGCTCACGCGTCAGCCGGTTGATCTCGCGCAGCATCGACGCGCGCTGCGGGCTGTCCTCGGGGGACCGGCGTGCCCGTTCGATCCACTCGAAGATGCGGGCTTCGACCTCCGCCGCCCCGGCCAGACCCCGGGGCGTGGGCGGGAGCCTCATCGAGCGATCGCCCCGGAGGCCCAGCACCGCCCACCCGCGAGACTCAAGCTCCGACACGACCGCGCCCTCGTACTCCGTGCCCGCCAACGCCGGAAGGTGGACCACCAGCCCGCGGTAGGGCGTATCACCCGCCCCGCGTTCGCGGGGGATCCGCATCGAGACACCCTCGTACGCCAGGATCTCGGGGGGTTCGCCCGAGGTGAGCGGCGCGAACCCGGCCGGGCCCTGCCCCGAGGCCGAACGAACGCGGCGTGCGAAGTCCTCCTCGCGGAGGTCCGCCCGCCGCTCCTCGCTCGAGAGGAAGCGCGGTGTGAGAAAGTACGCGTTGGGCTCGAAGCCGGTGAAGATCGTCCGGAACGCCCGGATCATCAGCTCGCGTGGGTCGGGCTCCTCGGCCGGGGGCATCTCCGATTCGTACACGCGGAGGAGCCCGAGGCCTTCCCCTCGCCCCACGATCCCCTTGAACCGCACCCGCGTTGTCGAGCCCAGGAGCCGGGCGAAATAGGGGTCGTTGATCTCGTCCGTCCGCCCCTCGAGGCGCACGTACGTGGCCCAGTGGTCCGGGGTCGCGTCGAGCAGAGGCCGGAGCGCCGCGGGGTCACCGGCGGGCCAGGCCGACGGATCGAGCGTCGCGGGCGTGGGGCGAGCGAGCCGGTCCGCGGGCGCCCACGTAGGCCACGCGCACCCCCCGAGCGACACGATCGTCCAAGCCATCGCGGCCGCCCACGCCGCGCGTGCCCCCCGTCGTGCTCGCCCTCCGAGTGGGTTCATCTCGGGGGGGAGGGTAGACCGACGCCGGGCGGGCTACCCCGGCATCGGGGCCGGTGTGGGAGGGTCGAGCACGGTATCCTCAGGCCGTGAGTAAGCGATCGCCGGACGCCGACAACCCCGCGGCCTTGACCTTCGAGCAGGCGATGGAGCGCCTCGACGGCATCATCCGCCGGGTCGAAGAGGGGGAGATCGGGCTCGAGGAGGCGCTGGCCGAGTACGAGCGAGGCGTGGGGCTCGTCCGCCGATGCCGCGAGGTCCTCGCCACGGTCGAGCAGCGCGTCGAAGAACTGGCCCGGCTCGCCGATCCCTCCAAGGCCGCCCGTCCGACAGCGCCCGACGCCGCCCCGGCGGCCGGCGGGGCCGACGAGGACGCGCCTTTCTGACGTGGGCCCACCGCGGCCGAGACTCGGAGTGCAGGACGCGTGCTGAGTTTCCTCGAGACCTTCCAGATCGTGTTCCAGTTGATCTTCGCGGGCGCCTTCGGCGCCTGCGTCGGGTCGCTGGTCAACGTGCTGGTCTACCGCCTCCCGCTGGGGCTGGGCGTGGTCACGCCCCCCTCACGCTGCCCCAACTGCACCACGAGGCTGACCTGGCGCGAGAACATCCCGATCTTCGGGTGGATCATGCTCCGGGGACGCTGCCGGTTCTGCGGCGTGCGCATCAGCCCCGAGTACCCCATCGTCGAGGCCGCCGTCGCCGCTCTCTTCATGCTCCTCTACGCCCAGTGCTACCTGACCCCCGACCCGGGGTGGAACGCCTCGGGCTGGTCCGTCCTGCGGCCCGAGTGGGCCTCGGGGGGGTTCGCGGCCTCGTGGGGGCCCTTCGTCGTCGTCCTGGTGCTGATGGGGTCCCTGACGGCGATGACCATCGTTGACGCCAAGACTTTCACCATCCCGCTCCAACTGACGTGGTTCCCGGCCCTCGTCGCCCTCATCATCCACCCGCTCTTCGCGGTGTACCTCGGGGTCGCCGGGCGGCGGCTCGCCCACGCCCCGGGGTGGGATTGGTCCCTCGCGACCCCGGGTCGGCACGGGTGGGAGGTCATCGGGGCGTCGATCGGCGGGGTGGTCGGGCTGGGGATCGCCAACCTTTTGCTCGCCGGCGGGCTGATCCGAAGGAGCTTTGCCGACTACGACGAGTGGGAGCGGAAAACCTTCCCCCAACGCGAGCCCGTCGAGCTCGACGCCGCGACCGGGCCTGTCCTCATGGACGCCCTCCCCACATCGCCCGACGCCCTTGTGTCGGATCAGGCATCACGGGCCGGCGAGACCGTTGCCGACGTGTGGGTCCAATACCCCCGCGCCCGCCGCGAGATGTTCAAGGAGCTCGTCTTCCTGGCCCCGCCCGCGACCCTGGCGATGGTGGGGGGGTGGATCGCCCACCACTTCGCGGGCCCATGGACCCCCGGCTCGACACCACTCTCCGACGTCCCCGCCGTCGGGGCCCCGCTGTGGCTCTCGGTCCTCGCGGGTGTCCTCTGGGGGTACCTCATCGGCGGGGGGGTGGTCTGGTTGGTCCGAATCCTGGGGTCCCTTGCGTTCGGGAAGGAGGCGATGGGCCTGGGCGACGTGCACCTGATGGCGGCCGTCGGCGCGTGCCTGGGCTGGGTCGATGCGACCCTGGCGTTTTTCGGGGCGGCATTCGTAGGGTTGGCGTGGTGGGTGTTCGGGCTCGTGCTCGGGGGGCGGGTCAAGCAATCGATGCCCTACGGGCCGTTCCTCGCCGTCGCCACGCTGCTGGTGTTCGTGCTGAAGCCCTGGGTCGAGGCCGGGCTCTCGGCGGTGATGCCCGCCTGGGCACCCATCGATCTTCCTTGAGCGGGCGTGCCGTCAAGTTATCCACAAGAATAACTCAAGGCCCCGACCATCTATAAGGGAAAAACGCGCGACCGGCCGATACAGTGTCGGCCAACGGAGGCCGACGGAACGCCTCCACGAATCACCCATGATCTCGACCTGTCGGAGGTCTCACGATGCTCGGCACGTTCTCGCGTTCGATCGGTCTTCTCGTGTTGGGCGGCGTCGCGATGGCGCTCACGGCCTGCGGCCCCAGCAAGGAACAGTCCGCCCTCATGGAGGAGAACGCCGCCCTCCGCAATAAGGTCGACCAGCAAGACCTTCGCATCGCCGAGGTCGAGGGCAACGTCAAGCGGATCGAGACCACCGTCGCCACCCGGCCCGCCGAGCCGGTCTTCCAGCCCCCGGCCGATTCCGGCGGGTGGAACGAGCCCGCCCCGCGCCGCGCCGCCCGCGCGTCCGAGACCATCGACCTCGGGACCAACCTGTTCCCCGCCGGGTCCGACCAGTTGACCGCCGAGGGGCGTCGCTCCGTCGACGCGGCCCTCTCGCGGATCCGTTCCCGATCTGGCGCCCAGATCACCGTCGAGGGCTACGCCGACGCAACCCCCATCAACAAGTCCGCCAGCCGCTGGTCCAGCAACGAGCAGCTGAGCCAGGCCCGCGCCGAGTCGGTCCGCAAGTACCTCATCTCCAAGGGCATCCCCTCGTCCCGCGTGGACGCCATCGGCTACGGCGCCGTCACCCGCAACGGCAAGAAGCCCAGCCGCCGCGTCGAGCTCGTCATCGCCGAGTAACCACCGCCCCGCCCGCCGGGCGGCCGCGGAACGAATCATGGACGGTCACGTCCTGACCCAACGCCCGGGGCGATCCGCTCCGGGCGTTCTTCATTTTGACCTCTCTGCCGCCTCACGGCTGCCGGCGGGTCGCCGCCCCGGCCTGAGCCTTAGGGTCTGATCGGGAGCCACGCCGCCCGCGGCGTCCCCGTGACCCCGGTCATGATCTCCATGCCCGTGCTGAAGGTGACGCCCCAGACGTGGCGTCCGAGGAACAGGAACAGCACCGCGAACGCCACGAACGCCGCCACCTGCCCGCGTTCGCTGTTCACGAACTCGCGGTACGAGGGGACAAAGTCGGCGACGATCCGCGACCCGTCGAGCGGGGGCACGGGGATCAGGTTGAACATCATGCCCGTCAGGTTCACCACCAGCCCGACGTACAGGAACACCCGGATGTTCTGGTCCACGTGGGGGTCGACACCGGGCGACGCCGTCACCCACGCCAGCCCGAGCAGCACGCACACCGCGGCCTGCACCAGGTTCATCGCCGGGCCCGCCGCCGCCACCAGGGCGTCGTCGTGACGCCGGCGGAAATTGGACGGGTTGACCGGCATCGCGCCCCACGTGAACCCGAAGAGCGCGAAAAGGATGAGGGCCGTCCCGCCGAGGTGGACCAGCGGGTTCCACGTCATGTGCCCGAGCGCCCTCGGGGTATCGTCGCCGCACCACAAGGCCGCCCACCCGTGCCCGAGCTCGTGGAGGATGATCGACCCGATCACCCAGAAGATCCACGACCCGATGAACACCGGGCCGTACCACTCGAGCCAGCTCTGGACCCACCAGTTCGTCATGGGCCAAGCCTACACCGTGGTCGCGTCGGACGCGTGTGGGAGGGAAGATCCCGGAACGAGAACGGGGCCCGGATGGTCCCGGGCCCCGAAGGGGGATCAGCGTGGATGATGGGGTCTCAGGCCGCCGCGGCGGGGGTCGCCTTCGAGGCCTTGACGGCCGTCTCGACGAGCCGATCGAAGAGCTTGGGGTCGTGGATGGCGATCTCGCTGAGCATCTTGCGGTTGAGGAGGATGCCGCTCTGCTTGAGCCCGCTGATGAACAGGCTGTATCGGGTCCCGCGCATCCGGCACGCCGCGGTGATGCGGACGATCCAGAGGCTGCGCATGTCGCGCTTCCGCGCCCTGCGGTCGCGGTAGGCGTACACGCCCGCCCGGATAATCGCGTTGCGCGCCCGGTACTTGTGAAGGTGGTTGGTCCCGAAGTAACCCCGGGCTTTCCTCAGGATCCGCTTGCGGGCCTGGGCTCGGGCTGCTCCCTTGCGAACTCGTGGCATGACGACTCTCCGTACAGGACCGGCGGGGCGACCTTCGTCGTCTTGAACCCGGCGATCAACCTCGAACCTCCCCACCCGACCACAACGCCCCGCTCACCCCCAACCACCCCCACGGCCGGCGCACACGCCGCGACCGCGTTTATTCGCTCTTGGCCTGGGTCTTGGCGGCGCGACGCTCCTCGGGTGAGGGGCTCCGCTTGATCGCTGCCCGCGGCTGCGTCCGACCGCGGAGGCGGCGGTACAGCAGCTTCTCCAGACGCTTGGCGTCGGGGTTCGCGAGGAAGGGGTCCTTCCGGAGCTGACGCAGGCGCTTCCCGCCCTTGCCCGAACGCAAGTGCTTGTGGTTGGCCGAGCGGTGACGGATCTTGCCCGTCTTGGTCACCCGGATCCGCTTCTGCAGCCCCTTGTGCGGCTTGTTCTTCATCGAACAACTCCATGGCCCGCCCGCCGGAGGCTCCGGGGATCTACCCCGGGCGCTTGAGGCCCGTCGAGGCAGGGCCCAGATGGTAGCCCCCGCCCCTTCCCGGGTCGACCCGGGTGGATCGGGGCCCATATCCCGGCCCGGGGTCTGAATCCGGCGTGATCGGAAGGCCGAAACCCGCTTGACCCCGTTGATTCGTGCCCATGAGGCGTCCGCCGTGACGCCGGGCTATCACTCCATCCGGGGGTCGAAGGAGCCGCCGATGAAACCGATCATGACCGTGTCCGTGCTCGCCCTGCTCGCCTCGTCGGGCCACGCGTTCGCCCAGTGCTCGTCCGCCGCGGCCGAGTGCGCCGCCAAGACCGCCAAGGCCTCCTGCGAGGTCTCCGGCCAGGCGATGGTCGTGGCCGAGGAGGCCGAGGCCGCCGACAAGGACATCATCGACACGGCCGTCGCCGCGGGCAGTTTCAAGACCCTCGCCGCTGCCCTCAAGGCCGCCGGCCTGGTCGAGGCGCTCAAGGGCAAGGGCCCCTTCACGGTCTTCGCCCCCACGGACGAGGCCTTCGCCAAGCTCCCCAAGGGGACCGTCGAGACCCTTCTCAAGCCGGAGAACAAGGCGGCCCTGACCCGCATCCTGACCTACCACGTGGTCGCCGCGAACGTCCCCTCGAAGGACGTCAAGACCGGCGCCGCCGAGACCTTGAGCGGGCAGCGGATCGACCTCAAGGTCCAGACCAAAGACGGCAAGACCACCGTCAAGGTCGATAATGCGACCGTGACCGCCGCCGACGTGACCGCTTCCAACGGCGTCATCCACGTCATCGACACGGTCATCCTCCCCAGCGACAAGACCATCGTCCAGACCGCCGCCGCCGACAGCAACTTCAAGACCCTCGCCTCGCTCATCACCACGGCCGGGCTGGCCGATGCGCTCAGCGGCGAGGGCCCCTTCACGGTCTTCGCGCCCACCGACGCGGCCTTCGCCAAGCTCCCCAAGGAGACCGTCGAGAGCCTGCTCAAGCCGGAGAACAAGTCCAAGCTCCAGGACATCCTGAAGTTCCACGTCGTCCCCTCCCGCGTCTTCTCTGATGCCGCCCTCAAGGCCGGCAAGGCCAAGACCCTCCAGGGCCAGGAGATCACGATCAAGATCGAGAACGGCAAGCCCATGGTCAACGGCGCCGCCATCACGGCCACGGACATCGACGCCTCCAACGGCGTCATCCACGTCATCGACACCGTGATCCTGCCCAAGTAACCCCGGCCGAGCGCACCCCACCGATCATCCGATCCGGTGGTCGACCGGAAGAATCCTCCTCAACAGCGGGCGGGGCTCCCGAATCCCGGGCGCCCCGCCCGTTCGGCTTTTTCGCCGATCACGCCCGTCCGGGACGCCTCGGATCGGCTACAACACTCACCAGCGCCGGCGGCCGTCAGGCGCGCCGATTCCCGACTCGACTCTCCACCCCGGAACAACCCGTGGACGCCCAAGACCAAGGCCCATCCCCCGCCACGCCACCGCCTCCACCATCGACCCCGCCCATCGCACCAGCCCCGCAGGCCACCGGCCGGTTCGCGCGTTGGTGGGCCTCGATCCCCAACCGGCGTGAGGTCCTGGCCTGGGGCATGTACGACCTGGCGAACCAGTCCTTTACCCTCATCATCGTCACCCTGTTTTTCCCGATCTACCTCAGCCAGCGGATCGCCGCCACGCCCGAGGAGGGCGAGCGTTCGTGGGGCTTCGCCGTGGGCGCGTCGAGCCTGGTCGTCGTGATTCTGGGGCCCATCGTCGGCGCCCTCGCCGATTTCGGCGGGCGCAAGAAGGCCTGGCTCACCAGGCTCGCGGTCGGGTGCTCGGCCTTCACCGTCGCCCTCGCGTTCGTCGGGCAAGGCGACGTCGGGCTCGCCATCGGGCTCTTCATCGTCGCCAACATGATGTTCATGGCCGGGGAGAACTTCCTCGCCGCCTTCCTCCCCGAGATCGCCGACCGCGACAACCTCTCGCGTGTCTCGGCCATCGGGTGGACCATGGGGTACCTCGGCGCGATGATTGTCCTGCCCATCGCCGCCGTCATCCTCATCGCCTCCGGGCAGAGCGATACCGGGTTCCGGATCGTCTTCGCCTTCGCCGGGCTCTGGTTCCTTATCAACGCCATACCCACCATGCGCATCCTCCGCGAGCGCAAGGCCGCCGAGACCCTCCCGCCCGGGCAGACCCTCTGGACCATCGGGTTCGTCCGGCTCTGGGACTCCGCCCGCTCGATCGGCCTGTACCGGAGCCTGGCCGTCTTTCTCCTCTCGTTCCTCGTCTATTCGTGCGGGATGTCGATCATCATCGCCTTCGCCGGGGTCATCGCGTACAAGTACCTCGGTGCCGGCGCCCTGTTCCTGGGGTTCTGTTGGCTCCTCTCCTTCGTCGCGGGCGTCGGGTCGCTCACCACCGGGTTCATCCAGCACCGCGTCGGGTACGTCGCCACCGTCGCCGTCAGCCTCGTCATCTGGATCCTCACGACCGTCGGCGCCGCCCTGCTCCCGCCCCCGCCCGCCGACCCGGGGAACGCGCCGATCCCCCTGCTCTTGTGGTTCGTCGGGCTGGGCGTGGGGCTTGGGCTCGGGCTCACCGGGAACGCCAGCCGCACCGTCGTCGGGGTGTTCACGCCCGCCCACAAGACCGCCGAGTTCTTCGGGCTCTGGGGGCTGGGCTACAAACTCGCCAGCGTCGTCGCGCCCCCGCTCTACGCCCTGATCTCGACCTCCTACGGGACGCCCGCGGGGATGGCCTTTACCGCGGCGTTCTTCGTCATCGGGCTCGCGATCCTTCCGTTCGTCAACACGCCCCGGGGCAAGGGCGCCGTCCGCCTGGCCGATCGCCGGTTCAGGGCTTCGATGCTGGGCAAGCCTCCGGTGCCCGGGCCCCAGAACCCGTGAACCCTCCGGGTCTTTTTCCGAATCAACCCATGAAGTTCATCCGGGCGTGGAGCCCGGGCGCCCCGGGCCTATAGCCTTCACCATGACGACCGCGCCCGCCAAACCCCGCCTCGCCGACAACCCCACCCCGCAAGGGCGGTTCGGGGCCTTCGGCGGGATGTACGTCCCCGAGACCCTGGTCGCCGCCCTCACCCAGCTCACGAGCGTCTACGACCAAGCCCGGGCCGATCAGAAATTCTGGGACGACCTGCGGGACCTTCTGCGCGTCTACGTCGGTCGGCCCACCGCCCTCTACCCCGCCCGCCAGCTCTCCGAACGCGCCCGCCGGCTCTTCCGTCCGCAGGGGGGCGACGCCGGCGGCGCCACCATCTGGTTCAAACGCGAGGACCTCGCCCACACGGGCGCCCACAAGATCAACAACACCCTCGGGCAGGCCCTCCTCGCCAAGCGGATGGGCAAGAAGCGCATCATCGCCGAGACCGGGGCCGGGCAGCACGGCGTCGCCTCCGCCACCGCCGCCGCCCACTTCGGGCTCAAGTGCGACGTTTACATGGGCGCCGAGGACGCGCGACGCCAGCGCCTCAACGTCACCCGGATGACCATGCTCGGCGCCCGCGTCATCGAGGTCCAGGACGGGAGTAAGACCCTCAAGGACGCCACCAACGCCGCCATGCGAGACTGGATGGCCTCGGTCGAGCACACCCACTACATCATCGGCTCGGTCGTCGGACCCCACCCCTTCCCGATGATCGTCCGCGACTTCCAATCCATCATCGGCATCGAGTCCAAGGCCCAATTCCTCCGGACCATCGGCAAACTCCCCGACGCCGTCGTCGCCTGCGTCGGGGGAGGGTCCAACGCCGCGGGCATCTTCTTCCCCTTCATCGACGACCCCGCCGTCCGCCTGATCGGCGTCGAGGCCGGGGGGCACGGGTCCGCCCCGGGTCAGCACGCCGCCCCGCTCTCCCACGGCTCCCCCGGGGTCCTCCACGGCTCGCTCAGCTACGTCCTCCAGGACCCCGCCGGGCAGACCGCCCCGGTCCATTCCTGCTCCGCCGGGCTCGACTACCCCGGCGTGGGCCCCGAACACTCGTTCTGGAAAGACTCCGGCCGCGTCTCCTACACCTCCGTCACCGACGACGAGGCCCTCGACGCGTTCCTCCTCCTCGCCCGCGCCGAGGGCATCATCCCCGCCCTCGAAACCGCCCACGCCGTCGCCCACGCACTCCGGCTCGCCCCAACAATGAGCAAGGATCAGCACCTTCTCGTGAACCTTTCAGGCCGCGGCGACAAAGATGTCGAAGAAGCCGCGAGGCTCCTCAAGGCCCGCGACGAACGTTCCCCAACCTGACCCCGCGGGCCCACCGGCCCGGAAAGGTCCGGCCCGTGAAGAGGCACGCCCGCGACAACACCCGACCCCGTCTCGCCGCGTGCTTCTGGGTCGGCGTCCTTGCGCTCGCCCCGCTCGCCCGTGCGAGCCAGGACGCGGTCCCGATCCCCGACCCTCAACCCCAGCCCCACCCGCAACCCGATCCCGAACCGCAGCCCGCCCCGGTCACGCTCGGCGACTTGCTCCGCGACGGGTCCGAGGCCGAGCGAGCCCGCGCCGCCCGGGCCGCTTTGTCGGTCGAGACCGACGAACCGACCCGCAAGGCCGTCGAGGACGCCCTGGCACGGGGGGTTTCCGACCCGACGACCCATGAACTGCTCCGGGCGGCGGCCCGGGCGCCCTCGCTCCCGGCGTGGTTCGAACGTTCGTTGTTGGCCCTGGCGTCGGCCGCGCCGGACGCCGATACCGCGCCCATCGCTCGGGCGTTGGCCAGCGCCCGGACCCGAGACGCCGCCCGGGCGCTGCTGACCATCGCCGAGCGTGTCGCGGCGCCCGAGCCGCGCGCCGCCGCCATCGACGCCTTGGTCACCCTCTCGGGCCGCGACGACCTGGGGCCCGACACGGCCGCCTGGCGCCGCTGGCTCGACGACGCCGCCGCCTGGGACGAGACGCGGTGGCTGCGAGAGTTGTCCTGGGGGCAGGCCGCCCGGGCGGAGCGTCTCGCCGCGTCGAGGGGCGGCGCGGTCCGCCGGCTCGTGGAATCCCTTCGCCAGGTCCACCTGGCCACGCCCGCCGCCGAGCGGAGCGCCCTGCTCGCCGGCATGCTCCGCGACGACCTCGACGAGGTCCGCCGGCTCGGGGTCGAGCTCGTCGGGCGTGAGCTCGAAGCCGGGCAGCGGCCCGACCAGACCGTCGAACTCGCCGCCATCGCGCTCCTGGGGCACCAGGACGCGACGGTCCGCGCCGAGGGGGCCCGGCTCCTGGGCCAGCTCGTCCCCGACAACGCCGCCGGCGCGGTCGCCATCGCCCTGGCCCGGGAGCACGACCCGCGGGCCGCCGCCGCCATGCTCCGCCTCGCCTCGCGCTGGCCCGGGGCCGCGCTCCTCGAGGCCTCCGCCTCGTGGCTCGAATCTCCGCGGGCCCGGGCCGACCGGGCGTCATGGCCCACGCCTTGGATCCGCCAGGCCCGCGCCGCCGCGATCGACGCGTGCTGGGCCCTCTTCCGGGCCGGCTATCTCTACCACCCCGATCAACGAGCCCGCGTGCTTCGGGCCCTGCGCGAGATCCCGCTCGCCGAGCTGACCCCCGCCGGGTGCATGCTCAGGGTCTCGCTCGGGAGCGCCGACGACCGGGATCAGATCCGCACGCTCCTCCGCGGGCCCGACCCCGCCCTGCGCATCGCCGCGGGCGAGGCGCTCGTCGCCTTCCCGCGCCACCTCGACACCATCATCGACGCCGCCGCCCATGACCCCCAGCTCATCGATGTCGCCGCACGGGGCGTGGTCCTTCATCGCCAGACCGGCGACGGGTTTTCTCGCCTCGCCGACCTCCCCTTCGCCTCGCCCCAAGACCGCCGATCGACTCTTTCCTCGGTCGCCGCCATGATCCCGGCCCCCGACGTCCTCCGCGCCGCCGAGCGGGTCGCCCCGGACATGCCGCTCCAGGAATCGGTCCTCAGCGTCCTCCCACGCACCGAACGCATCATCTCCGAACGCGCCGACCCGGCGAACCTCGCCGCCATCGCCGAGGGGCTCGTCCGCCTCGCCGACCTGCGCCTGCGCATCGGGCGCCCCGCCGAGGCCGTCGCCGCCCTCGACGCTCTCCCCGATATCGACACTGTCCGGGGCTCGCCCGACGAAGCCCGCCGCCTCCGCACGATCGGGTTCGTCCTGCTCAACCGCCTCGACGAGGCCGAGGCCCTGGCCCCTTCGCCCGAGGATTTCCTCGCCGCCCTAGAGGCCGCCGCCGACCTGCCCCACGCCGAGACCGTCGGCAAACGCGTCCTCGCCCGCGCCGAGCCCGATATGACCGACGGCCAGCGCGAACGGCTCTCCCGCGTCCTCGCCGAGATCGCCCGCGCCAAAGACCCCCGCCCCGCCCCGCCCTCGCCCAACTGACCCCCGCCTCCCGGCTTACAACTCCGGCGCAAACCCGCGGCGGAGCGTGTTCTCGCAGACCGCCCGCGGGTCTACAAAGTGCCGCAGGTACGCCGACCCGCCCGCCTTTGTCCCGCCCCCCGACATCCCGAACCCCCCGAAGGGTTGACGCGCCACGAGCGCCCCGGTGATCCCCCGGTTGATATACAGGTTCCCCACCCGGAACTCCCGCTTCGCCCGCTCGATGTGCGACGGCTTCCGCGTGAACACGCCCCCCGTCAGTTTGTACGGCAGCGCGTTGGCGATCCGCAACGCGTCCCCATAGTCCGACGCGTGCATCACCGCCAGCACCGGCCCGAAAATCTCCTCCCGCGCCAGCTCGTGGTCCTCGCCCACCGTCCAGAACACGTGCGGCGCCACGAACGACCATCCCGCCGACCCGCCCACCGTCAACGCCGGCCCCGGGGGCATCTCCCCCGCCCACCACGACAGCCCCGACGCTTTCGCCCGCGCGACAAACCCTTCGATCTTCGTCTTGGCCTCCGCGTCGATCACCGGGCCCACGTCCGACCCGGGCTTCGCCGGGTCCCCGATCACCAGCGCCCGCGACGCCTCGATCAGCCGCTCGCGGAACC
Source organism: Phycisphaeraceae bacterium (assembly GCA_015200025.1). Classification (GTDB taxonomy): domain Bacteria; phylum Planctomycetota; class Phycisphaerae; order Phycisphaerales; family UBA1924; genus UBA2396. The sequence continues at coordinate 609,119 of CP054186.1, read as the reverse complement.
CCACGACCGCCGGCCCGCCCGGGCCCTCGGGGTCCACCACGATCACCCGCGAGCACGCCGAGCACTTCTGGCCCTGGAACCCGAACGCCGACTGACGAACCCCCAGGACCGCCTCGTCCCAGTCCGCGGAGGTGTCCACGATCACCGCGTTCTTCCCGCCCATCTCGCACACCACATGCTTGAGGTGCGTCGCCCGGGACCGCACCGACGGGTCCGCGAAGGGCGAGCCCGGCGCCGCCGCCGTCTGGATGTCCAGCCCCACGTCCCGGCTGCCCGTGAACGCGATGATCGACACCCGGGGATCCCGCACCAGCGCCGCGCCCACCGTCTCGCCCGGGCCCGCCAGGACGCGCAGCACCCCGCCCGCCACCGCCGCGGGCACGCCCTCGGCCAGCAGGGCCTCTCGGAAGATCGACCCCATGATCGAGGCGATCCCGGGCGTCTGCTCCGCGGGCTTGACCACCGCCGTGTTCCCCGTCACCAGCGCCGCCGCCGTCATCCCGCAGCAGATCGCCAGCGGGAAGTTCCACGGGCTGATCACCACCGCCACGCCCCGGGGCTCGCAGAACTCCTCGTCCAGCTCCCCGATGAACCGCCCGAGCCGCGAACGCTCGAACATCGGCGCCGCGCACCGCGCGTAGTACTCGCAGAAATCGACCGCCTCGCAGGTGTCCGCGTCGGCCTCACGCCAGGTCTTCCCCGCCTCCTTGATCATCACCGCCGACAGTTCGTCGCGCCGCGCCCGCATGAGCGACGCCGCACGCGTCAGCACCGCCGCCCGGGTCCGCGCGGGCGTGTCGCGCCACGCGGGGAACGCCGAGAGCGCCGCGCCCACCGCCGACCGCGCGTCCTCCGCCGTCGCGTCGTTCTTCACCGCCGGCACCCGCGCCGACGACACCGCCGACGCGAACGCCGCCCTCGCCCGGGCGTCCGCGAAATCCCGCATCGGTTCGTTCACGAACGCCCGCCCGTCCCCCACGCCGACGACCACGGGCGAGAGCCCGTGCCGCTCGGGCCTCTGCAGCGGCTCCTCCGAAGCGGTGGCCGGCAACCCCTCGTCGTACCGCCGCCCGCCCCCGGGGCGGGCCAGCAGCACCGCCGGGTCCGCCTTGTCCAGGAACCCCGCCTTGAGCCACGACTCGTTGCTCGTGTTCTCCAGCAGCCGACGGACCAGGTACGCCATCCCGGGCACCATCTCGCCCACCGGCACGTACTCCCGCACCCGCAGCCCCATCTCGCTCGCCGCGTGCTTGAGCTGGTCCGCCATCCCGTGCAGCATCTGCAGCTCGACCGCCGACCTCGGCAGCCCGCGACGCTCCAGCGACGCCAGCGCCCACCCGATCGACCGCGCGTTGTGCGACCCCAGCGCCAGCTTCACTCCCCCCGCCCCACCCGCCCCACCCGCCCCACCCGCCCCCGGTGCCGCGTCGAGCAGCGCCTCGGTCATCGCCTCGAAGCACGCGTCGGTCCGCCATTTCTCGGGCCACACCGGGCACGCCCACCCGTGCATCTCCGACTTGATCGTCTCCGCGTCCCAGTACGCCCCCTTCACCAGCCTCACCGTCACCACCCGCCCGCTCTGCTTCGCCCACGCGCCGAGCCGGCGGGCGTCCTCCACGCCCGACCGCAGGTACGCCTGCATCGCCAGCCCGCCCTCGAAGGGCACCGTCTCGCAGCACCGCGTGAACAGGTCGATCGTCAGGTCCTTGAACGCGAAGTGCTCCATGTCGAAGTTCACGAACACCCCGCGCCGCGCCGCCGTCTCCAAGAGCGGCACGAGCCTCACCATCAGCCCCCGGATCGATCCCTCCGGGTCGATCGGGTCCACCCTCGACGAGAGCGCCGACACCTTCACCGACACGTTCACCCGCGGGATCGGGCCCAGGTGGTCCCGCTCGAGCACCTCCCGCCCGGGCCACCCCGCCACCTCCCCGGGCAGGTTCTCGATCAGGTCCCGGTACTTGGCCGCGAACGCGTCGGCCTCGGCCTCCGACACGCACGTCTCGCCCAAAAGATCCACCGAGAAGGCGATCCCCTGGTCCCACATCTTGCGGAGCCCCGGCACCGCCGACGACGCGTCACGCCCCGCGATGAACCGCGACGCCATCCCCTCGATCCGCGAGCGGATCTGAGACGCCGCCATCCCCTTCACCAGCCCCCCCGCCTTGATCAGCGCCCCGATCGCGGCGGGCACCGTCACGCCCGGCTGCTCCAGGTAATCCCGAAGGTGGTCGTACACCGCCTCGGGCGTCCGGAGCACCGGGAACGTGTCCACGAACCGGAACATCTGGACCTTGAAGTTCGGGTCCTTCATGGACCAGTCCATCAACGCGTCCGAGTAGAACTGCGCCGAGAACAGCCCCGCCTTGTGCCCCCGCGCACGCTCGAGCAACTCCGTCCCCAACGCCACCACCCGCGCCTCCGCGTCCCCCGACGCGGCCGGGGGTGGGGCCGCGGAAACATCGGCTCGCGAAGGCTTCGAACGGCGTGTGAACAAACCCATCGGCGGGCACTCTCGCTAAGGCTTCGGGCTCTCGGAACAACGCGGCTCGACTATAGCAATCGCCCCCAACGCCCTGCCCGATCACCCCTCCCGCTCACCGCCCGACCGACCCGCCCATCGTCGCCACCGCCGCCTCCAGCGACGCCAACGCCCGGTCCAACGCCGCCCGCTCCGCCGCCCCCTCGCCCGACGAACGCTCGTACGCCGACAACGCCGCCCGCGCCGCCGCCAAGGCGCGCCCCGCCTCCGCCACGCCCGCCGCCCCGGGCGATCCCTCAATCCGTTCCCGTGCCGCCTCGATCTTCCCTTCCGCCCGCTGGATCACCGCCTCCTTCGATTGGCCCCCGATCCCCTCCGACGCCAGACCCGCCACGTCCCGCGCCGATTGCCGGGCCTTCCCCAACGACGACGTCGGCCCCTGCGGGAGCGCCGACCCGCCGCCCCCCGACGCCGACCCCCCCGAGGGAGACCCGTCGCACCCCCCGCACGCCGCGCACACGAACCACACGAACCCCGCCGACCACACCGCCGCTCGCGCACCGCCGTTCATGCTCATGGCCGATCTCCTTGTCCCGCCTCACCCGTGCCGCCCGGCCCGATCCCGCCCTTCCTCTCGCGCCACCACACCATCACCGACCGGTACGCCCAGAACCCGACCGGCACAAAGCCCCCGCCCAGCAGCGTGACCACCAACCCGGGCCTCACGCCCTTCCACTCGTGCAGCCCCCACGCCACCAACCCCACCCCGGCCCAGAACCCCACGACCACCACCGGCACCAGCCAGAACGGCGTCCGCTTCGCGAACGTGTCCGTCTGCGTCTGCACACGCTCGAGCCGCGACACCAGACGCCTCGCCCACACGAACTCCGTCGCCAAGATCCCGATCCCGATCGGCGCCACCACGATAAACCCCGGCCCGGGCAGGGGCCCGATCAAGACCGCCACCAGCAGCACCACCGTCCCCGCCGTCAGCACCGCCAGCTTCCGCAGGTTGCGGCGGGTCACCGCCACCACCTCCGCCAGGTCCTCGATCGGCGCGGGCTGCATCAACGCCCGCTCGCGACGCGCCCGCCTGGCGTGGGGCACCGAGGCCGCCACCGAGACGCCCATCACCACCAGCACCACCCCCAGCGTCACCAGCGTCGTCATCGGGTTGTCGCGGAAGAGCGCCATCTGCACCGCGAAGGTCAGCAGCAGCGCCACCACCCCGAGCCGCACGTACCTCAGCGACCCGATCACCCCCTCGACCGCGAAGAACAGCGACCGCAACGTCAGGATCGCCAGCGTGTTCGACGTGAACGCCACCAAGGGGTCCCGCGTCACGCTGAACACCGCCGGGATCGAGTCGAGCGCGAACGACAGGTCCGCCGCCGCCGCCACCATCACCAGCACCACCACCGGGTTCCTCGACCACCACCCCCCGCCGGCGCCGCCCCCCCCGCCCGTCAGACGCCGCGCCGCGCGCACCAGCCACTTCCCGTCGAGGTTCGTGTGCTCACCGGGCATCACGAGCGTCCGCAGCGCCGCGAGGACCAGCAGCGAGAAGAACACCCACCGGGTCCACTCCCAGTGCAGGACCGACGCCCCCGCCGCGATCAGCGCCGCCCGCGCCACCATGCACGCCAGGAACACGTAGAACAGGATCCTCGCCCGCGACAACGCGCCCACCCCGAAGTGCGTCAGGATCAACGCGAGCACCACCAGGTTGTCCAGGCTCAGCGACAGCTCCACCGTGTACGCCGTCAGGAACTGCAGCCACGCGTTGAACGCCGACGCCTCACGCCTCAGCACGTTGTCGATCGGGACCGCCCCCGACTCGTACAACCCGTGGAGCGCCACGCTCCCCAAAAGCGCCGTCAGCACCCACAGCGTCACCGACAGCCCCGCCTCGCCCGCCGTGATCTCGCGGCGCCGGCGCGACAACACCCCGACGTCCAACGCCACCATCACGGCCACGAGCCCCACGAACCCAACGACAACCCAAGCCACCATGCCGCGCACCTCAGGCCCCGCCCCGCCGACTCCACCATAGCCCCACCCCCGACCCCCACCCCCACGCACCACCCCCCATCGGACGCCCCGCCCGGGAGAATCCCCCCCCCGGCTATACTCTGTGTTGCGCCCCGGGGTCGCGCGTGGATCGGCCCTCCGCACCCGGGATCGTTCCGACCGACGCCCGATTCGCCCGAGAATCGACGACGGCGGACGAACACGTTCGAGGCTCGGGCAGGGTTCGAGTCATGAAGAAGTTGTACGTCGGTAACCTCCCGTTCAACACCAACGAAGACGAGCTGCGCCAGCTGTTCGAAGCGCACGGCGAGGTCGCCTCCGCCACCATCGTCATGGACCGCGAGACCGGGAGGCCCCGCGGCTTCGGCTTCGTCGAGATGAGCAACGACGACGAGGCCTCCAACGCCATCAACGCCCTCAACGGCGCGCCCGTCGGCGGCCGGCCCATCGTCGTCAACGAGGCCAAGCCCCGCGAAGGCGGCGGCGGCCGCGGGGGCTTCGGCGGGGGCGGCGGCGGTCGCGGTGGGTACGGCGGCGGCGGGGGGGGCGGCCGCGGTGGGTACGGCGGCGGCGGTGGGGGCGGCGGCCGCGGTGGGTACGGCGGCGGCGGCGGTGGGGGCAGCGGCGGCGGCCGCGGGTCTTGGTAATCCCGCCCGGATCCCATCATCCTCGGCAACACACAAAGAAGCCCCCGCCAACGCGGGGGCTTCTTGTTTCTCCGTCACCCTCAGGCCGGTCGCCTCAGCGGTTGTCCTTCAATTTCATCAGCAGCCTCAGGATCTCGATGTACAGCCAGATCAGCGTCACCAGCAGCCCGAACGCCCCGTACCACTCCATGTGCTTGGGCGCCCCGGCCGACGCGCTCTCCTCGATGAACTGGAAGTCCAGCACCAGGTTCAGCGACGCCAGCACCACCACCACCACCGAGAACCCGATCCCGATCGGGCCCGACGAGTGGATAAACCCGATGTTCACGCCCATCAGCGACAGCACAAACGTCGCCAGGTACATGATCATCACACCCAGCGTCGCCGCCACGATGATCCGCTTGGCCACCGACCCCAAGCGGATCAGCCCCGTCGTGTACGCGATCAGCAGCCCGCCGAAAATCCCGAACGTCAGCAGGATCGCCTGGAAGATCAGGCTCGCGCCCGCCCCCGTCCCCAGCTTCGCGTCCATCGCCGCCCCGACCACGAAGCTCAGCCCCGCCACGCACGAGCCCTTGAGGACCGCGTACAACGGCGCCAGGAACCCCGCCATCCGCGGCGAGAACGCCAGCACCAACGCGATCACCAGCCCCGCGATCCCGCCGCCCACCATCGGCAACGCCGGCGCCATCACCTGACGCTCCAGCGCCATCCACGTCCCCAGCGCCGACGCCCCCGTCAGCCCCAGCAGGATGAACGCCGCGTTCACCGTCCCCTGCACCGTCATCGTGCGATCGCGACGCTCCGCCTCGGCCAGGTGGTCCCACGTCGCCACGTTGAAGTTATTCCCGCTCAAGATCGGATTCGACGTCCTCATCAGCACAACCTCCCGGATAACCCATCGCCCGCACGTCCCACGGAACGCCACACCCTCCCGGACCCTGCCCCTCAACCCTTCCTTGGGATCCTACGTCGGTCCGTTCGTTCCCAACGCCCACAAAGTTCGCGCCGCCACGCCCCGTGGATTCAGGACCCCGGGCTCCGGACCCGCCGGTCCAGCGCCCCCATCTGGCGCCACGCCCACACGAACGACACCGCCGCCAGCCCCAAAGGCCACGCGAACGTCCCCGTCAACTGGTACAGCCACACCCCCAGAAACTGGAACAACGCCCCGCGGACCCCCACCAGCGTCGCGTGGATCGCCGCGTACTGCCCCGCCTTCTCCCGCGTCGGCGCCAGGCTCACCGGGCCCACCATCCACCCCACGCTTACCCCCGCGTGCGCGATCCCGTACGCCACGCTCGCCGCCGTCAACCCCAGCGGACCGTCCGCCAGCATCAGCCCGATCGGGTACGCCGACAACCCCAGAAACGCCAGCCCGCTCGTGCGGATCGGGCCGATCCGGTCGATCAGCAGCCCGAACGGCGCCAGCGCCGCCACGATCGCCCACGCGTACGCCACCTGCGTCGACGACCCCGTCTGGTCGTACGTCAGCCCGAGCCGGTCGGTCGCCAGGATCGGGAGCAACGCGGCGCAGATCATCCACCCCACCCCGTACGTCATGAACGCCCCCTCGTACCGCGCGAACACCGGGTCCCCACGCAGCACCTCGCGCATGTGCAGCACCGGCGACACCACCCCACGCCACGACACCCGCTCCGAACGCCCCCTCGGCCCACGCCCCCCGCCCAGCCCCGACAACGCGCCCAGCACCCCGCACCCCGCGAGCGCCATCACCCCCGCCAGCGGCATGTACACCCGGAACGCCTCGGGGTCTCGGTCGAGCCACGCCCCGACCGCCCGCGTCGCCGCCGCCAGCGCCACCATGTTCGCGCCCAGCAGCACCGCGTACACCCGCCCGCGGGCCTTCTCGGGGTAGAGCCGCCGCAGCAGATCCCCCGATACCGGGATGTACCCCGAGACGCCCACGCTCAGCACCGCGTGCAACGCCAGCACCGCCCACAGCGACGTCACGCCCGACGTCGCCAGCATCGGCCCGCCCACGCACACCCAGTACACCAGCAGGAACGGGCCCGTCCGCCACCGCTCCAAGAGCCCGTTCCAGAAAATCGACGTCACGAACATCGCGTTCGGCAACGCCGTGATCGCCAGGGTCTCCCAATCCCCCGCCCCAAAGTGCTTCCGCGCCACCACCGGGAGCATGAACACCGACGCCATCAGCGGCGCCTGCACCAGCGACGACCCCGCCACGTGCGCCCCCAGGACCCACCACCGGCGATGCCCCAGCCCCGCGCGTACGCCCGGGCCTCCCTCACCCCCCCCGGGCTCCGTCTCTGATGCGCCTCCGGCCATGGGCCCAACATAGGTCGGCCGCCGACCGGGCCGCCCGGCCATCCCGTCGATCGACCGACGCGCGTGACCCGGCCCCCCAAGACTCCTAGAATCGCGCGCGGAAGGGCGTCCGAACGCCCCGACGTATGAGAGGGCGTAGCTCAGTTGGTAGAGCATCGGCCTTTTAAGCCGCGGGTCCAGGGTTCGAGTCCCTGCGCCCTCATTCAGTCCGACCACGCCTCGCCGGGCAGGCCCGTGCCACCCCCGCGAGGCACAGGGGGGAGGGATCCCGTCTCGTGAGCATGGTGTGGCACGCGGTTTGGACCGCCGGCGGTCTCTGTCTCTGGGCCGAACACGCGGGGGCGTTCGCCCGGCGCGAGTCGTTCGCCGCGCCGCCCGCCGCATCTACCCCGCCACACCCCTTCGCCGCCCCGCACGAGCAACTCCTCGATCACTCCCGGCTCTGGCGCGGGCTCGAACACACGACCCTCAGCGCTGACCTGGCCCTCCCCGCCGTTGAGTCGCCCCACGCCCACCTCCCCGCGCCCAGCCCGGCCCTCGCCCTCGCCGTGGGTTCCCCGGCCACCGACGACGCCCCGCTCACCCTCCAGCCCTTCACCGTCCCCGTCGTCCGGGTCCCGCCGCTGCACGCCCCCGCGCTCCTCCAGCGTCTTACCGACGCCGCCGACGAACCCCCCGACCACCCCGGCGCGAGCCTCGAGGGCGACGCCCACGCCGCCGTGATCGCCGACGACGCCCGATTCTTCGCCGTCGCCGTCCGGCTCGTCCTCTCCACCCTCGCTCAGCAACGCTTCGTCCCCGTCACCCGCCCCGCGCCCGAGGGCGACACCGTCGCCGCGTGGCAGCCGTGGCTGAGCGACGAGCCGACCGCGCAGCGTCTGGCGCTGCTCATCGCCTCCATGCCCGCCGCCGCGCGGGCGTCCATCGACACGCTCCGCCACGAGCCCTGGGCCATCGTCGAGGACCTCGCCTGCCGCGTCGCCGACGCCTGGTGCCGGCGCGCCCTGGCCGCCGACGATTTCGCCTCCGCCATCGACGGGCGCGACCCGGCCCGCGACATCCCGGTCTCCCTCATGTCCGGGCTGCTCACCGCCGACACCCGCGTCCCGGGGACCCCCGCCGCCCAGCAGGAAGTCTCGCGCCGTGTCCGCCACTGGGTCGCCCTCCTCGAAGACCGCGGCGCCAGCTCCGCCTGGCGCCTCCTCCTGCGCCTCAACGAGCCCGTCATCCTCCCGGGCTCCTCCCAACGCGACGAAGAGCAGCCCTGGAGCATCAGTTTCCACCTCCAGTCCCTCGACCAGCCCGACCTCATCGTCGACGCCGCCGACCTCTGGGCCGTCCCCGGGAGCGCCCTCACCGTCGCCGGCAAGCGCATCGACCAGCCCCAGGAGCTCCTCTTGGGCGAGCTGGGCAGGGCCGCCCGGATCTACCGCCGCCTCCAGGCCTCGCTCGACGAGCCCGAGGCCGTCGACCTCACCGTCACCACGCGGCAGGCCTACGAGTTCCTCCGCGAGTTTGCCCCGCTGCTCAAGGAGCAGGGCTTCGCCGTCCACAACCCGCAGTGGTGGGAATCACCCCTGGCGCGCCTGGGCGCCCGCCTCCGGATCGAGAGCGACCAGCGCGAGCCCGGCGCCGCGCCGTCCCAGGCCTCCGCCGTCGCCAAGCCCCCATCGCTCGGGCTCGCCGCCATCGTCCGCTACCGCTGGGAGATCGCCCTGGGCGACACCACCCTGTCCCTCGACGAGTTCGAGCAGCTCGCCGCACGCAAGAGCCCGCTCGTCCGCGTCAACGGTCGCTGGGTCGAGGTCCGCCCCGAGGACGTCGCCGCCGCCATCCGCTTCATGCGCGAGCACCCCGGTGGCGAGATGACCGTCGGCGACGCCCTCCGCGCCGCCTACGCCACCGACACCAAGCACACCGGCATCCCCGTCGTCGGGCTCGAAGTCTCCGGGTGGGCCTCCGCCCTCATCAACGCCGAGGCCGCCCACGCCTCCCTCACCCCCGTCGACCCGCCCCTTAACTTCCACGGCACCCTCCGCCCCTACCAACTCCGCGGGCTCTCCTGGCTCGCCTTCCTCGAACGCATGGGCCTCTCCATGTGCCTCGCCGACGACATGGGTCTGGGCAAGACCATCCAGCTCCTCGCCCTCCTGGCCCTCGAACGCCAGCCGCCCACCCCCGCCGACCCGCCCCTGGCCGTCCGACCCACCCTCCTCATCGTCCCCATGTCCGTCGTGGGCAATTGGATCCACGAGACCAAACGCTTCTGCCCCGAACTGCGCGTCCTGGTCCACCACGGGCCCGAGCGGCTCGCCGCCGAGCGCTTCCTCGAGCATGCCGACCGCTGCGACCTGGCCATCACCACCTACGCCCTCGCCCACCGCGACCGCGACCTGCTCGCCAAGGTCCCCTGGGGTCGGCTCGTCCTCGACGAGGCCCAGTACATCAAGAACCCGCTCGCCAAGCAGGCCCAGGCCGTCCGTTCCATCCCCGCCGACAAGCGCGTCGCCCTCACCGGCACCCCCGTCGAGAACCGCCTCAGCGAGCTCTGGTCGATCGTCGATTTCCTCAACCCCGGCTACCTCGGGGCCGCCGCGTCCTTCCGCACGAGGTTCTCCGTCCCCATCGAGCGCGACAAGGACCGCGCCCGCGCCGAGCAACTCCGCGGGTTGGTCCGCCCGTTCGTGCTCCGCCGGCTCAAGTCCGACCCCAACGTCGTCGCCGACCTCCCCGAGAAGGTCGAGTCCAAGGAGCACGCCGCCCTGACCCCCGAGCAGGCCGAGCTCTACGAGACCTGCGTCCGCCGGATGCTCGCCGAGGTCGAACGCGCCGAGGGGATCCAACGCCGCGGGCTCGTCCTCGCCGGGCTCATCCGCCTCAAGCAGATCTGCAACCACCCCGCCCAGATGCTCAAAGACTGGACCCCCGGCGCCGGCAAGCCCCCCGCCCCGGGCCGCTCGGGCAAGTGCATCCGCCTCCTCGAGATGATGGACGAACTCCTCGCCGAGGGCGATCAGGCCCTCGTCTTCACCCAGTTCCGGCAGATGGGCGAGATCCTCGCCGCCATCCTCCGCCACCACCTCGAACGCGACATCCTCTTCCTCCACGGCGGGACCACCCAGACCCAACGCGTCCAGCTCGTCGAACGCTTCCAACGCGCCGACGGGAAGTCCCCCATCATGATCGTCTCCCTCAAGGCCGGCGGCGTCGGGCTCAACCTCACCGCCGCCACCCACGTCTTCCACTTCGACCGCTGGTGGAACCCCGCCGTCGAGAACCAGGCCACCGACCGCGCCTACCGCATCGGGCAGACCCGCACCGTCCAGGTCCACAAGTTCGTCGTCCGCGGCACCCTCGAAGAACGCATCGACCAGATGATCGAGGCCAAGACCGAACTCGCCGAGAAAATCATCGGCGGCGGCGAGGCCTGGCTCACCGAACTCGACGCCACCCAGCTCCGAGACCTCCTCACCCTCCGAAACGACGCCGTCCTCGACGAGATCGACGCATGAGCGACCGACCGGCCCCCAACTTCAACACCCGCCGGGAGGCCCCGCCCAGGCTCCACCCGCGCAAGGTCCGCGGCGGGGTCAAACTCCCCGAACGCCCCGCCGACGCCGACCCCCGCCCCGACGCCTGGGCCTCCCAACGCCTCGTCCGCCTCATCGAGGCCGCCTCCGGGCCCGACCTCGCCGAGGGGCTCCTCTACGCACGCCTCGGGCAGACCAAGTCCATCACCTTCGACCCCGGCGCCGTCGTCGCCGTCGTCCAGGGACGCGCCGACCGCCCCTACACCGTCCGCCTCGCCTTCGCCGAGTTCTCCGACGATCATTGGCACAAAGTCGTCCTCGCCATCAGCGAGAGCCCAGCCCACGCCGCACGCGTCCTCGCCCGCGAACTGGCCACCTCCATCGAAGACCTCTTCGCCCCCATGGGCCTGCGTCTGGTCCCCCTCGAACCCACCGACCTTCAGGTCTCGTGCACCTGCAAGAGGACCTGGGCCTCCACCCCGACGACGGACCCCACGACCGACACCCCGCGCGACCAGGCCTCGACCCCGCCGCCGCCCGCCGCCCCCGCGCCCCGCGCCGGGGCCTGGTGCAAGCACGCCGCCTGCGCCGCCTACCTCCTCGCCGACCGCCTCGCCGAGGACCCCTTCCTCATCTTCAAGCTCCGCGGCCTGCCGGCGCAGGAACTCCTCGACCGCGTCCGCCACCAGCGGGCGCTCCTCTCGCCCGCCCGCGGCGCGGGCCTCTACCACGGACGCGTCGCGGGCGTCTCCGACCTCGAGCACCCGCCGCTCCAGGCCTCGCTCGACCATTTCTGGGACGCCGGCCCTCAGCTCCGCGACGCCGACGGGCCCATCCTCCCGCCGCCCGTCACGCACCCGCTGCTCCGGCGTCTGGGACCCAGCCCGTTCCCCCAGTCCTCGTTCCCGCTCGTCGGGCTGCTGGCCTCCTGCTACGACACCATCAGCGCCGACGCGCTCCGAAGGCTCGCCGACCCGGCGCGAGACGACGCCCCCCCGACCCCCGAGAACCACGATTCGGACGAAACCGTCTGATACAATCCCACGCCGCGGCCACTCCGCCGCGCCGACGCCACGGAGACCACCATGGACCGCCTCAAGACCATCCTCGTCGCCGTCGATTTCTCCGCCTGCTCGCTCGACGCGCTGAGGCAGGCCAACCGGGTCGCCGCGTTCTCGCGCGCCCAGGTCCACGCCCTCCACGTCGTCGAGCCCATCTGGTACGGGCCCGAACTCGCCGCCCTCGTCCCCACGCCCGACCAACTCGCCGCCGAGGCCAACACCCGCTGGGCCAAGCTCTCTGCGCAGGTCAAGGGACAGGCCGCCTTCCACACCGCCGTCGGGCACCCCGCCCACGCCATCCTCTCCCACGTCACCTCCGCCAACGCCGACCTCCTCGTCATGGGCGAGCATTCCGTCCTCGACGCCCACCGCGGCATCGGGCACGTCGCCGCCGCCTGCGTCCAGAAGGCCGCCTCCAAGGTCCTCCTCGTCCAGGAAGGCCATCAGGGCCGCTTCGCCCACGTCCTCGTCGGCATGGACTTCTCCAAGACCTGCCTCACCGCCGTCGATCAGGCCGTCCGGATCGCCGCCCAGGACCAGGCCGCCCTCACCATCCTCCACGTCTACAAGGACCCATACGCCGGGACCACCCCGCCGGGCGAGATCGCCGCCTCCATGCCCGACTTCCCCGAACGCCTCCGCGAGGCCGTCATCGCCCGCATGAAGGCCTTCACCCAGCCCCTCCAGCACGAACTCCTCGCCCTCAAGCCAACCTTCGTCGCCTTCCCGGGCCAGAGCCACGCCAAGGCCTTCATCGACTACGCCACCACCAACAAGGCCGACCTCGCCGTCATCGGCACCCGCGCCGCCTGGAACTTCCGCGACGCCTTCCTCGGGTCCACCGCCGAACGCATCATCCGCAACCACCCCTGTTCCGTCCTCGCCATCAAGCCCGAGGGCTTCGAGCAGCCCCTGCCCACCGCCCCGCACCACTCCCTCGCCGACCCCGACTCCACCGGCCCCATGAAGCCCCAGTTCTAACGCGCACGACCCCGGACCGCCGACGGACACTCTCATGGCCAAGAACCACAAGCCCGCCCTCGGCATCGACCTCGGGGGCACCAACATGCAGATCGGGGTCGTCAGCCCGGACTTTAAACTCCTCGGGTCCGCCAAACGCAAGACCAAGGCCGCCGAAGGCACCTCCGCCGTCCTCGACCGCATCGTCGAGGGCGCCCTCGAAGCCATCGCCAACGCCAAGCTCTCCATCCGCGACATCGCCTGCCTCGGGCTGGGCGCCCCCGGCGCCGTCGACCCCGACCAGGGCGTTGTCCTCGAGGCCGTCAACCTCCGGTGGAAAAACACCCCCGCCGCCGAACTCCTCGCCAAAAAGCTCGGCGTCCCCGTCTTCCTCGATAACGACGTCAACGTCGCCGTCTACGGCGAGAACCGCCTGGGCGCCGGCAAGGGCTCCAGGCACATGCTCGGCGTCTGGGTCGGCACCGGCATCGGCGGCGGGCTCATCCTCAACGGCGAACTCTTCTACGGGCACTTCATGACCGCCGGCGAGATCGGGCACATGATCGCCCTCCCCAACAACCCCCCGGGCCACCGGTCCCTCGAACACAACTGCTCCCGCACCGCCGTCGTCGATCAGATCGTCCGACTCATCAAGTCCAACCGCAAAAGCAGAATCACCGAACTCTGCAACGGCGACTTCGACGACATCAAGTCCAAGATGGTCGCCAAGGCCTTCGAAGACGGCGACGAGGTCACCCGCGAGGTCGTCCTCCACGCCGCCGAACTCCTCGGCATCGAGATCGCCGGCGTCGTCACCCTCCTCTCCCTCGAACGCGTCGTCCTCGGCGGCGGGCTCACCGAAGCCATCGGCAAGCCCTTCGTCGACCTCGTCGACAAAAGCGTCAAGAACTTCGCCTTCCCCGACCGGTGCAAGAACGTCAAGATCGTCGCCAGCCAGCTCGAGGACAACGCCGGCGTCTACGGCGCCGCCATGATCGCCCTCGAACGGCTCGAACGCAAGTAACCCGGCCCCCACCCCGCCCCGCCGACCGCCGCGGTCACGCGCCAATGATCCACGCATGATCGCCGCCGCCTGCGCCCTCGCGTTCACGCTCGCCCCCATCAACCCCGCCGACGCCGTCGAGAAGGACCGCCTCCAAGGCCTCCTCACCTCCATCCCGACCAAGCGCGCCGCCCTCGGCGACGCCGAGCACCGCCGAGGCCTCGCCGACACCGAGCGCTGGCTCACCCAACGCCTCGACGCCCTCTCGCTCCCGCACGCCGCCCACGAGTTCGAGTGGACCAACGCCCTCCTCGAGATGGCCCTCCGCCGCGAAGCCACGCCCGCCCAGGACACCCCCCCGCTCGACCCGCCCGCGCCGCGCACGCCCCCGACCTGGCGAAACTACATCGTCGAACTCAAAGGCGACGACCTCGCCCGCGAGGTCCTCATCCTCGGCGCCCACTACGACGCCTTCCCCAACACCCCCGGGGCCGACGACAACGCCACCGGCGTCGCCGCCGCCCTCGAAACCCTCCGCGCGCTCAAGGACCAGCCCAGACGCCGCACACTCCGCGTCGCCTTCTTCACCCTCGAAGAAGCCGGGCTCGTCGGCTCACGCCAGTTGGTCAAGGACCACCGGCACCTCTGGACCCCCACCAAGAACCACCCACAACCTCCCGAGGCGCTCGTCGGCATGGTCAGCCTCGAGATGCTCGGCTTCTTCTCCGACGACCCCGATTCCCAGAAACTCCCACCGGGCGCGGGCGCCATCCTCAAAGACCCCGAGTCACTCACCGTCGGCGACTTCATCGCCGTGGGGGGGATCGCCCGCCACCGTGCCTTCAGCGGCCCCTTCGCCAAAGCCCTCCAGGACGCCGAGCCCAGCCTCCGCGTCCTTGTCGCCGACGCCTTCCCCATCGCCCCGCCCGACCTGCTCCGCAGCGACCACGGCCCCTTCATCGCCGCCGGGCTCCCCGCCGTCATCCTCACCGACACCGCCAACTTCCGCAACCCCAACTACCACAAACCCACCGACACCACCGACACGATCGACCTCGACCGGTTCGCCCTTACCGTCCGGGCCATCGTCGGCGCAACCCATACCCTGCTCAACCCACCACGCGACGACGCGCCCACGCCCTGAGCGTGTTACTTCCCCGCCGCGGGCCTCGCCTCGCTCGCCGGCGCGGTCCCGCCGGCCTTCACCGCCTCCACCACGCCCTGCCGCGCCAGGTCCACCGCCTCGCCCAGGATCCGCAAGGACTCCGCCGGCGCGTGGAACCCCATCGAGTTCTCCGCGTTCATGAAGTCCGCACGCCACTGCGCCCGACGCTGCAGGTCCCGCGCCAACGCCAGCTGCTCGTCGCTCGCCCCGGCCTCCTTCGCCGACACGATCGCCCGGATCAGGTCCACCACCGCCGTCTCCGCCCGGTCCATCATCCCACGAGTCCGCGTCTGGATCGCGTCCACCCGCGCCAGGATCTCGCTCTCCGTGTACTGGTGGCACGTCTGGCACGCCCTCGCCACGTTCGCCAACGGCGTCCGGATCTGGTGGTCGCTGAACTTCACCCCGCCCTCACGCGTGTACGGCATGTGGCAGTCCGCGCAGCTCACCCCGCTCCGCGCGTGCACCCCCTGGCTCCACAGCTCGAACTCCGGGTGCTGCGCCTTGATCACCTTCGCCCCCGAATCCTTGTGCACCCAGTCGTCCCACCCCACCTCGTCGTAATACGCCTCCATCTGCTCGACCTTCAGCCCCTTGTGCCACGGGTACGTCAGACGCTTCTCGTTCCCCTTGAAGTAGTACTCCACGTGGCACTGCGCGCACGACATCGAACGCATCTCCTGACGCGTCGCCAAGTCGTTGGGGTCGTACTCCCCCTTCCTCCCCGACGCACGCCACCGCTCGATGCTCGGCAGGTGCGGCACCGCGTCGTCCGACCTCGCCAACGCCGCGATCCCCTCCAGAAACGCCGGCTTGGTGATCCGAAGACGCATCGAGTCCGGGTCGTGGCAGTCCAGGCACGTCACCGGGTGCGACACCAGCCCCGTCGCCTCGTGGTACGGCATCGGGTTCACGTTCTCCCACCCCTTGAACAGCTGCGCCCGACCCGACGCCGACAGCAGCGGGTCGTCCAGCGTCCCCGGCGCCCCCGCCTTGAGCCCCGCCTCCCGGTACGCCACCACGTTGCTCGCGTGACAGTTCAGGCACGCCCCGGGCTGCTGACGCTGCTTCACCCGCTCCGTCTCGCGCTGGTCGTGCAGCATGAACGCGTGCCCGCGACGCTCCCGGTAATCGATCGCGAACGCGTACCCGTTGAAGATCGTCTTGAGCCGCGGGTTCTCGTCCAGCTTCGACACCGCCTTCCCGTCCCCCTCGTGCTCCCCCTCGTCCGCCGGCAGCGAATCGCTCAGCCCGGCCCGCGCCCTGGGGTTGTCCGACGTCCGCACGTACCCGTCGTACTGCCTCGGGAAGTTCTTGCCCCACTCCGCGGGGTCCACCGTCCGCTCCGTCAGCTCCACGATGCGGATCACGCTCGACGCCGCCTCGAACTTCCGCGTCTGGATGTTCTGGAACAGCAGCATCGCGCCCACCGTCCCCGCCATCGACACCACCGCCACCAGCCACACCAACGCCGCGGGGACCCCGCGCCGCGCCTTCGTGCCCGCCGTCTGTTCCGTGCTCATCCGAACCTCCACATCAATCCCCCCCGACCCACCGACCTCCCCCGGCCTTGCTCAACGCCTGGGGCCGTGCCCCACCCGCGCGTGGCAGTGCAGACAATCCATCGACACCCCGTACTCGTCCTCACCCCCGAACCAGCCCCCGTGCCCCCCGCCCCGCCCGCCGGGCCCGCGGTCCGACGCCGTCAGGTCCGCCGCGATCGTCTCGTGGCACCGCATGCAGTTCTCCACCACCACCGCCCGGCTCGACGCCTTCATCCGGATCGGCTCCTCGAAATCGTTGAACGTGAACCCCTTGCTGTGCCGGTACCCGTGCTCGGCCTTGACCCAGTACTTCCGCACCGCCGAGCCGTGCGGCACGTGGCAGTCGTTGCACGTCGCGTTCGCGTGGTGCGACGCGTGACGCCACCCGTCGTAGTTCTCACGCATCACGTGACAGTTCACGCACGCCGTCGGGTCGTCCGACAGGTACGACAAACCCTCCGCGTACTGGAACGTGTACCCCGCCGAGCCCACGAACACCCCGAGCAGCCCCGCCACCACCAGCGCCGGCCACCACCGCGCGCGGGCCTCGGCCTTCCCACCGACTCCCGCCCCGCCCGTGCCACGAGGCCCATCCGTCACGCCGAATCTCCTCACGAGGTACTCGCGGACCGACCACCACTCACGCACACCCAGAAGAGGTGCCGGTGAACACACGAGAATATCCGGAATCGCCACTGGCTTCAAGCCACGCGGGACCGACTCGTCCGCCGTGGGCGGTCGGGCGCCTTAGTACACCGACTCGGGGAAGTAGTAATCCTTCGCGTTCTCCGGCGTGATCAACTCCACGTCGATCATCAGGTGCTTGGGCATGTACCGCAGCACCTCCCCGGGCCGGCCCGACGACACCAGCCCCGCCGCCATCTGGATCCCCGCCGCGATCATGCTCGGCGGGTACGTGATGTTCGCCGGGACCATCGGGTCGCGGTCCATCACCATCTTCACCGCTTCCTTCATCCCCGCCCCGCCCACCATCCACATCTCCTTCTCCCGCCCCGCCTCCTTCACCGCCTGGATCGCCCCCATCATGATGTCGTCGTCCTGCGCCCACACCGCGTCGATCTTCTCGTGCTTGGTCAACAGGTTCTGCATCACCTCCAGCCCCCGCTGACGGTTCCACATCGCCGGCTGCTGGTCCAGGATCCTGATCTCCGGGTACTGCGCAAAGACCTCACGCCCCGCCGTCACCCGGTCCGTGTCCACCGTGCTGGGGATCCCCGTCAGGATCACCAGGTTCGTCCGCCCCTCCTTGCGCATCCGGTCCGCCACGAACCGCGCGCTCGTCCGGCCGAACGCCTTGTTGTCCCCCTCCAGGAACACGTCCGCGATCCCCGGCTCCACGAACCCCCGGTCCACGTTCACGATGAACACGCCCTGCGACTTGACCTTCTTCGCCGCCGGCGTCAGGGGGGCGCTCTCCGTCGCCAGGATCACCAGCCCATCGATCCCCTTGGTCAGCATGTCGTCGAGGTCACCGATCTGGTCGCTCGGGCCCGTCGCCGTCGCGTACACCCACTCCACGTGCGGGTTGAGCTCCATCGCCCGCTTGGCCCACCAGCCCACCCCCGCCGTCCACCCGTGGTCCGCCGCCGGGACCGACACCCCGATCTTGTACCGCTTCCCGGCGGCCTTCTCCCCGCCCGCCCCGCTCCCCGCCGTGCCGCCCGAGGGTTTCTCGCACCCCGACCCCGACAACGCCACCCCCATCGCCACCACCGCGCCCGCCGCCAGCGCCACGCACGAAACCAGGGACGCCATCCACGCTCGGTTCATCTCGACCTCCGCTCGGGGTTCAGGGTTGCCGGGGACCGGCGTCCGCCCGCTACGCCTTGGCGCGTTGCGCGAGCACCGCCGCGATGATGATAACGCCCTTGAAAAAGTCCTGCAGCAGCGCCGGCGCCCCCAGGAGATTCAGCGCGTTGGTGATGACCCCCAGCATCAGCACGCCCACGACCGTCCCCGCGACCGAGCCACGCCCCCCGCGCATCGCCGTCCCGCCGATCACCACCGCCGCGATCGCGTCCAGCTCGTAGAGCTTCCCCGCCGAGGCGCTCGCGACCGACGCCATCCGACTCGACAGCAGGAACGCCGCCACCCCGCACAAGAGCCCCGCCAGCGCGTACACCGCGAACGTCACCCGCCCGACCTTCACCCCCGCGTACCGCGCCGCCGTCGCGTTGTCGCCCACCGAGAGCACCCGTCGCCCGAACACGCTGTACGACAGCACCGCCTGCCCCAGGGCCGCGCACACCAGGAACGCCACGCTCGGGTACGTCAGGAACAGCGCCGAGCCTCGCGACGAGGTGATCGGCAGCGGGATCCCGTGCGTCCCCGCGCCCACCTCCGCGTACGCCGGCACCCCCGAACGGATCTCGCCCCCGTCCGCCATCGTCATGATGACCGATCGGAAGATCGCCAGCGTCCCCAGCGTCGCGATGAACGGCGCCACCCGCCCCCACACCACCAACGCCCCGTTGAGCGACCCCGCCACCGCCCCGCCCGCCACCGCCACCACCGAACCCACGCCCACCGACGCCCACGGGCCAAGCCCCCACGAGGACGCCGCCGCGTTGCTCGCGTACACCGACAGCCCGCCCAGCAGCGCCACCATCGACCCCACCGACAGGTCGATCCCACCCGCGATGATCACGAACGTCATCCCCACCGCCACCAGCCCCACGAACGCGTTCTGGTTCAGGATGTTGAGCGGGTTCTCCGGCTTGCGGAAGTCCGGCGAGATCACCGCCAACACCACGCACAACACCGCCAGCGCCAGCCCCGGGCCCAGCGCCCCGTGCCGACCGAACCATCGCGCGAGGCCGCCGCCCGCTCGTGCCGCCCCACCCGCCCCACCCGCCCCACCCGCCTTGCTCGGTGCGCTCGATGCGCTCGATGCGCTCGATGCGCCCACCCCCGCCGGCTGTCCTGTGTCGTCTCCCATGCGTGGGCGGATCATACCGGACGCACGCCGGTTCATCGCGCGGGCCCGCCGTCGCCCGGCGCGTTCCGGCGCGTGGTAGAACAGAAAGTCCCGGCCGCGGCCCCGCTTTCCCGCGCGTGTGGCACGCCGGGCGGCGCGCGCACCGGGGGCGAGACGCGCCACGATCGCTCCCGCCGCGTCCGGACGCGCGGGGTGGGCCCCCGGGTCCTCCCGGATTTCGACGCGGCAGGAACGCGGTACATCGTGCCAGACTGACCGGCGCTGCCGTGCGCGCGGGCACGCCGGTGGCGTCATCACGCCCGAGCGGCCGCGCGGGACGTTACTCGCCGTCGTCCTCGCCGGGGGCGGGCTTGCCGGCGGCGAGGGGCTGCGTGGTCTTGACCTTGAGCACCTCGCGGCGCATCTCGTTGTAGAGCTCGGGGTTGTCCTTGAGGAACTGCTTGACGGCCTCGCGCCCCTGCCCCAGGCGGACCTCCCCGTAGCTGAACCAGGCCCCGCTCTTCTGCGCCACCCCCGCGTCGACGGCCAGGTCGATCAGGTCCCCGGCGAGGGAGATGCCCTCGTTGTACATGATGTCGAACTCGGCCTCGCGGAAGGGCGGGGCGACCTTGTTCTTGACCACGCGGGCCCGGGTGCGCGACCCGACGACCGCGTCGCCCTCCTTGATCGCGCCGGTGCGGCGGACGTCGATTCGGACGGAGGAGTAGAACTTGAGGGCCCGCCCGCCCGTGGTCGTCTCGGGTGAGCCGAACATCACGCCGATCTTCTCGCGGATCTGGTTGATGAAGATGACGGTGCAGTTGGAGCGGGCGATCACGCCGGTGAGTTTCCGCATCGCCTGCGACATCAGCCGGGCCTGCACGCCCACGATGCTGTCGCCCATCTCGCCCTCGATCTCGGCCTTGGGCACCAGGGCGGCGACCGAGTCGACGATGATCACGTCGACCGAGTTGCTGCGCACGAGCATCTCGCAGATCTCCAGCGCCTGCTCGCCCGTGTCGGGCTGCGAGACCAGCAGCTCGTCGATGTTCACCCCGATCTTGCGGGCCCAGGTCGGGTCCAGGGCGTGCTCGGCGTCGATGACGGCGGCCACGCCCCCGTCCTTCTGCGCCATCGCGGCGACCGTGAGCGCCAGCGTCGTCTTGCCGCTGGACTCGGGCCCGAAAATCTCCACGATCCGCCCACGCGGGATCCCCTTGCCGCCGAGCGCCAAATCCAGGCTGATCGACCCCGTCGAGATCCCGGGGATGTTCAGGAAGGCGGCCTCGTCCATCTTCATGATGGAGCCCTTCCCGAAGACCTTCTCGATCTGCCCGAGGGTCGTCTCCAGGGCCTTGCGCTTGGCCTTGTCCTCGATGTGCTTGGTCTCGACCTGAACCCCCACCTGATGGCCCCCCATCTGGCCACTCGCCCCGCCCGACCCGCCCGCCGTCCCCGCCCCGGAAGAACCCCGACCGCCACGACCTTCGCCGTTCGACATGCTGCACCTTCCTTTGCCGGGTCGTGGCTGCGGCGTGAGGTCACGCGGCAGGCGGCCCGGACGCCAGCAAGATTCGGCCCCGAGCACACCGCGCGGGCGTCGGTCGGGGGCGTTGCTGGACGCGAGCCCGACGGGCGGGACGGTACCAACGCCCGAACGACCTGTCAAGGCGTTGGCCGAACATTGGGAAGATCGTGTTCGGAATGTGGATAACGTGCCGGTTCTGGTGGACGGCGCTCCGGGGCGTGTCAGGCCGCAGGCCCGGGCGTCAGAGGAGCAGGCTTTCGCCGGTCATCTCGCGGGGCTTGGGGAGCCCGAGCATGGCGAGGGCGGTGGGGGCGATGTCGGCGAGCCGGCCGCGGACGGCGCGGGCGGCGGGGGTGAACCCGTTGGACGGGTCGGCGTCGCCCTTGAGCGTGCGCCCGCGGAACGCCTCGCCCACGACGTGCAAGGGCACGTCGTAGACGGTGTGCGCGGTGTGCGGCGAGCCCGTCGCCGGGTCGAGCATCTGCTCGGCGTTGCCGTGGTCGGCGGTGACGATCAACGAGCCGCCCTTGCGGAGCGTCGCGTCGATGATCGACCCCACGCAGGCGTCGACGAAGGCGCAGGCCTTGACGGCGGCGTCGAGGTTGCCCGTGTGCCCGACCATGTCCCCGTTGGCGAAGTTCACGACGATCAGGTCCTCGTGGTCGGGCGAGGCCAGGCGCCGGAGGACCGCGTCGCGGACCTGCGCGGCGGCCATCTCGGGCGCCTGGTCGTAGGTCGAGACCTTGGGGCTCTGCGGGTTCTCGCGGGATTCGCCCGGGAACGGGGCCTCGCGGTAGTCGTTCATGAAGAACGTGACGTGGGGGTATTTCTCGGTCTCGGCGCACCGGAACTGTCGCAGCCCCAGCGACGAGAGGTACTCGCCCAGCGTGTTGACCATGCGCGGGGGCTTGGGGAAAGCGACCTTGACGAAAGGCGTCAGCGCGTCCCAGTAATCCGTCATCGTGACGAAGTGCAGGTCGGGGCGGGGGCCGCGGTCGAAGCCGACGATCCCGGTGTCGGGCGAGGGCTTGACCCTCGACCAGGCGTCGTCGGGGAAGACGAAGGCGGAGACCAGCTCGCGGGGGCGGTCGCCGCGGTAGTTGTAGAAGATGACGGCGTCGCCCGCGCGGACGCGCGAGGCGGCGGGGTCGGGCCCGACGAGGCGGGGGGTGATGAACTCGTCGCCCGAGAGGTTGTCGGCGTCGGGGTGTTCGTAGTAGTCGCGGATGGCGGCGGGGGCGTCGGGGAAGGCGGGCGGCGGGGCGCCGCGCCCGGTGAGCGCGTTGAAGGCGCGGGCGACGCGCTCCCACCGGTGGTCGCGGTCCATCGCGTAATAGCGGCCGATGACGGTCGCCACGCGCCCGATCCCCAGCGTTCGGCAAGCCTCCTCGACAGAGGCGGCGTAGGCCTCGCCCGTGAAGGGCCCGGTGTCGCGGCCGTCGGTGAAGAGGTGGATAAAGACGCGGTCCGTGGGCATGCCCAGGGCCTTGGCGGCGCGGAGCATGGCCACGAGGTGCTCGATCAGCCCGTGGACGCCCGCGTCGGAGTTGATGCCCATGAGGTGGAGCGAGCGGGCGTGGGACGTGGCGTGCTCGACGGCGTCGGCGATCGCGCGGATCCGCTCGAGCCCCGTGGCGCACGCGCGGGTCATCACGAGCGATTCCTGCGGGACGACGCGCCCCGCGCCGATGTTCTGGTGCCCGACCTCGCTGTTGCCCATCGTGCCCTCGGGGAGGCCCACGTCCTCGCCGCTGGTCTTGATGAGCGTGGTCGGCCAGTCGCGGGCGAGGGCGTCGGCGACGGGGGTGTGGGCGAGGCGGACGGCGTTGAACGCGTCGTGGGACGGGTTGGGGTTGGCGCCCCACCCGTCGCGGATGACCAGGACCAGCGGGGCGTTGCGGGGCGTGATGGGCATGATCGAGCGTATGGGCGCGTCAGCGGGCGGGCGGGTCGCCCAAGAGAGCCCGCAGGCGGGCGATGGCCGCGCGGGGCGGGGTGTCGTAGAGGCGGAGGAGGCGGCCGTCGGCGATCGCGGCGGACGACGCGTCGCTCGCGGGCCCGGGGGTGAAGAGGGTGTACCAGGCGTCGTCGGGGGCGGCGTGGTCGGTCGCCTGCACCCTCGCCAGCGCCACCAGCCCGCGCGCGGGACGCTGCGGGTCCGCGGCGACGCGAGACGCGGGTGTTTGGGTGAGCCATTCGATCAGGGCGGGGATGAGCGCGAGGTCGTCGGCGTCGGCGGGCCGACCGTCGCGCGACCAGCGGTCGCCCAGGCGGGTGAACTCGATCGGGTCGCGGCCCGGCGCGGCGAGGCGGAGGATGGAGACGTCGGCGGGCACGCGGGGCGAGGCGGTCTTGGAGGCCAGGGCGTAGGGGTCGGTGGTCAGGAGCGAGGCGAGCGCGTCGGGCGGGAGGGCGACGTGCGCCGTGCCGCGGAACGCCGAGGGGGGTGAGCCGTCGAGCGGGTGGATCGCCGTGGCGATGAGGCCCCGGGCCGGCGGGTCGGCGCGGTCGAGGGTGAGGGATTGGACGGCGGTGCGGCGCGGGGCCCCGGGGAGATCGGCGGCGAGGACGATCCGTGCGGCGGGGTCGTCGGCGGTGGTGCCGAGGTCGGGATCGGCGAACGCGTCTGGACGCAGGGCGGCGAGGCGGGCGAGGAGCGCGTTGACGGCGGCGGGGTCGGCGCGTGCGGGGAACGGTTCGATGACCGACCACGTGGGGCCGACGCGGGCGAGGACCAGTCGTGCGTCGGGCGAGGCGATCTCGACGCGGCTCCAGGGCGCGGGCGATGGGAGAAAGAGCGCGGGGTCTCGCCAGGAGCGGAGGCCGCCCGGACGAAAGGCGTTGGCGGCGTCGGTGGGGATGTACACACGACGCGGGGCGGCGTCGGCGGGGCCTTGGATCATCGCGGGGGTGCGGCCCGCGAGGCCGGGCGGGCCGAGCGTGAGCGTCCAACGGCCGCCCGATCGGGGGCCGGGGTCAATGGAGACGGTGGCGCTGTGGGGGAACTCGGGCGCGGGGCCCAGGGTCGGGGTTTCGGCGAGGAGACGGGCGGCGGCGCGGAGGCGGGCGGGATCGACGGACCAGATACCCAGGTCCCGGTGCTCGAGACGCCAGAGCGAAAGGTCGGGGTCGGGGACGATGCGGAACGGTTGATCGGGCGCGGCGGTGTCGGTGAAGGTCCACTCGGCGGCGAGGAGGGCGGATGGCGGGAGCGGCACGATGACGGCGGGGGTGATGGTGGCGCCGAGGCGTTGCGGATCGGCGTGGTCCGGGGCGGTGGGGCCGGCGGGGGGCTGACGCAGTACGATGGCGGTGAGGACGGCGAGCAGGGCGGTGGTCGCGAGGGCGAGAAGGGCGGCCTTGCGGGGCATGGGGTGAGGGTACGTGGGGTGGGCTGAGCGTGGGGTGGGCTGTGGGTGGGGTTGGCTGGGGGTGGGGGTGAGGCCGGGCGCTGTGGGTGGGGGGAACGGAGCGGTCGGATGCGTGGGCCGATGATCGGGATCACGGTGGACCTGGCGGAGGTGGTGTCGTCGGGCGGTGTGAGGTTGAGGTGCGAGGTGGGGCTGGCGTACGCGCGGGCGGTGCGTGAGGCGGGTGGAGTGCCGGTGCTGCTGCCGCCGGTGGCGGAGATGGTGGGGGCGTACGCGTCGCGGTGCGACGGGTTCGTGCTGACGGGCGGGAACGACCCGGCGATGGAGATGTTCGGGGAGGAGACGCACCCGTCGGCGACGGTGATGAGGCCCGAGCGTCAGGCGTTCGAGACGGCGCTCTTGGCGGCGATCGGGGACCGGGCGCCGGTCTTGGGGGTGTGCCTGGGGATGCAGATGATGGCGCTGTGCGCGGGGGGCAAGCTCAACCAGCACCTGCCCGAGACGCACGCCACCGCGGGGATGCACGTGGGCAAGCACGGGCTGATGCTGGACCGCTCGGCGGCGTCGCGGCTGGGCGTCGCGGAGCACGCGGTGGCCGGGCTGGTGGACAGCCACCACCACCAGGCGGTGGACTCGCCCGGGCGGCTGTGGGTCTTGGCGCGGAGCGAGGACGGGGTGATCGAGGCGGTGCACGACCCGGCGCGGGCGTACTGGGTGGGGGTGCAGTGGCACCCCGAGCGGACGGCGGACGAGGCCTTGGGCATTGGGATCTTCCGCGGGCTGGTCAGGGCGTGCGACCGGTCGGTGTGAGCGGGGCGGGAAGGTGCCGAGGGGTGTTTAGGGCTGTGGTGGGTGTGCCGTGGACGCCGGGGGAGGGCTTGGAGCCGCGGGCGATTGGGTCGGGGAGGTGGGGGAGGTGGGGGAGGTGGGGGAGGTAGAGAGGGCGAAAGTTCTGGCCCAGAGGCGGCGGACGTCGTCGATGGTGTAGGGGGTGCCGCACTCGGGGCAGGGGCCCGAGGGCGGGAGGGCCCGGAGGTCGTAGCCGCAACGGGGGCAGAGCGAGCCGGCGGAATCGATGACGCGTCGGCGGTCGCGGCGGAGGATCGTGTGAGAAAACACGATATAGGATGTGATAACAATTGTCGTCAAGATGAAAGAAGCCCAAGGTACCCAAGCTGAACCGAAAGCAAAGCACGCGAATGGGACGTTCAAGGCAAGCAGCGTGACCATCCCCCACCCGGCCACCTCTGAACGTCGAGAGAATGGCACGAGAGAGTGGCTCATGTTTCGGCGATGATCATACCGCAGGCCTCGAGGTCCACGATCAACGTACGTCGTGCTGCCTCTATATCAGTACTGTATACGTACTGACAGTACGACATCAGTGCTACTTTCGAGGCGAGGCAAATTGCAGAACAGGTCAAAGTGAGAGGGACACCAAATCCGCCCCATATGACGCCGGCCACACAGCCACCCATACAAAGATTGAACTCAATCATGGCGAGAGCGACGCAGGCTGTGTACCGGTCGTGGGCCGCGTTGACGGCGATGCGGTGTCTTTTGTAGGCGGCGCGGACGCAGTTGGGGTCGACGCCGGGCGGGTTGGAGGCGGGCTGGGCGTAGATGGTGGCGAGGTCGCCTTCGTAGGCCCAGAGGTCGGCGTGGGTGTCGTAGGCCGAGAGGGGCTTGGAGGCGCCGGTCTGGGAATCCACGACGCGGGGGCCGGCGTCGAGGCGGGTCAGGGCCGCGTAAGCGTCGAGCTGGGCGGGGGTGAGCGTGTCGGCGACGATGAGGGCGTGGATCGGGGCGGCGCCGGAGGGGTCGGAGACGGCGAGGGCGTGGACGGGGATGGAGCCGGCGGGCCCGGCGAGGGTGCCGACGAGGGCGTAGGCCTCGACGCCGAGGAAGAAGAGGTCGGGGGCGTGGTTCTTGAGGTCGGCGGGGACGGCGTGGACGATCTCGATGGTGATCGGTTCGTCGAGCCAGGTCTTCCCGTCGAAGAGGCCGGGCTTGTTGAGCGGGCGATCGAAGGCGAAGGCGGTGCCGGGGTCCTGGGCGTCGCCGAACATGGCGGCGCGGGCATCGCACTGTTGGTCGATGAAGCGTTGAACGTCGGGGTCGGTGGTAAGGGGCGCTTCGCAGGGCGGGGTTGGGAGGTTGGGGAACGAGGGCGCCGAGGCGGCCGACATCACGCAGGCGGCGAGGAGGGCCCCGGCGGCGAGGGCGGCCCGGGCGAGGCGTGAGATCATCGGCGGCACGGGGGGATCAGCGACGTGTGGGGGTGTGGGGGTGTGGGGGTGTGGGGGTGTGGGGGTGTGGTATTGCATGTTGATAGGATGACGTGGAGCGGGGTGTATGTCAAGCGGGTCGTGGGCGATATTTATATTATAGAATCTTAAAGATGTGTTTCTCGTCGCCGTTGTTGTGAGAGGGCGGCAGTTCCTGTGTAGTGGCAGGGGGGTAAACTGCGCCCCTCACCGCCGACGCTGGCGTGTCGGCACCTCTCCCCGTCGGAGCGGGGAGAGGGTGGGGAGTCCTCGGCCTGTGTCGGAGCGTGCGTCTGGCACTCTGACCGCGAGGGGGTGGCGGAAGGAAGCGCTCGGCGCGCCGGCGAGGGGGCCGGGGCGTATGGTTGCGGTCGATGGGCGATCCGCGACAGACCCCCGGGATGCAGCAGTTTTACCGCTTCAAGAAGCGGTTTCCGGGCTGCGTGCTGTTGTTCCGCGTGGGGGACTTTTACGAGACGTTCGACGAGGACGCGGTGACGGTGAGCAAGGCCCTGGGGCTGACGCTCACGAAAAGGACCGAGGGGGTCCCGATGGCGGGGGTCCCGTTCCATCAACTGGAGGTGTACCTGAGGCGTCTGGTGGGGCTGGGGTTCCGGGTGGCGGTGGCGGACCAGACCGAGGACGCGAGCAAGGCCAAGGGGCTGGTGAAGCGCGAGGTGACGCAGGTCGTCACGCCCGGGACGGCGGTGGACGGGGCGCTCCTCGAGGAGGACGCGCCGTCGGGGGTGGCGGCGGTGTGTTTCGTCGGCGACGGGGACGCGAGCGCGTCGGACGTGGCGGTGGTGGAGGCGACGACGGGGGATTTCCGTGTGGCGCGGGTGCCGGCGGGGGGGCTGGTGGACGAGCTGGCGCGGCGCGGGGTTCGGGAGGTGGTGTACGCGGACGTGGCGGGGGATGGGAAGCCGCCGCCGAGGGTCGCGCGGGTGCTGTCGGCGCTGGGGATCGCGGGGACGCCCCGCCCGGCGTGGCACTTCCGCGGGGAGGAATCGCTGGGGTACCTGCGCGAGCATTTCGGGGTCAAGACGTTCGGCGGCTTCGGGTTCGCGGAGGAAGATGAGTCGTTGATCCCGGCGGGGGCGCTGGTGCGGTACCTGTGCGAGACGCAGACGCCGGGGGGTGATGAGGGCGTGGAGCGGGGTGCGTGGGCGCCTCGGGGGACGCTGGCGCACCTGAGGCCCCCGAGGCGAGAGTCGCGGGCGGGCGAGTGCGTGGTGGACGCGGTGAGCCTGCGGGCGTTGGAGGTCGAGCGGGTGATGCGTGTGGGCGCGGGCGGGATGGCGGGGGCGGGGAACGGCGGGACCGGGGCGTCGGCGGATCGTTCGTTGGTGGGGTTGTTCTTGGGGAGCGGGTCGCGGGGCGGGGTGTGCCTGACGGCGATGGGCAAGCGGGTGCTGCGGGAGTGGCTGTGCCGCCCGCTGGGGGACTTGGCGGCGATCCGGTCGAGGCACGACGCGGTGGCGGTGCTGGTGGAGGATCGTCGGGTGTCGGGGGAGGTGGCGTCGGCGTTGCAGGGGGTGCAGGACGTGGCGCGGATCGCGTCGCGGGTGGCGCTGGACCGCGCGACGCCGAGGGATCTCTTGGGGCTGGGGAGGTCGCTGGTGTGCGTGGGGCCGCTGGAGGAGGCGGTGCGCGGGGTGCCGGCGTTGTCGGCGTGGCGCGGGGAGCTGGAGTCGGTGCGCGGGGTGCTGGGGGCGTTGGGGGCCGAGATCGTGGGGGCGTTGGTGGAGTCGCCGCCGAACCATCTGAGGGAGGGCGGGGCGTTCCGCGACGGGGTGGATGAGGCGCTGGATCGGGCGCGGGGGTTGTCGCGGGACGCCGGGGCGTGGCTGGCGGGGTACCAGGAGCGGCTGGCGCGGGAGTTGGAGTTGCCCGGGCTGAAGGTGGGGTACAACAAGGTCTTCGGGTATTACATCGAGTTGCCGTCGGCGCAGAGCAAGCGGGCGCCGGCGGTGCTCGAGCGGACGCAGACGCTCAAGAACGCGGAGCGGTACACGACGGGGGAGCTGCGCACGTTCGAGCGGGAGGTATCGGGGGCCGAGTCGTCGGGGGTTGAGCGGGAGCGCGAGCTGTTCCGCGGGGTGTGCGAGAAGGTCCGGGGGATGCTGCGCGAGGTGCAGGGGTTCGCGGACGCGGCGGCATCGGTGGACGCGCTGCAGGGGCTGGCGGAGCACGCGCACGCGCGCGGGTGGACCCGTCCCGAGATGGTGGAGGGGGCGGCGCTGGAGGTCGACGGCGGGCGGCACCCGGTGCTCGAGGAGGTGCTGGGGCGGGACTTCGTGCCCAACGACGTGTCGTTGGGCGTGGCGGGCGGGGGTGAGGGTGTGGGCGGTGGGGCGAGGCTGGCGGTGATCACGGGCCCGAACATGGCGGGCAAGAGCACGTTCATCCGTCAGACGGCGTTGATCGTGCTGCTGGCGCACGCGGGGAGTTTTGTGCCGGCGACGCGGGCGGTGGTGGGGCGGTGCGACCGGGTCTTCACGCGGATCGGGGCGGACGACGCGCTGCACGCGGGGCAGAGCACGTTCATGGTGGAGATGACGGAGACGGCGGCGATCCTGAACCACTGCACGCCGGCGAGTCTGGTGGTCTTGGACGAGATCGGGCGCGGGACGAGCACGCACGACGGGCTGAGCCTGGCGTGGGCGATCGCGGAGCGTCTGGCGGGCGAGGGCGTGGGCGAGGGCCCGAGGACGCTGTTCGCGACGCACTACCACGAGCTGACGGCGCTCGAGGAGTTGTTGCCGGGGCGGGTGAAGAACCTGCACGTGGTGGTGAAGGAGTGGCCCGGGAAGGACGGGCACCCGGAGATCGTGTTCGTGCACCGGATCGCGCCGGGGCGGACGGACCAGAGTTACGGGGTGCACGTGGCGAAGCTGGCGGGGCTGCCCGGGGCGGTGGTGGACCGGGCGAGGGAGATTTTGGCGGGGCTGGCGGGCGGGCCGCCGGTGTCGGGGGCGTTGGGGGGGGCGAAGGGTCGTGGGGCCCGTCCCGGCGGGGCCGCGGTGTCGGAGGACGGGCAGATGGGGCTGTTCACGCAGTACCTCTCGCACCCGGCGGTGGACCGGCTGAAGGAGTTGAAGCTCGAATCGCTCAGCCCGATCCAGGCGTTCGACGAGTTGCGGCGGTTGCAGGAGGAGGCCAAGGGGGTGTAGGGGTCAACCGGGGCGGGTCGTGGCGGTAGAAGGCGTGCCCGGCGCGGGAGCGCGCGGACCGGGACGGAGCCGAGGGCCGGCGAACGGGGTTTATGAGCGACGGATCGTCGGGTCGGACAGCGCGTGTCGGCGGGGCGGGCGGGGATGGAGGGGATCGTCACGACGCGTACGCGGCGTTGCGTCACGCGAACTACCGGCTGTTCGCGTCGGGGTTCTTGTGCTCGTCGACGGGCCTGCAGATGATGGGGATGGCGCTGGGGTGGGAGGTGTACGAGCGGACGGGGGACGCGCTGATGCTCGGGCTGGTGGGGCTGGCGCGGGCGTTGCCCGTGGTGGTGGCGGCGCTCCCGGCGGGTCACGTGATCGACCGGGTGGACCGGCGCCGCGTGCTGATCGGGACGCAGGGGGCGTTCGCGGTGGCGGCGGGGCTCTTGGCGCTGGCGTCGTGGCTCGGGGCGTCGGTGTGGGTGCTGATCGGGCTGGTGTCGCTGGCGGGGGTGGCGCGGACGTTCAACGGCCCGGTGCGGAGCAGCCTGCTCCCGGACATCGTCCCGGGGCGTGACTTCGCGAACGCGGTGACGTGGAACAGCGGGGTGTTCCAGCTGTCGGCGATGGCCGGACCGCTCCTGGCGGGGGTGGTGATCGCGTGGAGCGGGTCGGCGTGGGTGGTGTACGCGTTGACGGCGGGGCTGTGCGGGGTGTTCGCCGTGACGGGGGTGTTCATCCGCCCGCACACGACGCGGGTGGCGTCGGAGGTCCGGGAGCGGCTGGGCGAGGGCGTTCGGCGGGGGCTGCGGCACGTGTGGCGCGAGAAGACGATCCTCTCGGTGATCACGCTGGACCTGTTCGCGGTGCTGTTCGGCGGGGCGACGGCGTTGCTCCCGATCTACGCGAAGGACATCCTGGAGGTCGGCCCGGTGGGGCTGGGGTGGCTGCGGGCGTCGCCGTTCCTGGGGGCGCTGGTGATGGCGTTGTGGCTGGCGCACCGCCCGATCCGCCGCGGGGCGGGCCCGCTCATGCTGTGGTCGGTGGCGGGGTTCGGCGCGTGCACGGTGGTGTTCGGGCTGTCGCGCGAGGTGTGGCTCTCGGTGGGGGCGCTGGTGGCCCTGGGGGCGCTCGACAGCGTGAGCGTGGTGATCCGGCACGTGCTGGTGCAGGCACGGACGCCGCGGTCGCTTCGGGGGCGGGTGTCGTCGGTCAACAGCGTGTTCATCGAGTGCAGCAACGAGCTGGGGGCGTTCGAGTCGGGGGCGGTGGCCAAGGCGTTCGCGGGGACGCTCGGTGTGGCGGGGGGCGCGGTGGTGAGTGTGGTGAGCGGGGGCGTGGGGACGATGCTGGTCGTGGCGTGCGTGGCGGCGGCGTGGCCGCAGATCCGCCGGCTCGACCGGCTCGACGAGCCGATGGACGGCGAGGGGGCGAGGTGCCCCTCGTGCGACGCGTGCGTGCCCGCCGATCGGACGGCCGCTCGGCCTCTGGGTCAGGGCGCGGGGGCCGAGGGGCCCGGGGTGTGCGCCTCGTGCGGGTCGGAGGTCTTGACGACGGCGTCGGCAGGGCGGTCCTGAGCGAACACGTCGGCGAGGGCGCGGGCGCGGTAGTCGAAAATGCGCTCGAGGTCGCGCCGAACGATCAGGCGGTGGAGGATCGGGGCGAGGGGCCCGCCGGGGATGCGGTAGTCGACGCGGTCGGTGCAGCGGGTGCCGCCGGGGGCCGGCTCGAAGGTGTGCTCGTGGCGCCAGAGGAGGTACGGCCCTTTAACCTGCTCATCGACGAAGCGGAAGGGTGGTTGCCATGTCGAGATCAGGGTCCGCCAGCGGATGGGCAGCCCGCGGAGGCGGATGCGGTAATCGATGAGGGCGCCGGCCCGCATGTCGATGGGGCGCGGGGTCAGGATGGAGAATTGAAGGAACGGCGGGGTGATCCGTTCGAGGTTGCCCGCGTCGGCGAAGAACGGAAAGACAAACTCTCGGGGGAGCGGGATGAACTGCTCACGGTGGAGGGTGTAGGTGGTCACGGTGTTTGGTCGGGTCCGGCGGCGGCGGGCGGGTCACGGGGGGTGCCGGTTGGGGTCTGCTTGGCGTCGGGATGGTGTCGGAGTTGATTCGTGCGCGGCGAGGGGGCGGATTCCGCGCTATGGTGCGCAAGAAGGGGGGGTGAAAGTGGGGTCCGCCGGGGGGGCGTGCCGAAGAACGGGGGGCCCCGGGCGTGAAGAGGGCCGGCGTCAGGATGTCGTCGGCCGCGGACCGGGCGAGGATGGTAACAACGGAAGGCGGAGCCTTATGCCCAGCGACGAAACGCACGTGACGATCATCGGTCGGGATGCCCGGTTCAAGGGCGAGATGGCGTTCGATAACTCCTGCAAGATCTTGGGCTCGTTCGAGGGCCGGATCGTGTCGCAGGGCGAGATCCACATCGCGGACGGCGCGTCGTGCAAGGCGTCGATCGAGGCCAAGAGCGTGATGGTGGAGGGGATCGTGGAGGGTGACGTGATGGCGCGGGAGCGACTGAGCCTGACGGCGAAGGCGAAGGTCCGCGGGGACATCGTGGCCGCGGCGCTGGTGGTCGCGGAGGGGGCGTCGTTCGTGGGGCAGTGCAAGGTGGGCCCGGCGGCGGCCAAGGGCGAGGAGGGCGTCAGCGAGGTCGAGCCGAAGCTGCGGATCGCCCGCTCGGCGTCGGCGGCGCCGGTGGTGAACGTCACGGCGCAGGCGCCGACCCCCCCGTGGCTGGCGGCGTCCCGGACGAGCAACTAAGGAACGTGTGATCGCGGTCGGTGGACCGCGGGTCGGCGGGTGCGGGCGCCGGTGGCGAGCGTCAGAATCAGGTGGTCGAGGCGGTGCCCGGTGTCCGGGCGGGGCCATCCCCGCGCGGCGGCCGGGCCCGCTTCGCGTTGGGCACAGGCGGTGTGTCGGGGGAAGCGGCGCGGGGGCGTGGGGGGTAGGCTTGTCGCGTGAATGACACGAAGGCGGAGGTTGTTCAAGGGGAGTTGCCGCGGGCGGTGGGGTTCTGGGGCGCGACGGCGGTGATGGTGGGGATCATGATCGGGAGCGGGATTTTCCGGACCCCGCCGGAGATCGCGCGGCAGGTGGGCGAGCCGTGGGTGGTGATGGGGGTGTGGGTGGTGGGGGGGCTCGTGAGCCTCGCGGGGGCGATGACGTACGCGGAGCTGGCGTCGATGTACCCGAGGTCGGGCGGGGTGTATGTCTTCCTGCGCGAGGGGTACGGGCGGGCGGGCCCGTGCCTGGCGTTCGTGTTCGGGTGGACGTACATGCTGATCAGCAAGCCGCTGGCGGCGGCGGGGATCGCCATCGTGCTGGGGGAGAACATCAACGTCGCGCTCGGGACGCTCGGGGAGCGTGTCAACGCCGTGCTCGGGACCCCCTGGGACCCCAAGGTGGTGACGTCGGGTGTGCTGGTGGTGCTGACGTTCGTGAACGTGCGCGGGGTCAAGCTCGGGACCGGGGTGGCGGGTGTGCTCACGTCGCTCAAGGTGCTGGCGCTGGCGTCGATCGTGGTGCTGACGGTGTGGGGGCTGATGTCGGGCCGGGTCGAGGGCTCGTGGGGCGAGGGTTCGGCCGTTGGATCGGCGGGGGCGGGGATGGTGGGGTGGGGGTGGGTGCTGCCGGTGATGACGGCGGTGCTGTGGACGTACGACGGGTGGAGCGACGTGGGGGCGATCGCGGGGGAGATCAAGGATCCGGGGAAGAAGCTGGCGAGGGCGTACATCGCGGGGACGGTGGGGGTGATGGGGCTGTACCTGCTGGTGAACTGGGCGTACATGACGATCGTGCCGCTGGGCGAGATGGCGGCGCTCGAGAGCGTGGCGCCGGCGGTGGCGGGGGCGTTGCTGGGGTCGGGCGGGGCGGCGGCGGTGGCGCTGGTGATCGTGGTCTCGACGCTGGGCTCGACGCACGGGTCGATCATGACGGGTGGCCGCGTGAGTTTCGCGCAGTCGCGGGACGGGCTGCTGTTCTCGTGGCTCGGGCGGGTTCACCCGAGGTTCGAGACGCCGGCGGCGGCGCTGTGGGCGCAGCTGGGGCTGTCGTTGACGGCGCTGTGGGCGGTGGGTGATTTCGGGAGCCTGGCGGGCGGGTTCGTGTTCACGATGTGGATTTTCTACGGGCTCGGGGGCGCGGCGTTGTTCGTGCTGCGTGCCCGGAGGCCCGGCGAGGTCAGGCCGTTCCGGTGCCCGGGGTACCCGGTGGTGCCCGGGGTGTTCGTGCTGTCGGCGCTGGTGATGACGGTGTTGGGGGTGATGGAGTCGCCTCGGGAGAACATGGTGTGGCTCGGGGTGCTGGCGGCGGGGGCGCCGGCGTACTGGGTGTGGCGGCGTGCGGTGGGCGGATCGGCGGTGGGGCGATGAGCGGCGGCCCCGCGAACGCGTGGGTGACGGCGTGGGTCGGGTTGGGCGGGAACGTGGGTGATCGCGGCGCGGCGCTGCGCGCGGGGGTGGATGGGCTGGCCGACGTCGACGGTGTGGTGGTCGAGGCGGTGTCGGGGGTGTGGGAGACTTCGCCCGTGGGCCCGGTGGCGCAGGGGATGTATTTCAACGCGGCGGCGCGGGTGAGCACTCGGCTCTCGGCTCGGGCGCTGCTGGGGGTGATGATGGCGGTGGAACGCTCGGCGGGTCGGGACCGGATGAGGGAGGAGCGGTGGGGGCCCCGGCGGCTCGACCTGGACCTGCTGATGTTCGGGGACGCGGTGATCGACGAGGACGGGTTGCGCGTGCCTCACCCGGGGCTGGCGTCGAGGCTGTTCGTGCTGGCCCCGCTGGACGAGGTGGCGTCGGGCGTGGTGGTCCCCGGGTCGGGGCGGTCGGTGGCGTCACTCAGGGCCGAGGCCGACGCGGCGGGGTTGGAGCGGGTTCGGCGCGTGGGGGCGCTCGGGGCGGTGTAGCCGAAGGTCGATCGGCCACGGGTCGTCGCGGGTCAGGCGGAGTGGACGGAGGTGGGGACCATGCGGGTGACGCCCTCGGCGGTCTCGACGAGGACCTCGTCGGCCTCTTCGAGGAAGAGCCCGTGGTCGATGACGCCGGGGATGGCGTTGAGCTCCTGGGCGAGGGACTCGATGTCGTGCCCGTCTTCGAGGGTGGCGTCGATGATGAGGGAGCCGTTGTCGGTGAGGAAGAGCTGTCCGTCGAGGGTGCGTCGGACGACGCCGTTGAGCCCGATGTTGGCGAGGCGGTGCCGGACGGAGGCGAGGCCGTAGGCGAGGACGGCGATGGGGAGCGGGGAGCGGGTGCCGAGGCGGTCGACGAGCTTGTCCTCGCCGACCATGAAGACGTTCCGTTCGGAGGCGTGGGCGACGATGCGTTCACGGACGAGGGCGCCGCCCTTGCCCTTGATCATGCGGAGGCGGGGGTCGACCTCGTCGGCACCGTCGAAGAGGTAATCGACGCGTTCGATCATGGCGAAGTCGATGATGGGGAGGTGGTAGGCGCGGGCGGTGGTCTCGGAGGCGTGGGAGGTGGGGACGCAGTGGATGGCGATCCCCTCGTCGCGGACGCGGCGTGCGAGGGCGAGGATGGCGCGGGCGGCGGTCCGCCCGGTGCCGAGCCCGACGATCATGCCGGACTGGATCTCGGCGACGGCGGCCTCGGCGAGCAGGTCACGTTCCTGGGCATGGGGTTCGGTCACGGTGGTATCCCTCGGTTCGACCAGGCACATGCGATGGACAACTCCCTGCGATCACCCTTGCGGGTGTTCGTCTCTCCGCTCGAAGGTTATGCCCTGCGCGAGGCGGACGGCGGACCCGTGGTTGATGGTGCAGGTCTGACGCCGCATGTAGGCCTTCCAGGAATCGGACCCCGATTCGCGCCCGCCCCCGGTGTCTTTCTCGCCGCCGAAGGCGCCCCCGATCTCGGCGCCCGAGGTCCCGGCGTTGACGTTGGCGATGCCGCAGTCGGACCCGGCGGGGGCGAGGAAGCGTTCGGCGTTGCGGAGCGAGTCGGTGAAGATGGCGGAGGAGAGCCCCTGGTCGGCGCTGTTGTTCATGACGATCGCTTCATCGAGCGTTCGGGTGGTGAACACGTACAAGATGGGGGCGAAGGTTTCCTCGTGCGCGATGGGGAGGCGGTTCTCGGACGGGGCGCGGATGATCGCCGGGGTGACAAACCGGCCCCGCTCGAGCCCGGGGACGCGGGCGACCGTCCCGCCGCAGAGCAGGCGACCGCCCTGGGCTTTGGCGGCCTCGACGGCGGCGAGGAAAGCCCGGACGGCGGCGTCGGAGATCAACGGGCCCACGAGGGTCCCCTCGGCGAGCGGGTCGCCGATGCGGATGGTCGCGTACGCCTTGACGAGGCGACGGGTGACCTCGTCGGCGAGGGATTCGTGGACGATCAGGCGGCGCGTGGTGGTGCAACGCTGCCCGGCGGTGCCCACGGCGCCGAAGACCACGGCCGGGACGGCGAGGTCCAGGTCCGCGCTCGCGTCGATGATCGCGGCGTTATTCCCGCCCAGTTCGAGCAGGCAGCGTCCGAGGCGGCGCGCGACGGCCTCGCCCACGAGGCGCCCCATGCGGCACGAGCCGGTGGCGCTGATGAGCGGCAGTCGTTTGTCGTCGACGAGGGGCTTGGCGACGGTGTCGTCGGGCCCGACGGCGAGCGTGAAGAGGTCGTCGTGGCCCATTGAGGAGGCGACGCGCTGGGCGATGTGGTTGGTGGCCAGGGCGGTGAGCGGGGCGAAGAGGCTGGGTTTCCAGACGGTGGTGTCGCCGCAGACCGCGGCGAGCATGGCGTTCCACCCCCAGACGGCGTTGGGGAAGTTGAAGGCGGTGATCACGCCGATGGGTCCGAGCGGGTGCCATTGTTCGATGAGCCGGTGCTCGGGGCGCTCGGAGGGCAGGGTCAGGCCCGGGAGCTGGCGCGAGAGCCCGACGGCGTAGTCGGCGATGTCGATGGTCTCCTGCACCTCGCCCAGGCCCTCCTGCAGGATCTTGCCGACCTCGAGCGAGACGAGGCGGCCCAGCGGCTCCTTGAGCCTGCGGAACTCGTCGGCGATGGCGCGGACGACCAGCCCGCGGGTCGGCGCGGGGACGTTTCGCCAGGCGAGGAAGGCCCGGTGGGCTCTGCCGAGGGTCGCGTCGAGGGAGTCGCGGGTCTCGGTGCGGACGGCGGCGATGGGCTCGCCCGTGGCGGGGTTGGCGGAGACGGCGAGCGTGCCGTCGGGCGAGAGGCCCTCGGGGTGCGGCGGGTTCATGACCAGCCGCGGGTGGTCGTGGATGCCCAGGGCGCGGGCGAGGGCGGGGACATCGTGCGTGGCGGTGCTCATGGGCGACTTTAGGGGGCCGCGGCGTGGCATTCGGGCAGGTCGCGGAGGAACGCGGTGAGGCGGTCGAGCGTGGGGCTCTGCGCGTCGCGGACGTACGCCCCCGAGACGGCGGTGGCGGCGGCGAGGGACTCGGGCAGCGGGAGGCCCAGCGCGCGGGCCAGCGCGAAGCCCGCGTTGAAATGATCGCCCGCGCCGGTGGAGAGGGCGGGCGTCGGGGTGAACGGGCCGGAGAACCACGCGGCGCCCGAGGGGTCGGCGGCGGCGGCGCCCTCGCGCGGGTGGATGACGACCGTGTCGAGCCCGAGCCGCTCGCGCAGGCGCGACGCGGCGTCGATGATGTCGTCGGGCCCCTGCCCGCGCTGGTACGCGCCCGCGCCGGCGACGCGGGAGATCCGTTGCGACTCGGCGAGGTTGAGCCCGAGCGTCAGCGGGCGGGCGGCGCTGAGGGATGTAAGGTCGCCCAGGCACTCGGCCAGGTCGAGGTCGGTCCGCTTGGCCGGGTCGGAGAGGTCGATGTAGATCCGCTGTCCGGGCCGCGACGGCGCGGCGGCGAGCCGCTCGCAGAGGGCGCGGAAGATCCCCGGCACCCCGCCCATCAGCGACCAGTTCACCACGCCGATCAGGTCGGCGTCGCGGGCGAGGGACTCGAGCACGCCGGGGCCGGCGGCGCGGGCGGCGGTGTCCCAGGTGACGGCCTGGACGCTCGCGGTGTTGTTGAACATCAGCTTCCCGTCGTCGAACTCCAGGCAGAGCGTGTGCGAGGGCGGGGCGACGGGGACGACTCGACGGCACCGCTCCGCGAAGGCGCGGAAGACCGGGTGGACGTGCCCCGGGTGGTCGGGCGAGGCGACGGCGCCGACGAAATCGACGGGGACGCCCAGGGCGCCCAGGGCGCCGGCCATCAGGGGCCCGTTGCCCCCGAACCGCTCGTCGAGGAGCACCTGCTCGATGTTCGTGCTTTTGCCCGCGGCGTCGGCGCAACGCCGGGCGAAGTCGGGGATGGTGGAGAGGCGGGTGTAGCCCGTGGGCGACATGTCGTGGCGGACGTCGACCATGTGGACGATCGAATCGATGAACCCGTCGAACCCGACGAGGGCGGCGAGCGAGGCCAGGCGTGGGCGGGCGGCGTCGAGGGCGTCGGCGGCGCGTCGGGCGGTGGTCGCGCGGTCGCGGTGGGGGCCGGGGGCCTCGGGCGTTGTGGGCATGCGCGGACGGTATCACGGGCGTGCGGGGGTCGGCGTGAGAAGAATGGGGGATGCCGACGATCGTCCTGGGGACCGGGAACCCGCACAAAGTCGAAGAGGTCCGCGCGATCTTCGCGTCGGAGGGGCTCGGAGGGGTCTCGGTGATCTCGCTCGCCGAGGCGTGCCCGGGGCGAGCGGTACCGGAGCCCGAGGAGACGGGATCGACGTTCGAGGTCAACGCGACGATCAAGGCGCTGGCCTACGCGCGGGCGGCGGGGATGGCCGCGTTGGCGGACGACTCGGGGCTCGAAGTCGATGCCCTGGGCGGGAGGCCCGGGGTGATCTCGAGCCATTACTGCACGGGCGGGCGAGAGGCCGGGATGGGGCGGGCGGAGCGGGACGCGGCGAACAACGCGCGGGTGATGCGCGAACTGTCGGGGGTGCCGGCGGAGGGCCGAGGGGCGCGGTTCGTGTGCGTGATGGTGCTGGCGTCGCCGGCGGGCGTGTTGGCGGTCTCGCGCGGGGTGTTCGAGGGGCGGATCGGGGTGCCGGGTGGGGTGCCGGGTGGGGTGCCGCGGGGCGTGAACGGGTTCGGGTACGACCCCTTGTTCCTCGTGGGGCCCGAGCATCGCGTCACGTCGGCGGAGTTGGCGGCGGGGGAGAAGAACCGGCTGAGCCACCGCGGGGCCGCGGCGCGGTCGATGGCGGCGCAGATCAGGGCGTTGTGCCCGGCGGCGCTGGGAGTAAGGTGATCGCGCCCGAGGCCGGGTCGAAGCGGGGGACGACGGGGAGCGAATCGATCGCCGAACAGAACGCGAGGTCGTCGGTGAGCCCGAGGCGTGCGAGGCCCCGGCCCCCGCGGGAGTCTCGCATTTGATCGAGGAGCGAGGGCCGCCCGGCGTCCCAGGCGAGGCGCGCGAGGCGAGCGGCGTCGTCGTGGTCGGGCGTTCGGCCCAGGGCCGTGAGCCGCTCGGCCAGCGCGCCGGCGGGCAGGGCGTCGTCGAGCCCGACGGCGTCTCGCGTGCCGCAGGCGATGATGCGGACGGGGCGAGGATCGTCGGCGACGGCCTGCGCCACGGCGCTCAGGTTGACGAGCGAGGCGATCAGCACGAGGGAGGCGCCCTTGGCGCGGAGGAGGGCGGCGGTGCCGTTGGCGGTGGTGAAGATGATCGTCCGGCCGTCGACGCGGTCGCGCGTGTAGGCGCGGGGAGAGTTGTCGAGGTCGAACCCGGGGATCAGGATGCCGCCGCGCTCGCCGCCCAAGAGCGGCGGGTCCGTCGGGTGTTCGCGGAGGTGCCGCTCGCGGCGGGCGAGGGCTTCGTCGACGGTCAGGGTCGGGATGACGGCGCGGGCGCCGTGGGCGAGGGCGGCGGTGATGGTGACCGATGCGCGGAGGTTGTCGATGACCAGGGCGACCGAGCCGGCGAGGTCCTCGGGACGGGCGTGGTCGGCGTGCAGGAATACCCTGAGCGGGTACGGGGGCGGGGCGAGGTCGAGGGGGGTGAGGTCGGGCGCGGGCATGGCGGGGTGTGACGGGTGAGAGCGGGAGGGGTTGGGGGTGGGGAATGAAAGCGCCCCCGGTGGAGTCCGGGGGCGCGGGGGGAGCGGTGGGGGGGGGGGGGTGAGGGCTTACTTGTCTTCTTTGACCTTGAACTCGGCGTCGATGACGTCGTCCTTGCCGGGGGAGGAGGCCTTTGGCTCGGCCTCGCTGGCGGGCTGGGCGGCGCCGGCCTTGGCGGCCTCCTCGTAGACGATGCGTCCCAGGTCCATGCTGGCCTTGTCGAGCTCGCTCATGGCGGCCTGGACGGCGGCCTTGTCGTCGGACTTGAGCTGTTGTTCGAGGTTGGAGAGGGCGGATTCGACGCGGGCTCGGGCCTCGGGCGTGACCTTGGCGCCGTGCTCTTCGAGGGCCTTGCGGGTCTGGGCGAGCGCGCCGTCGGCGCGGTTCTTGAGGTCGACGAGCTCGCGCCGTGACTTGTCCTCGGCGGCGTGGGCCTCGGCGTCCTTCTTCATCCGATCGATCTCGTCCTTGGAGAGCCCGCCCGAATTGGTGATCTTGATGTCGGCCTTCTTGCCCGAGGCCTGGTCGGTGGCGGTGACGGTGAGAATTCCGTTGGCGTCGAGGGCGAACTCGACCTCGATCTTGGGGACGCCGCGGGGGGCCGGGGGGATGCCCTCGAGATCGAACCGGCCCAGCAGGCGGTTGTCCTTGGCGAACTCACGCTCGCCCTGGAGGACGTTGATGGTGACGCTGGCCTGGCTGTCGGCGGCGGTGGAGAAGACTTCCTTTTTGCTGGTGGGGATGGTGGTGTTGCGCTCGATGAGGCGTGTCATGACCCCGCCGAGGGTCTCGACGCCCAGGGAGAGCGGGGTGACGTCGAGGAGGAGGATGTCCTTGACGTCGCCCGCGAGGACGCCCCCCTGGATGGCGGCGCCGATGGCGACGACCTCGTCGGGGTTGACGGACTTGTTGGGCTCTTTGCCGAAGATGTCCTTGGCGATTTGCTGGGCCTTGGGCATCCGGGTGGACCCGCCGACGAGGACGACCTCGTCGATGCGCGAGGCGTCGATCTTGGCGTCGCGGATGGCGGCGAGGCACGGGGCCTTGAGCCGCTCGAAGAGGTCCGAGCAGATGGATTCGAACTTGGCGCGGGTGATGGTCTGCTGGAGGTGCTTGGGCCCGGAGGCGTCGGCGGTGATGAAGGGGAGGTTGACGGCGGTCTCCTGCATGGTGGAGAGCTCGCACTTGGCCTTCTCGCAGGCCTCCTTGAGCCGCTGGAGGGCCATGGCGTCCTTGCGGAGGTCGATGCCTTCCTTCTTGCGGAACTCCTCGGCGACAAAGTCGATGAGCTTCTGGTCCCAGTCGTCGCCGCCCAGGTGGGTGTCGCCGTTGGTGGAGAGGACCTCGAAGACCCCGTCCCCGATATCGAGGATGGAAACGTCGAAGGTCCCGCCGCCGAGATCGAAGACGGCGATCTTCTGGTTCTTCTTCTTGTCGAGCCCGTAGGCCAGCGCGGCGGCGGTGGGCTCGTTGATGATCCGCTCGACCTTGAGCCCGGCGATCTCGCCCGCGTCCTTGGTGGCCTGACGCTGGGCGTCGTTGAAGTAGGCCGGGACGGTGATGACGGCCCGGGTCACGGGCTCCCCGAGGTAGTCCTCGGCGGTTTTCTTGAGGTCCTGGAGGATGAAGGCGGACACCTGCTGGGGCGTGAACTCGCCCTGGTTGACCTTGACCTTGACGAAGTCGCTCGACCCGCCGGTGACGGCGTAGGGGACGAGCTTCTCCTCGGACTCGACCTCGGTGTGCCGGCGTCCCATGAACCGCTTGATGGAGAAGATGGTGTTCTTGGGGTTGGTGACCTGCTGGTGCTTGGCGGGCTGCCCGACGAGGCGTTCGCCCTTGTCGGTGAACCCGACGACCGAGGGGGTGATACGGCTGCCGGACGCGTTGATGAGAACCTTGGGCTGCCCGCCCTCCATGACGGCGACGCACGAGTTGGTGGTGCCCAGGTCGATGCCGATGATTTTCGAGGCCATAAGAATCTCCCCGCCTGAGCGGCCGCCCCACCCGGGGCCCGCGTCGGCGTTGAAGGTTCATGGGCAAGCCCCGTGCCACGCGAAGCCGCGCTCCCGGGCGGCCGGCGGTCGGTCCCCGTGCGTGCTCGGGGACCTGTCCGGGGGGCGGTGCCGCCGCGGGATGAACCAAGGTGGGAGGGTGCGTGGGTTCGGCGGGGGCATGGAGGCCGGACCGCGTCGCGGGGTGCCGAGACGACGCGGGAGGCTGCCGAAGTGGCAGACGGGATCCTCGGCGAGGTGTGAGATCTCGGGCTGCGCGAATACGCATGAGGGATAAGTAAGGGAATAGATAATCGCGTAAGTGGATCCGGATGGTTTGGGTGAAAATCCCTATTCGGCAGCGAAACCGAGGCTCAAAGGTTGCGTATCGGATGCGCGGTGTAAAGGATTACACGTTCCGGATATGTGCCCCGGGGCGAGTGTGTGGAGTGACCGATCGGGGCGCGTTCCGGATCAGCACGAAGCATCAATGACGTGGCAAGAACGACCCCCGGGTCGTTCAGGAGATTGGCTCTTGGAAACAACGACGGCGGAGATGCTTCGGGAGATCGTGGCGGGTGGGCGGGCGGAGTTGTCGTGGCGGTGCGAGCCCGACGCGTCGCAAGCGTGGAACCGTTGGTTCCTCTCGCTCGCGGACGTGGACGGTGGACGCCGGGTGGAACTGCCGACGGAACTGATGACACGCCCCGGGCAGGCGCTCCCCCGCGAGTGCGTGGGCGCCGTCACCCGGACGGTGGCCATGCTGATGGGCGGGCTGGGCGTCGAGGTGATCGGGCTGTGCGGCACGTCGATCGTGCCCGCGCGTCCGTGCGGGGAAGACGAACGTGGCGTGACGGCGAACTGACGGCCCCCCCGCGGCCGGGCCGGCTTATTCGTCCTCGGGGAGCCGGATGGCGGCGAGGTACTTCCTCGCGCGGCTCGAGGTGTCCTTGATCGGGATGCGGGTGCCGTCGGCGCGGAAGCGGACGACGCGCCCGACCCGGCAGAGTTTCGCGAGCGCCTGGTTGATGCTCGAACGCAGCGAGGACGGGGAGGCGTCGGAACGGTACCCGACCTCGGCGAGGGCGTCGTAGATCTCCTCGGTGGTGAGGGGCGCGTCGTACTTGTCCAGGGTCCAGATCGAGATGATGGCGTCGGCGATGTTCTTGTGCGAGCCGCTGTGCGGGGCCGAGGAGGGCGACGACGACGGGGCGGGCTTGCCGGACTTGGTGGGCTGCGGGGGCCTCCCGAAGAGCCCGTCGAAGGATTGCATCTTGCGGCGCTGGTGCTCGACCAGCTGCTCGGCGTGACGCCGGATCGATTGGACCTTGGACTCGACCTCGGCGGCGACGGCCTCGTAGATCTTCCGGGCCTCTCGCTCGCGGACACGCTCGGCCTCGATGCGGGCGGTGACCTGTTCGAGCTGCTCGGCGATCTCCACGAGCGTCATCTCCGAGATCGGCTTGGTCTCGGCGTGCAGGGGGGCGGTGTGGGTGGAGTGGGCGGGGTGGGCGGGGTGGGCGATTTGCATGGGGACTCCGGTGGGGCCGGGGCATACGGCCGGCGGGGAGGTTTCGGTATGCCGGCGGGCTCGGTTGCGTCTCGAAGCGCGAGAAGGTAGGCTTGGCTGAGCGTCGTTTTCACGCGGCGAACGCGGAAAATCGCGGTGTTTGGAAGGGATAGGAT
This sequence comes from Phycisphaeraceae bacterium, assembly GCA_015200025.1. Classification (GTDB taxonomy): domain Bacteria; phylum Planctomycetota; class Phycisphaerae; order Phycisphaerales; family UBA1924; genus UBA2396. The sequence goes on along the minus strand of CP054186.1, from coordinate 565,419 downwards.
CTCCCCGGTCTGGAATCGGCAACCGGGGGCGGGGTTCGGTCGTATCGGGGCGGACGCGGCAACCGGGGTGGGTTCGGGAGGTTACCGGATGGCACAGGATCTCGGCCGTCGTTCCGTCGGGCGGGGCGCTCGCGGGGCCTTCACGCTCATCGAGCTGCTGGTGGTGATCGGGATCATCGGGGTGCTGATCGGGCTGACCTTCGCCGTGGGGCGCGGGGTGCTCAACTCGGGCAAGCAGCGGGTGACGGCGGAGACCATCAAGGTCCTTGACCTGGCCATGAAGGAATACATCGCTTCGCGCGAGCAGGTCTTCCCCGCGCTCGCGTCGATGCCGGGGGCGACGGCGTTCGTCGTGCCCATGGTCGACGGGGTCGAGGCCGAGAACCGGTGGAACACGGCCAAGGGTGAGTGGGATTACTCGCTCGTCCCCACAACGACGTGGTTCATCAAGACGATCCAGGAGTACGACCGGGTCGAGGCGGCCGATGCGGCGATCAACGGGATCAATCCGAAGCTGATGCGGATCGAAGTCCCAGCGCCGGGCGAGCAGGCCGGGCTGGGCCAGATGCAGGGCAAACGGGTGGTCCCGCTGGACGGGTGGGGCAACCCCATCCGCATGGTCCACCCCAAGTTCGACGGGATCATCGGCGGGAACCGCAACGTCGGGAGCGGCGATCAGGGTTCGCTCATCGCGACGGCCGACGCGGGCGGGAACCCGCCCCCGCTGCGCCGGTACCTGCCCAACAACATCCGCCGGAACTGGCTGAGCAAGGCCGACCGGCAGTTCAACCGCGAACGCGACGGGCAGGGCGGGGTCCGGTGGGCCCAGATGCGGGGCGATTCGGACGGCGGGGTGTGCGTGGGCGGGATGCCGTACTTCTACTCTGGCGGGGCCGACGGCGACCCCTCGACGGCGGACGACAACGTCTACGCCATCACCCCGCAACTGCCCAAGGATCAGTAACGAAAGTCCCTCGCCCTTCGCGCGACCCGGCACGGGCCCGGCCCGCGGCATCGACGTTCATGCACCTGATCGACCCGCGGGGCCCGATCGGCGTGAGCACTTCGCCGGACCGAACGGGCGAACGCGGTCGCGGGGCGAGGGGCCAGGGCCGGGGCCGGGGCCGGGGCGCGAGGCTGGACGGCCCGGTTTGCAGGCCTACGATGGCCCGCCACGCGAGTGGCCGGCCGGGGTGTAGCGCAGCTTGGTAGCGCGTCTCGTTCGGGACGAGAAGGTCGCTGGTTCAAATCCAGTCACCCCGATTTTGTTCAGAGTAAGCCCTTCGACGGGCATGTCGAAGGGCTTTTTCGTTGTGGGGGCCCCAGTTGCGTCATCCGGGCCGCCGGCGATCGGTGCGGATTCTCCCTCCGAAATCCCGTTTGCGTCCTGCCGGAACCGTTAAAGGGCAAAAAATCAGTGCCGGACCGTGCACGTCATGCCCCGCGGGTACACTAAGGACATGAATATCCCCAATGCGACGCCATTCCGAGCCGCGCTCGCGATCGCCTTGTTCGGATCCGCGGCCGTTTCCCGCGCCGACCTCATCGCAAACTTCGATAGCCTGTCCGAAGGTCAGTCCTTTGACGTGCTCACGACCGGCGGCATCCGCTTTCACGACGTGATCACCTACGGAGGCGGATCGACCAACTTCACCATCGAGGATGCCAGCAGCGGGTTCCTTGGCGCGGGCCTCAGCAACCCAAACGTACTCGGTTTCGGAGGATACGTCCCCGGACCCGATATGCAGTTCGGCGGCATCAAGTCCTTTCAGTTCACGTCGGACACCGTGGCCACGACGGCGGGGCTCGACGTGTGGACGTTCCAGGGGGAGCCCGGCCTCAACACGCTGACGCTCAGGGGCTATGCGGCGGGACTGGTCATCCAGACGGTCTCGTTCTCATTTGACTTCACCCCGACCCCGACCCACCGTCGCCTGGACCTCCCGACCGGCGTGTACGACCGCTTCGAGTTGTTCAGCTCGGGTCCGGCGCAGGGGGGCGACTCGACGATCGTTGTCGACAACGTGACGGTCGCGGCGGTTCCGGCGCCGGCGACCATGGCGGTCTTCACGCTGGGATTGGGCGTGCTCGCCCGGCGTCGCCGAGTCGCACGGTTGCACGATTGACTGGGGTGCGCTGGACAGGTCCTGCCTTGCGTAAGACCGTCCAGCGTGAAGTCGACCACCACGAACACGGAGTCTTTGGCCCGGAACGCCAACGCTGCGAGCGCGTTGCCCGTGATGCTCCATGACCCCGGCCTATAGCACGCATCCAAGCCAGAACCAATGAGACGCTGAATGCTTGAGGCGGTTTCGCACTCGCTGGTGCCCGTCCGTCCGGCCAGGAACATGGAGAATCCGCAGTGGTGCTCATCGAGCGGAGCATCCCCGCGTGCGCCGTCAAGGCGTTGAAACACGTTCTGCTCGCTGAGCCCTCGACACGCTCGAACAGCCGAGTCGGCATCGACGGGTCTTTTCCACATCTCGTGCCCTCGTACGTCTGCGGGCATCCCGACGTCGTACATCCTCTGTTGGTCCAGAGGCATGGGGAGCAGGAGCGGGCTGCCCGCCCATTATCTCTCACCGACCAACTTCTCCCGCACCTCAGCCACAAAGTTCACCACCAGGTCGATGCGGCTCGACTGCTCGCCCTCGCCAAGCAGGATCACCATCAGCCGCCCCTCCGGCGTCCACACGAAGCTTCTGCCCTTGATCTCGCTCGTGCTGTACATCACCTTCGGATGCGATACCTCCAGCTTTGGCTCTGTCTTGACCTCCACGCTCACCGCCTGCTTCTCCGAGTCGATGAACCGGATCTCCTTGCCGTCCGGGCTCCACCACGCCGACCCGTCGTGCCCATTCGTCGAGATCTGCACACGCCCCTGCCTCGCGTCCGCCGCACCCGATCCCGCACCGGAGAACCGCTGCACATACAACTCATGCCGGCCAGATTCCACCGAGCAGAACACGACCCACTTTCCATCGGGCGAAAACCGCAACCCATGCTCGTCCGCCGACGTGTTCAGGTAAGGCGTTGCCTTCCACGCATTGCCTTCTCCCTCCTGCTCCAGCATCAGCACATCGGTCTGGTTGGCCCTCATGTCACTCCGCATGATCGCCAGGACCTTTCCGTCCGGAGACCAATCCTCGGGCAACACAAACGACTGCTGTGAGATCGGCAGACTGAACAGCTTGCTCGGCTCGCCCGAACCATTCGCCGAACGCTCCACAATCGAAAACTCGTCCTTCGCGAACGCTCCGTGCACGATCCTCTGGCCGTCGTTGCTCCACCTCAGACCGATCGCCAGACCCTCCACCGGGACTCTCGCCGATGTTCGACGCCCGAGATCCTGCAGCCACAACTCCGCAGTTAACTCATCCGTGTTGGGCGGTTCCATGATCGACACCACGCGCCCGCCATCCGGCGACACCGCGAAATCCATGTATGCCCGCGTCGGGCCGGGGATCGTCTGCACCTGCCCACGCTCGTCGAGCAACGCGAGACGACGATCCGAGACATCCGTTGGCCTCGTCGATAACGCCAACGTCCCGCCCGGCGTCACCTCGTACTGATTGACCGCATTCCCGCTCCACACCCGCACCGGTTCACCCAGCGTGCGAAGCGTCCCGACGTCAAACGGCACCGCCACCAGGCTCATCTGGTCCGACCTCAGCGCCACAACCACGTCCCCCGCGCCACTCCCGAGCGGCAATACCCTCGCCCGCCCCGCATCCTGCATGACGACGGTCCGAACCCCCGACGCAAGATCGATCGCCGCCGTGCTGACCTTCACTCGCTCGCCCGCAACCACATAGTGCGACGCCAGAATCGACCGCCCAGCGACCAGCGGCACAAAGTCGCCCCAGCCCGAGATGCCCCCGGTCGACTCCTCTCGCAGAACAACACGCGGCTCGCCACCCGTCGCGGCCACCGCGTAAATCGTCTGATCCGCTTCCGACGTGAACACCACCTCCCGATCCGAAGCCCAGCCGATCTGAAAGTTGGCCCCACGCCCGAGCTCGCAGATCGTCTCGGGCCTGCCCGATGGCCGCCCATTCTCGAGCACCACCTTCCTCAGGCTGAGCTTGGTCCCCATTCGGTCCTTCGCGCTCGCGAACGCCACCCGGCGTCCGTCGGGCGACAACGCTGCGCTCCTCACCCCTTCCGTCCCTTCGATCTCGATCGTCTCATCCCGATCCAACCGACGGATCACCAACAAGCCGGTCGGCTTCGTGCTCGCCGGATCCGCCTCCGGCAAAGCCGTGTACACCAAGAATCTCGCATCGGGCGAGATCCCCACAAGTCCGCTGAAACGAGGCTTGCTCGGCACCGCCGTCGAGACATGAAACGCCTGCGACGGCACCACCGACGCCGGGCCAGCCAGCCGACTCGACAGCAACCAGCCCACCCCCGCCGACACCAGAACCAACGCCCCCGCCACACCGACCACCACAGATCTTGCTCTCCGCGACTCCGCCATCGCCTCACCCGCCGCAATCCACTCCCGTCCCATCAACGCCCGATCAAGCTCGATCCGCGCGTCACCGATGTCCCGCAGGCGGCCCTTGCGATCCTTCGCGAGGCAGTTGGTCAGGAGTTCGCGCACGCGGTGGGGCGTGCCGGGCGGAAGCAGATTGAGGTCCGACTCCTTGTGCAGCGTCGCCCCGATCGCGTCGGCGACCGTCTCGCCGCGGAAGGGCATCACACCCGTGAGCATCTCGTACAACACGCAGCCGAAGGAGAAGATGTCCGAGCGTTTGTCCACGGGCTTGCCGCGGGCTTGCTCGGGGCTCATGTAACCCGCCGTGCCCATGATCGCGCCGGGGATCGTGGGGGAGTGACGCGCTGGCACGGTGACTGTCGGCGAGTCCGGCTTCTCGGCAGCGCCGGTCGAGGACGGTGCGCCGTCCGCCGTTCTCGCGAGCCCAAAGTCGAGCACCTTGACCACGCCATCAGACGTAACCATGATGTTGCCGGGCTTGAGATCGCGGTGGATGATGCCCTTCTCGTGCGCGGCTTCAAGGGCCTCGGCGATCTGCTTGGCGAGCGTCAGCGAATCGACGACCGGGATCGGTCCCGCGACCAGACGATCCGCGAGCGTCTCGCCCTGGATGTACTCCAGGATCAGATACTGGTGGCCGTCGCCCTGTTCGAGCCCGTGAATGCCGCCGACATGCGGGTGGTTGAGTGATGCGAGGACTTTGGCTTCGCGTTGGAGACGGGCGAGGCGGTCGGGGTCCGCCGCGAGGTCGGCGGGCAGGGCCTTGATGGCAACCTGCCGGTCGAGCCGGGCATCGGTGGCGAGGTACACCACGCCCATCCCGCCGCGGCCGAGTTCGCGTTCGATCCGGAATGGTCCGATGGTGACTGGGTGCACGCGGGGAGTGTATAGGTCAAAAGGGTCACGGTGCCCATCCAGAACCTACCGAGGCCGGCGAACGGAGAGTGCTGGGCTCCCAGACCCGAACGCCCGCCAGGAACAGTTCAATCGGCGTACGGTCACTCCGACTTTGCAGGGAATAAAGCCCTCCGACGAGCATATCGGAGGGCGTTCTGATTTTTCACGCGCGCGGTCTCCCTCCTGAGGGCTCGGTACGCACTGACTCTCGGGGGAACGAGGAGTCCGCCATGCGTCATCGGTGGGAGACCCGGTATTCGCCGTCCGAGATGATGTACCTCGAGGTCGCGGACGGTGAGGTCCGGCTGTGGCTGCACCACGCGCCCGAGGGGGCGGAGCGGCACACGTTCGAGTCGGTGCTGGGCGGGTCGCTCGACGGCGAGGTCGGCAATGTCTTCGGCCGGGACGTCCTCGAGGAACTCAAGGCGGCGGTCCGGGCGTGGACGCCGGGGTTACCCCCGGTGCTCGATAAAAAGGCCGAGATGCTCCGCCGAAGGCGCGAGGGGTAACGGATGCTGGCGTTGACCATGGCGACGATGGCGTGGGTGGTGGGGGCGTGCGTGGCGGCGTTCCTGGGCGTGATCCTGTACGCGATCGCCGCCCCGTCGCGTGGGCCCGATCCGCAGCGGGGCGTCGCGGTCGGGTGCTTGATGATGGCCGCCATCCCGGCGGCGGTGCTCGGGGTGGTGCTGGGCGTCGCCGTGGCGGGCGGGCACGAGCGGCTCGTCCGCGTGCTGTTCTACGTGACGGTGATCCCGGCGGCGTACCTGCTGGTGATGCTGACCGCGATCCCGATCGTGAAGTGGCGGAAACGACGCCACGCCCACCGGCCCGAGGATGCCGAGGAACCCACGGCGGGTGGTCCGGGGTCGGGCGGGGCCGACTGACTATGCCGGGGGGGCGATGAAGGGGCGATCGAACCCGCAGGCGAGCATCTCGGAGGTCATGGGGTCGAGCACCTCGGCCTGCCAATAGTGCGGGTCGTTGACGGTGTGGTGCTCGAGCCCGGGCGGCAGGGGCGAGGGCAGCGCGAGGAACGGGCGTTCGAGGACCACGAGCCGGCGGAGGGTCCCCCAGCCGTCGCCGTCCTGGTGGACTCGGTTGCCCGCGGCGAGTTCGGCGGCGAGCAGCGCGTTCAACGCGGTCGATTCGTACGGACGGGTCATGGATGAACCTCGCGGTGTTCGTACGGGAGCGGCGTGATCCGACGCGGGCGGCGGCGGTCACGGGGGCGGGAGCCTGACCGGGCCGACGCCCTCGGTGGTGATCCGCACGGGCTCGATCCGGCCGTCGTCGGTGAAGGTCATGCGGTCAATGCAGACCACGCGGTGGTTGCGGTCGGACAGGCCGAGGGGGCGCCGGTGGTAGACGATGTAGTACTCGTCGCGCCCGGGGATCCGGAGCACGCTGTGGTGCCCGGCGCCGGTGGCGACGCGGGGGTCCTGCTGGAGGATCGTCCCGGCGCGTTCGAAGGGGCCCATGGGCGAGTCGGCGACGGCGTACGCGACGGCGTAGTCCGGGCCGGTCCACCCGCCCTCGGACCACATGAAGTAGTACGTCCCGCCGCGCCGGAACATGAAGGGGCCCTCGACGTAGCCCCGGGGGGTGATCTCCTTGAAGGTCGTCCCGTCGTCGAAGGGAATGAGCCCGCGGTAATCGTCGCGGAGGCGGGCGATGGTGCAGTGCCCCCACCCGCCGTAGATGAGGTAATCGGTCCCGTCGTCGTCGCGGAAGACGAACTGGTCGATGGGCTGGGCGCCGTGGTGGAAGGCGCCGACGAGCGGCTCGCCCAGTTCATCGCGGAACGGCCCGGAGGGCGAATCGGCCACGGCGACGCCGATCCCGCCGCGCTCACGGTCGTTCTGGATGTCGTTCGCCGAGAAGAAGAACCAGTATCGCCCGTTCTTGTGGACGACCGAGGGGGCCCACATGGCCCGCCGCGCCCACGGGACGGCGGCGGCGTCGAGCACACGCGGGTGCTTGGTCCAGTGGACCAGGTCCGGCGAACTGAAGGCGTCGAAGAACGTCTGGTCGTCGTACGGCGCGGAGTAGGTCGGGTAGATCCAGTACCGACCACCGAACACGGCGACCTCGGGGTCGGCGTACCAGCCCGAGAGCACGGGGTTGCCCGCCGGCGCGGCGGGGCGGGTCGACGTGAACTCGTACAACCCGGAGCCCAGGCGCAGAACGACGGCCCCGGGCTCGTGCCGCACGACGCGCACGCCCGCGGCCCGATCGATCGGGACCCCGGATTCGGTCACCGCCTCGCCGGGCGTGGCGGGGAGCGTGAGGGTGGCGCTGGTGTTGGCGGGGACGCGGACCGTGAGCGTGAACCGGTCGCCGTCGAGGGCCCAGGCGGAGACGATCTCGCCCCGCACGGACCGGTAGCTCGCCCTCGCCCAGTTCAACGGGCCTTCAAGGCGGGGTCGGAGGAGAAAGTGCTCGAAGCCCGGGTGTTCAGGGTCCGGAGAGATCCCGGCGACGCCCTCGAACAGCCACTGCCCGCAGGACCCCAGGGCGTAGTGATTGAAGGAGTTCATGCTCGCGTCGGGGTGAGGTCCGGTGCGTGGGGTCCACCCGTCCCAGCGCTCCCAGACCGTGGTCGCGCCGTGGCGAACGGAGAAAAGCCACGACGGGAACTGGTCCTGAAGGAGCAGGCGGTAGGCCATGTCGGGGCGTCCGTGGTCGGCGAGGACGGGGAGCAGGTGGGCCACGCCGACGAACCCGGTGGAGAGACGCCGGCCCTTGGACTCGATGTCGGCGATGAGGTGGTCCAGCGCCGGCCCCCGGGCCGAATCGGGGAGTAAGCCGAAGCGCAGGGCGATGGTGTACGCGCACTGCGTGTGCCCGGCGAGGCGGCCGTCGGCCATCAGGTAGCGTCCGATGAACGCGGCCCGGACCTCCTCGAAGAGCGCCCGGTACCGCTCGGCCTCGCGCTCGCGCCCCAGGACCGCGAGCGACCGGGCGACGAGGTCGGCGGAGTGCGCAAAGTACGCCGTCCCGATCAGGTCTTTGGGGGTGTCGGCGCCGATGGCGAGCCAGTCGCCGTAGTCGTTCCCGCGGTCGCGGTCGCGGATGAGCCCGGTGCTGTGGACCCGGCACCACTCGACCCAGCGGATCATCCCTTCGATGTGGGCCTCCAGGATGCGCCGGTCGCCGTACATCACGTAGAGCGCCCACGGCACGATGGTCCCGGCGTCGGCCCACGCGGGGGTCCCGTACGAGAGGCCCTTCATGACCGGGGCGACGTCCGAGTGCGCACCGTCCTCGCGCTGGGCGTCGGCGACGTCGGTCATCCACTTGGTCATGAACGCGCCGAGGTCGGCGTTGTACGCGGCCGTCGGGACAAAGACCTGCGTGTCGGCCGTCCAGCCCATGCGCTCGTCCCGCTGCGGGCAGTCGGTGGGGATGCTCAGATAGTTGCCCTTCATCCCCCAGACGATGTTGGACTGGAGCTGGTTGATGGCCCCGTCGGAGCAGGCGAACTCGCCCGCCGACGGGAGATCGGACCCCAGGGCGATGCCGGTGATCGTGCCGAGCCCGGGCCGCTCGGCGAGCCCGGTGACCTCCACATAGCGGAACCCGTGGAAGGTGAACCGGGGCTGCCAGACCTCCTCCCCCGACCCCGCCGCGATGTAGGTGTCCGTGGCGGCGGCGCCGCGCAGGTTCGCGGTGTAGAGCGTGCCGTCGGGGTTGAGGATCTCGGCGTGACGCAGCGTGATCACCGTGCCCGGCGCGGCCCGGACCCGCAATCGGGCGACGCCGACGATGTTCTGCCCGAGGTCGAAGGTCCACCGCCCCGGGGACGGCTCGGAGAGCGAGACCGCGGGGAATTCGCGCAGGACCCGCACGGGCTCGTCGACCTCGGCAACGAGACGCCGCGATTCCTCGCGTACCGTGACCGGGGACCACGAGGATTCGTCGATCCCGGGCGAGCACCACCCTCCGATCTCGGCGCCGGCGTCGTGGATCTCCCCGTCCATCAGGTCGGCCGCGAGGACGGGGCCGTCGTGACGACGCCATGAACCGTCGGTGATGATCCGGTCGGTCGAGCCGTCGGCGTACGTGATCTCGAGCTGGGCGATCAGGGCCGGGGAGTCGCCGTAGAACGCCCGGGCGTGGAACAGCCCGGCCCGCCCGCTGAACCACCCGGGCCCGACGAGCGCCCCGATCACGTTCTCGCCGGGCACGAGCCGGTCGGTCACGTCGTACACCTGGGATCGGACACGCACGCGGTAGTCGGTCCAGCCGGGCGCGAGGTGGTGGTCGCCGACGCGTTCTCCATTCAAGTACGGTTCGTAGACGCCCAGCGCCGAGGCGTAGAGCCGGGCCGAACGGACGGGCCCGCGGACGGTAAAGGCCCGGCGGAGGTAGGGGTACCGCATGCCGGCGAGCTGGGCGACGGTGTTCTCGGGCGCCTCGGCGCGGAGCGACGCACCGCCCACGCGGTAGTCGATCTCGAGCCGCTTGCGCACGCCGTACGCCGGGTCGCCCCCGAGCGCGGCGTTGCTCGCCGTGATGGGCTCGCCGCGGGCGATCATCGACCGGGCCGCCTCGGTCACGTCCACTCGAGCCGTGCCGTCCACGGCGGCGTAGACCGCGTGCTCGATCTCGACGGGGACCGCGCGGGGCCCGGCGTCGATCCACCCCGCGCTCCAGTCCGCGGGCTCCAGCAGGCCCATCTCCCACTCGGACGGCTCGCTCCACGCGCCCGCCACGCCCTCACCGTCCCACGCCATGACCTTCCAGTGGCAGACCCGACGCGAGGTCAGGGGCCGACCGGCGTACTCGACGTGGACCGACCGCGACGACGTGACACGCCCCGAATCCCACACGTCGCCTTCGTCGGCCGCGAGCCGCTCCTGGGACGAAGAGACCAGGATCCGGTAGGCGGACTGCGTGACGCCGCGCCGTTCGGAGTGAAGGGTCCACGACAGGCGCGGGGCGGGGCTCTCGACGCCGATCGGCCGCGTGCGGTATTCGCAGCGGAGTTCCGTGGCCGTGAGGTGGGCGGGGTCGCCCGGGGCCGGGCGATCCGGCCACGCCGCGAACGCCACGGTCGAAACGATCAACATCCAGACGAGGTTCGGCATGCGGCCATGCTCCTTGCGTGCGTGCGGGCAATGTACCACGCCGGATCCGCCGAGAAGCAATCGGCGGCGGGCGGTGCCCGAGTCCGCCGGCTCGTCGAGGGCGCGTGGTCCGGCTACGCTGGGCGGATGCCGCCCACGATCACCCTCGCCGTGTCCGAGCCGAACGCAACGGCGGTGCTGTTGGTGGTGTTCGGGTTGTTGATGGCGTTCAGCGTGCTCTTCACGCGGACGCTGGACCGGTTCGGGGTCCCGGTCGTGCTCCTGTTCCTGGTGCTGGGGATGCTGGGTGGGTCGGAAGGCCTCGGGGGGGTCGCCTTCGACAATTACGACCTCGCGTTCCGTGTGGGGACGGTGGCGCTGGTGCTCATCCTCTTCGACGGCGGGCTGAACACGTCCCTGGCTTCGATCCGGCGCAGCGCGGGACCCGCGGGCTTGCTCGCGACCGTCGGGGTCGCGGGCACGGCGGGCGCGGTGTCGCTGATGGCACGCGGGCTCGGGCTGTCGTGGTCCGAGGCGTTGCTGATCGGCGCCATCGTCTCCTCGACCGACGCCGCCGCGGTCTTCGCGGTGCTGCGCGGGGGGAGCCTGCGCGTGAAGGAGAAACTGCGGTCCACGCTCGAGGTCGAGTCCTGCGTGAACGACCCGATGGCGGTCATCCTGACGATGGCCGTGGTGGAGGGCGTGGCCACGGCCGGTCGGTCCTCCGGCGGGGCGGGCGGCCAGGTGTGGGGCCTGCTGATCGACGTCCCGGTGCAACTCGTCATGGGGACGCTGGTCGGGCTGGTCGTCGGCCGGCTCACGCGGTGGGTCCTCGCACACACCCGGCTCACGACCGGCGGGCTCTACCCCGTGGTCACGCTCGCCTCGGCGTTCGTGGCCTTCGGCGCCGCGACGCTCCTGCTCGGGAGCGGCTTCCTCGCCGTGTTCGTCGCGGGATTGGTGCTGGGCAACGGCGCGTTACCGTACCGCGCGGGGCTGACCCGGGTGCACGACGCCGTCGCGTGGATGAGCCAGGTCTCCATGTTCCTGATGCTCGGCCTGCTCGTCTTCCCCAGCAAGTTGATCCCCGTGGCCGGAGTCGGGCTGACCCTGGGCGTCGGGCTGGCGTTGCTGGCCAGGCCCCTGGTGGTCTCGCTGTGCCTCCTCCCGTTCCGGTGGAGCGCCCGAGAGATCGGGTACGTCTCGTGGGTCGGGATCCGGGGCGCGGTCCCCATTATCCTGGGCACGTTCCCGGTCATGGCCCAGCTGCCCGACGGCGAGCGGATCTTTCACATCGTCTTCTTCATCGTGGTGGTCAGCGCGCTCGTCCCCGGCGCGAGCATCGTGCCGCTGACCCGCCGGCTCGGGTTCGACGAACCCTCGCCCCCCACGCCCGCGGCCGCGCTCGAACTCAACAGCCTCCGGCCCATGGGCGGCGAGATCCGCTCGTACCACATCCAGGAGCCCGTCGCCGCGTGCAACGTCCCCCTCTCGAAGATCCCTTTCCCCGAGGGGTCCGCGGCGGTCATGGTCGTCCGCGACGACCGGATCATGGCCGCCCGGGGGGCCACCGTCCTCCTCCCCGGCGATTACGTGTACATCTTCTGCCGCCCGGGCAACGAGCCTCATGTCGACCTTCTCTTCGGGCGTCCCATCGGCGAGTAGCCGGGCCGTCGTGACACGCCGCGCACGGGCGGGGCGGATGGTGGGGGGGCGGGGGCCGAGGAGCCCCGGCGATGGTGATGTCCCCGCGAGAGATGGACCGGAAGATCGACGAGCATTTCGGGTACGAGGCGAACGACGACGTGGAGGGCGTGGTCGCGACGCTGGCCCCCAACGCGACGCACGACATCGTGGGATACCCGACGGGCCCGACGGTGGGGCGGGAGCGGGCCCGCGAGTTCTACCGGCGGATGTTCGCCGACCTCGCCGAGAGCCGGGTCACGCCGCTCCGGCGTCTCTACGGCGACAACTTCATGGTGGACGAGTCGGAGTGGGAGGGCCGGGCCCCGGGGAGCCCCTTCGGGCTCGAGGGGCGGGACCGCCCGCTGAAGTTCCGGATCCTGCACGTGCTGGAGTTCACGCCCGACGGGGGGCAAATCCAGCGGGAGCAGGTGTGGATCGACATGGCGGCGGTGATCCGCCAGCTGCCCCAGGAGGAGCGAGCATGAGCGCGAACGAGCACATCGAGTTGATCCCGGCGAAACCGGAGCACGCCGAGGAACTGTCCCGGATCTGCCACCGGGCCTTCGACACCCTGCACGAGCGGCACCGGGTGCACCGCGACGTGCCCGACGAGGGGGTCGGTCGGCTCATCATCGGGGGCGTGCTCCACCGCCCGGACTACGTCGGCGTGGTCGCGGCCCGGGGCGGGCGGATCATCGGCTCGAACTTCCTGCAGTTGGCCGACGCGGTGTGCGGCGTGGGGCCGATCACGGTCGAACCGGGCGTGCAGGCCCGCGGCGTGGGGCGCCGGCTCATGCAATGGGTCATCGACGAGGCACGCCGACGCCGGGGCGACGGGGCACGCGTGCGGCTCTTCCAGGAGGCGGTCAACACGGCGTCGCTCTCGCTGTACACGTCGCTGGGGTTCCGGTGGCGCGAGACGGCGGCGCTGATGCAGCCCCCGCCCGCCGTTCACGACGACCCGAGCGTCCGCCCCATGACCACCGACGACCTGCCCGAGGCCGAGCGGCTCTCGGAGCGGCACTCCGGGTCGTCTCGCGTCAACGACACCGCCAGGCTCCTCTCGATGGGGCTCCCGGCGTTCGTACGCGAACGCGCAGGGCGCGTCGCGGGGTACCAGGTCGCCACCCTCTTCGGGCACGCCTCGGCGGAGACCGACGATGACCTGCTGACGCTCGCGTCGCAGACGGCGCGCCGGGTGCCCCCGCCGATGGCGGTCGTGATCGTGCCCATGAGCCGGGCGCCCCTGTTCGGCGCGGCGCTGGCGTCGGGGTTCCGGGTGCTCAAGGTGCTCAACGGGATGTCCCTGGGCCCGTGCGCCCCCTCCCCGGGCCCCACGTTCCCTTCGATCCAGTGCTGAGGGACCCCCGACGGCCCGAACAAGAAATTGAACCATCTGGTTGACTATCGCCCGGCGGCGGTTATATTCAACCACATGGTTTCTCATCGGGAGCAGGCCCTCGACCGCGTCTTCCACGCCCTGGCGAACCCCGCGCGACGCGCGATCGTCCGGCGGCTCACGTCGGGCGAACAGAACCTCTCGACCCTCGCCGCCCCGCTCAAGATGTCGTTCCCGGCGGCGTCCAAGCACGTCCGCGTGCTCGAACGCGCCGGGCTCGTCAAACGCCGCGTGGCCGGGCGGGAGCACCTCTGCCGCCTCCACGCGGGGCCCCTCCGCGAGGCGAACGACTGGACCGAGCGGTTCCGGGCGTACTGGGATGCCAGGTTCGAGGCGCTCGACGCGGTCCTCGACGAGTTGAACAGGGAAGGGAAGGATCGACATGGGTAAAGCGCTCGCGAATGCCGTGGTCCTCGACCCCCGCGTAGGTTCGATCGACCTGACGATCACCCGCGTCTTCGCCGCCGAACCGGCGATGGTCTTCCGCGCCTGGACCGACCCGACGCTGCTGCGCCGGTGGGCGTGCCCGAAGGAAATGACCGTCGAATCGGCCGAGAGCGACGCGAGGGTCGGGGGCGTCTTCCGCTGCGCGATGCGAGAGCCCGGCGCGGCCCTGCACGTGATGCGCGGCGTCTACCGCGAGCTCTCGCCCCCGCGGCGGATCGTCCTGTCGCACGGCTGGGAGGGCGAGGGCGGGATGGTCGGCAGCGAATCGCTCATCACCATCGACCTCACGCCGCACCCACGCGGGACCCGCATGGTGTTCCGCCAGGTCGGGCTCGCCTCCGTCGCCTCGCGCGACAGCCACGCCGACGGGTGGAACTCCGCGTTCGAGAACCTCGGCGGCGTGTGCGGCGCGGTCCCGCCGGCCGATACCTCGGGGCTGAGCCTCAAGGTCGAGACACCCACGGACACCACGATCGTCATGACTCGCTCGTTCCGTTCACCGCGGGAAACCGTCTGGCGGGCGATGACCGAGCCGGGGCTGCTCCGCCGGTGGCTCTTCTCGCCCCCCGGGTGGATGATGACCGCCTGCGAGGGCGGGGCGGTCGTCGGCGGGGCGTACCGCTGGGCGTGGGACGACGCCGAGGGCAACCCGGCGCTCTCGATCCACGGCGTGTGGACCGAAGTCCGACCCCCGTGGAGGGTCGCGCACACCGAGACCATGGAGGCCGGGGCGTGCGGCGTCGTGGGCTCCCTTGTGGCCACCATCGAGCTCGCCGAGGCCGCCGGCGAGACCGTCCTGACCATCACCCTCGAGTTCGGGTCCAAGGAAGCACGCGACGGCGCGCTGGCCTCGGGCATGGACCGCGGGATGGAGGCCGGTTACGCCGCGCTCGACAACGCACTGCGAGATTTCTAAGGTCCGCCCGACCGGGACCGGCTTCCGAGTCAACCAGAGGAACCCATGGATCAAACCACCACCGGCATCGACATCCTGCTCGGCCTGTTCGACCTCTCGCAGGGGCAGTTACGCGAGGCGTACGCGGACATCCCCGATGACCGCATGGCCGACGCCTTCCCGGGCATCGTCAACCACCCGGCGTGGACCCTCACCCACCTCATCGCGGCCGCGGGAGGCATCGCGGCCGTGCTGGGCGACCCCGCGCCCGGTTCGAGCCCCGACGAACTCGCCCGCTTCGGCCCCGGGTCGAAGCCGGTCGCGGACCGCTCGGCGTACGAGCCGAAAGTCGCACTCCTCGAACGCCTCGCGTCACGGCACGCCCACGCCGCGAGAGTCGTCCGCGAACGCCACGCGGAGCGGTTCCCGCTCCCGCCCCCGCCCCCGTTCACCAACTTCGCGCCCACCGCGGGGAATATCGCGTCGTACCTCCTGGCGTGCCACGAGCCCTACCACCTCGGGCAACTCATGGTGTGGCGTCGGGCGGCGGGGTTGGGCAAGGCGTAACGACCGGGACGGCTCACGATCCCGTGCGCCTCTCACTCTGGGCGGGGTGCCCCCGCGCGGAGGTCGCTGGTCAGTTGGCCCGCGAACCCCCAGTTGTCGAGCTCGACCTCGTCGATGACGATGTGGGTGTGCTCGGGCTTCTTGCCCAGGACCTCGCCCAGCAGGCGGGTGATCCCCGCGATGATCCGGGCCTTCTGATCCCGGGTGACGCCGTCTTTGGTGACGCGGACATTGACGTAGGGCATCCGCAACGGTAGACGCGACGAACCAGAGCGCGGTCACGGACGCTCGGCCGTCCCGTCCGACGCCCCCGGACGCACCGAGTCATGGATGCCGCGGGAGGGGGGCAGGCCGGACAACGCGATCATGGCCCCCGACGCGACAAGGATTCGGTTCAGCTTGGTGGACCCCCAGCGCACAACCCGGGCGAACCCCGAGTCCGTGTACCCCGGAGTACCGCACCCCGGCCCCAGTCTGGCCCGGAATCTCGGATCCCTCGAACACTCCCCCCCCCCGGGGTCAGCCGCCTCACGCCCGAAGGTCGCGGTAGAAGTACGTCGTCGAGCACGGGCTCCCGTCGGGCATCAACGCGTACCGCGGGATATCGCCCACCCGAACCCACCCTAGCCGCTCGTACAGCCTCGCCGCATCCCCGCCCGTCACCGCGTCGAGGACCAACAGATCCTTCCCCGCCTCTCGGGCCACGCCCTCCGCGGCACGCACCAGCGCCGCCCCAAGACCCAGCCGGCGGGCCCTCCGGTGCACCAGGACTTTCATCAGGTCCGCCCGGTGAGGCTGGTTGTCCGGCATCAAAACGTTCAGCTGCGCCGTCCCGCACACCCCACCGTCGTCCTCGGCGTACAGCAACACACGTTCCCCCCGATCTACAGCCTCCGCGACGCCCCGCCAATACCCACGCGCCCGCTCCGGGCTCAGCGGGCTCATGAACCCGACCGACGCGCCCCCATCCACCGCGTCGGTCAGAACATCGGTGAGCCCCTCCACCAGGGCATCCGTGATCCGGTCGGCCCGTCGGATCGTCGGCGGCGGCGTCGGCATGGCCTCGTCCTTACCGCCCCTCGCCCGCCGCGATCGCCGCCGGACGGTCGAAGGGGATCGGGGAGAGTTCGATCGTCGGGTTGCGGTCGGCAAAGAACCGCACCGGCCACTGGTCGGCGAACAGGACGATCGCCCGCCCTTTGTCATCGAACGCCAGCCGCGATCCCTCGGGCGTCGTCGGCAGCGTGTCGTGATCCAGGTTCTGCCGGGCCGTCGCGTCGAGGACCATCGCCTCGCCCCCCTTGGGCCGCCACCACCGCGCGATCGTCCACGGCGCGGGCTCGACCCGTGACTCGGCGCCGTACTCGTTCTTGAGCCGGTACGACAGCACCTCGAACTGCAGCGGCCCGACCGCCGCGAGCAGCGCCACCTTCGACGCCGACCCCAGCGTCTCGAACCGCCGGGCCACGCCCTCCTTGAGCAACTGGTCGAGCCCCAGGTTGAACTTCTTGTAGTTCCCGGGCTGGGGGTTGTGGAGGAACGCGAAGCACTCCGGCGTGAACTCGGGGATCTCGTCGAACACCACCGTGCGGTCGTCCGCCAGCGTGTCCCCGATCCCGAACAGGTCGTTCCCCACCAACCCCACGACGTCGCCCGCCACCGCCGTCTCCACCGTCTCGCGCTGGTTCCCGAACAGCTTGGCCGCGTTCCCCAGCCGGACCCTCTTGCCCGACTGCGCGTGGACGACGAACATGTCACGCTCGAACGTCCCCGAGACCACCCGCAGGAACGCGATGCGATCCCGGTGCCGGGGGTCCATGTTCGCCTGGATCTTGAACACAAACCCCGTAAACCTCGGGTCGTCCGGGCGGACCGGGCCCGCCGTCGACCGCCGCGCCGTGGGCGGCGTCGAGTGCGACAGGAACCCGTCCAGCAGAAGCTGAACCCCGAAGTTGTTCATCGCGCTCCCGAAAAACACCGGCGTCACCCGCCCCCCGAGCACCTCGGCCGGGTCGAACGCCGCCCCGGCCCCGTCGAGCATCCGGATCTCCTCGATCGCGTCCGTGTGCGACGGGTCCGTCAGGTGCTCCAGCAACGCCGGGTCGTCCAGCCCCAGCACCTGCACCGGCGCCGCGTGCGCCCCCATCCGCGTCCGTTCGAACAGGTGCACCCGACGGTCCAGACGGTCGTACACCCCGCGGAACGTCACCCCAGAGCCCAGAGGCCAGTTCACCGGGTACGCCGAGATCCCCAGCACCCGCTCCAACTCATCGATCAAATCCAGCGGCGGACGCGTCGGACGGTCGCACTTGTTCATGAACGTGAAGATCGGCACCCCGCGACGCTTGCACACCTCGAACAACTTCCGCGTCTGGGGCTCCACACCCTTGCCCGCGTCGATCACCATCACCGCCGCGTCCACCGCCGTCAGCACCCTGTACGTGTCCTCCGAGAAGTCCTTGTGCCCGGGCGTGTCCAGAAGGTTCACGCGGTACCCGTGGTAGTCGAACTGCAGCAGCGTCGAACTCACCGAGATCCCGCGCTGTTTCTCCAGCTCCATCCAGTCCGACGCCGTCGAACGCTGGTCCTTCCTCGCCGTGACCGACCCCGCCAGCTCGATCGCACCGCCGTAGAGCAGGAACTTCTCCGTCAGCGTGGTCTTCCCGGCGTCGGGGTGCGAGATGATGGCGAAGGTCCGCCGGGTCAGATAAGGTGCGGGGGGTGTGCTCATCGATGCTCCGGGCTCGGACGGCGCCGCTCACGCGGGCCGGCACGCATCGTATTCGTTCGGCCGGCCCTCCCCGCGACGCACGCCCAACGTCCCAATAGCCGCCCGTCCGGGCGGGTCGCGAGGGATGCCACGGCCAGCCCCGCCCACCTTGACGCCCCCGGGCCGATGGCGCGGGACGCCCCCACCCTCACGGCCGATCTCCCGGGCATGGATCAGGCGGATGCCATCGGCGAGGCGCTCAACGTATGGGTCCCCATCGGGTTCGGCGCGATCTTCGCGCTGGCGGGCGGGATCATGTTCGCCCAGATCGAGCGGACCGCGCGCTCGGCCTCGTCCTGGGCCGTGACCCGCGGCGTCATCCGCAGGTCCGAGATCCGCTTCCAGCACAACCCCTCCAACACCACCGGCGGGTGCTGGGTCCCCGTCATCGAGTACGACTTCGAGGTCGCGGGCGAACTCCGCCACGGCGACCGAATCGCGCCCGCCGGCGACATGGGCCTCTCGATCAAGTCCATCGTCGAGGCCAAGATCGCCCCCTACGACGTCAACGACGTCGTCGAGGTGCGCTACGACCCGAAGGACCCCGCCCGCTGCTGCCTCGAGGTCACCCGCGACGGCGTTCCCGTCGCCCTCGGGCTCCTCGCCGTCGGGCTCACCTTCGCCGGCTACCACGCGGCCAAGCACTTCCTCTAGCCCCGGTGTTCAGCCGGGAACGCTCGCGCACCCTTTCTTTCCGCCCCCGCTTGACCCGGACGCCCGGCGCGGTATACTTGCACAATGACGCAAGTACGCACAAAACCGCGAACCCCGACGCCCCGCCAGGCCGCCCGCCGGAAGGCCCCCGTCGACCGCCTGCTCGACCCCGCCTTCTTCAAGGCCCTCTGCGACCCCACCAGGGCCAGGATGGTCGCCTGCCTCGTCAAGTGCGGCGTGCCCTGCACCGTCTCCGCCATCGCCGGGTGCTGTGACGTGGACCTCTCGGTGGTCTCCAGGCACCTCAAAATCCTCGAAACCGGCGGCGTGCTCTCCAAGATCAAGAAAGGACGCGAGGTGGTCTACACCGTCCGCGCCGACGACCTCGCCCACAGGCTCCGGGCCCTGGCCGCGGAGATCGAAGTCGGGTGTGCCGGGTGCGGGTGTCCCGGGACCGGATCAAAGACGGGGTGCTGCCCCGCGTAACGCGGCCCCACGCGGGGTCGCCTAATCGACCATGTGCATCGCGGGACATCCCCGCGGAAAGGAACGGATCATGTCGAAGAACGGATCATGCTGCGGTGGAGGAGGTTGCGGCGCATCGGATCGCCCCGCGGGCCGTGCGCCCCTCGAACAGGAAGCCGACGCGGTCCGCACCGCCGTCCGAGAGGGTTACGCCGCCATCGCCCAGGCCGGGGCCTGGTCGGCCGCCCGCGCCGACACGCCCAGCGGCGACGCCTGCTGCGAGCGCACGTCCGCGTCGCCGTGCTGCGGCAGTGCCGCCACGAGCAGTGGAGGAGGCGGCGGCGGTGGTGGGGGGGGAGGAGGCGGGTGCTGCGGACCCGCGACGTTCTCCCCGCAGCAACTCGCCTCCGCCATCGGCTACTCCGCGGGCGACCTCGCCGCCACGCCCGACGCCGCCAACATGGGCCTCTCCTGCGGGAACCCCACGGCCCTGGCCTCCCTCAAGCCCGGCGAGACCGTCCTCGACCTCGGCTCCGGCGGCGGGTTCGATTGCTTCGTCGCCGGGCCCAAGGTCGGCCCCCTCGGACGCGTCATCGGCGTCGACATGACCCCACAGATGGTCAGCAAGGCCCGCTCCAACATCGCCTCCTACGAGTCCATCTCGGGCCTGCGCAACGTCGAGTTCCGCCTCGGCGAGATCGAGAACCTCCCCGTCGCCGACGCCTCCGCCGACGTCGTCATCTCCAACTGCGTCCTCAACCTCTCCCCCGACAAGCCCCGCGTCTGGCGCGAGATCGCCCGTGTCCTCCGCCCCGGCGGGCGCGTCGCCGTCTCCGACCTCGCCCTGCTCCGCCCCCTGCCCGAGGCGGCCCGGCGCGACGTCGAGGCCCTCGTCGGGTGCATCGCCGGCGCCGTCCTCGTCGAGGAGACCCGGCGCCAGATGGCCGACGCCGGGCTGACCGACATCCGCCTGACGCCCAAGCCCCAGTACATCGCCGCGATGAACGATTGGCAGGACCCGCTCTACCGTCGGATCTTCGAGCACCTCCCCGCGGGGACCGGGCCCGGCGATTACATCACGAGCCTCGACATCTCCGCGCGAAAGCCCTGACCCCCGACGCTCACGGCGAAGGTGTCGCCCGCGTTGCCGCCCACGCCGAGTACGCGAGGAAACCCACGTACGTCGCGAGCAGGAACACGCCCTCGTACCGCGAGATCGTGCGCTGGTCGGTCCGGCTGAACGGGATCAGCACCACCGACAACGCCGCCATGTAGAGCAGCGGGACCGTCATCGTCGGGTCGCTCGGCGGCGCGTCGATGAGCGCCGCAACGCCGAAGATCGCGCCCGCGTTGAACAGGCACGACCCGATCGCGTTGCCCATGCCAAGGTCGGTCCGACCCTGCCGGACCGCCATCACCGACGTGATCATCTCCGGCAGCGTCGTCCCCACCGAGACGATCGTCACGCCCACGACCGCCGGCGGCACGCCCAGCGCCAACGCCACGCCCGACGCCCCGTCGCTCGCCAGCGATCCGCCGTACGACAGCATCGCCAGCCCGACCACGAAAAACACCGCGATCCGCGCCCACGACATCGGGGGCTGCTCCATGAGCGGCCCGTCCCCGGGCGACGCCGCGGCGACCGCCGCACGCTCCGACGTGCGGAGCGACGCCATGATCGTCCACACGCTGTACCCCCCGAACACCGCCAGCATCAGCGCGGGCTTCCAGGGGGTCACCTCGCCCGTCATGCAGATCACCGCCAGCCCGATGAGCACCGCCGCGTTGAGCCAGGTCTCCACCCGGATCAGCCGTTCCTCGACCGCCAGCGGGCGGATCAGCGCGCACACGCCCAAGACCAGCGCGAGGTTGCAGATGTTCGCCCCGACCACGTTGCCCAGCGCCAGATCACCCCGGTCCTTGTACGCCGACGCCAGGTTCAGCGCCAGCTCGGGCGCGCTGGTCCCCCACGCCACCAAGGTCAGCCCGACGACCAGCGGCGACACGCTCAGCCGACGCGCGGTATCCACCGACGCGCCCACGAGCAGCCTCCCGCCGCCGAGCAAAAGCACCAACCCGCCGAGGAACAAGAGTGTGTCGTTCAGCACGGCCCATAGCGTAGCGGGCGCTCCCTCGGATGTGCCACGGGCGCGCGGGACGCCGCGGCGAAAACACGCCCCCGAGGGCTGACCCGGGGCCGCCGGGGCGATACCCTCCGTTCCCATGAAGAAAGTCGCGCTCTATTCCTTGCTCCTGATCGCCGGCCTGATCGGGTCTCAGGTGGTGCCCGGGTTCTTGGGCGACGCCGCAGACTCGGTGTACAAGGCCGTTCAGATCCTGACCATGGTGGCCCTGTCGTACATCATGATCGGGGTCGGACGCGAATTCGAGATCGACAAGTCCAATCTCAAGCAGTACGGGTGGGACTACGTTGTTGCCGCCACCGCCGCCGGGTTCCCCTGGATCTTCTGCTGCCTCTACTTCGTCTTCGTGCTGATCCCCAGCGATTTCTGGTCGCAGTGGCCCGTCTGGAAAGAATCACTCCTGGCGTCCCGCTTCGCCGCCCCGACCTCGGCGGGAGTCCTTTTCAGTATGCTCGCCGCCGCGGGGCTCGCCGCCACCTGGGTCTTCAAAAAGGCCCGAATCCTCGCGATCTTCGACGACCTCGACACCGTCCTGCTCATGATCCCCCTCAAGATGGCCATGGTCGGGATGAAGTGGCAGCTCGGGATCGTCGTCTTCGTCATGTTCATCATGCTCTGGTTCGGGTACCGCTACCTCCACCAGTGGCGCATCCCGACCTCCTGGAAGGCCACCCTCGTCTACTCCTTCGTCATGGTCGCCATCGTCGAGGCCGTCTACATCGCCTCCAAGAAAGTCGATCCGATGGTCCCGATTCACATCGAGGTGCTCCTCCCCGCCTTCATCCTCGGGTGCATGATGGCCCACCCCAAGCCGAACGTCCCCCCCGGGCAGGGCCACGCGGAGGGACACGACGCCGGGCAGGCCGACCACGGCCACCACGCCGACCCCGCCGAGGCCCGGGCCAGCACCTTCGTCTCCGCCGCCTTCATGCTCCTCGTCGGGCTCTCCATGCCCAGCATCGCCGCCAGCCTCGCGGGCGGAGCCCCCGACGAGGGCGACAAGTCCGGCCTCATCAAGCACGCCCTCGCCGAGCACACCCCCCCGATGGGGTGGGGCACCATCGCCTTCCACGTCCTCGTCGTAACGGTGATCTCGAACGTCGGAAAAATGTTCCCCGCATTCTGCTACCGCCGAGAAGCCACCTGGCAGGAGCGCTGCGCCGTCGCCATCGGCATGTGGCCTAGGGGAGAGGTCGGCGCGGGCGTCCTGGTCATCTCCCTCGCCTACGGCATCGCCGGACCCATCGTCGTCATCGCCATGCTCTCCCTCGCCCTCAACCTCGTCCTCACCGGCGTCTTCATCTTCTGGGTCAAGAAACTCCTCGCGTCGGCCGAACGTAGCGGGAAGATGAAAGCGGCCTGACCCGCCGCCCGTCCCTCGAACCGAGCCCCAACACCCCCATGCGCCCCGCCCCCACGCCAGCGACGCCCACCGCGCGCCCCGAAACGCCACGCGGGGCCACGCCCGCCAGGACGGCCCTCACCGTCCGCACGACCCGGCGTGCCCTCGCCGGCGGCCTCCGCCTCTTCCGCCTCCGCGAGAGCCGCGAACGCATCGCCCGCGGCTTCGCCCTCGGCCTGGTCGTCAACTTCCTCCCGAGTTTCGGGTTCGGCGTCCTCATCTCGGGCTTCCTCGCCCGCTCCCTGGGCGGGAACCTCCTCGCGGGGCTCATGGGCGGCGCGAGCCTGACCTTCGCCTGGCCGCTCCTCTTCTACTGGAACATCAGGGTCGGGGCTCTGTTCGTCAAGCCCGAACGGGTCGTCGACGAACTCGCCGACGTCACGACCGAGACCGTCAGCGCGATGATGTGGGGGCAGGCGTTCATTGTCGGCGCCGCCGTCAACGCCACCCTCGCCGGGATCGCCGTCTACGGGATCCTCATGCTTATCTACGCGCCCCTCCGCCCGCGGGCCGTCCGCTGGCTCCGCCGACGCTCCGCCCGGCCCTACCGCCGATCGTCCTCGCCCGCGGGCGGTCCACCGCCCTCACCCGCCGCCGCGTCACGCCCCTCCACCGGCAACTTCAGCGACGACCATTCGCGATAACCCCCGGCGTACCACCGCACACGCGGGTAGTCCAGCGCCATCAGTCGCTTGACCAACGCCTTGGCCGTCCCGCTCGCCGGGTTCTCCCCGTACACGATCAGCATGTTCGCGTCCTTGAGCCTCGCCCCCGCGTCGCCCGAACGCAACTGCTCCGCCCGGAAGTTGATCGACCCGGGGATCCGCCCCTGCTCGAACCGATCCGCCGTCCGGCAATCCAAGAGCCGCACCCCGCCGCTCCCCGAAGGCCTCACCTCGCCCCGTTCGACCACCGCGCGGACCTCGGCCCCGCCGATCACCACGATGTCCGTGTCCATCACCTGCTTCTCGCACCCCGCCACGAACGCCGCCCCCAGGCACGCCAGCCCGACCACCATCACGCCCCGCCACGCCCGCGCGAACCATGCACCGGTTTCTCCTCGTACCATCATGGCGGAGCATATCCGGGCCCACCGACCCGGGGTCTTCGCCGCGGAGTTCTCATGAGCCCACACCCCTTCCTCCCCGCGCTGCTCGCGACACTCCCACTCGTCGGCCTCACGCCCCCCGCCGCCACCGGCGCGGCCCAGCCCGCCGCCGAACGCCACCACGCCACGCCACGCCTCATCACCGAACGCGACGCCCTCGTCCCGGGCCAGAAAAATTGGCTCGGCGTCGAGTTCCGCATCGACCCCGGCTGGCACCTCTATTGGGACGGGCTCAACGACACCGGCATGCCCCCCAAGATCACCCCGCTCAACACCCCCGCGGGGTTCAGCGTGGGCGATGTCCTCTGGCCCGCCCCGACCAGGCACGCCGCCCCGGGCGAGATCCTCGACCACGTCTACAAGGGCTCCGTCCTCCTCATGTTCCCCGTCTCGGTCCCCCCCTCGGCCTCGCCCGGCGACAAAGTCACCCTCGCCTTCGGCCTCGAATGGCTCGAATGCGCCGGCGTCTGCCTCTTCGCCGAGGGCAACGTCTCGATCAACCTCCCTGTCGCCAACGACGCCAAACCCTCGCGCGACGCCCCACTCTTCGAACGCACCCGCGCCGCACTCCCCGGCCCCATCCCCAATGACGGCACCATCTCCGCCGAACTCTCCGGCGACCGCCTCACCCTCTCCGCCAAAGACGCCATCGCCGTCGCCTTCTTCCCCCTCGCGGATTGCTCGCCCCCCGTCGATCTCTGGAACGCAGGCGAAACCAAAGGCCCCCGCCTCGTCCTCACCCTCAAACCCAAGCCCGGCAATCCGCCACGGGCCCACGGCGTTCTACGCGCCGAAGGCCCCTCCGGGAAGGTCACCCACACCCTGATCGACCTCCTCGCCAAAGGAAATCCTTCCAAAACACGAACGGAACCATCCCCCGACGGCAAATCCGAGTCCCCCACCGGCACGAAATAAGGAAGATGTTCGAGCCCCCGTGTATGTTTATCGAACCAGGGCCCCCGCCCGGTCGTCGAACCGATGGTGGTGGTGTCCCGGTATGACAGTCTGAGCCCCGCGTGGCCCGTGTTTGGCTTGTCGCCGAGCAAGGCCCCGAGGGTCTAAGGCATGATGGAGCGAACCATGTCAAGAACGAGCAGGATCGTGTCGGCCTCGGTGCTGGCGGCGGCGGCCTTTGTCGCGGCGGCCACCCCCGGTCTGGTCTCCGCCCAGCCCGGTTCCAAACAGGACGGCAAGAAAGCCGCCGAAGGTCCCACCATCGGGAGCATCGCGCCCGCCTTCGCCCTCCGTGACCTCGACGGCAAAGAGCACACCCTCGCCCAGCTCACCAAGGACGGCCACGTCGTCGTCCTCGTCTGGTTCAACGCCGATTGCCCCTACGTCAAGAAGCACTTCGGCGACAACAAGACCTTCAACGACATGCAGACCAAGTTCAAGGGCCAGAAGGTCACCATGCTCTTCATCAACAGCAACGCCCCGGGCACCCAGGGCTCGGGCAAGGACCGGAACGTCAAGGCCCGCGACGAGTGGAAGATCGACTGGCCCATCCTCCTCGACGAGGCCGGCACCGTCGGGAAAGCCTACGGCTCCAAGAACACCCCCGCCACCTACGTCATCGGCACCGACGGCACCCTCAAGTACGCCGGCGCCATCGACGACGACGCCTCCCCCAACAAGGTCGGCAAAACCAACTACGCCGTCAAGGCCGTCGAGGAACTCCTCGCCGGAAAGCCCGTCACCACCACCACCACGGCCGCCTACGGCTGCAGCGTGAAGTACAAGAACTGAGGACCATCGCCCGCGACGCCCTTCACCGGGCGCGCCAAGGCCGGCCTCAGCACGACCCCGAGCCCCACGGGCCAACGCCCGAGGGGCTCTTTCATTCCCACGCGGGCGTTCTCCCGCCCGGGGCCCGGGCCCGCCGATAGGATGGGCCATGCCCCCGTTGCTGAACCTCCTGAGCACCCTCTTCGACCTCGCCCTGGTCATCCTGGGCTTCGGGTTCATCGTCTTCGTTCACGAGCTCGGGCACTTCCTCGCGGCCAGGTGGGCCGGCATCCGCGTCCTCGCCTTCGCCCTGGGCTTCGGGCCCGCCGCACTCTCCTACCGCAAGGGCATGGGATGGACACGGGGCTCGACCGAAGCGAAGTACCTGGCCATGAAATCCGCCGCCCAGCGCGGCGTCCCGGGCGTCGCCGTCGACGGCCTGAGCCCCACCGAGTACCGCCTCAACTGGCTCCCCTTCGGCGGGTACGTCAAAATGCTCGGGCAAGAGGACGCCAACCCCGGCGCCGTCAGCGACGCCCCCGACAGCTACCAACGCTGCCCCGCCGGAAAACGCATGGTCGTCATCTCCGCCGGCGTCATCATGAACGTGATCCTCGCCGCCGCCCTCTTCGTCATCGTCTTCATGGCCGGGCTCAAGGCCATGCCGCCCAAGATCGGCGACGCCGCCCCGGGGTCCCCCGCCGCGCGCGCCGTCGCCCTCAACGCGGCCGACCTCGGCGTCCGCGAGCCCGGCCTCGCCCCCGGCGACGAGATCGTCCGCATCAACGGGCGTACCCCCAACAGCTTCCAGGACCTCGTCATGGCCTCCTCGCTCTCGGGCCTCGGCGAGCCCGTCGTCATCGAGGTCCGCCGTGAGGGCATCACGGGCACCCTCACCTTCGCCGTCACGCCCGAATCCTCCTCGACCTCCGGGCTCCGAGAGATCGGCGTCGAGCCCGCACGCTCCGCCACCATCGTCGACGCCCGCTCGCCCGACGACCGCGCGAAACTCGCCGATCTGCTCGCGGCCGCCGGCCTCCCAGGGCTCGAACCCGGGTCCACCATCCTCCGCGCCGGCCCGCGGGCCGTCCGCGGCGCGGGCGACGTGATGCACGCCTTCCGCGACAGCGCCGGAGCCCCCGTCGAGATCGCCTACACCACCACGGACGGACGCGATGGGCTCCTCGCGGTCCGCCCGCGCGCCGAACTCGATGAGTCCCTCGCCCCGATGGGCAAGGGCGCCGCCGCACCCTTCGAGCACGTCCTGGGCCTCACGCCCGTGATGATGGTCGCCGGCGACGGCGCGAAGCAGGGCCTCGCCAAAGGCGACATCTTCGCACGCATCGGCGCCATCGAGTACCCAAGCCTCCCCGCCGGCATGGCCGAGATCCGCGCCCACGCTCGCCGACCCCTCGACCTCACCGTCCTCCGCCGGGGCGACGACGGGACACTCCGCGAAGTCACGCTCAAGGCCGAAGTCTCCGGCGACGGCCGCGTCGGTTTCATCGCCGGGACCACCGCCGACCTGGGCGCCCTGCTCGCCCTCCCCCCGTCGATCCTCACCACCGCCGACGCCCGCGGACAGGCGAGCAGCGCCGGGGCCAACGACCAGACCAAGGCCCTCCCCGCCTCACGCGTCGTCCGCACGCCGGGGCTCACGATCGAATCCGTCGCCGGCACGCCCGTCTCCGACCTCGGGCACGCGAGGGAGGCCCTCAAGGACGTCACCCGCGCCGCCTTCGCCGCGGGCCAAGGGGCCGTGGTCCCGATGCGCTTCCGTGGGCCCCGCGGCGAATCGTCCGACGCCGAGTGGTCCCTCTCGACCGACGAGGTGGCCACGCTCCACGCCCTGGGATGGCGCGCGCCCTTCTCGCAGGGGGTCTTCGAGATGGAAGAGTTCCTCCTCCGGGCCTCCTCACCCTTCTCGGCCGTCTCCCTGGGCATCGCCGAGACCCACCGCGTCATGATGTCCACCTACGCCACCTTCGCACGCCTCTTCGACGGGGGCGTCAAAATCGAACACCTCAAAGGTCCCGTCGGCATCGCCCACTTCGGCACCCTCATCGCCGAACGGGGCTTCGTCTGGCTCCTCTTCTTCATGGGCCTCATCAGCGTCAACCTCGCCGTCATCAACTTCCTCCCGCTCCCCATCGTCGACGGCGGGCAGTTCCTCTTCCTCGTCTACGAGGCCATCCGCGGCAGGCCCGCCCCCATCGCCTTCCAGAACTGGGCCACTCTCGCCGGGCTCGTCCTCATCGGGTCCTTGTTCCTCATCGTCACCTTCAACGACCTGCGAAACCTCCTGGGGCTCTGAACCCCGGGGGCGGAGGACCCCGCCCCGTGCTGATCGGCCTCATCCCGGTCCTCGTCCTGGGCCTGGCCCTCGTGGTCGCCGGGGTGTGGCTCTGGACCTGGCGCATGCTCCGGCGACCCCCGCGGCGGACCTACGCCTGGGCCGTCTCGCGCGGGCTCCCCGGCGATCCCGGTGAGATGTGCCCGCCCCGCACGTTCAACGCGTGGTCATGCCGCCGGGGTTCGGCCGACCTGAGCGTCTGGGACGTCCGGGGCGACGATCCTTCCGGGCCCGTCGTGGTGATCTCCCACGGATGGGGTGATTCCAAGGTCGTGGCCCTGCTCCGACTCCCCGCCGCCGCCCGACACGCCTCTCGCGTCGTCCTCTGGGACATGCCAGGCCACGGGACCTCCGGCGGACGTTCCGCCCTGGGCACCGCAGAACCCGACGACCTGCTCGCCCTCCTCGATCAACTCGCGGCGGACCGGCCCATCATCCTCATGGGATGGTCGCTGGGCGCGGGCGTCTCGATCGCCGCCGCCGCCAAAGCCGCCGCGAGACCGAACTCCCCCTCCCCACGCATCGCCGGGGTCATCGCCGAAGCACCCTACCGCACCGCCCGCGGCGTGGCCACCAACGTCCTCCTCGCTCGAAACCTCCCCACGCGGTGGAACGCCCCGGTCGTCTTCGTGGGGCTGGGCATATGCCTCGGCGTCGGGCCCGCCTGGCGGGGGTTCGACCGCGCCCTCCTCGCCGCCTCGCTCCCGTGCCCCCTGCTCGTGATCCACGGCGACGCCGACACGGTCTGCGACCTCGACGACGGACGCCGCATCGCCGCCGCCGCGCCCAACGCAAGGCTGGTCATGATCGAAGGGGCCGGGCACAACGACCTCTGGACCGACCCCGCGTTCCGCGAGCGGTGCGAACACGAGACCTCCGCCTTCATCGCCGCCGCCGCCACGCCCACACCCGCCCCGCCCCACCCCGTGCCCCACCCGTCGGCGTGATACCCTTGCACGTGATCCAGGTCACGGTCAACGCGGTCATGGCGGCGGAACGGGCGGCCTCCTTCACCCGCCGATCCATCAAGGCCTCCGCCAAACGCGAGGGCCTCCGCCTCGCCATGTCCATGCTCGACCTGACCACCCTCGAAGGCAAAGACTCCCCCGATAAAGCACGCGCCCTCTGCCGAAAGGCCGTCCGCCCCGACCCCTCCATCCAAGACCTCCCCAGCGCCGCCGCCGTCTGCGTCTACCCGAGCCTCGTCGCCGTCTGCGTCAAGGAACTCGCGGGCACCGATGTCCGAGTCGCCAGCGTCGCCACCGGCTTTCCCAGCGGGCAGTACCCTCTCGAGGTCCGCCTCGAAGACGTCCGCCGAGCCGTGGGCGACGGCGCCGACGAGATCGACATGGTCATCAACCGCGGTGCCTTCCTCGCCGGCCGCCTCGGCCAGGTCGCCGACGAGATCCGCGAGACCCGGCGCGCCTGCGGCAAGGCCCACCTCAAGGTCATCCTCGAAACCGGCGAACTCGAAACCCTCGACAACGCCCGACACGCCAGCGACCTCGCCCTCGCCGTCCTCGCCGAGTTCGAAGACCACGAGGACGGCGTCGACTTCATCAAAACCAGCACCGGCAAGGTCCAGCCCGCCGCCACCATGCCCGTCACCCTCGTCATGCTCGAAGCCATCCGAGACCACCACGCCGCCACAGGCCGCCGCGTCGGGATGAAGCCCGCCGGCGGGATCCGCACCGCCAAGCAGGCCCTCCATTACCTCGTCATGGTCAAGGAAACCCTCGGGGACGCGTGGCTCTCGCCCGCCCTCTTCCGATTCGGCGCCAGCGCGCTGTGCAACGACATCATCAGGCAGTACCGATGGCTCGCCAGAGGCGTGTACGCCGCGGGCTACGACGTGAGCGAATCGTGAGCCGGGAGATCGAGATGAGCCAAGGCGCCACCGTCAACGGCACCACCACAACGCCCGCGCCCCGCGCGGGCTGGGAGTACGCCCCCGCGCCCGAATCCTTCAAGCCCGCCATCGCCCAGCGCTACGGGCACTTCATCAACGGCGCCTTCGTCACGCCCAAGCCCGCCCGCTACTTCCACACCGTCAACCCCGCCACCGAGGCCACCCTCGCCGAAGTCGCTCAGGGCTCCACCGCCGACGTCGACGCCGCCGTCCGCGCCGCGCGGGCGGCCCTGCCCGCCTGGGCCTCCCTCCCGCCCGGCGAACGCGCCAAACACCTCTTCCGCATCGCCCGTGTGATCCAGGAACGCGCCCGCGAACTCGCCGTCCTCGAAACCCTCGACAGCGGCAAACCCATCAAGGAAAGCCGCGACGTCGACGTCCCCCTCGCCGCCGCTCACTTCTTCTATCACGCCGGGTGGGCCGACAAGCTCCCCTTCGCCTTCCCGGGCCGCGCCGTCGCCCCCGTCGGCGTCTGCGGGCAGATCATCCCCTGGAACTTCCCGCTCCTCATGGCCGCCTGGAAACTCGCCCCCGCCCTCGCCTGCGGCAACACCGTCGTCCTCAAGCCCGCGGAAACCACCCCGCTCACCGCCCTCCGCCTCGCCGAAATCCTCGCCGAGTCCGGCCTCCCCAAGGGCGTCGTCAATATCGTCACCGGCGACGGCTCCACCGGCGCCGCCCTCGTCAACCACCCGGGCCTCGACAAAATCGCCTTCACCGGCTCCACCGAGGTCGGGAAAAAAATCGCCGCCGCCGCCGCCGCCCGCGGCACCCGACTCACCCTCGAACTCGGCGGTAAAAGCGCCAACATCATCTTCGACGACGCCTCCATCGACCAGGCCGTCGAGGGCATCATCGCCGGCATCTACTTCAACCAGGGCGAGGTCTGCTGCGCCGGCTCCCGACTCTTCGTCCAGGAGTCCATCGCCGACACCGTCGTTCGAAAGCTCGAACACCGCCTCCGATCCCTCCGCGTCGGCGACCCGATGGACAAAAACACCGACGTCGGCGCCATCAACTCCAAGGCCCAACTCACCACCATCGAACGCTACCTCGCCCTCGGTCAGGACGAGGGCGCCGACCTCCACGTCCCCAGCGGCGGCGGCGGCGGCGGCGGCGGCGGTGGTGGGGGGGGCGCCACGGGCGGGTTCGCCAAAGGGTGGTTCTGCAGGCCCTGCTTCTTCACCAACGTCCAACCCTCTCACACCATCGCCCGCGAAGAGATCTTCGGCCCCGTCCTCAGCGTCCTGACCTTCCGCACCCCCGAAGAAGCCATCTCCCGCGCCAACAACTCGCCCTACGGCCTCGCCGCCGGCGTCTGGACCGACAAGGGCTCCAAAATCTTCGACGTCGCCGCACGACTCCGCGCCGGCGTCGTCTGGCTCAACACCTACAACAAGTTCGACCCCGCCAGCCCCTTCGGCGGATACAAAGAGTCCGGCTTCGGACGCGAGGGCGGGCTCCAGGGCCTCCGCGCCTACGTCGCCCTCGCACCCATCGCCCGCAGCGCGAGGACCCCCCCGTGAACGATCCCGTCTGGCGCTCCGGGTTCCTCCTGATGCTCGCCGCCGCGTGCCTCGTGGCCCTCATCTGGCAGATGGACACCCCGGGCTTGACGCCGGGCAAGGCCGCCGCCGGCGCCGCCGCCGGGCTCTTCCTCGCCGCCGCCGTCTGGTCCAGAAGAGCCGCCCGCGCCCCATCCAACGACCCGACCGATCAACCCGGCCAGGAGGTCTGACATGACGCCACGCCTCGACGTCAACAAAACCTACAAACTCTACATCGGCGGCAAGTTCCCCCGCAGCGAGAGCGGCCGAACCTTCCCCGTCATAGGGCCCGCCGGACAAACCGTCCACGCCTGCGCCGCCAGCCGAAAGGACCTCCGCGACGCCGTCGAAGCCGCCCGCGCCGGCCTCACCGCCTGGTCGGGCGCCACGCCCTACCTCCGCGGTCAGATCCTCTACCGCATCGCCGAGATGGTCGAGGGCAAACGCCGCGAACTCGCCGACGCCATCGACGCGGCCTCCCCCGCACGCCGCGCCCCACGCGCCAAAGCCAAGACCAAGCCCCCCGCCGGCGACGCCGAGGTCCGCCTCGCCGTTGACCGCCTCGTCCACTACGCCGGGTGGGCCGACAAGTTCCAGCAGGTCCTCGGGTGCAACAACCCCGTCGCCGGGCCCTACTACAACTTCACCATCCCCGAACCCACCGGCGTCGTCGCCGTCCTCGCCCCCGACGAGGCCCCGCTGCTCGCCCTGATCTCGCTCCTCGCCCCGGTCCTCGCCGGCGGCAACACCGCCGTCGCCCTCGCCTCAACGCGAAGCCCGCTCCCGGCGCTCATCTTCGCCGAGGCCTGCGCCACCGGCGACGTCCCCCCCGGCGTCGTCAACATCCTCTCCGGAGACCGCGCCGAACTCCTCAAGATCTTCGCCGCCCACCGCGACATCGACGCCGTCCACGCCGCAAACCTCCACTCCGACCACCTCGCCGCGCTCCGCGCGGGCGCCGCCGAGAACCTCAAGCGCGTCACCGCCCGCTCCGGCGTCGAGTGGTCCGACGCCCCGGCGTGCCACGACCCATGGTGGATCGAACCCTTCGTCGAGATGAAAACCGTCTGGCACCCCGCCGGCGCCTGACCGCGCCCTCCGCGCCGTTCACCGCGGGCAGGCCCGCTCGAACAGGTAGTGCGACACGAGCCACTCCCGCCCGCCCCGGTACCCCCACAGCTCCGCGCACGCCATGAAGAACACCCGCCACCGGTTCAGCCACCGCCGCGCCTCCCCCGCGCCGTACACCCGCCCGAAGATCGCTAGCGCCTCCACGCGCCGCGCGCCCAGGTTGGCCAGCCACGCCTCCGCCGTCCGCGCGTAGTGCGTCCCGCACACCCGCCAGTGGTCCACCGCCCTCAGGTCCCCATTGACCTTCAGCGCCAGGTCGTCGCTGGGCATCATCCCGCCCGTAAAGAAGTGCCGCGCCATCCAGTCCGACGGCCCCGCCGGCTCGAACGCGTACGGCCACCGCGCGTGCGTGAACACGTGCATGAAAAACCGACCCGCCGGACCCATCCACGACGCCACCCGCCCAAAGAGCGTCTCCCAGTCCCGCATGTGCTCGAACATCTCCACGCTCACCACCCGGTCGAACCCGCCCGCCGGCACCAAACCCTCCGCCGACGGGTCGAACGTGTTCATGTCACGCGTCAGGATCGTCAGGTTCCTCAGCCCGCGCTCCGACGCACGCCCCTCGATAAACGCCCGCTGCGACGACGAGTTCGATACCCCCACCACCCGGCTCCCCGGGAACCGCGACGCCACCTCCAGCGACAAAGAGCCCCACCCGCACCCAAGCTCCAGCACCGCCTGACCGTCGCGAAGATCCGCCCGCGCCATCGTCAGGTCCAGCATCGCCCGCTCCGCACCCTCCAGGTCCTTCACCCCAGGACCCCACAGCCCAGAGCTGTACTTGAGCCTCGGCCCCAGGCACAACTCGAAGAACGCCGCCGGGACCTCGTAATGTTGCTCATTCGCGTCCGCCGTGGCCAACGCGATCGGGGCACCCCGCATCGACGCCAGGAACGCCCGCGACCGCTCGCCCGCCGCGTCCACCCCCCCCGCCTCCAGCGACGCGATCCGACCCCGGAGCAGCCGGCGGATCCCCGCCCGGATCACCCCGTCCGGAAGCCGCCCGCCCTCCACAAGTCGGTCCAGAACCATCCGCGCTCCCGCGAAAAGTCTCGAGTCCTCGTCGGCCGCCCGGCCGGGTTAGACTCTACGCGGGGCGATTCGGACGGAACGACCGCCCGACGCCCCGGTTCGTGGCCCCCCGGAGTCCCGTCCATGCGTCACGCCGAACGCGTCCTCGTCTACAGCGCCCTCGCCCTCGCCCTCTCCGCCGGATGGCCCGGCCCCGGACGCCCGGCCGTCGCGACCCTGCCCCAGGCAGCCGCGGCCGTCGAGCCCCAGATCAAGATCGCGACCGTCGACGCCCTCGCCCTCACCGAACGCATGTTCCAGAGCGACGCCTACCGCCCCGCACGCGAGGCCTTCGACGCCGACGCCCGCACCAAAATCCAGCCCCAGCAGGACATGCTCGCCGGCATGCGCACCCGCATCCAGGCGATGACCCAGGGCTCCCCCGAGTTCCAGGCCGCCGTCGGCGAGTACCAGCAGCGCGCCCAGGCCCTCGACCAGGAAATGCAGTCCATCAACCAGCAGTTCGCCCAGCTCCGCGCCGCCCAGGTCGCCGACGCCTTCGCCAAGGTCACCGCCGCCGCCGACGCCGTCGCCACGCGCGCGGGCTTCACCGTCGTCGTCGCCTCGCGACAGGGCATGGGCGACATGACCCAGGCCGCCGACCCGGTCATCGAGATGCTCGCCAGGCCCCTCGTCAAATCCCCCAAGGAGATCGACCTGACCCTCCGCGTCGCCGAGGAACTCAAGCTCCCCCCGGTCCTCGAGATCCTCCCCGTCGATCCCTCCGCCCCCGCCGCAGCCCCCGCACCGTCGGGGGGCAAATAACGCCCCGCCGCGCTCGGTTACAGCCCTTCGCCCCGCCGCGTCGATGTTCTCCGGTGACCAGCACCGGCGCCCTATCCCCTCCACCCGCCCCAGCCGGCCATCCCCCCGCGGCGGCTCACCCGCCCACGCCAACAGGCACTCCGACGCCCCGGTTTTCATGAACCGGGCACACGCCCGCACCGCTTCATACCTGTTCAAGGCCCCGGCCCGTACGCCGGGAAGGAGTCCACGATGGTCCGCACCCTCACCCTCGCCATGATCGCCGGCCTCGCCCTGTCCGCCTTCTCCATCCAGCCCGCCGCCGCCCAGGCAAGGTCCCAGCCCGGCGCCGACGCCCCGCGAGCCCTCGCCGGACGCGCCGGGCAGATCGACATCCGTCGCATCACCCTCTACCGCTCCGGCGTCGGCAGCTTCGAACGACGCGGGCAGATCGATGGCGACGCCGCCGTCCAACTCCGCTTCAAAACCGACCAGATCAACGACATCCTCAAATCCATGGTCGTCCTCGACCTCTCCGGCGGCGCCATCGAGGGCGTCTCCTACGCCAGCAAGGAGCCCCTCGCACGACGCCTCTCCAGCTTCGGCGTCGACATCTCCGACAACCCAAGCCTCGCCGAACTCCTCGGCAAACTCCGCGGCGCCGTCGCCAGCCTCACCACCGCCGACGGCGCCGTCTCCGGCACCATCCTCGGCGTCGAATCCCGCGACCAGATCCAGGGAAACCACGACAAGCCCATCAAGGTCGCTTACATCAACCTCGTCACCGGCGGCGGCATCCGCTCCTTCGACCTCACCCGCGTCACCAACATCGAACTCCAGGACAAAGACCTCGCCGCCGAGCTCAACAAGGCCTTGACCGCCCTCGCCGAACACCGCGCCGACCGGACCAAGACCGTCGAGATCGCCTTCCGCGGCCAGGGCGGCCGAAACATCGCCGTCAGCTACATCCACGAGATGCCCGTCTGGAAGGCCAGCTACCGCCTCGTCCTCCCCGACGAGAAAAAGGCCGCCGCCCCCGCCCCCGGCAAATCCCCCTCCTCCCTCAGCCTCCAGGGTTGGGCCATCGTCGAGAACCCCACCGACGAAGACTGGAACAACGTCACCCTCAGCCTCGTCTCCGGGCGACCCGTCAGCTTCCAGATGGACCTCTACGAACCCCTCTTCGTCACCCGGCCACAGGTCCCCGTCCCCACCGTCCCGGGCGTCATGCCCCGCGCCTACGCCGGCGGGCAGACCCCCTTCCCCTCGGAGGCCCGCGAGGAAGCCGCCAAAATGGAAGCCATGGGCCGACGCCTGGCGACCCCCGCCTCCGCCCCGGCACCGGGACGCGCCAGAGGTGGAGCGGGCGTCGCCGACGCCGCCGGCAGCCCCCGCGACGGCTTCGCCGAACTGGCCCTCGAACCCGACGCCATGCTCAACTACGCCGCCGCCGCCCGCGCCCAGGCCGTCGAGTCCGGCGAGGTCTTCCAGTACGAACTCTCCAGCCCCGTCACCATCGAACGCCAACGCTCCGCCATGCTCCCCATCATCACCGAGGGCGTCTCCGGACGACGCGTCTCCATCTTCTCCCGCGCCGACGGCTCCGAACACCCCATGCGAGGCGTCGAGATCACCAACTCCACCAAACTCCAGTTCCTCCCGGGACCCATCGCCGTCTACGACGGCGCCGCATACGCCGGCGACGCCCAGATCGGCCACGTCGCGCCCGGCGAAAAACGCCTCCTCGCCTACGCCGTCGACCTCGACATGAGCACCATCACCAAGGACGAGTCCACCCAGGCCGTCCGCAAACTCCGAATCGTCAACGGCCTCATCGAGCAGACCAACCTCGCCGTCAACTCCATCACCTACCAGTTCGCCAACAAGAGCGAAAGCACTTCACGCACCGTCATCGTCGAGCACCCCAAGCTCGGCGGCTACAAGCTCGTCGGCCCCGCCAAACCCTCCGAGGAGACCCAAGCCCTCTACCGCTTCGAGGTCGAGGTCGCCCCCGGCAAGCAGGCCTCCCTCACCGTCCCCCAGGAAGTCACCTACTCCCAGTCCCTCCAGGTCACCAACTTCGACCTCCCCACCATGCTCGCCTACCAAACCCAGGGCAAGGCCTCCAAGGCCGTCGTCGACGCCTTCCGCGAAGCCCAGCGCCGCCAGGGCCTCATCAACGAGCAGCAACGCCGCGTCCAGGAGCTCGAACGCCAGCGCGAACTCATCGACAAGGAGCAGGCCCGGATCCGCGAGAACCTCCGCGCCGTCGGCGACCGCAGCCAGGACCTCTTCAAGACCTGGGTCGACAAGCTCAAGCAGCAGGAAACCCAGGTCGAGTCGCTCAACACCGACGTCACCAAGGCCCGCGAAGAAATCACCAAGCTCCAGAACGATTACAACACCTGGCTCGCCGCCCTCAACGTCGAATAACCGCCCGCCCCAGCCGCACCCAACGCCCCGCACTCACGCCCCCGCTCGCCCCCGCCACAGCGAGGCCGAGCGGGGGTTCTCGTTCACGCGCCCGTCGAAGACCCGCACGACGACGAACGCTTCCCCGCGTTCAAGATCTTCACCGCGTCGTCCGGGCTCAGCGTCCCCTCCGCCACGTACGCCGCCACCTCCCGCCGGCTCTGCTCCCGCGCACGCTCCACCACCATCCGCCGGACTCCGCCGACGACGATCCCCACGACAAACACCCCGCACATGCTCAAGATGGCCACGATCGGGATCGACTTCGTGATGATCATCTGAATCTGCTGGGCTTCGTCCGCGTTCATCCCGCCGTCTCCTTCCCCGTCGCGCCACGCACACGCCGCCCCTCGGGCGACCGGATCAGTTCCCGTTCTTCCGACCCGCCGACAGGATCCGCTCGCCCTGCTCGGGCGTCATCGTCCCCTCGGCGATATACGCCGCGATCTCACGCCTCGTCCGCTCTCGAGACACCGATTTGATCACCTCCGCCAGCGAACGGATCAGCACCACCGCCACAATCATGACCAGCACCATCATCCACCCGGCACCGGGCGAACGAAGGAACTCAACAAGCGTGGGGGTGGCAACGTTCTGGGCGAGATGCAGCATGCGTTGATTCTCTTCGGTCAAGCCCTTATCCGGAATCCGTCCGCGACCCTTTCACCCCCCCCCCCCCCCCCCGCACCCCGCACCCCGCACCCCGCCAAACACCACCCCATATCAAACCTTACCCACCCCCCGCCGCACGCCGCGCACGGGCCGACAGCTCCCGCTCCGCACGCCAGACCCACGGCGAATACACCTCGAACGCCGGCATCCGGTCCACCCGCCGCACCGTCGCCCGCGACGCCGACGACGACCGGTCCGTCCGAACCCCCGGGATGTCGCCCACCCGCGCAAAGCCGTCGTCCACCAGCGCCCCGGGCGCCTCGCCCGCCAGCCGGAGCGCCAGCGTCGAGAAGTTCTCCCCGTCCGAATAGCCCCGCTCCGACCCCAGCACGTCGAACGAGAACTTGTCCGTATCGATCCGGAACCGCTCACCCTCGCGCGTGTACAGGTCCATCACGTGCCCGAACGAACCCGTCGTCGTCCTCGACGCCCCGGCCCCCGGGCCCTCCATCGACGCGTGCAACGCCATCAGCCCCGCCCCACCGTCCATCATCACGGACGCCCCGCCCCCGTCCCCGACCGCGGGCATCGCGCTCCGCTGCTCCCGACGCTCGATCCGCCCGACCACCATCAACTCCACCTCACCCATCTTCAGCCCCCGCGTCGGCTCCTTCCCCCACATCTCCGCCGCGTACATCGCCGGCGAGACGCCCATCGCACGCGTCAACCGCTTCACACGCCACGCCGCCGGCGACGACCGGATCTGCGACCCCGTCGGCGACACCGCCGGGATCCCCTCCGCGTGCAACGAACGCACCACCCCGCCCGCCAGCGCCGCCTCGATCCTCGCGAAGATCACCGGCCCCGCCCTCACCGCCCACCGCGACGCGTGAAACTCATCCATCCCCAACGACACCATCAGCGCCCGCACCCGGGCCTCGACGCCCACCCCGTCGGGCCACGCCGTCACGCCGATGTAGGCCCAATCCTGCACGACCAAAGTGTACCATCCGGCCGTGCCGCTTCACATCCCAGGCGATCCGGCCCCCTCCCACGAGCCCGCACTCGACCCGGGACGCTTCACCGCCCTCGCCGACCCCGCCGACGCCCACAGGCTCCGCCCGGCCCTCGCCTACTACCTCGCCGGCTACTTCCCCATGGGCCTCGAAGACCGCCCCGGCGTCCGATGGGTCTCCCCGAACCGACGCGCCATCCTCCCCCTCCGAAAAGGGTCTTTCCGCGTCCCCAAATCCCTCGCCCAGCGCTGCCGCTCCCAACGATTCACCATCCGCTGCGACACCGCCTTCGAACCCGTCCTCCGCGCCTGCGCCGCGCCACGGCTCATCGAGGGCACAACCGAGCACGGCTCCTGGCTCTGCCCGCCCATCATCAACCTCTACCTCGCCCTCCACCGCGCACGTCTCGCCCACAGCCTTGAAGCCTGGCTCCCCTCGCCCGCCGGCGACCGCCTCGTCGGCGGGCTCTACGGCCTCGCCCTCGGCGGCGCGTTCTTCGGCGAATCCATGTTCTCCCGTCCCCTCGAAGGCGGCACCGACGCCAGCAAGGTCTGCCTCGTCGCCCTCGTCGGGCACCTCCGCCGTCAACGCTTCACGCTCCTCGACACCCAGCTCACCAACCCCCACACCGCCTCCTTCGGCG
The DNA here is from genome assembly GCA_015200025.1 of Phycisphaeraceae bacterium. GTDB lineage: Bacteria > Planctomycetota > Phycisphaerae > Phycisphaerales > UBA1924 > UBA2396. The sequence continues at coordinate 526,186 of CP054186.1, read as the reverse complement.
TCCGCGAGATCCCCGCCGACCGCTTCCTCGAACGCCTCCGTCGCGCCGCCCTCCGCGATGCCGCCTGGGGACAGTTCGAACCCGACCTCGCCTTCTCGCACGCCCACGAGATCACGCCCTCAGCATCCGCCGCCCATCGGCCGCCGAAACCCCCTCGGATTCCGGAGGCTTCCTGATGGGCCAGTACGTGATTTTCGGCGGTTCCGGCGGCATCGGACGCGAGGTCTGCCTCGCCCTTCTCGCCCAGGGACACCGCGTCCTCGCCGCCGCTCGTTCTCAAGCCCGCCTCGACGCCCTCGACCACGCCGCCGCTTTCGACACCCTCCAGACGACCGTTGCCGACGCCGCCAACCCCGCCGACGTCGCCCGCGTCTTCGAGGCGCTCCCCGAGCCCCCCGCGGGCGTCGCCAACCTCGCCGGCGCCTTCCTCCTCAAGCCCGCCCACCTCACCTCCGACGACGAGTTCGCCCTCCAACTCACCCAGAACCTCACCACCGCCTTCAACGTCCTCCGCGCCGCCGTCCGCGCTATGACCAACTCCGGCGGGTCCGTCGTCCTCGTCTCCTCCGTCGCCGCTCGCCTCGGGCTCGCCAACCACGAGGCCGTCGCCGCCGCCAAGGCCGGCGTCGAGGGGCTCGTCCGCGCCGCCGCCGCCTCCTACGCCCCACGCAACATCCGCGTCAACGCCGTCGCCCCGGGGCTCACCAAAACCCCGCTCACCGAACGCATCACCGCCAGCGAACCCGCCCTCAAGGCCTCCGCCGCCATGCACCCCCTCGGACGCATCGGCGAGCCCCGCGACGTCGCCCTCGCCGTCGCCTACCTCCTCGCCCCCGCCGCCGCCTGGATCTCAGGTCAGGTCCTCTCCGTCGACGGCGGCCTCTCCACCGTCCGCGCCAGGTAACCACCACCCTCCGCCCCCTCCTCACCCACCGCCCCCTCTCCCGCGGGCCCGTCCATCTCCAGCCCGAGCCTCGCACGGATCGCCCCGGCCAGCCGCCCCGCGTGCCACCCCCGCAGCGCCGTCACACCCACCGGGCTCAGCACGATCCGACGCTCATCCGCACCCTCGATCGTGATCGAACGTTCATCGTGCGACACACGAACCACCGACTCGGGCGCCAGCCGCGTCCGCAGCCACGGGAAAGGCCACCCCATCCGCCGACGCCACTCCACACGCTCGGCCCCCTCCCCCGAGTTGACCTCCAGCACACGGTCCGCCGACCACCGCATCACACCCAGGAACACCGTCGCCGTCAGCCCGATCGACACGATCAACCCGCTCGGCGACCTGGCACGCCCCCGCGCCGCCGCCGCCATCAACCCCGCCACGATCATGCACGCGAACGTCAACGCCGCCGAACGGAACACCATCCGCGCCCACGCCGGCACCCGACGCATCTCAAGCTCCAGCCGCAACGGCTCCGCGCACCTCACCCGCCACAACCCCAGCTGCTCCCCACGCCGTACCTCCGACGCCGGCATCCGCCCCGACGCCCGAAGCATCTTCGCCAGGCGGTGAACCTCCGCCGACGCCACGATCCGCACCAGCACGCACACCACCGCCACCGGCACCGACATCATCAGCCCCAGCGCCGCCGCCGCCGCCAACGCGTCGATCACCGGCGGGAGCGACGACACCCCGCCCCCACGCCCCGCACCCCGCGTCCCGGGCATCCGCGCAAACGGCATCACCACCGCGATCATGAACGCCAGGAAAAACACCGGCGAGTACATCCCCCACGCCGCCAGCCTCACCCGGCGGTCCGCCCCCAGGAGCCGCCGTGTCTCCAGCACCGACGACACGTCCTCGGGCATCCGGCCTCCCCCCTCATCGCCCGCCCGCGTACGCCTCCATCGGCACGCACGCGCACACCAGGTTCCGGTCGCCCCACGCGTTGTCCACCCGGCCCACGTGCGGCCAGAACTTCGACGACCGCAGCCACCCCGCCGGCCACGCCGCACGCTCCCGCGAATACCCGTGACCCCACGCGTCCCCCGTCACCGCCCCAAGCGTGTGCGGCGCGTGCTTCAGCGGGTTGTCCTCACGGCCCATCCGCCCCTCCTCCACCTCACGGATCTCGCCTCGGATCGAGATCATCGCGTCGCAGAACCGGTCCAGCTCCTCCCTCGGCTCGCTCTCCGTCGGCTCGATCATCAGCGTCCCGGGCACCGGGAAACTCATCGTCGGCGCGTGGAACCCATAGTCCATCAGCCGCTTCGCGATGTCGTCCACCTTCACCCCCGCCGACTTCTCAAACCCGCGGCAGTCCAGGATGAACTCGTGCGCGCACCGCCCCTTCGACCCCACGTACAGCACCGGGTAATGCCCGCTCAGACGGTGCATCATGTAGTTCGCGTTCAGGATCGCCGCCTCCGTCGCACGCCGCAGCCCACCCGACCCCATCATCGCGATGTACATCCACGAGATCGTCAGGATGCTCGGCGAGCCCCACGGCGCCGCGCTCACCGCGCCGATCGCGCCCGACGCCCCGGGCCCCACCGGCGACACCACCGGGTGCCCCGGCAAAAAGCCCGCCAGGTGCGACGCCACCCCGATCGGGCCCATCCCGGGACCCCCGCCCCCGTGCGGGATGCAGAACGTCTTGTGAAGGTTCAGGTGGCACACGTCCGCCCCGATGTGCCCCGGGCTCGTCAGCCCCACCTGCGCGTTCATGTTCGCCCCGTCCATGTACACCTGCCCCCCGTGCCCGTGCACCACCGCGCACACCTCGCGGATCGTCTCCTCGAACACCCCGTGCGTGCTCGGGTACGTCACCATCAACGCCGCCAGCTTCTCCCCGTGCGCCGCCGCCTTCGCCCTGAGGTCCCCCACGTCGATATTCCCCCTCGCGTCGCACGCCACCGCCACCACCCGCATCCCCGCGATCACCGCCGACGCCGGGTTCGTCCCGTGCGCGCTCGTCGGGATCAGGCACACGTCCCGGTGCCCCTCCCCGCGAGAGCGGTGGTACGCACGGATCACCAAGAGCCCCGCGTACTCCCCCTGGCTCCCCGCGTTGGGCTGCAGGCTCACCGCCGCGAACCCCGTCACCTCCGACAGCCACCGCTCCAGGTCCGCGAACATCCGCCGGTACCCCGCCGTCTGGTCCGACGGCGCGAACGGGTGCAGCCCGCCGAACTCCCGCCACGTCACCGGGATCATCTCGCTCGTCGCGTTGAGCTTCATCGTGCACGACCCCAGCGGGATCATGCTGTGCACCAGCGACAGATCCCTCCCCTGCAGCATGAAGATGTACCGCGTCAGCCCGTGCTCGCTCCGGTACGAATGGAACACCGGGTGCGTCAAAAACGTGCTCCCCCGCGCCGCCCACCCCGGCAGCGCCGGGCCCGGGTCCTCGCCCGACACCCCCACCGACCCCGACGACAACCCCAGCGCCTCCCCGAGCCGCCGCACGTCCTCCGCCGTCGTCGTCTCGTCGAACGACACCCCCACCGTCCCGTCACCAAAGTCCCTCAGATTGATCCCCCGATCCGCCGCCGCCTTCACCACACCGGGCCCCGTCCGCCCCGCCCCCGGTCGGATCCGCAGCGTGTCAAAGTACACCGGCGTCAGCACCCCGTGCCCCGCCGCCGACGCCGCCCGCGCCACCAACCCCGCCCACGCCCGCGCCCGCCGCGCGATCCGCGTCAGCCCCTCCGGCCCGTGGTACACCGCGTACATCCCCGCCATCACCGCCAGCAAGGCCTGCGCCGTGCAGATATTGCTCGTCGCCTTCTCGCGCCGGATGTGCTGCTCCCGCGTCTGGATCGCCATCCGGTACGCCACATTCCCGTGCGCGTCCTTCGACACCCCGATGATCCGCCCGGGCATCTTCCGCACGTGCCCTTCCCGGCACGCGATAAACGCCGCGTGCGGACCCCCGAACCCCATCGGGACCCCGAACCGCTGCGCGCTCCCCACCGCGATGTCCGCCCCGAACTCCCCCGGCGGCGTCAGCACCGTCAGCCCCAAGAGGTCCGCCGCGCACACCAACAGCGCCCCCGCCGCGTGAACACGCTCCGCCAGCCCCCGGTAGTCCTCCACCCGCCCGTCCGTCGACGGGTACTGCACCAGCACCCCGCAGACCTTCCCCGCCTCGGCGCCCCCCAGCCCGCCCACCCCCGCCCCCACCCCGGCCCCCGTCCGCAGGCCCTCGTGCCCCGCCACCACCACCTCCAGGCCCATCGATTCCGCCCGCGTGCGCACGACCGACACCGTCTGCGGGTGGCAATCGTCCGACACCACAAAAATATTTCGCCCCTCCCCGCCGTCACCCGCCAACGCCGCGCACATCCCCATCGCCTCCGCCGCCGCCGTCGCCTCGTCCAGCAGCGACGCCCCAGCCACCGGCAGCCCCGTCAGGTCGCTCACCATCGTTTGGAAGTTCAGCAACGCCTCCAACCGCCCCTGCGAGATCTCCGCCTGGTACGGCGTGTACTGCGTGTACCACCCCGGGTTCTCCATGATGTTCCGCAGGATCGGCGAGGGCGTGATCGTGTCGGAATACCCCATGCCGATCATCGACCGCAGAACACGATTCTCCGCCGCGTACCCGCGCAGCCGCGCCAACGCACCCGACTCCGTCATCGCCCCAGGCAAGCCAGGCCCAAGGTCCAACTCCCGCCCCAGACGGATCGTCGAAGGCACCGCGTCCGCGATCAACGCCTCCATCGACCCGTACCCAAGCGCCCTCAGCATCGCCGCGCGATCCGCGGCCGACGGCCCCACGTGCCGGCGCTCGAAAGTGTCCGACGGTTCGAAAATCGAACCCTCAAAAACACCATCCCCCGACGGGCCCGTGCGCACCGCCCCGTTCGCCGCCGGGATATACGGGGGGACCGACGACATGGGAACCGGCGTGGTCGAACAGGCGGGCGTGGGCGAAGGGGTGGAGGCGGTCATGGGTGCTCGCGTGTGGGGCGGGGTGTGGGGTGTGGGGTGGGGTGTGGGGTGGGGTGTCTGAAACTCGCTCAACTTTAGTCTCGGGAATGCCCCGTGTTCCGCCCGGCGCCGCCGGTTCGGGGGCTCAGGGAGGCATCCCCGCGCCCTCCCGGTCGGTAGACGTAAAGTTCGCACACACCCAGGGGTCGGGACGAGGATCCGCCATGCAGAGTCGATTCGCCCGTTGGTCGTTGTCCGGACTGCTCGCCGCCGCGGCCGCATTCTCCGGCGTCCCGGTTCTCGCCGCCGCCCCCGCCCTCCCGGGCGGCCCCGAAGCCGCATCCTCCTTCTGGACCCCCTCCCCCGCCGATACCCTGGCCCGCGAGGAGGCCCTCTACCGACAGCACATCTTCACCCTCGCCAACCCCTTCTTCGAGGGCCGCGTCCCCGGGACCCGCGGGAACGACGACGCCGCCGATTACCTCCAGTTCTGGTTCGAACGCCACGGGCTCGCCCCGGCCTTCACCGCCAAGGACGGCAAGCCCTCCTACTTCCAGCCCTTCTCGCCCCAACGCCTCCGCCGCGCGGGCGTCGACGAGCAGCGCGTCGTCCTCCCCGGCGGCCGCGAGCTCGAACCCACCGAGGACTACTCCGTCCTCGCCTACAGCGACAGCGGCAACCTCACCGCTCCGGTCGTCTTCGCCGGGTACGCCATCGAGCAGGGGGCCGGCGGGTACCGCGGCTTCGTGCGCGGGCCGGCCGGCTCCAACGGGCTGGGCGGCAAGATCGCCCTCATCCTCCGCTTCGAGCCCATGACCTCCGAGGGACGCAGCCGCTGGGCCGACGAAGGGTGGTCCGAGCACGCCGGGCTCCTCCCCAAGATCCGGGCCGCCGTCGAACGCGGGGCCAAGGGCGTGATCATCGTCAACCCCCCGGGGGCCCAGGACCCCCGCGCCTCACGGCTCATGCGCTTCATCGAGGGCCGCGCCGAGGGCACCGTCGAGGGCGTCCCCGTCGTCATGCTCTCCCAGCCCGCCGCCGACGCCATGCTCGCCGCCGTCGACCCCCAGAAACGCACCCTCGATCAACTCCGCGCCCACGCCGACGAGAGCGGCGAGATGCTCCCCCTGGGCGAGCAGGGCGTCACCATCAGCGTCAAAATCAACCCCCCGGGGACCACCCACAACGTCGGCGCCGTCCTCCGCGGCAAGGGCGCCCTCGCCGACGAGTACGTCGTCATCGGCGCCCACTTCGACCACGTCGGGTACGGGGACTTCGGCAGCCTCGGCGGGCGCGAGGCCCGCGGCAAAATCCACCCCGGCGCCGACGACAACGCCAGCGGGACCAGCGGCATGCTCACCCTCGCCGCACGGTTCGCCGAGCACTACAAGTCCCTCCCCGACGACGCCAACGCCCGATCCATCGCCTTCTTCGGGTGGTCGGCCGAAGAGTCCGGGCTCGAAGGCTCCGCGTTCTACTGCAACGGGAACATGATCGCCCCCGCCGACAAGCACTACCTCTACATCAACCTCGACATGATCGGGCGCCTCCGCGAGAAGCCCCCGCTGGAAGTCACGGGCGTCGGGTCCGCCGGCGGGCTCGAGGCCTGGCTCAAACCGTACTGGGACCACGCCGGGTTCCCCATCGTCGCCAAGCGGCGCGCCCCGCCCAACTCCGACCACGCCTCCTTCTTCAACGTCAAGGTCCCCGTCATCTTCCTCTTCACCGGCCTGCACACCGAGTACCACCGTCCCGCCGACACGGCGGACCAGATCAACATCGAAGGGGCCGTCAAGGTGCTCGACCTCGCGGGCCGCATCGCGCTCGACGCGATCACCCGGGCCGAGCCCCTGGTCTTCGGCGCGCCCGACCCGACGCCGCCGGCCGACCCCGCCACCCCGACGGAGGCCGAGAAGCCCGCGCCCCCCGTGGCGCCGCCGGCCGCCGTTCCCGCGGCCGGGCCCCGGGTTGATCCCGCCCCGGACCCCCTGGGCGACGGCGCCCAGCCCGTCCGCTCGATCGGGGGCGTGCGCTTCGGCGTGATGCCGGGCGACTACGCCGACGACAACCCGGGTGTCCTCATCGGGCAGGTCTTCGAGAACACCCCGGCGTCCAAGGCCGGGCTCCGCGCGGGCGACCGCATGATCAAGTGGAACGGCAAGGAGATCAAGACCGTCGAGGACTGGACCCCGCTCCTGCGCGCCCAGAAGGCCGGCGACGTGGTGGACGTGACCTACGTCCGCGCCGGGCTGACGCTCGACACCAAGGTCACGCTCGAGGCCCGCCGCGATTGAGCGATCCCGCGCGACCCGATCCCGTGGTTCACGCCACCGCCGCGATCGTCTCGCAGGGCGACGAGATCGTCCTGGGGCAGACGCTCGACACCAACAGCCGCGCCCTCGCGGGTCGGCTGATGGACCTGGGGATCGTGCCGGTCGAGCACGTGAGCCTGCCGGACGACGAGGCGGCCATCGCCGCGTGTTTCGCCCGGCTCTCCTCGTCGGTGGACCTGATCCTGTGCACGGGGGGCCTGGGCCCGACGGCGGACGACCTGACGCGGGCGGCACTGGCGCGGGCGATGGGCCGGCCGCTGGTCGAGGACGCCCGGTCGCTCGAACGGATCCGGGCGTGGTTCGCGGGCCGCGGGCGCGAGATGCCCGAGATCAACCGCGTGCAGGCGATGCTGCCCGAGGGGGCGGCCGCGATCGACAACGACCACGGGACGGCCCCGGGGATCGCCGCGAGGCTGGGGCGGGCGGACGTGTTCTGCCTCCCGGGCCCGCCGGCGGAACTGAGGCCGATGGTCGAGCGGTTCGTGGCGCCCGTGCTGCGTCCGCCCGCGGGGCGGACCGTACGGACGGGCGTGGTGCACACGATCGGGCTGGGGGAATCGGACCTGGCGTCCCGGCTCAAGAACTCGCCGCGGGGGGATCTGATGGAGCGGACGAGGATGCCGCTGGTGGGGACGACGGCGTCGGGCGGCGTGGTGTCGGCGCGGGTGCGGTACGAGGGGCCCGAACCGGCGGAGCGGGCCGGCGCGATCGTCGCGGGGCTGGTCGCGCACGTCCGCGACCTGGCGGGGGCGTACGCGTTCGCGTCGGAGGGGGCGCCGCACGAGTCGTTGCCGGCGGCGGTGATCGAAGCCCTGCGCCGGCGCGGGGAGACGCTGGTGGTGGCCGAGTCGTGCACGGCGGGCCTGCTCGGGTCGATGATCGGCGACGTGCCCGGCGCGTCGGTCGTATTCCTGGGCGGGGTGATCACGTACCACAACCGCCTGAAGGTGGAACTGGCGGGGGTAGAGGCGGGGGTGCTGGAGGGATCGGGCGGGGCGAGGCCGCCGGGGGCGGTGTCGGGGGCGTGCGCCGAGGCGATGGCGTCGGGGGCGAGGGCGCGGTGCGGCGCCGGCTGGGCGCTGTCGGTGACGGGGATCGCGGGCCCCGGCGGGGCGGTGGAGGGCAAGCCGGTGGGGACGGTCTACATCGGGATCGCGGGGCCCACGGGCGTGATCGCGGGCGGCGTGTCTTCGCGACGATTCGCGATGGGCGGTGATCGGCGTGCGGTGCGCGAGTGGTCGGCGCGGAGCGCGCTGGGCATGCTGTGGCTGGCGCTGGTGGGCGAGCCCGCGGCGCGGATGCTGCGCCAGGTCGATGAGGTGGGATGAGGCGGGGGACGGTGGGGGACGGTGGGGGTGCGGGGCTAATCGATCACGCGGAGGCGGACGGTGATGACGGTCCCCACGGGCGGGCAGAGGTCGGCGTTGAGGATCCAGACCGGGTCTTCGGCGCCGGCGTCGGGGTTGAAGTAGGCCGACCAGGCGATGGGCTCGTCGCCGAAGGTGTGGAGCCCGACGAGGGTGCCGGAGAGGTCGGCGGCGTACCGGCCCGGAGAGGTGTGGCCCACGATGCCCGAGCCGGCGAAGACGAACCCGTCGCCGGGCGATCGCTGCGCGAGTGGCTGTTTGTGTTCGGCGTGGAGGACGAGGTCGGCGGCGGGGTGTTCGCGGCGGAGGCCGGCGGGGTCGGTCCAGGCGAGGGTGACGTCGAGGCGAGAGCCCTTGGGCGGGATGAAGGTGAGCGATTGGTCGTCCCATCGCCAGGCGGCGGGGGAGCCGGGGACCGCGCCGGCAAGGAGCAGGGCGGCGTGGACCTGGGAGGGCATCGCGTCGGCGACGACGACGGCCTCGTGCTCGCGGGAGTCGGGGCGGCAGGCGATGACTTCGAGGTAGGTGATGGGCGTGGCGGGGTCGTGGGGGTTGAAGGGGACCTTCCCATCGAACTCGACCCAGCGCTGGGCGCGGGAGAGGCGGACGCCGGGGAAGACCTCGCGCCACTCGGGCTCGGTCGGCGTCGATTTGGAAGGCGTGGCGTCTTGAACGGGCGGCGTGGCCTGGGGCGATTGGGCGGGGCCGCTCGGCGGCGTGTGGGGCGGAGGGGGGGCCGACGGTGGGGGGGGTGTCGGTGATGAGGGCGGCGTGGGCGGCGTGGAGGCGCACGCGGCGAGGAGCAGCGGGAGGACGAGGGCGGGCGTGTATGTTCGCGGCGTCATGGGGTGGCTCCCGCGGCGGATCGTTCGCGGGCGAGGGCGGCGAAGCGTTCGCCGCGGCGTTCGTAGTTCTCGAACTGGTCCCACGAGGCGCACGCGGGGCTGAGCAGGAGCACGTCGCCCGGTCGGGCGTCGGCGAGCGCCCGCGCGACGGCGGCGTCGAGGGTTCCGCACGGGGTCGTCCGTCCGCCCGAGGCCGCGTCGATGGCGGGCCCGGTGGTGCCGATGGTGTAGAGCCCGGCGAGGTCGGCGGCGGCGCGGCCGATGTCGGCGAGGTCGGCGCCCTTGTCGTAGCCCCCGGCGATGAGCCGGACACGGGCGAGCCCGGGGTCGTCCTCGAAGGCGCGGAGGGCGAGGCGTGTGGAGGCGGGGGTGGTGGACTTGCTGTCGTTGTAGCAGCGGACGCCGGCGGGATCGGCGACGAACTGGAGGCGGTGGGGCAGGCCCGGGAAGGAGCGCAGGGCGCGCTCGAGGTCGGCGGGCCGGGCGTCGGGGGCGGCGATGCGGCAGGTTTCGAGGGCGACGGCGGCGTTGAGGCGGTTGTGCGGGCCTGGGATGGTGAGCCCGTGGACGGCGGCGTCGGGGTCGATCTCGTGGCGTGCGACGCCCGGGCGGGTCGGCCAGTCGTGGACGTTGGGCCCCAGGACGGCGTGGTCTCCCGGGGCCTGGTGGGCGAGGATGTGCTGCTTGCTGGCGCGGTAGTGGTCGAGGGAGCCGTGCCAGTCGATGTGGTTGGGGTCGAGGTTGGTGACGACGGCGACGCCGGGGGACCAGGCGTGCTGGCCGAGCCAGTGGAGCATGGCGCTGGAGAGTTCGAGGACGACGCGGGTGTCGTGGGTGATCTCGTGGAGGCGGGTGAGGAGGGAACCGCCGATGTTGCCCCCGAAGACGGTGTGGAGGCCCGCCGCGGCGAGGGCGTGGTGGATCATGGCGGCGGTGGTGCTCTTTCCGGCGGACCCGGTGACGGCGGTGATGCGTCGGCGGTCGGGGAGTCGTTCGCAGGCCAGCTCGATCTCGGTGGTGACGGTGACGCCCGCGGCGTGGGCGGCGCGGACGAATCGGTTGTCCCAGGGTTTGGGGACGGCGGGGTTGACGACGACGGCGTCGGTGTCGGTGAAGTCGGCGGCGTTGTGGGCGCCCAGGCGGAGGGTGACACGTCCTGAGCGGATGAGGTCGTCGATGGCGGCGAGCCCCTCGGCGAGGCGGTCGGGCGGGTCGAGGTCGGTGAGCAGGACGTCGGCGCTTTGGTCGGCGAGCCAGCGGGTGACGGCGGCGCCGCCGCCGAAGCGGCCGAGGCCCATCACCGTGACGCGTTGACCCTCGAAGGACTCGGGCATGATGGGGGGCTCCGTGCGTGTTAGAGCAGCGAGATGGGGTCGACGTCGACGGCGGTTCTGGAATCGCTCTTGAGGAGCCCCGCGGCGCGGAGGGAGGTGAGCCCGCGCTGGATCGCGCCGGCGCCCGTGGCGTAGACCTCGACGGCCCAGCGGTAGTAGCCGGCGATGCGCGAGATGGGGGCCTCCATGGGGCCCTGCACGTCGAGCCCGTCGATGGCGCGGAGGCGGGAGGCCAGCTCCACGGCGCGGGACCTGGCCTGGGCGGCGTCTTGCTCTCGGCAGACGATGCGGGCCATGCGTCGGGCCGGGGGGAGGTCGGCGGCGCGCCGGAGTTCGAGCTCTTCGGCGGCGAAGGCGAGGTAATCGTGGGCGGCGGCGTGGAGGATCGGTGGCGAGTCGGGGGCGTAGGTCTGGACGATGACGCGTCCGGGGAGTTCGCCGCGGCCGGCGCGTCCGGCGACCTGGCTGATGAGCTGGAAGGTGCGTTCGCCCGCGCGGAAGTCGGGCATGTTGAGGCCGGTGTCGGCGGAGACGACGCCCACGAGGCGGACGCCGGGGAAGTCAAGGCCCTTGGCGATCATCTGGGTGCCCAGGAGGACGCGGGCCTCGCCCCGCCCGAAGCGTGCGAGGGTGCGGAAGTAGTCGCCCGCGTTGGACATGGTGTCGGAATCGACGCGGACCATTGTCGAGCCTTCGGCGAGGCCGTGGGAGGCGCCCAGGAGGGCGAGGAGTTCTTCCTCGACGCGCTGGGTGCCGGCGCCCAGGTGGCCCACGGCTCCCTGGCAGGAGGGGCAGAGCGGGGGGACGAGCTGCTCGGCGAGGCAGTGGTGGCACCGGACCAGGGCGCCCTTGGGGAGGGCGGCGCCGCGGTGGAGGACCATGGCGGCGTCGCAGGCGTCGCAGCGGAGGACCCACCCGCAGGCCGGGCGTGCGCAGGCGATCATGGAGGCGTACCCGCGGCGGTTGAGGAGGAGGATGGCCTGCCCGCCGTCGGCGAGGGTTCGGGCGAGTTCGCGTTCGAGGGTGGGCCCGATGTTCCGCGCGGAGGGGTCGATGCCGGAGGCGGCGAGGACGCGGCGTTCGGCGGCCATGTCGACGACGGTGACGGCGGGGAGCGACCCGCCCCCGACGCGGCGCGGGAGGTGCCAGCAACGGAACTTGGGCGAGGCCCCGGAGGCGTTGGCCCAGGACTCCATCGACGGGGTGGCCGAGCCGAGGACGACGGGGCAGCGTTCGAGCTGGCCGCGTTTGATGGCGACGTCGCGGGCGTGGTAGCGGGGGAGTTGCTCGTGCTTGTAGCTGCCTTCGTGCTCCTCGTCGACGACGATCAGGCCCAGTGGCGAGACGGGGGCGAAGACGGCGGAGCGAGGGCCGATGACGACCTTGGCGTGCCCCTTGGCGGCGCGCTCCCATTCGGCGTGTCGTTGGGAGGCGGAGAGGCCCGAGTGGAGGACGGCGACGCCCACGCCCAGGGGCCCGAGCCGCGAGCGGAACCAAGTTTCGGTCTGCGGGGTCAGGGCGATCTCGGGGACCAGGACGATGGCGCCCCGGCCTCGGGCGAGGACGCGTTCGAGGAGGCGGATGTAGACCTCGGTTTTGCCCGAGCCGGTGACGCCTCGGAGGAGATGGACGGCGAAGCGGTCCGGGTCGGCGCTGATGCCGGCGATGGCGGCGGATTGTTCGGGCGAGGGCTCTGGGGCGAGGGATCGGCGAGGGTCGCCCTGGGCGTCGCCCTGCGTGGGCTGGTGGCCTTGGACGCGGACGACCGAGACGGTGGAGGGGGTGAGGAGGCCCAGGGTGGTGAGCCGGCGGATGGAACGGGTGTTGGGCTCGCCGACGCGTTGGGCGAGTTCGGCGGGGGCGACGGGGAAGGCGTCGGGTTCGAGGGCGGTGATGCGGGCCCAGGCGGAGGCCAGGGCCGGGGAGAGCGAGGCGGCTTTGGGCTCGATCACGTCGGCGGGCGCGGGCGAGAGGCGTTGTTCGCCGCGGCGTCCGACGCCCTTTTTGACGGCGGCGGGCATCATGGCGGCGAGGACGACGCCCAGGGGGGTGACGGTGTAGGCCGAGACCCATCGGGCCAGTTCGATGAGCGGTGGGGAGAACCCGGCGCCGGCGCGGGAGGAGACGTGCTTGATTTTGGACGCCGAGAGCCCGGCGAGGAGGTCGTCACCCCCGACGGCGACGACGACGCCGCCGGCCGAGGTGTCGCCGGTGCCGAGGGGGACGTTGACACGTTCGCCGACGGCGATGTCGTCCCATCGGGAGGCGTAGGTGAGCCCGTCGAGCCCGCCGCGCGTGTCGATGCCCCGCTCGACCACGACGCGCACGAAACGTGCGGCGTTGGGCGGGGCGTCGCCCGCGAACATCGGAATCGTACGTTCCACGCGCATAGACTGTATCTCGATGCCCCACCCATCGAACCCCCACCCCGCAAACCCCCACCCCGTAAACCCCCACTCGGCGAACCTCTCGTCTTCCGGCCCCACCCCAGCGAACGTGTCCCCGTCGAACCCTTCGTCGGGCGTGGGCGTGGTGGGTCGGTTGGCCTTGGCGGACGGGTCGGTGTTTGAGGGGACGGCGTTCGGCGCGGTGGGTCGTGGGGTGGTGTCGCGGGCCGAGGTGGTGTTCAACACGGCGTTGACGGGGTATCAGGAGTCTCTGACGGACCCGTCGTACACCGGGCAGATCCTGGTGCAGACGATGCCGCTGATCGGGAACACGGGGGTGAATCCCGAGGACGTGGAGAGCGGGAAGGTGCAGGTGGCGGGGTTGGTGGTGCGGGAGCTGACGCGTCGGTATTCGAACTTCAGGGCCGAGAATGACCTGTCGTCGTACCTGGCGGGGTACGGGGTGCTGGGGCTGGCGGGGGTGGACACGAGGGCGGTGACGAAGAAGCTGCGGGTGACGGGCTCGATCAACGGGGTGCTGACGGACCGTTCGGATCTGAGCGACGAGCAGTTGGTGGAGATGGCGCGGTCGGCGCCGTCGATGGCGGGTCAGAACCTGGTGCCGGTGGTGGGGTGCGGCTCGGCCCGCGCGTGGACGGAGGACCTCGGGGCGTGGTCGGCGGGTCCGGCGCGACCGGGGCGGGCGCGGTATCGGGTGGCGGCGTTGGACTGCGGGGCCAAGTCCAATATCTTGCGGAACCTGACGGACCGCGGGTGCGAGGTGGAGTTGGTGCCGCACGACACGCCGGCGGGGGTGCTCCGGGAGCGGTTCGAGCGTGGCGAGATCGACGGGGTGTTTATCTCGAACGGCCCGGGGGACCCGGCGGCGGTGGACGCGACGGTGGGGACGCTGCGGGCGCTGCTGGAAACCAAGGGGACGGGGGCGGTGCCGATGTTTGGGATTTGCCTGGGTCACCAGTTATTGGCCCTGGCGTCGGGGGCAAGGACCTATAAATTAAAATTTGGACATCGGGGTACGAATCAGCCGGTGTTCAATCGGGAGCGAGATCGGGTGGAGATCACGAGCCAGAACCACGGGTTCGCGGTGGACCCTGGGTCGCTGGAGGCGGCGGGGGGTGTGGCGACACATATCCACCTGAATGACGGGACATTGGCGGGCTTTCGGTTGAAGGACCGGCCGGTGTTCTCGGTCCAGTATCACCCGGAGGCGTCACCCGGTCCGCACGACGCTGGGTATTTGTTTGACGGGTTTGTGTCGAGCCTTGGGGCGTCTCGGTCGGCGCGGGGGCTGAAAGATCGCGTGGGTGCCTGAGGATTTCCCTTGCGTCTGTCTGGGTTTGCGTTAAACTGCATGATGGATGGACGTTCGGGAGGGACGCACCGACCCGGTGGGTGCGTCGTTTCTGATCGTCCGGTCCCCGCTAGTGCGCGGGCGGCGGCGTAGAAGCCCCGCGCGGGGCCGGCTCGATTCCCGTTCTGGGGCGGGTCGGCGGAGTGTGTGTGAAAGGTGCAGAGGAGTTTTTATGAAGAAGAGCATTGCATTGGTGGCGTGCGCGGGTTTTGCGACCTGCGCGTTGGCCCACCCCGGCACGGGTCTGCAGCATGCCCCGTGGTCGGGCGAGAAGGTTGCCGCGCAGCGCGCGATGAAGGTCATGAAGGGCGCTGACGGGCAGATCATCCCCCTCTCGGGCTGGGTTGACCTCAACCCCGTGAGCCGCGAGGGCGCGTCGAGCACGTACCTGTGGGACGGCTTCGAGCAGTGCCCCCGTGAAGAGGGCGCCCCCCCGGTCGGCTTCGTCGGGAACACGGAGAACGGCACGGGTTGCGACGGCGTCGTCGGGGCCGGCAACCGTTGGTGGTTCGGGGCTGACTACTTCAACCCCCACTTCGTGTCCGACTTCCAGGAAGCGGTCCCCGGCGACGTGGCTCACGTGAACATCGCCGCGTCCTACCAGCCCCTCGCGTCCTCCGGACTGGTCATCGCGATCTTCACCTGGGACGACTGCTCGCTCGACGGGCTGTTCCTGCCCAACGGGGACGTGGTTGACGGGTTTGTCTCGGGCGTGATTCTCGATTACGGCGCGCTCCCGCCGATCACGGGCGGTTGGGCGTACTTCACCGCGATCAACCTCCCCGCCGGGTTCCTGACGGTCCCCGCCGACGGCGAGGGTGGCTTTGAGTTCATCTACGCCGAGTCGTTCGACGGCACGACGTTCACCCTCCACGCCGACGCCGCGGGCGACGGCGGCGGCGTCCAGCCGATGCTGTGGGGCACGGGCGAGCACAACACGCCCGTCCAGCTGCTCGACCGCGTCGGCCGCTCGACCGAGGTCCAGCACGACGACGACAATCCCCTCAACGGGATTTTCGACGCCGACATCAACGACCCGACGTTCTGCGTTGAGTCGTACTCCTACGCGTTCGGCGTGGCGCCGAACCCGCTGGGCGCGTGCTTCGCGGTGTTCGCGAAGGACGGCGACCCGGGCTGCCCGGCCGACTTCAACGGCGACGGCTTCCTCGACTTCTTCGACCTCGACGCCTTCGTCGAGGCCTTCGAGAACGGGGACCCCTCGGCCGACTTCAACGACGACGGCTTCCTCGACTTCTTCGACCTCGACGCCTTCGTCGAGGCGTTCGAAGCCGGCTGCTGATCGCGCCGCGAATCAGGGCGTCGGCCTCCGGGCTTGTGCTCTGATCGGATGATCGCATCGACCGCCCGCTTGTTCACTCAGGCGGGCGGTTCTTTTCCCGGGGCGGGGTGGTGGGGTGGTGGGGTGGTGGGGTGGTGGGGATCACCCCGGCGTGCCGGGGCGTATGGAGACGAGGCGTGGGTGCGTGGGGTTGGATCGGGCGAGGGATCGAGACGGAGGAGGATGTACGGATGTCGCGTCACAGTGCGTATTCGGGGCTGACGTTGCTCGTGTCGGCGGGTGTGGCGGCGGCCGCGATTTGGCCCACGGGGCTGCTCGCCGCGGAGCCGGTGGTGGTGGTGGGCGGGGCGGGCGAGGAGGTTGGGGTGGTCGGCTCGTCGGGGCTGGTGTACGTGCACGTGGCGAGCGGGACGCGGGTGGTGTTCGGGATGTCGCCCCGGCAGGGCGAGCCGCTGTGGATGAACAACGACCGCGCGGGGAACGAGAACGCGGTGTTGTATCAGTCGGGCCCGGCGCGGACGGACGGGCGTCAGCAGTACGTGGCGGCGTGCGTGGACTGGGGCGATATCACCGAGGGCGTGTACGTGGACGCGTTCGCGGTGGCGTACGGGCTGGGCGTGGGGCCCAACGGGGTGATCCGGGCGACGGCGGCGAACCCCGACGTGGACCCGACGGTGTACGGGCTGGACCTGCTGGTGGGGTTTATGTCGAGCGAGAACGGGTTCAACGACCCGGACCGGGCGTTTATCATGAACGAGCGGATCCGGGACCTTAACGGGGTGAACTCGACGAACAACGGGTGGGTGTACCTGATCGACCTGGGCGGGACGGGGCGGGAGTTCACGGTCTCGGGGCGTGATGAGGACGGGGACGGGCGGACGGACTTTGGGTTCTATTACCAGTTCCTGCAGAACCAGGACACGGACGAGCGGAACCCGGTGCCGGTGCCGAGGTCGTACATCGGGCCGCAGCTGGTGCTGGGGCTCGACGGTGGCGGGTCGGGGTTCCCGTTCGCGTACGGGACGGAGGACGCGTTCGACTGGTTCAACGCGGTGGGGCAGGTGTCGGGGCTGCCGATTAATTATCACAGCACGCGGTCGTTCGGCGGGGTGCCTTGGTCGGACTTTTACATGGAGTTGTACGGGAGCCTGACCGGGCCCCGGTGCCCGGCGGACTTCAACGACGACGGGTTCGTGGACTTCTTTGATTTCGCGGCGTTC
The DNA here is from genome assembly GCA_015200025.1 of Phycisphaeraceae bacterium. Lineage (GTDB taxonomy): Bacteria > Planctomycetota > Phycisphaerae > Phycisphaerales > UBA1924 > UBA2396. Next base: position 509,143 of record CP054186.1, on the reverse strand, counting down.
GTGGACTGCTTCGAGGGGTTCGAGTGCCCGCCGGGGCGTGACAGCGACTTCAACCGCGACGGGTTCGTGGACTTCTTTGATTTCCAGGATTACGTGGACGCGTTCGACGCGGGGTGCTGAGGCTCACCGCGGCGGCACGGGCGGCGGGGGGGCGACGGGCGGGGTGACGGGCGGGGTGAGCCCGAGGGCGCCGGCGACGGCGCGGTCGATGGCGCGCGGGGCGAGTTCGGATTCGACGAGGCGGAACCCGCCGCTGTAGTCCCACATGGCCCAGCCGATGGCGTTGGCTTCGAGGGCGGTGCGGACGTCGGTGATCCAGACGAGGCGGTCGTGGCGTGGGGCGTTGGTGTAGGCGCCGAACTCGCCGCAGTAGACGGGGCGGGCGTGGGCGTTGGACCACGCGCGGGCCTTGGCGATGTGGTCGGTGATTTTCGCGGCGTTCCAGCGCTGGTCGGCGTACCAGCGGGCCTCGTCTCGCCCGCGTTGGTGGGTCATGGATTCGAGGGCGGGGCCGATATTCTCGGGGGAGGCGGGGTAAGGGATGTTGGCGAGGTTTTTCCAGTTGGGGGCGCCCCAGGCGGCGCCCTGGTGGGTGAAGGTCATGGGCTCGTAGAAGTGGAAGGAATAGACGAGGTTGGGGTCGTCGAGGGGCTGCAGCCTGGTGAGCCCGTCGATGCCGCCCCAGCCCGAGCCGGTGGCGAGGATGGTGTGGCGCGGGGCGGCGGCGCGGATCTGGGCGATGACCTTGGGCTGGATCTCGTCCCAGCGGCCCGGGGCGCCCTCGAAGACGGGCTCGTTCATGGGCTCGAAGACCAGGCGCGAAGGGTCGCGTGCGGCGGTGTGCGTGGCGAGGGCTCGCCATTGGGCGAGGTACTCGTCGAGGCGTTGCTGGGCGTCGGGGTGGGTCGGGCGGAGGTGGGCCTCGTAGCGGTCGGCGGTGGGTGTGCCCAGGGCGTGGAAATCGAGGACGACGAGGAGGCCCGCGTCGTGGAGGAGGGCGAGGGCGTCGTCGAGGCGAGAGGCCGCGTCGGGCTTGAGTCGGGTCGGGTCGGCGGGGTCGAAGAAGAAGCCGGGGTCGATGGGGAGGCGGGCGTGGGTGAGGCCCCAGGCGCGGAGGGTCTTGGCGTCGTCGGCGGTGAAGGTCGAGGGGTGCGCGAAGCGTGAAGGCCCGCCGTGGGGGATCCAGAACCAGTGGGAGAGGTTGATGCCTTTGGCGAGGCGGTCGAGGACGATCTTTGGGGGGCCCGTGGGGTCGTCGGGCGGTGCCGGGTGTGCGGCGAGGATCGGCGTGAGCGAGGCGAGGCCGGCCGAGAGAACGGCGAGGCACGTCCGGCGAGTGGTCAGCATGTGGGCAGCGTACCCGAGGGGGCGTCCCGGCGCGGTGGTGTGGATCAGGCGAAGAGACTGGGCGTGACGAGGTTGGGCTCGGGGGGTGAGCCGCGTTCGAAGCCGTCGAGGTTGTCGGCGGTGGTGGCGGCGATGTTGGCGAGGGCTTCGCGGGTGAGGAAACCCTGGTGGGCGGTGATGAGGACGTTGGGGAAGGTCATGAGTCGGGCGAAGACGTCGTCCTGGAGGATTTCGCCCGAGAGGTCACGGAAGAAGAGGTCGGCTTCTTCCTCGTAGACGTCGAGGCCGACGGCGGCGGGGCGGCCCTGCTTGAGGGCGGCGATGAGGGCGCGGGTGTCGACGAGGGCGCCGCGGCCGGTGTTGATGAGGACGGCGGAGGGTTTCATGGCGGCGAGGGCCTTGGCGTCGATGAGGTGGCGTGTGGCGGGGGTGAGCGGGCAGTGGAGGGAGACGATGTCGGAAGCGGCGAGGAGGTCGCGGAGGGGGAGGTACTCGACGCCGAGGCGGAGGAGCTCGGGGTCTGGGGCGGGGTCGGAGGCGAGGACGCGGCAGCCGAAGCCGAGCATGATGCGTGCGAAGCGGGCGCCGATTTTGCCGGTGCCGACGACGCCGGCGGACTTGGCGTGGAGGTCGAACCCGACGAGCCCGTCGAGGGCGAAGTTCTGCTCGCGGACGCGGTTGAAGGCGCGGTGTGTCTTTCGGTTGAGGGTGAGAAGGAGGGCGGCGGCGTGCTCGGCGACGGCGTGGGGTGAGTAGGCCGGGACACGGGCGACGGTGATGCCGTGGCGCTGGGCGGCGGGGAGGTCGACGTTGTTGAACCCGGCGGAGCGGAGGGCGACGTGTCGGATGTTCAGCGCGGCGAGTGCGTCGAGGCACGGGGCGTCGAGGCGGTCGTTGACGAAGGCGCAGACGGCGCTGCAGCCTGAGGCGAGGGGTGCGGTGGCGGCGTGGAGCCCCGGCTCGAGGAAACGGGGCTCGTGGCGGGGGGCGAGGGCCGAGGCGAGGGGGTCGCGTTCGAAGGGCTTGGTGCTGAAGACGGCGACTTTCATCGGGGGAAGGGTAGACCGCGGTGGCGTCGGGGGGTGGCTTGTGCGGGCGTCCGGGGCGGCGGGCGACCTACTATTGCGGCCCTGGCGCCCGGTCGGGACGCACCGATCGGGGCCGGATTCGAGGAGGCCTTGACCGATGGAAACGACGCTGATCATTCTGAAGCCCGACGCGGTGCAGCGGGGGCTGATGGGGGCGATCATCTCCCGCTTTGAGCAGAAGGGGCTGCAGATCGTGGGCGCGAAGCTGACGCAGATCTCGCCGCAGTTGGCGGCGACGCACTACGAGTCGCACAAGGGCAAGCCGTTCTACGACGGGCTGGTGAAGTTCATGACGTCGAGCCCGGTGCTGGTGTTGGCGGTTCGGGGGATCGGCGCGATCACGATCGCGCGTGGGATGATGGGGGCGACGTTCGGTTCGAAGGCGGCGCCGGGGACCATCCGGGGTGACTTCGGGGTGTCGAACAGCTTCAACCTGATCCATGGGTCGGACAGCCCCGAGGCGGCGGAGCGGGAGCTCAGGCTGTTCTTCGCGGCGGGCGAGGTGATCGGCTGGCCGCGGCACGGGGACGCGTGGGTGTACGACCACTCGGGCGGGAAGCCGGAGTAAGCCGGCCCGGGGTCGTTGGCGCGGTAAACTGGGCGGATGCTGATTGCGAGCGTGGTTTCGGCCGCGGCGCTGTGTGGTGGTGCGCCGCCGGAGATGGACCGGTGCGACGTGGTGTGGTCGTCGCCTTCGGGCGACAGCGCCGGGTCGATGCCCATCGGGAACGGGACGGTCGGGGCGAACGTCTGGGTCGAGAGGGACGGGGCGGTGGTCGCGCTGCTGTCGCGGACGGATGCGTGGAGCGAGACGGACCGGCTTCTGAAACTCGCGCGGGTGCGGGTGGTGCTGGACCCCAGCCCGTTCGCGGGGCCGGGGTTCCGGCAAGCGCTGAGGCTGCGCGAGGGGGTGATCGAGGTGTCGGGGCCGTCGGGGGAAGGGGCGGTGGGTGGGGCGGTGGGTGGGGTGGGTGGGGGTCGGTCGACGGTGACGATCTATGTGGTGCCCGGGGTCGATCAGGTGCGGGTCGAGGGGGCGCTGGGGTCGGCGGCGCGGGTGGTCGCGTCGGTGGAGACGTGGCGCACGGGGAGGAAAGACTTTTCGGACGACACGGAGTTGGCGTCGAGCTGGACGATGCGGGACGCGCCGGCGGAGGTCCGGCGGGCGCACGCGTGGGAGTCGGCGGACGTGGTGGGCGTGTCCCGGGAGGGTGGGCGCGACGCGGTCGAGTGGTTCCACCGTAACGGGCACTCGGTGGTCCCGGTCACGCTGGAGCACCAGGGTTTGGGGCCGATCCGGGAGTTCTTCCGCGACCCGCTGCTCCACCGGACGTTCGGGGGGCGTCTCGAGGGGGACGCGGACGGGTCGGCGATGCCCGCGGTTGGGGTCAGCACGCTGGACAGCACGCGGCCGGTCTCCGCCTTTGAGTTGAGGGTGACGACGCGGTCGGCGCAGGACGCCTCGGCGGAGGCGTGGCGCGAGGCGGTGCGGGGCGCGTCGGCGCGGTCCCCGTCGGCGCGCGAGGCGAGGGAGACGAACGCGGCGTGGTGGTCGTCGTTCTGGGGGCGGTCGTGGGTGATCGTGTCGGGCGACCCGCCCGGGGCGAAAGCCGGTGGGCGGTGGAGCGATCCCGAGCCCGCGTCGAGGCTGATGCGGGCGTACGCGTTGCAGCGGTGGGTGAACGCGTGCGGCGGCGGGCCGCGGGACGGGAGCGGGCGGTATCCGATCAAGTTCAACGGGTCGATCTTCACGGTCGAGCCGGTGCACACGCAGGGGCAGCCGTACGACGCGGATTGGCGGAAGTGGGGGGGTTCGTTCTGGTGGCAGAACACGAGGCTGCCGTACCACGCGATGATGCCGGCGGGTGATTTCGACCTGATGGACCCGCTGTTCCGGTATTACGAGGACGCGTTGCCGGCGTCGATGGCGCGTACGAAGCTCTATTACGCGGCCGGGGGCGTGTATTGGTCCGAGACGATGACGACGTTCGCGTCGTACGCGAACGGGGATTACGGGTGGTCTCGGGAGGGGCTGGCGGCGGGGGATATCTCGCCGTGCCCGTGGTGGCAGTGGGCGTGGAACCCGTCGCTGGAGTTGACACTCTTGATGCTGGATCACGCGGTGTACACGGGGGACGAGGGGTTCCTGCGTGAGCGGGCGTTGCCGATGGCGAGGGAGACGCTGCGGTATTTCGATTCGCGGTTCGGTCGTGACGGGCGTGGGCGGCTGGTGATCACGCCGACGCAGTCGCTCGAGACGTATTGGCACGGGGTGGTGAACGACACGCCGTGCCTGGCGGGGCTGCACGCGGTGTGCGATCGGTTGCTGTCGTTGCCTGAGGGGATCGGCGGGGACGAGGACCGTGCGCTGTGGGATCGGGTGAAGCGGGCGACGCCGGAGGTTCCGGTGCGGGAGCGGGGCGGGGTGATGATGATCGCGCCCGCGGAGCGGTACAAGGATCAGCGGAACAACGTGGAGACGCCGGAGTTGTACACGGTGTGGCCGTTCGGGACGCACGGGCTGGGGCGTCCTGGGCTCGAGCACGCGCTGGCGGCGTACCGGCACCGTCACGACCGGGCGGACCGCGGGTGGACGCAGGATGGGATCTTTGCGGCGTGCCTGGGGTTGACGGAGGAGGCGCGGGAGCAGTTGGTGGCGAGGCTGGGCCACTCGAACGCGGCGCACCGTTTCCCGGCGATGTGGGGCCCGAACTTCGATTGGCTCCCGGATCAATGCCACGGGGCCAACATCATGAACCAGACGCACCTGATGCTGCTGCAGCCGACGCCGGATGGGAAGATCCTGCTGTTGCCGGCGTGGCCTGCGGGGTGGGACGTGTCGTTCCGGCTGCACGCGCCCGGGCGGACGGTGGTCGAGGTCGAGTACCGCGGCGGGCGGGTTGAGCGTCTGGAGGTGACGCCGGCGTCTCGGCGCGGGGACGTGGTGATGCCCGGGGTGAGGCCGTAGCGCGGTACGGCGGGATGGGGACATCGGCCGTGATCGCGGCGTGGTGCGAAGGGCCGGGGGTGTCGGGGCGAGACGGCCCGGTGTCAGTCCGCGGCGGCGGCGGTGACGGAGGGGACGGTGCGCACGACGGGGGCGTCGGCGGCGGCGGCGGGGTCCTGGGTCACGATCTGCTCGGCGATCTCACGCCGGTGGATCTCAACGTCCCGCGGGAAGTCGAAGGCGATCCGGACGCGTTCACCCTTGACCGAAGCGATCCGCACGACCCCGATGGGGTTGCGCGGGTCTCCGATGACAACTTCCTCGCCTTCTCGACGAGTGATGACGAGCATGTTCGGCTCCCACCGAATTGTTCACCCGGCCGATCCGTCGGTCGGTTCCACCACCGAGAGATATACCACACGGCCCGGCGCGGGAAAAGCCCGATCCGCGTGAACGACGAAGAAAGAGCGCGTGGCCGACCCCGGGCGCGCGATTTCATGCGGCGGCGTGGCGATGTGGATGATTTGTGGATGGGTGGTGTACGGAGCGTGACGGGCGTTATCGGACCCGGCGGTCGATCAAGCGACGGATTCGATGCCGCGGACCTCGGGGACGTAGGTCCGGAGGTTTCGCTCGATCCCGTGCTTGAGCGTCATGCTGCTGGAGGGGCAGCCCACGCAGGCGCCGTGGAGGCGGATGCGGACGACGCCGTCGGCGGTCACGTCGACCAGTTCGAGGTCGCCCCCGTCGGATTGGACGGCGGGGCGGATGACGTTGAGCACCTTGGCGACGCGTTCGCGGAGGGGTTCGGCGTTCGTGTCGTCGCGGGCGTGGTCCATCGGGTGGATTCTAGACACGGCCGCTACAGTGCGTCCGCATGAGCCATACACCAGGAACGGGCGTGTCGTGTCGTTGGGCGGGCGTTGTGGCGCTGGTGACCGCCGGGGTGAGGGTGGCGGCCTGTTTGGCGAGCGTGGCGGGGGTGGTGGGGGTGGTGGGGGTGGTGGGGTGCGGGTCGTCGTCGCGGTCGGGCGGGGATCCGCTGAAGGATGCGCTGAACCCGGGGCGTCGTGACGCGGACCGTGCGGCGGCGGTCCCGCTCGCGTTGGACCCGTCGAGGCCCGAGTCGGACCGGATGGACGCGAAGCGGCAGCTCGAGCCGTTGCTGTGGTCGCCGGCGGCGGCGCCCGAGGTGAAGGTTGCGATCCTCCGGGCGTTGCTGGAGGACCCGAGCGAATCGGTGCGCACGGAGACGCGTGAGCAGATGCGGGCGTTGCTCCCGCGCGAGCCGAGCCGGGCGGTGGTGCTGTTTATCTCGGAGCGTGCGGCGGAGGGTGGGTGGGCGGACTTTGTGCCGCCGTTGGTGAGGAGTTATTCGAGGCCGGTGCCCGGGGTGCCCGAGGGTGAGCGTGCGGAGCGGAAGGCGCTGGCGGCGTTGGCGCCGGGCCAGACGCCCGAGCGGGTGGCGTGGGGGTTGTACCTGGACCCGCCGGACGAGGGGCAGACGCGGCATCTGCGGTGGCGTGACGTGTACCAGGCGGACGCGTGGGGGCTTCTGGCGAGGCTGGACGCGGACGGTTCGGTGCGTGATGAACTGTTGCGGGACCCGTCGGGGAACGGGAACCCGAGGGTGGAGATGCTCCGGCGTTCGCGGTCGGTGTTCCGCGCGTTGCCGGAGTCGGCGGAGCAGATCCGGTGGGTCGGGCGGCTGTTCGACGGCCGGGACGCGAAGAACGCGTCGTGGCTGTCGGAGACGGAGCGGGCGATCGCGGGGCTGACGAACGAGCAGGCCGTCGGGCTGGCGTTGAGGCACGCGGAGCCGGTGCGGTGGGCGGCGTCTTGCCGGCCGGAGTGGTTGGGGATGGGCCGGTCGGCGTTGCTGTCGGAGTTGACGCGTCGTCTGTCGGGGCGGGACACGTACGAGCGCAACGCGGACAACCGCTCGCGAGAGGACCGGGTCCCCGAGCGGATCGCGGAGACGGGGTCGAGGATGGCGTGGGGCGACGTGCTCGCGGCGTTGGTGCTGGACGAGGCGTTGTCGGGGGCGGGCGTGGTGGAGACGCTGTGGCGGTACGCGGAGGCGGACCGCAAGGACACGACGACGGAGTACGGCGGGGTGATCGAATGGGACGCGTCGGGCGGGGCTTTCGTCGTGGTGCTGTACCCGCCGTGGGCGGGGCAGCGGGTGTCAGACGAGCGGTTCATCGCGTCGGAGGACATGGTGCGGGAGAGCGACCGGTCGCTGGCGCACTTTCATTTCCACGTGAAGGAGACGGGCAACGCGCGGTTCGCGGGGCCCAGCGACGAGGACCTGGCGTACGCGCAGTCGCAGGGGCGGACGTGCGTGGTGCTGACGAGTCTTTCGTCGAGGTCGCTCAACGCCGACTATTTCCAGCCGGGCCGGGTGGTGGTGGACTTGGGTGAGGTTCTGCGGCCCGCGCGATGAACGGGGCGATCATCGCGTGGGCTCGGGTTGAAGGCGCCCCCCCGCGGTTGGGCGGGGGGGTGCGAGTCCTGTTCTACGGCCACGGGTTGGGTCGGCCTGGGCTGTGGCGGGTCCTGTGAGTGAGGATCAACGGCGGCGTCGTGCGGCGAGGAGGCCGGCGGCGGCGAGGAGGCCGATTGCGCCCGGGGCGGGGATGACCGCGTCAACGGTGATGGCGGCGGAGAGCCCTGGGCCGCCCGGGGAGGCGGCGAACCCGAGCGCCCAGACGGTGTAGACGGTGTTGGCGTCGAAGGTGATCCCGGCGAGGGAGAGGACGACGTTGGTGGTGCCCGCGACGCGGACCTCGAGGTCGTAGGACCCGGGCCCGACGTTGAGGTAGTTGCCGAAGTCGGCGAAGGCGATGCTGCTGAAGAGGACGGGCCCGCCCTGGACGGCGATGTCGACGGCCGGGGCATCGGGGGAGGCGTGGACGAAACGGACGCGGGCGAAGTCGGCGTTGAGGGAGTTGTCGTCGATGAGGATGAGGGGGGCGAGGGTCCCGCCGCCGAGGGTGCCGATGGCGGCGATGGTGTAATCGACGCCGGAGGCGAGGGAGGCGTCGGCGTCGATGACGACGGGGTTGTCGAGTCCGGCGGGGCGGACCTTGAAGTTGTAATCGGCGCCGGGGAGGGAGGCGTAGGCGGTGGAGAGGCCGAAGGCCAGGTTGCCGAAGGCGAGCCCGTCGTTGACGTAGACGTCGACGTTGGGGGCGTCGGGGGACGCGTGGAAGACGCGGGCGCGGGCGTCGCCCAGGGCGGTGGAGGCCAGGCCGGACACGGCGAGAACAGCGATCAGTTGCTTCATCGGACGCACTCCTCGGATGAGGGGACCATGGGCGTCGATCACCGGAACGGGTGACCGATCGTGCGTCGTGTCTCTCTCGCCCGTGGTTACGCGGGCGGCGGGCGCGGGGATTCGGCGTGTGAGAACATTTTCTCATCTTCGCGCCGCGTGAACAATCGCGGCGCAGCACCCGATCGGGTGGTGGCGTCGTGGTCGATGCTCGATCACTCGGCGGCGGAGGCGTGGGTGATGCGTCCGCCGCGGAGTTCGCCCGCGATGAAGCGGTCGAAGGCGTCGTGGACCATGGCGGGAGATGAGGCGGTGCGGACGGCTTCTTTGAAGGGCTTGACGCTGAGGGCGGCGGGTTCGCCGGTGGCGGGGTCGGTGTGCCCGAGGCGTTTGGCGAACCAGGAGACGCGGCGGTTGATCTGGAAGAGGGCGTAGCGGTCGTCGCGCTGGGCCCGCATGGATTCGAAGTATCGGCGGAGGTCCTCGATGATGTCGGGCTCGGTGGGCGAGGGCGGGACCGAGCCGGTGACGAGGAAGGCGTGGGCGTCGCGGAAGATCCAGGGCGTGGAGAGCGCGCCGCGGCCGATCATCACCGCGTCGCACCCGGTGGCGCGGAGCATGCGGGCGGCGTCGATCGGCTCGCGGACGTCGCCGTTGCCGACGACGGGGATGCGCCCGTTGACGGCGTCGACGACGCGTGCGATCCCGTCGAGGCGGACGGTGCCCTGGAACTTGTCCTCGGTGGTGCGTCCGTGGACGGTGACGGCGGCGACGCCCGCGTCGGCGAGGCGTGAGGCGAGGTCGGGGGAGCAGGCCCGTCCGGCCTCGAAGTCGGCGGTGGCCCAGCAGAGGCGCATCTTGCAGGTGAGGGGGACGGGGGTGGGCGATGAGGGACCGCGGGCGCCGGGGCCGAGGCGGCGGGACCACTCGTCGGCGGGGAGCGGGAGGCGGTCGAGTTCGCGGCGGACGTCGGCGACGATGGCCATGGCGCGGGAGAGGTCGGTGAGGAGTTTGCTCCCGCCGTCTTTCTTGGTGACCTTGTCGACGGGGCAGCCCATGTTGATGTCGACGACGGCGGCGCCGTGCTCGACGGCCCATCGTGCGCCCTGGGCCATGATGGCGGGGTCGCTGCCGTAGAGCTGCATGCCGACGGGGCGGTCGGAATCGTCGGTTTTCGCGAGGTCGAGGCTGGTGGCGGTGCCGCGGAGGAGGCCTTGTGGGCTGAGGAGGTCGGTGCAGGCGAGCCCGACGCCGCCCCATCGTCGGCACATGGAGCGGAAGGCGAGGTCGCAATACCCGGCGATGGGCGCGAGGAGGAGGTTGGTTTCGAGTTGGAGGGGCCCGAGCCGCACGGGGAAGGGTATGAATGCGATCAGGGGCGGGGATCGTGGGCGAGGATCGAGCGGAGGGCGGCGGCGAAGCGGCGTGCCAGCCCGGGGCTGTCGCAGAGGGGGCCGGCGCGGAGGCGCGGCCGGAGTGAGGCGCGGAGGTCGGCGAGGCGCGGGCGGTCGGCGGCGAGGGCCGCGGCGAGGGTGAGGTAGTCGTCGGTGGAGCGGGCGACGAGGTCGTCGAGCCCGGCGGCGTGGAGGAGGGAGCACCCGACGCGCGAGGCGTGGCGGTCGCCGGCGAGGGTGACGACGGGGACGCCCTGCCAGAGGGCTTCGCAGGTGGTGGTGGTGCCGTGGTAGGGGAAGGTGTCGAGGGCGAGGTGGACGCGTGCGTAGAGGGCGAGGTGGTCGCGGAGGGAGGGCGTGGCGGGGAGGATCTCGACGCGGCGGGGGTCGGTGCCGGCGGCGGCGAAACGGGCGGCGAGGGCGTCGCGTGCGGCGGGGTCGGCGAACTGGGTGGCCTTGAGGAGGAGGCGGGATCCGGGGACGCGGGCGAGGAGGGTGGACCACGCCGAGACGACGCTCGTGTTGATCTTGGGGAGGGTGTTGAAGCACCCGAAGGTGATCGGGGCGTCTTCGGGCGGGAGTGCGGGGTCGGGGGCGTCGTGGGGTGGGGTGTAGCAGAGGAACGGAGGGTCGATCCGGACGAGGCGCTCGTGGACGCGAGGGCCCGGGTCGTCGGCGGGCGGGTCGGTGAGGGTGTCGACGATGCGGGCGTCGCAGGTGGAGAGCCCGGTGATGGAGGGGTAGCCCAGGTAGGTGGCCTGTCGCGGCGCGGGGCGGCGCTGGAGGACGCCGAGGCGGTGCCCGAGGGTGTGCCCGGCGAGGTCGATGAGGAGGTCGAGCCGGTCGTCGCGGATGCGAGCGGCGGCGTCGGCGTCGGCGAGGGCGCCGATCTCGCGCCAGCCCGCGGCGAGGGCCTTGAGTCGTGCCGAGACGTCGTCGCCCTTCACGTGGCTTGGGTAGCAGCGGACCTCGACGCCGTGGTCGGGGAGGTGGCGGAGGAGCGGCTCGACGAAGAATGCGACCGAGTGGCGTCGGAGGTCGGGGGAGATCAGGCCGATGCGGAGCGGGCCGCCCGGCGTGAGGGTCGGTGGCGTGGGCGGTGTGGGGGTCGGTGGCGTGGGCGGTGTGGGGGTCGGGGGCGGTGGGGGCATGAGGCGGTCGGCGAGGCGACCGAAGGCGAGGTGGGCTTCGATGACCTCGTCGGCTTCGAGGTCGGGGTCGTAGTTGGAGAGGTTGGCGAGGGTGGTGGCGGCCATCGCGTGATCGGGGAAGGCCTCCGCCGCGGCGCGGATGATGGGCATGGCCTCTTCGATGCGGCCGGCCCACGCGACGGTGGCGGCGAGGGTGGCTTCGAGGTCGGGGTCGCGCCGTCCTTCGAGGGCGGCGCGGAGGTGTTCGGCGGCGTCGGAGTATCGGTGGAGCCCGCGCAGGGCGTTGGCGATCCCCAGGCGGGCGCCCGCGTGCGAGGGGTCGGCGTCGAGGGCCCGCTGGTAGATCGGGATCGCCTGGTCGTAAGCGCCCAGGACGCTGCGGAGGTTGGCGAGTGTGGTGAGGATGGGGGCGTTGGCGGGTGCGGCGTCGGCGGCGCGCTGGGCGAAGAAGGCCGCGCGGTCGGGCTCACCGCATCGGCTGAGGACGACGGCCATGGCGTTGTCGAGGTCGGGGGCGGGGCCTTTGGTCAGGGCTCGTTGGAGGATGGCGCGGGCCTGCTCGGGGCGTCCGTGCGCGACGTGCTGCTGCACGAGGAGGAGGGTGGCGGCGTGCCGGGACATCGGGGCGCATGATACCGCCGCGTTCCGCCGGATCGGCCCGGGTCGTGGCGGGGTCCGGCGCTACAGTGGCCCGCGTGTACCAGGCCCTGCTGACCCGACGCTACCTGACGAGCAAGATCATGCCGCTGCTGGCCGCGGTGGCGGTGATGCTGTGCACGGGGATGGTGATCGTGGTGTGGTCGGTGATGGGCGGTTTTCTGAACCACCTGGTCAACTCGGGGCGGGTGCTGATCGGTGACGTGGTGATCGAGTGGCCCAATGCGGGGTTCCCGTACTACGGGGATCTGGTGAAGCGGCTCGAAGCGCACCCGATGATCGAGGCGGCGGCGCCGGCGATCGTGACGTACAGCCTGATCGTGCTGCCGGACAACCGGAAGGAGATGGTGCTGATCCGCGGGATCGAGGGGGAGAGTTTCGCGCGGGTGACGGGGTACGAATCGAGCCTGTGGTGGAGGCCGATCGATGAGCCGCTGCGGAAGGACGCGAAGCGGGAGGACCCCCGGTTGGACGCGGGGATCAAGGGGATCTTGACCGAGGTGCTGGAGAACGGTCGGAGCCTGACGGTGCCGGGCCCGGTGGGGGGCGAGCGGCTGCCGGCGGTGGTGCCCGGGATCGAGGTGAGCGGGTTCGCGGCGAGGCGGTCGGAGGGTTTTTTCGAGCCGCGTCCGCGGCTGGTGCAGCGAGGGAGCTCGGGCGGGGAGGAGGTGCTGAGTATTTTCCTGCCGAGGCAGGGGACGGTGACGCTCAACCTCGTGCCGGTGGACAGCCAGGGGCGGATCCTGGACATCGCGTCGGTGACGCTGCGGGTGGCGAACGAGTTCCACACCGGGCTGTACGAGATGGACAAGAAGACGGCGTTGGTGGAGCTGGGGGAGTTGCAGCGCCGGCTGAAGATGGACCGGGCGACGCGGATCGTGCCGCCGGAGAGGCCGGGCGGGGTGGTGGAGCGTCCCGACGGGACGGAGTCGTTCTCGGAGGGCTTCGAGGGCATCGGGGTGGAGCCGGCGCGGGTGACGACGGTGTACGTGCGAGGGCGTGGAGAGGCGAACGCGGAGGCGGTGGCGTCGGCGGTGGGGGAGGTGTACCGGGAGTTCGCGGCGGCGCACCGCGGGGAGGTCCCGCCGCCGGGGACCATCGACATCCGGACGTGGCGAGATCAGAACCGGACGATGATCGCGGCGGTGGAGAAAGAAACGGGGCTGGTGCTGATCCTGTTCTCGTTTATCTCGGTGACGGCGGTGTTCCTGGTGCTGGCGATTTTCTGGTCGATGGTGGCGGAGAAGACCAAGGACATCGGGGTGCTGCGGGCGTTGGGGGCGAGCCGGACGGGGGTGGCGTGGGTGTGGGTGCGGTACGGGTTGGTGATCGGGGTGATCGGCGGCCTGGCGGGCGGGGCGATGTCGTACGCGATCGTGACGAACATCAACGACATCCACGAGTGGCTCGGGGAGGCGTTCGGGCTGTATATCTGGGACCCGAGGATCTACTACTTCTCGGAGATCCCCGCCCGGTTCAAGTGGCTCGATGCGTCGGTGGTGGCGGCGTCGGGGGTGGTGTCGAGCGCGGTGGGGGCGCTGGTCCCGGCCGTGCGGGCGTCGAGGATGGACCCGGTCCGTGCGTTGAGGTTCGAATGAGCACCCACCCTTCGACCATCTCGATGCCGGCGGGCGGGGTTGAAGCCTCGGGGGGGGGCGGGGCCATCATCCGGGCCGAGTCGTTGCACAAGACGTACCGGCTGGGGCGGGTGGACGTGCCGGTGCTGCGCGGGGTGTCGGTGGGCGTGGCGCGGGGCGAGTTCGTGGCGATCCTGGGGGCCAGCGGGTCGGGCAAGAGCACGCTGCTCCACCTGCTCGGGGCGCTGGACCGCCCGGACCGGCGTTCGGGCTCGAGCATCGTCTTCGACGGGCGCGAGCTGGTCGGGGCGTCGGCGGGGGTCCTGGACCGCTACCGGCGGTTCGACGTGGGGTTTGTGTTTCAGTTTTATCACCTGCTGCCGGAGCTGTCGGTCGTGGAGAACGTGCTGCTGGGGGCGATGGTGGCGTACGGTCGGCTGGGGTACGCCTCGCGTCGGCGTGCGCTGGACGAGCGGGCGAAGGAACTGCTCGCGAGGGTGGGTCTGGGGCACCGACTAAGGCACCGGCCGGCGGAGCTTTCGGGGGGCGAGCGTCAGCGGGTGGCCATCGCCCGGGCGCTGATCAACGGGCCGAGGCTGTTGCTGGCGGACGAGCCGACGGGCAACCTGGACCGGGCGACGGGGCGGACGATCCTGGACCTGTTCTCCGAGCTGCACGCGGGGGGGCAGACGATGGTGGTGGTGACGCACGACGAGGCGACGGCGGAGCGGGCGGCGGGGGCGGGGCGGGTGCTCAGGCTGACGGACGGTCGGATGGAGCCCGCGCCGGGCGGGTCGGGGTAAGCGGCGGGGGGCGGGATGCCATCCCGGGTGGGGGGCCCGCTACACTTGGGCCCATATGCCGACGTGGTTCAACGCTCAGCTGGTGACCTCCGCGCTCACGATCATCGTCATGGTCCACGTGATCCTGGTGACGTGCGCGTACCTCGTGTATTTCGAGCGCAAGATCAGCGCGTACATCCAGGACCGGATCGGGCCCAACCGCGTGGGGTTTGACTTCGGGCTGCCGGCGCTGGCGTTCCTGAAGGGGTGCATCGGGCTTGGGCAGTCGCTGGCGGACGGGATCAAGTTCGTCCTCAAGGAGGACTACACGCCCGCGCGGGTGGACAAGGTGCTGTTCACGCTGGCGCCGGCGATCATCATCGTGCCGGCGCTGATCGGGTTCATCATCATCCCGTGGGGCGGGACGTGGAGCGGGGTGCTCCACCTGCCGTTCATGGAGAAGCCGATCGTCGACGCGGGCGAGGTGGTGGTGGTCGGGGCGAACATCAACGTCGGGGTGGTGTATCTGCTGGCCGTGGCGGCGCTCGGGGTGTACGGGGTGACGCTGGGCGGGTGGGCGAGTAACAACAAGTTCTCGTTCCTGGGGGGGCTCCGGGCGACGGCGCAGATGATCAGCTACGAGATCCCCATGGGGCTCTCGATCCTGGCGGTGCTGCTGCTGGTCGGGTCGCTGGGGGCGATGTCGATCGCGCAGTACCAGTTCGAGCACGGGTGGCTGGTGTTCAGCCAGCCCCTGGCGTTCGTGCTGTTCTACATCTGCTCGCTGGCGGAGAGCAACCGGGCGCCGTTCGACAACGCGGAGGCCGAGCAGGAGCTGGTCGGCGGGTACCACACCGAGTATTCGGCGATGCGGTTCGCGATGTTCTTCCTGGCGGAGTACGCGCACCTGGTGACGGGGACGGCGTTCCTGGTGCTGCTGTTCCTTGGGGCGTGGGAGCCGCTGCCGTTCGTGACGATCTGGGGGGACGAGGCGACGGGGATCCTGGGCGTGCTGGCCAAGGCGGCGATCTTCATGGGCAAGGTCGTCCTGTTGGTCTGCTTCGGGATGGTGATCCGCTGGACGATCCCGAGGCTTCGGTACGACCAGGTGATGATGATGGCCTGGTCGGCGCTGATCCCGCTGAGCCTGCTGGTCGTCGTCGCGACGTCGGTGATGGTGTACCTCGGCAAGACCGGGATGGGGTGGATGCTGGCGGCGAACGGGGCCTGCCTGGTCCTGGCCCTGCTGGCCCAGCCCTTCATGCCCCGGGCGTTGAGCAACCGTCGCGTGCCGCTGTACGGCTCGCGCTTCAGCCCCGTGGCGGGCGAGGCGGTCAATACCGCCCCGACCGACGCGATGGCGCTCGAGGACCGTCCCGTGCAGGGGACCGCGGCCCTTCGGTGAGCGTTTAATACGCGACGAGGAAGCGCCCGTCGCGGTGGAAGACCTCGCCGTCGGCGGCGATGGTCCCGCCGGGGGTCGGTGAGCCGTCGCGGGCCTTTCCGGGGCGGAGGTCGCAGACCATGTCCCAGTGGAGCCCGGACTGGCTCGTGCTGCCGGACTCGGGGTAGCCCGCGCCGACGGCGGCGTGGAAGGTCCCGCCGATTTTCTCGTCGAAGAGGGTGCTTCGGCTGAACTCGGTGATCGAGTAGTTGGTGCCGATGGCGATCTCGCCCAGGTTTCGGGCGCCCTCGTCCTGGTCGAGCATCCTGATGAGGAACTCTTCGTTTTTGTCGGCCGAGGCGTCGACCACGCGTCCGCCCTTGAAGCGGAGGCGGACGCCGACGACCTCGCGTCCCTGGTACACGGCGGGGAAGGTGTAGTTGACGTGCCCCTCGACGCCGAGGCCTTTGGGCGGGAGCGTGGGCCCGGCGAAGACTTCGCCGTCGGGGAAGTTCTCGTGCCCGGCGCAGTTGATCCAGGTGGCCGCGGAGACGTCGACGGTCAGGTCGGTCCCGTCGTGCCCGTCGCGTGCGGGGGCGACGAAGCGGAGCGATCTCTTCCCGGTGAGCCATTCGCAGACGCGTTTCTGGCGGTCGTGGATCTTCTGCCACTCCGCGGCGGGGTTGTCGGTGTGGAGGAGCCCCGCGCGGTAGACGAAATCCTCGTACTGGCGGAGGCTCATCTCGGCGTCCTGGGCCGAGGCGTGGGTGGGGACCATGGTCCCGCACCACCGGAGCGACCCCTTGGCGGCCCGTTCGAGGAAGGTGGCGAGGAAGGGCTTGCGGGCCTTCTGGAGGAGGGCGACCTTGGCGGGGTCGTGTCGGGCCAGGGCCTTCGTGTTGGTCTCGGCCCAGAGCGAGATCTGCACGTCCACCGATTCGATGAAGTTTATGTGGACGGGGTGGACGAAGGCGAGTTGATCGTCGGACCCGTGCTCGAGGAGGGCCTCGGCGAAGGTGGTGTTGCGGGCGAGGGTGATGGGGTGCCCGCCGGCCTTGATGACGGCGCGGGCGACGGCCTCGACGGCCGGGCGTGCCTCGCACTCGGCCATGATGCCCACCACGTCGCCCTTCTTGACGCGGGTGCTGTAGTTCACGATCACGTCGGCGAGCTTCTCGAGCCTTGGGTCGATCACGGTGTCTCCTCACGCCCGGGCGGGCGGGTTAGTCTCCCCCCGACCCCGGGACGCCCCCCCGGCCCGACGCGCGGTCGTCGTCGGGAAGGTAGGGGATGATCGTGGGGAAGGCCTCGGAGATCACGCGGGCGACCTCCTCGGGCTCACCCTCGACGTGGACCCCGCCGCCGGACACGCCGCCGGGCATCTGCACGACGATCTCGGTGCCTTTTTTCTTCCCGAAGATGCCGGTTTTTTCGCGGACGACCTTGACGTGCAGCGGGCTGACCCAGACGTCCTTCCCGTCGCCGCCGGTGAATCGCACGAGCATGCCCGGAGTGTACCGGTCGGGGTCGCCGGCCGCCCGCGGCCGGGGTCAGGCCCGGCGTCGCTTCCCGCACGGGGCGCAGACGCCAACGAGGGTCAGCTCGTGGCTCTCGAGCGTGAACCCCGCGGGCAGGAGGGATCGGAAGTCACCCGCGCACCCCTGGAGGTCGAAGAGCCTCGAGCACGACCGGCAGAGGAAGTGGTGGTGGTGTTCCTTGCCGGCGGCCTCGTAGCGTGGGGGCTCGCCGGGGACCTCGACGGGCACGAGCTCGCCCTGGTCCACCATCGACTTGACCGAGCGGTAGACCGTCGCGAGCCCGAGGCCCTGGACCTTGCGCTTGGCGAGGTGGAGGATCTCCTGGGCGGAGAGTGGCCCCGCGGCGGCGAGGATCGCCGAGCGGATGGCGCTGCGTTGCTTCGTCTGCCGGACCATGGTGGATCGTACGGGCCCTTGGCCTTTGGCGTGGCCCGCGGCGGGTCGGGTTACGGCTCGGCGAGCCCCTCGCGGATGGCGAATCGGGCGAGTTCCACGCGGTCGTGGATGTCGAGCTTGTTCATGAGGCTCGTGCAGTGGTTGTCGATGGTTTTGACCGAGAGGTGCATGGTCGCGGCGATCTCTTTTTTCGCCATGCCGCGGGCCACGTAGCGGAGCACCTCGACCTCGCGGGTGGTGAGCGTGGAGGAGCGCGTGGCCCGGGCGTGTTCGAGCCTGACCCCGCCCCCGTCGATCACGAGCCGGGATTGCACCTCGGGGGAGAAATAGACCCCGCCGCTCATGACGGCGTGGATGGCCTGCACGACGGCCTGGGGCGGCTCGCCCTTGGTGATGTACCCCGACGCCTCGACGCGGAGCGCGTCCTCGATGAACCGGTCGTTGAAGAACGCCGAGAGGAAGAGGACCCTGGTCCCCGGGCACCGCGCGCGGATGGCCCTCGCGGCGTCGAAACACTGGAGCCCCGGCATGTCGATGTCGAGCACCACCACGTCGGGCTTGAGGCGGATCGCCTCGGTCACCGCGGCGTCGGCGTTGCCGACCTCGCTGACCACCGAGATCCCGCTGTTCCTGAGCCAGCTCGCGAGGCTGCCTCGGACCAGCGAATGGTCGTCGGCGAGCAGCACCGTCACCGGTCGTGCCATCGGACCCCCTTGGGCGGTGCTCATCACCGCACCAAAGAATCGTAGATCATCCGGGGCGCCGGGGCCGGTGTCGGTCTGGGGGATCATCGCGGGATCATTGCGCCCCGGCGCGGGCTTTCACTCGCTCCGGCGCCGATCCCCCCTTTTTGAGGCGAATTCCTCGCCCGCCGGGGGGAGCGCCACGACGTCCTCGCTCCCCGGGGGCTCGAAGGCGGGGACGCCCGGGTCGGGCCCGCGTCCGGGCCGGTTGAGCCTGGTGAGGAGGGCCAGGGACCCGAGTCGGGCGAGGGCGGAGATGGCGAAGACGCTTTCGTACCCGCCGAAGGATCGGCCGGTGGCGTTGAGGACCCACCCTCCCCCGATGGACCCGAGCATGCCCGAGGCGTGGAAGAGCAGCCCGAACTTGCTCAGGACGCTGGCGCGTTCCTCGGTCTTGACGTGGTCGAGCTGGGCCATGAAGGAGCACAGTTCGAAGACCGACAGCGCCGCGCCCGAGAGGACCTGCGCGATCAGGAGCCAGACGAGGGCGTCGGAGACGAGCCAGAAGAGCGGGACGGGCACCATGGCGGCGCAGGCGAGCCAGAGGACGCGGGCCACGCCGAAGCGGTGGATAAGCCGTCCCGCGGGCGCCGGGGCGATGAGTTTCCCGAGGAAGAACGCGCCGAGGAGGAGCCCGTAAGGCGTGTCCCCGAGCATCAGCCGTTCCTTCATGAACGGGTTGAAGTAGGGGAAGGCGATGAGGTGGGCGGCCTGCATGCAGAGCAGCACGCCCAAGACACGCCCCTCGCTCGCGCGGATCAGCCTCCCCGCCAGGGCTCGGGCCGGGACTGTCACGGGCATCGCCAGGCCCTTCTTGGGCGTGCTGTAGGTCGAGAGGTAATACGCGGAGATCGCGCGTGCGACGGCGGCGATGAGGAACATCGCGGTGAACGCCGCCATCGCCGGGGGCATGCCCAGGATCTCGCCGTGGCCGGCGAAGGAAGTGGAGAGCCTCAGGAGCCCGGCGCCCGCGAGGAGCCCCGCGAGCAGGGCGGCCCCGAGCAGGAGGTTCCGGTGCCCGAGGTACCGCGGCCGGACGCGCCTGGGGATCATCTCGCCGACGTGCGCGGTCCAGGCGGGCCCGCCGACGACGGCCCCGGCGACCGAGAAGGTGACCACCGAGAAGAGCACGACCTCAGGGATGAACCCGACCACGTCGCCCAGCCCGCGCGATTCGGCCCGGCAGGCCGCCTCGAGGCGTTGGTGCCACGGCATCCAGAGGTGCGAGGCGGCCGCGATGAGGGCGAGCGGGATGAACATCGCGGCCTGCCACCACCCGCAGAACGAGAAGACACGGCGGTAGGAGCCCGCGAGGTGGACCAGGCGCGGCGCCGCGAGCTGCATGATCGCGGCGATGAACACGGGCACGGTGGCGACCAGGCCTGCGGCGACCTCGCCCATGCCCAGTTCGAGGACGAAGCGGGGGAAATACTGCTCCCCGATCCCAAGGAGGACGCAGTACATCATCCCGTCGATCGTGCAGGCGCGGAGGTCCCGGCGGAGGGTCGAGGGTTGTCGATGGGGGCGGCGCCCCGTGGGGCTCATCGGGCCGCGGGGCGGAGCCGGCGCACGCTCACATCGCTCACGCGGTCCGCAAAGGTACGCCCGGGGTCCGGGGGGGCCATGCCCGGGAGGCCATCAGGGCCCGAAAAAAACAACCCGAACGTTACCGTTCGGGTTGTTTTTGGGTTCTGCAAGCGAGGGTGGAAGGAGTCGAACCCTCAACCTTCTGATCCGTAGTCAGATGCTCTATCCAATTGAGCTACACCCTCGTCGCGGGCGTTGAGGCTCCCGCGGGGGAACAATAACCCGCTGGGCCCTCCCGGGCAACCCGGATCGCGCGCCGGACTTGATTCGGACGCCCGGGGTGTGAGAATACGGGTCCCACGGGCGATCTCCCGTCGGGGCCGGGTGGGGACCCGGGTGGGGGGGCGTCGGGCAGGGGCCTGCCGCTGTGGTCGGTTTGGTCGCCGGGCGAAGGCCCGGCACGGAGCAAGGAACGGACATGGCCCATTCCCGTACGGCACGCAAGCGGATCCGCCAGAACCTCAAGCGCCGCGCGCTCAACCGCTGGCGCCTCCGCGCGATGCGCGACGCGATCAAGGAGTTCCAGGAGAAGATCCTGCACGGCTCGGTCGAGGATTGCCGCACGGCGATGAAGGCGTGCCAGAAGGTCATCGACCGCACCGCCCAGCGCGGCACGATCCACAAGAACCAGGCCGCTCGCCGCAAGAGCCGCCTGGTCGCCCGGCTCAAGGTCAAAGAAGGCTATACCAAGACGGCCTGAGCCCCGCGCGAGATCCCACGAGACCCACCCAAGCCCGCGCTCCACGGCGCGGGTTTTTCGTGCGCGGGCCCACTACGCTGTTCGCCCATGCGTCCCGCGTCCCGCACGCTCCTGCCCGCGCACCGCATCAGGCCCGAGGGCTACGCGTGGCTTTCCTCGCGCCCGCTCCACGTTCTGGTCTTTCTGACGCCGCTGGTTTTGGTGTATCAGATCGCGTTGATCTTTGTTCTTTCCAGCGACGACGGGAGCACCGTTGAGACGATCCGGGCGCACGGGACCATCGCTCGGTTCTTCGAGGCCTTCCGCGCCACGGGGCTGGCCCTCCCGGGCATCGCGCTCATGGTCGTCCTGGCCGTCTGGCACGTTCTCTCGGGCGACCCCTGGCGGATCCGCCCCGGGACCATCGCGGGGATGTACGGCGAGAGCCTCGCGTGGACCCCGCCGCTCCTGGTCCTCGCCCTGACCCTGGCCTCGAATGCTCCCCACCCCGGCGCGATGAGCCCCGGCGTCTGGAACGACGCCGCGCCGGTGCTGGCCTTCGCGTCGGGAGTTCCGGGGCATGCGCAGGACTGGCGGGCCGCGGTGGCGCTCTCGATCGGCGCGGGGCTGTACGAGGAGCTGCTGTTCCGGCTGATCCTGATCACCGCGCTGCACGCGGTGCTGTTCGACCTGTTCAAGATCCCGCAGGGCCCGGCGAGCGCGACGGCGATCCTGGGGTCCGCGGTCGCGTTCGCGTTGTACCACGATCTGTCGTCGTGGCCCAGCCCGCTCATCGGGTTCCTGTTCTACGCGCTGGCCGGCGCGTACTTCGGCGCGATTTTCATGCTGCGGGGGTTCGGGGTCGTGGTCGGGGTCCACGCCGCGTACAACACCATCATCCTGCTGGTCGTGTACCCGAGGCTCTCGGCGGGGGGGTGAGCCTCAGCGCCTCGATTCCGCCGCCCGGGCGTGGCCTTCGAGCCCTTCGAGCCGAGCGAGCCGGGCCGTGTCGGCGATCAGGTCGGCGTCGGGCTGGATCGAGAGGAAAGTCCGCGTCCGCAGGAAGGTGAAGACCGAGAGACCGGCCGCGAACCGGGCGGACGCGCCCGTGGGGAGCGTGTGGTTGGGGCCCACGCCGTAATCCCCGAAGACCTCGGCGGACCCGGGCCCGAGGAAGACCGCGCCGGCGTGCCGGACCGCGGAGGCCACGCCCGCCGGATCGTGCGTGAGGATTTCGAGGTGCTCGGGCGCGAGGCGGTCGATGGTGTCGATGGCCTGTCCGATGGTCGGTGCGACGGCGGCGAACCCGTTGGCGAAGGCGCGCCGGGCCGTGCCGGCGTTGGGCTCGGGCATCGAGGCCAGGAGCCGCTCGACCGCCGCGCCGACCTCTCGTGCCACCGTCTCGGAGGTTGTGACGAGGATGGGCCTGGCGTCGTCGTCATGCTCGGCCTGGGCGATCAGGTCCGCGGCGATCACGGCCGCGGGGACGCCCGACCCGTGCTCGAGCACGGCCAGTTCGCTGGGGCCCGCGAGCATGTCGATGCCCACGGCGCCCATCACGGCGTGCTTCGCCGCGGTCACGTACCGGTTCCCGGGCCCGGCGATGATCGAGACGGGCTCGACGCCCGCGCCCCCGGGCCCCGCGCCGGGGAGGCCGAAGGCCAGCGACGCAATGGCCTGGGCCCCGCCGAGGGCGAGCATCTCGTCGGCGCCGGCGATGATCGCGGCGGCGCAGACGATCGGCGCGGGGTTGGGCGAGGCCACGACCACACGCTCGACGCCCGCCGCCCGCGCCGTGCACACGCCCATCAGCACGCTGGAGGGGAGCGGGTAGCGGCCGCCGGGGGCGTAGCAGCCCGCCGAGGCCACGGGGATCAGCGTGTGCCCCGCGCAACCGCCGGGCACGGCGGCCTCCATGGGCCTGATCGCCGCGAGCTGCGCCCGCGCGAACGCCGTGATCCGGCCCGCCACGCGGGAGAGCAGCGCGAAGTCCTCCCGCGTGACCGCGGACGCCCGGCGTTCGAGTTCGGCCCGGTCCAGCACGAGCGGCCCGCCCGGGGCGACCTCGCCGAAACGTTCGGCGTACCGCCGAGCCCCGGCCTCGCCCTCGTCGCGGACCGCGGCGATGATCGGCGTGACCGCGGCGCGGGCCTCGTCGGAGATCGGCGTGGTCGACGCGGCCCGGACCTCGTCGGCCCGGATGACCCGGAGGATGCTCACGGGAGGCCTCCCGTGCGCGGGGTCGGCTTGGCGTCGCCCCCGCGCCGCGACACCCGCCGCGCCCGCCGATCGAGCTCGTCCGCCACGTCGGCGAGCGAACGGCCGCTGCGGGCCAGGGCCGCGGCCGTGAAATACACCACGTCCGCCGATTCTTCAACCACGCGTTCGGCGTCGCCCGAGACGACCTCGCGGGCCAGTTCCCCGGCCTCTTCCGCCAGCTTCAACCCGAGCAGCGCCGGGTCGCCCAGGAGCCGGGCCGTGTACGAGCCCGCGGGCGCCGAAACCCGCCGGTGTTCGAGCGTGGAGGTCAGGGCGAAGAGCCCCCGGGCCGGGCCCCAGCACGTCGCCGTCCCCGCGTGGCAGAAGCCCGGCCCCGACTGGCGGACGGTGAAGCGGAGGGCGTCGCGGTCGCAATCGAGATCGACGGCGAGGAGTTCCTGCGTCGCGCCGCTGGACTCGCCCTTGGTCCACAGGCCTCGGCGGCGTGAGTGGTAGACGCCCCGGCCCGTGCGCACCGCCCGGGCGATCGACTCGCGTGAGGAGTAGGCGAGCCCGAGGGCGACGCCGGTTTCGTCGCAGACCACCGTCGGGAAGAGCCCGTCGGGGCGGTCGCTGACGAGCGGGGCGGTGATGGCCTCGCCCAGGTCGATGGCGCCGGTGTAGAGCGCCATGCCGACCTGCGTGTCGACCCCGAGTCGGTCGAGGCGGGCGATCTCGTCGGCAGAGCGCACGCCTCCGGCGACGGTGAGCCGCGCGTCGCCCGCGGCGCGGACCAACGCCCCGACCCTCTCTTCGGGCAGGCCGCCCATGCGGCCTTCGTGCTCGACGAAGGTGACAAGGAACCCGCCCACCAGCGGGGCCAGTTCTGCCAGCGTGGATTCGACGGGCTTGCCGGTGCGTTCGCGCCAGCCCTTGACGACGACCTCGCCGTACTCGGCGTCGACGGCGGCGATGAGGCGCTCGCGGGGCACGCCCAGGGCGCGGAGTTCGGTGAGGAATTCGGGCGTGGCGCGGGTGCCGATGATGACTTTGGCGGCGCCGGCGTCGAGCCATCGGAGGACGGTCGCCGTGTCGCGCACGCCCCCGCCGACGCGGCACCGCGCGACGCGCAGGAGCGGCGCGATGAGGTGGGCGTTGTCGCCGGTGCCGATGGCGGCGTCGAGGTCGATGACGGCGATCTCGCCGGCGAGGGCGAAGCGTCGGGCGATCGGGGTGGGGTCGCCCGCGTCGAGCGCGCGCTCGCGCCCGCCGACCAGTTGGACCGTGGTCCCGCCCAAGAGGTCGATCGAGGGGATGATCATGCGGTGGCTCCCGGTCGGGCGGCCGGCGTGTCGTGGATGGGGGCGGGGCGGACCGGCACGCCGAGCCGGGTGAGATGGTTCTTGACGCTCGCGACGCCCGAGTGACCGTCGTGGAAGATGGTCGCGGCGAGCAGGCCCGTGGCGCCCGCGTGCCAGGCGGCGGCGAGGTCGGTGGCGGTGCGCACGCCCCCCGACGCGATCACGGGGACCCCGACGGAGCCGGTGACCGCCGAGAGGAGACCGAGGTCGTATCCCTCGCCGGTCCCGTCGCGGTCGAGGCTGGTCAGGAGGATCTCTCCGGTGCCGAGGCGTTGTGCGTCGCGTGCCCAGGCGAGGGCGTCGATCCCGGTGCGGGTCGCGCCCGAGCGGGTGACGACCTCCCACCCGTCGCGGCCGGCGGCGCGTGCCGCGTCGATGGCGGCGACGACGCACTGACGCCCGAAGCGGTCGGCGAGCTGGGTGATCAGGCCGGGGTTCTCTACGGCGGCGGAGTTGACGGCGACTTTGTCGGCCCCCGCGTCGAGGAGCCGGGCCGCATCGTCGGGCGTGCGCACGCCGCCGCCGACGGTCAGGGGGATCGAGACCTGTCGGCGGACGGCCTCGACGGTGCGGGCGGCGGCCGCACGCCCCTGGGCGGTCGCGGCGACGTCGAGGATCACGAGTTCGTCGGCGCCGTCGCGCTCGTAGGCGGCGGCCCGATCGGCGGGGTCGCCCGCGTCGCGGAGGTTCTCGAAGCGGACGCCCTTGACGATCCGCCCGTCGCGGACGTCGAGGCAGGGGATGACGCGGGCCGGGTCGGGCGTGCGTTGCCCGGCGGCGTCGCCCGCGGGTGGGCGCCATCGTGACCACTCGCGGTCGGGCTCGACGAGCCAAGCGTGGAGGAGCGAGGCGCCGGCGTGCCCCGAGAGCTCGGGGTGGAACTGGCACGCGAGGACGCCCCCGCGCCAGAGGGCGGCGACGAACGGCCCGCCGTGCTCGCCCGTGGCGGAGCCCCAGCCTTCGGGGACGCCGCGGAGGGCGTAGGAGTTGGCGTAGTAGGCCCAGAGCCCCCAGGGTTCGACGCGTCGCCAGCCCATCTGCGGGACGCGTGCCGGGCCGGCGAGGCGTTCGACGCGTCGGTCGATGACCCGGAGGCCGGGGGCGCCGGGGGATTCGTCGCTGGACGACGCGAGGAGCTGGAGCCCGAGGCAGATACCCAGGGTGGGTCGCCCGGCGAGGAGGCGGTCTTGGAGCACGCCCGTGAGCCCGAGGCGGCGGAGTTCGGCGGCGGCGGAGGCGAAGGACCCGACGCCGGGGAGGACGACGCGCGGGGAGGACGCGACGGCGGCGGGGTCTTGGGTGATGACGGCGCGGGCGCCGAGTCGGGCGAGGCACGCGACGACCGAGGCGAGGTTGGCCGAGCCCGTGCGGATGACGGCGACGCTGGGTTTCACGTGAGGGTGCCCTTGGTGCTGGGGATGTCGTTGCCGGTGATCGCGACGGCCTGTTGGAGGGCGAGGGCGAAGGCCTTGAAGGCGGCCTCGGCGCGGTGGTGGTCGTTCTCGCCGCGGAGGAGGTCGAGGTGGAGGGTGAGGCGTGCGGCGGTGGCGATGGAGCGGAAGACGTGGGGGATGTTCTCGCACGAGAGGTCGCCGAGGCGTTCGCGGCGGAGTCCCAGGTCGACCGAGGCGAAGGGGCGGCCCGAGAGGTCGATGACGGCGCGG
The DNA here is from genome assembly GCA_015200025.1 of Phycisphaeraceae bacterium. Taxonomy (GTDB): domain Bacteria; phylum Planctomycetota; class Phycisphaerae; order Phycisphaerales; family UBA1924; genus UBA2396. Next base: position 483,372 of record CP054186.1, on the reverse strand, counting down.
GCGAGGGCGTCGTCGAGCGGGGCGTAGGCGTGCCCGAAGCGTGCGATGCCGCGGCGGTCGCCCAGGGCCTGATCGAGGGCCTGCCCGAGGGCGAGGGCGCAGTCCTCGGCGGTGTGGTGGTCGTCGACGACCAGGTCTCCCGCGCAGGTGAGTCGCAGGCCCAACCCCGCGTGGCGGGCGAGGCTGACGAGCATGTGGTCGAGGAACCCGAGCCCGGTGGAGATGTCGACCGGCCCGCCCTCGAGGCGGAGCGAGACGGTGATGTCGGTTTCGCGGGTTCGTCGTGTGATGGAGGCTTCGCGCACGTCGGTGCTCCAGGGGCCGGTCGGCCCGCTCATGGTGTGAACTCACGGATGGCGGTCACGAGGCGTTCGAAGGCGGCGTCGTCCCCCGGGCAGGTGATGCGGGCCGAGCCTGGGGGCAGGTCGGGGCGGGCGGCCCAGGTCCGCACGGCGATGCCGCGGCGTGCGAGGTGGCCCGCCGGGTCGAGGCCTGAGGGGTTCCCGTCGGCGCCGGTGGTGACGAAGTTCGCGTGGCTGGTCCACGGGGCCAGCCCGCGTGCGGCGAGGGCCTCGGTGAGTCGTTCGCGTTCGAGGCGGACGCGGGCGACGGAGGCGGCGACACGGTCGCTCAAGGTTTCGAGGGCCAGGCGGGCGGCCTCGGCGCTCAGGCCGCTGACGGGGTAGGGCCCGCCCGCGGCCCGGGCCCAGCGGATGATGGGTTCGGGCCCCAGGGCGTACCCGACGCGGAGACCGGCGAGGCCCCAGGCTTTGCTGAACGTCCGAACGCACACGACGTTGGGCAGGCCCAGTGCGGTCGTCTGGAGGTCGGCGTCGTCGAACTCCGCGTACGCGAGGTCGAGGATGATGAGCGTCCGCGGGGCGCCGGTCGAGATGCGGCGGACCGCGTCGGGCGTGACGCACAGGCCCGTCGGGTTGTTGGGCGCGACGATGGCGATGGCGGCGGTGCGGTCGCTGACCCGCGAGAGGACCGCGTCGGTCGGGAAGGCCCACGACGCGGGGCCGGCGAGGCCCCACGGGACGCGGGTCACCGTCGCGCCGGCGAGGGCGGCGTAGCGTTCGAACATCTCGAAGGTCGGCGGGGTCAGGATGATCTCTCGCCCCGGGGCGAGCACGGAGCGGCAGAGACGGTCGATGGCGTCGTCGCCCCCGGCGGTGATGGCCACGCGCTGGGGCGTGATGCCGGCCCGCTCGGCCACGAGCGAGCGGAGGCCCTCGACCGACGGGTACCGCCGGAGCGCCTCGGTCCGGGCCGCCCGGGCGAGGAGCGCGCCGGTGTCGATGGGGAGGGCGGGGCCTTCGTTGGCGTCGAGGCGCAGGTCGATGCCCTCGGCGGCGGTCGGGGCCGAGTAAGGCGACGCGTCGCGGAGGGCGGCGATGGGCGAGGGGCCGGCCATGGTGGGGGCGGTGTTCATGCGACGATCTGGCTGAGGGTGGTGACGACGATGTCGCTCCCGCCGCGTTTTTTGATGGAGACGATGATGCGAGGGAGGTCGTCGCGCGGGACGGCGGCCTTGACGGCGTAGCCCGCGCCGTGGTGGAGGGTGGCGATGGTGGGCTCGCGCATGCACGGGAGGGCCTCGACGGCGTTCTCCAGGCGGTCGGACGGGACGTTGAACTCGATCATGACACGTCGGCGGGCTTCGGCGGCGCCCTTGAGGAGCATGGCGAGCTGGTCGGCGGCCTCGCGTTTGGCGGGGTCGCGCATGGCCGCCGCGCTCGCGTAGAGGCGGGTCGTGGATCGTGCGAGTTCGTCGAAGACGATGAGCCCGTTGGCGGCGAGGGTGGCGCCGCTGGCGGCGATATCGACGATGCAGTCGGCGTCCTCGGGGGGGAAGACCTCGGTGGCGCCGAAGGTCCGGACGAACCGGGCGTCGAGCCGGCGGTCGGCGATCCACCGGGTGGTCAGGCGCTCGAACTCGCTGGCGACGACGACCGATGGCTTGGTCAGGCGGCCGTCACGGACGATCGCGGCGGGGGCGGCGGCCACGAGGCGGACGGGGTCGAGCCCCGTGTCGTAGACCTCGACCAGCGCGTCTTTGAGCCCGAGTTCCTCGACCCAGTCGGACCCGGCGAAGCCCAGGTCACGCGAGCCCGCGGCGAGCATCTCGATGATGTTCTGCGGCTTGAGGACCTTGGCCTCGAAGCCCGGGAGGCTGATCGCGGGGCGGTACCCGCGTGCCGTCGAGGCGACGCGGACGCCCGCCTCGGCGAGGAGGGCCATGACGCCGGCCTCCATGCGTCCCTTGGGGAGGGCGAGCCTGATCGTTCCGGGGTCGGTGGTGCGTGGCATCGGTTCGTCCTTCTCGCCGGTACAGGGGGTTGGGGGTGGGGGGTTGGTGGGATAAAAAGCAAAACACCGGCCTTCGCCATGGCCGGTGTCGTGGGGGACGCACATTCATCACGCGCGACGATCAACCGGCCCCGTGTTCGGGGTGATGATGGTGCCGGTGATGGACGTGCGTGAATGTCATGCTGGGAGAGTTTTGGACGCCACGCTCGTTGAGTCAAGCGGCGGTCTTACCGCACGGGTTCGGACGAACGGAGGCGGTAGATTCGTCCGGTGAGGTCGCAGCTGAAGACGATGGAGCCGTCGGGGGCCTGGGCGCAATCGACGGGGCGTGCGAGCGGGCGTCGGCCGTCGGGCATCGCGTCGACGAGGGTGAGCATGCCGAAGGGCTTGCCGGTCTGGGGGTCGAAGAGGACGCGTGCGAGGCAGGCGCCGGTGGGCGTAGAGCGGTTCCACGAGCCGTGGAAGGCGGCGATGAGGTCGCCGGCGTGGTCTTGGGGGAGCCCCCGCCCGCGGCGGTTGATCTCGGGGTCGACGAAGGTGAACCCGTACCCGCGCCAGTGAGCGGGGAAACTCCAGGCGGGGATGGTGGTGCGGGCGGCGATCTCGACAAGGTCCTTTCGGGCGGCGTACTCGGGCCTGGGGACGCGGTTGCCGGCGAGGAAGGGGTGCCCGTAGAACCCGCCCTCGGTGAGGAGGTTGAGCTCGCCCGGGGGGTTCTCGTCGGTGATGGGCTGACCCTTGGCGGGCGAGGCGGGGTCTTCGCCGAGCGTCCGCCCGAACCCGTCGGTGGGCAGGTCGATGCCGTAGACCTCGCGGGTGCCGGGGCGGAGCCGGAGTTTGGCGGTGCTGCGGAGGCCGGAGGCGAAGGGGCGCTTGTTGGAGCCGTTGGGATCGAAGGCCCAGACGCGTTGGCGTTCGCTGGCGGGCTCGTCGGTGATGTTGCCGCTGTCGCCGATGGCGGTGAGGAGGCCGTCGTCGGTGACGAGGAGGCTGCGCCACCAGTTGCCTCGGTGGCTGTCGAGGGGGAAGGATTCGGGCCCGACGACGCGTTGGTCCTCGTCGGCCTTCCCGTCGCCGTCGGTGTCTCGGGCGCGGCGGATCTCGTCGGGGTAAGTGTAGTAGAGCCAGCCCTTGTGCCAGGCGAGCCCGTGGAGACGTTCGCGTCCGCAGAGGAAGGTCTCGCGCCGGCGGAAGACGCCGTCGGGGTCGGGGTCCCAGAGGACGACGATGTCGCCGGCGGGGTCGCGGGGCCGGCCCGAGACCGGATCGGCGAAGGGTCGCGCGACGAAGAGTCGTCCGGCGTCGCTGAACTCGAGGAACCAGGCGCCGGGGAGGTCGCCCGCGGCGGCGGTGAGGCGATAACCGTCGCGGACCTTGAGCGGCGGGACGTCGGCGGGCCGGGTCGAGACCCCGGTAGGGGTGACGAACGCCGCGATGAGGATGAACGCGGTGCGCACGGGGAGACGATCGGCACGCCGGCGCTCCGCGGGCGAGATTCCATACCATCCCTCGTGCGGCGAGGCTTCACGCTCATCGAGTTGCTCGTGGTCATCGCGGTGGTGGCGTTGCTTATCGGTCTGTTGCTCCCGGCGTTGGCGTCGGCGCGCGAGTCCGGTCGGGCGACGGTGTGCCTGGCGAACCTGCGCGGGATCCATGATGCGTGCCGGGCGTACGCCGACGTGTCGAGGGGGTATTCGCCGGCCCTGGGGCAGCCCTACACGGAACTGCCCAACTGGGCGCTGGTGGTGCAGGCGGGGTCGGGGCTGGGCGGGGCGACGGCCAACGAGCTCTTTACCACGCGGTCGGCGCTGATCTGCCCGACGGTGCGGGCGTACTACGGGTCTGGGATGCAACGGACGTACGGGATCAACGTGACGGGGCACGGGGGGTTGCCCGGCGACCCGGATTCGTACGACGTGCCCGGTCGTCCGAGCCATATCCGGATGGACCTGGTGGATCGGCCGTGGGAGCGGGTGCTGGTGATCGATTCGTCGCTGCCTCCCCCGACGCCGGACGCACCGCCGCCGACGCGGACGTCGAGCGTGATTGATTTCCGGCTGACGGCGCACCTGGCCGAGCGTGTGGGGCGGTTCCACGCGGGGCGTGGGTTCATCCAGGGGGTGGCGTTCGACGGGTCGGCGCGGTCGTACCCCGACGTGCCGGAGGCCTGGCGCGAGCCGCTGCCCTGAGGCCTTTCCCGTGCCTGGCGGGCCCGGGGCGATCAGGGGCTGTCGGCGGGGTGGGGAGTGGGGTGGGGAGTGGGGTGGGGAGTGGGGTGGGGAGTGGGGTGGGGTGCGGGGGTGGCGGGGGTGCAATCATTGGGGCATGCTCTTTGCTGTCATCGTGCTCGGGGTGATGCTCCTGCTCAACGCGGTGTTCGCGATGTCGGAACTGGCGGTGATGACGTCGCGGCAGTCGCGTCTGCAGCACGCGGCGATGCGAGGGAACCGTGGGGCGTCGGTCGCGCTGGGGCTGGCGAAGGAGCCGACGCGGTTCCTCTCGACGGTGCAGGTGGGGATCACGCTGATCGGGATTTTGTCGGGGGCGATCGGGGAGCGGGCGCTCTCGGGGCGGCTGGAGCCGACGATCGCGTCGGTGGAGATCCTGGAGCGTCATTCGAGCACGATCTCGCTGGTGCTGGTGTCGCTGGTGATCACGTACTTCACGCTGGTGTTCGGGGAGTTGGTGCCCAAGCGTCTGGCGTTGGCGCACCCGGAGGCGGTGGCGTCGCGGATCGCGAGGCCGCTGACGGTGCTGTCGACGGTGGCGGCGGCGCCGATCCGGCTGCTGAGCGCGTCGACGGACCTGGTGCTGGGGGTGCTTCGGGTGAGGTCACGTCCCGGGGACGACATCTCGGAGGAGGACGTGAAGGCGTTGGTGGCGAGGGCGGCGACGACGGGGGTGTTCGACCCGACGGAGCACCGGATTTTCCAGCGGATGTTCCGCCTGGGGGACATCCGGGTGGGGTCGCTCATGATCCACCGCGGGGACATCGTGTGGATCGATGAGGACGCGACGCCCGAGCGGGTGAGGCTGATCGTGGGGACCAACCCGTACTCGCACTTCCCGGTGTGCAAGGGGCACATCGACGGGCTGGTGGGGGTGATCCACATCAAGGACCTGATCGCGCACGGGCTGTTGGCGGGGGCGAGGTTCAAGCCGGCGGACATCGCGCACAAGCCGCTGTTCGTGCCCGAGGCGACGCCGGTGACGCGGGTGCTGGACCTGTTCCAGCGGGCGCGGACGCACGTGGCGTTCGTGGTGAACGAGTTCGGCGGGGTGGAGGGGCTGATCACGCTCAACGACATCGTCGGTGCGATCGTGGGGGATCTGTCCCGCGCGGGCGAGGAGGAGGCGCCCAGCGTGCATCGGCGTCAGGACGGGTCGTACCTGATGGACGGTCGTGTGGGGGTGCATGAGGTGCTGGCGGCGTTGTCGCTCCCGGGGGGCGTGGAGGACCGGCTCACGGGGGTCAACACGGCGGCGGGGCTGGTGGTGGCGCTCCTGGGGCGGCTCCCGACGACGGGGGAATCGGTCGAGTGGGAGGGGTGGCGGTTCGAGGTGGTGGACATGGACGGGAAGCGGGTGGACAAGATCCTCGCCTCGCCCGTCAACCTACCATCGGGGACGTGAGCCGAGACGCTGCAACGCCGGTGACGCTCCGCACGCTGCGCCGCATGGCCGCGGCGGGGGAGCCCTTCGCGTGCCTGACGTGCTACGACGCGACGACGGCGCGGTGGCTGGCGCGTGGCGGGGTGCACGTGCTGCTGGTGGGCGACACGGCGGCGGAGGTGGTGCTGGGGTTCGACCGGACGATCGACATGCCGCTGGAGGTGTTGATCGCGCTGACGGCGGGGGTGAAGCGTGGGGCGCCGTCGTGCGTGGTGATGGGGGACATGCCGTTCATGTCGTACCAGGCGGACGAGGCGGAGGGGGTGCGGAACGCGGGGCGGTTCCTGACGCAGGGGCTGGCGGACGTGGTGAAGATCGAGGCGGACGCGTCGATGGCGGGGCTGGTGGAGCGGATGACGCGTGCGGGGATCCCGGTGTGCGCGCACGTGGGGAGCCGCCCGCAGCGTGCGGCGCTGACGTCGGGGTACGTGTCGGCGGGGCGGACGCCTCAGGACGCGGCGCGGGTCGAGGAGGACGCGCGGGCGTTGGAGGAAGCCGGGGCGGCGATGCTGCTGGTGGAGGCGGTGCCGCCGGAGGTGGCCTCGCGGGTGGTGGCGGGGGCCAAGGTCCCGGTGATCGGGATCGGGGCGGGCCCGTCGTGCCACGGGCAGGTGCTGGTGCTGCAGGACCTGGTGGGGATGAGCGAATCGCCCCCGGCGTTTGCCGAGCCGGTGGCGCGGTTGGGCCCGGAGTACGAGCGTGCGGCGTCGCGGTGGGTCGAGCAGGTCGCGCAGCGGCGTGTCGGGGGCGTTCGGTTCACGATGCGGGGCGGTGGCGTCGAGTCCCGCCCGTCGGGCGAGGGCTGAGCCCGGGAGGAGTGTGCGCGGATGCGTCGATTCGTCGCGATGGGCCCGGCCCTGGTGCTGCTGATCGTCGCGGCGGCGGCGTGGTGGGTCGTCCCGGGCGTGCTGAGGCGGCTGGACCACGCCGAGACGGTGCGTCGGGTGGAACTGGCGCGCGGGATGCTCGCGGAGGACGATCTGCTGACGCGGCTCGACGCGGCGGTGCGCCGGATCGCGTCGGCGGTCGAGCCATCGGTGGTGCACGTGGAGGTGATCGAGGGGGCGATGGGGTCGTCGGGCTCGGGGTGGGTGTACGACGAGCGCGGGCACGTGGTGACCAACGCGCACGTGGTCCGCGGGGCCCGCGCGATCCGGGTGCAGTTCTTCGACGGGCGGATCGTGCCGGGGGTGGTGGTGGGGGCTGATGTTCTGACCGACGTGGCGGTGATCCGGGTGAGCGACACGGGCTCGTTGGTGCCGGCGGTGCGGGCCTCGTCGGCGGTCCCGCAGCAGGGGGACCGGGTCTTCGCGTTCGGGTCGCCCTTCGGGTTCAAGTTCAGCATGTCGGAGGGGATCGTTTCGGGGCTGGGGCGGATCGCGGGGCCCTCGCTCGACATGGGCGGGTTCTCGAACCTGATCCAGACGGACGCGGCGGTGAACCCGGGCAACTCGGGCGGGCCGCTGGCGGACGCGATGGGGCGGGTGGTGGGGATGAACGTGGCGATCGCGACGGCGCGCGACGAGCAGGGGCGGCGGTCGGAGGGTCAGTCGGCGGGGATCTCGTTCGCGATCCCGATCTCGGCGGTGGAGTATGTGGTGGACCAACTGATCACGCGGGGGCGGGTCTCGCGGGGCTTCCTGGGCGTGAGTTTCCCGCGGTTCTCGGAGACCGAGCAGATCCGCCACCGCGGGGAGTTCAAGGGGAGCGGGATCCGTGTCGAGCGGGTGACCCCGGGCGGTCCGGCCGACGCGGGGGGTCTGGCGGCGGGCGACATCGTCGTCACGATCAACGGGCAATCGACGGCGACGTTCGCGAACCTGCGTGCGATCGTGAGCTCGACGCGCCCGGGCGAGGCGGTGCGTGTTCGGGCGTGGCGGGACGACCGGTTCATCGACGCGGAGGTGACCCTGGGCGAGATGCCGCCCGAGGCCATCGTGGGTGACAACCCCGAGTTCCACCGGCAGATGCTGGTGATGCAGCTGGGGATCGACGCGAGGCGCGGGGAGGGCGGGGTCACGATCCGCGGGGTGGTGCCGGGCTCGCCGGCGGATTGGGCGGGGCTGACCCCGGGCCTGATGATCACCGGGGTGGGGACGGCCCGGGTGGTTGATCTGAAGGACCTGGCGGTCGCGTTGCTCGAGCAAGGGTGGTCCGTCGGGCGGGACCTGACGCTCGGCGTGATCGACCCCCGCGCGGGCCCGAGCGCCCGCCCCTCGGCGGTGGTGGTCCGTCCCCGGGCCGAGTGAGCCGCGTCGGCGTTCGCCGCCGGGCGGCGGCTTGCGGTACCATGGGCCTCCCCGATGGACCTGATCCCCGCGCGACCCGCCGGGGTACCGGAGGCTTTGAAGATGTGGATTCGTGCCCGGATCGTCGCCCGTGCGGTGTTCGCCGCGGTGTTGTTCGCGCCGGCCGCCATGGCCCAGGACGTCGCGTCGCCCGTGGACACGGGCAAGTCGAGGATCAAGGCGTCGCTGTTCTCGGCGCTGACGCCGCGGTCGATCGGGCCGGCGATCATGTCCGGGCGGGTCGGGGACCTGGCGGTCAGCCCTCGGAGCGACTCGGAGTTTTATGTCGCGGTCGCGTCGGGGAACCTGTGGAAGACGACCGACGGTGGGACGACGTTCGCCCCGGTCTTTGACGCGTACGGGAGCTACTCGATCGGGTGCGTGGCGATCGACCCGTCGAACCCCGCGGTGGTGTGGGTGGGGACGGGCGAGAACAACAGCCAGCGGTCGGTGGGGTGGGGCGACGGGGTGTACGTCTCGCGTGACGCGGGCAAGTCGTTCACGAACGTGGGGCTCGGGCAGTCCGAGCACGTCGGGATGATCTCGATCGACCCTCGCGACTCGAACACCGTGTACGTGGCGGCGATGGGCCCGCTGTGGCGTTCGGGGGGCGACCGCGGGGTGTACAAGACCACCGACGGGGGCGCGACGTGGGCCCGCGTCCTGCACGTCTCCGACGACACCGGGTTCAACGAGGTCCACTTCGACCCCAGGGACCGCAACGTGCTGTACGCGACCGCGTACCAGCGTCGCCGGCACGTGTGGACGCTCATCAACGGCGGGCCCGAGTCGGCGATCTACAAGTCGACCGACGCGGGGCGTTCGTGGCGGAAGGTGACCAGCGGGCTCCCGTCGGAGGACAAGGGGCGGATCGGGCTGGCGATCTCCCCGGCCAACCCCGACGTGCTGTACGCCATCGTGGAGTCCGTGGGCGACGCGGGGGGGATCTTCCGCTCGACGGACCGCGGGGAGACGTGGCAGAGGCGCTCCGGGTACATGTCGTCGAGCCCGCAGTATTACAACGAGCTGGTCCCGCACCCGACGAACCCGGACCGGGTCTACTCCCTCGACACGTTCCTGAACATGAGCGACGACGGCGGGGCGACGTGGAAGAGCGTGCACGGGCGGGCGGTCCACGTCGATTGCCACGCGATGTGGATCAACCCGAAGGACCCGTCGCACCACCGCCTGGGGACCGACGGTGGGCTGTACGAGACGTTCGACTCGGGCGGGACGTACCGGTTCGTGCCCAACCTGCCGGTCAAGCAGTTCTACCGCGTCTCGGCGGACAACTCCACCCCGTTCTATTACGTGTACGGGGGGACGCAGGACAACAACACCGTCGGGGGCCCGAGCCGCACGACCGAGCGGATGGGCATCGCGAATGAGGACTGGTTCGTGACGGCGTTCGGGGACGGGTTCGAGCCGGCGATCGACCCCGAGGACCCGACGATCGTGTACAGCCAGTCGCAGCACCTGGGGCTCGTGCGGTACGACCGCAAGACCGGGGAAGAGGTGGATATCAAGCCGATGGAGAAGCCCGGCGAGGCGCCCAACAAGTGGAACTGGGACACGCCGCTGATCATCTCTCCCCACGCCCCGCGCCGGCTCTACGTCGCCGGGAACTACCTGTACCGCTCCGATGACCGCGGGGACAGCTGGCGTCGGGTCTCGGGCGACCTGACGCGGGGGATCGATCGCAACCAGTTGAAGGTGATGGGGCGGATCCAGCCGCCGGACGCGGTGGCCAAGCACCGGTCGACGTCGCTCTACGGGAACAGCATCTCGCTGACGGAGAGCCCGCGGGTCGAGGGGCTGATCTACGTGGGGACCGACGACGGTCTGGTGCACGTGACGGAGGACGGCGGGGCGAAGTGGAGGCGGGTCGAGAACTTCCCCGTGGTGCCCGAGTCGACGTACGTCTCGGACCTGGACGCCTCGCGGCACCAGGCCGACACGGTGTACGCGTGCTTCAACAACCACAAGAACGGGGACTTCACGCCGTACGTGCTGAGGTCCGACGACCGCGGGCGTTCGTGGCGTTCGATCGCGGGGGACCTGCCCAAGGGCCACGCGGTGCACACGCTGGTGGAGGACCACGTGAACCCGGACCTGCTGTTCGTGGGGACCGAGTTTGCGTGCTTCGTCACGCTCGACGGCGGGAAGGCGTGGATGAAACTCCCCGGGCTCCCGACGATCGCCGTGCGGGACCTGGAGATCCAGCGCCGCGAGAACGACCTGGTGATCGGGACGTTCGGGCGTGGGATCTACATCCTCGACGATTACACCCCGCTGCGGGCGGTGAGCGAGGAGATGCTGGGTCGACCGGCGGCGATTTTCCCGATCAAGACGGCGTTGGCGTACGTGGAGCGGAGCCGTCTGGGCGGGCGTGACGGGAAGGGCTGGGCGGGGCAGACGCTCTACGCGGCGAAGAACCCGCCGGCGGGGGCGGTGATCACGTATCACCTGCGGGACAAGCCCAAGACGCTGAAGGAGAAGCGCCGCGAGGCCGAGAAGAAGCCCGACGCGCCGTACCCGACGATCGACCAGTTCCGGGCGGAGGACCGCGAGGCCGAGCCTCAGGTCTTTGTGACGATCCGCGACGACCGCGGGAACGTGGTCCGCCGGCTGCCGGCGTCACGCTCGGAGGGGATGCACCGGATCGTGTGGGATCTCCGCTATGCCGAGACGACCGCGGTCACGCTCTCGGCCTCGTCCCGCATGCCGTGGGACACCTCGGACCGTGGTGTCCTGGCCCTCCCCGGGGCGTACACCGCGACGATCTCTCAGACGGTCGACGGCGTGACGACGGACCTCGCGGGGCCCGAGCCGTTCAGGGTCGAGGACCTGGTCCAGTCCGAGCGGGCCGCGACGGGCGAGGCGCGGGCGAAGAAGCACGAGTTCGAGCGCAAGGCCGCGGAGCTCCAGCGTGCGCTCGACGGGGTGAACCGCGTGGTGGGCGACGCGCAGGGCCGGCTGGCGTTCCTCCGCAAGGCGGTCCTTGAGACGCCCGGCGCGGACCACGCGATCCTGGCGGACCTCGAATCGCTGCGGCTCAAGCTGCTGGACGTGCAGACGGAGCTGCGGGGCGATTCGACGCGGGACAATCGGTTTGAGCCCCGGGACCCGTCGATTTCCGACCGGGTGGGGTTCGCGGTGTACGGGTCGCGGTTCACGACGCAGCCCCCCACGCCGGCGCAGGTCGAGCAGTACGGGCACGCCGCGGACGCCTTCGAGCGTGTCCTGTCGACGGTCCGTGCGCTGATCGAGACGGACCTGCGGGGGATCGAATCGAGGCTCGAGTCGGCGGGGGCCCCGTACACCCCGGGCCGGCTGCCCGAGTGGAAGCGGTGACCGGCGGCGCGTGGTTCGCGGGACAGGCGGGCGCAGGCCGGGCCTACGCTGAGGCCTCATGCGAATCCTCTTGACCAACGACGACGGGATCACCGCCCCGGGGATCATCGCCCTCTTCGACGCGATCCTCGATCCCGAGGCGAGGTACGGGGGTCCCCTCGCGGGGCCACAGACCGAGGTTTTCGTGGTCGCGCCGCTGACGGTTCAATCCGCGACGGGGCACGGGGTGACGTTCCACAAGCCGCTGATGGTGTCGGAGGTGCAGGTCAAGCCCGGGATGCGGGGGCTGGCGGTGGATGCCAGGCCGGCGGACTGCGTGAAACTGGCGGTGAACCGGCTGTGGGGCGAGCGTTTCGGGGCGGGCTCTCGTCCGGACCTGATCCTCAGCGGGATGAACGCGGGGGCGAACGTGGGGATCAACGTGATCTATTCGGGGACGGTGGCGGCGGCGCTGGAGGGGGCGTTCCAGGGGATCCCGTCGATCGCGGTGAGCCTGCACCTGGGGCGGGGCGCCACGAGGTTCGACGTGGCCGCGGCACGGGGGAGGCGCGTGGTCGAGCGGATCCTTGGCTCGGGGCAGCTGCGGTCGCACGACTGTCTGACGGTCAATATCCCGGTGACCGAATCGGGCGGGCCGATGCCCCCGGTGCGGGTGTGCCCGATGAACACCCACGGGCTGGTGGACAATTATGAGCGACGGGTGAGCCCCGAGGGGCGGGTGTATTACTGGCCGGCCGGGCACGGGCTGGACTTCACGGGGCTCGACCCCAACAGCGACGTGGAGCACTTGCTCCGCCGGACCATCACGGTGACGCCCTTGAGCTACGACCTGACCCGACCCGGGCATGTCGAATGGTGGGCCAAGCGGCTGGACGCGGGGGGTGAGTCCCACCTGCCGGCCATCGCCGAGGGGGATGCGGTGGTCCAGGGCGACTGAGCGGGGCTCCCGGCCCGTATGGGCGGGTCCGGCGCGGGGCCCGGGCGGCGGGAAGGCCTTGGACCGTGGGGATGTTCGGCTCGGGGTTGGTTCGGGGATGGACCCGGCCCCTGGTGGGTTCTAGAGTTGTGTTCGCCCGCGACCGCGGGCCACGGACAGAGCATGCATGGAGCGCCGGATGTCGCACGATCCGCTTGATACGGTGATCGGGGTTTCTGAATCGACGCACCGTGACCCCCAGACGGCCTCGAAGCACGCCGCCGCGGGCGCCAAGGCCGAGCAGGCCGGCGACCGCCCGGCCGCGGTGATCGAGTACCGCAAGGCCGTCGCGGCCGATCCGTTCTCGGCCGACGCGTTGTTCAAGCTGGCGTACAGCCTGGACCTGTTGGGCGAGGAGGACGAGGCGTTGGCGTGTTACGAGCGGGCCGTGGAGCAGCCGCCCGCCAACGTGAACGCGCTGATCAACCTGGCGGTGGTGTACGAGGACCGCGGGGATTACCTCCGCGCGGAGCGGTGCCTTCGGCAGGTGCTGGAGACTAACCCGAACCACCCGCGGGCGTTGCTGTACATGAAGGACGTCCAGGCGAGCCGGGACATGGTCATCGAGGAGGAGCCGGATCGGGATCACTTCAAGCGCAAGGCGCTGATGGACACCCCGGTGACGGACTTTGAGCTGTCGGTCCGGGCGCGGACGTGCCTGAAGAAGATGAGCATCCGGACGCTCGGGGATCTGCTCAAGATCACCGAGGCGGAGCTGATGAGCTACAAGAACTTCGGTGAGAGCAGCCTCGTCGAGATCAAGAAGATGCTCACGGCCCGGGGCCTTCGGCTCGGTCAGGGGATGGAGGACGCCCACCGCGCCGCCCGCAAGGCGCTGGCCGACCAGTTCAAGGGCTCGACAAAAGAGGGCGTGCTGAATAAGCCTGTCGGGGAGTTGCAGATGTCGGTCCGCGCGAGGAAGGCGCTCCAGTTGCTCAATATCGCCACGCTGGGCGACCTGGCGAGCCACACCGAGGCCGAACTGATGGGCGTCAAGAACTTCGGGGCCACGTCGCTCAAGGAAGTCCGCGAGCGGCTCGCCGAGCACGGGCTGGCGCTCCGCACGCTCGAGGCCTGACCGGCGCTGGTGGGGGTCGCGGGCGGTGGGGTGCGGCGTCACCACGGAAGAAACGAGAAAGGGCCTCCCGCGGGGGAGGCCCTTCTTAATGGCTTAAGAGAACCCCGCCGGACGCGGGGGTGGATCGTTGCGGGTTAGAACCGGGGCTTGGGGCGGTCGCCGCCGCCCATGCCGTCGTCCCCGGCTTCCATCTGCTCTTCCATCTGCTTGACGGCGTCGCCGATGCCCTTGATGGTCGCCATGGAGGAATAGAGGCGGAAGCCCATAGCGCCGCCCTCGGTCGTGGCGGACATCGCGATGGGGGGGAGGTCGTTCTTGAGCTCGAAGGGCATGGGCATCCCGGCAAACTCCATGAAGGCGCCGATCATGTCGGCCGTGCCCTTGATGCTCAGGAACATCTCGAAGGAGCGGGTGGCGGGCAGCTTGGCGGCGACGGCCTTGAACTCGGGCTGATCGCCCAGCCCGCCCTTGCCCTCGGCGGCGTTGATGGCCTTGGTGAGCAGGGCCTGGTCGGTGCTCATCGTCTGGATCACGCCCCCGTCGGCCTTGACGAGGTACCCCGACAACTGGTCCTGCTGCCCGGTGAACATCATCATCATCTGCTGCATCTGCAGGGCCTGGTCCGAGTCGGGGTCGACCGTGATTTTCATGGTCCACTGGTCGGCCTTGCGTCCGGCGACGGTCGCGGCGTCGGCCTTGTAGGTCGTCTCGAACTTCACGCCCTCCTGCTGGGCCTCGGCGGTCTTGAGCAGGGCCTCACGCTGGGCCTTCATCAGCCCGTCGGTGTCCTTGCTGGCGGTGAAGGTGACCAGGTTCGCCATCATCCCGGCCTGGAAGAGCGCGGGGCTGGTGCCCATGACGAAGGCCGTCGCGTCGGTCTTGTCGAGGGCGGCCTGCCCGGCGTTCATGAAATCCATGCCCCCGCCGCCCATCTTCTGCATCGCCTGCCCGAACTCGGTGAGCTTGGCGACCAGGGGATTTTTCATGTCCATCGCGCCGGCGGCGATGTACGGGATCGCGGGGAGCCGCCCGGTCAGGGCCCGGACCGTGCTGGGGTGGGCCATCATCCCGGCGGTGCCCGACCCGTCCTTGAACTGGCAGGCGAAGTCCGCCGCGACCCCCGCGTCGTCCATCGAGAGCCCGATGATCCCGGTCTTCATGTCGCGGGCCATCGCCTGGAGGCCGTCGCGGAACGAGTTCATCATCTTCTTGATGTCTTCCTCGTCACCGCCCATCATCCCGGCGAACATCTCGGCCTGGTCGAAGCCCTCGCCCAGCCCCTCGACCACCATGTCGCTGAACAACGACAGGTCGGCGACGATCAGCACGTCGGACGTCTCGGCGACCGAGCCCCCGATCTTCCCGAGGCGTGCCTTGTGCGCCTCGAGGTTCCCGCCCTTCCCGTCGATCTTCCCGAGCAGTTCCTCGTTGGGGGAGATGGCGGCGTACCCGTTCCCCAGGTCCTTGCACCGCGCCGAATCGAACATCTCTTCGAGCGTCGCCAACTTCTCGGCGGGGTCCCCGCCCATCGCCTTGACGAACGCCGCGTAGTCCGTGACCGGGACCAGCATGAACATGGTGTCGTCGCTGACGGGCTCGAAGCCCTCGGGGTCGTGCATCATGACCATCGCGAAGGAGCCCGCGCGGTTGAACCCCGCCGTCTCGAAGAGCTGATCCAGCTCCTCCATAGGCCCGCGATCCTCGACGTTGAGGGCCTTGAACATCCCGTCGACCTTCCCGCGGAGCCCGCCCACGTCCTTGACCGCCACCACGACGGCCGCGTCCTTGGGCACCCGGTCGAGGACGGCCGGCTGCGCGACCGCCAAGCCGGCGAAGAGGCTCAGGAACACGACCGACGCCCGACCACGAACTTTCGTACACCGCATCGAAGACCCTTTCATGTGTGTTCTACGCTCCGCCCCCACCCTCCTAACGCCCAACCCCTGCCGGCCCCGCGCGATCGTATACCCCCGGCACCGCTCAGGGGATGCACCCTACCCCGCCCCGGGTTCATCGATCGATCCCCCCCGACGCCGAGGGGGGGGTGCGACGATCACGACTGGATGGGTTGAGCGGGCCGTCAGCCGAGAACCTCGACGTGCGAATACCCGTCGAGGTTGAGGACCACCAACTCCCCGTCGGGCTTGCGCAGTTCGAGGCGGTCGAGCCACAACTTATGGTCCCGGCTGTGGGCGTACCACGAGCCCGTCTTGGCCTGGGTGTACTTCACCACCTCGCCCTCAACGGGCGCGGTCGCGAAGGTGGGGGACCCGTTGCCCAAGTGGGGCACCTGCTGCGTCACCCGGACCCGCATCCCGGGGGTGTATATGGCTTCGGTCGACATCGAGCCCATTCTATCGGCCTCCGGGACCGCACTCCCCAGCCCGCCCGACGACTGTATACCCGACACGGGCCTTACTTGGCCTTCGGCGGCACGAGCCGGATGAGCCGGTCCGGGTCGTTGAGGGTGACGTAGAGGGCGCCGTCCGGGCCCGTCCGCACGTCCCGGACGCGGCCCATGCCGTGGATGATCTCTTCGCGCTCGACGAGCGTCCCGTTCTTGACGCGGAGGCGGTCCACGTTGTTCCCCGAGAGCCCGCCGGCGAACAGGTCCCCACGCCACGCGGGGAAGGCCGTTCCGTCATAGCACCCCAGCCCGCACGCCCCGATCGACGGGAGCCAGCGGTACACCGGCATCTCGATGGCGCCGGACTTGCCCACCGCGTCGGGCCAGGGCTGGCGGAAGGGGGCGTCGTTGTAGTTGATCCCGAAGGAGACCGTCGGCCAGCCGTAATCGCGCCCCTTGCGGATCAGGTTGAGCTCGTCGCCCCCGCGCGGCCCGTGCTCGGTGTCCCAGAGGTTGCCCTCGAGGTCAAAGACCAGGCCCTGCGGGTTGCGGTGCCCGTACGACCAGATGCTGGGGTACGCCCCGTCGGTGTTCACGAAGGGGTTGTCGGCGGGGATCCGGCCGTCGTCGTGGACGCGGTGGATTTTCCCGTTGGGCCTCGTCAGGTCCTGGGCCATCTCCATCCGCCCACGCTCCCCGATCCCGAAGAACACGATCGAGGGGTCCTTGGGGTCGAACGCGAGTTTGACGCCGAAGTGCAGCCCCGTGGCGAGGTAATGCTCGGGCTTGGCGTCGAAGATGGTCTGGCTGTCCACCCACCGGACCGTGCCGCCCTCGGCCTTGAGCCGGCCCCGGACGACCTTGGTCATCGTGCCGCGCCGGCGTTCCGTCGGGTGCGGGGCGGCGAAGGCGAGGTACACCCACCCGTTCTCGGCGTACTTGGGGTGGGTGGTCACGTCCATCATCCCGCCCTGCCCATTGTCAACCGAGTCGGGGATCCCCTGGATATCAACGAGGGCGCCGTTGCGCCAGAGCGAGACGGGGCCGGTGCGGTTGGTGATGAGCATGCCCTCGACCGGGGGCGTGCCGTAGCCCGAGACGAAGGCGATGCACCAGGGGGTCCTCAGGCCCTTGTCGATGACCGTCTCGATCGTGAACTCGTGGTGCTGCGAGCGGTAGACCCCGGCGGTGGCCTTTGGCGAGCCGGCCTTGCGCCGGAGGTCCTTGGCCTGGAGTTCGCGGATATGGACGACCAGGGACCAGATCTGCTCGTCCTTGAGGGTCTCGCCGAAGGCGGCCATGCCCATGTCGGGGACGCCCTTCTTGATCGCGTCAAAGAAAAGGCGGTCGTATTTCTGGTCCATGAGCTCCTGGGTCAGGAGGGACCTGGTGCCGGCCCCGCCCCCGCGGCCGTCGGCGGCGTGGCAGGAGGCGCAGTTGTTGGCCCAGAGCTGGGCCGCCCCCTGGCCGGAGGCCGACGCCGCGACCCAGGCCACGCCGAGCAACCCGCCGAACACCATGGACAGACGCGATACGTGCTTCATGCCCGATGGTACGTCCGCCGGGGGCGAGACATCCCGGCGCGTGCCGTCGTCGGCGGAACGGGCGATGGGCGGACGCCGCGGGTCGGGCTTAGGCCATGTGGGCGATCACGGCGTCGGCGAACTCGGAGCACTTGACCTTTCTGACCTTCGTGTCGCCCTCGGCCTTCATGAGGCGCTCGAAGTCGTACGTGACGGTCCGGGCGTCGATCGCGCCGTCCATGCCCTTGATGATCAGGTCGGCGGCCTCGGTCCAGCCCATGTACCGCAGCATCATCTCGCCCGAGAGGATCACCGACCCGGGGTTGACCTGGTCGAGGTTGGCGTACTTGGGGGCGGTCCCGTGGGTGGCCTCGAAGATCGCGTGCCCGGTGGCGTAGTTGATGTTGGCCCCGGGCGCGATCCCGATGCCGCCGATCTGGGCGGCCAGGGCGTCGGAGAGGTAGTCCCCGTTGAGGTTGAGGGTGGCGATGACGTCGAAGTCCTTCGGGCGGGTGAGGACCTGCTGGAGGGCGATGTCGGCGATGGAGTCCTTGATCATGAGCTTGGACTTCCACTGGCCCTTGCCGTGCGTGGCCCCGATGGCGGCGAGCACGCCCTCGACCTCCTTGACGAGCCGGCCCTTCTGGTCGGGGGTCATCATGTCGAAGCCGGGGTCGATCATCCGGGCGTTGGCCTCGGCCGAGAGGTCGGGGTTCGCTTCCTTGTTGCCGAGGATCCAGGATTCGCGCTCCGTGACGCACCGGTCTCGGAAGGCGGTCACGGCGACCTCGTAGCCCCAGTCTTTGAAGGCGCCCTCGGTGAACTTCATGATGTTGCCCTTGTGGACGAGGGTGACGCTCCGGCGTTTCTCGGTGAGGGCGTACTCGATGGCGGCCCAGACCAGGCGCTGCGAGCCGTACTTGCTCACGGGCTTGATGCCGATCCCGACCGCGACCGGGAGGGGCATGTCCTTGACCTTGTCCATGCCCCCCATGGCGGCGGCGAAGTAATCGAGGGCCTTCTCGCGGGTGCCGAAACGGATCTTGTTGAAGTCCTTGGGCAGTTTCTCGGCGAGGACGTCGAGGATGATCTTGGCCTCGGGGGAGCCGGCGGCGAAATCGATCCCCGCGTAGATGTCCTCGGTGTTCTCGCGGAAGATCACCATGTCGCAGTCGCCGGGCTTTTTCACCGGGCTGGGCACGCCCTTGAACCAGCGCACGGGCCTCAGGCAGACGTAGAGGTCCAGCATCTGGCGGAGCGCGACGTTGAGCGAGCGGATCCCCCCGCCCACGGGCGTGGTCAGCGGGCCCTTGATCCCGACCAAGAGATTCTTGAACGCCGAGACGGTCTCCTCGGGGAGCCAGTTCCCGGTGGTGTTGAAGGCTTTCTCGCCGGCGAGGACCTCGCGCCACTCGATGGAGCGCTTCCCGCCGTAGGCCTTGGCGACCGCGCCGTCGAACACGCGGACCGACGCGCGCCAGATGTCGGGCCCGGTGCCGTCACCCTCGATGAAGGGGATGATGGGGCGGTCGGGAACCTTGAGAGCTCCGCCCGACATGGTGATCGCGCCCGCCGAACTGCCGCTCATGCCAACCGCTCCTTCCACGGGAAAACCCGGGGTTTGCACACCCCGGCCTGACGCGCAACCATAGGCCCGGGCGTACCCCCCGGGCACCCCGTTCGGACTCCTGATACCATGCCCCGCCCGGCTCTCGCCGAGCGACGCACGGCCTCCGACCGGCCCCACATGACCGTGACGCCACCCCAACGAAACCTGCCCGTGGCGAGGCCCGTCGGTGCGCTCTCGGCCGTCGCCCTCGCCGCCTTGGGCGCCGCGCCCGGGCCCGCATCAACGGCCCCCACAACGGCCGACGGCCTGATCCTTGGGATGGTTCTTGGGGCGGTGGTCGGCGGGGCCGTTGTTCTCGTGCTGCTCGTGCGGTGGTGGAGGCGTGCTGGCGAGTCGGGGTCTTCGGACCCCGACGCCCGCTACCGCAGGATCTTCGAGCGCACGCACGACGCCATCCTGCTTTTCCGCCCCGAGGGCGAGATCGTCCTCGACGCCAACCCGGCGGCCCTGGCCCTGTACGGCTTCGCCCGGGACGAGATGATCGGGATGTCGCTCGAGCGGGTCTCCGTCAACGTCGAGGTCGGTCGGGGTCACGTGCGCGACACCGTCGCGCAGGGCGGCCTCGAAGGGCTCGAACTCCCCCAACGACGCAAGGACGGCTCGGTGTTCACCGTCCGCATCACGGCGACCGTCATCGACCACGCCGGCGGGCCCGCCATCCTCTCGATCTGCCGCAACATCACGGAGGAGCACCGCGCCCGCGAGGCCCTCCAGGCCAGCGAGAAGCGTCTGAGGAGCATGGTGGATCTGACCCCGACGATCGCGATCCAGGGGTACGACGCGCGCGGACGTGTGATGTTCTGGAACCCCGCCTCGGCGGACCTGTACGGGTTCACCGAGGCCGAGGCCCTCGGGAAGTCCCTCGATGAACTGATCCTCTCGCCCGATCAGGCCGCGGATTTCGTCCGTCTGTGCGCCGAGCTGGCCTCGGGCGTCAAGCCGTGCGAGGTGTTCGAGTGGTCCGTGCACGACCGTCGCGGCCGCGAGCGGTGGGTCTACTCGACGGTGTTCCCCATCCCCGACCGCGGGGACCGGCTGACGTTCGTGTGCATGGACGTGGACGTGACCCCGCGCAAGCAGGCCGAGCGAGCCCTGGCCTCGGCCCAGGCCCGCTACCGCGCCCTCTTCGAGCAGTCCCCCGAGGGCGTCCTGCTGATCGACCCCGAGTCGCTCCTGATCGTCGAGTGCAACCGGCCCGGGGCCGAGATGTTCGGCGTCACGCCCGAGCAGATGGTGGGCTCGCCCATCACGTCGCTCGAACCCGTGGTCCGTGGCCGCTCCGCCGTCGCGGACCCGCTGGTGCGTTGCGTGCGCAACGCCGCGGACGGTGGGAGCGACGAGTACGACGGCCCGCTGACCACGCGGGTCGGTCGGGCCATCGCCGTGCGTGTGCGGGCTCGGGCCGTGACGATCGAGGACCGCCCGATCGTCCAGGCCGTCGTCCGCGACATCACGCAAAGGGCCAAGGCCATCGACGCGTTGCGCGAGAGCGAGGCGACCAACCGGGCGATCCTGGGGGCCATCCCGGACCTGCTTTTCCGGGTCGACCGTCGCGGGACGTTCCTGTGGATCCACGCACCCGACGAGCGGGAGTTGATCGTGCCGCCCGAGCGGCTCCTGGGCAAGACCCACCGCGAGGTCATGCCCCCCGACGCCGCGGCCCTCCGCACGAAGTACCTCGATGCGCTTTTCGAGACCCGGGCCCCGCAGACGTACGAGTACGCCATCGAGAGCGCCTCCGGGCTGAGGCACTGGGAGGTCCGCATGGTGCTCGAGGACGAGGACCACGCCCTCCTGCTGGTCCGCGACATCGCGAGGCGGAAGATCGCCGAGCAACGGGCGGCCATTTCCGAGCGGCGGTTCTCGCTGCTCTGGCAGGCCAGCCCGCTGGGGCTGATCCTGTGGCTGCCCGACGGGACCATCGTCGAGTGGAACCCCGCCGCCGAGCGCATTTTCGGGTGGACCGCGGAGGAGGCCCGGCACCACGCGGGGTTCCCGTTCATCGTCCCGCCCGAGGAGCGGGCGACCGTGGGGGAGGTCTGGGGCGCGCTCGTCAAGAACACCGGCGGGTACCGGTGCGTGAACCGGAACACCCGCAAGGACGGGACCATCATCTGGTGCGAGTGGAACAACATCCCGCTGCTGAGCGACCTTGGGGAGGTCGTCGCGATCGCGTGCATCATCGAGGACATCACGTCACGGCGCGAGGCCGAGCGGTTCCGCGAGGCCCTGAACGACCGGATGCACCAGACCCAGCGGGTCGAGAGCCTCGGGGTCATGGCGGGTGGGATCGCCCACGACTTCAACAACCTCCTCGCGAGCATCACGGGCAACGCGGACCTCGCGCTGCGCGGGGTCCCCGAGGCCTCCCCGTCGCGGCACGCCGTCGAGATGATCCGCAAGGCCGCGGCCCGCGCCGCCGAGCTGACGCGTCAGATGCTCGATTTCGCCGGGAGGAGCGCCCGCGCCGTCCAGCTCGTCGACCCCTCGCCCCTCGCCCGCGACATCGTCGCCGTCCTGGGCGCGTCGGCCCTCCGCCACGCCAGGACCCGGCTCGAGTTCCCCGCCGAACGCCCCGAGCGGTTCGCCTTCCCCGCGGACCCGGCGCAGGTCTCGCAGGTGGTCCTCAATCTCCTCACCAACGCCGGGGAGGCCATCGCCCTCCACCAGCCCGCCGGGCCGGGCGAGATCGTCGTCCGTATGCAGCGGCACACCCTCACCCGGGCGGACCTCGACCCGCTCATCCTCGGGCCGATCGCCGCGCCGGGCGATTTCGTCTCGATCGAGGTCAGCGACTCGGGACCCGGGATGGATGCGCACACCCGCGCCCGCGTCTTCGACCCGTTCTTCACGACCAAGCCCACGGGCCACGGCCTTGGCCTCGCCGCGGTCCTGGGGATCGTCCGCTCCCACCGCGGCGCCATCGACCTGTGGTCCGAGCCCGGGCAAGGCACCCGGGTCCGCGTGTATTTCCCGGTTTCACCGACCCCGATCGAGACGGACAGCGCCGGGCCCTCCACGCCCCCCACGGCGGCCGGCAACGTCGAGCACGGGGCCACGGCCGCGACGGCGTCCGGGGATACCCCGCCCGGGTCGGGCCCGCGGGCGCTTGGGCCGGTCTTGGTGATCGATGACGACCCCTTGGTGCGGGACCTCATCACGCGGGCCCTCGTGAGCGAGGGGTACGACGTCCACGCGTTCGAGTCGGGCGATGCCGCCCTTGGCTTTCAACCTTCGGACGCCCCTGTCGCCGCCGTGATCGATCGGACGATGCCCGGGACCCCGGGCGAGCAGGTCGCCGTGGCGCTGAGGCGGTTGTTCCCGGATCTTTCGATCATCCTGACGTCGGGGAACGCCGACCGGGATTTTCAGCGGGCCGCCGACGCGCTGGGCAACTGCACCCTGCTCCACAAGCCGTTCACCATCGAGCGGCTCGCCGACACCCTGCGCGACTCGATCGCCGGGTCCGGTCCGCCGGGGCGCTGAGTTCAGCCCGCGCGAAGATGGTGTCAAAAGCGATTTCGGGAGCCCGAGGGCACGATCGGGCCCGGTATCCTGCCTCCCCCGACCCCGCCGACCGGGGCGGGACCAGGAAATCCGCCATGCCGATCCATCCGTTCGTTCCGTTCGCCGCGCTCTCGGTGGCGGTCGTCGCCCACGCCTTCCCGCACCCCGACACGACCGAGCCGGGGCTGCTCTCGCACTGGGCCGTCGGGTCTCACGCCATCGAGAACGGGACGGTCGAGGAGGTCGGGCACGCCCTCAAGGCCACGGTGCAAGGGGCTCCCTCCGTGGTGACCATCGGGCCCGCCCAGGGGTGGTCCTTCAACGGGATGTCCGACTTCTTCATGATCGCCGACGATTTCAAGACCGCCCGGGCCTCGCTCCCGACGCGGGCCATGACCGTGTCGGCCTGGGTCAACCTCGCCTCGACGCGCCAGTGGGGCTCGATCACGTCGGTCATCCAGGACAACGGCGACGCGGAAGCGGGCTGGATCCTGGGGTACAACGAGAAGCACTTCTCCTTCGGGCTCTCCACGGCCGGCGCCGACGATGGGAACGGGAAGATGACGTACCTCTCGGGGTCCACGCCGATCCAGTCCGGG
Source organism: Phycisphaeraceae bacterium (assembly GCA_015200025.1). Taxonomy (GTDB): domain Bacteria; phylum Planctomycetota; class Phycisphaerae; order Phycisphaerales; family UBA1924; genus UBA2396. The sequence continues at coordinate 460,085 of CP054186.1, read as the reverse complement.
CTCTGGTACCACGTCGCCGGGGTGTACGACGGGACGACGATGAGGCTGTTCGTCAACGGGCAGCTCGACGGGGTCTCGACCGAGCAGTCCGGGGACATCCTCTACCCCGACGCCGCCCCGTACACCATCGCGTGCTACCTCGACCGCGACGAGCGCCACGCGCTCGAAGGGGTGGTGCACCGCGTCAAAGTCTACGACCGGGCGCTCCGCGACCGCGACCTCGCGGCCGAGGCCCGCAAGAACCAGAACATGATCGACTTCCGCCCGTCGCCCGAGTCCACGCTCGCGTGGCTCGTCGCGCCGTACCTCCAGTTCGCCACCCTCGATTCGATCGTCGTCATGTCCGAGACGGAGCGCCCCGCCGCGACGATCGTCGAGTTCGGCGAGCGCCAGCCCTTCACCGGACGCGTCGAGCTGAACGATCTCACGCCCATCGGCGAGGCCCGCCTGACCGGTCTCAAACCCCAGACGACCTATTTCTACCGCGTCACCCGCACCGCCGAGAACGGCGCCAAGGCCGTCTCCCCGATCCTCTCGTTCCAGACGGCGGTGCCCGCGGACCGCGCCTGGGCCTTCGGGATCATCGGCGACACCCAGCGCAACCCCACGGTCACCCGCAAGTGCGCCGAGGGCATCTTCAACCTCCGCCCCAATATGGTCATCCACCTCGGCGACGTCGTCGACGACGGGTTCGCCAAGAACCAGTGGCTGCAGGACCTCTTCGAGCCCATGTCCGGGCTCCTCGCCCACGTCCCCATGTACCCCGTCATCGGGAACCACGAGAAGAACTCCCAGATGTACTACGACTACTTCTCCCTCCCCACGCCCGAGTATTACTACACCTTCACCTACGGAAACGCCCAGTTCTTCATGATCGACACCAACAAGGACTGCGCCCCCGGTTCCGAGCAGTACCAGTGGCTCGACCAGCAACTCGGCTCCTCCACCGCCACCTGGAAGTTCGCCGCCCACCACCACCCCTGCTTCTCCTCCGACATCGACGACTACGGCGACACCGAACGGGGCGACCCCACCAAGGTCCCCCAGTGGGGCGACCGCCGCGCCAAGCACCTCATCGACCTCTACGAGAAGCACGGCGTCGACATCGTCTTCAACGGGCACATCCACGTCTACGAACGCACCTGGCCCCTCTACAAAATGTCCATCAACATGGACAAGGGCGTCCGCTACATCACCTCCGGCGGGGGCGGCGGCGGGCTCGAAAAAGCCGCCCACAACCGCACCTGGTTCTCCCTCCACTTCGCCAACGTCCACCACTACTGCTACGCCACCCTCTTCGACGGGACCATCCAGTTCAAGGCCTACGACATCGAGGGCCGCATGCTCGACACCTTCGAGCTCACCAAACCCGCGAACCGCTGATCCCTTCGGCTACGCCTTCCGGCACAGGATCGCCGGCCTCCCGCCCTCCGTCGGCCAATCCCCCGCCGGCGTCATCACCTCCACGCCCGCCGACGCGTCCGTGCCCGTCAGGATCGTGTCCTCGCTCTTGGTCCCGCTCACCGTCGGGTTCCACCCCACGAGTTGCCGCGGCTTGACCGCCCGTGTCTCCGTCGGCGTCGCCTTGAAATCCCGGCACTCGTAGCCCATCGGCCCGCCCTGGTGGTGCTTGGTCCACTCGTCCGGGTACCCGCCCGCCGCGTACGCCCGAACCCCGTCGGCCAGCGCGTCGCACCAGCGCCTCCCGACCCGTGTCGTCCCGTGCAACGCCCGGTCAACCCCTATGACCGCCGCGTGACGCCGGGATAGGTCCTCGGGGAGCGTCGCGCCGAAGTGCACCAGCCGAGTCAATGAGACGATCAGCCCGCGGCGCTGGGCGCACACCGCGACCATCGCCGTGCGTTCGATGGGCTTGGCCGTGGGGATCGGGTGCCGGTACGCGGCGATCCGATCGTCCGCCGCCACCAAGACCACGTGCGCGAAGATCCCCCGGTCCCTGAGCCACCCGGCCACCGCGCCGCCCAGGTGAAACTCGGTCATCCCGAGCTTGACATCCTCGCGCATGATCCGTTCAACGACCCCCGCCGTCTCACGCCCCAGCGACCGCGCCCGATCCACCTCCGCCGCCGTCAGGCTCGCCCGGCACTCGTACAGCGGGTCCACCGGCCAGTCCGTCGCGTACCGCCCCGACGCCAACAACGAAGCCAGGCGGGTGTCGGCCTCCCACCACGGCAACGCCTCGACCTCCCACCCTTCCCGCGTCAGCGGCTCTTCCGCGGTCAGCCTGGGCGACTCGATCGTGTCCGTCCAGCAGACCTTCCGCCCCGGCGTCCACACCAGCGTCGCGATGCCGAGGCTCGACGCCGTGTCGCAGTGAAAGTCCGACCCGCCGCCCGCCCAGGACATGTTGCCGCGTCGGCGGAGGACGACCCCGTCGTGCCCGCCCGCCGTGCAGAATGCTGCCAGCCGTTCGTCGATCTCGCTCATGCCCGCAGTGTACCCCCCACCCCACCCCATCCCCGCTCTGATGTCGTTGATTCACGTAGCGTGCGGGCTCTCATCGCCGCGCGGTATCATGCCCGGGATGAGCGTCAAAACGCTGACGACGGACCCGATCGATATCCTGCTGGGGCACAACCGCTGGGCCAACGGGCGGGTGCTCGAGTGCTGCCGGGCGCTCTCCCCGCAGGACTTCCACCAACGGTTCGACATCGGCCCGGGCTCCTTGCACGACACGATGTCGCACGTGATCGGCGCGATTTTCCGCTGGTCGGACCGGATCGAGGGCGTGGCGTTGAGGCCGTCGATCGAGGGGAGGGCGCCCGGGGATCCTTCGCCGATGACCCGCCGCACGCCCGACGAGTTGATCGGGCTGAACCTTCGGGCGTGCGCCGACCTGGCGCGGGTGGTGGCGGCGGTCCGCCCGCGTCTGGCCGAGACACGGGAGTGGACGATGCGGGACCGGTCGTACCGGTTCACGGTCGCCGCGGCGGTGATCCACGTGACCAACCACGGGATGCACCACCGGGCGCAGTGCATGAACATGCTCAAGCGGCTGGGCCGGCCCGTGGACGCCGACCTCGATGAGCTCGAATGGCAGGTCGCGGGCGAGCCGTGAGCCCGGCCGACGGAGCGGCGGCGATGACGAACGACGAGATCCTCCGGCGGCGGGCCGACGAACTGCTCCAGATCATCCAGTACCTGATCACCACCTACATGAAGTGGCTCGCGTTCTATTGGACCATCAACATCGCGGCCCTCGCGTGGGTTGTCGGCGTGGCCCAAGGCGCATCAAACACGCACGGAGCGGTGCTCTGGTTTTTCGCGGCGATGGGGGTTCCATCAGGCTGCACCTCGTTCTGCATCTCGCGTACGGTGCTACTGAAGCGCCGCGAGATCCGTCTGATTGAGGAAGCGTTGTTCGCTCCATCGATCTCGACGATCGAGGCTCCGGCGCGGGAAGTACTCCAATCCCCGGCGTGGCCCGAGAAGCTCACGAAATGGAGCTGCTATGTCAACGGGTTCGCGACCCTCGGGCTGGCGGTCGTGTGGGCGTGTTTGGCGTACGCCCGATCGCCCTGATCATGTCTCCACCGCCGTCACGCCGCGTTCCTTGATCGCGCGGTCTCGGGCCTCGACGACGCGGTCGTAGAGCCCCCGCGCCCCGGTCACCGGGCCGATGGTCGAGTACTTCGACGTCGCGTCGCTCGCCACGATCATGATCGACCCCGCCCCGCACAGGGACTCGAAGACCCCGCGCTGAAAGATCAGGTCCTTGACCCGCCACAGGTCGATCGACTTGATGGTCTTGGCGAACACCCCGCGTTCGAACTGGATTTTCTCGCTCGTCACCAGGTAGCGCGTCGCGTTCCATCCCGCCCAGGTCCACGCGATCTTGAGGCCCACGATCGCCGCGAACCCCAGCATCACGAGCCTCCCGATCTCCGCCGCCGGCTTGGAGTACTCGGACTTGTCGATCGCCGCCGTGATGTCCAGGACCTCCTTCGACCCCGTCTGCGCGACGATCGCGTCGCGGTTCGCCGGCCCGAGGATCCAGTAGATCCCCAGCCACAGCGCCGCCCACAGCGCCAGCTTGAGCGTCCGCACCATCGGGGCGATCCCCGTCGCTCGGCCCGAGTACAACACCGCCGGCGCCGGCATCTTCGCCGCTTGTTCCATCGCGCACGCTCCCTGCCCCGACCCGGCCCCGAGTATATCGGTGTTGCCCCGCCCGGCCCCCCCCCGCGGGCATCACCCCAGCCCCTTGAGCATCTCGACGACGCACGGGCGGAAGCCCTCGGCAGCGAAGACCGCGCGGGCCGCGTCGTTGAACACGCCCGTGTGGAGCCTCATCTGCTTCACGCCCATCGCGGTGAACCGAGACGCCGCCCCGCGCACCAGCCGCCTCGCCGCGCCCCGCCCTCGGGCCCACGGCTCCACCCACACGTCGTGCACCCACCCGCACTCGGGCACCCAGAAAATCGGGACCTCCGGCTCCACCGTCCCCACCAGGAACCCCGCGGGTCGGCCCCCCGCCTCCGCCAGCAGGAGCACGCTCCTGGGGTCCGCCGCACGCTCGGGTAGCCACGCCGCGTACCGCTCGATCACGTCGTCACGCACCGCGAAACGCTCGGGGTCGTTGGACGCGTGCAGGTCGCAGAGCGCCCGGACCATCGGCAGGATCGAGGGCACGTCACCCGCCGTCGCCGGTCGGACCTCAATCTCGCCGCCCGCTCTGGCCTCGCGTTCCACGCCGGGACCTTAGTCCCTAGGCTCGGGCCTGGCTTCCGCGCCGGCGAGGATCCCGCCGTCGATTACCAGTTCGGCGCCCGTGATGTAGGACGACGCGTCGCTCGCGAGGAAGGCGACGAGGCTCGCGACCTCCTCGGGCGTGCCCATCCGTCCCAGCGGGACCCCGGCCGTCACGTCCGCGATCGCCGCGGCGCGGGCCTCGCCCTCCCCGAGCACCGCGTCCCACATGGGGGTCAACACCGCGCCGGGATGGACGGAGTTGCACCGGATCCCGTACCCGCGCTCCGCGCAGTAGAGCGCCACGCTCTTGCTGTGGTTGCGGACCCCGGCCTTGCTCGACGCGTACGCCGACGCCCCGGGGATCCCCACCTGCCCCGACCGCGACGAGATGTTCACGATCGATCCGCCCCGGCCGCGCCCGCCCCTCCCGCCGACTTTCATCGCCCCGATGGCGTGCTTGCACCCCAGGAACACCCCGTCGAGGTTCGTGGCGTGCACCGCACGCCACGATTCGAGCGAGGCGTGCTCGGGGTCGTGGGGACCGGTCGGCGGGTCGAAGCCCGTGATGCCCGCGTTGTTCACCAGCACGTCGAGCGTGCCGTCGCGTTCGAGCACCGCCGTGATCGCCGCCACCCACTCCCGCTCGTCCCGGACATCGAGCCGCCGCGACCGGGCCACCCCGCCCGCGTCCGTGATCCCGCGCGCCACCGCGCCCGCCCCGGCCTCGTTGAGGTCCGTCACCCACACCACCCCGCCCGCACGCGCCAACGCCCTTGCGCACGATTCCCCGATCCCCCGCGCGGCCCCGGTCACCACGCATACACGGCCATCAATACGTCCGAATGACATGCCGTAAACATACCCGTACCACGGGGGCTGTTGCGAACGGCCCACGGCAGATCATCCCCAAGAAACCACGGGCCCGGATCAGGGATGCCCAGCGCTGTCTTCAGGAGGCGGAGAGTAAGAACTCCGGGATTCTCAAGGTATATATGGATAAAACAATGCGAATAGTTCGGCGCCCGTGCGCCGGGCCGGATCCCGTCGCCCGGGCCGCCGCTTGAATCCGGAGATTGTGATGCCGATTTGCCGAGGCGTGTCCAAGGGGCGTGCCGCGGCCCGGAACTCGGCCGGCGACGCGGTGGTCGGGGCGCGCACCACGGGCGAGATGCGCCACGATCGCTCAGGATCGATCCGGACGGTGGGGGTGGGCCCGCTGGACCACGGCGTTTGGGGTCCGGCAGAATGGCGGTACGCCGTGCCATTCGTTTCGAACGGCGGCGTGCGCGCGCGGGCGGGCTCGATAGAGTGGGGGGTGAGCGAAGCGGTGACCACGACCGGTCGACCAAGACGTCCCGCGGGGTTCGCCCGTGCGGTGCTGAAGCGCGTGGCCGTGGCGGTGGTGTTGGTGATGGTGGTACGGTGGACGTCGCTCGCGGAATCCGTGGCGGTGTACCACCCCTCGCGTGAGCTGTTCGAGACGCCGCGGGGTTACGAGGACGTGTGGATCGACGGGCCCGGCGGCGTGAAGCTGCACGGGTGGTTCCTCCGCGCCGCGGGCGCCGCGCCCGGGGAGCGTCGGGCGGCGGTGCTGCACGCCCACGGGAACGCGGGGAGGCTGCCCGATCACGAGGGGTTCTCGTCGTACCTCGCGGGGGCGGGATTTCACGTGCTGATGTTCGACTATCGCGGGTACGGGCGGTCGTCGCCCGCGCGGCTCCTCACGCGGGAGAAACTCCTGGCCGACACGCTCGCCGCGTACGACGCGCTGGCCACGCGGGACGACGTGGACGCGGGGCGGATCGGGGTGTACGGCGTGAGCCTGGGCGGGACGTTCGCGCTGCACGCGGCGGCCCGGCGCGCGGGCGGTGGCGTGCGTGGCGGCGTTCTCGGCATGGGGCGGGTGGAGGGGGATCGCGGGGGATCACCTGCCGATCCTGGGGCCGATGTTGATGCCGACGGGGCTCGACGCGGTGGACGCGATGCCCGCGCTGGCGGGGCGGCCGCTGCTGCTGATCCACGGCGACCGCGATTCGATCGTCCCGCCGAGGCATCTCGGGGTTCTCCGCGACGCGGCGTCGTCGGCGGGGGTCGCGGTGGAGGCTCGGCTCATCACGGGCGGGGACCACAACGCGATCATCGCGGACCTGCCGGAGGCGTCGTCGGCGATCACGGCGTTTATCGTGGGTACGCTGGGGAAGGGTTTGGACGGTGGGGGAGAGGGAGCCTTCGATGAACCCCGCTGATCCTGTCTGGGTGCAGCTCGCGCACGACCGGTGGGCGAGCCGGAACGTGTTCGCCGCGTGCGCCGGGGTTGGCGAGGCGGTGTTGCACCGCCGCTTTGAGATGGGGCTGGGGTCGCTGCACGACACGGCGGTGCACATCGTGGGCGCGTTGAGGCTGTGGACCGACGTGCTGGCGATGAGGCCGGGGCGGCCGTGGATCGACGGGGCGCCGCGGCGGACGCCGGGTGAACTGATGGAGATCCTCGGCGAGGCGGCGGGGGATCTGTCGGCGCACGCGTGGGACGGGCCGATGGACCAGTGGCTCGAGCGCGAGCGGCTCGGGACGGTGCACCGGTACACGCGGGCGGTGGTGATCGCGCACGTGACGACGCACGGGATGCACCACCGGGCGCAGATGCTCAATATGTTGAGGCACGCGGGGGTGAGCCCGCTGCCGCACTCGAGCGTGGTGGAGTGGGGCCGGGCGGGGTGTCCGGGGTGAGGGTGAGTGGTGTCTGGCCCGTGGATTTCCGGGGCTTTCTCGGCCGAATGTGCTTCGCGGGTGGTCCCGGATCGTGTATAACACGATGGTAGCGTCGGGGGTCGGTGTGGATGCCGCGTCGGGTCCGGCGCGTCGGCGGTGGTGCACGATCGGAGGCGAGATGAACGCAATCGGGATGATGGTCGCGGCGATGCTGTCGGTGGGTGTCCCCGCGGCGTGGGCGCAGCCGGTGAACAGCGCGTTCACGCTCCAGGGCGAGTTGCTCGAGGGTGGCATGCCGGCGTCGGGGGTGCAGGACCTGCGGTTCCGGCTGTTCGACGCGGCGGTGGGTGGGGCGCAGGTCGGGCCGACGCTGTGCGTGGACGATGTGCTGCCCCTGGGCGGGCGGTTCACGGTGGTGCTGGATTTCGGGGCGGTGTTCGCGGGGGGTGCGAGGTACCTGGAGGTCGAGGCGAGGGACGGCGCGGCGAGGACGTGCGCGACGGGCACGGGGTTCACGGTGTTGTCGCCGCGGCAGCCGTTGACGGCGTCGCCCCACGCGGCGTACTCGATCTCGTCGGGGAACGCGGGGACGCTGGGCGGATTCGGGGCGTCGCACTTCCTCAACGCGGGGAACCTGACGGGGACGCTCGCGGACGCGAGGCTGAGCGGGAACGTGTCGCTCTTGTCGGGGTCTCAGACGTTCACGGGGTCCAAGACGTTCTCGTCGCCGCCGGTGTTCAGCGCGGGGGGGGCGCCGTTCTCGGTGTCGTCGACGACGCGGGTGACGAACCTCAACGCGGACTTGTTCGACAACATGGACAGCGCGGCGTTCTCGATGGTGGGTCACCTGCACGACGCGTCGGCGATCGCGAGCGGGACGCTGGCGGACGCGAGGCTGAGCGGGAATGTGGCGAGGCGGAACGCGGACAACCAGTTCTCGGGCACGCAGGCGTTCATGAACCCCGCGGGGTTCGGGACGCTGACGCCGCTGGCGGAGGTTCACGTGGCGAACGTGTCGGGGAACGCGGACGTTTTGATCAAGCGGAACGACGCGGGGCAGGGGTTTAATGTGGGGGTGAGCGGGACGCCGAACCTGTTCGTGTCGCGGAGCGACGGGACGGTGTTCACGGACATCGTGACGATCAACGGCTCGACGGACCGGGTGGGGATCGGGACGAGCGCGCCCGAGGCGAGGCTGGACATCCGGGGCGTCGCGGGCGACGACCCGCTGCGCGTGCGTGTGGACGGGTCGACGAAGTTCCGTCTGTACGCCAACGGCGGGGCGGCGGTCGGGGCGAACCCGGCGTCGGTCCCCGCGGACGGGCTGTACGTGCACGGGAGCGTGGGTGTGGGGACGCTGACGCCCGCGTCGGCGGTGCACGCGGTGAGCGTGTCGGGCACCGGGGCGGTGGTGACAGGGGAGTCGACGGCGGAGTCCGGGACGGTGGTGGGGGTGTACGGGAAGACGCAGAGCGGGTCGGGGGTGGCGGTCAACGGGGAATCATCGGCGGCGTTCGGCACGCCGATCGGGGTGAGGGGGCTGGCGTCGGGTTTGGGTGGACGGGGCGTGGTGGCGATCTCGTCGTCGACGTCGGGCAACAACTTCGGGGTCCACGCGTCGGTCAACAGTTCGTCGGGCACCGCGGTCGGGGCGTTCGCCGACGCGGCGACGGGCCAGACCACCGGCGTGCGCGCGACGGCGTCGAGCCCGGACGGGCTCGGCGGCTGGATGAGCAATAGCAGCCAGACCGGGAACGCGGTCGGCGTCCGTGGTGATTCCTTCAGCACCACGGGCCGGGCCGTGATGGGGTTCGCGCAGCGGTCGACCGGGGTCAACTACGGGGTGTGGGGCGAGAGCAACAGCGCGTCGGGGTTTGATTTTTACGCGGCGGGGGCCGGGCTCAACTACGGCTCGGCGTCGTCGCGGCGGTGGAAGTCGGATATCCGCGAGATCGCGGACCCGCTGGGGAAAATCGCCGAGCTGCGGGGCGTGTACTACACGTGGGACGCGGCGCACGGGGGCACGCGGGACATCGGCTTTATCGCGGAGGAGGTCGGGGCGGTATTGCCGGAGATCGTGCGGTACGAGGCGAACGGCGTGGACGCGATCGGGATGGATTACGCGATGATGACGCCGCTCCTGGTCGAGGCGGTCAAGGCCCTCAAGGCGGAGCGGGACGCCCTGGAGGCGCGTGTGCGTCGTCTGGAGGACGCGCTGCGGGCGCTGGGCGTGGGTGAATAAGCCCGGGCGCCGCGGCTATAGTCTGGTGTTCGCTCGGGGCGCGGCGTTTCCCAGGCATGTCGTGCCGGGAGGGGCCGCTGAGATGCACCCGTTGAACCTGATCCGGTTCGTACCGGCGGAGGGAAGCGGCTCTGAGGTGTTGTGCGCGGCATGTGGGCCCGTGGTTGACCGTGGCGAGCGTGGCCGCGGCGTGGTGCGCGTTGGCGGGCGGGTGCTCGGGGCCGGGCGGTGGATCCGCGGAAAGGGTCGGTGGGGAGGTCGAGGCCGGGCCGGCGGCGGCATCGGCCCGGGCGCTGTTCCGCGAGGCGGCGGGGGTCGTATCTCGGCACGCGCTGGGGGGTGAGCGTGTGGATTGGGTCCTCGTCGAACGGGAGTTGGTGCCCGGCGTTGCGGAAAGAGGGCCGCCCGCGGGGGCGTACCCGGCGATCGTGGCGCTGTTGGAGCGGCTCGGTGATCCGCACGTGGCCCTGATCCCCGCACCGAGCGGGCCGGGCACGGGGGCGTCAGGGGAGTCTGGGCCGACGGGCGGGGGTGGTGACCCTCCGAGGCCCGCGATCCCGGAGGCTCCGGTCGGGCGGATGCTCGAAGGGGGCGTGGGGTACCTGCTGATGCCAGGGTGTTCGGCGGCGGACGTGGACGGGCTGAGGCGGTATGCCACGGCGGCGCGAGGCGAGATCTCGCGCCTTGACGGGGCGGGGGCGCGCGGGTGGGTGATCGACCTGCGTCTCAACGGCGGGGGCAACCTCTGGCCCATGCTGCTGGGGCTGGCGCCGCTCCTGGGCGAGGGCCCCGCGATGGCGACGGTCGCCGGGGCGGCGGGCGACGGCGGCGAAGTCGTCAGCCGGTACGGCGTCTCGCGCGGGCAGGGGGCGTGGATCGACTGGGGCCATGGGCCCGAGACGCAACTGGCCATGGCCGATGGCGTGTCGGAGGGGGAGTGGGTCGGGGCGGGCGTGGGCGGTCCGGTCGCGGTGGTGCTCGGGCCGTGGACCATGAGCAGCGGGGAGGCGCTGGCGGTCTCGCTGGTGTCGAGGCGGGGGGCGAGGACGTTCGGTGAGCCGACGGCGGGGCTGACGACCGTGACCAACTGGTATCCGTTGTCGGACGGGTCGGTGCTGGTGCTGCCGGTCTCGCGGATGGCGGGGCTGGACGGGGCGGCGGTCTCGGGGCGTTTGATGCCCGGGGTTCCCGCGGCGTTCGAGGGGTGGCCGGGTGAGAGTGATCCGGCGTCGGAGGCGGCGCGCCGGTGGGTGGTCGAGAAGATCGTGGATGGGCACGGAGGGGCCGGTGGTGGTGGGGGGGATGAAGGATGAAGGAGTTGCCGATGGAACGTGCGAAGACCGAGTCGCGCTTTGTGCCGCCGCTGCGCGGCGGGTTGAATCCGGGGCGGACGGCGGGGGTGACGACACCCGGGAGTTTCGCGAACGCGCCGGACGTGGGCGGGCCCTTGATGTTCTCGTCGCCGGATGCGCCGGGGATGCCGGCGCCGAGCGGGAAAACGGCGTGGGACTTTCTGCCGGGGGGGTGGACGGTGGAGGTTCTCTCGCCGGCGGAGGCGTTGTCGGCGGTGCGGTCACCCCGCGGGGCGTCGTCGTCGCCGTGCACGGCGTGCGAGTCGTACGTGTTCACGGACGCGCGGGGCGTGACGCGTCGGGTGACGCCGGCGCCGGGGTTTGCGCCGGTGACGCAGTTGGAGCGGGCGAGGCTTGGGGAGGTGACGCCGGAGATGAGGCGTGTGGCGGCGCGTGAGCCGCACTTTGAGGAGTTGTTCCCCGGGAAGGGTGCGGAGGCGGTCCGGGACGAGGTGGCGGCGGGTCGGCTGGTGATCCCGGCGAACGTGAACCATCTGAAGCACAACCTGGATCCGATGGCGATCGGGCGTGCGAGCCGGACGAAGGTGAACGCGAACATGGGCGCGAGCCCGGTGAGCAGCGGGACGGAGGAAGAGGTCGAGAAGCTCAAGTGGGCGGAGAAGTGGGGCGCGGACACGGTGATGGACCTGTCGACGGGCGGCGACATCGACGGGTGCCGGGAGGCGATCATCCGGGCGAGCACGGTGCCGATCGGGACGGTGCCGATCTACTCGATGATCATCGGGAAGAAGATCGAGGACCTTGATTGGGCGACGATCGAGGCGAGCCTGCACCACCAGGCGAGGCAGGGGGTGGATTACTTCACGATCCACGCGGGCGTCCGTCGGGCGCACCTCAAGCACGTGAAGAACCGTCTGATCGGGATCGTCTCACGCGGCGGGAGCCTGCTCGCCAAGTGGATGCTCGTGCACGGCAAAGAGAACATCATGTACGAGCGGTGGGACGACATCTGCGAGATCCTGCGGCGGTACGACGTGACGTTCTCGATCGGGGATGGGCTGCGCCCGGGCGGGCTGGCGGACGCGACGGACGCGGCCCAGATCGCGGAGCTGGAGACGCTCGGCGAACTGACGGAGCGGGCGTGGCGGCACGGGGTGCAGGTGATGATCGAGGGGCCGGGGCACGTGCCGTTCGACCAGATCGAGTGGAACGCGAAGGTGCAGCGGACGCTGTGCCACGGCGCGCCGTTCTACGTGCTGGGGCCGCTGGTGACGGACATGTTCCCCGGGTACGACCACATCACGAGCTGCATCGGGGCGACGGCGATGGCGTACCACGGTGCGGCGATGCTGTGCTACGTGACGCCCAAGGAGCACCTGGGGCTGCCGAAGAAGGACGACGTCAAGCAGGGGTGCATCGCGTACAAGATCGCGGCCCATGCGGCGGACGTGGCGCTGGGCATCCCCGGGACGCGCGACCGCGATGACGAACTGACCAAGGCCCGGGCCGCGCTCAATTGGGAGAAGCACTTCGAGTTGTCGTTCGACCCCGACACGGCGAGGGCGTACCACGACGAGGACCTGGACGTGGACACGGATTTCTGCGCGATGTGCGGGCACGACTGGTGCAGCGTGCGGATCAGCAAGGAGATCCAGGAGTTCGCGAGCGGGAAGGCCGAGGGCTTTGAGCGGATGGGCGGCAAGGACGGCACGGTGCCCGGGGCCGCGAAGAAGTCCGGGGCGCTTACGCCCGAGCAGCAGGAGATCCTCGCGAAGCGCGGCGTGCTCTCGCCCGACGAGATCCACCGGCTGGCGAGCAAGACCAAGAAGGCCGTCGGCGCCGACGCCGGGAAGGCGGGTTGCCACAGCGACTACGTGGACCCCGAGGCGGCCAAGTCGCTGATCGAGCGGAAGACCGGGCGGGAGGTGTTGGTGCCGCTGGACGTGAGGCCGGCGCTGGGGATCGCGAAGGAAGACCGGGTGGTGTGATGGTCGTCGCTCGGTGTTGTGCCGTGGTCCGATGAGCGGTATCGTGCGCCCATGGCGACGATCACACTGGTCGAGGACATCGGTGCCCCGGCGGCGGCGGTCCGGCGGCTTGCGCTGGATATCGAGGGCACGCCGAAGTTGTTCCCGCAGATCACGAAGGTCGAGATGCTGGCGTCGCCCAAGGACGGGGAGGGGCTGGCCGGGGTGGGGACGCGGTGGCGTGAGACACGCCGGGTCGGGCTGGGTTCGGCGACGGTCGAGCTCGAGGTGACGGGGCGGGACGCGGACGGGTCGTTCGTGGTGTCGTGCGGGGCCATGGGCGCGAGGGTCGACACGCGGTTCGCGTTCACGCCGTTGGGGGCGGGCCGGTGCCGGGTCACGCTGGGGGTGACGATCACGCCGGGCGGGTGGTGGTCGCGGGTGATGTCGGGGGTGATGAAGTGGGCGATGGCGAAGGGGCTGCGCGAGGACCTCGCGTCGCTCAAACGAGCGGCGGAGGCGGGCGCCGGGTGAGGGGTGGGGCCGACGTTACTCGGGGCGTCGCGGCGGATCGATGAGGGCGAGGCCGAGACGGTCGAGTTCCTTGCTGTAGCAGAAGAAGGCGAAGAGGACGAGGAGGGCCATGAGGCGTCGTTCGAGGTCGAGGTCGAGGCGGTGGTAGTGGATGAGGAAGACGACGGAGAAGAAGGCGCCGACGAAGACCAGGCCGAGGCGTGAGGCGAACTGGACGAGGTGCCCGAGGACGGGCATCGGGAGGGGGCCGACGGGCGGCGTAGAGCGCAGGTTCGGCCAGTAGGCGGCGTGGACGAGTCCCATGCCGATAAAGGCCCAGGCGTAGAGCACGCCGCGGGGGACGTCGGGGATTCGGGCCTCGATGAACTCTCGGTAGACGGGGATGCTCTTCCAGACGAGGAGGGCGGCTCCGAGGGTCTGGGCGGCGAGCGGGATCCAGTATCGTCGGGTGGCGGTCTGGAGTGGCATGGGCCGGATTATGGCTGCGGGATCGCCCCCTCGTCGCCCGGGCCTTTCATGAACCGCTTGGCGGCCCGCTCCAGGTCCTCCGGCAGCGGGTCGAGCGTTGCGGCGTAGGTTCGTCCCTTCAGGTTCCGCGTGTGCTCCTCCTTCGCCGCCACCCGCAGGTCGGGCTCGCGGAGCAGGTCGAGCGCCAGGGCGGTCATAATGCGTGCGGCGGCGAGGGTGCCCTTGTCCCCGATGGACATACCCCCGCAGGCGGTGACGGCCCAGGTGTGGGCGCTGACGCCCAGGGGGTGCGTCGGCCAGCCGAAGAGCGCCACCGGGCAGTTCCAGCTGACGTCGGCGACGTCGGTGGACCCGCCGGTGGAGAGCCCGGTCATGAACGGCAGCGACTGCGTCGCCAGCCCGGATTCGGGCACGCCCAACGCCTTCTGGCAGCGTCTGGCGAACGCCTGCTCCTCCGCGCTCCAGTCCAGCGGCACGTGGCTCAGGTGCTCGTAGACCCGACGGTTCAGCGCCTCGTTCGAGATCAGTTCCTTCGACCCGATCGCGACGCGGAACGCGGGGTGCGTCTGCGTGCCCAGCCCCGCCCCGCGAGCGAGTTGCTCGAGCCATTGCGTCGTCTCGTCGACGAGTTCGGAGGTGGCGTCGCGCGCGACGAGCCAGACGCGGGCGGCGTCGGGGACGACGTTCGGCGCCACCCCCGCGATCTCGTAGATGTAGTGCAGGCGAGAGGTGGGTTGGAGGTGTTCTCGCATGAGGTTGACGCCGTGGGTGAAGAGTTCCGCGGCGTCCAGCGCGCTGCGGCCGTCCCAGGGGGACATCCCGGCGTGGGCCGTCCGCCCCTTCCATGACGCGTAGACTTCCGGTTGGCGGCCGTGCTGAACGTGCCGGTGCCGGCGATCGACGCGGGATGCCAGGCGATCGCCGCGTCCACGTCCTTGAACAGCCCCGCGTGCGCCATGAAGATCTTGGCGCCCATGTTCTCTTCGGCGCCGCACCCGTAGACGCGGAGCGTGCCGGGGAGGTTCGACCGCTGCATCAGGTCCATCACCGCGATCGCCGCCCCCGTGCACGCGGCGCCGAGGCAGTTGTGCCCGCACCCGTGTCCGTCGGTGTTCCCGCCGGCCGCCGGCTTCTGCTCCGGCTCGGGGGCGTTGCCCAGTTCGGGGAGCGCGTCGTACTCGGGGAGGAAGCCCAGCACGGGACCACCGCGGCCGTTGGCCCATTCGGCGACGAACGCGGTGGGGTGCCCGCCGGCCCGCCGATGCGTGATCGTAAACCCGGCCTTCTCCAGCTCGCGGATGTGGACCTCCATCGCCGCGTGCTCGCGCAGACCGACGGCGGCCATCCGCCACACGTCGCGGCTGATCCCGATGATTGTGCGTTCGAGGCGAGCGACGGCGTCGGTCGCCTCTGCGAGCGACGGACGCGGGCCCGCGGCGGGCGAGGGGCCGGGGTGCGCGGAGGCGTGGTTTGAGAGGCCGGAGGCGGCGAGCGCGCCGGCGGCGACACCGAGGGCCTCGCGGCGGGAGAGCGCGGTCTGGGGGAACGTGGCGTGGGTGGCTCGCTGGTGCATGGTGGATCCCTCCGGCGGGACGCGTGTCCTGCGCGAGAAGGTACCAGCTATGAAAGCGGATCGGGCCGTCCCGAACGGGCGTGTACGCTCACTCACCGGAACCGGGGTGCGTGTCGTCGGTGTGGAAGAAGGACAGGTGGAGTTCGGCGTGCCGAAGGAGGAGGCGCTCGCACTCGGCGCGGGTGAGGGGCCCGAGGAGAACGTTGGCGTGGACGGGGTCGGTGGAGCGGACGCGTTGGACGGTTCGTTCGAGGCGTCGGAGCCCTTCGTCGGTGGAGGCCGGGTCGATGAAGTGGGTGCCGCCCTCGACGCGGGGGAGACGGATGCCGGCGGGGAGGGTGCGTGCGAGCATCACGCGTTTGAACGGCCTCATGAGGAGTCGGAGGATCCAGTGGGGGAGTTGAAACTCGGGCGGGAATCCGTCGTAGGCGGTATCGGTCCACGCGGCGAGGTGGGCGAGGGCCCGGCCGAGGGACCAGTTCCCGGTTCGGCGGAGGGTGCCCGCGGCCTCGGCTTCGGCGAGCCGATGGGCCTCGCGGAGGAGGTCGTCGGCGGAGGTCAGGCGGAGCTTGCGGCGATGAGCCTTGGTCGAATCGACGGGGGTGGATGGATCGGGATGCACCCGGGACGGTAGCCGGGCGCGGGCGGGGTTTGCGTCGAATACGATGCGTGGGGTGCGTCGGGGGACGGAGCCGTTCGTGGATGAATCGCAGCGTCAAGCCGGGAGCGAGCCGGGCCCGCCGGAGGATTTCCGCGAGACGGCGGTGAACCCGTCGGCCTCGGGGCGAGGGGCCGCGGGCGGTGTGCCGGGTGGGGTGTCCTGGGCGGAAGGGCGGACGTTGTCGAGAGAGGAATCGGCGGCGATGGCGGGGCTGGCGCCCAATGCCGCGGCGCCGGTGACGTCGGGCTCGATGATGGATTCGTTCGACGATCCGCCGGAGGACGGCGGGCCGATGCGGCTCCCCAAGGTCGAGGGGTACTCGGTGGTCCGCCGTCTCGGGCGTGGCGGGATGGGCGTGGTGTTCGAGGGGGTGCAGGAATCGACGGGTCGGCGTGTGGCGATCAAGTTCCTGCTGGGCGGGTCGGGGGGGTCGGAGGCGTCGCGGAAGCGGTTCGAACGGGAGATCGAGGTGGTGGCGGGGCTGTCGCACCCGGGGATCGTGTCGGTGATCGACTCGGGGGTGCGCAAGGGTCGGTACTTCTACGTGATGGAGTACGTGGACGGGAGGCCGCTGGACGAGGCGGTGCGTCCCGGGGCGTGCGGTGTGGGGGAGGCGTTGGAGCTGGTGTCGCGGGTGTGCGACGCGGTGGACTACGCGCACCAGCGCGGGGTGCTGCACCGGGACCTCAAGCCGTCGAACATCCTGATCGACGGCGGTGGGGCGCCGCACCTTTTGGATTTCGGGCTGGCGAAGCGGACGGACGATTCGGAATCGGGCCCGCACGGTCACATGGGTCTGACGGTGTCGGAGCCCGGGCAGTTGCTGGGGACGGTGGCGTATATGTCTCCCGAGCAGTCGCTGGGGCGGGCGGCGGAGACGAGCGTCCGGTCGGACGTGTACTCGCTGGGGGTGATCGCGTACGAGCTGGTGACGGGGCGGTTGCCGGTGGGCGTGGAGGGGTCGCTTCGCGAGGTGCTGACGCGGATCGCGGAGGCCGAGCCCGCGGCGCCGTCGGTGGTGAGGGCGGGGGTGTCCCGGGACCTGGACGCGGTCTTGCTGCGTGCCTTGGAGAAAGCGCCGGCTCGTCGGTACGCGACGGCGGCGGACCTGGCGGAGGACCTGAGGCGGTACCTGAGCGGGAGGCCGGTCGAGGCGAGGCACGTCGGCGCGGCGGGCCGGGCGTGGCGGTGGGTGAAGCGGAACCGGGCGTTGTCGGCGGTGGCGGGGTCGGCGGCGGTCGTGCTCGCGGGGGTGTCGGCGGGGCTGATCGTCCGGATCGTGCAGGAGCGGGACCGGGCGAACGAGAACGCGGACGCGGCGAGGACGGCGCTGGCGGCGTCGGTGGCGAGCGAGCGGCAATCGAAGGAGAACTTCGCGCTGCTCAAGGGGATCCTCGAATCGGCGGACCCCGAGCGGGCGGGCGAGCTGACCGTGAGGCAGCTGCTCGACGGGGCGACGACGATGCTCGACGCGCAGCCGCCGGAGCTCGGGCTGACGGAGGCGGCGGTCCGCGAGACGCTGGGGCTGGTGTACCGCAAGTTCGGGGATTACGGGAAGGCGGAGCGTCACCTCCGTCGCGCGCTGGAGTTGCGTGAGGCCGGGGGGGACGAGGTCGATGCGTCGCGGGCGGAGGTGATGCACCACCTGGCGGCGGTGCTGTGGTGGCGGGGGTCGTACGACGAGGCCGAGCCGCTGTACCGGGCGAGCCTGGCGGCGCGGCGTCGGTTGCACCCCGGGGATCACCGCGAGACGGCGGTGAGCCTGACGCACCTGGCGTCGTGCCGGCTTAAGCAGGGGGACATGGCCGAGGCCGGTCGGCTGGGCGAGGAGGCGCTGGAGATGCGCCGCCGGCTGTTCGGCGCGGAGCACGAGGAGGTGGCGCAGTCGCTCAACAACCTGGCGAAGACGAGGCTGGAGGCGGGCGACCTGGTGGGGGCCGAGGCGTTGTTCCGCGACGCCCTGAGGATGATCGCGGGCCTGCGCGGGGAGCACCACGCGGGGACGGCGGCGGCGTCGCAGAATCTGGCGTTGTGCCTGCTCGAGCGAGGCGACGCGGCGGGGGCGAGGGACGCGTTCGCGAGGTCGGGCGCGGTGCGGGCGATGATGTACATCGAGGGGCACCACCTGCTGGCCGACAGCCTGGTGGGCGAAGCGAAGGCCGAACTGGCGCTGGGCGGGGCGGCCCGGGCCGAGGAGTTGGCGTGGCGCGGGGTGGAGATGTACGAGCGGACGGGCCGGGCTGGCTTCGCGGAGCACGCCGACGCGTTGGTGACGCTCGGTATGGCGCTGTCGGCGCTCGGGCGTGACTCGGAGGCGGTCGAGCAGTTCGAGCGGGCGATGCCGATCGCGCGGGAGGTGGAATCGCCCGCGGGGGTGCTCGTGGCGGAGGTATTGTCGGCGTGGGGTGAGTGCGACGCTCGGGCGGGGCGTACGGACGGGGCGGGTCGGAAGTTCGAGGAGAGCCTGGCGCTGTTAAAGCGTGCGGGAGGAGATCGGTCGCGGCGTGCGGTGGCCGCGGCGTCCCGGCTGGTCCGGTTCGAAGAGGAGCGGGCGGGCGGTAGGACGACCCGGTAGGTCAGCCGCGGCGGCGCCGGGC
Organism: Phycisphaeraceae bacterium; assembly: GCA_015200025.1. Taxonomy (GTDB): domain Bacteria; phylum Planctomycetota; class Phycisphaerae; order Phycisphaerales; family UBA1924; genus UBA2396. The sequence continues at coordinate 441,308 of CP054186.1, read as the reverse complement.
GGCGAGGGCGCCGGCCGCGAGCGCCAGGGTCCCCGGGGCGGGGACGTCGACATAGGTCACGCCTTCGAGCTCGATGAGGTAGGAGCCGCCGTTCCCGTCGCCGGTCCAGCCGTCGTGGGGGTTGATGCCCCCGGGCCCGTCGGGGCCGGAGATCTCGGTGGAGGAGAGGAGGTTGAAGATGAGCCCGGAGCGGGAGGTGGGGGCCCGGCCCGAGGCGGTGATGGCGATGGCGTAGATGCCGGCGTTGGTGACGGCGGCGCCGGAGCCGTCGGTCGCGGCGCGGTCGAGGCGGGGGAAGAGCGAGTCGATGGATTCGTCGTCGTTGGCGAGGAGGCCGAAGCCTTCATCAGCGCGGGTGACATTGAAGAGCCAGAGGGTGGGGTTGAAGTTGGCGTTGCGGATCTCGAAGCGGAAGTTGAGCGGATCGGTGATGCGGATGAGGTACATGTCCTCGAAGTCGGGGATCCCCGCGCCGGAACTGAGCGACCCGAAGATGGTGCGGAGGCTGCCGACCCCGACGACGGCTTGGGCGTCGCGGGTGAAGCTCCCGGCGTCGTCGACCTCGACCCAGTCGGGGCCCGCGAGGGCATTGGAGACGCCGAACATGGCCAGAACACACAGGGCGCATCGGTTCCGCACGAGGACCTCCCGGATAGAGTGCGACGTATAGACAACCTAGTGCGGATTTCGGGGTTGGCCACCCCGGCGCGGAATTTCCGGCGTGTTCTGGTGTTTTGAGGGGTCGGCCGAGCGGCCATCGGGGTGGTACCGGTTACGGGGTCGCCTTGAGCAGGTTGAGGGCGACGGCGGCGGCGGCGGCGAACACGATGAGCACGGTCAGGGCCACGCCGGGCTTGGTCGCCAGCGGGGCGTTCGGGCGGAACGCGGCGGCGTAAAGGAGTGCGGCGGCGACGATCCACGCGGCCCCGATCAGCGAGGCCGAGCGGGCCGCGGGGTCCAGCGTCGAGCCCGTGAGAAGGGCGACTTCGCCCACAATAAACGCGGCGGCGGCGAGGGCGGCGAGGGGAAGCGGGCAGCCGAACGTCGGGATGCGGTACAGGGCCGCCGCGGTGGCGATGAAGAAGACCCCATCGACGACGACGACGCCGGTGAGCAGACGGTCGATCCCGTCGGCGCCCGCGGCGAAGAGGAGCAGCAACGCGGCGCCGGCCAGGAGCAGGATCGCCCCCGCGGGGGCCCCGCGCGCATTGACGCGGGCGAAGGCGGGGATGAACCGCCCGTCGGCGGCGAGCCCGGCGATCAGGCGAGGCCCCGAGAGCAATTGCGCGTTGAGCACCCCAAAGGCCGAGACCGCAACGGCGGCGGCGACGAGGCGGCGTCCGGCGGATGGGAAGACCGAGGCGACCGCGTCCGCCGCCAGGGCCTTGCTCCCCGCGACGCCCGCGTGGCCCAGGAGGGCGAGGTACGCGGCGTTGGCGGCGAGGTAGACGACCAGGACGACGGCGGTCCCGCCGAGGATCGCGCGGGGGAGGTTGACCGCGGGCCTGGAGACCTCGCCCGAGATCCAGAGCGCGTGCTGCCACCCGCCGAAGGCGAAGAACGCCGGGACCAGCGCGGCCAGGAGCCCCGCGAGCGGCGAGAGCGCCGTCGGCGGGGGCGCGGGGTCGGGCGCGGTGGTCGGGGTGAACATGGCGGCGACGGCGGCGATGGCCAGCAGGGCGCCGATCTTGGCGACGACCGTGATGTTCTGCAGACGCGAGCCCCACCGCACGCCCGCAAGGTTGGCCAGCGTCACCGCGGCGATCAGGGCGACGGCGATCAACGCCGCGTGGGTGTCGGCGAGGGGGTGGGGCGAGGCCACCGCGGCGAGGTTGTGGGCGCAGATCAGCGAGATAATCCCGATGGCGCCGGCCTGGACGGCGGTGGCGTTGCAGAAGACGAAGAGGAAACCCGTGAGCGGGCCGAAGGCCTCGCGGAGGATCTGGTACTGGGCCGCGGGCCCGTGGCGGCGTCGCCCCAGCTCGGCGAAGGCCAGCGCACCGCAGAGGGCGATGGCGCCCGCGCCGGCCCAGGCCAGGAGCGCCATCGTGGGCGAATGGGAGAGGGAGGCGACGCGTGAGGGGGTAAAGAAGATCCCCACGCCGACGATCGCTCCCACGACGACGCACGCCGCGTCGAAGGGCCCCAGGACGCGGGCCGGGGCGGCGGCGCTGATCGCGGCCGGGGAAGCGGAGGCGGTGGGGGGTGTGGGAGGGGTGGGGGGGCCCGGCGTGGGAACGCTGGTCATCGGGGCAGGATACCGGGTGGATCCAAGGTTCAACGCCGGGGCACGAGGCGGTCGGCGAGGGCGACGGCGTCGCGCGGGGAGGCGGCGTGGGCGTCGGCGCCGACGCGTGAGGCCAGCGAGGGGTCGCGGGAGAAGGCGTTGCCCCCGATGATGACCTTGAGGCGGTCCTTCGAGGCGGCGCGCAGGGTCTCGACGGTCTGGGCGGCGTGGCGGACCTGCTGGGGCAGGGCGACCGAGAGGGCGAGCAGGTCGACCTTGAAATCCATGACGGCGAGGACGAGGTCCTCGGCCGGGAGGTTGGGCCCGAGGTAGATCGCGCGCCACCCGGCCCACTCGAACTGATCGGCGACCATGCGCACGCCCAGGTCGTGGTGGTTGCCCGCGACGGAGGCGGCCAGGACAACGCGCCCGTCGCGCGGGGCTTTGGGGGCCAGGGCCGCCACGCGGGCCATGGCGGTCCCGGTCGTCGCGGACGCGAAGTGCTCTTCGGCGACGTTGACCTCGCCGGCGTGCCACATGCGACCGACCTCGCGGAGCACGGGCGTGAAGACGTGTTCGTAGAGGTCGGCGGGGTGGACGGCGGGCTGCCCCTTCCCCGCGGCGGCGTCCACGACCAGGTCGCAGGCGCGGGCGCGGTCGCCCTCGAGGATCGCCAGGAGGTAGTTGGCGGCGAGCCGCCCCAGCGTGGCGTTCACGGAGAGGAAGGGCGGCGGCTCGGTGTTCGGCTCGTCGAAGCAGCGTCGGGCATGATCGAGGAAACCCACGGCGAGGGGGAGGTCGTCGGGCGGGAGATAAGCCGGGAGGGCGCGGGCGATGGCGTCGAGCGTGTCGCGGAGCGGGTCGGGCGAGATCCCGCGGGCAAGAAAGGCGAGCCTGGCCCAGACGACCTGGTCGGCGAGGAGGCCGGGGGCGTCGAGGGCGACCGCCTCGGCCAGGTCGCGGACGCGGGACTCGACCGCGTCGCGCCATTCGGGGGCGGGGCCGGTGCCCGGCCTGGGGGCGATGGAGGGGCGGAGCGCGAGGAGGTGCGCGGTGGCGTCCTGGGCGATGGGGGTCGCTTGGGAGCGGAGGAGTTCGCCGATGAACTCGTGATGTCCGTCACCGGGTTCGGTCATGCCTACCCGATCGTATTCGGGATCGGGGTGTCCGTGGATTCCGTGGTGGGGCGAGGGCCCGGGCGGCCCGGCGCGGTGTGTGGTATGGTCGTTGGGTCAGGCCCCCGCGTCGGGGCCCGCAGGGAGGTCATGCGATGGAGATCACCAGGGCACGGGCGTGGATGGGTGCGGCGGCGATGCTGGTGTTCGGGCTCGTCGGGTTGATCGGCGGGTGCGCGACGGCGCAGGGCGGATCGGCGGGCGAGAAGCGGGCCTCCGCGCTCCAGATGCGAGACGACGCGGTGGCGCAGCTGCTCCGCGAGAGGCCCGAGGTCAAGGAACGGATGGATAAGGCCGTCGGGTACGGGGCGTTCAGCAACATCGGGACGAACATCATCTTCGTCTCCACCGGCGGCGGGTACGGGGTCGTGACGGACAAGTCCGGCGGCGACACGTTCATGAAAATGGGCGAGGTGGGCGTGGGCCTGGGGCTGGGCGTCAAGGATTTCCGCGCGGTGTTCCTGTTCTACGACCGTGCCGCGATGGAGCGGTTCGTGACGCGGGGGTGGGAGTTCGGGGGCGAGGCCGACGCGGCGGCCGTCAGCGGCGACCAGGGCGGGCAGGCGGCGGCGGCCGGGAACGTCCACAAGGGCATCGAGGTCTACCAGATCACCCAGGCGGGGATCATCCTCGGCGCGAACGTGAGCGGGACTAAGTACTGGCGTGATTCGGACCTGAACTGACGGAGTGTCCGGCCGGACGGTCACCCGACGGGCGGTGAGCCGGCGGCGGCCTCGTCGATGAACCACTCGACGGGCGTCCTCGCACGCACGCGGGAGGCGGGCAGGCTGTCCGCCGGCGGCGGATCGCGTCGAGCTTCGTTGAGCACACGGCGGAAGGTATCGGATTTGTCCGACCCGGTGACGAGGAAGACCGCGGCGTGCGCATCCGCGACGGCAGGGAGAGTGAGTGTTACACGGTCTTTGACGGGCGAGGACGGGGGAGCGACGGCGTGGGCCACGAGACGGGCGGCCTCGCCCAACGCCGGCGAACCCGGGAACAACGACAAGGTGTGCCCGTCGGCCCCCATGCCCAGCAGGACCAGATCGAACCCGCGGGCGCGGAGGCCCAGGTTGGTCATCCGCTGCTCGTACTCGCGCGCGGCGAGGTCGGGCGGCAGGTCGTCGCGGACCGAGAGGACGTGGTGCTCGGGCACCCGCAGCGGGGTCAGCAGCGCGGCCCGGGCGGCCCGTTCGTTGCGGTTGGGGTGGTCGGGAGGGACGAGGCGCTCGTCCCCGAACCAGAATCGCACGCGTGACCACTCCGTGTCGGCGGCGTGGTGCGAGGCGAGTCGGGCGTACAGCCTCGCGGGGGTGGAGCCCCCGGCCAGGGCGAGGTCGCACGCGTGGCGCCGGTCGAGGGCGGCGCGGACCAGGGCGGTGACCCGGGCGGCGGCGCGCACGGCGAGCGCGTCGGGGTCGGGGGCGGTGTGGACGATGGGAGCGTGCATGTCGACTCCCGCGGGGGTGAGGAACGGCGAAGGGCGGGCGACGGTCACATCGGCACGGGGCCCGCGGGCGCGGGCATCAGATCGGTCCAGCAATGCCCGCGCTCGGTGAGGAGGCGGTCGGCGGCTTCGGGCCCCCAGGTGCCCGCCGCGTAGGGGTGGACGGTCGGTTTGGTGGCGATGACGGGGTCGAAGAGTTGCCAGGCGGCCTCGATCTCGTCGGCGCGGACGAAGAGGGTCCGGTCGCCGCGCATCACGTCCTGGAGGAGGGTCTGGTAGGCGTCGGGGAGCGGGCCGAAGGCCTCGTTGTAGCGGAATCGCATGCGCTGGGTCTGGAGGTTGAGCCCGGGTCCGGGCTGCTTGACGTCGAAGACGAGGTTGAGCCCCTCGTCGGGCTGGAGGGCCAGTTCGAGGCGGTTGGCGTTGATGGCGCACGAGCCCATGGTGTGGAACATGGCGACGGGCGGCCGGCGGAAGGTGACGACGATGCGGGTGACCTTGCGGGGGAGGCGCTTGCCCGTGCGGATGAAGAACGGGACGCCCTGCCAGCGCCAGTTGGCGATGCGGACGCGGAAGGCGGCGAAGGTCTCGATGGTGGAGGTCGGGGCGACGCCCTGCTCCTGGCGGTACCCCGGGACAACCTTGCCCCCGGCGGTCCCCGCGTGGTACTGCCCGAAGACCACGTCCGAAGGTTCGAGCGGGATGATCGAGCGGAGGACCTTGTTCTTCTCGTTGGCGACGTTGTCCGCGTCGATCTCGGCGGGGGGCTCCATCGCCGTCAGGGCCACGAGCTGGAGCATGTGGTTCTGGATGATGTCGCGCAGGGCGCCGGCCTGCTCGTAGAAGGCGCCGCGGCCCTCGACGCCCAGCGACTCGGCGACGGTGATCTCGACCCGCTCGACCCGGTCGCGGTTCCACAACGGTTCGAACATGGAGTTGGCGAACCGCAGCACCAGGATGTTCTGGACGGTGTCCTTGCCCAGGTAGTGATCGAGGCGGTAGACGCGGTTCTCGGGGACGTGGCGGTGGATCAGGCCGTTGAGCTCGCGGGCGCTGGAAAGGTCGCGCCCGAAGGGTTTCTCGACGACCAGGCGCGTCCACCCGCCCGACTCGGTCAGCCCCGCCGAGGCAAGAGCCTCGATCGTGGGGGCGAAGGCGGGGAGGGGGAGCGCGAGCTTGAAGATGCGGTTGGGGGGCAGGCGGCGCTGCTGCTCAATCTCGGCGACGCGGCGGGCGAGGCGTCGGTAGGCCTCGGGCCCGCCGTCGCCCAAGGACTGGTAATGCAGGGTCGCGGCGGCCCAGCGCTGCGCGTCGGCGGGGTCGATGCCCGCCTCGGCGAGCGACGCCGCGGCGTGCTTCTGGAAGGACGCGTCGTCGCCCGGGGCTCGGGCCACGCCCAGGATCGCGTGCCCCTGGTGGGCGTGGCGGTCCTGGTCGATGCGGTAGAGCGCGGGGAGGAGTTTGCGGTGCGCGAGGTCCCCGGTGGCGCCGAAGACGATCATCAGGTGGGCCGGCGCGGGCTGGGTGTTCATGGCGTGGTCCTGGTGGTCGGTCGAACCGGTCTCGGCGGGCGCGTTAGTGGCGGGCGGGGTCCTTGGTGGCGACGGCGTGCCCGCCGAACTGGTTGCGCATCACGGCGAGGAGACGGTCGGCGTAGCTCTCCGCGTCCCGAGAGCGGAAGCGGGCCTGGAGGCTCAGCGTGATGACCGGCGCGGGCACGTCGAGGTCGATGGCCTCGGCGACGGTCCACCGACCCTCGCCGCTGTCGGGCACGAACGGTTTGATCGCGTCGAGGGCGGCGTCCTTGGAGAGGGCCTGCGCCGTCAGGTCCAAGAGCCACGAACGCACGACGCTCCCGTGACGCCAGAGCTCGGCGATCGCGGCGAGGTCGAGGCTCAGTTCGCCCTTCTTGTGCATGATGGCGAACCCCTCGGCGAAGGCCTGCATCATCCCGTACTCGATCCCGTTGTGGATCATCTTGGTGAAGTGACCCGCGCCGGCCGGCCCGACGTGGGCCCACCCGCGGTCCTTGGCCGGGGCCAGCGTCTGGAACACCGGGGCCAGACGCTCCACCGGCGCGGCGTCGCCCCCGATCATGAGGCAATAGCCCTCGGCCAGACCCCAGATCCCCCCGGAGGTCCCCACGTCGAGGAACCGGATGCCCGCGGTGGCGAGCTGGGCGTGGCGTCGCTGGGAGTCCTTGTAGTTGGAGTTCCCGCCGTCGATCACCGTATCGCCCGCGGCCAGCCCGGCGGCCCTGAGATCGGCGATGGCCCGGTCCACCGGCTCCCCCGCGGGGATCATGAGCCAGACGGTCCTTGGGGCGGCGAGGGCGGCGAGAAGCTCCTTGAAACCCTCGGCGGCGCGCCCACCCAGGCGGGTGATCCGCGCGCGGGCGTCGGCGTGGTGGTCCATCCCAACGACGGCGTGCCCCCCTTTGAGGAGCCGCTCGGCCATGTTGCCGCCCATTTTGCCAAGGCCCACGATCGCCAGTTCCATGCGTGTGCTCCGACGGGGGAAAGGAAGAGGTGCGCGGAGAATACCGTGCTGCTGTCATCGGCGGGAGGGGTCCCGCCGCTACAGTTCCGCATGGATGCGTGGGTCGCGTCGGCGGTGATCTCGGCGGCGTGGGGCGGGGTGGCGCTGACGCTGGCGACCCTCCCGGGCATGTGGCTGGCCCTGCTGGTGGCCGTCGCGGGGCAATGGTTCGTCGAGCCCAACCTGCTGTCGTGGTGGACGATCGCGTCGGCGGCGGTGCTCGTCGGGCTGGGCGAGGTGGTCGAGACGGTGGCCTCGGCGGAGGGGGCCCGGCGGGGCGGGGCGGGGGGCAAGGCCATGTGGGCGTCGGTCGCGGGCTCGCTGGTCGGGGCATTGGCGGGGACGATACTGATCCCCGTCCCCATCGCGGGGACCGTGATCGGGGCGGTCCTCGGCGCGGGCCTGGCGGCGGGCGGGGTCGAGGGGATGTCGGGGCGAGGGGCGATGGCGGCGTCGAAGGCCGGGGTGGGGGCCGCGTCCGGCCGGCTCGCGGGCCTGATCGTTAAGGGCGTCCTGGCGGTCGCCGCAGCGACCGTGCTGACGGTGGGGTGCCTGAGGTAGACCGACCCAACGGCGGGCCCGCCGGGGGCGCTAGTTCATGGACTGCGCGATCGCGGCGACGATGCGCTGGGCGGTGCGGACGTTGACGAACCCGGCCTGGGCGTCGATGGCCGGGCGTCGCCCCGAGCGGACCGCGTCGAGGAACTCGTTGATCTCGGTCACGATGGGCTCGGCGTCGTCGACGGTGAGGTTCTCGATGTTGACGAGTTCCTGCCACTTGAGGCTCGTCAGGTCGGCCCCGCCGCGGAGCTGTTCGCGCATCTCGCGCATCTGGATCTCGTTGGCGATCCGGCGGATCATGGTCCCGTTCTTGTTCCCGTAGTCGATCTTGATGTAGGCGTTCTCCCCGGTGATGCGGGTGATGCGCTCGGTCTTGAGGGCGAGCCTGGACGCGGAGATGTTGGCGACGCAGGGCTTGCGCCCGGTGGCCGGGTCGGCGTTCCACGTGAGCCGGGCGTTGCAGATGTCCTCGTGCTCGGTGATGACGGGCACCCCGGCGGCCTGGACTTCGTCGGGCTCGCGCCCGTCCATGAGCATCAGGACCACGTCGATGTCGTGGATCATCATGTCCATGACCACGCCGATATCGACGGAGCGGAAGGTCATGGGCGAGACGCGGGAGACCTCGATATAGCGGGGGACCACCGCCTGCCCGGTCTCGACGGCCCGCTGCATCGCCCGCATCACCGGGTTGAATCGTTCGATGTGCCCGACCATCAGCACCGAGCCCGTCGAGTCCGCCAGGTCCTTGATGGCCTGCGCGCTCTGCACGTCCTTGGCCAGCGGCTTCTCGACCAGGCAGGCGACGCCCGCGCGGAGCAGCTTCTCGGCGACCGCCTGGTGATGCACCGTGGGGACCGCGACCGAGACCGCGTCGACCCCCGCGTCGATGAGCTCGTCCACCGACGCCAACGCACGGGTGTCGAACTTGTCGGCGATCGCGCCGCGGCGCTCGGGCGAGGCGTCGACGATGCCCACGAGGGTCGACCCGGGCTGGGTCGCGTACACGCGGGCGTGGTGCTGACCCATCCGCCCGACGCCGACGACCCCGCAGCGGAGGACTTTCCCGGGCGGGTGGGGGGTGGAGGTGACGACGGTCGAGGTGGTGGTTTGGGTCATCGCCTGGAGGGGGGGCGGTGGGAGCGGGCGGGGCGGGTGACAATCGCGGACGGTTGGACGGGGTACGGGGCTCAGGCGCCGGCGCCCTCGAGGGCGCTCGAGAGCGTGGCCTCGTTGGTCAGCCCGCGGAAGGTCTTGACGACCTGCCCGCCCTTGAACACCATGACCGTCGGGATCGCGGCGATCTGGTATGTCGCGGCGAGCTGGCGGTTGGTGTCCACGTCCACCTTCCCGATCTTGGCCCGCCCGGCGTACTTCCCCGCCAGCGCCTCGATCGTCGGCCCCAGCATCCGGCACGGGCCGCACCACTCGGCCCAGAAATCCACCAGCACCGGGACTTGAGATTTGAGCACCTCGGCGTCGAAGTTCGCGTCGGTGAAGGTCGTCACGTTCTGACCGGCCATGGTTCGGCTCCGATTCTCAGGCAACTCCCGGGGGGACCCCCGGACGCCTGCGGGAAACTCTATGCCCGAGGCGGAGGCCCCGGGGGCTCGAGCAGGGCGTGGGCGGCGGCCAACGCCCGGGCGTGCGGGCCCGCGTCGTGGACCCTGAATATGGATGCCCCCCGCAGGAAATGGGTCACGCTCAGGGCCAGCGTGCCCTCCAGGCGTTCGGAGGGCGTTGAGTCACGCCCGAGCGACACCCGCCCCACGAAACTCTTCCTTGAGAGCCCGCTGACGATCGGGAACCCGGGCGAGGCCAGGCGGGGGGTCCCTTCGATCAACGCGAGGTTGTCGGCGACCGATTTCCCGAAGCCCAGGCCCGGGTCCAGGGCGATCGCGTCGGGCGCGATCCCCGCGTCGAGCGCGGCCCGGGCCCGAGCGACAAGGAACGCGAGTACCTCGCCCGCGGGGTCGGTGTACCGCGGGGGGCTGGGGTCTTGGTCGGAGTAGCGGTCGTCCGAGGGACGCCTGGGGCGGTGCATCAGGATGATGCCCCGACCCATCGAGGCCGCGAGTGTGAGCGTCCGCCCCGACGAGTCCAGCCCGGCGGAGATGTCGTTGATCGCGTCCGCGCCGGCGTCGATGGCGGCGCGAGCGACGGCCTCGTCCGTGGTGTCGATCGTGACGGGGAGGCGTGACGCGGGGCCCCGGCCCGCGCGGATCGCCCGGATCACCGGGACCACGCGGCGGGCCTGCTCCTCCGCCGGGACGGCCGCGGCGCCGGGACGCGTCGATTCCCCGCCCACGTCGATCGCGTCGGCGCCGTCGTGCGCGAAACGCTCGGCGGCGTCGGCGGCGGCGCGAGGGTCGGCGTAGGCCCCGCCATCGGAGAAGCTGTCGGGCGTGATGTTCAGGATCGCCAGGAGACGGGGGCGGTCGAGCGGGATCGTCGCGCCGGGGCCCAGACGCCAATGACGAGGGCGGGCGGGTCTCATGCGTACGCGGCCCGCCGGGCGTCCTCGATCAGCACGCGGACCGCCTCGATGGCCCGGGCGACGGCCGGGTCGCGAGGGAGATCGGGCGTGGCGAGGGCCACGGCCCGCTCGGCGTGCGCGATCGTCTTGCGGACGTCCACCCCGGCGGGGTTGTGGGCGGCGTCGGCGAGGTTGTCGTGCGCGTCGGCCAGTTTGATCAGCCGAGCACGCCAATCCGCCGACGCGAGCCGACGGTCGTACTCGGCCTCGCGGTGGTCCTCGGGCAGCGCCATGTTCTTCGTGAGCGCGGCGACCAGGTCCGCCACCTCTCGGCCGAAACGCTCCTCAAGGTCCTCGAAGTCGGTCGTCGTGTCCTCGATGGTGTCGTGGAGCAGCGCGGCGGCGAGGGCGGCCCGGTCCCCGAAGTCGAACACGTCGCGCACCGTCATCGCCACGCGGAAGACGTGGGCCACGTACGGGGTGCGGCCGTCCTTGCGGATCTGGTGCCGGTGACGGAATGCGGCGAACGAGGCCGCGAGTTGCCACGGGTGGCGGGCGGGGCCGGGTGGCGCGGGCTGGGTCATGCCGGACATTACGCCGGGGCGCCGGGGAGCGACGTGGTGAGCGGAGCCCGCTCGTGGTCGTAGACAAGGTGGGCCTTGCCCGGGCTCCCGCCGTGCTCGTCGAAGATGACCAGGTCGTTGGGCTGCCCGTGCTTGAGCCAGGCGTTGGGGATGAGGTGCCGGCGTTGACCGCTGATGGGCTTGCCCGCGGGGTCGGTCATGAAGAACCGCCCCAGGTGCTTCCCGTTGATCCAGACCTGACCCTTGGTAAACCCGTCGGGTTCCAGGTACAGCGGCGAGGGGGTCTTCGCGGGTTTGAAGGTCGTCCGCCACCAGGTCGGCCCCGAGGCGCGGCCCTTGTGCGGCGCGTAGGCGCCGGCGGGGGGCGCTTCCCACTTCGCGAACGCCCACTCGGCCTTCTCCGTCAGGCACGAGACGCACTCGTGGATCGTCACCGCGTCGGACGCGAGCTTCAGCAACGCCTCGGGACGGATCGCCTCGCCCTCCGAGAGCGGCGTGAGCTGGAGCGTCCCGATGCCCTTGAAGCCGTCGCCGTCGAGGACCACACGACCCGGGCCCGCGTGGTCCAGGAACGCGATGGGCTTGTCGTCCGCGATGAGCAGGCAACGGTGCTCGAGCGGCGCCACGTCGATGAACAACGGATTCTTGCGGCGGTAGCCCAGGTTCCACCCCGCCCGGTCCGGCTCGGTCGCGTCGCCCGATCGAACGTCCCAGATCGGCGAACGAAGGGTCAGCACCTCGACCGGGTCGGCCACGGCGTGCTTGGGCTTGCCGGGCTTGATCTCCTTGAGCTCGTAAAGGTGCCCCCCGAGGCCCTTGGGCTCGCCCAGGTGGTTGCCCTCGCCGAAACGCCCGAAGTTCTCGACGAGCACGACCAAGTGGTGCTCGCCCTTCTTGAGCCCGAGATGAACGGTGGACGCCGCGCCCGGCCCGACGCCCAGGATCCCGGCCGGCTGCCCGTCCAGGAACAGGTGCAGACGATCACCCGCGCGGGCGAACGCGGCGTGGACCTTCCCGGCGTTGGCGGCACGCAGCGTGAGCCGGTACCACCCGTACCCGAATGGGGCGCCGAGCGCCGCCATGTCCGACGGGCCCGCGATCGAGGCGAACCGGGCGCTCCGACCCACCGTGTAATCCGCGGTGTCCGCCCGCGACCACTCGCCCAAGGGAGCGCGGTCCGACGGGGACCCCACAATCGCGACGCGGCACGGGGTCTTGGCGGCGGTCGCGTTCTTCGGGGTGACCGTCCCGTCGGGCGACACGTGGTAAAAGGTCTTGGTGCCCGGACGAACGATGGGCGTGTGGTCGGGGGCCAGCCCCGCGATGCCCACGTAGACCGCGTCGTCGGTGAAATACGTCGTGTCGGCGTGCGACTCGTTCAAGATGAGCAGGTGCACGCCCTCGTGCTCGATGACGGCCGGCGCGGAGGTCGCCGGGACCGGCGCGTCCACGACCGACCCGTTGATCGAGAAGACCGCGCGCCGCCCCGCGGGGCCGTACGCCGCGAAAACCTTCCCCACCACCGCGAGCGCGTTGAGGTTGGTGTAGTCGAGATGGGCGCGGGCGGTCAGGTTGGTCTCAAAGAGCAGCCACGCGGCGGCCTGGTCGCCCATGGGGACCTCGACGGTGCTCCCGTCGGGCAGGAGCAGCACCGGGTCGGGCTCGTCGGGAGCCTGCGCCTGCGGACGCTCGCGGAACACAAAGACGATCTCCCCCTGGGCGCCCATCGAGTGGACCACGGAGTGGGCCGGCGCGGGCTTGGGCTGGTCGCCGCGGTGAGGCCTCGCCGGCGAGGGGCCATCGGTCGTGCCCGGGTGGAGCGTGATGGGCTGGTACCCCGGGTCGACGTTGGCCAGGACCCGCGCGAATCGCGACGCGAACGTCGAGACCCGCCGGATCATCGCCAGCGATGGGCCGTGCGCGCCCGACGGTGAGATGGGCGCCTCGGCGCCAGCCTCGGCGGTGAAAAACTCGGCCGGGCCCGCCGCCGATCGCCCGGCGGAGAAAGCGAAGTGGTGACCCCCGGCGAACGGGCGGATCATGTACTGACCACCGCCCGCGAGCGTCTCGACGAGCCGACGCTGGACCGACCACGGCGCCGGCGCGGGCGCGTGGTCCCCCGACCACCGCTCGAGTGGGGCTACCGGGAAATCGGCCACCACCCGGGGCTGATCGGCCCGGACGCAAGAGAGCTGCCGCATCATCGCCAGCATGTCGTGGTTCCCGGCCCAGGCGTCGATCACGCCCTCGACCGTCTGCCACAGGTTGTTGCAGCTGAGCGTGGGCACCGAGACTCCCGACTCTCGCAGGAACCGCAGCAGCTCGGCGAGGTAGTGCTCCCCGACCGTCTCGTCCCCACAGGTCCACGAAGACTCGCTCTGCACGGCGATGATCGGCCCGCCCTTGCCCGGGCTGGTCACCTGCAGATCGCGGACCTGCTCGATCAACGCGTTGGTGAAGCGAGCGAACGCGTCGAGGAACGCCGGCGAGCCCGCGCGCAGCTTGCCCGCGGCGGCCGGGAGAATCCACGGGGGCAGCCCGCCGAAGTCCCACCCCGATCCGACATACGGGCCTACCCGCAGCACACACCACAGCCCCGCGTCGTGGACCAGCTTCACGAAGTGGCGGATGTCGTTGTCGCCCGCGAAATCCGGACGCCCGGGGCGGTGCTCGTGCCGGCTCCAGAAGACCGGGGTCTCCACCGTGTTCAACCCGGCAAGTTTCGCCTGATGGATCCGATCGGCCCAGGTCTCGCGGGGCAACTTCGAGAACGGGATGCTCCCGCCGACCAGCCACAACCTCCGGCCGTCGAGCATGAAACTGCGTGCGTCATAGGTTACCGTTGGCATGTGAAGGGGTTACTCCTGGTTGGTCACCCGGTGGAGGCCTCGTCCGCCGCCCCCACCCCGCCCCCACCCCGCCCCCACCCCGCCCCCACCCCGCCCCCACCCCGCCCCTCCACAAATCTCACGCGGCCCCATGTCCCCATGAAGACTGACGCGGCCTCGCCGCCCGTCATCGATCGCGTCGTATTCCGGTCGTCCGTACGTACGGTCTTTATACGGTAAATGGGGCGTTCGTTCGGTAAGTTTCAACTCTAGGACCGCATCGCACGGGTCGCAACATCCGGAGCGATTCGCGAGTACACTTCGAGCCCCCGAGATCCGATCATAATGCGAACAAGGCCACAATATCTGCGTTCCCTCCGGCGATGGATACCCGTGCTCGCGGCGGGCGTAGTCGGGGCAAGCGGGTGCCAGCCCGGATTGTCGGATATTGATCGGGAGATCGAATCAACCGCGACGCAACGCCTCGCCGGGATCGGTTCGGGGGCCAAATCAAGGCTCAGCCCGACAACCCCGGCGCCGCGCGAGCGCTCGTGGACGGCCTACGAGCCCGCGACGGTGAACCCCTCGGCTTCATCGCTGACGTACGAACCGGCGGACGAGGCGAGGGACGTGGCGGCCCGGCTCGACGCCTACACACGGCGGGAGTTGGGCGGCGACGAGGGACGCGAGGCCGTGGAGTTGGACCTCGCCGGGGCCCTGCGCGAGGCCCAGCGGGCGGGACGCGAATACCTCTCGGCCCAGGAGGACTACCTCATCGCGGCGATCGGGCTCCTGGTCGAGCGCCACCTGTGGAGCCCGCGGTTCTTCAACGACACGTTCGTGGGCATCGCGGGCGCGGGGGACCAGGGACGCTTCGAGCACGCGCTCTCGATCATCAACACGCTGCGGGCCACGCAACGCCTCCCCTTCGGCGGCGAGGTCGAGGCTCGCTGGATCACCCGGGCGACGGACCAGTTGAGGCAACAAGCAACGGGGTACTACGTGCAGTCGTCGGAGCTGGGGATCAGCGGGAACGTCCCGCTGCTGCGCGGCGCGGGCGACGTGGCCCGCGAGGGGCTCATCAGCGCCGAGCGGAACCTGGTCTACCAGGCGAGGGAGTTCGAGCGATTCCGCCGTCAGTACCTCGTGTCCGTCTCGACGGACTATTTCGCGCTGATCCAGACCCAGGCGAGGATCACGAACCAGGAGCGGCAGCTCGCGAGCCTCGAGACCTTCCGCCGCGGCACGTCGGAGCGAGTGGCGGCGGGCCGGATCCGCGAGTTCGAGCGGGCCATCGCCGACAACGAGGTACTCAGCGCCACGGCCGCGCTCGCCGGGCTCCGCGAGTCGTACATCCTCCAGCTCGACCGGTTCAAGGTCCGCCTGGGCATGAGCCCGGACCGCCCGCTCGTCATCCGGCCGATCGGGTTCGATCTCCCCGAGCCCGAGGCCGATCCCGCGGCCGCCGCCACCCTCGCCCTCGACCTGCGACTCGACGTGCAGAACGCCCGCGACCGCGTGGACGACGCGAGGCGGGCCGTCGCCAACGCCCGCAACGGGCTCCTCCCCGACCTCAACGTCACGGCGGGGGTTTCCGTGCCCACCTCGGGCGGGACGGACGTGGGGGGCTACGGCTTCGACCCCGACGACACCCGCTACCAGGCGGGGTTGACGCTCAGCCTGCCGCTCGACCGCACCATCGAGACCCTCGCCCTCCGCCGATCGCTGATCGACCTCGAACGCCAGGGGCGTGCGTTCGAACGCCGGCGCGACGAGACGGTCGTCGAGGTCCGCGGGGCGCTCCGCAACGTCGAGCTGGCCCGGTTCCAGCTGACCCTCGCCGAGCGGGCGGTCGAGATCAACCAGCGGCGTCTGGAAGAGCAGCAGCTGCGCATCGACCAGGTCGAGCCGCAGAAGGTCGTGGACTCCGAGAACGCCCTGCTCAACGCCGAGAACGCCCGCGACCAGGCGACGACGACCCTCCGCGTGGCGATCCTCGAGTACCTCCTGGCGACGGACCAGCTGCGCGTCGCCGAGGACGGGTCGTTCGAGCCGCTCCCGGGCATGGTCAGGCGGCAAGCCCCCGCCCCGTGACGGGCCCGCCGTCGTCCGGAGCGGGCACGCCCGAGCGTCGCAGCAGCCTGAACGCGGCGGCGGCGGCGAAGGTCAGCGCGAGGCGATGGCGCTCCGGGCCCGTTGACGGGCCACCAGCCCCGCACCGGCCAGCAGCAGCACCCCCGCCACCACGCCCCACACCCACCACCTCCGCTCCGTCGCTCCCGTCAGGTCCGCCATGATGCGGGCGTCGAGCTCTTTCTTGTTGTAGAGCTTTGTTCCCTTGGCGTCGACCACGTCGCCGCCCGGCAGCAGCCTGGGGAGGTCCGTGGTCGCGGGGTCGAAGGCGAGTTTGGATGCCGCGTCGGGCGGGTCGACGCGGAGCTCGCGGCGGGTGTACCGCAGGACACTCTCTCGGCGTTCGCCCTTGGGCGAGGTGTGCCGGGAGGTCATGGTGTAGGTGCTTGGGTAAGGGTCGTCCGGGGTGAAGCCGCCGAACTCGTGCAGGTGCTCCATGCCGATCGTGGCGCCGCCGTTGGGGCGGTAGACCGCGCGCCGGAGTCGATCGTCGGCGTCGAAGACGAGCGTCAGCTCGCGAGCCACCGACAAGACCGACCGCTCCCCGTTGGGGCCGGCCTTGACCTCCGCGTCGGGGGCGTCGAGGATCATCCGCTCGATCTCGGCGAGCCTGGGCCACGGGGCCGAGAGGATCATGACGTCCCACGGATCAAACCCGCTCCGCCCCGTGTCACGATCGATGATCTCGTACTCGGCCTGGGCGTACGGAAAGTCGTACACCGCGTGCCGGGTCGCGATCCGCTTCTGGCAATCCACCTTGGGTCGATCCTGACCCATCCGCACGGGCAAGCACGCATCGAACCGGAAGCCGCCGTGCGGAGCCACGAGCATCGTGAGCGTCTGGTCGATCGCGGCCTCGTGCCAGATCACCTCGATCGGCCGATCGGACTGCTGCGCCCACGTCACATCGGCGTGAACGGACGCCGCAAGGGTCATCACGACAGCCGCGATTCGGTTCTTTCGATGCAGCGAGCGATTCAAGGATCGAAGACCCAGACGCAATCGGCGTCGCAGCGTTGCACCGAGACGCTCGTCCAGAGCGTCGAGGGGACGGTCGGGATACTGCATTTACATCCTCCCTCCGGCAGCGGAGCCCCGGCGTTGCAGTCTCGGCACTGTACCTGAACGCCGGCCTGGATGGGGTTGTTCCCGGGATTCTCGCTCCCGGACTTGTCGAGTGAGCACCGGATGGAACCCGGGCACTCCGTATACACCAGGCAGTTCGTGTCGGTGTGGTACACGCTGCCGTGCCATGTCTCGCGGTAGCAGATCTTGGTCCAAGGCCATTGCGCGACGGCGTGCGCGATCCCCACGCACGCCGCCAACAAACACCCCACCCGAGAAACCCGTTCGATCGAGCACGACGATGTTGACCTTGACATGGTTCAGCCTCCGATTATGCTGTCGAAGGAAATCAGACACCGAAAGACTACACAGGGGGGATGCTCAAGTGAAAGACCAAGCCCACATCACTAAATATAGAAAAAGGGCATTCACACTGGTGGAAGTCCTTGCGGTGCTGGGCATGACGACGATCCTCATGTCGCTGATGCTGCCGGCGTTGGGGCGGGCGCGTGACGCGGGGGTGCGGGCGTTGTGCCTGAGCCGGCTTCGCGGGGTCGGGGTGCTGATGCACGCGTACGCCGGGGACTCCCGCGACGCGTTCCC
This sequence comes from Phycisphaeraceae bacterium, assembly GCA_015200025.1. Taxonomy (GTDB): domain Bacteria; phylum Planctomycetota; class Phycisphaerae; order Phycisphaerales; family UBA1924; genus UBA2396. The sequence continues at coordinate 423,671 of CP054186.1, read as the reverse complement.
GTACGCCGGCGACGATCACGCGTACGTGGAGATTCACCCCGGGAGCGGGCACCGGTGGGGCCGGGGCGGGCGGGGCGGGCTCAAAGGCGGGGCATGGGCGACCATGCTCCCGGATCTGTGGGAGTCGCCCAGCCGCGTGGGCAAGGCGCTCATGTGCCCCAAGCAGCCCCCGTGGCGGATGGAAGCGAGGCAGGGGATCGACCCGGATCACTGGCCTCTGCCCAAGTACGCCATGAGCGCCGCTCTGTGGCTCGACGCGGGCCGGATGCGCCCGGGGGTGGAGTATGAAGACCAGAGACCACGGGCGAACATGCTCTCGGATGTCCAGTTCCCCTCGTCCAAGGTCATGATGTTCGAACACGCGCTGGCCTGCTGGAAGGGGCCGTACGACACGTGGTATCAGTTCGGCCTCCCGCCGCCCCGCGCGTGGTCGGCGGTCGTCGCGGCCGACGGCTCGGGCTCGCGCCGCATCCGCGAGGACGACCTCCCCGGGTACGACGGGCCCCACTCGGTCTGGAACTACACGCTCGACGGCGTCCGCGGGCGTGATTTCCGCTGACGGGCCACCAGCCCCGCCGCGGCCAGCAGCAGCACCCCCGCCACCACGCCCCACACCCACCACCTCCGCTCCGTCGCCCCCGTCAGGTCCGCCATGATGCGGGACCCGACCCGATGCTCGTTGTACAGCACCTCGCCCTTGGCGTTGACGATGTCCCCGTTGGCCATGCGGCGATGCAGCCTCGTCGTGGCCGGGTCGAACGCGAGGCTCGCCTCGGCGTCGGGCGGGTCGATCGCCAGCGACACGCGGTCGAAGGTGAGCACCCGCTCCACCGGGCCCGATCCGGCGTCGAACCGGCGGACCGTCCAGATCAGGACCTTTGGGTATCCACGGTCGTCGAAACGATCGAAGGCGAATCGGCTCGAACCGGCCTCGCCGGCGGCGGCGGGGTCACGGTCACGCTGGATGGCTACGAGCCGCCCGCCCGCGTCGTACTCAAGCGCGATCCCGAGGGACTCGGTCGCGATACGGCGAGGGGCGCTCCTGTCGCCGGGCGTATCTCGGGCGTCGGGCTGGTCGCGGACCTGAGTCTCAAGAAGGTTTAGGATCGGCCAGGGCGCCATCGACGGCTCGTACCACGACGCGGGGCTCTCCGCGTTCGGGCGCGGGTTGATCGTGTACGCGTCAGAATGCCCGGGCTTGAAGACGACTGAATCGTGCGTCGCGATCGTGAAGCCGTGGGTCTCCTTCGCGAGGGACGGCGACGCCGGTCGCGCCTCCGGCTTCATATATGTGTCGAAGCGGTACCGCCCGTCGGCGTGGACGAGCCCGACATAACGCACCGGCGATTCCCGGCAGACCCACTCCACTCGAAAGCAGGTCGGACCGGCAGCAAGAGCAACCGACGCCGCCAGTCCGTAAAGAGTCAGAATGGTCGAGTTCAGAATCATGAAATGGGCGACTCGTCACACCCGGGCAGGCAGTCCTGGTTCGGCACGGCGGTCCACTTTTGCGAGGGGACGCACAGCCCGCCGACGCATTCACTCGGCGCGACGAGTGTACCGCCGGTGCAGTCCAGGCATTGGATCTGAACCTGCGGCTTGATCACGTCGGGATGCTGCTCGCCATCCTCGTCGTTCCGCACGCATAGCACCATGCCCGGACAGACGGTGTACGTCGAGCAGCCGTCGTTGGTGGCGTACACGTTCTGGAACCATTTCTGCTTGTAGCAGACCAACGCTCCGAACTGCGCGCTCGACACGCCGACACCCACGATCCCCGCGAGGAGGCACGCCACGCGGGACGCCCGTTCGATCGAGCACGACGCTGTTGATCTTGACATGGTTCAGCCTCCGATTATGCTGCCAAAAGAACTCAGACACCGATAGACTACACGGGGGGGGGGGGGGAGACAAGTGAAAGAGAAGTCTGATATCAGAATTTTCGAAAGGAAGGCCTTCACGCTGGTGGAAGTCCTTGCGGTGCTGGGCATAACGACGATCCTTATGTCGCTGATGCTGCCGGCGCTGGGGCGAGCGCGAGACGCGGGGGTGCGGTCGTTATGCCTGAGCCGGGCGAGGAACGCGGCCCTGTTGATCCAGGTGTACACCACCGAATCGCGCGATATCTACCCCTACGCCGGCGACGAATCCCGAGACGGTGAACTGGCCGTCGGATCGGGCTTCCGATACCGGGTCGGCGGCGTCTGGGGCATCAACCACGGGCTGTGGACGGTGATGTTCCCTGACGCGTGGGAGGGGGACCAGGTCGGGCGTGGGATCCGTTGCCCGAAGCAGCCGGACCACCGCCACGGGGCGATCGCCGGCGTCGACCCGGACGCCTGGCCGCTGACGTGGTATTGGCTCTCGGCCGCCTTCTGGCTCGACGGGACGCGGCTCAAGGACGGGGTCGACCAGGACGGCCGGCGCCCCAAGCCCAACGCCGCGAGCGACGTGACCTGGCCCAGCGCCAAGGCGATGATCTTCGAGCACGCGGCGGCGTGCTGGCGCGGGCCGTGGGATTGGTGGTACATCTCGGGCAACGCCATGCCCCGCACCCCGCTCGCGGTCATCATGGCCGACGGGTCCGGGTCGCGCCGTGTCCGAGAGGACGACGCTCCCGGGTGGCGAGACTCGTTCGCGTGGCACTACACCCGCGACGGTGTCCGCGGCCGCGACCTGAAGTAGTCCCTATCTCGCCCCCCGTCCCACCCCACGCCCGCCTCGGTCGGCGCCTAGTACGCGTTCTCGAGGTTCGCCCCGGGGTAGAAGATCCGCAGCATCGAGCGGTAGTCCATCCCCTGCTCAGCGAAGCTCTTGGCGCAATATTGGCACAACCCCACGCCGTGCCCGAACCCGCGCCCGCGGATCAAGACGTCGTCCCCGCGCACGAGGAAATCAAGATCGCTCCCGCGGACGTGCGTCGGCCCGTTGCGGACCGGGGGGAACAGCTCCGCCCCCGTCGGCGAGAGCACGCCCGTGTTGCACGCCACGCGGAGTTCCTCGGCCGTCATCGTCACGCTCACCCCACGGGCGTCGGTCACGCGGTAGATCACCGGCCGGCCCGCCGAGTTCTGACGCAGGATGTCGATCGAACGAAGCCGATCGATCGAGGCCACGCGGTGCCCGGCCTCCCGGCCCCAGGCCTTGAGCCGGCGCGTCAACTCGTCCGTCTTGCGGGCCGTCTCCCACCGATACAGCGGGGCGGCGGTGCATGCGTGCGTCCGCGGGAGCCCCTGCAGCGGCGACGCGAGGTTGAACTCCAACCCGTTGGTCGTGGGCCAGATCTCCGCCGCCGACGAGGCTCGGCCCCCGCACACCGACGAGTAGTACGCCCGCAGGACCCCCGCCGGCCCGGGCCCGCGCGTGGTCAGGACCTGCCCGCGGGTCGAGCGCGTGGCTTCCAGGGCCGCGGTCAGCCGCGTCAGGCCCTCGTACGCCTGATCGCGGGTGTCCGACTCAAGATCAAAGTGCCGGTTGCTCGACCTCGCCCGCGCCCGCTCGTGCAACGCGTACGACCGGGCGGCGACCGCCTGGGCCTCGAACGACTGCATCGGCCACGACGGGAACAACTCCTTCGCGAGCACCCCGGGGATATACGTCTCCACGGGCATCGTGGCGACCAGGTCGAAGATCTGACCCCCGTCGCGCCACCGCGGGACGATCGTCACCGGCGCGGGCTGCGGCTTCCCGTCCACGGTCAGGTGCCCGGCGCCCGACGTCGACGCCGACAGAAGCACCTCGACGTCGGCGGCGGCGGGGAACTGGGCCCGCTCGCCCACGGAATCCGCGACCAAAACGCCCGCGGGGCTCGTGGTGATCGTCAACGGCGGGACCAGGGCGCGGGGCGGGCCCCCGCCGACGGGACGGGCGATCAGTCGCACCGGGGCCTCGATCCTCGACGACGTCGCACGGGCCTTGATGCGGACCCGCACGTCCGGCTCGCCCGCGGGCGCCGGCGTGGCCGGGGCGGGCAAGAGGTCGCCCAGCCGGGGGACCGAGGTCCCCTGGCACGAAACCAGCGTCACCGCGGCCGCCAGGCACACGACCGACGATGCGAAGAGCACGCCCCCGGACCCCCACCCGCGGACCCACCGCGTGACCAACCGCAGCGCGATCCCGAGCGAGCCCGGGCGCACAAACCTCGCGGGGGTTAAAGGCGAGCGGCGTCGCGGACGCCGCGGCGCGGGGATGGTCTGGGGTTTGGATGATCGTCCCGTGCCGCTCACGTCCACCTCCGGGTGATCGAGTAGGATAGTTTATCGTGCGACGTGCGTCCGGGTCATCACGGGAGTTCAGGATGTTGATCGGTTCGTCGTGGCGGGCGCTCGCGCTCGCGGTGATCGCGGGCGGCTTCGGCGCCGCGATGGTCTCGTGCGCGGGCGGCGGCGAGCCGTACGCGGGCGAGGACGTGTACGCCGGGCCCCCGGTCTCTTTGGAGTCATCCCGCGGGGTATGGGTGGTGGTGGTCCAGTCGCCCACCGGGGGCTGGAGCGTCGCGGTGGACCGGGTCACGGAATCACGCCGGCGCAAGGACGTGTTCGTGACGCTGCGCCGCCCCGACCCCAGGTTCATGAACACCCAGGCGGTCATCGAGCAACGCGTCGCGACGCCCGTGCGGTCCGATGAACCCGTGCGGGTGTGCGTGCGGGTGCTCGATCACGACGAAGACCCCGACAGCCGGGCGTATCCCGTCGTCCTCGAACGGGCCGGGGCGGGCGGCGCGGGTGAGGTTCGTGGGGGCGGTGGGGGCGGTGGGGGCGGTGGGGGGGCCTGAAGGCGTGCGAGGGTGAGTCGATGGCGGCGATCTCTGACCGGGTTCGAGAGGTGCTCCGTCTCACGCTCACGCCCGGGCTCGGGCCGGTGAAAATCGCGCGATTGATCGAGGCCTTCGGCTCCCCCGCCGGGGTGCTCGGGGCGTCGGCCTCGATGCTCGAACGGGTGCGAGGGATCGGCAAAGCGACCGGCTCGACAATCGCCGCCGGGCTGGAAACGTCCGAGGCCCTCATGGAACGCGAAGTCGCCGAGGCCGAGCGGCTCGGGGTGTCCTTCGCCCTCATGGACGACCCCGAGTTCCCGCCGCTGCTCCGCCTCATCGAGGGCTGCCCGCCGGTCCTCTCGTACCGCGGGGTGCTCGCGGGCTCAGCCCAGGACCGCTACGCCGTGGGCGTGGTCGGGTCCCGAGCGTGCTCAGCGTACGGGCTGGAACAGGCCGAGCGATTCGCGGGCGTCATGGCCAGGTCCGGGCTGGCGGTCGTCTCGGGCGGCGCGAGGGGCATCGATTCGGCGGCCCACCGCGGGGCGCTCCGGGCCGGAGGACGGACGGTCGTGGTCTCCGGGTGCGGGCTGGCCGAGGTCTACCCCCCGGAGAACACGGCGATGTTCGATCGTGTGATCGCCCAGGGCGGGGCGGTGGTGTCGGAGCTGCCGCTGCGCACGCCGCCGACGGCGGAGAACTTCCCGGCCCGAAACCGCATCGTCTCGGGGATGTCGCTGGGGGTGCTGGTGATCGAGGCGGGGCTCAAGTCCGGGGCGCTCATCACCGCGAGGCTCGCCGCGGAGGAGCACGGACGCGAGGTCTTCGCGGTGCCCGGGCGGGTGGACTCGCCGGCCTCCCGCGGCACGCACGAACTCATCAAGATGGGCGGGGCCACGCTGGTGACCGACCCCGGCGACGTGATCCGTGCGCTCGAGACCGCCGCCCGACATTGCCACGGGGGCACCTTCGAGGCCAGGTACGCCGGGCCCGGGGACCCGGACCAGGGCGGGGCGCTCTTCGAGCCGCCCGCACCCCCCGCGTCACAGGCCGATCAGAGCTCGATCGAACCCGACCCGGTCAAGTCGGCGGTATTGGACGCACTGCGCGAACCCATGTCGGCCGATCGGCTGGTCGAGACCCTGGGCCTGGAGGCCGGGAAAGTCCGCGCGGCGCTGACGATGCTCGAGATCGAGCGCCGCGTGCTCAAGCGGGGTGCCACGTTCGAGCGCCGGGGCCCATAACCCGCGGTCGGGTGGCCCAAGGCCGGATTTGGGGGCTGTCCGGCACAAAAGTGTGGCAGTTCACGGAACAATCTGCGAAAAATCGACGGATTTGACTGCTCGTCAGGTCGGCGGTATGCTATCTTCAACCAAACGCGGGGCACGAAATTTGATCGGAAGGATTCTGACCGGACGATACGACCCTTGGAGTGGTTTCATACGAATAGATTCCTTGGGGGAGATTCGGGAACTGGCCATGTCATCGAGACGGATCATGCTCGCGAGGTTGGGACCCGGCGGTGCGTTCGGGTGGGAGGTGGTGGGTGAGCGGTCGCCGGACGGCGTGAAATCACCCGGCGCGAGGGTCGTGCCCGGGTGTCGGCGGGTGATCGGGTGGGTCGCGGGCGTGTGGAGCGCGAAGATAGTCGTGAGGCGGTGGTGGGGGATGGAAGTCGGGCCGGTGGGTGGAAGGGTGGGGCGTGATCGATCGGGAGAACCGGCGGCGGGCGCCGGAGGCACGGTACAACCAGATGGAGCGAGCCATGAATCTGACCCCCAAACAGTTGAAGATCCTGCAGTTGATCCGCGATTGGCGAGTCCGCCGCGGGTATTCGCCGACGATGCAGGAGCTGGCGGACGAGATCGGCGTGTCGAAGGTGACGGTGTTCGAGCACGTCGAGGCGCTGATCAAAAAGGGCGCGCTCGTGCGCGAGCCGAACAAGGCGCGCTCTTTGTCGATCGCTGAGGGGATCGCGGTCCCCGACGAGTCGCGTCCGATGCGCTTCCCGCTGGTCGGGAAGATCGCCGCGGGGAACCCGATCGAGCGGGTGGCCGACCACGACGAGCTCGACCTGACCGAGTTCTTTGCGCCGACGCCCGGCCGGCAGGCGAACACGACCTTCGCGCTCAAGGTCGAGGGCGACAGCATGCGCGACGAGGGGATCCTCGACGGGGATTTCGTCGTGATCGAGCGCACGCAGGTGGCGCAGAACGGCGACCGTGTGGTCGCGCTGCTCCCCGACGGCTCGACCACCCTCAAAACGTTCTTCAAGGAAGACGACCACATCCGCCTCCAGCCCGCGAACCCCGCGTTCGATCCCATCCGCGTCAAGTTCTGCCAGATCCAGGGGATCGTCAAGGGCGTGGTGCGGCGCTACGGGCGCTGAGCCGCGGGGCTCGGGGTGTGCGCACGGCGGCGAGGCCTGTCCTCCCGCGGGGCGCATGAACGTCAGTGTCACTTTCGGCGCGTCGGGTTTTCCCCGGCGCGTCTTTCTTTGCGCGGGCCATTCGTGCGCGGGCATGAACCGCTCGTCTGCGGTGGGGCTCGGGTGGGTTGGTGGTCAGCGGAGGACGCTGAGCGGGACGCGGCGCTCGATCTCGGCGACGGGCGAGGCGATCAGGTCGTACCCGTCGTGCCCGGTGATCACGCACGGGAGGACCTCGCCGGGCGCGAGGCGGTCCTTGCTCTGGACGTAGGTGACGCTGTCGATCTGCGGGGCCTGGAAATAGGTCCGGCCCTGGTAGAGGCGTCCGCCCTTGCCGACGCCCGTGGTGGCGAGCCCTTCGCCGCGGAGGGCGGCGTCGATGACCACGTCGAGGCGGAGGCCCGTGCGCTCGGGCTTGCGCGGGTCGAAGGCGGCGGCCCGCCCGGCCTGGCGGGCGAACGCGAGGCGCTGTTGGAGTTCCATGATCTCGGACCGGCGGCGGGCCTTGACCTCGGCAGGGACCGCGAGGGCCGGGTCGTCCTCCATCGTGCCCGCGACGGTGCCGTCCTCGCGGCTGTACTCGAAAACCCCGACGGCCTCGAAGTTCATCTCCTCGACGAAGTCGACGAGGAGGCGGTGGTCGTCCTCGGTCTCGCCGGGGAAGCCGGAGATGAAGGTCGTGCGCACGGCGAACCCGGGGATGCGGTCTCGGAGCTTGCGGATGAGCGAGGCCTGCTGGTCCCGCGTGACGTGACGCCGCATGAGCGAGAGGACGCGGTCGGAGGCGTGCTGGAGCGGGATATCGAGGTAGGGGAGCAGGTGGGCGCCGGGGCGTGTGGCGAGGCGGGCGAAGGCGTCGATGATGGGGTCGGAGAAGTTGGTGGGGTAGGCGTACATGAGCCGGAGCCATCCGCGGCTGCCGAGCCGGTCGAGGGTGTCGGAGAGCGAGGCGAGGAGGCGTGGGAGCCCGCCCAGGGCGTGCGGGTCGCCGCGGCGCGACGCGGGGTCGTAGGCCGAGGGGTTCAGGCCCTGCCCGATGTCGTCGCCGAAACTGGTGGTGTCCTGCCCGATGAGGAGGAGCTCGTGGGCGCCGTCGGCGACGAGCTCGCGGCATTCGTCGGCGATGCGGTCGATGGGCTTGCTGCGCATTTTCCCGCGGATGCTGGGGATGGTGCAGAAGGCGCAGTTCTGGTTGCACCCTTCGGAGACGCGGAGGTAGGCGTAGTGGCGCGGGGTCAGGCGCAGGCGGGCGGCGTCGTCCTCGAAGTACCCGATGCCCTTGCCGTCCTTCCCGTGCACGGTGAGCCCGACGGTGTCGAGCCCGCGGTCCTTGGCGGCGGTCAGGGCGTTGGCGGCGATCCAGTATCTCGGGGCGTCGGGCCCGCCGGGCGTCTCGCGGGGTGCGGGGGCGTTGGGGCGGACGGCGTCGACGATCCGGTCGCGGTCGAAGACCCCGACCATCGCGTCGATCCCCGGCGCCCACTCGAGCATCTTGGCCCGGTGGCGCTGGACGAGGCACCCGGCGACCACGACCCTCTTGACCTCGCCCCGGCCCTTGGCGGCGATGGCGTCCTTGATGACGCCCAGGGATTCGTCCTTGGAGGCTTCGAGGAAGCCGCAGGTGTTGATGACGACGGCGTCGGCGCCGGCGAAATCGTTCCCGTCGGGGTCGATGGAGATGGGGGCGATGCCGGCCTGGGCGAGCGTGCCGAGCATCTTCTCGGAATCGACGAGGTTCTTGGGGCACCCGAGGCTGACGAATGCGACGGTGCGCACCGGCCCCTGGGCGCGGTTCGCGGGCGGCGTGGAGGTCGACCGGCTCGGGGGTTTGGGGGGCACGGGGGAGTGTAGGGAATCAAACCGGGGGGTCGGCCTCCCGGGTCGATCGGCGGGGTCGGGTCAGCACCCGGCCTCGAACGACTCGACGAACGCGTCGAGGTCGAAGAAATCGACGAACCCGTCGTCGTTGAAATCGGGGGTGGCGCCGGGCGGGCAGGGCTGGCCTTCGAAACAGTCGATGAAGGCGTCGAGGTCGAAGAAGTCGAGGAAGCCGTCGGCGTTGAAGTCGGCGGGGCAGGACCGGACGACGAACGAGGCGACGAACGCCCCGCCCGGGGTGCCGTTGCCGCTGGGGAGCGTGCCCGAGAACTCGCCGTCCATGGCCCGGCCGTTGGCGGTGACCTGGTCGGCGACGGCGAGGGAGTACGCGCCGGGGGCGAGGGGCTCGGTGAACGAGAGCGTGACGCGGAAGTTCGCCGGGGCGTAGGCGTACGTGAAGGCGACGGGTGAGCCGTCGCGGGTGAGGGTGAAGTTGGCGGCGTTGGCGGTGATGTTCTCGCTGAAGGTGAGGGTGATCTGCTCGGGGGCCTCGCCCGCGCCGACGACGTCGCCCGGGGCGGGCGAAGCGGCGAGGACGACGGGTGGCCCGGCGGCGAAGGACTCGGTGTTGCGGGCGCCGGTGAGGACCCAGTTGAACTCATCGACCGCGACGGACGAGACGACCCCCGATCCCGGCAGCGGGATCACGTACCAGGCCTCCCGGGCGGAGGAGGTGATCCGCGCGGTGTGCGAGCCCGAGGGCTGCGTGGCGCGGACGTCGAGGGGGAACCAGAACGTCGGGAGGTTGGCGGCCTGGGTCTGCCGGACGCGGAGGCGGAGGTAGCGTTGCCCATCCACGAGGAGGTTGTTCCAGGAGGTGGTGAGGTTGGGCGCGCCCGAGCCGTAGACCCACGAGTCGAAGTACTGGGCGAGGTCGAGGCCGGTGTGGAGCGAGGCGAAGTAGGCGAAGTCGTCGGTGGTGGCGGCGGAGCCCTCGAAGGCCGCGCGGTAGGCCTTGAGCAGGTCGAAGAAGGCGTCGTCGCCCAGGGCGTGGCGGAGGGTGTGGAGGACCCAGGCGCCCTTGCGGTAGGCGAAGTTGCTGCTGAAAATGCTGTTGACGCTGCTGACGTCGTAGCGGTAGACCGAGCCGGTGTCGGTGGGGGGGCGTCGGGCGGCCATGGCGGCGTGGAGCTCGGAAAGCCCCGGGGACCCCGGCTTGCGCTCGAACCAGAGGGCCTCGGAATAGGTGGCGAAGCCCTCGTTGATCCAGATGTCGTTCCAGGTGCGGCAGGTGACGGCGTCGCCCCACCACTGGTGCCCGAGCTCGTGGGCGGTGAGGCTCTCGCCGAAGCAGCACTGCCCGGACATGGTCTGGTGCTCCATCCCGCCGCTGAAGGTGAACTGGTAGAGCCCGTACTTCTCGTTGACGAAGGGGTACTCGCCGAAGGGCTCGCGGAAGGCGTGCATCATGTCGATGCAGCGTTCCCAGGCGGCGCGGTTGGCGGGGGTATCGCTCGAAGGCCAGATGAAGAACTCGACGGGCATGGTGCCCTGCCCGCCGCCCTCGAGCGGGTACTCGTACTGGGCGGTCCATCGGTTGTAGACCGATGAGCCGAAGGCGGCGAGGTAGGACGCCATGGGGTACTCGGTGCGCCAGCGGTAGCGGGAGCGGTTGTTGGGGAGGGCGTCGATGCCCTGGAGGACGCCGTTGGACGCGGTGGCGAGAGGATTGGGCGCGGTGATCCAGAGGTCGAAGGTCGCCTTGTCGCTGTTGTCCCCGGGCTGGCCGAAGTCCCCGTCCTTGGCCGGCCACCACGTCGCGGCGAAATAGGGCTCGGAGAGGGTGAAGACCGCGGGCTGCCCCTGGGCGGTGGTGAACTCGATGCTCCCGAACCCGCGGCTGACGGCGGGCCCGGCGTAGGCGATCCGGAGGGTGAAGACCTCGTCCCGCGCGATCGGGCGGGGGAGCGTGACGCGCCGGCCGTACGACCCGACGCTGGCGGCGGTGAGGGTCGTCTCGTTGTTGAAAAGGATCTGGGAGATGGTGAAGTTCGAGCGGAGCATGAACGTGAACTCGGTGAGCCCGTCCGCGAGGCTCTTGATGGTCATGGTGTTGGAGCCGGCGATGGACGTGGTCGCGGGGATGATCTCGAGGTCGAGCGCGTTGTGGAGCACGTCGGTGTCGGCGAAGGCCTCGCGGGACGACCACCCGGACGGCCGGTCGATGGGGTCGAGCCCGGCGTCAAAGCGGGCGCGCAAAGCGTCGGCCTTCCCGCAGCCGTCGAACGGGTCGCCCGGGTGGGCGGCCGAGGGAAACACGGGCATGAAGGACAGCGCCACCACGGACAGAGGGAATGAACGCACCGGGTTCTCCTACGTACGCATTCTGATAGGGTATGGATCGACGAGCCGGAACGGGCACGATACCGGAATGTCCGAAGAATCCCAAGCCCTCGGTTCCCGGGGTCTTGCGTTCACGCGCGGAGTTTGGATAATCCGCGGGCCGGGAGTGTGATCCCGGACCGCTCCCGGGGCTCTCCCGGGGGGAACGGGTTGAGCGGTGTGGGTGGGTTGGAGGGGCCGATCACACGGGCCCGGAGTGAGCGAGAGGAAAAATCAGACACGGATGGATGTTGTCGGGGTAGATTGTTGGGAACCGAAGGGCCTCAACCGGGGGAATCTTGATGTGGAGGAGATCCGTTCATTTTGATCGTATTTTGTAAGGGCATAGCCTCTCGCCGAGCCCTCGGCGAGGGTTTTGAGGTCGATCAGGAGCGCACATGAAGAACTGCACATACGCGATGGTGCTCGCCGTCTCGGCGGGCGTGGCGGCGGCCGGGGCCTTGTCTTTCCGGGGCGGCGATCCCGCGGCCGGGGCGCGTGATGGTGCCGTCGAGCCGGTGTCGGTCTCGGGTGGGGCCGGGCAGGATGAGGTCGTGGGTGTCGCCTCTCGGCCCCGGCGGATGATGATCGGCTTCACGCCGTCGCAGTTCGAGGACCTTAAGGGTGAGTTCGCGAACATGGTGGGGGCGTGCTTTGATCCGGCGAGCCCGCCGTCGCCCGAGATGATGGAGACGATCAACGCGATGCACCTGTGGGGGCAACGGTACTTCCTCTCGTCGCGGTGGAGCGGGGCGCAGGGCACGGCGAGGGCGCTCACGTGGAGCTTCGTGCCCGACGGTCTCAACATCCCCAACGGGATCGGGGAGGGGGCGGCGGCGAGCGAACTGTTCAGCCGGATGGACTCGCTCTTCGCGGCCCAGGGCGGGCGGGCGCGCTGGATCACGCAGTTCCAGCTCTCGTTCGACCGCTGGCAGGCGCTCACGGGGCTCTCGTACACGCGGATCGCCGTGGGCGGGAACGACTGGGACGACGGGGCGGCGTGGGGCTCGGCGGGCTCGGCGGGGCTGCGCGGGGACGTGCGCATCTCGATGAAGAACATCGACGGCGGCGGCGGGGTGCTGGCGTACAACTCGTTCCCCGGGAGCGGCGGTGACATGGTGATCGACCGCTCCGAGGGCTGGGGCAGTTCGACCAACAGCTTCCGCTTCCTGCGCAACACGATCATGCACGAGCACGGGCACGGGATCGGGATCAACCACGTCTGCTCGAACAACTCGGGCCAGCTGATGGAGCCCTTCCTGGCGACGACCTTCGACGGGCCCCAGCACGACGAGATCCGGGCGGGCCAGCGCCACTACGGGGACCCCTACGAGCCCAACGACACGGCGGCGACGGCGACGCCCATGGGCACCTTCGGGGTCGGCTCGAACATCACCTTCGGGACGGTCCCGACGACCGCGATGCCCGCCGGGACGATCCCCGCGAACTCGGCGATCCTCTCCATCGACGCGAACGGGAAGGTGGACTGGTACGGGTTCTCGATCACCCGCCCGGTCCTGGCGACGATCTCCGTGATCCCCCGCGGGTTCACGTACGACAACAACGCGCAGGCGGCCAACGGCTCGTGCCCCAGCGGGTCGAGCATCAACTCGCTCGCGCAGGCCAACCTGGCGTTCCAGCTGACCACCTCGACGGGCGGGACGCTGATCGCCGAGGCCTCGTCCGCCGCGATCGGGGAGACCGAGACGCTCAGCAGCGTGCTGCTGGGGCCCGCGGGCGATTTCCGCCTGCGGGTCTACGAGACCGACGCCCCGACGCAGTCGCAGCTGTACCTCATCACGCTGGTCTCGAACGGGAACCCCACGCTCACCGCGAGCGACGGGGCCTTCGAGGACAAGGTGGCGATCGCCTGGACCGCGATCCCCAACGCCACCGGGTACCAGGTCTACCGCAACACCGTGGACAACTCGGGGACGGCGGTGCTGATCGGCTCGCCGGCGACCAACGCGTTCGACGACACGACGGCCTCGCCGGGCGTGACGTACTACTACTGGGCGAGGGCGTTCCAGTTCTCCGGCCCCGCGCGCGAGCTGGCGCTCCCGGACACGGGGTTCCGGGCGACCCCGGCGAACCAACCCCCGGTCGCCAACGCCGGGCCCGATCAGTCCCTCAACGACGCGGACGGGAACGGGAGCGAGCCGGTGGCCCTCGACGGGACCGGGAGCTTCGACCCCGACGGCTCGATCACCAACTACACCTGGAAGGACGGCCCTACGACGATCGCCACGGGCCCCTTGCCGACGGCCAACGTCGTGCTGCCCGTGGGCGCCCGCACGATCACGCTGACGGTGACGGACAACGCCGGCGCGACGGCCAACGACACGGTCCTCATCGACATCAACGGGCGTCCCGTCGCCGACGCGGGCGGGGACGAGGTCGTCAACGACGAGGATTACTCGGGCGACGAGGTCGTGACCCTCGACGGGTCGGGCAGCACCGACGACGGGACCATCGCGACGTACACCTGGCGCCGTAACGGGAACATCATCGCGAGCGGCGCCAGCGAGACCTCGGACGTGCTGCTCCCCCTGGGCGTGCACCTGATCGAGCTGACGGTGACGGACACCCGCGGGCTGGCCTCGGCGCCAGACACGGTCGTGATCCAGGTCAACGCCCGCCCGACGGCCGACGCCGGGCCCGACCAGTCGGTCGATGATGCCGACAACTCGGGCGACGAGGTCGTGACCCTCGACGGGTCGGGCAGCAACGACCCCGACGGGGTGATCGTGACCTACACCTGGCGCGAGGGCTTCACGACGCTGGCCAGCGGCCCGTCGGCGACGGCGAACGTCGCGTTCACCGTCGGCGTCCACGTCGTCGAGCTGATCGTCACCGACGACAACGGCGCGACCGCGTCGGACACCGTCACGATCACCGTCACCGGCACGCCGGCGTGCCCGGCCGATTTCAACGACGACGGGTTCGTCGACTTCTTCGACCTCGACGCGTACGTCGAGTGCTTCGAGGGCGGCGGGTGCCCCGACGGCCGCGACGCGGACTTCAACGGCGACGGGTTCATCGACTTCTTCGACCTTGACGCCTTCGTCGAGGCGTTCGAGATCGGCTGCTAAGGCGCGGCCGCGGGCGTTCGACGCCCGCTGATGGACGAGTTCCAACCCGACCCCCGCCCCTGACCGGGCGGGGGTCTTTCGTTGGCGGCGGGGATCTTGTGTCGGCGGGTGGGGGCCTCAGGCGGCCGCGTCGGCGCAGGCGGCGTCGATCAGGACCCGCGCCACGCCCCCGGCGGTTTTGGCGGCGTCGTGGTCGCCCGCGCGGTGGCGGGAGGCGATGGCCCCGGTGATCAGCAGCATGATTTGCGCCGCCAGGGCGTCGGGGTCGCGGGCCCCGGCGGTCCCGGCGAGCTGCGTGACGGCCCGGGCGAGGTGGTCGCCGTGGGCTCGGGCGGCCTTGTTGATCGGGTCGTTCTCGGAGGGGAACTCGGTCAGCGCGTTGAGGAAGAGGCAGCCCCGGAACTCCGGCTTGCGGAACCATTCGTCGAGGAGGTCGAAGAACGCGGCGAGCTGGCGCCGGGCGTCCTGGGCGCCCTTGAACCGCACGAAGGCGAGCCACTCGTTGAGGTCCTGCGTGTCGCGGCTCTGGAGGACGGCGACGATGAGGTCGTCCTTGCTCTCGAAGTGCTTGTAGAACGCGGTCTTGGTGATCCCGACGCGGTCGAGGACCTGGTCGATCCCCACGGCCTGGAAGCCGTGCTCGTAGAAGAGGTCGCCGGCGACCCCGAGGAGACGCTCTCTCGTCGTGGCGGCGGTCATGGCGTGATCCTCAGGGCCTGGTGTACTCGGAGTCAACCCACGGTGGACCCCGAGTGCACTTGTTGTTCCGCGACGGGAGGGTAAGTTTACACCCATCGGGCCACCACGGCGGATGTGCCTCGGCGGCGGGCCCGTGCGGAGTGTGATGATGAGCAGCATTCAACGTGATGAGCCTCTCGGCGGGAGGCGTGGCCCGGGGGTGGCGAGCCGCGGAGATGATCTCCGGGTGCGCTTCGCGGCGGATTGGCTCGAGATCGACCGTGTGAGGTTCGCGGCGTGGGCGGGCAGGGCCCGGCCGGCCGTGTCGATCCACCACGAGGACGCGCTCCGGTACACGCCCGAGTGGCGTCGATCCGCGGCGGGGTGAGTGTCGAGTTCGGCGTGCGGGGCGCTGGGGGCGGGGTTCATGGATCGCACATTGAAGGAGTCACGGCATGATGGTCAGATCGTTCAATCACGGTGACGGCGACACGGGAGCAGGGGCGGTGACGGTGGCGAGGGGTGGGTGCCCGCTGCACGCGATGCTGGGGGTCACGCGGGGTGCGGACGGCCCCGGGCGCGGCGGGATCACGGCGGGCGGTGTGGTGGTGTTCGCGTACGGGCTGTTGGCGTACGCCGCGTTCTTCGGGACGATCCTCTACGCCATCGGGTTCGTCGGGAACTGGTTCGTGCCCAAGTCGATCGACTCGGGGGCGGGGGCGGGGTACGCCGAGGCGATCCTGGTCAACGGCGGGATCCTGGTGCTGTTCGTGGCCCAGCACACGGTGATGGCGAGGTCGTGGTTCAAGGCGTGGTGGACGCGGATCATCCCCGCCTCGATCGAACGCAGCACGTTCGTGTTCCTGGCCAGCGCGATCCTGATGGCGCTGTTCTGGCAGTGGAGGCCACTGCCCGGCGTGGTGTGGAGCGTGGAACACCCGGCGGCGGTCTACGGGCTCAACGCGTTGTCGCTGGCGGGGTGGGGCGTGGTGTTCGCGTCGTCGTTCATGGTGAGCCACTTCGACCTGTTCGGGCTCAGGCAGTCGTTGTTCGGGCTGCTGGGCCTCCGGTACCGCCCGGTGGGCTTCAGGCTGGTGGGCCTCTACAAGGTGGTCCGCCACCCGCTGATGGTGGGGTTCCTGATCGCGTTCTGGTCGGCGCCGACGATGACGGAGGGCCGGCTGCTGTTCGCGGCCCTGACCACGGGGTACATCTTCTTCGGGACGTGGATCGAGGAGCGGAGCCTGATCGCCGAGCACGGGGAGACGTACGAGGCGTACCGGCGTCGGGTGCGAGGGTTCATCCCGATCCCCAGGTCGGCCCCGGACGAGCGCGGGGCGGCGTGACGCCGGCCGCGAATCTTCGGAGGGGTCGGTGGTATGATCGAGGGAGCGGGTCGATCGGCGGGCCGATGGTGTGCCCGCCGACGCCCGTTGATCGGGGACATGCATGGACGTTCGAATCGGCGGTCGATCGGCGGCGGTGGCGGGGCTTCTGATCGTGGGCGTCGGTCTCGGCGGCGGGTGGACGCTGCGGCATGGGGCCGAGCGCCCGCAGCCCGAGGCGTTCGTCGCGGCGGGTTTGACGCCCATGCACCGCCTGCTCGGCGAGCTGGAGGGCGAGTACGACGTGAAGATCCAGGTCTGGTCGGCGCCCGAGGCCGAGCCCAGGGCCTTCGCGGCGTCGGCGCGGCGGTGGCTCTCGATGGGCGGGCGGTGGATCGAGGAGGAGATCGACGCGACGGGCGACGAGAGGCCGTTTATCCGACGCACGCTGATGGGGCACAACGCGGCGTTCCCGGGCGGGGCGAGGTTCGAGCGGGTGACGTTCTCGAGCGCGGCCGACGTGCCCATGCCCGAGACGGGCACCTACGACAGCCCGACCAAGACGTTCACGTTCAGCGGGACGCACGAGATCGAAGGGTTCGAGTGCCGCACGCGGACCAACCTCCGCATGGAGTCGCACTTCGACCAGGTCATGGAGGTCTACGTGCGATTCAAGGGTGTTTCACCCGAGAACCAGGGCGTCGACGTCGGGGAGTTCAAGGCCATCGAGGTCCGTTACGTGCGGCGGGGTTGAGCGAGGAGCACGCGCGGGTCAGCCGGTGCTCCACGGCGGTTGGGGTCGGCACAGGCGGAGCGCATCGAAGAGCGCCCGCGTCGGGGGCGAGAGCGTGTCGGGCGTGATCGGGGACGGGCTCTCCCATGGCATCCATTGGATGTGGGAGTATTCCCACGACGCGGCGGCCGGGGCGGGGTCGCGTTGGATCTCCGCCGCGAGCACCGCGTCAAGAGAGCGGGCGTGGTCGTCGTGCACCAGCGCGATCGGCGAGGGGGCCGTGCCCCAGGGCACGAGGCCGAGCTCTTCGAGCGATTCTTGACGCAGCTCGTGGGCGAGAAAGTCGGGCGGGAGATCGGCGGAACCTGAGGTCGGTGGCGGCCGCACCGAGCCGCGGGGGGCGGTCTCCCACAGCCCGGCGTAGAGGCGGACACCGGTGGCCCGTCGGCCCATCAGGATTTCAATGCGGCCGGCATCCCTCGTCCAGAGCAGGCCCGAAACGCCCAGCGACTTCACCGGCACGCCGATCGCGAGGCCCGTCACGAAGGATCGATAGGTCGATCGCTCGCACACGATCAGGCCCGGTTCGGCGCGGACAACCGCCAGCAGCGGCCCATCGTGCAGGCGGGGGTTGGCGGCGCACGCCCTCGCCCAGGCCGCGTCGGACCCCACGGGCGGCGTCGCGTCGCCCGCGAGACGGACCGAGAGACGCCCGCCCGGGACGGGAGTGACGGCGGGGTCGTGAGTCACAGCAGCTGTTCGAGGCCGGGGAGGTCGGGGAGCCCGAGCGACTTGGCCTCGGCCTCGACGGCGGATTTCAGGAAGCCGCGGGCTTTGGCCAGCGCGTCGTTGACGGCCTGGGTGATCAGGTCGCCCGCGAGCCGGCGCGATTCGTCGCTCGACGCGATCCCCGACGCCAGGGCCGGCGCGATCTCGACCGACAGGATCGTCATGCGCCCGTCGGCGACGACGCGGATCGCGCCGGAGGCGGCGTCGGCGGTGAGGCGGGCGGCCTGGGCCTTAGTCTTGACGCGCTCGAAGGCCTGCGCGATCTTGTCTTTGTCCTTGAGCAGGGCGGCGACGGCGCCCATCGCCTTGAGTTTGTCGAACATCGGGGTGCTCCGGTGTGGGGCTGGAGGGGGGAAAGTGGGGGGGGCTACTCGCGGGGCGGGCGGGCGCGGGGCTGGACGGCGATCAGGCGGGCGCCCAGCTCGTCGACCGCGAGGCGGACCAGCGGGTGCTCGCTCATGGACACCCTGGTCGTTTCCTCGCCGGCGGGCGGGGCCGGGGCCTCGGCGTCCACGATGCGGAGTGTCACCCGGGCCTGCCAGGCGCGTGAGGCGAGTTGCTCGAGTTCGGCCGCCCTCGAACGTGCGGTGACCGCGACGGACGGGTCGGCCGTGAGGACGGCGACGCCCCCCTCGACCCGTTCGAGCGTGAGCTGCTCGACCAAAGCGCCCATGACCCGCGACCCCTCCGTGAGCGATCGGACCATCTCCCACAGCCGCCCCGGCGGCGAGGCGAGGTCGGTCGGCGTCGGGCGTTCGGCACGCGGCGGATCCCTCGTGAGCACGGGTGTGGGCGCTGGCGTGTCCGTGGAGAGGGGGCGGGGTGGCGGGGGCGCCGGCTCGCGCGGGGGGGGGGCGGCCGGCGTCAGCGTTTTTTTGCGGCGGGCTCCGCGTGGACGGCCCGGCCCGTCGGCGCGGGGTGCGAGGTCTCACGGACCAGGGCGGTCACGTCCGCGATCTTCTCGGTGAGCGCGAGGCGGACAATCAGCGCGTCGAACAGGGCTCGGGGGCTCCCGCTCGCCCGGACCGACCGCTGCACGCTCTCGCACAGCGCGATCATGTGCGTCAGCCCGGCCGGGTCGAACCTCGCCGCCCGCTCCGCCTCGGCGGCTCGCGCGTCCTCGTTGAGCTCGACCAGCGGGGTGTCGGCGCCGCACGCGGCGATCACCATCAGGTCGCGGAACCGCTCCGCGAGGCTGTCGAGCGTCTCGTCGATCGAGTTCCCCCGCGACAGCAGTTCGTCGGCGCGCTCGAGGGCGGCCTTGGGGTCGCCCGACGACACGGCGTCGATCAGGGCGCTGATCAGGTCGAACGCGGGGAGGCCCAGCAGCGATTCGAGCGTGCGGAGGGTCAGACGCTTCTCCCCCGTGGCGAGCAGGCGGTCGAGCAGCGTGAGCGCGTCGCGCATCGACCCACGCCCGAGTTTCGCCACCTGGTGCAGGAGGTCCGGGTCGGCGGCGACCTTCTCGCCCGCGGCGACCTCGCGCAGGTGCTCCGCGATCCTCGCCGTGGGGATGTTGCGGAAATCGAACCGCTGGCACCGGCTCTGAATCGTCGGGGGCACCTTCTGCGGGTCGGTGGTGCAGAGGATGAACTTGACGTGCTCGGGGGGCTCCTCCATGGTCTTGAGCAGCGCGTTGAACGCCTGCGTCGAGAGCATGTGGACCTCGTCGATGATGTAGACCTTGTGCTTCCCCCGCATCGGGCGGTAGGCGCAGTTGGCGATCAGGTCGCGTGCGTTGTCCACGCCCGTGTTGCTCGCCGCGTCGATCTCGACGGTGTCGGTGTCACGACCCTGCATGATGGCGGCGTCGACCTCGGGCGTGCCCCCGTTGAGCGCTTTGGCGAAAATCCTGGCCATCGACGTCTTCCCGACGCCGCGGGTCCCGCAGAAGAGGTAGGCGTGGGCGACGCGGTGGGTCTCGATCGCGTTTTTCAGGGTGCGCGAGATGGCCTCCTGCCCGACCACCTCGTCGAAATCGCGGGATCGGTACCGCCTCGCCAAGACCGTGTACGTCATGCCCGACTGTAGCCGCGGGCCGTCCGGGATGGCCCGCCCGCGGCCCTCACCAGAGAGCGGGTGTCCGGTGTCCGGGTCGCGTTTACCGGGCGGCGATGTCTCGCCCTCGGACGCCGGCCCGGGTATGCGACCCCGCCGGCCAATCGGCGATGAATGACCACGACCCCTCGAACCGCCCCTCACCCCCGGGGTAGCCGGGCTCGAGGTCGCCGACCCGCGACGTCGAGGCCGATCCGTCGATCCAGCCCAGGTGGGCGGTCTCGTCCCGGGACCGATCGTCGTGGATGACCACGCGGTGGTCGATCGCCGAGAGGATCACCTTCTGGCTCGGGAACGCGACCTCCCCGAAGCGCACCGTCTTCCACTGGTCCGGCCCGGTCCGCTCCGATTCGATCCAGAACTCCGGGCGGGAGACCGAGGTCGCCGCGTACAAGTACGGCGAGCCGGCGGCGTTGCCCAGTTCCACGGACTTCGCCCAGGGCGGATAGAAAACGTCCGCCCTCCACCGGTGCCCGGTGTAATATCCATGCTCCATCGCGATCGGCCATAGGTTCGATTGGATGAAGTATGGGAGCCGCTCCCCTTGCAGGTACCTCCCGTGAGGCCCCCACGGGCCGTGTGTTCCGTCGGGGTTGATAAACCGCGGCATCCCGTCCCGGTGATCAGCCCCATAGGCGTGGAAGACCGCCGTGTGCTGCCGGAGCCGCGACAACGAGGACGCCGTCGTCGCCGAGGCCCGGGCCGGCCCCAAGGAAGTCAGGATCAGCCCGGCCAGGATCGACACGGCCGCGATCACCATCAGTACCTCGACCAGCGTAAATCCCGCGACGTGACCAGCCCCGGCGCGGCGGACACCCGCGACCTGGGCAGAAGGCTTCCCCACGGCCGGGACGCGGCGGATCGCGAAGGCGAGGCACACCAGGATCATCGCATTTCGGGCCAGGAGTTCCGTCACGCGGTTCTCCTCGGCACGGAAGGCGAGATACCTCCCCATGCACTCGCACGTCGGTGGTCCCGATACGAGCACCTCGTAGGCGTACGCCACGGTGAATATGGCGACCATGCCCGCCGCGGCGATCGCCGCCGCGTGGCGGTAAACACCCACGAACCACAGCCCGCTCACGGTGAGCTCGCACACCACGACGCCCGCCGCGACGACGCCGGTCCATGCCGGCGGGATCAGGCTCCACGCGCCGAGCGAGATGACGAACGACGCGAACGAGAGCGATTTCCCCACCCCGGCGACAAAGATGGTCAGCATCCCGAGGTGTGCGAGGAATGATGGAAGGCAGTTCATGATGATGGCCATCCGGTGCGGGCTCGACGCGCTCACCTTCACCGCTGCTCGGGCGTGCTCGAGCACGCGTCGCCGGTCGCCGCGGATGTTGTGCAGGAGATGGTCTGCTCTTCGTTGTATTCGCAGAGGTTCGACCCCAGTGTTCCCGTGCAACGCCCGACCTGGTACTTGCAGGTGAATGAAGTGCCCTCCGATCGGCTCGACTTTCCTGTGCCGGCTTCGCGGGCGAACGAAAGGTTACCCGTGTTCTGGGTGGCTTTGTCCGGGCAATGTTGATCCTGGAACAGGCCGCACTTGCGTGTCGTGTTCAGCACCACGCCCGCGAGGCGGCAGCAATCGGTTGTGGTGGTTTCCCAGCACGCGGCCGACACGGCAACGGCGCCGGTTGTGATCGCCGCCCACCCCGCGGTCATCCTGCATAGTCTCGATGCTGCCATACTTGACCTCCTTTCGTCCGTACGAACACGGCGTTATCGACGCCGGAGCCATACACCGGCGATCAGCACGCCAACGCCGATCAGGATCAGATACCCGGACCGGTTGAGCGACCAGATCGTCCGCGAAGGGTCGTTCGGTGGCGGCGGGCCCTTCTCGAAAGCCTCGTCCGCCGACCCTCGCTGCCAGAATCGACCCGAACGGTCATCACGGAAGTCGGCCACGTGCAGCAGAGCCAGCTCGCCCCGCACCGCGTCGCGCGGGCGGGCACGATCGGGCACCGCGAACATGGCGGGTTCCGACGACCACACCTCGGCCTCGATGAGACGGGATCGAGAATCGAGCACGCCCGACGGTCTGTACCCCTCGATCACGCGGAAAACCGGGCCCAACGGCGAATCCGGCCAGAGGTCGGAGGCCTTGACCCGTGCGCCGACCTCGGCGGGGGCAGGGGCCAACCGTTCCACACGTCCTTCCGTGACCAAGATGTTGTGGTCCACTTCCGTGCCACGGAACCAGAACGACCCGATGTTGTCCGGGAGGAAGGCCGACGCGGTCCACTCACGCCCCGATCGTCGGAACGACGCCGCCGTGGCCCGAGGGGCGCCGATGATCATGGAGAGTCCGCCCATCATGAAGCCCCCGATATGCCGCCGGGCATCATCGCGAGTGGCGGCGAAGTTCCGGCCCGGGGGGGGCTCGCGGGATCCGTCCACGATGTTCAGCGAGTCGGCCGTCAACGCCCACACCACGCCGTCCGCCACGACCACGTCATTCCAGCCGCCTTTGGCCGGAGTTTCCGACAGCCGGAAGCGACCCGCGCGGTCGATCCATGCCTCGCGGCGAAGCCGATCCGGTCCGGAATTCAAGCGACGGGTCGCGACCTCGGCTTTCGGTCGATCCGGATGATCCGGCCGGCCGGCGATCCGCCTCCGCAGTTCCATCAATTCATCAGGGGTGACGCCCGCGTGCTGTTCGATCTCCCATACCACGCGAACACCCGTGGGCAACTCGGGCAGTCCGCGGTCCAGTATGGTTTGAAAGGCCGGCTCAGACCCCGTGAACCCGATCATCATGACGCAGAGAAGTAAGCTCATGCGTGGGCTCCAACTGGAATGAGTGATACCCCCGAGTGTCAACAGTATCTGAATGGAGCCGAGAAAAAATATGGTAAGTGCTTATGAATGCACAAACTATGACATCTAAGGCCGTCGGGTTCGGCGGCTCGTTCGACGATCCTCGATATAAAATGGAGCGCCCGCGGCAAGACTAAAGAAATCCCCCCGATCGACGGCCAGGTTGCCGACGACCCGGACGACGCCGCTTATGGCTGCTGCGGTCAAGCCCTGACCAGGTTCACGGGCCGCCCGTGCGTCGGGCCCGGCCGTCGATCGGGGGGACGGGGCAAGCGTAGCGCGCCTCGGGCCCGGGGTCGCGTCGTCGGGGGCCGCGGCGGGCGGCTGCCCCGGCGATGCCTCGGCCCAGCCCTGCATCGGCCGGCGGCGGCTAACGGACCTTGATCGAGGCCAGGGCGACGACCAGCAGCAGGATGGTGACGATCCAGAACCGGACGACAACCTGCTGCTCGGTCCAACCCTGGAGGTGCAGGTTGTGGTGATAGGGGGCAATGCGGAAGATCCGCTTGCCGCCGGTGGCCTTGAAATACCCGACCTGGATCATCACCGAGGCGGCCTCAACGACGAACATCCCGCACATCAGGAGGACGATCACCTCCTGTCGCGTGACGGCGGCGACGTACCCGATGACCGCCCCGATCGAGAGGGCCCCGGTGTCGCCCATGAACACGCTCGCGGGCGAGCAGTTCCACCACAGGAAGCCCAGGCACGCCCCCCCCAGCGCCCCGGTCAGCACGCACAACTCCGCGGAGGCCTCGATGTTCGGGATCAGGAGCACCCGGGAGAGCTCGACGCTCCCGGCGATCAGGCACAGGATGAACAGCCCCACGCACACCACGCCCGAGATCCCCGCCGCCAGCCCGTCCATCCCGTCCGTGATGTTCACGGCGTTGGAGAGCCCGGCGATCATCAGCGTCGTGAGGACCACGAACGCCGGCATGACCAGGTACCACAGCCCCGGCTCGGGCGTCAGCGCGTCGGACCCGGGCACGTACGTCCGCTGGAAGGGGATGTTGAGCACGTGCGTCAGCGGGCCGCCGTCGTGACGCCAGCACGCGATGGCGACGAGCGCGGCGATGCCCAGTTGGAACGCGAGCTTCTCCCAGGCGTAGAGCCCCTGGCGGCTCCCCGACCCGCGGCGCAGGGCCGTCAGCTTGAGCCAGTCGTCCGCGGCCCCGATCCCCGCGAAGCACACCATCACCAGCAGCCCGACCTGGATGTAGAACGCCCGAAGGTCGGCGAGCAGGAACGTCGCGACGAACGCCGCGCCGACGATCAGCACCCCGCCCATCGTGGGCACGTTGGCCTTGCTGGCGGCCTGGGCGGTCAGCGCGGCGGCGTCGGTCAGGCCCCCGTCGCCGATCTTCTTGCGCCGAAGCCACGCGATGGTCCGCCGTCCGGAGACCAGCACGATCATGAACGCCAGCCCGGCGGCGGCGAGCCCGCGGAACTCGATCTGGTCGAGCAGGCCGAAGATCCCGTACGCGCCGCGTTCGTCGAGCCAGCGGTCGAAGGTCCTCAGGAGCAGGTAGAGCACGCCACCCCCCCCGCGTTGATCCTCGCCCGGTACGAGGCCAGCACCCGCTCCACCGCCGTCCGGCGAGATCCCTTGAGCAGGACGAACGACCCGGGCTCGAACGCCGCGGCCCGGGCGCACCCCTCGGGCGAGGCCTCGGGGATCACGAGCGTCCGTTCGTCGGGCGTCCCCGCCGCCGCCGCGAACGACGGGCCGATCAGCACCACGCGGTCGGACGGGTCCCGCCTCGCCTCGGCGAGCACCTCCGCGTGCGACGACGCCGACGCGGCCCCCAGCTCGAGCATGTCCCCCAGCACGAACACCCGAGGCGAGCCCGCCGGCGCGAGGGCGCGGACCGCGGCGATCGCCGCCAGCATCGAGTCCGGGTTCGCGTTGTACGCGTCGTTGATGAACGTCACCCCGCCGACCGTCACCGGCTCCATCCGCATCTCCGGCCCGCGCGCCGACGCCAGTTGATCCGCGATCAACTCGGGCGTCCGGCCCAGGGCCAGCCCGACGGCGACCGCCGCCGCCGCGTTCCACGCGTTGTGCGCGCCCAGCAGGGGCGCCCGGTACGCCCGCCCGTCGAGCCGGAAACGCACCCCGGCCAGGTCCGCCTCGATCGACGTGATCCGCAGCGTCGCCCCGGGCGAAACGCCGAAGGCCAGCACCCGGACCTCATCCCCTCGCCCCGCGGCCCAGGCCCGCGCTGCATCGATCAGCCCCGGGCTGTCGGCGTTCACCACCGCCACGCCCCCCGGCGCGACCCACCGCAGGATCGACGTTTCCTCCCGCAGGACGCCCTCGAGCGACCCGAAGCCCTCGAGGTGCTCACGCCCGATGGAGGTGATCACCGCCACGTCAGGACGGACGACCTCGCCCAGGGGGTCGATCTCGCCCGGCGCGTTGGAACCGACCTCGCACACGAGCGTCCCGAACGCCGCGGGCGCGTTGAGGATCGTCAGCGGGACGCCCAGCGCGTTGTTGAAACTCTTGATCGAAGCGACGCAATCGTCGCCCCGTGCGACGGCGGCCCGGACCAGGCGGGTCGTCGTCGTCTTCCCGTTGGACCCGCAGACCGCGACGACCTTCGCCGGAGCGATCGAGCCCCGGCGTGCCCGCGCCAGGCCGAGCAGGGCGGCCGCGGTATCGCGGACCAGGAGGACCCCGGCCCCGAGGTTCCGGGCCCATTCAACCGCCCCCGGCCCCAGGCTCGACTCCGACGAGGCGATGACGCACCAGGCCCCGCCCTTCGCCAGGGCGTCCCGGGCGAAGGCGTGCCCGTCGATCTTCTCACCCTTCAACGCGACAAAGACCTGCCCTTGGGTCATCGTGCGGGTGTCGATGGCGAATCCCCCGCCGTGCGTGCGGGACCCCGGCGGAACGATCCAGCGCCCGCCCGTCCAGCGGGCGAGTTCGTCGGCGGTCAGACAAAAGGGTGGTCGGCTCATGGCTTGTGTCGGGCGGCGAGCGAGCGCCGGCGGTGGGCCAGCGCCTGCCGGGCGATCTCCCGGTCGTCGAAATGCGTCCGCAGCGTACCACCCGTCCCATCGGGGAGGATCTGCTCGGTCTCGTGCCCCTTGCCCGCGATCACCACCACATCGCCCGGCTCGGCGTGATCCACCGCGTGCGCGATCGCCCGCGCCCGGTCCGCCTGCACCTCCACCTTCGCCCGGTCTTCCGCCGCGATCCCACCCAGGATCGCGTCGATGATCCGTCCGGGCGGCTCGGTCCGCGGGTTGTCCGACGTCACCACCGCCCGATCGGCCAGCCGTGCGGCGGCCTCACCCATCCGCGGCCTCTTGCCCGTGTCGCGGTCACCCCCGCACCCGAATACCACCCACAGCCGACCCCGCGTCATCGCCCCCCGCACCGCCGACAGCACGCTCGACAGCCCGTCGTCGGTGTGCGCATAGTCCACGAACACGTCCAGGTCGTCTCGCTCCGTGCCGACGCGCTCAAGCCGGCCCGGGGGAGCGTCCGCGTGCTCCAGCCCGTCGGCGATCTCACCCGCGGACAGGCCCATCGCGTGCGCCGCCACCGACGCCTGCAGCGCGTTCATCGCGTTGTACCCGCCGATCAGCGGGACCACCGCCTCGAACCGGCCCGCGGGGCCGTCGAGGTCCAAAGTCATCCCTCGCATGTCCGCCCGGATCACCCGCACCGTCGCCACCCCGGCCCCCACCCCAGCCCCCACCCCAGCGCGGGCCGTGCACCGCACGACGCCCGCCCGGCACCCGTCGATCATCCCCGCGTGCGCGGGGTCGTCGGCGTTGACCACCGCCGTCGCGTCCTTGGGGAGCATCCCGAACAGCGACGCCTTGCACCGGGCGTACGCGTCCATCGTCCCGTGGAAGTCCAGGTGGTCGCGGGTCAGGTTGGTAAAGACGCCCACTCGGAACGACAAGGCCGCCACCCGCGACTGCGCCAGCGCGTGGCTCGACACTTCGAGCGACGCCCACCCGCACCCGGCCTCGGCCATCCGCGCCAGCGACCGGCTCAGTTCCATCGCCGGGGGGGTCGTCATCCCCGCGTCGGCGACCTCCACCCCGTCGTCCACCCGCACCGTCCCGATGAGCCCGCACCGCCGACCCGCCCGGTTGAACATCCGCCAGACCAGCCACGAGACCGTCGTCTTCCCGTTGGTCCCCGTTACGCCCATCAGGCCCAGCCGGGTGCTGGGGTTCCCGTAGAACCGCTCGGCCAGCAAGGCGCTGACGCGGGGAACATCGCGCGCGACCGCGATGGCGAGGTTCGGGCACGCCGGGCCCGTCCGCAGCGGCTCGGGGTCGTCCGTCAACACCGCCACCGCACCGCTCATCGCCGCGTCGAGCACGAACCCCCGCCCGTCCGCCTTGAGCCCCGGGCGCGCCACGAACAGCGAGCCGGGCACCACCGTCCGGCTGTCCTCCGTCAGGTCGCAGACACGCACCCGGCCCGCCCCGGGGGTGACCAGTTCCACGCCGAAACCCTCGACCAACGACCCAAGATTCATGTCCGGTGCGCCCCGGTCGGCCCCCGCATCGCCGACGCGCCGATGGTATCGGATCGGGGCGCCCGGGTCCGGCACAAATCTCAGCCCGCCGGCTCGAGCAGCATCGCGTCGCCGTACGAATAGAACCGGTAGCCCCCGGCGATCGCCCGCGCATACAGCGACTTGAGCCCCTCCACGCCGTCGGGCGCCATCGAGCCCACCATCGCCAGCAGCGTCGAGCGGGGCAGGTGGAAGTTCGTCAGCAGCCCGTCCACCCAGCGCCACCGGTACCCCGGGGTGATCAAAAGCCTCGTGTCCAGCGTCACCCCCCCCGGCCCCGGTGCCGCCGATCCGTCCTCGAGCGCCCCGGCAACGCTCTCGAGCGTCCGCGCCGTCGTCGTTCCCACGGCGAACACCCGACGCCCCTCCGCCCGCGCGCGCCGGACGGCGTCGATCACCCCCGCCGGCGCCCAGCACCGCTCCGAGTGCATCGGGTGGTCCTCGACCCGCTCGGTCTCCACCGGCCGGAACGTCCCCGTGCCCACGTGCAGCACCACCTCGTGCCGCTCGACCCCCCGCCGGTCGAGCCGGGCGAGGAGCTCGGGCGTGAAATGCAGCCCGGCCGTCGGGGCGGCGACCGACCCAGGGGCGTCGGGCCTCGCATAGGTGGTCTGGTAGCGGGCCCGGTCGTCCTCGTCGTCCCCGGCGTCGTGACGCCGCGACCGAGCCTTCACGATGTACGGCGGGAGGGGCGTCTGCCCGAACCGCTCGAGCAGGGACTCGGCCGGGAGGTCCCCGCCGGGCCCGCGCACGGCGCACACCCACGCCCCGGGCTCGTCGGCGATCGGGGTTTCGAGCCAGAGCGAGACCCCGCAGGTCGACCCGTCGCGTCCTCGGAGCGCGACCTCCACCCCGGGTTTCATACGCCGGCCCCGGAGCATGACCCGCCAGCGTGCGCACCCGCCCGGGGCGGCGGCCTCCTCGGCGAGGTAGAGGCCCTCGACCGCGCCGCCGGTATCCGCGCGAACGCCGGCGAGCCGGGCGCGGATCACACGGGTGGCGTTGAACACCATGACGTCACCGGGTCGGAGGATGTCCGGGAGGTCGCGGACCACGCGGTCCTCGGGGGGGCGAGCCCCGGACCGGTCGACGACCATGAGGCGTGCCGAATCCCTCGGGTCGGCAGGGTGGGTGGCGAGCCGATCCTCGGGGAGTTGGTAATCCAGGTCCTCGACCCGCACGCGTCGACTCCTCGCCACCGCGGCGTGGCCCTCGCACCCCGCGTCCGCGCAGGCCGTACGGGCCGCACGCCCGTCACGGACGCGCCGGGCGGGACGGGGCCCCGCCGCGGATGGGCCGCGGGGGTTCTTATAGGCATCCGGACCGTTCGAGGGCCTTCACTCCGATCGGCCGGGTGATGCCGGGCGGGCCGGACCGCCGGTTGTTCATGGTTGGGCGTGCGAGCCGAGCCTTCAGACTTCGCCCCGCCGCCGCCCGCGCTGGCGTACGCGTGGTCGCGTGAACAGCCGAGGCCGAGCCCGGCGGTGGTCCCGCCCATGGACGAGGCGCTCAAGGCCCAGAACGAGGCGTGGCGCGAGGCCCAACGGCGCGACAGGGTCGTTGAAAGGCACGGCCCCACGCGGTGCCGGGCATCAAACCAGGGCGAATCGTGCGCACGCCCGCCGGCCGCGGGGCACGATCGCTCACGGGCCTTGGTGGTGATCGAGAAGCGCACGGACACTCACGGCCCCGGGTATCGGCCGACCCCCAGGACCGGCCGGCTGATCGACGTCCTCGCGTGAGCAGACCTCGCCCCTTGCACCCGGTATCCTCGTGGGCATGCCCGCACCTCGCGCACCCCGGGGGATCTGCGAACCGTCCCCGAATCCGTCGGGGCGGACGCTGCCGCTGAAGGTGCTCGGGGTTAATGATGGGGGTGGTGGGGGTGGTGGGGGGCGACCGCGGGCGGTGAAGCCGTCGCGGGCGTCGCGGTGGCGTGCGGGGGTGCTGATCCTGGTCCACGTGCTGATTGCGGCGCACATCGTGCAGTGGTGGTACAGCGGACGCGACGGGGGCGTGCGTTCGACCTTGTCACCGATCGAGCCGTCGGAGTCGATGTACACCCTGCGCGACGGGGCGGTGAACGCGGGGTTCGTGGTGTTCGCGGTGGGGATCCTCTCGACGGTGCTGCTGGGGCGGTGGTTCTGCGGGTGGGCGTGCCACGTGGTGGCGTTGCAGGACCTGTGCGCCTGGATGATGAAGAAGTGCGGGGTCTACCCCAAACCGTTCCGGACGCGGCTGCTGTTGTGGGTCCCGCTGATCCTGGCGTTGTATATGTTCGTCTGGCCCACGTTCCACCGGCTGGCGCTGACCCCCGGGTTCGAGGCGGCGGGCGTCGAGATGCCGCTGTGGATGGGGCGGTCGGCGCCGTTCCCGGGGTTCGAGGGTCATTTCGTCGTCGAGGATTTCTGGGCAACGTTCCCGCCGTGGTACATCGCGGTCCCGTTCCTGTTCATCTGCGGGTTCGTGACGGTGTATTTCCTGGGGGGCAAGGGGTTCTGCACGTACGGGTGTCCGTACGGGGGGTTCTTTGCGCCCCTCGACCGTTTCTCGCCCGGGCGGATCGTGGTGAACGAGGACTGCCACCAGTGCGGGCACTGCACGGCGGCGTGCACGAGCAACGTGCGCGTCCACGAGGAGGTCCGCGATTACGGGGCCGTCGTCGATCCCGGGTGCATGAAGTGCCTGGACTGCGTGAGCGTCTGCCCCAACGGGGCGCTGTCGTTCTCGTTCACGGCCCCGGCGGTTCTCAAGCGTCCGGCGTCCGACGCGGCCCGCGAACGGCGGAAACAGCCCTCGCGGCTCTACGACATGGAGCTGAGGCACGAGGTCTGGCTCCTGGCGTTCTTCCTCGCGGCGCTGTTCAGCATCCGCGGGTGGCTCGACATGGTCCCGCTGCTGCTGGCGGCCGGGCTCGCGTCGGTCGTGACGTTCGGGGTGTGGAAGACCTTCGGTTTGTGGCGCGACCCCAACGTCCGGGCGCAGAACATCCAACTGAAGCTCAAGGGACGGGTGAGGCCCGCGGGGTGGGTGTGGGTCCTGCTGACGATCGCGATGGTGGGGGTGTGCGCCTGGTCGGCGTGGACCCGGTCGCTCCACTGGCGTGCGGAGCTGAAATGGGCCACGACCCTCGGGGTTGGATCCCAGGCGCCGTACACCCCCGGGTTCGTCGCCCCGCCGGGGGTTCGGCGTGAGGCCGAGGGGGCGTTGGAGCTGCTCCGTCGGGCGGGCCCGCGGGGTGAGGGCGGGTGGGGGTGGTCGCACACGGGGCACCGTCTGCGGGTTCGGGCGTGGCTCGAGCTGGTGGTGGGGGACTACGCGTCGGCGGAGCGTTCGATCGCGGCGATCTTCGACGCCGAGCGGCGCGTGGACCCGGTCCTCTCGGCGGACTTGCTCAAGATCGGGGCGGCGCTGGGCCGGACGCCCGAGGCGACGGCGGCGGTGTTCGATGGTCTGATCGCGTCGCGCGAGAGGCCCGGGGCGTTGTACCTCGGGCGTGCGGTGCTGGCGGGGATGATGGGCGACCACGCGAAGGCGCTCGAGCTGGCGCCCAAGGCTTTGGACGAGGGCCCGGCGTCGGACCCCGCCACCATCTCGAACACGCTCAAGCTCATGCTGCAGATGGGGCTGGTCGCCGACGCGACCTCGATCGCCGAGCGGGCCGTTGAACTGCGGCCGAAGAACACGGACCTTCGTTTCACGCTGGCGCTGGCGTACGTCTTCGGCGAACGCCCGGACGACGCGGTGCGGGAGCTGGGGCGTGTGCTCGAGCGCCGGCCGGAGGATCTCGCGTCGTTGACGTTGATGGCGCAGGTCCTCGACGCCATGGAGAAGCCGGAGGAGGCCAAGGCGTACGCGGAGCGGATCCGGAAGATCCACGAGCGATCGTCGGGCGCCGGGGCGCGGTGAGGCGTGCGGTCAGGGTTTGAGCCGACCGCCCTCGATGGCGAGGCGGAGGGCTTCGAGGCGGTGGCTCCAGAACGCCCGGGCCCGCGCGACGCCGCCGGCGTCGGGCAGGCGGGCGTGGCGCACGGAGACCATCGAGCCGCCCTGGGCCTTGGGCGCGATGCTGACGGCGACGTCGGACCCTTCGTCGCCGGGTCCTTCCCAGGCGAACCGAACGCCCGTGGCAAAGGACGTGTCGCGCGGGGAGAGGCGGCACCCGGTGAGCCACGAGGCCCGGGCGCGGTCGTCGGCCCACGCCGCGTGGAGTGTCGAGGATGAGGCGGCGACGGTCTTGGAGATGGTCACGGCGAAGCCCTCGGCCTTCGCGTCCGCTTCGGGGGGCCGTGCGACCGCTTCGCGGCGGGTGTCGGGTTGGACCGGCGTCGCGCCGCCCGAGCCGTGCGGGATGGTGGGCGCCGGCCGGCGGGCGCGGCGAGGCGTTGTCGCGATCGCGGCCTTGGGTTTCGCGGCCATGCTCTTCGCGGCCTTGCTCTTCGTGGCCTTGCTCTTCGTGGCCTTGGGTTTCGGGGCCTTGGCTTTCGAGGGTTTCGCGGCGGGCGTTTGCGAGGCCTTCTTCGCTCGCTGTGGGGATCGCTTGCTCACGACGCCCGCTCCGTGATGGACGACCGCACGCGCTCGAGGAGGGCCTTGGTGGCCAGGACGCCCTCGCGTTCGGGGAGGCGTGATCCCTCGTACTCGACGCCGACGTGCCCGCGGTACCCGCCGTCCGCGACGATGGTCAGCATGCGGGCGTAGTCGATGGTGGTTTCTTCGCCGGCGTCGTTGAAGTCGTAACTTTTGGCGGAGACGCCCTTGGCCCACGGGAGGAGTTCGCGGGTGCCTTCGTAGCGGTTGTATTCCTCCCCGGGCCGGATGCGGAAGTTGCCGAAGTCGGGGAGGGTGCCGCAGCGGGGGTGATCGACCCGGCGCATGACGCCCGCGAGCCACCCGCCGTGGCTGGAGAGCCCGCCGTGGTTCTCGACGATGACGTTGACCCCCCGCGTGTCGCCGCGCTCGCAGAGCCGGCGGAGGCCGTCGGCGGTGCGTTCCTGCTGCTCCTCGAAGGTGCCCCCGCTCGAGGCGTTGACGCGGATGGAGTGGCACCCCAGGGCCGCGGCCGCGTCGAGCCACTTCTCGTGGTTGTCGATGGTCTTGGTCCGCCGGGCGGGGTCGGGGTCGCCGATGGCCCCTTCGCCGTCGCACATGATGAGCAGGCTCCGGACGCCCGCGGCGTCGGCGCGGGATTTCATCTCGCGGAGGTAGCCGGCGTCGGTGGCCTTGTCCTTGAAGAAAACGTTGACGTACTCGACCGCGTCGATGCCCAGCCCCCGCGCGGTCGGGGCGAAATCGAGGTGGTCCATCGTCCCCGCGTACAGCGCCCGGTGGAACGACCACTGCGCGAGCGAGATCGAAAAGAGCGGGGCGACGGGGCAGGCGATCTCCCGTTGTGGTTCGGCCCGGTCCCCGGCGATCGGGCGCGGGCCGGTCACGCCCTTCCCGCACCCGGCGAGCAGCCCCGACAGCGTCGGCACCCCCACCCCCACACCCGCCCCGACCCCCACCACACCCAGCACGCCCCTCACGATCGCCCGTCGGCTCGTCATGGTCAACCTCCGCGTGCCCGACGGTACACGCCGGGACGCCCCGCCGCAAGCCCGGCCGCGACGTACGCTCGGGGATGCCCACCACGACGATCGGGGTCTTGACCGCCGGGGGCGACTGCCCGGGGCTCAACGCCGTCATCCGCGCCGTCGCCAAGCCGCTGCTGCACGAGGGGTTCCGTGTCGTGGGGATCGAGGACGGCTTCCGGGGCCTGATCGAAGACCGGACCCGCCCGCTTGGGGTGGACGAGGTCTCGGGGATCCTGGCCCAAGGGGGGACGATCCTGGGGTCGTGCAACAAGTCGAACCCGAGGCGGTTCGCCACGGGCCTCAACCCCGACGGATCGCCCCGGATCGAGGACGTGACAGGCCGGTGCGTCGCGACCGCCGAGCGTCACGGGATCGACGCGTTGATCGTCATCGGTGGCGACGGGTCGATGTCGTGCGCGTGCGAGTTGCGCGAGGGGTTCGCGGCCCGGGGGCGTGAGCTGAGGCTGGTGGGCGTGCCCAAGACCATCGACAACGACCTGTGGGGGACGGAGGTGACCTTCGGGTTCCAGACGGCCGTGGCGACGGCGGCCGGGGCGCTCGACCGCGTGCGCACGACGGCGGAGAGCCACCACCGGGCGATGGTCGTGGAGGTGATGGGTCGCAACGCGGGGTGGATCGCGTTGCACGCGGGGCTCGCGGGCGGGGCCGAGGTCATCCTGATCCCCGAGATCCCCTTCGACCTGGACGTGGTCGCCCGTGTGGTCAAAGAGCGCGCGGGGCGGGGGCGACGCTACAGCATGATCGGTGTGTCCGAGGGGGCCCGCCCCATCGGCGGGGCGAAGATCGTGGCGAAGGTCGACCCCACGAGCCCGGACCCGATCCGTCTGGGCGGGGTGGGCAAGTTCGTTGCCGACGAGATCGAGCGGCGTTCGGGCGTCGAGTCGCGGTACGTCGTGCTCGGTCATCTCCAGCGCGGCGGGACGCCCGAGGCGTTCGACCGCGTGCTGGCGACCGCCTTCGGGCACCACGCGGCGGGGTTGGTGGCGTCCGGACGGTGGGGTCGGGTGGCGGTGATGAGCGGCGGGCGGGTGACGGACATCCCGATCGAGGACACCGCGTCCCGGCAGCGACTGGTG
Source organism: Phycisphaeraceae bacterium (assembly GCA_015200025.1). Taxonomy (GTDB): domain Bacteria; phylum Planctomycetota; class Phycisphaerae; order Phycisphaerales; family UBA1924; genus UBA2396. Next base: position 389,563 of record CP054186.1, on the reverse strand, counting down.
CCGATCGACGACCCGACGATCGCCGCCGCCCGGGCGGTGTACACGTCGTTCGGGGTGGCGTGACCGCTCGGCGAGGCGGGGCGAGGGTCATACCGGGAGATCGTCGATCCCCGCGTCGCCCGATCGGTCCGGGCCGCCCCCGTCGCGGTGCCCGGCCACGGGCCCGGTCTTTCGCCCGGGGACAAAGACCTGGGGCGCGAACGGCGCGGGCTCGGCGCCGGCGGCGGGACGGTTGTACCGGTCGATGTCGACGGGCTCGCGGGCGTACTCGTCGAGGTTCTTGAAGCGGGTCGAGCCCGAGTCCCACTTGAGTTTGACGACGCCGGTCGGGCCGTTGCGCTGCTTGGCGACGATGAGTTCGGCGATCCCGACCTTGTCGGGGTTCTCCAGGGCCCAGTCGGGGTTCTGGACGTGGTAATACTCCTCGCGGTGGAGGAGGACGATCACGTCGGCGTCCTGCTCGATGGAGCCCGACTCGCGCAGGTCGGCCATGCGCGGGCGGTTGCCCTCGCGCTGCTCGCTGGCGCGGTTGAGCTGGCTCAGGCAGACGATGGGGACGTTAAGTTCACGGGCCAGGGCCTTGATGCCTCGGCTGATCGAGGAGACCTCGACCTGTCGGCTCTCGCGTGCGGCCGACGGGGCGGTCAGGAGCTGCAGGTAGTCGATCATGATGCAGCGGATCTTGTGCTGCCGGTAGAGGCGCCGGGCGCGGGCGCGGAGGGTCATGACGGACATGTTGGGGGTGTCGTCGACAAAGACGGGGGCCTGGGCGAGCTCGCCGCAGGCCTGGATGACCTTGCGGAAGTCGACGCCGTGCCCGCTGCGGAGGTGGTGGGACGAGAGCCCCGAGCGCGCGGAGATCAGACGCTGGGTGACGGCGCCCTTGGACATTTCGAGGCTGAAGACGGCGATGGGGCAGCGGGCCTCGGCCTTGCCCGAGGCGCCCCCGCCCAGGGCGATCTGCTCGGCCATATTCAGCGCGAGGGCGGTTTTGCCCATCGAGGGCCGCGCCGCGACGATGATCAGCTCGCCCGGCTGGAGCCCGCGGAGGAGCTCGTCGAGGTCCCCGTACCCCGTCGGGACGCCGCTGTACCCCTGCCCGTCCTGGGCTTCGAGCCGCTCCATTTCCTTGTGGAGGAGGGTTTGGAGGTCCTCGGGCTCGTTGGCGGTCTCGTCCTCGGCGATCTCGAAGACCGCGGTCTCCGCGGCGTCGACGACTTCCTTGACGCCCTCGGGCCCGAGGTTCCCGACGTGGTACGCGTCGTACAGGATCCGCCCCGCGGCGTCGATGAGTCGTCGGAGCTTGGACTTCTCCGCGACGATGCGGGCGTAGTGGGGGGCGTTGACGGCGCTGGGGACCGCCTCGGCCAGCTCGACCAGTTTCTCGCCCCCGCCGACCAGGTCGTACACGCCCGCCGAGCGGAGCTTCTCCTGGATCTGGACCAGGTCCCCCGAGTGGTGGGCGTCGTAGACCTCGATGATCGCCTTGTAGATGTGCTGGTGCTCGACGAGGTAAAAATCGTCGGGCCGGCGGACGACCATCATCACGTCGCCGATCTGGTTGGGGTCGAGGATCATCGACCCCAGCAGCGAGGCCTCGGCCTCGCGCGAGTAGGGGGGCTCGCGGTCAAAGAGCTTGCCCAAGGGGGCCGCTGGGGTGTCCGGACGCCTCCGCCCCGGCCCCGGGCCAAACCTCGAGACATCCTGCTCGCTCATCGCCATGACCATGAGTAGGCGCGGTGCGGGCGGGAGGAAACGCTCGGCGGGCACGGATTCCTCAAACGTCAGGTTGGCCACCCACGATCCACGATCGGGGGGGCGGTGCTCGGGGTTTGTCCGCCGTCGCCCTATCCTCGGGCATGACCTCGATGCTGCTGCAACTGCTCGACCGGTTCACCCACAACGCCCCGCTCCCCGACCCCTTGCCGTTGGACCCGTTCCCGCTGTTCAAGGCGTGGTACGACGAGGCCGGGCGGGCCAAGCAGCAACCCAACCCCAACGCCGTGTACCTCGCGACGGCGACGCCCGAGGGGCGTCCGAGCGTGCGGGCGGTCTTGTGCCGGGGGATCCGGGAGGCGGACGGGAGCGTGGAGTTTTTCACCAACCGTTCGAGCCGCAAGGGCCGCGAATTGGCGGCGAACCCCCGGGCCGCGTTGCTTTTCCACTGGGACCACCCGGACCGCCAGGTGCGAGTGGAAGGGCCGGTGACGCTCACGAGCGACGCCGAGAGCGACGCGTACTTCAACTCGCGCCGGTGGGAGAGCCGCCTGGGCGCGTGGGCGAGCGATCAAAGCGAGCCGATCGCGTCCCGTCGCGCGTTGTTGGACAAGGTCTCGGCGGTGGTGAACAAGCACGGGATCGACGTGGCGAAGCTGATCGCCGGGGTGGACGTGCACATCCCGCGTCCGCCGTACTGGGGCGGGTTCCGGGTCTGGGCGGACCGGGTGGAGTTGTGGCAGGGCGGGGTCGGGCGGGTGCACGACCGGGCCGCATGGACCCGCGAGGTCGTAGTCTCAGGAGGCTCGGTTTCGAGCGGCCCGTGGACGGGCACTCGTCTGCAGCCGTGACGCGTACCTCGGGTTCTCGGTCTTTGCGGGCGGTCGAGATGTGAGAGGCCGCCCGTGGTTTCCCCGGTTCGCTCGCGCGGGCTGGCCTTGGGTCCTATGAGAGCCGACAACCCTGACGAGACCGGGCCGACCGCCCGGGCCGCGGGATGCAGGAGCCGATGCGAGCCAGATGCCAACTCGGTCCGGGCGAGGTTGAAAGCCTCTACGGCTTCCTCGCGGAGCGGCTGATCCACGCGGGGATCGAGACGCAGCCCGAGGTCGCGTCGAAGGTCCTGACCATCGCGTCGGACCCGGGCGCGGGGATCGGGGAATACGCCCGGGTGATCCGCACCGACGCGGCGCTGAGCGGGCGGTTGCTGCGGCTCGCCAACAGCGCCCACTTCGCCCAGCGGTCCCCGATCACCTCCGTCGACCGGGCGTGCGTCATGCTCGGGATCGAGAGGCTGCGGTCGTTGTCGTTGGGTTTCTACCTCGCCAAATCCGCGTCGCGGGGCACGTCGGGCGAGTTCACCCGCCGGGTCTGGGGGCAGAGCCTGTTCCGGGCGTGTCTGGCCTCCGAACTGGCCCGGCGTCTGGCGCCGGCCCTCGCCGCCGAGGCTTTCGTGGCGGGGATCATGCTCGATTGCGGCGTGCCGCTCATGCTCAAGATGCTCGGGCCCCCGTACGAGGATCTCCTCCGCGAGGGGCTCCATCCGCCGGGGCAGTTCCACCGCGAGTGGACCTCGCTCCCATTCACGCACGTGGACGTGGCGGCGGTGCTCGCGAAGCGTTGGCGGCTCCCGCCGCTGCTCGCCAAGCCCATCGAGTGGCACCACGAGCCACCCGTGGGCGGTGCCCCGGCGCTCCAGGAACAGCAACTCCACCGGGTCGTGTATTACGCCGGGGCGGTTGATCTCAAGGACCGCGCCACGCCCGAGCGGGAGACCGCGCCGTCCCCCGGGTTGGCCTCGCGGCACCTGGGGCTCGCCGAGCCCGAACTGCTCTCGGTGATCGAGAAGGCGACCTCGGAGTACGTCGCGGTGCAGGGGGTCTTCGCGGGGGTGTGCGACCCGCTCGACGATCCCGAGTCCCTCGCCGAGCGTGTGCACCTGCGCATGGTCCGGGTCCTCGACGACCTGATCGAGCGGACGCTCGCCTCGGGGGCCTCGCCGCCCGCCGAACGGTTCAGGCTCGGCGGGTACCAGATCGAGATCCAGGGCGACGGGATCGGGATGGCGGCGGCGTACCTCACCGACCGGGCCGGGGAACGCATCGCCTGCTGCCGCGTCGCCGCCTCGGAGAACTCGCTCGCCCTGATCCGGCTCGCGTTCTCGCTCGACCCCGCCCCCGACGACGACCACGAGGGCATCAAGGGGCAACTCCGCCGCCTCGCGGCGTGACGATCAGCGGGGCTCCCCTCGCCCGCTGAAATCGAGCACGGTCCCCGCCGGGAGTTTCGTGATCGACGTGATCACCCACGGCGGCTGCGTCGAGGGCGTCTGTTTCACGACGAACGCCACCGTGTCGCCGACCGCGATCCCCTCGAGCGAAACCCCGGGGTCGATCGGGAACGGCATCACCATGGCGGCCATCCCCGTGCGCCCGTCTTCGTAGGCCCACCCGGGGATCTCCTCGTGGTGGATCCGAAGGAACGTGCGCGCGTCCCCGGCCACCGGCAGACCCTCGATCTGGCCCCGCACCGAGTGGGAGGGCCCGTCGGGCAGGGGCGAGACTTTTTTGCTGCACCCGGACCCAAGGCCCGCCGCGCACGCCGCCGCGACAGCCACCGGGGCCACGAACATCCCGCACGACCTCGGATTGAAGATCATGCCCGATGGTACCGGCGCGGAATCGGCCCGGGCGTGAGGCGCGGCCTCCACCCTCGGCGTCGGGCACGCGGCGAGGTGCTCGGGTGTTACTTGGTTTTGATGGTCAGGTACTTCTCGACCTTCTGGAGGTCGCGGGCGAAGTCGAGCGTGTAGGGCATCGACCAGGCCTGGCCCGGGGCGACGATGACGACCTTGGCGCAGGTTTCGCGGCTGACCCAGTCGCGGTTGCCGCGGTTGTACACCACCATCCGCTGGCGGCGCAGGTGCTGCGCCCGGCGGAGGGCCTTGCGGTTCGTGGGGTCGTTGCGCATGAGCCGCGCGATCGTGTCGCGGTCGTCGATGGCCTGGGGCAGCTTGGCCACCGTGCACTGGATGGTCTGCCCGGTCTTGAGGGAATCGATGATGCTGCTCATGGCTGGTCCCGCGATGGGGCCGAGGGCCGGTCGCCCGACGGTCCGAATGCTTTCCGAACGAATCGCCGGGCGCGTTTACCCGGGCCTGAACGTTAGGCCCCCCCGGGGGGCTCGTCCACACGCCCGGGGTGCGACCCTTGGGCTGAAGCGTCGCCCCGACCTGTGGCCGTCGGGGCGGGGTGTCCTCGCGCTAGACTAGGTCATGTCGAGCATCAACTTGCCTCCCGAGGGGGCTCAACCCGCGGCCCCGTTCGATCCCAACGCGCCCCACCAGCAGAAGCCCAAGCTCCGGGCGGTCCGGGGGTTCCCGGTCAATGTCGGTGGGCAGCAGGCCATGGGCCTGGCGGACGCCAAGCAGGTGTCGGACCGGATGGTGGTGACGGCGCCGGCGTTCCAGGTGGTGCTCCCGCTGATGGACGGGACGCGCACGATCGACGAGATCGTGGCGCAGGTGGGGCGAGGGCTGGCGCGCGAGCACGTGGAGCCTTTGGTGGCGCAGCTCGACGACGCGGGGTTGATCTTCGGTCCGAAGTTCGACGCGATGATCGCGGCGCTTCGGGCCGAGTTCGACGGGTCGGACACGCTCCCGCCCGCGGCGACGGCGCAGTTCGTCGAGGCCCTGGGGGCGAGCGAGGCGGGGCAGGAGGCGACGCCTCAGGACCGCGAGAAGGCGGGCGTGCGCAAGCTCAAGGAGCTGTTCGACACGTGGATCGCCAAGTCGCTGGAGAACGTGGACAACCCGAGTTTCGACGCGTTGCCCAAGGCCGTGATCGCCCCGCACCTGGATTACCCGCGCGGGTGGCTCAACTACGCGGCGGTGTACGGGCGGATGCGTGTCGTGGACCGTCCGGACCGGATCGTGATCCTGGGGACGAACCACTTCGGCGAGGGCACGGGGGTGGTCGCGTGCAACAAGAGCTACCAGACCCCGCTGGGGACGTGCGAGCTGGACCGCGAGCTCCTGGACCGTCTCGTGGGGGCGCTGGGGGAGGGGCTGGTCGCGAACCGGTACGACCACGAGCGTGAGCACTCGATCGAGCTGCATCTCCCGTGGATCCAGCACTGCATGGGCGAGGGCGGGGTGTTCCCCAAGGTCTTGGGCGTGCTCGTGCACGACCCGGCGGTCAACAACGGTGAGAGTTACGACGGCAGGGGCGTGGCGTTGATGCCGTTCGTCGAGGCGTTGCGCGGGGCGATCGCCTCGCTCCCGGGCAAGACGCTGATCGTTGCGTCGGCCGATCTTTCGCACGTGGGCCCGGCGTTCGGGGACCCTCAGGCGATGGCGGGGGACACGCCCGAGGTCGGGGCCGCCCGCAACAAGGTCTTCCAGCACGACCGCGAGATGCTCGACCTGGTGCGGAACAACAAGCCGGACGAGCTGGTCGCGGCGATGGCCTGGCAGCAGAACCCGACGCGGTGGTGCTCGACCGGGAACATCGTGGCGGCGCTCAAGCTGGTGAACCCCGACGACGTGGAGATCCTCAACTACGCCGCCGCGATGGACGAGCAGGGCAACGCCATGGTCTCCTCCGCCGCCGTGGTGATGAACTGACCGAAGGCCCCGCCCGGCGACGCGCACGATGCGCGACCACCCACCCACACCACCCCCCGCCTCCCCTCCCGCCCCTTCCACCGATAAGGCCCCGCTGCTGATCGCGCTCCCGCACGGGGCGACCGTCAGCGGGGTGACGACCTGGGCGCTGCGCCTGGCGCGAGCCCTCCCGGCGCGTGGCCGGCGGGTGGTCGTGGCGTTGCACGCCCCCAAGCCCGGGGAGCGTCCGTTGCCGGCCCCGGCGCTCGCCGGGGTCGAGGTCGCCGATCTCTCATCGCTCCCGTCGCTCGAGCACCGCGGGGGCGATCTCGCGGTGTTCGTCCGCGCCTACCGGGACCTGGTCCGTTCGCTCCGCCCAACGGGCGGCGGTCCGGTGGTCTTGAGCCCGAACCTGCTGGGCGATTGCTACGGGATCGCCGCCTCGATCTGTGCGCTCGAGCCCGAGTCGGTCCGGGTCGTGGGGTGGCAGCACCTGGATTCGCCGTACGACGCGGCCGTGCTCGCCCGGTACGAGCCGGTGATCGCGCGGTTCGTGGCCGTCAGCCCGACGCTGCACGACCAGCTGATCGCGGGCCTGCCCCGCCGGGCGGCGGAGATCGAGCGCGTGCCGTACGGGGTGGAGGTTCCCGGGTCGCCCGCGCCGCGTCCGCCGCTGGGGCCTCGGCCGGCGCGGTTGATCTACACGGGTCGGATCGACGACGATCAGAAACGGGTGGGCGCGTTGATCGCGATGTCGGACGAGTTGTCGCGGATGGGGGTTGATCACCGCCTGACGCTGCTGGGCGGTGGGCCCGCGGAGGGTGAGATCGACGCGGCGTGCGCGTCGCGGCCGCGGGTGCGCCGTTTGGCCGAGCTGCCCCCGGACCACGTCGCGCGGGTGCTGGACGAGCACGACGTGTTCGTGCTGGCGTCGCGGGCGGAGGGGCTGAGCCTCTCGCTGATCGAGGCGATGGCGCGGGGGTGTGTGCCGGTGGTGGCACGGACGAGGTCGGGAGCGGCGGCGGCGGTGGACGATGGGCGGACGGGCGTGATCGTGGAGGCGCCGACGGAGACGGACCACGCGGGGGTCGGGCGGGCGATGGCGTTGGGCGTTCGCCGAGCCTTGGAGATCGGGATCGGGGCGATGTCGGTCGCGGCGCACGCCGGGGCGGGGCGGCGGTTCGGCCTTTGGGCGCACGCGGACGCGGTGGACGGGGTGTTGAGCACGGCGTCGGCGTCGGGCCCGAGGTGGTGGCCCGCGTCGCTCCCGTGCGCGTTCACGGGGTCGACGCCCGCGGGGTCGGGTTCGGTCCCGTCGGGGGCGGCGGAGCGTGCGATGGAGTTGCTCGGGTCGCTCGCGGGCCGGCGGGTGGTGATCCACGGAGCGGGGCGGCACACGATCGAGTTGGCGTCGGTCCTGGCGACGAGCCCCGCGGTGATCGTCGCGGTGACGGACGACGACCCCGCCAAGCACGGGCGGATGCTGTTGGGCTGGCCGATCCTCGCGCCGCGTGAGGCCGCGACGACGGGCGCGACGGATGTGGTGATCAGCACGTGGATGAACCACGGGGCGGTCTGGGCCCGCCGCGGGGTGTACACGGGTCAGGGGCTCAGGGTCCACGCGATGTACCCGACGCCGTGAGGGCTCAGCGCGGTCGGCGTCCGAGCGCGGAACGGAACCCGAGTGCGGACCGGACGGTGGGGATCAGGCGTGGGAGACCCTCGGGGGTCGCGGGCGGCGGGTTCCGCAGCGCGTGGAGCGCGTCCGAGGCGTTGGCGAAGCCCTCGAGGGGGTCGAGGGCGCGCCCGAACCACGCCGCGAGCCCGCCGCGGCCCAGCCCGGCGAGGTCCCGCGCGAAGACGCCCCCGGGGGGGGGCTGGGCGCCGGTGACGAGCTGGAAGGCGATGTCGGCGACGCGTCGGACCTCGCGGGCGGATTCAACGGGATCGGGGTCGGACACGTTGGCGTTCTGAGAGGCGATGAGGAAGGCCATCCCGTAGAACTCGACGTGGACGCTCCCGCGGGAATCCACGAGGACTTCGTCGGGCCCGAGGTGGCCGTGGTGGACGCCGGCGCGTTGCCCGGCGTCGAAGGCTTCGAGGAGGTGCTCGATGGCGCGGGTGGTTTCGGAGGGCGTCAGCCGGCCGCCCTTCCCTCGGGCGAGGTCGCTGATCGTAAAGAGCGAGTCGTGAGCGCCGACGTGGGGGGTGACGACGCGGACCCCCGAGGGTTCGATGAGGGCGAAATCCGAGATCGGCAGGGCGTGGGGGAGCCGGCTTGCGGAGAGCCGCTCGAGGGCGGCGAGGACCCGTCGCACGGAGGAGCGGTCGGCGCCGATGGCAAGGGTGTGGACGACGTGGCTGGTCTGGGTGCGTCGGTGGACGGCCATCTGCCGGAGCCCATGCCGGCTCGGCGGGAGAGGCCGCGTGAGTTCGTAGGGCCCGAAGGAGTGTGGCACCGAACCGTCGGCCATGAGTCGAAGATGCTACGGGCGTCGGCGAACGGGGCGGGACGGGGTTGACCGGTTTTCCACACTGTTTGCATTTTACTCGTATGTTATCGGGACGTGTATTCTCGGCTCTTGCCGGTGGACGGCCGGGGCGTACACTGCTCTGGACTGAATTGGGGAGACATCGATCGGGGTCGGTCGAGTCAACGGGCTGAAGCCCGTTCGGGGAGGCAGGCGTGGCGAGTTGAGCCATGGTCGGCCGGGCGTCTTGCATGAGCGACGCGAGACTCATCCAGGTGAATCTCTGGCCCTGCGGGAAGACCGCGTGGGATGAGGCCGGGAGGCTTGGTGGCCGCACGGACCTGCCCTTGGGGCGGGCGGGCGAGGCCGAGGCGTCGGCTTTGGTGTCGGGCTTGACCCGGGGGGAATTTGGGGTTGTGGTCTGCGGGCCCGACGCGGCGAGCCGGCACACCGCCGAACTTGTTCGGAAAGTGACTGGGGCCAAGATCAAGGTTCTTGAGTCGTTGGCCGAGGTGGACGTGGGGTTGTGGGAGGGGAGCCATCGGGATCAGTTGCGGGCGAGGTGCCCCAGCGCGTGCCGGGATTTGACGCAGGACCCCGACGCGGTGGTGGCGCCCAACGGCGAGAGCTGGCGGGCGGCGACGGAGCGGCTGACGACGGCGTTGGCGGGGGAGTTGGGGCGTCAGGCCGGGCGGAAGGTCGCGGTGGTGTTGCGTCCGCTGGCGCACGCGATCCTGTCTCGTTGGCTGCACGAGTTGGCGGGGACGAAGGTGGCCGAGGTGCACGACGCCTTGGACGGCTCGCCGGCGCCGGCGCGGTTCACGCTCGAGCGGTCGCGCTTTGCGGCGGGCGGGGTCGGGGTGGTGGGTGGTGTGATGGGCGGGGTGGGATCGGTGGTCCTGGGGGCGGTGATGTGGGGGACGGGGACGCGGGTGTGAGGCCCGTGGGACGGGCGTGGATGTGGATGTCGGGCGGGGTAGAAGGCTGAAACGGAGCGGCGAGGACGCCGAGGAATCTGCGATGACACAGACCCAAGCACGGACGTGGACGGACATCAGGCCGGCGCGCAAGGCGGTGATCCCCGAGGGGCTGTGGCTGAGGTGCCCCGGGTGCCAGAAGATGATCTACCGCCGGCACCTGGAGGCGAACCTGAATGTGTGCCCGGAGTGTCAGCACCATTACCGGATCTCGGCGTCGGAGCGGGTGAAGCAGTTGGCCGACCCGGGCTCGTTCGTGGAGATGTTCGCGGGGCTCATGCCCACGGACCCGTTGAAATTCCGCGACCTCAAGTCGTACAAGGACCGCCTGCTGGCGGAGCAGCTCAAGACGGGTCGGAGCGACGCGGTGCAGGCGGGGCGGTGCTTTATCAAGGGCCGCGAGGCGGTGGTGTGCTGCCTGGACCTGACGTTCATGATGGGGAGTATGGGCAGCGTGGTGGGGGAGGCGATCACGCGGTCGGTGGAGCACGCGACGGCGCAGCGGCTGCCGGTGGTGGTGGTGAGCTGCTCGGGCGGGGCGCGGATGCAGGAGTCTGGGCTGAGCCTGATGCAGATGGCCAAGACGTCGGCGGCGTTGGGGCGTCACGACGACGCGGGGCTGCTGTTTGTCAGCGTGCTGACGGACCCGACGACGGGTGGTGTGACGGCGAGTTTCGCGATGCTCGGTGACGTGATCCTCGCGGAGCCCGGGGCGCTGATCGGGTTCGCGGGCCCCCGCGTGATCCAGCAGACGATCCGTCAGGAGCTGCCCGCGGGGTTCCAGCGGTCCGAGTTCCTGCTCAAGAGCGGGTTCGTGGACAAGGTGGTGCCGCGGGGGCAGTTGCGGAGCGAGATCGCGAGGATCATCGACTACACGGCCGTGTGAGCGGGATTGAACGAACGCACCCCCCGGGAGGCCGGGGGGGTGTGGAGGTGGTGAGGGTTGGCGAAGGGATTGGGCCCGGGGCTACCACGTCGGTCCGTGGTCCGGCGGGTCGAGTTGGATCGGGGCGTCGGGGGCGATGTCGGCGACGCCCTTGATCTTGCGGAGCCGCTTGACGGCGTCCGGGGTTGCTGACCCGGTGACGCTCCCGATCTCGTCGAGAACGTCCTTGACATCGAATCCCTCGTCGGCGAGTTTTTGGGCCACGACGTTGGCGGCGACTTCACCGGAGAGGGTGACGATCCAGCCGGACTTTTTCACGCCGCACCTCCGTGTGCCGGGGTGATCCCGGCGGGTCAAGGGGCTTGGACGAGGCCCGCGCCGACCCTGGAGGCAGGGTAGGGGAGGCGTCGGGCGGTGGCCTGGAGGCGTCTCCAGAGGTTCATGCCGCGGTAGGACGAATTGGATTCGGCGTGGAGTGCGGCGCACCCGGCGACGTGGGGGCAGGCCATGCTGGTCCCGCTGATGGTGCGGTATCGGGTGGGCATGGGCCAGGAGGAGAAGACGTCGCGTCCGGGGGCGGCGATCTCGATTTTGCCGTGGTTGGAGAACGAGGATGGGGCGAGGCTGGGGTCGAGGGAAGCGACGGCCATGATGGAGGGGGAGTTGGCGGGGGCGCCGGTGCTGGAGGCGGCGTTCCCGGCGGCGGCGATGATGAGGAGGTTGTGTCGGAGGGCGGCGTTGCCTGCGGCGGTGTAGGCGGGCTGGACGCCGGTCTGGGCGCCCAGGGACATGGAGATGACCTCGCAGCGGTTGGCGATGGCCCAGTTCATGCCGCTGAGGACGGTGGCGGAGGTCCCGCCGCCGGAGTTGGTGAGGACCTTGCCGATGAAGATGCGGGCGTTGAACCCGATGCCGTAGCGGGGGGTGGATCCGGCGGGGGCCTTGGGCCCGCAGGCGGTGCCGGTGCAGTGGGTGCCGTGCCCGTTGAGGTCCTGGACGGGCTGCCCGACGAAGGACTGGGCGGTGATGGATCGGCCGGCGAAGTCGGGGTGTCGGAGGTCGAACCCGGTGTCGAGGATGGCGACCTTGATGCGGGCGCCGGAGAATCGGGAGGGGGGGACGCGGCAGGCGTTGAGCCCCCAGGTGACGCCGAGCACTTCGGCCTCGGGTTCGCCCTCGGGGGACTCACCGGGAGGGAGGCCGAGGTCGCGGGCGATGGTGTTGGCGGCGCTGAGGAACCCGCGGAGGAATTCGCTGCCCTCGGCGAAGGCGAAGTACTCGGGGTCGATGGATTCGACGGCCTCGGGGGTGTCGCTCTCGGCGGCGGTGGCGAAGCCGTGGGCTTCGAGCGAGTCACCCCCGACGAGGGCCACGCCGATCTCGGGGAGGACCATGGCCTCGGCGTCGCCGCAGGCCTCGGGGGTGATGGCCTGCCCCTTGAACTCGCGTGCGTCGGCGATGCGGAAGCTCTCGTCCTTGAGGGCTTTGATGCCCGCGTCGGCGTCGCCCTCGCGGAAGGTCACGAGGTAGCGTCCGGTCTCGAGCGAGTCGGACCCGCGTTGGGCGGCGGCGAGCAGGAGGTCGTCGGGGTTGGAGGCGACCTGGGCGTGGATGGATTCGGGCTTGGCGGCGGTTCGGCTCGGTGCGCGTTTCTTGGCCATGGCGTGTGCTCCTGTCGGTCCCGGCGGGGCCGGGCCGAGTTGCGGGCTCGCCCGGGCGACGCTCGCTCGGGCGTGGCCCACGTTACAACAGTGAATATGAGTCCATCAATCTCATTTCGTTCATGTTCAAAGAAGGTGCATAAGTAACAAAGTTGTGCCGTCATCGGCGTTGTCGTGCGCGCGCGGGCCGAACGCTGTGCGTTCCGGGGCACGATCGGCACAGGGATGTGCCGGGTGGTGTCCCGGGGGCCGGTCCGGGGGCCGGGATCAATCTGGCGAGGGGTGCGCGTGGGCGCAGTTGGCCGGGCGAGCGTGCGAGGTGCGAGAGGATCGAGGTGGGGGTGGAGGGGGAAGGCCGGGGAGGGGATTCCCCGCGTTCGCCCGGACGCCGCTAATCTTGGTCGTGCGGGCGTTCTTTGCGGGCGCGGTGTTCGGTCTCTTGATGTACCTCGCCAACTCGTCGGTGGGGGTGTGGCCGATCGCGCTGGTGGCGGCGGGCCCGCTGGTGATCCCCGCGGCGTTGGGGTGGTTCGACCGTGGACCGCGTGTGGCGGCGGGGCTGGTGGTGTTGGGGTCGGTGTGGTTCTGGCTCGCGCAGCACCCGTTTATTCATGAGATCACGGCGTTGGGGTGGGTGCCTTTGGGGGTGTACCTGTCGCTGTTCCCCGGGGTGTTCGTGTGGGTGTTCGCGTGGGCGTCGCGGCGGTGGCCCGCGGTGCCTTCGGCGTTGCTGGCGCCCACGGTGTGGGTCGGGGTCGAGGTGCTCCGCGGCGAGGTGCTGTTCGGGGGGTATGCGTGGTATGTGCTCGCGCAGCCGATGATCGAGTGGGAGGGGACGGCGCCGCTGGCGTCGGTGGTGGGGATGTACGGGGTGTCGTTCGTGCTCGCGGCGCTCTCCGGGGCGGCGGCGGACCTGCTGGTGGCGGGGGGGCCGCGGCGGAAGCAATGGGAGAAAGAGGCGAGGCGGGCGTGGTCGAGGCGGGCGGGTGGGAGCGCGTTGACGGCGGGCGTGCTGCTGGTGTCGTGCGCGGTGGTCGTGGGGGTGTCGCGGGAGCCGGTGGCACGCGGGACGCTGGTCGCGGCGGTGGTGCAGACGGACGTGCCTCAGGGCGTGAAGATGAGCTGGAGCCCGTCGCGGATGGTCGAGGAGTTCCGTCGGCTGGCGGAGTTGACGCGGGCCGGCGCCGGGGCCGGGGCGGGGCTGATCGTGTGGCCCGAGACGATGAAGCCCGGGATCGCGATGGACGCGGCGTCGGTGCGGGCGTCGCGTGAGGCGGGCGTGGTGTTCACGCTCCAAGACGGGACGCAGATCCCCGATCACGTGTTCGCGGACGAGATCGAGGCGTTGCAGGGCGAGCTGGGCGTGCCGATGCTGATCGGGGAGGAGGCGTTCGAGGGGCTTGGCTTCAAACCCAGGCCCGGCGGCGGGCTCGAGACGGTGTATCGGGCGAGGTTCAACAGCGCGTTCTTGATCATGGACGGGCGGGCGTGGGAGGCGAGGTACGACAAGATGAGGCCGACGCCGTTCGGGGAGTCGATCCCCGGGGCGCGGTCGTGGCCGTGGCTGGAGAGGGTGCTGGCGGGGACGGCGGCGGCGAAGGGGATGAAGCTGGATCTTGGGTCGGGCCGCGTGGCGACGGTGTTCGAGGTCCCGTGGGTTGGAGGTGAGGACGGTGGGGGGAAGGTGCGGGCGGTGACCCCGATCTGTTTCGAAGTGACGAGCGCGGCGTTGTGCCGGTCGATGGTGTACGGGGAGGGGCGTGCCCGGGCGGACCTGCTGGTGAACCTGACCAACGACGGGTGGTTTATGGGCTTTGATCCCGGGCGCGAGGCGCACCTGCAGCTGGCGCGGTGGCGGTGCGCGGAGCTGGGGACGCCGATGATCCGCGCGGCGAACACGGGGTACTCGGCGATCATCGATGCGCGCGGGCGGGTGCTGGGGCCGGAGCCCCCGGCGAGCGAGGTGGACGCCGGTCTTCTGATCGGCCCGAGGATGACGGGCCGGGACGGCGTTTTGCTGGGGCGGGTGCCCCTGGGCGATCCCGGGCACGCGACGGCGTACGCGCGGCTTGGGAATGTCGTCGGGTGGGGGAGTTTCTGGGTTGCTATCGTGCTGGCGACGGCGGGGGTGGGCCGATGGCTCGGGTCGTGGCGGCCCCGCTCGTGAGGGTGCTGTAAACTGGTTGGGCGAGGTGCCGGCGAGGTGGTCCGTTTCGTGGGCGATAGGGGAAGGTTTCGGGTGGGAAGGAGTATGCTGATGGCTCGGCGAGTGTCGGGGCGTGCGTGGGGGATCGGATCGGCGGCCCGGGTGCTGTTGGTGGTCGGTGCGGCGTCGTGGGTGGTGGCCGGGTGTGGCCCGACGCGGGCGCCGCTGCGTGATCCTGGGTCTGGGGCCAAGGTTGCCGACCCGAACCGGCCGTTCCGCCCCTTGCCGGGGACGCCGGCGCAGATTGCCGACACGGGGACGCCCCGGACCGATCCGGCGGTTGTCGCCCGGCAGACCCCTGCTCGTCCGGCGCCGGCCCCTGTGGCCACCCCGACGCGGCCCTCACGGCCCGACGATGGTCGCGAGGCGGCGATCGACCTTGCCGGTGATCGCACGCCGGCGGCTCGGCCCGCGGAGACGCCCGCGGCCCGCCCCGAGCCCGTCCGCCCGGCCGAGACGGTCGCGAGGGCCGAACCGGTGAATCCCGCGCCGGCCCGCCCCGCGGCGACCGACGGCCGGGCCGCGGCGATCGATTTGGTCGACGCTCCGGCGCCGGCGGCCGCACGCCCGTCGGAGAGACCCGCGACGCCGGCGGAGCGGCCCCAACCCGTCGCGCCCCCCGCGGTGACGAACCCGACACGAGCGGCGACGACGCCGGCGGATCGGCCCGAGCCTGCGCCGGCCGTGACGCCCGGGATGGTGAGCCTCAACGAGGTCCGCGAGCGGGCGTTGGACGTGATCGCGGATGCGTTCCGGACGGACGATGAGGCGTTGCGGGCCAACGCGGTCGAGGCGGCGGGCATCGCGCCCAACCGGCTCGATGCGGTGATCACCGGTGGGCTGCGAGACCGCAACCCGGGCGTTCGCGCGGTGGCGGCGATGACGATCGGGAAGCAGCGGCTGTACTCGCTGGCCAAGCAGGTCGCGCCGCTGCTCAACGACCCGTCGCCCTACGTCGAGACGGCGGCGGTGATGGCGTCGATCATCTGCAACGAGCCGATCGACGACCGGAAGGTCACGCGGCTGGCGCAGGTCATGTGGGAATCGGACCAGCCGAAGCTGAGGGCGCACGTGGCGTTCCTGATCGGGGAGATCGGGAACTCGTCGGGGTTGCCCATGCTCAAGCAGGCGGCGTCGGCGAGATTGCCCAAGGCCCCGCTCGCCGAGGTGAACCTCATGCTGCTGCAATTCCACGAGGCGATGGTCAAGCTCGGGGACAACGATCAGGTCGAGGTGATCCGTGCGGCCCTGCACCCCTCGCGTCCCGAGGACCTCGAGGTCGCGGCCCTGGCGGCGCAGATCCTCGGGGAACTCAAGGACCGCCGCCCGGTCGATCAGATGGTGTACCTGTCGGCGTACCGCGATTCGGCGACGGGGCAGATGTACCCCCCGGAGATCCGCATGTCGATCGCGGCGGCGCTGGCGAACCTCGGGCTCGACCGCGGCGGGTTCATCGCGGACGAGTACGCCGCGAGCCCGGACCCCCTGCAACGCGCGCAGGCGGCGACGGTGTACGGGAACACGGGCCGGGGCGAGCACGTGCCGAAATTGGCCCGGATGCTCGGGGACCCGGACCCGCGGGTGAGGTTGGCGGCCGCGCACGGGGTCTTGAAGGTGCACCGCCGGGCGTCGACCTCGGACGCGTCCAGGTGATCGTGTGTGAGGCGTTGTCCGGGAAGGGGCGCCGGGGTGGGATAGGATTGGTCTTTGTTCGAGTCCCGTGTGTGGAAAGGTGAGCATCTCGGCCTGTCGCGGATGGAGCCGGGCGGGCCGGTTTGACAGGGTCGCTTGGTTCGGGTATCAATCCGCCCCCGCGAACGGCTGTTCCAATCGCGGCCGCTATAATGGTTTCCCCCGGAACCCCGTGCATCTCCCCGCCGAACCCCGTATCGCGAACCCGTGGGACGAGGTCGGAGGGCGGGCCGGTCCGGCGGGAGTCGGCGAGTGTCAGGAACCGTGAATGATCGGCCGCGTCAGACCGCGGCGCACGGCCACAGGGGCCGTGTGAGAATTGGAGAGCCACCGTGCACTTTGTGACCAAGGTCTTCGTCATCGGCGCGACCGTGTTGAGCGTGTTCCTCTCGGCGCTCGTGATCTCGTTCTCGGTGAACGCCGACCGGATCCAGCGTGACTACGTCAACGAGCAGGCTCGCCGGCTCTCGATCGAGGACGCTCGCAAGACCGAGGCGCTGACAAACGCGGCCCGCGAGGCGTCGCTCCGCGAGAAGGAGCAGTCGCTGGACAGCCGGATGGCCGGCCTGCAGCAGCGCGTCCGCGAGCTGGAGGCGCAGGTCGCGCAGGCCGTCGCGAGCGGGCGTTCGATCCAGGAGGCGGCGGATAAGGCCGCGGCCCTGGCGACGCAGCTGGGCAACACGAACGAGGTTCAGACGCAGCTGATCGCGAACCTCCGCCAGGACGCCGACGGGTCGCGCGTCGCTCAGGCGGACACGGCCCGCAAGAACGCGGAGCTGGAGAAGGCTCTGGCGGACCTCCGCCGGTCGCTCGAGGCGGCGGACAACGAGAAGCGTCTGGTCCGCGAGCAGCTGGCCGAGGCGAGGGCGCAGATCGACGCGTTGCGGGCGGGCGGGTCGGTCGGGTCCGCGTCGGCGGGCCGGGCCGCCGATCCGGTCGCATTCCGCGGGCCGGCGATCACCGGTCGGGTCGAGGAAGTCTCGACGGACTCCAGCACGGGTCAGATGCTCGCGAAGATCAGCCTGGGGACCAACGACAACGTCCGCGAGAACACGAAGCTGTTCGTGACGCGCGACACGTCGTTCATCGCGAACCTCGTCGTGGTCCGCAGCGACCTGCGCTGGGCCATCGCCCGCGTGGACACGCTCGGGCAGCCCGTGTCCGTGCAGGTCGGCGACACCGTCAAGTCCGAACTCCGCTGAGCGTCCCCCGGACCCCTTCCCCCGTACGATCGAACGATCCTCTTCAGGAGCCGACACGATGAGCCAGTTCGGGATGCAGATGCCGGCCAGCCGGGCCAAGCGGGGCGCGTCGCTCGACGTGTTCGCGGTGCTCGCGTTCCTCTCGCTCGTGTTCCTCGCCGTCGCGTGCGTGGTGATGTACCAGGCCGCGTCGAAGATCTCGCCGGACGGGACGCCGTTCACGTTCCAGGCCGAGCCGGGCGGGAACACCGAGATGAAGTTCCAGAACGCCGCGAAGTAACCTCCCTCGCCACGCGGCCCCTCCCCCGGTCCTTGACCGGTCGGCGGCCCGTTCGCACACCATCACGCACGCCGGCGCCCCTTGTACCGAGGCCGCCCGGCGTGCTTTCGCATGACGCGTGACCGCCATCCGACCGGGAGTAGGGTCGTCTCGTGGTGCGGTCGGCGGACGTGTGCCGTCGTGACCCGCGGTGCGAACCGATGGCGGCCGATGCCAGACGGGCGTTTGGGGCGTCTTCGGCCCGGCCGTCGACGGGTGGCGAGGCGCCGACGGGCCGGGGGCGACGCCCGGGTCGCCGGGGACGTTGGCATCTGTGGCGTCAGCAGGGGATCCGGAGGGGTCTGGGCCGCACAGGAAGCGGTCGGCCCGGGCTTGAAATCGTGCGCGACGTGACTACATTTCCCCCTGCCGACGGGCTGAGCCCGGCGGCGACAACCCGAAGGGGCGGTAGCTCAATTGGTTAGAGTACCGGACTGTCGATCCGGTGGTTGCGGGTTCGAGTCCCGTCCGCCTCGCTTGAAAACGCCTCTGGCACGATGCCGGGGGCGTTTTTATTGGGACGTGATGAGCGTCGGAGCGTGCGGCTACATCCCGGCTACATCCGCGGGTCACTGAGGGGTCACAAAGAAATCTTGCGGAGGATGCGAGCGAGGAGCGATTCGGGGCGCGCCGGGGCCGCGGTCACGGTCGCTTCGGCGAGTCCGTAGAAGCCCGCTCTCCACTCGCGGCGTTCATCGGCGGTGAGGTACGGCGGAGGCGTGGACGTGCCCTCTTGGGCGGCGCGCTCGCCAAGGTGTTGAGCGGCCCAAGCGTTGAAGGCTCCAATCGTGCGAGTTGAGCGAGGGATCGTGTCCATGCCCTCACCCATCGCGCGATTCGTCGGGCCGCTCGCGCGGGAGTTCCAGTTTGGGCACGGTTCCGGGCACTACAGGCGCGACGATCCCGGCGCGCCTCCCAAACCGATGAATGTATCGGGCGCGACCCGATTATCCTGTTATCTATGAAGTACGCGGTATCGGGAACGGACCAAGAGTCGGGCTCGCCCATCGAACTTACGGTGGAGGCTCCCGACGTTCCATCCGCCGCGGCGATCGCCGCTCGGAAGGGTGTGAACGTCGCGGGGGTTCGTGCCGTCGCCCAAGCGGCCGTGCCTCCGCCCATTGCTCCACAACGTGCGGCGGCTCCTCTACCCGTCGCTCCTCCGAAGAAACGCCGCGGCCGGGTGTGGCTCGTGCTCTTGTTGCTCATCGCCGGGCTCATGGCTCCCTTCCTACCCGCGGTTCCTCTCTGGGTCGGTGCCGTGCTCGCGGGGCTCGTGGTCTTGTACCTCATTCTGCCTCCGGCTCGTCGGCCTGTCGGTGCATTCCTCCGTGTCTCACCGGAACGCCCAACATGGCGAGCGTTGAAGTTGACCACGTTCCTACTCGTGGGGCTTGGACTCGTGGGATTCTCGTTCGCGGGACGGGAGACGGTTCGACTCCGCGAGGAGTTCACGGCGAAGCAAGAGGCGGATCGGCAAGCGAAGGCCCAAGCCCAAGCGGAAGCGGCGGCCAAGGTGTCGCGGCTTGTCGAGGATGCGAGAGCCGCCCTCACCGCGGGCGAGATTCCCAAGGCCGAATCGCTCTTGGATGAAGCGAGCAAGGTTGCCGACGCCTCCAACCGCGGAGCCGCACGGGGATTGAGTGACAAGATACGGAACTCCGCGGATTCGGCATGGGTGCTTACATCGCTCGTGGGTGCCTCTGATGATGAGTTCACGCGGTTCCGCGGAGGAGGAGCACCGCCCGCCGCACTCGACTTCGGATTCGCGGTCCTCACCGATCGAGCCGTTGCATTGGCGCGCCCGCAAGTTGACACCGCAGTAGCCCAGCGTGAGGAGGCGAAGCGGCAAGCGGAAGCCGCGGCGGAGGCGGAGCGGAAGGCACGAGAGGAACGGATCATCGCGGAACGCAAGGCCGCAGAGGAGAAGGCCGTCGCGGACAAGGCCGCGAAGGAAGCGGCACAGAGAGCCGTGAAGGACAAACTTGATGCGTACATGGCCGTGCTCAACGTAGCAGAGGTGAAACTGATTGACTCTGTGAGCGTTCGCCGGATCGGAGACAAGACTTGGGAAGCCGAGTTGACCGTCCGTAACATATGGCATCTTCGACACTACCAACTCCGGCTCCAAGATGCACAAACCCTTTGGGAAGCATGGGCCGTGATCGCGTCACCAAAGGAACCCGACTTGGCACGGATCAAGTTGATCGACGGCAACGGGAATGAAGTTGGTGGCTCTCGCATCCTTGGGGGTTCGCTCATCTGGGTGCAAGAGAAGTAGTCCCTGCTCCGTCTCAGTTCACGCTCGACCCGTATCGCAACCGTTCATACCGCTCGGTTTCATCCTTCGACAAGCGGGCGAGCATCGCCCACGCTTCGGGTGACATGGGATTGTCGGCATCGACCATTGGAGCACCGAACCAATCGGGGTGTTCGACTTTCAGTTCGTCGATCCACTCACCGTAACTCTGGCCCGTCTCCGAGTGCCGCACGCTGCCTTGTGTGTACACGAATGCGTCACGAATGAGGTTCAACGCATCTTCCGCGTGCTCGGGGCGGATTCCCTTGAAGATAAGGCGGAGGAGCGGTAGGCGGACGATGAGCATTTCGGCCCGTGCCGCTCTTTGCTCTGGTGTGAACGGTGTGAAGACGTATGGTGTGTTCATGGGTTCGTTACGCTCCGTCAGCCTTCCGCCCGACCCATCGCCAATACCGACCGGGGCGACGGCCGTAGAAGTAGAGCAACACCTTGTTCGCGTCCGCTCCGACGTGTCGGCAACACGCTTCGACATCCGCTTCGGAGGGTGGACGGCGAACGTCCACCATGAACCGATAGAGTTCAACAATCGCCCAAAGGTCGGTGTCGGTGATCGGAACTCGCTCATTGAACATGGACAAGCGGCGGAGAAGTGGACTCATTGTGTGCGGGCCTTTCTGTCAGCGCGCTCGGCCGACCCCTTGAATACACCGCTCGGCTCCGTGAGTGAAGCGTGAGCGGTGAAGATTCAAGTTCTCGGGCGCTCTCGTGTCCGATATGGCGACGAAATGACCGAGCGACGGGAGCGGGTCTACCGTCCGAGCCCGAAGGGCGTGGTTCCGTAGCGACGGGCCGCGGCTTCGGCCGCTCGCGTGCCGTGGAGTTTTTCGTAGCGGGCCTGCAAGGTCACATTCCACGATTCCGGCCGGAAGCACGAATCGTCGCCCATCGCCATTCCGCCGCGGGAACCGCCGCTCGCTCCGCCACCCGCCGACTTCGGCCACCAGTGCGGCCGGAGCGTGCGGAGTTGAGCGATGATCCATTGATCGGGCGTGGCTCCGGGGATGACGCCCGCCGCGTCGGCCTTCGTCACAACCTCGCCCTTCTCGGAGAGCACGAACAGGGGACGGGCGAGGGCGAGAGCATCGGTCGCGTTGTCGGCGATCATGCCCGAGCGAGAGAGGGCGTCAGAGATTGAACGGTCCACCTTCTCACCCGCCCAACGTCCCTCCACGTCGGCGAGCCGCGTGCGGGCTTCGTCGCGTTCGGTGGTGAGGGCGGCCGTGCGATCGGTGATTGTCTTCTCCACGTCGCCGATGCGGGCCGTGATCGTCTCCGCCGGAGCGTTGTCGGGGAGCCCGAGCGGAGTGAGGATCGCGGTGCGGAACTCGCCGTGAGCCCGCTTCGTCTCCGTGTGGGCGTCCCGCTCCGCCTTCAATGCGGCTTGCAGTTTGGCAACGTCGTTATTCGCGTCGGTGGTGCTCATTAGTTCGCACCCCCTTCGAGAGCACGGAGGGCCGCTTCGGTCCTCGCGGCGTGCGAACCCCCGATCCCCACGAGCGGGCCGAACCGCTCCTCCGTGAGTTTCGCCGCACGGTCGAGCACGGTGCGGAGACGGTCGAGCGAATCACGCAACGCCACAGTCTTCCCGGCGAACTTCAACTCGGCCGCCTTGCGGAACGCCGCGTGTTCCTTCGCGGTGAGCCCGGAGGCACGAGCGGGAGCGGCGAGGATCGCGGCGGCCGACTCCGCGTCGGACTCTGAGAGAATGTCCTGAAGTTCGGTGCCCCGCTTCGCCGGGTCCGCGATGCGGGCCAGGTGCCCATGTATCGCTGACGCTCGCAACGCCGCGGTGACTTGCTGGCGGGCTTCGTTCACGCCCAACGCCTCCGTGATCGCGGCTTCCGTTTGCTCGCGGTGTTGTGCGATCGCGTCCAAGGCGCCTTCGGCGGCCTTCCTCGCCTTCGAGAGACTTCCTTCGGCACTCGCACGGAGGCGACGTTCGGACGCGGGATCGCGGCCGTTCGCCTTGATCGCGGCTTCCGCCTCCGCGAGAGTGGAACTCATCGCCCAAAGGTTGCTCATCGCGGAATGAGCGGCGGTGTACGCGGGGTGAAGCACGTTGCCGGCGTCATTCTCGCCGATGACGAACTCGCCCGCGAGGTGCGACACAACGTCGGGGTGAACGCTCGGGCTCACGCCGTCGATGACGGTGGGGCGATCGTCGCCGCGGTCGGCAAGGTGAGACTTTGACACGTCGATATGAGGCATTCGGATTCTCCAACGAGAGTGAGGCGATGAGCCCGGCAACACGCACGGGACTCGGGAGGCAACCCGGCACAACGTGCAGAACGCCATGAACATCATCACCGCTTCGGTGCTCTTGAAAACGCCGCGGCGTTCATCAAGTTCGGGATTCGCGTATGTCTCGCGGGCGTTCAACCACTCGCCCACGTTGTTCGCGGAGCGGACGTACCGACGTGCTCCTCCTCCCGCCGGAGCGGCGAGCACTGTTCGTTGAACTCCTCACCGAGATTCGTAACGCACGCACCCCAAGGGAAGGACTCAATGTCATCGACGCCCAACCAGCCCGACCCGCTCGACTCATTGCTCCTCAACACGAACAACCAGATTCGAGCGGCGGAACTCAAAGCGAAGATTCGGGCGGGCACCGCCACGACGGAGGAGAGGGATGAGTTCTACGCGATCCCGAATCCCGTCACGATCGGCCCCGGCATCGTCGCCCTCACTCACCCGCACACGACCGACGCGGAGAACCAAGCCGCGTTGGAGCGTTACGCCCGCCGCATCGAAGTCGAGCAACGCGAGGAGTGGGCGAAGGAATCCAACCATGAGTAACACACTTCCGACGAACATTGAACTTGTTGACGCGATTCTCGCATCCGATGCGATCGCGGATTCAACGCGGCTCGCCACCCGCCGGGCTCTCACCCTTGCCCGAGAGAACGGCCGCGACTTCCCATCGCCGAGTGATTGCATCGCGGCGGCCGTCGAAACGGGAGCAACGCCCGGAACGGCGTGTGCGGCGTGGGGCTAGCGGTGAGCGTGACTCCGAAGGCGTTGGGGGGTGCGGGCGGAACGGGGGGAACGGTCGTTCACGCTGCACTCGAATGCACGAACAACGCACGCGGTGCCGCCGTGTGCATCCGCTTGCACGTTCCCCCTCCACGTTCCCCCGGTGCATGAGGGGAGGAACGCACTGCGCAGACTTCGCAACGCCCGTGCTCATTCGTTCCTCCCTTCGTTGATGCCGGAGTAGTCATGGACGGGACCGACCGAAGTCACCTCGCCCTCCGAGCCCGTGTGGACGAACAAGCACTCCTCACGCTCGGTCTTTGAGCCGCGGACGTAGCACCACTCCGCCTCGCCACCAAACCGCCGCTTCGTCCGTTCCCACCCAAGCCGCCGCATCACCTCTCCGAGCCTGTTCATGTCCTCTTGGGTGCGTCGGCCCACGTCGGCCTTGCCGATGATGGTCCAAACGTCGTGGGCTCGGAGTTTGCCCGTGCGTTCGCCCAAGTGCGTCTCCAGCGTCCCCCGTGAATGACCGGAGGAACGCTGTCGGCGCTGGCGATCATCTGGTCGCTGATCAGGCGTAGGGCCAATCGCCATTCGCCCAACGCGCCTTCGGGCCCGTCTTCGGACGCGGCGAGGTTCGCTCCGGTGTTCAAGATCTCCCGCATCGAGTCGACGAGCAGGTCGATGACCAGGCCATAGTGTTCGGGCTTCGCGCCGTAGTGCGCGTGCCGCCGCCCCATCTCGGCGAGCATCGCGGCGTTCTCCGCGGGGTGTTCGAGGTTGCGGACCACGGTATCGAGCGCCGCCATCAGCTTGCGGGCCTGCGCCTCGGGCTCGCCCCGGAACATCGGGCGCAGCGACGGGGCCGCGGCGAACAGCCGGGTGTAGAAGATCTCCGCGAGCCGGAGGTCTCTCGCCCGTACACGCTCGTACGTGTTGCGAAGCCGGGCGATCAGGGCGGTGTCGATCGGCAGCAGGGCGAGCGGATCGCGGCGTTCCGAGACGGCGACGGGGTGTCTCTTGACGGGCATGGAGCGGCTCCAAGGATGGGCTACACCCAAGGACGCGTCAACCGGTGTCGTGGTGCGCCCCGGGTGTCGGCTCCGGCGCTCGGGTTCGACGGGGCTCGAACGGACGGCGGCCCCGAGGGGCGGCGGGGGCTCGGCTGGCGTGGAACACGGGGGCGAGGGGTGACCTTATGGGGGTGGGGGGGCTGCGAGACGCCGCCATTTCTCGTGTTCAGCCCGGACGTCGTCGTCCTGACCGCTCGAATCGACCGTGGCGTAATAGTCCGCGAGCCGCGCCGCCGCGGCGAGAGCGAATGGGTGCGACGCACCGACGGACTGTTGGATCATGTCGTACCCGTCGTGAAGGTCGGCCCACGCGTCCTGGGGGCGGCCGATCCTGGAGAGCAAATCCCCGTGGGTGGAGAGGTGAGCCCCGATCAAGAACGGTTCGCGGATGGCCTCGCCCCTCGCGAGCCGGACGATGCGTTCGCTGTGCGGCAACGCTTCCTGAAGTCGGCCGGAGTTCAGCTCGATGTCCCGGAGGGCGGCCAGGCACATGACGGACATGGGGTGCTCCTCGCCCATGACTCGGATTTGCGTCTCGGCCGCGAGCCGGACGTGCCGCTCTCCGGCGTCGCGGTCACCGCACGCGTGCATGATGGTCCCCAGGAGTGAACGGGCCAAGAGCGTGTCGGGGTGCTCGGGCCCGAGGACGGCGAGCCGCCCCTCATAGCACTCGGACTGGAGCGGGAGGGCTTCGTCCAGACGATTCATGCTGCTGAGCAGCGAAGCGAGCATGCTCATCGACGTGAGCGTGGCGCGATGCCGGTCGCCGAGGTGACGCCTCTCGGCGTCGAGGGACTGGCGGATCAGAGGTTCCGCCTCGGTGTACCGGCCTTGATCGTGGAACAGCTGGCCGAGGTTCGCCAGCGAACCAACGTAGTCCGGGTGATCGGGCCCCAGCGCGGCACGCCGCCGATCGAGGAGTTCGCGCCAGGCGGCCTCGGCCTCGGTGTACCGCCCCTGATCCGCGAACAGGACGCCGATGTTGTTGAGCGTGCGGAGCGTTTCGGGGTCGTCCTCGCCGAGCACGCGCCGTTGCCTCTCGAGCGTGTCGGTCCACACGCGTTCCGCCCCGGCCAGGTCGCCCAAGCGCCGGTACAGACCGCCCAGGCTCGTGCCCGTGGCGAGTGAGTCCCGGCTGTCTGGGCCGGAGCGGCGGCGGCTCCGCTCGTACACATCGAGGAGATGAGCCAGCGACTCGTCGTACCGGCCGAGGGTCGCCAGCAGAGATCCGAGCGAGCGTCTGGACTGGAGGGTGTCCTCGTGGTCCTCGCCCTGGTGAGTCCGGCGGATCGAGGCCGCCTCGGCGATGAGCGGGAGAGCCTCCCGGTGAAGCCCGAGGGTGTTCATCGTGCTCGCGAGCTGTTGGAGGAGCCTGGCGCGGAGCAGCGGCTGAGACGCGAATCGGGAGTTGATGGAGTCGGCGTACCCGCGGATGACGCTCTCGTGGAGCGAGCCCACCGCGATCGTGGTGAAGTTCAGCGTGTCGGCCAGGCGATTCCACTCGGCCACGGCCTCCCCGGCGTCACGCCCGACGGCGGGGCCGCCGCGTTCGAGGCTCGCGGTGATCGCCGACCGCAGCCGGTTCCCCATGGCGGCCACGTCCAAGCCCCGGAGCATGGATTCCTGGAACTCGGTGATCACCGCCAGCTCGCGCTCGCGCCGAAGGGCATCGTCGCGAGCGATCGACGCGGTGTACGCGAACCGCACGGACACGGCCGTCCCGACGAGCAGCACCAGGATGGCCGCCCCGATAGCGGCGACCAGCGGCGGGTTTCGCCGTGCGAACTTGCGCGCGTGGTCCAGCACCGACGCCCGGCGGGCCTCGATCGGCTGATGGTTCAGGAATCGACGGACGTCCGCGGCGAGCGCCCCGGCGCCGGAGTACCGGCGGGCGCGGTCCTTCTCCATCGCCATCGCGATGATGGCCTCGAGATCGCCGGCGGCCTCGCGGCGCCGTGCCCCGGCCCGCCGCGGGTGCTCATCGGTGATGATCCGCACCGCCTGCGGGATCGAGCAATGTGAGAGGTCGTGGGGGAGGCACCCGGTCACCAGTTCGTAGAGCACCACGCCGAGCGAGTAGACGTCGGACCGCACGTCGATCCCCGCGGGGTCGACACACTGCTCGGGGCTCATGGAGTTGAGCGTCCCGATGATCTGACGGGCGTCTACCGCGCCGGTGATCGCCGAGCCGTCGATCCCCGTGGCGCGGGCGATCCCGAAGTCGATGACTTTCGCCAGGCCGTCGGAACCGACGAGCACGTTCGCGGGCTTGATATCGCGGTGAATGATCCCGTTCTGGTGCCCGTGGAGCACGGCGTCGCAGACCGAGGCGAACATCTCGAGCCGCTCGCGGAGCGGGAGGGCGTGGTGCTCGGCGTACTGCGTGATGCTCATGGCGTCCGGGACCAGCTCCATGGCGAAGAACGGCGTCGGCTCGGTCTGTCCCAGCATGGCGGCCCCCGCCTCGTAGATCTGCGCGATGCCGGGGTGATGAAGCCGGGCGAGGGTTTGCGCCTCGAGCCGGAACCGGGGCATCGCGTCGGTGTGGCCCACGGACCGGTGCATGACCTTGAGCGCGACGCGGCGGTGCGGGTTCTCCTGGACCGCCTCGTACACCGTCGCCATCCCGCCGACCCCGAGCACGCCGACGACGAGGTAGTTCCCGACGGCGTCGGGGACCGAGGGAGCCGGCCCGCCCCGGGCGGGGACCGCGGGCGACTCCAGAAAGTCTTCGCTGCGCCCCGCCGCACGCAGCAGCCGTTCCACACGCCGAAGAAGGTCGGGATCTCCTTCGCACTCCTCTCGCACCATCGCGTCCCGCCGATCGCCGTCGAGCTCCATGGCCCGGCTGAAAACGGCGTGCGCACGCCTCGCGGGATCGTCCGGCACGGGGTCCTCCTCAGCGTTCCTCGCCCTCGCGGAGCCGATCGAACAGCCAGGCTTTCGCCGCGTGCCACTGGCGGTCGACCGTCCGCTTGCCGAGGTCGAGCAGCTCGGCGATCTCCTCGATGGTGCACCCGCCGAAGTAACGGAGCTCGACGATGCGGGCCTGCTGCTCGTCGAGCGCGGCGAGCTCGACCATCGCCTCGTCCAGCGCAACAAGGTCGACGTCGCGCGACGGGGCGGCGACGTCGTGGTCGGCGAGGCTGACACGGGTGCTCGACCGGCCCCGCTTCGAGGCCCCCGCGGCGCGGGCGTGGTCGATCAAGATCCGCCGGATGATCCGTGCGGCGATGGAGAAAAAGTGCAGCCGGTCCTTCCAGTCCGTCCGGTACTGTCCGAGGAGTTTGACGTACGCCTCGTGGACAAGGGCCGTGGGCTGGAGGGTGTGGTTGTGCCGCTCCTTCTTCATGTGAGACATCGCCAGGCGGCGCATGTCCTGGTAGACGGCCGTCACCAGGGCGTCCAGGTCATGGCGCTCGCCGGACGCGGCCGCGTGAAGCAGGAGCGTGATGTCGGGGGTAGGTTCGGTCATGGTGGCCATGGCTCGAAGGGGCGCGAATGGGGGGGCGTGCCGGTCGGGAATCAGGGGCGGCCCGACGCGAGGAGCGCCGGGCCACCGGGGACGCGGGTTTCCGAATCATCTTATCGGGGTTGAGCGGGCCTCACACGAAGCCCCCGGGCGCCCGCCGCCTCGAACGTGTGGAGCGCGAGCCCGAGTTGCTTGATGTTGGCCGGCCCCCGGGCGCCGGTCGAGTGGCGCGTCATCGGCGTAACGATCTCGACCGCGTCGATCGTGTAGGTCCGAGCCCGGCCGTCCCGCCCTCGGATCATCGCCCGGACCGGCGCGTCGTACTTGAGCATCCAATGAACCCGCCCGTCCCCGACCCCGGACAGCCGCACGCGGGCCGAGGGCGCGATCGAGTCAAGGATGATCGTCGGCGTGCTGCCGGGCGATGACGAGTTCACGTCCGCCGTCGCCACGAAGACGCCCCCGAGGTAGGCGCCGACCGTCGCCGTCGCCCCCGCCGACGTGCCGGCGAGAAGGGACATGCCGACGGCGCCGTTCCCGATGTCGATCCGTCCGAAGTTGATCGAGTGGGTCTCCGTCGGTACATCGCCGTGCTCGACCTGGACGCTCGCGCGGTACTGGCTCGGCACGCCGTCGATCTCGACGCGGGTGGTTGACTCCCTCGCGACCTGAACGGCCGGGAGGAGCAGCCCGATCAGGATCGGGGTCGCCGGGTTGTGCTCGCCGGTGATGATCCGGCCGTCCACGATCACGTCGTCGGTGGTCCCGCGGCCCGAACGCACGGCGATCTCGCTGCCGGCGCCGGGGGCGGCCAGCCAGCGACCGGCCCTGAGGGGATTGGCCAGCACATAGCCGGCACCGCCCGAGGCCTCGACCCGGACGGCCGAGGGCGAGTGGCGGCTCGGGTAGACGGAGAGCTCGGACGGGCTCGCGCCGAACCGCACCAGGGCCGGCGCGTCGGAGGCCGGCGAGTACACGCCGTGCCACACGGGGTGAGGGTTGAGCGGGTTGGCGAGCATCCCGGACTGGGGCCGGTGCTGCTGGGCGGCGACGATGCCGAGCACATCGGTGCCGACCAGGGCGCCCCCGCTGACGAACGTCCAGGCCGGGTGGGTGGCGCAGACGTCGAAGCGGGCGGAGGCGAACGCGAAGTTGCGGCTCGGGAACTCGGCCAGAACATCGACGGTGGCCCGCTCGCCGGAGTAAACGACGCGGGGTGAGGCAACCACCCTCAGCGTGCTGTCCTGGGCCGAGGCGGGCGCGAACCCGCACGCACCAAGGGCCGCGATGACGGACAGAATCACCGGACGAAATCGGACGGACGTACGCAATGGCATCGTGAATCTCCAGATAATCAGGTCGAGAGCCCGTGGCCGACAACGCTCGTCGAGAGGCGGTCCGTGCCGGCCGAGAGAGGCCGGGCCTCGTCGCACCGAGCGACTCATCCTCCGGCCCTCTGCCCATGACGCGAGACCCGGCGGCGTCGTGCGCCACGTCCCGGCGATGTGCCCCCGCCCCGCACCACCGGCCCGGGATGGGCAACGACCACGGCGCGTGCCGTGGTCGTTGCGTTCTGGCGGGCCCGTATGACAAGCCATACGAGGCGGTGTGAAGGGTCTTGGCGGAGGCCGCGTGGAGCTCGTCGGGTCGCTCATGCCCGCCGGCGGCGTGCGGAGATCAGCCCGCCCAGGGCGAGGAGCGCGAGGCCGCCCGGGGTTGGGACGATGCCGTCGAGCCTGACGACCACGGTGTTGGGGTTGTAGATGACGGTCCATTCGTACGTCAACCCATCGACCAGCGTCACGGGGTCGTTGGTGAACGCACCGCCGACGCCGCCCAGGGCGGAGATGATGACAAACTCGTCGCCGATGGTCGGTGTGAAGGTGGCCCCACCGCCCACGGGAAGGAGCTCGATCCTCAGCAGGCCGTCGAGCAGCGCCGCGCCGCCCGAGACGATCAGCAGGTCGTGCTCAGCGCCCGCGATCCGACCCGCGATCCCGATGGAAAGGGCGGCGGAGCCCGTGTTGCTGAAGCGGTCCACGCTCGCGACGCCCGGGCCGGCCTCGCCGATGTTCAGCAGACCCTCGTTGACGAGCCCGACCAGGCCCAGCGAGACCCCGGAGTTCAGCGTCATCGCGGCGCCGACCCCGTTCTGCAGAACGCCCGTGCCCAGGAACACCGTATCGGCATCGACGGTGCTCTGTGCTCGCATCCGGAGGTTGCCGTTGGCCGCGATCCCGACGGTGGCGCCGCGGAGATCGGCGTCGGCGGTGATCTGGGCGATGCCGGCACCCATGTTCACGTCGCCCGAGACGATCACCCGTGACCCGGCGAGCCGCGTGGTGGTGAGCCCCCCGAGCCCCGCGAGGTTCAAGGTGCCGTTCATCGTCCACGCATCGTCCGGATCGGCGAGGACGACGGTCAGCCGTCCGACGGCGCCCGCGTTCAGGTTCAGCGTGCCGTCGAAGGACTGCGAGCCGATCTCGATCGCCTGGGCGTTCACGGTCAGCCCGTGGTTGATGGTCCACGCCGTGCTGTTGTTGCCGTCCATGTCGAAGACCGTGGCGTTGATGGTGGTGGGGGAGCCGACGCTGGCGTTGCCCATCTGGCGTGCGACCCCGTTGAAGGTGGTGGTCCCGCTCCACTGCGTCACGCCGTTGAAATTGACCACGCCCTGCGCGGGGGAGTCCCCGGCCATGGTGAACGTGCCGCCGCCGATCTGGGTCGCGCCGTCGAAGTCGATGCGTCCGCCCTGGGAGAGGTTGAACGTCCCGCCCTGGACGGCCGTGACGCCGTCGAACTCGAGCCGGTCGTCGTTCCCGAGGAAGACGTCGGCGTGGGTCAGGAGCGTCGCGTCCGCGAGCACGCGCAGGTGCCCGTGCGTCCCGCCGATGTTGAGATCACCGCCGAAGGTGAAGTGCCCGCCGGCGATCTGTGCGGCGGCCCCGGCGATGCCGCTCGAAACGTTGAAGGTGCTCATCGCGTCGGCGGTCCACCCGTTGGTCATGTTCATGTTGAGCAGCGAGCCGGATCCCATCGTGACGGTGCCGCTGAAGAAGTCGGACAGCTGGTCGCCCTGGAAGGTCAGCACGCTGAACGGCGAGGCGAGCGAGAGTTGACCGAACTCGGGCTCCTCGACCCCGAGGCCGTCGAGGTCAAACCGTCCCGCGCCCTCCTGGATGAACGTGAGCCCGCCGTTGCTCGAGCCGGCGATGGTGCCGCTGTTCTGGAGCGAAATCTGCGGACCGCCCCCCTGTACGTGGATGGTCCCCGTGCCGGAGATCAGCCCCCGTGAGTGAAGGGTCGAGGCACGCACCCGCCCGTCGTCGACCAGTTGTAGGTGCGTGCCGAGGCCCATCGTCATCAGGTTTGTGGAGAAGTCATGGAAGTTCAGGCCGGTGCTCGAACGCACGATGAGCCGGGTGTTGGCGCCCATGAGGCTCGTCGCGCCCGTCAGGCTGCCCAGCTGCCGCTGGTTCATGTCGAGGGTCATGCCGCTGGAGAGGCTCAGCAGATGGAAGGCGAGGGCCCCGCCACCGGCCGCGTTGTTCATCAGCACCGTGCTGTTCCCAACGCCGGGGAGATCACCGATGCGGATGTCGTTGAACACGAAGGGGTCGATGCCGGGCACGCTGTTGGGCAGCCAGTTCCCCGCCGTCATCCACATGCCGTTCCCCGCGTTCCAGGACCACACGTCGGCCCTGAGCGGGCCGGCCGCCCCCGCCGCGATGAGCATCGCGCCCATGATCAATCGTCGAGCGCGCCGACCGGGTTGAATGGATCGTGTTCTGTTCGTAGGCTGCATGGGATCTCCTAGGTTTGGATGCCGCGAATTCAGCCCGCCGATTCCGGGACGCCGGACGAAGTTCCGCACCGATGGAGACGCGGATTCGGCCCGCGTCGTACGCCACGATTGGCCACGTCCGTGACCCTCCGCGGGAACTCTCCGCCCGCCGAGCGGTCCAACGCCCCTGACCGGCCCGGCCGTGCGTGATGCCGTGGCACGCGGCCCAGGCCCCGCGGATCCGCGGAGGTTCGTTCGTCGAGTACCATCTCCCGAGTCGGTCGGCGTCTGATGTGTCGAAGAAGGAGCAAACCATGCCCGCACCGGTGGTCCATTTCGAGATCGGGTTCCGCGACCTGGCCAAGGCGCAGTCGTTCTACGGCTCGGTGTTCGGGTGGGAGTTTGCGCCCGGCGGCCCGCACATGGCCATGATCACCAACCTCGGGCATGGCGAGAGCGGTGGGGGCGGTGGGGGCGGGTCGATCGGGATCGGCGGGCACCTCAGCGCCATGGGGCACGAGCCGCACACCTACGTGACCGTCTACGCGATGGTGGACGACATCGAGGCGACGCTGGCAAAGATCACCGGGCTCGGCGGGAAGACGATCGTGCCGAAGACCGAGGTGCCCGGGATGGGCCACTTCGCCTGGTTCTCCGACCCGCAGGGCAACACGCTGGGTCTTTGGACATCGATGACGAAGTAGCCGGCGCCGCGTCGAGGCGACGCGAGCCCGCGATCCGCGGGCGGTCGCTCGATCTCGCCCCACGAACCACGCCCCGGCCCCACGGTGCGCCAACAATCCCCGCTTCTCCCGGAGGGCCTCCATGCCGAACGATTCACCGTCCGCGCCGTCGGCTCTCGGCACCGCCTCGATCATCCATCAGCCCTCGAACCCCGCCCGTTGGGGAGCGTTGGCCGTGCTCGCGGGCTTCACGCTCGCCGCGCTCGGCGAACCCCCCGTCGGCGGCGGTGGGCACGACGCACCCCAGCCCAAGCCCGAAGCCCCCGGCGTCGCCCCCGCGTTCCCGATGCCCGAGGGGCTGGGAGACGACCCGTCCGTCTGGCCCAACACCGCGTCGTACCGCAACTCGGACGACTGGCTCTGGCGGCACCACGACGCGATCCGCGAGATGCGCCCGAGGGTCGTGGTGCTCAACTTCGCGAACGACACCGACGAGGCGAAGTTCCGCGGGCACGCCGACGCCGTCGCGGCCGGTTTCGCCGAGGCCACCCGCCACAAGGGGTACGAGAATCCCGACGCAACCCCGTTCATCCGGTTCCAGATCATCAAGGCGATCGACCTCCGCGACGAACCGGCCAAGGTCGAGCCGGTCCGCAGGACCAGCTCGCGGATGCCCGTAAAAAAGGACCTCCGCCCGGGCGAGCCGGCGATCGATTACGCGGCGTTGTTCTCGGACGAGTTCGCGCCGAGCCTGGGGTTCGAAGACCCCCGCACGCCGGGCCGGTTCATGAACCTGGCCGAGCTGGTCAACGCCGGGTGGGTGCACGAGGTGTGGTTCTACGCGATCCACGACGCGGGCGACCCCTGGCCCGGGCTCGAAACGTGCGAGATGAAGCAGTTCTACGACGACGCGTGCCTGCCCATCGCGGGCAAGCACGGGCAGGCGGGCAACGGGCAGGACCGCTCGATGCCCTGGATCGG
Source organism: Phycisphaeraceae bacterium (assembly GCA_015200025.1). Lineage (GTDB taxonomy): Bacteria > Planctomycetota > Phycisphaerae > Phycisphaerales > UBA1924 > UBA2396. The sequence continues at coordinate 356,541 of CP054186.1, read as the reverse complement.
GCGGAGCGTCCGCGTCGCGTTCTTCAACCCGCACCGCGGGCCGGGGTGCTCGCTCGAGAACTACGGGCACACGATGGAGTGGCTCGCCAACAGCCGGTCGATCGGGTACTACCGGGACTACTTCTACGAGTTCGCCGATTTCGAGCTCGACCGGACCCACGGGCTGCCGATCGGCTCGTTCTACCGCACGTCGTACGACCGCCGCTCGGGCGACCGGATCGACTTCCCCAAGCCCGACCGGCTCGAGCTGACCTACCGCGGGAAGAAGCACGAGGCCGAACCGTTCATCACCACCGGCGGGAGCGCGCACTTCCCGCCCGGGGCGCGGTGGCACTACGACCTCGACAGCCCGTACACGGTGCTCACGACCGTCGAGACCTACCGGACGCGGGCGACGCCGACGGACGCCGACGAGGCCAGGGAGTTCAGCCGCGAGAAATTCCTGCGGTACAAGGACGTGGCCCCGGACTGCATGGGCCAGTGGGTGGTGTACTGGTTCCAGAGCATGCCCGGGCTGGGCAACGCCGCGAGGGACCGCGAGGGCCGGCCCATGAAGAACTGGTGGCCGTTCTTGTACTACTGAGCCCCCGCGGGCCCCCTCAGACCCCACCATCGACGCCCGAGCCACAACGACACGCTCACGAGGCCGATCAGCACGGGCACCTCGATCAACGGCCCGATCACCGTCGCAAAGGCCACGCCAGACGTGATGCCGAAGGTCGCGATGGCCACCGCGATGGCCAGTTCGAAGTTATTCCCGCTCGCCGTGAACGCGAGCGTCGCCGCTCGCCGGTAGTCCGCGCCCGCTCGCTTGGCCATGAGGAACGAGGCCAGGAACATCACCACGAAGTAGATGGCCAGCGGCAGCGCGATCCGGAGGATGTCGAGCGGCGCCGCGACGATCCGATCACCCTGAAGACTGAACATCACCACGATCGTGAACAAGAGCGCCGCCAGCGTTAACGGGGCGATCCGCGGCAGGAACCGCCGCGTGTACCACGCGTCACCCTTGAGCCCTCGGAGCACGTACCGCGTGAGCATCCCCGCAAGGAAGGGGATCCCAAGGTACACCAGCACGCTCGCGAAGATGCTCCCCATGCCCACGTCCACGGCGACGCCCTCGAAACCTAGCAGCGGGGGGAGCCACGTCATGAACACCCAGGCGTACACCCCGAAGAACAGTACCTGGAAAATGCTGTTGAACGCGACGAGCCCCGCGGCGTACTCCGCGCTCCCCCTCGCCAGGTCGTTCCACACCAGGACCATCGCGATGCACCGGGCCAGCCCGACCATGATCAGCCCGAGCATGTACTCGGGCGCGTCGTGCAGGAACGCCGCCGCGAGGGCGAACATGAGCACCGGGCCGACGATCCAGTTCAGCGCCAGCGAGAGTGCCAGCAACTTCCAGTCACGGAAGACCGCGGGGAGTTCCTCATAACGCACCTTCGCCAGCGGAGGGTACATCATGAGGATCAGGCCGAAGGCGATGGGGATGTTCGTCGTGCCGATTGTCACCGAATCGATCGCGTTACGCACGCCCGGGACCAGCCCCCCCACAGCGACCCCCGCACCCATCGCGAGGAAGATCCACAGCGTGAGGTAGCGGTCCAGGAACGACAATCCCCCGGACACGCCAGCCGCATCGGGCGAACCCAGGCACGGCGCCTCGGGCGACGATCCCGAAGCACAAAGCGAAGGAGGATCGGACGAAGCGTGGCCGGAGGTGTCCATGCCCGAGCGTAGTACATGGACGAGAACACGATCTTGGCTCTCAGCCTGCCCGTGGCACGCAACGCCCGTCGATAACGCACAGAAAGACCGACCTCAAGGCAAGCGGAGAGGGGGGGATTCGAACCCCCGATACGGCTTTAGGGCCGTATAACGGTTTAGCAAACCGTCGCCTTCAGCCACTCGGCCACCTCTCCGGCGACGGGCACAGGATATGCCCCGGACGGGGCCCTCGCCAGCCCACGACGCCAACCCCCACGCCGGCACGCGTCGCCGCCGTCGTGACTTCGTAATCCTGCCGGACATGCTCCGCCGGCCCGACGCGTCGACATCGGCCCCATCCCGGCGGGACCGGAGTCTCGGCGCTGACCCCAGGCGCCCGCCCGGTCCGGAACCTCGGCGTACGGGCTCCGACGGCCGATCGCGCGGAGCGGCGACGGACGCGGTACGTCAGCGGAGTCGGATTTTCGGCGGGCGTGGGACTCGGTTCGGCGGGCTGCTTACTCCTCGCCCTGACCCTGCTTCTCGATGAGCTTCCGCAGGTACTCGTTCTCGCGGCGGGTCGCCTCGAGATCGAACACGAGGTACTTGATGCTCAGCCGCAGGTAGTCCAGCGATTCCTGCAGGTCGCCGATGGTCTTCTTCATCGACTCGTGCCGCGCCTTGGTCTCCTGCGCGAGGGCCTCGAGCGGGCCCCGCTCGGACTCGGGGAGCGTGTTGATCTGGGTGAGCAGCTCGTTCAGTTTCTTCTGGAAGTCGTGCTCGTTCATCTCGTCTCTCCCGTGTCTTGGGGCCGTCGGTCGGCGTGGCCGATCGGCCGGTGTCTCGGGAGAGGGAACAACCGCCGCGCCCGGGTGACGACGGGCGTGCCAGAGGTGGGCCTGTGCGGGCGGGCCCGGGAAGAAGACCGATGCCGGGGCCGGATCGTGCCCCGTCGGCGGGGTTCGGATGGAACGGGGGCGAGGGCGGAGCGGGGTGTGGCGTGAACTCAACGGTCGGCGTTGAGCCGATTCACCATCGGGCGGGCCGCGTCGGGCGCCGACGACGCCACCTCGGCGAGCGCCCCCGGGTCGCCGCGGCGCATCTCACGCCACAACTTCCGGAGGTGAGCCTCGAGGTTGGCCTGGAACCTCGCGAACTGCTGTTCGAGCTCGTGCCGGCTGAAAACGCTCAGCGGGTCCTTGAGCCCCGTCTGCATCGTCGCCCAATCCAAGAGCGAGCCCCCGCGCCCGTTGAACCGGTACAGGTCGAGCGACGCGGCCAGCCGCTTCCGCGGGGTGGCGAACGGGTCGGTCGCCGCCTCGGGCACCGAGGCGAGGATTTCGAGCATCTCGTTCTTGTTCTGCGCGCCCGCCGCGAATGGATCCATGCTCGTTCCCGTCTCCGTCGCGGCGGGCTCGGGGGCCCCGCGTGTCCATGCCCCGTCGGCCGCACGGAGGTCCGCGAACGCCGTCGAGAGCGTTTTGAGCCCCCCGCGCTCGAACCTCACGCTCAGCCTCTGGCAGCGTTTCCCCTCGACCAGAACCCCCTCCGCCGACATCACGAGCCCCGCACCCCATTCGGGCCTCCCCGCGTGCCGAACCTTTTCGCCCGCCTTCCACGTCGTCGTCACACCGTGCTCCGCCTCGCCTCACCCGGCCCAATCCGCCGCTCCACCCCAACCCGGCGGGGCACCTATACTACTCAAGTCGACCTCGAACCACCCTCCCGAACCCTTCCACCACCCTGACATCCGGGCGAGTGGATCAGGTCGTCGGGGTTGGGGAAGAAGCCAAATCGCCTCGGGACACCACGGAGCACGCAGGGCATGATCGAAGCACTCAAAAGCGACGAGATCGTTGAGAAGGTCGGCGGGCGGTTCAAACTCTGCACGCTCATCCAGCGCCGCCTCAATCAGTTGATGGAGGGCGCCCGGCCTCTGGTCGACCGCGACGGCCGCACCGACCTCGAACTCGTCATCGACGAGATCCTCCACGACAAGATCACGCTCGATTTCGACGCGTCCGTCCTCGACAACCCCGCCGCCAAGCCCCTCCTCGACTAGCCCCCACGCGTGGACCCCGCCTCGCTCAACGCGACGTTCTCGGGGCGGAGGGTCCTCGTCGGCGTGACCGGCGGCATCGCCGCGTACAAGGCCTGCTGGATCGTCTCTCGCCTCGCCCAGGCCGGCGCCGAGGTGACCGTCGCCATGACCCCTTCGGCGACCCGCTTCGTCACCCCGCTCACGTTCCAGGCCCTCTCCGGCCGCCCCGTCTACACCTCCCCCTGGGAGCACCTCGAAAGCCACGACCCCCAGCACATCGCCCTGGCCACACGCGCCGATCTCGCCGTCGTCGCCCCCTGCTCCTTGGACACCCTCGCCGCGCTGGCCACGGGCAGGGCCGACAACGTCCTCCTGCTGATCCTCGCCGCGGTCGACCGCGCCAAGACGCCCGTCCTCCTCGCCCCGTCGATGAACGCCGTGATGTGGGGCCAGCCCAGCACGCGCCGCAACATCGCCACGCTCGCCGACGACGGGTACCGGTTCGTGGGGCCCGCCGAGGGATGGCAGGCCTGCCGGACCGTCGGCCAAGGGCGCATGAGCGAGCCCGACGAGATCCTCGACGCCGCGCGATCCGCCCTGGCCCATCGGGTATCCTGAGCCCCCCCGCGGTCCGCACGGCCCCCGCGGCGACGGAGGACCTCCATGGCCATCCCACCGCCCGCGCGCCCGCCCGGAATCCTCGGCCTCATCGAATGGCTCGGGAACAAACTCCCCGACCCCGTCTTCCTCTTCATCAGCGCCACCCTCCTGGTCGCCGTCGTCTCCGCCGTCGGCTCCGCCGCGTCCTGGCGCGTCCAGCCCGTCAAACCCCAGGTCGTCACCGAGACCGTCACCGGCCCCGACGGTCGAGAGGTCACCAGGCCCGTCACCCGCCCCGACGGCCGACCCGTCACCGTCCTCGTCGACTCGGGCGACCCCATCGGCCCCAACAGCCTCATCTCCTCCGACGGCGTCTACTGGCTCTTCGCCAACGCCGTCCGAAATTTCATCAACTTCCCGCCCCTCGGCGTGGTGCTCGTCGGGATGTTCGGGATCGGCATCGCCGAGCGCGTCGGGCTCTTCGCCGCCGCCATGCGATGGCTCGCCACGCTCATCCCAAGCCGGCTCCTGACCCCCTCGATCGTCTTCCTCGGCATCACCTCCAACATCGCCAGCGACGCCGGGTACATCATCCTCCCGCCCCTCGCCGCCGCCCTCTACGTCGCCTTCGGACGCCCGCCCCTGGCCGGGATCGCCGCCGCCTTCGCCGGCGTCTCCGCCGGGTTCAGCGCCAACCTCATGATCGGGAGCACCGACACCCTCATCGCCGGGATCACCCAGGTCGGCGCCCGCGTCCTCGACCCGGCCTACACCATCCTCCCCACGTGCAACTGGTGGTTCCTCGCCGTCTCCACCTTCGTCCTCACCCTCGCCGGGTGGCTCGTCACCGCGAAGATCGTCGAGCCCCGCCTGGCCAGGATGCCCGCCGATCCGCTCCCGCCCGACCTGAGCGCCGCCCAGGGCTCCCTGTCCCCGGACGAACGCCGAGGCCTCCGCGCCGCCGGCGTCGCCCTTGTTGCCGCGCTCGCCGGCGCCGCCGCCCTCCTCTTCGTCCCCGGCGCCCCGCTCTACGGGGACATGCCCGCCCCGGCCCCTTCCCTCGGCACGATCCCCGTCAAGCCCTCCGTGCCATCGACTGTCTTCACCCCTGACCCCGACCAGGCCGCCCAAGGCGCCGCCGTCCTCCACAAGCCCTTCGAGATCCCCGCACGCCGAGTCGATCCCAACGGTCAAGAAACCATCGGCGGCTTCACCCCCCGCGTCACCCCCGAACCCCCGACCCTCCCGGGCTCCTTCCGCCCCGCGCCACCGCCGGGCCCCCGGTGGAGCCAGGCCATCGTCCCGCTCATCCTCGTCATCTTCCTCATCCCCGGGCTGGCCTACGGCATCGTCACCGGCGTCATCCGCTCCCCGCGCGACATCACCAAGGCCTTCGTCCAGACCATGCAGACCATGGCCCCCGTCATCACCATGGCCTTCTTCGCCGCCCAGTTCATCGAGTGCTTCAAGTACTCCCGCCTCGACGCCATGCTCGCCAACGTCGGCGGGTCCGCCCTCGTCGCCGCCGGGCTCGGGCCCACGCCCCTCCTCCTCGCCGTCGTCCTCCTCACCATGGGCGTCAACATCCTCATGTCCTCCATGAGCGCCAAGTGGACCGCCCTCGCACCCATCATCGTCCCCATGATGATGATGGTCGGCATCAGCCCCGAGATGACCCAGGCCGCCTACCGCGTCGGCGACAGCGTCACCAACATCGTCACCCCCCTCAACACCTACGTCATCATCATCCTCGTCGCCATGCAACGCTACCGCAAGGACGCGGGCATCGGCAACCTCATCGCCCTCATGCTCCCCTACTCGGTGGTCTTCTTCATCTTCTGGAGTCTCCTGCTCGTCGCCTGGGTCTTCTTCGCCTTCGCCCCCGGGCCCGCCGCCCCGCTCTGGTACGCCCCGGGCCACCACTAGGCCTCCAGCCCGCCGCAACACACGGGCACGCCGGAGACTCGCCATGCCCTCCACGACCGACCCGATCGCCGCCTTCGTCGCCGTCGTGCTCGACGGCTCGTTCACCGGCCAAGGCTGGCAGGGCCCCACACTCTCGGGCTCACTCCGGGGAGTCTCCTCCGAGCAAGCCCAGTGGTCCCCCTCGAAGTCCCGCAAATCGATCTGGCGTCACGTCCTCCACGCCGCCTACTGGAAGCACGCCGTCGCCCGCGCCCTCGACCCCACCGACGAGACCGCCTTCCCCCGCCGACCCTCGAACTGGCCGAACCTCCCGCCCAAGCCGGACGAGAAAGCCTGGAAGGCCGACCGCGCCCTCCTCGCCGAGATGCACGACCGCCTCCGCCGGGCCGCCGCCTCGATCGACACGGGGTTGATCCACACCCGCCCGCGAGGCCGGAAATGGACCTACGCCCAGTACCTCGCCGGGGCCGCCGCCCACGACGCCTACCACCTCGGGCAGATCCAACTCCTCAAGCGGCTCTCACGCGAGCGGGCCTGATCAACGAACAACGCCCGGGGGCGGCCCCGGGCGTCGATCATTGATGGATCTCAATGGTCCGAGCCGTCAGCGGCTCACGAACCTTTCTTCTCCGACTCGCTCGAGGGCTTGGCGTCCTTGGTCTTGAGTTTCGTGTCCTTCGACAGCGGCTTGGACTTCTTCGCCACCTTCTCGACCTCGCCGTCGAACGCCTTGTCCAGCGGGTTCCCGATCCACGACACCGTCCCATCCACGTCCACAACGAACGCGCACGGGATCCCGTTCTGGTTCGCCGCCCTCAGCCACGATTCGGACATCTTCCGGTCCGCGTCGTACGCCACGCGGTACTCCATCTCCTTGCCCTTCCCCTCGACGAACTTCTTAAGGTTCGCCACCCGGGTGTCCGGGCCGTTGGGGGCCGCCCGTTCGCTCGACGCCATCCCGATGATCGTGACGTTCGGGTGCTTCTTCTGGAGTTCCGTCAGGTGCGGGATCGAGCGCACGCACGGCGGGCACCACGTCGCCCAAAACTCCACCACGTACGCGTGCCCGGTCTCAAACTTCGACACCGCCTCGCCCTTGATCCACTCGTCCGCCGTGATCGCCGGCGCCTTGCTCCCCGCCTTGAGCGTGGGCTCGGCCTTCTCCGCGGGCTTCGCGGGCGTCACGGGCTGCACCCGCGTCGCCGGGACACTCTTCGCGGGCGCCGCGGGCTGCGCGGGCTGGGCCGGCTGCGCCGGTTTGGCCTGACCCATCGCCGAACCCGCGATCGCCAACACGAACACCGCCGCCGTGATCCTCAACATGCGTGCTTCCTTTCAATGTCGCCGGCCACACCCGGCATGCCTATATCCTACCGGGCACCGCCCCCGGCGCGGCACCCTCACCCCTCTTCCCGGCGCTCAAAGCGAGCCCGTCGACGGGCGAGCCGCCACCAAGACCACCCAATCCTCGCCCAGCGACTCACCGGGCCCAACCTCCATCGGCCTCCCGCCCGAGTCGTCGTTGATTTCCGTGTATACTTGACACAACCCAAACCCGGCCTCATCGAGCGCGTCGCGCAGTTCCGGCAGACCCCAAAGTCGCCACCGGTACTCGAACGCCCGTAGGTACTCCCGGACCACCTCGCCCCCCTGTTCCACGCGGAACGAGACCGAGTTCTCGACCATCCCGCTCACCGGGTCCGCCGCCTCGCGACGCCACGAGTAGCGGATCACCAGGCCCCCGGGCGTCACCCGCACCCGCTCCAGGCCGCCCGTCCGGAACGCCCCGGCCCCGCCGTACACGTCGAACACCAAGACCCCGGCAGGCCGCCCGTCCCCGGACCGGCAGGCCAGCCTCGCCCGCGTCGCGGCCAGATACCGGACCAGCGCGGCACGCCCGTGGATGTACCCGATCGAGAAATTCCCGACGAACACCACGTCGGCCGGCGACGGGTCGGCGTCCGAAACCGCGTCCGCCCGCCGAAGCCCCAGGTGCTCGTCGGCCACGCGCTCGGCCCGCGCCATCACGCGGGCCGCCTCGAGCGCCCCGGGGTCGCAATCGACCCCCACGGCCCGCGCCCCGCGCCCGGCGCCCTCGGCCGCCCACCGTCGGGCGACCGCCGCCGACCCGCAGAAATCCTCGCGCAGAACCAGCGGCGACCCCCCGTGGACCGCACGCACAAAGGACGCGACGTGACCCGGGGACTGCACGCACCGCTCGTAGCACTCGTAGCGGTCGGGGATCGTCACGGGATTACCCGCCAATCTCGCGCAGGCAGCGGTCGACGCGCGTCAGGGCCGAGGCCTTCCCCAGCACGGCCAGCGTCTCGCCCAGCCCGGGGCTCACGCCGGTGCCGGTCAGCGCGACGCGCAGCGGCTGCGCGACGGGCCCGGGGTTGGGCATGCCGCGCTGCTTCGCGAACGCATCGATCGTGCGCGTGAGCGCCTCGGGCGTCCACTCGTGCGCGTCGGCGAGGACCGCGCGGAACTCGCGCAGGACCGCCAGCCCCTTGCCCCCCTCGGCGCGGAGGTGCTTGTCGGCGGCGGCGGGATCGAAGGGATAGTCGGCGTCGCCGACGAGGGCGAACGCCGCGGGCCGCAACGCGTCGCGGAGGGTTTTGGCGCGCGGGCGCAGGGCCTGCGCCAGGGCGAGGCGCTGGTCCACGCCGAGGGCGGCGATGGTCGCGTGCGCGGCCGGCTCGTGCTCTTTCATCCAGGCCAGCCAGGTCTGCGCGAAGCCCTCGTCGGTCATGGCGGCGATGGCGTCGGCGTTGAAGCTCAGGAGCTTGGCTCGGTCGAACTTGCTGGGCGTTTTGCCCACGCGGTCGAGCGAGAAGTGGGCGCACAGGAACGCCGCGTCGAATTTTTCGAGGTCCTTGCCGTCGGGCTGCTTCATCCCCGGGTTCCACCCCAGCAGCGAGAGGAAGTTGATGATGGCCCCGGGGAGGTACCCGTTGCGGCGGAAATCCCAGACCTCGATCTCGGGGAGGGCGACGCCCATCCCCCGGGCCAGGTGCTCGGCGGTCTGCGTGTTGTCGTTGTCGCCCGCGAGGAAGGCGTCGAGATCCCCGGGGGCGATCCCGCAGTCGGCGGCCAGGCGGTGGGGGGGTGCACCCTTGGCGACGGCGTCCTTGGCCGCCTTGCGGGCGGCCTTGGCCTTGTCACGCTTGCTCATCTTGGTCCCGTCGGGGTTGAAGATGATGGGCATGTGCGCGTACACGGGGGTTCGGAAGCCCATGGCGCTCTGGAGGGCGACGTGGCGGGGGGTGTTGGCGAGGTGCTCCTGCGCTCGAAGGACGTGCGTGACGCCCATGAGTTCATCGTCGACGACCACGGCGAAGTGGTAGGTCGGGAGCCCGTCGGCTTTGCGGATCACGAAGTCGTCGAGCTCTCCGGCGGCGATGGCGACCTCGCCCAGGATCTCGTCGAGGACGACGAGGGGCTCGGCCGGCGCGGCGAAGCGGATGACGTGGCGTGCGCCCGAGCAGGCCCGTTCCCAGCGCGAGGCGAGCGCGTCGTTGAACTCGCCCGGGGTCACGTCGGCGGGCCTGGGGTAGCGGTAGGTGGCCTTTCTGGCGACGGCGGCCTTGCGCTGGGCCTCGATCTCCTCGGCGCTCTCGAAGGCCGGGTAGGCGCGCCCGGCGCGGACGAGGCGTTCGATGTGCTGGTCGTAGATGGTGGTGCGTCTGGACTGGAAGAACGTACGGACGCGGCCGTCGGGCCAGTCGCGCTCTTTGATCTCGCCGAGGTCGTCGAGGTAGGGGCCCAGGTCGTTGTCGATCCCGAGCCATGCGAGGTCGGCGAGGATGCCGCGGGCGGACTCCTCGCTGCTTCGGGCGGCGTCGGTGTCCTCGACGCGGATCATGAACCGGCCCTTGTTCCTGCGGGCGAACGCCCAGCAGAACAAAGCGGTCCGGGCGCCGCCGATGTGGAGGTGGCCGGTGGGCGAGGGGGCGAATCGGGTGACGGGAGTCCCGGGCATGGCGGGAGGGTACGGGGGTCGGGCGCGGGTGGCCGACCCCCGCGTCGGGTGTGGAACGAAAGCGGGCCCCGGCGGGGCCCGCGTGGCGGAGTGGGATGTGGTGAAGGAAGGGTGGGGGGTGTAGGGGAGCCTTAGCGGTCGCGGCCGCGGCGGGCGCGGGGCGGCGGGATGAGGTCGACGGGCTTGTCGACGACCTTGCCCCAGCCGGTCTTTTTCTCGGCGGGGGCCTCGGTGGCGGCGGCCTTGGCGGGCTTGTCCTTCTTGGGGGCCTTGGCCTTTTTCTCGCCCTCGGGGGCGTCGGCGGTCTTGGCGGGGGCCTCGGGCTTGGCGTGGGCCTCGGCGCCCTCGGCGGCGTCCGCGGGGGCGGCGCCCTGGGGTTGGGCGTGACGGTCCTCGTGCTCGTGGCGGTCGGTCTCGAGCTTGCGGTCGGCCTGGACGATGACGCGGATGGTCGCGTCGAGGTCGGAATCGAGCTTGATGTGGACCTCGTACTTGTCGACGCGCTTCATGACCTGCGTGATCCGGACGTCGCGCGGCTTGACGGCGTGGCCCAGCTCGTTGAGGGCGGCGGAGACGTCCTGCTGGGTGATGGACCCGTAGAGGACGCCCTGGTCGTTGCACGAGCGGATCAGCGTGAGCTCGATGTTCTGGAGCTTCCCGATGAGGGATTCGCGTTCGCGGCGCTGCTCGGCGAGGAGTCGCTGGGCGTCGGCGCGCTTGGCGGCGAGGGCCTGGATCTTCTCCTCGCTGGGCTGGGTGGCCATGTTGCGGGGGAGGAGGAAGTTGCGGGCGAACCCGGTGCGGACGTTGACGACGTCGCCGACGATGCCCAGGGCTTCGACGTTCTCGGTGAGGAGGAGCTTGATGTTCTTCGGCATAGGGCTGTCCTTTCGTGCCCCGCGGACTCGACGCGGGGGGTCGCGAAAGTTAGAGGCTCGCGGGCACGCGCCGCGGGCCCCAACTTTGTGTACGCCCCGTGAGTCCGGGGCCCCTCACCACCCATGAGGTCCGTGTCACCGCCGCGGGCTCGCGGGGTTAGAACGGGATGTCGTCGTCGCCGACGGGGGTGTGCCCGGCGGCGCCGCCCGAGCCCTGGGCCGGACGGGCCGCGGGCTTGGAGACGGGCCTGGTCTGGACGTACCCGCCCTCGTCGCTCCCGCCCCCTCCGCCGCCGCCGGGCTTGCTGTCGACGAACTGGAAGGACTCGACGACGACGCGGAGTTTGGAGAACTTCTGGCCTTCCTTTTCCCACTGATCGAGCTTGAGGCGGCCCTCGATGAAGACGGGTCGGCCCTTGGCGAGGTACTTGGCCATGGTCTCGGCCTGCTTGCCCCAGACCTCGCAGTCGATGAACGTGACCTCCTCGCGTTCCTCGCCCTCGGGGGTGCGCCAGCGGCGGTTGACCGCCAGGCCCAGGTTCGCCACGGCCTGGTTGCTCTGCGTGTACTTGAGTTCCACGTCGCGGGTGAGGTTGCCCATGAGGAACACGCGGTTGAGGTTCGGCATGACGGACTCCCGTGTTGTCCCGGGTGTTCAAAGTCCGGGTGGGGTGAGGGTGGGGCCGACGGTCAGGCGTTCTCGGCGGCGGGCTCGGCGGCCGGGGCCGGGGCCGGGGCCGGGGCCGGGGATTCGGGGGCGACGGCGCGTTCGGCGCGGAGCTTGGCCTCGACCTCGAGCTCCTTGCGGGCGTCGGCGGCGCGCATCTGGTCTTCGGTCATGTGCTCGGCGGCGAGGATCATGGCGCGCATGATCTTCTCGCTGAGCCGGAAGTCGCGCTCGATGTGGGCGAGCTGGCCCTTGGGCGCCTTGATGTAGGCGAGGATGTAGACGGCGCGCTTCTGCCCGCGGATCTCGTAGGCGAGGCGGCGTTCGTCCCACTTGCGCATGGCGACGACCTCGGCGTGCCCGCGCTGGAAGATCTCGTTGATGTGGGCGACGGCGCCGGCGAGGTCGGAGGCCACCGCCGTGCTCAGCATCACCATCACTTCATAGAACCCGGTCCGTTGTTCGCTCATGATTGCATTCCCTTGTGAGTGGATTGGTTTACGATCCGTGGGCCCCGCCGGGTGGGGCGGGGGAGTTCCCGTCGCCCCGGGCTTGATCCCCCCGCTCGCCGCGGGGCGCGCGGGGCTTGGGCGGGGGTGCGTTGCACTGGTTCATGGCCGCGTCGAGCCCGCGGGACGCGAAGGCCACGCAGGCGGACGAGGCCCGCTCGACGGCCCCCGAGATCAGCGGGGCCTCCTCGGGGGTGAATCGCCCGAGGACCCAGTCGGCCTGGTCCATGAAGGGCGGGGTGGCGCCGACGCCGATGCGGAGCCTGGGGTAGTCGGGCGAGCCCAGGGCGGATTCGATGTCGGCGAGCCCGTTGTGACCGCCCGCGCCCCCGGCGGGCCTGAGGCGGAGCTGCCCGACCCCGAGGTAGACGTCGTCGACGATGACGAGCAGCTCGGCGGCGGGCAGGACCTTGTAGAAACGGACGGCGGCGGAGACGGCTTGCCCCGAACGGTTCATGTAGGTCGTGGGCTTGACCAACAGACAGCGGGCGCCCCCGAGGTCGGCCTCGATGCACGCGGCGTTGAACTGCCCCCGGGGTGAGGCCCCGGGGGCGTGCTCCTTCGCCAGGCGGTCGATGACCATGAACCCCACGTTGTGGCGTGTGTTCGAGTACTGAGAACCGGGGTTGCCCAGGCCGACGATCACTTTCATACGCTCGGTGGTTCCGTTCCTTACTTCTTCTTGTCCCCGCCGGCGGCGGGCTTGGCGCCCGCGGCGGGCTTGGCACCGGCGGCGGGCTTGGCGGCGTCGCCCTCGGCGGGCTTCTTGGCGGTGAGGACCTCGGGCTCGGCGGGGCCGCCCGCGGCGGCGGTCGCCTCGCCGACCTTCTCTTCGACCTGCACCACGATCTGGGCGACCATGGCGTGGGGGTCGGTGATGAGCTTCATGTCGGCGAAGGGGAGCTTGACGTCGCCCGCGGCGATCCCGTGGCCCACGTCGAGGGAAGTGATCTCGACCTCGATGTAATCGGGGATCTCGTGGACGGGGCACTCGACCTCGATCTCGTTGGTCGGGTGCATGAGGATCGCGCCGGCCTGCTTGAGCCCGACGGCCTCGCCGATCAGGTGGATCGGGACGCGGGTGCGGACGCGTTCGTTGAGGTCGACGCGGGCGAAGTCGGCGTGGACGATGCGGGTGCCGAGGTAATCGAACTGGAGGTCCTTGAGCAGGACCATCTGGCCCTCGTCCTTGTCCTTGGACCCGGGGAAGTCGAGGCGGAAAACCTTCTCGCCCTTCTGGATGTGGGCGAGGGCTTCCTTGAGGTCCAGAACGATGGGCGTGGGTGTTTGCCCGTGCCCGTACAGCACGGCGGGGAGCCCGCCCTGTTTGCGGACGCGTTCGGCGGCCCGGCTGCCGAGGCGTTCGCGGTGCTTGGCCGTCAGTAGAGGAGATTTCTCGTGCATGACCGCTCCTTCGTGGCTCGCGGGGTGATCCCGCGCCGTGTTCCTTCCGTTCCAGACCGGGCCCGCGCCCGGCCCCTCCCCGCCCCGGCTACCGCTTGACCCCCGCGGTTTTCTTGAACAACTCGGAGACGCTCCGGTTGTCGTGGATCCTCAGGATGGCCTCGCCGATCAGCGCCCCCACGCAGAGCTCGACGGTCTTGCCGCGGATGGGGGCGAGGCGGTCGGCCCCGTCCTCACGCCCCGAGGGGATCGTGTTCGTGACGACGACCTTGGTGATCAGGTCCCCCGCGAGGCGTTCGAGGGCCGGGCCCACCAGCACCCCGTGCGTCGCCGCCGCGATGACCTGCGTGGCGCCCTTGTCGAGCACGAGCCGGGCGGCCTCGACGACGGTCCCCGCGGTGGAGATCATGTCGTCGAACATCAGCACGGTCTTGCCCTCGACGGTCCCGATGAGGTTGCCCGTCGTGACGGCCGACCCGCTCAGACGCCGCTTGTTGATGATCGCCAGGTCCCCGCCCAGGAGGTTGGCCATGGTCTCGGCGACCTTGACGTTGCCCACGTCGGGGCTGACCAGGCAGAGGTTCCCCAGCGACGGGCGCGACGCGTTGAAGTGCTCGACGAAGACGGGTGTGGCCGAGAGGTGGTCGACCGGCAGGTCGAAGAACCCCTGGATCTGCGCGGCGTGGAGGTCGACGGCGAGGACGCGGTCGGCGCCGGCCTTGGTGATCAGGTTCGCGACGAGTTTCGCGGTGATGGGGACGCGGCCCTCGTCCTTGCGGTCCTGCCGGGCGTAGCCGAAGTAGGGGATGACGCAGGTGACGCGGGCCGCGCTGGCCCGCTTGAGGCAATCGATGTAGACCAGGAGCTCCATCAGGTTGTCGTTGACGGGCTCGCAGGTCGAGAGCAGCACGAAGCAGTCACGCCCGCGCACGTCCTCGTCGAGCTTGACCAACACCTCCCCGTCGGGGAAGACGCTGGTCTTGGCGGACCCCAGCGGGACGCCCATGTGGGCCGCGACGCGCCCGGCGAGGTGCCGGCAGCTGCGGCCGGCGAACAGCTTCAGCTCACCGTTGGTCGAGACGCCCGAACCGTTCGTCATGGCCGAGCCCTCCCTGGGGGTCTCACGGGCTTTCGGCGCGAACGACCCGCGGGCGCGGTAGATCGCGTCGACCTTCGAGAGTTCCTCGGGCGTGTTGATCGAGAGGACGTCCTCCGCCGGGACCGAGCCGACGACCTCGACCGCACGGCCCTCGGCGAGCAGGAGCCCGGGGACATCGGTGATGTAGTACTCGCCGCTGCCCTCGTTGCGTTTGACGCGGGCGAGGGCCGACAGGAGCGAGGCGACCTCGAAGCAGTAGTAGCTCGGGTTGACCTCTCGGACGTTGAGTTGTTCCGGGGTGCAGTGCTTGTGCTCGACGATGGCGCGGAAGCGGCCCGAGCCGTCGCGGATGATCCGCCCGTAGCCCGTGGGGTCGTTCAGGACGCTCGTCGCCATGGTCGCCGACGCGCCGCCGCGGCGGTGGGTGTCGAGCATCCCGCGGATCGTGTCGGGGCGGATCAAAGGGCCGTCGCCCGCGAGCACCAGCACGGGCGTCCCCGCGGGCAGGTCCTTGAGCAGGCCCGCGGCGCTCATGACGGCGTGCCCGGTCCCGAGCTGCTCGCCCTGGAGCGCGAACTCGACGCCGAAGCCCTTGAGCGCCTCGCGGACTTTCTCCTGCTGGTACCCGACGACGACGATGATCCGGGTCGCGCCGGCGGCCCGGCAGGCATCGACGACCGCGCAGACCATCGGGCGGCCCCCGACCGGGTGAACGACCTTGGGCAGGTCGCTCTTCATGCGGGTGCCCTTGCCCGCGGCGAGGATCACCGCGCACAACCCGGCGGGCTCGAGCCCGGGGCTGGTCGTCGATCCGCGTTGGGCCGTGGCGTGGGTCATCGATCAGGGAACCTCGGACGATCGACCGCCGCGGGGGAGCGGCGGCACGGACAATCATGAACTGGGCGACCAGGATTCGAACCTGGACAAACAGAACCAAAATCTGCTGTGCTACCGTTACACCATCGCCCATTCGGGGATCAGGTCAATCCTCGGGATGGCGTTCGAAACCAGTACCTCCGTCCTCAGTGACGCCGGAATGCACCGGCGAAACGACGCGAAACCCGCTGCGGCCCGCGTCAGCCCGAACCATCGGGCGAAGACGGAATCCGCGGCACCATTCGCCGGCCTCGATCCGCCCCGGAGTACGCCCGGGGTGACGATCCGACGAGGAGCGAGACCCGCCGCCAGCCGCGCTGGACGGGCCCACGCCGCGCCTCGGCACCCCTCGATTCATCCCGGCACACCAACAGGCGTTCCGAACATGATCCGAACGTGCTTCCGTCGCGGACGGCTCCGACGGATCAAGGTTAGGGCACGCGGGCGTCAAGTCAAACCGTCGCCCAGGCCCACCGGGTGGTGAGTTCGCCCAGGTCGGCCAGGAACGGGGACGCGATCGTCTCGTACTCGTACACGTCATCGCCCACGACGCCGTTCTCGTTGGTGTCGATCGTCGCGGTCAGGGCGAGGGTCGGCTTCCCCGGCGCACGCAGGATGGTGTTCTCGGTGGTGAACCCGTAAGCGCGGCCGCTCTTGCCCGTCGCGGTCGCGCCCTCCGATGCGCGCACGGCCCCGGCCCAGGCGAACTTCGCCCACCCGTCGGGCAAGGTGTCGCCGCCCGGGCATTGGCGAGGGAACCGGGTCATCGCGTCGATCAGGAGCCGGCGCGAGGCCGGGGAGAGCGTGAGACCGGGCTCGGCGGAGGGTTCGGCGATCATTAGCACGAGCCGGTGGAGGTCCCCGAGCGAGAGTCGGTTTTTCGCCGACATGTCAAACGGTCCGTCCGCGGCTCGTCCGCCCTCGATCCGTGCGCGTCCCACCAGGAGCCCGGGCACGCCGCGGGTCCGGGGCGTGAGGGCGCTCCGGCGTTCGTGGATCTCGAGGGCGTCGGGGCCTTCGCCGAGCGTGACGCGTGGAGTCCGGCGGGCCTCGGCGCCGGCGGGGCGGTCACCGACGTGATGATTCAGGACGCACGAGCGGAGCCCCAGCCCCCACATCGCGAGGTTGAGGGCCTCGTGCCCGGCGAGGTCGAAGAGCCGGTTGAACGCGTCGTTGTCGGAGATCGCGCACGATCGGAGGATCAGGTCGTGCACGGTCGTGCGCGTTCCGTCGGGATAGGCCGCGCGGGTGGACGTCCCGCCGGGGACGAGCCCGGCCCGACCGAGCCGGTCGATCATCATGAGGGCCGCGGCGCACGCGCACACCTTGATCGTGCTTGCGGGGTAGAAATACTCGGCGTCGGGGCGGAAGGCGTAGCGTCCGCGGGCGGGGCCCGAGAGCACGGTGAGGAGCACCTGGACTCGGTGCCGCTCGGGCGAGGCCATGACGGCGGGCCAGCGTTCGCCGAGCGGGGCGAGGACCGGCCCGGGGATCGGAGAAACGTTGGAGAGGGTCACGCCGGATCCCCGAGCCCGGTGTCGAATCGGAACAGGTCGTCAGTGGTTTCTCGGCGGCGGACGACACGCCGGGCATCGCCATCGACGAGAACCTCGGCGGGCCTGGGCTGGTCGTTGTAGGTGCTGGCCATCGACATCCCGTAGGCCCCGGAGGCAAAGACCGCGAGGAGGTCGCCCCGCTCCAGCGTGGGCAGAGGCCTTCCCTGGGCGAGGAAATCGCCGCTCTCGCAGACGGGGCCCACCACGTCGTAGAGGGAGAGCCCTTCGAGCGGGGGCTCGGGCTCACGGCGCTTCGGGACGAGGCCGCCCGCGGGCGAGACGGGCCAGACGAAGTGGAACGCGCCGTACAGCGCCGGGCGAAGGAGCGTGATCATGCCCGCGTCGCAGACGGCAAACGTCCGCCCGGCATCGCCCGGCTTGAGGTCTCGGACACGGGTCAGGAGCACGCCCGCGTTGGCGGCGATGAACCGGCCGGGCTCGATGATGATGGTGGTTCCTCGCGCGGCGCGGTCCTTGAGCAACGGGACGACGGCGGCAGCGTACGCGGCGGCCGACGGGGTCTGCCCCGTGCGGTAGTCGGCGCCGAACCCCCCACCGAGGTTGAGCGTGTCGATGGGGTGCCCCGCGGCGTCGAGATCGTCGGCGAGGGAGAGAATCTTGGCGACGGCCTCGGTGTGGACCGAGGGATCGCCCACGAGCGAGCCGACGTGGACGTGGAGCCCGCGGAGCCGGAGGCGGGGATCGCGGGCGAAACGATCGAAGACGGCCCGAGCGGCGTCGAACCCGACGCCGAACTTGTTGGCGCGGGTGCCCGTGGTGATGTACGCGTGGGTGCGGGCGTCGATCCCCGGGTTGACCCGGAGGCAGACCGAGGGCCGCCGCCCCGCGGATTCGGCGAGTTGCGCGATCATGCGCACCTCGTGCTCGCTCTCGGCGTTGATCCACCCGACGCCCAAGGCGATGGCGCGGGCGATCTCGGCCTCGCTCTTGCCCACGCCGGCGAACGAGACGCGGTCCATCGGGACGCCGGCACGGCGCACGCGCTCGAGCTCCCCCCCGCTGACCACGTCCATCCCCGACCCCAGCGACCCGAGGAGGCGGAGGACTTCGGTGTTGGGGAGCGACTTGACGGCGAAATGGACCCTCGCGCGGAGGGGCGCGAAGGCGTCCGTAAGCCGGGCGAGATGGAGGGCGAGGGTCGCCGAGGCATAGACGTAAAGCGGGGTCCCGACGCTTTGGGCGACGTCGGCGAGGCGGACGCCCTCCGCCCAGAGTTCCCCGTCGCGGTACTCGAAATGGTCCACCGGGTCCTCCTGCCCTCGAGGCCACACCCGGGGACGAGCGTACGTCCGACCGGCTTGACGGGCGGAAATTTTAGTGTATACTAACTCAGAAGTTTGTGAACGCTAACGGGAGTTCAGCCATGCAGCTCAGGACTGGGCCGAGGGGGTCAAGGCGGGCAACACGCACGATGGGGCTGGCGGTCCTTGCCGCGGCCGCGCTGATGGGAGGGTGCGGGATATCGCGGGAGGCGCAGATTCGGCGGGACGACTGGCAAGGGAGAGCGGTGTTGGCCGCCCGATCGGCGGAGGAAGGGAAGGCCCCGGAGGCCGCCGGGTTGTTGCTGGGGCTGTGGGACGAGCTCGCGGTATCGCCTCAGCCGGAGGGGGGGATCCCGAGCGGGGCGTTGGTGGAGGTCACGTCGGCGGCGTTGCGCGGGCCGGGTGTCGGGCCGGTGCTCGAGCCCGGGCTGCGTGAGCGGCTGGTCGGGTTGGAGGCGAAGGTCGTGTCGGGCGCTGCGGACGATCACGGGGCGGAGGTGTGGCACGACCTGGTGTGGGTGCTCCGTGACACGCCGTCGATGGCGCGGGTGGCCTTGGCGGGTCGGGAGAACCGGGCGGTGGTCAGGCCGTTGCTCAAGCCCAAGGCCCGGCGGGAGTTGCTCCAGTGGGCGTTGCGGCGTGGGGGGCACGATTCGGAGGCGGAGGTGTTCGATCTCACGGACGGGGAGGCGTTCGCCGAAGGCGTCGAGGGTGTGCTGTGGTTCGGGTCGAGGCTGACGCCGGGGTTGTTGGCGACGTATTGAGTCGGCGGATCGAGGCGGGAGGGATCATGGAGTGTTGCACGATGAGTACGGCTCACGATCAAGACAGGGGTCGGGCGAAGTCAAAGGCGCTGGGGTTGCTGGTCACGGGGGTCTGGCTGCTGTCGGCCGCCGGGGTGGCGATGGCGGTGGTGGTGGGGGCGACGGTGGTGGGCGGGTGCGCGGCGTCGGGGGCCGAGCGTGCGCGGAGCGAGCGGTCGGTCGAGACCGGGAGACGTGCGGTGGCGGCGTCGCGCGAGGGGCGTCACGCCGAGGCGGCGGCGGGGTTCGCGGCGAAGTGGCGGGACGCGTGCGAGCCCGACGGTGGGCCGAGGTATTCGGGCGGGACGTACGTCCTGGCGCAGTACTCGGAGTTGCGGGCGTCGTTCCGATCGGCGGAGGGGAGGCCGATCGCGATGACGCTGCTGGAGGAACTGCGGGCGCGGGCGGAGGGGCCTGAGGCGCACCCGGTCTCGTCGGCGGGGTTCGCGCGTCTCGCGTGGATCCTGGACGAGCCGGGCGTGGTGGCCTCGGCGGTCGAGGCGCGTGACCGGGCCGGGTTGGGGATGACGCCCATCAGGCCGGTGATCGGGGTGCTGCTGGCGTCCGGGCGTTCGGACCTCGCGGAGCGGGTGCGGCCGTCGGCGGCGGGTCGCGCGATCGAGGGTGTCGGCGAGGGGGTCGCGACGGCGGGGTTGATCGCGGTGACCGCGCCGATCTCGGTCCCGATGGCGTTGATCGCGACCTCGGGCCCGGTGGACGTTGAGCCGTGCCGGGCGGTGTGGGTGGACCCGGTCCGCGCGGAGGACCTGTAGCCGGGCCCCGCGGCGGCGGAGCCGCGGGCGTCACACCAAGAGGGTCGCGGGCTTCTCGAGCGAGCCCTTGACGGTGTTGAGGTAGGCGGCGGCCATGGCGCCGTCGATGATGCGGTGGTCGCTCGACATGGTCATGGACATCACCCAGCCCGGGACGACCTGCCCGGCGCGGACGACGGGCTTCTGGACGGCGGCGCCGACGGCGAGGATGGCGGCGTTGGGGGGGTTGATGATCGCGGTGAAGTGGTCCACACCGAACATCCCGAGGTTGCTGATGGTGAAGGTCGAGTCGGCCATCTCGTCGAGCGAAAGACCCTTGGCGCGGGCCTTTTCGGAGAGGGCCTTGCTCTGGGCGGAGATCTGGCGGAGGCCGACGCGGTCGGCGTCGCGGATGGTGGCGACGACGAGCCCGCCGCCCTTGCTCTCGTCGAGGGCGATGGCGACGCCGATGTTGACGCGTTCGAGCTGCTCGATGTTCTCCTCGCCCGCGGGCCCGACCCAGCGGCTGTTGACGAAGGGGTGACGGTGCATGGCGAGGGCGCAGGCGCGGACGAGGAAGTCGTTGACGGAGAGCTTGACGCCGTGGTCGGCGAGCTGCTCGTTGAGCTGCGTGCGGAGGGCGACGAGGGCGTCCATATCGACCTCGACGGTGACCTGGTAGTGGGGGATGGTGGTCTTGGATTCGACGAGGCGCCGGGCGATGGTCCGGCGCATGTTGCTCATGGGGACGATGCGACCCGTCAGGCCGGCGCCGGCGGGCGTGATCGCCGAGGCGTGTTCAGGGCGACGGGCGGAGCCCGAGGCCGCCGCGGCTTCGACGTCCTTGCGGATGATGCGTCCGGAGGGGCCCGAGCCGCGGATCGAGGCGAGGTCGACGCCGGACTCGGCGGCGATCTTGCGGGCCAGGGGCGACGCGAAGACCCGCTCGGCGTCGTGGTGCCCGTTGGAGGCGGGCGGCTCGGCGAGCGCGGTGCCCGACGCCGCGCTCGCGCGGACGGCGGGCGCCGGGGCGGAGGCCGATGACGCGGCGGTCGCGGTCGTGACGGCCTTGGTGCCCGCGTGGACGGCCCCCGAGGCGTACGTGGCCTTGACGTCGGTATGGGACTCGCCGGCGGAGGCGATGACGGCGATCAGCGTGCCCACGGGGACCTGCTTGCCCTCGGGGGCGGCGAGGTGCGCGATCACGCCCTCGTCGTAGACGGGCAGCTCCATGGTCGCCTTGTCGGTCTCGATGTCGGCGACGACATCCCCGGACTTGACCTTGGCGCCCTCCTTGACGGCCCAGCGGACGATCGTGCCGGCCTGCATGGTGTCGGACAAACGGGGCATCGTGACTTCAATCGGCATGTGCCTGTTCCTCGACTGATCTCTACCGGCCTTCCCCCGCCCCCCTCCGCCTTACCATGCTCCGTCTCAGCGTCCGAGCGAGCGCCTCACCGCCGCCGCGATCTTCGCGGGGTTGGGCAGGTACTCGGCCTCGAGGTTCTTGGCGTAGGGCGTGGGGACGTCCTCGGTGTTGACGCGGAGCGGCTGGTGGTCGAGCCAGTCGAACGCCCGCTCGACGACCTGGGTGATGACCTCGCTCGCCACGCTGGCGAAGGGCCAGCACTGGTCGACGACGACGAGCCGCCCGGTCTTGCGGACGCTGCGGATGATCGAGTCGATGTCGAGCGGGCGGATGGTGCGCATGTCGAGGACGTCGCACTCGATGCCGTCCTTGCGGAGGGCGGCGTCGGCCTCGAGGCAGAAGTTAACGGGGCGTCCGAAGGAGACGAGGGTGCAGTCGCCGCCCTCGCGCCGGAGGTGGGCCTGCCCGAAGGGGATGTAGTACTCCTCCTCGGGGACGTGGGCCTTGTCGCCCAGCATGCGCTCGGACTCGAGGAAGAAGACGGGGTCGTAATCGCGGATGGCGGTCTTGAGCAGGCCCTTGGCGTCGTAGGGGTTGCTGGGGATGACGATCTTGACGCCCGGGACGTTGCTGTAGAGCCCCTCGACGCACCAGGAGTGGGTCGACCCGAGCTGCCCGCCCGCGCCGTCGTTCCCGCGGAAGACGACGGGGCAGCCCCACTGGCCACCGGACATGTAGAGCATCTTGGGGACGTTGTTGAGGATCTGGTCCGCCGCGACGAGGCTGAAGGACCAGGACATGAACTCGATGATGGGCTTGAGCCCGTACATGGCGGCGCCGACGGCGAGCCCGGCGAACCCGTTCTCGGAGATGGGCGAGTCGATGATCCGCTTGGGCCCGAACTCATCGAGCATGCCCTGGCTGATCTTGTACGCGCCGTTGTACTGGGCGACCTCCTCGCCCAGCAGGAAGACCCGCTTGTCGCGGCGCATCTCCTCGCTCATCGCCTCGCGGAGCGCCTCGCGGAACTGGATGAGCCGCTCGCGGCCTGGGGCCGCCTCGAAGGGCGGCAACTCGGCGGTGAAATCGGGGAGCGGGGGCCTGGTCCGTGGGAGGATGGCGTCGACGTGGGGGGAAAGAACGGCGTTCGCGCTGGCCATGAACATCCTCGGGCGATCGTGGGACCGATGGGGGACGGCGGGCCCGGTCGCCCGCCGCAATCCCCATCATAGGTCGCCCGAGGGGGCGTGAAAGCCTTCTCGGCCGCGGGTTACCCCCCGGTGGCGGGGCTCGGACCCGCGTTCGATACGGGCTCTGTTCCGGCCCCGATGGCGCGAGCGGAGGGCAGGCCGAAGGCCTCGGGGTGGAGGCAACGGCCTCGCTCACCGGCGGGCTTGTCGACCTCGACGGGGATGCGGTTCTGCTCGGCCAAAGCATCCTTGCGCACTCCCGTGACCTGCCAGGAAACCTCGAGCCCGGGGCGGGATGTCCTGATCGTGAAACGGTTTCGGGCGTCGGTCCCGATCCGCCGAACGACGTTCGCCCAAACGACCTTCGCCCAGAGGAAGGCATCGTCCTCGTCGTAGTCGTCGAGGACGGTGAGCTGGTAGCGGAAGTCGCGGTTGAGGGCGTCGAACCACTCGGGGAGTTCGACGGTGGCGTCGCCGCGGTCGTCGGTGGTGGTGTTGCCGTTGTCGATGTTCATCGTGTCGGGGGACTCAACGAAGGAGTGGTAGAGGAGCTTGTTGGCGGGGCCGAGGGCGGTGAAGCCCGAGCCGCTGCCGGTGAGGGTGCCGGTGATGGTCCCGGCGCAGGAGTTGGAGGCGTTGGAGAAGGTCTTGGCGCCGAAGAAGGCCTGGGCGCCGGCGAGGAGGGCGACGTTGGCGGAGAGGCCTGCATCGGCGAGGGTGTCGGAGGTGATGTGGGTGGCGCTGTGGGTGTGCGAGGTGGGCGCAAAGGCGATGCAGTCGAGCCCGTCGAGGAGGTCGGCGTTGAGGTTGGTGAACTTGAAGGTGCTGGTGACGGTGAACGGGGGGTGCTTTCGGACTAGGCGTTGGCCGTGGGCACGGCCGCGGCGAGCGGCGATCGCTCCGAGGCCGAGGGACCCGCTGGTGGGACCGGCATGCTGATCTCCTCGGGCCACCGCCGTGGAGGGATACCCACGACGGGGTGCGGCTTGATATCCGCCGGGGAAGTAAGGTCAAAGTTTGGGCAAGGTTCCTTCTCCGCGATCGGCCGGGAAGTACCGAACAAACTGTGGCTATTCCCGCGAGGTAGGCGATATATTGAACCGGGCCTCACAGCCCTAGCTCTCGAGCGTCTACGGGGCCGGGGCGGCCGGGGGCCTCATCGAGAGTGCGAGACAATGTGTGGCATCTGCGGCGTGGCGGGGCAACGGCCTCTGACCCCGGAGGATTTCGCGCGCGTGCGTCGGGCCAACAACGCGTTGCTCCACCGCGGGCCGGACGGGGAGGGAGAGCTCTTCACGCCCCACGCGGCTCTCGCCATGCGGAGGTTGAGCATCATCGACCTGACCGGGGGGTGGCAGCCGCTGTACAACGAGGACCGGTCGCTGGCGTTGGTGGCCAACGGGGAGATCTACAACTTCGTCGAGCTCCGGCGGGACCTGATGGCCCGGGGGCACCGTTTCGCGACGGGGAGCGACTGCGAGACGATCCTGCACCTGTACGAGGAGCGTGGCACGGACTGCGTGCACGACCTCCGCGGGATGTTCGCGTTCGCGCTGTGGGACGTGCCGCGGCGCCGGCTGATGCTGGCGCGGGACCGGATGGGTGAGAAGCCGCTGTACCTGCACGAGCGTGACGGACGGGTCTGGTTCTCGTCGGAGATCAAGTCGCTGCTGGCGACGGGGATGATCCCCTTCGAGCTGGACCCGGTGGTGGTGAACGAGTTCTTCCACTATCAGTACATCCCCGAGCCCCGCTCGGTGGTCCGGGGGATCCGCAAGCTGCCGCGCGGCCACCTGATGCTGATCGACACCGATACGGGTGCGGTGGAGGAGCGGTGTTACTGGCGGCTGTCCGACGCCCCGCCGCTGGAGGGCGACCCGGCGACGCTGATCCGGGGGCAGCTGGACCAGATCGGCGAGATGATCATGCGGTCGGACGTCCCCGTGGGCGTGGCGCTCTCGGCGGGGCTGGATTCGAGCACCGTCGCGGCGCTGGCCGCCCGTCACGCGCCCGGGAAGGTCCACGCGCTGTCGATCGGGTACGCGGGCTGCCCGCACATGGACGAGCGGGCCCGGGCCCGCGAGTTCGCGCGGCACCTGGGCATCCCGTTCATCGACGACGAGATCGACCTCAACGACGTGGTCACCGCGTTCCCCGAGCGGGTCATCGCGCGGGGCGATCCGATCGCCGATATCTCGGGGCACGGGTACTACGCGCTCTCGAGGCTCGCCCGGCGGAGCGGGATCCCCGTGTTGCTGCAGGGGCACGGGATCGATGAGTTGTTCTGGGGGTACACGTGGGTCCGCTCGGCGCTCGAATCCACACGGCACAAGGCCGCCGGCACTCGCCCCGCGAACCGGCGCCTCGCGCGCGTGCTGCGGCGGTTCTTCCCGAAGTCGCTCGCGCGTCGGGACCTGAGGTCGTGGGCGTACTACGTCGGCGGGTTGCTCTCGGGGTGGCGGTCGGTGTACCCCGGGCGTGGGTATGGCCCGGACGTGCCCGATTTTTACAACCTCTCCGAGGAGTTCCAGATGGGCGCCTACGCGGTGCCGCGGATGTGCACGCCCGAGTTCCTGGATCGGCTCGGGGAGGCGGACGCCGCCGAGCCGTTCACGGTGCCCAGGCCCTGGGGGGACCTTGGCGTCATGATCACGCAGCTGATCTGCGACACGTACTTGCTGGAGAACGGGTTGGCGCAGGGGGACCGTCTGGCGATGTCGTGGTCGGTGGAACTCCGGCTCCCGTTCGTGGATTACCGGCTCGCCGAGACCGTCGTCGGCCTGAGAAAGACCTCACCCGACGATGCGCTGGGCCCCAAGGCGAGGTTCAAGGAGGTCGTGCGCGACCTGCTCCCGGGCTGGGTGATGGACCGTCCGAAGACGGGGTTCACGCCGCCGACGGTCGAGTGGGTGGACGCGTTGCGTGAGGCCTACGGGCCGACGCTCAAACACGGGTACCTGGTGAGCGCCGGGGTGCTCTCACGCGAGGGGGCGGCGAGGCTGACGGGGAGCCATTCGCGTGTGTCGGCGTGGTACCTGATGCTGTACAAGGCGCTGATCCTGGAGTGGTGGTCGAGGCAAATGGCGCACCTGACGGCTCAGGCCTCGGTGGTCCCCCTGGGGGTTCTCCAGGCGCAGGCCGCGGTTGCCAGCGGCGGCGGGGGGGGGCCGCCCGGCAAGCCCTCCCCGGCAAGCCCCAGGCCGATGCGTCCGGCGGCGTAACGGGCGGGGCGGAAAAATCCGAAGCGACGGCGTGAGGAATGTCCCCGGGCGGCACACCCGTGGTGAGGCCGCGCCTTCGCGTGAGGAAGTGCGGGCCTCAAGGAGGTCCCCATGTCTGCTCGCATCCGAACGTCCGTTCTGTCCGCCGCCGTTCTCGCCGCCGTGGCCGGTTCGGCGGGGGCGCAGCCGATCTCGTACGACGGGTTCAACTACACCCCACTGACGACGTTGGGCGGGAAAAACGGCGGCTCGGGGTGGAGCGGCGCGTGGGGCGCGGCGCCGGGGCTGCTGAATTTTGACGTGTCCTTGATCGGGCTGAATTATGAGTCGCTCAATCATGTCCTGAACACCTCCGGCCGCGCCGCGACGTTCGTGGGGCCGGGGAACCCGCCGAACAACATCAACGGCTTCTCAAGGCGGGCACTCCCGCAGTCGATCGGGCAGATTGCGCAGTCGTACGGCGGGACCGTCTATCTGAGTTTCCTCATCCGGCAGGACCCGCTAAGCCTGATCCCTTTTGTGCCGTCACAAACCACCGGCACATGGCTCGGGATCGACATCGGGGGCGTGTACATCGGCAAGGAGTACAACGCCCCGAACCTGGTGATCGAGAGCACCTCCGGTCAGCTCACTCGGCCTTCGGTTTCTGCGCCGACGGTCGGACGCACCAACCTCGTCCTTGTGGAGATCCAGAACAACGTGAGCGGCCCCGAGACGATGCGAGCCTGGATCAACCCACCGTTGGGGACGTACATGCTCCCGACCACGGCGGACATCTCCCCGGCCGGCCCGGTCGGCGAGATCAGCAACTCCAACGTCATCGGGGTCGAAGCGGGCGGACTAACCATCAACCAGATCGCGAATACCATCGCGGGCCGAATCGATGAGATCCGGATCGGACGCTCACCCTGGGATGTCCTCCCGGCGACACTCAAGCCGGCGCTGTGCCGGCGGCTCGGGCACGGGATCGAGATCACGGCGAGAGTGCCCGGTC
Organism: Phycisphaeraceae bacterium; assembly: GCA_015200025.1. GTDB lineage: Bacteria > Planctomycetota > Phycisphaerae > Phycisphaerales > UBA1924 > UBA2396. Next base: position 329,681 of record CP054186.1, on the reverse strand, counting down.
AGCTCGGCGACGTCACGATCCAGGAGAAGTACAAGGTTCGCGCCGCCGCGAGGAGCAAGACCTGCGTCCAGCGATCCAAGGCGTCCAGCGGCGGGTGGGTCTCCGTCTCGCAGAACGCGGCGCCGACCAACCACCAGGTCAACGCGAGCGCGCCGGGATCATGGGCGATGGCCAAGGCAGGCATCAGCTTGCTCAACGTCGGCCCGGACGTCCTGATCGCAACGACACACGCGGAAACCGACGGCGCCGCGACCACCTCGGGGTGCAACGCGAACCGACGCAAAAAGGCCTCGTTCTCCCGGGCGTCCGCGTACTCCAAGGTTCGGGCGCTCGACAACCCTTCGGGCGACGTGCTCCGGAACACCAATGGCTCGTGGCTCGGGCGCTGGCGGAACTGCGTCGGCTCCTCGACCGCCCGTACGCCCCGCCTGCTGCGAGACCCGGTGATCCTGAGGATGGTCGACACTTCGACGGCGAACGCCTTGAACAAGCCCATCATCGACATCACCAACCTCGTGTGGGACGGGGAGACCGCGTGGGTGCCTTCGCCCAACCCTGACCTTCCGGAGCCTCGCCTCGAGAACACCGCTCGGAATATGAACTTCACAGCAACGGTCGGATCCGACGTCATCGCCGATCTGTCGCTTCACGGTGTGCTCGAAATCGAAACGAGGAACGGCGTACTGACCAGATTGATCGCGACGGGGCCCTTTGCCCATGTTCATCAGCACCTCACCCTCGGGCAATCTTCGACGTTCTCCATCCCCATGCCCGAGATCAAGTACGAGTTGACAACCCATGAGCCGTCCGGCAGCCGTCACTCCTCGATCGAGGCCGGCGGCGGTGCGACCGTCGCGGACCTGGGCAGCGACGCGATCCACGTCGGCTGTGAGTTCATCACGCACATCGCCGAAGGATACGACGACGCGGACGTCAGCGCACCCCGGGATGGTCGAGTCGAGATCGGGATCCAACCGCACTCGCGTAGCGTGATGCAGGAATTCACGGTCCCGCCGGGGGTCCAATTCCTCGACTCGCTCGCGTTCTACGCGTATCAGGAAGGCCGCCCCGAGAACGACACGACCCCGATCCATTTGACCGCGTTGCGGATCTGGGTCGGCGTGCCCCAGCAGGCGGTGATGATCGCCGACCTCGGCGCGCGGCCGTCCGATATCGAGTTCGTCGATGTCCATGCCGCGGAGAGCCCTCAGGCCGACAGCGGCCTCATGCGGATCTTCGAGTGTTCCGCGGACCTGCAGATCCCCATCTCACCGGGCTCCTACTGGATCGAGTTCGCGGCGCAGGGGGAGCCCAGTTACGGCCCGATCTCGCTCGTGCCCTGCCGTTACTCGAACGGGAACGCCATGCTCCGAGATCAGATCACCGGCTCGATGATCCCCATCATTGACCCGGGCAACAACACCCCGCTCGGCCTGGTGATGGACGTCTACGCGGGCGAGGGCAACGACTGCCCCGCTGACTTCAACGGCGACGGGTTCATCGATTTCTTCGACCTCAACTTGTTCTTCGAAGCCTTCGATGCCGGGGCCGTCACCGCCGACTTCAACGCCGACGGGTTCATCGACTTCTTCGACCTCGACTTGTACATCGAGGCCTTCGAGGCCGGTTGCTGATCCAACGTCCCTCGCGCACCTCCACGCCCCCGGCGATCTCACGGTCGCCGGGGGCGTTCGCGTTCCGGGGCGGGTCTACTTCGACGCGGCGACGTCGTCGGGCGTCACGCCGCCGCGCCGGATCGCCTCCCGCAGGGACGCGGCCGCGCGGTCCTCCCCGGCCCGGTCCAACGCATCGGCGATCCGCCGGAACAACGATGTGTTGGGCTCGCCGAGGATGACGAAGACCTCCGCGAAGCCCACGCCCGCGACCACGAGCGGGGCGCCCTCGTGCTCGCGCCCGTTGAGCGCCAGGGCGGCCCCCAGGACGAAGTCGAACCATCGGGTCTCCGCGCGCTCGGGCTCGAAACGCATCGCCAGGTCGTGGGCACGCCGGGCAGGCTCGAGCGCTTTGCCGACCCGCCCGGACAGCATGTGCACGTAGGCGAGGTAGTTCAAAGGCCGGGCCGATTCGTATACGGGCCGACCGATCTCCTCCCACCGCGCGATGCACGACCTCAGCTCCTTCTCGGCCGCCTCGACCCGACCGGTCCACATCAGCGACGCGCCGTATTCGCGCCAGGCCACCATGACCTCGAGCTCGTCGAACGGTCCGGCCGTCGCCCGCAGGATCCGCAACCGCCGGCCCAGGGCGTCCGCGTTGGAATCCTCGGCCGATCGTTGGGAGTTAAACACGGAACCCCGCGCGTGGTTCAGGAGCTCGAGCGCGTCGCACAACTCGCGGGCCTCGGGCCCGTACTCGTGCTCGTAGGCGTCCAAGGCACGCTGGGCCGCCGACTGCGCCGCGGAAAAGTTCCGGCGGTTGACCTCGACCCTCGCCCAGAACATGAGCGTGAGCGCGACGCTGGGGTGCGTCGGCGAGAGCAGGCCCGATTTGACCTCGACCCATCGGGCCCACGCCTCGGTCGGTCGATCATCGCGTCGCGCGGCGTTGAGGTCCGCCGCGGCTCGTTGAAGGGTGTCTCCCCGCGGGCCTCCGATCCGCGACCCGTAGTGCGTGAGCGCCCGCGAGACCTCGGGGTCTTCATCCAGCGAGTGCTCCAGGATCATCCGCAACGACGTCAGGGCTCGCTCCGTGGACTCCGCGGCCCGCCCCGACGCGGCGAGGGCGTCGCTGAGCACCCGGCCCGAGAGCGCGTGCTCGATCGTCCCGGGCCTCTCGGCGGCGAGGACGGCTTCCGCCCGCGTCGCGTCGCGCAGGGCGACGGCCGGGTCGCCCTTGGCCAACAGGATCCTCGCGATGAGCGACAAATCTCTTGCCGTGTCGGCGTGGCCTGTGCCCAGCGACGCGGAGCGGACCCGCAGCGCCTCCCGCGCACGCTGTTCGGCGTCGTCGAGCTCACCCCGCGCGAGCAGCACGCGGGCCAGGTGGTGCAACGCCTCGGCCATCTCGGGGTGCGAGGGCCCATACGCCCGGTGGACCTCCCCGGCGCCACGGAGGCGGTGCACGAGCGCCCAGTTGAGCACCCCGCGGTCTTCGTACACCTGTGCCAGGAGCGAGTGAACACCCGCGCGGACCAGCGGGCGGTCCGACCACGCCCCGTCCTGGACCTTCGATTGAAGCAGGTAGATCCCCGCCTTTGGCCCCCGGACCTCGGTCAGCAGCCCCGGGTCATCGATGGGTAGCAGCTCATCGATCAGGTGTGAGACCGCCTCGGCACGCGCGGATTCGAGGCGGGACCGGGACCGCTCAAGGTCGGCCAGGGAGCGTGCGGCCCGCGCCTCGAACTCGCTCCGGGCCAGCACCGTGATCCCGGCGCCGGCGGCCACCACGACGGCCGCCGAGACCGTGAGCGCCACGGCGTGACGCTGGGCGAACTTCCGCGCTCGGTAGAGTCTCCCGGTCCGGGCCGCCACGGCGCCGCCCCGCATCAACGAGGCGAGATCGTCGGCGAACGCCAGCGCCGAGGGGTATCGGCCCTCGCGGTCCACGCTCATCGCCTTGCCCACCACCGCCTCGGCGTCTGCGCCAGCGCCCACCAGCCCGAGCGCCGACGCCCGTGCCTTGAGGCCGGTGAGCCCGCCCGAGCGCTTGAGCCCGACGATCTCGGTCAGCCCGGACGAGGGGTCGCCGAAGGGCGCCCGGCCCGTCAAGAGCTCGTGCAGGATGACGCCGAGCGAGTACACATCCGCCCGCACGTCGACCGCCGAGCCTTCTCCCTCGAACTGCTCGGGCGCGGCGTAGGCCGGGGTTCCTTGAAAGACCCCGATCATCGAGGCGCCGATCAGCCCCGCCCCGCTCCACGATCTCTTGGGGTCGACGGCCCGCACCCCGCCGGCGTTCGCCTCGTTCCCCCGGCGGGCCAGGCCGAAATCCAGGACGTGCGGTTCACCCGACGCGTCGATCACGATGTTCCCGGGCTTGAGGTCGCGGTGGATCACGCCGCGGCCGTGCGCGTAGTGGACGGCCAACGCCACCTCGCGCACCACCCCGAGCCTCCGCAGGAACCCCTCACGCCCCATCGGCGCCCGCGTCGCCCAGGCCGAGAGCGGCTCGCCATCGATGAGCTCCATGATCAGCGCGTGCCGCCCGTCGTCGAGCAGCCTGGCCTCGTAGACCGTGACGATCCCGGGGTGCCTGAGCGAGGCCGCAATCTCGACCTCGCGTTCGAACCGAGCGATCTCTCGCTGCGACGCGAACAACCCGCGGAGCATGACCTTGATCGCGACCGCCCGGCGCGTCTCGTGCTGCACCGCGCGGTAGACGACCCCTTGCCCCCCACGGGAGAGTTCTTCGCCCACGGTGTAGCCCGGGATGACCGGGATCGACCCCGACGCGTCGGCCGGGGGCGCTGAGCCCGGTCGTTGCGGCGGCGAGAGCACCCCGGCGAACCGGGCGGTGAACCGCTCCCCCTCGCGGAGATCGTCGAGCGCCGCCCGGCACGCGGGGCAGGCCGACGCGTGCGAGGCGATCAGGCCGCCGGGGTCGTCGCCCGAGGCCGCGGCGGCCATGGCCGATTCGGGCGGACAGCCACGCCGAGGCCAATCTCCCGCGGAGGTGTCCGAGATCGTGTGGTTCATTCGTCGTCGCCGTAGCGCCGCGTCAGGTCCGCCGCGATCTCGCGGAGCGCCTTGGTCACACGCGATTTGGCCATGTAGAGTGCTTCGAAGTTCATGCCGCACTCGGCCGCCGCCGCCGCGGACGACGCCCCCCGCATCGCGACCAGCTCGAACGCCCGCAAGGACTCGGGCGCGAACCGGCCCTGCACCCGACGCCACGCCTCCTCGAACACCGCTCGCTCGACCTCACGGTCCCAGATCGCCTCCATGCCCTCGGCGTCCGGCGTCTCCCGCTCCTCGATCGGCGAGACCCCGCCCGAGCCACCAACCTTCTTGTTCTCCGGCCTTCGCCCCACGGACCGCCTGATCATCTCCACGCGGTGCCGGGCGATCCCCATGACCCAGGACCGGAGCCGGCCTTTCCCTCGCTCGTATTGCCCGCCGCGAAGCCCCCGCGAGAACTCCGCCAGTGTCCACTGGGCCGCGTCCTCGGCGTCCGCCTCGCTCAGCCCGAGCGAGCGGGTAAAACCGATCAGCACCGGGCGGTACCTCGCGTCGATCTCCGCCCACGCCGATTCTCCGCCCTCCCACGTCCGCCGGAGGCGATCGAGCAAGAGCGTGGTCGTCAGCGGGAGGTCCGCCATGGCAATGCGTCCGTCCGCCACACCCCAGCCCGCAAGCATACCAGACATTTCCCGAGCCACAAGTCAAGATCGGCTCTTGGGCTGACCGCCCGTGGGTTTCATGGGCGAGACGGACAAGCCGTACATCGACATCACGGTGACCCACGTCGGCCGGTCGTGCTCGACGTCGTACGCGCCGCCGCATTCGGGGCACGTCCCCGTCAGGGGCAGCCTCGACACGTCGTACGCGCACCGCGTGCAGAGCCGGCCGCCCGATTCACGCAGCGACCGGCGGAAGTGCTGTGTTGTCATCATCCACCAGGGCCACAGCACCGCGACCGGCACGAGCCCCAGCGCCCGCGCCCCGTATCGATACGCGTACCCCCTCGGCACGCCCATCGGCTTCCGGAGCATGACCCACGCGCAGGCCAGGATCGCGAACAGCACCGAGAGCCACAACAATCGACGCACGCCACGGCGCATCACGGGCGGGAACGCGTTCGGCACCGTCGGCGCTCGGAAGGTCATCCGAGGCGGCAGAATACCCGAGATATCACCCCGGCGGCCCCGAGCCTGTGGAACCCGACGTGAGGGTGATCACGCGGCCTTGGCGAACCGCCCGCTGCCGAGCTGCCGGGCCAGCCGTTCCTGATCCCCGAGCCGGACGAACCGCTCGAAGGCGACGGCCATCCGGGCCGGCCCGGGCTCGCTGTCGTCCGCCCAGACCACGCTCCCGATCACCATGAGGCTCCGGCTGCTCTCGAGGTCGTCCCACATCGCGCCGCCGGTGGGGAGGGTGACCTGCAGGGCGACGGGTGTCCCGGGCTCGATGGCCCGGTCGAGCTCGAACTGCATGCCGCTGGCCGAGAGGTCGTAGGCGTGCCCCTCGGCCGAGGTCGATGCACCGTCGATCATGCAGAGCGTGACCGGGGTGTACATCGGGCTGACGCGGTACCTCGGCTCGCACCGACGATTCTCGAAAGGCTCCGTACGCACGCCACGCCTCCCGCCGCCGCTGTGGCGGCCGATCCAGGACGAGGCGCGAACACCACGGCGCGCCTCGGCTTGAACTATCGGGCCGGGGCGCGACCCACTCGACCGAGATCGAGCGTCTCTCCGCCGGCGGGCGTGTTCTCGGCGACTTCTCGGACCGAGGTTCGGCGCGGGTGATGAAAAAACCCCGGCGCGGAGGGCGCCGGGGTTCGGAGTGTGCCGGGGGCGTCGGACGCCCCTCGCTCGGGGACGGTGTGGATCGGCTCAGCAGCCGTTCTCGAAGGCCTCGACGAACGCGTCGAGGTCGAAGAAGTCGACGAAGCAGTCGCCGTTGAAGTCGGGGGACTTGCCGGTGGGGCAGGTCTCGCCCTCGAAGCAGGCGATGTACGCGTCGAGGTCGAAGAAGTCGAGGAACGCGTCGCCGTTGAAGTCGGCGGGGCAATCCTCTCGGTTGAGGACGATGTACTGGGCGCCCTCGATGGCGGCGAAGTTGACCTGGCGGGTGTTCCCGAGGTTCCCGGTGCCGTCGGGCAGCCCGCCGAGGACCTGGTTGGACATGAAGTCGTACCCGCTGCTGAGGATCATCCCGGCGACCCTGATCAGGCTGGACCCGTCCCAGCCGAGCTCGTCGAGGTCGATGCTCAGCTCGTACCCGGTGTCGACGCACTGGGCGGCGACGGGGTCGGCGGCGGACGAGGTCACGCCGCCGATGTTGCTGTTGTCGAGGGTGTTGAGGATCAGCCCGGGGGTGCCGACGGGGTTGAAGGGGTCGACGAGCAGGCTATCGCCGGCGAGCCGCGGGGCGTAGTTGGCGAAGATGCTCCCGGCGAACCCGTCCTGGATGTCCAGGCGCTCGTTGTAGGGGTCGCCGAAGCGGCCGTCCCAGTTGACCGGGTCGTTGACGAGGACGGTGTCGACGATCCGGGCCTTGGGCCCGCCCTCGAAGGTCCCGTAGTCCAGGGCCTCGCCGTTGAACCCGCGGCGCGGGCCGTCGGTGCGGATGACGGTGGCGTGGGTGTACTGCTCGATCGGGTCGTTCCCGTTGGTGATGTTGAGCCAGTAGTCGGCCGTGAAGTCGGCGTCGAAGGTCAGGCCCGGGCTCCCGTCGCCCTCGAAGTTGGCGCCCATGCGCTGGAGCGCGCCGAAGTCGATGTCGATGTTCTGGGTCAGGGTGTTCTGGCCGCCCTCGGCGACATCGAAGAAGAGCGTGATCTTGTTGAAGTTGTTCTGCAGGTTCCCGCCGATGAACAGGTGGAGCCGGTTGTTGGTCTGATCGATGTACGAATAAAGGTTGTTGAGCTCGGAGCCCGAGGCGACGTCGCGGTCGCCGGTGGGGGGCGGACAACGGCCCGGCACGCCGTCGATGTTCGAGTTATCGAGCGCGACCTCGACGTCGGGGGCCGCGCCGCACCCGGCGAGGATGCCCGACCCGTTGCCCGCCTGGTTGCACCCGAGGAACTCGCCGAAGCCCTCGGCGACGTTGGCGAGGTTGGGGTAGTACGTCACCGGGTTGTTGCCCGCGCCGTAGGTGATGTAGTGCGTTAGGCTGAAGCCCGCGTCGAAGCGGAGCCCGGGCGAGGCGTCGTTGCCCTGCATGTTCTGCAGGGCGCCGAAGTCCACGTCCGGGAGAGCGGCGAACTGGGTCAGCTGGTTGAGCCCGCCGGCGACGCCCGAATCGATGAAGATCTCGATCTTGGCGCCGAAGTCGGACCCGATGTTCCCGCCGATGAACAGGTGCAGGAAATCGCCGCTGATCACCCCGTGCAGGTTGTCGAGCTCGCTCCCGTTGGCGGCGCCCGCGTCGGGGTCGGTGTTGTTGCCGAAGCCCGTGCGGTTCGTCTGCACGGCCAGGGCCGCGCCGTACTCGCCGACCGAGCGGGTCCCGTCGGCCACGGGCGAGAAGGCGTTGTCCACCGGGATCGTCACGAACTGGTTCCCGACGACCTGCGTGAAATCAACCTGCCGGCTGCTGCCGAGGTTGGCCGTGCCCGCGGGGAGCCCCGGGAGCGTCTGGTTCGAGAAACTGCTGTGCCCGCCGTTGGCGATCGCCACGAGCACCCGGACCGGGCCGGTGGGGTTCCCCAGACGCGAGAGCGGGATCTTCAGTTCGTGCCCGGTGGAGACGGCGGCGGGGTTGCCCACGTCGGCCTCGTTGCACGCGCCGCCGGGGACGTTGTCCCCGAACTGCGTGGGGTTGGACTGGACCCACTTGAGCCGATACAGCTCCAGCTCGCCCGGCGACAAGCGCCCGTCCACCGTGGGTTGCGCCACCGCCGCCCCCGCGCACGCCGCCACCATCAACGCCGCCGACACTCGCTCGATCTTCATCGACATTCCTCCGAAACGTTTCGATCGCTCCACGATCGCTCTCACGCGTCCGAATGACCGCCGGACGCCTCGCGTGCCGCCTTCACCGCCCAACCCGCCGGCTCCGTGACCGAAGTGTTTCCACCGACGCTCGCCCCGACGGGGACAAGCCCCCCCGAACCCCTCCCATGCAGTCTACCACCGTTTCAATCGAGTTCGTACCCGATCGGGTACGGATTCAGGCCGACAGAAACCGGTTTCGGTGGCGGCCGATACGGGGGATCCCCCGAACCATGGGCTCTGGAACCGGTTCCGCGAATCGTTCGATAACCCGAAGGAAGGCAACGCCCGCGTGTTTCGCCCGTAACGCGTGGTGATCCCGAACGTGAATCGCTCCACCGTGCTTGACCCGCCTCGCGGCTCTCCGATAGGTTACGGTTCCTGAAACAACTCGCCGCAAGACGCGCGTTCTGCGCCGCCGCGGCGAACCCAGGCGACCCACCAAGGAAGGTCCATCATGCCCCGCCCCGCCTCGCCCCATCGTCGCGCGTTCACCCTGATCGAGCTCCTCGTCGTCATCGCCATCATCGCGCTCCTCATCGGGATCCTCCTCCCCGCGCTCGGCAAGGCGAGGCGCGCCGCGCAGCTCACCAAGAACCTCGCCAACCTCCGATCCGCGGGGCAAGTCTGCTCGCTCTACGCACGCGATAACAAGGCCTGGTACCCCGTCGTCCCGATCCCCCCGGCCTTCCGGACCCCCACGGCGCTCAACGGGCAGTTCGTCTACGGCGGGCTCGCCGGGTTCTTCTCGCTCTTCCAGGTCGGCGACGGGATCGACTTCGGGTTCCGCGGCGGCGCCGGCAACCCCGACAACGCCGCCTACTCCGACGGGAACAAGGTCCCGCTGCTCTCCCGCTACGTTGACGGCTTCCAATGGCTCGCCAACCCGGGCGACCGCGAGGACCGCTACTACGGCCTCCCGTACCAGCCGCCCGTCGCACGCACCTACAACGAGGCCACGATCAAGCAGACCAAAGCCCCGGGGTCCGCCGACGAGGTCGTCTCGTACAACATCTCGTACCTGTACATCGCGGGGCTCAAAGAGGACGAGCCCCTCACCATCTCCCCGCCCTTCTTCGGCGACGAGACCGACGGGCCCGACATCTCCACCTACGCCTTCTACGGCGGCGGCGGGGGGGGCACCGTCAACGCGACCCAGGCCCGCACCGCCCCGGGCCGGTACGCCCCGGGCGATGCCTGGGGGGTCGACGGCGGCGCGTTCGTCTTCATGGACGGGCACGCCAAGTTCCTCTTCCAGGCCACACTCAACGGGACGATCCAGGACGTCTTTTTCGGCACCGATACGACCCTGTACCCCAACTCCATCAACGCCTTCCGGCGCAACCGCTCCAACTTCGTCCAGACCGTCGACTAAGCCGCCCGTGGCTCCCCCTCGCCTCCCGGTGCGGCCCCGGCGGCCACCGGGTATCCTGAGCCCCGCGTCGCGCACGCTCTCACCCGGACGGCCGATTGTCTGAAACCACCCCACAGGCCCACCTCGCTCCCGCCCGCGGGCGTTCGCTCACCCGCCGATGGATCACCGCGCCCGAGGCCGGTCTCATCATCGTCATCCTCGCGTTCGGCGCCCTGCTCGCGTTCCTCGCGGGGACCAAGCCCGGGCCGACCGCCACGGTCGACCTCCCGCCGGGCGTCACCACTTCCGAGAAGGCCGAGACCTCGCCCGACGGGACGCGGCGGTCGGTCCTGGTGATCGAGTCCACGGGCACGCTCCCGTTCACCCGGATCGAGCAACTCGCCCCGCGCGACCCCAACGGCACCCTCGAGCTCGCTTCCGAGAACGTCCGCGTCCGCTTCGCGCCCCCGGCCCGCGAACTCCGCAAGGGCCGGCAGGCGTCGATCGTCGCCGGGGCCGACCCCAACAACGCCATCCGGTTGGGACGAGCCGTCGTCGCGACCCAGCCCGCGGGCAAGGGAAGTCTCCTGACCCTCGACAACGCCGAGTCCGACCGTGGACTGATCGAATCGCTCCGCGAGGACTTTCCCGCTGATCCGAGCGGGAACCTGCTCGTCAATACCGCTCGGGGGCCCGTGCGGCTCAACGCCGGGCCCGACCTGCTCCTCTCTCCCGCCTCCCCGGACACACTCCGTCTCACGACCCGGCCTGTCAATAAGTTCCTCGCCCCGGACAACCTGGTCCTCCTGGCCAAGGACGCGTCGTTCATCGCCGTCATGGCCGTCGGGATGACCTTCGTCCTCGTCCTCGGCGGGATCGACCTGTCGGTCGGCTCGGTGTACGCGCTCGCGGCGGCGGTCGGCGCGATCCTGCTCCGGCACCGATGGGAGACGGGCTTGCCCCCCGTCACGCTCGCCGGGGCCTCGCTCCCGCTCGCGCCGCTCGCCCTCGCGGTCGCGGGGATGGTCGTCGCCGGGGGGATCATGCGCCTGGCCTCGCCACGGGTGCCCGGGGTCCACGCCCGGACCGTCGCACGGGCGGGCCTGGTGACCCTCGCGCTCGCCGCGATCACGTTCCTCGTCCTCGCCGCCGTCGTCGTGACCGCGGTCCGCGGCGCATACTCGGGCGTCGGCGAGGCCGACCCGGACGTCCCTCGGCTCGCCTCGCTCACGATCGGGCTGGTCTCGTGCGTCGTGACCGGCGCGCTCTGCGGCATGGTCTCGGGGGCGTTGGTCGTGGGGCTGCGGGTCCACCCCTTCATCATCACCCTGGGGATGATGGAACTCCTCCGGGGGCTCGTTTTCCTCCTGGGGAAGGGGCAGACGATCTCGGGGTTCCCCGAGTCGTTCACGTCCGGGTTCTTCAAGGCGGACTTCGGGGGTCAGATATACCCCGTCCCGGTGTTCTTCATGCTCGCCGTTGCCCTGGCCGGGCTCGTGCTGCTGGGCCGGACCGTCTTCGGGCGGCGGTGTTTCGCGATCGGGGGCAACGAGACCGCCGCCCAGTACGCGGGCGTCCCGGTCGGGCGGACCAAGATCCTCGCGTTCACGCTCTGCGGGGCGTTGGCGGGCCTCTCCGCGGCGATGTACCTGGGCTACCTCGGCGCCGCCGAGCCCGCCGCGGGTCAGGGATACGAACTCAACGTCATCGCGGCGGCCGTCATCGGCGGGGTCTCGCTCTCGGGCGGCCGCGGGTCGGTGCTGGGGGCGGTCCTGGGGGCGATCCTCGTCCAGATGATCACCAACGCCATCGTCATCCTCGACATCGACAACTCGTACTTCCGCGTGGTGATGGGCGCCGCCATCGTCGCCGCCGTGGTGCTCGATCAACTGAAGTCACGCCTCGGGAAGGCACGCCGGTCGTAAGCCCCGCACCCTCCGACCCCCACGCATCCATGGAACCAGGACCCGTCCGTACGATCATCGCGAACCCGACGCCCCACCGGGCGTCCGATCCACCGGGGATCACCACCCGGGCACCAGGGAGAATCACCATGAACCGCAGGAACGCGCTCGCCGTCTTCGCACTCGCACTGTCGGCCCCGGCCCTCGCGGGCGACCACGCCCCGCCGGTCAAGTCCTACCAGTTCGGGGTGGTCGCCAAGAGCCAGTCCAACCCCGTCTTCATCGCCGCCCGCACGGGGGCCATGGACGCGGCGAAGGACCTCGAGAAAAAGCACGGCGTCCAGATCCGCATCAACTGGCAGACGCCCACCAACGAGGACGCCCAGCTCCAGGCCCAGTTCATCGAGCAGCTCGCCGGCCTGGGCGTCGACGGGATCACCGTCTCCTGCTCCGACGCCAACGTCCTGACCTCGGCGATCGACGCCGCCGTCGCCAAGGGCGTCACGGTCGTCACGTTCGATTCGGACGCGCCGCGGTCCAGGCGCATGGCCTACTACGGGGTCAACGACGAGGAGTGCGGGCGCAAGCTCATGCAGGAACTCGCCAAGGCGATGGGCGACAAGGGCGGAAAGGTCGCCGTGCTCGCCGGCAACCAGAACGCCCCGAACCTCCAGCTCCGCGTCAAGGGCGTCCGCGACGAGATCGAGAAGCTCCGCGACAAGGGGTTCACGCTCAAGGACGTGTACTACCACAAGGAGACCGCCGCCGACGCCGCCGCACGCGTCCAGCAGGTCCAGGCCGCCGACCCCGAGATCGCCGGGTGGGCCATGGTCGGCGGCTGGCCCCTCTTCACGCAGAACGCGCTCGACGGCGTCTACGACAAAGCCAAGATCGTCGCCGTCGACGCCCTCACCGAGCAGATCAAGTACGTCCAGGCCGGGCAGGTCCAGACGCTCATCGTCCAGGACTGCTACGGCTGGGGGTACAAGACCGTCGAGATGCTCTTCAACAAGGCCCATCTCGGCGAAGAGCCCCGCCGCGTGATCAACACCTTCGAGCTCAAGACCGTCACCAAGGATAACGCCTCCGAGTACATCGACCTCTGGAAGAAGTGGCTCGGCGAGGGCGACAAGAAAGACGCCCCCTCCCCCAGCGCGCCCAAGCCCGCCGGGAAGTAAGAAAGATGCACGCCGGTCCCGCCCCACAGGGCCGGATCGGCCTTCATCCCTCGTTCGATCGACGCGGGCCCGCACGAGACGGCCATGACCCACGATCAAACCCTCCTCACCGCCGAGAACATCTCCAAGCGTTTCGGCGTCACGCAGGCGCTCGACGACGTCTCCGTCTCGTTCGCCAAGGGCGAGATCCACGCCCTGATGGGCGAGAACGGCGCGGGCAAGAGCACGCTGGGCAAGGTGATCGCCGGGCTCCACAGGCAGGACTCGGGGCGGGTCCGGCTCTACGACAACGCCCGCGTCCGCGACCTGACGCCGGGCTCGATCGACGACGCGTTCAACGCCGGCGTCCGCATCGTCCACCAGGAACTGGCCCAGTGCCCCAACCTCTCGGTCGCCGAGAACCTGTGCCTGCACGACCTCCCGACGCGGCTCGGGCTGCTGGACCGCCGGGTCATGGACGACCGCGCCGCCTCGCTCGTCCACCAGCTGGACCCGTCGATCGACGTGCGGGCCCCGCTCGGTTCGCTCGCCCCGGGCCGCCGACAGATCTGCCAGATCGCCGCCGCCCTCGACCCCCGCGCCTCCCACGGCTCGGGCCCCCGCCTGATCGTGCTCGACGAGCCCACCAGCTCGCTCTCGGTCGCCGAGGCCGACCGCCTGCTCCAGATCACCCGCGACCTCGCCGCGAGGGGGCTGACGGTCGTCTACGTCTCGCACCGGATGGCCGAGATCTTCGCCGTCTGCTCGCGGGTCACGGTCCTCCGGGACGGGAAGTTCGTCCGGACCTCGTTCGTCAACGAACTCTCCGAGTCCGACCTCGTCGAACAGATGATCGGCCGGCGTCTCGCCACGCCCACGGGCCGCCTCCGCGAGGGGCCCGACGCCGGGGGACGGGCGGCCATCGGGACCGACGCGTCCGCGCTCCGCGAGCTCGCCGGGATCGACTCCCCGCCGCCCCCCACGGTGGGCCACGCGAAATCGAAGATCAAGCTCGAAGTCAGGGATCTCAACTCCCCTCCAAAGCTCCGCGGCGTCAACCTCACCCTCCACGCGGGCGAGATCCTCGGCGTCGGCGGGCTCGTCGGGTCCGGACGCTCCGAACTCCTCGACGCGATCTTCGGCCTCGACCCCAACGCCTCGGGCTCCGTCCTCGTCGACGGCAAACCCCTCGCGAGGAACGGGCCCGGCGACGCCATCCGCCGCGGCGTGGGCTACGTCCCCGAGGACCGCCGGCTGCAGGGGCTGTTCTTCGACCTCTCCGTCGCCGAGAATATCGTCCTGCCCTTCATGCACCGCCTCGCGGGGCTGCTCGGCCTCCGCTCGCTCCGCGCCGAGCGTGCCCTGGTCGGCGACAAGATCAACGACTACCGCGTCAAGGCCGCCTCGCCCGCCTCGCTCCCTTCCGAACTCTCCGGCGGCAACCAGCAGAAACTCCTCCTCGCCCGGTGGATGGGCCGGGCCACCTCCGTCCTCCTCCTCGACGAGCCCACCCGGGGCATCGACGTCGGGACCAAGGCCGAGGTCTACAAACTCATACACCAGGCCTCCGACATGGGCGCCGCGGTCCTGCTGGTCTCCTCCGAGATGCCCGAACTCCTCGCGCTCTCCGACCGCATCCTCGTCATGTGCAACGGCCGGATCTCCGGCGAACTCACCGGGACCCACATGACCCAGGCCAATATCCTCCGCCTCGCCACCGCCGATTCACGGCCCGCCGCGACGCCGCCGGCGGCCCCCGCCGTCAACCCATAATCTCCATCCCATGCCACCTTGGGCGATCACCGTCCTGCTCCTTATCGCCTCGAACGCCTTCATGACCTTCGCGTGGTATTACCACGTCAAGAAAGACGCCTGGCCCCTGCTCACCGCGATCATCCTGTCCTGGCTCATCGCCCTCCCCGAGTACATCCTCCAGGTCCCCGCCAACCGGGCGGGCCACATCTCCCGCGGGGGGCCCTTCACCCTCCCGCAGCTCAAAGTCCTTCAGGAAGCCATCACCCTCGGCGTTTTCACCGTGTTCACCATCCTCGTCGCGAAAGAGCGCCCCCGGCTCAACGACGCGATCGCCTTCATGCTGATCTTCGCCGCCGTCGCGGTCTCGATGTCCGGCCGCTCCAAGCCCCATCTCGAAGCACCACCCAACGCCGACGCTCCCGACCCCGGCCCACCGCCCCGCTGATCGAACTCGGTCCATCAACGCCCACGTGTGGTACGCTCCCGGCCCCCCAGCCGTAAAGACGCTGCTCGAAAGGTGGTGGTGGTAGTGGGGGGGGGGGGGGGGGGGGGAGACGCGATGCCCGATCCGATCCATTCACCCACAGCCCCGACGAAGCACACGCACCCGGCGCGGTCGTTGGCGACGCTCGCCGCCGGCCCCCTGGCCGCGCTCGCGGTCTACGTCATGTTCGCCCCGGGCGAGGCCGACGCCGACCCGATCTCGCCCCAGGCCCGCGCGACGCTCGCCGCCGCGGCGTGGATGGCCGTCTGGTGGATCGCCGAGGCCATCCCGCTCCAGGCCACCGCGCTGCTCCCGCTGGTGCTGTTCCCGTTGGCGGGCATCGCGACGCTCGACGCCGCCGCCGCCCCGTACGCGCGCCCGGAGATTTTCTTCTTCATGGGCGGGATGATGCTCGCCGCCGCCATGGAGCACGCGGGGCTCCCGCAACGCTTCGCCGTCGTGCTCCTGCGCCTCGCCGGGAACAGCCCCGCGAGGATCATCGCGGCGCTGATGACCGCGACCGCCCTGCTCTCCATGTGGGTCAACAACACCTCCACCACGGTCATGATGCTCCCCATCGCCCTGTCCGTGGTCCGCATCCTCGCCGACCGGCAGAACGCGCTCTCCCCGATCCAGGCCCGCCACTTCGCCCTCGCCGCCACCCTCGGCATCGCCTACGCCGCCACCATCGGGGGCGTCGGGTCGCTCTTCGGGACCGCACCCAACATCATCCTCCAGGCCACCATCCGAACCAACTACAACTACCACCTCTCGTTCGCCGAGTACGCCGCCGTCGGCGTGCCCGTCATGCTCATCCTGCTCCCCGCCGCGTGGGTCCTGCTCACCCGGGTGGTCTTCCGCGTCCCCTCGTCCCTGGGCCCGGGACACGCGGTCCTCGACGACCGCCTCCTGGAAACCACCCCGCTCTCCCGGCACGAGAAAATCGTCCTCGGGGTGTTCCTCCTCGCCGCGACCTTGTGGATCTTCAACACGCCGGTGAACCGTGCGCTCGAGTCCCTCATGGGCCGCCCCCGCCCGCTGCCCGAGGCGGGCGTCGCCGTCCTCGTGGTACTCCTGCTGTTCCTCATCCCCGTCGACCTCAAGGAACGCCGGTTCGCGCTCTCGTGGAAGACCGCCTCGTCGATCCAGTGGGGCGTGCTGGTGCTCCTGGGCGGCGGGTTCTCGCTCGCCGCCGCGCTGCGGGCCAACGGGGTGTCGGACCAGATCGCGGCCCTCTTCTCGCAGCTCCACGGGCTCCACCCGTTCCTGATCATCCTCGCCGCCGCCGCCTGCGTCACCATGGTCTCCGAGGTCGTCAGCAACACCGCCGTCGCCTCGACGTTCCTCCCCATCGCCGCCGCCGTCAGCATCCCCGGGCTCCACCCCTTCGCGCTCCTCTTCCCCGTCGCCATCGCCGCGAGCAACGCCTTCATGCTCCCCATGGCCACCCCGCCCAACGCCCTCGCCTACGCCACCGGGCACCCGACCACGCGCGACATGCGCCGCGCCGGCGTCCTCCTCAACCTCACCGCGATCCTCACCGTCTCGACCTACTGCACCTTCATCGCGCCCCTCGTGACCACCTTCCCAACGCTCGATCACCCGGCCCCCGAAGTGCCGCCACGCTCCGTCCTCGAATAAAAAGAAAGGCGCGGCACATCGGAGCGCCGCGCCCATGAATCAGCGTTGGGCGGCCTCCCGCCCGTTCTCCCGCAAACCCGTTACTGCACCAGCCTCGGACCGCCCCCGCCCTGCCCGCCACCCTGACCACCCGCCGGGGCGCCCGACTGCCTCGGCTGGATCTGGATCTCCCCGTTGGCCTGCTCGTACTGACGGACCACGTTCACCAGGCTCATCGCCAGACGCTTGGCGCCCGCCCAGTTCATCACCACCCGGCTCCCGACGTGGAACACCAGCATCGGCTCCCCGCCCTGCCCCTGCGAGGGCAGGTTCAGCCCGAAATCCAGGATCACCTCGTCCATCGCCGTCGACGTGCGGATCGTGTTCGCGTACGTCGTCGTCATCTTGCTCTCGTCGACCCGCAACTGGATCTGACGCTGCTCGCCCTGTCCCGCGTTCTCGGCCATTGGATTCCCTTTCTCGTGCTCCCCGTCCGGGCCCGGACTGTATCCCCGCCGATCCGAGATCGCCCGATACCCTCACCCCATGCCGACCCGCGAACCTCGACGCGTCGCCGCCATCGACGTCGGATCCAACGCCGTTCGGCTCCTCGTCGCCGACGTCTCCCCCGGGGGGCGGCTCACGACCATCGCCCAGGACCGCCGCCCGACCCAGCTCGCCCGCGACCTCGCCACGACCCACCGCCTCGACCCGGCCGCCATCGCCCCGACCCTCGACGCCCTCCGCGACTTCCTCGCGACCGCGCGGCGTGCCCGCGCGGGCCGGATCCGCGCCGTCGCGACCTCCGCCGTCCGCGACGCCTCCGACGGCCCCGATTTCGTCGATCTCGTCCAGAAAAGACTGGGACTCGACCTCCGCGTGATCTCGGGCGACCACGAGGCCGCCCTCGCTTTCGCCTCCGCCGCCACGAAGCTCCGCCGCACCGAGCAGCCCGTCGCGCTCATCGACATCGGCGGCGGGAGCGCCCAGCTCGTCCTCGCCATCCGCGAGACCCCCGTCTTTACCCGCTCCCTCCCCCTCGGGGCGGTCCGGCTCGCCGACGCGTTCTCATCGGTCCCCGCGCTCCGCCGGCACATCCGCGAAGCCCTCGGCCCCGCCCTCAAGGACCTCCCGCTCTCGCCGCGAACCCTCGCGGGCACCGGCGGCACCATCACCACCCTCGCCTCGATCCAGGCCGGGATCGGGCGGCACCCCAAAGACACCATCCCGCTCGAACTCGCCCGGGACCTCATCCGCCGGTTCATCGATTCGGCCCCGCTCCTCCCCGACTTTGTCCACAACCTCCCGCCCGACCGCGCGGGCATCCTCCTCCCCGGCCTGCTCGTGCTCGAGCACGCCGCCGCGGGCCTGGGCCTTCAGTCCATCGTCCACGCCCCGGGCGGGCTCCGCGAGGGCCTCTGCCGGGTCCTCGCCGCCGATCCCGATGAGCCCGACCCCGTCCCGGCGGCACGCCGCCTCTCCCGCCTGCTGGACCCCGATCCCGACCATTCACGGCACGTCGACCGCCTCGCGTCCTCCATGCTCGATCAGCTCGCCCGGCACCCCGCGGTGGGCTCGGTGTTGGCCGCCGAGCCCGATGCGAGGACGATCCTCCGCGTCGCCGCGCTGCTCCACGACACCGGCGCGTCCGTGGACTACCCGACCCACCACAAACGATCGCGCGACATCATCCTCGCGTCACTCCTCCCCGGGATCAGCGAGCGCGCCACGGCGCTGGCGTCGCAGGTGGCCCGGTACCACCGCAAGGCCGAGCCGTCGCGGCGACACCCGAGGTTCGCCGCCCTCTCTGAGCCCGACCGCGCCGTCGTGCGCGTCCTCGCGGCGGTCCTCCGCGCCGCCGACGCCCTCGACCGTTCCCACCGCGGACGTGTTCGATCCCTCCACCTGACGTTCTCCCCTCGGGCCGCGGCCGTGCGCGTCGCGGCCTCGGGTCGCATCGACGCCGAGCGGCGGGCCTTCGCCGAGAAGTCCCGCCTGCTTGCGCGCGTCCTGGGCGTTCCGTTGACGCTCGCGGCCGGGGCCTAGCCCGCCCATGAAAAAGGGGCGCCCGTTCGTCGTGAACGAGCGCCCCGAATGCGAGAGAGAGATGCGGTGTCGGGCACGTCCCTGCTGTGGGGCGACCCCGTCCATGGGATCAACCCGCCGACACGAGGACAAGCCCGACCTCCCGCGGTGCTTTCTGGGGAATTTTCCCCCTCATGAGTTTGACTTCGGCAAAGAACGGTGTCTGGACGGGTCGCCTTGGCGAGACGGCTTGACATATTTATGCAGTCGACGTATATTTATGCATGAGCGATCGACGGCGACGATTCGCGGTCATCAAGGAAGTTCTGACCCGGGGCACGATCTCGAGCCAGGACGAGTTGCAGCGTGAGATGGCTTCTCGTGGCGTGGAGGCGACGCAGGCCACGCTCTCCCGCGATCTGCGGGAGCTCGGGGCCATCAAAACCCCCGCCGGGTACCGCCTCCCGACGGCGGGTGGGGGTTCCGATCGAGGCCGTCCGCTGGATCCTGCGGTGGAATTGCGGATCACGGCGTCGACATTCGTTCAGCATGTCCAGCAGGCCGCTTCGCTCGTGGTGGTCAAGACCGGCCCGGGCCACGCCTCGGCGCTCGCCTCGTGGCTCGACCGCGCCCCGCACCCGGATATGGTCGGGACCCTCGCGGGCGACGACACGATCCTGATCGCGACGGGCGGGTCCGATGAAGCGGGCCGGGTGACCCAGTGGCTCCGGTCGTTGATCTCGTAAGGAGCGTGGCGGCGTGAAGCAAGTCAGGGCGGCGGTTGTCGGGGCGGGTGGGTACGCGGGCGCGGAGGCCGTCTCGATCCTGCTACGCCACCGCGGGGCCGAGGTGGTCGGCCTCTTCGCGTCGGCGCGGCGAGAGAAGGAAGCGGGCGGGGGCTCCACGATGGCCGACCTCTTCCCGAGGTTCCGCGGGCGGTGTGATCTGGCGGTCACGGCGGCGAGTGTCGAGGCCGTCATGGCGTGCCGGCCCGACGCGGTCTTCCTCGCGACGCCGCACGAGGCCAGCCTCGACCTCGCGCCCGAGCTCGCCTCTCGCGGCGCGGTGGTGCTCGATCTCTCGGCGGCCTACCGGCTCAAGGATGCTTCGCTCTACCCGGCCTTCTACGGGTTCGAGCATTCGCGGCGTGAGGCGCTCGCCGGCGCGGTGTACGGGCTGGTCGAGTCGTTCCGGGCCGAGATCGCGGGCGCGTCGCTGATCGCGGTCCCGGGGTGCTACCCCACGAGCGTGATCCTGCCGACGAGGCCGCTCGTGAAGGCGGGCGCGGTCCGCCCGGGCGCTCGGGTGATCGTGGACAGCGTGTCCGGGGTGAGCGGGGCGGGGCGGGGCATGGCTCTGGGGAGTTTGTTTTGCGAGGTGAGCCTGAGGGCGTACGGGGTGATGAGCCACCGGCACGGGCCCGAGATGGAGGCCTACGCGGGCGTGCCGATCGTCTTTACGCCCCAGGTCGCCGCCTTCGAGCGAGGGATCCTCTCGACGATCCACATCGAGCTGGCCGACGGGTGGGACGGTGCGAAGGTCGGCGCCCTCCTTCGTGAGGCGTACCGCGGGGAGCGGTTCGTCCGGCTTCTCCCCGAGGGTGTGTGGCCCGGCGTGGGCGACGTGCGCGGGACCAACTGTTGCGACATCGCGTTGAAGGCACGCGACGGGCACCTGATCATCAGTTCCGCGATCGACAACCTTGTCAAGGGTGCGGCGGGTCAGGCCGTCCAATGCATGAACGTGCGATTCGGGCTCGACGAGGCCGAGGGACTCTGGCCATGAGCGGTCCCGGCGGCATCACCGTGATCAAGATCGGCGGGAGCACGCTCGAGGACGTGGGCCGGCTCGGCACGCTCTGGCGGGCGATCGCCGAGGCCTCGTCCGGGTCGGGCGGGAGGTCCGGGCGGGGCTTGGTTCTGGTCCACGGCGGGGGCAAGGCGGTCGATTCGCTCCTGGGGCGGCTCGGGATGCCCGTCGAGCGTCGCGACGGGCTGCGGGTGACGCCCAAGGACCAGATCGGGATCGTCGCCGGCGTGCTCCGGGGCGAGGTCAACGCGATGTTGGTCGGTGCGTTCAACGCGGCCGCCGCGGGCGCGGGCGTGGCGTCGAGGGCGGTCGGGCTCTGCCTTGGCGACGGGGGCATGGTGGAGTGCCGGCGTGCCTCGGAGGCCCTCGGGTGCGTGGGTGAAGTGATGGAAGGTGAGGGCGGTGGGGGGGTGCTGCGGGTGCTGCTGGCGGCGGGGTACGTGCCGGTGGTCAGCTCGATCGGGATGGGCGCCGACGGCGGCCTCCTGAACATCAACGCGGACGACGCGGCGTCGGGGATCGCCCGGGTCCTGGGCGCGACACGCCTCGTGCTCCTCACGGACGTTGAGGGCGTGCGGGGCGCCGACGGGGCGGTGGTGCCTACGCTGACGCCCGCGTCGGCCGGGAGGCTCATCGAGGCCGGCGTGGTCAAGGGGGGGATGGCGGTGAAGGTGAGGTCGGCGTTGTCGGCGGCACAGAAGACGGGCGCGAAAGTGGTCATCCTGTCCGGCGAGGGGCCGGGCCCGCTCGCCGCCTACATCTCCGGGGAGAAGGTCGGCACCGAGATCGTCGGGCACGACGACGGGCCCGGGGGTGTGGCGTGAGCGGCGTGGCGGATCTCAAGGGCGCGGACTTCCTGACGCTCGCCTCGCTCGACGAGTCGACGATCCTCCGCCTGTTCGGGACCGCGGCGTCCATGAAGCGGGATTACGCCCCGTACTCGGCCTCCATGCGGGGCAAGAGCGCGATCCTTCTCTTCGAGAAGCCCAGCCTGCGGACCCGCGTCAGCTTCGAGGTCGGTATTTGGAAGCTCGGCGGGCAGGCCGTGTACATGGACCACTCGAACGCCCGGCTCGGCGAACGCGAGAGCGTCACGGATTACGGGAAGAACCTCGAACGCTGGGTCTCGCTCATCGTCGCCCGTGTCTTCCGGCATTCGGTCGTCGCCGAGCTCGCGTCGGCCTCGGGCGTCCCCGTCGTCAACGCGCTCTGCGACCTCTACCACCCCTGCCAGGCGCTGGCGGACTACCTGACTCTCTGGGAGCGGCACGGGCGGGTGAAGGGCCTCCGCGTGGCGTACGTGGGCGACGGGAACAACGTCTGCCATTCGCTCATGCACGGGGCCGCCATCCTGGGCGCGACGCTGGTGGCGGTCACGCCGAAGGGGCACGGGTGTGACCCGCGGGTGGTCGAGGAGGCCCGGGACCTGGCCCGTCGGAGCGGGAGCGGCGGGCGTGTCGAGGAATCCAACGACCCCGACGCGGTGGCGGGGGCCGACGCGGTCTACACCGACGTGTGGGTGAGCATGGGCGAGTCGGCGCACTCCTCCTCGGAGCGCAAGAAGTTTCTGCGGTACCAGGTCAACGAGGCGATGATGGCCAAGGCCGGGCCCGGCGCGGTGTTCATGCACTGCCTGCCCGCCAAGCGTGGTCAGGAGGTCGTCGACGCGGTGATGGACTCGGGGGCGAGCGTCGTGTACGAGCAGGCAGAGAACCGGATGCACGCGCAGTGCGCGCTGCTGCACCACATGTTTGCGGGCGTTTAGCGGGCGGGGAACCAGAGGGATCGGCCATGGGCAAAAGGATCGCGTTGGCGTACTCGGGCGGGCTCGACACCTCGTGCATCGTGCCGTGGCTGCGGGAGAACATCCCCGGGGCCGAGGTCGTGTGCGTCGTGGGCGACGTGGGGCAGGGGGCCGACGAGCTCACGGGCGTCGAGGAGAAGGCCATCAAGTCCGGCGCCGCCGAGTGCCACGTCGTGGACCTCAAGGCCGCGTTTGTCGATGAGTTCGTGATCCCCACCGTGATCACGGGCGGGGTCTACGAGGGGCGCTACCTCCTGGGCACCGCGATGGCCCGGCCCATCCTGGCCCGCGGGCAGGTCGAGGCCGCCCGCAAGGCCGGGTGCACGGCGCTCTCCCACGGGTGCACGGGCAAGGGGAACGACCAGGTCCGGTTCGAGTCGGCCTACGCGGCGCTGGCGCCCGAGATGGAAGTCATCGCCCCCTGGCGTGACCCGCGCTGGACGCTCTCGGGGCGTGTCGCCATGCTCGGGTACCTCAAGGAACGCAACATCCCCACGACCGCCAGCGCCGAGAAGATCTACTCCCGCGACCGCAACCTCTGGCACATCAGCCACGAGGGCGGGGCGATCGAGGACCCGTGGAACGCCCCGCCCGAGGACGCCTGGATGCTCACCGCCGACCCGGCGAAAGCCCCCGACGCGGGCGAGGAGGTCTCGCTCCGCTTCGGGGCGGGCCGGCCCGTCGCGCTCAACGGCGAGCCCATGAGCGCGGCGAGGATCATCGAGCGCCTCAACACGATCGCCGGGAAGCACGGCGTGGGGCGTGTCGACCTGGTCGAGAACCGCCGCGTCGGGATGAAGAGCCGCGGGCTCTACGAGACCCCCGGGGGGACGGTGATCGTCGAGGGTCTGCGTGCGATCGAGGAGCTGGTCTACGACCGCGAGACGCTGCACTATCGCGAGCACCTGGGGCTGACGTTCGCCGAGCTGGTCTACGACGGGCGGTGGTTTACGCCGCTGCGCGAGGCGCTCTGGGCGTGCGCGGAATCGATGGCGAAGGTCCTCACGGGCGAGGTGGTCGTGAGGCTCCGCCGGGGCGAGGCCAGGGCGATCAAGCGCCGCAGCCCCCACAGCCTCTACTCCGAGAAGATGGTGAGTTTCGAGGGCGAGGCGGTCTATAGCCAGAAGGACGCGGGCGGGTTCATCCGTCTGCTGAGCCTCTCGGAGCGCGTGCGGGCGCTCAAGGCCAAGGGGCTGGTGGAGTAAGGAGGCGCGGATGGCGCTCTGGGGAGGCCGATTCGAGGGCGGCGGGGTCGACGATGCGCTCTTCCGCGCGCTCAACGACTCGCTCGCGGTGGACCACCGTCTGCTGCGCGAGGATATCGAGGGTTCGATCGGGTGGGCGGCGGCGCTGGGGAAGGCGGGGGTGCTCTCGCCGGACGACGTCGCGTCGATCACCGCCGCGCTCGGGACGCTCAAGGACGAGGCCGGGCGTGAGCCGGGGAAGGTGCTCGAGGCCGTGGGACGCGACGAGGACGTGCACTCGTACGTCGAGCGGCGGCTGATCGAGATGATCGGCCCGGCGGGGAAGAAGCTGCACACGGGCCGGAGCCGGAACGACCAGGTGGCGACCGATGTGCGGATGTGGACCCGCCGCGCCATCGACGAACGCCTCACCGAGCTCCGCGCGGCCCGCGCGAGCCTGATCGACCTTGCGGCCCGCGAGGCGGGCACCGTCATGCCCGGGTACACCCACCTCCAGCGCGCCCAACCGGTGCTCATGGCGCACTGGGCCCTGGCTTACGAGGAGATGCTCGCCCGCGACGCCGACCGGCTCCGCGACGCTCGCGCGAGGGTCAACGTCATGCCCCTGGGGAGCGCCGCCCTCGCGGGGACGACCTACCCGATCGACCGCCACGCCCTCGCCGCTTCGCTCGGGTTCGACGCGCCGAGCCGCAACAGCCTCGACGCGACCGCCGGGCGGGATTTCATCGCCGAGACCCTGTTCGTCCTCTCGCAGCTGGCCGTGCACCTCTCGAGGATGGCCGAGGACCTCATCATTTTCTCCACGTCGGAGTTCGGGTTTGTCGAGATGAGCGAGGGCGTCACCAGCGGCAGCAGCCTGATGCCGCAGAAGAAAAACCCCGACGCCTGCGAGCTCCTCCGCGGGAAGAGCGCGAGGGTCGTGGGGAACCTGGTCTCGATGCTGGCCGTCACCAAGGGCCTGCCCCTGGCGTACAACAAGGACCTGCAGGGCGACAAGACGCTCCTCTTTGAGTCCATGAACGAGGCCTCGCTCTGCCTCCGGGTCACGCCGGCGATCCTCGACGGGCTCAGGGTCGATCGGGAACGGTGCCGGTCCGCGGCGGCGGGGGGGTTCGCCAACGCCACCGAGCTGGCCGATTACCTCGTGTCCAAGGGTGTGCCCTTCCGCGAGGCCCACGACCGGGTGGGCAGGCTCGTCCGGGCCGCCATCGACCGCGGGGTCGCCCTCGAAGGGCTGACGGTCGACGAGATGCGCTCGATCGCCGGCGGTGAAGTGAACCACGACGTGTACGCCTGGCTCACGCTCGAGGCGGGCCTCACGCGGCGAGAGGTTCACGGCGGGACGGGGCCCGCCGCGGTGGCGTCCGCCCTCGGGGCGGCGCGTGAAAGGCTGTCAGCCGAGGGCTGAGGGTGTTGTCCCGCGGCCGTGAGGGCGGAGCCGCCTCGCCAGGTACGCCGAGGCGATCAGCCCCGTCGGCACGGCGAACACCAGTTCCGCGGCGCGGTTGGCCAGGTCCGCCGTCAGCGTCACGTTGAGCGGGATCTCCGGCAGGAACGATGCGAACAGCGCCACGGCCCATTCTCGCAACCCCAGGCCGTTGCCCGCGATCGGGACCAGCGAGGCCGACTGCGCCACCAGCGCGAGCGCCAACGCGCTCGCGGGCGAGAGCGGGACCCCCAGCAGCCCGAAGCAGACCCAGTACCGCCCCGCCCACAACGCCGTATCAATCAGCTTGATCCCCAGCGGGACGAGGTACGGCGCGGCGGGCGCGAGCGACGGTCGAGACCTCGCGACCGGGGCCAGCGCGAGGCAGGCCGCCGCGAGCGAGAGCGGCATCGTGTACGGGGCGTGCGCGGGCAACCCGGGGACGAGTGCGACCGCGGCCAGGGCGAAGCCCAACGCCGCCAGGGCGACCGATTCGCCGACGATCCGGGCCGAGTGCCGCACCGCGATCCCGTGGACCGCCGAGTGGAACCACACCCGGCCCAGGAGCCCCGGCCTCAGCGGCAGGTAGTTGAGAAGATTCGCCGCCGTGATCAGCGCGAGCATGTCCGCCGCCGGGACGCGGCCGAATCGGCGGGTCAGGTGGAGGAACGCGAGCGCGGTCAGGAGCGTGCTGCACGCGGGGAACGCGACGAGGGACAGGGCCCGCCACGGGTCGCCCCGCAGCGCGTCCCACGGGGAGGGATCACCCGGTGATCGCCCGGCCAGCGCGGCGTACACCGCCGCGGCGAGCAGCGAGACCGCGAGCGAGACACCCAGCACGCGGCGTGCCGTGCCCGGTCGTTGGGGCTGGGGGGCGTCTCGCACGGGGTCAGTTTACTCGGCGGTGCCCGCCAGGGCTCGCAGCCCCGGCCCGAGCCGCGGGTAGCACGGACTCGCCTGCTCGAGCCGGCTCTTGGTCAGCGACGCCAGCTCGGCGAGCCGCGGATCGTTCGAATTCAGGGCGTCCAACAGCGCAGGGTCCGACGCGTCGCGCGCCCGTGTGGCGACTGCCAGAGCCCGGACCCTGGTGTCGGGGTCGTCGAGCGCGAGACGGTCGAGCGGCGCCAGCTCGGGGAACTGGCCCGCGTGCGGGAACACCGACAGGAGCGCCAGCTTGTCCATCGGCGTCAACGAGGACCAACGCTCGACCGCGGCCTCGGCGACGGCGGCCCGCTCCCCGGCCCAATCGTTGGTCGACGCCGGGATCGACAGAGGGGTCGACGAGCCCGACCGGGAGATCGCGTCGAGTTCTTGCGCCCAGAGGAGGCTCCTCCCCAGCGCGGCGGCCGCGGGGACGTCGGGGTCGTGACGCAGGGCGTGGGCCGCGTACTCGGCGGGCCGCTGGGCCGGGACCCACGGCCGGCGGAGCGAGACGCGGGTCCTCGCCGCCAGGGACGTGGACGACTCCGAGAAAACCCCGTCGGGGGTGATCAGGAATCCTTGGAGCACCCGCCATTCGAGCTGCGATTGCTGGGCGCTGGTCAGGTCGAGCAGCAGGCCGGTGAACCCCAGCCCCACGTCGGTCTTCGCCTCGATCAGCTCCCGCGGGTTGAGGCGGAGCCGGCGGTCCAGGTCGACGACCTCGGGCCGGGCCAGCGAGGCCACCGCCCGCGATCGGAGCGTGAGGGTCGGGGCGAGCAGCAGCCGGGAGTTGATCGGCCGGTTCGGCCCCAGCGCCAGGGGGATGGACGCCGCGTTGCGGAGCGTGATCGTCACGGTCGCGGGCGAGAGCGGGTCCGACGTGGCGGGGGAGGTGACCAGCATCGTCATGTACGAGGACGGCTCGGCGACCATGCGGTCGACCCACGCGGGGATCGCCGCCGAGAGTTGCTCCAGCCGGCGGGCGTCCGGGGAGAGCGGCTCGGGCGTCCCGGTCAGGATCTCGGCGCGAGCGCGTGACATCGCGCCCAGCGAGGTCATCGGGATCAGCCGGCGGACCGTCCGGTAGTCGGCCACCGCGAGGTCGTTCTGTCCCGAGGCCTGGTGCGCCAGCCCCCGCCCGAACACCGCGGCCGCGTACACGGGCGAGGCGGGATCGAGCCGGCCAAGGAGCGCCCCGAGCCGTTCGAGGGCCTCCGCGGCTTCGCCCTCCCTCGCGTCCGCGATGGCGCGGACCAACTCGGGCCCCGGCTGGTCCCGGCCCGCGGCGACCTGGACCCGATCCAGGTCGGCCTCGATCTTGTCCGTGTCGAACCCCGAGAGCGCCCGCCAGAACTGCAGGTCCAAGAACTTGGAGTTCGCCTGCACCAGCGCCGCGTTGCGGGAGATCCCGATCGGCCGCTTCTTGTCGTCGACGGCCAGCTCGAACATGTACTCGACCGACTTGCGCATGTCCGTCATCGACCGCGCCAGCGTCTCCTCGTCCTGCATGGCGATGGCCAGCGAGGTCCGGACTTTCTCGGTCTCGATATCCACTCGAACGTCGTCGGGGTCGCCCAGGTCGGCCCCGAGGCCGATCCCCGTCGCGAACCGCTCGTTGTACTTCCTCACCTGCTCACGCTTGGCCTCCAGGTCGCGCCCGATCTGCTGCGCCACCTTCTCGGGACCCTGCGTAAGCCAGGCCAGCACCAGCGTCTCGACCTCGGTCTCCTGCCCCGGGGTGGTCCCGGACTTGAGCATCAGCGCGATGCCCGAGCGGTGCCAGCGGGACGCCTGGTCGAACACCCCGGCCGTCGCCAAT
This sequence comes from Phycisphaeraceae bacterium, assembly GCA_015200025.1. Taxonomy (GTDB): domain Bacteria; phylum Planctomycetota; class Phycisphaerae; order Phycisphaerales; family UBA1924; genus UBA2396. Next base: position 301,781 of record CP054186.1, on the reverse strand, counting down.
TCGGAGGCCAGCGTCAGGTGCACCACCGGGTCGATCGGGTCGGCCATCAGAAGGTTGGACAGCATCTCGAACCGCCCCGGGTTGTCTCCGGGCGTGGCGTGATGAAATTCAGACAAGGCCAGGAGGGCGGCCTCCTTGTTCGACGGATCGAGCGAGATTGCCTGCGTCAGGCGCTCGCGGAACAACGCTTCCCGGCCCGCCTCCCGCGCGAGCATCGCCGCGTCGAGCGCGAGCCGGCTCCTCAGGGCCGGATCCAGTCGCTCGGACCCGCTCCCGAGGTACCGCGCGTACGCGTTGAGCCGGCCGTCCGCGTTCTGCTCGCGGGTGACCAGCGCCGAGATCAGCCGGAGCTGCGCCACCGTGTCGGAGGGGTCCAGGCGGATCAGGCGCCGCGTCGCCTCCAGCGCGTCCGCGTGATGGCCCGAGTTCCACGACGCTTCGGCGCGTCGCCGCGCCAGCTCGGGGTCGTCCGGCGTCAGGTCCGAGGCCAGGCTCAGGAGCAGGTCGCACACGCGGTAATCGCTCGGCGTGGGCGACTCGCTCAGCCGCAGGTCCAGCATCGCCAGGCGGGTCAACTCCCTCGCCGTGAACACGGCCGGCTCGACCGCCGCGTGCCCCGACAACGCCGGCGGAGCGGTCGGCGGGTCGGCCGGTTGGTCCGGCGTGGGCGGTTCGGCGGTGGCCCCCGACGCCGGCGCGGCCGGGGGATCCGCCGGGGGTTGAACGCTACCGATGCCGGAGAGGAAGGACAGGGCGATGAGCAGGGCTTGGATGTTCACGGTGGTGGTGTTCGCGGGTGCAACAGGGTTTATGGGAGCGTGACCGCCAGGGACACGAGCGCCAGCAGCGAGGCGAGGAACACGGCCAGGAACGCCAGTTCGAACGTCCCCGTCAGGCGGGGGTCGGCCTTGGGGAAGCATCGGTCGGCGACCGCGGCGAGGAAGAGGAATTGACCCGCCGCCAGCGACGCGACCCCGAACGCGTTCGACACCCCCGAGGCGAGCCACCACGCGTTGAACGGCCCCAGCAGGAGCGCCAAGCCCGCCGTCGACAACGCCCCGGCCAGCGCGGCGGCGGCGGTCAGGAACAGGGCGGCGGCGAGCCGGTGAGACATCGACATGCGGACCTCGCGATCACGCCGGCCTGCCCCGGCGTCAGCCCATCGCCATCGTGACGAGGAACTCGGCGTTGGTCTTCACCTTCTTGAGGCGGTTCTTGATCAACTCCATCGCCTCGACCACGTTCATGTCCGAAAGCACCTTGCGGAGACGGTACACCAGCTCGAGCTCCTTGGGGTCCATCAGCAGCTCCTCGCGGCGGGTGCCCGAGGCGGGGATGTCGATACACGGGTAGATCCGCTTGTCCATCAGCTTGCGGTCCAGGTGGAGCTCCGAGTTGCCCGTGCCCTTGAACTCCTCGAAGATGACCTCGTCGGCCTTCGACCCCGTATCGACCAGGGCTGTCCCGATGATCGTCAGCGAGCCGCCCCGCTCGATCGCCCGCGCCGCACCGAAGAACTTCTTTGGACGCTGGAGCGCGTTCGCGTCGATGCCGCCGGTCATGATCTTGCCCGAGTGGGGCTGCTCCGCGTTGTAGGCTCGCGCGAGCCGCGTGATCGAGTCCAGCAGGATGACCACGTCGTCCCCGAACTCGACCATCCGCCGGGCCTTCTCGATCACCATGTCGGCGACCTGCACGTGCCTCGACGCCTGCTCGTCGAACGTCGACGCCACCACTTCCACGGTCTTCGCCGTGTTCCGGCGGAAGTCCGTCACCTCTTCGGGACGCTCGTCGACCAGCAGCACGATGATCTTCACCTGCGGGTTGTTGCGCGTGATCGCCTTCGTGATCTTCTGCAGCAGCACCGTCTTGCCCGTCCGCGGGGGGGCCACGATCAACGCCCGCTGCCCGAACCCCAGCGGCGCCACCAGGTCGATGATCCGGCACTCGATCTCCGACGGCTCGGTCTCCAGGATGAACCTTTTCTCCGGGTGCAGCGGCGTCAGCTCCTCGAACGGGATCAGGTCCGCCACCGTCGCGGGGTCGCGGCCGTTCACCGAGTCCACACGCAGCAACGCGAAGTACCGCTCGCTCTCCTTGGGCGGGCGGATCGCACCACGCACCACCATCCCGCGGCGGAGCCCGATCCGGCGGATCTGCGACGGCGAGACGTAGATGTCGTCGGGGCCGGGGAGGTACGACTGCTCCGGCGAACGCAGGAAGCCGAACCCGTCCGGCATGATCTCCAGCGTGCCCTCCCCGAACATCAAGCCCTGCTTGGCCGCCCGGGCCTTGAGGATCTTGAAGATCAGGTCCTGCTTCGACAGTTGGTGGAACTCGGTCAGCCCCTCACGCTCCGCGATCTTGTACAGCTCGGGCAGTTCCATCCGCTGGAGCTCGCCCATGCTGATCGACGACTCGAGCGACTTGGGGTCCGCGCTCTTGACGATCCGCTCGAGTTCCGCGGCCTCGCGTTCGAGCTCCTCATCGCTGGGCAGGTCCGGGTAGTACGAACGCTGGTGCGACGGGTACGGCGCGTGCGAGCCCTGGTGGGGGGGCATCCCGCCCCCGCCCCCGCCGCGGCGACGCTTCTTCTTCCGCCGGAAACCCCGGTCCATCATCCCGCCCATCCCGCCGTGCCCTTGTGATGATCCGCCCGACGAGTTGAACGACGAGTGCGACGGGGGCTGGCCCTGCGAGAAGTTCGGCTGAGGCGAGGGGCGGGGCGCGCCGGCCGGCTGACCTTGAGCCCCGGATGTCGGCGTCGAAGCCCCCGGCGCCGATGGGCGTTCCGGGGTCCCCGGCGGCGACGTCCTCGGGGCTTGGGTCGCAGCGGCCGGCATGGATGACGGTGGGGGAGTTGATGGGGGCGGCGGTGGGGGGGGAGGCGGCGGAGGGGAAGGCGCCGCCGATGACGACGCGGGGGCCGAGTCTCGGCCCGATGGGCCCGACTCCGACGCCGCCCGGGTGGGCTTGTCCTTGGTGTCCTTGGCGGGTTTGTCGGTCGCCGACCGCTTGCTGCGGTCCGAAGCCTGGGTCTGTCGGGGCATGCGGGTGTTCTCGGGCGCGCGGCGTGGTGGATGGGGCCGCGGCGGACGGTTGGGAAGCGGGGCGTCGGCGTCCTGCTTCGCGTGGCTCGGCATGGGCGATTGTCGCCGTGCGTGGCGGGTGCGCGGGCCCGATGCCCGGACGTTCGCGTGCACATGGTGCCGAGGGGGTGCGGGCTCCCAATCGGTCGCCCACATGGAAGTATACCACCCTCAACGTCACCCGGTCATCCCGGACGGCCCGTGATGGGCCGGGCGGGGCGGGGCCGACATGATCCGATCCAGGGCGTCCGTGAGTTTCGCTCGCAGCGCACCGATCGTGCCGTCGTTCATGACCACGGAGTCGGCCGCGGACGCTTTCCTGCCCGCGGGCCACTGCGCCGATTCCCGACGCGTCAGCTCCGCGTCGTCCCAGCCGCGGTCGGCGACCCGCCGGAGCCGCTGATCCCGTGGGGCGTCGATCATCACCACCGCGTCGCACTCCCGGTTCACGCCCGCCTCCAGCAGCAACGGCGCGTCGACCACCACCACCCGCTTCCCCGCGGCGTGCGCCTTCTCGATCAGGTCCGCCCGCGAGGCGCGGATCAATGGATGAACCAGTTTCTCCAGCCTCTGACGCTGCCCGGGGTCGTTGAACACGATGCCCGCGACCGCCTTTCGATCCACCCGGCCCTCGCGGTCCAAGACCCCTCGCCCCCACCACGACGCCAGGGTGTCCCGAACGTCGGGTCGGTCCAGGGCGGCTCGGGTCTGGGCGTCCGAGTCGATCACCAGGCACCCAAGGTCCCGGAAGATCCCCGCCGCCGTCGATTTCCCCGACGCGATCGTCCCCGTCAGCCCGATCACGACGGGCCGGCGGGGTGCGGGTGTTGGTTCCACGGGGGCGACCGGCCCGGGCGCGGGCGTTTCACGTGCGTGCCTGGCCCGTTCCGCCGCCGAGCGCACGGCGTCCGCGATCCGGTGCGGGTCCGAGATCATGACCCACCACAACTCCGTCCCGCCCGTGCCCGCCGTCGCCACACCGACCGAGCCCACCCCCGCGAGCCGGTCGCGCACTCGGCGGACGACGTTGACGTGCTGCACGCGGTCCAGGGGGATGTGGAGATGCCGACGGGTGAGCACCCCGGTCCCCGAGTACGCCCGCCGGTCCGTGATCCGGTATCGGGCGCCGAACCAGTACGCGATCTCCCACCCGAGCCGGAGCACGCCGACGAGCACGAGCAACGACGCGAGCACGGGCCAGACCCGGCGCTCGGGGTCCCATCTCGCGTGCGTCGCCGCGCCCGCCGAAGCCGCCACGACGAGCCCCGCCCAGAACCACAGCGGCCCGATCGCCAGGCTGATCGGGGCCGGGCGGAACGACACGACCTCCCGCTCGCCTGCTTCGAGCCGATCGGGTCGCGGGGTGTCTTGAGCATGTTCGGCCATCGGTACGCGATGGTATCGGGCGTGCCCGTCCCCCGGTTCACACGACGGGCGATCAACGCGGAGGCCGCGGGTGCTCCAAAGCCAATTTGAAGATTGTGCCAAGGTGGAACGTGGCCCGTGCCGGTGCGTAAAGTGCGTTCAAGAGAGACACCGGCGGAAGCCGGTCTATTTATAGGAGCAGGCATGACATTGCGAAATGTGTTGGTGTTCGCGGCCGCCGCCGCGGGGTCGTCCTTTGCCCAGGCGGATATCGCCCTGATCAAAGACTGGAACCTCATCGTCCTGGGCCACTGGTCCAACAGCAGCCAGGACGTCGAGGGCAACGCGTTCTGCGGCGGGAACCTCTCCGGCGGTTCTCCCACCATCGGCGTCCGGCTCAACGCCGCTCAATGGGCCGGCCGCGAGGTCCTCGCCGTCGCCGGGAACACCACGGTCTCCAACATCAACCTCCAGGCCGGGAACTTCGTCCGCGGCGGATCCCTCGTGGGGAACGTGAACCACAACGGCGGGGGCAGCACCCTCGTCGACGGCTCCCTGGGCGCCCGCGCCGCCGCCTACGCCGCCTCGCTCACGACCTTCTCCGCCTCCCTGGCCTCCCTCACCGCCAACAGCGCCGTCCAGACGCCGCTGGGGCAGCCCGGCCCGGTCCGCTACAACGCTGCGCCGGGGCAGGACGGGCTCGCCGTTTTCTCCGTCCACGCCAACGACGTCTTCAACAACAACCTCATCCAGCAGATCGAGCTCAACACCAACGGCGCCTCCGAGATCGTCATCAACGTCGCCGGGAGCGCCGTCAACTTCGCCTTCGGGAACATGGTCGGTGAATGGACCGGCGCCTTCGCCCGCGCCAACGTCCTGTGGAACTTCTTCGAGGCCACCTCCATCGCCCTCGACCGCAACTTCAACGGCGCCATCCTCGCCCCCCTCGCCCACCTCTCGAACACCACCGCCATCGACGGCTCCGTCTTCGTCGCCTCCTTCGACCAGCGCGGCGAGGTCCACGTCCCCTTCTACGGCGGCAACGTCCCCGCCCCGGCCTCGCTGACCCTCCTGGGCATCGCCGCTCTCGGCGGCGCCCGCCGCCGCCGCTGAGGACAACCCCTCATCTCGTCCCCGGTCGCCACAACCCGCCCGTCAGGGCGGGTTTTTCGCGCGCCGCGCACCGCCCTCGCGCTAGACTGCGCCATGCCAAAGCCAGCCCTCTATTTCACCTTCGGCAACCACATGCACTGGGTCGATATGCAGTGGCTCTGGGGCTACGACGTGCTCCCGGGGTCGGTCCGGGACATGATCGACCTCGCCCACGGCGCCGGCGTCAAGGGCAACGTCAACTTCGACGCCATCGGGTACGAAAAAATGGCCTCCGAATCCCCCGAGGCCCTCGCCCGGCTCAAGGACGCCGTCGCCTCGGGGCTTATCGAACCCGTCGGGTGTTCCTACGGCCAGCCCTACGGGCTCTTCCACGGCGGCGAGTCCAATGTCCGACAACTCACCTTCGGCGCCCGCGCCGTCCGGCGTCACCTCGGCGTCTGGCCCCGCGCGTTCTGGGAGGAAGAGTTCTACTTCTTCCCCCAACTCCCTCAGATGCTCGCCGGCATCGGGTTCACCGGCGCCTGCCTCTTTTTCCAGTGGACCTGGCACACCCCCGAACTCCCGCGTGAGAGCACCAGCCTCGTCCACTGGGAAGGGATCGACGGCTCCCGACTCCCCGCGCTCCCCAGGAACGTGCTCAACGTCCACCAATGGCCCGAGGACTTCGACGGGCTGCTCGACCGCGCGGGAGAGGTCGGGCCCGTCCCCGCCGTCGTCCAGTGGGTCGAGCTCATGCCCACCAAGGACTGGATGTGCCGTTCCGAGGTCCTGCTCCCCAGGCTCAGGGCGCTCGCCGGCGACCCCCGCTTCGAGGTCCGCGCCGCGACCGTCTCGGGTGTCATCGAGGGGCTGCGCTCCTCCGTCGGCGAGCTCCCCGTCCGCCGATACGCCATGGACCAGGTCTGGCACGGGATGACCGCGGGCAAAAACGCCGACCGGCACCCGCGTGAATCCGCCTTCATCGAGCGGCTCATCGTCGAGGCCGAGGCGTTGTCCGTCCTCGCCGGGCTGATCGGCCGCCCCTACCCCAGCTGGGACGTATACCCCACCTGGGAGCTCGACGAGGCCTGGCGCGAGCTGCTCAGCGCCCAGCACCACGACAACCACGAGTGCGAGGGTCTCTGCGGGTTCGTCGGGTACCACTCCATGGACCGCGCCCGGGCCCTCGCCGAGGAAGTCGCGGGGCGGACCGCCGACCTCATCGGACGCCGGCTGGGCGGCGAGGGCAGCGGCGGCGCGAGCGCCGACGCCGGGGTCTTCGTCGTCTTCAACCCGCTCGGGTGGCCCGCGCCCGTCGTCATCGAGGACCAGGACGGCAACGCGGGCCTGATCGTCGAGGACGTGCCCCCGATGAGCGTCGAGGTCGTCGCGGAGAACTCCCCCGGCATGCGCGAAGTCGAGCCGGCCACCACCGACCGCGAGCGGCACCTCCTCCACCTCGACCGCGGGGAGGTCCGGGCCACCATCGACACCCGAGCGGGCACGCTCGTGCAGATCGCCTCCGAGGCCCTGGGCGACGGCGCGATCGACGCCTCCAGGCCCCTCTTCACGTTCGAGATGCGCCGGGACAAGAAGACCGAGCGGTTCATGACCGCCTCCGTCGAGATCGAGGAAGACAACGACGGGGCCGTCGATCCCTCCGTCGTCATCACGCGGGGCAACGGCGCGGGAGACGTGCTCCGCATCACCGTCGAGGCCGCACCCGAGCGGCACGCCGTCGACGCCCGCGTCCTGATCGACCGCCTCAAACGCCCCGACGGCGGGATGAACGCCGGCCTGCGGATGCCCATCGTCCCCGCGTTCAAGATCGGACGCGTCCTCGCCGACACCCCCTTCGCCGTCGGCGAGGTCAACCCGACCGCCACGTGGAAGCGCAAGTACCCCGAGGGCGACTGGATGACCAGCCCCCAGTGGTTCGAGGAGGTCCGCCGGCCCTTCACGAGCCTGAGCGTCGTCGACCTGCTCGACGCACGCGGCGACGGGCGAGGCCTGCTCATCGCCCACGACGCCACCATCCAGTGGTTCCGTGACGACCTGGGCGTCTCCGCCCTCCTCGCCGCCTACGACCCGTGGGACGAAGAACGCCACGCCCTCGAGGGCGCCGAGATCGCCTTGCGGTTCATCCCGCACGGCCCGATCACCCACGCCCAACGCGTCCGCCTCGCACGTGAGTTCCTCGCCCCAGGCCGAGTGATCGGCGGCGGGGCCGGGCCCCGAGGCGGGGACGAGCGGTCCCGCGGCGGGCTCTTGAGCGCCGCCCAGGCCGAGACCGTCTCCGGGAACGCCGGTGTTCTGATCGAAGCCTGTTTCCGCGAGAGCATGAAAGCCGGCGAGCACCTCCCGCGGTGGGCCGGGCACCGCATGTCCGCCCAGAGCGGCGGCGCCTGTGACCACCCCCTCGTCGTCCGCCTCGTCGAATGGAACGGCGAGCCCGGCCGCGTCCGGCTCGTCTTCCCGGGCACCGTCGCCCTGGCCGCCAAGACCACCGCGCTCGGGGAAGCCCTCGACGACTCCGCTTGGCTCGACGTCCTCCCGTCCGTCGGGCTCCGCCCCGGCCCGCGCGACCGCCCGCACGCCCGAACCGACGTCCCCGGCTGGTCCCAGGTCGAGTTCGACGTCCGGGCGCACGAGATCGTCACCGTCATGGCGGACCTGGTCCCCGCCCGCAAGCAGTGGCGGGACCTCGACGCCAAGAGGGAGATCTGGGCCACCGTCCATCGCGTGGAACCCTGACCGAGCCCCACGGGAATCGCGGCCTGCGGGCGTCGAGACGTGGGGGACGCTAAAGTGGGGCGATGATGAGCAACGGCGTGAACTCCGGCTCGGCGTCCACGCCGAGGGTGTGCGTGGTGGGGTCGGTCAACATGGACCTGGTGGTCCGGGCGCCCAAGATCCCCGCCCCGGGCGAGACCGTGATGGGGCGGTCCTTCGAGAACTTCCCGGGGGGCAAGGGCGCCAACCAGGCCGTCGCCGCCGCCCGCCTGGGCGCCACGGTCATGCTCCTGGGGGCGGTGGGCAGCGAGGCGCACGGGCAGCAGCTCGCCCAGACGCTGCACCGCGAGGGCGTCGACGTGTCGCGCATGGTCCGCCGCGAGGACCTCCCCACGGGCGTCGCGCTCATCACGGTCGACGACCACGGGGAGAACACCATCGTCGTCGCCCCCGGCGCCAACGCGACCCTCACCGCCGCGTACATCGAAGAGAACCGCGACGTCATCGAGACGTGCGACGTGCTGCTCGCGCAGCTCGAGGTCCCGCTCGACGCCGTCGCCGCCGCCGCGAAGATCGCCCGCGAGGCCGGCAAGCCCGTCATCCTCAACGCCGCCCCCGCCTCGCCCGCCGCGCGAGAGCTCGTCAAACTCAGCGACCTGCTCATCGTCAACCGCGGCGAGGCCGCCCTCCTCGGCGGGATGGACCCCTTCGTCGAGCCCGGCCGCCTCGCGCTGAGGCTCGCCGAGATCGGCCCGCCCGCCATCGTCCTGACCCTGGGCTCCCAGGGCTCGATCCTCGCCTACCGGGGCCGGCCGCGGCGGATCCCGACGCTGAGCGTCAAGGCCGTCGACGCCGTCGGCGCGGGCGACGCCTTCGCCGGCGTCCTCGCCGTCGGGTGGGCCGCCGTCCACCCCGCCATCAAGTCCAAGGACCCCGAGGAGTTCAGGCTGGTGGAGCGGGCCCTGGCTTCCGCGTCGGTCGCCGGCGCGCTGGCGACCCGGACCCGCGGCGCGATCCCCTCGCTCCCCTCGCACGACGAGGTCATCGCCCGCGTCCCCGAGCTCGAAAAGCTCCTCCGGGTCTAATCCTCATACAACGCCATACAGAGCACCATGCGGAGCGCGGGGCGTACGCTTGCCCCCATGACGACGCCGCTTTCGTTCGACCTCCGCGGGACCTGGTCCATCGAGCCCTTCGACGGGACGGGTCATTCGCGGCGCGGCCCCGCCGAGTACACCATCCCGGGCGATTGGCACCACATCCTCGGCCATGCCTTCCAAGGCTCCGCGACCGTCTCCCGCACCATCCCCATCGACGCCGGCCTCGCCCAGGCCCACGCCGACGACCGTCTCTGGATCGACCTTGACTCCGTCGCGACCGAACTCACCGCCTCGATCAACGGCCGCCCCGTCGGTCACCACGCGGGCGACTTCGTCCCCATCCGCTTCGAGATCCCGTGGGACGCCGTCGCCACCGGCTCGGCCCGGATCGACCTCCGGATCGACGAGGTCCACGCCAACCGACCCGCACCGGGCGTCCTCACCGAGAACGGCCACATCACCAAGGGCTTCAAGGACGTCCTGAGCCTCCAGCACGCGGGGGTCTGGGGCGGGGTCTCGCTCCGTCGCACCGGGCCCGTCGCCATCGAGCCCGACGGCGTCCACCTCGTCGCCGACCCCGCCGACGGCTCGGTCATCGTCCGCGTCGAGACCGACCGCGCCCCGGGCTGGTCCGGCCGAGGACGCGTCATCGTCTCGGTCCGTGAGGTCGGCGGAGCGACCCGCGACGTCGCCACGGCCGACGCCCCCCTCGCCGCCGGCGAAACCGAACTCCGCCTCCGCGTCGAGTCGCCCAAGCCCTGGTCCCCCGACGCCCCGGCCCTCTACGCCGCCGACGTCCGCGTCGAATGCGATGGCCGCACCAGCGACGCGTGGGACGGGCGGTTCGGGTTCCGCCGCGTCGAGGCCGGCGGGACCGACGGGACACGCATCCTCATCAACGGCGTCCCCACGCTCATCCGCGGGATCCTCCACTGGGGGCACGAGCCCCGGCACACCGCGCCGGCCCCCACGCCCGACGAAGTCCGCGACCAGTTCGCCGGGCTCCGTGAGCTCGGGTTCAACGCCGTCTGCCTGTGCATGGTCTACCTCCCGCGGTGGTTCTACGACATCGCCGACGAGACCGGCATGCTCCTGTGGCAGGAGCACCCGATCTGGAAAAGCGACATGGCCGAGGAGCACCTCCCCGAGTTCCGCCGGCTCTGCGATCGGTTCTTCCGCCGCGACCGCAACCACCCCTCGATCGTCATCGTCAGCGGGTCCTGCGAGCACGAGGGCATCCACCCCGACCTCGCGGTCTGGTGGTGGACGCAGAGCGCACGCCACCACCCGCTCACCCTCCGCCAGGTCCAGACCGCCTTCACCGCGTGGGTCAACCCCGCCCAGACCGACCTGCTCGACGAGCACGTCTACGACAACTCCGGACGCTGGACCGCCTTCCTCCGCGACATGCGGGCCGAAGTCCGGCGGCTGGGGAACAAGCCCTTCGTCATGGGCGAAACCATCATCGCCAACGCGTGGCCCGACGTGCCCGCCATGCGACAACTCGAAGCCACGCACGCGACCCCCGCCGCCGCGCCCGGCCCCAAGCCGGCCGACGCCCGATGGATCGAGCACTCGCCCTGGTACCTCACCAAGGGCCTCGCCGGGTGCGAGGCCTTCGAGCGCGGCCTCGAGCAGCGCTACGGCCGCGCCGGGCTCGATCGCTTCCGCGCGCACACCCACCGTTTCGGGATCGAGTTCCGCCGCTGGCAGGTCGAGACCTTCCGCCTCGACCCGGGCAACGCCGGGTTCGTCCTCAACCACATCCGCGACGTCCCCGCGTGCCGGTGCGGGTTCATGGACGACCTCGACCGCTGGCGCTACGGCCCCGCCGACACCCGCCCCTGGCTCGCCGACCGCGTGTTCCTCTTCCACACGCCGGGCTCCGTGCGCGCGTTCGCCGCGCCCGCGGACGTCAAGGCCGACCTGTGCGTCTCGAACTTCGGCACGGGCCCGGTCTCGGGCGAGGCCCACCTGACCTTCGAACGCCCCGGGTCGCCGCCGTCCTCGATCCGCGCCCCGTTCTCCTGCCCGCCCGGCGACGTCGCCCGCGCCCCGATCTCCATCCCGCTCCCCGCGGCCGACGCCCCTACTCGCCTCGCCGTATCCGTGAATGGTCCCGAGGGTTCGGGCGTCGAGCCCGCGTCGTGGGGGCTCTGGGCGTTCCCCCCGGCCGACGAGATGCCCCCCGACGTCGTCCGCCTCGACGGCCTCCCCTACTCCCGCGCCGAGCTCGAGCCGACCTTCGAGGAACGCGGGTACTCCTCCGGCTGGGGGCTCAAGTGCGCCACCTGGAAGCCCACCCTCCCCGACCTCAGCCGCATCGCCTTCAAGTGCCCGCTCGTCCGGTTCGACGCCCCGCTCCCCGCCGGCACACGGCTGGTCATCACCAACCGCCTGACCCGCCGACTCATCGAGTTCGCGGCCTCGGGCGGCCGCGTCGTCTCGCTGGCCCACCGCGCCGCCGGCGGTTTCGGCGCCAAAACCGTCATGCTCTGGGGCCAGGTCCCGCTCATCATCGACGACGCGCCGTGGTGGGGGGGGGACGGGCCGCTCACCCCCGGCGACGCCGCCTGGGCCCTCGACCTGCTCCACCACGAGCTCAACGCCGCCTCCCAGTTCGCTGTCCCCAGCGACGACCTTGGGCTGGCCCCCACGCTCGATCCCGTCATCCGCTACGTGTACACCCACGACAGCGGCCTGCCCAAGGTGCACGACGCCGCCGCCTGGACCAGGGTCGGCGACGGGGTCCTTCTCGTCTCCGCGCTGGACCACTCGGGCCCCGCGGGGCGCTGGCTCCTCCGCCGATTCGTCGAAGCCTCGCTCAACGCCGACGCCGTCCGCGGCCCGGACCGACGCACCGATCCCGCGAAGCTCGAGCCCCACGCGTGCGTCTAAGGCCGCCCCGTCTCCCGGCGCTCAGGGATGGCGCAGGCGGGGGGCCTCGGCCCACCGAAGTTTGTGCGTCAGCGTCGACCAGTAGTGCCCGCGCGGGTTGACCACGAACCGGGCCGACCGCTCCGACCGGCGGAGCATCACGCGGTCCGCCGTGCCCAACCGCCGCGCCACCTGCCCGTCCAGGAGGAGCGTCGTGCCCGCCGCCGCCTCGTCCCCGTTGGCCCGGAGGATCAGCAGCTCGAGCCTCGCATCCCCCGGCACCACGATCGGCCGGAACGCCAGCGAGTGCGGCGCGATCGGCGTGATGATCAACGCGTCCACGTCCGGGTGCGCGATCGGCCCGCCCGCCGACACGCTGTGCGCCGTCGAGCCCGTCGGCGTGCTGAGGATCAGCCCGTCGCCCCGGAACGTCGGCCCGGGCTTCCCGTCGATCGACATCTCCAGCTCGATCACGCGGAACGGCGGGCCCGCCGCGATCACCGCCTCGTTCAGCGCCAGCCCCACCTCCGCCCTCGTCCCGTCGGGCGATTCCACCGTCGTCTGGATCAGGGGCAGCCGCCGCGTCTCGATCGACCCGTTCCCCAGCAACGTCTCCGCCTGCGCCTCGAGGTCGTGGAGCTCGAACTCCGCGATGAACCCCAGACGCCCCGTGTTGATCCCCAGCATCGGCTTGCCCAGGTGCAGGCACCGCCGCGCCTCCCCCAGGATCGTCCCGTCCCCGCCCAGCACCACCACCACGTCCGCACGCTCCGCGCTCGGCGGCAACGCCGCGTCCCCCGCGTCGATCTCACCCAGCAACACCCCGTGACGCTGGATCAACGACCGGACCCGGTCCGAAGCACTTACCGCTTCCGGCCTCGCACGGTTCACAATCAAGAGAGCGGCCCGGGTCATCCGGGCTCAGTGTACCGCACACCCAACGCCCGGGGTGCGGGCTCCCGCCCACACCGCGTCGTCTAGACCGCCGCGCACGCGATCGACGCGTAATCCTGCCGGTCGCTCGCCGAGCGGTGCGGGTGCGACGCGATCACCCGCCCGCGGTGAACCACGAACGTCCCGGGCATCTGGAACCCGTCGCCCGTCAGCGGCCCCACCCCGTGCCCTTTGATCAGCCCCGCCACCACGCCGCGCCAGACCACCCGCGGGCCCAAGAGCTGCCAGAAGGTCCCGCGTCGGAGCCCGAACGCGTGGTACAACCGCCGCTCCGGGTCCAGGATCCGCGGCAGGTCATCCAGCCCATACCGGGCCAGGAACCCCCGGGCGTGGTCATCTCCCGGGGCCATCATCACCACCGCGATCCGCCGACCCGACCCCTCGATCGACGCCCGCGCCGACGCGAGATCCGCCGCCGCCTCCCGGCAGAACGTGCACCCGCTATGCCGGAAGAACACGACCAACGTCGGGGCCTCGTCGCTGATCGACGCCAGCGACGCCCCCGCCCGAGGCCCGCCGGTGATCGTCGTTCCTTCCAACGCCTCGCCCAGTGTCGCGAACGGTCGCTCCGGCGTCTCGGGCAGCCCGCCCGTCCCGTACCGGCGGAACGCCGCGTACACGATCAGCCCGAACGGCGCCCACCACACCAGGTCGTTCGTCACGATGGTCCAGCCGAACGCCGGGGGGAAGTCCGTCGTCAGCACCGCGTGCACGAACCCGATCGGCCCGAGCACTTTCCCCAGCAGCCCCACCAGCACGATCGGCCAGTGCCTCAGGGGGTCCCGGGACGCGACGAGGTACCCCACCCCGTACACCCCGACGATCATCCCCACGCACTGCCAGAGCTGCGGGTAGTTCGGGGCCGCCGCGCCCGCCCACCGGAAGATCGCCCCGGGGAACAGCACCACGAAAGCCCCCCAGACCAAGTTGTAGAGCCCCGCCGCCACCATCACCCGGGACATCCATGGCGGCGGCGGTGGGGGAGTGACTTCGTGGGGTGCTTTCATTCGGTGATCTCGATGTGTTGGTGGATTCGCCCACGCCCCGCCGTGGATTCGCCATCGATCGCCCCGGCGTCCCGTGGTTATGGGCGATATACTCGCCCCGTCCACGCCGGAAGGTTCCGGGGTGCAAGGGGATGAAGGATGACCACGATGCGCGACGCCGTGACCATGATGACGACGCTGGCCGCCGACAACGTCCTGCTCTACGTCGGCCTTGGGATTGTGGGGCTGATCATCCTGGTCGTGTTCATCGCCCTGGGGCAGTTCCTTGGGTTGTGGATCCAGGCCCTGTTCTCCGGCGCCGCCGTCTCCCTCCCTCAGTTGTTCTTCATGAGGCTCCGCAAGATCGACGTCCGCACCGTCGTCTACAGCCGGATCCGCGCCGTCAAGAGCGGGATGGACATCCCCACCGACGCCCTCGAAACCCACTACCTCGCCGGCGGTCGTGTCCCCAACGTCATCTCCGCCATGATCGCCGCCCGCAAGGCCAAGATCGACCTCTCCTGGGACGTCGCGACCGCCATCGACCTCGCCGGGCGTGACATCCTCGAGGCCGTCAACACCTCCGTCAACCCCAAGGTCATCGACTGCCCCAACCCCATGGGCCCGCGCTCGACCATCGACGCCGTCGCCCAGGACGGCATCCAGCTGCGGGCCAAGGCCCGCGTCACCGTCCGCACCAACATCGCCCGCCTCGTCGGCGGCGCCACCGAGGAAACCATCATCGCCCGCGTCGGCGAGGGCATCGTCACCACCATCGGCTCGGCCAACACCCACAAGGAAGTGCTCGCCAACCCCGACCAGATCTCCAAGACCGTGATGGCCAAGGGCCTCGACGCCGGCACCGCCTTCGAGATCCTCTCCATCGACATCGCCGACGTCGACGTGGGCGAGAACATCGGCGCCAAGCTCCAGGCCGATCAGGCCAACGCCGACAAGCAGCGGGCCCAGGCCGCCGCCGAATCCCGCCGCGCCATGGCCATCGCCCTCGAACAGGAAAACAAGGCCAAGATCGAGGAGAACAAGGCCAAGCTCGTCCTCGCCGAGGCCGAGGTCCCCCAGGCCATCGCCGACGCCTTCCGCAACGGCCGCCTGGGCGTCATGGACTACTACCGCCTCCGCAACCTCCAGGCCGACACCAACATGCGTTCGTCCATCGCCGGCGAAGGCTCCGGCCCCGGCGGCACCACGCGGTAACCCCCGCCCATACCCGTCGCGTTCATCGCCCGGCGTCCAACGCCGACAGCACCCCCGTCAACGCCAGCAGCGACAGCGCCGAGGCCTCGCCCGGCATCCGCTGGTCCCACGCCGCCGCACGCACCCCGAAAGCCGACCGTTCCGGGTTGCGGTGCATCCACGCCGAACCCCCGTCCGCCGACAACTGCCTGAGAAAGCGCAGCCCCGGCAGCAACCGGACCGTCTCGGAGGCTTTCTCCGACGCCGGCGTCACCGCCGGATCCCCCATGAGCAGCGACAACGCCGCGATCACCCGCGCCGATTGCGCCGTGGGAAGCGGCCCCCCGCCCGACAGCACGAGCCCACCGATCAGGTCCTGCTGATCCTCCGTCGCGTCGGCCGCCGAGATCATCGCCCGGTACGCGTCGTCCCGGAACGAGCGCCACCGCGCCGACGCCGTCGGGCCGCGGGGCCCCTCGCCGCGCACCGCGTCCTCCGCGATCACCAGCCACGGGCACGACGCCGCCAACTGGTCCATATTCAGCGTCGACGCGAACGCCTCGATCTCCGACGCCGCCCGCGAGCGGGCGTCCGCGCCTCGCGCCGACACCGCCTTCGCCGCCAGTCTCAGCGCCGTCAGCGGGACCGAACGCACATCCAGCGCCCCGGCCTCTTCGCCCAACCCGCGCAGCGAGTCCTCCGCGACGCCCGCCCCGGCCACCGCCAGCCAGAGCGAGAACAACGCCGCCGGCGAAGACGCTTCCTCCTCGTCCCCGCGGGCGAGCGCCGCCAGCCCCGACGCGATCGACCGCGATACCCGCGCGAGGTCCTCATCCCTCACGCGAGCCTCGTGCCGCCCCAGCGCGTACGCGACCAGCGCCCGCTCGGCGACCGGCGCCAGCTCGGGCTCGTGCCGGTCGAGGGTCGCCTGGTACGTCCCGCGGACCGCCCCGGATTCATCGACCCGCCGCGCCAGGTGGGCCGCGATCCCCGCCGCCGTCCGCTCCAACTCCGCCCCCGTCACCTCCCACGTCCGGATCACCCGGTGCCCGCGGTACAGAAAGATCGGCGGCCCGCCCGGCTCGGCCTGCGTCAAATGGGCCGTGCGGAACCGTGAGAACACCACCCCTTCTCGCTCCCGGAGCACCCCGGGCTGCGCCTCGGGATCGACCCGCAGCCCGCGGGCCGCGTTCTCGAACACCCGCCCCACCAGCATCGCCGCGCTGTCGCCCGCCGAAGCCTGGCCCGACAGCATCGAACCCGGGAACACCGCCTCGACCCGCTCGCCACGCCGGACCGCCACCCCGTCCAGCCCGGGCGCGAGTGACGCGTCGACCTCGTCGTACGTGCGCTCACGCAGCGGCACCAACCCGCCCGCCAACTCCAGCGTCAGCGTCAACTCCCCCGCCAGCACGCGCCGTCGTTCCTCCGCGAGCGCGTCGTCCTGCACCGGCCTCGCCGCCCGCGCCCCCGCCAGCGCCGAGCCCACCGCCCGCCCCAGCATCCCGGGTCCCCCCACGCTCCCCCCGCCGATCACCACCCCGCGCCCCACGACCTCGCCCTGATGCCTCAGCACCACCGAGACCCCCCACACGCCCCACACGCCCTCAAACCCCGGCGGGTCCGGCGCCCCCTCGGGCACCGACCACCCGTCGATCCACCCCCGGGCCAGGTTGAACGCCCCGATCGCCGCCCCGGCGTCCGGGGTCGCCGCGGCTTGGACCTTCGGGCCGTCAAAGTCCGGGAACGCCGGGAGTTCGGGAGGCTGGCCCTCCGCCCTCCCCGGACCCGAGGGCGGGGCCCACACCCCGGCCGCGAGCCCGCACGCGGCGAACATCGACAACGCCGTCGCGGAAAGGGAACATCCCGCGTGGCGTCGACGCATCGGTCGGTACGGACGGCCCGTGCGCTCGCCCTCGCCGCCCCCCCGGGGCCCGGGAATCCCGCGTCCGCCGGGCCGGCGGTGCCCGGTGCCCGCCGGTCCCTGGGTCTGGCACGCCGCTTGTATGCCGTAGGGCAGACATCCAGCGAAAGAACGGGAGAGAGAAGTCATGAAGAACCTGCTCGCCATCACCGAGACCCGCAAGCGTGTGGCCATCCTCTGCCTCCTGAGCTTCATCGCCCTGTGCTAGGACCCGCACGGGACCAAGCGTACCCGCCGGTGGTGTGACGGGCGGGACGATCACGGGTGCCCGGGCGTGGGCGCTCGACGGCCACGAAACGTCCCCGGGGCGGCGCCGGACCCGCCGACCCACGAGGGACGAACACGAAAAGACCCGAGCCTGTTCTGGGCTCGGGTCTTTCTTTGGTTCAGGGACCTCGTCCGGGCTTACTGCCCGAACTTGATCTTGTCGGTGCCCATCGCGCCGTGCCCGGCGTCCATCCCGCCCTTGGTCGGGGCCGGCTTGCGGCGGGACGCGTCATCCTCCGCGGCGCCGCCCGCCCCGGAGGTGTCGCCCCACTGGGCCCGCTTGAGCGAGAGGCCGATCTTGCGTTCCTGCCGGTCGACCCGCAGGATCTTCACGTCGACCTCGTCCCCGGCCTTGACCACGTCCTGCGGGTTCTCGACCTTGTGGTCCGCCAGCTCGGAGATGTGCAAGAGGCCCTCGAGGTCCGACTCGAGCTCGACGAACACGCCGAAGTTCGTGATCTTCGTGACGTGCCCGCGGACGACCATCCCGGGCTTGTAGTGCTCGGGGATCGCCGTGAGCCACGGGTCCTCGGAGAGCTGCTTGAGGCCCAGGCTGATCCGTTGCTTGTCGCGGTCGACCTCGAGCACCACGCACTTGACCTTGTCGCCCTTCTTGACCACCTCGTTGGGGTGCGTGACCTTCTTGGTCCACGACATGTCCGAGATGTGCAGCAGCCCGTCGATCCCCGGCTCGATCTCCACGAACGCGCCGTAGTTCGCCAGGTTCCGCACCGCGCCCTCGATGACCGTCCCGGGCGGGTACTTCTCCGAGACCAACTCCCACGGGTTGACCTCGATCTGCTTCATCCCCAGCGAGATCTCCTGCTTGTCCTTGTTGATCTCCAGGACAACGACCTCGACCTCCTGCCCGGGCTGGACCATCTCCGACGGGTGGTTCACCCGGCGCGTCCACGACATCTCGGAGATGTGCACCAGGCCCTCGATCCCGTCGTCGAGCCGCACGAACGCCCCGTACGACATCAGGTTCACCACCGTCCCCTTGACGCGGGAGTTGACCGGGAACTTCTTCTCGATCTCCGCCCACGGGGACGCCTCGCGCTGCTTGAGGCCCAGCGCGATCTTCTCCTTCTCCCGGTCGATGTTGAGGACCTTGACCTCGACTTTTTGCCCCAGCTTGAGCACCTCGCTGGGGTGGTTGATCCGCCCCCACGACATGTCCGTGATGTGCAGCAGCCCGTCGATACCCCCGAGGTCCACGAACGCGCCGAAGTCGGCGATGTTCTTCACCTCGCCCGTCACCACGTCGCCCTCGTTGATCGTGTCCAGGATCCGACGCTTCGCCGCGTCACGCTCCTCCTCGATCAGCTTCCGGCGTGACACCACGATGTTCCGACGCTCCAGGTCGATCTTGATGATGCACGCACGCACCCGCCGGCCCGTGAAATCACCGATCTCGCCCGGGCGGCGAACGTCCACCTGGCTCGCCGGCAGGAACACCGGCACCCCGATGTCCACCAGCAGCCCGCCCTTGATCTTCTTGGTCACCATCCCCTCGACGATGTCCCCTTCCTTCGTCGTGTCGATGATCCGCTGCCAGTTCAGCTGGCGGTCCGCCTTCTTCTTCGACAGCTGGATCAGCCCGCCCTCGCCCTCGAGGTCCTCCAGCAGCACGTCGATCATGTCCCCCGCCTTCACCGGCGTCCCCTCGAACTCCTCCTTGGGGATCAGCCCCTCGGACTTGAGCCCGACCTCCACCACCACGTCGTCCCCCGCGAACCCGACCACCTTGCCCTTGATCAACTTCCCGGGCGTCAGGTCCGCGATCTGACCGCCCAGGAAATCATCCATGTACCCGGGCTGGGCCGTCTTGCCCGTCGGACGCAGCAGCGCGTCGATGTCGGCGTCGTTGAGTTTCAGGGACGCGATCAGCGATTCGTCGATCATGCAGAACCTTCCGGATGCCCCGCCCGCCACGCCGGGCTGGGGCGTGCGTCGTCGGCACCGATACCCGCCAGGCTCGCACGCCGGACGGGGTTGCCCCTTCGGGGCGGTTGGGAACCGTGTTCTCCGCCTCGCGACACGCGAGATACCGCGGAATCGGCCAGCCCTCCGATTCAAGATTCTAGGGGCCCCGACACCCACCGGACGACCCCCCACCAACCCCTTCCCCCCTCCCCGCCCACCCCAGGTCCTGAACCACGTGCCCGACCCTTGCCGATCGGCATCGCTGAGGCCACAACCCTGATTGGTCTGGGCCGTGGGGAGCCCGCGCCAAGGGTCATGTAGCCGGGGTGGTGGTGGTGGGGGGGGGGGTGGTGGGGGTGGTGGGGGTGGTGGGGGTGAGTGTGAACGCCAGGAGCGTCCGGTCGTCGTCGGCCGGGTGGCCCGCGGTGAACGAAGAGAGCGCGCCGAGGACCCCCGGCACCGCGTCGCTGGGCACGCCGCCCCGCCGGGCGATCACGTCGTCGAGCCGGTCCTCGCCGAACAGGTGTCCCTGGGGGTTCTTCGCTTCGGTGATCCCGTCGGTGTAGAGCACGACCGAATCGCCACGCCCGAGGCTCAGCGTCGAGTTCTCGAACCGCGTCGAAGGGTCGATCCCCAGCGGCAGATCCCTCGCCTCGTCCAACGCCACAACCCGCGCGTCGTGCGTCCGGAGGCGGGGCGGGTTGTGGCCCGCCGACGAATAGGTCAGCCGCCCCGTCGTCGGGTCCAGCACCCCGTAAAACGCCGTCACGAACCCCGCCCCGGTGCGCTCGTACGCCCCGGTCAGTTGTTCGTTGAGGTACCCCAGCATCCCCGCCGGATCATCCTGACGCCCGGGCGAGGCGTGCGTCAGCGTCTGCGTCATCGCCATCATCACCGCCGCCGGCGTCCCGTGCCCGCTCACGTCCGCGATCAGCAGCCCCAGCCGGCCCCCGCCCAACGGCAGCACGTCGTAGTAATCGCCCCCCGCGTACCGCGACGGCTCGTAATAATCCGCGAACTGAACCCCCTCCACCAGCGGCATCTGCGCCGGGAGCAGCGACCGCTGCAGGTCCGCCACCACGCGCAGCTCCCGCTCGATCACCTCGTTGGCCTCGCGGAGCCGCTCCGCCAGCACGAGGTTCCCCGTCGCCCGCCCGAACAGGTTCGCCATCCACACCATGAACGGGGCCTGCGCCTCGTCGATCCCGCCGGGCTCGTTCTTGAGCGAGATGACCATGTTGAGCGCCTCGCCCCCGTCGAACTGCGGGATCGCGAGCGCCGAGCCGAACCCGCCGAGGATCGCCCGCGCGGGGTCGCCCTCGGGGATTTCGAGGTTCTGCGCGATCACCGGCTCGTTCCCGTAGAGCCATTCCGCGATGATCCCGCCCGCGTACGTCACCAGCCGCCCGGGCTCCTTCCACGGGTTGACCGCCTCGGGCCACCTCGTGTCGCGAGTCACCCGGAACGCGGGGTACGTCAGCCCCCGCCGGCTGACCGAGATCGTCGCGTCCGTCGGCGAGATCCGCCTCACCCGCGACGCGTACACCCGCACCAGCTCCTGAGGGTCGCGGATGCTCGAGATCTCCCGCGTCATCGCGACGACCTCCGCCATCGTCGCCCGGATGCCCAGCGTCGCGCTCATGCCACACCCCCGGCGTTCCCGCCCGGCACGCCCCCCGGCGGGCACAGCTGCAACAACACCTCTCCCAGCCGGTGCTCGATCGCCCCCCGCGTCAGAACCTCGTCCGCTCCCGCGTCCCGCGCACGCTGGAACAGGTCCTTCGCCACGTGGGGCCCGAACGCCACGACCCGGACACGCCGACCAGACTCGCCCGTCCCGGGCCCGCGGAGCCGGGCGATCATGCCGAGCGCGACCTCCCCCGCGTCGAGGTCGAGCAAGGCCGCCTTGACCGGCGAGTCCGCCAGCCTCGCCTCGAGCATCTCGGGCGTCCGCACCGGCCGGCACGGGATCCCCAGATCCTCCGCCGCCGACTTGATCCGAGTCCCCCAGAAAAGATCGCCGGCGAGGTACACGAGCATGCCCGATTCTTGGCCCACCGCCCGCCCCGGGCGGGGCCCGGGATGACCCGGACCCGGCGGGCCCGACCACCCCGCGGCGACGCCACCCCGGTTCGGGCGAGGATACCATGCAGCCCACGCCGGGCGAGGTTTCCGGCGTCTCCCACCCCAGCGATCCGAGACCCCCCCAATGACCACGATGACCAAGGCCAAGAACGCCCCCAAAGCCGACTTCAATCACCCCATCTACGACGAGCTCGGGTTCCAGACCGACCCCAACAACCTCTACCGCCAGACCGTCGGGTGCATGCTCCACGCCGCGGACCTCATGAACCTCCCGCACCGCGTCCAAATCATCCTCGCCCAGCCCAAGAACGAGATCATGGTCAACTTCCCCGTCCGCATGGACGACGGGCACCACCGCCTCTTCAAGGGCTACCGCGTCCAGCACAACAACGCCATCGGCCCCTACAAGGGCGGCATCCGATACCACCCCGACGTCCACCTCGACGACGTCAAGAGCCTCGCCTTCCTCATGACCATGAAGTGCTCGCTCGTCCGCGTCCCCTTCGGCGGGGGCAAGGGCGGCGTCAAGTGCGACCCCCGCAAACTCTCCATCGGCGAGATCGAACGCGTCACCCGTCGCTTCACCAGCGCCATCGCCCACGACATCGGGCCCGATTACGACATCCCCGCACCCGACGTCAACACCAACGCCCAGGTCATGGCCTGGATGGCCGACACCTACTCCGAGATCAACGCCGGCTCCGGCCGAAACGGCATGGCCGTCGTCACCGGGAAACCCGTCGAGATCGGCGGGTCCCTCGGGCGCGAGAAGGCCACCGGCCAGGGCCTCGTCGACGTCTGCGTCGAGATGCTCCCCGAGCTGGGCATCTCCGTCAAGGGCATGAGGTTCAGCGTCCTGGGCTACGGGAACGTCGGGTCCTGGACCGGCAAGATCTTCCACGACCTGGGCGCCAAGCTCGTCACCGTCTGCGACCACACCGGGGCCATCCGCAACGACCAGGGCATCAACGCCCACGCCCTCGCCGAGTACGTCGCCAAGAACGGCGGGGTCGCCGGCTTCAAGGACGCCACCCCCATCTCCAACGAAGAGTTCTACAAAACCCAGGTCGACGTCTTCTGCCCCTGCGCCCTCGAGCAGATGATCCAGGAGACCCAGGCCGGGTGGCTCAACTGCAAGGTCGTCGCCGAGGGCGCCAACGCCCCGACCACCCCCGCCGGCGAACGCGTCCTCCTCGAACGGGGCATCGAGATCCTCCCCGCCATCCTCTGCAACGCCGGCGGCGTCACCGTCTCCTACTTCGAGTGGGTACAGAACAAAACCTGCACCTCCTGGGACATCGAAGAGGTCGACAAGAAGCTCAACCAGCACATGGTCATGGCCGCCCGCCGCACCAAGCTCGCCCGCCAGCGCTACGAGTGCGACATGCGCACCGCCGCCTACGTCGCCGCCCTCGAAAACCTCGCCAAGGTCTACGGCTCCCGCGGCATCTTCCCCTGACCCTCGCCGCCCGGACCCCGAGATAACCCACGCCGGACACGCACGCCGCTCCACCGAGCGGCGTTTCTTTCGCGCCCCGGGGCCCGGACGCCGACCGCTCACGCCCTCCTCGCCTCACGGTCCACCCGCGCGTTATCACCGTTGACACCCGAGATTCAGCGGCCCGACCCTCAAGAACATCCCCCGTTGGCCGATCCTCCATACGAAAGCCCCGGGTACGCCCGGGGAGGAGCCCACCCGTGGATGGACCGAGAACCCAGAACGACCCACGCGCCGTGCTCGCGGGCGTCCGTCGCGGCCTGCCCCGCGGCGAGCGCATCATCGCGCCCGCCGGGGTCGTCCTCGCGTCGCTCCTGGTCGCCACGCTCATCGGCGCCGCCTGGTGGGGCATCGCCACCACCCGCGCCCTCGTCCAGTCCGAACGCTCCCGCGAGGTTGTCCTCGCCGCCACGCTCCTGGGCGACGCCGCCGAGCAGGCCCTCGCCCGCGGCGACCTCGCCGCCGCACGGCGGTCCATCTCCGAGGGCTCCGCGACCATCGGGCTCACCCGCTGCCGGCTGAGCGTCCACGGGCTTGGAGTGCTCGCCGACCGCGACCCCCTGGCCGTCGAAGTCCGCACCCTCGACGACCGCCCGTGGCCTCCCGCCGCCCCCGCCCCAGACCCCGGCGTCCGCGCCGAGGGCGGCCAGGTGATCGTCGCACGCACGCTCGAGATCCCCGGCCGCGGCACCGCCCTGATCGAGGTCGCCCTCCCCATCGAGTATCCCACCTGGACGGGGCATGAATCCGCCGCCGGGTTCGGCGTGGTCGGCGTCCTGGGCCTGGGCGGGCTCTGGATGACCTACCGGACCCTCCGCCGCAAACTCCGCGGCGTGTGCGCCGTCGCGGAGGCTCTCAAGGCCTGGCACGCGGGCGAACCCGCCCCCGAGGCCCTCCGCGTCGACCCCGCCATGGGCCCCGAAGCCCAGGCCTGGAACGCCGTGATCGACGAGCGAGAAGCCGCGCAGAGCCGGCCCGCGGGTTCGACCGCCGGCGCGATCGACGCGAGGCCGGGCCCCGATTCGCTCGACGCCGGCGTCCTCGATGCGCTCTGGCAGGGCGTGGTCGTCCTCGACGAGTCCGGGAAGGTCCACCAGGCCAACGGGGCCGCGTGCGTGCTCATGGGGGTTCCGCGTGAGAAAGCCGCCGGCGCCGACCTGGCCTCGTGCTTCCCCGACCCCGCCATCAAGACCGCCCTCGAGCACCTCGGCGCCGGGCAACTCAAGCAGCGCGTCGTGGCGGAGGTCAAGCGGGAGTCCAGGCCCGGGCGGGTCGACGCGGTCATCCGCGTGAGCATCCGGCCCCTCCGCCGGGCGGGCGGGGCGTTCGGGCTCGCGGTGATCGAGGACGTGACCCAGCAGCGCGAGGCCGACAGCGCCCGCAACGCCTTCGTCGCCCAGGCCTCGCACGAGCTGCGCACCCCGCTGACCAACATCCGCCTCTACGCCGAGTCGCTCTTGGAGGCCGACGCCGCCGACGAGGCCGCACGCCAGAGGGCCATCAACGTCATCAACCAGGAATCGCGCCGGCTCGAGCGCATCGTGGGCGACATGCTGAGCGTCTCGGAGATCGAGGCCGGCGCCTTCCGCCTCCGCGAGGACGACGTCCGCTTCCAGACCGTCTTCGAGGAGCTCGAGGCCGATTTCGGGGTGCTCGCCAAGGACAAAGACATCGCCCTGACCTTCGACCTCCCCCCCAAGATGCCCGTCCTCCACGGGGACCGCGACAAGCTCGTCCTCGCCCTCCACAACGTCGTCGGCAACGCCCTCAAGTACACCCCCGCCGGCGGGAAGGTCGCCGTCAAACTCGACGTCAAGGACCCGGGCACGCCCGCCGAGACCGTCGTCGTCGATGTCTCGGACAACGGGATCGGCGTCAAGCCCGACGAGGCCGAACTCATCTTCGAGAAGTTCTACCGCGCCAAGGACGGGCGTGTCTCGGGCATCACCGGCTCGGGCCTGGGGCTCGCCCTCGCCCGGCAGGTCGTCCGCCTCCACGGGGGCGATATCACCCTCAAAAGCCAGCCCGACAAGGGAAGCACCTTCACCATCAGCCTCCCCGCGGCGGCCTGACGGAGGACCACGCGTGAATATCGAAGAGCGTCGAGAGGGCGCCGTCACCGTCGTCAGACCCCAGGGGCCGCTCGTCCTCGGGGACGCCGAGCAGTTCAAGGCCGCCGTCGACGACGTCATGACACGGAGCCTCGGCCGCTTCGTCATCGACGCCTCCGCCGTCCCCTACCTCGACAGCCGCGGGCTCGAAACCCTCGCCGAGATCAGCGAGACCCTCTCGCAGCGCGGGGGTGTCCTCCGCCTCTGCGGCGCCAACGACACCCTCCGCGAGGTCTTCGACCTCACCGACACCTCGCCACTCTTCGAGCACTTCGCCGACGTCAACGCCGGCGTCCGGAGTTTCCTGTGACCGAGCCGACGGGCCATATCCCCCCGACGACCACCCCTCCCGGGAGTCCCGCGCCCACGCCCGATTCACCCTTCGGCACCGCTCAGGCCCCGCGCCACAACGCCCCGCCCCCCCGCGTGGGCGACGTCCTCGTCAGCGCCGGGCTCATCACCGCCGACCAGCTCAACGCCGCCCTCGCCGAGCAGAAAAAAACCAGCCTCATGCTCGGCGAGGTGCTCGTCCGCCAGGGCGTCGTCACCCCGGGCGTCCTGGTCCGGACCCTCGCCTCCACCCTGGGCGTCAAGGGGTGCCAGATCCGCCACGGGCTCTGCGACCCGTCCCTGCTCAAGCTCGTCGGGGAGGATGAGGCCCTCCGCCTCAAGGCCATCCCGCTCTTCCGGCGCCACGACGACCTCACCGTCGCCATGGCCGAGCCCCAGAGCCTCCCCGCCATCGACCGCCTCCGTCAGCTCACGGGCCTCCGCGTCAGGCCCGTGCTGGCCCTCGAGGCCAACATCGTCGAGTTCATCAAGAAGTACGCCGGGGGCAACGTCGACGTCGACTCCTTCCTCGCGAGCCTCTCCGAGTCCAACGTCGCCGTCGTCGAGAACGAGTCCGTCGACGAGGGCCCCGCCACCGACCTCGACCACGCCGTCGCCGGCAGCCCGATCGTCAACCTCGTCAACGTCGCGTTCCTCACCGCCGTCAAGGACAAGGCCTCCGACATCCACATCGAGCCCGACAAACGCGGCACCCGCGTCCGCTACCGCATCGACGGCGTCCTCCGCGACCTCATGAAGCCCCCGCCGGGGATGCACGCCGCCATCGTCTCCCGCGTCAAGGTCATCGGGCGCATGGACATCGGCGAGAAGCGTCTCCCGCAGGAGGGCCGCGTCCGCATCGTCGCCGAAGGCCGCGAGATCGACCTCCGCGTCTCGAGCATCCCCACGCTCCTGGGCGAGAAGGTCGTCGTCCGCATCCTCGACAAGGCCAACCTCCGCGTCCGCATGGAGGACCTGGGCTTCCGCGCCGAGGCCCTCACCTCCTTCCGCCGGGTCCTCGATCAGCCCCACGGGATGGCCCTGGTCACCGGGCCCACCGGATCGGGCAAGACCACCACCCTCTACTCCGCCCTCGACCTCCTCCGCGGGCCCGAGGTCAACATCGTCACCGTCGAGGACCCCGTCGAGTACCAGCTCGACATGGTCAACCAGATCCAGGTCCACGAGGCCGTGGGCATGTCCTTCGCCCGCGCCCTGCGTTCCATCCTCCGCCAGGACCCCGACGTCATCATGGTCGGGGAGATCCGCGACGGCGAGACCGCCCGCGTCGGCGTCCAGGCCGCCCTCACCGGCCACCTCGTCCTGGCCACCCTCCACACCAACGACGCCCCCGGCGCCGTCGCGCGACTCGCCGACATGGGCATCGAGCCCTACCTCATGTCCGCCGCCCTCAACGGCGTCGTCGCCCAGCGCCTCGCCCGCACCATCTGCCCGGGCTGCTCCACCAAGTACTACCCCAGCGAGCAGGCCCTCGCCGACGCGGGGCTCCTCGACAAGTCCGGGCAGCCCTTCCGCCGCGGCACCGGGTGCCGGCAGTGCCACGACAGCGGGTTCCAGGGCCGCGCGGGCGTCTACGAGGTCATGGAGGTCACCCCCGCCATCCGGCGCATGGTGCACCACGCCGCCCCCTCGCACGAGATCCGCGCCCAGATGCGACGCGACGGGGGGCTCACACTCCGCGAAGAAGGCGTCCTGATCGCCCTCGCCGGGCGCACCAGCCTCGAAGAGATCCTCCGCGTCACCCAGATGGACGACGAGCCCGGCGCGATGGCGTCGCCGCCCACCCTGACCGCCGGCTCGATCGCGCCGGCGGCGCCCGCGCCCACCGCCCGTGACGCCGCCAGGGAGGTCGCGTGAACTTCCGGTACGAGGGGTTCGACGCCCGGGGCGAGACGGTCAAGGGGACCGTGTCGGCCCCCGACGCGCGCGCCGCCGCCGAGGTCCTCCGCCAGCGGGGGATCATCTCCGACACTATCGAGCCCGCCCCGGCCGCCGCCCGCCACGCCGACCGCGGCGCCCGCATCGGCGAGACCCGGCGTCTCCGCGCCATCGCCGCCTTCGCCCGCCAACTCTCCATCCTCGTCGAGACCGGGACCCCGATGGTCGACGCCATCGCCTCGATCCAGACCCAGTCCTCCGACGCCGCCTTCGCCGCCGTCCTCGCCGACGTCCGCGCCCGCATGGAAGAGGGCGCCTCGCTCTCGCAGGCCATGGACGCCCACCCGCGGTTCTTCGACCCGATCTGCCGGAGCCTCGTCGAGGCGGGCGAATCCGGCGGGTGCCTCCACGCCATGCTCCTCCGCCTCGCCCACATGTCCCGGCAGCAGTCCAAGGTCCGCGAGGGCATCGCCTCCGCCATGATCTACCCGGCCCTGCTCACCTCCATCGCCCTGGCCGTCCTCTCCGTCATGATCGTCTTCGTCCTTCCACGTTTCGAAGGGCTCTTCAAGGCCGTCGGCGCCGAACTCCCGCCCACCACCAGCGCCCTGATCGCCCTCTCGACCTTCGTGCGTGAATGGTGGGCCGCCGTCCTGGGAACGCTGATCGTCGGGGCCTTCGCCCTCCGTGCCTGGCTCGTCAGTGCGCACGGCCGCGCCGCCGTCGACCGCGCCCTGATCGCCGCCCCGCGCATCGGCCCGCTGGCCCGCGCCCTGGTCACCGCCCGCGTCGCGCGCGTCCTGGGCGTCCTCCTCGAAGGCAAGGTCACCCTCCTCGACGCCCTCCGTCTCACGGGGCAGGCCGCCGGGAACGACGCCTACGCCGCCCTCATCGTCAACGCCGCCGAACGCGTCACCCGCGGCGAAGCCATGAGCCTCGCCCTCGACGACCCCCGCCTCATCCCGCCTTCGGTCCGAGAGGCCATCCGTTCCGGCGAACGCAGCGGCCGCGTCGGGCCCGTCCTCCTCTCCATCGCCGCCTACCTCGACGAGGACAACGAACTCGCCGTCCGGACCCTCACCAGCCTCATCGAACCCCTGATCCTCATCGTCCTGGGCCTGGTCGTCGGGTTCGTCGCGTTCAGCATGTTCCTCCCGCTGCTCGACCTGACCGCCGCCACCGGCGGGGGAGGCCCCGCATGATCGTCCGCCGCTCGGGGCCCATCGGGCTCGACATCGGTTCCTCGTGGATCAAGGCCGCCCAGCACGCGGGCCGGACGCTCCGCGTCCACGCGTTCCCACGGCGCGAGCCCGGCGCCCTCACGCCCGCCGAGGCCGAACGCATCGCCGCCGTCCTCGACCGGACGGGGTTCGAAGGCCCGTCCGTCGTCATCGCCGCCCCGCCCGACGCCGTCCTCGCCGCCGTCTTCGACGCCCCCGCCCACGACGGGCCCGCCCTCCTCGCCGCCGCCCGCGCCGAGATCGCCCGCGTCCACCGCGTTGATCCCAGACGCTTCGAACTCGCCGCACGTCGCCTCCCGGGCGCGGCACGCCCGGGCGGTGGCAACGCCGCCGCGTTCGCGGTGTCCCACCACGCCGCCGACACCCTCCTCGACCCGCTCGAGGCCGCCGGGCTCGACGCACGGTCCATCACCCTTCACGCCGACGCCCTCGTCCGCGCCGCCGACGACTCCAAAGAAGGGACCGACGACGCCCCGCGCGTCATCGCCGACCTGGGCGCCTCGGCCTGCTCCATCATCCTCCGCCTGCAGTCCACGAGCGTCTTCGAGCGACGCTGCCCCGACCTCGGGCTCGACCGCCTCGCGCGGGACGCCGCCGCCGCGCTCGCCATCGACCCCGCGGAGGTGTTCAAGCGGCTCCGTGACCCCGACGCCCTCAACCCCGCCGAACGCCGCGCCGTTTCACTCGCCCCCGTCCTCAAAGACTGGACCTCCCGCATCGCCTCCGAGATCGCCGTCTCGCTCGACTACCTCACCAAAAGGTACCGCTGCCCGCCCGCGGGACGGGTCACCCTCACCGGCGGGGGCGCCTGCATCCCCGGCCTCGACCGCGCCATCGAGCCCGCCGCCCGATGCCCCGTCGTCGCCTTCGACCACCCGACCACCCCCCCGATCAACCCCGCGGCCCCCGCCCCGCTCTTCGCCGCCGCCATCGGGCTCGCCGACCCGGTCGTCCCGGCCATCGTCCCGATCAACGCCCCGTCCAAGGAGGCCGCGTGATCGCGCCACCCGTCAACTTCATCCCCCGCGCCAGGCTCCGGGTCGCCGCGTCCCGCAAGGCCGTACGGCACGCCGTCACCGCGCTCCTCGCCTACGGCGTCGCCATCACCGTGGTCGCGGCGGCGCTCGCCCTGGGCCGCGCCGCCCCGCAGCCCGAGCCCACGCGATCCCTCGACGACATCCAGCTCGCCACCGAACGCGCCCGCGCCCGCCAGGCCGAGGCCAAGGCCAGGCTTACCGCCGCCGACGCGACCCTCGAACGCATGGACCGCGCCCTCGGGAACCCGGACTGGAGCCTCCTGCTCCACGCCATCGCCGCGCACACCCCCGACACCGTCATCATCGATTCCATCGAACTCAACGCCTCGCGTGCCCCTCAGCCGCCCCCCGGCCGCCCGAGGCAGGGCCGCAGACCCGTCGGTTCACCCAAGCCCCCGGCCTACGCCCTGACCATCACCGGTGTCGCGCCCTCCGCCCTTGACGCCTCCACCCTCGTCCTCAACCTCGAAACCTCCCGCCTCTTCGACGCCGTCGTACAGCGTGAGACTCGGTCCCGCCCCGTCCGAGGGGTGCCCGCGGTGGGGTTCCGCATCGAGTGCACCCTGCGCGACCCCGCGGAGGTCAACCCGTGAAGTTCACGCCCGCTCCCACCGCCGTCGCCGCTGCCGCCGCCGCCCTCGCCCTCGCGCTCACCGCCGCCGCCTACCTGGCCGTCGTCGGTCCCACCCACGCGGCCCTCGAACGCCGGGGGCACCTCCAGGGGCTCCTCGATCAGGCCGAGGAGCAGCGACGAACCGTCGAGGCCGACGCGAGGGACTACGAACGCCGCGCCACCGACGCCGAGCGCCGCGCCGCCGAACACCCGTACCTCGCCATCCCGGCCCCGGGGCTCAACGAGCGCCTCGCCAGGCTGACCACCCTCGCCGACGAGTCCGCCTGCCGGGTCCTCGAGATGTTCTCGCCCCCCAAGCACGACCCCGCCGCGCCCGCCGTCATCACCATCAAAGGCTCGGCCACCTTCCCCGCCTGGTCGGCTTTCATCGAAGCCGTCGCCCGCGAGTTCCCGGACCTCGCCCCGACCCGCCTCTCGCTCATCGGCAACGCCGAGGACCCCGCCATCGGCGTCGCCGCCTGGATCGACCTCGCCTGGTATGCCGCCGGCAACGATCACGCCGCCCCCGCCGCGAAATAACCTCCGCCCCCGCTGGCCGACGCCCCGCGTGTTTCTCACCTTCTCCGCGTGGGACTCAACCGTGAACGAAAGCTGTTCGCCTCCGTCCTCGCCCTCGCCGCCGCCGGCCTGGCCCTGGACCGATTCGTCCTCGAGAGCGGCGTGACCTCGCCCGCGTCGGCCTCCGCCGCGACGGACCCCGCCGCCCCGGTGCCCAAACCCGCGCCCAAGGAGCCCGCGCCCCCCAGCCTCGCGCAGCGCCTGCGCGACGCGGGCGCCCGCGACGCCCCGCACGCCGATATCTTCTCCGCCACGCCGCCGTGGCTCGCCGCCACCCCCGAGCCGGCCCGCGCCACGCCCGCCGAGCCCGACCCCGTCGAGCAGTTCCTGCGCGTCGCGAGGGTGACCAAGGTCGTCGGCGGCGGCCCCAACCGCTCGGGCGCGGCCCTGATCGACGGCCGCCCCGTCTACGTCGGCAAAAACTACGCGGGCGCCACCCTCACCGCCGTCGACCGCGACGCGGGCACCGCCACCTTCCTGCTCAACGGCCGAGAAGTCGTCGTCCGTGTCGATGGCGACGATTCGACCCGCTAGATCCACCGCGAAGAAAAGTCCGGGCGACGAAACGCCGATGATCTCCCCGGCCCCGACGCTGGTGCGGCGGGCCGAAGACAAGGGGATCAAGACCATGACTCTGGGCCAACTCCGCGGACGGGGATTCAGCCTCGTCGAACTCGTGATCGTCGTCGTCATCATCGGGATCATCGCCGCCATCGCGGTCCCGCGCATGAGCCGGGGCGCCCGCGGCGCGAGCGATTCGGCCCTCTCGGCCAACCTGAGCATCCTCCGCAACGCCATCACGATGTTCGAGACCGAGAACGGGTCCTACCCGACCGCCACGAACTTCGTCACCCAGCTGACCACCTTCTCCGACGGCGCGGGCAACACCAGCGCCACCAAGACCGGCGACTTCATCTACGGTCCGTACCTCCAGACCGTGCCCCCGCTCCCCGTGGGCGCCAAGAAGGGCAAGAACGGCATCGCCGCCGCCGACGGCGCCAACGTCGGCTGGATCTACGTGGAGGCCACCGGGACCATCCGCGCCAACTGCGCCGACGCCGAGGTCGATGAGCGTGGCGTGAAGTACAACACCTACTGATCACGACCCCCTCGGGTCGAGGTGGGGCGCCAGCATGATCCCCATTCGTACTCACGCGGGCCGGTCGCTTCCCACGCGGAGGTTGCCGGCCCGTTCCGTGCGCCCACCGCGGCCTCGCCGGGGTGGTGGGTGGGGTGGGGGGTTCACGTTGGTCGAGCTTCTCATGGTGGTCGCGACGATCGCGATCACCGCCGCCGTCGCGGTCCCGCGGTTTGCCGCCTCGACCGACCGTCGCCGGCTCTCGCTGGCCGCCCAACGCGTCGTCCTGGACGCCACGGCCGCCCGGGAGTGGGCTCGGTCCACCGCCCGTGCCCACCGGCTCGAGTTCTCCTCCGGGCGGGACCGTTACTGGACCGTCCCCGGGGTCCTCCCGGTCTCGCAGGCCGTCGCGACCTCGGTCCTGCACGCCGAGCCGTTCAATGTCGACCTCGGGGCCGTGAACTTCGCCGGCACCCGGATCCTCACCTTCAACGGGTTCGGGGTGCCCTCCTCGGGCGGCTCCGTTGTCCTCCAGACCCACACCCGCCGCGTTCTCCTCACGTTCGACCCCGCCACGGGCCTCCCCTCGGCCGGGCCCATCGTCTCCACGCTCGCCCTCACCGTGACCCCCGAGGGCGACGTGATCGCCGCGCGTCGCTGACCCCGGAGGTTCGCTCGCCACCGCCATGATCCCGCGTTCACGCCAACCCGGAGCCCGACGGGCCTTCACGCTGATGGAGGTCGCCGTCGCGTCCGTGGCGGTCGCGTTCCTCGTCGCGTCGCTCGGCGCGGTCCTGGCGTTCGCCGCGCGGGTCATGCCGAGCGACAAGGACACCACGCTAAAGGCCGTCGCGACTCGGGCGGGGTTCCAGGCCCTGGCGCGTGACCTCGCCGCGGCGTACGCGGTCCTGGAAGCGTCCCCGGCGCGTGTCGAGTTCCTCGTCCCCGACCGCGACAACGACGGGGACCCCGAGCAGATCGCCTTTGTCTGGTCAGGGGTCTCGGGCGACCCGCTCCGCCGGATCATCAACGGCAGCGGTGAGAGCATCGAGCCCCGCGTCCGGGCGTTCTCGATCACGTACCACACGCTCCCCGGGCAGCGAGACGCCGACCTGGGCCTGGTCGAGAGCGACGAGGTCCTCCTCGCCTCGTACCGGGGCGCTTCCGACGGGAACACCGTGATGAACGGCCTGGGGCTGGGGATGTCGTTCGTCCCCAGCATCCCCGCCGACGCTCAGTCTTGGCGAGTCACCCGCGCCCGGCTCTGGCTCAAGTCCGAGGGCACGGCCGACGGCGTCGGGAACGTGTACGTCATGCCCGCCACCGACGCCCTGATCCCCACTTCCACCGCCCTGGCCTCGTCCACCATCCGCGAGAACATGCTGACCTCCGGCGGCGGGTGGTTCGAGGTCGTCTTCCCCACCTGCGTCGCGAGGACCCCGGGGCAGCCCGTCGCCCTCGTCATCGCGCGTTCCTCCGGCAGCGACCTTGGGGCATGGGGCTCGGCGTCCGCCGTCGGGCACGGGAGCACCATGGCCAGGGCCACGCGTCCTCTGTTCATGTCGTGGTCGTCGAGCGTCGGTCAGCCGCTCCTGTTCGAGGCCTACGGCCGGTACACCGCGCCGTCGCGCACCGTCCAGGCCGTCACTCGCCTCCATCGCGCGACGATCACGATCAAATCCGAGAACCACGTTCATTCCATGTCCGTCTGGCTTCCCTCGGGGCCCACCGTCCCATGACCCTGACGACCCGCCAAAGCGTGCGCCCGATCGCGCGTGCGTTCTCGCTCGCCGAGGCGATCCTCGCGACCGCGGTGGTGGGGGGGCTGGTCGTCGCCACGCTCACCGCCGTCGGGTCCGCGGAGGCTTCGCGGCGTCTGGCCTCCGACCGCTCCCTTGCGCGGGTGCTCGCCGATGACCTCCTCGCCGAGATTGCCTCCAAGCCCTACCGCGACCCGCAGGGCGGCGCGGGCTTGGGGCTCGACGCCGGTGAATCGATCGGCCCGACCCGTACGCTCCTCGACGACGTGGACGATTACGACGGCCTGACCGAGAAGCCGCCGGTCTTTGCGGACGGCTCCGAGGTCCCCGGCGCCGCCCAGTACACGCGTCACACGGGCGTGGTGTGGGCCGACCCCGACGACCCCGGCGGCAAGGCCGCCGCCGCCGAATCGGGGCTCAAAAGGATCACGGTGACCGTGACCCGCGCGGGGAAGGTGCTCGCCACAGCGACCACGCTGCGATCCGCGGGCTGGGAGGCCGTGCGCCGATGAACCCGATCTGCCGTCGCCCGCGCCGGTACGACCGCACGCGTCCTCGCGGCGCGGTGTACGTCGCCGTTCTCGCCACCGCGGCCCTGGCCTCGGTGATGATCCTCGCCGGGCTCACCGCCCTGACCGCGGGCGAGCGGGTCCGCCGGACGACCGAGGCGAGCGCCCGCGCCCGTCACCTGGCCTCCGGGGCCCTCCAACGTGCGTTGACCAACCCGCGCAACAACGCCGCGTGGCGCGACGAGCTCTCCAAGGGGGTCTCTCTCGGGACCTCCGCGTTCGGCGGCGACCAGACCACCGTGACCGTGACCGGCCCGGGCGGCGCCGACGTCCGCGCCTCGCTCAGCGACCCCATCATCGTCATCGCCACCGCCAAGGCCGGCGCCGCCAACCACACCCTCCGCGCCACGCTCACGCCGCGGGCTTTCCCTCTGCCGGCCCTCGCCGCCGGGCTGGTCGGGAACCTCGGCGTCGCCTTTGACAGCGCGAAGGTCGACGCGATGCTCCCCGTCTATTCCAACGCCACCATGGTGGCCACCGTGTCGTTGATCGACACCCCGGTGCAGTCGATCGGCTCCCGCTCGGGCGGGACGTACAACCAGGGGACCTCCGCGCTCGCCTCGCCCGTCGAACTCCCCACCTTCGCAAAGGCCGCCGAGCACTACCTCCAGGTCGGGACCGTCGTTCCCTGGGCCAGCCTTGGCGGCTCGAACCTCGACCGCCGCGTCATCGGGCCCTCGCACCCGCCCGGCGGGGTCACCGGCAACACCCAGGGCGTCTACGTCATCGACTGCCAGGGCAACAACCTCACGCTCCGCCGATCCCGCCTCTCCGGCACGCTGGTCCTCCGCAACGTCGGGTTGCTCACGGTTTCCAACACCGTTCTTCTCGAGCCCGCCGTCGAAGGGTTCCCCGTCCTGATCGTCGAGGGGAGCATCGACATCAACCTCGACGGCTCGGCGCTCTCCGAGAGCGGGCAGGGCACCAACTACAACCCCGTCGGGATGCCCTACCTGAACTCCACCGACGCCGACACCACAGACACGTACCTCGCCAATATCGCCGGGATCGTCTACGCCTCGGGGAACCTGTCGATCCGCGGCTCGGTCTCGCTGCGGGGGTGGGCCCTCGCCCGCGGGTACCTCGGCGTGGGTGTCCTGGGAGACTCCGTCGCCGCCCTGATCAGCGATGTTCTGGGCGGCAACCTCCTGGGCCTCGGCGGGGTCCTCGGCGGGACGCCGACCTACACCAACGCCCTCACGCACCGGGCCGATCGCCCCTCGCAACCACCGCCCGGCTTCCGCCAGAGCCCCGAGTTCGAGATCCGAGATGCGCACGTGGTCCAGGTGGTCGAGTAAGCCCGAGGGTTCGGCGAGCCGGCGCGGGATTTAGGCCGCCGCCGCGGGGGGCGACGACGCCTGGCCCATCGCTCGCGCCACCATCCGGTCGTACTCGCTCAGGTCGAGCCCCAGGAACAGAGGCACCAATGACGGGTCGTGCTGCGTCCCCGCGCTCCGCTCGATCTCCCCGAGCACGTGCCCCCGCGGCATCGCGCGACGGTACGACCGCGTCGAGCTCATCGCATCGAACGCGTCGCAGATCGCGATGAGCCGGCCCAGCATGGGGACCCGCTCGGCCTCCAGGTTCGCCGGGTAGCCCCGCCCGTCCCACCGTTCGTGGTGGTGCAGCACCCCGGGGAGGATGTCCGAGAGCAGCGGGATATCCCGCAGGATCCGGTGCCCGATCTCCGGGTGTCGCTTGATGAGCGCGAACTCCTCGTCCGTCAGCCTCCCCTGCTTGCACAGGACCGCCTCGGGCACCCCGATCTTGCCCACGTCGTGCAGCAGCCCCGCGATGTGGACCCGGTCCGCCTGCTCGTCGCTCATCCCGCAAGCGCGGGCCAGTTGCCGCGCCAAGTGCGCCACACGCTCCGAGTGGCCGTTCGTGTACGGGTCCTTCGCGTCGATCGCCGCCGAGAGCGCGTGCACCGTGCCCACGAACATCCGCTGCTGCCCCTCGAACAAGGCGCACGTGTGCAGGTGAGACCCCAGGAACCTCGCCGCCGATTCGGCCAGCTGCAGGTCGTAACTCGACAAGTCCGGGTCCCCCCCGCCCTTGCGGCCCGCCACCAGCGAGCCGACCGTTCGCCCGGCGATCTCGATCGGCTGCGCCAGCACCGCCCCGCCCCCGAACTCCGCCGGGGCGCCCGGCCCCTTGATGATCACGCTCTCTTTCGAGGCCCGCGCCCGCGACGCCGCGATCGACACCGCGCGGCCGAATCCGCCCGACACGTCCGCGCCGTCCGCGATCAGCCCCGACGCCAGCACGCTGGGGACCTGCGGCAGGTCGTCCAGGCTCATCGCCATCCACCCGAACCTCGTCGCACCGCGGAGCCTTCCGAGGAACTCGCGCGCGAACGCGTCCGCACGCCCCGGGTTGTGCATCGACCGCCCGATGTTGTACAGCAGGCTGATCGTTTCGTACGCGTCCGACAGCTCCGCCGAGAACGCCGATAGGGCCTCCGACGCCTCGGACAACTCCGCCGCGTCGGCCCGGAACAGCGCCAACGCTCGCCCCGCCGAGAGCGCCGACCGGGCCGTGTACCGGCACGCCCCCGGCATGTCCTCCCGCGCCCGCCCCGCGTCGATCCCCGCCTCCGCGCACGCCGCCGTGAAGAGCGGCGACGACTCGAAGGCTTCGCCGATCGCCAAGGCCGCCAGCCCGGGCATCTCGACCGCGCCCGTCACCCCCGGCACCACCACCACCCACGCCCCGCCACCCGGAACCTCGTTCGCCCCGACCTCGCCAACGGCATGCCGCGACAACGCGGCCTCCACCACACCCCGGACCGCCCGCGTCTCAAGAAGCCTCAGCCCGGCGCCGGACCACCCCCACACGCCCGGCGGGGTCAGCATCTCCCCGGTCCAGACCGGCAACCCCATGCCCCCGCCGCGTGCAACCACGCCGCCGACGTCCAGCCGTTTCGATTCGGTCCTCAGCCTGAACGACCCGTGTTCCGTCATCGCCGACCTCGCGTTCATCCCGATCCCGCGATCCCCGACCCGATCGACCCGGGAGCCTCACCCCGTCACGCCGCAACACCCGACGCACCGCGCAACAACTCGTCCACGATCGAGACCACCTCCCGCGCCGAGAAGGGCTTCCTCACGACGCGGCGGATACCCACCGCGAGCATCGCCGACTCCTCCACCAGGTGGCTCCGCGCCGACAACAGCACGATCGGAACGCGTGCGAACGACGGGTCGCCCGACAGCTTCTGGCACAATTCGAGCCCCGACCCCCTCGGCATCTGAAGGTCGGTCACGATCGCGTCCGGGCGGCACGCGACCGCCAGCTCCCCACCCTCGACGCCGTCACGGGACTCGACCACCTCGTAGCCCGCGCGACGCAACGCCGACGCCAGCACCGATCGGATATGGAACTCGTCGTCGCACACCAGCACCCGTGACGCCATGAACACCCTCCGTCTCCGGCCCGCGCCCAGCGTGCAGACCGATCCAGCATCATCGGCCCAGCCCGGCCGAGACCGAACCCAAACCCCTGACCACACCCAACACCCTCACCCACATCCCGCGCCCCCACGCCCAACGTCACAGGTCTTACAACCCGGGCGATCGGCGCAGAGCGCACACCCGCGTTCCCCACCCCGGCCCGCCACCCGACCGATGCGGCGTGAGACGCCGACGGCGGTGGGGGTGGGGGGGAGAGTGGAACCAGGGCGCAAGGTGCAAAAACGACAACACCCGCATGGAAGCGGGTGTTGGCGCGGCACATGGCCGTGATCAAGAAACAGTTGGGACCGCATTCGCCGCCGTTACCGGTCGGCTCTCCAACGGGCCGGTGAAGACCCATCGGACGAGAGTGTGTTGACATCCGGCTGAAGATCGCTCTTCGCGGTCGAGGGTTATCCGCTCGCGATGCAACTGCATCGTCCACGGTCTCGACCGACTGGCCGGTCCAAGGAAATCCCTTAGAAAGGAGGTGATCCAGCCGCAGGTTCTCCTACGGCTACCTTGTTACGACTTCGTCCCAGTCACCCGTCTTGCCGTAGACACCACTGAAATGTGGCGGCTTCGGGCACCCCGGGCTCCCATGACGTGACGGGCGGTGTGTACAAGGCTCAGGAACACATTCACCGGAGCGTAGCTGATCTCCGATTACTAGCGATTCCGACTTCATGCAGGCGGGTTGCAGCCTGCAATCCGAACTGGGGCGCGTTTTTTGCGATTTGCTCCGTCTCGCGACCTCGCATCGCTTTGTGCGCGCCATTGTAGCACGTTTGCAACCCTGGGCGTAAGGGCCATGAGGACTTGACGTCATCCCCACCTTCCTCCGGTTTGACACCGGCAGTCTCGCTAGAGTACTGGCTTGCGCCGAGCAACTAACGACAAGGGTTGCGCTCGTTAAGGGACTTAACCCGACACTTCACAGCACGAGCTGACGACAGCCATGCAGCACCTGTGACCGTTGTACCCTTGCGGGCCTACTCCCACTTTCATGGGACTAATCCGGCCATGTCAAGCCCAGGTAAGGTTCTTCGCGTTGCCTCGAATTAAGCAACATGCTCCACCGCTTGTGTGAGCCCCCGTCAATTCATTTGAGTTTTAGCCTTGCGACCGTACTCCCCAGGCGGTATGCTTATCGCTTTCGCGTCGGCCGATACGGCGTCAAAACCGCACCGATCTAGCATACATCGTTTACGGCGTGGACTACCAGGGTATCTAATCCTGTTTGCTCCCCACGCTTTCGTGCCTCAGCGTCAGAATTGGCCCAGCTCACCGCCTTCGCCATCGGCATTCCAGTCGATCTCTACGCATTTCACCGCTCCACCGACTGTTCTGTGAGCCCCTACCAACCTCGAGTCTTTCAGTTCGCCCTGCTGTTCTCCGGTTGAGCCGGAGGCTTTCACAGGACGCTTGAAAGACCGCCTACGCACCCTTTAAGCCCAGTGATTCCGACTAACGCTTGTGGCCTCTGTCTTACCGCGACTGCTGGCACAGAGTTAGTCGCCACTTCCTCTGGAGGCAATCAGTGTTTTTGCCTCCTGACAGTGGTTTACATACCAGAGGTACTTCATCCCACACGCGGCATTGCTCCGTCAGGCTTTCGCCCATTGCGGAAGATCCGTTGCTGCAGCCTCCCGTAGGAGTCCGGACAGTGTCTCAGTTCCGATGTTGCGGGTCGTGCTCTCACACCCGCTACCCGTCTTCGGCTTGGTGGGCCTTTACCCCGCCAACTACCTGATAGGAAGATCGCCGATCCCAGGGCGTAACCTTTGGTCTCTCGACATCATGGAGTATTACGGCGAGTTTCCCCGCCCTATCCTCCACCCCGGGGTACGTTCGATCTCATTACTAACCCGTCCGCCACTTTCCCTTGCGGGCACGTTCGACTTGCATGCTTTAGCCATGCCGCCAGCGTTCAGTCTGAGCCATGATCAAACTCTTCAATTGAAATCCGTGTTATCCGCCTTCCCGGGTTGCCCCGATCCGGCGGCGTCATTCAACGGAAGCGACCATGTTACCCCCTCAACCGGAAGTTGCCTTCCGATCAAAGGGGGGGTCTGCCGAGCCGCTCTCGCGACCCGGCCGACGCCGGTGGCTACACCGGCGCCTTTTAGGCTGAACTCTCTTCTCCGCGGCCTACGGGGAGTAGACCGCGGATTCCACACGAGAATTCAGCTCCCAGGGACTGTGAAGACCCCTGGGGACGGACCCGATCCCGGCTCTCGCCGGTCCGGGGGATCGTCGACTCCGACACCCGGTCAAGGGTTCCTTCGCTCGCCCGTGGAGGGCTTGAAAAGGCCGTCGAAGCCGCACATTCTCGCGCGGTTCCCAACTGTTTACTTTTCAAAGATGGTGACCGGGGCGACCTCCGTCGCACCGGCCGGCCGAATCAATCGGCGGGAGGAAGGATACGCCCCGCCCCCGCCACGTCAAGCCTTCCCTCAAAACCTTTCCGTGATTTCTTCATGCCCCTGACCCGAGACGCGTCCGGGCTGCCCCTCCGCCGGCCACCGCCACCACCCCGGCCCATATGCGGACACCTTCCAAAAGTAGAACATTCTCCCCGCTCCGTCCCGCTTTCAGGGCCCGGATCGTGGCCTTGAGCGTAGACCCCGTCGTCTTGACGTCATCCACCACCACAAGCGCCCTCACGCTCACCCGTCGGGGCGCCCGGCCGCACGCCCGAAACGCGTCCTTGATGTTCGCCCATCGCCTCGATCTGGGCACCCCCACCTGATCTGGGCCCCACCGACGCCGCAGACATCTCCACACGCGGGCCCCGGTCTCCCGTTCGACGCCCCGGGCGATCGCCAGCGTGTGGTCCACGCCACGCCACACCCGCGTCGCCCAATGCATCGGTACGGGAACGATGAGCGTCTCGTGGGCCCCGATGCCCGCTCCGGCCATCGCCGCCGCGACGTTCGCGCCCAGGAGCCGGCCTATCTCGACCCCGCGCGCCCGGAACGCCCGGAACTTGGTCTCCCGGACGGCCTGTTTCAGCGCCCCGCGATACTCACCCACGCGGATGAGCCGCTCCCACGCGAGCGGTTGGTCTCGGCACGCCGGGCACGAACCGTCGGCACCGACACCCAACTCGCCGACGCTCTCCCCGCACCTCGGGCACCCCGGCGTTTGGTCCTCATGCTCGATCGGGCCCGACGTCACCCCGAGCCACGCCCGTTCGCACGAGCCCCACACGCCCGCAGATCGTGGCGATCCCGGTCCCCCGCCCCGTGATCCTCCCGCGCCCACGGCCGGCGTGTCCACGCTGTCTCCGCTGGCGTGCAACGACTCGTCCCTCGCCGTGGGCCAGCGCCACGTTCGGCGCCCGGCGTCGGGAAGATCGATATCGCCCCCCGCCGGGGGCCACCGAAACCCCGAGGATCCGGGGTCGATCGTCGGCCCGGGCTCGGGCTCGGGATGGCGCGGAGTGGTGGTGGGGTCAGAAGGGTGGGTCGGGCGAGACGCGTGGGAATGGTTCTCGTGGGCGGGGCTGGGCATTTATCCCCCCCCGGCGGATGTCCCCGGGCCCGCGCCCCCGTTCTGGTCGCCCGGGTTCAACGATTCGCCGGGGTCATCGCCGCCGGCGTCCTTGAGCCTGGCCCGGAGGAGCGTCGCCCGGGCCCGCCGCCGCTGATCCTGGTCGAGGTCGTGCCCGAGGGATCGCTGGAGGTGAGTGGGCTGGATCAGGAGCAGGAGGGCATTGACGCGAGCCAGGTCCGGCCCGCGGACGAGGCCCGTGATGACCCCGAGCCGCACGTGGCTGAGGTGCTGCATCGCCTCGTCGGTGTTGAGCAGCCTGGCGTGGCGGAGCAGCCCGAGCGAGCGGAAGACCGTGTCGGCGAGCATCACCGCGCGCTTGCCGGCGAGCATCGCCCGCGAATGGCGTTCGTACGCGATGAACCGGGGGATGATCTCGTCCTGGAGGTCTCGGTGGATCATCGACTCGGTCTTCCCGAGGGTGGTCTGGTTGCTGACCTGGTAGAGGTCGCCCACGGCCTCGGACCCTTCGCCGTAGAACCCGCGCACCGCGAGGTTCATGTCCGACGCCGCCCGTTTGAACTTCTCGATCTCGCCCGTGATGCGCAGCGCCGGGAGGTGGAGCATCACGCTCATCCGCAGCCCCGTGCCCACGTTGGTCGGGCAGGCGGTCAGGAACCCGAACCGGGGCGAGTACGCGAAGGAGAGCGTCGCCTGGAGGCGGTCGTCGACCTCCAAGGCCCCGTCGAGCGCCTCGCCCAGGCTCATCCCCGCGCGGATCACCTGCACCCGCAGGTGGTCCTCCTCGTTGACCATGACGCACAGACGCTCGCCGGGGAGCGACAACGCCGCCGCCCGGGGGTCAGAGCCCGAAGGCCCCCCGCGCCCCCGGGCCAACTGCTTGCTCACCAGGTGACGCTCGACCAGCAGCGCCCGGTCCGCCGGCGTGCACTGCTGCATGTCCAGCCACGCCACGCGGGACGCCAGGCCCGACCCCAGGATCGCCTCCCGGCACACGTCGAGCACGCGCTGCCGCTCCCCGCGTGAGGCCTTGTGCGCGAAAACCGTGCCGGCCAGGTTTCTCGCGAGCCTCGCCCGGCTCGAGAGCACCACGTCCCCGTCGGGGCCGTCCGCGCGGAGCCATTCCACGCCCCCCACGCCCGCGGAGGTTCCTCCCGTGTCGGGATCCCAAGGTCCGCCGGGCGTCGATCCGGGAAGCATGCTCGGCCTCACTCCTCTCGCCGCGAGCGACCTTACCGCGGGGCGCCCTCGCCCGTCAGCCGCCTCAACTCATCCCGCAGTTGCGCCGCTCGCTCGAACTGCTCCGACGAGACGGCCTCGTCCAGCATCCGCCGGATCGCCATCACCCGCATCGCCCGCTCCCGCGCCGCCTCGGACACCGCCGCCCCCTCGGTGGCCCGCGGCGCGCGGCCCACATGCTGCGTGGCGCCCTCGTGCGCCCGCTCGATCAGCGGCGCGAGCCTCGACTCGAACGCCTCGTAGCACCCCGGGCATCCCAGCAGCGTCTGGTGGCGGAACTCGTCGAACGTCGTCCCGCACAACGGGCACCCGTCCGACCTCGGGCCGACCTGCGACTCCAGCACCGCCTTGATCAGTT
This sequence comes from Phycisphaeraceae bacterium, assembly GCA_015200025.1. Taxonomy (GTDB): domain Bacteria; phylum Planctomycetota; class Phycisphaerae; order Phycisphaerales; family UBA1924; genus UBA2396. Next base: position 258,909 of record CP054186.1, on the reverse strand, counting down.
CCACCGGGCCCGCCGCCGGCGCCAGGCCCTCCGTCGCCGCGCACTGTTCGCACAGGTGACGCTCGACGTTCACGCCGTCCTTGATCGTGACCTCGTGCACCGTCGCTTCGTTGTCGCAATGGTCGCACTTCATCGGCCGCGCAGTGTATCAGGCCCGCTCGCCCATCCGCGCGGGCGAGTCAGATCGCACGAACCCAGTGTTCAACACCCCGGCCCCGGAGGCGCCCCACCCGGGGCACGCCGCGGTCACGCGGTCAGGCCGTCGCGTTCTTCTGCTGACGGGTGTACCCGTACTTGCGCTTGAGCGGCTTGACCACCAGCCCCGTCCGGATCGCCTTCGTCGAGACGCGGACCTTCGTCGCCACCCCGTCGATCAGCACCGTCAACTTCTGGAGGTTCGGCTTGAACGTCCGGCGGGTGATCCCCGTCGGCTTGAGACCGAAGCCGCCCTTGCTCACGGCCTGCCCGCGCCACGCGCGACGCTTCCCGAACGAAACCTTCTTCCCCGTGAAGTGACACACTGCGGGCATCGGAGCACCTCTCCCGGTCGACACCGGGCTTTGACCTTCTACGCCACCCCACACCCCCCCGACGACGACCCTCCGAACGGGTCGCCCAGACGGGCCTCGATAATAGGCCGCCACCGCCGCCCCCATCAACCCCTACCCAGCAACCCCGCCCGGCCTCAGCCCCGCTTGAGGTTCTCCCGTTTGATCATCAGTTCCAGCGTCTGGCTCACGATCTCGATGTCCCGCCGGTCCAGCGTGTTGTAGAAAGGCAGGGCGATCGTCCGCTGCGACACTGACTCGGCGATCGGGAACATCCCCTCCCGGAACCCGAACCTTTCCCTGTAGAACGGCTGCAGGTGGATGCAGGGGAAGTAATCCCCGGCCCCGAGGTCGTGCCGGCGCAGCGACGCGACGACCCGGTCTCGCTCCTCCCGCGTGTACGTCGTCGCCAGCCGCACGACAAAGACGAACCAGCTCATCCGCGACTCGGGCGAGAGCGTGGGCAAGATCAGGTCCGCGTTGGTCCCGAGCCGTTCGAGGTACGCCTCCGCCACCGCGCGGCGTTTCTTGACGATCTCGTCGAGGCGCGACATCTGCGCCACCCCCAAGGCCGCGTTGATCTCCGCCATGCGGAAATTGAACCCCAGCCGCTCGTGGTGGAGCCACGAGCCCGTCGGCGCCCCGCCCGCGCCCGAGGGCTGCACGCTCTCGCCGGGCCTCCACCCCAGCGCCCGCCCCTGGTTCCGCATCGACCGGCACAGCTCCGCCAGGCGGTGGTCGTCGGTCACGATCATCCCGCCCTCGCCCGTGGTGATCTGCTTGTTGGGGTAGAACCCGAAGACCCCCGCCCGCCCGAACGACCCGCACGGGCGGCCTTTGTGCGTGGTCCCCAGCGCCTCGCAGCAATCCTCGATCAGCGCGACCTCGTGCCGCGCCGCGATCGACTCGTACGCGTCCATCCACTCGGGGTTCCCGAACGTCTCCACCGCCACGATCGCCCGCGTCTTGCGCGTGATCGCCCGCTCCATCTTCTCCGGGTCCATGTTGAGCGACTTGGGGCAGATGTCCACGAACACCGGCGTCGCCCCCGAATAAAGGATGCAGTTCGCCGACGCGATGAACGAGAACGGCGTCGTGATCACCTCATCCCCGGGGCCGATCCCCAGCGCCCGCAGCACCAGGTCCAGCCCCCCCGTCCCGCTGTTGACCGCCACCGCGTGGTGACGCCCGGCCCGACCGGCCACCGCCGTCTCGAACCGCTCCACCCACGGGCCCATCGACAGCCGCCCCGAACGCAGCGCCGACAGCACCGCCTCTTCTTCGGCCGGTCCGATATCGGGCCTGCTCAACGGGATCTCGAGGTGGTCCATCGCCATAGTGCCGGCTTCATCGGCTCCGGGCCCGCCCCGGGCTTGATTCATCGGGCCGCGGGACGGGCCCCACGCTCACGATCATTCGTCCGACCGGACCGCGCGACGCGCCACCCGCTCGGCGAGTTCGCCCATCGTCAGCCCGCTCAGCCCCGGCGGGAGGTCGCCCGGGGCCGGCTCGCCCGCGGCGACCTTCTTCTCGAACCGCTGGTACGCCGTGAGCGCCGTCGAGTGGTTCGTCCGTCCGAAGGCCCGCGCGATCTCGGGAAAGCTCTGCGTCGTCATCCGCCGGGCCAGGTAGACCGCCAGCTCCCGCGCCAGGACCACCGTCTTGTGCCGCCCGCGCCCGGTGAACTCCGCGGCCGGGACGTTCAGCGCCCCGCACACCTCCGCCACCAGGTGCCCGAGCGGGATCGGCCTCCTGGGCCTGGGGACCCCCGCGCCCGGGGATTCGCAGAGCCCCAGCGCCCGACGGGCCAACGCCAGCCCGATCGAGCCCGACGGGCACAGCTCCGGCATCACCAGCGCCGAGGCCTCCACCCGCGCCACGCACCCCTCGAGGTCCCGCACCGACCCCCCGGCCCACGGCCCGCCCTCCGCCCCCGCTCGCTCGGCGATCAGCGTCACCGCGCCGTCCTCGATCGAGAGACCGCGGCGGGCCGCCACGTGCCTCACCAGCCTCTCCCGCAGCCCGGCCTCGGGCGGTTCCACCCTGATCACCGCCCCGGCCACGAACCTCGACGCCAGTTGATCGCTCAGCGACGCGATCGCCCGCGGGTGCTCGTCCGACGCGAGCACCACCCGCCCGCGCGACAGGCCCGCCGCGTCGAACGTGTGGAGCAGTTCGCGCTGCGTCGATTCTTTGTTCGAGAGGAAGTGGACGTCGTCCAGGCACAGGAGGTCCACCGTGCGGTACGAACGCCGGAACGCGGCCATCGATCCCGCGCGGATCGCCGTGATGTACTCGTTGGTGAACGCCTCCGCCGTCGTGTAGCGGACCACCGCGCCCGGGCGTCGCTCCAGGAACCGCAGCGCCGTCCCCTGCAGGAGGTGCGTCTTGCCCACGCCGCACGGCCCGTGGAGGAACAACGGCCCCGGCAGGTCGTACGTCCCCTCGCCCACGCGCACCGCCGCCCCGAACGCCACGCGGTTGCTCTCGCCCACCACAAAGTCGTCAAGCCTGAGCCTCAGGGCCCGCGAAGGCCCGACGCCCCCGCGCCCCGCCGGCTTGGTCTCGGCCCTCCGCGACGGGCCCTCCGCGGCCCGAGCCGCCGCCGCCGGAGCGCTGTCCTCCGCGACTGCCGGGGCCTCGACATGGATCCGCACCTCGACCCCTTGCTCGCCCAGTTCCTCCGACGCCGCCCGGCGGAGAGGCTCGGAGAGCCTCCGGGTCAGGAGGTCCGCCACGAAGCCCGACGCCGCCGACACGTCCACCACCCGACCGTCGACGCGCACCCGGGTTGTGGGGTCGAAATACCGGCGGAACCGGTCCTCCCCGACCTCGCGGCTCACCCTCGCCAGGACCCGCCCGACCACGCCCTCGCCCGTGCCCATCACGCCCCCCTGCCCCGCGACGGGCTCTCCCTCGCCCCCCGAACGCCCCTCGCGCGGTGTCTCGACGATCAGGCCGGATCGTGTCACGGTGGAGCACCCACGGGGCGAGACGCCGCCCCGTTCGACGCGCCGGGGCGGACCACCCCGGCGACCTCGTCCTCCCGCGTCCGTGCCGTCCCAGTCCCGAACCGCGCACCGCGACCCCGGCCCGCCCGCGCGAGCCTCGCCGCGATCCGTTCGATTCGTCCTGCGGTCACTCCCTGACCGATCGCGGGTGGTCCATGACCCGCGGAGCACAACGTAGTATCCCGTCGACCCGTTGACAACGCCCGCCGCGCTCATCACCCCGCACACCGCCGCGCGCACCCCGCAAAAACCGGCCTGAGCGCAACACTAAAAAAACTTTCCCACACCCGCTGCACGCCGTGGGGAGCCCGTGTGCAAAAACCTGACGATTACGCGCAACGCCGGGCCGAAGAAGCAGTTGCGAGACCCGAGCCGCCCGGTCATCCCAGCGGCTTGACCCACGCCGTGCGCCCCGAGAACGCCCGGAACCCCGCGCCCCGGTACGCCGACACCGCCGGGGTGTTCGACGCGTCCACGGCGCACACCACCGCCTCGGCCTCACGCCGCGCCATCGCCGTTCTCACCGCCGCCCCCAACAGCCCCCGCCCCAGCCCACGCCCGCGCTCCCGCGGTACCAGCCCCAGGTACACCAACTCCGACACCCGCTGGTCCGGGCACCACGACACCAGCGCGCACCCGATGGGCCGCCCGTCCCGCTCCAGGATGAGCCACGATCCCGTGTCGAACTCCCCGACCGCCGCGTGGGAATCGAGGATGTCCTCGGTCCGCCTCAGGCCGCACAACGCCGGGCAGTCCAGCGTCCCCTCGTACGTGCGGTCCAGCAGGTCCACCAGCATGGCTCGGCCTCGTTCGAGCCCGCCCAGGTCGGCCAGCGTCCGAAGTCGGACCCCCTCGGGCCACGCGGGCGCCCCGGGTAGAGTCCGGGCCGAGCCCCTCGCCCGGCGCAGGTAGCTCAGCGTCCCGACGTACACGTACCCCGCCCCGCGCAAGGCGGACGCGAACCACTCTTCGCCCTCGTTGGGCAACGCCTGGAGGAGCGACACCGCCCCGGGCCGGGTCTCGCGGAGGTGACCCTCCGCCGCCAGGAGGCACGCCGATCGTTCCCGGAGGGCCGCCGCGTCGCCGCCCGGCTCGGCCACCGGGTGAGGCTCGGAGAGGAAAACCGCCCCGGTCCGGCCCGACGACACGACGATCAGGCACGCCTGCCGCGCCGGCGGGGGATCCTCCACGCCCGTCTCGAACGTTGCGACCATGATCGACAGATCGATCGCCCCCGCCCGGTGCGACGCCAAGAGCCGCAGCGCCGCCCCCCGACGATCCGCCTGCGCCTGCGACACGAGCCGCTCGGCCGCGGACAGCCTCCATGCCGGGGGGACCAGGGCCGCCGGCCGATCGGGCGTTCCCGCCGTCGCGTCGCCCGGGACCGTCGGAGGGCAGGGAGTTCGTTGGGGCGTGCTCACGGGATGGGGCGCACGGGGTTGCAGGGTCTGGGAACTCCTTCCTCCGCCCCACGTCATTCCTCCTGGGCCACGGCGTGGGTCGGGGGTGATCGGGCGGGGAGGGTGGATGGGGGGGCGATTGGAACAACCGCCCACGACGCTGTAGACTAGGGTTCATCGTCCCGCGGGGACGGACCGCTCTGGAGAACTTCCGCATGCCGACATGGGTTTCCTGCCGCCGATCGATCCTCACCGCGCTCGCGCTGGCCGCCGGCGTGGTCGGGCTCTCCGCGGCGTACGCCGCTCCCGCCGCCCCGGCCCTGTTGGCCCCCGAGCCCGACCCCGTCCCTCGCCGCTGGCAGCTCGACGTCAAGGTCGGCCCGCTCCGCCTCGCCCAGTTCAAGCAGGCCGACGGCTCGATCCAGCGGTATTTCTACCTCACGTACCGAGTCACCAATAAAACCGGCGAGGACCTCCTTTTCGCCCCCAGTTTCGAGCTCGCCACCGATCAGGGCGAGGTCATCCGTTCCGGCCGCGGCGTCCCCCTCGACGTCTCCCGCGACATCATGACCATGCTCGATAACCCCTGGCTCGAGGACCAGATCAGCATCCTGGGCGTCCTCCTCCAGGGCGATCAGAACGCCCGCGACGGGCTCGTGATCTTCAAGGCCGGCGACCTCGACATCACCCATCTCGATATTTTCGCCTCCGGGTTCTCGGGCGAAGTCCAGACCGACGCCTACACCGACCCCGACACCGGCAAGCGCGTGGTCGTTCCCCTCTACAAGACCCTCCGCGTCCGCTACTTCACCCCGGGCGACGTCACCGCCCGCGGACCCGAGCCCATCGACGCCTTCGAGTCCACCTGGGTCATGCGATAACCCGCCCGGCGTCGCACCCGCTGTTCCTCCCGATTCGGGAAACAGTCGGTCGGGCGGCCCGCCGTGACCTCACCCCCGAGGTTGCCTAATATCTCAACCCCCGCGGACGGGCTTGGCTCGCCCGCGCGTTGCTCGTACCGCTCGACCCCGGGCCTCGGCCCGCCGATGGAGACCCTCGTCATGGCGCACAAGAAAGGCCAAGGTTCAACCAAGAACGGCCGCGACTCCAACCCGCAGTACCGCGGCGTCAAGCTCTTCGGCGGCGAAGCCGCCAAGCCCGGCGCGATCATCATCCGCCAGGTCGGGACGCCCTTTACCCCGGGCTTCAACGTCAAAATCGGCGCGGACAACACCCTCTACGCCGTCGCCACCGGGAAGGTCCTCTTCCGTGGCCGCAAGGTCCACGTCGTCCCCGACGACACCAAAGCCCCCTGCCCCGTGTGGCTCAAGAACAACTGATCGGACTCGCCCCCTACGGGGCGCGACGAAAGCACGCACACCACGCGGGCCGGCCTCTCAGGTCGGCCCGTTCTCGTTGGGGATCTCGGGAACATCCGACGGGGTCCACGACCAGAGTTCCTCGGGGAGCATCCCGAGCAACGCCGAGGGCTCGCGCGCCAGTCGTTCCGTGAACGTCGCGTCCCACTCGCCCTTGGCGATCACCGCGGCGATCCCGTTGCCCAGGCTCACCCACACCCCCGCCGGGAGCGTCAGCAGTCTCGCCTGCACCTCGGGCGAGAGCACCAGCTCCGCGAACCCCATGTCGTCGCACGAGACCGCGAAGGCCTCGTTGAACGTCTCGTTCTCGAGCGTGGGCTTCTCCCCCGCCACCGATTTGATCAGCCACACCCCGCGCAGCCAGCGTTCGAGGTTCGTCCCGGGCCTCCAGGCCCGGAGCAGGGGCCACTGGGGCGGGCAGTCCGTCGCTGCGACCTGCTGGTCGACGACGTGGGCGGCGTTGGTCCCCGCGTTGACGACGTGCTTGTGGCGGAACACGCGGAGCGGCGACCCATCCACCGTGCCCTCGCACCCCCACACGATCCCCTTGGCCGCCCCTTTGATCGCCCCGTCCTTCCCGAAGCCGCGGAAGTAGCGTTCTTTCTCCTCCTTCGTGGGCTTGGTGTTGATCTCGAGCCCGACCCCCCGCAACGCCCGCGACATCCCCGCGCGGTTGTCGGCGCTCGCCCGCATCAGACGGGCGACCGTGGTGAGCGGTACGACCACCACGATCACCCCCGCCGAGACAACGGCCCCCCAGAAGAGCATGTCCGCCGACGGGGGCGGCAGACGCCCGGTGACCCGGAGGTAGATCGAGAGCCCGAGCGCCGCCCCGCACAGGACGATCGGGATCAGAATGAGCGCGATGGTCTGCCGGTTGATGCGGTCTTTGGTCCGCGCATACGGGCCGACCTCGCCCTTAAGCGCCGGGTCGGGACGCTTCACGCCCCCTCCCCGGCCGCCGCCCGGCGGACCCTCGCCACGCTCGCGAGGAGACCGGGGATCGACGCGAGCGGCAGGGTCGTGCTCGCGTCGCTCATGCTCCGGCTCGGCTCGGGGTGGCACTCCAGGAACAGCGCGTGGACCCCGGCCGCGACCGCCGCCCGCGCCAGCATCGGCGCTCGCTCGGGCCTCCCCCCGGTCTGTTCGCCCGACCCGGGGAGCTGCGTCGAGTGCGTCGCGTCGTAGCACACCGGCGGGCCGCCCCCCGGCGCGGGCAACTCCATCAGGTCCCCCAGCCCGATGAAATCCGTCACCAGGCGGTGGTACCCGAAAAAGGTCCCCCGTTCGGTGAGCATCACGTTGACGCACCCGGCCTCGCCGAGCTTTTTGACCACGCCCATCATCTCCGACGGGGCCATGAACTGCCCCTTCTTGACGTTGACCCCGCGCCCGTGCGCCGCCGCCGAGCGCCCCGCCGCCAGCAACAGGTCCGTCTGCCGGCAGAGGAACGCGGGGATCTGGATCAGGTCCACCGCGCGGGCCGCGGCCTCGGCCTGCGAGGCCTCGTGGATGTCCGTCGTCACCGGGACGCCCAGGGTCTCGCGGATCGACGCGAGCCACGCCAGCCCGCGCTCCAGCCCGGGCCCCCGCGCCGAGTGGATCGAGCTGCGGTTGGCCTTGTCGAACGACGCCTTGAACACGTACCCCAGCCCCAGGCCCCGGCACGCGTCGCGCACCGTGCGCCCGATCTCCAGCCCCAACTCCAGCGACTCGAGCACGCACGGCCCGGCGATCACCGCCAGCGGCTTCCCCGGCCCGATCTCCACACTCCCGGCACGGCACGTCCGACTCATGCCGGACGGTAGGGGGCGAACACCCCCCGCATCGAGTATCCTTCGCCCGTGCTCAGGCTCGACGGCCTCCGAAAGTCCTTCGGCCCGACCCTCGCGGTCGATGGGGTCTCGCTCGCGGTGAACCCGGGCGAGGTCTTCGGGCTCCTGGGCCCCAACGGCGCCGGGAAGAGCACCACGATCCACCTCGCCGTCGGCCTGCTCTCGCCCGACGCCGGGCGCGTCGAGATCCGGGGGCTGGGCCCGCCCACCGACCCCGCGGCCCGCCGGGTGATCGGCGTGGCGCCCCAGAGCCTGGCGGTCTACGACGACCTGACCGGGCGCGAAAACCTGGCGTTTTTCGCCGGGCTGTTCGGGCTGGGCCGGGCCGAGCGGCGCCGCAAGGCCGACGAGGCGCTCGAGGCCGTCGGGCTGCTCGATCGGGCCGCCGACCGGGCGGGGACGTACAGCGGCGGGATGAAGCGCCGGCTCAACCTCGCGGCGGGGATCGTGCACGACCCGTCGCTCATCGTCCTCGACGAGCCCACCGCCGGGGTCGACCCGCAGAGCCGCGACAACATCCTGGGGATGGTCCGCCGCCTCGCCCAGCGTGGGCGCACGGTGGTCTACACGACACACTACATGGAGGAGGCGGAGAAGCTCTGCGACCGCGTCGCGGTGATCGACCGGGGGCGGTTGCTCGACCTGGGCACGGTCCATGAACTGATCGCCCGCCACGGGGGCGACACCACGGTCACCATCACCCGCGGGCGGGGCGATCACGCGCGGTCGGACGCCGTCCCCACGAAGGACCCGGCGAGGACGCTCCGCGAGGCGATGGCCTCGGGCGGCGACATCACCGCCGTCCGTGTCGATCGCCCCGACCTCGAAACGGTCTTTCTCACCCTGACGGGCCGGAGCCTCCGCGACGCATGAGCCCCGCGCTGTCCATCGCGATGAACGACCTCCGCCTGCTCCTGCGGGACCGCGTCAACGCGTTCTTCGTGTTCGTGTTCCCGCTGCTGTTCGCGATGTTCTTCGGGAGCATTTTCGGGGGCGGCGGCGAGGGGCGGGGGCGGATGACCGTCGCCGTCGTCGACGAGGACCGGACGCCGGCCTCGCTGGCGTTCGTCGAGTCACTCCGGGCCGATGAGGCCCTCGCGGTGGGCGGGCCCATGTCCATGGGGCAGGCCGAATCGCTCGTGCGTCAGGGGAAGACGACGGCGTTGGTCTTCCTCCCCGAGGGTTTCGGCGAGGCCTCCGACGGGCTGTTCGCGGGCCGGTCGCTCCCGATCCGGGCGAAGGTCGATCCGTCACGCCGCGCCGAGGCGGGGCTGCTGACGGGCAAACTCAACGAGATCGCGTTCCGCCGGATGACCGGCCTCTTCTCCGGCGAGGGCTGGCGTGACCGGCTCGCCCTCGCGCGGGATCGGCTGGCGCGCGAGCCGGTCGCCGGCCCGCGCGGCGAGGCCCTGGGCACCCTGCTGGACGATCTGGGCGTGTTCTACGAACGCATGGAATCCGCCGATGATGCCGCGCCGGATGAGAGTGGAAGGGCGGGGGAGGGAGGGGGAGTGGGGGGGTTCTCGCCGGTGGACGTGAAGGTGGAGGAGTTGACGCGGGACCTCGCGGGGCGTCCCAAAAACTCGTACGAGGTCTCGTTCCCCCAGGGCATCGTCTGGGGTTTGATGGGCTGCGTGATGGGCTTCGGCGTCTCGCTCGCGCACGAACGCACGCGGGGCACGCTCGTACGCCTCACCACCGCCCCGATCTCGCGCGGCACCATCCTTCTCGGCAAGGCCCTGGCCTGCTTCGTCGCCTGTCTGCTCGTCCAAGCCATGCTGCTGGGGTTCGGGATGCTCGTGTTCGGGATCCGCCTCGACGGCCCGTCCGCCTGGGCGATGATGGGCCTCGCCGTCCTGTGTTCGTCGGTCGGGTTCGCGGGCGTCATGATGTTCGTCGCGGGGATCAGCCAGACCGGGCCGGGGGCCGAGGGATTCGGGCGGGCTCTGATCCTGATCCTGACCATGATCGGAGGGGGCACGGTCCCCTTGTTCATGCTCCCGGGGTGGATGCAGACGGCCGGGATGATCAGCCCATTCACGTGGGCGACGCGGGCGATCGAGGGGGCGTTGTGGCGTGGGTTCTCGCCGGGCGAGATGGCCCTGCCGTGCGTGGTCCTGATCGGGTTCGGGGCCGCGGGGTGGGTGGTCGGCGTCCGCGCGATGAAATGGACGACGTGACGGGACGCTCCGGCGCGCCGGGTCCGTGCGCGCGGCGGGTGGAATTCTTCACGGTGGGCTTTACGGCCCCGCTGGCGGGCCCGCGCCGGGGGAGGCCCGGAAGTATGCCCGACCCTGAGGAACGCGGCAGGACGGATCGTGGCGCGTCTCGCATTCGGCGCGCACGCGGGCGGCACGAGGCTCGCCCACGGCGGCGGAACTCACGGTCGATCGTAAGCATTGGAATGACAAGTACCTATGCCGTGATGGAGCGGCGGCGGTTGTCGATTTTGTGATTTTATGTTCGGACCGGTCAAGGTTCGGGGCTTCCCCGGGTTTCCCTCGCCATGAGCACAGTCGTCGGCGCTACGGCCTGGCGTGGTCAGGCGTCAGCGGGGCGACGCATACGCGAGGGTATCAAATGACGGACATCCGATACACGTTTTCGCATCAAGGCAAGGCGAGGATCGGCAGGGCCTCTTTCGAAGACACGAAGGACCGGAACAAGCCGATCGTGGTGATGGTCCACGGTCAGGGTGGGAATCTCGGTGACTGGATTCAGCCTGGATACCATAAAATCAACTTCGATTACGAGGGGCCCGGGCCGGCGGTGCAGAACCACGGCTGGCACCTCGGGCCGCCGCTCCCGATGACATTTCCTCCGGTGTTGCCGATGGCCGACCGGAGAAAGTCGGTGGTCGGGATCCAGCCGTACTTGAAGCAGCGAGGGTTCCCGACGGTGGTGTACACGCAGCACCAGAGCGATCGGGTGTCCATCCAGCAGAGCGCGTTGGAGCTCGAGGCGTTGGTGGGCGCGGTGGTGCAGGCGACGGGCGGGCCGGCGTCGCCGCGCCCGATCGCGCTCTTGGCGCACAGCCGCGGGGGCCTGGTGGTCCGCGCGTTTCTCAAGGACAACGGGGGGACCGATCTGACGCGGCGGATCTCGCGTGTGATCACGCTGATCTCGCCCCACCAGGGGAGCCAACTGGCGAACCTGAGCGTGGCGGCCGGGGTCCCGATCGAGGTGCTGGTGTCCGGGCTGTCGACGGTTTCCTCGCTGACCAGCCTCATCCGCTCGATCCTCAAGCCGTTCGCGGATTGGCTGTCGAACGATTCGAGGAAGGACCTTCAGGTGGGGAGCCAGTTCCTTCAGCGGCTGGCGCACGGGGAGGCCCCGCTGCCCGGGGTGAGGTACGTGACGTTCGGCGGGACGAGCACGACGGTGACGCGGATCTGGCAGCACGTGTACACGCCGGACAGTTACGTGCCGCGCCGGATGCACCTCAAGTCGTTCAACCACCGGAGCTTCGCGGTGCAGTGGCCGATGATCTCGCCGCTGGCGGAGACGATCCCCGCGCCGTGCGATGAGCTCCGTCACGGCCGGGGTGACCTGCTGGTGTCCAACGAGCGGTCGAAACTCCCGTTCTCGCTCCACCGGACGATGCACGTCAACCACGCCGAGGTGCTCTGGGACGATCGGACGAAGGTCGAGATCGCCGACCTCTTGTCGTGAGCCCCGGGAGCCGGGGCCTGGGTGCGCACGCGGGCGGCGCGCCGAAAGCTCACAGGGGAGGCCCCACGAGCGGGACGCCCCGGCTCTCGAAAACGCTGGTCAGCCTGTGGGGCGAGGCCTGGCCCGCGCGGGTCAACGCGTCGGTCTCTCGGAACGCGTGTTCGAGCCCGGCGGCGGGCGTGCAGAGGATCAGGATCCGGGCGTGCGAAGGGCCGATCGCTTTCCAGGTGTGGACGGAGCCCCGGGCGGCGTACGCGAAGCCCCCGGGGCCGAGGGTGAACTCGGTGCCGTCGACCACGAAGCGGGCGAGCCCTTCGATCAGGAAGAACAGTTCGTCCTCGTCGCGGTGGGTGTGCAGGGGCGGCCCATTGTCGGGCGGCGCGGTGAGTTCGAAGAGGAAGACGCCCCCTCGGGATTCACGGCTCCCGGCGAGGACGCGGACGGTGCTCCCGACCACGTCGAGGTGCTCGCCCTCGCCCGGGGCGAGGGCGTAGGAGCGGTTCGCGGCGGCGGTGGGCGGTTCGTTCATGTGGTCCTCCGGGTCCTGATCCGTGACTCATCCGCCGAGCGGCTCGGCGATGGATCAGGGGCGCTCGCCCGTGAGGCTGCCGTAGGTCTCGGGCCGGCGATCGCGGTAGAACTGCCAGACCTCGCGGACCGATCGGATCATGCCGAGGTCGAGGTCGGCGGTGAGGACGTGGGTGCCCGAGCGTGGGGCCTTGGCGAGGGTCTGCCCGCGGGGGTCGCAGAAGTATGACGAGCCGTAGAACTCGCCGATGTTCCACGGGGCCTCGGCGCCCGCGCGGTTGATGGCGCCGACGAAATACTGGTTGGCGACGGCGTGGGCGGGCTGCTCGATGGACCAGAGGTACTCGCTCAGGCCGGCGACGGTCGCGGAGGGGTTGAAGACGATCTCGGCGCCGCCGAGCCCCAGGGCGCGGGCGCCCTCGGGGAAGTGTCGGTCGTAGCAGATGTAGACGCCGACACGTCCGAAGGGGGTGTCGAAGACGGGGTACCCGCCGGTGCCGGGCTTGAAGTAGAACTTCTCCCAGAAGCCCGGGTGGCAGTGGGGGAGGTGGTGCTTGCGGTAGGTGCCTAGGAGTCGGCCGTCGGGGGCGAGGACGGCGGCGGCGTTGTAGATCACGCCGGTCATGGCTTCCTCGGCGATGGGGACGATCAGGACGACGCCGAGCTTTGTGGCGAGGTCCTGCATGAGGCGGAGGGTGGGCCCGCGGGCGGCGTCGGGCGAGTCGGGCGTGCCGACGGGCTCGGCGAGTTCGAGCCAGCGGGTGTTCTGCTCGGCGGGGAAGTAGGGGGCGTAGAAAAGTTCCTGGAGGCAGACGAGGTTGGCGCCGGCGGCGGCGGCCTGCTGGACGAGGCCGACGTGGGCGTCGATCAGGCGCGACTTGAGGCGGGCCGGCGGGAGCGAGGGGTCGGGGCAGAGTTCGGGGAACGAGGCCTGGACGAGCGAGGCCCGGACGGATCGGGTCATGCGGGGCTCCGGGTTCATGGGTCGGGTCGGGCGGGGTGGGGTTGGGGCCGGCGGGCGATGGCCGCGGCCAAATGTACGCCGGGGCGGGGCTGGGGCTGTGCGTGTTCGGGTTATGTGAGAATCGGAGCACGGTTGGGTGTGTGAAGATGGCGAATGTTGTGGGGGCGGCGGGGCGGGTGGACGAAGTAGACGCCCATGAAGACGAGGACGATCGCGGCGGTGGTGGGGGTTGCGGGGCTTCCGGCGGCGGCCGTGGCGCAGGACGCGGTGGACGTGGCGTCGGCGTTCGAGGCCGAGTTCGACCCGGGTTCGGCGGACGTGCCGGGGCGTGTGCTGGGGGACCGCGACCGTGTGAAGCGGGAGCCCGGGCCGCACGGGGACCCGGAGGAGGGGTCGTGGGTGTCGCGGTGGTGGGGCGGGGAGCACGGGACGGGGCACTGGTGGGGCGCGAGGAGCGACCTGGAGGAGCGGGGCCTGATCATCAACGGGTCGCTGACGTTCAACTGGTCGGGGATCTGGAGCGGGGGTGTGCGCGAGCGGGCGACGACGCGGCACCAGTGGAACGTGAACATCCGGGCGGACTTCGAGAAGTTGTTCGGGTGGGAGGGGGCCGAGGTCTTCGCGGACTTCAACAGCAGCGACGACCGGAACGAGCTGAACGACACGGGTGCGATCCAGACGGACAGCAATATTGACAACTCGAAGAACATCGACGAGGTGGGGCAGCTGTGGTTCCAGCAGAAGTTGTTCGACGACGTGGTGAGGCTCAAGCTGGGGAAGATGGACGCGAACGAGGAGTTCGCGTTCGCGTTCGCGGGGTTGGAGTTTCTCAACAACGGGGCGGCGTACCCGGTGACGGTGCTGCCGATGCCGACGATCCCGTTCCAGGCGGTGGGCGTGCTGCTGTTCGTGTACCCGCTGGAGCGGGTGTACGTGGGGGGCGGGTTCTTCGACGGGGCGACGCAGGACGGGATCCGGACGGGCGGGCGCGGGCCGGCGGATTTCTTCTCGGATTCGAGGTCGTCGTCGTGGTTCTGGATCGGGGAGGCGGGGGTGGGGTGGGAGATCGGCTCGATGGGCGAGGGCCGCGTGGCGGCGGGTGTGTGGCACCACACGGGGGATTTCACGCGGTTTGATCTGGATACGGAGAAGGGCACGGAGGGGTGGTACGCGCTGGCGGAGCAGCAGTTGTGCCGGGCGGGGGACGAGGGCGAGGACCGGGTGCGCGGGTTGTACGCGTTCGCGCAGTACGGGTGGGCGGACAAGGACCTGTCGGTGGCGCACCAGACGATCGGCGGCGGGCTGGTGCTGCGGGGGATCGGGTCGTGGAGGCCGGACGATTCGGTGGGCTTTTTCGCGAGTTTCGTGGACGTGACCGACGACCCGGTGGTGGGTGCGGAGACCAACGAGACGGCGTTCGAGGTCTATTACAACATCCGGGTGAACAAGTTCATCTCGGTGAGGCCGGACGTTCAGTACATCGTGAACCCGTCGGGTCGGAAGACGATCGAGGACGCGTGGGTGGGCTCTTTGCAGGTCCGGTTCGACTTCTGAGACGATCGGCTGGGCCCGGGGTCGTCGGGTGTGCAACACTGAGGGGATGGAGCGGCTCGACCTTCTGAGGTGTTCGTGGTCGGTGCGCGCGTCGGGCGACCTTGGCGGGGTCCCCGCGGCGTCGCTGGCGGCGGTCACTCGCGGTGTGCCTGCGGGGCTCGTGCCGGGCGTGGGCGGGTGCGTCCACACGGACCTGATCGACGCGGGGGCGATCGCCGATCCGTCGGCGGGGATGAACGAGGTGGCGTGCGCGTGGGTCTCGCGGACGGATTGGGTGTACGAGGCGGTGTTCACGGCGCCGGCGTCGTGGGCGGGGCGGGGCGACGCGTGGATCGAGTTCGAGTGCCTGGACACGGCGGCGGAGGTGTCGGTCAACGGCGTGGTGGTGGGGCGGTCGGCGAGCGAGTTTGTGCCGTGGCGGTTCCCGCTGGCGGGGGTGCTGCGGGCGGGGGAGAACGTGGTGCGGGTGTCGTTCGTGGGGCCGGCGCGGTACGTGGAGGCTGAGCGAGCGCGGCTCGGGGCGTACCCGCACAACGGGGATGCGCAGGGGTGGCTGCCGTACAACATGATGAGGAAGAGCGCGGTGTCGCTGGGGTGGGACTTTGCGCCGCGGGTGGGGACGTGCGGGATCTCGGGCGGGGCGTGGGTGGTCGTGGGCGGTGAGGGGATGATCGATCGGGCGATGGCGTCGCGCGGGGTGGGCGTGTCGAGGAGGGCGAGGTTTGATCCCGAGCGGTACCGGCTGATCGTGGACGGGCGGGCGCGGTTCGCGCGGGGGGTGAACTGGGTGCCCGAGGGGTTGTGGCCGAGGGATCGGGCGGGGGCGGCGGGGGGGGCGAGGGTCCGGCGTCGGCTGGAGCAGGCGCGTGCGATGGGGGCGGAGGTGGTGCGCGTGTGGGGGGGCGGTCGGTACGAGTCGGAGGCGTTCTACGACGCGTGCGACGAGCTGGGGCTGTGGGTGTGGCAGGACTTCATGTTCGCGTGCGCGTGCTACCCGGAGGACGCGGCGACGCGGGCGCTGGTGGAGGCCGAGGCGAGGTACCAGGTGGCGCGGCTCTCCCGGCACCCGTGCGTGGTGCTGTGGTGCGGCGGGAACGAGAACCACTGGGCGTACGCGTCGTGGGGGTTCAAGGGGCGTGTGCCGGAGGTCGATGGGCGTGAGGCGGGGCGCGGGTTGTGGTATTGGCATGATCTGCTGCCGCGGGTGGTGGCGGAGCTGGGCGACGGGGTGGCGTACGTGCCTGACAGCCCGTGGACGCCGGGGATGGATCCGCGCGGGGGCGACGCGAACGCGGCGGGATCGGGCGATCGTCACACGTGGGACCTTTTCGGGGACGAGTTCCGATCGCAGGTGCCGGCGTTCTGCTCGGAGTTCGGGGTGCAGAGCCCGTCGTGCGAGGAGACGTTGCGCGAGGCGGGGCTGCTGGGCTCTGGGCCCGGTGGTGGAGGGCCCGGGTGGGGCGGGGTGGTGCCGGCGGCGTTGGAAGCGAGGCAGCGCGGGCCGGGGGGAATGGATCGGTGGTACGGGGAGATGATGGGGAGGGCGTACCCCGGCGCGGCGCCGCCGGGGGACTTTGCGGCGTGGCACGCGAAGGCGCAGGGGATGCAGGCGTCGTGGCTGGAGTCGGCGGTGGTGTGGTTGCGCGCGAACGGGGATCGGTGCGGTGGGGCGTTGGTGTGGCAGTTGAACGAGCCGTGGGCGGGGTTCTCGTGGTCGTTGATCGACGCGGCGGGTCGGGAGAAGCCGGCGTATCGGGCGGTGGCGCGGGCGATGGCGCCGCGGGTGTCGGCGGTGGTGCCGCGGGACGGTGCGGGCTGGGTGGTGGCGGTCAACGACACGGGCGAGGTGTGGCGTTCGACGCACGACGTGGAAGGTGTGGGGGCGGTGGCGTTCGAGGCGGGGGCGTGGTCGGTGGCGTGGGTGCGTGTTACTCGGTGATGCCCGAGGCGGCGGCGGCGTCGGTGATCCGGCGCGAGGCGATGAAGTAGACGGCGAGGACGGGGAGGACGGCGAGGGTGGTGGCGGCCATCACGAGGTTCCAGGGCGTGCCGCCGTGCTGGGACTGGTACATCTGGAGCCCGAGGGCGACGGTGTACTGCTCGGGGTGATTGAGGACCAGGAGGGGCTGGAGGAAGTCGTTCCACGAGGCGACGAACTGGAGGATCGCGACGAGGGCGAGGGCGGGCGCGGCGGCGGGGAGGATCACGCGGAGGAAGAGGGCGGGCTCGGAGCACCCGTCGAGTCGGGCGGCCTCGTCGATCTCGCGGGGGATGGTCAGGAAGAACTGGCGGAGGAGGAAGATGCTGAAGGCGCCGCCGAGCCAGGCGGGGGCCCAGAGGGGGAGGAACGTCCCGATCCAGCCGAGCTCGCGGTAGACGAGGTAGAGCGGGGCCATGAGGACGGTGAAGGGGATCATGAGCGAGGCCAGGACGAGGGCGAAGACGACTCGGGCGCCGCGCCAGCGGACGCGCGTGAGCCCGAAGGCGACGGCGGCGCTGGAGAGGACCATGCCCACGACCGAGAGCGAGGTGACCAGCAACGAGTTCTTGAGGTAGAGCGGGAAATCGGCGGTGTCGGAGGTCCACACGTCGCGGTAGTTGCGGGAGGCCTGGGCGGCGGCGCCCGCGGGGTCGGTGAGCAGCGGGGCGATGGAGAAGGGGCGGTCGGCTTGCGCTTGGGAGAACGCCGAGGCGGCGAGCATGGCCACGAGCGGGAGGGCGAAGGCGGCGGTCGTGACGAGGATGAGGGCGACGCCGAGGGACGCGTGGCGTGGCGGGCGGCGGGGGGCGTGGTTGGGCGGTGCGGTGGGCATGGCGGAGGGAGGAAGGGCGAGGTGGATCAGGCGCGGGTGTGGACGGCCTTGCGGGCGATCAGGAGGGCGATGGCGACGAGGGCGGCGGTGAGGAGGAACTGGAGCCAGGCCAGGGCGCAGGCGTAGCCCATGCGGCCGTAGGAGAAGGCGTTGTTGTAGACGAGGAGGGCGTAGGTGAGGGTGGAGTTGTCGGGCCCGCCGCGGGTCATGACGAGTGGGACGGCGAAGGCCTGGAGGCTCCAGATGAGGGCCATGACGAGGTTGAGGAGGACGGCGGGTGAGATCATGGGGAGGGTGACGCTGAAGAAGCGTCGGGCGGGCCCGGCGCCGTCGATGTCGGCGGCGTCGAGGAGGTGGCGCGGGATGTTGCGGAGGGCGGCGGCGTAGATGAGGGCGGAGCCGCCGACGTTCCAGAGGGAGACCATGAGGACGGAGGCCATGGCCCATGGGGCGGTGTTGATCCAGTCGGGCCCGCGGATCCCGAGGGAGGCCAGGGCGGTGTTGAGGAGCCCGGTGCGTGGGTTTAAGAGCCACATCCAGGCGAGGGTGGCGGCGACGACGGGGATGAGGGTGGGGAGGAAGACGACGACGCGGAGGCATGAGGAGGCGGGCAGCCCGCGCTCGACCAGGAGCGCCACGCCCAGGGCGAGGACGGTGCCCAGGGCGACGTTGATGGAGGCGAAGAGGGCGGTGTTGGCGAGGGCCTTGGCGACGAGGGGGTCGGCGATCAGCTCGCGGAAGTTGTCGAGCCCGATGGGGACGGGCGGGGCGAGGAGGTTGTAGTCGGTGAGGCTGTAGCGGAGGCTCAGGGCGGCGGGGAGGAGGGTGAAGAGGATGAACCCGAGGATGAAGGGGGAGGTCCAGAGGAGGCCTCGGGCGGTGGCGGAGCGTGCGAGGCCGGGGATTCCCATGGGTTTGGGCACGGGAAGAGCGTACATGAGATCGTGGTTGGTGGCGAGGGGGTGGGTGGGTATCTTGGGGCGGGGCGAGCGCTTCGGCGCAGGTGTTGTGTGGCGGGTTCTTTCTGCGATGAGGGGAAGGGAACGCAAGGAGCGAGTCATGCGTCGAGGCGCGATCCATCGGGTGTTGGTGTGCGCGGCGGCGTGGTACGCGGTGGTGGCGACGGCGGGCGTGTCGCTGGGGCAGGCGGCGTATACGTGGGAATGGCCCGGGGGCAACGCGGCGACGGGGACGTGGTCCGAACGCGTCGGCGGGGCGGGGACGAACCTGCGGTACTGGAAGCGCAACGGGGCGGCGACGGCGGTCTTGCCCGGGGCGAACGACACGGTGGTGATCACGTCGCCGACGAACGGGGTCGGGCAGGTGAACTTCGACGGGACGGGGTTCAACGCGGGGACCGGGCAGATCGCGCACGTGTTCCGATCGTTCGAGGTGAGGCCCTTGAACACGATGCGGATCAATCACACGCAGGGGGTGTCGTTGCTGTACATCCGCGCGACGGTGGGCGACCTGGTGATCGGCTCGAACGGGGCACTCGAGGACGCGATCCTCCGCGGGGACCAGGTGAACGCGGGTGTGAACAACGTGCCGGGGTGCGAGGTGTCGCTGGAGTCGGTCGCGCAGGTCCGTGTGGCCGGGCGGGTGTACGGCGGGGCGCCCAAGGGGAACGCGAACAACACGCTGCGCGGCGGGAACGTGAAGCTGGTGTCGACGCGGAACGGGGGCGTGGGCGTGCAGGTGACGGGCCACGCGATCGCGGGGAACGGCGCGGACAACACCTCGTCCCCGGGCGGGAACGTGGTCGTCCAGGCGGACACGGCGGACCTGGACCTGCTGCGGTCGAACCGAGCGATCTGGGCCGGGCGGGGGGGCAACAACACGATCGGCGCGAACGGCGGTGCGGGCGGGTCGGTGACGATCCGGTCGGGGCGGGCGATCTCGCTGGGATCAAACAACCCGGGCGACCTGGCGACGGGGTGGATCTTCGGCGGCGACGGCGGCAGCGGGCTGGGAACCGGCGGGGCCGGGGGGAACGTGTCGTTCCAGGGGGGGAATATCCGCGCGGCGAGCCTGGAGGTGAAGTTCACGGCGTTGGTATTCGCGGGGACGGGGGGGCGACGACGCAGGCGATGAACGGGAATGTGCCGATCGCCGGGCAGGGCGGGGCGGGCGGCGCGTTGTTGATTGATGTGGTCGGGAACGTGACGGTGGAGGGGTGGATCAAGGCCGGCAACGGCGGGTCGGCGGCCAGGGACAATGTGAATGATGCGGCGAGCCGGAGCATCGGGAAGGGCGGGGCGGGCGGGGTGGCGGAGGTCAAGAGCGGGGGCGCGGTGCTGGTGAAATACACGGGGCTGATCGCCGGGGGCGACGGCGGCGGGCACGACTACCCCGGCGCGGGGGGGCGTGTGGACGTGACGTCGTCGGGCCACGTTCGGAACAAGGGGATGATCCGCGGCGGGAACTCGCACACGATCGAGGGGAACCGCGCGGGGCGTCTGTGGGCGGCGAACCACAACGGGGACGGGGGCAAGGCGACGGTCACGTCGACGAACGGGAACGTGATCCTCGAGCAGGAGGCGGGGACGCAGACGGTGGCGCAGGTCCGCGGCGGGAACGCCGGCGGGGCGTCGCAGCAGCGGAACAACGGGGGGTACCGCGGCGGGGGCGTCTCGATCAACGCGCCACTCGGCGAATACTCCGCCGAGCGTCGTGGCAAATCGCTGGTGCTCCCCGGCGACGGCGGGCCGCCGAAGGGGCAGGGCGGGAAGGTCGAGATCAACGCGAAGAAGGTCGTGAAGATCGGGCACCTGGGGTCGGGGTTCGACGGTGACGCGCGGCACGCGCTCGCCGGGGCGTCCATCGCCGGGGTCGAGCTCGTCAGCGCCGACCCGCTCGACGAGGTTTTCGGGCGGAGGATCGACGTCTCGGTCGGCGTCGGGGGCGTCTTCTCGGCGGCGAACGACCTCCTCCTGGGGAACGCGAGGCTCAACGCGATGGACCGCATGACGGTCTCGGTCGGGTGCGGCGGGATGGTTGACCTTGGGTTCATGAACACCGGTCCCGGCGCGGCGTGGAACATCCTGTTCAACGTCGACCCCACGTGGCCCGGGGACGAGGGCAAGCTCACGATCACCGGAACGATCAACCAGCCCGACATCGGTGTGTTCCAGTTCATCCGGGCCACGGTGGTCGAGTTCGGCGTCGGGGCGGATTTCAACGACGACGGGTTCATCGACTTCTTCGACCTCGACGCGTACCTGACCTGTTTCGAACAGATCGAGTGTCCGCCGGGCCGCGATTCGGACATGAACGGGGACGGGTTTGCGGACTTCTTCGACCTTGATCTGTTCTTGGAGGCGTACGAGTCCGGGGCGTGCTGAGGCGTTCGCGGGGGGGTTGAAAGGGACAGGCCTCGTGGGGGTGCTGAGGGAGAGGTGGAGAGACCCCGGGCGAGAGCCCGGGGTTTTTTCATGGCGAGGAACAGCCGCGTGGCGTCGGTGGTATCGTGTAGGGCGGTGGGGGAGGTGGGGGTGGGTTGGATCGGAGGGCGAAATGTCCAAGGCCGTGGTTGATCCGGGTGAACTCAGGCGTTTCGCGCAGGACCTCAAGCGGTTTAACGTGAACCTGATGAACCAGCTGGCGGCGTTGCAGGGGCGGCTCAACGACCTCGGGCAGACGTGGCGCGACCACGAGCACACGAAGTTCGTGGAAGAGTTCGAGGGGACGATGAAGGCGCTGGCGCGGTTCACGGAGAACGCCGACAAACACATCCCGTTCCTGCTCCGCAAGGCGGAGAAGATCGAGGAATACCTGAACCAGCGGTGAGGGGGCGGTCGCGATGGCGGAGCGGGCGCGGGTCGAATCGGTGGGGGCGCTGGCCGAGCTGCGTGCGGCGCTCCTGCGGTTCGCGGAGGAGGTTCAGACGACGCTGGCGGGGGTGGACGCGGACATCGGGCGCGTGGGGCAGTGGCTCTCGTCGGAGCGTCCCGGGCACTGGAAGCACGAGGTCCGGCGTCGCGAGGACGAGGTGGAGCGGTGCCGGACGGCGGTGATGCGAAAGCGGATCATCCAGGCGCCCGAGCCCGCGTCGGTGCTCGAGGAACGCAAGGCCTTCGACGCGGCGAAGCGCCGGCTGGAATCGGCGGTGGCGCGGGCGGCGTCGGTCCGGCGATGGGCGTCGGTGTGGGAGCGCGAGGCGCAGATGTACAAATCGGCGACGGCGGGGCTGAGCGAGACCGTGTCGGGGACGATCCCCGGGGCGGCCGCGAGGTTGGAGCGCATGATCCGGGCGGTTGAGGCGTACGCCGGGGTCAGGGCGGTGACGGAGGAGACCGGCACCGGCGCGGTGTTGGAGGGTTCGGTGGCAGGGCCCGAGGAGGGCGTGGGGGAGGCCGGCGTGGTGGCCCATCGGTTCGCGTCGCTCCGCGGGCACGCGCTGGTGGGCGAGGGCCGTGCCGGGGTGGTGGTCTCGTCGATCGGCTCGGGGTGGCGGTGGTCGGCGGGGGGCGTGACGCCCGAGGACGCGGAGGGGCTTGGGCGTCTCTCGTTGGCCGGCCCCGGGCTGGACGTGGGGTTGAAAGTGGTCGTGGCGTGGCGGGCAATGGAATCGGCGGCGGTCGGGTTGATCCGGGGCCCGGGGTCGGCGGGGGACAGCGGGTGGACGGTGGTGGCGTTGGAGAGGCCGGAGGTGACGGGCGGGTGGCGGGGGGTGCCGGCGGGCGAGGCCGCGGGGAACGTGCCGGGGTTGGGGGCGGTGCTCTCGCTCGCGGAGGGCACGGTCGTGGTGCTCTCGGCGGGGCGGGTCGTGTCGGTGCTGGACGGCGACGGGCGGGACGTGTGGAACGGGTGAGTGCGGGCGGAGGAGGCGGCTCATGAGCGCGTCGAGCGCGAAGGCGAACCTGATGGACGCGCACAAGAAGCTCCGGCTGGCGTGGGAGCGGGCCCGGTCGTCGTGGTCGGACGAGAACGCCGCCCTGTTCCAGCGGGAGGTGATCGATCCGCTGGAAGGGAGGATCAACGCGGCGATCAAGGGGGTGGACCACGTGGTGGAGCTCATGCGGCGGGTGAGGCAGGAGTGCGGCGACGACGGCGGGTGAGGGGCCGAAACCGTGGGGCGGTCTGGTGAGGGGGTGGGCCCCGCGACGCCGCGTGGCGGTCGGATCGGGTAGTCTTGGGGACGATGGAAGACGCGACGTTATCGGTGCGGGCGCGGGGCGTGTTGAGGCGGCTGGTGCCGATGGTGGCGGAGCGGGCGTCGCGGGCGGCGGAGGTCGAGAAGCAGCGGCGCGAGGGTCTGGCGGCGGCGGAACGGGAGTCCCGGGCCGCGTCGCAGGCGTTGGCTTCGGAGGCCGGGTCGCGCCGGGCGTCGGCCTCGTCGCGTCGGGAGGCGGGCCTGGCGGAGGTGGCGTCGGGCCGGGAGTCGGCGGTGGGGAAGGCGAGGGCGCAGGCCGCGGCGGAGATCGACGCGTTCGTGGAGAAGACGGATCGGTACGCGGCCAAGGCGCAGCAGGACTTGGAAGAGTCGCAGTGGTTGGCGGAGACGCTGGTGGAGTCCGGGGCGGGGAAGGCCAAGGCCGAGCACGAGCGGGCGATGAAGGTGCTCCGCGAGCGGGGACTCGAGATCGAGTCGGTGCGGACGGCGGCGTCGGTGCTGTTGAGGCAGCACAAGCACGGGACGCTCCCGGTGGGCGGGGTGGGGGGCGGGGTGGGGGGCGGGGAAGCCGACACCGCGGGGGCGGTGTCGGTGGAGGAGAGGCTGGCGTCGGCGATGACGCGGTGCCGGTCGGGTCTCGAGACGCTCAAGGCGAGGGTCAGGCCGACGGCGACGAGGCCCTCGTCGGTGATCATCGCGGGTTTCGCGGCGGGGGTGGCGGGGGCGGTTGGGGCCGGCCTGACGCGTGGCGGGGGTGAGGTGGTGACGCGGTCGTTGGTGGGCGGGGGCGTGGGCGTGGCGGCGGCGTTGCTGCTGGCGCTGTCGGCGAGGCTCGTGCTCCGGATGCGTGTCCCGGCGTCGGCGCAGGGGCTGGCGGACGCGCTGACGTCGGCGACGGCGGCGCTGCGTGACGCGGAGGCCGAGGCGGACGCGGCGCGGGATCGGGTGCTGGGCGAGGCGCAAGGCCGGCGGGATGAGGAGTTGAGGCGGGGTCGGGAGCGGTTCGAGCGGGCCAAGGCGCACGTGGAGGATCGGCGTCGGGTGCGCGAGCCGGCGCTTCGGTCCGAGCACGGGGCGGTGATCGCGGGGCTGGAGGAACGGTTCGCGCGGGAGGCGGCGGAGATCGAGTCGGAGCACACGCGGGCGATGGAGGCGGTGGCGTCGTGGGAGGCCGAGCGGGCCGCCGAGATCGCGGCGACGCGGGCGGGGGCGGTCGAGCGGGTCGAAGGGGCGTACGCGGGGGCGTCGGCGGCGCTGGCGGGGTGGTGGGACGAGGGCGTGGCGTGGGTGCGGGAAGAGTCGTCGGCGGTGCGGGGGCGGGTCGACGCGCTCTGCCCGGGGTGGGAGGACTTGGCGTCCCGGGAGGGGCGCGGGTGGTCGGGCGGCGGGGGCGTCCCGGAGGTGGTGCGGTTCGGGGAGGTGGTGGTCGATCCCGCCGCGATCGCGGGGGAGGGCGGCACGCCCGCGGGGGACGGCGGGCTCGGGGTGCTCCGGCTGCCCGCGGTGTTGGATTTTTACGGCGTGGGGTCGCTGCTGGTGAGGAGCGGGGCGGAGGGGCGGTCGGCGTCGGTGGGGCTGTTGCGTGCGGTGATGCTGAGGCTGCTCACGACGTTCCCGCCGGGGAAGGTGAAGTTCACGATCGTGGACCCGGTGGGCCTCGGGCAGAACTTCGCGGGGTTCATGCACCTGGCGGACCACGACGAGAGCCTGGTCTCGGACAAGATCTGGACGGACGCCCGGCATATCGAGGCGAAGCTGACGGACCTGACCGAGCACATGGAGAACGTGATCCAGAAGTACCTGCGGAACGAGTTCGCGACGATCCAGGCGTACAACGAGCGCGCGGGGGAGGTGGCCGAGCCGTTCCGGTTCCTGGTGATGGCGGACTTCCCGACGAACCTGACGGAGGCGTCGGCGAAGCGTCTGGCGAGCGTGATCGCGAGCGGGCCGCGGTGCGGGGTGTACACGCTGATCGCGACGGACCCCAGGGTCCGGCCCGCGGCGTGGGTGCCGATGAGCGACCTGGAGCGGTCGTCGGTGGTGGTGACGCACAAGGACGGTGGGTTCGTGTGGGAGGACGAGGACTTCCGCGGGTGGCGGCTCGAGGCCGAGACGCCCCCGGTGGAGGAGGTGCTGACGCGGATCGTTCGCGGGGTGGGGTCGGCGGCGAAGGAGGCGGGGACGGTGCGGGTGCCGTACGAGGTGGTGGAGCCCGGGGAGGGGCGTGAGTGGACGGGGGACGCGTCGGGGGAGTTGCGGGTGCCGCTGGGGCGTGCGGGGGCGACGAAGCTGCAGCACCTGACGCTGGGCCGCGGGACGGGGCAGCACGCGTTGATCGCGGGGCGTACGGGCTCGGGCAAGAGCACGCTCTTGCACGCGATCATCACGACGACGGCGCTGTGGTACGGCCCGGGCGAGGTCGAGATGTACCTGGTGGACTTCAAGAAGGGCGTGGAGTTCAAGGGGTACGCGAGCGGGGCGTTGCCGCACGCGAGGGTGATCGCGGTGGAGAGCGAGCGGGAGTTCGGGCTCAGCGTGCTGCGGCGTCTGGACGCGGAGCTGTCGAGGCGCGGGCAGGTGTTCCGCGAGCTGGGCGTGCAGGACCTGGCGGGGTACCGGCGCGCGGGGGCCCCGTCGGGGGTGATCCCGCGGACGCTGCTGATCGTCGACGAGTTCCAGGAGTTCTTTGTCGAGGACGACAAGGTCGCGCAGGAGTCGATGCTGCTGCTGGACCGGCTGGTGAGGCAGGGTCGGGCGTTCGGGATGCACGTGATCCTGGGGAGCCAGACCATCGGCGGGGCGTACAGCCTGGCGCGGAGCACGCTGGGGCAGATGGCCGTCCGCATCGCGCTGCAGTGTTCGGAGGCCGACTCGTACCTGATCATGAGCGAGGACAACCCGGCGGCGAGGCTGCTCGCCCGCCCGGGGGAGGCGATCTATAACGACCAATCGGGCATGATCGAGGGGAACAGCCCGTTCCAGATCGTGTGGCTCTCGGACGAGGTCCGGGATGAGCGGCTCGGGCGGATGCGGGCGCTCGCGGCGGCGAAGGGGACGCCCGGGTTCCCGCCGGCGATCGTCTTCGAGGGGAACGTCCCCTCGCGGATCGAGACGAACCACCCGCTGGGGATGCTCCTCTCAGGGTCGGTCGGCCCCCCGGCGTCGCCCGTGCTGTGGCTGGGCGAGCCGATCTCGATCAAGGACCCCACGGGCGTGGTGCTCCGCCGGCAGAGCGGGGGGAACGTGCTGGTGGTGGGGCAGCAGGAATCGGCGACGCTGGGCGTGGTCGCCGCCTCGGTCGTGAGTTTCCGGGCGACGACGGGTGGCCGCGGGCGTGTCGTCGTGCTCGACGGCGGGTCGGCCGACGGGGAAGCCACGCGGGACCTGGTGGACCTGGGCGCGGCGATGGACGCCGAGGTCCGTGGCGTGCGTGAGGCGGAGGCCGCGGTCGGATCTATGTATGACGAGCTGGAGCGCCGGCGTGTGGGAGGTGGGGGCGGGGGGGGAAGTGGGGGCGATGAGCCGGTTCTGGCGGTGGTGTACGGCCTCCAGCGGTTCCGGGCGCTGCGTAAGAGCGAGATGGACTTCTCGTTCGGCGCCGAGGACGGCGGGGCCGCCGAGAGCACGGACAAGAAGTTCGCGGCGTTGCTCAAGGAGGGGCCGGGCGTGGGGATCTTCACGCTCGTGCGGGTGGATACGTCGACGAACCTTGAGCGGGCGATGGACCGGCGGATGCTCAAGGAGTTCGACCACCGCGTGCTGTTCCAGATGAGCGCGAACGACTCGGCGAACCTGATCGACAGCACCGCGGCGGGCTCCCTTGGGCAGCACCGCGGGCTGCTCTACAGCGAAGAGACCGGCGTGGTCGAGAAGTTCAGGCCTTACGCGGCGCCCTCGCCGGGCTGGATCGCGGCCGCCGCACGCGGTCTGGCCGCGCGGACGTGAACCCATACTCGGGGGCGGCGGGACGACCGTGAGCGTCGGCGGCGGGGACGAGCGGCGGGTGGGTTAGGCGCGGGGTTGCCAGCCGGTGGGGTGGTAGCGGTAGGTGAACGAGCCATCGGGGGCGAGGTCGACGGTGGAGTACCCCGGCGGGGTGTTGCGGTGGTCGCCCTGCCACCAGCGGCCCGAGACCGCGCCGGCGCAGATGTAGGTGACGCCGTCGTACTCGACGCGGTCGAGCAGGTGGATGTGCCCCGAGAGGCAGAGCTTGACGTTCTTGTGCTTGCGGAAGAGGTCGTTGAGGCGGGGGAAGTCGGTGTGGCGGAGCCCGCCGGTGGTCACGACGTCGCCTTTGTCGTTGGGCTTGGCGCCGGCGAAGACGCACGCGGCGAGGATCGGGATATGGGAGACGATCAGGACGGGGGTCTGGGGTCCGGCTTTGCCGAGGTCACGGTCGAGCCACTCGAACTGCTCCTCGTCGAGGAAAGCCTCGTACCCGTTGGGGTCGTCCTTATCGACGCGGACCGAGTCGAGGAGCACGACGTGCCACCCCTTGGCGTCGCGGCTGGTGTAGGGTTTCTCGCGGCCGAAGATGTCGCAGACCCACTTTTTGCCCCAGCCGGGCTCGGTGCCCAGCGTGCCGGATTTGGGCTTGTCCCAGCCCCAGATATCGTGATTGCCGATCACGGACGCGACGGGCGTGGGGCAGTGCTCCTTGAGGGCGTTGGACCAGAGGTCCCACTGGCGCTGGGTGCGGTCGCGTGTGGCGGCGAAGGCGTCCATGATGGAGTCCCCGCCGGTGATGACCAGGTCGAGGCCTTGGTGGTGGTCGTGGAGGTGGCGGAGCGCGTGCGCGACGCCCTGGTCGGCGGCCCGCTCGGGCTGGATGTGCGTGTCGGTGACGTGCGCGATCCGTAGCGTGGGCGCGATCGGGTTGCCCGGGGTGGGGTTCTCGGAGGCGTGGGCCCGGCGCGAGACGGCCCCGGCGGCGAGCGCGGCGGATCCCGCGAGGAAGCCGCGGCGGGTGATGTCGTGGTGCATGTCGAGTTCTCCGAGTATTCGCGGCAGTATACCGGGGCGAATGTTGGTGTTGTGTTCAGGGTTCGTTGAGACCCCGTCGTGCGCGGGTTCGTATGATGGGCCATGAAACCGGACGTGCGAGAGAGGTTGGAGGCGTTGTCGCGGACGCCGGTGCTGCTGGTGGCGTGCGACTACGACGGGACGCTGTCGGAGTTGGTGCGTGATCCGTCGCGTGCGGCGGCGCACGCGGGGGCGCTCGGGGCGTTGCGCGGGTTGGTGTCGGCGGGGTGGACGACGACGGCGGTGATCTCGGGGCGTGTGTACGCGGACCTGGTCAGCTTTCTTGGGTCCCCGCTGCCCACGATCGTGGTGGGCTCGCACGGGGCGGAATGGTCCGGGGTTGGGGTGGGGCTTTCGGCCGAGCAGAGCGGGCTGCTTTCGCGGGTGACGGAGGCGGCGCGCGGGGTGGCGTCGCGGCACGACGGGGTGCTGGTGGAGATCAAGCCGGCGGGGGTCGCGGTGCACGTGCGCGGGGTGCCGGGCGGGTCGGCGGTGGTGCGCGAGGCCGAGGGGGCGTGTGGGTCGATGGTGGGGGTGCTGACGCGGCACGGGAGCGAGGTGGTTGAGTTCACGGTGGTCCCGTCGGACAAGGGCGAGGCGCTCCGGCGGGCGAGGTACGCGTCGGGGGCGACGGGCGTGCTGTTCGTCGGGGACGACATCACCGACGAGGACGCGTTCCGGGCGCTCTCGCCCGGGGACGTGGGGATCAAGGTGGGCGAGGGGGAGACGGCGGCGGGCCTGAGGATCGGCGGCGTGGGCGAGGTGGCGGAGGTATTGGAGGCCTTGCTCGGGATGCGTCGGTCGTGGGCCGCTTCGCGCGGGCTGGTGCCGCTCGAGCGGTGCGCGGTGATCTCGGACCAGCGGACGCTGGCGGTGGTGTCGCCGGGCGCGCGGGTGTCGTGGCTGTGCATGCCGCGGATCGATTCGGGGTCGATCTTCGCGTCGCTGGTGGGCGATGCCTCGTCGGGGGAGTTTTCGATCGGCCCGGCGGAAGGCCTCCGGGCGGGCGAGCCCGCGGTCGCGTACGAGGGGGATTCGATGGTGCTGCGGACGTCGTGGCCCTCGCTCGTGGTGCGGGATTACCTGGACTGCTCGGGCGGTCGGGCGTTTCAGAAGGCCGGTCGGGTGGACCTGGTGCGGGTGATCGAGGGGAACGCGGCTGGGTCGAGGGCGGTGGTTCGCTTTGGGCCCCGTCTCGATTTCGGGAGGCTGGCGACACGGCTCCGGGTCCGGCCCGACGGGCTCGAGGTCGAAGGGTCGAATGACCCCATCGTGCTGCGGTCGCCCGGGGTCGAGTGGCGGATCGTCGAGGAGGGGGTGCACCAGTCGGCGGAGGCGGAGGTTGACGCTTCGAGGGGGCCGGTGGTGTTGGAGTTGCGGTACGGGTCGGGCAGCCTGAGGGCGGGCCTGGAGACCGAGGAGGAGCGGCTCGAGCAGAACGTCCGGTTCTGGTCGGGGTGGGCCAGGTCGCTCAAGCTCCCCGCGGTGGCGAGGGAGTTGGTGAAACGGAGCGCGCTGGTGCTTCGGGCGCTCTCGCACGGGCCCACGGGCGTCATCGCGGCGGCGGCGACCACGAGCCTCCCCGAGCACATGGGCGGGGGGCGCAACTGGGACTACCGCTTCTGCTGGCCCCGCGACGCGGCGCTGTCGTCGGCGGCGCTGGTCAGGCTCGGGAACACGGGGCTGGCGCTCAAGTTCCTCGATTGGATGCTCGACGTGGTGGACCGGTGCGAGAGCCCGGACCGGTTGAGGCCGATCTACACCGTCACGGGCGGGCACCTTCCCCCCGAGGGCGAGGTGTCGAGCCTGTGCGGGTACGGGGAGAGCCGTCCCGTGCGGATCGGGAACGCGGCGGCGAACCAGGTTCAGCTGGACGTGTTCGGGCCGATCGTGGACCTGGTGGCGATGCTCGCCGAGCGCGGCGCGCCGATTGCGCCGGACCATTGGCGGCTCGTGCGGGCGATGGTGCGGGCGGTCCAGTCGCGGTGGGAAGAGCCCGACCACGGGATCTGGGAGATGAGGCTGGAACGCCGGCACCACGTCCACTCCAAGGCGATGTGCTGGCACACCGTGGCCCGAGGGCTTGTGGTCGAGGAAGCGGTCTGCGGGACGCGGAGCGACGAGTGGGAAGCGCTGGCCTCGGCGATCCGGACCGACGTGCTGGCCAAGGGGTGGAACGAGCGAGTGGGCGCCTTCACCGGGGCGTACGGGTACGACTACCCCGACGCGGCGGTCCTGGTGATCGGGCTGACGGGGTTGATCGACCGGGGCGACCCGAGGTGGGTGGCGACGGTCGAGATGGTCTCGCGGACGCTTCGCGAGGGCCCGACCGTCCGCCGGTACCGCGCCGACGACGGGCTCGCGGGCGACGAGGGCGGGATGCACATCTGCACGGGGTGGCTGATCGAGTCGCTGGCGTCGGTGGGGAGGCTCGACGAGGCCGCCGGGTTGTTCGGGGCGATGTGCGCGCTGGCGGGCGAGGCGGGGGTGATGACCGAGCAGCACGACCCGGTGCACGGGATCGCCCTGGGGAACCTCGCGCAGGCGTACTCGCACCTCGCGGTGATCAACGCGGCCGTCGCGCTCGAGCGCGCCGGGGTCGTGGCGTCCCCGCCGGGGGCATCAGCGTCGGGGGGCGTGTGAGATGGAGGTGAGGCTCGCGGTCCTGCCGCACCACCTGACTACGCGCGAGCCCGCCGCGATGGCGACGCTCCTGCTGGCGACGCGTGTCTACACGTTCATGCCGGGCGTGGGGGTGCCGGGGTCGGGTCGGGAGATCGCGCGAGCGGCCAAGGGCTCGGCCTCGTACCGGCGCCTCGTCGAATCGTGGGGGTGGTCGCTCCCGCTGTGGAACCAGGGCGTGGTCGCGTCGGCGATCGACGGGGACGACGCGGCGTCGGACGCCCGGGCCGTTTGGGAGCGGCTCGAACGGGATGAGCGGTTCGCCGCGCTGAGGCTGTTCCTCCGCCCCGCGATGGCGGACGACCTGCCCGCGTACCTGGAGAAACTCGCGTCGGACGTGCTCAAGGGCGGGCCGGACCCGGCGTACTCGGTCCCGATGGCCGCGGCGTTGGATCGGTTCGCCACGCGTCACGGGCTGGGCGTCTCGCGTGCCGAGGCGGTCTCCGTGGCCCAGCGCGCCGAAGAGGCGTTGGGGGAGACGCTCGCGTCGGTGGTGGTGCCCGTGCTGCTGCAGTCCGACGCGAGGAGGATCAGCCTCGCCCGCGAACGGTTGGCCCCCGAGCTCAGCGCGGTGCGAGGGGCCGTCGCGTCGTTGATCGAGGGGCGGGCATCGCCCGGGCTGCGATCGGCGGCGGCGGCGTACACCGCGGCGTTCGAGGCTTCCCTCCCCGAGCTGACCGCGGATCAGCGTGAGGACGAGGCGAGGGTCGTCGCCGGGGCGGTCCGGCTTTCCTTCGGCCGCTATCCCTCCGACGCGGCGCTGGTGTCGAGCGCGAACGCCGCGTCGCGTCTGACGCCCGGGCTCGGGCTTCGCGTCGGCGGGGACAAGGCCGGGGAGCCGGGGGTGCCGGCGGTGTACGACCCGGTCGCCGCGGGTCGGTTCACGGGGATGACGGTGCGTGTGGTGGCCCGGTCGGCGGGCCGGTCCGGGGCGCTGCGGGCGGGCCGGTAGGGCGGGGGGCCGACGGGCGAGGTACGATGGGGCCCGATCCGGGCAGGAGTGACGCGGTATGAAGATCCACGAGTATCAGGCGAGGGAGTTGCTCCGGTCCTCCGGGATTCCGGTCCCCAGCGGGGTGGTCATCACGGGCGTGGATCAGGCCGCCGCGGCGTTCCGCGGGGCGACCGAGGGCATGGTTTCGCCGCTCGCGGTGGTCAAGGCGCAGGTCCACGCGGGCGGGCGGGGCAAGGCCGGGTTCGTGAAGTTGGTCCGTTCCGCCGAGGAGGCCGAGGACGCGGCGAGGTTCATGCTGACGAACCGGATGCACAGCCCGCAGACCCCGCCCGAGGGCCTGGAGGTCACGCGGCTGCTCGTGGCCAGGGCGGCGGACATCGCCGACCGCGCGGGCGGGGGCAAGGAGGAGTTCTACCTGGCCGTCACGACCGACCGCGCGACCCGGCGCAATGTGCTCATCGCGTCGCGCGAGGGCGGGGTCGAGATCGAGCGGATCGCGGAGGAGCGGCCCGAGGCGATCCACAAGGAAGTGCTGCACCCGCTGGCCGGTCTTCTGCCCTTCCGGGCCCGCGAGGCCGCCTTCGCTCTGGGGCTGACGGGCAAGCGGGCGACGCAGGCGGCGGACATCATGGTGAGGCTCGCGAAGTTGTACGTGGAGCTGGACTGCACGCTGGCCGAGATCAACCCGCTGGTGGTGACGCCCCCGTCGGCGGAGTTCGCCGAGGGGCAGGTCCTCGCGATCGACGCCAAGTTCAACTTCGACGACAACGGGCTGTTCCGCCAGAAGGCGGTCTCGTCGCTCCACGACGCGGGCGAGGAGAACCCCTCCGAGGCCAGGGCGCAGCGGTTCGGGCTCTCGTACGTCGCGCTCGACGGGAACATCGGGTGCCTGGTCAACGGCGCGGGCCTGGCCATGGCGACGATGGACATCGTCAAGCTCCACGGCGGCGAGCCGGCCAACTTTCTCGACGTGGGCGGGTCGGCGACCGAAGAGGCCGTCACCGAGGCCTTCTCGATTATTCTGTCCGACGACCGGGTCAAGGGAGTCCTCGTCAACATCTTCGGCGGGATCATGAAGTGCGACGTGATCGCGCAGGGCATCATCAACGCCGCCACCAAGCACAAGAACCACGACGGTTCCGCGGGGTTCAAGGTCCCCCTGGTCGTCCGGCTCGAGGGCACCAACGTCGACCAGGGCCGGCGCCTCCTCGAGAGCGCCAAAGGGAGCCTCCCCACCCTCTCGGCCGCCACGGACCTCGCCGACGCCGCGTCCAAGGTTTGCGCGGCGGTGGCGTAACCCCCCCTCCGCTCCTGATCATCGAGCCCGAGCACGACGGCGAATCCAAAGCACCCCGGCGGACGATCCTTCCATAGGGTGGTCATTCTCGGGAGGTTCTCATGCGTTGGATCCGTCCGTGCGCGGTGATCTCGTTGACGGTGGCCGCCGGAGTCATGGGCGTTGCGGCTTCTGGGCCGGGGCCTGTGCCCGCGGCGTCAACGGACGAGGCCGCGGCGTTGGAGACGGTGCTTCGGACGCCGCCCTCGCGGCGCGACGATTGGTCGACCTTCCGTGTCGGGGGCGACCTCTTCACGATCTCCCGGCGCGTGAGCGAGACGGAGTGGGCGTGCGGCCCGTGCCGGATCACCACCGCGCTGCCCGAGGGTTACCCCGCGCCGACCCCGCCGGGGGCGATCGAGCTCAAGCGGTATCCCGGTGTGAGGCGGGCTGAGTTCTCGGGGAATGGGAACGCGGACCGGGGGATGACGATGGGGTTCTGGCCGCTGTTCAGGCATATCCAGAGGCACAACATCGCGATGACTTCGCCGGTGGAGGTCGATTACCACGGGCTGGTGACCGACGGGGACCCCTCGGGCGGTGGTGAGGTCGGCGGGGCGGTCGGGGAAGCCCGTGGGGAAGAGCGGCCGGGGTGGACGATGTCGTTCCTGTACCGGACCAAGGATCTCCGCGAGCCGGGCCGCGACGGGAACGTGGTGGTGCAGGACGCCGAGCCCGTGACCGTGGTGAGCATCGGGGTCCGCGGCGGGTACAGCGAGTCGGTCGTGCGCGCGGGGGTGAAGATCCTGGGCGACTGGCTCGCGTCACAGGACGAGTGGTCGGCGGCGGGCGAGGCCCGGGCGATGTACTACAACGGGCCCGAGATGCCCCGGCGTGACGCCTGGGCCGAGATCCAGCTGCCGATCAGGCCCAGGACGCCCATGTCGTTGGGCGGGCAGCCCGCGGGGCGGTGAACGGTGTTCAGAGCGACGCGAGGCGTCGGAGGAGCTGGACGCCTCGGGGTGTCAGGCGGGTTTGGAAGATGCTCCCGGCGGACTCGACGTAACGACCCTGGATGAGCGCGTCCCAGATCGATTGGCAGTCGTCGCCGAAACCGAGCCAGAGCTCGTCGTCGAACCGTTTGGGGTCGCCCCGTCCCAGGACATCGAGGGCGGACTTGAGGACGCGTCCTTGCGAAGGGTTGAGTTGCACGGCCCTGGCTCCGTCGTCGCTCGCGGAAACTTCCCGGCGGACCACGCCCACGGACCCGTGCGCACCGCGTGCGCATGACCTTCGGGACCGATCGACTATGGCCGGGATGTCGCGGGGACGCCGCGTCGCCGACGGGGCGGGAGAACCATGATGAATAAGGCCGGTTGAACGCTCCCCGTCGGGTGGGAGGCGGCCCGCAAGAACCGCGAGCCAGAGCCGGTACGCCGGCGGGCGTCGGGCGGTTCCAACGCGAGGATCCGGAGCCGAGAAAGGTCGGGCGGATACAGTCCGGGATGCGATCGGTTCTCAGACGTCGTGGGGGGGTCTTGGTGGCGCCGTCGATCCTCTCGGCGGATTTCGCGGCGATGGGCGAGGAGTGCCGGCACGTGCTGGGGGAGGCCGGGGCGGACCTGTTGCACCTCGACGTGATGGACGGGCACTTTGTCCCGAACCTGACGATGGGCCCGGACCTGTGCCGGTGTCTGCGGCGGGCGCTGCCGGAGGCGTGTCTGGACGTTCACCTGATGGTGGAGGACCCCGGGGCGTTCGTCGAGCCGTTCGCCAAGGCCGGGGCGGACCACGTGACCTTCCATATCGAGCGGGTGGCCGGGCGTGAGGCGGCGGCGCTGGCGGGGCGGGTCCGCGGCTTGGGGATGACGGCGGGGATCGCGGTGAACCCGCCGACCCCGATCGAACCGGTGCTGGAGGTCGTGGGCGAGTTCGACATGGTGCTGGTGATGTCCGTGAACCCGGGGTTCTCGGGGCAGGCGTTCATCCCCGGGGTGCTGGAGAAGTGCCGGCGGGTCAGGCCGATGCTCAGGCCGGATCAGCGTCTCGAGATCGACGGCGGGGTGAACCCCTCGACGGTCGACGGCGTGCTGGCGTCGGGCGTGGACGTGGTGGTGGCGGCGTCGGCGGTCTTCGGGGTCGGGCGAGGGGAGCGGGCCGGAGCGGTCCGGCGGCTGCGCGGCGAGCAATAAAAACGCCCGCGGTTGCGGGCGTGGGAGGGCTTGGATACTGGGGGTGGAACGTGGACGGTCGAGCCGTTGCTCAATACCCCGAGTTGCCGGGGCGGAAGTTCCAATCGGGTCCCGAGGCGTAATTGGACCAACGGGTCATGTCGCGGAGGTCTTCGAGACCGAGGACTTCGACGTGGGCGTCGGCCTTGCCGACCACGGCCTTCTTGGCGTGCCGGCCGTCGACAAAGCCCCACGTCGCGGGAGCCAACTTGGGATCAAAGGCGTTGGAGGCGTTCCACGCGGTGGTCCGGCCGCCGCCGGGCCCGCCGCCCGAGCCGCGGCCCCTGGGGGACGGACGTGGGGGCAGGAGCTCGTAGTAACCGGGGACGATCTGGCTGGTGGCCACGAAGGGGGGCGGGGTATCGCCCCAGGAGGTGTTCCCGAAGGAGCCGGAATCCTTGACGTCGTTGGCGCGGGCGCTGCCCATGACGAGCATTTTGGACGTGTTTCGGATGTCGCTGATGCGGGTCACCCAGAACTTGGCCTTGTAATCGGCGGGGAGACGGCCCTCATCGTTGCCCGTGGCGATGGGGAAGGCGCCGCGTTGGTAGCTCCCGCCCATGAAAACGGAGTTGAGCCCGAACGAGGGGTGCCAGCCCAGGGCGGACTGGAACTTGTTGACATCCTCGTACGTGTTGGTCGCGCCGGCGGACGACGGCGTGCGGTTGCGCGAGTTGAAATCACGCATGGTGTTCTTGTCGATCATCATCGCCTTGGGCGGGTGGCCGGTGTACGCCATGAATCGCCACGGCCAGACCTTGATGACCGAACCTTCCATCGGGCGGATCGGATCGTTGGGGTCGGGGGGCATGAAGTTCACCCGGCCGGTGTGCGGGTGGGCCCAGGTCCAGTGGATGTACGGCGGGATCACCGCGTCCTTGTAGTCGTTGGCGTAGCCCATGTACGCGCGGAGGAACTGAGACGCGGCGGCCATCTCCTGCGTCTGCCGGCCCAGGGCGCGGGCTTTGCCCAACGCCGGGAGCAGGATCGCGATCAAGAGCGCGATGATCGCGATGACCACGAGGAGCTCGATCAGCGTGAACGCTGAACGGCGGAGAATGGAGGGACCGAACCGAGATCTGCTTCCGTGCGTCATGCTGCGTACCTCTTCGCGGCCTGGACGTGGCCGCTTCGTTGCCGGAGAACTTGGATATCCAAAAGGGGGGAAACAGGAACAAATCCACAGGCCGAACGGCCTCCATCAGGCTACCGGATCGCCCCGGGCCCTACAAGACCTGGGAACGAGGATTGTACGGGTTTCATGGTCACCGGTTTCGGTGGGCGTTGTCCGGTGCCGGGGATTCTCCCGGCATGGGCCGTGAGTCCGTCATTTGTTCGGATATTGATCGTACTGCACGGGTTTCGGAGGTGAGTTGATCGCCCCCAGCGAGCCCGGCGGTCAGGGTCCGGTCAATCAGGTCGGCGACCGTGGTCATGTCGGCCTCGGTGAAACCCCGGGTCGTCAGGGCGGGCGTACCCAGGCGGATCCCGCTGGTGAACTTGGGCGGGCGGGGGTCTTGGGGGATGCCATTCTTGTTGCAGATGATCCCGGCGGACTCGAGCCACCGCTCGGCGTCGGCGCCGGTGAGGTGCTCGCTTTTGGGGCGCAGGTCCACGAGCATGAGGTGGTTGTCGGTCCCGCCGGTAGTGATGCGGTACCCGCGGTCGGTGAGGGCCTGGGCGAGGGCCTTGGCGTTGGCGACGACGCGGGCGGCGTAGGCCTTGAACTCCGGGCGGAGGCACTCACCGAAGGCGACGGCCTTGGCGGCGATGACGTGCATCAGCGGCCCGCCCTGCATCCCGGGGAAGACGGCCTTGTCGATTCTCTTGGCCAGGTCCTCGTCGTTGGTGAGGACGAGCCCGCCGCGGGGGCCGCGGAGGGTTTTGTGGGTCGTGGTGGTGACGACGTGGGCGTGGGGGAAGGGGTTGGGGTGGGCCCCGCCGACGATGAGCCCGGCGATGTGCGCCACGTCGGCGACGAGCAGGGCCCCGACCTCATCGGCGGCCTCGCGGAACTTCGCGAAATCGATCACGCGTGGGTAGGCGGAGTACCCGCACATGATGACCTTGGGCCGGTGCTCGCGGGCGGCCCGCTTCACCGCGTCGTAGTCGATGCGTTCGAACTCGGGGTGAGCGGGTTCATAGTGGAGCGGGTAGTGGACGGGGTTGTAGTAGCGGCCGGAGAAGTTGATTTTCATCCCGTGGGAGAGGTGCCCGCCGTCCTTGAGCACGAGGGAGAGGAACGTCGAGCCCGGGTCCATGAGGGCCATGAAGACGGCGGCGTTGGCCTGGGCGCCCGAGTGGGGCTGGACGTTGGCGAAGCCCGCGCCGAACATGGCCTTGGCGCGGTCGATGGCGAGCTGCTCGACGCGGTCGTGGAACTCGCACCCGCCGTAGTAGCGGGCGCCGGGGTAACCCTCGGCGTACTTGTTGGTCAGGCAGGAGCCCATGGCGGCCATGACGGCCGGGGAGGTGTGGTTCTCGGAGGCGATGAGTTCGAGGGTGTCGTGCTGTCGGCGGGATTCCGAGGCGACGAGCGCCGCGACGGCGGGGTCCGAGGCCTCGAGGGTGCTGAGGACGGCCTGTTCGAGTGGGGTTGGCATCGCCGCGATGATAGAGGGCCTGCCGTGCTAGAAGCCCACGGCGCGGGTCACCAGCAGGAGTACCTCGATGGTCTCACGCCGGGTCGGCGGGAAAAAGAAGGCGGCGGCGGCGGTCGAGAGGAGGGCGACCACGGCGAGGGCCGGGGCGACCAGCCAGGGCCTGGGGATGCGGAGGTAGTGCCGGGCGGTCGCGGCCCAGGCGACGGACATGACGGCGAGGACGATCACCAGCCAGAAGAGTGGGGCTCGGAGCAGGATGAACCCGGCGACCTCGGGCCAGGAGTTTCCGGTAAAGGCGTTCCCCCGCATGATGGCGAGGGAGGATGCGTCGTGGCCACGTTGGCGTGCGAGGTCCTGGGCGGCGTCGAAGAGGCCCGGGATGCACGCCACGGGCACGATGAGCCACGCGTTGTAGGTCCCCGCCCTGATCAAGTGCCGCGGGCGGATCCGCCCCCGGTGCAGGGTGATCGGAAGGAGGGCGAAGGCGGGGCACATCAGGAGTAAGGCGATCGTGGAGAACGAGCTGAGCAGGATCCCGGGCTCGATAAAGAACGTGGTCGGCCGGGTGCTGATGAAGGGGAACACCCACGACCGCCAGTTGCGGGCCAGCACCTCGGCGGACCGCGGCGGCGGGAGGAGGGAGTGTCGGCGGAGGTAGGCGAAGTGCGCGCTGGGGGCGGGCGGCGCCGCTTTCTGCGCGGCGACGCGGCGCGCGTGCTCGATGTGCATGAGCTGGACGTGCGTCACCACCAACAACGCGGCGGCCGCGGAGCAGAGGGCCCACGCCGACAGGATCGACAGGCCCCCGTAGGCGGCCACTCGTGGGTAGTTGATCCGGCTGGCCATGGGGACCCCACGCCACAGGTGTTGGGGGCGGAAAGAGCGGAGGAAGGTCTTTAGGAAACAGGCCGCCCGGCGCCAGAGGCCGGATCCCGGGGGGGCGTGTTCGAAGGACCACGGCGCCGGCTCGTTGAGGGGGCGGAGGACCTCACGCCAGGTGTACTCGAGCCCGCACTCGGGGCAGGTGCCGCGGAGGGGACACTCGGTCGTCCAGGCGTCGGCCTGACCCCTCAGGTCGTAATCGCAACGGGGGCATGAGGCGGGCGTGTCGTGCACCCCGGCAGGATACCGCGCGACGCGGAGGGCGAAAGGGGTGCCTCATCGGGCCGACGAGCGGAGGCGGATATCCGCGGTACCCACGGCGTGCCCGCGCTCGTCGAGCCAGACGTCGAGGTCGGCGGTCTCGACGAGACGCATCGCGCGGAGCCACCCCGGGGGCAGCGGCGGGGAATCGCGGGTGATCAGGTCGTGGAGCGGGGCGGGGCGGGCACGGACGCGGAGCAGCGGGAACCGGTTCTCACGCTGGGTCAGCTCCCGCGACGCGAGATCGATGGCGGCCTGGGCGTCCGCGTCGGACCCGGTGCGCATATGGATGAGCCACCATCCGCCGGGGGAGCCGTCGGGGTGCGCGAGGTACGTCCAGGCGAGCACCGTCGCGGGTGCATCGCCCGGGGCGGCCGGGTTGAGGAACGCCAGGCGGAGCGCGTCGGGATCGCCTGGGAGGCCCTTGGGGGCCCGGCGGAACTCGGGCGGGCGGGGGCGTTCGCCGCGGAGGATCGTCAGCGCCGTGTCGGGGAGTTTGGTGATGAACGAGGTGAGGGCGTTGACGCGGGCCGGGAGCGAGAGGAGGCTGTCGAGCATGGCGTCGCCCTGGCGGGCGGCGCGGGCCAGGTCGCGCGTCTCGACGGCGATGGTCAGGGTGACGGAACTCGGGGTGGCGGGGCCCGCGGCCCGCGCGGGGGAAGAGATATCGTCGAGGGTCAGCACGAAGCGGGGCCCGAGGTTGCTCCACTCGGGCATCCGGACCCCCATCATCGAGAACGCGGCGTAATACAGGCTGATGGGGCTGTCGGCGGCGGCCCTGGGCGAGGCGCTCCACGCCTCGATCGAGAACAGCGGGCGGGGCGGGGCGCCCGGCGGTGGGGGGCTGCCCGCCACGCCCGGGGGGCGAGTGCCCGGCGTCACGCCGAAGAGTCCCGCGTCGGCGGAGATGGTGGCCGACCACCCGTTGGTCCGCGGGACGATGGTGCATTCGGCGCGGTGGGACTCGCCCGGCACGGAGCCGGGGATCATCGCGCTGACGCGGGTTTCTCCGGGCGCCGGGGCCAAGAGCCAGCGGGCGGCGTCGGTGTGCTCGCGGAAGAGCGAGACGCCCGCGGGCGCGAGGGCGACGAGGATCCCCCCGGGATGTTCGCCGATCTTGGTGAGGTCGAGCGCGCCGCCCTCGAGCGACCACCGGGGCATGCCGCCCTCGAGTCCTCGGGGCGCGGGCTTGAGCGTGTCGATGACGTGCTTGGCCGTCGCCTGGTCGACGTCGAGCAGCGCGGTCCATCGGGGGGATGTCGAAGCGGCGTCGGGCTTGCCGATCGCGATCGTGATCCGCCGTCCCGCGAGGGCGTCGAACGTCGCCGACGCCGACAGCCCGAGCGAGCCCGCGAGCCTCGACCATGCGGCGTCGTCTTCGGGGGTCACCAGGCCGGTCTCGCGCAGAAGGTCGAGGGTGGTGTCCGCGACCGGGCGGCGCCGGACCGTGGCGAGCCCTTCCGCCGACGCGATGAGCGTGATCCCACGGGGCGGCGGGGTCGGCTGCGCGAACCCCGACGGAACGCCGATGCACGCGGCGATCGACGCGCCCAGCGCGGCACGCCATCGCCGTGTCTTGGCGAGGCGATCGGG
The DNA here is from genome assembly GCA_015200025.1 of Phycisphaeraceae bacterium. Classification (GTDB taxonomy): domain Bacteria; phylum Planctomycetota; class Phycisphaerae; order Phycisphaerales; family UBA1924; genus UBA2396. Next base: position 218,584 of record CP054186.1, on the reverse strand, counting down.
GTCGTGCGGCGCGTGCGTCATGGTCGGCGTGCTCGTGGGTCTTCTCGGAGGTGTACGGCGTGCGAGGCCGGGCGGTGGCGGGTCGTCGGCGCGGCGGTGGGACGATCGCGGTTGGCTCGGGCCGAACCTGGGTCAACACATGACGGGTGATGTGATCGTGTGAAGCCCGTGGCCCGTGCTCGCGGGTGCGGGCTCGGGCTCGTCAGTTTGGCCAGGGCTTGAACCACGACTCGACGATGTCGGGTGCTTTGAAAGCGGGGGTGTTGGTCTGGAGGTGGATCTGCTGGCCGATGGGGCCGCGAGTCCCGCGGCGGGCCGGGGCCGAGAAACTGGCGTTGGAGACGATGGGTCCTTGAGGTAGGGGCTTGTCGCTCCCGCGTTGCGTCGGGGTTCCTCGGGCGAGAGCGAGATCCCCCAGGAGCGCCGGATCGACCATCAGGTCGAGCGAGCCGGGGGAACGGAGCAAGAGAGCGGCGGCGTGGACCGGGGGGATGCGCTCACCCGTGGGGAGCGACGGTGCGTCGGCGGTGAGGGTGGTGCGGGCGCCGACGCCGCAGCGTGACCGGGGTTCGCGGATCTCGAGCCCGGCGAGTTCGAACCGGGGTACGGCGACGCGGCGGGGGCCGGCCGAGGGGTCGATGGCGCGGGCGACCGCGTCGATCCCGGCGGTCTGGATGGCGGATTCGAGCTGGGCTCGGACCGCGGGGCGAGGGGACTCCGACGCCGCGGCGACGAACCCGGAGATCGCGGCGGGTTCGCCGGCCCATCGCGCCGGGGTGCGGCCCGTCCGCTCGACGAGCGCGATCATGGCGACGCCCGCGACGAGCGAGGCGGCCGCGGTGACCTTGAAGAGCCCCAGCCATCGGCGAGAGGAGCGAGAGGTGAACGGTCGGTGGTCGTTGACGCGGGCGAGGATCGAGCCGGAGAGGTCCGGCGAGTCGAGGGGTTGCTTGAGGGTCCCCACGACTTCTTCGAGCATCGCCAACTCGGATCGGAGCGATTCGTCGTGCCGGAGCGCGGACCGGAACCGCCCCGACCGGGCGTCGAGTTCGCCGTCGAGGAAGGCGTCGATCGGGGAACCGTCGCGGCCCGCCGGCTCGTCGCCGGGGCGGCGGGCGGGCTGATCGCGGCGTGGGTCGGGTCGGCGGCCGAAGAGGTTCACAGCCAGACCTCCTCAGGGGTTTCCGCGCGGTGCTCGCGCTGGGCCTCGATGGTGTCGCGCAGGCGACGCCGGCCACGGTGGAGGTGGCTCTTGACCGTCCCCTCGGGCATCCCCAGGTGGTCCGCGATCAGCCAGATCGGCCACTCGAGCTGGTGGAACAGCACGAGCACCTCGCGCTGCTCGAGCGAGAGGTCGAGCAGCGCCCGCTGGATCGCGTCGCGGGAGAACTCGCGGTGCTCGGCGTCCGAGGCGGCGGCCTGAGGGCCCACCGCGGATCCTTCGTAGCCGCCGACCGCCTCGCCCGCCGACGACGGGCGGCGCTTCTCGCAGAAGTTCAGGTACAGGCGGCGGGCGATCGTGAACAGCCACGTCGAAAAGCGGAAGCGGGGGTCGAACCGGTCGAGGTTCGAGAGCACGCGGACGAACGCCTCCTGCGTCACGTCCTCGGCCACGTCGGGGCGGCCCGACATCCGCACCAGGTACCCATAGAGGGATTTCTGGTGAGCCTTGATGAACGTCTCCGCGGCGGACCGGTCGCCCGAGGCGGCCAACCGGATCAACCTGAGTTCCTCGTTCTTGGTCATGAGGGGCCCTCAAACCTGCGACACCAAGTCTATGGGCCCGGCCGCCCGAAGGTTGCGGTCAGGCCATAATCTGTTCGGGTGGACCCGAACAGATCGGTTTGGGTGTGCGGGTTCGATCGGGAGGAGGGTCCGGATCAGGGGCCGGTTTAGGCCTTGATGCCCGTGACCTTCAGGCGGGTGTAGCGCTGGCGGTGGCCGGTCTTCTTCCGCCACGCCTTCTTCTCGCGGAACTTCTGGATGTAGACCTTCTCGCCGAGGACGACCGGCTCGAGGACCTCGGCGGTGACGGTCGCGCCGGCGACATAGGGCTGGCCGAACTTGGCCGAGCCGTTGTTTTCGCCGACCACGAGGACCTTGTCGAAGGTGACCGCGGAGCCGACCTGTGCGGTCTTCTCGCTCATGAGGTCGACGAGGATCTCGTCGCCCTGGTGAACTCGCCTCTGACCGCCGGATTCCTCGATGATCGCGTACATGGTGTAACCGCTCCGAACGTGGCCTCAACTCTAGGACGCCGCCGGAGTGGGTTCAACTGCTCCGCGTCGCGTCCCTGTGCCCGGGCTCCGGGAGCCGGCGGTACGGGAAGTCGATCGGGATCAGTTCGGGCCTGTCATTGAACATCCCGACAAGGAACTCGAACGCGTCGGCTAGACCTAGACCGGGCCGGCTGAACATGCGGTTCCCGTCGACGACCAGGACCTTTCCCCCGGCGAGGGCGCGCAAACGGTTGAACCAAGGCCGCTCGGCGAGCGCTTGAGCGGCGTGGAACGCGTGGTCGAGCGACATGCCGCAGGGCGCGATGATGACCCATTCCGGGTCGAGCGCCCCCAAGGCTTCGGCCGAGATGATCGACGACGGGGCGGCGATGCGTTCGGCCATCTGGGGGCCGATGGCGGCCCCGGACCCGGGCTTGGGGTGCGTGGGGTTGAGCGGGTGGCGGGCACCGGCCCGTTCGACCAACTGCGGGGTCCAGTGGCCCGCGATGAAGAGCGGGTCGGTCCAATCCAGAACGGCGACGGTCGGGCCGTCGTCGAAGGGGTTGACGTATTCGGACGCGGCGAAGAGCCGTTCGCGGGTTTGGACCGCCAGCGCCCCGGCCCGGTCGGCAAGCCCGATGGCTTCCCCGATCGCCAAGATCGAGTCCAGAACGCCCTCGATCGTGGTGGGGGAGAGGCTCAGGACCCGCGGCGGCGGGGAAATCGACGCGGCGGTCCTTGCGACCGATCCGTGTTCCAGGGCGCACACGCCGCAGAGGTCCTGCGTGATGATCAGGTCGGGCGTCAGGTCCGTCAGCCGCGTGCGATCGAGCGTGGAGATCGACCGCCCGCCGTGGGCGGCCTCCCGCACGGCCCGGTCGATCGCCGCGGGGTCGAGGGCGGGGCCTTCGGGCAGGGGGGTGAGCGTGGACCCCGTGAGCACGGGGACCCCGGCCAGGAGGTCGGCCGGGTGATCGCACTCGTGCGAGCGTCCGACGAGCCGATCGGCGGCCCCCAGGGCCACGATGATCTCCGTCGCCGAGGGAAGAAGGCAGACGATCTTTCGTGCGGTCGGCCCGGGCATGACGATGCGAGCGTAGCCGAGGGACGGTCGTCGACGACGGGCGCACCCGCGGGCGGTCGGTCCTACGGGGCGGTGTGGGCGTGACGGACGCGTTACACTGAGACCCGCCCGGGCCGCCACGGTCCGGGTTCGCGGGGGTCTGTGAGGTCGGCGGGAAGGGCGGCGCGGGCCGCGCGGGCAACAACCCGCACGGCGGCAGGGAGTGATGGTCGATGAACGAGCAACACATGACGGTCGCACACAGCCGGAGTTCACACGGGCCGATCCGGCGTCTGGTCTTCGTCTGCGGCCTGGCGGTCGCGTTGGGGGCGGTTGAGCACGGTGCCGCGTTCGCCCAGGATCGGGCGGTACCGGTCCCCGGGACGGTCCAGCAGCCCGGCCGCATGAATCAGGACCGCGTCAGGCCCGGCCGAACCGCGACGACACCGACCGTTCCCGCTCCGGGGCGGGCCCAGCCGGCGACCGGCGGGCGCACCGACCCGCGCGGCGGCAACGCGCCCGTGATGGGTGGTGGTGGGGCGGGTGGGGGAGGTGGGGGAGAGGGTGAGCGGCACGAGGTCCCGCGGATCGAGGCCGGTGACGACGAGATCGAGTTCTCGGGGTTCTCCGAGGCGGTGGAATTGACGACGCTGGTGGAGATCCTTGCGTCGACGCTGCAGATCAACGTGTGGGTGGACCCGGAGCTGAGCGGGTCGGTGGTGTTCAACGCGCCGGTGCGAGTCTCGCGTGACGGGTTGATGCCGCTGATCGAATCGATGCTCGAGATGTACGGGTACACGATCACGCGGGACGCGAAGACGGGGTGGTACAAGGTCCACAAGATCGCGGGTCTGGCGTTCGAGCTCGCGGGCGAGGCCTCGCGGACGAAGCTGTTTGAGACCCCGGGGATCAAGCCCAGCGCGCTCAAGCCGACGATCGACAGCGTGCTGGGTTCGGGCGGGCCCTCGGGCCCGACGGGTCAGGCGGGTCGGAACGTCCCGCAGGTCATGCCCCAGCAGCCCGGGATGCCCGGGGGCGACGGCGGCGGCGTGGTATCGGGGACGCTCAGCGGCGGCGGGCGCGTGGCGTACAACGACGAGCTCGGGCTCATCGTCGTCACCAACACCGAGCGCGAGCTCGAACGGTTCGAGATGCTGCTGCGGGCCCTCCTCGAGCGTCATGCCGAGATCGACGTCCACACGATCCCGCTGACCTACATCGCCCCCTCCGTCGCGCGTCAGCGGATCCTGGAGTTGTTCGGGCAGGCGGCGCCGGCGGCGGGCGGGCAGGCCGGCGGTCGCGGCGGGATGGCCTTTGATGAGTACGGGAACCCCCGCCCGCAGGGGCAGCAGGCCCAGGCCGCCCGGACAACGCTCGACAACATCGGGGAGCGGCTCATCACCGACCCCAACGGGAACAACCTCTTCTTCCGCGGGAATGCGTCCGAGACCGAGCGGGTGATGAAGGTGGTGGCGATCATCGATCAGCGGACGAACCTGGTGCCCGAGTCGTACTACGCCGGGGCGGCGGCCAAGCAGATCGCCGATATCGCCAAGCAGCGCGGGCTGGGCGAGGTGACGGCGATCCAGTCGCTCCAGGAGCAGGCGATGAGGCCGGGCTTCGGGTTCTACGACTACAACGCACGCCAGCCCCAGCAGCAGCAGCAGACGCTCGCCGGCGGGCCAGTGATGGTGGTCGACGAGGGCCGGGGGAACATCATTTACTACGCGACGGCGTCGCAGCACGCCGAGTTCGCGGCCCTGATCGAGGTCCTCAAGCCCGAGGACGACGCGGTGGTGATCCGGGCGTACCGCCTGGTCAACGGGGACGCCGAGAAGGTCGCCCCGATCATCATGGGGCTCATCAACAACCAGTCGCCCGCGGGCGGGCAGGCCGACGATCGGCTCCCCGGCGGTGGCGGCGGCGGGTTCGGGATGAACCAGACGCCCAACATCGTCTTCCAGGGTGACCCGTTCGGGATGATGGCCCGCAACGAGCTGGCGCTGTCGGGGCGCAACACCTTCGCGCTCGCCGACAAGAACAACAACCAGGTGCTGCTCAAGGCCCCGCTCAAGGAGCACCCCGTCTTCGCCGAGCTGATCCGCAAGCTCGATTCCCCCAGGGCCCAGGTGTTCGTCGAGGCCAAGATCGTGTCGGTCTCGGCGTCGGATACCTTCCGCCTGGGCTTCGAGACCCAGCTGATCAACGCGGGCGGGACCGGCGGCGCGTTCAACACCAACTTCGGGCTCGGGGCCTTCGCCACCGGCGCGGACCTCCGCGGCGTCAAGACCGCTCCGCCGATCTCGGGCGGGACCTTCGCCATCATCAAGAGCGACCAGGTCCCGGTCATCATCAACGCCCTACAGACCGTCACCGACGCGAGGGTCCTCGCGAGCCCCCAGATCATGGTCGAGGCGGGCGAGGAAGGGACGATCGACGCGAAGGACGAGCAGCCGACGCAGCAACGGATCATCAGCGACAACTCGTCGGTCGACGTGGTCAACCCCGAGTACGTCGAGGCCGGGACCAAGCTCGCGATCAAGAAGCCGATCATCGGGTCGGCCAACTCGGTCAAGATGCAGGTTCAGGCGACGCTGTCGAGCTTCACGGGCGAGGCGACCGCCACCCTCCCGCCGCCCAAGCAGACCAACGTCATCGATACCTTCGTCCAGGTCCCTTCCAACATGACCGTGGTCATCGGCGGGGTCGTCAGCAAGAGCCAGCGCAAGGGGACCGAGAAGATCCCCTTCCTCGGCGACATCCCGCTGCTGGGGGCCCTCTTCAGCGATCAGAACAAGACCGACGTCGACACCGTGCTCTATATCTTCCTGACGCCCAGGGTGATCCGCGACGAGAAGTTCGGGGACGCCGAGCTGATCTCCGCGGGCCCCATGCGGGAGGTCAAGCTCGACCCGGACCTCCCGAAGATGGTCCCCGTCCTGGTCGACATCTTCGAGATCCCCCCCACACCCCCCACACCCCCCACGCCACCACCACCCTCGGCGGGCGAGGGGCAGACCGGGGGCGATGGCGTGAAGCCTTAGCCCGGGCGAGTTCGGGCGGCCTTGGGGGCTGAGGGACGGTCGGCGAAGGATCGGGGATCAGAGCGCATGGCGACACCGGCGAGGACAACGGCGATCGATGGGGCCCGAGGCGAAGGCGGAGAATCTCCGCGCGACCTGGCGAGGGTCGCCGAGTCGTTCGGCGTGCTCCGCGTGACGCCGGACCAGGTGCGGGAGTTCCGCGCCGCCGAGGGGAGCGACGAGGAGCCGTGGGACTCGCTGCTCTCGATGCTGGCGATCGACGAGCACGAGGGGCTCGATCTGCTGTCGAAGCGGACGGGGCTGGCGTTCGTCGGGGAGCCCCGGCTGCAAGAGTCGGCGGGGCGGTTCTACGAGCACGTGCCCGTGGACTTCGCCCGCCAGCACCACGTCGCGGGCATCGAGGAGCGTCACGACGGGGGCACGCCGGTGATGGTCGTCGCCGCCGCCCAGCCGATGATCCCCGCGGTCTTCAACCTCGTCGAGGATTACCTCCAGGGGCCGATCCGCGTGGTCCTCTCGCCCCGGGCCGCGGTGGCGAACCTGATCAACCGGGGCTACGAGCAGCGTCAGGACTTGGTCACCGAGATCATCGAGGAGATGCCGCTCGACGAGAGCGCCATCCAGGCCGCCGCGGGCACCGCGGGTCAGGCGACCGACCTGCTCCAATTAGCCCGGCAGACGCCGGTCATCCGCCTGGTGAACATGATCCTGTTCGAGGCGCTCCGCCGGCGGGCCAGCGACGTGCACGTGCACCCGCAGGAGAACCGCCTGGTCATCCGCTTCCGGATCGACGGGATGCTCGTGGACGCCTTCACCCCGCCGCTCTCGCTCGCGCCCGCGATCAGCTCGCGCATGAAGGTCATGACCGAGCTCGACATCGCCAACCGCCACAGCCCCCAGGACGGGCACACCAGCGTGCGCATCGGCAGCCGCAAGATCGACATCCGCTTCTCTTGCATCCCCACGGTCTACGGCGAACGCCTCGTCCTCCGCCTGCTCGACCAGACCCAGACGCAGCTCACCCTCGACCAGGTCGGGATGAGCAAGGACATGCAGGGCCGGTTCATGGACCTGGTCGAGCGTCCCACCGGGATCGTCCTGGTCACCGGGCCCACGGGGAGCGGGAAAACCACCTCGCTCTACGCCGCCCTCGGGCGCATCGACCGCACCAGCCGCAACGTCATGACCATCGAGGACCCCGTCGAGTACCACCTCGACGGGATCAGCCAGATGCAGGTCAACGTCAAGCGGGGCGTGACGTTCGCCTCCGGGCTCCGCAGCCTCCTCCGCCAGGACCCCGACGTGATCCTCGTCGGCGAGATCCGCGACAACGAGACCGCCCAACTCGCCATCCAGGCCTCACTCACCGGGCACCTCGTCCTCGCCACCCTCCACACCAACGATGCGCCCAGCGCCATCACCCGCCTGGTCGACATCGGCGTCGAGCCGTACCTCATCACCTCGACCCTCCTGGGTGTGCTGGCCCAGCGTCTCCTCCGCCGACGGTGCTCGGCGTGCGCGGGCAAGGGCGCCGACGACCGCGGCGGGCGATGCGAGAACTGCTTCGGGAGCGGGTACCGGGGACGATTGGCCGTCTACGAGCTGATGCTCATGACCGACGAACTCCGCCGGCTGACCGCGAAGAACGAGGACGCGATGACGCTGCTCGACGCCGCCGTCGCCGGGGGGTTCAAGGGGATGCGAGACGACGCGCACGCGAAGGTCGCTCTCGGGCTCACCGACGAGGCCGAGGTCTTCCGCGTCCTGCACTGAACGCCCGCGCCGGCGCCCGCGGGGAGCCTTCTGCCGGCCATAGATAAAGAAGAACGGGCCGGGGGGTGAGCCCCGGCCCGTCGATGGGCTACGCGAACCTCAGGGTTGAGGCGAGATCAGAAGTCGCAGCCGTTCTCGAAGGCCTCGGTGTAGGCGTCGAGGTCGAAGAAGTCGACGAAGCCGTCGCCGTTGAAGTCGGCGTCCTTGCCCTCGGGGCACTCGGTGCCCTCGAAGCACGCGACATAGGCGTCGAGGTCGAAGAAGTCGAGGAACCCGTCGTCGTTGAAGTCGGCGGGGCAGGTGGGCTCATCGCACACGGTGGCAACGGTGACCGTGGCGGTCCCGCGGCCGGTGGCGGAGAACGACCCGACCCGGATCAGGTAGGACTGACCGGCGGTGACGGCGAAGGTCATGCGCGAGGCCAGCGTGTTGGGGGAGTCGCACCCGTCGTCGTCGCAGACGATCGCGGTGTCGGGCTCGGTCGGGCAATCAGCGCCGTAAGCGGCGATGATCGTGTCGTAGGAGGCGTCGCAGGTCGAGACGGTGACCGTCCCGTTGCATGCGGCCTCGTAGACGAACCAGACGTCGTTGTGGAAGCTGGACCCGATGCCGCACCCGGTGTTGGTCGGGGTGCCGTCACCCGTGGCCGAGACGGTGTTGATCGGGGTGTCGCCGTCGGCGATGGCGACCGCGTTGGCGCAATCGTCGTTGGCCGGGGGCGGCGGGGGCGGGGTGACCTCAGAGACGTTCAGGACGAACGCGCCGGTGACCGCCGCGCCGAACGCGCCGACGCGGATCACGACGGTCTGGTCCTGCGTCATGTCGAGCGTGATGCGGGAACGCAGGCCCGAGATGGCGCATTGCGCGGAAGACATGTCGTCGTTGCAGGCCAGCTCGGTCCCGCCGCACTGGTCGTAGGCGGAGAGGACGGTGTCGAACCCGGGGCTGGCGCAGGTGTCGAAGGCGTAGGTCGTCGAGGCCGGCGCGGTGAACGTGTACCACACGTCGGGGGAGAGCGCCGTCACGCACGAGGTCGAGCCGTCGTTGGAGGCGCTGATCGTGGACCCGCTGGTCGAGCCAAGGCCGACGGCGATGGCGTTGGCGCAATCGTCGTTCGCCGGGGGCGGGGTCGGGCCGCTGACGCTGAGCGTGTAGTTGCCCGCGGCCGCGCTGAACCCGCCGACGCGGATCAGGATTGTTTCGCCGGCGGTCATCGCGCGGGTGAGTTGCGACTGGAGGCCGCAGAAATCGTCGTTGCAGGCGAGCGGGAGGAGGGCGCCGTCCGGGCAGGCCGACCACAGCGAGAGCGCCGTGTCGTACGTCGAACCGCACAGCGAGAAGACGTAGTTTTCGTTGGCCGGCGCCGTGAAGGTGTACCAGTTGTCGGGCCCGAGTTCGCTCGTCCCGGCGCAGTGGGCCGCGGGGATCCCCGGGGTCGACGTCGCGCCGACCGTGGACCCGCTCGCGGGAACGCCCGCCACAATCACCGTGGGCGCCGAACACTCATCGCCGGCCCACGCGAACGAGCACGCCGCCCCGGCGGCCAATGCCACAAGCCAATGACTCTTCTTCATACGACCTCCCTCGATTCAATCCAGACTGAAACACCCACGGCGAGCGCCGCGGCCGCTGAACACCAGCACCCACAGGTTACACCTGATTCCGGCCCGGGCTCAACCCAATCTTGACCGAAATCAGCGACGGCTTGAACGGATGATGATTCTCGGACGTGCTTGGACGGTCCCCGGCGGCGAGGGCTGGATGGTCTTTATCAGGGGCACCCTTCCTCGAACGCCAGCACATACGCGTCGAGGTCGAAGAAGTCGAGGAACCCGTCGCCGTTGAAGTCGGCGTTCTTGCCGTCCGGGCACCCCAGCCCTTCGAAACACTCGACATACGCGTCGAGGTCGAAGAAGTCGAGGAAGCCGTCGCCGTTGAAATCGGCCGGGCACTCGGGCGGCGGCGTCGGGGCGGGGAGGATGAGGTCGACGATGACCGGGCGGTGGTCGGAGGCGACGGTCGAGGCGATCGACGGGGTGGGGAACCCGATCAGCTCGAACGGCACGGTCGCGCCCGCCGCGGTCGCCGAGTTGAAGATGAACCCTCGGCGGAGCGTGGCGATCGAGTCCTGCCAGCAGAGGTAGTCGAGCTTGCTCGACCCCTGCGTGCGGCGGTTGGACGTGGCGTTGGCGTTGAGCGGGTCGCGGGCGTCATCGAAGACCGAGTCGGAGCGGTCGCGGTCGGTCCCGTCGCCCGAGGCCGAGGACGCCGCGCGGACGGTCCACAGCGCGGGCCCGTCCCGCCCGTTGAGGTTCTCGTCCTCGTTGAGGTCCCCGCCCCAGACGACGGGGGTGTAGGGGTCGAGGACGCGCGTGGCGGCGGGGCTGTCGACGATCTTGTTGTTGGGGTCGGGCACGCCGGTCCCGGCGCCGTTGAACATGTGGTCGATGTAGTACGCGAGGCGCTGCGCGACGGTCAGCCGCTCCGAGAGGTCGGAGGCCTCGCCCCCGCTGCGCAGGTGCCCGTTCCCGATCACCACGTCCCCGCGGTAGTGAGCGTCGGGCAGGTCGATCTCGACGAACTGGAACCCGCGGATCCCCGAGTTTCCGTTCGTCGCGTACAGGTCGGCGAACATCACGAACTGGTTGATGAACGTCCGCCCGTCCCCGGTCAGGTCCGCGAGGGGGTAGCGCGAGAGGACCACGTTGCGGTTGAACCCGTCGGTGACGTCGGACACGACGGCGTGCGGGAGCGAGACCGTCGGCGCGTACTTGCCGACCCAGCTCGACACCGACCCGCCCAGGAACGGGTCGGTCCCGCCGGAGACGAAAAGGGTCATGACGGTCTGGAGCTGGGCGACCGAGTCCACGCCGGTCCCGGTGCCGTTGCCCGAGTTGTCGCCGCATTCCTGGAGGATCAGGATGTCGGGCTTGACGACCGCGACGATGCGTGCCAGGGCGCACCAGGAGTTGGAGCCTTCGACCTTGGGCTGGGTGCGGCAGAGCGTGTCCTGGATGTTCCAGGTCATGACGCGGAGGTCGCGTTCGTCGGTCTTGCCCCAGAGCCCCTGCGCGGGGTTCCACTGGGCGAGGGCCGGCGAGGCCGCGCACGCGGTGACAGCGAGGACGATCAGGACTCTCATGGCGCTCCCTCCGTGGGGAGCGCAGTATAAGTCCTCACCTCCCCGGGGCGGAGGGCGTTATAGGTCGCACCCGGCGTCGAAGGCCTCGAGGAACGCGTCGAGGTCGAAGAAGTCGGTAAACCCGTCCTCGTTGAAGTCGGAGGTCTTGCCCTCGGGGCACTCGATCTCCTCGAAGCAGATCAGGTACGCGTCGAGGTCGAAGAAGTCGAGGAACCCGTCGTCGTTGAAGTCGGCCGGGCAGGTCGGGGGCGGCGGCGGGACCTCGCTCACGTTCGTGCGGATCACGAGCGTGAACACCCCGGTGTTGTTGCTGATGCTCGAGACCGCCCATTCCGACAGCCCGTGCTCGGTGTTGAACCCCGAGACCGCCACGTAGTACACGCCCGCGGGGAGGAGCGCCCCGTCCCGGCCGTCGTAGGGCAGCCCATCCCCGTTGGGGGACGAGGTGCTCCCGCTCCCGAACGAGAGTGCGCTGAGCCGGTCGAACCCGTCGTTGTCGTCCCACGCGATCCGGTTCCCCGACGCGTCGTACAGCGCGAGCTCCGTGTCGTTCTGCGGCGACAGCACGCTCGATTCGGTGTCCAGGTCCAGGAACACGCCCTGCTCCCCGTCCACCGGGTCGAGCAGCGTGAACGTGAACCACGCGACCCCGCCGCGGCCCAGCGCGTGGTCCTCGACCTTGGCGCCCGTGGGCGACAGCTCGCCCAGGTCCTCGGCCTGCGGGGCCGACGCCCCGGGCACGTCGTCGATCCCGCACGTCAGCCTCAGGCGGGCGTTGATCGTTGTCGCGTTGCTCGACGTGTTCACGACGAACCCGTTCGCGAACGTCGCGTTGTACGGGGCGATCACGACGTAGTAGATCCCCGCCGCGAGGTCGGGGTCCTGCCCGTCGTACTCGCCGCCGCGGGTGTCGTGCCCGTGGCTCAGCAGGCTGCTGTTGAACGCGCCCTGGTCGTCGTCCTGGGCGATCAGCACGCCCTGGTCGTTGAAGATCGCCATCTCCGTGTCCGTCGAGCCCGTGTTGAAGATCGTCGCGTTGCTGTCCATGTCGAGGAACCGCTGCTCGTCGCTGTTGACCGGGACCGTTAGGTTGAACTTGTACCACTGGTACGCCTTGGTCCCCGTGGTCGTGTCGCTGCGGTCGATCAGCGTCCCGTCCTCCACGTCGCCCAGGTCCACCGCGTCCTCGTGCGAGGGCGGCGGCGGCGGGACCTCGTCGTCCAGCGTGATCGTCACCGTGTCCCACTGCGCGTCGGGGCCCGAGTCGTCCACGCTCTCGAAGAAACGGAACGTCCACTGCCCAGCGGCCGAGGTCTCCACCACCGGCATCGTGAACACGTAATCACTCACCGAGACCGTCCCCTCGAACCCCCCGACGGTGAACGGCTGGAGCACGAACGTCCGCCCCGCCGGCGTCGTCACGCGGATCCTCGCCTCGCTCGCCCGCGTCGAGGTGTTGAGCTCCCGCAGCGTCCCCGACACCCGGACCTTCCCCACCGCGTACGTCCCCGAGAACACGTTCGACAGCACCGAGTTCCCCGCGCCGTTGTCCGGCCCATCGGAGATCACCCCGTTGAACGTCACCCCGTCGCGGGGTGCCCCGAACGCGCCCGCGGCGCACGCCAAGACCAGAGCGGCCGACACCATGCAGTTCATCGCTCTCATCGCTTCTCCCTTCCGCGCCGTCCGACGCGCTCCGGCACGCCCACGCCCGAGATCGGACGTCGCCCCGACGGGCTCCCTCGGTTCGAGCATACACCACGGATGCGCCCCGAACCACGGCCCGGTTCCCACCGATCCCGCCCAAACCCGCGCACGGGCCGAACACGCCCGTACCACCCGAACCACCCGCCCCCGACCCGTCCGATCATCAGCACCCGGCCTCGAAGTCCGCCACGAACGCGTCGAGGTCGAAGAAATCGATGAATTCGTCCCCGTTGTAATCGCCCGTGCGGCCCTCTGGGCATCCCTCGCCCTCGAAGCACGCCACGAACGCGTCGAGGTCGAAGAAGTCCAGGAACCCGTCGCCGTTGAAGTCCGGCGGGCACGGCGGCGCCGACGACGTGTTCGTCCGCAGGTGCACCCGTACCGTGCCGGCCTCATCCGACGCGGGCCACACCAACCACGCCGAGGAGGTGTGCGTCGTGTCGTGCCCCGACACCGCGAGGTAGTACACCCCCGCCGCGAGCGGTCCGCCCCGCCCGTCAAAGGGCTCCGAGTCGCCCCACGGCGGCGACGTGCTCCCCGATCCGAACGACAACTGGCTCAAAAACCCGTCCCCGTCGTCGTCGTCCGACGCGACCCGCACGCCAGACGCGTCGTACAACGCGATCTCCGTGTCGTTGAACGGCGACAGGTCGCTCCCCGACGTGTCGATATCCAGGAACAGCCCATTGATCCCGCTCACTCCCTCCGCCAACTCGAACCGGAACCACACCGTCTCGTCGATTCCCAGCGCGACCGGCCCCGCCGAGACCCCCGCGGGCGACAGAACGCCCAGGTCCACCGCCCCCGGGGCCGACACACCCGGGGTCGTGTCGGCCCCGAACGACAGGTGCAGCCTCGCCCTCATCGAGCGAGACGCGCCCGTCGTGCTCACCGTGAACGGCGAGCCGAACGCCGCGTTGTACGGCGCGATCACGACGTAATACTCGCCCGCGGGCAGGTCCGGGTGCCGGCCGTCGAACGGCCCGCCGCGTGTGTCGTGCCCGTGCGAGAGCACGCTCCACAGCCCGACCCCCGAATCATCGTCCTGCGCGATCAGCGTCCCCGCCGCGTCGAAGATCGCCATCTCCGTGTCCGTCACGTCGTCCCCGTGCACCGTCCCGTGGCAGTCGATGTCCAGGACGTTCGGCGTCGCGCCGCCCACGCCCTCGCTCAGCGTGAAGCGGTACCACCGCAGCGCGCGGGTCACGCCGGCCAACTCGTCGACTCGGCGGACCACCGCGCCCGGCGTCAGAACCCCGAGGTCGATCGCCGACGTGTGGTCCGGGGGCGGCGCCGAGCCCTCGTCGTCCAGCACGATCGTGAACGAATCCCACGCCGCGTCGGTCTCCGCGGGCCCGCCGTCGTCGTACTGCTCGAAGAACCGCAGCGTCCACACGCCCGCCGCGTCGGGCTCGGGCTCCTCGAACGCGAACAGATAGTCCGTCGCTGCCACCGTCCCCTCGAAGTCGAAGAAACTGAACGGCTGGACCACGTGCGTCCGCCCCGACGGCGTCGTCACCCGCACCCGGGCCTCCGACGCGAACGTCTCGGGGTGGACCTTGGTCAGAGACGCGGTGACCCGCAGCGAGCCCACGGGGTACCCGCCGACGGGGGTGAAGGTTCGCACCTGGTTGGCCGGTGACCCGAGCACGCCGTTGGAATCGACGCCCGAGAACGTCGCGTCCTCGCGCGGGGAGCCGTGCGCGTCGGCGGCGAGGCACGCCGCAACGGTCGCCATCAACGTGCGCATGGTTCCACTCCTCCCGGAAGGGTCCACCCGATCGAATATACCCGCGCCGGCGGGTCGGCCCAGTGAACGGGACCCGAACACGCGAGGCCAAGGCCGGATAAAAAGAAACAGCGGCGACGGGAGGCCGTCGCCGCTGGTCTGGATCAAGGAACCCTGTTCAGGGTCGTCGGATCAGCAACCGGCCTCGAAGGCGTCGGTGAAGTCGTTGAAGTCGAAGAAGTCGACGAACCCGTCGCCGTTGAAGTCGGCGGTGGTGCCGGGGAGGCAGAAGATGCCGTCGAAGCAGTCGACGTAGTCGTTGAAGTCGAAGAAGTCGACGAACCCGTCGCCGTTGAAGTCGGCCGGGCACCCGGGCGTGCCGCCGTCACCGAGGGTGAGGATGTAGTGGTTGGAGTCGTTGTCGCAGGGGACGCCGTCGAACCCGTTGACGCCGACGAACACGCGGTAGGTGCCCGCGGGGAGGTTGGCCGACGCGGTCATGACCTCGCAGGGGAGCGAGGAGAAGTCGGTCGCGATGATGGTCGGGGCGCAGTTGGTGTCGAGGATGAAGATGCGGCCGGGGAACTCGGCGGCGCAGGTGACCATGAGGTCGCCGCCGTCGAAGGAGAACTCGTACCAGTCGGTGTCGCGGGTGCCGCCTTGGGCCCACGCGTACCCATAGATGGTGGAGTTGTAGGTGGCCGCGGTGACCAGACCCTCGGCGTTGTTGCACCCGCCGTTGATGTCAGCGAAGCAACCCTCCTCGTTCTCGGCGATGGAGCCGGGGGGCTGGGTGAAGTCTTCGCAGGGCTCGGCGAAGGAGAGCTCGATGGAGCCCTGCCCGCCGGCGTTGGCGTACCCGGAGACGCGGACGTAGTACGTCGCGCCCTGGGTGACGGCGAAGGCGATGGTGCTCTGCAGGCCGCAGGCGTCATCGTTGCACCCGACCTCGGTGCCGTTGCAGTTGTCGTACGCGGAGAGGATGGTGTCGAACCCGGCGTAGCCGCAGGTCGTCACGATGGCCTGGGCGTCGCTGGGGGCGACGAACTTGAACCACACGTCGCGCCCACCCGGATCGCCGCCGAACCCGCACGAGGCGGACCCGTCGGTGGAGGAGAGGGAGGTGTCGAAGGCGTGGACGCCGGCCTCGACGAGCGTCGCGTCGACGCAGTCGTCGTTCTCGGGGGCGATGACGAGCTGGCTGCTGATGTTGATGGCGCCCGAGTGGACGCCGCCGCCGAAGTCGGCGACGCGGATGTAGACCGGGGTGTTCGCCGCGAGGACGAACTGGATCCGGCTCTGCAGGCCGCAGGCGTCGTCGTTGCAGGCGATCGTGGACCCGCCGCACCCGTCGATGGCGGAGAGGACCGAGTCGCCGCCGGTGAGCCCGCAGGTCTCGACCGTGACGAACTCATCGGTGTTGCCCGAGGTGTAGCGGAACCACACGTCCTCGGCCGAGCCCGTGGCGCCGCAGATGCCCGGGTAATCGTTGGTGGCACCGGTGAGGTCGTAGTTGTGCGTGCCCGCGCCCACGTCGGTGGCGTCGGCGCAGAAGTCGTTGTCGATCGGGGTGAACCCGGTGATCAGGATCGACCCGGCGCCCGTGGCGGCCCCGTAGGACCCCACGCGGATCAGGTGCTGAGCGCCCGCGGTGGTCTCGAAGAACGCGCGGGACTGCAGGCCGCAGGCGTCGTCGTTGCACGACAGCACGCCCGACCCGCACGAGCCGTCGAAGTAGACGGCGATCTTGGTGTCGAACGAGGCCAGGGTGCACGTCTCGACGGAGTAATTCCCGTCGGCCGGGGCGGTCCAGAGGAACCAGAGGTCCTGGAGGATATTGTCGTTCCCGAAGAAGAGGCAGAGCCCGTCGCCCACGCCGTCGGTCGTCGCCTGGCGGTTATCGAAGGCGAAGGTGCCGGTGCCGTTGATGGCTTCGGCGTTGGCGCAGTCGTCGTTTTCCGGGCCCGCGCCCAGGGGGCTGAACGAGACGCTGACCTGCCCGGCGTGCTGCCCGCCGCCGAAGTCGGCGATGCGGATGTACACGGTTTGCCCGCCGGCGACCACGCCGATGGCGCGGCTCTGGAGGGAGCAGGCGTCGTCGTTGCAGACGATCGTCGTGCCACCGCACCCGTCGATCAGGGCCAGGACGGTGTCGGCCGTGGCGAGCCCGCAGGTCTCGACCGTCAGCTCGCCGTTCTCGGGGGCGGTGAACTTGAGCCACACGTCCTCGGCGGTGCTGGTGGCGCCGCAGGTCCCGGCGTAGTCGTTCGACGCGCCGGTGAGGTCGTAGTTATGGATGCCGGGGGCGACCTCGGGGGCGTCGAAGCAGCTGTCGGTCGCGTCCGCACGCTGGCCGAAGCCCGCCGTGTTCTTGACCTCGACCTTCTCGACCAACTTCGGGTTCGCCGTCTGACGGTTCACCGTCTTGGTGATGTCCTGGCCGTACGCCGTGCCCGCGAGGGCGACGACGGCGGCCAACGCCGTGAATCGACACGTCTGGATCTTCATGGATACAACCTCCGCGGCCCGGGGACTCCGGGCCTCGCACTCACTCCGCTCCTGCCCGAACATGGGTAGGAATCGCCCCGAACCGGGGCATTGAATGTGTATGGTGTACCAGATCCTGAACCTTCCGTCAACCTCACGTTGAAAAAGTCCACCGTCCGGACCCCGAGCGCCGGGCTACCCTGCTCCCCATGCTCCTGAGCCTGCGGTGGATCAACGAATACCTTGAGCCGGGCGACCTCGGGGCCGACGAGGCCGCCGACGCCCTCATGAACGTCGGGTTTCCGATCGAAGCCCGTGACGACTTCACGGACGCCCGGGGCCAACCCGACACCCGCCTCGACGCCGAGGTCACCTCCAACCGGGGCGACTGTCTCAGCCTGATCGGACTGGCCCGAGAACTCGCCGCCAAGACCGGACGCGGGCTCAAACTCCCCGACCCTGCGCTCCCGTCCGCCGCCGGAGGGCCGGTCGGGTCTTTCATAACCTTGCACAACCGTGTCCCGGATCAATGCCCGCGGTTCACCGTCCGGGTCATCCGCGGGGTCAACGTCGGGCCGAGCCCCGCGTGGCTGGTCCGCCACCTCGAATCCCTCGGGCAGCGTTCGATCAACAACGTGGTCGACGCGACGAATTTCGTGAACTTCGAGGCCGGGAACCCCAGCCATGTTTTCGACCTCGACCGGCTCGCCGGGCGTCAGCTCGTCGTGCGGGCCGCGGCGTTGGGCGAGCGTCTGCTGACCCTCGACGGGAAAGAGCGCACGCTCCGGGCCGACGAGATCGTCGTCGCGGACGCCGAGCGGGCGCAGAGCCTCGCCGGGGTCATCGGGGGCGGCGAGAGCCAGGTGAGCGACACCACCCGCGACGTGGTGGTCGAGGTGGCGACGTGGGACCCCGTCGCCGTGCGTCGTGCCTCCCGGCGCCTGGGCGTGCGCACCGACGCGAGCTATCGCTTCGAGCGCCGCGTCGACCCCAGGACGCTCGAATGGGCCTCGCGTCGCGTCGCGTCGCTGATCGTCTCGCTGGCCGGTGGGCAACTGTGCGAGGGCGTCCTCGAAGCGGGCCGTCCGCTCCCCGATCCGACGACGGTCCCGCTGCGGTTCGCGCGGTGCCGGTCGGTGCTCGGGTTCGACGTCCCCGACGCCGAGATTGAATCGCTCCTGGCCTCGCAGGGGCTGTCCCCCTCGCGTACGGCGAGGGTCGAGGTGGGAGGGGGAAGTGGGGGAGGTGGGGTGGGTGTGGTGTGCGAGATTCCCCCGCATCGCACGGACCTTCATCGCGAGATCGACCTGATCGAAGAAGTGGCCCGGACCAAGGGGCTCGATGCCGTGCCCGTGGCCGATCGTCTGCCCGTGGAGGTCAAGCCGCCGCAGGACGAGGTGAGGGCGTTGCGCGAGGTGGGGCGAGTGCTCACGGGGCTTGGGTTCTACGAGACGGTCACGTTCAGCTTCGTGAGGCCCGACGAGGGCCGTGCGTGGCTCTCCTCAGGGCTCGAGCCGGCGAGCGTGGACGACGAGCGGCGCGGCGCCGAGCCCACGCTGAGGACCAGCGTGATCCCGGGCCTGCTCGCCTGCCGACGGGCGAACCAGGACGGGCAGGTCAAAGTTGAGGGTGGGGTGAGGCTGTTCGAAGTCTCTCGGGTCTTTGCTCAACAACGCAACCCGTCCGGGTCGGTGATCTCCGTCGAGAACCGCAACGTCGCGTTTTTGCTTGATGGGGAGATCAAGGGCAAGCGAGCGACGGTGGACGATCGGCAGGCCGCCGTCCGCGCGGTCCGAGGCGTGATCGAGCACCTCGCCGCCGCTCTCGCCGGCCCCGCCGGGCCTCTCGAATGCCACCCCGCTGAGCCTCACGCGCCCTCGCTCGATCCCGCGGCGTACGCGCGCGTGACGCTCGGCGGGACGGTGCTGGGTTACCTCGGCCTGGTCGGCGACGCGGCGGCCAAGACCTACGGGCTCGAAGGCCTTTACGCCTGCGCGGAGCTCAACCTCGGCGTGCTCATCGGGCTCTTCCCCCCGGGCAGCCGGGTCCACGATCTGCCCGCCTTCCCGTGCGTGGAACGAGATCTCTCGCCGATCGTGGACGAGGCGACGTCGTGGTCGGCCCTCGCCGGGGCGGTCGGCTCGTTGAAGCTGCCCCGGCTCGAGGCCGTCGAGTTCGTCGGGACGTTCCGGGGGAAGCAGGCGGGCGCGGGCAAGAAGAGCGTCACGATGAGGCTCCGCTTCCGCGACCCCGCGAAAACGCTCCGCCACGAAGAGGTCGACGGCGAGATCGAGGCCATCGTGTCGTCGCTCAACGCGAGGTGCGGCGCGGCCTGGCGTACCGTGTGACGCCCGCGCCGTGTCGACCCGGCACGATTCAACGCCTATAAAGACCCGGCGTCTGGGATGCCGCGGGGGAGAACGCGCCCGGGATGGACCTTGGCGTGGCCCGGTCGGACGCAACGGCAGGAACGGGGTGCGACGTTGACGAACCGAGGCTCATTGGTCGTGGTGGCGAACCGCCTGCCCGTCGAGCGGGCGACGCGTGCCGGACTCCGCTGGCAGCGAAGCCCGGGCGGGCTTGTCAGCGCGATGGAGCCGGTGGTCTCCAAACGAGGGGCGCTGTGGATCGGGTGGGACGGGTCTGCGGGTCGGGCCCCGGCCCCCGCCAAACTCGGGCGGATGAGGCTCCGCGCGGTCGGCCTGAGCCGAACGCAGGTCGAGGGCTACTACCAGGGTTTCAGCAACGGGACGCTTTGGCCTCTCTATCACGACGCGGTCTGGCCCCCCGAGATCCACCGCAAGTGGTGGGGCCCATACCGCGACGTGAACCTCAAGTTCGCCTCCGCCGCCGCCCGCCACGCCCCGCGTCACGCCCGCGTGTGGGTCCACGACTACCACCTGCAGCTGGTCCCATGGATGCTCCGCGAGCGGCGTCCCGACCTCACCATCGGGCTCTTCCTTCACATCCCCTTCCCCCCCGAAGAACTCTTCTCGTGGCTCCCCTGGCGGACGCCCATCCTCAAGGGGCTCATGGGCGCCGACGTCCTGGGGTTCCAGACCGAGTCGAGTTCATCCAACTTCGCCCGCGTGGCCAAGCGATTCCTCGGGTGCAGCGGGACCGAGCGGGAGCTCGAGTTCGCCGGGCGGCGCGTCCGGCTGCTGCCGTGCCCGATCTCGATCGACACCGAGCGGTTCATGGAGCTGGCCGCCTCGCCCGATACGCGGCGCAAGGCCGCCGAGATCCGCGAGAAACTCTCGGGCCGCAAGATCATCCTTTCGGTCGACCGCCTCGACTACACCAAGGGCATCCCCGCCCGCCTCCGCGCCTTCGAGGAGCTGCTCAAGGAGCGTCGCGTCTCGGCCGAGGACGTGGTCCATGTGCAGGTCGCCGTCCCTAGCCGCGAGTCCATGCCCGGGTATCTCGCCGTGCGGCGTGAGGTCGAGGAGATCGTCGGGCGCATCAACGGGGAGTACAGCCACCCCGGGATGGTCCCCGTCCACTACTACCGGCGCTCGTTCTCCGCCGAGGACCTCGCGGCGTGGTATGTCGCCGCCGACGTCATGGTCGTTACCCCGCTCCGCGACGGGATGAACCTCGTCGCCAAGGAGTACGTGGCGTGTCGCACCAACCACGACGGCGTCCTGGTGCTCTCGGAGTTCGCCGGCGCCGCGCGGGAACTGAGGCGTGCCCTGCTCGTCAACCCTCGCGACATCGAGGCCGTCAAGAGCGCGCTGGTCCAGGCGATCCGTATGCCCGCGAGGGACGCCTCGATGCGGATGGCCATCCTCCGGACGCAGGTCAAGCGTCACACGGTCGCCGACTGGTCCGGGGCGTTCCTCGACGAGCTCTCGTGACCCCGAGCCCGGTGTGGTGGCCGTCACGCGGCCCGCCCGAGCGGTCGAAAGCGGGCGGGCCCGCGTGTATCATCGCCCGCCGACCGCGCCCCCGAACGGGACACCCGGCGGCGGTGAGGCCCCGGACCGGGCGCCGGGGGTAGGTGTTCCGGGGGTGGGTCCGACAGACGCCGGGCGTGGACCCGGGAAGGAGTGGCCGATGAGCACGACGAGCCTGCCGCCGACACCGCACTCGACGCCCGGGGTGACCTTCGCCGACCCGTGGTCCGCCCAGGCCAAGCGGGCGGACCAGGGCGAGCGCCCGCTGATCTACGTGAACGGGAAGATCGTGCCCAAGGGCCAGGCGATGGTCAGCGTGTACGACCACGGGCTGCTCTACGGCGACGGGGTCTTCGAGGGCATCCGCGTCTACCGCGGGAACATCTTCCTCCTGAAGCAGCACATGGACCGGATGTGGCGCTGCGCCGAGGCGATCCGCCTGACGATCCCGATCTCGCGCGACGAGATGGTCAAGGTTCTGCGCGAATGCATCCAGGTCAACGGGAAATCCGACGCGTACATCCGCCTGATCGTCTCGCGTGGGGCCGGGACCCTGGGCCTCGACCCGAGGCGTTGCCCCGTCGCGGGCGTGATCTGCATCGTCGACGACATCAGCCTTTTCCCCGCCGAGATGTACGAGAAGGGGATGCGCGTCGTCGTCGCCAACCGCCCCAAGACCCCCGCCGCCTGCCTCGACCCGCGCATCAAGAGCCTCAACTACCTGAACAACATCCTCGCCAAGTGCGAGGCCATCGATCACGGGTGCCACGAGGTCGTGATGCTCAACACCGACGGGTTCGTCACGGAGGGCTCTGGCGACAACATCTTCTACTTCAAGGGCGGCGTGCTGCACACCCCGCCGTCGGACGCCGGGCTCCTCGAGGGCTGCACCCGCGCGTTCGTCATGCAGCGGCTCGCCCCCGCCCTGGGCTTCAAGGTCGTCGAGAAGAACTTCCGCCTCGACGAACTCCTCGCCGCCGACGAGATCTTCCTCACCGGGTCCGCCGCCGAGATCATCTCCGTCACCCAGATCGACCAGCACGACGGGAAGGTCATCACGAAGACGAACGTGATCTCCAAGGGCGAGGGCCCGCTGACCAAGCGGCTCCGGGCGAAGTTCCGCGAGATCGTCACGGGCGACCCCGTCCCCGAGGAATAGCCAGCCCCCGGATTATCCCATGCCCGGCATGAGCCTCGCCCCCCGCGCGTGGATCGACACCGCTACGCCCCCCGCGGCGCGGAGCACGATCCGCCCGTCGGGGTCGATCGAGACCACCTCGCCCGTGCACTCCCGGTTGTCGTAGACGAACGTGCGGACCGTCCCCGTCAGCGTGTCGCGTGCGGCGAACGCGGCGCGGACCTCGGTGGATGTCGCCCCCAGCCACCGATCGAGCCCGTCGATCACGCGTTCGAGCACACCCTCGCGCGTCGGGACCGGGGCGTCGGGTCGAGACGCCGCCAGCGATGAGGCCGTCGCCGCCAGGCCGGGCGGCCAATCCCCGGCCCGGTGGAGCACGTTGATCCCGATCCCCGCTAGCGCTAACCCGCCCTTGACCTCGATCAACACCCCACCAAGCTTGGCGTGAGGCCCGCGTTCATCGGCGGTCATCGCCACCACGTCGTTGGGCCACTTCACCCCGATCCGGCCGCCCGGGGGTGCCCATGGGTCGCAGGCCTCGGCCGCCGCGAGCCCCACGCGGATCGCCAGCAGCGGGTCGGCCGTCGAACTCCCGTCGAGCGCGAAGGTGCACGCGAGCCCGAGTTCGCCGACGTGCGCCCACGCCCGTCCCTCACGCCCCCGCCCGCCCGTCTGCCGGCGAGCGACGACCAGCAGCCCGGGCCGCCCGTCCGCGCGGGCCAGCGCCTCGTCCTGCGTCGAGACGCACTCGTCGAGGATGCTCGCGCGATCGATCCACGGCCGGGCGTCGGACGCGATCCTTGCCCCGAGCCGATCCGCCCACACGTCCGTGCTCACGCGACCACGTCCAGCGCCACGTCGAGCGAGACCGCCGCGTGCGTCAACGACCCCACGCTCACGCGGTCGACCCCCGTCCCGGCGATCTCGGCGACGGTCTGGAGGTTCACCCCGCCCGACGCCTCGAGCAGCACACCCGGCGCCGCCGTGTCGCGCAGCTCCACCACGCGGCGGAGCGTCGATGGGTCCATGTTGTCGAGAAGCAGCACGTCGAACCGCGCCGCGTGGGGCTCGGTCCTGGACCACCCACGGATCAGCGACGAGGCCTGCTCGAACGTGTCGGCCTCGACCTCGGAGAACGTGATCGGCGCGAGCGACTTGGCCCGCATCACCGCGTCCGCCACCCGCCGCGGGAGCTCGCTCTCGGGGATCCCCGCCAGGTGGTTGTCCTTGATCAGCAGGCTGTCGTAGAGCCCCAGGCGGTGGCTCGTCCCACCCCCGCACCGCACGGCGTACTTCTCCAGCCCGCGCAGCCCCGGCGTGGTCTTCCGTGTGTCAAGGATCTTCGCCTTGGTCCCCGCCACCGCGTCCGTGTACCGCGCCGTCAGCGTCGCGATCCCGCTCATCCGCCCCAGCGTGTTGAGCAGCGTCCGCTCCGCCGCCAGCATCGGCGACAGCGGGCCCGACAGCTCGCCCACCACCGTCCTCGGTCCCACCCGCTCCCCGTCCTGAGCCTTGGTCGTCAGCGTCACCCCCGGCGCGAACACCGCCAGGATCTCCGGCACCGCCCGCAGCCCCGCCACCACGCCCCCCGCCCGCGCGATGATCGACGCACGCCCCCGCGCCTCGGGCCCGATGAACACCCGGCTCGTCACGTCCCCGAAGGTCCCGAGGTCCTCGTCCCGGGCCAGCTCGAACAGCCGGCGGATCAGCCCGGGCTTCCCGGGCGACGACGCGTTCAGCAGGTCGAAGAACGCCGACAGGCTCAGGGCGTTGGGGTCGGGCATCGCGTCGTCCTCATCGATCACCGCCGCTCGGCCCGGCCGGGGAACCCGGCGAAGGGGCCCCCGCCGCCGCGTCGGGCGGCGACTCGGGGCGCACGCCACGCCCGCGCTGGATCATCCCCAGCAGCACCAAGCCGATCGCCAGCCCGGCGAAGTAATACGCGAATCGGCGGACCATGTCGGAGCGGGCTCGGCTCACGCCCCATCGTACGCCGCTCAGCACCCGCGCTCGTATGCCTCCAGGTACCGGTCGGCGTCGAAGAAATCAATGAACCCGTCCCCGTCGAAGTCGGCCCCGGGAGAGCCCGCGTCGAACGCGTCGACATAGTCCCCGAGGTCGAAGAAATCGATGAACCCGTCCCCGTTCATGTCCGCGTCGCACCGCAGCACCGCCTCGACCACCGCCCCGGTCCCGTCCGTGAAGTCCAGCGCGAAGCACAACCGCCCGCGGCCGCTCAGCCCCGACGCGAGGTTGCGGTACCCCGCGTGCGGGCCGATCAGGTTCGCCCGGGCGACACGCTTGACCACCCCGGGTTCGAGTGTCAGGTCCGTCTGAGGCCGGGCGAAGACCACCAGCCCCCGCACCGGGTCGTACCCGAAGACCGCTCCGACGGGGTTCGCCGTCCTCGCGTCGGTGAACGCGATCTGCCCGAGGTCGTTGAACGCCAACCCGGGGCTCGCCTGGTCCGCCTCGGCGAACTGCAGCGAAGGGCGGACACCCGGGGCATTCACCGCCTCGGTCACCCCCGCGATGAGCACCGGGCGCAGGCCGCCCTCCCGGCCCGACCAGTACACCATCCCTGTGACGCCCTGGACACCGTTGACCCGGCCGGCGATCAGGAACGCGCCGCGGTTGTTCACCCGTGGGAGGAGTATCGGCGTCCCGCCGAGGTCGTTCGGCAGGCTCACCGTCGCGCCGGTCTGAAACCCCGGGGCGGCCTGCCCGTGGTGGATCAGGACACTCGCACCGGGGCCGTCGCCGAAGAAAATCACGGAACGCCACGGCGAGGACGTGAGATCAACCCGGTACACAAACCGGTTGTGATCGTTGAGCCACGGCGCCCACAACGTGTTGACCCGGGGGGCGGCGCCGGCCTCGGGGGGCAGGGGGCCGTTCGTGGTGGTCTCGATGAGCGCCCACACCCGCTCCGGCGTGCCCGCCGCGACCGCGAACCCCGCTATCCCAGCGGTATACGACGCCAACGACGCGAGGCCCCGGCTCGCGTTGAGGTGATGCGGGCTGGCGAGACCGATCTGGGTCGCCTGAGCCGGGAAGCCTTCGAACACCGGCGGGGACGGGAAAAGCGGACCCATCGACCCCGGGTCCGCCCCGATCACGTGCCCCGTCCCGTTGGGGTGCCAATACACCGCCTCGTCCGATCGCGGGTGGAGTTGAAACCCAAATGACGTGCTCCAGGTCGTTGCGGACGCGGAGACGCTGCCGTCGGGAAGGTACTTCACGAGATAACCCGTCTGGTTCGACGCCACGAGCCTCACCCAGACGCTCCCGTCGTCGGCCATCTGCGGCTGAAAGACCTGCGTGATGCTCGACCCGCCGAGGTACGCGGGGGCCGATCCAACCCGGGCGAGCATCCGCGCCCCGTGGCGGTCCCTCCGGAAGAGGGCCGGCACGGTCGTGGCGTTGGGGAGCGTGACTCGCGCGGTGAACGCGACATCTCCCGAGGTGTTCATCACCGCGTGCGACCACGGCGTGTTGCCGACCGAGCCCGCGAACGTCAGGCCGGGCTCGTCCGCGGCCACCGCCTGGCCCGTCCGTGCGATCACCGAAATGTCGTGGGCGTGCGCGAACGCCGTGGCTGAGGCCAGAAGGAATGCCGAGCACAGCGCCGCGGACGGTGCGCCGAAGATCATGCGTTCATGGTACCCGAGCGGCGGCGGATCCCACACGCAGAATGCGAGAGCCACCCCGATTCTCGGGCGTCGCGATGGATGGATCGGGTTCGCGAGGGAATGACCCAGCCCGGCCGACCTCCCCTTCGTCCGTGTCACCCACCCTTGCGGCGCCGGACCACGCGCGTCCCCGGGGTCCCGGCCTTGGGCTTCCGCGCCGCGCCACGCCCGCCGCCCTCGACCTGGCTCTTGCGGATCGTCGTCGGCCCGCCCGAGGCCTTCGCCTCCTCGAGGAACGTCTTGAGTTTCTTCACCTGGTCGCGCAGCGCCGCGGCCTTCTCGAAGTCCAGCGCCTCCGCCGCCGCCAGCATCTCCTCCGTCAGTTCCCGCGACAGTTCCTCGGCCTCGAAGGCCTGCTCCTTGACGCCCACCGCCTCCCTGGCCGCCTTCCGGCCGCGCAGGCTGATCTCCATCCCGCGGCGGATCGCCTTGGTGATCGTCGCGGGCGTGATCCCGTGCGCGGCGTTGTACGCCTCCTGCTTCGCGCGCCGTCGCTCGGTCTCTTCGATCGCCGCACGCATCGCCGGGGTCATCGTGTCCGCGTACATCACCACCAGGGCGTTGACGTTCCTCGCCGCTCGCCCCATCTGCTGGATCAGGCTCGTCGGGCTCCGCAGGAACCCCTCCTTGTCCGCGTCGAGGATGCACACGAGCGACACCTCGGGCAGGTCCAGCCCCTCCCGGAGCAGGTTCACCCCCACCAGCACGTCGAACTCACCGGCCCGCAGGTCCGCCAGGATCTGCACCCGGTCGAGCGTCTCGATGTCGCTGTGCAAAAACCGCACCCGCAGCCCCTGGTCCGACAGGTACGTCGCCAGGTCCTCGCACAGACGCTTCGTCAACGCTGTCACCAGCACACGCTCGCCCGAGGCCACCCGCGCCCGGCACCGCTCCAGAAGGTCCGGCACCTGCCCCCGCGCGGGCCTCACCTCGATCACCGGATCGAGCAGCCCCGTCGGGCGGATCACCTGCTCGGCCACCTCGCCCCCGCACCGCGTCAGCTCGTACGGGCCCGGCGTCGCGCTCACGAACAACACCTGGGGCACGATCGCCTCGAACTCCTCGAACCGCAGCGGCCGGTTGTCCAGCGCGCTGGGCAGCCGGAACCCGTGCTCTACCAGTACCGTCTTTCTCGCCCGGTCCCCGTTGAACATCGCCCGCACCTGCGGGAGCGTCACGTGCGACTCGTCGATGATCAGCAGCCAATCCCGCAGGTTCGGCCTCGCCGCCGAGATCGGCCCCCCCGCCGGGGGCGCGAAGTCAAAGTAATCCATCAGGCAGTACGGCCTCTCGCCCGGCGACCGCCCGTCCATGAACCGGCTGTAGTTCTCGATCCCCGGGCACGCCCCGACCTCCTCGATCAGCTCCAGGTCGTACTTGGTCCGCCCGATCAGCCGCTGGGCCTCGAGCAGCTTGCCCTCGGACCGAAGCTGCATCACCCGCGCGTCGAGCTCCTCGCGGATCTGCCGCAACGCCTCCTGCAACTGCCGCTCGGGCATCACGTAGTGCACCGCGGGGAAGAGGAAAAACTGCGACTCCTCCGCCAGGACCTCCCCGCTCGCGGGGTTCACCAGGTCCACGCGGTCGATCCGGTCCCCGAACAGCTCGACCCGCACCGCGAACTTCTCGTACGCCGGCCAGACCTCCAGCGCATCGCCCCGCACGCGGAACTGCCCGCGCTTGAACTCGATCTCCGACCGCTGGTACTGCATCGAGTCCAGCGAGAGCAGGAAATCCCGCCGGTCGATCGGCGAGCCCCGCGTCACCGTCAGCACCTTCTCCCCGTACGCCAAGGGCGAGCCCAGCCCGAAGATGCACGACACGCTCGCCACCACCACCGTGTCCCGCCGGCTCAGGATGTTGCTCGTCGCCGCCAGACGCAGGGCGTCCAGGTCGTCGTTCCGCGACGAGTCCTTCTCGATGTAGATGTCCCGCGAGGGGATGTACGCCTCGGGCTGGTAATAGTCGTAGTACGACACGAAGTAGTTCACCGAGTTCTTCGGGAAGAACTCCCGCAGCTCCTCGAACAGCTGCGCCGCCAGCGTCTTGTTGTGGCTGATGATCAGCGTCGGCTTGCCCAGCCGGGCGATCACGTTCGCCATCGTGAACGTCTTGCCCGTCCCCGTCGCCCCCAGCAGGCACGCCGCCGGCCTCCCGCCCGCGAGGTCCGCCGTCAGCTTCGCGATCGCCCCCGGCTGGTCCCCCGTCGGCTTGAACGGGGACACCACCTCGAACGGCACGGGCTCGCGGTACACCGGCATGCGCCATCGTACCGGTCAGGCCCCCCAAGACTATCCCTGAACACCATTCAAATTCCAAATATCGGAACTTGTCAGGGTCTATTTGTACGGATATTGTGCGGCATGCTCCAGTGGCTCTACGTCGACATGAACGCGTTCTTCGCCTCCGTCGAGCAGGCGCTCCACCCCGAGTTGCGTGGGCTGCCCGTCGCCGTGGTTCCCCTGATCGCCGAGACCACCTCCGTCATCGCCGCCAGCTACCAGGCCAAAGCCTTCGGCGTCAAAACCGGGACCAAGGTCGCCGACGCCCGTCGCCTCTGCCCGGGCCTCCGCCTCGTCCTGGGGAGCCACGGCGCTTATACCCGCTTTCACCACACGGTCGCCGCCGCCATCGACACGGTCATCCCCGTCGATCGGGTCTGCTCCATCGACGAGTTCCGAAGCCGTCTGGCCCCCAATCAACGAACCCCGGCCCTCGCCGCCCGCCTCGCCGCCGACATCAAGCGGGCCATCGCCTCGCGCTGCGGGCCCAGTCTGACCTGCTCCATCGGCGTCGCGCCGAACCCCTTCATCGCCAAGGTCGCCGCCGACATGCTCAAGCCCGACGGGCTCACCATCATCGAGAAGCACGAGCTCCCCGGGCGCCTCTTTCCCCTCCCGATGACCGACCTCCCCGGCATCGGCCCGCGCATGGACGCCCGCCTCCGCCGCCTGGGCATCACCTCCATCGAACGCCTCGCCTCCATGTCCCGCGCCCAGCTCCGCCACGCCTGGGGCAGCGTCGTCGGCGAAGAGTGGTACGACCGCCTCCGCGGCGACACCCTCCACGACGCGCCCACCGTCCGCCGATCCGTCGGGCATTCTCACGTCCTCCCGCCCGACAAACGCCCCCACGGCCAAGCCCGCCCGGTCGCTGTCCGTCTCCTGGCGAAGGCCGCCCAGCGCGTCCGGCACCTGGGCTACGTCGCCTCATCGATCACCCTGAGCGTCCGTTACCTGGGCGACGCCTCGCGCCGGGCCCGCCCCGGGGTCCACGGCGTCGGGTGGGGCGGCGCCTTCGCGCGCTGGCACGAGGAGGCCTCGCTCCCGGGCGTCAGCGACACCCCGACCCTCCTCGCCGCCCTCGCCGGGCTCTGGGACCGCGCCCCCGTCGCCGACATCCTTGCCTTGGGCGTCACCCTCGCCGGGCTCGAGCCCGCCGACGCCGCCACCGGTTCGCTTTTCGGGGGGCAACGCGCCCGCTCGCGTCTGGCCGCCGCCCTCGACGCCATCACCGGGCGTTACGGCGCCGACGCGGTCTACCCCGCCTCCATGCACGACGCCAAGAAGTCCGCCCCCCGACGCATCGCCTTCTCCAACATCCCCGACCTCGACCTCCCCGACATCGACACCGCCACGGGCGAGGCGGAACCCACGCGATGAAATCCAAGCCCCCCGCGGTATCATGAACACATCACCGCCCGGCCCGCGGGCGAGGAGGAACCATGCGTGTCGGATTCCCGCCCGTTCGCTCGCTCCTGTTGATCCCGTCCCTCCTCGCCGCCGCGGGCGTGGCCGCCGCGCCGTGGCCGGCCGAGCACGCGTGGGTCGGCGAACCCGGGGCGACCGCCGCCGATCCAGCCGCCCTGGGCCGCGAGGTCTGGACCAACATGGCCAGCGGCGTCCTCGTCACTCGCGCGTGGTCCTTTACCTCCAAGGTCGAAGGGCCCGGACAGCCCACCTTCTCGGCCCAGGTCACCCTCTCCCGTTCCCCGGACGAGGGCCACCGGCCAGGCCCATGGATGATCCGCGTCGAGGGCGAGATCAAGACCAGTCCGACCCAGCCCAAAGGCCGGGCCGTGCTGGGCGTCTACGACGGCGGATCGGCCCACATCCTCCGCGAGCCCCAGCGCGAGATCGGGCGGATGGCCGGCCCGCTCACGCCCGCCGAGATCGAGGCCTTTTTCGCCCGCGACCGCGCCGCCTCGCCCGTCCCCTGGGAGGCTCTCGCCGCCGATCCCTTCACGCTCCCCGACGGCGCCGCCGTGGTCCACGAAGGACGCGAGGAGATCGACGGCGAGCCGTGCCACCGTGTCAAGGCCGAGACCAGGCCGGGCGACGCCGCCGCCGACGCCAGTCTTCGCGTCTGGATCAGCGAACGCGACCGTCTCCCTCGCCGCATCGAGCGTTTCCGCGCCGGCCCCATCCGCCCCGACTCCAAGCCCATCCGCGTTCAGACCTTCAGCCACGTCAAATCGCAGGGCACCCCCGCCGCCGACCGCACGCCCTTCGCGTTCGAAGCGCCCAAGGGCTTCACCGTCAAGGCCGAGGGCAAGCCCCAGGCCGTCAAGCCGATGGAGCAGGCCAGGCAGGACGTCCGCAAGCCCCCCGCCCCCGAAGGGCTCATCCCCGCGGGTGAGCCCGCCCCCGCGTTCTCACTCAAGGACGTCTCGGGTCAGACCTACACCCTCGAAAGCCTTAAGGGCAAGGTGGTCGTCCTCGATTTCTGGGCCACCTGGTGCAAGCCCTGCCTCGCCGTCATGCCCGCCATCCAGAAGGTCCACGAGAAGTACAAGGACAAAGGCGTCGTGGTCATCGGCATGCACACCGACACCAACACCGACACCAAGGCCCCCGACGTCATGGACAACCTCGGGTGCGATTACCTGCTGCTGCTCTCCGCGGGGGCCGTCTCGAACCAGTACAAGGTCCGTGGCATCCCCTCGCTGTACGTCATCGACGCCGAGGGACGCGTCTCGTGGTCCCACGTCGGCGGCAGCCCGGGCATGGAGAAGATCCTGGGTGACGCCGTCGAGGCGGCCCTCGCCGCATCCAAGAAATAGCACGCGCCCGGCGACGCTGTTCCGAGGCCAAGGCCGCGCCTTGTCCCGGTCCCGCCACGAGCAACCCGGGCCGTCGGCCCCGCTCGCCCGAAGTTCAAATGTGGAGGTCGGTGTGTCCGCCGACCTCCACTCAATAGATTTCGTCAGGACGTCACTTCTTGCCCGGAGGGTTGTTCGTCCGGCCCGGGCCGGAGGGATTCCCCGTCGTGCTGGGCTTGCCGGGATCGCCCTTGCCCCCCCCGGCTCCGGGCTTCCCGCCGCCACCACCTCCGCCGCCGACTCCGGGTTTCCCACCGCCGCCGCCGCCTTTTCCGCCGCCGCTGCTGCTCATATGGCACCTTATCTCGTGGCCCGATCGCTCGAGTGGCACACACGTGCCGCCCGGCGATCGACGTTCTTTTACGAACGCCGGTCAACACAAGTTTCAGATTCGCGCTCTTTACCTTGATGTCGTTTATTAACTTCCCAGGGACCGTCTCCCGGGGGATCCGTGGGGGTGCCGCGGCACTCGGGTGGTACGGGTCAGTGCCGGCCGCGTCTCCCTGCGTCGGACTGGGGAGCCGAGTGAAAGGCGGAGGCCGCCCGGGCGCTCGCGTACGGAAGATACTCGGTATCGTGATCGTCTATGCTGGGCGGTCGCAGGACGGTCGGGTCGCGTGGGCGGGCTTTCGCCCCGGGCCCGGACGGACCGCCGCGACCCGGAGGCATCGCCCACCATGCTCGGACGCATCTTCAAGGCCTACGACGTCCGGGGCACCGTCCCCGACATGCTCAACGAGGCGATGGCCTGGCAGATCGGCTACGGCGTGAGCAAGTTCCTGCTCCAGGACGCCGCCGAGGCCGGCGAGACCGCCCCCATGATGCGCAACATCGTCGTCGGGCGCGATATGCGGCTCAGCTCGCCCGGTCTCGCCAAGGCCCTGATCCAGGGCATCCGCGACCACGGGGGCGACGTGGTCGACGTCGGCATGGTCGACACCAGCTTCATTTATTTCGCCGTCAACCACCTCGACTGCGCAGGTGGCGTCCAGGTCACCGCCAGCCACAACCCACCCAACTACAACGGGTTCAAAGTCAGCAAGCGCAAGGCCAAGCCCGTCGGAGAGACCACCGGGCTCGCCGAGGTCCGCAAGCACGCGGCCATGGTCGATAAGGCCAC
Source organism: Phycisphaeraceae bacterium (assembly GCA_015200025.1). Taxonomy (GTDB): domain Bacteria; phylum Planctomycetota; class Phycisphaerae; order Phycisphaerales; family UBA1924; genus UBA2396. The sequence continues at coordinate 186,473 of CP054186.1, read as the reverse complement.
GCTCGTCAAGGCCCACGGCCGCCACGAAGAACGCGATCTGTGGGCGGATTACGCCAAGCACGTCCGCCGATTCCTTACCCTCGGCCGGCCTCTCAAGGTTGTTATTGACGCCAGCAACGGGATGGCCGGGACCATGATCCCCCGCGTCTTCGGGAAGCTCACGCCCAAGGACGCCGGCGGGCCCGCCAAATTCGAGATCATCGAGGTGAACTTCGAGAACAGCAAGGGCGTTTTCGCCCACGAGCCCAACCCGCTCGTCGCCTCCAACATGAAGCAGACCCAGGAGGCGGTTCTCAAGCACAAGGCCGACGTGGGCTTCTGCTACGACGGGGACGCCGATCGGTGCATGGCCGTCGATGAGAAAGGCCACATCGTCGGGTGCGATCACCTTACCGCGTTGCTCGCCAAGCACTTTCTCGCGCAGGAAGGCGGCGGGAAAGTCGCCTACGACCTCCGCTCGACCAAGGCCGTCGAGGAAGAGATCACCAAGGCCGGCGGCCACCCCGTCCGCGGGCGTGTCGGGCACGTCTTCATGAAGCAGGCCCTCGCAGACCACGGGTGCGTCTTCGGTGGCGAGCTCTCCGGGCATTTCTATTTCCGCGACAACTTCAACGCCGACTCGGGCGCCATCGCGATGGCGGTCCTCCTCAGCATCCTCTCCGGGCAGTCGAAAAAACTCAGCGAGCTCATCCGCCCCATCGCCCGGTACGCGCAGTCGGGCGAGGTCAACTTCCAGATCGAGGACAAGGACGGCGCCATCGCCGCGATCAAGAAAGAACTCGGCCCTGGATCGAGGGAGAACGCCGCCATCGACGAACTCGACGGCGTCACCCTCGATTGCTTCGCCTCGCGCGGGTGGTGGGCCAACATCAGGAAGAGCAACACCGAGCCCCTCCTCCGACTCAACGCCGAGGCCAAGGACAAAGCCACCCTCGACAAGGTCGTCGCCATGCTCGCCCCCCGGTTGGGCCATAAGGTCGATCACTGATCGGCCGCCGTCGCGTGGTCGCCGGCACGGTCGGTGGGGGCTGGTGGGGGTTGGTCGTGGTGTGTGGGTCAGGGGAGTGGGGGGCGGGGAAACGATGACGATCCAGGAGTTTCTCCAGCATTGGAACCTCGCCGAGAACCCCTTTGTGGGCGAAGAAGCCCGCACGGACAAGGTCTTCGGGAAGATGATCCACGGACCGTCCCCCTCGGGCAACACGCTGGGCCCGTCGGAAACCCTCGGCCCCCTCGCCGCCTTCCACCCCGATTTCGACCGCATCCTGGGCGACCTCGCCCGCCCGAGTTCCGCCGTCGCGTTCGGTGAGAAAGGGAGCGGGAAAACGGCGATCCGGATGCAGATCGCCGGGCGCGTCCGCGAGCACAACGCCAAGCACCCCGACGCCCGCGTCCTCTTCGTCGCCTTCGACGATCTCAACGCCTTCCTCGGCCACATCCACGCCCGCTACGGGCTCAAGTCCCCCGCCGAGTCCCTCGCCAAGGTCCGCCTCGTCGACCACCTCGACGCGGTCCTCACCTCCGTCGTCACGCGGCTCACCGACGCCGTCCTGGGCGTCGAACGCCCCGCCTCCCGCGGCGAGATGCCCATCGTCATCGGCGGGGACCCGCGCAAGACCATCCGCCAGCTCCCCGAGTCTTCACGCCGAGACATCCTCCTCCTCCAGGCCCTCTACGACAAGGCCGAAGACGCCGATCTGCGTTCATTCACCCTCCGGCGTCGCCTCGGTCTGGGCGTGTCGGCGATGTCGCTCCTGACGCGGTTCCTCGTGATCGTGATGCCCCCGGCCCTCATCGCCGCGTACGTCTGGCTCTTCTTCCTCGCCGAACCGAAGTTTCACGACGACGAGCGCCTGCGTCTCGCCCTCTACACCCTCACCGGGGCGTACGGGCTCTTCGTCCTGGGGTTCCTCACCGCGTCCGTCTTCAGCGTCCGACAGCTCGCCCGTCGCGTCCGCAAGCAGATCGCCTCGGGCGGTCGGGCCTTCGCGTCCTACGCGCGGTCCCTCGCCCTCGTCGACCGCCGCCGCCGCGCCCTGGCCCCGACCTCCGGCGCCGACGAGACCCGCTACGCCCTTCTCGACCGGCTCCGCCAGGCCCTCGCACGCCTGGGCTACGCCTCCATGCTCGTGGTCGTCGACCGCGTGGACGAGCCAACACTTGTCGCGGGCGATCCCGAGCGCATGCGCTCCGTCGTCTGGCCGCTCTTCAACAACAAGCTCATGCAGCAGGACGGCGTGGGGTTCAAGATCCTCCTCCCCGGGGAGATGCGGCACCTCCTCTTCAAGGAATCCAGCTCCTTCTTCCAGGAGGCCCGCCTCGACAAGCAGGGTTTCGTCGACCGCCTCGCCTGGACCGGCGCCACCCTCTTCGACCTCTGCAACGCACGCCTCCGCGCCTGCAGCAAGGCCGCCAGCCTCGGGCTCTCCGGCACCCCCTCGGGCGGGCCTTCCGTCATGGATTTCTTCGCCGAGGACGTCACCCGACAGGACCTCGTCGAGGCCCTCGAACAGATGCGTCAGCCCCGCGACGCCTTCAAGTTCATGTACCGATGCATCGCCGAGCACTGCGCCACCGCCGCCGCCGAACTCGCCCAGTGGCGCATCCCCAAGCACGTCGTCGACATGGTCAAGCGTCAAGAGGTTGACCGCGTCCAGGCGCTCTCACGCGGCATCCGCCCCGCCTGACCCACCGGCCTCAACCGGGACACGCTACCGCACCCGCTGCAGCCTCGCGTACTCCAGCACCAGCGTCTTGACCCCCACGCCCTGGAACTGCACCGTCGCCCGTGCGTTGACCCCCCCCGTCACCGACAACACCTTGCCCTGCCCGAATTGCGGGTGACGCACCACCACGCCCGCCGACAGCCCGCCCGCGCTCCCTCCTGACCCACGCGACGGACGCTCGGCCTCCTCGATGGGCACCACCCGCCGCTCGCCCGTCCCGGCCCGCCCCGTCGGCCCCGCCCCGGTCTGGTCGTCCTCCCCACCCCCGCCCCCACCCCCGCCCCCACCCCCGCCCCACGCCGAGCCCAGCCCGCCGCCCACGTCCGACTGGTCCGACAGCACCCGGTGTTCCGCCGGCAGTTCGCCCAGGAATCGGCTCGGGATCGTCCGTTCGGGCAGGCCCCGGTGCGTGCGGTACCGCGCCGACGTCATCCGAAGGTGACGCATCGCCCGCGTGATCCCCACGAAGCACAGCCGACGCTCCTCCTCCATCTGCGCCTCGTCCGTCAGTGCCCGCGAGTGCGGCAGCAGGTTCTCCTCCAGCCCGATCATCGCCACCGCCGGGAACTCCAGCCCCTTCGCCGCGTGCAGCGTCATCAGCGTCACCGCCCCCTGCTCGGGGTCCACCGCGTCCGCGTCGGCCACCAGCGTGATGCTCTCCAAAAAGCCCCGAAGAACCGACAAGAGCGGCGGGGTCTCGCCCTCGGGTTCCTCGTCGCCGGGCGCGGGTGGTGGGGGGGGTGGGGGGGGCGCCCCCGGATCGCCCGAGGGGTCGAACTCCAACTCGAACTGACGCGCCGAACTCACCAGCTCGTCGAGGTTGTCCAGCCGCTGCGCGTCCGCGTCGCTCTTGCCCGTGTTCGCCCGCTGGCGGTACATCCCCTGCAGCCCCGATTCGACGATCACCCGTTCCACGAGCCCCGCCAACGACCCCGGCACGTCCCGTCCCATGAACGAGCCGCCCCCGGTCCAACCGTCCACCAGCTCCACGAACGTCCTCGCCGCGCCCGCCGCCCGGGCCGTCAGCCCGCCCACCGACCCCGCCCCGCGCAAGGCCTCGAACACCGTGACGCCCGTATCCCGCGCGTGCGCCTCGATCTTCTCGAGCGACGTCTCCCCCAGCCCGCGGGCCGGGACGTTCACCACGCGCCCGAGGCTGATCGCGTCCGAGGGGTTCGCCACCACCCGCAGGTACGCCACCGCGTTCCTGATCTCCTCGCGCTCGTAGAACGCCGTCCCCCGCGCGATCACGTACGGGACGTTCGCCAGACGCAGCGACTCCTCCATCACCCGCGAGAGCGCGTTGGTCCGGTAGAACACCGCCATCTCTCGCCACGCCAGCGGCTCCCCGCCCCACGCCCCGCGGTGCAGCCCGTCGAGCCACTCCGCCACCATCCTCGCCTCGTGCTGCTCGTCCCGGCAGAGGACCACCTCGGGTTTGCTCCCCCCCGGCCTCGACGTGAACAGCGGCTTGTCCTTCCGACGCGTGTTGTGCTTGATCAGAGCGTCCGCGCACGCCAGGATCGGCGCGCTCGACCGGAAGTTCTCCCCGAGCTTGATCACCGCGCACCCGGGGAACCGACGCTCAAAGTCCAGGATGTTCGAGAGGTCCGCCCCACGCCACCCGTAGATCGCCTGGTCCGGGTCGCCCACCACGAAAATATTCGGCGGCGGGTCCCCCGGCGCATCCCCGCCCGCCAGCAGGCTCGCGATCGTGAACTGCGCCCGGTTCGTGTCCTGGTACTCGTCGATCATCAGGTACCGCCACCGCGCCCGCAGCTCCGCCCGGACCTCCGCGTCCTTCGAGAGCAACTTCGCGGTCAGCACCAGCAGGTCGTCGAAGTCCGCCGCGTCCGCCTCCCGAAGCCCGCGCTGGTACCCCGCGTACACCTTCGCGACCGTCCTCGCGTAGTAGTCCCCCGCCCGCGCCGCGTACCCCTCCGGGTCCAGCAGCTCGTTCTTGGCCCCCGAGATCGCTGACAGCACCCCTCGCGCCGGCCAGTTGCTCGTCGACAACTGCAATTCCCCGATCACACGCTTCACCAGCGTCATCTGGTCCGAGTCGTCGTAGATCGTGAACGACGGCGACACGCCCAGCGCCGGCCCCGCTCGCTCCGCGTACCGCCGCAGCAGCCTCGCCCCCAGCGCGTGGAACGTCGTCAGCGTCAGCCCCCGCAGCGACCGTTCGCTCCACCGAGTCCCCAACTCCGACAGCAGCGACGACACCCGCTCACGCATCTCCCCCGCCGCCTTGTTCGTGAACGTCACCGCCAGGATCGCCCACGGCGGGACCCCCATCCCAAGGAGCCTCGCCACCCGCCGCGTGATCACCCGCGTCTTGCCCGACCCCGCCGCCGCCAGCACCAGCACGGGCCCCTCCGTGCGCACCACGGCGTCACGCTGCGCGGTCGTCAAACCCTCCAGGATCGCGTCGGGTGAGTCCATCGGGCGCGAGTGTAGCCGCCCCCGCCCGGCGGACCCCGCTCACGACACGCCCCCGGCCCCTCCGCCGTGCCCGCCGATCGCCACGCCCCGCTCGAACGGCCCCGGCGCCCGCGTGATCAGCGTCACCCCCTCGGGGAGCCCCTGCGACACCTCCGCCAGCACGTCCCCCGCCAGTTTCCTCGCGAACAACGCACGCCGGCTCTTGCCCATGATCAGCGTGTCGCACCCGAACGTCACCGTGTAATCCAGGATCTCCGACGAGATCTCCGGGCTGCTCACGTAGATCGGGACGAACCCCACGCCCGCCTTCTTCGCGATGTGCGCGATCGTCCCCAGCGCCTCCTGCGCGTCGCGGTCGTCCTCGATCCGAGGCAACGCACCAGGGCCCACGTCCAGCAGCCGCAGCGTCCTCACGAAGATCCCGAACAGCGTCGCCCCGCGGCGACGCGCCAGGTCCACCGCGAACTCCGCCTGGTCGCGTCCGCGTGCCGCCAGCATGATCCGGGGCCCGCCCGTCGTCGGCATCTTCGCCGAGCGGATCTCCTCGAGCCACCCCTCCGTCGGTTCGGGTAGCGGCGAGACCCGTCCCGCTCGCGCCACGTACCGGACCACCAGCACCGCCGCGATGATCCCCCCCGCGAACACCGTCGCGTTGGGCTTGGCCACGATGATCGTCAGCTCAATCGCCGTCATCAGCCCCGCCAACCCCCACAGCCCCCGCCGCTCCCACACGCCCACCGCCAGCCCACGGTTCGCCGCGCACGAGAACAGGTTGATCGCGATCGCCCCGACCACCCCGATCGCGTACAACTCCCCTAGCGCCTTGGGGTCCGCCTCCACCGCCAGCACCGCCGCCGGCGCCGCCACCGCCACCACCAGCCCGATCCACGGCACCCCCGAGTAGTTGAGCCGAGTCAGCCGCGACGGCAGCTCCCCGTCCTTCGCCAGCGCGTAGAACACCGACACCATCGCCATGATGGCCGTGTTCGTCGCCGACAGCAGCAGCAGCCCGAAGACCACCCCCGAGCTGATCTCCAGCACCCGCCCGGTCGTCGGCCCGAACATCCGCGTCCCGCCGTGCTCCGCCAGCGCCTTGAGGGCCGTGTCCCGGTACTCCTTGACCTCCGCGGGGACCTGGTCGCTGGAGAGCCCCCCCCGAACCTCGTGCACCACGTAATCCGGGACCCCCGTGTCGCGCAGCCCGGGCAGCGCGTTGAGCGCCACGCAGAACACCAGGTTCAGCAGCACCACCTCGAACAGCACGGGCCAGATCGTCCGCTTCGATTCCCTCGCCACCGGCTGCTTCATCAGCCCGGTCATGTTCGCCACCGCCTCGACCCCCGAGAGCGCCAGCACGATCCGCACCAGCGACTCCCACCGCTGCCACCACGAGTCCACCCCCGGCGCCGTCGCCGACGCCGCCGACAGCCCCTCGGGGATCAGCGGGATGCACACCAGCGCCACCGCCGCCGACGTCGCCAGCGCCGCGAGCGCGATCAGCAGCGCCAGCCGCCCCGCGTTCTTCGCCCCGTACCAGTTCACGACCCCCAGCGCCGCGATCGCCCCGATCGACAGCCCGACCACCGAGTTCGCGCCCGCCCCGAGGTAGTGGAACGCCTCCACCGCCGACAACGCCGCCGTCACGATAAAATCGCAGATCAGGAGCGTCGCCCCGATCACCGACAGCATCGGGCTCAGCTGACGCGCCGCCGAGTACACCCCGCCCCCGTCCGGGAAACTCCGGCACACGATCGTGTACGCCCACGCCACCGCCGCCATGATGACCGACATCACCAGCAGGTACGTGACCGACGCGTGCCCCGTGTAGTAGAACGCCAGCCCCAAGACGTACAGCCGGCTCGTCCCCCAGTCCCCGAACAGCAGGGGCCCCGCGTGGTACCACGCCAGGTTCCTCGGTCTTTTCTCGGAGATCAGCATCCCGTTCGGCCCGCCGAAGGACTCCTCATCCGATCAGCCGCGCCATCGCGTCCGCCAGCGCCCCGATCCCCGTGAACACCGCGTGAGGCTTCGCCTCGTACATGTACGCCGGCGTCGATACGATCCGGTTCAACTCGTCCACGCACACCTCCGTCACCCCCTTCACCTCGTGCGTGTTCCCCATCGCCTCCACCGCCGCCGGCGTCGGCCCGGCGCCCCCCAGCGTGACCGTCACACCGGGGCCCCCGAACTTCTGCCCGAGCACCTTCGCCGCCAGCACCGGCGCGATGCAGCACATCCCGATCGGCTTCTTCGCCGCGTGGAACTCACGGATCACCCGCTCCGCGTGCGCGTGCACCCGGCACGTCGCCCCTTCGCTCGCGAACGTGCTCAGGTTCGACACCACCCCGAACCCCCCGGGGAACGCCAGACCGTCGAACGCCTCCGCCGACAGCGCCTCCAGCGGGCGGATCCGGCCCCGCGAGATCCTCGCCCCCTCGATCATCATGTTCCGGCGCTCGTTGCTCCCCCCGCCCGACACGTGGTCCACGATCGTCGGCTGGTCCTCGTCGGGCGCAAAGCATTGCGAATCCAGCCCGACCCGGTCCAGGTGCACCAACAGGCTCACCGCCTCCTGGATCTCCGTCCCGTCGAGGAACCCGCACCCCGACAACACAACCGCCACTTTCTTCGCCATGCCTGATCCTCCAGGGGCCCGGAGTGTACCGCCTCCGCCGACGCCGCCGCCACGCTCGCCGACCCCCGCCCCGCCCCTCACCCCGGCTTGATCCCTACCCCTCCCCGGGCTTTGCTTGACCGTGACCCAAGGCTCTCCCCCCGGCTTCTCCATGCCCGCCCCCTCCGGGATCATCATCATCGACAAGCCCCGCGGCCCGTCCTCCATGCACGTCTGCGCCAACATCCGCTGGAGGCTCAGGGCCGCCGGCGCGCCCAAAAACATCAAGGTCGGGCACGGAGGGACCCTCGACCCCCTCGCCACCGGTGTCCTCGTCGTCCTCGTCGGCAAGGCCACGCCCCTCTGTAACGCCGTCATGGCCGGCGCCAAGGAATACCTCACCGACATCGACCTTTCCGCCCTCTCCACCACCGACGACGCCGAGGGAGACCTCACCCCTGTCCCCGTCGATCACCCCCCCGACCGACCCGCTCTCGAACACGCCGCCGCCCGCTTCGTCGGGACCATCATGCAGACCCCGCCCGCCTACAGCGCCATCAAGATCGACGGCCGACGTGCCTACGACATCGCGAGACGCCACGGCACCGACGCACTCACAGATCGGCTCAAACCAAGACCCGTTCGCGTCGACGCCTGCGAGATCCTCCACTACGAATGGCCCTCCCTCCGGCTCCGAGTCGCCTGCGGCAAAGGCACCTACATCCGTTCTCTCGCACGAGACCTCGGCGCCGTCGTCGGCGCGGGCGGGTACCTCACCGCGCTCCGACGCACCCGCGTCGGGCGGTGGACCATCGATCAGGCACGATCACTCGACGCACTCCCCGACACCCTCACCCAGGCGGACCTGCTCCCCGTGCCCCCCACGGGCGAGATCGATCCCACCACCGCTCCCGCCCCCCACGCGACACCCGACGCTTAGCCCCCGCCCGCCGCCGGGGACCAGTCCGCCCGCGTCGCCTTGTCGCACCACCGCGTCATCGAGTTCAGCGGTTCCCACCCCAGCATCTCCGCGTGCGTGTCCAGCATCGCCGCCACCGCCAGGCCACCATGACGGAGCGACACAAAGCCCGAGTTCAAGCCCGGGTACTCCGCCGCCGTGTCGTACGACCCCGCCCACCGACGGCCCTGCGTAAAGAACGGCGGCTCCACCCGGAAAAAGCCCTCCGGCCTCCCCAGCATCGGCGCCATCTCCTGCGCCTCCGAACGCGCCGACGCGAACACCAACAGCTCCCCGGGACGCTGCGCCTCGTCCAGCCTCGAAATATGGCTCTTCCTGAACCGCCGCTGGTGGAGCGGGTCGAACGCCCCGAACCGGTCGCTCCCCCCCACGAACGCCACGTTCATCCCCAGGCTCGGGAACAGGCTCACCACGTACCGGTAGTTCACCCCGTACGCCGCGTACGCCCCCTCGTTGTCACGCACCTCGCGCAACAGGTTCGCATCCGTGTACAGCCCGCGGAAGTCGTAGTTCAGGTACGGCGCCAGCCTCCACGGGTACCGCTGCGCCTCGTCGTTGAGCACCCGCTCGCCCTTCTCGTCCACCACCACCATCGGCCCGTTCACCATCGCCCGTGTGGGATACCCCGGCAGCACCGAGCCCTTGTTCGTGTCCGCGTACAGCGTGAACGCCGTCATCACCTGCTTGGCCGCCGCCAATTCTTTGCACTGCCGGCCGATCGCGCGGACTTTCCCCAACGCCGGGAACAGCAACCCGATCAGCACCGACACCACCGCGATCACCACCAGCAACTCGATCAGCGTGAACCCCGCCCGTACACGGCCCATCGTCCTGGCCACCGGGCACCGCGATGCCCCTTGATCCGCCCACGCCTCGCCGCGAACGCCGGCGCACAGCATCGCCCACGCCGCCCGCCCGTGCTCGATCGTCCAGACCGTCCGTGTACGCGTTCCGTGCATTCGGATGCATCCCTCAATCCTGTGGAAGCGAAATGATTCTTGTTCTACGATAAATCCGAGTCAAGGTTCGCCATCCGGAGAAGAGCATGAGCCGCCGAAACGCCACCCCCACAATCCTCCTCGCCGCCGCCGCGGCCGCCGTTGCGGCCCTGCCCGCCCACGCCCAATCCCTCTCCGTCCACTTCAACACACCCTCCCTCGATCGGTGGATGTACCCCTTCAACTCGACCCCGGGCATCGAAACCTCCGCCCCGCTCTTCGGCGCCATCCTCCAGCCGGGTTTCGACGACCGCGATGCCCAGTTCCTCGTCGGGTTCGACACCCAGAGCACCATCCCCCCCGGCCTCCCCCTCGACCACTACGACATTCTCTCAATCACCATCACGCTGGCCGTCGGCAACAACAACGTCGCCCTCTACGACCCCACCCCGGACTCCGTCCGCACCCTCTTCCCCGACACCGATCCCCTCCATCTCCCCGACGCCGACCCGGGCAAGCCCATCGAACTCTTCGGCGTCGCCTACCGCAACGGTTTCTCCGCCTCAACCTTTCTCGAATCCACCCGTTTCGGCGGCGCTCCGCTCGTTCCGCCCGCCGAGGGCGCCCGGAATGCATTCGCCGCCGTCTTCGATGATCAGGGCAACCCGACCGACGTCTCCCGCCAGGTCCGCCTCCGCCCCGACGGCCAGCCCTTCGAAGCCACACCCTTCGCCGTCGGCCTCACGGATCAGGTCGAGCCGGGCCAGCCCATCCCCGCCGGCACCGTCATGACGTTCACCCTCTCCCGCTGCGACCCCGCCGCCCGCGCCTACCTCGCCCGCGGCCTCGCCGAGGGGCGCCTCCGGTTCATCGCCTCGTCCCTCGAACCCGCCTCGGGCGATCCCGGCGGCGGCACCGGCGACCCCACCTACCCCACCATCATCACCCGTGAGGCCGGCCTCGGGCTCGAAGCGACCCTCGCCCTCAACGTCCGAGTCGGTCTCCCCGCCGATTTCAACGCCGACGGCTTCGTCGATTTCTTCGACTTCGCCGACTTCGTCGACGCCTTCGAGGACGGCGACACCGCCGCCGACTTCAACGCCGATTGCTTCGTCGATTTCTTCGACCTCGACGCCTTCCTCGAAGCCTTCGAGGCCTGACCAGCCCCGTCGCCCACGCCGGCACGATCATCGCTTCGTGAACAGGATCGACGACTCGTGCACGGCCTTCTTGCCACCCGTCTCGAACACCAGCAGCACCCGCGCGTTCCGCGAGGGGTCCGCCGGCGCCCCGCCGCCGAGACCCGCGTGATCCACCGATGACTCGCGCACGAACACCTCGCGCAACGACGCCCCGGGCGCGATCGGCGAGACCGGCTGCGCCTGCCCCGCGTGGATCCGCCGCGTCTTCCCGCGGATGATCCGGTCACTCTCCCCGTTCGTGGCCACGTACAGGCTCTCGTCCCACACCAGGTTCACGATCTCCCCCGTCTGGTTCGTCACCGCCACCTGCCAGAACTGCCCGCCCGCGTCCGTCACCACCACGTCCAGCCCCGGCACCGTCTTCACCGGCGTCACCGTCGTCTGGTACGACACGCACCCCGGCGATACCACCACCGCCGCGCACCCAACCAACCCCCCGGCCACGCACCCCGCCACAGCCATCAACGTTCGCATGCGATTGCCTCCAGCCCTCACCCGACGCGAACGCAATATAGCAACGCCACGCCCCCTCGGCGAGAATCCTCCACCCCGCCGACTGGGCCCGGTGGGAGTCGAACCCACACGCCCGGTGAAAGGCCGCGGATTTTAAGTCCGCTGCGTCTGCCGTTCCGCCACGGGCCCGCGCGAAAGGAACGGCGCATCATACAGGCCGAGCCCCGCGGTGGACCCGGGCCTGATCGTCCGATCGTGGCGTGGTTGTTCCGACCTCACCCCGCCGAGACCGCCGGGTGGGCCTTCAACTCGTTCAGCGTCGCCGTCGCGTCGATCCCCAGGATCTTCGCGATCCGCGCCCCGTAGTCCGGGTCCGCCCGGAAGAAGTGGCACAGCATCCGCAGCTGCACTTCCTTCCGCGCCTGCCCGAGCCCGCCCGCGATCCTCGACGCCACGCGCTGCTTGTGCCCGTCGTCGAACATCCGGTACAGGTTCCCCGCCTGCGTGTAATCGTCGTGATCGACCGTCGAATCGAACCGGTCCACGATCGTCTGACCGAGCGCCCACGCCGGGTCCGCGAACGACGCGTCGGGCTTGGGCGCCGACGCGTGCGAGTTGGGCCAGTAGTTGGGAGACGACCCGTACGAACCCTCCGCCAACGCCCCGTCGCGGATGTAGTTCATCACCGGGCACCGCGGCTTGTTCACCGGCACCTGGTGGTGGTTCGCCCCGAGACGGTGCAGGTGCGTGTCCGCGTAGCTCATCAGCCTCGCCTGCAGCATCTTGTCCGGGCTCGGCCCGATCCCCGGCACCAACGCCGACGGCTTGAACGCCGCCTGCTCCACCTCCGCGAAGTAGTTCTCGGGGTTCCGGTTCAACTCCAGCGTCCCCACGTCGATCAGCGGGAAGTCCTTGTGCGGCCACACCTTCGTCAGGTCAAACGGGTTCCACCGGAACGCCCCCGCCTGCGCTTGCGTCATCACCTGGATGCACGCCCGCCACTTCGGGAACTCGCCCCGCGCGATCGCTCCGTGCAGGTCCCGCTGGTGCGACTCGCGGTCACGCCCGATCAGCCCCGCCGACTCGTCGTCCGAGAGGTTCTTGATCCCCTGCAGCGTCTTGAAGTGGAACTTCACCCACACACGCTCCCCCGACGCGTTGACCATCGAGTACGTGTGGCTCCCGTACCCGTTGAGGTGCCGGTACGACGCGGGGATCCCCCGGTCGCTCATCAGGATCGTCACCTGGTGCAGCGCCTCGGGGCACAGCGACCAGAAGTCCCACTGCATGTCCATGTCCCGCAGGTTCGTCCCGGGGTGTCGCTTCTGTGTATGAATAAAGTTCTGGAACTTGTACGGGTCACGCACGAAAAACACCGGCGTGTTGTTCCCTACCAGGTCCCAGTTCCCCTCCTGCGTGTAAAACTTCAGCGCGAACCCGCGCACGTCGCGTTCGGCGTCGGCCGCCCCGCGTTCGCCCGCGACGGTCGAGAACCGCAGGAAAACCTCCGTCTTCTTCCCGACCCGGTTGAGGAAGTCCGCCCGGGTGTACCGCGTCACGTCGTGCGTCACCGTGAACGTCCCGTACGCCCCGGACCCTTTCGCGTGCACCACCCGCTCGGGGATCCGCTCCCGGTTGAAGTGCTGCATCTGCTCCAGCAGCGCCACGTCCTGCATCAGCAGCGGCCCGCGTGGGCCCGCGGTCAACGCCTGCTGGTTCGAGATCGGGGCGCCGTTGGCCGTCGTCAAGCGTGGGGTCGTCATCGGTTCCTCCGTGATCGGATCAATGAACGTCCGATCCATGCAATGCGGCAAGGTTTACGGGTGTCTACGCGTCCGATCCGACGCCGTCACGCCCGCCTCTCCCCACTGTAGAGCCCCGACCCACGCCCGGCCCGTCCCCCACGATTCCGGGGCCGTTGCCCCGCACACCCCACTCACCGCCACGACCCGTTCACCACCCCGACAAGGTCCATCTATGACCTCCCGAAATGGGCGGAACGCCCGCGAGTGGTGTACCATGGGCCGATGATCCTCAGCCGACCCCTCGTTCGTTGGTTCCTCGCCGGCGCGGCCGCCCTTGGCGCCCACGCCGCCCTCGCCCAGGACCGCTTCCTCGACGTCATCAACAAGCGACCGTCCGAGGTCGCCAACGACAAACGCAGCGAGGTCATCCTCCTCCCCGCCCTCGCGGCCATGACCGCGCCCCCGGAGCCCGTCAACGACCTCGACGCCATCGTCCTCCTCGACACCGCCACCGGCTCTCGCTGGCAAAGGCTCGACGCCTGGGCCGCCGCTCCCCAGCAACGCGCCGCCCTCGAAGCCCTCGCCCGCGCCACCCGGCCCTTCCCCAAGAACGAGCTCGGCATGGCCTTCGCCCTCCCCTACGGGCAGGTCTCCGGGGCCAGAGACGCGATGCGCCTCGACCTCCACGCCGATCTCGGCGAGGACCCCACCATCGCCGCCGCCCGCCCGCTCTACCTCCCCAGGCTCCGGTGGCTCGTCGCCCTCGCCCATATCGAGGCCACCCGCCTTAACGCCGACGCCAAGCCCGCCGAGGCCTTCGATGTCCTCATCAACGCCATGAACCTCGGCCGCCAAATGGCCGACCGCGAGCTCTCCCAGGAGGTCCGCTTCGGCCTCGAATCCATGGCCCAGTCCCTCCACCGCATCCGAGACATCGCCTACACCGACTCCAAGTCCGCCAAGGCCCTCACCCCCGAGCAGATCCTCGCCGTCATGGAACGGCTCGACGAGGAACGGCTCCTCACCGACCGCATCCGATTCCCCGTCGGCGACCGCGCCGCCATCGAGCAGCTCATCGCCCGCGTCTACGGCTCGCGCGACGTCCCCGACGCCAAGCGCGTCGCCCCCGTCCTCGCCCGCCTCGGCTCCACCCAACGGCCGCTGACCCTCTTCCAAGAGTCCGCACGCTGGGAGCAGGCCGCCGCCTCCCTCGCCGGTCGCAACGAGATGGCCGCCCAACTCGCCGAGGTCTACGGCGACTGGGAAGGCAAGTGGCGCGTCTCCCAGTTCGATCGCCTCATGCAGACCCCGTGGTCCTACGCACGCGTCAAGGGGAACGACCGCTTCGCCATCGTCGGCATGCTCCCGGACCTCAGCGAACTCTTCGACCTCCGCATGACCGTCCGCGTCGAGTCCGTCGGCACCCGGACCGCCCTGGGCCTCCACGGCTACACCATCGTCAACCGCTCCTTCCCGCCCACCGTCACCAGCGCCCGCCCACGCTGGTTCTCCGAGAAGGAGGGCGACCCCTTCAACCCCGACAAGCGAGACCTCCGCGGCGTCGTCGCGCTCCGATACCTCCGGCCCGAGACCGACACCATGGGCCGCCCGCTCGAGATGAACATCCTCACCCACTCGGGCTTCAACTTCGTCCGGACCCTCTTCAAGGAAGACATGCTCATCTACTCCGTCGGCTCCGACAACCAGGACAACCGCGCCGCCGCCATCCAGAACACCGCCTCACGCGTCGCCGGCGCCGACTACCTCATCTGGCCCCCGCTCTACGCCATGGTCCGCCAGCACCTCAAGGACTCCGGGCAACTCAAGTAACAACCCTCCGCCACCCGCCCACCCACTCCGCCGAGCTTCCATGCCAGACCACCCCGAAAAACTCGTCATCGTCGGCTCCGGGCCCGCCGGGTGGACCGCCGCCATCTACGCCGCCCGAGCTCAGCTCAACCCCCTCGTCCTCACCGGCGTGCCCAAGACCTCGCCCTCCATCGTCCTCCCGGGCGGGCAGCTCATGCTCACCACCGAGGTCGAGAACTACCCCGGGTTCCCCCACGGCGTCATGGGCCCCGACATGATGGCAAAGTTCCAGGAACAGGCCCAACGATTCGGCACCCGCGTCCAATCCCTCGACGTCACCCGCTGCGATTTCTCTTCCCGCCCCTTCACCCTCCACACCGACGACGGCAACGAGAAAGCCGGCTCCCTCCGCGCCCACGCCGTCATCATCGCCACCGGCGCCACCGCCAACTGGCTCGGCCTCCCCAACGAGATGCGACTCGCCCAGGCCGGCGGCGGCGTCTCCGCCTGCGCCGTCTGCGACGGCGCCCTCCCCGTCTTCCGCGATCAGCCCCTCGCCGTCGTCGGCGGCGGCGACACCGCCATGGAAGAGGCCACCTACCTCACCAAGTTCGCCTCCACCGTCTACGTCATCCACCGCCGCGACGCCCTCCGCGCCAGCAAAATCATGCAGGAACGCTTCCTCTCCAAGCCCAACGCCAAGGTCATCTACAACGCCGCCGTCGACGACGTCCTGGGCCAGAACGCCATCGAGGGCGTCGTCCTCAAGGACACCGTCACCGGGCAACGCTCCACCCTCCCCGTCAAGGGCCTCTTCATCGCCATCGGGCACACCCCCGCCACCGCATTCCTCAAGGGCTCCGGCCTCGAACTCGACGAGTCCGGGTACGTCGCCCTCAAACGCCGCGACAGCGACACCAACATCGAGGGCGTCTTCGCCGCCGGCGACGTCGCCGACAGTCACTACCGCCAGGCCGTCACCGCCGCCGGCATGGGTTGCCAGGCCGCCCTCGACGCCGAGCGTTGGCTCGCCGCCCAGGGCGTCGGCTGACCCCCCGCCCCGGCGCCGCTCGACCACCGGCCTCAGTCTTCGAACGTGTTCCCTCGCACCGACGTGATCACGTTCAGCCGACGACGCTCCGCCCGCGTCAATGGCTCCCCCCGCAGGTGACGCACCAGATACTCCGCCGTCAACGCACCCTGACGGTCCGGCGCCCCGCCCGCGCCTTCCCCGGCCGCGAACCGTTCCAAGGGAGCCAAGGCCAACGGCCCCATCGCCAGGAGCGCCCGCGCCGCCTCAACCGCGTCCCCCTCGATCCCGTTGTCCCGCAAGTGCTCACACAGCACAGGCCCCGCCCGCCACGCAAGATCCGGCCGCACCTCCCGCCCCGCCCGAGCCAGGACCGACGCCGACAACACCCGCTGCTGACCGTCCGCCGACGATAACGCCCGCAGCAGAGGCCCCGCCGCCCGGGGCGAGTGACGGACTAGGAACTCCGTAAACGCACGCGCATTCCCGAACGCCATATCACCCGACACCGCGTGCGAATCGTCCGCGAGCCCCTCGACCGCCGCCTCCCAGAACGACTCGGGCAACGCACCCGCGTCCAGCACGCCCCGGCCCACCGCGCCCATCACCACGCCCGCCGCGTATTGCCGCCGCTGGCGGTCCCCGCTCTCAAGCGCCCGCTCGACCGCGGGCATCGACCCTGGAAGCCTCGACCCGAGCACCGAGGCGCCCCAGTCGGCGTTGTACCGCGCCCCGTCCGCGCCCATCGCCACCGACGCACACCGCTCCAGCCACCGACCCCACACCCACCACACCCCGGCCTTCGACCTCGCCGACAACTCCTGCTCCAGCCTCGGCGACCAGAACCACGGCGCCGCCGTTTCCGCCGCCAGGAGCACCCCCGTCGGCGCCCTCCCCGCCCACCTCGCCCCGCGGACCCACCGCACCTCCCAGCACGCCACGCCCGCCGCCAGCAACACCGCCGACACCACCCCGGCTCGCCACCGGCCTCCCGCACGACGCCTCGCCGGCACCGCCCCACGCCGCCCGCACTCCGGGCACGTCACCACGCCGTCCACCACCGGGGCTCCCGAGAGGTCGTACCCGCACCACGGCCTCCGCACCCACCGCCACGGGCTCCACGCCCAACGCCACCACGCCCCACCGGGGTCCACACCCGGGCACCCCGATACGCCCGCTCGTTGCACGCTCCGCCATACCGCCACCGCCGACACCACCACGCCGGCGAGCATCAGAACCAGTCCCAGGTTCTCGATCACACGGGTCATCCCGGCTTCCCATCGGCTCCCCCGACGATCCTCCGTCAACGGATCTCGCCCCCGACGCCCGACCCTACGCTCGCCCCGTGACCGCCGCTCCCATCCATCCCGCCATGCTCCCCGCCGACGCGCTCCTCACCGACCCCGCCCTGATCCGCCTCGGGGTCCCCCACGCGTTCACCACCCGCCTCGGCGGCCTCTCCACAGGCCCCTTCACCTCCCTCAACTTCGGCAACCCCGCCGAACTCCCGCCCGAGGTCCAACGCGACCCCAAGCCCACCATCGAGGCCAACTTCGCGCTCGTCGCCCGCGCCCTCCGCGCCGAGCGACGACGCATCATCCAGGTCCACCAGGTCCACGGTCCCGACGTGCTCGTCCTGCGCCGAGACTCGCCCTCCCCGGGACCGGCCATCGTCTGGGGCGACCACAAGGCCGACGCGCTCGTCACCGACGATCCCGGCCTGCTCGTGGCCGTCCGTGTCGCCGATTGCGCCCCGATCCTCATGTCCTCACCCGACGGGCGCATCGTCGCCGCCGTCCACGCCGGATGGCGCGGCGTCGTCGCGGGCGTCGTCCCGCACGCCCTCCGAGCGCTCGTCGAGCTCGGCGCCGGCGCCTTCACCGTCGATCAGGTCGCCGCCGCGGTCGGCCCATGCATCGGACCGCACGCCTTCGAGGTCGGGCCCGAGGTCGTCCGCGCGTTCGACGGGGCCGGCCTCGCCGACGCGGTCACGCTCCGCGACGCCGCCACCGGCAAGGCCCACGCCCACCTCGCCGACGCCGTCCGTCTCCAGTTGGAACACGCCGGCGTCCGAGGGGTTCATGTTCTCGGGCGGTGCACGGCCGCGCACCCCGACCTGTTTTTCTCGCACCGGCGCGACCGCGGCGTGACGGGCCGGATGGTCGGCGTGATCGGGCCGCGCGGCTGACCCTCTGTTCCACGTGGAACGCAGCGCCGCGGCCGTGCGCGCCGCCGCGACGATCGCGGAACCGTCGTGAAACTCGTCGGTAGATGAATCCAAGAACCCGTGCGGCGCCGCCCGCAGGTCGGTGGGCCGGTGTGCGGGCCGTGGTGTGGGTGGAGAGTTCGGCGCTCCGTGGCCGGCCGGTCGAGCGTGACGATGCGTCGCGCCCCGCGCCGGCCACTCCTTGTTGACGGATCGTTTATTCGCCGGGGATGGCGTGGGCGGGGGCGATGGTGCCGTCCCACGGGCTGCTGGCGGAGGCGTGGAGTTTGCGGGGGATTCGTCCGGCCAGGTAGGAAAGGCGGCCGGCCTCGCAGGCCAGTCGCATGGCGCGGGCCATCGAGACGGGGTCTTTCGCGTGGGCGACGGCGGTGTTGAGGAGGACGCCGTCGGCGCCGAGTTCCATGGCGACGGCGGCGTCGGAGGCGGCGCCGACGCCGGCATCGACGATGACGGGGTAGTCGGGGTCGCCTTGCTTGAGGAGTTCGAGGCAGAGGGTGATGTTGGCGGGGTTGGCGATCCCGCGGCCGCTGCCGATGGGGCTCCCGGCGGGCATCACCGAGGCGGCGCCGGCGTCCTTGATGCGGAGGGCGGCGATGGGGTCGTCGCTCGAATAGGCGAGGACCTGGAAGCCGTCCTTGACGAGTTCGCGGGTGGCCTGGATGGTCGCGGCGGGGTCGGGGAGGAGGGTCTTGCGGTCGCCGAGGACTTCGAGTTTGACCCAGGAGGCGCCGGGGTTGCCGAGCTGGTCGAGGAGGTCTCGTCCGAGGCGGGCGACGCGGACGGCGTCGTCGAGGGTGAAGCACCCGGCGGTGTTGGGGAGGATGGTGTAGCGGGTCAGGTCGATGAACTCGAGGAGGCTCTGCCCGCGGTCGTTGTAGAGGCGTTCGCGTCGGACGGCGACGGTGACGACGCGGCACCCGGAGGCGTCGAGGGCGTCGCGCATGAGTTCGTGGGAGGCGTACTTGCCGGTGCCGACGAAGAGACGGCTGTCGAAGGTGCGCCCGGCCACGGTGAGCGGGCGAGGGTGGGTGGCCATGCGTGAGGGTAGCCGCCGGGGCGTGATCGGCGTGCTAGCGTTGGGCATGGCGTCGACGGGAGCCGGAGATCGCGGGGGAGCGGCGGCACGGAAAGGGCTGGCGGCGGTGTGGTGGACGCTGGCGGTGCTCGGGGTGGGTGTGGGAATGGGGGTTGGGTGGGGGTGCGAGGAGCGGGCGGCGAAGCCGGCGTGGTCGGGCCCGCGGATCGCGGTGCTCAGCCCGGCGCTGGCGGCGACGCTGAAGGATCTTGGGTACGAACGGTGGGTGGTGGGCCGGCACGGGTGGGACCTGTCGCTGGACCCGTCGGTGCCGGTGGTTGGGGATACGGTGGGCGGGGGGATCGATTACGAGGCGTTGGTGGGGGTCTCGCCGACGCACGTGGTGGTGCAGTTGGGATTGTCGGTGATGCCGGAACGGCTGGAAGCCTTGGCAGACCGTCACGCGTGGGTGGTGATGCGGCACGAGGCGTTGACGCTGGACGAGATCATGTCGGCGGCGGAGGCGCTGGACGAGGCGTTGAGGCCTTTGGCGTGGCCCGAGGGGACGGAGGCGGAGCGTCGCGGGACGCCCATCGCGGGGTTGAGGGCGAGGCTGGCTCGGGCGTACACGCCCCGCGCCGGGCTGGAGCGTTTGGGCCCGGTGCTGATGTTGGCGCAGACGGAGCCTGCGGCGGCGCTGGGCCCCGGGTCGTGCCACCACGAGGTGCTCGTTCGGCTCGGGGCGACGCCCGCGCTGGTGCGTGGCGGGCCGTACGTGGAGGTGCAGGCGGAGGACGTGTTGTCGATGCGTCCGGGGGTGATCGTGCTGGTGATGCCCCGGGCGAGGGGGGTGGGATTGGCGTCGGGGGCGACGGGGTCAGGGGCGTTGGTGGCGCGGCTCGGGGTGCTGGGCCGGCTCGATATCCCGGCGGTGAGGGCGGGGCGGGTGGTGCTGATCGATGATCCGAGGGCGTTGCTCCCGGGGACGCCGATGATCGAGTTCGCGGAGCGGCTGGGCGCGGCGCTGTCGGCGCTGGCCTGGGAGGGTGATGAGGATGAGGGGCGTTGAGCGGGGGCGAAGCGGGGAGGGCGGGTTCCTACGATGAGCCCATGCCCGAGCCGGAAGCCAACTCGTTTGATCCCGTAGAAATCCTGTCGTCGCGTGTTTCGTCGGCGATCGCGAGGGCGTTCCCCGGGGTCGAGGGTGCGTTGGACCCGATGGTGACGGCGAGCAAGCAGGCGTCGCTCGGGGATTTCCAGTGCAACGCGGCGATGGCGCTGGGGAAGAGGGCGGGGGTTTCCCCGCGTGAGGCGGCGGCTCGGATCGTGGGGGCGCTCGAGGTTGGCGACGTGTGCGAGCCGGTGGGCGAGGGCTCGATCGCGGGACCGGGGTTCATCAACTTGAGGCTGAGGGCGGAGGCGTTGGGCGGGCTGCTGTCGGCGTTCGACGGCTCCGGGGGGGCGGCGGGGGTGAGCCTGGGCGTGAGGGCGCCCGCGGCGTCCGAGACGGTGGTGGTGGACCTGTGCGGGGTGAACCTGGCGAAGGAGATGCACGTCGGGCACCTTCGTGCGACGATCATCGGGGACGCGGTGGCGCGGATGTACGCGAGGCTGGGGCACCGGGTGATCCGCCAGAACCACCTGGGGGACTGGGGGCTGCCGATCGCGATGGTGACGGGGAAGTTGATGGAGGAGGTGGAGGCGGGGCGGGTGACGCTCGGGGGCGTGACGCTGGCGGATATGGGGCGGTTGTACAAGGCGGCGCAGCGGGAGTGCGACACGCGGAGCCCGGCGGTGGAGGCGATCGTGCGGTGGGGGATGGGTCCCAAAGCGGAGGCGGAGTGGGAGGATGAGTTCGAGCGGGTCCGTGAGAACGGGGAGAGGCTGGCGAAGGCGAAGCGGACGCTGGTGAAGCTCCAGTCGCACGACCCTGAGGTGGAATCGGTGTGGCGTCGGATCGTCGATGTGACGATCGCGGCGTGCGTGTCGGTGTGCGCGAGGCTGAACGCGGAGGTGTTGCCGGAGCACACGGCCGGGGAGAGCAGTTACGCGGACGAACTGGGCCCGCTGGTGGAGGGTCTGTTGTCGCGTGGGATCGCGGAAGTGGACGAGGGGGCGGTGATCGTCCGGCTCGATCGTGAGGAGTGGGGGGGGATCGCGGAGCCGTGCCTGATCCGCAAACGCGACGGGGGGTACCTGTACGCGACGACGGACCTGGCGGCGATCCGTCGGCGGGTGGGGCAGATGGGGGCGGGGCGGGTGATTTATTGCGTGGACGCGAGGCAGTCGCTTCACTTCAGGCAGGTCTTCGCGGCGTGCGAACGGGCGGGGTTCACGGCGGTGCCCGGCGGCGGGCGGGCGGTGCTGCGTCACGCGGCGTTCGGGATGGTGCTGGGGGAGGACGGCAAGCCGTTCAAGACGCGCTCGGGCGAGAACGTGAGACTGGCGGACCTGATCGACGAGGCGGAGGCCCGGGCGTTCGCGAAGGTGACGGAACTGGCGGGGGGGCTGTCGGAGTCGGAGCGCCGGGAGATCGCGTGGGCGACGGGTGTGGCGGCGATCAAGTACACGGACCTGTCGAGCGACCGGGTGAAGGACTATGTGTTCAGTTTCGACCGGATGGTGAGTTTCGAGGGGAACACGGGGCCGTACTTGTTGTACGCGCTGGTGCGGACGCGGAGCATCGCGAGGAAGGCGTCGGAGGCCGGGGTGATGCCGGACCTTTCGGGCGTGGCGTATTCCGCGTCGGAGCCGGCGGAGAAGGCGCTGGCGCTGTCGATCCTGCGGTACCCCGGGGTGCTGCGAGGGGCGGCGGAGGCGTGCGAGCCGCACCGGGTATGCCAGTACCTGTACGACCTGGCGGGTGCGTTCGCGAGGTTCTTTGACCAGTGCCCGGTGCTCAAAGCGCCGACCGAAGAGGTGCGAGCGTCGCGGCTGAAACTGTGCGACCTGGCGGGTCGGGTGCTGGCGGACGGGCTGGAGACGCTCGGGATCCCGACGGTCGAGCGGATGTAAGGCGGGTCGGGTCGGGGCAAAAAGGGTAAGGGCCCGTCCTGGGTGGGACGGGCCCTTTGCATCTCCGGGTCAATACGCAAACGTGGACAGAACCCGAGCCGGTGGGCGATTAGGCCCGACGGCGACGGGTGGCGACGAGGGCGCCCAGGCCCGCGAGGGCGAGGCTGCCGGGGGTCGGGGCGACGTTGAGCCCCACGACCATCTTGTACTCGAAGGAGGACGCGCCGCGGAAGGAGGTCACGCGGAGGAAGTAGGTGCCGGCGCCGGCGGTGTTGTACTCGAGGGCGCTGAAGAGGTTGATGCCGCTGTCATCGTCGGAGGCGACGAGGGAGCCCGCGCCGTCGAACAGCTCGAGGAAGCTGTCGCCGGAGGAGCTGTTGGGGCGGCCGAAGATGGCGACGCGGATCTGCGTGGCGTCATCCACGGAGAACCGGAACCAGTCCTCGTCGGTGGAGGGGCTGATGGCGCCGTCAACGACGAAGCCGTCCCCGGGGAACGAGTACGAACCGACGAAGTTCGCGGTCGCCAACGTGTCGTTGGATTCGACCTCCACGAAGAATCCCGCCTGGGCCGAACCGGCCGCAGCGAGGACCCCTCCCAATACAGCGATCATTTTCATCTCTTCCGCTCCGCTCTCAAATGCCACGGCCCCCCACACTCGGCGAGCCCACAACGCGCACGCTCGCCAGCGCACAAAGACCACGGCTGGTTGTCCTGAGGGAATGTGCCACAGGAATCCCCCGTGGCAACCCGGGCGCGTGGATTCGGGTGAAGATTGTGCGATCCGCGGGGGGCTCGGCCGGTGTAATGATAGGAAATTGTTCGGTCGCCGCCTGCCGTTTATTGGACGCAGACGGACCTGATCTCGTCGGCGAGGCGTCGGGCGGCGTGGGCGATCGCGGCATTCCACGGGGCGTCGGTGGGATTGGGGGGGTAGATGACGGATCGTGAGGCGGTGACGAGGACGCCGTCGCCTTCGGGGCGGAGGAGGGCGCGGATGTCGTCGGGCTTTCCGCCCTGGGCCCCGTAACCCGGGACAAGGAAGATCTGGTCGGGCATGCGGGCGCGGAGGGCGTGGCCGTCGGCGGACTTGGTGGCGCCGACGACGGCACCGAGGGAGCTGAGCCCGTGCCGGCCGAGGTGCCCGACGCCGAGGGTGGCGACGAGGTCGGCCATGGATTCGGCGACGGTCCGTCCGTCGGCGAGGCGGAGGGATTGGACCTCGTCGCTGTCGGGGTTGCTGGTGCGCACAAGGACGAACACGGCGAGTCCCTCGGCGAGGAAGGGCTCGATGCCGCTGGGGCCGAGGTAGCCGTTGACGGTGACGGCGTGGGCGCCCATCCGTGAGGCGGCGGCGGCGTAGTGGGCGGCGGAGAGGCCGATGTCCCCGCGTTTGGCGTCGAGGAGGACGAAGAGGCCGTGGTGTCGGGCGGCGGCGCAAGCGCGCTCGAGGGCGCCGAAGCCGCGGGAGCCGTAACGCTCGTAGCAGGCGGATTGGAACTTGATGGCGGCGGCGTGCGGGGCGACGGCCTCGATGACGCCGAGGGAGAAGGCGGCGATGGAATCGTGGGGGTCTCCCGCGCAGACGGCGCGGGGGAGGTTCTCGACGACGGGGTCGAGGCCGACGCAGATGGGGGAGCCGACGGCGGCGATCCGGGCGAGGAGTTCGTCGGCGGGGTGGGTGTGGGCGGAGGTCATGGCGGCATGGTACCGGGTGGTGGGCGGCGGGCCGGGGCGTACAGTGGGCGTGGAGGGAAACGCGGGTGCTGACGCCGATCAGGATGGATCTGAAGAAGGACCGCGGGTTGACGGTCGAGTGGGCCGACGGGACGACGTCGTACTACTCGGTGGCGTACCTGAGGCGGATGAGCCCGTCGGCGGACATGCGGCGGCTGCGCGAGGAGATGTCGAAGAACCCGCTGACGGTCCTGCCGAGCGGTGGGGGTGGTGGGGGCGGTGGGGTGCTGAGGGCGGAGTCGGCGGAGCTGGTGGGGAACTACGCGGTGAAGATCCGGTTCTCCGACGGGCACGACACGGGGATCTACTCGTGGGAGTACCTCCGAGAGATTGACCCGGGGGCGGGGGAGCGCGGCGGGGTCTCGTAAAAACGAAAGGGCCCCGGGGCAGAAGCCCGGGGCCCGCGCGGGATCAGGGGGTACGGTCGCGGCTCAGCAGCCGGCCTCGAAGTCGAGGACGAAAGCGTCGAGGTCGAAGAAATCGACGAAGCCGTCGTCGTTGTAGTCGGCGTCCTGTTCGGTGGGGCAGCCCTCGCCTTCGAAGCAGAGGACGAAGGCGTCGAGGTCGAAGAAATCGAGGAAGCCGTCGCGGTTGAAGTCGGGGCGGCAGGGGTTGATGCATTCGAGGAGGAGGCCGGCGGTGCCGCGGACGGTGGGGTTGGATCCGCCGACGCGGATGGTGTAGTTGTTGCCGGAGGAGACCGGGACGGTGACGGACGACCCGGTGCCGCAACCGTCGGCGTTGTCGTTGCAGGCGAGGAGGCGTGCGGGGAGGTTGTCGCACCCGCTGCCCAGGTAGACGGCGATGCGAGAGTCGAAGGGGGAGTCGCAGGTGGAGACTCGGAGGAGGCCGTCGCACTGGGCGGGGTAGTTGAACCAGATGTCGTTGTAGATGAGGCCGCCGGCGCCGCAGTCGTTGTGGGCGGGTCCGTCGGTGGCGGCGCCGAAGGTGGAGAAGGGGGTGAGGCCGAGGGAGATCCCGGAGCGGTTGGCGCAGGTGTCGTTGGTGGGTGGGACGACGCCGCCGCCGCCCTGGACGGTGAGGGCGTAGGCCCCGGTGGCGCCGTTATACCCGGCGAGGCGGATGAGGTAGGTGGATCCGGCGGTGGCGTTAAAGGTGACGCGAGAGACGAGGCCGTTGCCGTTGCAGGCGGTGTCGTCGTTGCAGGCGATCTGGGTGAGCGAGCCGCAGGCGCCGGAGTATGCGGAGAGGACGGTGTCGTACCCGGAGCCGCAGGTCTGGACGGCGACGGAGCCGGAGATCTGCGGGCGGTACGCGAACCAGACGTCGGGCGAGGTGGACGAGCTGCCGCAGCTGGCGGTGCCATCGTTGGTGGCGTAGGCGGTGGACGCGGTGATGGTGACCCCGTCGGCGGCCCACTGGGCATCGAAGCAAGAGTCGTTGAGGGGAGCGGCGGGCCCGCAGTTGGGCCCGGAGAGGGTCAGGGTGCCCGAGCCCGTGGCGGCCTGGAACCCGCCGACGCGGATCCAGTAGGTGGAGCCCCCGGTGACCTGGAGGGTCAGGCGCGAGGCGAGGCCGCAGTCGGCGTCGTCGTTGCAGGCGAGGGCCTGCCCCGGGCCCGTGGGGCACCCGGCGTAGACGGCGATCTTGGTATCGAAGGCAGTGCCGCAGGTGTTGATGGAGAGCGTCCCGGAGCACGCGGGGACGTGGGTGTACCAGATATCGGCGCCGATCTGGTCATAGGCGGCGATGGTGCAGGGTCCCGGCTCGGCGGGACCGTCGGTGGTGGCGTTGACGTTGGAGAAGGGGGTAGCGCCCGTGGAGATGGTGGCGGCGAGGGCGCAGGAGTCGTTGTAGGGTCGGAAGACGCCGTCGGGGCTTGGGATGATGGTGTTGACGGTCGCGGCGGCGGGGGTGCCGGGCTTGAAGAGGGCGAGGGAGACCTGTCCGCCGGCGGGTGGGATATCGCACTCGAACCAGAAGTTGTAGATGGTGTCCCAACGGAGGGCGTTGGCGTTGGGGTTGAGGTTGAAGGCGACGGTGCTCCATGAGATGGTGGATCCGTCGAGCGTGGCGGGCCAGTCGTTGTTGTTGTAGGGCTCGCCGGAGTGGTAATCGACGTCGGAGAAGCCGGTGGTGGAGATCGTGGCGCCCAGTGGGAGGGGGACGGAGAAGGCCCGTGCGGAGCGGTCGGAGGTGAGGTTTTGGACGGCGTAGTCGTACCGCCAGCGTCCGTTGCCGAGGTCGGTGGCCTTGGCGCCGATCCAGAAACGACCGTCGCCCGGGACGTCGAGGGCGGAGAGGATGACGTTGGGGTCGGCGGTGTTGGGCCCCAGGCCGTGGTCTCGCCAGGCGAAGATGGCGGGCTTGGTGCGCTGGGTGGTGCCGGTGAGGGCGATGTTCTTGTTGTTCGGGTCGACGGTGATCCGGCGGTAGGACTGGTTGTTATGGGCGTTGCCGGCGGCGGCGTCATCGGCGGCGATGTAGATGCTGGAGACGAAGTAGAGGGCGCCTGGGAGGGCGAGGTCGGCGTCTTTCACCTGGAGTCGCTTGCGGAGGGTGGCGTTCCCGGTGGCGTTGCCGTTGTAGGGGTAGGGGAAGGCGCCGGTGGCGGCGTTGACCTCATGCTTGGGCCCGAGGCCGGACTGGGAACCGTTGAGGCCGGCGGAGTACGGGTCTGAGCATCCGACGCCGAGGGCGGGGCATCCGTCGGGGTTGGGGGTGCAGGAGCCGCAGACGCTCCCTTGGAGGGCGCAGAAGCCGTGCTTGAGCCAGGCCTGGCCGATCTGCTGAAATCGCCCGTTGTGGATGCGGTACATGTTCTGGGAGATGACGGGATGTTGGTTGGTGTTGGAGATCCAGAGGAGCGGCTGGTCGCCGACGTTGCAGGAGATGGTTCCGACGGCGTAGGCGCGGAGGCCGTCGATGGGCCCGGCGGAGGTGTAGTTTTCAACCTCGTAGAGTTCGCCGACGATGACGTCGGGCCCGACGGACTGGGCGTGGGCGAGGGGTGCGGCGAGGGTGAATGCCGCGGCGGCGGCGCGGATGACGGAACGTGCGAGCATGCGGTCTCCCAGTGGCGGCGAGGGTGCCGCCGGTGATCGGCCGACGCGGCCGAGCGGCCCAGTGATGGATCGGACCTCCAAGGGCAGAATACAACGGCGGGGGTGTGCGATGGAAGACCCGGCGAAGGGCTATGCCGCCTGAATGGGGTGTTCGCCCGTCAGTGGGGGCGGTGGGGGCGTTTGGAGGCGAGCCACTCGTGGAGCTTGGGGGCGGCCCAGGCGTTGACGCAGCGGTCCTTGGAGACCCACCCCCGGCGAGCCGTGGCGACGCCGAAACGGAGGTTGTCGAAATCCTCGGGCTCGTGGACGTCGCAGTCGACGGCGAGGAGGCACCCGGCGTTCATGGCCTGGCGTGCGTGGATGTCCCGGAGGTCGAGGCGCATCCAGTGGGCGTTGATCTCGAGGGCGACGTGGTTCTCGGCCGCGGCGTCGAGGATCTCGCGGAGGCGGGGTTCGAGGCCCTTGCGGCGGTTGATGAGTCGTCCGGTCGGGTGCCCCAGGATGTGGACCAGTGGGTGCCGGACGGCCGCGAGGAGGCGGATCGTGGCGGCGTCCTCGTCCTGTGACAGTGCGGCGTGCGGCGAGGCGACGACGACGTCGAGCTGTTCGAGCAGGCTGTCGTCGTAATCCAGGGAGCCGTCAGCGAGGATGTCGACCTCGCTCCCGGCGAGGATGGTGATCCCGGGGACGCGTTCGGCGGCCTTGCGGATGTCCTCGATGTGCTGGAGGAGGCGCTCGGGGGAGAGGCCCCCGGCCTGCGGGGAGGAGCGGGAGTGATCGGTGACGGCGATGGTGTGGAACCCGCGCTCTTTGGCGCGGGCGGCGAGGGACTCGATGTCGAGGCGGCCGTCGGAGGCGGTGGTGTGGGCGTGGAGTTCGGCGCGGATATCGCCGAGTTCGAGGAGGCGAGGGGCCTCGGCCAGGTCGAGCTCGCCGGCGTCCTCTCGGATCTCGGGAGGGATGTCGGGGAGACCCAGGGCCTTGAAGACCTCGTGCTCGGTGTGAGCGGCGATGGGATCCTTGCGTGACCAATCGGGCTTGGAGGCTTCGTCGGCGGGGGCGTGGAAGAGGCCGTACTCGTTGAGGGTGAGGCCTGCGGCGCGCGCGCGTTCGCGGAGGCGGACGTTGTGTTCTTTGGAGCCGGTGAAGTACATGAGCGCGGCGCCGAAGCGGTCGGGCGGGACGATGCGGAGGTCGCACTGGATCGCGGCGGTGCTCTCGGAGGAGCCGCGGCCCCAGCGAGAGGAGGCGGTGTCGAGGGCGAGGCGGACGGAGGACTTGCCGGGCCCGGATTGCAGGACCTGGAGGACCTGGGGGAGGTCGAGAAAGGCCCTGGTGACGGCGTCGGGGTCGGAGGAGGCGGCGAGGATGTCGAGGTCGCCGACGGTGTCCTTGGCGCGTCGGGCGGAGCCGGCGAAGGCGGTGCGGGTGACGCCGCGGACTTTGGCGAGGCGGGCGGCGATGTGCTCGGCGAGTGGGAGGGCCAGGCCCAGGGCGGTTCGGTGCGAGGCGGATTGGCCGAAGGCGATGGCCTGTCGGATCTTCTCGACGGACTTGGCGCCCATGCGGGGGAGGCTCAGGATCGAGCCGTCGTCGATGATCCGCTTGAGGTCGTCAAGGGAGGTGACGCCGGCCTGGTTCCAGAAGACGGCGACGGTCTTGGGCCCCAGGCCGGGGAGTTCCATGAGGTCGAGCAGCCCCGGCGGGACACGGGCCTTGATCTCGTCGAACTCGGCGATGGCGCCGGTGGCGATGAACTCGGTGATTTTGTCGGCCGATTTGGCGCCGATGCCGGGGACGGCGGTCAGGGCCTTGCGGTCTTTCGCGAGGTCGGCGGCGTCGGCGGGGAGCGACTCGATGGCGCGGGCGGCGCGGGCGAGGGCGTTGACGCGGAAGTGATCCTCGCCCAAGAGTTCGAGCATCCGCGAAGCGGCGAGGAACCGGGCGGCGAGTTCGTCGTTGATCGACATCGGGCGTCCCGGGGCGGGATCAGGTCGGGGTCAGGGTGGGGTCAGGGCCAGCGCTTGGTCACGACTTGGCTTTGTAGTAATCGAGGTTGACCTGGATGTACTTGTTCCACTCGGCGGGGAGGTCGTCCTGGGGGAAGATGGCCTGGACGGGGCACTCGTCGACGCAGAGGCCGCAGTCGATGCAGGTGTCGGGGTCGATGAAGAGCTGGTCGGTTTTCCCGAACTCGGGCTCGTTCTTGGTGGGGTGGATGCAGTCGACCGGGCAGACGTCCACGCACGAGGTGTCCTTGGTCCCGATGCAGGGTTCGGCGATGATGTGCGGCATTCGGCGGGCCTCCGGGGGCCCATCATAGATCCCGCGTCAGCACCCGTCCTCGAAGGCGGCGATGAAGGCGTCGAGGTCGAAAAAATCCACGAACGCGTCGCCGTTGAAATCGGCGTCGGAGCCCGGGGGGCAATCGCCCGATTCGAAGCACATGACGAAGGCGTCGAGGTCGAAGAAGTCGAGGAAACCGTCGGAGTTGAAATCCGGCGGGCAGGGGGCGTCGTCGAGGGTGAGTGTGGCGGGGTGAGACGTCAGGGACCCGCAGGTCCCCAGGGTGACGACGCAGTCGTAGACGCCCGGGTCGCCGTCGCTCGCGGAACGAATGGTCATGTTCGCGGCGTGAGTGCCCGAAGCGCGAGGGCCGTCGTCGAGGGGGACACCGTCGCGTCGCCAGCGGAAGGTGGCGTGCCGGGGGGAGGCGTCGATGGAGAAGACCGCGTCGGCCCCGCGTCGGACGCGGAGGTCCGACGGGTGGCGGCGGATGGCGATGGCGGGCGGTCGGCATTCGTCGGGGATGCCGTCGGCGTCGCAGTCGGCGCTGAGGCCTTGAGCGACCTCCAGAGCATCGTCGACGCCGTTGCCGTTGCAGTCGGCGGTGAGGACGACGGTGTAGTCGTCGCCCGCGGCGGCGTCGAGCGCGAACCCGGCAAAGGGTTCGGTCTGACCGGTGAGCCCGTTGCCGCGAAGGGTGAGCCGCCCTTGGGAGTCCAGGGCGAGGGCGTGGGTGTACCCGCCGTCGGCGGCGGCGAAGGGACCCGGGGGGAAGGCCAGTTGGCCGTGGGCGTTGTCGCCCCAGGCGACGAGTCCGCCGGCGTGAGTGACGGCGAACGAGAAATGGGCGCCGGCGTGGACGGACGCGGCGAGAGTGCCCGAGGGGACGTTGCACTGGCCCGAGGCGTTAAGGCCCCACGCGAGGACGACGCCGTCGGACCGGAGGGCGAGCGAATGGTGGTTGCCGCAGGCGATGGAGGTGAAGGTGCCGGACGGGGCGTTGGTCTGGCCCCAGGCGTTGTAGCCCCAGGCGGCGAGCGTGCCGTCGGACCGGAGGGCGAGGGCGTGGTGATTGCCGGCGGCGACGGCGGAGAACGCTCCGGTGGGGGCGTTGAGTTCACCCCAGGCGTTGGTGCCCCAAGCCGACAGCGTGCCGTCGGAGCGGACGGCGACGGAGAAGGCCCGTCCGGCGGCGGCGGTGAGGAAGGTCCCGGCGGGCGGAGAGTCGAGCCCGGAGGGATCGGCGCCCCAGGCGGCGAGGGTCCCGTTGGGGCGGATCGCGATGGCGTGCCGGGGCCCGACGGAGATAGCCGTGAAGAGGCCGATCGGCGGGTCGCACTGGCCGAGGGTGTCGTCGCCCTTGACGATGATCCGCCCGGCGGGTTGTGCGAGGGCAGGCGAGGCGGCCGTGGCGAGGGCGACGGCGAGCGCGGGGCGAGGGATGAACGGGATCGTGAGCGAGGTCCACCCCCGTTGGATCAGCAGCCGACTTCGAAGGCTTCAACGAACGCGTCAAGATCGAAGAAGTCGACGAACCCGTCGTCGTTGAAGTCGGCGGACTTGCCGGGCGGGCACTCGCCGCCCTCGAAGCACTCGACGTACGCGTCGAGGTCGAAGAAGTCGACGAAGCCGTCATCGTTGAAGTCGGCGGGGCAGGAGGGCTCGCCCGTGCCGCCGGCCCAGAACCCGCCGGAGAGGGAGTAGATCCCCCCGGTCATGGGCTGCCCGGCGTCGTGCTGCCCGATGGTGACGGACATGGTGTAGATGCCGCCGGACATGGTGCCCCCGCCGCCGTCGATGGTGGTCCAGTTGAGTTCGTAGGGCGGGTCGGCGAGGGTGATCGTCGCGAGGGCTGAGGCCGAGACGGCGAGGATGGCGCGGGCGGTGTTGGAGCGCATGCGGGATCTCCGATCCGGGGTGGATATCCGGAGGGTACCAGAACCGTGCGGCCCGGCCCCCCCTCTGTATCGGATGACGGGGGGGCCGGGGTGGTTCTGACCGGAGGATTAGCAGCCGGCCTCGAAACGGAAGACGAAGTCCGAGAAATCGAAGAAATCGACGAAGCCGTCGTCGTTGAAATCGGCGTTGAGCCCCGGCGGGCACCCGAAGCCCTCGAAGCAGTCGACGTACTCGGAGAAGTCGAAGAAGTCGAGGAAGCCGTCCTGGTTGAAGTCGGCCCTGGAGGAGACGGTCAGGCGTACGTCGGGCCCGATGGCGAAGGCCAGGACGACGTTGTCCTCGGTCGGGGCGGGGAGGTCGAGGGTGGAGAAGCCGCCGGTGCGTTGCCCGTCGGCGTCGATGACGTCGAAGATCATGCCGCACTGGCGTTCGAAGCCGTCGGCGGTGCGGGCGGAGAGGGTGCCGTCGTAGAAGACGTTGCCGAAGACGCGGATACGCCCGTGCTGGGCGGGCGAATCACCGGCGAGGATAAAGCGGGCATCGCCGGTGGGGGTCTGGGTGAAATCGGCGGCGGAGCCCGAGGAACCGACCTGGAGGAAGGAGCCCGGGCCGAGTTCGAGCAGGCCCGAGTTGATGAAGTTGGTGACGCGGTCAGGGTTCCCGACGAAGGGGTTCAGGGAGACATCGGTGCCGTTGATGAGGGCGAGTCGTCCGCGGTTCTCGGCCAGGTCGAGGGTGATGAACGAGCCGCCGGTGAACTCGAGATCGGCGTTGTTGACGCGGATGGTGGGCGAGGTCGTGATCGAGTTGCGGAGGCGGTATCGGCCGCCGGCAAGGGTCCTGGTCGCGGGGTTGAAGTTGGTCCAGGCGGTGAGGCTCCCGATGGAAAGAGAGGCGGGGTTGTCGATGAGGCCGAGCGTCGTGACGGAGTTGCTCCCGGAGAACCAGAAGTTCCCGAGGACGAGGGCGATGTTGGGATTGTCGACGAGGATGCGTGACGCGGGGCCGAGCGTGAGGTTCCCGGGTTGCCCGTTGAGTTCAACGGCGCGGGTGCCGGCGGGCCCGTCGATGATGATGTCGGTGTTGAGGACGGTCCCGGGCTGGAAGCCGATGGAGTTGTTGATTCCCGAGAGGCGGTAGGAGGGGGCGGAGGTGGTCCCGAGGAAACGGGCGCGGTTGGCCCCGTTCCCCGAGAGAAGGAACTGCTGGGGGAAGGTGACGTTGTCGAGGGTTCCTTGCCCGGAGATGTCGAGGGTGTTGCCGCCGGTGCGCGCGAGGGTCCCGTTGCGGAGGGTGGCGTCTCGGAGGATGAAGGAGCCTGTGGCGTTGTTGAGGGTGTAGGTTCCGCCCGAGAGGTCGAAGACGCCGGTGATGGAGACGGAGCCCGCGGTACGCTGGAGGTTGGGGATGTCGGCGGGTGTGAACGTGCCGCCGAGGGTGAGGGCGCCCTGGTTCAGGACGAGGGGGCCCGGAACGGACCACACGCCGTTGAGGGAGACGGCGACGCCCGGGCCGACGGAAAGGCCCGAGGGGAAGGTGAAGGTCCCTGAGGCGTTGAGGGTGGTGTTGGTGTCGGCGAGGTCGGGCGCGGCCTGGGGTCCCGTGAAGACGGCGGTGATGGTGGAGGCGTTGCGGGCCCGGAGAATGCCTTGGTTGACCGCGGGGTTGGACGTGGACCCCAGTGAAAGGGTCCGGCCGTTGGCGATCTCGATGGTCCCCTGGTTGATGATGTTCGGGGCGGTGAACCAGAACCCGCTGCCGAGGGCGATGCTCTGGGTCAGGCTCGTCGGAGGGACGGTAATGGAACCGGCCGGCCCGGTGCTCAGGGTCCCGGCGGCGGTCACCTCGATGGCTTGGTTGGAGAGTTGTGCGGCGTCCAGGGTGATGGGAAAGTTGATCGTGGTCCCGGGCGGGAAGGCGACGCTGTTGTTGACGTTGGTGAATCGCAGGCTCGGGACGGTCGTGCCGTTGGTGATGCGGACGCGTCCGTTGGGCAGGGCGAGGCGGAGTTCGTTGGCGAGGGTGACGTTGCTGAGGGTGTTGCTGGAGTCGCCGCCGATCTCGAGCCGGTGGGAGTCGGCGAAGGTGACCGAGCCGCCGGTGATGGTGCCCCCGGCGAGGACCCAGGACCCGGTGGCGTTGGAGAAGGGGAGGGTGTCGGCGGTGTTGTTGAGGGCCCCGGTGATGTTGACGGTGCCGCCGGCGCGGTTGAGGCGGAGCGCAGAGGCGGTGGTGAAGGACCCCCCGAGGTTGACGGTGGAGTTCGTCGCGTTGATGGCGGTCGAGGTGGACCAGGTGCCGGCGAAGGTGGCGGCGCCGTCGGTGACGGAGATCGAGCCGTTGTTGGTGAAGGAGGAGGTCGGGGTGATGTTGAGGGTCGAGGACGTGGCGGCGACCGAAGCGCCGGGCTCGTTGGTGAAGGACGAGGATGGGGAAATGCTCAGGGTGGAGGACGCGGAGGCGGAAATCGAGGCGCCGGCGTGGTTGGTGAGGGAGGCGGGGTTGAAGGTCAAGGTTCGGCCGTTGCCGGTGACGGCGATGGAGCCGAGGTTGGAGAGGTTGGTCGCGGCGCTGAACCAGAAGGCGCCGCCGATCTGGAGTGTGCCGGTCCAGGTCCCCTGGGTTTGGACCGAGGCGGAGGGGGCGAAGCTCAGCGGGCCCGCGGAGATGACTTCGACGGCGCGGGAGCCTGGCGCGGACCCATCCGCGATGATGGTTGTGTTGACCACGGTGTTGGGCGAGTACGCGACCGAGGTATTGGTGGTGGAGAGGCGGATGGTCTGAGCGGACGCGCCGTTGGTGAGACGGAGGCGCGCGTTGGTCTGGTCCAGGATGAGCTCGCCGGTGTAGTTGACGGCGTTGAGCTGGCTGCTGTTGGGCCCGAAGAGGAGGCGGTTGTTGTCGGCGGAGTTGATGGTTCCTCCGGTGATAGACCCGCCGTTGAGCCGCCATGAGCCGGTGGACTGGTTGAAGGTGAACGAGGAGGCGGTGTTGTCCCAGGTGCCGACGATGTCGACGGGGGAGGCGTTACGAACGATGAGCCCGGCGAGGGAGGCGGTGTTGAATGTTCCGTCGAGGTCGAGGCGGGTTCCGGTGAAGTCGATGGTGCCGGCGTTGGACCAGTTCCCGCGGATCTGGACGACACCGGCCTCGGCGATGACGGATCCGGTGGTGGCGTTGGTGAACGCGACGGCGTTGAGATCGAGGGTGCCGCCGGTGGACCGGACGGTGGCGTTGTTGGTGAAGGAGGCGCAGGTGACGCGGAAGGTGCCGGTAGGGCCGGACTGGATCAATCCGTTGTTGATCAGGTTCATGGTCCCGCCGAACCAGAACACGTTAATGAGTGTCAAAGTCCCCGTGAAACCCGGAGCGGCGACGACGGATCCCGAGGGCGAGATGGTGAGGAGCCCGGTGCCGATGGTCTCGACGGCGGCGTTGACATTGGCGCCGCCGGAGACGATGACCTGGTCGTGGAGGGTGTAGCCCGCGGCGAACCCGATGCCGGCGTTCGTGGCGGCGAGCCGGGCCGCGGTGAAGCGGGTCCCGGGGTCGATCCGGAGGCGTGCGTTGGCCGTGCCCAGGACGATCTCGCCGGCGATGGTGGCGGCGGAGGTGATGGTGTTGCCGGAGGTGGCGAGGATATCGACGAACGCGTTGGGGTTGAGGAACGTCCAGGCCCCGCCGTCGATGATGCCCCCGGAGAGGGCGACGGACGCGGAGCACGAGGCCGACCCGGTGCGGAAGGTGATGTTGGGCCCGAGATCGAGCCGTTCGGCGAGGGCGAGAGAAACGATATCGATGGTGACGGAGTTGACGCTGCGGACCAGGATGGTGGGGTCCGAGCCCGGGACGTTGATGGTGACGGATTGCCCGGGCTGAGGAACGACGCCGGTGGACCAGTTGCCCGGCGAGAACCAGAGGTTGTCGCCGGCGGCGCCGGTCCAGGTCACTTGCGCGAGAACCGCCGACGTCGCGCTCAGGGTGAGCGCGGCGATCGCCGCCAGACGTGCCACGAACATGCTCGATCTCCCTTTGGGACCCAACGCGGGGCCCGACTCTCTCAGGACGCGTAGCGATGAGTATAAGGAGGAGCCGGAGGGGGTCCAAGCATTCGGCCGTGTGGCCGTCGGATTCACGGGGGCCGGGTTCCCGGGATCGGGCGGGCGGGGGCGGAGTCTCGGGCCGTGCCGGGCGGTGAGGTTTCCAAATCGGCTTGGGTTTGCTAACCTTCGCGTCTTGACGAGGGTTCACCCCCGAACACTCCCCTTCCTGATCCGGGTACGTGCCGGCCGCGGCGCGTGCGGGTTGGCGAGGGAGGTTGTGGGTGCCTCGGGGATAGGAGTCGCCATGACTGTTCGCCGGACCGTGCTGTCGTTGATGTCGAGGGTTTCGCTGGCCGTGGCGGTGTCGGCGGTGGTCGTCGGGGCGGGCGGGTGCGAGAAGAAGGACCCCAAGGGCGGGGGCGCGGGCGGGGCGTCGGAGGTGCGGGTTGGCCACTACGCCTCGATGACGGGGCCCGAGGCGACGTTCGGGCGTTCGACGGACGAGGGGATCCGGCTGGCGATCAAGGAGATCAACGACGCGGGCGGGGTGAAGGTCGGGGAGACGACGCGTCGGGTGACGCTGGTGACGGACGACACGGAGAGCCAGTCGACCAAGGCGGGGGACGTGGTGAGGAAGCTGATCGACGTGAACAAGGTCCACGCGGTGCTGGGCGAGGTGGCGTCGAGCATCTCGCTGGAGGGGGCGCCGGTCTGCCAGGAGGCGGGGATCCCGATGATCACGCCGAGCTCGACGAACACGCGGGTAACGGAGCGTGGGGACTACATCTTTCGGGTGTGCTTCATCGACCCGTTCCAGGGGTTCGCGGGGGCGAAGTTCGCGGTGGACGAGCTGAAGGTCAAGAAAGTGGCGCTCCTGGTGGACACGGCGTCGGCCTACAGCCAGCAGCTGGCGGACGAGTTCGCGAAGGCGTTCGTGGGGATGGGCGGCGAGGTGGTGTCGCGGGTGGAGTACCAGAAGGGCGAGAAGGAGTTCAACGCGAGGCTGACGAAGATCCGTGAGGCGAGCCCCGAGGCGATCTACCTGCCCGGGTACTACACGGACATCGCGAACATCGCGATCCAGGCGCGGCAACTGGGGATCCGGGTGCCCATCATCGGGGGCGACGGGTGGGACAGCGAGGAGCTGGCCAAGAACGCGGGCGACGCCATCGAGAACTGCTTCTACACAAACCACTACGCCCCGGACGACCCGAGCCCCGAGATCCAGGAGTTCGTGCGGGCGTACCGGGCGGCGTACAACGGGAAGACGCCCGACGGGCTGGCGGCGC
This sequence comes from Phycisphaeraceae bacterium, assembly GCA_015200025.1. Classification (GTDB taxonomy): domain Bacteria; phylum Planctomycetota; class Phycisphaerae; order Phycisphaerales; family UBA1924; genus UBA2396. The sequence goes on along the minus strand of CP054186.1, from coordinate 149,995 downwards.
TGGGGTACGACGCGGCGCGGGTCCTGATCGCGGCGCTCGAGCGGGCGGGGACGACCGACGGGTCGGCGCTGCGGGACGCCATCGCGGCGACGAAGGACTTCCCCGGGGTGACGGGGCGGATCACGCTGGACCGCAACCGCAACGCGGTCAAGCCCATCGTGGTCCTCGAGCGCAAGGGCGGGGCGTGGATTTTCCGGGCGAAGATCGAGGACCCGTCCGCGGGGCGGTGATCGGGCGTTGGCGGGCGGGGTGAGGGGCACGACAGCCGAGCATGGACCAGTTTCTCCAGGCGATCCAGAACTCCATCACGACCGGGAGCCTGTACGCGCTGATCGCGCTGGGCTACACCATGGTCTACGGCATCCTCAAGTTCATCAACTTCTCGCACTCGGACGTGGTGGTGATCGGGGCGCTCTTCTCGACGGTGCTGGCGCTCACGCTGCTGGAGAAGCTGGGGCTGCAGCAGGCGCCGTGGTGGCTGGGGGGGGTGGTGCTGGCGGGGGCGATGGCGCTGTGCGCGACGGTGTCGTTCCTGGTGGAGAGGCTCGCGTATCGCCCGCTTCGCCAGGCGCCGCGGCTCAACTGCCTGATCACGGCGATCGGGGTGAGCCTGTTCCTCCAGAACACGGGGAACCAGAAGTTCCTGTTCGGGACGCAGCCTCGGAAGATCCCCGCGCTGGTGCCCGACGCCGAGCCCTTGTTCATGATCGGCAAGGTCCCGTTCCGCCTGATTGATTTCATCATCGTGGGGACGGCCGTGGTGCTGATGGTGGCGCTCGACCGTCTGGTGTTCAAGAGCGCGATGGGCCGAGCGATGCGGGCGGTGAGCTTCGACCACAAAACGGCCAGCCTGATGGGCATCAACGTCGACCGGGTCATCTCGATGACGTTCGTGCTCGGGGCGTGCCTGGCGGCGGCGGGCGGGTTCCTCTACGCGCTGCGGTACCAGACGGTGACGCAGCCCGCGGACACGACCTGGGCGCTCCTGGGGCTCAAGGCGTTCGTGTCGGCGGTGGTGGGCGGGATCGGGAATATCCGCGGGGCGGTCCTGGGGGCGTTGATCATCGCTTCCATCGAGAACTTCGGCGCGGCGTACCTGTTCTCCGGCCTGACCGACGCCTACGTGTTCGCGGTGCTGATCGGGATGCTGCTGCTGAGGCCGGGCGGGATCCTGGGCTCGGCGGCGGTGGAGAAGGTCTGACCGCGAAGGTCACGAGGAACGCGAGTGCCAAGCCCCGTCTACCAACTCCCCCCCGCGACGACGAACGCCCGGATCGCGGCGCTCGCCAAGGGCGTGGCGCTGCCCCTGGCGGTGGCGCTGGGCCTGGCGCTGCTGATGCACCTGGCGGTGCGCCCTAACCTCAACCGCTACGAGGCGGGGCTGGCGATGGGCGTGTGCATCAATGTCATGCTCGCGGTGTCGCTGAACATCGTGAACGGGTTCACGGGCCAGTTCTCGATGGGCCACGCGGGGTTCCTGGCGGTGGGGGGGTACGCGGCGGGCATCGTGTCGTACTACGGGTCGATCGCGATCTTCGGGGACGCCGAAACGCACGGGGGCGTGCTCTCGAGCAAGTCGCTCAACGCGCCGATCCCGACGGCGTGGTTCGCCGCGGGTGAGCTGCTGTTCCTGGGGTCGTTGATCGTGGGGGGGATCGTGGCGGGGATCGTGGGCTTCCTGGTGGGGCTCCCGTCGCTGAGGCTGCGCGGGGATTACCTGGCGATCGTGACGCTGGGGTTCGGGGAGATCGTTCGGGTGACGATCCAGCAGACCCGGCCCGTGCTGGACCCGGGGGAAACCCTCGTGGCGACTCCGTGGTATGTGCTCCCGACGCACATCGGCGGGGCGCTGGGGTTCTCGGGGACGCCCAAGTACACGAGCCTGTTCTGGGTGACGCTCGGGGTGGTGCTCACGGTGACGTTCGCGTACCGGCTCAAGACGAGCACCTTCGGGCGGGCGATGATCGCGATCCGCGAGGACGAGATCGCCGCGGAGGCGATGGGCGTCCCCACGACCAAGTACAAGGTCCGGGCCTTCGTGATCGCGGCGTTCATCGCGGGCGTCGCGGGCGGGCTCTACGGGCACTTCAAGTCCATGAACCCCAACGAGGTCGGGTTCGTGCGCAGCTTCGAGTTCGTGACGATGGTCGTCCTGGGCGGGCTCGGGTCGATCTCGGGGGCGGCCATCGCGGCGGTGCTCGTCACGCTCCTCCCCGAGTGGCTCCGGTTCATGGCCGATTACCGGATGATGGTCTGGTCCCTCGCCCTGGTGCTGATGATGATCTTCCGGCCCACCGGCCTCCTGGGCGTCAAGGAGATCTGGGAGGTCCGCTTCCGTTCGCCCAAGGCGGCGCCGGCGAAGCCCGGCGGCGGTGGCGGCGGTGGGGCGGGTGGGGGTGGTGGGGGGGGTGGACCGTGAGCCGAGCGGTGTTGCAGGTCACGGGGGTGAGCAAGTCGTTCGGGGGCCTCAAGGCGGTGCAGGACTTCAGCCTGACGCTCGAGCCCGGGTCGTTGTGCGGGCTGATCGGGCCCAACGGCGCGGGGAAAACCACGGCGTTCAACCTGCTGACCGGGGTGTACCGCCCGGACACGGGGCGAGTGGTGCTCGACGGGCACGACGTGGTCGGGCTCCGGCCCCACCGGATCACACGCCTCGGCCTGGCGCGCACGTTCCAGAACATCCGGCTGTTCGGCGAGCTGAGCGTGCTCGACAACGTCAAGCTGGCGTGCCACCTCCGCGTGGGTCAGACCGTGCTGGGGGCGATCGCGCGGACGTTGTTCCACACGGCCGAGGAGCGGGACATCACGCGCCGGTCGATGGACCTGCTGTCGATCTTCGGGCTGGACTCGCGGGCCAAGGAGCAGGCCAAGAGCCTGGCGTACGGCGATCGACGCCGCCTGGAGATCGCGCGGGCGCTGGCGACGGAGCCCAAGGTGCTGCTGCTCGACGAGCCGGCGGCGGGGATGAACCCGCAAGAGAAGAAGGAGCTGCGCGGGCTGATCCTGACGCTGCGGGAGCGGTTCAGCGCGTCGATCCTTCTGATCGAGCACGACATGGGGGTGGTGATGACCATCTGCGAGCGGATCACGGTATTGGATCACGGGGTGATCATCTCGCACGGGACACCGACGCACGTGCAGAACGACCCGAAGGTGATCGAGGCGTACCTCGGGAGTGCGGAGGCGGCGCATGCCTGAGGCGACCGCGGGAGCACCGACGACGGCCACGCCGACCCCGACGGGCGGCGGTGGGGCGGTGCTGGAGGTGCGCGACCTGGTGGTCAACTACGGGGCGGTGCGTGCGCTGCACGGGGTGTCGTTGTCGGTGGCGCGTGGTGAGATCGTGACACTGATCGGGTGCAACGGGGCGGGGAAGAGCACGACCCTGCGGACAATCTCAGGGCTGCTGCGGCCCGTGTCGGGGTCGGTGCGGTTCGAGGGGGAGCCGCTGGCGAAGGTCCCGGCGCACGAGATCGTGCGCCGTGGGGTGGTGCAGTGCCCCGAGGGCCGCGGGGTCTTCGCCAACCTGACGGTGGACGAGAACCTGGAACTCGGGGCGTACACGCGGAACGACGATCACGCGGCGGACCGGGAGCGGGCGCTCACGCTGTTCCCGCGGCTGCGCGAGCGCCTGCGGCAGAACGCGGGGACGCTCTCGGGGGGTGAGCAGCAGATGCTGGCGATGGCTCGGGCGCTCCTGGCGAGGCCCAAGCTGCTGCTGCTGGACGAGCCGAGCCTGGGGCTGGCGCCGCAGATCGTTCAGACCATTTTCTCGATCATCCGCGAGATCAACGCGTCGGGGACGACGATCCTCCTGGTCGAGCAGAACGCGCACATGGCCCTCACGGTGGCCCACCGGGCCTACGTGCTGGAGGTCGGGCGGATCGCGATGGAGGGCCCGGCCGCGACGCTGGCGGCGAGCGACGAGGTCCGCAAGGCCTATCTGGGCATCGGCTGAAGGGGCCGGGCCACTCCCCCGCGGCGGGCCGGCCCGTTGACCCCGCGCGGACCCCCGGGTATTCTGCCCCGGCCTCTCGGGCGTGGGGCCGGAGCGAGCGCATGATGTGGTCTCCACGGTCGGTGCGGATCGGTGCCTGGTTGCTCGGGCTGGCGGTGATGACACTGGCGTTGGGCGGGTGCGGCTCGGGCCCCAAGGCGTACGGGGTCTCGATCGAGCTCGATCCGGACTCGATGAAGAACCGCAGCACCGGCATGTTCCCGGCGGTGCGGGCGGACGTGATGCCGGCGTACGACGCCGCGGGCCGCCAGCGGCTCGAGGCGGTGTCGGTGACGGACCACTTCAACCGCCCCGAGGCGGACCGGCAACGGACCGACCGCGCGAGAACGTTGTCGCTGGGACAGACGGGCCGGGCGACGCTGACGGCGGACGATCCGGTGCGGGCGTCGTGGGGCAAGCCGCGGTTCGTCGTGGTCATGGTGGATATCCCCAACTACGAATCGCGGGGCGGGGAGACACGCCGGGCGGTGCTCTCGATGAACCCGTCGAGGTGGGGCGAGGATCCGGTCCGGCTCCGGGTCGATCGGTCGGGCGTGACGGTGGTCTCGCCGGCCAAGGCCACGGGCGGCGAGCCCGATGGGTATTAGGACACCCGAGCGCGACGGGGCGGGGCTTGCACGCCGAGGTGACGGGCCGCGCGATGATGGTGGACCGCGATGAACCGATGGGGCACGTTCAACGCGACGCGTGAGATCGGGCGTCGCGGCCTGGGTGTGGAGTGGGAGACCGACCGCGCGGATGAGTCGGGGGCATCGCTGGTGGTCTCGACGACCGACGAGGTCGCGCTGCTGGACGATCCGGCGTACCTGGAATCCCGGTCGGCCGAGTTCATCGAGGCGGCGGAACTCCAGCGGGCGCTGGCGTCCTCGGGCGGTGCGGGGCGGTGGCGCCCGGTCGTGGCCACGGGCCGCGGCGAACGGGGGGCGTACTACGCGGCCCCGCGGGTGGTGTCGGTCGAGGACCTGGTGGACGGGGCGGTCAACCTCCGCCCGACGTCGGCGCAGCTGCGTTCGATCGTCGCGGGCGTGCTCGCGGGGCTGGTGGCGCTCGACCGCCACGCGGGGCGGCCGCACGGGATGCTCTCGGCGCGGTGCGTGGTGCTCCCGGCCGCACCGGCGGGCGTGGGGCCCGGCGTCCAGGACCTGGGTGCGGTGATGCTCACCGATCCCAAGCCCTCGGCCCGCGTCAGGCCCGAGGACCGCATCGAGGACCTCCGGGCGGTGGGCCGGCTGATCCATCGCCTGGTGTTGGGGCGGGATCCGGTGGGCGAATCGGGCGGAGCGATCCCGATGTCCCCGTCGTGGCGACGGCTGACGGGGTCGGGCCCGGCGTGGCTGACGCTCTGCAACCGGCTTCTGAGCCTCCCGGGCGATTCGTCGCTGACACCGGCCGAGGTCGAGGCGGCGCTGCCCGCGGCGACGGCCTCGCCCGAGGTGAAGTCTCGGCGGGTCAAGCGTGTGGCGCTGTTCGTCGTTGTGGCGCTATCCGCGCAGGCGGCGTGGCTCGCGCTGCGGCCCGAGAAGCCCCCGCTGCCCGAGACGATCCGGTGGTCGCGGATCGTGCGGGATTGGGTCTTCTGGGCGGGCCCCGAGGCGCGCGAGGCGATCCGCGGGGAGATCGGGAAGATCCCGGGGCTCGGGCCCGGGGTCGGCCCGGGCGGGCTGGTGCAGGCGTGGGCGGCGATCGAGGCGGAGACGATGCCCCCGGCGGAGATCGCCGGGCAGGGGCCCGACGCGGCGAACAACCCGCTGCGGCTCTCGGAGCACGGCCCGTTGACGTGGGTGAACGCACAAGGCGAGTACGACGCGGAGGGCAACCGCCGGCTGATCGCCGCGGGGCGCTTGCAGCGCGACGTGGAAGAGGCGCAGGACGCGCTGGTGGCGTGGCTCACGGGGCTGCGGGCGGGCCGCGTGGCGGAGTCGTGGGCGGGGCGAGGGTGGGAGGGGCCCGCGTCGTGGCTGACGGAGGCGGACGCGGCGTTGCGGGCGATCACGGCGCGCGAGTTCGCGGGCGGGGAGACGGAGTTGCCGGCGAGGCCGACGATCGCGCGGGCGGTCGCCTCGGTCCAGGTCGCGGGGGCGATCGAGTCGCTCTGGGGCGAGGTGGAGGCGACGTCGCGCCGGGTGGCGTCGGATCGAGACGCGATCCTGTCCGCGTCGGGCCGGGCGGTGTCCGTCCACGCGCTCCGTACGGCCGAAGGGCTCCGCGAGACGAGCGCGTTGGTGGCGTTCCGCGACGGGCTGGCCGAGGGGCAGGCGACGCTGCGGGAGATCGAGTCGAGGCTGGAAACGGCGCGGGCAGCGGGGTGGTCGTACGAAGAGTTCCTGTCGAGCCCGCGTCACCGGGAGATCGTCGATCAAGAGGCCGGGGGTGTCGTGCTGGGGTCGTTGCGGGCGTGGGTGGCGGCGTCGCGAGAGGCCGAGTTTGCACCAGCGCCCGGGTTCGATCTCCGCGGCGGGCAGGCGGGGCTGACTGCCGAGGTGCAGCGCGTCGGTCGGTTGCTCGACGCGGCGACGAACGATCCCAACCGGCGTGACGAGGTCGCGGCACGCGGGCTGGCGGGGCGTTTCGCGGAGGCGTCGCGCACGGCGGAACGGCTCGCGGCGATGCCCATCGTGACTCCCGCCCGTCTGGCGGGGTTCGAGTCCGACGCCGCGGCGGTCCGCCGGGTCCTGGCGATGCTCGAAGACCCCGAGGCGGGCATCCCGCCGCCCGAGACGCTCGCCCAGGTCATCGACGAGTTCCGCGCCAAAGCGTTCGTGTCGCCCGGGGCGTCGAGCGTGTGGGCCCGCGCGGTGGACGACGCGGGGGCGACGGCGCGGACGCCCCTGGCGGCCCGGCGGAGGCTCGCCGCGCTGGCGGGCGTCCTCACGCGGATCGAGGGCGAACTCGTCGCGCCGGTGTGCGGCGAGGCTTCGGTGGACTCCGATGCGTTCGCGGCGGTCGCCGGGGCGCGCCGGCTCGACGCGGTGAACGCGCTGGCCGAGTCGGTCGACGCGGCGTCGCCCCCGGACCCCGAGCGGTACGGGTTCGGCCCCGCGCGAGACGCGTTCGAGGCGTGGTCGCGGGAGGCCGTCGCGTGGTGCGGGGATTCGGCGCGGCTCAACGCCGCGTTGCGTGCCGGCGTGCTCGACGAGGAGGTGGTGGGCGGCGGCGGGCGGACGCTCGCGCAGGCCCGCGCGTCGTTCGTGGCGGACGCGTCCCGGCTCGGGCTGGAGGGAGCGGCGGCCCCGCTGGCCTCGAGGTTCGCGACGCTCGAGGCGCTCGCGGGCATGGCGCCCGAGGGGCTCGTGCGTGCGTCGATGGAATCGGGCGGAGACCGGTCCGTCGCGCTGACGGCGTGGGTGCTCCTCTCGCGGTCGGGGTCGTGGCCGGGGTCGGTGGACGAGCTCGACGGGGCGGCCCGGGCGTACGGCGCGGTGGTCTCGCGGTTCGCGGGAGATGACGCGGGGGGCCGGATTGGGGTCGCAATGTCGGGGGCACGCACGGCCTGGTTGAAGTTCTACAGGCTCGCGGCGTCGGGGGGTGAGGCCGCGGCTCGGTTGCCCGGTGTGTTCGCGGCGTCCGGTTCGCTGGGGTTTGCCGGCGCGGGGGGCGGAGCGGATTGGGATGCGGTGCGTAGCGCGCTCGAGCGTGAGACGCGCGAGGGGGCGTTCAACCTGGACCTGTGGCTGGCCAGGGACGAGTTCGCGCGAGCGGTGGAGGGCGAGGAGCGGGCTGCGGCGTCGGCGGTGGGCGCGGCGTTGACGCGCCTGGCGCAATCGTCGGCGAGGATCGACCGAGCCGACCCGCTGCGGGACCTGTTCTTGAAGCGGATGGCACGAGCGGCGGAGGACCCGACGGGGGTGGTCAAGGACGACCCGGACCGGATGGGCCCGCGTTCGCCCGGGGCGGCGGGGCGTGACGCGTGGCGCTTCGACGAGGGCGCCTCCGACAGCGACGTGTACGTCTACCGCACGGTGGACGGGCGGCACACGATCGAGTTCCGCCGTGTCGAGGGGCAGGACGTCATGCTCTCGACCCGGGAGGTCACGCTCGGGTTGTTCATCGACACGGTCTCGGCGGCGGGGCAGTGGCCCACGCTCTCGCAGCGGGCGGGTCAAGCGGGACGCGAGGGGGAGGAGCGGGCGGAGCCGACGGATGTGCTGATGCTCGATTGGCGTCTGACGCCCGAAGACGCGGAATTGGGGGACAAGCGTGAGGGGCCGCTGGTCTGGCGGGCTCGGGCGGCGGGCGAGGGGCTCCCGCCGATCGCGCCGGCGGTGATGGCGAGCGAGGAACGCTTCGGCGGGTGGTACCGGTACGACGCCACCTTCTCGGGGATCGGCGCGTGGCCCGGGTACTCGGCCCCCGGCGCGGCGCCGCTCGACCCGCCCGACGCGGGGATGCCCATGACCTGGGTCTCACCCGAAGCGTCGGTGATCGCCGCGAGGCTCCTTGGGTGCCGGCTCCCGTCGTCGGCGGAGTGGGGCGAGGCGCTCCGGTCGGCGTCGTCGGGCGGCGCCAACCTCCGCGACGCGGCGTGGCTGGCGAACCACCGGCATGTGACCACGCTGCGGGCGCAGTTCCAGTCGGACGTGGACCCGTCGAAGCCGCAATTTAAGTTCCCGGCGCGGGGCATCTTCTGGCCCCCCGCGGTGCTCGGCGCGTCCCCCGCGCCGGGGCCGGCGGCCGACGGCACGCCCGCGGTGGAGTCGGACGATGGGGTTCTCTTCTTCAGGCCCGCGGCCCACCCCGGCTCGCCCCTGGACCAGACGTTCCGGGACATGATCGGGAACGCGGCCGAGTACGTGTACGAGGACGGTGACGTGCTGATGACGCTGCCGGAGGGGTCCCCGTCGTCGGGGCTCGAGCGGGCGTTCCCCGGGTTCCCGCGGGCGGTGCGTATCGCGGGTCGTTACGACGCGGTCCGAGTGGTCGGTGGGTCGGCGTTGTCGCCACCCTCCGGGCCGGCGGGCCCGTACGACGTGCGCACGGCCTATGGGCTCAAGCCGACGACCGGTGACGGGATCGCGAGGCAGGTGCTCCGCGGATGGTCGGACGTCGGGTTCCGGCTGGCGTTGCCCTCGACGGGCCGCGAGCACCCGGTGCGGATGGCGAGGCGGGCGCTCGAGCGTGCGAGGTTCGAACCCGGGGGAATGTGAGGACGCGGGGCGGGTTGCCAAAGCGGCACGGGGCGGCGATACTCCGGGCATGAACGCACCAATGCACGTCCACCCCGGGCGGTGGCTCCCGGCGGCGACCGCGGCCATCGTCTCCTTGTTCCTGGGCGCGTGCGCCATCCCGGGCGGCGGGTCGGCGGGCGCGGGGATCGTCTTGGACGGCGACGTCGGCGAGTGGAGCGGCGACGCGGCGGCCTGGGCGGACGCGGAGTACCTCTACTTTCGGTTCAAGGTCGATCCGATCGCGATGGGCGGCCCGCCCGAAGCGATCCAGGCCTCGCCGCGGACGGTGATCCTCGCGGTGGACGCGGACGCGAGCGGCGCGACGGGCTTCGTGCGCGACCTCGACGGGCTGCGGGGATTCGGGGCGGACCTCGAGGTGCATTTCTCACCCCGCGAGAAGGGGCGAGGGGCGGCGGTGTTCGCGCTCTCGCCCGACGGCTCGCGACGCTCGATCGCGACGGTCGAGTCGCGGCTGACGGTCGCGCCGACGTACGCCTCGGAGTGGTACGAGGGTCGGATCACGCGGTCGGTCCTGGCGGACCTGCCCGGGCTGGACGCGGCGAGCCGGAGGAACGCGGTGACGGCGCTGATGCTCAACGCCGACGGGAAGCCAGACGCCTGGGCGGACCCGTACGCGTTCGAGGTCCCCGCGCCGGCGGAGGTCGCTCGGGTCGAGGCGTTGGTCCCCGCGCGGGCACGCGAGGCGGTGCGCGTGGTCTCGTGGAACGTTGAACGGTCGTCGCCCCTGACCAACCCTCAGCCGTTCGCCAGGGTGCTTTCGCTCCTCGAGGCCGACGTGGTGCTGGTGCAGGAGTGGGACGAGGGGTCGGCGGTGGACCTGGCGGGGTGGTTTACGGCGTACCTGCCCGCCGGACCGGTGTGGTCGGCGCACAAACTCCCCTCGGGCGTGGGCGTGGTCTCGCGGTTCCCGCTGACCCCCGTGGAGTTGCCCGAGATCCGCGTCGATGGCGGCGGCCGCGCGGACGGGTCGCGCGACCATGTCTCGCGGGTGGCGGCGGCGGTCGTGGACACGCCCTCGGGCCCCGTGGCCTTCGCCTCCGTGCACCTCAAATGCTGCGGGAGCGCGTCGGGGCGGGAAGAGTCGACGCGTCAGGCCGAGGCGAGGCTGATCAACGCGAGGCTGGGCGAGGCCTGGGGCGGCACCGGGGTGCGCGTGATCTCGGGCGATCTCAATCTGGTGGGCACGCGGCGACCGCTGGACCTCCTGCGGGCGGGGCTCGACGCGGACGGATCGGACCTTGACGTGGTGCAGCCCGGGGTGCTGGGGTGCCGGACCATGACGACCTGGCGGAAGTGGGATTCGGAGTTCTCCCCGAGCCGGCTCGACTTTGTCCTCCACTCGGGGGCAAGGTCGAGCGTGGTGAGGTCGTTCGTGCTCGACACGACGATCCTGAGCGACGCGTCGCTGGCGAGGCTCGGCGTCTCGCGGGTCGACAGCGACGCGAGCGATCACGACCCCGTCGTGGTCGACCTGATCGTCCGGTGAGGCGCGAGATTCAGACGTCCTGCGGGGCGTGCCGGGCGGGGCTTTCGGTGTGCGGCGGAGCGCCGTTCGTCCGCTCGGGGTCCAGGCGGACTTCGCCGTCGGTGCCCAGGACGCCCAGCTCCCGGAGGGCGGCGAGGGCCGCCTCCTGCTCGGCGGCCTTCTTGGCCTGACCCCAGCACGCGGGGAAACGGCGTGAACCCATCTCGACGGCCACCTTGAAGCACTTGGCGTGGTCGGGCCCTTGCTCGTCGAGGACTCGGTAGGCCGGCGGGTGGTTCCCGCTCTGCTGGGCGTATTGCTGAAGGAAAGACTTGAAGTTCTTCTGGTGCCCGCTCGATGCCGCCTCGTCGATCATCGGGTCGAACCACCGCCGGATGAGGCGCCCGGCGGCCTCGAACCCGCCGTCGAGATAGACGGCGGCGATCACCGACTCGATCGCGGCGGCGGCGAGGGACATGGGGACCTCGCCCGCGGCCTGCATGCCCTTGCCGGTGGCGAGAGCCGCGTCGAGGCCCAGGTCCTTGGCGACCCGGGCGCAGCAATGCCTCGAGACCACGAGCGATTTGATCTTGGTCATCTCGCCTTCGAGGAGCCTGGGGTAGCGGGTGTAGACCGATTCGCACACCACCAGCCCGAGGACCGCGTCGCCGAGAAACTCCATCCGCTCGTTGCTCTCGGCGCGCTCGGCGGCCAGCGAGGCGTGGGTCAGGGCACGCTCCAGAAGCGCGGGGTCGCGGAAGCGGTGCCCCAGGGCCGATTCGACGTGATCTCGAAGGCGTTCGTCCATATCGGACCGACCCGGCTCCACGCGGCGCGGGGCCGCAGGGGCCTTGGATCCCCGCCCGACCGGGTGAAGGGGTGGGGGGAGGGAGTCGGCCGCAAACGCTTGGCGGTCGTCGGAGATTCCCGGGAGGGGTGCTCTCGCGACGGCCGGCGAGCAAGTGCGCCCAACGGTGCCGGGGTCACGCACCCGGGGCACGTCCAGCATATCGGTTGCTCGAGGCGGGGCCAAGAGTCATCGGTCGCGGGACGTGAATGTTTGTCTTGTGTACGGAATCGCCCGCGGAGTTGGCAATCGCGGGGGCTGGGCCTATCATCATAGCCCATCGGGCGGTCGAACCGACGCGCCCCGTGGGCAGCCGATCCAGACAGAAAGACACGCCATGCATTACCCGCACCGCATCAGCCGAGTCAAGCGTAAGCGAGCGCTCGGCTTCCGCGCCCGGATGAAGACCAAGAACGGGCGGAAGATGATCAACCGCAAGCGTCGCGTCGGGCGGTCCCTCAACACCGCCGACAAGTAGCCCGTTCTGACCGTGCGCAGGCCGATCTCCCGGCCCGCGGTCCTCCTTGAGTTAACGACCCCGCCCGTGAACCGGCGGCCTCGGCTCAGCCCCCACCGATCAGGGACACGATCTCGATCCGGTCACCCTCGGCCAGGACGGCGTGGTCACGTTCACGCCACGGGACGATGCGCCGGTTGACCTCGGCCGCGCAGGGCGACGCCGTCAGCCCGGCGAGTCGGATGACCTCGGCCACCGTGGAGCCTTCGGGCACGTCGCGGGGCTCGCCGTTGATGTAGATCGTCATCGCGCGATCCTAGCCCTCGGGGGTGGGTCCGGGCTCGCTGGGCTCGACCTGCGCCCGGAGGAGGGCGGCGTAAGGCCCCCCGGAGGCCAGGAGTTCGTCGTGACGCCCGCGCTGGACGACGCGCCCGTGGTCGAGCACGACGATCAGATCGGCGTGCCGGATGGTGCTCAGTCGGTGCGCGATGACCACGCAGGTCCGCCCGCGCATGAGCGACGCGAGGCTCCGTTGGATCAGTGATTCGCTGACCGCGTCGAGGTTGCTGGTGGCCTCGTCGAGGATCAGGACCACGGGGTCGGCGAGCAGGGCCCTGGCGATGGCGAGACGCTGCTTCTGCCCACCGCTCAGTCGCACCCCGCGTTCACCGATCATGGTCGCGTACCCGTCCTTGAACCCGCGGATGAACTCGTCGGCGTTGGCGTCGCCGGCGGCCCGTCGGATCATCGCCTCGGTGACCCCGCGGCGTCCGTAGGCGATGTTCTGCGCGATGGTCCCGTCGAAGAGGAAGACGTCCTGCTCGACAATACCCAGGAGCGAGCGGTACGAGGCCGGGTCGATCTCGCGGAGATCAACCCCGTCGAAGAGGACCCGGCCCCGCGTGGGGTCGTGGAAGCGGGCGACAAGGTTCGAGAGGGTGGTCTTCCCGCTCCCGCTGGCGCCCACGAGCGCGACGGTGGTCCCGGGCTCGATCGTGAGGCTGATGTCTTCGAGCACGTACACCGGAGGGGCCTGCGGGGTCGCGCCCCGCGGGTCGGCGTTCGGGTAGGCGAACCACGCATGCTCGATCTCGATCCGACCGCGGGCGGTCTCCCGGGCGACCCGGCGAGACCAGGGCGTGCCCTCGAACTCGCGCGGCTCGGCCAGCAGGTCGAGCACGCGGTCGAACCCGGCGAGGTTGGTCTGCACGCTGGTCGCGGTGCTGGTCAGGGTCTCCATCGGGCCAAGCAGCATCAGGACGTAGGCCGTGAACATCATGACGTCGCCGACGGTCAGCGCCCCGTCGATGACGCGCGAGCCCCCGTACACCAGCACGGCGGTCGAGGCCAACGGGATCAGCAACGCCCAGACCAACTCAAGGACGCGTGAACGCCACCACGCGAGCATCTCCTGGCGGGCCATGAGGTGGTTGGCCAGCCCGAAGCGGAGGGATTCGGCGTGCTCGCGGGCGAACCCGCGGACGACGCGGACGCCGGCGAAAGCCTCGGTGGCGTGGGCGTCGGTCGCCTGGCGGGTCGCCTTGATGGCGCGGTAGACCGGGCGGATGCGGTTGATCCAGGTCCGGTGTGTCAGCCACGTCGCGGGGATCACGGCCAGCCCGCCCAGCAACATCCGCCAGTCGACCGTCGCGAGCACGGCCAGGGTCCCGATCAGCTGGATCACGGCCCGCCAGGGGTTGTAGATCAGGCTGAAGAGCAGGTCGGCGGCGGCGCCCGCGTCGTCGCGGAGCAGGCTCGCCACCCCGCCGCTCTTGAGCGCGTGGACGCGGTGGAGCGGGAGGCGGGCCGCGTGGGCGAAGGCCCGGCGGCGCAAACCCGCTTGCAGAACCTTGGTCAGCCGTGTCGTCCGCCAGCGTCCCCAGAGACCCACCGAGACCGAGAGCCCGGCGAGGGCGACCATCGACCCGCCCAGGAGCCACAACAGCACCACGCGGTCGTCACGAGCGGGGACCCAATCGGGCAGCCCGGCGGGGCCCGGGGTGTCGAGGATGACGTAATCGAAGGCGATCTTCGTCGACGCGGGCAACGCCAGCCCGATCAGCGTGGCGAGCGTCAGCGACCCCAGCGAGGCGGCCAGCTCGACGCGGTGCCCGCGCAGCATCCCCCAGAACGCGGCGGCGAGGGCGCCGAAGGATCGACCCCGCGAGTGGGCCTTCCCGTCCGCCGACACCGGCTCGGACGACGCCCGGGGTGACGCACCGGCGCGGAACTCGCCGTAGCGGGATCGGCTGCTGCGTCGGGAGGAGGTCGGACCCTGGGGCGACATCACGCCGAGCGTAGTGCCGCCCGCGTGCCGGGGCCTCGCGGACGCGGGGGTGGATCAGCGCCGGCGGCGGGTCGCGGTGAAGAGCCCGGCGGCCATGAGGCTCAGGGCGCCGCCCGGGGCGGGGACGCCCCCGCCGTCGTCCTCTTTCCCGCCCCCGCCGCCGAAGGTGGGTGCCTTGGAGAACGAGAGGAGCACGACGCAGTCGTCGTAGTCGCGGTCCGACATGAACATCGGCATGTCTTCGATGCGGAGGGTGAACAGCGTCGCGGAGTGCTGCTCGACGCCGAAATGCAGGATGTCGGCGGCGTTCTGCTGGCGCCAGATGTTCGGCACGCCGGTCACCACGCGGTAGTTGAACCACAGCTCGCGACCGGCGTTGAAGGTGCCCAGGGTCCGGGTATCGCCCGGGAGGGCGGCCTTGTTGTTGAAGAGGATCGAGCCCAGGGCGGCGGGGTTGACGGGGTCGGCGAGGTAAAGGGCCCCGGTCCAGTCCGCCCGGGCCGTCACGAACGTCGCGGTGACGGTGGTGTTGTTCTCGGCGATGACAAAGGGGGTCCCAAAGACCAGGTCCGCCCGGGCCGCCCCGGCGAGGCAGGCCACGCACACCGCGCCGACGATCGCATGCTGAATCTTCATCTCTTGGCCCCTCCTTGGGGTACTTGATTGAGCCCACGCCATCGGGCTCTCGGACGGCTCTCACCCCGTCCGCTCTCTTTCTAAATACCCCTACGCCAAGGACTTGCCACCTGTTGCACCCAGGGCGAGCCCCGGCGGGATCGGTCCCTGACGGCGGGGGCGGTCGCGCGGGGGCGCCACGTCCGGTTTGACGCCGGCGGGCACGCCCCCCGCCCCATAATGTCCCCCGTGCAACGCGTCGCCGTCATCGATTCCCACACCGCGGGCGAGCCCACGCGGATCGTGATCTCCGGCGGACCCGACCTTGGGTACGGCCCGGTCGCCGACCGCGTCGGTGTCTTCCGCGATCGCTTCGACTCGTTCCGATCCGCGGTGGTCAACGAGCCGCGGGGGCACGACGCGGTGGTGGGGGCGCTGATCGTGCCGCCGGTTTCGGCGCGGGCCGTGTGCGGCGTGATCTTCTTCAACAACGTCGGGTACCTCCGCGGGTGCGGGCACGGGACGATGGGGCTCGCCGTGACGCTGGCTCACCTGGGGCGGGTCGGCCCGGGGCGGCACACCGTCGAAACCCCCTCGGGCGACGTCGCGTTCGAGCTGGGCGAGGGCGGGCGGGTCTCGATCGAGAACGTCCCCTCGCGACGGTCACGCGAGAGCGCCCGGGTGGACGTCCCGGGGTACGGGACGGTGATCGGCGACGTGGCCTTCGGCGGGAACTGGTTCTTCCTCACCGATCACCGCGGGATCCCCCTCGAACGGCGCCGGATCGAACCGCTGACGGCGTTCGCGTCGGCGGTCAGATCGGCGTTGCCCCGAGGAGGCATCACGGGCGACGACGGGAGCGAGATCGACCACGTCGAGCTCTTCGGCCCCCCCGCCGATCCCGCGAACGACGCTCGAAACTTCGTCCTCTGCCCGGGCGGGGCGTACGACCGCTCGCCCTGCGGCACCGGAACCAGCGCCAAGCTCGCCTGCCTGCACGCCGAGGGCAAACTTCCGCCCGATCGTGTGTGGCGTCAAGAGAGCGTGATCGGGAGTGTCTTTGAAGGTCGGGTGAGAGAGACGGGCGGGGCGGGCGGGGCGGGCGGGGCGGGTGGGGCGGTGATCCCGACCATCACCGGGTCGGCGTTTGTGACCGCCGAATCGACGCTCCTGATCGATGGGCGTGATCCCTTCGGGCACGGGATCCCGTGACGGGCCGGGCGGCGTGGCTGTGGGCGGGCCGGTATCCTGCGGGCCACGGAGGGCGAGCGTGACGGATCGTCGGACGGCGGACGTGATCGTGGTGGGGGCGGGGATCGTCGGCGCGGCCTGCGCGCTCGCGCTGTCACGCAGCGGGCTGTCGACGCTGATCGTCGAGCCCGGCGTGATCGGAGTGGGAACCACGGGCGCCGGCATGGGGCACGTCGTACTGATGGACGACTCCCAGGCCCAGTTCGTGCTGACGGGCTATTCCCGAATGCTCTGGGATGAACTCGGCGGGGCGCTGCCCGAGCGGGCCGCGAGGCGTTCGACGGGCACGCTCTGGGTCGCCGCGGACGACCACGACCTCCACACGGCGATCCGGCGTCACGCGTTCTACGAATCCAGCGGCGTCGGGTCCCGCCTGGTCAGCCCCGCCGAGATCGCCCAGCTCGAACCCAACCTCCGCCGGGACCTCGCCGGAGGGCTCATGGTCATGGGCGATTCGGTAGTCTACCCGCCGGCGGCGGCGGCGTGGATGATCGAGCGGGCGTGCGCGTCGGGGGCTCGGGTCGAACGGTCGGCGGGGGTCGCGTCCATCCCGGCGGCGGGCAGGGGCGTGGAACTCACCGACGGATCGCACGCGGCCGCGGGCGCGGTGGTGGTGGCGGCCGGGTCGGCCTCGGGCGGGCTGGCGCGGGGGCTCCCCATGACGCCCAAAAAAGGCCATCTGGTCATCACCGACCGGGCCCCGGGATTCTGCTCGGCCCAGATCATGGAGATCGGCTACGCCGATTCGGCCCACGGGGACGCGGCCGAATCCGTCGCGTTCAACGTCCAGCCCCGCGAGACCGGGCAGGTGCTCATCGGCTCGTCCCGCCAGGCCGGCGTCAGCGACGCACGCGTGGACCGCGCGATCGTGTCAACCATGCTCGAACGGGCGGTGTGGTTCATGCCGGCGCTCGCGTCGCTCCAGGCCCTGCGTGTTTGGACGGGCATCCGCCCCGCGACGCCGGACAACCTGCCCGTCATCGGGCCCGACCCGCGAACACCCGGGCTGTACCTCGCGTTCGGGCACGAGGGGCTGGGCGTTACCACGAGCCTCGGGACGGCGGCGCTGATCGCCCACCATATCGTCGGGCACGCGCCGGCGATCGATCCTTCGCCCTACCTCCCGGAGCGGTTCCTGCGCGGGGGGCCGACCGATGCCTGACGACGCCGCGGAGTTCACGATCACGATCAACGGGGAACCGTCCCGGGTCGCGCCGGGCACGGGCCTCGCCGCCGCCCTGATCAACGCGGGCGTGTGGACGATCCGGGCCTCCACCACGGGCGAACCGCGATCGGCGGTCTGCGGCATGGGCGCGTGCCACGAGTGCCGCGCGGAGGTCGACGGCGTGCCCGGCGTCAGGGCGTGCATGGTGGTCTGCCGGCCCGGGATGAACGTCAGGACCTCCGATGCGTGAACGCTTCTTTGACATCGCGATCGTCGGGACGGGCCCGGCCGGGCTCGCGGCGGCATCAGAGGCCGTCCGGGCGGGGCGGAGTGTGGCGGTCATCGACGAATCCCCGGGCGTGGGCGGGCAGGTCTGGCGAGGCTCCGGCGGCGGCGAGGCGGCGCGGTGGCGTACCAAGGCCGAGGACGCGACGTTTCTGCTCGGCGCGGCGGTGTACGACGCGGCGCCGGGCCGGCTGCTGGTGAACACCCCCGACGGCGCGGTCTGTGTCCGCGCGGGGGCCATCGTGCTGGCGACGGGGGCGCGGGAGCTGCTGCTCCCGTTCCCGGGGTGGACGCTCCCGGGCGTGATGGGCGCGGGGGGCGTGCAATCGATGGTCAAATCGGGCATGCGGGTCGAGGGCAAGCGGGTCGTGATCGCCGGGTCGGGCCCGTTGCTCTGGGCTGTCGCGGCGACGCTGAGATCGCGCGGGGCGGACGTGCTGGGCATCGCCGAGCAGGCCCCGGGCAAGGCGGTCCGGGCGCTCGCGGCGTCGCTCTGGCGCTCACCCGCAAAGGCCGTGCAGGCCGCGACGCTGGCGTGGCAGACCCGCGGCGTCCCGAAGTGGACGGGCTCGTGGCCCGTGCGGGCGGAGGGCCTCGGGAGGCTCGAACGCGTCACACTCTCCGACGGCGAACGCACCATGACGCTCGAGTGCGACCTCCTCGGGGTCGGGTTCGGGCTCGTGCCCAACACCACCCTGGCCTCGCTCCTGGGGTGCAGGGTCCAGCCCGCGGTGGTCGGCGGCGCGGTCGCCGTGGACGCGGCGATGGGCACGACCGTGGCGGGGGTCTACGCCGCCGGAGAGGCCGTGGGCATCGGGGGGGTGGACTGCGCGATCCTCGAAGGCCGCATCGCGGGTCTCGCCGCCGCAGGGTCGGGCGAGCGTGCGATGGCGCTCTCGCCCGCACGGGTTCGAGCCCGCGCGTTCGCGGCCCGGCTTGAATCAGCGTTCACGCTGCGGCCCGAGGTCCTGGCCCTCGCCGACGAACGCACGATCCTCTGCCGTTGCGAAGACGTCCCCTTCGGCGAGGTCGTCGGGCTGGGTTCGTGGCGCGAGGCGAAGGTCCACACGCGCTGCGGGATGGGACCGTGCCAAGGGCGTGTATGCGGGTCGGCCCTCGCCGCGATCAAGGGGTGGACGCCCAACGACGCCCGCCCGCCGATCGTCCCCGTGCCCGTGTCCGTCCTGATGGACCAGCCGGCCGCGACGGCGGCCGATCACCCACCGAAACCCGACGGAGCCGCCGTATGAGCACGATCGACTGGCGCGGGGTGATGCCCGCGATCACCACGCCGTTCCATCCCGACCTTTCGATCGACCACGCCTCACTCGCCTCTCTGACTCGGCTCATGATCGAACGCGGCTCGACGGGCGTGGTCACCCCCGGCTCGCTGGGCGAGGGATCGACGCTCTCCCGCGAGGAAAAAGCCGCGGTCTGGCGGACGTGCGTGGGGGCGGTGGGGGGGGCGGGGAGTGGGGCGGGGGGGAAGCCGGTGATCGCGGCGATCGCGTCGGCGTCGACGGCGGAGGCGGTGGCGTCGGCGCGGGAGGCCGAGGCGGCGGGGTGCCGGGGGCTGATGGTCCTCCCGCCCTATGTCCACAGCGGGGACGCGCGAGAGGCCGAGGCCCACGTGTCCGCGGTGGTCCACGCGACCCGGCTCTCGTGCATGCTCTACAACAACCCCATCGCGTACGGGACCGACTTCGTCCCCGAACGCGTCGCGGCTCTGGCCCGGGCCTTGCCCAACCTGCACGCGGTCAAGGAATCCAGCGGCGACGTGCGCCGGATCACCGCGATCCGGGCGCTCACCGGCGACCGGCTCGCGGTCTTCGTCGGGGTCGACGATCTGATCGTCGAGGGGGTGGCCGCCGGCGCGGTCGGCTGGATCGCGGGGCTGGTCAACGCGTTCCCGGACGAGTCGGTGCGTCTGTTCCGGGCGGCGATCGAGGGCGGTCCGGAGGCATCCCGCGGGTTGTACGAGTGGTTCCTCCCACTCCTGAGGCTCGACGTGGTGCCCAAGTTCGTTCAGTTGATCAAGCTGGCGCAGCAAGAAGCGGGAACGGGGAACGAGCGTGTGCGCCCCCCGAGGCTGACGCTCGAAGGGGCCGAACGCGAGGCCGCGTTGCGGGTGATCCGGGACGCTGTCCGGACGAGGCCCGGCGGATAACCCCGATCGGACGAGAGATTCTCGCGGGATCCGTGAGCCGTCGGGCGCCGCAAGAACGCATGGAAGGGTGAGGGCGACCGCCGGCGATGGCGGACGCCCCGGCACGCCACCAGCCGGCGGGTTCACCGACCCCGCCGGACGCCTCCCTGTTGCGCGGGCCCCGGCCGAGAGACCGGGCGCCCGCCGTTCCGCCCCGCGGCGACCGATCGCGCCCCCCGCCAACGCCTCTGATACCTCCCCAGAACGCACGAACGCCGGGCGATCTCTCGTCCGGCGTTCGTGCATGTTGGTCCGGTCCTGACGCAGGGGTTACTTGCCCATGCGCTTCAGTTCAGCCTCGATAAGCTCGGTGAGCTTCTTCTCCTCGCCGGGCCCGAAGCCCACGGCGGTGTGGAGGATCTTGCGGTCGCCGCCGATCAAGATCATGGTGGGGATCCCGCTGACGCCGTAGGTCTTGGCGAGGTCGTCGCCCTTGAGAAGGTTGGTGTACGTGTACTCCTTCTTCTTCATGAAGTCGGTCCCGGCGTTCTCCTTGCGCTCCCAGGTGTTGACGCCGAAGATCGACACGGGCTTGGAGGCGAACTTCTCGTGGAGGGCCTGGACCTTGGGCATCGCGGCGACGCACGGCCCGCACCAGGTCGCCCAGAAGTCGAGCAGGACGACCCGCCCGGTCAGCCCCGCCATCGTGTATTCCTTCCCGTCGGCGTCGGTGAGGGTGAAATCGGGCGCGAGCTCGCCCACGGCGAAGGACAGCCCGCCGCCGCCCTCGTCGCTCTCATCGAGCCCGAAATCGGCCAGCGTGCCCTCGACTTTCTCATAACCCTCGGGAAGGGCGAGCGTGAAGTCCTTGTCCTTGAGCCCCTGATTGATCTTCAGCTCGCTGAACGTCCCGCTGATCTCCATGGAGCCGAAGTCCATCTTCGGCATCCCCTCGATCTTCATCGTCGTCTTGATACGCCTCGGGAGCATGTCCTCGGCCCCGAGATGCTTGACGTGGGTGATCACCATCTTCTTGACCGGCTCTTCCTTCTTCTCGCCCTCGGGCTTCTTGGGCGCGTCCTCGCCCTCCTCGACCTCCTCCTCGTCGTCCATGCCGGGGAGCTCCATTTCCCGGACCTCGTCGACCTGGACGCACTTGACCCCCTCAACGTCAGCCTCGCCCCCGACCTTCGCCGAGACGAGCGCCTGTCCCATCATTTCGTTCATGTCCTCGAAGAGCCACTGGGGGATCGCCCCGAAAATCTCGAAGGGGGGCATGTCGTCGGGCGTGCGGGCGATCGTGAACAGCTTCTTGTCCTTGTGGACGAGCTTGTGCAGCGTCTTCCCGTCGTACGACCACTCCTCCGTCGGCTTCCACTGGCTGTTGACCTTCGAGATCTTGTACCGGTCGAACGGCAGCCCGTTCTCGGCGTCCGCGTTCTTGGTGATCGAGACGATCGCCCGCTCGCGTGCCGCCATCATCGCACGCTGATCGATCTTCATCGTCACATCCCGGATCTTCCCGACGGCCTCACTGCTCTTGTCCAGCAGTTTCCGCGCCGCGGGCTCGACGGTCGCGGCTTCTTTGGCCTTGACCGCGTCCGTGGCCGGTTGGGCGGCCGGCTGGGGCTGAGCGGCCCAACACAGGACCGGGGCCGCGGTCGCGAGGGTCGCCAGGGCGAGCGTGAGGTTCATCCGAGGTCGTCCTTTCTGGTGGTCGTTGTCCGACGTCGCCGGCCCACGCCACGGTGGTACAGCGGCCGTGATCTTAGGATGCCACCGATGACCCGTGATCCCGCCCCGGGTGCACCCAATGGGGCCACGGCGGGGGTATGAAGGGCTATGGTCGGGCCCGCTCGCGTGGGGGGGGGGCCTTGGCCGATACAGGACCGAGCGGTACGAGAACCCATGCCCGAATCCTTCGACATCCGGTACGTGATCTATGCGGGCCTGCTCGTCCTGGCGGCCGGCCTGCTCGTGGGCACCATCGTCCTCACCACGCGCGGGCTCAAGGACCGAGAGCACCGCGGCGTCCTCGGGGTGCTCATCAAGAACAGCCGGCGCCTGACCGTCCTCATCGCCGGGACGACGGTCATTGTCATCGGGGTCATCATCTCGCCCCTGCCCGGGCCCGGGCTCTCGATCCTGGGCCCGCTGGGATTGGCCATCATCGCCACGGAGTTCGTCTGGGCCAGACGCCTCATTAAACTCGTCGAGCAGAACACCACGGGGTTCCGCGGCGTGGCGGACTCGCTCGCCCGGCGGACGTCGAAGGTGCTGGCCACCACCCTGGGCCTCGCCTACTGGGCCATCGCCATCGCCGGCGGGATCTACACCTGGCAGGTCTTCCCGCCGCTGATCTACTGGCCCCTCGCGTCGGTCGTGTTCACCCCGATCTTCTATTGGATCGTGCAGGTCTACCGGCTTTCGGGCAAGCCCGAGGCCACCCCACCGACCCAGCCCAGTCCCGCGCCCCAGCCCCCCACGCCACCGGGCTGAGCGTCACGCCAGCGATCGGCCCCCGTCGACACGGACGATCTCGCCCGTGACGTACGGGGCCCCCAACGCGAGCCACACCACCGCCCCCGCCGCGTCCTCGGGAGAACCGGCCCGGGCGAGAGGGACACGGTCCAGGTACCGGCCTTGGAACGAAGCATCGGCCTCGGGTCCTGATTCGGGCCAGGCCACAACGCCCGGGGCGATCCCGTTGACGCGGACCTTTGGCGCCAGGTCTCGGGCCAGCGAGCGGACCATCTCGCCCAGCGCCGCCTTGCTCATCGCGTACGCGCTGAAATCGCGCCTGGGTCTCCCCATCGCGTGGATGTCGAGCAGCGCGACCACCGAGCCCCCGCCACGCATCGGCGACGCCGAGAGCAACCCCGAGAGACGACGGGTCAGGATGAGCGGCGCGAGGGCGTTGACGGCGTGGATGTGAAGGGCCCGCGCCGGGGTCAACGATCCCAGCGGGGTGGGCTCGTAGACCGAAGCGTTGTGGACCAGGACGTCCAGGCGAGGGAGCCCCGAGGCCAGTTCCGCGGCGGCCACATCCACCGCGCCGGGGTCCGAAAGATCCTGACGCCACACCGAGGCGTCCACACCCAGCGCGCGGGCCCGCGACGCCACGGCCTCGGCCTCGCCCACGCTCGCGTGGTGGTGGACCACCACATCGCACCCCGACCGCGCCAACGCATCGACGATCGCGGCCCCCACACGCCGCGCACCCCCAGTCACGAAGGCCAGCGGGCGCGCGCTCAAGGCGTCGTCCCCGGGCCCTTCGGCGTGTCCTTGAACTGGCGCTCGAGCTCGTCGGGCGACGGCGTGGCGATCCGGTCCGCCGACTCGGCCCACCCGTCACGACGCCAGATCCGCCTCCGGGCCTTCCTCGAGGCCACCGCGCGGCGGTGCCGACGCCACATCGACCACCCACCCACACCCGCCACCAGCCCGATCAGCAGGCCCGCGGCAAACACCGCGAGCTCAAGCCCCCGGGTGGCGGCCTGCCGTTGCGTCTCGGCCAAGATCTCGAGCCAAGGCATGCCCGATGGTACGTCGCCCGGCGTCCGCGCCGGGGTGGGCCGGGGCGTCGGTCTGCTCCGGCGAGATCACGCGCCCGGAGATCACCACGATCCCCGGCATCCCCGCCGACCGGATCATCCGCGCCAGCCCCTCATCGTTGAGCCGCTCGACCGCTCGCCCGCTCACGGCCAGTCGTTCCGCGATCCTCGCCTCGGTCGTGACGATCGTGACCGCTCCGCGACCGTCCGCCAACGAAGGCTCGGGCGGTAGTGGGGGGGCGGGACGGTGGGGGGGGGCGATCGGGGCGACGCCGGGAACAGACTCGCCCGCACCAACGGCAGGGTCGTGCGCGAGCGGCGGCCCCGGACGCGCCGGCGGACTCAAAGCCAATCGCGTCGCCGGCACGACCGCCGCGACGAGAAGCACGGCCAACACCCCGCCCTTGAAACGCCGCCGGCGCTGCACCCGTCGCTCCAGCCCGCGCAGATGGTCCAGCATGGCATCACGCCGGGCCCGACCCTCGGGAGTGAGCAGCGGTGGTTGAGGCGCGTTCATGACATCCACTCCGTGGCCGATTCACGCAGACGCCGCAGCGCCCGCGTGAGCCGGCCCTGCACCGAGGACCACCCGATCCCTTCCGCACCGCCCGATGTCTCGAGCGTCCGCCCGTGGGCGTACCGCAGGCCGAGCAACGCCCGGTCGCGTTCGGGAAGCAACGCGACGGCCTCCCGGAGCCATTCAACGGCCCACGGGTCCGACTCGCCCGTGCCGGGCGCCCTCGCCGGACGCTGCGACTCCCGGCGCCGGGCTCGCTCGTCGCGACGGACCCGGTCGATCGCCGCACGTACCAGCGTCGTCCGCAGCCAGGACCACATCGCCGCCTCCCCCTCCCACGCCGGCGACCGGCGGATGTACGACACGAACACGTCCTGCACCACGTCGAGGCAGAACGCCTCGTCCCGCCCGGTCAGGGCCCGGGCGGCGGCGTGGAGCGGACCGAAAGTGCGTCCGTACACCTCGTCAAGGGACGGTCGTGCCCCGGCGGTCGGCGCGCCGTCGGACGCGGGGAGTGTCATCCCACACACCCCGGGGAAGACCGCGATGGCCGGGCGGGCGTCGTGCACGGCATGATCTTACTTCGCGCCGGCGTTGCGGAGCCGCTCGTTCTCGTCCTGGAGTCTTTGGACCTGACTCTGGAGCGATTGGGCACGCTCACCGAGAACCTTTGTCGTTTCCTCGAGTCGGGTACGGAGCCGGTCGAGCTCGGCCACGCGGCTTTCGAGCATCTGCTTCCAGTAGTCGGCCTCGACCTTGTGCTGGCGGGACTCGACCTCGGCTTTGAGGACCATCTCACGGTGCCGGGCGGCTTCCGCGCGGAGCGATTCGACCAGGGCCTTGGCCTGCTCGAACGTCGGAACCCCCAGGGCGTCCATCAGCGCCGCCGTGCTCGCCTGGCCCGCGCGATCCTCCGGGGGAATGAGTGTCATGACGACGTTGGTGACCATCGCGATCTGGGCGTTGGTGCCCTGCACGATCAGCAGGCTCGATTCGGGGTGGTACAGAACCTCGGCGGCGGGCTGGTCGGGGTTGACCTCGCGCCCGGCGTCGATGGCGGCCGTCACGGCCGACAACACCGTGTCGGCGCTGAGCCCGCCGGGCCGGATCACCCGGGCGAGAGATACGGTCTGCACGGTGCGGGGCGACGCGGAGCGGGCCTTGCCGTGGAGGATGTAGACCGGCGCCCCACCACCCTCGTCCATGAACTCGACTGAGACCCCCGGGATCGTGAACTCGATGGCCTTGAGCGCCCGCCAAACCGGGACCGAGGCGAGCACCACGGGCGGGACCTCGGCCCCGGCGACCTCGGGAGAGATCAAAAGATTCATCGGGCGGCCCGACGCTTCCTTGATGGACAGCCCCAGCTTCGCCAGCGTCCCGCCCTGGAAATTGATCGTGATCACGGGCTCGTACGACTCAGGGACCTGGGCCGCGGTCGGAGCCGACGGATGAGCCGGGGTGGGGGCCGGGGTGGGCGAGGCCGGCTGGGCCGACGCGACCGAGCCCGCGGCACCCGAGACCAGGGCCGCGAGCGAGATCCAAGGGAGGGCGAACGATCGGGTATTCATCGGTGTGCTCCTGGGTCGGGTGCGTCGGCCTCCACGGGGCCGGCGTGCCTCTAGAACGACGCCGGACGTCCGGGTTGGCGCGGTGCGGGCGGTCTTTGTTGATCCCCGGCGTTATGGCCCCGCCCCGGCGGGTGCTCTATACTCGCGCCCGATGCACTACGACGCTCACCAGCCCATCATCAACGACCTCGAGGCGCGGATCACAACCCTCCGCGACTCTCTTTAACTACGAGCAGAAGCGGACCGAGCTGCGCGAGGCCGAGGCCCGCATGGGCGCCGAGGGATTCTGGGACAACCCCGGGCACGCCCGCAAGGTTGTCGATCTGGTCAAGACGCTCAAGGCCCAGGTCGAACCCTTGGGCGCCGCCATCGCCGCGCTCGACGACGCGAAAACGGCGTACGAGATGGCCAAGGAGACCGGCGACAAGGATTTCCTCGCCGAGGCCGACGATCTGCTGTTCCGCCTCGGGCCCCAGGTCGAGCGGGTCGAGCTTCAGAGCCTCCTGTCGGGCCGGTACGATCCCGGCAACTGCTTCCTCTCGATCCAGGCGGGCGTGGGCGGAACCGAGGCCAACGACTGGGCCGACATGCTTCTCCGCATGTACATCTATTACTGCGAGAAAATGGGGTGGACGCTCGAAGAGGTCGACAAGGGCTTCGGCGCCGAGGTCGGAATCGACTCCGTCACCCTCCACGTCAAGGGCCCGTACGCCTTCGGGTACCTCTCGTGCGAGCGGGGCACGCACCGCCTCGCCCGCGTGAGCCCCTTCAACGCCCAGGGCAAACGTCAGACCAGTTTCGCCACCGTCGACGTGATCCCCGAGATCGCCGAGACCGAGGTCCAGATCCCCGAGAAAGACATCGAGGTCATCGCCTTCGTCCGCGCCAGCGGCCCCGGCGGTCAGAACGTCAACAAGGTCGCCACCGCCATCCGGCTCATCCACAAGCCCACCGGTATCCAGGTCGTCGCCTCGACCTACCGCGACCAGCCCCAGAACCGCGCCCAGGCATTCTCCGTGCTCCAGGCCAAGCTCCAGCAGATGGAGGACGAACGCCGCGCCAAAGAGATCGAGGGCGCCTCGGGCGGGGCCATCGACCGCGGGTGGGGCACCCAGATCCGCTCCTACGTCTTCTACGACAACCGCGTGAAGGACCACCGGACCAACATCGAATCGGCCGACTATGAGGCGGTCCTCCGCGGCGAGATCCACCCGTTCATCGACGCCGAACTCAAGCGACGCCGCGCCGGAAAGGAAAAAGCCCGCCCTTGACGCAGGGCGGGCCACGTGGTGAACATCCTGCCCGATCGGCCGGGGCGTTACTTCCGTGACGCCAGCGACGGCTCCGACGCCTTACCCGAGGCCACCACCGGCGCCGAACGGATCGACACCGTCGCCGGCATCGACACACGCGCCTCGCCCGTGGCGATCCCGGCGACCAGCCCCGCGGGCACGGTCGTGGTCGACCGCACCTGCATCCGCGGGCGGAACTTCGGCACGTCCGTCGGCGCGGGGATCACCGCCTTGGGCGTCAGGTCGACGGCCTGCGCATCGGACCGCCCGGTCATCCCCAGCGTCGTCAGGTCGTTCTGGAACGTGCGCACACCACCCACGAACCCTTGTTCCTTGAGCCACAGGTTCCGCTCGTCCTCGAGACGCCACCCGATCCGGTTCGCCAGCTCTCGCCCCGCGGGCTGGACCGACGCCCACGGGTTGACGCCGACCGCGTACGGCCCGACGCGCACGAACGCCTGCTCGTGCTCGAGCCCGCGGGCCCCGTACGCCAGCGTCCCCGGGTCGCCTGAGTCCAGCGGGTACGACTCGACCCCGCCGATGCAGATCTCCCCGACCCACAGCCGCCCGTTAAACCCGGGCCGCCGCACGCTGTCCGCACGCCCGGCGGGGTACGAACGCGGGCTCAGGAGCGCGACGCTCCGATTGGCGGCGTAATTGATCGTCCCGGTGCGGGTGGTGTCGTACCCGACGGTTTTGTGCCAGAGCCAGACCCCCCCGGGGTCACGCGCATCGACGGTGACGGTGCCGCCGCCCCTCCATTGCGGCGCCGAGACGACGGGCGTGGGCCCGGGTTGGGTCGTCGTCGTGGCCGGGGTGGAGGCGGGGGAGACGCCGCTTGGAGCGGGGGCCGAGCCCCCGGACAGAGCGGCGAGGGTCAAGGTCGCGGTCATCATTTCGACGAGCATGGGGCCCTCTCTTTGCCATAATCGGGGCAGCCCTCACGGACGGTCCCGTGCTCAAGCATGACCCAACTCGCTTGAGCACGCAACGCCGCTGTGATGGAATACGACGCGCACGGTGACGAATGTTCCGTCCGTGCGGGCGGGCGGGGTGCTATAGGACGCGCCGCGGTCGACCGCGTATGAACAACCCGCGAACACGAAGCCCCCCCCGGGAGAGGGCGGGTAATTCCCGGGGAGTGGTTATCCGGCCTTGAAGGTCAGCGGGGGGCGGCCCGCCAGCGAGGCGTACGCCTCGAGCACCGCGCGCACGTGCCCGCTCACCCGGCGACGCTCTCGGACGTACTCGTACGCGGATCGCGCCAGCAGGTGCCCCTCGGGCGAGCGGTCGATGTACGCCGCGATCGTCGAGGACCACGCGGCGGAATCCACGCGATCGACCAGCCTCGCCGTCACCCCGTCCTGGAGGAGCGCCACCGTGGGGTCGCGGGCGGCGATGAGGATCATGCCCGACGCCATCGCCTCGAGGATCACGCTCCGCTGCTCGCCCAAAGCCTCGGGCTGGACCAGCACGTCCCCGCTGACGAGCAGGTCCCGGCGGGCTTCGAGGTCCTGGATCAGCGAGAGCCGATCGACGACCCCGAGGGTGCTGGCCAGACGCCAGATCCCCGCCCGGTGCGCGGCGTGCGCGTCCGCGAACACCAGCAGGTTCGGGCGGTCGCGCATCACCCCGGCGATCCCGGTCATGGCGGCCGCAAAGGCGCGGGCGTCGTACCCCGAACCCACCATCATGATCGACGGCGTCGGGCCGCGGTCGGGCGAATCCTCGAACGTCGCGGGCGCGTACACCCCCCAGGGCGCGAGCCTCGTCGTCGTCACGGTCCCCGCGCCCAGCCCGGCCCGGAGCGAGCGGGCGAGAGCCTCGTCGGGGGTCATCAGCGTCGGCGGGGGCGTGAGCTTGTTCCCAAGCCCAACCGCCCGCGCCACCAGACCGTGACGCCAGACCTCCAGCACCACCGGCGCCCCGAGTCGGCGACCGGTCTCGAGCCCGATGTCCCACGCCGACCCCCCGAAGACATGGACCACATCGACGTCGCCGGGCACGTCATCCGTGTCGTGCCCGGCCAGCGTGTCGATCAGACGCTGCGCCCGGAGCCCAACCGTGAACGGCACCTTGAGATCGCTGTACGTCACCAGCCCGGAAGCCACGTCGGTCCCCTGACCTTCGGAGGCCCGCACGCCGTCCTGCTCCGGCACCGCCCGGATCACGCGCACCCCCTCATCCGCCAGCCCGATGCACAGCCTCGACAGCATCGTGCGCTCACGCGAGGCGAACATCGTGTCCGAGATGACCAGGGCTTTCATGGCGTGGCCCCCGCGGCAATGGCCGGAGTGACCGCCATACTACCGTGCCCGGGGCCCGGGTCGCGGGGGACCCCCTCGGTCCCCCACGCCGTCACCCACCGCTCCCCCGCCCCGACTCGCACAAACACCGCGGGCGATCGCGCGTCCACGCCCGCGGGCGGCGCGTGGCCGGGCCACCACGCCACGGCCGGCCCACCCACCCGCGCCCCATCAATCCGGAATGAACCGGGCGACGACATGGCGTCGCCGATGGTCTCGAGCCGTTCGGCCCGCCGGGTCGCGTCCGGCACGCAGCGAATGAGGGCCCGCGTGTACGGGTGCAGCGGGCTCTCAAACACCTCGCGGGTCGGGCCATACTCCACGACCCGCCCGGCGTACATCACGCAGACCTCGTCGGCGTGCCCATGCACCAGCCTCAGGTCGTGCGTGATGAGCACGAGCCCGAGCCCCTCCTCCTCCCGCAGCGACCCGAGAAGTCTCAGCACCTGGGCCTGCACCGTCACGTCGAGCGCGGTGGTGGGCTCGTCGGCCAAGATCAGCGAAGGCCCGCCCGCCAACGCCATCGCGATCATCGCCCGTTGCCGCATCCCCCCGGAAAACTCGTGCGGATACGCACGTTTCCGCGAGGCCGGGATCCCGACCCGCTCCAGCGCCGCGCTGGCCGCGTCCCCGGCCTCCCGCGGGCCCATCCCGCGGTGCAGCGAGGCCGACTCGGCGATCTGTTCCCCGATGGTGAAAACTGGATTCAGGCTCGTCATCGGCTCCTGGAAAATCATCGCGATCCGCCCCCCGCGGACCCGACGCAGAGCCCGCGGCGTGAGCGAGAGCAGGTCCACGCTCGTTCCGCGGTCGTGGAAGGTCGCCCGGCCCGAATCGATCGAGGAGCCGCCGGCGGGAAGCAGCCTCAACAGTGATAACGCCGTCACCGTCTTCCCCGAGCCCGATTCGCCGACCACCGCCAGCGTGCGCCCACGCCGGACGCTCAGCCCCACGCCCTCGACCACCCGCCGCCGTCCCGTCCCGGGCGGGCCCATCGAGACCGACAGCCCGAACACGTCGAGCAACGGGCCGAGATCGTGCCGGGCCGGGATCACCGCGGACCCCCACGGCGGGCCCTGGGGTCCAGCGACTCACGCAACGCTTCGCCGACCACGTTGAGCGAGAGCAGCGTGCCGGCCAGCAGCAGGCACGGGAACAGAAGCAGCCACCAATGCGAGCGATAAGGATTGAGCTCCGACAACCCCTCGGCGGCGAGGTTCCCCCAACTCGGCAACGGCGCCTTGACCCCGATCCCAAGAAAGCTCAGGAACGACTCCTGCAATATCGCCTGCGGGACGGTCAGCGTCGTGTACACCGCGATGGTCCCGGCCAGGTTCGGCAGGATGTGGCGGACCATGATCCTCGGGCCCGACGCGCCCAACGCCCGTGCCGCCTCCACGAACGCCCGCGAACGAAGACTCATCACCTGCCCGCGCACCACCCGCGCCGTCGTCAGCCAACTCACGCTCGCGATGGCCCCCAGCAGCACCATCAAATCCAGCCCTCGCCTCCCAAGCCCCAGGGGCAGGTCGCTCTCGGGCCTCAACGGGAACCGGGCGGACGCCTCCGCCTCCAACCGACGCGCCAAGCCGGGATCCTCACGAAGCAGGTCACGGGCCGCCCCCGTGATCCCCCGGACCCGGGCCTCCTCGGCGGCGTTCGCCTCGACCCACGCCCGCCGCTCGGGCGCGCGGTCGAGATAGTCCTCGATGACCGCGTCGCTGGCGATGGCGAGCAGGACCACCAAAAGGATGTACGGCACGCCGTACAGCACGTCCACGACACGCATCATGAACGCGTCGGTCCGCCCGCCCACATACCCGGCCGTCATCCCGTACGCGGTCCCGATCGCCACCGAGATCAACGCGGCGGCGACGCCGATGGTCAGCGAGATCGCGCCCCCGGCCAGGAGCCTGATCAGCAGGCTCCGCCCCAACGGGTCGCTCCCCAGCGAGAAGGAAGGCCACGCCCCGCGGAGCTCCATCCCGGCGCGCCCGGAGGTGGCCCGAACGACCTGCTCGGGCGCCAAGCCGTGGCGGTCGCCGATCTCGCGGAGGGTCTCCTCGGGGATCATCGCGTTGAGGCGGGCGATCTCCCCCGCGTCCCGCACGGGCCAGAACGCCGGGGCAACTCGCCCTTGGGCCGGGACGCCGTCGGCGTACCGGGGCGTCCCGTCCCGCATCGTGCCGATTGTCCAGGGAAGGCTCAGCACACACGCGGCGAACATAAACGCCAGCACACCGACCCCGAGAATGGTCCCGGGCCGACGACGCAGCGCAGCCCGCCACCGCCTCGCGGTGTTGACGGGGTTCGGGCTGGTGTCGGTCCGTGATCGGTCGGCGTCCTGCATCCGCAACACACGGTACCACCCCGCCGCCGGCCGCGTCGGGCTCGGGACCGACGCCCGACCTTCACTGGCCCCGCCCGGATTCGAACCGGGAACCAAGCGATTATGAGTCGCCTGCTCTAACCGTTGAGCTACAGGGCCCCCGCACAGATTACGCACCCGCGGGCGTGTGTGCCCGTGGGCGATGACCCGCTCGACCATCCTAAAAAGAACACGGGCCCGGACGCTCGCCCGGGCCCGATCTCGTCCGACGCCGCGAAGGTCCGGCGTTCACTTGATCTGCAGCATCTCGCGGTACGTGGGCAGCGACCACAGATCGGCGGCGACACGCTCCTCGAGCGTGTCGACGATCTCACGCAGGTCGCTCATCGCCGGGCGGACCTTGTCGCGGATGTGAGCCGCGTGGCGGTGCGGGTCGGTCTCGTGGTGGTCGGTGCGCGTTTCAAGGTCGGCGATCGCCCGGCGGAGGCGGTTGACCAGGTCGACCAGCTCCTCCAGCTGCGAGCGGGCGTCGCCCGCGTCAACATCGGCGGCCTCGGTCGCCGCCACGCTCTCGGCCAACTCCGTCTGGAACCGCACCGCCGCCGGCAGCACCACCGTCCGCGCCATCAGCACCGCCGTCTCGGCCTCGATCAGCACCTGCTTGACGTACTTCTCCGTGAAGATGTGCTCCCGCGCGTCGACCTCGACCTTGCTGAGCACCTTGAACCGCTTGAACAGGTCGATGTTCTTCTTCGCGGTGATGACCACCATCGCCGCGACGCTCTCCTTGTGGTTGGGGAGGCCCCGCTTGGCCGCCTCGGCGTGCCACGACGCGTCGTACCCGTCCCCGTTGAAGATCACCCGCTTGTGCTGCTTCACGATCTTCTGCAACACCGCACGCACGGCGGTCTTGGTCTTCTCGGGGTCGCCCAGGTTCTTGCCCAGCACACGCTCGAGCTCCCCGGCGATAAACGCCAGGCTCTCGGCCGCGATGGTGTTGAGGATCGTCGTCGGCCACGCCACCGACTGGCTGCTCCCCACGGCCCGGAACTCGAACTTGTTCCCCGTGAACGCGAACGGGCTCGTCCGGTTCCGGTCCCCCGTGTGACGCGGGATCTGAGGGAGCGTGCGGGCGCCAAGGTCCAGCTTCCCGCCCTTGATCGTGCTCTTGGGGGCGCCGGCCTCGAGCTGCTCGATGATGTCCGTCAGCATGTCGCCCAGGAAGATCGACATGATCGCCGGGGGGGCCTCGTTCGCGCCCAGCCGGTGGTCGTTCGCCGCCCCGGCCACGCCCGCCCGCAGCAAGTCCGCGTGCAGGTCCACCGCACGGATCACCGCGCACAGCACGCACAGGAACAGCATGTTCGAGTGCGCCTCCTCGCGCGGGTCGAGAAGGTTCACACCCGTGTCCGTCGAGAGCGACCAGTTCAGGTGCTTGCCCGAGCCGTTCACCCCCGCGAAGGGCTTCTCGTGCAGCAGGCACACCATCCCGTGACGGGACGCCACACGCTTGAGCGTCTCCATCACCAGCATCTGGTGGTCGCACGCGATGTTCGCCGTCTCGAAGATCGGCGCGATCTCGAACTGGCACGGCGCCACCTCGTTGTGACGCGTCTTCACCGGAACGCCAAGCCGGTACAGCTCCCGCTCGGCCTCCGCCATGAACGCCAGCACCCGCGACGAGATGCTCCCGAAGTAATGGTCCTCGAGCTGCTGGTGCCGCGGGGGCTTGGCCCCGAAAAGGGTCCGGTCGCACGCCACCAGGTCCGGGCGGCGGTAGAAATACTCGCGGTCGATCAGGAAGTACTCCTGCTCGCACCCGCACGTCGCCGAGACCCGCGTCACGCCCTTGTCGTCCCCGAAAATCCGCAGCAGCCTCATCGCCTGCTCGCTCACCGCCTCGTTCGAACGAAGCACCGGGGTCTTGTGGTCCAGCGCCTCGCCCGACCACGACACGAAGGCCGTCGGGATGCAGAGCGTGACCGTCCCCCCGTTGCGCATCAGGAACACCGGGCTCGTGCAGTCCCACGCGGTGTACCCGCGGGCCTCGAAGGTCGCGCGGATCCCGCCCGAGGGGAAACTGCTCGCGTCAGGCTCGCCCTGCACCAGCGCCGCGCCGGTAAACTCCGACAACGCGCCCCCGTGCCCGTCCGGCACCATGAACGCGTCGTGCTTCTCCGCCGTCAGGCCCGTCAGCGGCTGGAACCAGTGCGTGTAGTGCGTCGCCCCGTGCTCGATCGCCCAGTCCTTCATCGCCGAGGCCACCACGTCCGCCAGCTGCGGGTTGAGCGCCTCGCCCCCCAGGATCGTCCGCTGAAGGGCCTTGAACACGTCCTTGGGCAGCCTCGCCCGCATCACCCGCTCGTTGAACACGTCGGCGCCGAACATGGCGTCCACGGTAGCGTGCCGGCGTTGCGCCTGCTCCACCCGCGACGTCCCGTTGCTCGAGTGCGTGTGGGTGAAGACCGACTCAACGAGGCCACTCATGGGAACTCCTGACGCCCGCGTGTGCCCGTGGGAACGCGGGCCCCTCGAACGACCGGACCCCGCACGGCCTACGCAGGCCCGTGCGACGCCGGATCAACACTCCTTCGTACGTCGGACCCCCTCGCGGACGCCGCCAAGACCGGCACGCCCGATCGGAGGAGCGGGTACCAGAGAGCATAGACAGAACCACAGGATCCGTCCCTGGGATGGGGGGCGAAACTACACGAAAGCGTTCCAATCCGCCCCCACGACCGCCCCTCAGAGCCCCCCGGCCAGCTCCGCGACCAGCGCCGCCGCCGCCGACGACGGGTCCTGACCCCTCGAGGCCGACTCCCCCATCCGTTTCACGATCACGCTACCCACGATCGCCGCGTCCGCCCCGGCCCCCGCCGGGGGGGGGGCCACCACCGCCCGCACGTCCTGAGCGCTCGTGATCCCGAACCCCACCGCCACCGGCAGGTCCGTCGAACGCCGGACCAATTTCACCGCCTCGCCCACCCGGCCCGCCACCTCGCCCTGGGGCGTAGCCTGGCCCGTAATCCCTGTCCGGGCAAGCACATACACAAACCCGGTGCACGCCCCGGCGATCGCCGCGACCCGCTCGGGCGGGCTCGTCGGGGCCACCAGAAGGCTCGCCGTGCACCCCGCGTCACGGCACGCGCCCAGCAGTTCTCCCGATTCTTCCAAGGGGGCGTCGGGGAAGATGAACCCGTCGAAGCCCGCACGGGCCGCCGCCGCCACGAACCCCCGCGGGCCCCCCGCCCACCGCCACGCGATCGACACGCTCACCATCGCCACCAGCCCCGCCTTGATGAACGGGCGGATGCTCGCGACGTCGTCAAAGATCCCCGCCGGGGTCACGCCGGCTTCCAACGCCTCGTGCATCGCCGCCGCGATCACCGGCCCGTCCGCGATCGGGTCGCTGAACGGGAACCCCACCTCGATCACCGACGCCCCCGCCCCGTCCAGCGCCGCCAGAACCTCCGACGTCGCCATGGGCCGGGGTTTCACCGCCGGGTTTTTCACCGGGGGGTACCCCGCCACCACGAACGGCATCAGCGCGCCCTTCTTCGCCGACCGACGCTCCGCGAAAATATCCTCGATCCTCGGCATGGCGTCCCCAGCGTAGGCCGACGGACCACCAACCCCTCCCCCCTGCTCCGGCCCGCGGCAACCCCAGCGTCACACGCCGATCACGTCCGGCACCCGCTCGAGCCCCTCCGTCATCACCCGCGGCCCATCCTCCGTGATCAGCACGTCGTGCTCATAGTGCACCGACAGCGAACCGTCCGCCGTCAGCACCGGCCAATCGTTCCGGATCTCGCGCGTCTTCCCCGTCCCCACCGCGATCATCGGCTCCACCGCCACCAGCGTCCCGGGCTCACACCGGTGCGTCGCCTCCGCCCACTCCCCCGCGTACGTGGGCACCACGTTCGACACGAACGGCGGGCCGTGCAACTGCCCCTTCCCGATCCCGTGCCCGCCCAGCCCGCGGATCAGGTGAAACCCGTACTCGCCCTCGACGCACCCCTGAACCACCTCCGCCCACGCCAGGTACGTGTTCTTCGGGTGCAGCTCGAGCACTCCACGCCGGAGCGATTCCTTCCCGCACTCCATCAGACGCCGCGTCGTCGGCTCGGGCTCGCCGAACGAGTACGTCCACGCCGCATCCCCGATCCACCCGCGGAAACTGACCCCCACGTCGACCTTGAGCAGGTCGCCCGCTTTCATCGGCTCCAGGTAATACCCCGCCGTCCCGTGCACCACGCACTCGTTCACGGACAGGCAGGCGTGCGAGGGGAACTTGGGCACGCGCAGCCCCGGCCGGTAGCCCAGGAAGCACGACTTGCACTTGAGGTCCTCGAGCTGCCGACCGACGAACCGGTCGATCTCGGCCAGCGTCTGCCCCACGCGCAGGTACGTGGCCACGCGCTCGTGCACCCGCACCACCTTCTGCGCCGCGTCGTACGCCGCCTCGACCTCACTGGGGTGCTTCACCATCGTGAGCCCAAGCGTAGACCCCCTTGCCCCACGCACGCCCGCCCTGCCGTCCCGCCGGGCGTCACGGAACCCCCCGGGGCCGTGATCCGCCGGGGCTCGGGCCGCGAATACTCATCCGTGTGGCGGATCCGGACCATCGACGACCGCGGGCGACCCTGCCGCCTCGTACGCCTCGCGCCCCTCGGCTCGGCCCGCGGACGCGACGACCCCGCCCCGTTCCCCCGCCGAGCGATCCTGGGGCTCGGGGTCATCGCCGCCGGCGCCACAGGCCTCGGATTCCTGGCCGCGTCGGAGGGGGCGATCGTCGTCGGGCTCTGTATCCTCAGCCCCGTCCTCTCGACGATGATGTTCAACGTCATCGGCACGGGCGTCCGGCTCGCCGAGGCCGCGAACGCCCGGGGCGCCTGGCTCAAGTGCCGCATGATCCGCGTCGGGCGCTGTCCTTCGTGCGCGTACCCCATCGCCGGCCTCGCCCCCGAGCCCGACGGGTGCGTCGTCTGCCCCGAGTGCGCCGCCGCCTGGTCCGCCGACGGCCGGTACGACCGTGAGCCGCGGACCGTGGTCGTTCCCGCCGAGCCCTGAGCCTCTTTACCGGACCCCAACGGCATTCTCACAGGACGACGATCGGGATCGCCGACCCGCCCTGTATAGTGGCGGCTCAGGGCGTGCGGGTTCGTGCGGAGGGAAAGATGAGTCGGCCCGGGCGCATCGGCGTGAGTTCGGCGGTCACGCTGTGCGCGAGCATCGCGTCGGCGCAGCCCTTCACCCGACTCCCGGACCTCTACACCGCCGACCGCTCTTCGTGGCGGAGCATCTTCGCTCGGGCGCACGACCGCCCGGTCCACGGCCTGCTTCTCGGTGATAGCCAGGAAACCTGCCCACAGGGCGCCGGCTCCGTCTACGTCATCGCCCTCCACGCAGAGTTCGCGAGGCACTACGGCGGGTGCGGCATGACGCCCCTCTCGCAGGCCGGAAAGTTCTTCGGCGGCGCCAACCCCCCCGGTGAGTGGCTCGTCCGCGGTGCCAACGCCCAGCCCGGCCCGGTCCCCGACCTCTCCAGCCCCGCCCTGATCCCCCCCGGCCTCCGCGTGGCCACAACCTCGAGCAACAACGGGACCAACGTCAACAACGATCAACGCTACGGGTGGCTCGTCGTGCTCGACCACGACGCCGCCTGGGCCGACCGCGACGCCCTGGCCCAGGGCCCCTGGTTCGACCTCTCCCAGGGCTTTTTCGTCGACGTCTTCGCGCTGACTTCCCCGGGCAGTTCTCAGCTGCGGCTCCGCATCTCGCACACCGAGCGCAACCCCTACTACACCGCCGCCGCCACCGCGATCGTCACGTCTTCCATGAGCCTCGACGCCCCCGCCGGTCAGGCCCGGCGCCAGACCTTCGGCCCGTTCTTCTCGCCACCGGGCGCCAAGCCGCAGGTCGAAATCTCCGGCGATGACCCCGCCCGCACCGCAAAAATCCTCTCCGCTCGCTTCCGTTCCGCCGCCGCCCCGCGCGGCATCGTCCTCACCGACCTCGCCGAGGGCGGGTACCGCGCCGCCAGCGTCCTCCAGAACCACCCCGCCTGCGGGCCCGTCCTCGCCGCACTCGACGCCGACTTCGCCATGATCGCCTTCGGCGCCAACGAGTCCGGCAATGGCATCCCCCTCGCCGAATACCGCGATTCCCTCCTCGCCCTCATCGCCCTGGTCCGGGGTCACACCCGCGCCGACCTCCCCATCATCCTCGCCCCGGACGTATACCGCGTCGTCTCCCCCGCGTACACGCC
Organism: Phycisphaeraceae bacterium; assembly: GCA_015200025.1. GTDB lineage: Bacteria > Planctomycetota > Phycisphaerae > Phycisphaerales > UBA1924 > UBA2396. Next base: position 112,436 of record CP054186.1, on the reverse strand, counting down.
GATCCTCGAGGGCCTCGCCGGCGTCTGCTACCAGATCGCCCTCGACGACCCCCGCGTCCTCTTCCTCAACTCCCCCAAGCTCACCGACGCGATCGGGTGGAACGCCCAGAACGCCGCGGTCTTCCTCGCCGACGCGGTCCATTACACCCCGCTGGGCGCCCGCGAGAAAGCACGCCTCGAAGCCCAGACCCTGCTCCGCGCCTTCGCCTGCCCCGCCGATTTCAACGGCGACGGGTTCATCGACCTCTTCGACATCGACGCCTACATCACCGCCTTCGAGGACGGCGACCCCGACGCCGATTTCGACGCCGACGGCTTCCTCGATTTCTTCGACCTCGACGGCTACGTCGCCGCGTTCGACCTCGGATGCTGACCCGCACCCCGCCACCACGCGGGCCTAGGGCACCCCCGCCGACACCGCCCCGGCCACCACCTCACCCCCGCAGATCACCGCGTCGCACGGGTTGCCCCCGAACTCAAAGGCCAGCTCACGCTCGTCCCGGTGCCGCAGCAGCAGCAGGTCCGCACGCTGCCCGGGCGCGATGGCCCCCCGGTCGGTCAAACCCAACACCGCCGCCGCGTTGATCGTCGACGCCGTGATCGCCTCCTCGGGCGTCAGACCGCACCCGCGCACCGCGAGCGCCACAGCCATCGCCATGCCCGGGCACGGCGCCGACCCGGGGTTGTAGTTGGTCGCGATGGCGACCAGCCCGCCGAGGTCGATCAGGTCCCGTCCCTTCGCATACCGCCCGTCCAGATGCAGCCCGCAGCACGGGAGCAGCACGCCGAACACCCCCGACGACGCCAGCGACTCAAGATCCCCCCGCTCCGACGCCTCGAGATGGTCCGCGCTCACCGCCCCCAGCCTCACCGCCTCCCCGACCATCCCAAGGCTCGAGAACTGGTCCGCGTGGACACGCACGGGGTGCCCCGCCACCTTCGCCGCACCCAGCAGACGCACCGTGTCCGCCACGCTCCACGCGCCGCGCTCGCAGTACGCGTCGACCGCGACGCCCGGGAAGGCCCCCGAGACCGCCGGCAGCGTCTCCCCGATCGTGCGCTCAACAAAGTCCGGTTCATCGGGATCGATCGCGTGCCCCAACAGCGCTGTCGCGGCGAGCGTCCCGGCCCAGACCCTGCCCGCCCCGGCGATCGCCCGCAGCATCTTCAATTCATCCGCCGACGAGAGCCCGTACCCGCTCTTGACCTCGGCGGTCGTCGTCCCGTGGACGAGCATCGCGTTGAGACGGCGCAAGAGCCCCGACGCCAGCACCCCCTCCTCCGACCCTCGCACCGCACGAACCGTCGACATGATGCCCCCGCCCGCGCGGAGGATGTCCAGGTAGTTCTCGCCCCGAAGCCGGCGCCCCCATTCCTCGATCCGGTCCCCCGCCCAGCACGCGTGCGTGTGGCAATCCACGAACCCGGGCATCAGCACCCGACCGCCCGCGTCGATCACCCGCACCCCCGGCGGCATCGACAACGACCGGCCCACCGCCGCCACTTTCCCCCGGTCCACCAGCACGTCGCACCCGGGCATCACCCCAAGGTCGCGCATCGCCGCGCCCCGGCGGGGCCTCCCCGCCTTCCCCATCGTCAGCACTCGAGCCCCGCGGATCAAAAGACTCATCCGGTCAGTCTACCGGGGACCGCCGAACCTCGCGGCCAGGAACGACAGGAAGAGATGCGCCGCCAGACGCGCCGTCCGCTCGCCCGCGTCGAACGCGGGGTTGAGCTCCATCACGTCGAAGCAGATCACGCGGCCCTCGCGCGACAGCGCCGTCAATCCCGCCTCAACCTCCCGCGGCGTCATCCCCGACGCGTTCATCGCGCTCACCCCCGGCGCATACGCCGCGTCGAGCACGTCCAGGTCCAGGCTCACCGCCGCCATCAGCCGTGAGCGGTCCTCCCCCGCACGAACCCCACGCCCCCGCGCGTACACCGCGTGCGACCGGCTGTTCGACATCGGGTTGATCCCGATCGGCGTCAACCTCGCGTCCAACTCCTCCGCCAGCCGCCGAAAGGGCATCCCGCTCCCCACCGTCTCCCGCACGTCCAGGTGCGCGTCGAAATACACACACTCCAGCCCACCCGCCGCCGCCCCACGCCCACGCAGACCTTCCACCGCCCCGCGCACAAAGGCGTACGTCAGGTCGTGCCCGCCACCGACCGCCACCGGGAACAGCCCCGCCCTCGCCAGCGCCGCCGACGCCCCGCTCACCCGCCGGTGTGTCTCGCGAAGGGCCGCCTCATCCTCACCCGGCGCGGGCTCGACATCCCCCGCGTCGAACACCACCGGCCACTCCACACCCTCGGGGTCGATCACCCCGTACGACGACAACGCCGCACGGAACGCCGACGGCCCGCCCCGCGCGCCGGGACGCCCGCCGTTGAGCCGAACCCCAAGATCGTCAGGCAGCCCGATCAGCCCCACCCGGCACTCGGGCGACCACGCCGTGCGCACGCCCGCGGCGAACCGCGTGGACGCGACCGCCCCGGGCCACGCCGCGGGCGCCGTGTGCGGGATCACAACCTCTCCCGGCCGTGGGTCGCTCAAGGCGTCGCCTCCCGCGTCAGTCCAGCGGGAGACCCTTGGACGACCACAACCGACGCAACTCACGAAGGTCCGTCGGCTCCCACCGCGTCCCGTCGGCCAACTCCGTCCGGATCGGGTCCCCGTTCGCCTTGAAGTGCGCCGTCTGGCTCAGCCCGTCCTCGGCGAACCGGGTCGTCAGGATGAACACCCCCGGGCGGTCGGCCGGCTGCGCCAAGACGTCACGCCGGAGCTGCACCTTCTCCCGGTCCGACTGGAACGCGTAGAACGCCACCTCCGTCAGGATCTTCTTGTGCACCAGCAGCCGGGGCATCATGAACGACTCGACCCGGCTGATGTACGCGTCGCCCTGGAGGAACGGCTTGACCGTCCGCCGCGTCCCGTCGTCCAGCCCGATCTGCACCGAGAGCACGTCGCCCACGCGGGCCCCCGTCTCCGTGTAGATCGCGGGCTTCTCGCCCTTCTTCAGGGCCGTCCGCACCTGCCACAACTCCTCGGAGCGGTCCAGCGACATGTAGAAATACGCCTCCACGTCGACAACCTCGGGCTTCTCGCCCGGCTTGGGGGCGTCGCGCAGGAACCGCGCGTCGAGCCGGAAGATGTACCCCTCCTGGTTCTCGCCCGCCGAGGCGTTGTACCGGGGCAGGTCGCTCTTGCGCCCCTTCATCGCCCGGGTCCGCCGGTACCCGATCTCCTTCTCGTCGCTCTGCGCCCCGCCCGGGGCCGGGCGGAAGAGACGCTCCCACCGCTCGGGCGATTGCGAGATCACCGTCGCCCAGTCTTCGTCCGTCAACCCGCGGACCAGCGCGGTCCCCGCGGCGACCAGGGCCTGACGCTTCTGGTTGCTCTCGCTGAGGTCATCGAAGACCGCCGCCGCGACCACCGTCTCGTACATCCCCCGCACCGTCGCGAACTCCGCCTGCCCGCACACCACCTCGAACACCGCGAAGTTGCCCGGGCCGAGCTTAAAGACCGTAAAACCCTGGATAAACGTCGGCGACCCCGGCTTGCCCTCGAGCTTCAGGTACACCCGCTCGGCCGGACGGTTATTGACCTGCAGCTTGGTGTCACGCTCCATCTCCGCCGGCGGGACCCGCGTGTCGCCCGATATGGCGTTCTTGGCGTTCTGCACCACCAGCTCGAGCATCTCCGACGTCGTGGCCTCCCGCGAGCCCGAGCGGATATTGCGCAGCGTGATCACCCAGCGGGAATCCCCGGGGCGGATCTGCACCTGCGCCTGACCCGCGCCCCCCGTGGATTCCGTGATCGTGTCGACAGGGACGAGCATGGTCAGGCCGAGCGATTCGAGATAGACCGGGGTCGAGTCCATCGCGATGCCATTGACCGTGGTGGGCCCGCTCGCCGGCTGCCCTTGCCCCTTCGAGGTCTCCGCCGCGTTCGGGGGTGGAGTGGAGGTGGTGGTGGGGGGGGTGGCTTTGGGAGGGGCGGCGGAGGGTGACCTTGGGACCGGCACCGCGGGCCGGCTCTGGCTCTGCGCGTAAAGAGAGGATGCGGTCGCCAACAGAATCGCCGCCGCGGCGAAGCGTACGGATATTGTAAGGATGATCATGGTGGGTGTTTCCCGGCGTGCCGTGGGCATGGGTGGATCCTTGGCGCCCTTGCTGCCCAAAGAAGGATCGGTCTTGGGGGTCGATGGCCTCGAAGGTTGGGTGTGGGAGTCGCGGCCGAGTTCCCGGTCCGGGGGTGATCGACTCTCGGCGTGGGGAGGAGGGAGTTGATACGGGTCTGAACGAAGAGTTGACACGGGCGGGGGAAGGCCTATCGTTGAGGCCTTGCCTCGCGCTCTGGAGGCACCCCGCGCGCCGTGGACAGGGACCACGGGAGTGTCGGGGACGGGTGAAGCGATCCGGTACGGACGCGGGAATCCGGGGTTGTGCGAGCGAGGCCGAGGGGCCCAGCCGTGACGCCCGGGTGATCCTGACGCCCCGTCGGGTCGGGTCAACCGGCGGTCCGGAGCGATCGGCGGGACGGCAGGTAGTGCAGCACGGGGCCTCTGGGCCAGACGAGGGCATCGATGACCGGCGGGAAGATTCGAATTCGGATGGAGGCGTACGACCACCTGGCGTTGGACGCGTCGGCGAAGGAAATCGTCGATCACGCGAAGCGCACGAACGCGAAGGTGGCGGGCCCGGTGCCGCTGCCCACGCGGGTGGAGCGTTACACGGTGCTGCGTTCGCCGTTCATCGGTAAGAAGAGCCGCGAGCAGTTCGAGATCCGGACGCATAAACGGATCATCGACATCATCGAGCCGAACGTGCGCACGGTGGAGGCGCTCAACCGGCTGGTGGTCCCGGCGGGTGTGTTCGTGAAGATCAAGGCGTAAGAACAAGGAACGGGCCGGGGCTCTCTGGGGCCTTGGCCCGGTGTGTTTGCGGGACGGGCGCGAAGGACGGTAAGGACGGCGAACATGGCACTGGCGCTTCTGGGCAAGAAAATCGGGATGACCCGCGTCTATCTGGACGGCGGGAAGAGCGTCCCCGTGACCGTGCTGGAGATCGGGCCGTGCGTGGTGACGCAGGTCCGCACGCCGGACAAGGACGGGTACGCGGCGGTTCAGATCGCGTGGGGCGAGATGAAGGCCCGCAACAGCACGATCCCTCAGATCGGGCACGACGCCAAGGCCGGGACGACGCCCAAGCGTCACCACCGCGAGTTCCGGCTCGACGGGAAGGAGACCGCCGGGTTCGAGCTCGGGCAGGTCCTGACGGTCAAGGCCCTCGAGGGGCAGATGTTCGTCGACGTGATCGGGACGAACAAGGGCAAGGGGTTCCAGGGGACGATGAAGCGGCACCACTTCAAGGGCCTGTTCGCCAGCCACGGCACGGAGCGGAAGCACCGCTCGCCCGGCTCGATCGGGTCGTTGTGTTCGAACCGCGGCTTCGGCGGCGGCCTGGCCAAGGGCAAGAAGATGTCCGGGCACATGGGCGACGTCCGCGTCACGAGCCGGAGCATGGACGTGGTGCGGATCGACGAGGCGAACAACCTGCTGTTGGTCAAGGGCAGCGTCCCGGGCGCGAACCAGGGGACGGTGCTCGTGCGGCCCTCGACGAGGCTCTACCGCAGCAAGGCCAAGCGTCTGGCGGCGGGGGCGAAGTGATGGAGTAACGACGATCGTCCGGCGTCGGGCGATCGAGGATGACGGGGTGGTGGTGGGGACGGTGGTGGGGGGGACATGATCGCGGGTTCCACAAGGCAGGGGCCCGCGAGCCCGGGAGGTCGGCGAAGGCCGAAACCGCCGGGTGAAGACATACCGAGGTGAGCGCAGGCTCACCAAGGGTGAGCCGCGTGAGGCTCACCCGGCCGAGTCGATTCCGACCCGACCCCCACAGGCCCGCGAGGGCGTGTGCCGCCGACGGAGGCGAACAGGAGGCGAGGCGGATAGGCGGACCGGCGTCCGAGGGAGCACCCGAGGGCGGCGGAAGGGAAGGCGTAAGACGAGGAAGACACGATGGATGTCCCCGTCCTGAATATGAAGGGCCAGCAAGTCGGGACCCTGGCGATCGACGAGAAATCTCTCGGCGAGTCCGTCAATGCGTCCCTGATCAAGCAGGCCTACGTGAAGTACCACGCGGCGACGCGGCAGGGTTCGAGCAAGACGAAGAACCGCCGCGAGGTCGAGGGCTCGACCCGCAAGATCTACAAGCAGAAGGGCACCGGCAACGCCCGCCACGGCGACCGGAAGGTCAACCTGATGAAGGGCGGCGGACACGGGCACAGCAAGAAGCGTGTCCGCGACGACTGGCGTCTGGACATGCCCAAGAAGATGCGGCGGAAGGCCAACCGCAACGCGTTGCTCGCCAAGCTGGTGGACAACGAGGTGCGGGTGATCGACCAGATCGGGTTCGCCGAGCCCAAGACCAAGTCGTTCAAGGACTTCCTTGGGGCCATCGGGGTGGATCGTTCGGCGGTGGTGGCGTTGCCCGCGTCGGGCGAGCAGAGCGAGAACGCCCGCAAGAGCGGGCGGAACATCGAGGACGTGACGCTGGTCCGCGCCGACCAGCTGAACTGCTTCGAGATGCTCAACCATCGCTACCTGGTGATCGGGAAGGCGGACCTCGAGGCCTGGCTGGCGGGCCCGTGGTCGCAGACCGGCAAGGACGCGAAGACCTCGCCCATGGGCGCGAAGAAGGAGGCGAAGTAATGCCCGCCAACGTCGACGCGGTCCACGTGATCAAGCACCCGCTGCTGTCGGAGAAGAACACGTTCGGGATGAACGAGCAGAAGCGCTACGCGTTCCTGGTCGACCCCCGGGCGACCAAGGACGAGATCAAGAGCGCCGTCGAGCAGATCTACAAGGTCCGCGTCGAGGGCGTGAGCACGCAGGTGCGCAAGGGCAAGCAACGCCGGCTCAAGTACGGGCTGGTGACCGAGTCCACGACCAAGAAGGCCGTGGTCCGTCTGCACAAGGACGATTCGATCGAGTTCTTCTGAACCCAAGGCCGCAACCCACGACCGCCGGGCGGAACGCCCGTCGGGGCGAACGACGAGACGACCCATGCCGATCAAACAGTACAAGCCGACGAGCGCCGGGCGACGCAACGCCTCGGTCAACGCGCACGCCGAGGTCACCAAGAAGAAGCCCGAGCGGGACCTTCTGCGTCCGCTGCCCAAGAAGGGCGGCCGGAACCACCACGGCGTGATCACGACGCGCGGGGTGGGCGGCGGGGTGAAGCGGATGTACCGCCTGATCGATTTCAAGCGGAAGGACCGCGACGGGATCGTGGGGACGGTGGTGGGGATCGAGTACGACCCGAACCGCTCGTGCCACATCGCCCTGGTGAAGTACACCGACGGGGCGAAAAGGTACATCCCCTCGCCCAACGGGCTCAAGACGGGTCAGGAGATCCTGACGAGCACGACGGAGGCGATCGAGCCGGTGGTGGGCAACTCGATGCCGCTGAAGTTCATCCCGACGGGGCTCGAGGTGCACTGCGTGGAGCTGGTGCGTGGGCGCGGGGCGCAGATGTGCCGCTCGGCGGGCTCGTTCGCGAGGCTGAGCAACAAGGACGAGCAGTACGCGACGCTGGTGCTGCCCAGCGGCGAGATGCGTCGGGTGGACATCAACTGCCGGGCGACGGTGGGTCAGATGGGCAACGGGGACCACCGTCTGCGTCGATTGGGGAAGGCCGGGCTGTCGCGTCTGATGGGCATCCGCCCGATCACGCGCGGCATCGCCAAGAGCCACCACGCGCACCCGCTGGGCGGCGGATCGGGTCGGAGCAAGGGCAACCGCCCGCCGTGCGGCCCGACGGGCGTGCTGGCCAAGGGCGGGAACACGCGGAACCGCAAGAAGCACAGTTCGAAGTTGATTATTCGTCGCCGCGTGAGCAAGCGGTACGGGCAGAAGAAGTAACCCCACGCCGGTGGGGCGGGATGACGGAGTGACCCAGGCATGAGCCGGAGTTTGAAAAAAGGCCCGTACGTCGTCGAGCGGATCTACCGCCGGGTGGAGCAGCTGAACGAGTCTCGGCGGAAAGAGCCGATCAAGACGTGGGCGCGCGCGTGCACGATCGTGCCGGAGTTCGTCGGGCACACGTTCAAGGTGCACAACGGGAAGCAGTTCATCGACGTGTTCGTGACCGAGGACATGGTCGGGCACAAGCTGGGCGAGTTCAGCCCGAGCCGGACCTTCCGCGGGCACACGAACAAAAAGGAAGGCCTGGACGTGGGCGAGAAGTCGGCGGCCCCGGCGCCCGGGAAGAAGTGACCGCGAGCGTGATGTGAGACCCTCCCCCGGGGAGCCCCCGGGGAATGCAGAAGGAACGACCCGTGAAGATCAGGGGCGACAAACTGAAGGAACTGATGGACGCCCGCGGCGTGGGCGTCGATCAGCTGGCCGCCGCCGTCGAGCGCGACGGGCTCAAGGGCGAGCGGGCGCTGAGCGCGGTGCGGAACTGGATCCGCGGGAACGACCATCCCCGGTGCAAGCCGGCGGACGCGGCGAAGCTCGCCGGGGCGTTGGGCGTCCGGGTGACGGACATCGCGCGGTTCACCAGCTCGATCTTCGGTCACCGCGGGAGCCCGCGGAAGGCGAAGTTGCTGGTGGACCTGATCCGCGGGAAGACGATCGACCAGGCCATCAGCGCCCTGTCGTTCACGACCAAGCGTGCGGCGGTGGACGTGAAGAAGTGCCTAGACGCGGCGGTGGCGGACGCGCAGCAGTTCGAGGCCGACGTGACGAACCTGGTGGTGGCCGAGAGCCGGTGCGACCACGGGCTGCGGATGAAGCGTTTCCAGCCCAAGGACCGCGGGCGGGCGCACCCGATCATCAAGCGGTTCAGCAACATCACCATCGGGGTCCAGGAGCGGACGGGCCGCTGAGCGGCCCGCGGAGCAGACGCATGGGACAGAAGACGCATCCATTCGGGCTGAGGCTGGGGATCACCGAGGCGCACAAGAGCCGGTGGTACGCGCCCAAGGCCCTGTTCGGTGAGCTCGTCGTCGAGGACGAGAAGATCCGGCGGTACCTGGACAAGCGGCTCAACCGCAAGCCCCCGTACGCGGCGGTGTCGGATATCCACATCGAGCGGACGCGCGAGGAACTCAAGGTCATCATCAAGACGGCCCGCCCCGGGCTGGTCATCGGGCCCAAGGGCGCCGAGGTCGAGCGGATGACCGAGGAACTCCAGTACATGACCGGTCGCAAGGTGGCGATCTCGATCATCGAGATCAAGAACCCCGACCTGGACGCGAAGCTGTGCGCCGAGGCGGTGGCCGAGCAGCTGCTCAAGCGGATGGCCTTCCGCCGGGCGGTCAAGAGCCGGGTGGAGGCGATCATGGCGGCCGGGGCGCTGGGCGCCAAGGTGCGGATCGCGGGCCGGCTGGGCGGGTCGGAGATCGCCAAGGCGATGTCGCAGTCGGCGGGCAGCATGCCCCTCTCGACGTTCCAGGCGAGGGTCGAGTACGGGACGGCGGAGGCGAAGACCCCCGCCGGTCAGATCGGCGTGAAGTGCTGGATCTACCGCGGGATGTACACCACGGAGCGGACGGAAGAAGAGAGCAACGCGGCCGGCGGGCGTGCCCGCGCCCGCGGGCGCCGCTGATCGGCGTCTTGAGCGAGATCGAACCAACCCGCCGGGGGGATCCCCCGCCGGATCGACGGAGTGTGACGCATGGCGTTGATGCCCAAGCGAGTGAAGTACCGGAAAGAGATGCGGCGAGTTCGCCCGCGCAAGGCCACGAAGGGCAACTACGTGGCCTACGGGGACTACGGGCTGCAGGCTCTGGACGGGTGCTGGCTCAAGGCGACCCAGATCGAAGCGGGTCGCGTGGCGGCCCAGCACTTCCTCAAGCGCGAGGGCAAGCTGTTCATCCGGGTCTTCCCGGACAAGCCCATCTCCAAGAAGCCGCTCGAGACCCGAATGGGCACGGGCAAGGCCGACGTGGATTACTGGGCGGCGCGGGTCAAGCCCGGGACGATGCTCTTCGAGATCGCCGGGGTCCCCGAGCCGACGGCGAAGCTGGCGATGGTCCGGGCGGCGACGAAGATGCCGATCCGGTGCCGGTTCGTGGGGCGTCGGATCAAAGTGTGATCGAACGGGGTGTGGTCGAACGGGCGTGAGCCCGGGGCGGGCCTGAGAAGGACGTGACGATGAAGGGCAAAGAAGTCAACACCATGAGGCCGGACGAGCTGGCCAACGAACTCAAGCGTCTGCGGACGGCGTTGTTCGACCTCCGGAGCAAATCGGTGACGGAGAAGGTCGAGGACACCTCGCAGTTCAAGAAGATCCGGCGTGACATCGCCCGCGTGATGACGCGTCAGCGTTCGATGCAGGCCCAGGCGTAAACGAACCGAGCACCGCAGAGCGGCCCCCCGGGGGCCGCGAACCAGGAAGATACGGATGGCGACCAGCACGAAGACCAGCACGAAGGGCGCGACGAAGGGCACGACCGGCACGAAGCCGGCGGCGTCCGACGCCGCGGCCAGGACCGGGACCAAGACGGGCGTCGTGGACTCGGCGAAGCGTCACAAGACGCGGACGGTCGTGATCAGCTTCCAGTCCAAGCACCCCAAGTACGGGAAGTACATCGGGCAGCGGACGATCCTGCAGGTGCACGACGAGCACAACGTGAGCAAGACGGGCGACGTGGTGGAGATCGCCCCGTGCCGCCCGATGAGCAAGACCAAGAGTTGGTCGCTGGTTCGGGTGGTCGATGAGCGATCGGACATCGCCGCGGCCGTCGCCAGCGCCAAGGAAATCAAGTAACCCCGCACGCGAGGCCCCGGCCCGACGCCGGTCGCCCACACCAGGTACCAAGCCATGATCCAGCAGGAAACACGTTGCGAGGTCGCGGACAACTCGGGGGCGAAGATCGCCTACGTCATCCGCGTGTACGGGGGCTCGACGGCGACGGGGAAGTTCACCCGGCGGACCGCCGGGATCGGCGACCGCGTCTTCGTCTCGATCAAGAAGGCCCTCCCCGGGGCGGACGTCAAGCCGGGCGACAAGAGCAAGGCCGTCGTCGTCCGGACGACCAAGTCGCACCGCCGGGCCGACGGGAGCTACATCAAGTTCGACAGCAACGCGGTCGTCCTGATCCAGGACGACGGGAACCCCAAGGGGACCCGCATCTTCGGGCCCGTCGCCCGTGAGCTCCGCGACAAGAACTACATGAAGATCGTCTCGCTGGCGGCGGAGGTCGTCTGAGCGGGCTCGGGGTCGGCGGGGGCGGGATTGGGAGACGGGAGTGGGGGACCGGTGGGGGAGGGTTGAAGCGAACGGTCGAAGGGAACGCGGGCGGGGGAAGGTGAAGCAACGATGGCACGACACGTCAGGAAAGGCGACACGGTGATGGTGACCAGCGGCGACCACAAGGGCGCCGTCGGCGAGATCATCAGCGTCGACACCAAGCACGATCGGGTCCTGGTCAAGGGCGTCAACCTCGTCACGCGGCACATGCGCCCGACGAGGCAGGGCCAGGCGGGCGGGATCATCACCCGCGAGGCCCCGCTCCACATCAGCAAGGTCAGCCCGGTGGTGGACGGCAAGCCGACGCGGGTCCGCTTCGTCGTCAAGCCCGACGGGACCAAGTGGCGGGTCGCGGCCCGCGGCGGCAAGGAACTCGGGCAGGTCGCCCCCTCGAAATCGAAGTAACCCAGGGATCTCCCGCGCCGGGCGACAGAGCCCCGACGCGACGCACACCACGAACGCGAGTGACAAGCCATGGCGGACGCCGGCGAGAAAAAGAAAGAACATCAGGGCAAGGGCGGCGGCGAGGGCAAGCCCAAGGGCGGCGCCAAGAAGGGCAAGGGCGCGGCCACGGGCGAGCACGACGCGGGCCCGCGCACGCCCCCGCGGCTCAAGGTCCTCTACGACACCGAGGTCCGCAAGAAGGTCGGCGAGCAGTTCGGGGTCAAGAACCCGATGGCGCAGCCCAAGCTCGAGAAGATCGTGCTCAACGTGAACATGGGCCGTCACCTCGACGGGACCAAGATCCCCCCGCACGTTCGGCAGACGATCATCGACACGCTCGGGACGATCACGGGCCAGAAGCCCGTGGTGGTCAAGGCCAAGAAGAGCGTGGCGAACTTCAAGCTCCGCGCCGGGTTCGAGAGCAGCGTGATGGTGACGCTCAGGCGTGACCGGATGTGGCACTTCCTCGACCGGTTCATCCACCTCGCCACGCCGCGTATCAAGGACTTCCGCGGGCTGTCGGACAAAGCGTTCGACCGCCAGGGGAACTACTCGGTGGGGATCAACGAGCAGGGCGTGTTCCCCGAGATCAACATGGCGGAGGTCGAGTTCACGCACGGGATGAATATCAACTTCTGCTTCGCGAGGAGCAACCCAGCCTCCACGCGGTTCGTGCTCGACGCGTTGGGGATGCCGTTTGTCAAGCCCGAAGAGGGCAAGCAGCGCTCACCCAAGGCGGAGAAGAAGTAACCCCCACCCACCCCCCGGGGCCCCACCAGGACTTAATGCCCGGCCGAACGCCGGGGATCAGGAAACGGACGCATGACCACCAAGGCACAAGAAGCCAAAAGCCGTCGGACCCCGAAGTTCAGCACGCGGAAGGTGACGCGGTGCGAGCTGACCGGGCGGGCCCGCGGCGTGTACCGCAAGTTCCGTCTCAGCCGCATCATGCTCCGCAAGCTCGCCCTCGAGGGCAAGATCCCGGGCATGCGTAAATCGAGCTGGTAACCCCCCCCCACCCGCCCCACGGCCCCCACGCCCCCGTCCCCTCTCAGACCGACGAACCAGGGAAACCTCCATGGCGATCAGCGACCCCATCGCGGACATGCTCACCCGGATCCGCAACGCGGCCCGCAACAAGTCCAAGACCACCGACTGCCTCAACAGCAAGGTCTGCCGAGGCATCGCCGAGGTCCTTCAGACCGAAGGATTCATCGACGGCTTCGACGTGATCGAGGACGGCCGGCAGGGTTTGATCAAGGTCAGGCTCAAGTACGGCCCCGGCGGCGAGCCGCTGTTCCACACGCTCAAGCGGATGAGCAAGCCCGGGCGCCGGGTCTATTCGGGCGTCGACGGGATCCCCAAGCCCCTGCAGGGCCTGGGCATCGCGATCGTGTCCACGAGCAAGGGCGTCCTGAGCGACCGCAAGGCCCGGGCCGAGCGGGTCGGGGGCGAGCTTCTCTGCGTTGTCGAGTAACACCACCACACCCGGCGGAAGCCCGGGCCTCGCCCGGCGGGCCGCACGCCACGGAGCACACCATGTCCCGAATCGGTAAGAAAGTCATCTCGGTCCCGGCGGGCGTCAAGGTCGCCGTCAAGGGCGATGCCGTCGAGATCCAGGGCACCAAGGGCAAACTGACCTTCGCGTTCAAGCCCGAGATCAAGGTCGCGTGGGCCGAGGCCGACAAGGCGATCAACGTCGGGCTCGCGCAGGGCGTGACCAAGGACAACGCGGAGGCCAAGGCCCTGTGGGGGACGACCCGGGCGATCATCCAGAACATGATCGAGGGTGTCACCAAGGGGTACGAGAAGAACCTGCAGGTGGTGGGGACCGGGTGGTCGGCGGCGGTCTCTGGGAAGAAGCTCAAGCTGGTGTGCGGGTTCGCCAACCCGATCTTCGTGGACATCCCCGACGGGATCACCGTGGTGGTGGACAAGACGCAGGGCGACACGACCCCGATCAAGGTGACCGGGTTCGACAAGCAACTGGTGGGGCAGTTCGCCTCGGCGGTCCGCTCCAAGCGCAAGCCCGAGCCGTACAACGGGAAGGGCATCAAGTACACCGAGGAAGTGATCAAGAAGAAGCAGGGCAAGCAGTTCGGCGCGTGATCACGGGCCCGGCGACGGGCCCGGGCCGGCGTCACCCAGGGACGAATCAGCGGGGCGAACGACCCCCGAGGCAGACGAACATGGACAAGCAGAAAGCCAAGAACATCCGCAGGGCCCGCCGCGTCGTCCGCGTGCGCCGGCGTATCCAGGGGACCGCGACCAAGCCGCGTCTGGCGGTCTTCAAGTCGGTCCACCACACGTACGCGCAGGTCATCGACGACCTCTCGGGCACGACGCTCGCCGCCGCCTCCACCACGGAGAAGGCGTTGGGCGTCGCCAAGACCGGGAACATCGAGGCCGCCGCCGCCGTCGGCGCCAAGGTCGCCGAGCGGGCCGCGTCCAAGGGGGTCAAGGAGGTCGTCTTCGACCGCCGGGGCTTCAAGTTCCACGGCCGCGTGAAGGCCCTCGCCGACGCCGCCCGGAAGGCCGGCCTTACGTTCTGATCCCACGCCACGCACACAGACCCACACCGCACGAGACTCACCCATGACACAGGCTCAGGCCAACATCGCTTCCATGCAGGACGAACGCGGCGGCGTCGAAACGACCACCGTCGGCGTCTACCGGACCTCCGCGACCGTCAAGGGCGGACGACGCTTCAGCTTCGGCGCCCTCGTCGTCGCCGGCGACCGCAAGGGTCGCGTCGGGTTCGGCTACGGGAAGAGCAACGAGGTCCCCCAGGCCGTCGAGAAGGCCGAGAAGTACGCCCGCAACGCGATGGTCCGCCTGGCGATGTCCGGCGGGACCATCCCGCACCAGGTCGAGGGCCGCTTCGGCCCCTCCAAGGTCCGTCTGATCCCCGCCTCGCCCGGCACGGGCGTCGTTGCCGGGGGCACCGTCCGCAGCGTGCTCGAAATGGCCGGGGTCACCGACTGCCTCACCAAGTGCTACGGGTCCACCAACGCCTTCAACGTCGTCAAGGCCATCTTCGACGGCCTCAAGCAACTCAAGATGCGCGAGCAGGTCGCGGCCCTCCGCGGGATCGAGCTCGGGCAGACCGACATCGAGAAGAAGATCGAGGCCGGCAAGACTTTCATGCCCGTCTCCAAGGGCGCCAAGATGAAGGGCCCCGTCAACACCATCGGGCAGGACCGCAAGGGAGGCCGCGGCGGGCGCGGTGGTCCCCGCGGCGGCGGCCGTGGTGGTCCTCGCGGCGGCGGCGGGCATCACGGCGGTGGCCACGGTGGCGGTGGTGGCGGTGGTGGCGGTGGGGGCGGTGGGGGCGGCGGGCCCCAGGCGACGCCGAGTGACGCGCCCGCGGGCGGCGCGGCGTCCTGAGCACGCCGTTCATCGCGGCCTTGTGTGAAGCGTGGTGATGGTGGGGGGTATCCGGGGCGGGGGAACGATCGGGTGTGAGGGGGGGCGAGAGCCTTCCGCGGAGTATCGAAGCCATGATGATCCATGACATCACCGTCCTCGCCGGAAAGTACAAGGCCCGCAAGCGCGTCGGCCGCGGCGAGGGTTCAGGGCACGGCAAGCAGTCCGGCCGGGGTAACAAGGGCCAGGGCGCCCGCTCGGGGTATGCCCGCAAGCTCTCCTTCGAGGGCGGGCAGATGCCGTTCTTCCGCCGCCTGGCGAAGTTCGGCTTCACCAACGCCCCCTTCCGGACCAAGTTCTGGATCGTCAACCTCGCCGACATCGTCGCGCACCCGGCTTTCGCCAAGGGCGGCGAGGTGAGCGTCAAGACCCTCCGGGAGGCGGGCCTGATCCGCGACGACAGCCGAGACCTCAAGATCCTCGGCGAGGTCGGCGAGGACGGGCTCAAGGTCAAGCTCCACGTGACCGCCAGCCGGCTCTCCACCAAGGCCAAGGCCCTCATCCAGCAGGCCGGCGGGTCCGTCACCGAGACCGGCACCCGACGCGACAAGGTCCGCGGCGTCGACCTCAACGACAAGTCCGCCCCGCCCAAGAACCTCACCAAGAAGCTCAAGCGCGGCTCCTCGGCCAAGAAGGGCCCAAAGGCCGCCGCCGAAGAGAGCGCCGAGGCCGAGGCCCCCGCCAAGGGCAAGAAAAAGGCATGACCCTCCGGGGTCCCTTGTTCTTCCCACACGCCCAGACAGATTCCATGCCCGGGACACGCCGCCGAGCGATTCCCGGGCATACTTTTATCCCCTGTACGTCGTCCGACGCGGCGGCCCGGCCCGCCCCGTGACGGCCACCGCCCGAACACGGGTCCGACGTCGGGCCGAAGACCCCGGCGCTCGCCCCTGAGGAACCCTCTCGATGTTTCAGACGTTGATCAACGTCTTCCGGATCAAGGAACTGCGGAACAAGATCCTGTTCACGCTGGCGATGCTCGTCGTCTTCCGGATCGGCCACTGGATCCCGCTCCCGGGGATCAACCAGCTCAAGCTCAAGGAAGCCTTCGAGAACCTCGGCGACCAGTCCGCCCTCGCGAAGGTCACCCAGTACGTCGCCACGTTCTCCGGCGGCGCGCTGTCGCACTCCACGATCTTCGGGCTGGGCATCATGCCCTACATCACCGCGGGCATCGTCTTCCAGCTGCTCAGCTCCGCGTACCCCCCCCTCAAGAAGATCCAGGACGAGGGCCCGACGGGCCGCCAGAAGATCCAGGAGTGGACCCGCTACGCCACGATCGGGCTGTGCCTTTTCCAGGCCTCCGCCTGGCTCATGACGCTCCGTCACATGGACTTCATCTACCCCGAGGCGCTGGCCAACCCCATCTGGTGGGTGATGGCGGTGCTCGCGCTGACCGCGGGCACGGCCTTCCTCATGTGGCTCGGCGAACAGATCGATAAGTACGGGATCGGCAACGGCGTCTCCATGATCATCATGGCGGGCATCCTCGCCACGATGCCCACCGCGCTCATGGATATCTACCAGTCCTTCGAGCCCGGGACCACCGAGGCCGGCAAGCTCGGGACCACCGGGCTGCTGGGGATCGCGGGCGGGTTCGTGCTCGTCGTCGCCGGGTCGGTCCTGATGACCGTGGCCCAACGCCGAATCCCGGTTCAGCAGGCCAAGCACACCCGCGGGCGCAAGGTCTTCGGCGGGCAGCGCTCGTTCCTCCCCCTCCGCATCAACCACGGCGGCGTCATGCCCGTCGTCTTCGCCAGCACGCTCATGCTCTTCCCCCTGGTCATCTTCACCGGGCTGCACGAGGCCGCCAAAAACTCGGGCGGCGACTCCTGGTTCTTCAAGGTGACCCAGTGGCTCACCTTCGCCTTCAACACCGGTGAGTATCTCTACGTCCTGCTCTACATCGCGATGGTCTACTTCTTCTCCTACTTCTGGATCACCGTCCAGTTCAACCCCGAGGACATGAGCAAGCAGCTCAAAGAGCACGGCTCGTTCATCCCCGGCCTGCGCCCCGGGCCCAGGACCGCGGAGTACCTCGAAACCGTCATGACCCGCATCACCTACGTCGGCGGCGCCTTCCTCGCCATCATCGCCATCACCCCGCTGGTTGTGAACAAGAGCTTGGGCGTCCGCGAGAGCATCACCCACTTCCTCGGGGGTACCGCCCTCCTGATCGTCGTCTCGGTCACCATGGACTTCCTCCAACGCATCGAGGCCAACCTCCTCATGCGGAACTACCAGGGTTTCCTCAGCAGCGGCGAAGAGATGAAGTCGCCCCGCATCCGCGGCGTCCAATCCTGACCCTCACCCCCCCACACACCCAAACCCCCGCACCTTACCTTTGGAGCACGAAGCACACGCATGGGAAAGCAGGACGACAAGTTCACGTTCGAGGGCGTCGTCACCGAGGCCCTCCCCAACGCCATGTTCAAGGTCCGCCTGCCCAACGAGCAGAAGACCGAGGTCTTGGCTTACGTCTCCGGCAAAATGCGCATGAACTACATCCGCATCCTCCCGGGCGACCGGGTGACCGTCGAGATCAGCCCGTACGACCTCTCCAAGGCCCGCATCACGTTCCGCCATACCGGCGGCGGGCCGCCCCCCGCCTTCGCGTCCCGGTCTTCATGATCGGGAAATGTTCGGATACGTCCGGTCGAGCGTCAATTTTTCTGAAAATGACTTTGGACCACCGGGCGGCCTATAGTTTCTGTCCCACCGGGATCGTCGGCCGGGTGGGCTCTGGATGACACGTACCGCACAAGGCCCGGCCCGACGTTCCGTCGGCCGGCACGGAATGGACGGTGAGTCGTGAAGGTTCGTTCGAGCGTCAAGAAAGTCTGCGGCTCGTGCCAGGTGGTCCGCCGCAAGGGCAAGCTCCGGGTGATCTGCAAGGCCGACCCCAAGCACAAGCAGGTCCAGGGCTGATCGGTCCGCGCGTCCGCGTGCGGTGGGGGCGGTCGGGTCGGAAGGGTTGATGTCGGGCCGGCGGGAAGTCGGCCCTGAGGGAGAATCGGCGTGCCACGTATCGCGGGTATCGACGTTCCGGACAAGAAGAAAATCCTGTACGCGCTGCAGTACATCCACGGGATCGGCGAGCATGTCGCCGCCCTCATCCTCGAAGAAGCCAAGATCAACCCCGACCTTCGGGCCAACGAGGTGAGCGAGACGCAGCTGGCGCAGATCACGGCGATCATCGACGCCAAGTACCTCGTGGAGGGCGCCCTGCGTCGCCACGTCAGTCAGAACATCCAGCGTCTCAAGGACATCAAGTCCTACCGCGGCGACCGCCACCGCAAGGGCCTCCCCGTGCGTGGGCAGCGGACGCAGTCCAACGCCCGCACGCGCAAGGGCAAGAAGAAGACCGTGGCGGGCAAGAAGAGCGTCAAGGCCAAGTAATCACGCGGCCGCGCCCTCGCGGCCCGAATCAGAACGGACCCGCCCGGGCGTCGCCCGGCGTGGGTCGTGCGGGGACGACACCCAGTGTCGGGCGATCCGCGGAGGCAAGCATCGATGTCGAAGAAGGCCAAGGTCAGGAAAAACGTCGTCCGCGGGGTGGTCCACATCCGCGCGACCCAGAACAACACGATCGTCACGATCACCGATACCAACGGCGAGACGGTCGCGTGGGACTCGGCGGGCACCATCGGGTTCAAGGGCTGCCGCAAGAGCACGCCCTTCGCCGCCACCCGGGCCGCCGAAACGTGCGGGCAGAAGGTGCGCAAGATGGGCATGTCCGAGGTCGAGATCCGCATCAAGGGCGCCGGCGCGGGCCGCGAGAGCGCGGTCAACGGGCTGGTCGCCTGCGGCCTGCGCGTAACGGCCGTTGAGGATCACACCCCGGTCCCGCACAACGGCTGCCGCCCGCCCAAGCGTCGTCGCGTCTAAGCCAACCCTCGCGTCGACGCCCCGGGCCCCCCCTGGTCGTTCGGCGTCACGAACCGACCCCCGTCCCCCAGGCAAGAAGAGCGTCCCGGCCCGCAGCGGTGCCGGGATCGCCCGTGTGCCCGGGAATCCCGCCCCGAAACCCGCTGCACACGAGGTCGACACCATGCGCTTCCGTTGGCGTGGCCTGGAACTTCCCTCCCGCGTTGTCGCGGACCCGCGTTACACCACCGACGTGTACGGGCGGTTTATCGTCGAACCGTTCGAGCGTGGCTTCGGGACCACGGTGGGCAACGCCGTCCGTCGCGTCCTGCTCTCGTCGCTCGAGGGCGCCGCCGTGACCGCGATCAAGCTCAAGGGTGCTCAGCACGAGTTCCAGAGCATCCCGGGCGTGATGGAGGACGTGACGGACATCGTCCTCAACGTCAAGAACCTCGTCGTCCGGCTCGACTCGGACGAGCCGAAGGTGATGCACCTGGCGGCCCGCGGCCCCGGCGAGATCACGGCCGACATGATCCAGGCCGACACCGCCGTGACCATCCTCAACAAGGACCTGGTCATCGCCACGCTGACCGAGAAGGTCGATTTCGAGATGGAGCTGCGCGTCAGCCGCGGCCGCGGGTACGTCCCCGCGAGCGAGCAGTACTCCGCCGACGCCGAGCAGGAGGTCGGGCTGATCCACGTCGACGCCCTCTACTCCCCCGTTCAGCGGGTGCGCTACAAGGTCGAGGAAACCCGCGTCGGCCAGCGGACCAACTACGACAAGCTGACCCTCGAGGTCTGGACCAACGGGACGCTGACCCCCGAGATGTCGATCGTCGAGGCGGCCAAGATCCTCCGCAAGCACCTCAATCCCTTCGTGCAGTACTTCGAGCTCGGCTCGGAGCGTGTGAGCGAGGAGGCCGCCGCCGCCGCCGGCGTCGACGAGGACCTCATCCGCAAGCTCAACATGCCCATCGGGGACCTCGAACTGTCCGTCCGGGCGAGCAACTGCCTCGAGTCCGCGAGGATCGAGACTGTCGCTCAGCTCGTCACGCAGTCCGAGGGCGAGCTCCTCAAGCTCCGCAGTTTCGGGAAAACCTCACTCCGCGAGGTCAAGCGCAAGCTGCAGGACATCGGGCTGGACCTCGGCGTTCAGCTCCCCGAGGGGTACACCGTCGTCAAGCCCGAGATCCCCGCCCAATAGGCCGGGGTCCCGATCAGGCACCGATCACGCCACGCCCGGGTTGAACCCCGCGTGTGGCCTTCCCGCCACGGACCCGCCTAGGATCAAGGCCCCTCACCGACCGGCACACCGGCGGCGAGGGGAACCCGGGATTGGGTCGTGGGGCTTGGAGTTTCGTCATGCGTCACCGCAGAGCCGGCTACCGACTCGGCCGAACCACCGCGCACCGCACCGCGATGCTGCGCAACCTCGCCTCGTCCCTGTTCCAGCACGGGCAGATCGTCACCACCGAGCAGAAGGCCAAGTGCCTCAAGCCGTTCGTGGAGAAGATCATCACGCTGGCCAAGCGAGGCGACCTCGCCGCGCGACGGCTCGTCATCGCCAAGCTCGGGCGTGACCGCCTCGCCTTCGAGTGGTCTTACCTCCCCAAGACGGCCACCGACGAGGAGAAAAAGCAGGTCGAGGAGCTCCGCTCGCGGGCCCAGGGCTACTTCGACATCCCGGCCGCCGAGCTCGTCGAACGCAACCGCTACGGCGAACTCCGCTCGGCCCCCAAGCTCGTCAAGCACATCTTCGAGAACGTCGCCAAGCGTTACGCCGACCGCCCGGGCGGGTACACGCGGATCATCAAGCTCGGCAAGCACCGCATCGGCGACGCCGCCGAGCTCTGCCTGATCCAGTTCGTCGGCAACGAAGAAGGCCCCGAGATCGGCGGGAAGGTCAGCCGTCGCCGGCGGATCGCCGATAAGCGGACGGCGTACGCGGCCAAGGTCCGCAAAGCCGCGGCCCCGGCGGCCTGAGCCCGGCCCCTCATCCACCGTTCAGAATCCGATCGGGCACTCATCCGGGTGCCCGATCGCGTTGTTTTTGTTCGGGTCACGCGAACTTCGCGCGGGCGGAGCGGTACGATAGGGTGTCTGAACAATCGCCCGTCTCGGCATCGGGCCGGCCGGGCTTGCGTTGTTTCGCACGGGCCTTCTGCCCGTGCCTATCCGAGGAGTCCACCGATGAAGAAGTTCGCGATCCTGTTGGCCGGTGCGGCCATGTTCGTCGCCGGGTGCCAGAGCAAGACCGACGGCGCCGCCGCCGGCGCGGTCTCGGGCGAGAAATGCTGCGCCGACAAGGCCGCTTGCACCGACAAGGCCGCCCCCGGCATGGTCGAGGGCAAGAAGGACTGCGCCTCCGGGTGCGCCACGAAGAAGGCCGCCTGCACCGACAAGCCCGCCGCGGGCATGGTCGCCGGCGAAGCCAAGAGCTGCGCCACGCCCTGCTCGGACAAGGCCAAGTCGTCCTGCACGGGCCAGAACTAAGCCCGAGCCGACCGACTCTCAAGCGATCGACCCGCGCCCGCCCACCGGCGGGCGTCGGTCTTTTTCCCACCCCCCGTTCCGAGAATCGGACCGAGGGGTCTACGGGGGGATGCACGCTACCCGATCTTCGAACGGAGCCGCTGCTGCGCTTCCTCGCCCGCGAGAACCCGGGCCGAGAGTTCCGCCCCGCGCATCACCAGCGACGCGTCGAGCGAGCCGTCGATCTCGTTGAGCAACCCCTTGGTCGCGGCGAGGGCCATCGGCCCGCCTTTCGAGAGTCGGTCCGCCGTCTCCGCGGCCAGCGTGTCGAGTTCCTCCCGCGAGCCCGCGGATCGATCGACGATCCCGATCGCCGCGGCGTCCCGTCCGGTCATCAGCCCACCGCGGAGCAGCACGGCCCGCGCCCGCCCCGTTCCGATCTTGCGGACCAGCCACGGCGCGACCACCGCCGGGCAGACACCCAGGTCGACCTCGGGGAAACCCAGCTTGGCGTCGTCGTGTGTGAGCGCGAGGTCGCAGACACAGGCCAGCCCGCACCCGCCCCCGATCGCGGCCCCGTTCACCTTGGCCAGCACCACCGCGGGCAGCGAGCGGACCTTGAGCGTTAGCCCCGCGAGCGATGTCAGCAAAGCCGCCCCGGCGCTCGCGTCCCCCAGCACCGCCTTGAGATCCATCCCGGCGCAGAAGCACGCGCCCGCGCCGGTGACAACCACCACGCCGACCCCCGGCGTCCGGGCGAGTTCATCGACGCGGTGGTGCAACGCCCCGAGCAGTTCGATGGAGAGCGCGTTCCTCGCCTCGGGCCTGTTGAGGGTGAGCGTCGCGACCGGGCCGTGAACGTCGAGCGTCGCCAGCATGACCGATTCTAACGCGCCCCCCGGGGGGCGCCGCTCGGCCCGTCTGGACCCCGCGCCGCCCACGCCGCGGGGAGCATCCGGCGCTCTTCCTCACCGCCCGTCAGCGAGAGCGACGCCCGCAGCCCCGCCCACGACCGGACCTCGCCCTCGACCTCGCCTATCCACCCGCGCAGCGCCCGCACCGCGCCCGGCGGCTTGGAGGCCAGGGCTACGGCCTCCTCCATCGCGGCGGGCAGGACCTCCGCGGGTTGCTCCACGCATCGCGACACCAGCCCGACCCGTAAGGCCTCGCGCCCGTCGATCACCCCCGGGTCCAGGAGCCTCGCCCGCGCCGGCCCGTCCCCGACCTTGAGCCGCAGCCACGGCGCCGAGACCGCGGGCGAGATGCCAAGGCGAACGACGGGGTACCCGAGCTTGGCCCCCGCGTCCGTCACGACCAGGTCGCCCGCCCCGAGCAGCGCGCACCCGCCCGCCAGCGCCGCCCCGTGCGCCGCGATCACGACGGGCAGCGGCTGCTCGCGCAACGCGGCGACGGCCTGGCTCAAGCCCGTCAACAGCGAGCGCAGGACCGTGGCCCCGCCGCCCCCCGCTTCGGCCTCCTCCCGGCAGAGCGAAAGATCGAACCCCGCGCAGAACACGGGGCCCTCGCCCGTCAGCAGCAAAGCCCGGGTGCGGCCTTCCCGGCCCGCGGCGGAGGCCTGCGCGATCGCCGACTCCAGCGAGCCGAGCATCTCGGGCGTCAGCGCGTTGCGTTTCTCGCCCCGCGCGAGGGTGATCACCGCCAGCGGCCCGCGGAACTCGGCACGGATCACCGGGCGACCGCCTCTCCCCCGCCGGCTCCCGCGACCAGCGAGCGGGCGAGCGAAGCGGCGTCCTCGAGCCTCGGCCCATCCACGCCCACGGCGTACCCGGCACGCCGGATCTCACGCACCAACGCCCCGGTATCGATGTTGCCCGGCGCTCTCTTGCCCTCGCGGCCCGCGTACGGGCACCCGCCCAGCCCCGCCGCCGACGCATCGAACGACCGAACGCCCGCGGCCAACCCGGCCCGGACGCACTCCACCGCACGCCCGAAGGTGTCGTGGAGGTGCAGTGTCACCATCCCACGCCCGCCCGCGAAATCGACCTCGCCCACGCCCGTGATCGGCCACTCGAGGTCCACCGCCGCCAGCACCCGCTCGGTCGACGCCGCGTCCCCGGCCCCGATGGTGTCGCCCAGGTCGAGTTCATCCACGCCGATCCCGCGGAGCATCCCCGCCACGCGGGCCACCGCGGCCGGATCGATCGCCCCCTCGAACGGGCACGCGATGACGCACGAGACGTACCCACGGACGACCAGGCCCGCCGAACGCGCCCCGGCAACCACGGGCACGAAACGCTCGATCGACTCGGCGATCGTCGCGTTGATGTTCTTCCGGCAGAACGTCTCGCTCGCGGCGGTGAACACCGACACCTTGCGGATCACACGCCGGCCCCATCGCTCGTTCACGGCGAGGGCCGAAGCAAGACCCCGCTCGTTGGGCACCAGCGCCGAGAGCCACGGCGCCCCGGGCGCGATATCCACCCCGCCTCGCGCGAGCCCGTCGAACACCTCGGTGGCGTCGCCGAGCTGTGGGATCCACCGCGGGCTGACAAAGCTCGAGACCTCGACCTCCTCGACCCCACACCCCGCGAGCGCGGAGGCCAAGCGAACCTTCTCGGGAGTCGAGATGACGCGGGGCTCGTTCTGCAGGCCGTCGCGCGGGGAGACTTCGGTCACACGAACCGCGTGAGGGCCCCCGGGGGTGCGAAAGTACGAAGCGTCGTTAGCCACCGGCCCCAATGTAGCACGGGGCCCGCCGCCGCGGTGGCGTGGTGGGGGCGGTGGGGGCGGTGGGGGCGGATCAGAAGTCGCGGAGGACCATCTTCTCGAGCGTGTCCTTGGAGATACGCCTGGTGTCGACGTGCCCGTCGATATACCCCGCGTTGATGGCGGAGCCGTGCCGGGCCGGATCGAACTGCCTGAGGATGCCGTTGGCGAACTCGTCCTGCGAGAGCCCGGTGGTGCGGTAGATCTCCGAGTACTGCCAGGCGTTGAACCCCGACGCGGTGAACCCGTTCCAATTGGAGACCAGGTCCCAGAAGGTGACGAAGTTCTGGTCGAAGCGCTTGGGCTCGCAGTCGGTGACGTACATCAGCTGCGACGGGAAGCGGACGTTCTCGACGCGGCCCTTGAGCCGCTTCTCCGCGCCGTTCTCGCGGAACTGCCCGAAGACGTACTCGTTGAACCCGTACGACGTGAGCTCGTAGTACCCGAACCCGCCGCCCAGGAGGGTCCGCCCGATGTCGCTGTTGGCGAGCCCCCGCTCGTTCCCGGGCGTGAAGGTCCGGTCGTCGGCGCACCGGTTGAACTGGGAGAGACCGGTGTTGTAACCGCCCTCGGTCTCGCCACCGAGCTGGTCTTGGATGCGCTGGAAGCTGGAGAGGTCGAGATCAACGCCCGCGAACACCGCGAGCTGCGCAAAATAGGGCAAAGGCCTCTCGCGGTTGAGCCGCCCGCCCTCAAAGAAATAGAACAGCGACCGGGGGAGATTGGCAGAGTCGAGCGGGTCGGCGTTCCAGAGTCCGGCGATCGGGGCCTGCCCCTTGCGTTCGGCCTGAAACGCCCACATCACGTTATGCGACCCGCGGACCGCGGCCGCACATTTCGTCGCGCGTCCCGCGGCCCGGGCTTTCCCCAGCGCGGGGAGTAAAATCCCTATGAGCAGCGCGATGATCGCGATCACGACGAGCAACTCGATCAGCGTGAAACCGCGGTCGCCGCGTACCCGTGAACCGCAACAGCCATCCGTTTGAGCGTTCATCGTCAAGCCTCCAGGCCGTCATGGCCCGTTCGGAACACCGAAGAAATCCGGTCATTTCCCGGCCAAAATCGATCAAGAACCGTTCGAGCGTCGTGAATCGAGGTCGCGTTGAGATCTGCTTGTCGGTCCGGGAGGCCGAGAAGCGACAAAGATCCCAACGCCGCAAGACTACTCGATCGTGGGGAACGGCTGCAACACCAAACCCTTGGCCTGAAACATTCTAGCACCGCTGGAGAAAACGGTTGCACCCCGACCCGCTCTGCCGGTATGGTACAAGTCCCGGGCCTGATCTGTGCCGGCCCGACTCCACCGTTTACCAGGAGGATTCCACATGAAGAAGCGTTCGAGAGATGGTCGCTGTATCTGCGCGGTCGCCGGTCTGGCCCTCGCCCTCGCGGCGCCGGCTATGGCCCAGTCCGTCACCATCAACTTCGAGGGCAACTCCCTCGGCGGGCTCCACGGCCAGTCCGGGCCCGGCGGCGAGTGGCTC
This sequence comes from Phycisphaeraceae bacterium, assembly GCA_015200025.1. Taxonomy (GTDB): domain Bacteria; phylum Planctomycetota; class Phycisphaerae; order Phycisphaerales; family UBA1924; genus UBA2396. The sequence continues at coordinate 86,751 of CP054186.1, read as the reverse complement.
TGGGTCCTCGGCGCCGAACAGGTCAACCCCGAGGTCGTCAGCAACCGCGTCAGCCCCATCGGCGGCGGGTCCCGCGCCGTCCGCTACAACGCCAACTCCGGGTCCTCACGCATCGGCGTCAACCTCGGGCAGAACTTCACCTCCGGCGTCGTCAAAGTCCAGTGGGACTTCTGGACCGACCCGGGCGCCGCTCAGGGCTCCTACCGCCTCGTCCTCTTCAACACCGACCTCGCCCCCGAGTCCAACCCCCCGACCACCAACTGGCCCGGCCAGCTCTACATGGGCGGCGCCGGCGGTCAGTACAACCTCGGCGGGTGGCTCTCCCAGTCCGGCGGCGGCCCCTCCTTCAACGACAACGTCCTGACCCGCTCCAGCGCCGCCGGCGCCTGCGAGGGCAAGTGGTACCGCGTCGCCTACTACTTCGACCTCGACGAGCCCAACGCCCCCCTCATCTACACCGAGCTCTTCGACATCGACAACGGGCAGCTCACCCGCATCGCCGAGCGCCGCGAGAACGACGGCAGCATCACCTTCAACAACACCATCGCCTCCAACAACATCCGCTCCTTCTGCCTCCGCGCCCCCGGGAGCCAGAACGAGAACTTCTACCTCGACAACATCACCTTCGCCGCCGTCCCGGGCTTCACCCCGCCCGTCCCCGCCATCCCGCTCAACGACCCGGGCGACCCCGCCCCCACCGACCGCCCCGCCGCCCGTGACGCCGTCGTCGAGACCGCCGTCCTCGAGGTCGACCTGGGCAGCCCCATCGGCGAGATGCCCTCCGTCAGCCTCGTCGGGAGCACCCTCTGGATGCTCGACGACTTCTTCGGGCTCCAGTCCTGGGACACCGTCTCCCGCCCCGGGTCGGCCACCTTCGTCGACGGCGCCTTCAACATCGTCTTCTCCACCAACCCCACCTCCGTGATGGTCCCCAGCAGCGACAACTCCAGGCTCTACGTCTGGGCCAACACCATCGGCCTGGGCTCCATCAACACCGCCGGGTGGCGCGACCTCGCCGCCTACGACATCGCCTCGGGCTCCTGGTCCATGCTCGTCGACGGCGACGTCTTCGGGAACACCGGGGACCACGGCATCGCCCGCGCCACCGTTGGCGGGACCGAGGTCGTCTACTCCGCTTGGCTCGGCGCCTCCCAGTACACCGGGATGAACCCCGCCGCCGGGACCACCGCCCCCGCCATCACCGGCGTGGGCAACCGCTGGGCCGGCGCCCTCACCGAGGGACGCACCGCCGACGAGATGTTCGTCCTCGCCCACACCGACGCCGCCGGCAACCGCCTCAACGGGCTCACCGGGCAGGTCTACCAGGGCCTCTACCGCACCACATGGGTCCCCGGGTGCGTCAACCCCTCGGCCGTCCTCCGCCGGCTCAGCGCCTCCGCCCAGGTCGTCCCCTGGCAGCTCAACTGCCCCGACGGCGGGTGCGTCAACCGCGCCTCCATGCAGTACGTCCCCGCGACCAACACCCTCTGGCTCGTCCGCGCCGCCAACACCAACGAGATCGGCGTCTACGACCTCGACACCGACACCTGGGGCCTCGTCCAGGTCAACGCCCCCGACGGCTCCCCCATGAACCTCGAGAACGCCGACCTCCAGCTCGTCGGCGACCGCATGTTCATCTACGCCCAGGGTTACTCCATCGTCGTCTCCGTCGATGCCACCATCGACGCCCAGGCCGGCTGCCCCGCCGACTTCAACGATGACGGCTTCCTCGACTTCTTCGACCTCGACGCCTATGTCGCCTGCTTCGAGGGCGACGGGTGCCCCGACGGCAAGGACGCTGACTACAACAATGACGACTTCATCGACTTCTTCGACCTCGACGCCTACCTCGCCGACTTCGAGCTCGGCTGCTAAGCCCGGCCTCGGTTCCACGGATCCTTCAAAGCCCCCGCCGTGTTCCGGCGGGGGCTTTTTCCTTATACGGACCCCCGGACTGATCGGCGCTGCCCGGTTTTCCCCACCCCCGCAACCGCGTTCGGGTCGGTCCCGAATATTTCCTCGCCGAGTTCCGCCGATCGGGGTTGGACACCCTTGATCCCTGTGGTACAAATAGAGATAAACAAGTCCGATTCATAGCCCGGACCCCTCATCGCGACGAAGAGAGATGCTGATGTTCAACCCGAACCGTGCCCTGGGCCTCCCGCTGCGAGAGGCCCTCTGGATCGCCCTCCCGACCGCCGGCCTCGTGATCGCCACGGTCTCGTCGGGCGACCCGCTCACCACGCCCCAGGATTTCTTCACTCCGGGGACCCAACCCCTCGAGTACACCGACTACTACGAGACGGCTCTGGTCTGCCAGTTCTGCCACGGCGGGTACGACATCAACCACGAGCCCTACCGCAACTGGAACGCCTCGATGCACGGGCAGGCGGCCCGCGACCCGGTCTTCCACGCCGCGATGGCCATCGCCGCCCAGGACGCCCCGGGCTCGACCGAATCCTGCATCCGGTGCCACGCCCCGCGCGCGCACGTCTCGGGCCGCAACACGGGCTCGCTCGACTCGCTCGAGGAGTTCGACTTCGAGGGTGTCTCGTGCATCATGTGCCACCGCACGGTCGACCCGGTTTACAAGCCCGGGATCAGCCCGGGCGTGGACGAGGGGATCCTCGCCTCGCTCTTGCACCCCCCGGTGAGCGAGCACAACACGGCGATGGTCTTCGACCCCGAGGACCGCCGCCGCGGGCCCTTCGACGTCCCCCCCAACGCGGAATACCACCCCTGGCTCCGCTCCCCGTACCACCAGACCTCGAACATGTGCGCCAACTGCCACGAGGTCTCCAACCCCGCCTTCACACGCCAGCCCGACGGGACCTACGCCCTCAACGACTTCAACACCCCGCACCCGACCCAGAACAAGTACGACATGTTCCCCGAGCAAAGGACCTGGAGCGAGTGGTCCCAGTCGGCCTTCGCCCAAGCGCCCATCGACATGGGCGGCCGCTTCGGCGGGAATAAACGCGAGGTCTCCACCTGCCAGGACTGCCACATGCCCGACACCACGGGCACCGGGTGCGCGCCCTTCCTGGGCGGCCCCGTCCGCCACGACCTCCCCAACCACCACTTCAGCGGCGCCAACACCTGGGTCCTCCGCGCCATCGACAAGCTCTACCCCCGGTACGAGACCGACCTGAGCGACGAGACGATCAACAACTCGATCGACCGCGCCGTCGCCATGCTCGAGGCCGCCTCCGACATGGAGCTCTCCGTGGTCGCCGGCCAGCTCAACGTCCGCGTCATCAACCAGACCGGGCACAAGCTCCCCACGGGCTACCCCGAGGGGCGTCGGATCTGGGTCAACGTCGCCTTCTACAACGCCGCGGGCGACCTGATCCGCGAGCACGGCGCCTACGACGAGGAAGAGGCCTTCCTCGACGAATATTCGACCAAGGTCTACGAGGGCAAGATCGGGCTCGACGAGTCCGTCGCCGCTCTTTCGGGCATCCCCTCGGGCTTCGGCTTCCACCTCGCCCTCAGCAACACCTGGTTCAAGGACAACCGCATCCCCCCGCGGGGCTTCAACAACGCCAACTTCGCCCTCGTCCAGGCCGCCCCCGTCGCCTACACCTACGCCGACGGTCAGTACTGGGACGACACCCGCTTCGATATCCCCTCCGGCACGGCCAGGGTCCGCGCCCGCGTCTTCCACCAGCTCACCACCCGCGACTACATCGAGTTCCTCCGCAGCGAGAACCGCACCAACAACGCCGGCGAGGTCCTCTACACCGAGTGGCTCCGCTGGGGCAAGAGCCCGCCCACGCTCATGGACGACGCCGAGTTGACCTTCTGCACCGCCGATTTCAACGGCGACGAGTTCCTCGACTTCTTCGACCTCGACGCCTTCGTCGCCTGCTTCGAGGGCGTGGAATGCCCGCCCGGGAAGGACGCCGACTACAACGCCGACGGCTTCGTCGATTTCTTCGACCTCGACGCCTTCATCGCCGACTTCGAGGCCGGGTGCTGAACACCCGGGCTCGCCAACGCGGCTAGATCGCCACCCCGTCACGCTTCGCCAGGCGGAGCGCCACCTCCACCCCGCTGGTCAGCGCCCCCTCCATGTACCCGACGAACCGGTGGCAGCAATGCTCCCCGGCGAAGTGCATCCCCCCCGCCGGCCGGTTCAGGATCGGCCCAAACCTCGTGACCTCGCCCGGCGCGGGGAACGAATAGCCCGCCCCGGCCCACGCGTCCCCGGGCCAATCCATGAACCGCGACCCCATCACCCGCGCCTTGAACCCCGGGTAGGTGGATTCGAGCGCGTCGTGGTACGCGCCGTTGATCGACGCCCGGGGCCTCGCCCGGCACCGCTCCGCCGCGGGGCCGCCGCTGAACGCCGTCAGGCACGCCGGGCCGCCGGCGCCCTGCCCGTCCGTGGCGTCCCACGTCATCCCGATGTCCGCGTCGCTCAACGAGTCGGGCGCCTTGCCCGACTCGAGCCAGAAGCGGTCGCGGACCGCCGAGAGGTGCTTCACGTTCACCCCCATCTGCGGCCTGAGCCCCTCGGGCATCAGCCCCTCGGAGAACTCGATCTTGCCCCACACGCTCGGCGGGACCGTGAGCACCACGTCGTCCGCCTCGGCCACCTGCCCGCCCGCGGTCATCACCACCATCTTGTCACCGCGGTCACGGATCGCCGCCACCGCGAGGTTCACCTTCACCCGGTCCTCGCCCAGTCGCCGCGCCAGGATCTCCGCCAGCGATTGGTTCCCGCCCTTGAGCCGGTACACCTCGCTCTCGGTCCAGTACGCCCCCAGCCCGCCGCCCTTGATCTGCGCCAGGTTCGCCAGCAGGCTCTGACGCGACGCCGAGACCCCGTTGTCCGACTCGAACATCACCTGCAGCCCGCGAACCGCCATCGGCGAGAGCCCGCCCTCGGCCGCCTCCCCGAGCCACGACGCCACGCTCATCGCGTCCAACGCCGACGCCCCGCGCGTCGCCCACGGCTCCTCCGCGTTGACCGGCGCGGCCAACGCCGTCAGCCCCGATACGCCCTCGGTCATCTCGTCGTACAGCGCCGCGGCCTCGCCCTTGCTCAGCGCCCGACCGCCCAAGGTGATGGGGTACTCCAGGTCCTCCGACTCGGTCACGTCCCACCACCCGAGCCCGAACTTCTCCGCGCACGCCGCCCACGTCGGGTGGTTGCTCCCGATCAGCTCCCCGCCGCCCTCGACCACCCGGCCCGGCGCCACGTCCGTGTAACTCACCACCCGCCCGCCCACGCGCCCGCGCGCCTCGAGCACCAGCACGTCGTACCCCACCGCGCGGAGTTCGTGCGCACAGATCAGCCCCGAGAACCCCGCCCCGATCACGATCACCCGCTTCGAGCCCGTCGCCGGGCCCGAACGCTCCGGCGTGCGGCAGCTCATCAGCCCCGCCATCCCCGCCGCCATGCTCGCCGCCAGGAACCGACGGCGAGACATCGCGTCGATCCGCGGCCCGAAGCGTCCCGCCAACACCGCGTACAACGACCGTGACATCCTGAGCCCTCCCGCGTGTCCACCGTCCCGACGCGCCGGCGCATCCTACCCGACCACCGGCGGATACGCTCCACGGTGCCCGAACCGCGCTCGGCCCAACCCGCCGCAACGCCCACCACCAGGCTCGCCCCCTCGCCCACCGGCGCCCTGCACCTGGGCAACGCCCGGACCTTCCTCATCAACTGGGCCCTCGCCCGGACCCACGGCTGGCGCCTCCTCCTCCGCATCGAGGACCTCGACTCGCCCCGCGTCAAGGCCGACGCCGCGCGGCAGGCCATCGACGACCTCGCCTGGCTCGGGATCGAGTGGGACGGGGGCCCCATCACGCAGTCCGACGACCTCGGGCCCTACCGCGCCGCCGCGGCACGCCTCGCCGCCGACGGGCGGATCTACCCCTCCGCCCACTCCAGAGCCGAGCTCGAATCGCTCGCCGCCGATCTCGCCGCCTCCGCCCCCAACCAGGGCGATCACGAGGTCCCCTTCCCCGCCTCGCTCAGGCCGACGCTCGCCCCTCGCGAGTTCTCGCAGGCTAAAGACTCACCCGCCAACTGGCGCTTCGCCACCCCGGACCGCGACGTCCCCGTCCCGGACGCCTTCGCGGGAGACCGCGTCTTCAACCCCGCACGGACCGTCGGCGATTTCATCGTCTGGACCAAGAAAGACCTCCCCGCCTACCAGCTCGCCGTCGTCGTCGACGACCACCGGCAGGGCGTCACCCACGTCGTCCGCGGCGACGACCTCCTCGACTCCGCCGCACGGCAATCCCTGCTCTACGACGCGCTCTCGCTCGGCCCCCCGCCCGCGTACTCCCACCTCCCGCTCGTCCTCGGGCCCGACGGCCGACGCCTCGCCAAACGCCACGGCGACACGCGACTCGCCGCTTACCGGGCCCGCGGCGTGCCCCCCGAGCGCGTCATCGGCCTCATCGCCCACTGGTCCGGCGTCACCCCGGGGGCCCCCGCCCCGCTCTCCGCCGAGGAGTTCCGCCGACGCCTCACCCTCGATACGATCCCCCGTCACCCCGTCACCATGACCCCGGAGAACGACGCGTGGCTCCTCAACTCCCGACCGCCGACCGCCCCGTGAACACCCGGACCAGGCCCATCGGGCGTGCCGCCTCGTTCGCGGCCGCCGCCCTCGCCGCGTTCGCCCTCGCCGCCTGCGACGACACGCCCAAGGACCCCAAGAGCCCGCCCAAGGAAGTGAAGGTCAAGATCGCCGACAAAACCTTCACCCTCGAACTCGCGATGGACGCTCAGACCCGCTTCAAAGGCCTCTCCGGGCGCACCGAGATCCCCGCCGACCGAGGCATGCTCTTTGTCTTCCCCGACGCGCAGGTCACCCGGCAGGAGTTCGTCATGCGCGACTGCCCCGTCGACATCGACATCATCTACCTCGACGGCTCCATGCGCATCACCGCCTGGCACGAGATGAAGCCCGAGCCCCCGCGGGCCGACGACGAGAAAAAGCTCTCGCCGCCCACCGACCAGTTCGGCCGTCCCATCCCCAACGCCCCCGAGTGGACCTGGACCAACGAGAAATACGAGCAACGCCTCAAACGCTACCCCAGCAAGTTCTCGGCCCAATACGTCATCGAACTCAAGGGCGGCGTCGCCAAACCCCTCAACCTCAAGGAAGGACAGAAAATCGAGATCGACCCGGGGCTCAAGAAACTCGCGAAATAACCCGATCACCCTGAACAAGGTCCGAGCACGGGCCCCATCCTCCTTTCTTGCGACGAGGCGGGACCGTGAAGACCCAGAACATCACCCTCTACGCGGCCGCCGCCCACCGCCACGACGCCCAGCGCCGCCTCGGCCACATCCTCGACGCCTGGCCCGCCCCGCGAGCCCCCGACGCCGACACCACGACGCCCGACGACGATTCGCCTCGGCCCGGGGTCGCCCTTGCGCTCTTCGCCCGCGGTGAAGGGAACCACGCCCGTGAACTCGCACTCCGGCTCGCGCAGGCCAACACCCCGGCCGTCTTCGTCCTCCCCGACCCCGACGAGCACCGCGATCGGCTCGAACCCCTGGGCGTCATCACCCACCACGCCGACGCGCCGCCCGCGGTCATCGCCGCCTCGCTCCACGCCCTCGCCCTCCGCCAGCCCGTCATCGCCGACCTCCAGGGTGAACTCCGACTTTCCCACGCCGCCCAGGGCGGGCTGTGCGGCGAGATGTCCCGGCTCCACGACGAGATGAACCTCGCCGCCTCGGTCCAGAGACAGTTCATCCCTCGGCGCCTCCCCCGCACCGACGCCGCCGAGTTCGCCGCCCTCTACCGACCCGCCGGGTACGTCTCGGGCGATGTCTTCGACGTCCGCCCCTGCGGGGACCGCGCGTGGTCGTTCTTCATCGCCGACGTCGTGGGGCACGGCGTCCCCGCCGCCCTCCTCACCATGATCGTCATGCGGGCCCTCCACACCACCGACCACGCCGACCGCCCCGACCTCGTCCTCGCCCGCCTCAACCGCGAACTGTGCGACCAGCCCGACGGGCCCCAGCGCTTCGCCACCGCGGTCTACGGGATCTTCGACGAGCCCACGCGCCGCCTCACCCTCGCCGGCGCGGGCCACCCGCACCCGCTGCTGCTCTCCCCCGGCGCCCCCCCGCGACCCATCGACACCCCCGGCCCCCTGCTGGGTGTCTTCGAGGATACCGACTTCCCGTCCGAGACCCTGACCCTCGAGCCCGGGCAGGCGCTGGTCCTCTACACCGACGGGTTCGAGCTGGCCTTCCCCGACCCCGCCGACTCGGTCCACACGCTCAAGCCCAACGCCACCTATCTGGAGCACCTGGCGCAACTCCTGCTCGAACAGGACGGGCGCTCCGCCTCGCTCGCGGACGCCGTCCGCGCCCTGGACCGGAAACTCGACGGGCAGTCCGGCTCGCTCCACCGGCTCGACGACGTGACGGCGCTGGTGCTGGCGTCGCTGCCCGCGGCGTGCGCGTCGGCGGCGTCCATCGCGGCCTGAGCGCCCGCCCAGCCGTTACAGCCGTCGCAGGGCGCAAACGCCGCGCCCCCGCCGCTCGGCGCGTCGGCCCGGCTCGACTTCATCCCAAGTCAATCGCAATGTTCGACGATGAAGTTGCGCTGTTCCACGGGGAACACCGCGGGACCGGCGGAGGAGCCGGCCCCACGCAGGAGGCCGCCGCACGCACGCGGGGGTCGCCTTTCAAGGCTCGCGGGAACACACCGGCTCGGCGCCGGAGGCCCGCACGGGGGTGTCCCGTACCGAGCCCGAGGTCCCGAGGGGCACACACCCCCTCGCACGTGCAAGGAGTCCTCAGCATGCGCAAGCAGGTCCGTCACGCGTTCACCCTGGTCGAAATTCTGATCGTCGTCGTCATCTTGGGCATCCTGGCCGCGATCGTGGTGCCTCAGTTCACCAACGCGACGCAGGACGCCCAGGCCGGCAACATCAAGGCGCAGCTCGACACGATCAACAACCAGATCGAGCTGTACCGCGCCAAGACCAACGGCTACCCGGCCGACCTGGTGGCGGGCGGCGCCAACGCCTGGGACGACATGGTCACCGCGGGGTACATCAAGACCCCGCCGAAGAACCCCTTCAACGGGGCGTCCTCGGTCGGCAGCGCGGTGACCGACGGCTGGCACTGGTACGACATCAACGGTGACGGCACCGACGATTCGATCGGCGCCACGAACTTCGACGAGAACACCGGCGAGATCACGCCGGGCGTCCTCTAAGCCGAATCCCCGGCCGGCCCCCGAGAGGGGGTCGTCCGGCTTTTCACGGGGACCCGCGGCGTGCCTGAGCCGCGGAGGAGGCCCACGCATGCACCGCACCGCTCGACGCGCCTTCACGCTCGTCGAAATCCTGATCGTCGTGGTGATCCTGGGGATCCTTGCCGCCGTGGTCGTGCCGCAGTTCGCCCGCGCGACACAGGACGCCCAAGGGGTGGCGACCCTGGACCAACTGACCAAGCTCCGCCGGGCGTTGGCGGTGTATTACGTTCGGTGCAACGCGATGTACCCCGGGGTCTCGGCGGGGAGCGGGACCTGGGGCGAGTTGCTCTCGGGGGGGTACATGAAGGTGGCCCCGATGAACAACTGGGTCGGGGGTCCCAACGCGGGCGTGATCACGCTGGGGAACGGCCCGGACACGGGGTACCACCAGAACTACGGGTGGATCTACGACGCGCCGACGGGGTCGGTGTGGGCCGCGGGGTTCGACGGGGACGACGAGCCGTACCCGCGTCCGTGAACGCTGGGCCGCCCGGGTCGGTCCTGGTCGGGCTCAAACTGCCGGATCATCCTGAACAACCCGCACGAAACGCCCGATGGACCACGCATGAACGCGACCCCTCACACCACCGATCGTGCGAACCGCCGGGACACCGCGGGGACCTACCGCAACGCCGCCCTGACCGCCATCGCGGTGTTGCTCGGGGTGATCGCGCTCAAGCCGAGCGTGCCGGACCTGGTGCCGTCGGCGTTCGCGTCGCAGCCGGGTTCGGAGCCGACGGGCCTGAGCAACGCGCTGGAGCAGCGGAAGCAGATGATCGCGGAGTTGCGGTCGATCTCGTCGCGTCTCGACCAGCTGGACGGGAAGATCACCCGCGGGCTGTCGGTGAAAGTGACGGAGATGCCGGAGTTGAAGCTCCCGGTCGATCTGCGCCGGGCGATCACGAGGGAGAACCCGCGGGACGCGTCGCCCGCCGCGGGCGGGACGGCGGCGGCGGAGCCCGCGCGTGAGCAGCCCAGGCCGGGCGAGCGGTAAAGCCAACCAGGAAGGACGCGGACCGTGCGGAACGCCCGACGACCGTGCAACGCCAAGACCCGCGGGTACACGCTGATCGAGGTGCTGATCGTGGTCGTGGTGCTGGGGATCGCCGCGTCGCTGGTGACGCCGTCGATGGGCGGCTCGGGCTCGCTGCGGGTGCAGGCGGCGGTTCGGACGATCGTGGCGGACATCACGTTCGCTCAGTCGGACTCGCTGGCGTTCCAGGCGGGGCGGGCGTTGATATTCAATCCGGACGAGAACGAGTACACGATGGTGGAGGTCCGCTCCTCGACCCTGGACCCCGAGGTGGACCGGGTGCAGTTGACGTCGTTCAACCACGGGAAGTTCGGCGACGCGAGGATCACGCGTGTGGCGTTCTCGGGCGACGCGGGCAACCTGCTGATTTTCGACGAGATGGGGGCCCCGGTGACGGCGCCCCTGGGGTCGACGCCCGCGTCGAACGGGTTCGTGGAGGTGGAGGGCTCGGGGCAGCGGTTCACGCTGACCGTCGAGGGCTTCACGGGTCGGGTCTCGGTGGCCCGCGAGGACCTCACGCCGGCGCCGTGAGCCTCGTCGCGGCGTGCGGCGGGCGAGCGCGCGAACCAAGGGGAGAGTTCCGTGAGACTCAGAACGCGACGCCCGCTCCGGCTTTCGAGGGCCGCCACGCCCCTGCTGATGATCGGCGGCGGGTTCGCGTTGCTGATCTGGATGAAGTTGCGTCTGGTGACGGGGGTCCCGCGGACGGTGTACGCGGAGCCGCCGGCGCCGCCGCCGCGGCCGGTCTCGTCGTTGCCGGAGGGGGGCGGGGTGGTCGGGGGCGAGCAGGACGCGCAAAGGCCGCGCCAACCTGCGCCCGGAACGCGGGTCGGGGCGGACGATCGGTGAACCGCGGGCGGCGCACGCGTTGAGAACGGCGGAATCCTGACGACCGGCGCAAAGTCACGGCCCGGATTCGACGAAAGAACCAAGGCCCCTCCGGACGGCGCGACCGTCCCGGGCGAGGCGGGCCCGCCGGCGTCCGGCGTTGCTCCACACAACCTCAAAGGGTGAGACATGACCAAGCGTCCCCACACCGCACGTCCCTCCGACCGCGCCGCGAACGTCGTGACCGCGCTCCTGATCGCCCACGCCGCGGGGTTGCCCGCGGCGCTCGCCCAGCCTGGGACGGGCCCCGGGACGACGGCCGGGGCGACGCGGATCTCCCCACCCAACGGGCCGATCCAGGAGTTCCCCGGCGGCGGGAAGGACCCGTCGGACGTGGCGGCGGACTCGGCGTTGTCTCGGTTCAACAGCGATCCGGCGAGTGACCCCCTGTCGCAGCCCCGCGGTGGCGCGGGCCGGGCGGGCAAGGACGATCGGATGAGCGTCCGCGTGGACGCGAACATGCTGGTGGACCTGCACGTGCAGGACGAGGACCTGGCGAGCGTGCTGGAGATGCTGTCGATCCAGAGCCAGCGGAACATCATCGCGTCGAAGGACGTGTCGGCGCGGGTGACGGCGAACTTCTACGGGGTGACGTTCCACCAGGCGCTGGACGCGATCCTGCACGCGAACGGGTTCGGGTACATCGAGAAGGACAACTTCATCTACATCTACACGGGCGAACAGCTCGAGGCGATCATGCGGGCGCAGATGAAGAAGGTGTCGAAGGTGATCTCGCTGAACTATTTGAACGCGATCGACGCGGCGGAGATGGTCAAGGCGAGCCTCTCGGACACGGGGCAGATCAAGACGCCCGGGAAGACGCAGCCGTTCCCCTCGTCGTCGAACGTGCCGTTCGGGGCGGACGAGTACGTGAACAACGCGGTGCTGGTGATCACGGACTACGAGGACAACATCCGGGCGGTCGAGGAGCTGCTTCGGCAGCTGGACACCCGCCCCGCGCAGGTGCTGGTGGAGGCGACGATCCTGCAGACGTCGCTCAACGAGGCGAACGCGTTCGGCGTGGACTTCGCGGTGATCTCGGACATCGAGTTCTCTGACTTCGTGGGCGTGGGCGGCCCGCTCAAGATCGTGGACGCCCTGATCGCGAACAACTCCGAGCGACTGACGGGCGGGTCGTCGGGCGACCTCCCCGCGGCGTCGGGGAACGACGGGGGCGGGTTCGTGTCGAGCCCCGGGAACACGGCGGGGCCGGCGACGATGAAGTTCGGGTACATCAACAACGACGTGGGGGTGTTCCTCCGCGTGCTGGACGAGGTGTCGGACACGACGGTGCTGTCGAACCCGAAGATCCTGGCGCTCAACCGTCAGCCGGCGCGGGTGCTGGTCGGTCAGCGGGTCGGGTACCTGAGCACGACCTCGACGGACACGGCGACGACGCAGACCGTCGAGTTCCTGGACACGGGCACGCAGCTGCACTTCCGCCCGTTCGTCTCGGACGACGGGGTGATCCGGATGGAGCTCAAGCCGCAGGTCTCGACGGCGGTGGTGCGTGACGTCCGGAACTCGACGGGGTCGGTGGTGACGGTCCCCGACGAGATCACGAACGAGCTGAACACGAACGTGATGGTTCGCGACGGGCAGACGGTCGTGCTGGGCGGGCTGTTCCGCGACCGGACAAAGGCGACGAAGCGCCAGGTGCCGCTGCTGGGGGATATCCCCCTGCTGGGCGAGGCGTTCAAGGGACACGACACGGAGGTCGAGCGGACGGAGATCATCTTCCTGATCACGCCGACGATCGTGAACGACCAGGCGCTGGCGTCGGCCGGTCAGCGTGGGGTGGACACGGTGGAGCGGGTGCGTGCGGGGAGCCGGAACGGGCTGCTGGACTTCTCCCGCGAGAAGCGTTCGTCGCAGTTGCTGATCGAGGCGTCTCGCCTGGCGGACGCGGGCGATACGCAGAAGGCGTTGTGGAAGATCGAGCAGGCGTTGGCGCTGAACCCGATCATGCCGGAGGCCATCGCGTTGAAGGAGAGGCTGACGGGCGAGCGGACGGTGTGGCCGCACCGCTCGCTGCTGGAGGGCGTGATCCACGGCGAGGCGGACCGTGCGGCGCCGCGGTCGTCGAATGACCGGGCCGTGCCGGCGGCGACACGGGTGACCTCGAACGCGGCGTGGATGAACGCGTTGCCGGTCCCCCCGGTGCCGCCTTCGGAGAGCCCGGCCGCGGCGTCGGCCCCGGTGACGGTGCCGGCCTCGGCGCCGGTCTTTGAGCCGCCGGTCACGGCCGCGTCGTCGGAACCGCTGGCCCCGACGGCGGCGTCGGCGATGAACACCCCGGCGGCGGAGGTCCAGCCCAACGCCACGGTGACCTTCACCACGACCGAGCCCGCGGCGGACCGCGCCGACTACGAGGGCCGGATGGCGTTCGAGGTGTCGCGTGAGCTGGCCTTCGCGTTCGCGTCGACGGTGTACGCGGCGGCGGCGAGGCCGGATATGGGCGATCAGCCGGTGGCGGTCAAGCCGGGGCGTGAGGCGCAATTGGCCGAAGTCGCCACGGCGTTGGAGACGCTCAACACGGCGGTCGCGAAGTTTCACGCCACGACCGGCCGGTACCCGGACTTCGCGGGTCAGGGCTGGGGCGAGCTGGTGAACGCCGGGCTGATCGAGACGTCGCCGGTGAATCCCCTGAGCGGATTCACGTCGGTGGTGATCGGTCCGAGCGGGATGTTCAACTCGGGGTGGCACTGGGACCCGCAGACCAAGACGCTGGGGGCGACGTTCTTCGACGAGGACGAGTTCGCCTTCACGCCCGACGAGCCCTGATCGCGGAGCGTCAGATTGATCGACGAAGGCCGCGGGGTCGCCCGCGGCCTTTTTCCCGGACCCAGGGGCGGATTCCGAGAACTCGCGTGGGGCCTGGGGAAGGCCGCCCGCCCGGAACCAACGAGCCCGCGACCGGTCCGCCGATGTTGAAGCACCAGGAACCGCACCACGGAGACCGCCTATGAACCGCAGCCGCGCCGCCTCGCTGATCCTCGCCCTCGCCGGGGCCGCCCTTCTCCAGGGCTGCTACGGGCACGGGAACTACACGTCGGCCCACGCCAACGCGGCGAAGGAGAAGATGACGGCGATGAAGAGCGCGCTCGAGTGGCAGACGGCGCACGGCGCGTTCCTGTCGGGGGACCTGCACAAGGCCAGGAAGTCGGTGGAGCGGTCGATCGCGCTGAACGAGAAGGTGGCGAAGAGCCACGTACTCCGCGGTCGGATCTTGATGGAGCAGGGGGACCTGGAGGGGGCGTTGCTGTCGCTGCGTGCGGCGTTGGAGATCGAGGCCGAGAACGTGGACGCGTATTACTACCTCGGGATCGCGAACGAGAGGCTGGAGCGTCGCGAGGAGGCGTTGACGAACTACACCAGGGCGGCGGAGTTGGACAGCTCGAGCGCACAGTACCACGTGGCGGCGGCGGAGATGCTGATGGATATGGGGCGGTTGGACGAGGCGAAGGTGTTCCTCGAGTCGCGCGGGCCGCAGCTCCAGAACAACGCGGCGGTGCGTCAGACGCTGGGGCACATCGCGATTCTTCAGGGGGACGCGAGGACGGCGATGGTGTTGTTCCGCGAGGCGAGGCTGCTGGCGCCCAACGACCCGAGCGTGGCGGAGGACCTGGCCCGGGCGCAGGCGGCGCTGGGCGAGTGGGCCGAGGCGGAGTTCACGCTGTCGAGGCTGCTGGTGACGCCCGAGCTGATCGCTCGCCGGGACCTGCAGAAGCTGCGGGCGCGGTGCCTTGTGGAGGTCAACCGGCTGGTGGACGCGAGGGAGATCCTGATCCGCCTGACCACGGGGGATGAAGGCCGGGCGGACACGGAGGCGTGGATCGACCTGGCGAACGTGTCGCTGCTGCTCAACGACCTGGGGCGGGTGCGGACGTCGTTCACGACGCTCCTGAGCATCGCGCCGCGCCGCCACGAGGGGTACGCGTTGCGGGCGATCTGGCTGCGCAAGCGGGGTGAGCTGGCGGCGGCGGCGGAGTCCGCGTCGTCGGCGGTTGACCTCGGGGGGGGGGCCGAGGCCGCGCTGCTCCTGGCGATGATCCAGCACGAGATGAACAACACGGAGGGTGCCCGCGGGACCCTCTCGGCCCTGCTGGGCGCGGACCCCGCCAACGAGGCCGCACGCCGGCTCCTGGAGTCGATGTCAGGCCGGACGGCGGTCGTCGACGAACGCTGAGCGCCGGGCCCTTACCGGCCGACCGGGCGGGGGTTTGGCTTTATCACGAGACCGAGCACCAACGCCCCGACCGCCGTGTGCGGAGGGGCGTTGTCGCATGGTGAGAGGAGTCGGTCTGGGCGGATGGACGACCTGTGCGGGCGGGAGGGGTTGGGGGGGATGTCGGGGCGGTGGGGGCGGTGGGGGTGGTGGGGGTGGTGGGGGATGGGGGGAAGGGCATGGATTGTGGGGATGAGGCGCGTTGCGGGTCTGCGCGGCGCGTGAGGCCCGCCGGGGCGTGCGATGGCGGGCGACTCGCGCGAACGGTTCAAACGGGCGTCGTCGACCGACGATGAACGATGGCCAGCCATAGGAGACGCGCGTGGACCTTCACCAGATCCTGAAGAAAGCGTACGAGATGGACGCCTCCGACGTGCACCTGATCGCGGGGCAGGTCCCGGTGTGCCGGATCCACCAGGTGATGACGCCGATGGAGTTCCCGGTGTTGTCGAAGGAGGCGGCGCGAAAGTTCGTGGAGCAGATGACGCAGGCGGAGTCTCTCCAGACGTTCGAGAAGATGAAGGACTCGGACTTCTCGTACGAGATCCCCGGGCTGGCCCGGTACCGTGTGAATGCGCACATGCAGAAGAACGCGCCGGCGATGGCGATGCGCATGATCAAGACGAAGGTGCCGCCGCTGGCGAACCTGAACCTCCCGGAGGTGATCGCGAGGCTGACGTACCTCCCGCGTGGGCTGGTGCTGGTGACGGGGGACACGGGCTCGGGCAAGTCGACGACGCTGGCGGCGATGATCCAGGCGATGAACCAGCGGTACAGCAAGCACATCATCACGCTGGAGGACCCGGTCGAGTACACGTTCAACAGCGACAAGTGCATCATCGAGCAGCGGGAGCTGGGGCAGGACATGCCGACGTTCGCGTCGGGGCTCAAGCACGCGTTGCGTCAGGACCCGGACATCATCCTGGTCGGCGAAATGCGGGACCTGGAGACGACGGCGTTGGCGATCTCGGCGGCCGAGACGGGGCACCTGGTTCTCTCGACGCTGCACACGGTGAACGCCTCGCAGACCGTCGAGCGCATCATCGACATGTACCCGCACGGGCAGCAGAACCAGATCCGCTCGATGCTGTCGAACACGCTGCAGGCGGTGGTGTCTCAGACGCTGTTCCGCCGCACCGACCGGCCTGGGATGGTGCCGGCGGTGGAGACGCTCCTGTGCACGCCGGCGGTGAGGAACCTGATCCGCGAGGCGAGGACGTTCGAGATCCCCAACGTGATCGAGACGAGCCGTGCGATCGGGATGAGCAGCCTGGACTCGTCGATCGCGGAGCTGTACTTCAACGGGATGATCTCGCGTGAGGACGCGATCGCGCAAGCGGCGTACCCGGACAAGCTCGAGCGGCAGCTGGCTGCCTAAGGCCCGACCTAACCGTACCCACCCGACCCGCACCACGTTCGGTCACGCAGGGGCACCATGGCGAACTATCGATACCAAGTCCGGACCGCCTCGGGGGCCCTGCAGACGGGGGTGCTGGCCTCGGATTCCGTGGCCACGGCGGCGACGGTGCTGCGGAACCAGGGGCTGCACGTGCTGTCGCTCTCCCCGACGGCGGGGGGCGTGGACGGGGAGGGGTTCCTCCAGCGGATCAAGGACCTCAACGGCGGGAACCCGACGCAGAAGAACGTGCTGGACTTCACGACGCAGCTGGCGGTGATGATCCGCGCGGGCATCAACCTCCGGGCGGCGCTGGACGGGATCGCGGAGCAGACGGCGCACCCGAAGTTCAAGAAGATCATCACGCAGATCAAGACGGACGTGGAGGGCGGCAAGCAGCTGTCGGACGCGCTGGCGAAGTACCCCAAGCTGTTCGGTCCGCTGTACGTGAACATGGTGCGTGCGAGCGAGATGGCGGGCAATTTCTCGAAGATGCTGGAGCGGATCGCGGGGTACATCGGGCAGCAGATCGAGACGCGGAAGATGGTGGTGGGTGCGGCGATCTACCCGACGGTGATCGGGGTGTTCGCGGTCGCGGTGACGGTGTTCCTGCTGGCGTTCGTGCTGCCGAAGTTCTACGCGGTGTTCGAGGGCAAGGAGGACGTGCTCCCCTGGGCGACGAAGTTCCTGATGAGCCTGTCGAAGTTCATGGTGGCGCAGTGGCCGTTCCTGCTGGGTGGGATCGTGGTGCTGGCGGGGGCGGGGTACGCCTTCACGCGGACGGAGCTGGGGGCGTTCTGGGTGGATCGTCTGAAGCTCTCGGTGCCGCTGATCCGGACGATGTTCCGGGCGCTGTACATCAGCCGGAGCCTCCAGACGATGGGGCAGCTGGTCAACGCGGGCGTGCCGCTGCTGGACACGCTGGCGATCACGGGCGATATCTCGGGCAACCAGCTGTACAAGGGGATGTGGAGGCGGGTGTACACGGCGGTGAAGCAGGGCAAGAAGATCTGCACGCCCCTGCAGAAGGACAACATGCTCCCGCGGGCGGTGACTCAGATGATCTCGGCGGGAGAAGAGTCCGGGAAGCTCGGGGAGGTCCTCGACGAGATCTCGGCCTACTACGCGAAGCAGCTCAAGGACGCGATCAAGGCGGTTACCGGAATGATCGAGCCCGTCATGATCCTCCTGATGGGCACAGTCGTCGGGTTCATCGCGATGGCGATCATCCTGCCCATCTTCAAGATGAGCCAGATCGTGAAGTAATCGATACTCCAAGGGTGGAAGACCGGGTCCGGCGTGGCCCGGGCTCCGCGGGGATCCGACATGACGACACCACGCCAACCCCATCTCAACCGACCTTCACGCGTCCTCCGGCGTCGCCGGGCGTGCGGGTTCACGCTGATCGAGACGGCCTTGGCGTTGGTGATCATCGGGGTCGGGGTGCTCGCGTTCGTGGACGCGCAGAAGACGTTCATCCGGAACAACTCGTGGTCGAGCCACGCGGCGACGGGGGCGTACCTGGCGAACGAGGTCCGGGAACTGATGCGAGGGCTGCCGCGGCACGACCCGGTCACCGGGTTGTACATGCACGACGACGGGAACGGCGCGGTGCTGGTGGGCTGGGGCCGGGAGAGCGGCGAGGTCGTCGTGACCGACTTCGACGACATCGATGACTTCGACGGGGTGGTGTTCGGGAACGGGGGGAACTTCCCCGGGCCGCTGAACGCGTTCGGGGAGATCATCCCGCGGATCGACGCGGAGGGGCTGCCGGTGATGGGCCCGGACGACGAGCCGATGTCGCTGGAGGGGTGGAGCCAGCGGGTGTACGTGGAGAAGGTGGACCCGGCGAACTTCGGGACGCCCCGCGCGGACGGGTACCAGGAGGCGCCCAACGGGAACTTCGCGGGTCGGACGGTGGACGCGTACCCGCTGAAGGTGACGGTGATCGTGGAATATCAGGGGCCGTTGGACGCCTGGCCGCAGGAGGTCACCCGTGCGCAATGGGTGGTCCCGCCGCGGTGAGCACATCGTCGAAGACCGGGTTCCCGAAGTAGCCACGACGACCCAGGACCGGAGCACGCCCATGATCGCCCGAACGACACGACGCCGCAGGATTGCCGGATCGGCCCGCCGGGAGGCGGTGGGGACGCGTGGGTGCCGGTCCCGACGGGGCGTGGCGGCGGTGGTCTCGATGATGTTCCTGATCATGTTCGGCTCGCTGGCGGCGGCGATGGCGATCGCGACGAAGGGGAACATCAAGACGGCGTCGACGCACGTGCACGTGATGCGTGCGGCGTCGGCGGCGGAGACGGGGCTGGAGATCGCGGCGGCGAGGCTGCAGGAGGCGGCGTCGCGGTTCATCGTCTCGAACAGCACGGTCAACGCGACGTTCGGGCGGGACGCGTGGACGGGCTCGTTGGGCGGTCTGGGGACGATCAACATCCTCCCCCCGCCGTCGGGGTTCTCCGAGGCGCAGTTCCCCTTCGGGCTGGCCCAGGCGGTCGCGAACCATCACGCGGCGGACCAGAACATCGTGACGGCGGCGGGGGTCTCGGTGCCGGTGATCGGGAACGCGATGGCCGGGGTCGACCTGGGCGTGTACGCGTCGAGCGGGTGGGTGTACACGCCGGCGGTGGCCATCGACACCGGGGGCGGTGAGCCGCTGTGCTTCTCGGTGACGTATGCGCCGCTGGCGAACGGGACGGACGTGCGCGCGATCGTGACGGGGTACGACTACGCGTACCAGCGGAACGGGACGCCGCTGTCGCGGACGGTGATGCAGGATTTCCGGATCGCCAAGCGTCTGGACCACGCGATCATCGCGCAATCCCGGGTCATGCTCGGGAAGAACGTGTCGGTGAACGGCGACCTGGGCCTTCGGTTCACGGGCGTGAACCACACGAACGGGAGCCCGCTGGTCGCCAAGTCGGACTTCCTGGGGCTCGACCCCGTGCTCGACGCCAAGCTCAACGCGTTTTTCGCGAACCTCCGTCAGTACGACGTGGACCAGGACAACCGCCTGCGGGTCAACCACCCGATCGAGTCGCAGGGGATCCCCTCGGGCGCGACCGACTACAACGGGGACGGGCAGCCCGACGGGGCGTTCGCCGACGTCACGCTCGACGGGTACGTCGACGACTACGACATCTTCCTCAAGCACTTCGACCGCAACGGCGACGGGCGCGTCGTGCTCCACGAGTCGCTGACGCTGGGCACGCCGGCCCACGGGCTGACGGCCGAGTTCGTGCGGTCCGACGGGTCGCCCGTGGACAACGACCTCGCGCTGCTGATCGACGGGTCCAACCCGGACCGCAACCGCAACGGGGTGTACGGCTTCAAGGACGAGAACAACAACGGCCGGTGGGACCCCGACGAGGAGTTCAACGACTACGACCCGGCCGTCGCTCTCGCGGGCGGCAACCCCAACCGGGACCAGGTGCTCGGGTACCGGGACGGGTTCCTGGACCGCAAGGACTCGTACGCCAAGGTGCGCGGGCGTCTGTCCTTCAAGGCGACTCGGAACGCGTGGGCGGCGGGGCAGGGCGCGAACTACTGGGACAAGGTCCGCGGGTCGATCCGGCCCAACTCGGGCTCCCCGGCGGCGTTCAACACGGCGGACAGCGCGCTGCCCAACCTGACGGCGGCGGGGTTCAACGCGGCGAGGACGAACCTGCTCAACGCGGCGGACGGGCTCTCGTTCAACCAGCAGGTTGCCACGCAGCTCGGGGTGGGCGTGGCGCAGCTGGCGACGTACGTGGAGACCAAGCCCGCGGGGACGACCGAGCCGCGGTTCTTCCGGTTGGACCCGGACCTGAACCTGGACGGCCGCCCGGACAACTGGCAGACCGCGCACTTCGAGAAGATGCCCTTCAACGCGCCGACGTTCTCGGATTGGTACTACCGGCCGGTGTACGAGAACATGGTGTTCAAGGACGTGCGGATCCCGGTGGGCCTCAACGCGCTGTTCCGCAACTGCACGTTCGTGGGCGTGACGTACGTCCAGTCGGAGACGGTCAACGGGCACGTGCTCTACAGCGAGTACGGGAAGATGCAGCTGGACGCGGTGGACGGGAGGCCCAAGGCCGTGCCGCAGCGGATGGTGTACGGGGACGACGCCGGGGAGACGGATTACCCCGCGTCGCTGCCGGCGTCGGCGCGCCCGCCGAACCAGATGATCCTGATGGCCAACCTGCAGCCGATGGACAAGGCGGACCTGACGGCGGCGCAGGCGGCGGTGGTGCAGGGGTTCAACCTGCTGCCCGACCCGCTGATCGTGGGCGGGCGTCGGGTGACGGACACCAAGGCGCTCTCGAACAACCTGCGGTTCCACGACTGTCTGTTCGTGGGGTCGATCGCCTCGGACGCGCCCGGGGTGTACACGCACGCGAGGAACAAGATCCAGTTCACCGGGGCGACGCGGTTCGCGTCGCGTCACCCGGACCGTCCGCACGATTCGTCGCTGAACCCCCAGGCGGCGGACGAGGCGATCATCGCCAAGTCGTCGATGCTGCTCCCGAACTACTCGGTGGACATCGGGAGCTACAACAGCCCGCCGTCGCAGTCGGTGCGTCTGAAGGGCGTGATCGTGGCGGGGGTGCTCGACGCCCGCGGGAACACGTCGATCGACGGGGCGTTGCTGCTGACGTTCGCGCCGGTGGCGGGGCAGCAGCCGATGGTGGACGCGCTGGGGTACGCGGTGGGGAACCCGGCGGACTACAACACGACGATCGGGTACTTCGGCCCCGAGGACGGCGACAACGAGGCGGTCGATCCCAACACGCTCCCGATCATCAACGGGCAGAGGATCGTGGGGTGGGACACGAACGGCGACGGGTTGTTCGACGTGCCGTCGTCCCAGCCGCAGCCCCCGGGCTCGACGCCGGTGCCCTTCCACGGGTACGGCGCGATCGATCTGAAGTTCGACCCGTCGATGGGCATGCCCGACGGGGTCATGCTCCCGCTGCGGTACGACCCGCTGCGTCACACCTACCGCGAAGGCAAACCCTAAGGACCCACGCATGTTCACCGCGACGACACGCCGCGTGCGAAAGGCCTTCAGCATGATCGAGATGCTGATCGCCCTGGCCATCACGGGGACGCTGCTGACGGCGGCGCTGGCCGCGCTGGACGCTTCGTTCAAGTCGTATCAATACACCACGGACGGGGCGAGCACGCACGTG
This sequence comes from Phycisphaeraceae bacterium, assembly GCA_015200025.1. Classification (GTDB taxonomy): domain Bacteria; phylum Planctomycetota; class Phycisphaerae; order Phycisphaerales; family UBA1924; genus UBA2396. The sequence continues at coordinate 64,775 of CP054186.1, read as the reverse complement.
GTCTCGCGGATCGTCATGCACCGGCTGACCGGGCTGATCCGCACGGGCGACGAGTTCGCGCCGTACCCCGTCGACCCGACGGACCCGGCCCAGAACCCCATCGTGACCGACGGGATCGAGTTCCGCGGGTACGTGGCGCCCGACGCCGACTTCACGCGGGTGATCCGGATCGAGCGGCGTTCGGCGGACGATCCCGACCGCCCCAACACCTTCGAGCTGTGGTACACGCAGGAGGACTACCGGGCGGGCTCGCTGATCGCCTCGGACTCGCGGCCCATGATCACCAACCTGCACGATATCCAGTTCACGCTGGAGTACGACGTGGGCCCCAGGCTCAAGCGGGCGACCATCGACATGACCGTGCGGCCCAACGACATCCGGTCCGTCGGGGTGTACACCGACGTCCAGGGGGATACGGTGAGATTCGTGTCGAGCGTGTTCCCGCGGCGGTTGATGGATTGACCCGGCGGGGGACCCCTCAGCGGCGGAGGCGGCCGAAGTTCTGCTCGAGGTAGCGGGCCAGGTAGTCCACGATCGAGCTGGCGGTGGGGATCTCGGGGTTGCTCGTGGGCCCCATGGGCTCGAATCGCATGCCCTTGAAGCGGACGACGGCGTCCTCGACGGACAGCCCGTGCTGGATCGCGAGGGAGAAGGCCCGGCAGAACGCCTGGCACATCCCCGACATCGTCGACCCCTCCTTCGACATCTTGAGGAAAATCTCGCCCGGGCGGCCGTCGGGGTAGAGCCCGACCGTCAGGTAGCCCTCGTGGTTCCCGACGGAGAACTTGTGCGTCACGGACTCCCGCGTCACCGGCAGCGACTGTCTTGCGAATACCATCGGCGGCCCTGCCTCCTCGTGATCGTCCCGGGGCGTCCTGCCCCGAACGCCGCCCAGCCCCGTGTCCCTCGCCTCGTCGGATCCCATGGCAGAATGTAGCCACGGTACGGAGGCCCACACACTATCGGACGGCGGCCCGAACACCCCGCAACTATTCCCGAGAGCGGCCCGGCCCCCCGGACCGCCGCGGCGATCCCGAACGGCGTACGATCTTGGCCGGTGTTCCGGATCTCCCCGATGTTCGACCGATAGAGTCTCTCCGCGTGCCGATCCTCAGCGACAGGCCGAGCCTCCCGAATGACCGGCGTTCCAGCGTCGGGACGATCTCGACGCTCGTGCTGCTGGCCTTCGCGGTGCAATGGACCTCGGCGTGGTGCGAGGCCACGCTCACCGTGGGGACCCACCACCGGATTCGGGCCAACGCCGATTGGTGGCCCCGCTCGCTGCTGACCGCGGTCGAGCGGTCGGTCCGGGCCCAGACCCACACGCCGATCCGGATCGCCCGTGGCCGACCAGTCCTCGGGACACTCGATTCACCGCCGGCGAGCGTCCGCCCGGACGTGATCGTCGGGCCGAGGCCGCTGGCGGGCCCGTGGCTCACGGGCCTGCCCCCGCCCGCGATCGCCTGAGCGCCGAGCCGGCCGAGGAGGCCGATCGGCGTGGCCCGGCCGCGAGGCCCCCGGGCGGTCGCTGCGTTCCGCGGCGGCCGGACCACCCGGCGCATCGACCCGACGGGGCCCGCGAGGCCCCGCCCCATCCATCCCCACCGTCCATTCCATCGCCCGTTCCAGCGGCGCTCCACGCGCCCGGGACGCGCGGAACCGACCGGACCCCCTTGCATCAAGGCACCCCACCATGGCAGAGCGTGATATCCCCCTTATCGGCCCACTCCTTCAACGGCTGATCGGCACCAAGAACAAGCGGGCGGAGGCCCGGTACCGCGCCAAGGCGACCGCCGTGGCGCAGCTGGAGGAGGCGACGCGACGGCTGACCGACGCGGACCTCCGCGGCAAGCTGGTCGACTTCCGCGGGCGGGTGGACAAGGGCGCGAAGATCGAGGACGTGCTCATCGAGGCGTTCGCGGTGGCTCGGGAGGGGATGGACCGGGCGGTGGGGCTGAGGAACATGTTCAACCCCCGGTACAACTTCGACCCGTCGACGCTGCCCGAGGCGGCGCGGGTGATGTACGCGCGGGTGAAGGAGCAGATGGACGCGACGCCGCCGGCCCCCCCGACGGGCGAGTGGATGGGGTGGACGCAGCCGATCCCCGGGTGGATGCAGGTGGACATCCCGCCGGAGCTGTACGAGGCGGGGCGTGCGCTGTACCCGGAGAGCAAGCCGCCGTACCGGGCGCGCCCGTTCGAGGTGCAGCTGATCGGCGCGATGGTGCTGTCGCACGGGAAGATCTCGGAGATGAAGACGGGGGAGGGGAAGACGATCGTGGCGCCGCTGGCGGCGTACCTGGCGGCGATCGAGCGGATGCAGGTGCACGTGGTGACGGTGAACGACTACCTGGTGCAGCGTGACCGGGACTGGACGGCGCCGTTCTTCCGGGCGGTGGGGATGACGGTGGGGGCGATCCACCCGCAGCACATGCAGGGGGAGGACGAGAAGCGGGTGATGTACCGGTGCCACGTGGTGTACGGGACCACGGCCGAGTTCGGGTTCGATTACCTCCGCGACAACATGAAGCGCCGCGTGGACGACCAGGTGCAGCGGAAGCGGCAGTTCGCGATCGTGGACGAGGTGGACTCGATCCTGATCGACGAGGCCCGCACGCCGCTGATCATCTCGGGTCAGGCGCACGAGGACGAGCCGCGGTACGAGCTGGCGGACCGGATCGCCCGGCACCTGGTGGAGAAGCAGTCGGCGTGGCAGCAGGCCGAGGACAAGGTCGTGCAGTGCCAGCTGCGGATCAAGTCGTCGGAGGGGGATATCCGCCAGCTCCGTGACCGGTCGCGGTTGCCCGAGATCCAGCAGCGTCTTGGGGAGGACCGCGCGCAGCTGGCCGCGCTGCAGGCGTCGCGTGACAAGCACACGCAGTACTTCGAGACCAAGCCGGAGCGCAAGCAGGCGTTGCTGACGCACGACGGGGTGGCGGAGGCGCAGCGTGTGGCGGGCGTGGGCTCGTTCTACGTGGACCAGAACATCGACCTGCCGCACCTGGTGGAGCAGTCGCTGCGGGCGCACGCGGTGTACCTGAAGGACCGGGATTACGTGGTGATGGACGTGCCGGACCCCAGGACGGGGCAGCCGACGCCGTCGATCGTGATCGTGGACGTGAACACGGGCCGCCCGATGATCGGGCGTCAGTGGTCGGACGGTCTGCACCAGGCGATCGAGTGCAAGGAGCGGGTGCCGATCAAGGAGGAGAACCAGACGGTCGCGACGATCACGATCCAGAACTACTTCAAGATGTACAAGAGGCTGGCGGGGATGACGGGGACGGCCGACACCGAGGCGCAGGAGTTCCACGACATCTACAAGCTGGACGTGGTGGCGATCCCGACGAACAAGCCGGTGCGCCGCGCGGACCTGGACGACACGATCTACCTCTCGGCGAAGGACAAGTGGGGGGCGATCGCGGACGAGATCAAGGCGTTCCACGACGTGGGGAGGCCGATCCTGGTGGGGACGACGTCGGTCGAGAAGAGCGAGATGCTCAGCAAGATGCTGGCGTCGCGGCACGGGGTGAAGCACGAGGTGCTCAACGCCAAGCCGGAGAAGATCGCCCGCGAGGCGGAGATCGTGGAGAACGCCGGGCAGCTCGGGTCGGTGATGATCGCGACGAACATGGCGGGCCGCGGGACGGACATCAAGCTGGGGGCGTTCTCGCGCGACCAGTTGCTGGAGCACTGGCTCCGGCGCGGGATCGCGCCGCGGACGCTGACGACGTCGGCGACCGAGGAAGAACTCCGCGAGGCGGTGTACCGCAAGCTGGCGCCGCAGGAGGGCGAGTTGGGCCTCCCCAAGCGAGAGGCCGAGATCATGCCGTTCGCGGACCTGGAGCTGGCGCTGCTGCGCCACTGGGCGCAGCGCACGACGGTCCTGTCGGAGTCGAAGATCCGGTCGATGGGGGCCGAGGCGCTTCGGGCCGAGCTGGACAAGACCGGGCGGGTGCTGTTCCACCGCCTGCGGTGGTTCGAGAACGTGGAGGACCTCGGCGGGCTGCACGTGATCGGGACGGAGCGCCACGAGAGCCGCCGCATCGACAACCAGCTCCGCGGGCGCTCGGGGCGGCAGGGGGACAAGGGCTCGACGCGGTTCTTCGTCTCGATGGAGGACGACACGACGAAGTACTTCGCCGGCGAGAAGCTCCAGGGCTTCCTCGCGCGGTTCGGCGGGATGAAAGAGGGGGTCTCCATCGAGCACCCGATGCTCTCGAAGGTCATCGCCAACGTCCAGCGGAAGGTCGAGGAGATGCACTTCCAGCAGCGTAAAAACCTGCTCGAGTACGACGAGGTCCGCGAGCACCAGCGTCAGCGGTTCTACGGCATCCGCCAGCGTGGCCTGGAGGGGCGTGACGTCAAGGGGCTGCTCCTCGACTGGATCGAGGACGCGGTGCAGGACAACGCGGACACGTTCCTCTCGCCCAAGTACGCGGCGGAGTGCGCGGCCGAGCACGCGACCAACGTGCTGGGGCTCCCGATCAACGCGGACCGTCTCAAGGGCCGCGAGCTCGGGGAGATGCTGCGGACCATCGAGTCGGACGCGCTCGACGACCTCCGCGGCGAGATCGATCGGACGCTGGGCGAGTACCTCCCGGACGAGCGTTCCGAGGTCGCGGTCGACCTGGACCTCGACGGGCTGAACACCTGGGCCCGCTCGCGGTTCAACATCCGGATCGACCCCAAGGCGCTCGAGCGCGGCGGGGACCAGGCCCGCTCCCGCCTGTTCGATATTCTGTGCGAGGCCGCCGAGCGCAAGATCGAGACCACGGACCTCTCGGGCATCGAGCAGTACCTCGCGCCCGACTACGGGTACACGCAGCTGGCGGCGTGGGCGAAGGACAAGTTCGGGATCGACGTGCCGGTCGACGAGCTCAAGGCGGCGTCCCGCTCGGAGACCAAGAAGCCGGCCGACGTGCTCGTCGATCACGCGCGGCGTCTCTACCGCGAGAAGGAGGTCCGCTTCCCGGTCGAGTACGTGATGGACATGACGCGGATGTACATGGCGCAGGCCCCGCAGGAGGCCTTCAACATGCTCTCGTCGTGGGCCAACCGCAAGTACCGCATGGGCTGGACGCCCGAGACTTTGCGGACGAAGATGCCGCAGCAGATCGTGCAGGACATCCTCAAGCGCAACGAGCAGTTCGTGGACAGCAACGAGCTCGAGGCGGAGATCAAGGCGGCGTTGGCGTGCGCGTCGGACGACGAGCTGGACGCGCACCTGCAGGCGAGGTTTGGGACCCCGCTCCCCGAGGCCATGCGGTTCCTGGACCCCGAGGACCGCGAGCCGGCGATCCGGGCCCGTGTGGAGAACATCCTGCGGGCCGAGATGCTGATGTTCGAGCGGTCGATCCTCCTCGAGACCCTCGACACGCTGTGGAAGGACCACCTGTACGCGATGGACCAACTCCGCGACGCGATCGGGTTCCGCGCGTACAGCCAGAACGACCCCCGCATCGAGTTCAAGCGGGAGGGCTCGCACATGTTCTCGGCGATGATGCAGTCGGTCCGCGACCGCGTGACCGACTACGTGTTCAAGGCCAGGCTCACGCCGCAGCAGCCGCAGAGCCCGCGCCCCGTCGCGCCCGCTCCGGCCCCGAGGCCCCCCAACCCTTCGCCGGGCGTGCCCCCGGCCCCCAGGCCGGCGAACGCGGCCATGGCGTCGAACACGCGCGGCGTGATGACCAGCCAGATCCTGGGGCCCGGCTTCGCCGCGGGTGGGTTCGGCGGCGCCTCGACCCCACGCCCCACGCCCCAGCCCGCGCCGCCTTCGAGCCCGGCGCCCAAGCCCGACCAGCCGCCGGCGAGCTAACCTAACCGAGAAAGACCACCCCCAGCCATGGCATTCATCACGCATATCCCGGGGTGCAACCCCGTCATTCCCCCGCCCAAGGCCACCGACGCGTTGGGGCTCGCCGTCGTCGGGCTTCACGAGGGCCGGACGCTCTTGCTCGCCTCGAACCGATGCGCCCATCTCAGGCCGGTCGCCGCGTGCGACCTGAGCGCGGAGAAGATCGCGGCGTCGAGGGCGGAGCTGCCCGAGCTGTTCTACTCATCCGATTTTGAAGAAGTCCTGGCACGGCCCGAGGTGGACGTGGTGGGCATTTACACGCCCGACCACGTCCACGCCCGGCAGATCACGCGTGCGTTCGAGGCCGGGAAGCACGTGATCTGCACCAAGCCGCTGGTGATCACGGTCGAGGACGCGAGGGCGGTTCTGGCGGCGGGCCGGCGGACGGGCAAGCGCCTGATGGTCGGTCAGTCTTCGCGGTTCTTCGAGCCGTTCCGTCGTCAGCGGGCCCGGTTCGAGAAGGGCCTTCTGGGCGACATCGAGCTGGCCGACGCGCATTACATCCACCGGATGGACTGGTACTACGACAAGAGCCCGTGGGTCGCGACGGACACCGACTGGGTGTTCCTGGGGCTCTCGCACCCGATCGACCTGCTCGCGTGGTACCTCGGGCCCATCCGGCGGGTGCACGCGATGGCGTCGCGCTCCGCCCTCGCGCGGCGGTACAAGACGGCCTCTCCCGACATCTACACGCTCCAGGTCGAGTGCGACTCGGGGGCCGTGGGCCGTGCGATGGGGCACTACGGCGTTCACGAGCTGCCGACCGCTCGCAACTGCATCGAGCTGATGCTGTACGGCTCGGGGGGGTCGTCCCTGGCGCAGTACCACGACATGAAGCATGTCTACACCGACGCCGACAACACCGAGGTGACCGAGGACCACCTGTACGCCGGGCGTCACTATTACTTCAACAGCGAGGTGCACGGGATGCACTACGGCGAGTTCGCCAACTACGCCGAGTATTTCGCACGCTCCATCCTGGAGAACACGCCCAACAGCCCCGATCTCGAGGAGGGAATCTCGACGTTCTGCGTGATGGAGGCCGTCCGGCGTGCCTCGCGGGAGAAGCGCCCCGTCGACGTCGATCCCATCCGCGCCGAAGTCGGCCTCTGACGGACGTGGCCGGCGGCCCGAGGCCGGCTCGACAACGTGGGCGGCGGCGGGGGAGGGTAAATCAGGGATCCGGGGCGGCCGGGACGAGTTTGGCGGCGAAGGCCTCCGCCCCGCGCCGGATGGGGTGCATCGCGTCGAGGGTTCCGGCGTGCATGAGTGCCGACCGGGCCGCGGACGCTGCGCCCGCGGCGTCGTTCATCGCGTATAGCGCTTCTCCGAGTTGCCACCAGAGGTACCCGTCGACCCAGCCGGACGATTGTCCCGCCGCCTCGCGGGCCGAGATCCGTTCCCGGAGGATCCGCACCGCGTCGCCCTCACGTCCCAGTTGTCGGCGTGCCGACGCGAGGATCCCGGCGTGGTAGGCCGCCCACCCCTCGGCGGGGTGGGTTCGGCGGTCGTTGTCCCGGACGACTTCCTCGGCCAGGGCCTCGGCCTCTTCAAGCCCCTCGCCCATCTGCGTCAGCACGCGGGCCAGCCGGCCCTTGGCCTTGACGGTGTAGTACGAGTCGTACCCCATGGTTCGCTCGGCGTACTCGGCCTGGGCCCGCGAGACCTCCGCCGCCCCGGCCCAGTCCCCACGCCTCGCGAGCACCTGATACAGCAGCGAGCGGGCCTCGTAAGCGTCCGCGCTGCCCAGGCCCAGCACGGACTCGAAGAACATCAGTTGCTCCCGACGGAGGCGTTCGCACTCTTCGAGCCCGTCCTCGCGGACCTCGAGCACCCACGAGAGGATGCGTTTGGCCTCCGTCGTCGCGATATGCCGATCGCCCAGGATCGCCGTGAGCGCGCCGACGGCCGCCCGCGCGAGGCCTTCGGCTTCGTCGGGGGCGCCCGTCCACATCAGCACCTCCGCGAGCGCGTAACGCGCCGTCCAGGCCTCGATCGAATCGGGCCCGTACCAGCGAGAGACCTGCACTTCCGACGCCCGCATCCGATCGACGGCCCGGGCCCGGCGCTCGGAGAAATGGATCATCTGCAGCGCCGCGGCACGGTTGAGGGCGAGCGTGACCGCGTGCAGTTCGCCGAGAGACGCCGAGCAGATCGCGTGGGCTTCGAGGTGGTGCCTCATGGCCTGACCGTGGTCGCCCTCGATGCTGCGCTGGGTGGCCAGGCCGGCGAGCGCGCGGGCCAGGTCCGGGTGGTCCGGGGGCAGATTCAGCCGCCGGAGGCGGAGGCACTCTTCGAGCACGCCCCTCCCCGCGTCGTTCTCGCCCAGGGAAAGCAGCACCATCGCGATCTCGAAACCAAGGTCCGCCCTGAGCAAGGGGTCCTCGGGGAATGTCTCCCCCAGCTTGGAGCCCGCGAGCGCCAGCACATCTTTGACCCTCGCCCCCTCGCCCGCCCGGTCGATGCGCCCCCACCCCCGGCCCTCTTCGAGCCACCGCTCGAGCGGGGGCTTGGCGACGGACTCGTCCTCGACCATCGCGCGGGGGTTCGCGGAGCGGAACGCCCCCTTGAAGAAATCCGCGATCCGCCCCGAGCGTCTCGCCTCGATCTGGGCCGACCGCTCGGCGTCCCGCGCCCGCATCAGGGCCACCGTGGTCCCCACGACCGCGCCGACGAGCGAGAGCACGACCGCGGCGATACTCGCCACGAGCGTCCGGTTGCGTCGGACGAAAACCCGGGCCTGGTACCACGCGGACGGCGGGCGGGCCGTGATGGCGCGGCCGGCTACCACCCGGCGAAGATCCTCGGCCATCTCCAACGCGGACTGGTACCTGCGGTCGGGCTCTTTCTCGAGGGCCTTGCGGGCCACGACCTCCGCGTCGCTCCCGGGCCTGAGGCCCTCGGCGCGGAGGCGAGTCGGGGCGCGGTCGCGGATGACCCTGGCGGCCTCGTGCGGCGGCATCGACGAGACCTCGTAGGGCAGGTGCCCGCTGAGCACCTCGAAGAGCACGACGCCTAGGGAGTACACGTCCGTGCGGACGTCGACCTCGCCGCCCGACGACCCGCACTGCTCGGGGCTCATGTACGAGAGCGTCCCGACCATCTGCCCCGCGGAGGTGACGCCCCCGCCGGAGCCCGCGTCCACCTCGGCCTCACGGGCGACGCCGAAATCGATCACCCGCGGGACGCCCTGGGCGTCCACGATGATGTTGCCCGGCTTGAGGTCGCGGTGGATCACCCCGCGTTGGTGGGCGTGGTGGACGGCCTCGCACACGCGGGCGATCAGATCGCACCGCTCTTTGGTCGTCAGCCCACGCCCCCACGCGTGCTCCGTGATCGGCGCCCCGCCCGCGATCAGCTCCATCGCGAAGTACGGGACGCGGGCGCCCGTCGCCTCGTCCTCGTGCACCCCCGCGTCGTAGATCGGCGCGATCCCGGGGTGACGGAGCCGGGCCAGCGCCCGGATCTCATAGTTGAACCGTCGCACGGCCTCCGACGAGCCCAGCGTCCCCAGCAGCTTCAACGCCACTCGGCGTGTGGGGTAGTCCTGCTCGGCCTCGTAGACACGGCCCATCCCGCCGGTCCCGACCAGGCCCACGATCCTGTAGCGTCCGATTGTCCGGCCGACCATGGCGGAGGCCGAGACCACCGCGTCAACCGCGGGCTTCTCCAGAAACCCGCCGGTCCCGCGGTCCGCGTCGAGGAGCCGGCGGACGCGGGCGGCGAGCCCTTCGTCCTCGCCGCACTGTGCCGCCAGCGCCGCGTCGCGTGAGCCCTCGGGCAGGTCGATCAACGATTCGAAGATCTCCCGCGCCCGGCGCCACGGGCTCTGGGCGCCGCCACCCGTCGCCGTCGACCCTTCACCGCCGTGCGAGGCTCCGTCCCGGGGGCTCAAGGCGTCCCCTCCCCCTCATCCCCTTCGGACAACGCCGACGCGAGGAAGGCCTTCGCGAAACGCCAGTCCCGGTTGATCGTCGGGACCGACACGCCCAGCGCCTTGGCCGCCTGCTCGATCTCGAGCCCCCCGAAATACCTCAGCACCACCACCTGCGCGGCCCTCGGGTCTTCGGCCTCGAGGCGACGGAGCGCCGCGTCCAGCGCCACCAGGTCAACCCCGCCGTCCCCGGCCTCATCGCTGTCCTCGACCGAGATCACCGCGCTCTCGCCCAGGTCCACCCGGCGGCGACCCCCCCCACGCTTGAGCCGGCCCCTGGCGCGTGCTCGGTCGATCAGGACCTCGCGCATCGCCTGGGCCGCCGACGCGAAGAAATGCCCCCGGCTGTCCCACCCGGGGTCCTCGCCCGTCCCCACGAGCTTCATGTACGCCTCGTGCACCAGGGCCGTCGCCTGTAACGTCTGCCCCGGCCCGGCCCGCGCCAGCCTCGCCGACGCCAGCGACCTCAACTCGCCGTAGAGCAGCCCGAGCAACTCGTCCGACGCCAGGCGTTCGCCCCGCGCCACGGCGCCCAGGAGCCGCGTCACGTCGCGCGCCGCGTCCACGCCGTCTTCCCGGCCCGCGCCGACTCCGGTCTGGTCCGATCGATCCGTCATCGCGACGCACCAATGCCCGCGCCCCTCGGCTCACGCCCGCGGGAGCGATTCTACCAAAACACCCGGCTTCCCCGTCCCCATCGTCGGGGACAAGGGAAAGATCGTCCGGCGCGCCCTAGTGAGCCCCGGCGAGCCCGGCCTGGGCGGGGTCCTGCCCCAGGCTGTGCGTCCGCATGGTCCGCTTCTGCGCTTCGAGGTCCGCCGGGAGGGTGGCGAAGGTGGAGTCGAAGATCTCGTCGGTGGTCGGGGCTTCGATCCCCTCGGCCGCCTTGACCACCTCGGCCACATAGGCCTTCGCCCGCTCCTCGGTTTGGGCCTGGAACCCGTCGTTCCAAAGACCCTTGGCCGTGAGGTACTTCCGCAGGCGGATGATGGGGTCCTTGCCCTGCCAGGCCTCGACCTCCTTGGGGTCGCGGTAACGCCGGGCGTCGTCGGCGGTCGTGTGGTCCGCGAGCCGGTACGTGACCGCCTCGATGAAGCTGGGCCCACCGCCCTGGCGGGCCCGGTCGACGGCCTCCTTGGCCGCCTTGTAGACGGCGAACAGGTCGTTCCCGTCCACCTGCACCGTCGGCATCCCGTAGGCGATGGCCTTCTGGGCGACGGTCTCGCTGTTCATCTGCTGCTCGCGGGGGACCGAGATCGCCCACTGGTTGTTCTGGCAGATAAAGATCGTCGGGGTCTGGAAAGCGCTGGCGAAGTTCATGGCCTCGTGGAAGTCACCCTCGCTCGTCGCCCCGTCGCCGAAGAACGTCGCCACGACCCGCTTCTCGTGACGCATCTTGAACGCCCAGGCCATCCCCGTAGCGTGGAGCATCTGCGTCCCGATCGGGATGCACAGGGGGAGCTGGCAGACCCCCTCGGGGATCTTGTTCCCCCGCTCGTCGCCCATCCAGTGGAGCAGGATGTAGTGCATCGGGAGCCCGTGCATCCACAGGGCGGCGTTCTCGCGGTAGCAGGGGACCAGCCAGTCGGTGCCCTTCTCCAGGGCCGCGGCCACCCCGATCGCGGCCGCCTCCTGGCCCTTGTTCTGCGGGTACGTGCCCATGCGCCCGGAACGCTGGAGCTTGAAGGCGATCTCGTCCATGTGCCGGCAGAGGAGCATGAACTGGTAATGCTCGACCACCTGCTCGTCGGAGAGGGTCCCCTTGGCCAGGGCGGCGTCGAGGACGCCCTCCTCGTCGAGGATGCTGATGTAGTCCACTTTCGCCGTGTACGCGGTGCGGATGGGCATGCCTCAGGATATGCCCCAAGCCGCCCGAACGCCCCCCGCCCCCCTATCCTCAGGGCATGACCACGACCATCCCGAACCCCGCCGCGTCGCCCGTCACCCGCCTCGCCTCGGGGCGGATTTTCAACTTCTCCGCCGGCCCGGGCTGCCTCCCCGAGCCGGTGCTCCAGCAGATCCAGGCCGACACCGTGAACATCCGCGGTTCGGGCGTGGGGATCCTCGAGCACTCCCACCGCGGGAAGGTGTTCGACGCGGTCCTCGCCGAGGCCTTCGCCGACTTCAAGGCCATCGCCAACCTCCCCGCCAACTACCACGTCCTTTTCCTGACCGGCGGGGCGACCTCGCAGAACTTCATGATCCCGATGAACCTCAAGCCGCACGCCCAGCCGGCGGACTACATCACGACCGGGTACTGGGCGGAGAAATCCCTCGAACACGCGAGGGCCTTCGGGGCCGCCCACGAGGCGGGCACGTCGAAGGACAAGAACCATTCGTACATCCCCGCGGACGCCGCCCTGAAGTTCTCCGCCAACCCCGCCTACGTCCACTACTGCTCGAACAACACGATCTACGGGACCGAGTGGCACGAGCTCGACGCGTCGGGGAAGAACACGTGGCGTCACCGGGCGCCCGCCGTCCCCGCGGGCGTCCCGCTGGTCTGCGACGCCTCGTCGGATATCTATTCCCGCCCGTTCGATTTCTCGAAGCACGCGCTGGTGTACGCGGGGGCGCAGAAGAACCTCGGGGCCGCCGGCACGACGGTCGTGGTGATCCGCGATGACCTGCTGGGGAAGACCCCCGCCGACCGCGACGGTCAGCCGCGGACGATCCCCTGGATGCTCAACTACACCACGTTCGCCAAGGACGAGTCTCGCCCCAACACCCCCCCGGTCTTCGCCATCTACATCTGCGGGCTGGTGTTCAAGTGGATCCGCTCGCACGCGGCGGGGTCGAAGTCGGCCTTGGAAGCCCTCGCCGAGTACAACCAGCGGAAGGCCAAGCACATCTACGACGTGATCGACGCGTCGTCGTTCTACAAAGGTCACGCGCACCCCTCGGCCCGGAGCCTGATGAACATCACGTTCAAGTGCCCGGCGCCCGAGCTGGACGACCTCTTCTGCAAGGAGGCCGGCAAGGCCGGGTTCGACGCCCTCAAGGGGCACCGTTCGACGGGCGGGATGCGTGCGAGCGCGTACAACGCGATGCCCGAGGCCGGGTGCAAGGCCCTGGCAGACTTCATGCGTGAGTTCGAGCGGACCAAGGGCTGATCCAACTCCCAATCCTCCCAACCCACACCCCCGCGGGTTCCCCGCCGACGCATGGCGACCCAACGCTCACCAGCCCGCCCGTCGCGGCTCTCCGCCCTCGCGGCGGCCCTGGCGTTGCCGCTGCTGGCCGGCTGCTTCGGGTCCACGCCCGCGAAGACGCTCCTGGATTCGTCCAGGTTCGGCGCGGGCGGGCAGGACGACGCGAAGCTCATCGAGGTCGATGACCTGACCGCGATCATCGCCGCCTACGCGGACTCGTGGGTTGCCCACGTCCGCTCCGCGGCCGACCGCATCGCGGGAACGCACCCGGACCTTCCCGCCCGCCGTGCGGCCCAGCGGTTCCTCACCGAGTCCGCGATCTCCTTCTACGACATCGCTTCCAAGCCCGATCCCATCTCGCAGGTTTTCGACGTCGCCGTCGCCGCCACGCTGCTCAAGAACGTCTGGGTCGACGACGGGCGCGCCCGCGAGACCTTCGGCGACGCCGCCGAGCCCCTCGAAACCGCGCTTGTCTCCCTCAACGACGACGCCTGGACCCTCGCCTCCCGGGCGCTGACGGAGACGCAGATCGACGTGCTCGCGGAGATCATCCGCCAGTGGAAGCTCGCCAACCCGGAAGTCCACGACGTGGCGTTCGTCCGTTTCCGGCAGTTCGCCGACCTCGGGGGGGCGTGGCTCCGCGAGCAGGTGACCACGTCGGGCGGGCTGTTCTCGTCGGTGGACCAGGCGACGCTCGCCATCCGTGAGGTCCGGGCCCTGGGAGAGCGAGCCCGGTGGCTCTCGGTGCGGGCGCCGCTGGTGATCTCCTGGCAGTCCGACGCCGCCGCCAACGACCTGCTTTCCAAGCCCGAGGTCGCGCAGGCCCTGAACAACCTGACCAAGGCCTCGGATTCGGCGGAACGCCTCACGTCGCGGATCGATCAACTCCCCGCCGACCTGAACGCCCAGCGTGAGGCGCTCTTCGCCGACCTCGACAAGCGTCAGGCCGAACTCAACGACTCCATCGCCAACGCCCGCGCCGCCCTGGCCGACGCGAAGGACCTCATGGGCCCGATGAACGAGCTCTCGGCAACATCCGTGACCATCGCCAGGGAGACCGCCGAGGCGATCCGCGCCCTGGAGACCACGTCGGGCTCGATCCGCGAAACCCTCCAGACCCTCGACGCCGTCCTCGCCCGGTTCGACACGCCCCACGAGCCCGGCCGGCCGACACCCGAGCCCGCCGAGCCCTTCCGCATCGCGGATTACACGGCCGCCCTGGCCCAGCTCACCGCGGCGGTCACGGAACTCAACACCCTCCTGGCCTCCGCCAACGCGACACTGGATTCGTCGGCGTGGGCGGACCGGCTCGCCGAGATCAACGCCGCCGCCGACGGGCGCATCGGGCACGCCGCGGACGTCGCGGCCCGGACCGCCGACGCTCGGATCGATAAGGCCGCCTCCTGGGCCGTGGTCCTGCTGACCCTGGCCGCGGTCTTCGCCGCCGCGCTCCTGTACCTCGCGCACCGCCTCCGGGGTGCTCGCCCCGCGCCGGCCCGGTGATGCCCCTCCGGCGGGGTCGTTGGGCGTTGGGGGGGTGAGTGAACGGGGGTGGTGCGGTGGCGAACCTACCCTTCCGCGATGTTCCCACGACGAAAGACCCGACAGATCACCCTGGGCGACGCCCGGGTCGGCCACGTGAAAATCGGGGGCGACGCCCCGGTCTCGGTCCAGACGATGACCGCGGGCTACACCCACGACGTGGACGCCTGCGTCGGGGAGATCCGCAAGCTCGCGGCCGCCGGGGCGGACATCGTCCGCGTCGCCGTCCCCGAGAAGAAGGACACCGACGCGCTCCGCGAGATCCTGCCGCAGGTGCCCGTGCCGATCGTGGCGGACGTCCACTTCCACTTCCAGCGGGCGTTGGAGGCGGTCGAGGCGGGGGCGCACAAGATCCGTCTGAACCCGGGGAACATCAGCGACCGGGCGCAGGTGATCGACGTGATCCGGGCGTGCAAGGCGCGCGGGCGGCCCATCCGCGTCGGGGTGAACGAGGGCTCGATCATCGAACGCCGCGACAAGCAGAAGCGGATGAAAGAGCTCGGGCGCGTCTTCTCCGACCGAAAGCACGGGCAGATGCTCGCGATCATGATCGCGAAACTCGAAGAGTATCTCGACATCTTCTACGAGCAGGACTTTCACGATATCTCGATCTCGGCCAAGAGCATGGACGCGGCGCTCACCATCGACGCGTACACCGCCATCTCGGAGCGGTTCGATCACCCCCTGCACCTGGGCGTCACGCACGCGGGGCCGAAGGAGACCGGGTGCATCCGCTCGGTGGCGGCCCTCGCCGCGCTGCTGACGCGAGGGATCGGGGACACGATCCGCATCTCGTACGCCAACGACCCGATCTACGAGGTGCAGGACGGGCTCGAACTGCTCTACGCGCTGGGGCTCCGCCCGCGCGTGGGGGTCGACCTGATCGCCTGCCCGACCTGCGGACGGATCCAGGTCGACCTCTTCACGCTGATCCAGGACGTGCGCAAGGCCCTGGCCGAGAGGATCACGCTCCCGATGAAGGTCGCCGTGATGGGGTGCATCGTCAACGGCCCGGGCGAGGCGGAGGGCGCCGACGTGGCCGTCTTCGCGGGCGACCGGCGGGGCATCATCTACGTCCAGGGCGAAAAAGTCGCCAACGTCACCGAGCCCGAGATCCTCCCCCGGCTCCTGAAGGAATGCCTCGATTTCCAGGACCGCGTCACGCGAGGCGAGGCCCGCCTGGGCGAGAAAAAAGTCGAGATCATCCCCCCCGACCCCCTCGGCGAGCTGGGCTCGGGCTGGGCCGGCTCCGCCTCAAAGCCCGCACCGCAGGCCACGCCCGCCACGCTCACGATCGGCCGTAGCACGCCGGGCGAGGGGTAGCCAGGAGTGGGCGGGTGGTGGGTTGGTGGTGGGGGGGTTAGACGGGCCTGACCCGGACTTGGTTGGGCTGGGCCGACACGACACGTACCCGCGTCCCGCTTTTGACGAAGGCGATATCGGAGAGGGCGTCGATCCGCTGCCCCTCGATCTCGACCACGCCGACGGGCCGCAGGTCCGTCAGCACCGCCCCCTCTTTCCCGACGAGCGCCGACCAGCGTCCGCGTTCTTCCATTTCCTTGCGTCGAGCCGCCTCGACTTCTTCCTCCGAGGGCATCCCCATCGCCCGTCTCCCGACGCGTGTGCTCTTCCAGAGGTGGATGCCGCCGAAAAAGATGGCCGGGTAGAGGATGACCAAGGCCAGGAGGGCCCCGAAGCCCCAGGTCTTGTCCTCGAGCTGGAAGAGGCACACGAGCCCGCCGATGGCGACGACCGCCGCCGTCAGGGAGATCGCCCCGGCCGAGGGGATGAAGATCTCCAGCACGGTCAGGACGATCGAGACGCCGATGAGGGCCAGGCCCCAGAGCAGGAGTGGTTCCATATCGCCTTCAACTCACGCGGCGGGGCCATCGCCCGATGGGGCGGGGCCGGTCGCCGGACGGGAGGATACCGGGCCCAGCCCGGCGGCGTCGACGACGATGCGGAAGCGGTCCGCCGAGACCACCCGGACCGGCGTGCCCTGATCCAGGAACCCGAACGCCGCCACCACGTCCACGATCACGTCCCCGATCTGCGCCCTCCCCGCGGGTCTCAGCGGCGTCGCGGCGAACCCCTCGTCCCCGGGCACCACTAATGAATCCGGGGACGGGTCCATCGCCGCCAGCAGCGGGTCGTCCGATTCCTCCATCCCCGAGTCCCTCAGCACGTACCGGTTCAGGATCGGCACGCTCGGGAGGTGCTTGAACAGGAAGAAGAGCGCGAACCCCGCCGTCACGGTCGCCAACAGGACCGTCACGATCCCCGACAGCACCTGCTCGCTCGTCGCGTCGCCCGGGGCCCCGGGGATGAACGTCCCCACCAGCCCCCCGAACAGGAGGATCAGCCCCGCGATCCCGGGGATCCCGAACCCGGGGATGACCAAGACCTCCAGCACCACCAGCAGGATCCCCGCCAAGATCGCCGCCAGCGTCCACCACGCCGCCATCCCCGCGATCATCGGCGGCGCCACGATCAGCAGCAGCGCCAAGACCGCGATGCCGCCGGGGATCACCGCCCCCGGGTGTGTCATCTCCGTGAAGAGCGCCACCAGGAAAATCGCGATCAACACCCCGCGGACCAGGATGTTCGACAGGAACTCGGCCAGCGTCTCCGACCACGATTGGTGAAGGCGCGTCACCGTCGTGGCGCCGAAGAAGGCCGTGAGTTCCGCGTCGTTTCGCACCGTCGCCGAGGAGAACCCGTACCGCTTGAACGAGTCCCCCGCGAGCACGATCGGCCCGTTCCCGTCCGTCACGTACCCCACGTAGTTCCATTGCCCGCGCTGCGACCGGTTGAACACCGGCCGTCGCGTCGCCAGCGACGGGTCGATCGCCTGCTCGATATCCCCGGCCATCCCCGCGAGCGCCGGCGACGCGGGGCGAAACCCGCCCCCGCCACCCGCCGCGGGCGGCGCCGGCGACGCCCCGGGCGAGCCCGAGATCGGCCTCGCGGACACCAGCTCGGGCGACGCGTCGGGGTGCCGGGGCGGGGGCGTTCCGAAGACCGCCTCGAACTCCGCCGCGTCGATGCAGAACCGCTGGCCCGTCTGCGTGTTCTCGACCTGCCACAGCTCCACGCCCAGCGAAACGAACGCCTGCACGAGGCTCTCGTCCCAGCCGCGGCGTCGCGCCGAATCCACCACCTCCACGATCAGCGGCGCCACGATCTTCTGCCGCTCGGCCTCGGGCATCGCCTGCAGCCCACGCACCGGGTCGATCGCGATCGGGAGCGCGTCGCCCATCCGGGCCGCCTCGTTCACCACGATCTCCCGGCACGCCAGCGCGATGATCGCACCGCCCGAATACGCCTTGGGGTTGACCCACGCCACCGTGTTCGGCACCGCCGACTGGTGGATCTCCGCGCAGATGTCCAGGACCGCCCCGACCTCGCCCCCCGGCGTGTCCAACTCGATCACCACGGCGTCCGCGCCCATCGCCGCCGCCTCTTTCAGGCGACGCTTCACCGAGACCGCCGTGTACCGGGTGATCTCGCGGTCGATCACGATGACCGCGACCTTGTCCGCCTTGCGACCCGCCGGGACCGACCCCTGCGGCAACTCCCACCCGCCCCCCAGCGCCGTCGGCATCCCCAGCGCCACCCACCCGAAGACCAGGAGCATCACCGCCCGAATCACCCGCGCCGGCCCGATCTCCCGGCGCGCCCGTGGGGCGAGGCCGACCGACCGCGGTTCGCACGTCGAGTCGCTTGATCTCACCATGGACTATAGATCCCACAAACGGACACCGGCGTCCGCCGTCTTCGCCCCTCCCAGCGGCACCCCGCCTACCTCGGCCCGGCGACCTGCTCCACCCGCCCGGTCATCGGGTCCGTCCGGCAATCCAGGTGGAGCATGAAAAAGCCGGGCGTCGGCCGCTCGAGCGTCGGTTCGGTCTCGCGCACCAGAGGCCAGATGTAGCGACGGTCCGATTCCGGCAGCGGCAACCCCTCGATGTCCTCCAGCCGGTGCCATTCGAGCCGCCCCTCGGCCATCTCCCGCGGGGCCACCTCCACCGGCCCGAGCACCCGGAAATAGAACAAGAGCCAATGCCCCTTCCCCTCGTACGACTGCTCCGCGATCAGCCCCTGGAGGTGGAGCCGTTCGAGGGGGATGTCCACCTCCGCCTCCTCGGCGATCTCCCGCCGGGCGGATTGGGCCGGTGACTCCCCGAGCACCGTGTCCAGCTTCCCTCCGATCGGCGAACACAGCCCGAGGTTCGGGGGCTTGATCCGCCTCAGCAGCAGCACCCGCCCGTCCCGGTCCCGCAGGTCGCACAGCGTCGCCAGTTTGTAAGGGAGGACGCCGAGTGGCCCGCCGGGGTGTGCCGTCATGGGCCATCGTACCACCCCGTCGGGGCGGTTCTTCGCGGAGTGTGGTTCCCGTGCGCCGGCGTCCGATACAGTCTCCATGACCACCACCGCCCAGCGATCAGGACCCGGCCAGAACGCCACGGAGAACACGGTGCGACGAGGGGCACTCCATCCACGGGACCACCGCGACGGCCCCGCCGCTCAGCACCCATGGGCCGGGACCGGCGTCTACATGGTCGGGATCGGCGGCAGCGGGATGAGCGGCCTGGCCCGCGTCCTCCGCGGTCTGGGCGCCGCCGTCACCGGCTCCGACCACGCCCCGAGCGAGACCACCGCCGGTCTTGAGGATGACGGCGTCCGCGTCACCTTCGACCAGCAGGCCGGCCTGCTCCCCGGAGAGTGCCGCCTGGTCATCGCCTCCGCCGCCGTCCCCGATGCCCACCCCGAACTCGCCGAGGCGCGCCGCCGCGGGGTCGAGGTCATCCGCTACGCCCAGGCCCTGGGCCGGTGCATGGCCGGACGCACGGGGATCGCCGTCGCCGGGACGCACGGCAAAAGCTCAACCACCGCCATGCTCGGGTCGGCCTTGGTCGACGCCGGGCTCGACCCCACCGTGATCGTCGGCGCCACCTGCCGGGGACTCCTCCGCGGGAACCTCGGGTGCCTCGCCACCCCGGCGGGCGACGCCCAGGGCACGGGATTCCGCCTCGGGGCCGACCGGGTCCCCTCCGGCGTGCTCGCCGGCGCGCCGGGGCTGATGGTCGTTGAGGCCTGCGAGTTCAACCGGTCATTCCATCACCTCCGCCCGACCATCGCGTCTATCGCCTCCGTCGAGGCCGACCACCTCGACATCTACGGCTCGCTCGACAAGGTCGTCGAGGCCTTCGCCCAGTTCGCCTCGCTCCTCCCCCACGAACGCGACGGCGGACGCCTCCTCATCGCGCACGACGGGGCCCACCGGCGAGAGGTCACCGCCGGGCTCCAATGCGCCGTCGAGACCATCGGCTACACCCCGGAGGCCGACTGGGTGGTCCGCTACGACCCCCAGACCCGCCGCGTCGCCCTCGCCAGGGGGCGCGACGCCGTCGCCGAGTGGGTCATGCGCGTCCCGGGCTCGCACATGGCCATGAACGCCGCCGTCGCCGTCGCCCTGGGCGTCAGCGCGGGCGCCCAGGCCAAGGTCCTCGCCGCGAGCCTGTGCGAGTTCCGCGGCGTCGACCGACGCATGCAGTTCCTCGGCGAACGCGGGGCCGCGGTTTCGCCAGGCGGGTCGCCCCCCGTCCGCGTCTACGACGACTACGGGCACCACCCCACCGAGGTCGACGTCACCCTCCGCGCCCTCCGCGATTTCGAACGCCCGCAGGACCGCGGCGGACGCCTCATCTGCGTCTTCCAGCCCCACCAGCACAGCCGCACCCGACACCTCCTCGACGAGTTCGCGCGGAGTTTCGAGGTCGCCGACATCGTCATCGTCCCCGAGATCTACTTCGTCCGCGACAGCGAGGAAGAGCGGCAGAAAGTCACCTCCGCCGACCTCGTCGATCGGCTCCGCGAGCGGGGCGTCCGGGCCAAGCACGCCTACCCCTTCGCCGCGATCGTCGAGGAGCTCGAGGCCATCGCCCAGCCCGGCGACCTCGTCGTCAGCATGGGCGCCGGGCCCGTGTACCAGGTCGCACGCCAGTTCCTCGCCAACGCCCCCCGCGCCGGCGGAGGAGCCACGTGATCCTCGCACCGCCGACGACCATGCTCCGAGACCACCCCATCCCCACGTGGTTCAAGGTCGGGGGGCGGGCCGACCGCTACGCCCGCCCGGGCGACGAGCAGGCCCTCGCCGCCCTCGTCCGAGACGAGCCCGGGCTCCTCATCCTGGGCGACGGCGCCAACCTCCTGGTCGACGACTCGGGCGTCGGCGGGGTCGTGGCCGACCTCTCCGCCCTCAACACCGTCGCGTTCGATCCGCACGCCCCACGCCTGACGGTCGGCGCTGGCGTCAACCTCCCCAAACTGATCCTCGAGACCGTCCGCCGGGGGCTCGGCGGGCTCGAATCCCTCGGCGGTGTTCCCGCCACCGTCGGCGGCGCCGTCGTCATGAACGCCGGCGGACGCTACGGCGAGATCGCCGACGCCATCACCAAGGTCCGCGGGATCACCCGCCGCGGCGAGGTCGTCGAACTCGACCGCCGCGAGATCCCCTTCGCCTACCGCTCCTCGGGCCTCGGCGGGCTCATCGTCACCGCCGCCGAGTTCGCCCTGACTCCGGGCGACCCCGTCCGTCTCCGCGAGCGGCTCAAGTCCATCATGGCCGACAAAAAGGCCAGCCAGCCCCTCGGGGCCTCGTGCGCCGGATGCTGCTTCAAGAACCCGACCCTGGCCCGCGACGTCGAGGCCCTCGGGCACGCCGGGCAGCGGGTGTCCGCCGGGCTCGTGATCGACCGCGCGGGGCTCAAGGGCCTCCGAGTCGGGCTCGCCGAGGTCAGCCCGCTCCACGCCAACTTCATCACCACCGCCGACGCCGCCCACGGCGGGCGTGCCGCCGACGTCATCGAACTCATGCAGGCCGTCGCCGGTCGCGTTGCCGAACGGTTCGGCGTCCGACTCCAACGCGAGGTCGTCGTCTGGTCCCGTCAAGGCGTCGTCCCCGACCCTCACGCCCCGGAGCCCGCGCCGTGAGCCACCACCCCATCCCCGGCGTCACCGTCCTCGTCCTGGGCGGCGGGCCCGACGCCGAACGCCCCGTCAGCCTCATCAGCGCCAAGGCCGTCGCCGACGCCCTGACCGCCGCCGGATGGGCCGTCCACCACGCCGTCATCGACCGCCCCTCCGACGCCCACCTCGCCCAACTCCCCGGCGACGTTGTCTTCCCCGTCTTGCACGGCGGTTGGGGCGAGGGCGGACCGCTTCAAGACCTCCTCGAACGCGCCGGCCGTCCCTACGTCGGCTCGCCCCCCGGGCCCGCTCGCCTCGCCATGGACAAAGTGGCCACCAAGATGGCCGCCGTCCACGCGGGGATCCCCACCGCCCAGGCCGCCGTCCTCAACACCCGGGATGAGGGGTGCCCATTGGGAGATTACCCGGTGGTCGTCAAGCCCGTCCACGAGGGGTCGAGCGTCGGGGTTCATATCTGCCGGAACGCCGACGACTGGCGCGCCGCCCGCAAGGCCGCCACGGCAGACGCCGCGGCCCATCCCGGGCGGGTCTACATGGTCGAGCGGGCCGTGCTCGGCGACGCCGGGGCCCGCCCGGCGCGCGAATTGACCGTGGGTGTCCTGGACCTGGGCGAGGGGCCCGAGGCCTTGGACATCATCGAGATCGTCCCCGCCGAGGGCTTCTATGACTACAAGGCCAAGTACGAACGCCACGACACCACGTACACCGTGAACCCGCCATTGCCCCCGGGCGTGAGGGACCGTGTCCGCGGGTGGGCGGTCGATCTCTTCCGGGCCCTTGGGTGCCGGGACCTCGCGAGGGTCGATTTCCTCCTCGATCAGGCCGGCAACGCGTGGCTCCTCGAGGTCAACACCATGCCCGGGTTTACCGATCATTCCCTGCTCCCTCGGGCCGCTCAGCACGCCGGGATCCCGATGGGGAGCCTCTGCGGGGCCCTGGTCCGCCGGGCCTGGGGACGCCGTGCGTCACCCGGCACCCCCGCCGGGTGTTACAATCACGCCCGGCAGGGTGCGTGAAGGACGACACGCGATGGACACCGAGAGCCAGGATGGTTCGATGAACGAGCAGCCGCCGACGCCGTCAGGCCCGGCGTCCCAACGACCGTTCGATTGGCGACTGTTCACCACCTACCTCTGCAGCGTCGTGGTCGCGTGCCTGTGCCTGGGCGCCGGGTTGGCCGTCTGGTTCGGGTGGAAGCCCCTCGAAGCCAGCGCCAAACGCGTCGTCGGCCCCACCATCCGCGGCGTGCAGTTCGAATGGCCCTCCCTCGGCACCGCCCCGCGCAGCCCCACCGGCCTGACCACCGTCTCCCGGAGCCCCGGCCAAGACGATCAGAACGAGCCCCCGACTTGGCTCCCCGAGTCTTTCCGCGAACGCCTGGTCGAACGCGCGACGCAGGCCATGGGGTCCAACCCTGATTCACTCTCCCGCGAACCACTCGAGGCCATCGCCTCCTCGATGGACGCCTCCGGGTGGTTCGACGGCCGGCCCAGGGTCGAGCTCGATCCCGAGGGCGTTGCCCGCGTCCGCGGCCAGTGGCGCATCCCCGCCGCCGTGGTCAGGCACAACGACACCGACGTCCTGGTCTCCTGGGAAGCCCGTCCCATGCCCGTCGAATACCCCAAGGGCGAATCGGGCATGATCGCCATCCTGGGCGTCCCCGCCGGCCCGCCGCAGCGGGGCTCGATGCGGGACTTCGCCTCCCCCTGGCCCGGCGAGGAGGTCGAAGCCTCGCTCGAACTGCTCCGCCGGATCAGGCCCAGGCCGTGGTCCTCGCAGATCACCGCCGTCGACGCGTCCACCTACGCCGCCGACAAAAGGCTCGCCCTCGTCACCGACACCGGCAAACGCGTGGTCTGGGGCGGACGCCCGAGCAAGCCGCTCTGGGGCGAGATCTCGACCGTGCGCAAGATCGAGCGGCTCGACCAGCTCCACCGCCGCTTCGGGCGTATCGACGGCGCCATCAGCGCCGGCTCTCTCGAAATCCACTGGGACAAGCCCCTCATCGTCGACCAGACCTCCGGCGCCCCGGCCGTCGAGGGCGCCAAACCCGCCGCGGGCGCCCCGTGACCCACGATCACACCTCCACGCCCGCCGGCGAAGGCCCGTCCAGACCCCCCGACGAGATCATCGTCTTCGCGCCCCCGCCCGCCGCCGACCGCTGGCCCCACCGCCGGGGCGAGCCCAGGCTCTTCGCCCTCGCCTGGACCATCTATCTCCTCGGTGCCACCGTCGCCTGCTACGGGCAACTCATCTGGGGCGGCGTCATCGACCCCCTCTCCGCCCGATTCGCCGCACGCGAACTCCTCGTCCTCGTCGCCGTCGGCGTCTCCATCCTCTGGCCCGCCCTCCGCCTCAGCCAGGTCCTCCCCCGAGAGGGCGGCGTCGCCGCCACCTCCAAAGACCTCTTCGTCGTCGCCGTCCCGTCTCAGGCCGTCGTCTGGCCCCTCTCGATGCTCGCCCTCTGGCCCGTCTGGACCGTGGCCGCCATCGCCGCCTCGCTCTTCGCGTGGACCGCCCTCATCGGGGGCGCCCTCGCCTTTGCGTTGGGCCCGGCCCACGCCGATCCCGCCCGTCCCCAGGGCGCCTGGACAAGGCCCGCTTGGGCCGCCGCGTTCGTCGCCCTGGCCACCGCGGGGCCCCTGCTCTCGGTGGGGTGGCCATCCTCATCCTCCCGCGCCGTCGCTCTCGCATGGCTCGCGTCCCCCGCCACGGGGCTCCTCGAGATCGCGAGGGACCGCTCCTGGTCGGGAGAGCCCACCGCCTTCCTCGCCGAGCACGCGGTCGCGCTCGCCGTCGTCCTCGCCCTCGCCGGCGCCGCCTGGGTGCTCGCCTCCGCCCGCGAGCGGGCCCGTGTCGCCGGCCCGCGCTGAGGCCTATCGTGGTGATCCGCGATCGAGATCGCGGGCTTCCCCCGGCCACGAGGACGGCGTGATGGAGTTCGTAACCCAGTCCGAGCGTGATCAGATCGAGGCCAAGCTGGCGGCCCTGGTGGCCAACCGCCCCGTCATCTCCCAACGCATCGCCGAGGCAAGGGCCCTGGGCGACCTCAAGGAGAACGGGGATTACCACGCCGCCCGAGAGCAGCAGGGCATGGAAGAGGCCGAGATCCGCCGCCTCCAGGACCGCCTCAAAAACGTCTCCGTCATCGACGAGAAGCTCGCCAAGGCCGTCGAGGGCGTCGTCATGCTCGGATCCACCGTCAAGCTCAAGGACGTCGAACGCGGCGACGAGGACCTCTACCGCCTCGTCGGCGAAGCCTCGGGCCAGGACACCGGCGACATCTTCGAAGTCACCCTCAACAGCCCCCTGGGCGAGGCTCTCTTCAAGGCCGCCGTCGGGTCCACCGTCCGCGTCACCACCCCCCGCGGCGTCAAACAGTTCGCCATCATCGAGATCGTCTGACCCGGCGCACGTCCCCCCGCGTCACCCGATCGCGTCGGGACGCAGCGTCGCGATCTCCGGGTGGTTCCGGTAGAACCCGTCGTAGTCCAGCCCGTATCCCACCACGAACGCGTCGGGGATGTCGAACCCCACGTACTCCACCGGCACCGCCCGCTTCCGCGCCGATTCGGGCTTGCGCAGCAGTACCACGATCCGCACCGACGCCGGCTCCTGCTCCACGATCAGGTCCCGCAACAGCCCGAGCGTCTGCCCCGAGTCCAGGATGTCGTCCACGACCACCACGTGCCGCCCACGCAGGTCCCCGGGCAGCTCCGAGGCCATCTTCACCCCCTTCGACGCCATCGACTTCCCCGGGTAGCTCGACACCGCCACCACCCGAAGCGACAGCTTCAGCGGCAGCTCGCGGATCAGGTCCGCCGTGAACACCAGCGCCCCGGTCAACACCGGGATCAGCACCACGTTCCCCCCCGAGGGGTCGTCTCCGCTCGCCCGCATCGACCCTTCGAGGTCCGACGCCAGCGCCCGGCCCATCGCCTCCACGCGACGCGCGATAGCCTCCCGCGTCACCAACGTTTCGCCCAGGTCCGCTCGCATGCCCCCAGCATATCAGCCCCGCCCAGCGCCCCCGCGCAGGTGACGCACCGCGAAGTACGCGTACGCCCCCCCCAGCAGCACCACCCCGACCCCCGACATCGCGTACGTCAGCCCCCGGAAAAACTCCAGCCTCGTGCTCGACGACGCCCCGAGGTCCTTGAACAACTGCACCCCCACGCTCCCCGTGTACCCCACCGCGTCGAACACGTAGATCGCGAACACCGCCGTCCCCACCACCCGCGTCGATGCGATCAGCCGGTCGAACAGCACGCTCCCGAACGGCACGTACGCCATGTACGCCCCCAGCCCCACCAGCGTCATCCACCACGCCCCGCTCACCCGCCCCCCGTCGAACGCCAGCGTCGCCGCCCCCATCAGGACCACCCCCGCCGTCATCATCAGGAACACCAGCCCGATCCCCACCCGGTTCGACCTCGCCAGCGAGATCAGCGCCAGGCACCCCATCACCCCGAACGCCACGGGGACCTCCGTACGCGTGAAGATCCCCGGCGTCTCCCCGTAGCCCAGCTCGCGGAACACCTCGACCCCGTAGTTGTCCCGGAAGTCCCGGTACGCCGTCAGCAGGAAATACACCCCCAGCAGCATCACCATCCCGGGCAGGAAACGCGTCAGGAACGCCCACCGCTCGGAGGCCATCATCGGCGCCCGCCGGGTCCGCTCCTCGATATCCCGGGCGGTGGGGGGGGGGAGCCGCTCGAGCATCCACACCGACACCGCGAACGCCGGCAGGAACAACGCCCCCGTCACGAACGGCATCCACGCCTCCGACGTCCCGAAGGCCCGCATCACCCCGATCCCCGCGTCCTTGACCACCCCGCTCGCCACGATGTACGAGCACGACAGCCCCGCCAGCATCACCTCGCTCGCCCGGCGGCCCTCCAGATAGCTCACCGCCACGCCCCACACCATCCCCAGCGGGAGCCCGTTGAGGCACATCGCCGCGACCTTCCACGAGCCCGGCAATAGCGCGAACGCCAGCAGCGCCCCCTGCGCCGCCAGGATCATCACCATCAGCGCCCGCCCGCGCGACCCCGCCCCCATCTCCGAGCACACCTTGATGCCCATGAACTTCGAGATCGTGTACCCCACGATCTGCCCGATCACCAGCGCCGTCTTGAGCCCGACCCCCGACCCGAAGAACGACTCGCCCTCGAACCCCGCCGCCGCGAAGGGTTTGCGGTACGCGTACATGCAGAAGTACGCCGAGAACGACGCCGCCATCGCCCACAACGCGAGCACCCACGCCGGGCCGGACTCCAATCGTTGTGTCACGCGTCGCACGGGGCGGATGGTCCGCTCCCGCGCTGGCGCCCGCCACACCCGACGCGCTCAGAATCCGTCAAGAACCCGTGAAGTTCAGCCGCCGCCGAGCCGACGCGCCATCACCACCCGCGGCAGCCCCTCGAAGTCCGTCAGCACCCGCGCCCCCTCCAGGTCCGGGCTCGCCCCCGCCAACCCGCACGCGGTGGACGCCGTCGAGTCCGCCGTCTCCACCAGCAGCAGCCCGCCCGGCCGGATCACCCTCGGCCCCTCCTCGATCAGCACCCGCACATACCGCAGCCCGTCCGCCCCGCCACGCAGCGCCGACTCGGGCTCGTGGCACCGAACGTTCGGCTCCACCGCCGCCCACTCGTGGTCCGGGATATACGGCGGGTTGCTCACCAGGTAATGCACCGTCCCCGCACCCTTGGCCACCGGGTGCCGATCCAGTGCCGACACCATGTCCCCCTCGATGAAGTCGATCCGGTCCGACACCCCGTGCCGCGACGCGTTCTCCCGCGCCACCTCGAGCGCCCCCGCCGAGAGATCCGTCGCCACCGCCCTCGCCCGCGGCAGCCGCTTGAGCAGCGTCACCGCCAGGCACCCAGAGCCCGTCCCGATGTCCGCGATCAGCACCCCCTCGCCCGCCTCCTTCCCCGGCGGGCCCCCGAACGCCGGCGTCACCCGCGCGTGTTCCAGCACCGCCTCCACGATCGTCCCGCTCCCGGGCCGCGGGATCAGCACACGCCGGTCCACCGTGAACGGCATCCCGAAAAACCACCCCTCACCCACCAGGTACTGCACCGGCTCGTGCTTGAGCGCCCGCCCCACAAGATCCCGCAGCCGCTCGCGTTCCTCCCCCGACGCCGGGCGGTCCGCCTCCATGTGCAGGCGCAGACGGTCGCACCCCAGCACGTGCGCCAGCAGCATCTCCGCGGTGAGCCCCGGCGCGTCGATCCCTCGCGACGTGAACGTCTGCCGCATCCACAGGAGCAGCCGCCGCGTCGTCCAGACCTCGCCCGCCGCCGTCGCCACGAGCCCTCACTCCCGCGCCGTGTCGCCCATGTAGTTCGGCGATTCCTTCGTGATCTTGATGTCGTGCGGGTGGTTCTCCACCACCGTCGCCCCCGACACCTTGCAGAACCGCGCCCGCGACCGCAGGTCCTCGATCGTCCCGCACCCGGTGTACCCCATCGCGCTCCGAAGCCCGCCCACCAACTGGTACACAAACTCCGCCAGCGTCCCGCGGAACGGCACGAGCCCCTCCACGCCCTCGGGCACGAACTTCTGCCGCGGGCGTCCCTCCCGGTCCAGCTTGTCCGCCTGCCGGTACCGGTCCGCCGACCCCGCGTTCATCGCCCCCTCGCTGCCCATCCCGCGGTAGCTCTTGTACCGCCGCCCGTGGAAGATCACCACCTCGCCGGGCGATTCCTCCAGCCCCGCGAACAACGACCCCATCATCACACAGCTCGCCCCCGCCGCGATGGCCTTGGGGATGTCCCCCGAGTGCCTCACGCCACCGTCCGCGATGACCGGCACGTCCCGCCCCGACCGCGCGACCCCCGCCGACGCCAGCGCGATCGCCGTGATCTGCGGCACGCCCACCCCCGTCACCACCCGCGTCGTGCAGATCGACCCGGGCCCGATCCCCACCTTCACCGCGTCCGCCCCCGCCCGGCACAGATCCTCCGCCGCCTCCGCCGTCGCGATGTTCCCCGCGATCACCTCGACCCCGTACCGCTTCTTGATCTCCGACACCGTGTTGATCACGTTCTCGCTGTGCCCGTGCGCCGTGTCCACCACCAGCACGTCCACCTCCGCCGCCAGCAGCGCCTCCACCCGCTCGTACTGCCCGGGGCCCACCGCCGCCCCGCACCGCAGCCGCCCCCGCCCGTCCCGGCACGCCAGCGGGAACTGGCTCGCCCGGTCGATGTCCCGCATCGTGATCAGCCCGCACAACCGGAACCCACCGTCCACCAGGATCAGCTTCTCCACCTTCCGCTGGTTGAGCACCCGCTCCGCCTGGTCCAGCGTCGTCCCGATCTCCGCCGTCACCAGCGGGGACTCCGCCGTGTGCGCCGTCATCACGCTCGACACCGGCGTCGAGAGGTCCTCCACGAACTTGAGGTCCCGCCTCGTGATGATCCCCAGCACTCGACCCTTCCCGCGAGCCACCCCCCCCTGCGACGACCCGTCCTCCGTCACCGGGAACCCCGACACGTTGTACGCCCGCATCAGCTCCTTCGCCCGCGCCACCGTGTCCGCCGGCCCCAGCGTCAGCGGGTCCGTGATCACCCCGTTCGCCGACCGCTTGACCTTCTGAACCTCCCTCGCCTGCGCCTCCACCGACAGGTTCTTATGAATGATCCCGATCCCGCCCTCTTGCGCCAGCGCGATCGCCAGCGCCGACTCCGTCACCGTGTCCATCGGCGCCGACACCAGCGGGATGTTCAATCGGATCCCCGCCGTCAGCCTCGTGCTCGTCTCCGCGTCCGCCGGCATCACCCCCGACCGCGCGGGCACCAGCAGCACATCGTCGAACGTGATCCCCTCGAACGCGATCTTCCCCACCGGCCCTCCCGCCGGCCCATCGATCCCCTGGGCCACCGACGCCACCCCCCGAGCACCCGCCCCTGAGGGGGACGATTCGGCCTGACCGGGCGGGACGGGAACGCCGCGTGAGAGTGTCGCCATGGGACAGGGTTGGGGCCCTCGATCATCCCGTCAAGGCACTCCACCCATCTCACCCCACTTCTCCCCGATCCCCCCGGCGTTTCTCGACCGTTCGGCCGATCAACTCACCCCCCGGCGGCGTAGGATCCACGGACCGCGTGCGTGCCCGCGGCCTCATCATGCACCGTGGACTGCCACGGGCGTGCCCTTCGGCGGACACGCCCCCTCAACCGTGGTCCGCGTCACGTGGTCCCGGGCGATAAGAGTGGGGGGGGCGAGGGGAGAGCGAGGTGCGGTATGGGCGGCACAACCACCGGAACCGGCTCGGGCGGTCGTTCTTCGGGAGAGCAGTCCGTGGCCGGTAAACGCAAACCCGACACCTCCACCACCAAAGCAACCCCGGCCGATACCGGCCACAGCGGAACCCTCGGGCCACTCGTCTCCAGGGCCGCCGGGTCAGGACACGGGCTCGACGGCCTCCTCCGCGCCGAATGGGTCCTCGCCAACGGCCTGGGCGGGTTCGCCATGGGCACCGCCGCGGGCGTCCCCACCCGCCGCTATCACGCCTACCTCATCGCCGCCACCTCGCCCCCCGTCGGGCGTGTCCTCGCCTGGGCCGCCACCGCCGATTGGCTCGTCCTCCTCCCCGGCGCCGCGGGAGGCGTCGAGCAACGCATCGACCTCTCCACCTTCCGCTTCAGCGGCCGATCCGGGGGCGTCATGAGCCCCAAGGGCACCGACCTCCTCCAGCGTTTCGAACGCGACCCCGCCGGTGTCGTCCGCTGGGAATACACCTTCGGGCCCGTCCGCGTCGTCAAGGAACTCGTCCTCGCCCATGGCGCCAACGCCGCTGTCCTCAAGTGGCGGATACGAACCGGCGGCCACGCCGCCCGTCTCGAAATCCGACCCCTCATCGCCCTCCGAGATTTCCACGGCCCCCTCATCCACCACGCCGAGCACACGCCCCCCGCGATCACCGCACACGAACGCCGATTCGAGGCCTCCCGCGACGGCGTCACCCTCGGGCTCGACGCCGTCTCCGGGCTCTTCAAGCACGACCCCCAATGGTGGTACAACTTCGAGTACGTCCGTGACGCCGAACGCGGCCAGGACTGCCACGAAGACCTCTTCAACCCCGGTTCCTTCGAGGTCACCCTCCCCAGCGTTCCCATGCTCTCGGGCTCCGATATGGAACACGTCGCCGAGATCTCCGCGTGGGTCGAAGCCCCCGGCGGGCTCGGCGCGGGCAAGGGCGGGCGCGTCTTCGGCCTCTCCTTCAACGCCATCGCCAAGGCCAACGCCGACCGCCTGAAGCGCCTCGCCGCCTCGGTCCAGACCTCCCTCCCCGACGCCGTGGCCCAGCCCGAGCGTGAACGCCTCGGCTCCCTCGTCGCCGCCTCCGACCTCTTCGTCGTCGCCCGCGAGCCACGCCCTGACGCCCCGGCCCTCGCCCCCGGCGTGAGCATCATCGCCGGGTACCCATGGTTCTCCGACTGGGGGCGTGACTCCATGATCGCCCTCCCCGGGCTCCTCCTCGCCACGCGCCGGTTCGACGAGGCCCGCGCCGTCCTCCTCGCCTTCGCCACGCACCTCAAAGACGGGCTCATCCCCAACTGCTTCGACAACCGCACGGGCCAGCCCGAGTACAACACCGCCGACGCTTCCCTCTGGTTCCTCCACGCCGCGCCGCAACTCGCCGCCGCCGCCGCCGACCCCGACATCATCCGCGGCGACATCCTCGACGCCTGTTCCAGCATCATCCACGCCTACCGCGCCGGGACCCACTTCGGCATCGCCGTCGACGACGACGGGCTCATCCGCGCCGGAGACGATTCCACCCAACTCACCTGGATGGACGCCAAACGCGACGGCGTCGTCTTCACCCCACGCCACGGCAAGCCCGTCGAACTCTCCGCCCTCTGGTACTCGGGCCTCCTCGAAGTCGCCCAGGCCCGCGAGATCGACGATCCCGCCGACGCCGCCCAGCTCCGCGCCTGGGCCGAGCACGCCGGCGAGTCCTTCCGCGCCAAGTTCTGGGACCCCGCCCGTTCCTGCCTCTTCGACACCCTCACCCCCGTCCACGGACGCGAAAGCCCCTCTCCCGAGTTCAGGCCCAACCAGATCTTCGCCATCTCACAACCCTTCTCACCCCTCGACGACGACCGCGCCCGCGCCGTCCTCCACGCCGTACGAGACCGCCTCCTCACCCCCATGGGCCTCCGAACCCTCGACGCCAAAGACCCCAAGTTCGCCCCCAGGTACCGCGGCGCGCTCACCGACCGTGACCGCGCCTACCACAACGGCACCGTCTGGCCCTGGCTCATCGGCCCCTACGCACGCGCCATGAAGCGACTCGGCGCCCCCGCCCACGACATCCGCACCGCCCTCTCGCCCCTCGTTGAGAGCCTCCGCGCCGGCGCCGCCATCGGGCAGATCCCCGAGGTTTACGACGCCGAAACTTCCGAGCGCGACCCACGCCGCGCCGACGGGTGCATGGCCCAGGCCTGGAGCGTCGCCGAACTCCTCAACGCCTATCTCGATTCCCTCACCGCCTGACCGCCCTCAACGCCCCGCCCCGTCCGACCTCGCCCACGCGCCCGCCAAAAGCCCCCGAACCCGCCCCCGGCGGTACCCCTCATCCGTCCAGATCGACGAAACCCCGCCCGCCGACCCATCGTCGGCACCCACCCCCCGATCCCCCGTCTCCCCGAACCGCCCCGACGCCACCCCTGCCGCAACGCCGGGAGACGCGCTCAGCGCCGCCGAGAGGTCCACCCCGCGCGCGTCCAGCAGCATCGGCACCGCCCCGCTCTCCACCGTCCACGCCGGCGCCGACAGCACCCGCAACGGATCCCCGATCAAAAAACGCGTCCCCGCCGGAATCACCGGCACCCCGCCCATCTCCGTCGCCACGTACTCCCCGCGGTCAAAGACCGCCACCAACGCCCCGTTGATCCTCACGTACTTCACCTGTTTCCCATCCGGCCCGGATCGGAACTCATACACCCGCTCGAAGCCCGTCGGCATCCTCAGATCCATCGGCCTCCGCATCAGGTCGCGCGACAGCCCCCGCGCGTCCTCCCCGGGGATCACCTCGCGCAGCCCCGTCACCGGCTGAAACGCCGACCAGCACATCGCGCCCGTCGCGATCACCCACGTCATCGCCCACGTCAACGTCATGCCCCATCCTATCGGCTCCCCGGGGCATCCGTCACCCGGCCCGCTTCGAACCCATCCACAATGCACGCCGCGAACACCCTCACCCGACGCCCACGAACACTCCTCTCCCTCGTCTTCAAAGGACTCTCAACGGTGGTGGGGGGGCGATGGGTGGGAACAGTGGGGGGGGTGTGGGGGGTGGGAGCCGGTCTGTTGACCGCCGGGTGCTCATCGTCGCCAAACGCCGAACCCGCCCAGATCCTCGGCCAGAAACTCCCCACCGTCCGCGGCGAATCCCTCGATCAACAGCAACGAACGCTCCCCGACGACCTCGCCGGCAAACCCGCCATCCTCCTCGTGGGCTATAAGCAAAACGCCCAGTTCGACTGCGACCGCTGGGTCCTCGGACTCCTCCAGGCCCAAACCCCAGCCGACATCTACGAGGTCCCCGCCATCGCGGGCCTCTTCCCTCGCCTCTTCGCCCCCGCCATCGACCGCGGCATGCAACGCGGCATCCCCGCCGAACTCTGGCCCTCCGTCATCACCGTCTACCGCGACGCCCACCGGCTCGAACAACTCACCGGCACCACGCACCCCAACAACATGCGGGTCCTCCTCCTCGACGCCCAAGGCCATGTCCGATGGTTCCACGACCGCGGCTACTCACCCCAGCACCTCCTCCAGCTCGACGCCGCAGTCCGTGTCCTCGCCAGCCCTTCCTAGCCACCCCCTCCGAGCCACGAGCCCCCCCTGACACCGA
Source organism: Phycisphaeraceae bacterium (assembly GCA_015200025.1). Lineage (GTDB taxonomy): Bacteria > Planctomycetota > Phycisphaerae > Phycisphaerales > UBA1924 > UBA2396. Next base: position 31,425 of record CP054186.1, on the reverse strand, counting down.
TCCAAACCCCCCCTTCCACATCACCCGGGGCGCTTTCCAAGACTCTCCCCCGTCCCCGGTTCGCCGGCGCACGTGCTCGGCCCGCACGGCCCCTAATGCCCCAGCGGCCCCTGCGCGCACTCCGAAGGCCCCGTGACAGGAAACCAGCCCGGTGTGGCGCGGTCAAGCGCACACAACGCTCCGCACGCGACCCTGACCCCTTCGTACGCCCCCTCCTTCCGCGCTCCTCCCGGCCGTGGATTCAGGTATAACGTCCTATAATCTGTGTTATGTCAATTAGACCTGGGGTCAAAGACGGCACCCGTGGGCAACACCTCAATGAGGTCCCCGGCGGCGAAATCACACCCCACTCGCCATGCCTCACCCGCGCCGAAGATCCAGCGAGTAGTACACCGTCGTCGGGTCCGGATCGTCGTTGTACCTCGCGCACTCCCGGAACCCCGCACGCTCATACGTCGCGCGCGCCGCCGACATCTCCGCCGACGTGTCCAGCCGCATCACCCCGTACCCCATCCCGCGCGCCGCCGACACGATCCCCTCGACCAGCGCCCGCCCGACCCCGCGCCCGCGCCACGCCGGCCTCACATACAGCCGCTTCATCTCGCACGCCCCGGCCTCCGCCATCGGACGCACCGCCACCACCCCCGCCGCCGACCCGCCCTCCCACGCGATCAGGATCGCCCCACGAGGCGGCGAATACACCCCGGGCAGCCCGCGAAGCTCCGCCGAGAAGCCCTGATACTCCAGCGAGAACGGCAGCCCCGCCGCGTACTCCGCGAAGAGCCGCCCGGCTTCCTCAATCCCAGACGCAGACCCCACCGCTTCGATCCGGATGGTCACACCGAACCCTAGCCCTCAGCACCCGGCCTCGAACGCGTCCACGTAATCCTGGAAGTCAAAGAAGTCCACGAACCCGTCCCCGTTGAAGTCCGCGGTCGTCCCGTCCGCGCAGAACACGTCCTCGAAGCAATCCACAAAGTCCTGGAAGTCAAAGAAGTCCACGAACCCGTCCCCGTTGAAATCCGCCGCGCACGGCTCGGGCGTGAACGTCAGCACCACGAACACCTGGCTCTCCAGCTCCGCCGAGCGGACACCGCCCTCACCGGAGGCCGCCGACGCACCCGCCAGCGTCGCCGCCGTCAGCCGATACACCCCCGCGTCCAGCACCACGCTCGAACCCGTCCGGGTCCGCGTCGAGTTCAATTCACCCCCCACCAGCGCCGTCGTCGTGTCCTGGAAGATCACCCCGCCCCCGGCACTCTTGAACTCCACCGTCGCGAACGCCGATCCGCTCGCGCTCCCCGACGAGTCGTTCACCCGTGAATACGCCGACCACGTCGACAACACCATCCGCGCCCGCGCCGGCACCTCGAACGACGCATCGAGGTGTCGCTCGCCCTGCGAATCGCCCTGCGTCGGGCCCGTCCCGCCGCCCGCCAGTTGCACCGGCGACGAGATCACGCGGTTCAGACTGTTCAGCGTGAACAGCCACGACACCGAGCCCTCCGCCGCCGGGAGACCCCGACCACTGTTGAACCCGATCCCGAACGCGCTCGCCGCCACACCACCGTCCGACGAGAGAACCTCGCCGTACAGCAGCGGCGCCTGGATATACGGCAGCGCCGTGCTCGCCGCGTTGTACTCGTCCGACGGCGTCTGCTCACCACCGCTCGCCGAGATCGTCACCCGGCTCGTCGCCTCGAGCGACGCGACCGTCGCGGGCTCACCGCACACCACCCCCACCGCCGAGACCGCACCAAGAACGCACCCGAACCCAAAGACCCGACCGCGCGCAACATCCATGTTCATTCTCCCGTAATCTCCGCCGGTATTCTAAGCCCCCCGGCCCACGCCCCAAAGAACTATCCCACAAGCATCGCCCTAGAACCTCCATACCCCCCCCCTCGTCCCCCGGCACCCCCCGCGAACCGACCGCCACGAGCCCCACGCCATGCCCGAGAATCGCCACCGCCGTTCCCCCCAAAACCGCCCGGCCTCCCCCCAAACCGCCGTCCGCCTCGACGGCGGCCCTCTCCTGCCGCGTGATCTTGCACGCGTCGCGCGTGACGCCGCCCCCGTCCGCCTCGCCCCCGCCGCCGTTCACGCCGTCGCGGCTTCCCGAGAACGCCTCGAACGGGCCACCCGCGACGGACAGCCCCACTACGGGGTCAACACAGGCTTCGGGTCCCTCGCCCGCGTCCGCGTCCCCGATCAGCAACTCGCCGACCTCCAGCGGAACCTCATCCGCTCCCACGCCGCCGGCGTCGGCGACCCCCTCCCCGACGACGTGGTCCGCGGCATGATGCTCGCCCTCGCCGCATCCCTCGCCCGAGGCCGCTCCGGCGTCCGCCCCGCCGTCGTCCGAACCATCATCGACTGCCTCAACCACCGCCTCACGCCCCTGGTCCCCGAGGTCGGCTCCGTCGGCGCTTCGGGCGACCTCGCGCCCCTCGCCCACGTCGCCTTCGCCCTCATCGGCGAGGGACACTTCCGCACGCCCGACGGACGAACCCACCCCGCCGCTCGCATCCTCCGCCAACACGGCCTCACCCCGCTCGAACTCCAAGCCAAAGAAGGGCTCGCCCTCATCAACGGCACCCACCTCATGGCCGCCCGCGCCGCCCTCCTCCTCCACGACCTCGACCGCCTCTTCAACGCCGCCCTCGCCGCCGCCGCCATGTCCATCGATGCCTGCCGCGCCACCGATCAGTTCCTCAGCCCCCACGCCGCCGACCTCCGCCGCCACGCCGGCACCGCCGCCGTCGCCCAACGCCTCCGCGCCCTCCTCACGGGCTCCACCATCATCCCGAGCCACCGCGACGACGACCCCCGCGTCCAGGACCCCTACTCCCTCCGCTGCATGCCCCAGGTCTTGGGCGCCGTCCACGACGCCATCGAACGCTTCAGACCCGCCGTCCTCGCCGAACTCGACGCCGTCACCGACAACCCCCTCATCCTCCCCGACGGCTCCCTCGTCTCCGCCGGAAACTTCCACGGCATGCCCATCGCCCTCCCCCTCGACCAAATCACCCCCGCCATCGCCCACCTCGCCGGCATCAGCGAACGCCGGTCCTTCCTCATCCTCGCCGCCGCCGACCCCGAGGCCCACCTCAGGCCCTACCTCTCTCCCCACCCAGGCGTCTCCTCCGGGCTCATGATCGCCCAGTACGCCGCCGCCGCCTGCTGCAACGAGATCATCGCCCTCGCCGCGCCGGCCTCCGTCGCCAACCTCTCCACCTGCGCCGGCATGGAGGACTACAACAGCTTCGGCCCACGCGCCGCCGCCAAGGCCGACCGCGCCCTCCGCCTCGCACGCTACGTCGTCGCCGTCGAGCTTCTCTGCGCCGCCCAGGCCATCGAGTTCCACCGCCCGCTCCGCTCGGGACGCGCCGTCGAACGCGCCCACGCCTTCATCCGCCAAGCCGTCCCGCCCCTCACCAAGGACCGCCCCCCCGCCGCCGACACCGAGGCCATCGCCGCCCTCATCGCCTCCGGCCACTTCGACACGCTCTGATCCAAACCCCTCCGCCTCCCGGGTCCCGCCTTCCGGTTTCCCACCCTCTCACCGCTCCAGCGGGGAGAGGTGCCCGAGCGCCAGCGTGGGCGGTGAGCCCCCCCCCACCGCCCACGAAAAAGGGCCCCGGGCGTTCGCCCGAGGCCCTCGGAGGGTGTCAGAACCGTGCCGGGCTCAGCAGCCCGTCTCGAACGCCTCGACGAACGCGTCGAGGTCGAAGAAGTCGATGAACTCGTCCCCGTTGAAATCCGCCGTCTTCCCGTCGGGGCACGCCCCGCCCTCGAAGCACTCGATGAACGCGTCGAGGTCGAAGAAGTCCACGAACTCGTCGCCGTTGAAGTCCGCCGGGCACTCCGGCTCGGGCGGGGTGTGGCTGAACACGTACACGTTCCGGTTGAAGAAATCACAGACCGCCAGGACCCCGTTCGCCCCGTCCCAGAACAGGTCGTAGTACGCGTTCCCCAGCGGGAACACCGCGTCGCTCCCGTCCAGGTTCTTGAACGACACCGTGCGGGGCGTGCCGTCCATGTTCACCATCTTCACCGCGTTCAGGAAGCTCTGCGACGTGCTCGCGCTGTCCGTGCGGTCCGTGTAGATGATCGCGTCGCCGCCCGGCGCCCCCCACAGGATCGACACGTTCTGACCCACCACGAACGGCGCGTCGCCGCCGTCCACGAGGATCTGCTGCGCGAAGTTCCCGTTGTTGCTCGGCCTCGTCCCGATCACCAGGTCGTTGTTCGCACGCGCCACCATCGTCCCGTTCGTCGGATGAACATCCAGGTCACGCCAGAACGTCCCCGAGATCCCCGCGAAATCCAGCCGCAGGTTGTGCCCCGCCGGGTCCTGGTACACGTACACCGACTCCCCGACGTCCGCGTTCAGCGTCGCCGGGTTGAGCCCCAGCGGCCCCACGCGGATCCCCGCCGCCTGCCCGAAGTCCACGTGCGCCGTCACCGCCGCCAGCGCGGGCGACCCCGCGCCGTTGTAGTTCGCCTCGTACCCGTTCCCGTCGAACCCCGAGTCCCACGCCGGGCCCGCCCCGCCACGCATCAGCCCGGGCGACTGCACGCCCAGCGAAGGCACACCCAGCGCGTCGTTGATCAGCCGGATCTGCCCCGCCGCCAGGTTCCCGTTGTCGTACGCCGCCACCAGCCCGCTCCCGTTCCGGAACGCGAACCCGGTGTACCCGCGGAAGTTCGGGATCGCCACCGCCGCCCCGTCCACCGCGGTCGGACCCGTCGGCGACTGCAGCACGTTATCGAAATACACCACCTGCTTCGGGATCGCGTTCCCCGCGTTGTTGAACCCCGCCACGAACAGCCGGTTCCCGATCAACGCGATCGCCGACGGGTTGCTCCCCACGTACGTCGACGGATCGTTCACGTTGCACGCCGCCGAGATGTCCACCGTCCGCGTCAGGTACAGCGTCGTCTGACCAAGCACCGGGCACGCGACCGCCAACCCCGCCACGACCGAAAGCGCACACTTCATCGTTCTTCCTCCGGACTGATTCTGAAACACCCACGATGGGCCACTCGCCCCGGACGCCACGCCCGGGGCTGGAACGCATCGTAACCGTTCCGATCCCCGTCCCGATTCAATATATCGAAATATCAACCCGTCCAGGGTGGTCCGAAAGGTCCTATAAAGCACGAGAACCGTACAATACCCAATCTCAGAACAATCAGATCGTGTACGGCGTCGCCGTAAGGACCCCATCGACCTTCGATCGGAACCCCTCATACCCCGAACGGCCCATCAGCCCGAACGTCGCCTGTTTCCCCAGCTCCACCGCCGGCTGGTCGTACGCATCGATCCCCAGCATCAGCCCCGCGTACGCCGTCGCCACCTCCCACAGCATCACGAACTGCCCCACGTACCGCGCGTCCACCCGCGGGAACGTGATCGTCATGTTGGGCCGCTGGCTCTCCACCAGCGCGTACTCCGTCGCCCGGCGCTCCGCGTTGAGCAGGTCCCCCATCCGCGCCCCCTCCAGGTACGCCGTCGCCTCCACGCCCAGCCCGCGCGGCACCTGCACCTCCCCGTGGCACGCCGGCCCGTGATGGTCGAACGATCCGACCCCCACCAGGCAGAACACCTTGTCGTTGGGACCCTCGCGGTACAGTTGCACCTGCGAGTGCTGGTCCGTCGCCCCCAACGCCTTGATCGGCGTGAACCCCGCGTACACCGTGTTCCCCTGCAGGTCCTTCTCCTTCCCCAGGCTCTCCGCCCACAACTGCCGGTACCAGTCCGCCATGAAGTACAGCCCGTTGCTGTACGGCATCATCACGTGGTTCGTCTTCCCCTTGGTCGTCCCCAGCTCCACCAGCAGAAACGCCAGCATCGCCGCCGGGTTCTGCAGCAGATCCTCCCTCGAACACGCCGCGTCCATCTCCGCCGCCCCGTCGAGCAGCCCCTCGATGTCGATCCCGCACATCGCCGCCGAGAACAGCCCCACCGGGCTCAGCACGCTGAACCGACCGCCCACCCCGTCGGGCACCGGCAGCGTCCGGTATCCCTCCCGCTCGCAGATCTGCCGCATCGTCCCCTTGCTCGGGTCCGTGATCGCCACGATGTTCCCCGCGTACGACGACCCCAGCTCGCGCTTGAGCGCCTCCCGCGCCACCATGAACTGCGCCGCCGTCTCCGCCGTCTCCCCGCTCTTGCTCACCACGTTGAACAGCGTCCGCTTCAATCCCCCGTTCGACGCGCAGAACTGCATCACCGACCCGAATGACGCCGGGTCCACGTTGTCCACCACGAAGAGCCTCGGGCCCGGCCTCACCCCGCCCGCCATCAGGTTGTACGTCGGCGGGTTGAGCGCCGCCTGCAGCGCGATGTTCCCCAGCGCCGAACCCCCAATCCCCATCACCACCATGTTGTCGAACCGCCCCCGGCACGCCTCCACCACCGACCGCACCGCCGACACGTGCGCCCCGCGCGCCGGATCCCTCGCCAGGTCACGCCATTTCTCCCACCCCGTCCCCCGCGTCGACGCCAGCCGCTTCGTCAACGCCGCGCACGACGCCGACGCCGTGCCCCCGGGCGACAACAGCGCCGGGTCCAGCCCGTGGGATCCAACACGCAACGACAGGCAGTTCGCGTAATCGATGGTCAGCATGACCGCAGGATAGCCCGAATCACCCCCGCCCCGCACGTGAGGCGCAAGACGCCGCGGCGTCCCTCGGATGCGTCACGGGACCTCATCGCTCAGGGCTCGCCGGCCACGCCCGTCGCGCCGCCGGCCGCCCGAGACTGAAACGGGAGCCACGCCGTGAAACGCACCCATACCGCCCACGCCGCCGTCCTCGCCGCCTCCCTCGCCCTCCCCTCGCTCGCGCGATGCCCCGAGTTCGCCGAGATCGAGTGCCGTCAGCAAGCCATCATCACACCACCGCCGGGGTCCACCTGGTCCCTCGTGCAGGCCCGACAGTTCGTCCACGCCTGGAGCGCCGCCTACTGGTCACCCTTGGGCGCCTCCTACCTCCCCGCCGCCCAGCACCCCGACTTCCACCCCCACGGCGTCGATTACTACCTCCCCGCCAACGCACGCATCATGAACCAGAACTTCCTCGGCTTCGGCCGCTGGCGACCCCCCGTCACCGTCAACCGCCTCACACGCACCATCCCCGCCGCCGGAACCCCGGTCAACGGCCACCAAGCCTTCGTCACCGTCGGGTGGGCCAGCGCCCTCTCCAGCATCACCTCTCCCGCCCGAGGCCCCGCCGGCGAGGTCGACCTCACCCTCCACTCCCTCAGCCGATACAACGTCGGAACCCTCTACGGCTACCACGGCCGAGCCTTCGCCTTCTCCGAAGCGCTCCTCAGGCTCCCCGTCCAATACTGGACCACCCCCCCCACCATCCAGATCATCCACCGCTCCGAACGCTTCCGCACCGGCCATCCTCGCTGCGGGTGGTGGATCTACAACTACTACCCCGGCACCCCGCCCCACGCCGACCTCCGCACCCTCCGACTCTTCGACCCCATCACCTTCGAGATCTTCGACCCCGACGGCCTCCACTCCGAGTCCGGAACTCTCTTCGAAAGCACCATCGACCTCCTCTCCGATTCCGGCGATATCGCCCTCGACGAGTCCGGCCTCCTCACCATCGACGCCGCCGACGCCGACCTCGACATACGCCTCGGTCACCCGCGCTTCCTCGGCGACTCCGGCCACCTCTCCGTCTCCGTCCGCAACGGCTTCGTGATCGACGCCCACGCCTCGGGCCCCTGGGCCCCGCCGCCCATCGGCGCCCCCGTCCCCGTCACCTTCTGGGTCCCCACCCAGGTCCAGGGCACCCTCGACCTCTCCCACCTCGCCGGACACTTCGCGGGGATCTTCATCGCCCTCGGCGAGGGGGGGCCCCAGCCCGTCTCCCTCCCGCCCGATGGCCCGCCCCCGTGCCCCGCCGACTACTCTGCCGACGGCTTCATCGACTTCTTCGACCTCAACCTCTTCACCACCCACTTCGAACTCGGCGACCCACGCGCCGATTACACCCGCGACGGGTTCATCGATTTCTTCGACCTCGACGCCTTCGTCACCGACTTCGAGTCCGGCTGCTGACCCCAACCCTCCATCCCCTTCCCTCCCTCCTACCCTCGCCCATGGTCCACCCCTGGCACGACGTCATCCCCGGCATCCCGGGTTCTCCTCTCCCGGGATGTTTCCGCGCCGTCATCGAGATCCCCAAGGGATCCAACAACAAGTACGAGCTCGACAAGCCCACCGGCCTGCTCATGCTCGACCGCGTCCTCTCCTCCGCCGTCTACTACCCCGCCAACTACGGCTTCATCCCCCAGACCCTCGCCGAGGACGACGACCCCCTCGACGTTCTCGTCTACTCCACCGAGGAAATCCCGCCCCTCACCCTCTGCAACGCCCGCGCCGTCGGCATGATGACCATGATCGACAACGCCCAGCCCGACCACAAGATCATCGCCGTCCTCATGAACGACCCCATCTATTCAGAGTTCCTCAAGGCCAGCGACTTCCCCAAGCACATCTTCAAAATGCTCAAACGCTTCTTCGAGGATTACAAAATGCTCGAACGCAAGGACGTCGAGGTCGACGAGATTCTCCCCGCCGAGGCCGCCCACGCCATCATCGAGGATTCCCTCTCCCGCTACGAGAAAACACGCCGCACCGGCGGCATGAAGGGCCTCTGACCGCGAGCCACCGCCGGCCGACGCCCGTCCCCCTACAGCCCCTCCGTCGTCGTCACAGGCCCCGGCTCCGGCTCGTTGTCCAGCACCCGCGCCCGCAGCCGACGCTGGATCGCCGTCGGCCTCACCACAAACCCAAGGCTCGTCTCGTCCGTCACGTTGTTGTACGACACGTTCAGCCCCAGCACAAACGACGCGAACGACCGCCTCACCTCCGTCCCCGCGCCCTGGAACCCCCCGTTGCTCAGGTCGTAGCTCGCCAGCCCCGTCACCGAGTACTTCGACGTCAGCACGTACGACGCACCCACGTCCGCGTACGTCGAGTCCAGCGCGTTGAGGTACCGCACCTCCCCGAACGTCGAGAACCCGGGGAAGTGCTGCAAGAGCGCCCCCGCCGACGTCCGCGATTGCTGCTGCGTCTCGAAGTCGAACGTCGAGCCGCCCGTCAACGCCAGCGCGCTGCTCACCTGCCACCGACCGTCCGCCACCGCGTAGTTCCCCGGCGCCGACAGCTCCGGGCGGAACTCCGTCCACTTCGGGAACGGCGTCCGCCGGTCCGCGTCGTCCGACGTGAACACCACGTCCGTGTTCAGCACGAACACGTCCACCTGCTCCGACCTCGCCCCGGGCTCCCCTCGCTCCGTCTGCCACCGCTGCGACACCCCCGCCCGCGCCGCCGTCCCCTCGCTGATCCCCTCCACCGCGTAGTCGTACTCCGGCAATTCCACCCGGCTCACGTTCGTCCCCGCCGTCCACACCGTCACCGACGGCTCCACCACGTGCCGCATCCGCCTCAAATCAAAGAACCGGTTCTCCACCGTGTCGTCGATCCGCTCCACCCGCGTCCACGCGCGAACACCCGCCGAGCCCCACGCCCGCATCCGCTCCCCCTCGCCGCCCGAGTACGCCGTGAACGGGTCGTCGTACAGCGTCCCCCGCGCCACCACAAACGGCTCCAGCATCACCGGGCCCGCCGTGTACTGCGACGTGAACTCCTGCCGCGTGTCCGCGCGAACCACCGGCGTCTCCCGGTACCCCAGCGCCCGCAACCGACCCGCCACCGTCCCGTCCGGGTCGATCCCCAGCAGCCGCTGCGAACGCTCCGGCGTGTCCAGCCCACGCTCCAGCCCCGTCACCTCGTCGAACTGCATCGCCATCTGACCCAGTCGGTACTCCTGCCACCACGACACCGGGCCCAGCGCCGTCTCGCTCAGAATCTCGTCGGCCTGACGCACGTACGACGCCTCGGGAAGCTTCGCCACGCTGTACCCGCGGCTCTGCAGCAGATACTCGTTCGCGATGAAGTCGTTGAACGACCCCTTCAGGTCCGCCATGAACAGCGAGTTCTCCCCGCGCCGGACCAACGCCGCCCGCGACGCAAACTCACGGCGCTCCTCGCCCAGTCGCTCAAAGAACGCGTCCACGAACGTCTCGTCCGAGATCAGCGACGCCTCCACGAACGCCGACCACCTCTCGTTCAACGCCCACCGCTGCTCCCCGATCAGCATCCCCCGCGTGTCGCTCTCCCGGTCCCGCGTCGTCCCGGGCTTGAGCAGGTCTCGCCCCTGGTCCTCGATCACCGAGTACGCGAACAGCCGACCCTCCGAGCCCTCCGACGACCACGCCGCGTCCACCCCGGGCGCCGCCCCACGCTCGATGTACACGTCCGCCAGCAGGTCGATCGTCCGCTCGCCCTCCGACGGCCCAAGGCTCAAGAGCGACGCCAGGTCCCACCGCGTCCGCAACGCCGGTCCGTTCGCGCGGCCGCTCTCCACCCGTACGTCCTTCAGCGGCACCGCCGACGGATCACCCGAAAAACTCGGGAAATACAGCAGCGACAGCCCCCCGACCCGCAGCGTCACGTCCTCCGCGTCGATCTCCACACGCGACCGCGTCGTCACCCCGCCGCCCCCGCCACCGCCGCCCCCGCCGAACAAAGGGTCACCACCGCCGCCACCCGCCGGGAACGCCATCCCCGAACGCATCACCATCGGCCCGCCCGCCGCCCCCGCCCCCGACACCACCTCCTCGCGGCGAGAGATCGTCACGCTCGACGCCCCCAACGAAAACTCCGGCTCAAAGAACGAACTCGTCGAGAACCGCGCCCGCTCCGCCCGGAACTCCCTCACGCTCTCCTGCCTCAGCACCTCCGCCCTCAAATACAGCGGCAGCCCGCGACGCTCGTCGTACGTCCAGAACACCGCGTCCAGCACCACCGCACGCCCCGACGCCGCGTCGTAATACACCTTCGGCCCGCGCAGCGTGTACGACCCGTCCGTCGCCAGCACGTCCCCCTCCAGGTACACCCCCGCCACCGATTCAATCGCCAGCCGGTCCACCCCGCCGACCCCGTCCGCCCCGCCGTCCTCCGCCAGGAATAGCACTACGCGCTGCGCCCGCATCTGCAGCCCGCGCCCCGACCTCGGGTCCGAATACTGGACCACCACCCCACCGCTCGCGATCACCACCCCGCCGCCCACCGCGCCCCCGACGACCTCCCCCTCACCGCCCGGCCCCTGATACACCAGTTCCTTCGCCGACAGCGACAGCACCCCGCCCCGTGCAAAGTTCGGCGGGTTCTCCTCCGCGAACGGCACCCGAGACACCACCCCCGCAACCTCCCCACCCACTCGCGACAAATCCACGTCCCCCATCGACCGGTACGGCCTCGACGTGAACGGGTCCACACGCTCCGCCGGCCACCTCGCCACCGGCGGCACAAACCCAGGGACCTCCTCCACTCGCCCGCCGTCCCTCGCCCGTTCCAACGACGACGACAACGCCCGCTCCGACTCCCACACAAACTCGTCCCCGGGCCTCCCACGGCTCAACCCGTCCGCCCTCAGCCTCACCGCCCCCGTCACCTCCACCACCGCCCTCACCCCCAGCCGGTCCCCCGACACCGACACCCCTGCCCCGTCGCCGGGGTTCCCAACCCGATCGAAATACACATACACCTGATACACCCCACCCGCCCCACCCGCCCCACCCACCGGCCCATCCGAAATCCGCTCCAGCCACACCGACGCCCGAGCCGCACGGAACTCCTGCGTCCCAAGACGCACCTGCACATCCCCTTCCAACAGCAGCCGCTCCACCTCGCCGCCCGACGCCAGCTCCCCCTCACGCCACTCCCACGCCCTCAGCCCCCGGAACGAAATCTCCCCACGCACCGGCTCCAGCGGGAACCTCACCCCGCCAAAGTCCCGCCCGCCCACCGACGACGACCGCAGCACCCCGATCTCCGGCTGAACCCCGGCGCAGACCCCCACCAGCACCCCCGCCACCGACCCCGCCACGCCCGCAAGATACGCACTCGTTCGCTTCACGCGCCGATCCTACACACCCCGAACCGGCCCACGCAACCCGCCGGTCCCGCGGGGGTACACACCCCCGCCGCGCACGGAGCCACCGCGGCCCCGAGAGCACACCCCCATGAACTCCCGCCGAGACGTCCTCAAAGCCGCCGCCGTCTCCCTCGCCCTCACCCCCACCCTCGCTTCCCTCGCCGCTCCGATCCTCGCCCGCAAATCACTCCGCATCCTCATCCTCGGCGGCACCGGGTTCCTCGGGCCCGCCGTCGTCGACGCCGCCCTCAAACGCGGACACTCCCTCACCCTCTTCAACCGCGGCCGACGCGAGAAACTCGTCGGAGCCCCCGACCGCACCGAAAAACTCTACGGCAACCGCGACCCCGACAAGCACGCCCAGACCACCACCATCGACGGCAAAGAAGCCGACGACACCGCCTCCCCCAAGGGCCTCGACGAACTCAAGGGCAAATCCTGGGACGCCGTCGTCGACACCTCCGGCTACGTCCCCCGCATCGTCAACGCCTCCGCCTCGCTCCTCGCCCAAAGCGTCGCCCAGTACGTCTTCATCTCCACCCTCTCCGTCTACGCGCGCAACGACCGCCCGGGGCTCGACGAGTCCGACGAACTCGCACCCATCGCCGATCCGTCCGTCGAATCCATGGGCGCCCGCTTCGAGAACTACGGCCCACTCAAGGCCCTCTGCGAACAGGCCGCCGAAAAAGCCATGCCCGGTCGCGTCACCAACATCCGCCCCGGCTACATCGTCGGGCCCCTCGACACCACCGACCGCTTCACCTACTGGCCTGTCCGCGTCTCCAAGGGCGGCAATGTCCTCGTCCCCGGCGCCCCCGACGACCCCTTCCAGTTCATCGACGTCCGAGACCTCGCCGACTTCATCATCCGTTGCATCGAGAACAAAACCGTCGGCGTCTTCAACGCCACCGGCCCAACGCCCCCAGCCTCCAACGCCTCCCTCATGGCCGCCTGCCTCGACGCCTCGAAATCCCTCGGCCTCGCCAAGGACGCCACGTTCACCTACGCCGCCTACGAAACCCTCGCCCCCCTCGGCGCCCCCCCCGGCACCTTCCCCATCCTCCTCCCCGCCCAGGGCGATTACGCCGGCTTCCACCGCCGATCCATCGCCAAAGCCTCCGCCGCGGGCCTCACCCACAGACCCCCCGCCGACACCTGCAAAGCCATCCTCGAATGGTGGCCCAAGGCCCTCGAACTCCGCGCCAAGGTCGACGCGCAGCTCCGCGAAGAGGCCGCCGCCAAAGGCCGCCCCGCGCCCCCGCCGCTCCCAGCCAACCCGCTCCGCGCAGGCCCCACCCAAGACGACGAAACACGCTGGCTCGCCGCACTCGCCAAAGACCAACGCTAACCCGGCCTACCCGCCCTCACACCCCGGTCGTCTCGCGGTCGTCACGACGCCCCACACGGTGCACCATCAGCGTGTTCACCGCCCTCGGCTCGCCCAACGGCTTCCCCGCCAACACCAGCACCGGGTCGCCCTCCGCGCACACTCCCCGCGACACCAACCACGCGTCCGCCCCCGCACGCCACTCGTGGATCGACCCCGACGCCGGCGGCCGCGCGCACACCGCCGTCACGCCGCCCAGCAGCGCCATCCGCCGCGCCGCACGATCGCTCGTCGTGTACGCAACGATCGGCACCCGGAACCCGTTCTGCGACAGGTACCGCGCCGTCCCGCCCCCCTCGCTCCACACCACGATCGCCCTCGCCCCAACGTCCTTCGCCACGTGCCACGCCCCGTGAGCCAGCGCCGCGATCGTCGCGTGCGCCGCCGACACCCGCGCCGGCGGGCCCTGACGCCCCGGGAACTCCCCGCCCACCGCCTCCGCCTCCGACGCGATCCGCCTCATCGTCTCCACCACCAGCGCCGGGTGACGGCCCGTCGCCGTCTCCGCCGACAGCATCACCGCGTCCGCGCCGTCGAAGATCGCGTTCGCCACGTCGCTCGCCTCCGCTCGCGTCGGCACCACGCTCTCGATCATCGTCTCCAGCATCTGCGTCGCCACGATGCACGGCTTCCCCCACCGCCCGCACGCCGACACGATCCGCTTCTGCGCCACCGGCACCCGCGCAATATCCATCTCCACCCCGAGGTCCCCACGCGCCACCATGATCCCGTCCGACACCTCCACGATCCGCTCAATATCCTCCAACGCCTGCGGACGCTCGATCTTCGCGATCACCGGCACCCACCCCGCCTCACCCCGTGGGTCCGCCACCGGGTCCGCCGGCACCCACCCTGACATCCGACCCTTCAGCTCCGTCACGTCCTCCGCACGCCTCACGAAACTCAGCGCCAGGAAATCAAACCCACGCTCCACCGCCCACCTCGCGTGCTCCCAGTCACGCTCCGTCACCGCCGGCGCACTGATCGCGCTCTCGGGGAGGTTGATCCCCTTCCCGCTTGTCACCAGCCCGCCCACCATCACCCGGCACCTCAGCTCCCCACGGCCGACATCCCGCTCCACCGCCAGCATCCGGATCGCCCCGTCGTTCACCAGCACCCGCTGACCCGCCTCCACCTCCTCCACCATCCGCTCGTACGTGAACGGCAGCACCACCACCCCCACCCCACCCGCCGCACCCACCCCGCCCGACTTCGTCTCCACAAACGCCTCGCCCAACCCGCCACGGAACACCACGTCCTGACCGGCCTCCACCATCACCCCGCCGCCGGGCACCTTCCCGACCCGGATCTTCGGCCCCTGCAAGTCCCCCAGGCACGCCACCGCCAGCCCCAGCCGCGCCGACACCGCTCGCACCGTCGCCAGCCGACGACCGTGCGTCTCCAGGTCCCCGTGGCTGAAGTTGAACCGGAACACCGACACCCCCGCCTCGATCAGGCGCCCCACCATCTCCTCACTCTCGCTCGCCGGGCCGATCGTCGCCACGATCTTCGTCAGCGTCCCCGCGCCCGCCGGCGCCCCCGCGCTCACCGGCACACCCCCACCCGCCGACCCGACCCGCGGACGACGCAACGCCCCCGATCCCGCCTCAGCCGCACGCGTGATGATCGACATGCCCTACTCATCGGCACAACTCCACCACCCGCGCGTACGCCCCTCGGAAATACGCCGTGTACGACAGCCGGCACCGCCGCCGGAAGTCCGCGTCCCGCCACGCCCCCGCGATCGCCGAGAAGTTCTCGGGCGTGAACTCCAGCTCCGCCCCGTCCGGCATCACCGTCACCGGGAACGAGTAAAAAAGCGCCTCCGCCTCGCGCGCCCGCTCCGCGTCGAACGCCCCGCCCCCACGAACCCGCGCCCGCATCCCGTTCAGCGCCCGCCACGCACGCCCCTGCTCTCGCTTCACGTCCACCGAGAACGCCGGGAACATCACCATCAGCCCGTCACGCCACCCCACCGGCTTGGCCCGCGGCGCCACCTCGAACGGGTTCACCGATCCCATCAACGCCGGTCCATACTTCTCATACATCCCCTTCACCACCGGCATCCGGTGCAGCTCGTGCCGCGACGGGCCCAGGCCCGCCGAGCCCCCGCCACGCTCCCGCGGCGGGAACACCCACATCGCCTGCGCCTCCTCCGTCAGGCAGAACGCCACGAACCGCCTCGCGATCTCAGGATTCGGCCCGCCCCGGAGCACCGAGATCGGGTCCGGGTCAAAGCTCGTCTGACTGATCGGGTCCACGTACCTCACCCGTTCATCCCCCGCCCGGTTCACCGCCGCCGCCTGGCTCTTCCCATAGAAATCAATCGCCAGCGCCGCCGCCGCCTCCCCGTGCGACACATCAATCGGCGGCTTCGTCGACGAGTTCGCGTAATACCGCGCGTTCGCCGTCAACTCCCGCAGCGTCCGCCACCCGTGCCACCACGCACGCTCCATCGCCCCGGGGTGCGAGCCCACCGCACGCCCCGACCACCCCGGCTCCGCGATCTCGTCGTCAAACCCCGACGCCACCGCCTCTCGCCACGCCGCCGCGTTCAAGATCATCTCCAGCGCCGTCGCCAGCGACCCCGACTGCCTCGGGTCCGCCAGCGCCACCATCCCCGCCAGCCCGGCGTGCGTCAGCCCCTCCCACGTCTCCGGCGCCGGAACCCCCAGCTCCTCCAGCACCCCGCCGTTGTACAGCAGCCCGAACGAACTCAACGCCGTCGCCACCCAGTACTGCTCCCCGTCGTACAGGTCCTCCACCCCCACCCGCGCCGGCGCCGCCGCCCACGCCGCGAGCGGCTCCCCGCTCAGCCCCTCCGGCGGCTCCTCGAACCACCGCTTCAGCGCCACCGGGTCCATCCCGAGCGGCTCCGACATCGGCACCGAGACCCGCACCCGCTCACCCCCCACCACCACCTCCGCCGACGCGTTCTTGGGGTCTTTGAGCCTCCGGTGGTCAAACGATCCCCCACCGAACATGATGTCAAAACCGATCGCCCCGGGCTCGCACGTCCCGTCCGCGCGGATATCCCCGCGCCGGATCGCCGCCGCGTACTGCGCCTGCAGCAACTTGATGATCTCGCTCGTCCCCAGCGGCCCCCGCCAGTCCACCTCCACCGTCTCCCCGTACTCACGCTCGTGCCACGCCGCGAACGCCGCCCCGAACTCCTCCGAGATCTGCCTCACGTGCGGCGTGATGATGATCACCCGCGACGACGCGCCCTTCACGCCACGCGCGCTCGCCCCACGCATCACCAGCGGCACCCCAAGGATCGCCGCCATCGCCGCCAACAGCACCCATCGCGTCCACGCCATGCGACCCCATCGTACCCCGCCCATAATCCCCCTATGAGCACCCACGAACGCCACGACGACGCGCCCGTCGCCCTCATCACCGGCGCCGGCTCGGGCATCGGACGCGCCCTCGCCCACCGCTTCTCCCACCTCGGCTACCGAACCGTCCTCGCAGGACGCCGAGAACCCCCGCTCCACGAAACCGCCGACGCCCTCCCGCTCCCCTCCATCGTCGCCCCCGCCGACCTCACCTCGCCCAACGCCTGCCAGTCCGTCGTCGACCTCGCCGTCGAGCACTTCGGCCGCCTCGACGCCCTCGTCAACAACGCCGGGTGGGCCCCCTGCACACCCATCGACCTCACCACGCCCTCACTCCTCCACGACGCCTTCGACATCAACGCCCTCGCCCCGGGGTACCTCACCCTCGCCGCCTGGAAAGTCTTTCTCAAACAGAACGCCGCCGACCACGCCGCCGGAAAGCCCCCACGCGGCGGAACCCTCATCTACATCTCCTCCATGGCCACCCTCGACCCCTTCCCGGGCCTCTTCGCCTACGCCGCCGCCAAAGCCTCCCTCAACCTCATGGCACGCGCCGCGCACAACGAAGGCAAGGACCACGGCATCCGCGCCTTCTCCTTCGCCCCAGGCGCCGTCGAGACCGACATGCTCCGCGGCATCGTCTCCGCCGACCTCCTCCCCGCCGACCGAACCCTCAAACCCGACGACGTCGCCCAACTCGTCGTCCAATGCCTCACCCCGCAACTCGACGAACAGCGTGGGCAGACCATCCTCATCCCAAGCCCCTGACGCCGCCACCCCCTCCTCCTCCAAACTCCGGCTCCGAACTCCGGTTTCCGGCCTCCGGTTTCCGACTTCCAACTCCCCACCCTCTCCCCGTGAGCGCAGCGAACGAGCAGAGGTCCGACACGCCCCGCGTGCCGGGCTGTGGTGACCCGCGTTTCACCCATCTTCTCTTGCCCCCGACCCCAAACGCCGATATCATCCATGGCCGGCATCGACACGCCGAGCTTTGAGTCAAGCCGATGACTGCCATTGCCTAAATCCCCGCGGGTCGTCCACGACACAACGCCCACGCCCCGACCTTGCGGCGTGCCCGGCTGATCGTCCGCGCCCACGGGGACCCCGCCTCCCACCACACCCCGTTCCATAACGCACCCCGTCGGCCCGACGCACGCCGCGACCACGCGACGCCCGCGACGCGCCGACCTCACCCCACGACCGCATCAATCCCGCGGCCGCGCCGGACATCCCGCGCGCCCACGCCGCCGACTCACACACGCACGCATGTCACACAAATCTCGCCTCGACACCGATTTCACCTGCACCGCCTGCCGCCACCACGTCCCCGCACTCGCCTTCGGCACCCGCCACCGAAACCACTGCCCACGCTGCCTCTGGTCACGACACCTCGACGAACAGCCCGGCGACCGCCGCTGCCCCTGCGCCCAGCCCATGGAACCCATCGCCATCGAGGTCCGACGCGACGGCGAATGGGCCATCGTCCACCGATGCACCGGCTGCAACGCCATCAAAACCAACCGCGTCGCCGGAGACGACCACGAACGCGCCCTCCTCGCCCTCGCCCTCCGGCCCATCGCCAACCCCGCATTCCCCCTCGACGACCTGCGAGACCCCGCCTGACCCCACACCACCCACCCGACCCCGCCCATACCCCTTCGGGTATCCTCGATCCATGCCCAGCACCGCGACCCGTTCACCCATCCCGCTCCACTGGAAGGTCCTCACCGCCCTCGTCCTCGGCGTCGCCCTCGGCGCCGCCATCAACCACTGGTGGACCCCGCAGACCTGGGCCTCCCTCGGCGTCCACAACCCCGCCGCCTTCCTCGATTTCAAACCCGCCGACGACAACAACCCCTCCTTCGCCGCCCTCGCCGCACGCTTCCTCGGCGACCTCAACGAGTTCCTCGGCAAGCTCTTCCTCCAGGCCCTCCGATTCATCGCCGTTCCCGTCGTCCTCTTCTCTCTCATCCTCGCCGTCGCCTCCGTCGGAAACCCCCGGCAAATGGGACGCCTCGGCCTCAAAACCATCGCCATCTTCCTCTTCACCACCGCACTCGCCGTCGTCGTCGCCCTCCTCGTCGCCTCATGGGTCGCCCCGGGCACACGCGTCCCTCCCGACGTCCGCGCCTCCATCATCGCCCAGTACGGCTCCCAATCCGCCGCCGGCCTCCAGTCCGCCCACGCCCTCAAAGATTCCGGTGTCTGGAACTACCTCCTCAACATCCTCCCCACCAACCCCTTCAACGCCATCGCCAACGCACAGATCCTCCAGGTCGTCGCCTCCGCCATCCTCATCGGCCTCGGGCTCTCACTCATCCCCAAGGACAAGGCACAGCCCGTCGTCCGTTTCGCCGAAGGCCTCGTCGAGGCCGTCATGCAACTCGTCTCCCTCATCATGGTCGCCGCCCCATTCGCCGTCTTCTGCCTCATCACCCAGTTTGTCTCCACCGTCGGCCTCGGCGCCCTCACCTCCGTCCTCGCCTACGCCCTCGCCGTCATCGGCACCCTCGCCGCCATCCTCCTCATCGAATACCCCATCCTCCTCTTCCTCGCCTCACCCCGACACAACCGCATGACCCCCGCACGATTCTTCCGGGGCATGGCCCCCGCCCAGACCCTCGCCTTCTCCTCCTCGTCCTCCGCCGCCACGCTCCCCGTCACCATCCAGTGCGCCCAACGCCTCGGCGTCCCACGAGACATCGCCGGCTTCGTCTGCCCACTCGGCACCTCCCTCAACATGGACGGCACCGCCCTCTACCAGACCATCTCCGTCGTCTTCCTCGCCCAGCTCTACGGCGTCGACCTCTCCACCGCTCAACTCGTTACCGTCGGTGTCATGGCCTGCGCCGTCTCCGTCGGCCTCCCGGGACTCCCCTCCGCCTCCGTCGCCATGATGGCCATCGTCCTCGATTCCGTCGGCGTCCCCACCGAGGGCGTCGCCATCATCCTCGCCGTCGACCGCTTCCTCGACATGTGCCGAACCATCGTCAACGTCTCGGGAGACGCCGTCGCCGCCGTCGTCGTCGCCGGCACCGAGGGACGCCTCGACCCACCCGCCGACCCCGACGCCCTCAACACCCAACCACCGCCGTCCACCTCCCAGCGTCCATAACGACCCGTCCGCCCTCCTCCCCGTTCCCGGGGGCCACCGCCCAGCCCCCCACCTCCACGCATTCCCAAACTTCCACTTGCTCCCGCGGACCTTCAGTGTTATAGAAGACTCATGCACGTCCCCCGCTCTGTCGCCGCCATTGCCGCCGTTTCCACCCTCGTTTCACCTTCCATCGCCCAAACATTCCGCGACGACCGTCCCATCCGAGGCGCCTGGCTCCGCCCAACACCCACCGTCAACCAGCTCAACCCCATCTTCGCCAACCTCGCCGACGCCGGCATCACCGACCTCTTCCTCGAAACCTTCTACCACGGCGTCTCCACCGGCCGCCAGGGCGTCTTCAACGCCCGTTTCGGCTTCGACTACCTCCGCCAAGCCATCTTCCTCGCCGCACGCTACAACCTCAGGACCCACGCCTGGCTCGAATCCGGCTACTGGCAGTTCGGCACCACCGGCGAGTACAACTTCACCGATTACCCCGAATGGCGCGTCATCTCACGCGCCACCGGCCAACCCGGCGGCGACCAGGCCGGCCAGGTCTTCGCCAACCTCATCCACCCCGGCGTCCAGCAGAAACTCCGCGACTACTGCGCCGAACTCGCCGACTACCCGGGCCTCTGGGGTATCCAGACCGACTACCACCGCTACCCCCTCGACGACAACACGGGCGACTCGTTCCCCGCCCCCTGGTCCTACGACCCCTGGACCCGCGCCGCCTTCCAGGCCCAACACGGCGCCGACCCCTGGACCGCCGCCGACACCACCGCCGACGCCCTCTGGAACACCTTCCTCGCCTTCCGTCGCAACGGCATCTCCCAGGCCGCCAACCAGATGAACCTCGGCATCCGCGCCGTCGAGCCCGACCTCACCTTCTCCGCCGCCATGTTCGCCCGCGCCATGCTCGATAACTCCCAACGCACCAAGTGCCAGGACTGGCCCGCCTGGGCCGCCAACGGCTACGTCGACTGGCTCGTCCCCATGGCCTACGCCGCCTCCGCCTCAGGCATCACCTCCGACATCAACGTCACCCGCGCCTCCGCCTCCGGCCGCCGCGTCGTCGCCGGCCTCGCCATCATCGCCGGCGACCGCCCCTCCATCACCAACCAGCTCAACGCCATCCGCGCCGCCTCCGTCGAAGATTTCATCCTCTTCGAAGCCACCATCCTCGCCGACGCCGCCAAACGCGCCGAACTCCGCAACTGGACCTCCGCCGTCGCACGCCAGCGACGCGCCGACTTCAACCACGACCAGACCCTCGACGCCCGTGACGTCACCCTCTTCCGCGCCGTCTACGCCGGCACCCCCGTTCCCGCCGACGGGCCCAACGCCCGCTTCGACCTCAACGCCGACGCACTCATCGACCACCTCGACGAGAACCTCCTCAAACGCGCCATCATCCAGGACCGCTTCGGCGACGACGCCCGACTCTCCACCCGCGACCGCGCCGCCTTCGAGGCCGCCGTCGGCGCCGTCGGCGCGCCGGGCGCCTTCCACCTCTACGACCTCAACGCCGACGGCGTCGTCAACGCCGCCGACCGCGACCTCCTCAACCTCCTCGACACACCCTCTCGCCCGCCCTGCCCCGCCGATTTCAACGACGACGGATTCGTCGACTTCTTCGACCTTGACGCCTTTGTCCTCTGCTTCGAAGGCGACGCCTGCCCCGCCGGCCGAGACGCCGATTTCAACGCCGACGGCTTCATCGACTTCTTCGACCTCGACGCCTACGTCACCGCCTTCGAAGACGGCTGCTGACCCCACCCCCCGTCCGGTTTCCTCCTTCCCCACTCCCGCTTTCCCGCGCCCCACCCTTTCCCCGTGAGCGCCAGCGAACAGGTGGGGGCGGTGAGGGGCCTTCCGGCTCTTAGTTTCCTTCACCCGCCAAACGCGCCACGCCACGCGCCGCGTGGTACGCGTCCACCCCGACCTCAAGCCGCCACCCGGGCCGCGCCACCCCCGTCAGCCCCTCGCTCACCTTCGACCGGATCTCACCCGCCAGCCCCCCGATCCCCAGCCCCACGCCCCCCAGCAGCGCCACCACGTCCGGCCGGTAGATCGCGTGCGCGATCCGCAGCGCACGCACCAACGCCGCCACCGCCGGATCATCCACACCCACCCGCGCCAGCCCCGCGCGAAGGTCCCCGCTAAGCCTCGCACGCAGCGCCGCCGCCCCCACGTACGCCTCGAGCGACCCGCGCCCCCCGTCCGCCCCCACCGGCACACCCTCCCCGTCATCCCCAACCGCCATCGACACGTCCATCTGCCCAAGGTGCCCCGACGACATCCCCGCCCCCGGCGGGCTCACCTTGAGCGCCACCCCGTCATCCAGCACGATCGCCCCCACCCCGGTCCCCAGGCTCAGCGCCAGCAGCCGGCCTTTCACGCCTCGCACCGCCGCATAGTCCACCCCCGCCGACCACGCGTCCGTCCTCACCACCACGTCCTCGTCACGCACCCCAAGACCCAAACCCGACGCCCACGCCCCAACATCCACCCCCGCAAGCCCGGGCATGTTCACGCTTGATGCCACACGCCGACCGTCCCCGCTCATCACCCCCGGCACGCACACCCCTACCTTCCCCACCTTCCCCACCTCCCCCATCAACCCCGCGCCCCGAAGCGCCCCGCGCACCGCCTCGCCCAGCGCCCCCGCCGTCGGCCTCTCGTACCCCACCGACTCCCCGCACGTAAACGAACCGTCAGCCTCCCGCCACGCGTACTTCACCGACCCGCCGCCGACGTCCAGCCCGAGCGTCACCATCGCCCCAGCATACCGCCGGCCCCATCCCCGCCTTCCGGTTCCCCACCCTCTCCCCGTGAGGCACGGCGAACGGGGAGAGGGGCCCTCGCGCCAGCGAGGGCGGTGAGGGGCGCTTCTTCCACGGCAAAAAAGAAGCCGGCGGGGCCTCGTGAACCCCGCCGGCCGTGCTCTACACCACGCCCCCCGCCCCCGCATCAAGAGGAGTCCCGTTCAGCACCCCGCCTCAAAGTCCGCGATGTACGCGTCGAGGTCGAAGAAGTCGACGAACCCGTCGCCGTTGTAATCCGCGGTCTTGCCCTCGGGGCACTCGCCGCCCTCGAAGCACCCGACGAACGCGTCGAGGTCGAAGAAATCAACGAACCCGTCGCCGTTGAAGTCCGCCCCGCACGACGAGCCCAGCGACTCGACGAGCAGGTTGTCCCACCCCGCCTCGTACCAGTTCCCGCCGTACATGAAGCCTGGGACCATCGTCGTCACGCGCACCTCGTCCACACGCGACAGCACCGACGCGTACGTCATCCCCGCCGGCAGCCTCAGGTCCCCCGTGTTGGGGTCCTCGTCGCCCGTCCCGCCCCACCCCGCCGGGAGCGCGTCGCCCTCCGCCGCGGGGATCTCGAACGTGTACCGCGTCCACCCGTCGCCCACGCTCGGCATGCTCGGCCCCACCGTGTACACCGACACGATCGGGAAATTGGGGTCATCGGTGTACGACACCAACTCCACCGCGATCGGGAACGACTCCATGTCCAGCGGCTCGCCGAACGAGTTGAACGCCGCGATCATCTGCAGGTCAAACGACACCCGCAGCCCGCCGAACCGCGTCAGATCCCCAAGCACCCCGCTCTCGGGATCCCGCGCGTACAGCCCAACCTGCCAGTACATGTCGTACGGCAGGTACAGCATCCCGCCCGGGTTGCCGCCGAAATCCAGCACCGTCGGCACCCCGTTGGCCGACCACCCGTAGGCCTCCCCGTCGTCGAAGTTCACGCTGGCCACCACGTCGGCCCGCGCCACGCCCGCCACCGCCAGCAGCGCCCCCGCCGCTCCGGCCACCGAGGCCGCCAACCGAGTCTGGATCCTGTTCGACATCGAAATCCCTCCGCTCTGGGTCCCTCGAAAGCCCGTGCCGACACCGGCCACGGCCTTCCTCAGACTCCATTGTACGTGAATTGTGATCCAAAGTTTCCGGGAAACCGAGAATAAAAACATTCGTATCGTGTCCGAAATCGGGTATGATGAATCGGCCGTCCGTCTCAATAACGGTTTGGTACCTATTCAGTTGTGCGCATCCCGGAGGTCATCCGTGGTTCAACCTGGGCGAGGATCATCCGGCGGCGACGTCGGCGGTTCGGTGGGTGGGGGTTCGGCGGGTGGGGGTTCGGCGGGCGTGGCCCGGGCCGCGACGATCGACCCATCGCTTCGGCGTGAGGTCGAGGCGGTGGCCGACGCGTTGGGGCGGGCGATGGGCGAACTGATCGAGGGCGTGGGCGCGCTGGGCGGCGGGCCGGTGGGTGGCGTGGGTGAGCGGACGGGCGGGGGGACGGTGGGGCCGACGGCGTTGGCGGGGGCGTTGGGGATCGACAAGGTGCTGGCGAGCCGGCTGCTCAAGGCGTTGCGTGAGCGTGACGCGGCGTCGTCGCTGCACGCGATGCCGGGGCCCGAGCCGCTGCGACGGGTGGCGCGGGCGTGCGTGGCGCGCGGGGTTCACGAGGTGGTGGGGCTGCGGGCGTCGGAGGCGATCGCGCGGTACGAGGCGTTGATCCGCGGGCGTGCGGGGGACCGGAGCCGGCTGGACGCGGTGCTCAGCGCGTGGGCGCCGTCGGCGCGTCGGGAGTTCGAGTTGAGGCGGAAGCAGTCGCTGTTCCGGGCGATGAGCGAGGTTCGCGGGGTTCGTGCGGCGTTCAGCCACGCGACGGTGATCGTGGGGCGGGGGCAGAACGAGGAGGCGTTCGACCTGGTGTGGGTGAACGGGTACCGGTCGCTGTGCCGGGTGAGGCCCGGGGCGGTGGTGAAGTTCGCGAGCCGGCGGGTGGTGCCGTGGTCGCACGGGCGGTCGGTGCGAGCGTTGTCGGGGGGCCTGGTGACGGACCCTGGGCAGGTGGTGTTCAGGCCGTTCAGCAGCGTGCCGCCGCCGGTGGTGAGGGTGGAGCAGGTGGAGGACACGGTGCAGTACGTGCTGGGGGACGGGCCGGTGGGCGAGGGGAAGAACCTGGTGTACGGGGAGGTGTGCATCGCGGAGGTGCCGCGGCGGGTGCCGACGGGGTCGGGCCGGCGCGGGTTTTTCTTCGCGGAGGTGGCGGTGCCGTGCGAGGTGCTGCAGTTTGACGTGCTGATCCAGGACGGGCTGTACTGGGACGAGGGGCCGGAGCTGTCGATCTACGACACGTCGTTCGAGGGCGTGGCGAACGTGAACGACCGTCGTCGCGACCTGGACCGGCTGGACCTGCTAGAGAGCGTGGAATCGCTGGGATTCCCGGCGAAGGTTCGGTCGGGGGATATGTCGGAGTACGGGAGGCTGGTGGAGGTGGCGATCGGGGCGAGGTGGGACTACGAGCGGACGTGGTTCCGCGGGTACCGGTGCCGGATCGATTACCCGATCTACGGGACGCAGGTGGTGATGTCGTTCAAGGCGGAAGAGGAAGAGGACTGGTAGCACCCCCCACCACCCCCCACCCCCCCACCACCACCGCGCCCCTCACCCCGGTGCGCGGGCCGGGCTTCTCCCGGTTCGCTGACGCTCACGGGGCGATGGTGTGGGCGTCACGAGCCGCGGCGGACACGGAGCACGAGCCACACGAGCGCGCTGATGGCGTAGGCCGAGGCGAGGACGATCAGGATGGGGCCCCAGCGGTTGGGGATCACGCCGCGCTCGATGGTCCCGGATTCGACGAGGATGGCGGTGACCTGATCGGAGGTCAGCCAGGCGAGGAGGAAGAGGGCGGCGGCGTAGAACGCGGCGCTGAGCGAGGCCGCGGGGAGTTTCTCGCGGGCCTTGAGGTCGTACTCGGCGGCGGCGCCCTCGTCGATGACGATGACGCGCATCTCCTCGGGCGAGTTGGTGAGGGGCGGGCGGGGCGGTGGCTTGGGCCTGCCGGCATTCCTGGCCGCTTTACACGCGTTGGAATGTCGGAGTTCCTCCTCGTCTGGGAGTTTGGAGTAGCGGTCGAGTTCTTCGATGCTCGTGGTCACCCAGACGGCCTTGCCGTGGCGCTTGACGAAACTGGGGTGGCGGATCTCGGGGAGCCTTCGTGCGGCCTGATCGAGGCTGTCGAACGCGCGGATCAGGAGGTCGCGTTGGGAGTGCGTGGGGGCGGCGCGGAACTCGGCGTTCCTTTTTTCGCGGAAATCGTCACGTGAGGCGCGTTGGACAGACTCGGGGGCGAAGTAGCCGTAGAGGGCGTGGGCGATCGCCACGCACAGGGCGGCGAAGAAGGCGAGAGCCCAGGCGGAAGGGAGGGGCGGGGCGTCGAGGTGGGCGGGGAGCGAGCCGGGCTTATCGGCGGCGTTGTAGGACTCGACCGCTCGGCGGAGTGCGGGCCACGAGCCGACGATGAGCGGGACGGCGACGAGGGAGGAGTAGGACGCGAGGGTGAGGAAACGGGTCTCGCCGAGGCGGCGGACGGTGTCCCAGCCGAAATGGACGAGGGGCTTGACGAGGAGTTCGTGGGCGCGGCCGGCGTGGGTGCGGGGGAAGTGCCTGGAGGCGACGACGAGGCCTTCCGGCCCGCCGGGGGCGTGGAAGCGGCAGTCGAAGAAATCGGCGCGGAAGCCCAGGCGGGTGCCGGAGAAATCGGCGTGCGTGCCGAAGGTGGCGAGTGAGAAGACGGCCCCATCGCCGAAGGTCGAGCCGGAGAGGTCGGCCTCATGGCCGAATGTCGAGCCGGAGAGGTTGGCCCCTTTGCCGAAGGTCGAGCCGGAGAGGTTGGCCCGCGCGCCGAAGATCGAGCCGGAGAGGTCGGCCCCATCGCCGAAGGTCGAGCCGGAGAGGGAGGCCAAAATGCCGAAGGTCGAGCCGGAGAGGTTGGACCTATCGCCGAAGGTCGAGAAGGAGAGGTCGGCCCCTTTGCCGAAGGTCGAGCCGGAGAGGTTGGCCTCATCGCCGAAAGTCGAGCCGGAGAGGTTGGCCTCATCGCCGAAAGTCGAGCCGGAGAGGTTGGCCTCATCGCCGAAAGTCGAGTCGGAGAGATTCACTTTGCTCTCGAAACGACAGCCGGGCAAAAGCACGATGAGGTTGTCGGTTTGAACGACACCCTGAATGCCCGGGAAGTGACATCCGAGGGCGGTGAAGACCCTTGGGTGATCGTTCTGCGACGGCCCGATGCGCGATATGAGTTCGGCGAGCGTGATGGCCTGGTGGTTGTGGTCTTCGAAGATGAGGTTGGCGAGGAAGCCTTCGTCGGATCGTACGTCTGTATCTCGTACGCGTTCGGCACACTTCTCTAAGATTTGAATGGGATGAGAACCATCAGGGCGTTGTTGACCGCACCGTGTGGCGACGCGGCCGATGGTCTGTTGGCGCATTTCGCCGGGGCGTGCGAGGGGCGGGAGGGCGGCCCACTCTTCCGGAGTGCGTTTCGACACTTTGGCGATGTAATCTTGGAGGGCGCCCATCTCGCCAGCGTAGGGCGTGGAGGCGGGGCGTGCGGGGGGCCCTGGATCGCCCTCGCTTTGCTCGGGCACCTCTCCACGTTCACTACGCTCGCGGGGCGAGGGTGGGAAGCCGGAAGCCGGAAGCAGGGGGTGGGCGTTGGGGTTAGTCGAGGTCGGAGGGGTCGAGGTCGTGGTCGGGGTTGATGAGGCCGCGGGCGGGGTCGCGGGCTGGGCTGAGGGCGGGGTTGGGGGAGGGGTCGGAGAGGAAGTCCTGGGTGATGTCGTCGGAGGCGAGGTCGGCGGCGGGTGCGTGGGGTTGGTGGCCGTTGGCGGCGCGGTGTCGGTGTCGGTCGTTGAGTTCGCCGCGGACTTCCTTGTAGACGTTGCCGTCGACGAAGCCCTGGAGTTTGCGGGCGCGGACGGGGTGCTGGAGTTTTCGGATGGCCTTGGCCTCGACCTGTCGGACGCGTTCGCGGGTGACCTTGAAGATGCGGCCGACCTCTTCGAGGGTGTAGGTGTAGCCGTCGCCGATGCCGTAGCGGAGTTTGATGATTTCTCGTTCGCGGTAGGTGAGTGTTTTGAGGACGGCCTCGATGCGTTGCTTGAGCATGTCGGAGGCGGCGGAGTCGGAGGGTGCGGACTGTTTTTCGTCCTCGACGAAGTCGCCGAAGTATGAATCTTCGGATTCGCCGACGGGGCGGTCGAGGGAGGCGGGGGCGCGGCCGACCTTGAGGACGCGTCGGACTTCGGCGACGGACATCTGGGCGAGTTCGGCGAGTTCTTCGGGTGTGGGCTCGATGCCGGTGGACTGGAGGATGTGTTTCTGGATGTTGCGGAGTTTGCCGATGGTCTCGATCATGTGGACGGGGACGCGGATGGTGCGTGCGTGGTCGGCGATGGCGCGGGTGATGGCCTGGCGGATCCACCAGGTGGCGTAGGTGGAGAACTTGTAGCCTCGTTTGTACTCGTATTTATCGACGGCGCGCATGAGGCCGGTGTTGCCTTCCTGGATGATGTCGAGGAAGGAGAGGCCACGGTTGCGGTACTTTTTGGCGATGGAGACGACGAGGCGGAGGTTGCCGCCGGAGAGGTCTCGCTTGGCCTGTTCGTATTCCCAGAAGACGGTGCGGAGCTCGCGGACGCGTTCTTTGAGTGAGGCGGGGTCGTCGAGGACGAGGTTGCGGAGGCCTTCGAGTTCTTCGCGCATGACGGCGAGGTCTTCGTGGTCGGCGTCGCGGCCGCGCTTGGCGGCTCGCTTGATGTCGGCCTCGAGTTCGGCCATTTTGTTGGCGATGGAGCGGAGTTTGCGCATCAGTGGGATGATGCGTCCGGTGCGGAGGGAGAGTTCTTCGGTGAGGGCGGCCATGCGTCGGCGTCGGATGGCGATGCGCTGGCGGAGTTCGGCGTGTGCGTCGGCGTCGCCTTTGGTGAGGGCGGCGCGGGCGTCGTCCCAGTCCTTGCGGTTGAGGAGGAGGAGCTTCTCGACGGTGGCGACGTTGCCGGGGATGCGTCGGGCGATGCGTTCCTTGGCGTTGTTCTCGGCGGTGGAGACGCGCATGGTGCGGTCGAAGGGGAGTTCGCCGCGGGCGACGGCGCGGAGGGTGTCGAGGGCCTGGGCGAGGATGTAGTCGGATTCGAGGCAGCGCCGGCGGAAGATCATGCGGGTGGTTTCGATCTTCTTGGCGAGGCGGACTTCCTCGTCGCGGGTGAGGAGGGGGATGGAGCCCATCTGCGAGAGGTACATGCGGATGGGGTCGTCGATGCGGCGGGAGGTGGATTCTTCGGCGAGCTCACGCTCGATGCTGAGGGGGTCGTCGGGGTCGGCGGGGTCGGGCTTGGCGCCCTTGGCGAGCTTGGTGGGACGGGCCATCTCGGCGCGGAGCTCGGCGGACTCGGCGGCGCGTTCCCCGCCGTCGACGGTCATGGCGCGGAAGGGCTTGGCGGGGGTGATGAGGGGCTTGGGGGCGTCGCCGCGTTTGCGGGAGAGTCGGTAGAGGCGGGCCTTGAACTCGAGTTCGTCGACGAGGTCGATGTTGAGGCGGTCGAAGAGGACGAGGAGATGGTCGAGGCGTTCGGGGTCGACGAGCTCGTCGGGGAGGGTGTTGTTGAGTTCTTCGAGGCTGAGCCAGCCGCGCTGGGAGGCGACGGCGAGGAGGGCGTTCATCGCGGGGGTGAGGTCGGCGCCGATGGTGGTGACGTTGATCATCGAGCGTGTCTCCTCGGTCTGGTCGGCGGGGCTGGTGGGGGGGGCGGCGTGGGCGGATGGGGGTGATCAGGTGGAGGGCTTGCGGAACCCCGGGAGGGCGCGGGGGTTGCCGCCGGTGCGGGCGTGTTCGAGCCTCTTGGCCTCGATGAGTTCGGAGGGCGAGGCGGGGGGGCGTGGCTTGAGGGTGGCGCTGAGGATGGAGGCGGCGCAATCGGCGGCGAGGGCGCGGAGACGTTGTGGGTCGTGGTCGCACTCGGCGGCGGCGCGTCGGACGAGGGTGGTGGCGGCGGGGACGGCGTCGGGGTCGGAGGACGCGAGGACGGCGAGGACGTCGTCGATGGCGTGCGGGAGGCCGGCGCGTCGTTGGTCGCGGATGGCGATGGCGACTCGTTGGGTCAAGGGCGAACCGTACGCCGGGAGATCGAGGAGGGCGTCGGCGTCGAAGGCGTCGGCGGCGTCGGGCTGGGCGAGGAGGCACCCGAGGAGGCGGTCGTGGTTGGAGAGGGGCTTGGAGGCGAGGTCGGCGAGGGCCGCGGCGGCGGCGAGGGCGGGGTCGGAGGGAGGGTTGTTTCCCCGGTCGTCGTTCGCGGGGGCGCGGCGGCGGGCGCGGGCGGCGGCCTCGGCGCGGGCGAGGGAGTCGAGGACGGCGTCGTCGGGGAGGCCGGCGAGGGCGGCGAGGCGTTTGACGATGAGGCGCCTTTTGACGGGATCGGCGTCGGGGAGCCCGAGGGCGATGAGGGAGGCGAGTTCGGCGTCGATGGTTCGGGCGAGGGCGGCGGGACCGAGCGGGGCGGCGCGGTCGGCGAGGCGGTCGAAGCGGTAGTCGAGGAGGTGGGGCGCGCGGTCGATGGCGAGGCGGAGGAGGTCGGGGCCGCCGTCGCGTTTGAGGAGTTCGTCGGGGTCCTTGGCGTCGGTGTGGTCGGCGAGGACGCAGACGTGGACGTCGATGGGCTCGGCGAAGAAGACCTCGGCGGCGCGGTCGGCGGCGCGCTGGCCGGCGTCGTCGCCGTCGAAGAGGAGGACGACGCGGTCGCAGGCGAGGCGGAGGGCGCGGGCGTGCTCGTGGGTGAGGGCGGTGCCGAGGGTGGCGACGGCGTTGGTGAACCCGGCCTGATGGCAGGCGATGACGTCGGTGTAGCCCTCGCAGATGAGGGCGGCGCGTTCGCGCTGGATGGCGGGGAGGGCGAGGTGGAGGGCGTAGAGGGTGGCGGACTTGGAGAAGAGGGGCGACTCGGGTGAGTTGAGGTACTTGGGCTCGTCCTGGTCGTTGAGGCGGCGGGCGCCGAAGGCGATGGTGCGGCCCGCGCGGTCGGCGATGGGGAAGATGAGGCGGTTGCGGAAGGTGTCGTAGAAGGAGGCGTCGGCGTCTCGTTTCTTGAGCAGGCCGGCGTGGAGGAAGGGGGCGGGGTGGAGGGATTTGGAGCGGATGGTCAGGGCGAGGCCGTCCCATCGGTCGGCGGTGGCGCCGAGGGCGAAGCGATCGGCGAGGTCGGGGGTGATGCCGCGGCGTTGGATGGTGTCGCGGGCGGCGTGGCCGTGCTCGGGGTGGCGGAGGATGGCGCGGAAGTAATCGGAGGCGGTGGCGTTGGCGGCGAGGAGCTCGGCGCGGGAGGGGGCGGCGGGGTGGTCGCCGTGGGTCGCGTGGGGCGCTGGCCTGGAGGGGGTGAGCGGGATGTGGGCGCGTTCGGCGAGGTATTCGAGGGCTTCGCGGAACTCCATGTTGAGGTGCTTCTGGACGAAGGTGTAGCAGTCGCCCCCGGCGCCGCAGACGAAGCAGTGGAAGATGCGCTTGGCGGGGACGACGTACATCGAGGGCCGGCGGTCGTCGTGGAAGGGGCAGAGGCCGACGTATTCGCGGCCCTTGGGCTTGAGGGCGACGTGCTCGGCGATGAGCTGGGCGATATCGGTCGCGTCCTTGACGCGTTCGCGGTCGTCGGAGAATCGGTGTGACATCGCGGCCATGCGTGTACCCGGCGTCCTGCGTCCTCTCCGCCCCCC